>OZ246892.1:0-3727813 GCA_965231915.1 Acidimicrobiales bacterium | reverse complement strand
TCGTCGGAGCCGTGGTGCTCCGACAGCGTCACCGAAACGAAGCCCAGCTTCTCGGCCCACACCGCCTGCTCGATGGCGGCGTGGTACAGCTCCTCCACCGGCACCGGGCAGATGTCCGGGCACCGGAAGTCGTAGCGGATGTTGTGCAGGGCCATGGCTGTCTCCAGTCGTCGACTAGCTCTTCTTGAACTCGGTTGGCGATTTCATCGGCCCACGTCAGCTCTTGAACTCGGGGATCACGTATTTGCCCATGAGCTCGATGGAGGTCATCACGTCCTCGTGGCTCATCTTGTACGGGTTGAGCAGGCAGAACAAAAGGTCGCAGCCCACCGCCTCGTAGCGCTTGGCCACCTCGATGCACCGGTCGGGGTCGCCCACCACCGCGGCGCCCGACTCCCAGATGTAGTCCATGGTGATCTGGCCCAAAAGGCCCTCGTCGCGGCTCTGCGCGGCATCGCCGGTGTAGGAGTAGGAGCCCAGCTCGGCCACCTCCAGGTCGGCCAGGTAGTCGGCCACCGAGGCGATGAGCCCGCCCCCGTAGCCCGGATACCACACGAACGACTCCTCGGAGGCGGCCCGGGCCTTCTCGTTGGTCTCGTTGCAGTGCACCATGGTGAAGGTGGCGGCCCGCTCGTTGCGGAACTTGCCCACCGGCTGGTCGCAGTCGGCCTGGCCCTTGCGATAGGTCTCGATGCGCTCGGCCAAGTCCTCCGGCGGCGAGCCCACCGTGAACGAGCACAGCCCGATGCCCCGCTTGCCGATCTCGTAGTGGCCGGGCACCGAGCTGGTGGCCCCCCAGATGGGCGGGTGCGGGTCTTGGCGGGGCTTGGGCAGCACCCGGCGCTTGGGCATCGACCAGTACTCGCCCTCGAACTCGTACTCGTCGTTGGTCCAGCAGCCCACGATGTGGCGCAGGGCCTCGTCCCACTGGGCCCGGGTCTCGTTGGGGTGGATACCGAAGCCCTCCAACTCGGCCCGGGTGGACGAGCGCCCGGTGCCGAACTCCACCCGGCCGTTGCTGATGAGATCGAGCACCGCCACCGACTCCGCGGTGCGCACCGGGTGGTTGTAGGGCTTGGGCAGCAGCCGAACGCCGTAGCCCAGCCGCATGTTCTCGGTGAGGGCCGCAATGTGGCCGTACAGCACCTCGGGGTTGGAGCAGTGGGAGTACTCCTCCAAGAAGTGGTGCTCCACCGTCCAAAACGAGTGGAAGCCCATCTTGTCGCCCAGAACGGCTTGTTCGATGGTGTTCTGGTAGGCGTTGTACTCGCTGTCGCGATTCCAGGGCCGGGCCACCGGAATCTCGTAGAACATCGCAAACTCCATGCCATTCCCCTTGTGTGTGCGGCGGTGAGTTGTCGGGGCAGATGGTAAACGGCGCGACCCGAAGCCTGCGTATACGGACAACTAGGGTGCGGCCCATGGCACTAGATCCGGCCGCCAAGGCCGTAATGGACATGATGGAAGACAACGGGGTGAGCTTCAAGGGCATCTCCTCGATGACCGCCGTGGAGCTGCGCAGCATGATGCAGACGGGCGAATTGCCGGTGGAGGACGTGGCCCGCACTGAAGACCGCGTGATCCCCGGCGCCGACGGCACCGAGCTGCCGATCCGCATCTACTGGCCCACGACCTCGAACGAGCCGTTGCCAGTGGTGGTGTTCTTCCACGGCGGGGGTTGGGTGATCGGCGGCATCGACAGCCACGACGGCCAGGTGCGGGAGATGGTGAACCGCACCGGCATGGTGTATGTGTCGGTGGACTACCGGCTGGCCCCCGAGGCCCGGTTCCCGGCCGCGGCCGAGGACTCCTACGCCGCCACCCAGTGGGTGGCCGCCAACGCGGCGGACATCGGCGCCGACGCCGCCCGGCTGGGGGTGGCCGGCGACAGCGCGGGGGGCAACCTGGCCGCGGTGGTGGCTCTGATGGCCCGCGACCGGGGCGGGCCGGCCATCGCCCATCAGCTCCTCATCTACCCCTGCTGCGATATGGACACCAACGCCTGGCTGTCGCAGACCGAGAACGGTTTCGACTATTTCCTGACCAAGGAGTCGATGGACTGGTTCTACGACCAGTACGCCGACGTGGCCGACCGCAACAACCCCTATGCCTCGCCGATCAAAGCCGCCGACCTCAGCGGCCTGCCGCCGGCGTGTGTGATCACCGCCGAGTACGACCCTCTGCGCGACGAGGGAGAGGCCTACGGCGCCCGTCTCCAAGAGGCCGGGGTGGCCTGCGAGGTCCACCGCTACGACGGCATGTTCCACGGTTTCTTCGGCATGACCCTGGCCATCCCCGGCGCCGTGGCCGCCCAGGAGACCGCCACGGCCGCAGTGAAGGCCGCGCTGTCGGCGTGATCTCGGTAAACCGCTGAGCACCGCTGCGGTCGGCCACGACGACCGCTACCGGTTCCGCCTGATGGCGGCCATCGTCCCCGTGCAGTTCGGGGTGAGCATGAGCCTGACGGTGATAGCGGTGGCCGTGGGCGACATCGCCCGCGACCTCGACACCGGAACCGGTGCCGCCAGCTGGGCGGTGACCGGAGCCAACTCCTACCTCCTTGGGCCGCCGCCGCAGTAGTAGCCGTCGCCCTGTCCCTAGCCATCTCCCCCGAATCAAGGCTTCCCAGGTAATACGCCACGAGGCCCTCAGACGAGTTCCACTTCTTTCCTATCCACCCGCTGCCGCTGCGTCTGTATGTCAGCACTTTTGATATCAGTTTTTTAGCACTTGAAATGACAGTATAACAGCACTTGGATAGACTGGGATCCTGTGACTGGAACCCTCACCCCGTCTGGATACCGACCTCGGGTCGTTGACCGGGAAGTGGTTGATGCGCTGCAATCCAGCCCCGCTGTCCTCCTAGACGGTCCCCGTGCCAGCGGAAAGACCTGGACAGGGAAGCACTTCGCACAAAGCGAAGCGCTCTTCGACACGATGCCCGGCGTCCGGCTGGCGGCGTCGATTGATGCCGCTTTCCTGCTTGACGGCCCCGTACCCCGCTTGTTGGACGAGTGGCAGCAAGTGCCCGACATCTGGAATCCCATGCGGCGCGCCTGCGATGACCGGGCTGAGATGGGGCAATTCCTACTCACCGGATCGGCGAATCCGCCCGATGAGGTAACCAGGCATTCCGGCGCCGGACGGGTCGTCCGGGTGAGGATGCGGCCAATGTCGTTGTTCGAATCCGGCAAGTCGGACGGGAGTGTGTCGCTCAACAAGCTGATGGACGGTGATCCCTGTCGGCCACAAAACCCCGGTGTTCAGACTCCTGAAATGATCGACCTCGTATGCCGCGGAGGCTGGCCGAGGCTCGTCTCAGACACTCCTGTTTCCCCTCAGAGGTATCTGCGCGATTACTTGGACGACATCAGCCGCACTGACATCGCCCAAGTAGATGACGTGAAGCGCGACCCCGTCGGGGTGCGCCGATTGCTGACTTCGCTGGGGCGCAACACCGGTACCAAGGCGTCCTACAAGACACTGGCCGAAGATGCGTCTGGAGATCGAGAAGTGCCCATGCACCCCCGAACTGTCAAGGGGTATGTGCAGGCACTCGAGCGGCTGTTCGTGATTGAGGACTTGCCAGCGTGGAAGCCGCATCTGCGGTCACGTATTGCCCTGCGCACGACTCCGGCGCGCCATTTCGTGTGTCCATCTCTCGCTGTTGCCGCCCTGCGGACCAACAGCGCCCGGCTGCGGGCCGATTTGGAATTCTTCGGCTTTCTCTTTGAATCGCTCGTCGTGCGCGATCTTCGGATCTATTCGCAGTTCGAGGGTTGCCAACTCTCTCACTACAGGGACGAATACGGATTGGAAGTAGACGTGATCTTGGAAAGAGCCGACGGGGAGTGGGCCGCTTTCGAGGTCAAGCTGGGCAGCGACGAAGGGATCATGGAAGGCATCGAATCGCTTCGTCGGCTGAGAGACCGGGTCGACACCAATCGGATGGGAGACCCCATCAAGTTGGCCGTGATCACCGCCACCGGCGTCGGAGTCGAGTTGCCCGACGGAATCGCAATCATCCCTGTTACGACCCTGGGTCCCTGAACGCCGGCTCAGCTCCGGCACTGCTGGCTAGTCAGCTTTAGCGCCGCGTCACCACCCCCGTGCCGGTTTGATATCCCAAGAGATGCGCGTTCTTGGCGGCCAGCTTCAGCGACCGCAAGATGGATTCGGTCAACTCCTCGCCGCGCAGGATAGGAGGATGGTCGGCAAAGCCCTCCTGGTCGATATCGCTCGGATCAATCACGGTTCATGCCCTATTCGGCCAAGCGTTCGAGGATCCGGTGGTAGCGCGCCCTCGACGCGGCAAGCCGTTCTTGGAATCGTTCGTCAGCCCGGCGGCTCTCGGTGTGACTCTCATTGGCATCTCGCACGGCCTCGTCGAAGGTTTGGCCGGTGACGTCGAGATAGAGGCTTAGCGGGCAGACATCGACTTCAGTGCCGTCGCCCCACGCCACCGCACCGGAATCGGCCACGATGTGTGCTGAGCGCCAGAAGTCCTGGTCAGCCCATGCGGCGAAAACGCCGCCAAGCGCCGCGCTGTCCGACAAATCGACAGTGCCGGCGATGCCGTCGTCGAATCGCAGCCAGAGCTTGTACGGCTCTTGAACCTCAAGTTCAACCACATGCGGCGACAGCATGAAACAAACAATATTTCCAGTTCCTCACTAATCGCGAACGACTTGTCCTTGTACCGCCAACTCGATCTGCCTCGTCCATGTGGCGCGATCGCTGACGCACGCTGCCCACCACCGCCTTGGCTACGCTTTCGAGCAGCACATGGGAGTTGAACTAGACAAGCTTGGCTGGCCCTACAACCGCCTGAAGTCCCCCGACCACCTCGGTTGGCTCTACAGGAATGCCAACAAGCCGCGCCCGCCGATCAACCAGCGCCGAACGGCCTTGTGCTCGGTGGGACTTGTAGTAGTGATCCAACTAGGCGGATATGTGCCTGGGTGGGTATGGGGAGCGAGCGCACCTTGGCGAATGCTGGGATTTGTGACAGTTTCCGTCGTAGCCGGCGCCCTGTGGTTCTGGGGATCGCGCCGCGGTTTCTTCTACCTAGTGGACCACAGTTCGGACTGAACCCGCCTAGGCGGTGACGCCCTCCGCCAGGGCGAGCAGGAGGTCGATCACTCGTTGGGTGTCGCCTGCTGCAACGAGGTCCAGCGGCCTCTCATTGCCAAGATCAGGATTGGGTGAGCGCAGCCAGAATCGTGCTGCGTCGTCGCTCATGACTGTGCGGGCCAGGTCGACGACCGCCGGAAGCTCAGGGAGCTGATCGGCCTCGCTCCAGCTCTCCATAGGGCCTTCAGTATTCCATTGCGATTGCCCATGTGCTCGGCTACGGTGACCTCGTTCTTCCCCGCCTGCCCTGTTCCGCAGGGCATGGCGGGGTTATTTCTTGCCAACATGTCCGTATGAATATGTAGCCAGACAATCACAATCTGGATACACTTTCATACATGTCTGTGGAGACGATCATCGCCGGCCTGACCGAGGTCTTCACTCATGCCGATGCGCTCCAGGCGGGCATTTCCGATCGCGTCTTGTATCAGATGCGAGATCGCGGCGACATTGACCGCATTGCCCGAGGCATCTACGCGCATCCTGGATTCGAGGCCGATCCTGATTTGGTCGAGATCGCCGTCCGCTCGCCGAGCGCAACGCTGTGCCTGACATCGGCGCTGGCGCACCACGACCTAACCGACGACATCCCACCGGCCATCAACGTCGCTCTCCCCCGATCGCAACGGCCACCCAAGACTGAGACGCCGGTCACCTGGCACCGATTCGACTCCGACACCTTCGACATCGGCCGTACCACGACTCCAATTGCCGGCCGTCTTGTCATAGGCATCTACAGCCCTGCTCGGACAATCGTTGATGCGTACCGCTTGCGACACCTCTACGGAACCGACCAAGCCCTCGAAGCGCTCAAACGCTGGCTGCGAATCAGAGGAAACCAGCCGGCTGCGCTCCTGGAAATGGCAAGTCGCTTCCCCAAGTCCGCTCCGGCAATACAGTCGACTCTAGAGATACTGCTGTGACCACCGGGCCCTCCCGCGCCACCGCAGCCGGCACCGCCGCCAGCCTTAGAACTGTGCAACGGGAGGTCCGCTGCTTTCGTGATCTTCCCAGCTTTTCTGAAGACACGCCGCCGGGGAGGCCCGGTCATGGTTCAAAGGACTGAAGCAAGTGCGTGAATGCGTTGGCAGCATTGTTCAAAGGTTGAAACGGGGGCGTTGGGCCATAGGAGGGTTTGGGTAACGGAGCGGTAGGCAGCGGCTGCGACGGTAGCGGTGCCCGTGTCCCACGCCCGACTGGCAGCGAAACCGCCTGAAGGACGTGTGGAGGCGGAAAGCCCGACGGCTTGAGAATGCTGCGCGACTTCTCTGGCCATGATGTCGATGGGGTCTTGGGCAAGATGTTCGAGCACTGCTCTGTTCTGGAGTAGTTGATCGACGTCGTAATAGTGGCGCGCGGTGATGACTTTACGGCGTTCGTCGCCACGAGAGGCTGCTGCATGCAACAAGACCAGCTTTTCTACAAGGGTGCGGACAGGCTCCAGCACAAGCAGACCTATTGGCTCGGCTTCCTCGAAATCAACGGGCAGACCCGCGCTCTCGGCGTGCTCAGCGACAAGCGGCTGCACGAAGAGGCGGCGGAAGGGAAGCGCCCCGCCTCGCGTCCCCAATTCCATGAGCACACGGGTCTTCAACGCGCCCGAAGCGTGATTGGCAGGATAGGCAAAAGCGGCAGTCCGCTTGACGCCCTTGGTCGTGGAGTCGGGGTCGGACTCTGGTAGGAGTCCGGTGGAGTCGGCGGCCGCGCTCACGAATTCCTTGAGGGTTTTGTCCCTCGTCGTCCTTCCCGCATCGGGCAAGACGACGATGAGGTCGACGTCCTCAGAGAAGCGCTGGATAAGCCGGTGCGCTTTGGAGAGGCTGGTGCCGCCTTTGAAAATGACTGAACAGCCGGTGCTGGCTGAGGCAGTGGCCGCGCCTCTAAGAACCTCGGTGACCCAAAAGTCTTTCTCTAAATGGGCGGCCGGTACGCCTGTTTGTGCCGCGATCCTCGTCACGAAGACATCCAGTTCGTCTGGGTTGTCGCGCAATCGGTGGGACACTGAATTGGCCCTAGATCAACTCAGCCCAGCGGCGGCGGGCGGCGGGATGGTGTTCGGCGCGCAACTCGGTGTCGACTACGGACATGCGAATCTCGCCATCGTCGGCCAGCAAACCGATTACCCCGTTCAGCCGCCGCCACGGCGTTTCGACAACACCCGGTCCGTCGCGCAAGACCTCGATGACAGCCACCTCCGCACGGCGCAATTCGTTGACGCGGCGCTCCACAGAGCGGGATACAAATCTCACCCCAGGGAACGGTGCCGGAACGCGGCCTGCGACTGCGATGGTCTCTATCGCGGGCACTTGGGTGGTCAGCCCCAAAAAGTGGGCCGCTGACAGGCCCGCTGGCCCGGCCCCGACGCCGCCGACGGCCAAGCCGACCTCCATGGAGCCGGGCAGAGGCATGCCCAACCGAGTCATGGGGCCCTTCCAATAGAGCCCTTTTCGCACCCGGACGACCTCGCCGCGCCCGGCCAGCCGAGACAACTCGCACTCCACCGCATGGCGCGGCCACACCATGTCGGCAACTGCAACAAAACTGCGCTCCGGAGCGCTCGCCACCCGCTCCCGCACCAGTCGAGCTGTATTCATAAGAGGAAATAGTAACAATAACCTCTCAACAGACAACCACGATTTCGGGCGTGAGAGGAGGATCTTGTGGACGACGGGGGGCATTGGTGCCGGTGATGCCGTCATCGAATCGCAGCCAGAGCTTCTACGGCTCTCGAACCTCGAGTTCATCCACATGCGGCGACAGCATGAGACAAACGATATTTGCAACTCCCCGCCAACCGCGAACGACTTGCCCTTGTCCCGCCATCTCCTCTACCAGGCGACGCCCCGGTTCCCACCAGGGGTTTCCCCAGAATGAGCGCAGCCTGCGTGTCTCTGTTTCCTACCCAGCTAAAGGGAAGGTCGAACTCAGCAGTTCACGTACTTGAAGGGTAAGGACTCCCCCTGTTTGAAGAGGTGCCGCACGCTGGTGTTGCGGTAGTGCGCGAGCTCATCGGCAACCTGGCCACTGAAGCCCCACCGCTTGCGAGACTTGCCAATGTCTTGTTCCCAGTCCCGGTCGCCTGGCTGTCGCTGGCGCCAGTCGTCAATCCGGTACACCTCGCGGATGACTCCCCGGTTGACGGCAAAGGCGTAGTCGGCACCATTGCGGCGGGGCCCAAGCGTCCACCAACCTTGAGTTGTCTCGTACAATTCCTCGGCGGACATCTCCGGTGACCAGAGCCGGGGAATCCGAAACAGAATCACACGCTCCTTGATTTCAGGCACTTGGGGAGCATCAAGAAGCGAGATTGCCACATCAGTCGTCATTCGGCCCCGCAGCCAAACGTGATGGCCCTCGACTTTGTTGGTGAGTTCGTCCATACCTAGCAGCTGAATTGCCGCTGCTTCGACCTCGAAGGCTGTTCGGTCTGTGAGTCCAAACCGCAGCAGCTGATGTTCGACATCTTGGCCTGTTGCATGAATCTCCCTGATCCGATCCAGCTTGTCGCTCGCAGCTTCCTCGTCGCCAAGAGCATCCAGGGCGTGGGCGAACACCCGGCTCCCGTTTCCCTTGCCCACATAGAAGATCTCACCGTCGCGCGGATCGATCAACAGATAGACGTACGCCTTGAGCTGCTCGCTTACGTATGGTGTGAATGCGCTCACCGACCGTGCCCCCGCTCGAAACACCCGAGATTCTTGTCTCTCACGGCACAAGGTCTAATGGTGAGGGAGGTCGTAGACACCACTGTCGGTGCATCTGTATTCGGGTGTCTCAGATGGGACTCATACCGGAAGATGGCGACTCATTCATTCGGCTTCGGCGGATGTAGGGACTAACGTCATGTCCATTCTGCCAGCGATGAATTCGTAGGGTATTTCTGGCACTTTCATTACATGTTGACAGAACAGTTCAATGGTGTCGAGGTCGCCGGACAACACCATCTCGTCCCTGCAATAGAGGGTGAAGTGGTGTTCTTTGTTCTGGCCCCAACCCCATGACACGTTGACTGCCGATAGCCGCAGTTCGGGCAAGCACACCAAGAACTCAAGAGCGTTTAGAGGCCCACCCGGTGAGCCATGCGCCCGCCACAGGAACACTGTTTCTAGTAGATAACGGTTTATCCACATCGCACTGTTGTCTTTGCGCTGATTGCATGACTGGTGTGTGACTTGCAAATTCACCAAGGCGTTGGCATTTGTAGACAGGCCCGTCCAGTGGGTGCCAAGAGGCTTGATGTGGTCAATGTTGTATGACGTGTCCAGGGGCTCCCAACAAAGGCCGCAAAACCCAAGCTGCTTGTCTAGCAGCGCCTCACCATGAATCCTCTTTAGCGGCTCTACGCGACGAAGCTGGGACGTCGGGTTCTGATTTTTGTGACTGGTTGAGTTTCGCGTGGTTTTCGTCCGGCTGCCAGCAGGATTCTGAGCCGGTAGTTGGCGAGGTTGCGGAAGCCTCTGGCTGAGCGTTTGACGTCTTTGATCTTGGCGTTGGCTGCTTCGGTGCGGCCGTTGTGGGTGCGGGTGCGGATGCTGGTTTCGATCTCGTCGCGCCAGCGGTGAAGGGTGGTGGCGAGGCGTCGCAGCTCGGGGCCGGACTCGGGGGCGGCGCACCATTCGATGGTGTCGTCGAGGCGGGCGGTGGCCTGTTGGGGGTCTCGGGTCTTGAACACGGACCGGACTTTCTCCTTCGCCGTCCAGCAGTCGGCTACCTCGTCGTAGGGATCGCCTTGGTCCAGGGCTGATTGCAGGCGCTGGAGGCCTTGGGCGTCGAGGCGCTCGGCTCCTGTCAACAACAGCTTGCGGATCCCGTATAGGGGGTCGCCGGTGCGGCCGCGGTGGCCGGTGGTCTCGTTCTGGGTGCGCTGGCGGCACCCGGTGATCGCCTGGTTCGCCAGGCGCACGATGCGGGGACGGATCCGCCGCGACAGCCACAGCGGGCCGAAGGCCGCCGTCGCGCTTGAGCGATCTGACGGCGCTGCGATAGCCCTCGTGGGGGTCTGTGCAGACCACCTCGACGGCCTCGGCCCACCATCGGGGTTGGGCTTGGAGCCATCGCCGCAGGTCAGCGGCATCGCGCCCGTCGAAGATGTCGATGACCTGGCCGGTGGCGGCATCGACCGCGGCGGTGATGAACCGGCGCCGGCGCCGCCTTGTCGCCGATGCCATCACGGTCTCGTCGAACCCGACCCGCGCGGTCGGACCCACCCGGGCGGGATCGCCGGCCCGCTCACAAGCCACCGCCTCGACCGCGGACCACACCGTGCGCCACCCCACGCCGAGCCGCCGGGCCAAAGACGCAACCGACCCCTCCACCGCCGCCAGCGTGTCTGCAGCCCACCGGACCGCCCCGGCGGTGAGCACCCGCCGCGGCCCGGCCAGCTCGGCCCGCTCGGTCCAGGTCCTCACCCCGCACCCCGGATTCGCACAGGCCCACACCCTTTTGTTCCACAACACCCGCAGCGGCCGCCCGCCCGCCGCCGGGGCATCGCGCAAACACACCTCGCGGCGCCCCTTGGACCGCGCCCGGTGCCCGCAACCATCGCACAACACCCGCTGCCCATCGGGAGTCTGCACGCTCACCACCACCTCCCCGCCCTCCTCGCCAACGCCGGTCACCTCGAAACCGGCCGCGCCGAACCACGCCGCTGCACTAGCTTGAACCACCAGGGGCCTCCTGAATCTTGGACTAGTTGACAGTCACAAGAATCGGCGAGGCCCCCAACTCAGTGGTGGACCCCCACAATCACCCCGGTCCCAGCTTCAACGCGAAGACCCAGTTAACGACATCAGTTCTCTTGAGCACCGGGAGAATGTGAGTCAACAGGCTGACAGGACCAATGCCAGCTGTCTTGGCAAAATTCTCTACCACTTCCCGGGTGAGTTGGGAAGGCTTGAAGTCCTTGAGCCGAGCTGCGAAATCCATGGCTCTGCCAGCGAGCAGCAACGGCTCGATCTCTGCAGCAGTAATGGGCGGGATCTGGCCGTTGTCGGCCATATGCACGAACGCGACCGCCCGTCCCAGCCTCCTTCGATGAGCGGCTTCCAGCTTCTCGGCCACGACTGTCAGAGTAGCCTCAGCACTTCAACATTCTTCCTTGGATTTCCGTTCCCACAACCCCTCGGCGGGTTTCATGCGGGCGGCATTCGGCGATGCCGTAGAGGCCATGGCAGCGGGCTTCGAGGAGCGCGAGTTCACGACCGACGAGCTTGCCAAGATCAAGCGTACGCGCCGCTCGCCAAGAACCGGAGAGGCTCGGGCCAAGGTGAAAACGTTGCGTGCTCCCCCAGCTACAAGGGCCGGATCAAACAGCGGGCAGCATCCGACAGCAATCTAGGGATCTGGAGTTGGACGCCAGCGAAGTTCCAAGCTGTCACGTCCAATCACATAGACATAGGGTCCAGGTTTGGCTGCGCGTTGCAGGATTCGGTTGAAGTTGGTTTCTAGGCGGTCCACCATCTCGGGTCCTGTGAGGTTGGCGTTGTTGAAGGCGAATACTCGCAGCGTGGTTTCAGCCAGCACATCACGATGGTCGCGAACGACGGAGTGGTCCTTGGTCAACGCGACCCAGCCTTCTTGGTCTGCCCTAAGCATCCAGTCGGGATCGGCGATCCGCTGGTCGGCGCCTCCGGGGTATACCTCTGCCATCGGCAGTGCTTCGTGGCCTCTTGCACGAATCGCATCGGCAATCAGATGACGACCGAGGCCTCGATCCAAGAAGAAGACAGGAGGCGGTTGGTCAGGCTGCTGCCTGCGCCGGCCAGATGGCACAGAGGGCTTCCTCTATTTGGTCTGCGGGAGTCCCAAAATCGGCTGCGATGGACTCCAACGGCTCGCCGGCGCTGGCGCGGGATGAGACGGCCGCGAGAGTTGCGCCCCCCTCTACGAAAACTGCGTCTCCTCCCGCCACCTCTGGGATGACGCGAAGCAGGGGCCGTTCGGTCACCGGGAGGATGAGCTCGGTGGCCCAGGTGTCGCCGAATGTGATGCGCTCCAAGTAGTCGCCTATCACTTCATGGAACACGCGCTGGCCGGTGTGTACCACGGTGAGCAGCCTGAGTTGCTTGTCCTGGCTGCGGGTTGCGTAGTCGTACAAGACGCTTGCTCCATCGCTGAACAGCTGCCGCGAGGCCAGCGCATGCCCGAGTTCACCCTCGTCGGCGAGAATTTCAAGCGCCTTGCGGATGCGCTGGAGGGGAAGGCCAGTATTGCGAAATGCCTGGATCACGACTGCTTCGACCAGCCCAATAAAGGGAATCGACCGTCGATCACCGAAGCGGTTGTCGAACGCGGTGATGACTGGCCCCTGCTTCACCTGGGTATTGCTCAGAAGTGTCCTCTCATAGCCGTGAGACCATGTGCGCAGAGTGGACGGGCTCATGCCCACTAGGCGCGCCGCTCCAGGCACTGTGTAGAGCCGCCGGGTAAATCGTTCGTCCTCGATGGCACCTCTCCGTCTCAAGTGGCCAACCGTCTCGTCAACAACCATGGTAGCGGCATCATCATCGGCTGACAGCGCCTATGGAGCGGCAATAAGACCGCACTTCGTTTCAGCCCAGCGCAATATCCGAGGGGCGGATGGGGATTCTGGGGAGGGGTTGGCCGGTGGCGGCTCTGACGGCGGCGGCTATGGCGGCGGAGGAGGAGATGGTGGGGGGTTCGCCGATGCCTTTGGCGCCGTAGGGGGCGCCGGGTTCGGGTTCTTCTACAAAGGCGGCGATGGTCACGTCGGGCATGTCGAGGGTGGTTGGGATCACGTAGTCGGTGAAGGAGGCGTTGCGCACCAGGCCGTCGTCCAGCACGATCTCCTCCATCAGGGCTAGCCCCAGCCCTTGGGCGATGCCGCCCTCGATCTGGCCCACGGCCTGGGTGGGGTTGAGGATGCGGCCCACGTCTTGGGCGGTGGTGATGTCTCGCACTCGCACCAGGCCCAGGTCGGGGTCCACATCGACGGTGGCCCGGTGGGCGGCGCAGGCGAACGACACGTGGGCGTTGCCCTGGCCGTTCTCGTCCAGCGCCTCGGTGGGGGCGTGGTGGTACTCAACGTCGGCCTCGTAGCCGGCCCCGGCGGTCACCTGGGCCAGCAGTGCCTCCTGCTGGCCGTCCAGCGACACCACCAGGCCGTCGCGCAGCACCAGCCCGTCGGGAGACACCCCCCACTCGGCGGCGACGTCGGCCAGGATCTGTGCTCGCACCTCCCGGCAGGCGGCCTGCACCGCCCCGCCCGACATCCAGGTCTGGCGGCTGGCCGACGACGATCCGGCCGAGCCGATAGTGGCGGTTTGGGCCGGGGCCAAGATCACCTCGTCCACCCCGAGCTCGGTGCGGGCGATCTGCTGGGCCAGGGTCACGAACCCCTGGCCCACCTCGGCACAGGCGCAGGTGATGGTGGCCACCCCGTCGGACACCCGGCAGGCGGCCGATGAGTAGTCGTCGTAGCCCTCGGAGAACATGAGGTTCTTGAACCCCACGGCGAAGCCCGTTCCCCGCACGGTGTCGGCCGCATCGGTGGTGCGGCCCGATCCCCCGGGGAGGTCTCGCCGGTCGTCGGAGGGGGGGATCTCAGGTTCGGGGGCATAGGCGCACTGGCGGATCACCTCGGCGGTGGGGAATGTGCCGGTGATGAGCTGTCCGGTAACCAGCCGATCACCGGGGCCTATGGCGTTGAGCAGCCGCAGCTCCACCGGGTCCATGTTCAGGGCGGCGGCCAGCTTGTCCATCTGCGACTCGTGGCCGAAGCAGGTCTGCACTGCGCCGAATCCCCGCATGGCCCCGCACGGCGGGTTGTTGGTGCGGGCCGCCAAGCCCGTGATGTGGGCGGATGGCACCTTGTAGGGGCCAGCGGCGAAACAGGAGGCGTTGGCGATGACCGCCGATGAGGTGGAGGCGTAGGCCCCGCCGTCGAGCACGATCCGGGCCTCCACCTTCACCAGCCGTCCGCTGCGGTCGGCATGATGGCGGTACCACATCTTGGCCGGATGTCGGTGCACGTGGCCGAGGAACGACTCGTCCCGGCTGTAGACCATCTTCACCGGCTTGCCGGTGTGCAGGGCCAAAAGGCACAGGTGGACCTGCAACGACAGGTCCTCGCGGGCGCCGAACGCCCCGCCCACCCCGGCCAGGGTGAGGCGGACCTTCTCCTCGTCGATTCCCAGGCAGGCGGCGATCTGCTCTCGATCCACGTGCAGCCATTGGGTGGACACGAACAGTTCCACGCTGCCGTCTTCGTCGGGCAGCGCCATGCCCGACTCCGGCCCCATGAAGGCCTGGTCTTGCATGCCAACCTCGTAGACGCCCTCCACCACTATCTCGCCGGTCACATCCAAGTCGCCGTGGCGGATGGTTATCTCCCTGAAGACGTTGCCGTCGGGGTGGATTGGCGCCGCGGTGGGCGCAGCCTCGGCGTCGGTCAGAGGCTCGGTCACCTCGTAGTCCACCACGATGGCCTCGGCCGCCCGCCGGGCGATGTCGGGGTGGTCGGCGGCCACCAGCGCCACCGGCTCGCCCACATACCGAACCTGCCCGTCGGCCAAAGCGGGCTGGTCGCCGTGCTCCAGCCCATAGGTGAGGCGGCCGGGCACGTCATCGGCCAGGAGCACGGCGTACACCCCGGCCATGGCCAAAGCCGGCCCGATGTCGATGCCGCGGATCCCAGCCGAGGCGTGGGGCGAGCGCAGGGTGTGGCCCCACAAGAAGTCGTCGGCCCACAGGTCGGATGAGAAGGCGAACCGGCCCTGCACCTTGGGAATCCCGTCGGGGCGGCCCACGTCGGCCCCCACCCCACGGGTTCCGGCGTCGACGATGGTGTCGGCACCGGTTCCGGCCGCGGTGCTGCCACCAGCCGCGGTGTTGGCCGCTTCAAAGGTCATGGCCGGCCCCGCTTGGCCTCGGCCGCGGTGTGGACCGCGGCCAGGATGCGCCCATAGCCGGTGCAGCGGCACAGGTTGCCCGACAGGGCCTCTCGCACATCGCCGTCGCTGGGGTCGGGGTCGGCCTCCAGCAGGTCGTGGACGGCCACGATCAGCCCCGGCGTGCAGAATCCGCACTGCACCGCGCCCTCGCTCACGAACGCCTCCTGCACCACCGACAATCCGTCGCGCCCGTCGCCCAGCCCCTCCACGGTGGTGATGTCCTGGCCGGCGGCGGTGGCGGCCAGCACCAAACACGAGCAGGTGAGCACCCCGTCGATGAGCACCGCGCACGAACTGCACTCGCCCTCGGTGCAGGCGTTCTTGGTGCCGGTGAGCCCCAGTCGCTCCCGCAGCACGAACAGCAGGCTCTCGGCTAGGTCGGAGTCGGCCACCTCGCAGTCCACCCCGTTGACCCGCAGCGAATAGGGATCAGGCATGGCCGGAATCTCCCTTGGCGAAGGCCCGCTTCAGGGCTCGGGTGGCCAGCACCGCCACTGCGTGGCGGCGGTAGGCCGCGGTGGAGCGGTGGTCGTCGATGGGGGAAGAGGCCGCCGTCACCCGCTGGCCGAACTCGTCGGCCACGGCGTCGTCCACCCCGGTGCCGTTGTCCCAGTCGATGCGCTCGGCCACCCAGGCCTCGGCGTCGCGGGCCCGGGGGATGCCGGCGGCCACCGCGCCCAGGGCGCAGCGCACGGCGCGGGCATCGCGGTCGACCACCAGGGCCAGCCCGGCCATGGAGATCACCATGGCGTTGCGGGGGCCGATCTTCAAGAACTCCTGGCGGCCCCGTGGCCGGTCCATCTCGGCCCGCACGATCAGCTCTCCCGGCCGCAGCGAGGTCCGCTTCACCCCCACCACGAAATCGTCCAACCCCATCCGACGCTCCCCGTCGGGGCCCGCCACCACGATCTCGGCGTTGAGGGCGGCCAGCACCGGCAGGGTGTCTCCCGCCGGCGAGGCGGTGCCCAAGTTGCCCCCCAGGGTCCCGGCGTTGCGAATGGGCGGGGAGCCCACCGTGCGGGCGGCTTGGGCCAGGGCGGGGGCGGCATCGGCCAGCGGGGTGGTCATCATCTCGGTATAGGTCACACCGCCGCCCACAATCACCCTGTTGTCGGCGACGCTCCACTGGCGCAATTCCGGCACTTGGGCCACGCCCACGATGCGGCTGGGACGGCGCAGACCCCGGTTGATCTCCACCATGAGATCGGTGCCCCCGGCCAGCACGGTCGCGCCGGGATCATCGGCCAAAGCGCCGCGCGCCTCTTCCAGGCTCCGGGCAACGACGACGTCGCTCACGGTGTTGCCTCAAAGGCAGCAGGGAAACAGTGCGGCGTTCGCAATCGGTTGAAACTCACAACAGATAAAATCTATTCGCTGAAGGCCAGTCTCGTTGGGCGAGTTGGCGATTCTGCGATACCAAGCGATACCAAAAGGTGAAATCTTTGGCAGACTATGGCTTCTGTGGCTACTGAGATCAGTGTTGATGGTCAGGGCCTAAGCGACCGTTTGGCTGCTCTGGCTTCAATTGGCGAAATCGAGGGCACCGACGGCGCCTGCCGTTTGGCGCTCACCGACGAGGACCGCGACGGCCGCGACCTGGTGGTGACGTGGATGCGGGACCTGGGCTTGGAGGTCAGCATCGACGGCATCGGCAACGTGACGGGCACGATGGCCGGGGCCGAGCCGGGGCCGCCGGTCATGTGCGGCAGCCACATCGACACCGTGCGCACCGGCGGACGCTACGACGGCAACCTCGGCGTGCTGGCCGGATTGCAGGTGATCGAGGCGGTGAAGCGGGCGGGCATCACCACCCGGCGGCCCCTGGCGGTGGGGTTCTTCACCGACGAGGAGGGCTCCCGGTTCCCGCCCGACATGCTGGGCAGCCTGGTGTACACCGGCGAGCTCCCCTTGGAAGAGGCGCTCGACGTCGTGGGCACCGACGGCGCGGTGGTGGGCGAGGAGCTCGACCGGATCGGCTACCGGGGCCCGGCGCCGTGTCCGTCGCCCCCGCCCCATGCTTTTGTGGAGCTGCACATCGAGCAGGGCCCGATCCTCGACACCGAGGGCATCGTGATCGGCGCGGTCACCGGGGTGCAGGGCATCAGCTGGACCGAGATCACCGTGGCCGGCCAATCCAACCACGCCGGCACCACCCCGATGGACATGCGCCACGACGCCGGCTGGGCCGCCACCCGCATCGCGGTGTTCGTCCACGAGCTCGCCGCCGAGTTCGGCCCGCCGCAGGTGTGCACCGTGGGCCGGGTGGAGCTGCACCCCAACCTGGTCAACGTGGTGGCCTCCGACGCGGTGCTGACCGTGGACATGCGCAACACCGACGACGATCTTCTCACCGAGGCCGAGAACCGGCTGGCCGCCTTCCTAGAAGAGCTGGCCGCCGAGTCGGGCACCGGGATCACCTCCCGGCGGCTGGCCCGGTTCGCCCCGGTGGAGTTCGACCCCGAGATGGTCGACCGGGTGGAGCGAGCCGCCGCCGAACTGGGGTTCAGCCACCGGCGGCTGTGCTCGGGAGCGGGCCACGACGCCCAGATGTTCGCCCCGGTGTGCCCCACCTCGATGGTGTTCGTGCCCTCCTGGGAGGGCATCAGCCACAATCCGTTCGAGCACACCGAGCCCGAGCACCTGGAAGCGGGGGCCAACGTCTTGCTGCGGGTGATGCTGGAGCTGGCCGAGATCGCCGAGGCATCGGCAGTGGAGCACACGGCCGAGGTGACGGCATGAGCGCAGGCCGCGACAAGACGCTGACCACCCACCTGGAGGGCGAAGTGGCCGACGAGCGGGTGTCGCGCCTGTCGAGCAACGTCCGCGAGATCACCGTGGGCGCGGCCCAGCTCGGCCCCATCGCCCGGGACGAGTCCCGGGCCGAGGTGGTGGAGCGGCTGCTGGCCCTGCTCCACAAGGGCCACAAGCGGGGCTGCGACCTCGTGGTGTACCCCGAGATGGCCCTGACCACGTTCTTCCCCCGGTGGTGGATCGACGACATCGACGAGCTGAACAGCTTCTATGAGACCGAGATGCCCTCGCCCGAGGTCAAGCCGCTGTTCGACGAGGCCGCCCGCCTGGGGATCGGCTTCTGTCTGGGCTATGCCGAGCTGACCCCCGAGGGCCACCGCTACAACACCTATCTGCTGGTGGACGGCGACGGCAACGAGGTGGCCAAGTTCCGCAAGGTCCACATCCCCGGCCATGAGACACACGAGCCCCAGCGCCCGTTCCAGCACTTGGAGCGGGCCTACTTCGAGCCCAGCTCCGTGACGTTCCGCACCTGGACCGCGTTCAAGGGCGAGATCGGCCTGGCCCTGTGCAACGACCGGCGCTGGCCCGAGACCTACCGGGTGATGGGACTGGCCGACGTGGAGATGATCCTGATCGGCTATAACACTCCTATCCACTACTACCCCGATCCGTCCCAGGACTTTTTGGCCGGATTCCACAGCCGCCTGGTCATGCAGGCCGGGGCCTACCAGAACGGCACGTTCGTGGTGGGCGTGGCCAAAGGAGGCGAGGAGGAGGGGGTGGAGAGCCTGGCCGAGAGCTGCATCATCGCACCCTCCGGCGAGGTGCTGGCCCAGGCGGCCACCGACGGCGACGAGCTGGTGGTGGCCACCTGCAACCTCAACTGGTGCGCGGCCTACAAGAACACGCTGTATGACTTCAGCCGCTACCGCCGCCCGGAGATGTACAAGTCCATCGCCGAGGAGATGCCGCTCATCCATCAGAAGCCATACGTAGAGGGGGCGCCGATCATCGGCGAGGCGCCCCACCAAGAGGGGGAACTGCCATGACAACGCTGACAATCAACGGTCAGTCGGTCACCATCGAAGGCGACCACGAGCACTTGCTGGCCGCGCTGCGCGACGAGCTGGGGATCATGTCGCCCAAAGACGGGTGCTCGCCCAGCGGCCAGTGCGGCTGCTGCGCGGTGCTGGTGGACGGCCGCGCCCGAGTGGCCTGCCAGACCTCGCTGGAGCGCTCCGAGGGCTCCGAGATTTTGACCCTCGAAGGGGTGTCGGCCGAGGAGCGGGCCCGCATGGCGGATGTGTTCGCCGCCTGCGGCGCCCTCCAGTGCGGTTTCTGCACCCCGGGCATCTTGATCCGCACCAAGTCGCTGGTGGACCGCAAGGGCTCGGAGCTGACCCGCGAGGAGGCCTCCCGGCATCTGGGCGGCCACCTGTGCCGCTGCACCGGCTACACCAAGATCCTCGACGCGGTGGAGGCGCTGGCCCAGGGCGAGACGCCCGAGGCCGAGGTTCCCGGCGGCGTGGGCAGCCGGGGCATCAAGTACGAGGCCCGAGAGCTGGCCCTGGGCGACCGCGACTACATCGACGACCTGCGCCCCGAGGGCCTGCTGCATGGCGCGCTGCACCTGTCCGAGCACGCCCGGGCCGACGTGGTGTCCATCGACACCACCGCCGCTGAGGCCATCGACGGCGTGGTGGCGGTGTTCACCGGCGCCGACGTTCCCGGCGAGCTGCGGGTGGGGATCATCCACACCGACTGGCCGGTGTTCATCCCCGAGGGGGGCCGCACCTCCTATGTGGGCGACGTGCTGGCCATCGTGGTGGCCGAAGACCGGGCCACCGCCCGGCGGGCGGCCGAGGCCGTGCAGGTGGCCTATGAGGTACACACCCCGATCACCGACCCGGTGGCCGCGGTGACCAACGGCACCGAGGACGCGGTGTGGGAGCTCGACGGCAACGTTTTGTCCCGCTCGGTGTACGCCCGGGGCGATGTGGACGCCGCTTTGGCGGCCAGCGCCCACACCATCCACGAGGTGTTCCAGACCCAGCGCATCGAGCACGCCTTCCTGGAGCCGGAGTCCACCCTGGCGGTGCCCACCGACGGCGGCGGCCTGCACGTGTACTCCGGGGGCCAGGGGGTGTGGGACGACCGCGACCAGATGGCCTCGGTGCTGGGCATCGAGCCCCAGAAGATCACCGTGGAGCTGGTGAGCAACGGCGGGGCCTTCGGCGGCAAGGAGGACATGGCCAACCAGGCCCAGACCGCGCTGGCCGCATGGCTGCTGAACCGCCCGGTGCTGTGCACGGTGTCGCGGGAGGAGTCGCTGCGGATGCATCCCAAGCGCCACCCCATCCGCATCGAGGTGTGGGCCGGCTGCGACGCCGACGGCAATCTCACCGCCCTGCGGGCCCGCATGGTGGGCGACTCCGGCCCCTATGCCTCGGTGGGCATGAAGGTGCTGGAGCGGGCGGCGGGCCACGCCAGCGGCCCCTATTCGGTGCCCAACATCGATGTGGAGGCCATCGCGGCCCGCACCAACAACCCGGTGTGCGGCGCCTTCCGGGGCTTCGGGGCCAACCAGGCCCAGTTCGCCATGGAGGGCGTCATGGACCGGCTGGCCGAGGCGGTGGGCATCGACGGCTGGGAGATGCGGTCGCGCAACGCGGTGGCCCCCGGCGCTGTCTGGGGGCCGGGACAGATCATGGACGACGGCTCGCTGGGGGCCCGAGCCTGCCTGGAGGCGGTGAAGCCGGCGTGGGACGAGGCCCGGGCGGCCGGCAAATCGGTGGGCTTGGGGCTCGGCCTCAAGAACTCCGGGCTGGGCAACGGCTTCAAGGAGATCGCCAAGGCGGTGGTGCGCTTCGACGACGACTACCACGACGGCGGCGGCGTGGAGGTGCGCCACTGCTGGACGGAGATGGGCCAGGGGATCCACACCGTGGCCCAGCAGGTGGCGGTGACCGAGCTGGGCGTGAGCGCCGATCGGGTGCGGGTGGTGGTGGACACCACCTACGAGCTGGGCGCCGGCCAGACCACCGGCAGCCGGGGCACGCTGATGGGCGCGGGGTCGGTGGCCGACGCCTGCCAGGCCGCGCTGGCCGACGGATGCCAGCCCGGTGTGGACTACTTCGGTGAGTACCGGGTGGACTGGACCAACAAGCTGTCGGATGGGGTGGAGAATCCCATCATCCACTCCACCTTCGGCTACGCCGCCCAGATGGTGGTTCTCGACGACGAGGGCACCGTCGAGCGGGTGGTGGCCGCCCACGACGTGGGCAAGGCGGTCAACCCGCTGTTGTGCGAGGGCCAGATCGAGGGGGCCGTACACATGGGCCTGGGCTACGCCCTCACCGAGGACTTCCCCGCCGACGAGAACGGCTGGCCCACCAACATGACCCTCAAGTCGCTGGGCATCCTGCGGCCCAAGGACATGCCCCCGGTGGACGTGATCCTGGTGGAGTCGCCCCAGCCCAACGCCCCCTACGGGATCAAAGGGGTGGGGGAGATCGGCCTGGTGCCCACCGCCGGCGCGGTGGCCGCCGCGCTGCGGGCCCACCGCGGAACGTGGCACAACAGCCTTCCCATGGGGGAGTGAGCGACCCCGCCTGGGCTGAACGGCTTATCCTTCTTTCCTGATATGGACACTGGGCACCACACCAGCACCACGCCCGGGCTGGTCTGCGCCCACCATCACCTGTATTCGGCGCTGGCCCGGGGCATGCCCGCCCCGCCCGGAGTTCCCACCGGGTTCACCGACATCCTCAAGCTGGTCTGGTGGCGCCTCGACCGGGCGCTCGACCTCGACACCATCGAATGGTCGGCCAAGCTGGGGGCGCTGGAGGCGCTGGAGGCGGGTTGCACCGCCATCGTCGACCATCACGAGTCGCCCAACGCCATCGAGGGCTCGCTGGAGACCATCGCCGAGGCCTGCGCCGAGGTGGGGGTGCGGATCAGCTGCGCCTACGGGGTGACCGACCGCCATGGGGCCGACGGCGCCCGCCGGGGCCTGGCAGAGAACGAGCGGTTCCTGCGGGCCGGAGGTCGGGGCATGGTCGGGGTCCACGCCGCCTTCACCTGCTCAGACGACACTCTGGAAGCCGCCGCGGGGTTGGCCGCCGACTTGGGAACCGGGGTCCACATCCACGTGGCCGAGGGGCCGGTGGACGCCCCGGCCGCGGAACGGCTGGAACGGTGGAGCACCGACGAGTGGCTGCTGATCCACGGGGTGCACCTGCCCGATGACCACCAACTGGCCGGCACCCTGGTGCACAACCCCCGGTCGAACATGAACAATGCGGTGGGCTACGCCCGCCCCACCCGCTTCGCCAACCCGGTGGCGCTGGGCACCGACGGCATCGGCGCCGACATGCTCGAGGAGTTCCGGGTGGCCTACGTCCGCCACCGGGAACACGACGTGACCGCCACCCCCGACTCGGCGTGGGAGTGGCTGGCCCAGGGCTGGGAACTGTTTCCCGAGGCCCGTTCCGATATGGTCCGCTGGTCGTATGACCCCATCGACCCGTGGCGGCTGGCCTTCACCCCCGGAGTGCGGGCGGTGGACGTGACGGTCGACGGGGAGACCCTGCTGGCCCAAGGGGTGGCCACCCGGGTGGACCCCGACGAGATCCGGGCCAAGGCCGCTGAGGCCGCCGGCCGAATGTTCGCGAAATTGGAGGAGATCGACCCATGAGCTCATACCCAGTGGCCCTCTACCTGCAAGACGCCCATTCCATGGCCGAGGCCATCGAATGCGTCCGCTACGCGGAGCAGAAGGGGTTCGACGCCGTGTGGCAGGCCGACTCCCGGCTGGTGCGGGAGGCCACCGTGCCCATGGCCGCCTTCGCCGCCTCCACCGACACCATCAAGGTGGGCAGCGGGGTGCTCGACATGTGGACCCGCAACCCGGCCCGGCTGGCGGCCATTTTCTCCACCCTCGACGACCTGGCTCCGGGCCGCATCCTGTGCGGCCTGGGGGCATGGTGGGACCCGCTGGCCAGCAAGGTCGGCGTGAACCGCCGCCGCCCGCTGGGGGCCATGCGGGAGGTGGTGACCGTGGTGAGGGCGCTTTTGGCCGACGAGAACGTGACCTTCGACGGCGACTACGTGCACCTCGAGGACGTGGAGCTCGACTATGTGCACCAGCCCCGCCGCCCCAAGGACGTGCCCATCTACATCGGCGCCACTGGCATGAAGATGATGGAGCTCACCGGCGAGATCGCCGACGGCGTGGTGCTCAACTACCTGGTGTCGCCCGACTACAACCGCCGGGCCATGGACGCTTTGGCCGAGGGCGCGGCCCGGGCGGGCCGAACGGTGGACGACCTCGACCGGCCGCAGTTGGTGGTGTGCTCGCTGGCCGAGGACCGGGCCGAGGCGCTGGACGCCGCCCGCCTGCTGGTCACCCAGTACCTGGGCCAGCAGCCCCACATCATGGCCGCTTCCGGGGTGCCCGACTCGCTGCTGGAGAAGGTCAACGCCGTGCTCACCTGGCCCGCCACCATGGAGCAGGTGGAGGCGGCCTCCAAATTGGTGCCCGACGACATCGTGCAGATGCTGTGCGCGGCCGGCACCGCAGAGGAGTGCCGGGCCAAGGTGGACGAGTACGTGGCCAACGGCGCCACCTGTCCCATCCTCTATCCCCTCGGCCCCGATGTGGCGGCCATGATCGACGCCTTCTCGCCCTGACGAGCCTCCACTACCGGCACGATCAGAACGTGGACAGCCATAGCTGGAAGAGTTAGGACCATGAGCAACCGCGAGGAGTGGAAGCCGTGGCTGGAGGAGCTGGACCGTCGGCGCACTGAGGGCGCGGCCATGGGCGGCCCCGAGCGGGTCGAGAAGTACATGCACTCGCGGGGCAAGCTGGATGTGCGCCAGCGCATCGACCGGCTGTTCGACCCCGGCACCTTCCGGGAGATCGGCCCGCTGGTGGGCACCATGGAAGACATCCCCTCCGACGGGTTCGTGTGCGGCTACGGCCGCATCGACGGCCGCACCGTGCTGGCCGGCGCCGAGGACTTCACCGTTTTGGGCGGGTCGATCGGCGCAGGCAACACCGCCAAGCGCTACCGCATCGCCGAGCTGGCCGCCCAGGAGGGCCTTCCGCTGGTGACCATGCTGGAGGGGGCCGGACACCGGCTCACCGACACCGGGGGCAGCCGCTCGCCCGGCGACCTCCAGGCCTACGCCGATTTGAACGGGCAGGTGCCCATGGTGTGTCTGGTGATGGGGGCCTCCGCCGGCCACGGGGCGCTGGCCGCCCCCCTCAGCGACTTCGTGATCATGACCTCGTACGCCTCCATGTTCACCGGCGGGCCTCCGCTGGTGAAGGCGGCCACCGGCGAGGACGTGACCAAAGAGGAGCTCGGCGGTGCCCACGTCTGCACCCGCATCGCCGGCTCGGCCCACAACGAGGCCCCCGACGACGAGTCGGCCATCGACATGGCCCGCCTCTACCTGTCGTACTTCCCGGCTCGGGCCGGCCAGCCCGCGCATCGCTTCACCGGCCCCGACACCGAACCGCGCCCGGTGGAAGAGCTGCTCGACGTGATCCCCCCCAACGACCGCCGCCCCTACGACATGCACGATGTGATCGATTTGATCGTTGACGACGACAGCTTCTTCGAGATCCAGCCCGCCTACGGCCCGGCCATCATCATCGGGCTGGCCCGTTTCGGAGGCCGGCCCAGCATGATCGTGGCCAACAATCCCTCCTATTTGGCCGGCTCGGTGGACTCGGCCGCGGCCATCAAGGCCACCGACTTCTTGGAGGTGATCGGCAACTACGACCACCCGGTGGTGTTTCTGGCCGACAACCCCGGGGTGATGGCCGGCACCAAGGCCGAGCGGGAGGGCATCTTGAAGTGGGGCGGCAAGATGTACAAAGCAGAGCGCCGCCTCACCAACCCCAAGATCGAGATCACCATGCGCAAGGCGTTCGGTTTCGGCTCGGTGGTGATGGCCCAGAACCCGTTCGACAACCAGACCCAGTCGTTCGCCCTGCCCAGCGTGAACATGGCCGCCATGCCCGCCGAGCCCGGCGGCCGCTCAGCCAAGCTCGACGCCGAGACCCAGGCCCAAGTAGAGCGCGACCAGCGCTCCGGCCCCTACCGCCTGGCCAACCGCCTAGGCAGCGACGACGTGATCGACCCCCGCGACATGCGCAACGCCATCCTCAACTCCCTAACCCTGGCCGAGAACCGCTAGCTAGTCCCAGAGGCGGCGGGCTCGGTGGACGAGGTCGGCGTGGGCGGTGGCTAGGTCGCAGCCGAGGAGGTGGCCGTCTTGGACCACGGGGTTGCCGCCGACGTAGAGGTGGCGCACCCGGCGGTCGGGGCCCAGGACCAACCCGGCCAGGGGATCGACCACGTCGGCGATGTCGTCGCCGGGCCACACGGCCAGGTCGGCGACCATGCCGGGTTCGATGCTCCCCAATCGGTCGGCCACTCCCAGGCAGCTCGCCCCGCCGGAGGTGCCCAGGCGAATGGCGTCGGCGGGCATGAAGGCGCTGGGGTCCTTGGCCCGCAGGCGGGCGGCGTAAAGCGACTGGCGCAGTTCGGGGAACAGGCCGCCCACCTCGTTGGACGCCACCCCGTCCACCCCCAGCCCCACCGGGACTCCAGCGGCCTCCAGGTCGGTCACCCGGCAGGTGCCGGCGGCCAAACGGGCGTTGGACGACGGGCAATGGGCTACCCCCACCCCGGCGGAGCCCAGACGGGTGATCTCCTCGTCGTTGATCCAGATGCCGTGGGCCAGCCACACGTCGTCGCCCACCCAGCCCCAGTCGTCGAGCTGCTCCACCGGTCGGCGGCCGAAGCGCTCCAGGCAGTGCTCCTGCTCGTCGATGGTCTCGCACAGGTGAGTATGGAGCCGCAGGCCATGTTGTCGGGCCAGCGCGGCCGACGCCTCCATCAACTCGGAGCTGACCGAGAACGGGCTGCACGGCGCCACCACCACATGCACCATGTCGCCGTCGTGGTATTGGGCGATCACCCGCTCGGTGGAGGCCATGATCGAGTCCAGGTCTTCCACCACATGGTCGGGGGGCAGCCCGCCCTGCGATTCGCCCAGGTCCATCGATCCCCGGCTGAGGTGCAGGCGGATGCCCACGGTGGCGGCAGCATCGACGATGGCGTCGAACACCGCGTCGTCGCCGTGGGGCACCAGGTAGTGGTGGTCGGACGCGGAGGTGCAACCGGTGGCGGCCAGCTCGCCCAGCCCGACCAGCGCGGCGGCGGCCACGTCGTCCACCGTCAGCCGCCCCCACACCGGATACAGCTCCACCAGCCAGCCGAACAGGTCGCAGCCCACCGCCCGGCCTCGGGTCATCCATTGATAGAGGTGGTGGTGGGTGTTGGCCATCCCAGCAGTGATGATGTCGCCGTCCACGTTGACCACGACGTCGCCGGGCTGGGCCTCGATGATGCCCGTCTCGACGATGACGCCGTCGGCGATGGCGATGTCGCCGGGCCAGCGGGCGCCTCGCAGCACGGTGCGAGAAGTCATCGCTGGGCTCCGGTGAAGAGCACCGCTGGTTTGGTTTCAGCGGGCGGATCGTCACACAGCAGACCGGCCAAGCCGGCTGAGCCCGTGGGGCTGACGTTGATGCCGGTGGCTGATCGCCCCATCTCGCAGGCCTCGGTCACCACCGGCTCGGGCACCACAACGGGATGGCCGCCGGTGGCTGCCATCGCCTCGGTGACCGCAGCCCAGTCGTAGGTTTCGTCATCGAGGATCCCGGTGGCCGCCGAGGAGGGAGTTGGCGTCCACGGCCACATGACCGATGCCCGCTGCCGGCGGGCCTCGTCCAGCCCACCCAACTCGGCAGTGCGCTCCCACGCCCGGGCCAGCGGAGCGCACCCCTCGGTCTGAACCGCCAACAGCGCGGCTTGCGAACCGCCGATGGCAAGTCCCTGAGCCACCGACGCAGCCAGCGCCCCCCCGCCCACCTGGATGTACACCCGATCCATGTCCGGAGCCTGTTCGGCCAGCTCATACCCCAGCGTTCGGCCCCCGTCGATGGTGTACCCGTTGTCCGGCCCCTGGCAGCCGAAAGGAACCGCGCCGGCCCGGACCGCCTCCCTGAAGCGGAGATAGGAAGGGTCGCCCTCCTCCCCGTCGATTCGAGGGCAGAACTCCACCATGGCGTCCAGCTCCCGCAACCGGGCTACCACGGCCGCTTCAGCAACCTCGGGTACGTACACGGTGAGCGGCCAGCGCTCAGCAGCAGCCACCGCCGCCGCGGCCACTGCGGCGTTGCCGCAAGAGGCAATGGCCAGCGAAGGCCGATCAGCGCCAGCACCCGCCCGACGCTCCCGCACCAACAAATGCAGCATCAACCCAAACGTATGCCGTGCCTTGTGCGACCCCGACACATTGTCGGTCTCGTCCTTGACGGTGATGTTCCGCCCGCCGATCAGAGATTCTGAGCAAGGCGTGACCTCAAACCCGTGCCCGTCTACTCCAGCCACCGCGGCATCAAGCTGCCCCACCCGATCCACATACCAGCCGTCATCGTCAGCCTCAACCCACGACCACAGCATCTTTCGGTAGCGCACAAACGGCTGGTTGCTCGAGGTGTCCACCGACCACTCCAACATCGGCAGCCCCAGCACATGATCCTGGTCATCACCCCCCCTTCTCCCACACGCCCACGCGTCGCCTGCCGCGACCGCACCGCAAGAACAAACCAGACCCAACCCACTCACCGGAGCCCCCCCAGGGCTGTGGGTGGCGTCGGGGCCAGGACTCGGCGCCACCGCGCGCCGAGCCGCCCCGGCGACAGGACCCGCAGCCCGGACACTGCCACGGCCCTTGCAGAGAGTGGAGAGATCATCAAACCCCAGTGCGGGCGTTGAAGTCGGCGATCAGCTCATCCCACACCGGCACCAGATCCCGAAGCGCCAGCCAGAACGACTGGTCGCGCCGGGCGTCGAAGTGGGAGAGGTCCACCCCCTGCTGCTCCACCCAGGTGAAGTAGCCCAGGTTGAACACCCGATCTCGGTCGCGATTGCTGAGCTTCAGCAAATGATCGGTGTCCACGCCATTGAGCCACCGGCCGGCCACCGCGGTGGCCTCGTCGGCCCCGAAGTCGCCGCCAAAGGCAGTGGCAATGGTCTTGGCCCGCTCTGAGCCATACAGGGCAGCCCCGTCGGTGGCCACGGTCACGATCACGTCGTCGGGGCCGCAGTCCAGCGCGGCGGCCATCTTGGCCGAAGCCAGCATGTTGCAGATGGACGACAGCCCGAGATTGTCCAGATGGGCGATCACGTCGTCGTCCACTCCCCGCTGGGCCAGCAGCGCCCGCCCCTCCGGAGAAGCGAACAGCACCCCCAGCTCATCGGTGGCCTCATCCGACACCGCCACCACCACATCGGTGTTGGTCACGTTGTGGATCAGCGGGACGTGCTTGTCGCCGATGCCCTGGATGTTGTGCTCGCCATAGCCGTTGTACAACAGCGTGGGGCACTCCAGCGCCTCCACTACCGCGGTAGCCGACCCGTGGCGCTCCTTGAGGGGGTCGCCCGCTCCCAGCGTTCCGGCCGATCCCGAGGCGGCCACAAATCCGGCCAGCCGGGCCGACGGGTGCCCCGCGATGTAGTGCTCCAGCACCCGCTCCACTGCTGTGGCGGTGGCGGTCACGTGCCCTAGGTGGTTGCCGTACTCGCAGAACTGGTTGAGGATCACGTTGGCCTCGTCTTCGGCGAGGGCGGCGCAGGCGTCGTAGATCTCCTTCACGTTGCTCTCTGAGCCGGGGGTGCGGATCACGTCGGAAGGGTCCGACGTCCACCGGTCGAGCCACTCGAAGCGCTCGGCCGACATCCCCTCGGGCAGCACGGCCACGCCGCGGCAGCCCATGATCTTGGAGATGGCGATGCCGCCCCGGGCGTAGTTGCCGGTTGACGGCCACACCGCCCGATTCTCGGTGGGGTCGAACTGCCCGGTCACCAGCCGGGGGGCAAGACATGAGTAGGCCGCCAGCACCTTGTGGGCCCCGATCATGGGGAACCGGTTGCCCAACAGCAAGATGATGGGCGACTCCACCCCCGACAACGCCGGGGGAATAACCACATGTTCGGGCACCGCGGCCCGCCCGGCCCGGGTGGCATCGTTGAACCAGTTGACCCGCCACAGGTTGGCGGCATCGGCGGCGTCGGGATCGACCCCGGAGAGCCCGGCGTCGGCCGCCGGCGGGTTGGCCAACTCGGCAAACGTGGGCAGTCGAATGCCCACTTGGCGGCATCGCTCAACGGCCCGGTCGCGGGCGGTGGTGTTGACCACATCGGTTTCGAGGCCGAAGCCCTCGGGGATGCTGGCAAGTGCAGTCACGGCAGTACCTGTCGAATCGAAGTTGTGATGAAGCGAAAACCGCGTCTGTGGCACCCGCGTCAGCGTTACAGGCTACTCTCTAGGGGTTGGCTTGTAGAGCCGTTCCGAGGAGGGAAACATGGCTAAGAAGTTCTTGCTGAAGCTGCTGGTGGCTGTGACGGCGCTGACGTTGGTCGCAGTGGGTTGCGGCAACGACGACGATGACGCCGCTCCGGAGCCAGCACCCGCTCCGGCAACAGAGGCGCCGGCACCGGAACCGACGGAGGCGCCAGCGCCTGAGGCCACTGAGGCGCCCATGGACGACGAGGTGGTCGCCGCGTTCGTCTACGTGGGTCCCGTGGGAGATGCGGGTTGGACGTGGGCCCACGATCAGGGTCGCCGCTACGCCGAGAATCAGACCGGGGCCACCACGCTGTTCGTGGAGAACATCCCCGAGGTCGCCGAGGACTTCCGCTCGGTGGTGGTGGACTTCATCGAGAACGAAGGCGCCGACGTGATCTTCGCCACCTCGTTCGGCTACATGGATCCGATGGAGGAGCTAGCAGGCGAGTACCCGGATGTGGTGTTCGAGCACGCCAGCGGGTTCAAGATGAACGACACCAACTTCGGCAACTTCTTCGGTCGCATGTACCAGCCCCGCTACCTGTCGGGAATGGCCGCGGGCGCCATGACCGAGGCCGACCAGATCGGCTATGTGGCCGCCTTCCCGATCCCCGAAGTGCTGCGAGGCATCAACGCCTTCACCCTGGGGGCGCAGCGCACCAACCCCGACGTGGAAGTCCACGTCAACTGGACCTTCACCTGGTTCGACCCGGCCATCGAGGGCGACGCCGCCACCGCGCTGTTGGAGGCCGGTGCCGACGTGATCGCCATGCACCAGGACTCCACCGCACCGGGTCTCGCGGCCCAAGAGGCCGGAGCCCGCTGGGTGTCGTACAACTCCGACATGAGCGCTTTCGCTCCGGATGCGTTCATTACTGCACCGATATGGAACTGGGGTCCCTACTACGCGCGGATTATTGACGCCGTAGGCGACGGCAGTTACACCCCGGGCGCCTACTGGGGAGGCATGGACGACGAGATCGTGACCCTGGCTGATCCGGCAGCCGATGTGCCAGCCGAGGTTATAGACGAAGTTGTCGAGGTGTGGGACCAAATCGTCGCAGGCACTTGGGACGTGTTCACCGGCGAGATCCGGGACCAGGACGGCAACGTCGTGGTGGCCGAGGGCGAGACCATGGAGGACGGCGCCATGCTGGGCATGTCCTTCTTCGTCGAGGGTGTCGTCGGCGACGCCGACCCGTCTTGATCTAAGCCGGGGGCTTCCCGGAATTGGAAGTGGTGTCTGCTGATGCCGACTATGCGGTCTGGCTCCGGGGAATTGAGAAGCAGTTCCCCGGAGTGATCGCCTGTGCCGGGGCCGACCTGCGGGTTCGCCCCGGCACCATTCACGCGCTCTTGGGCGAGAACGGCGCGGGCAAGACCACAATGGTCAACGTTCTGGCCGGCGTGTACCGGCCAGAAGGCGGCGAGGTGTGGGTGAACGGCCAGCGGCGTGCTTTCCGATCCCCCGCCGATGCCATCGCCGCCGGTGTGGGGATGGTGTACCAGGAGTTCCGGCTCGTGCCCACCCTGACCGTGGCCGAGAACATCGTGCTGGGCTCCGCCCCCGGGCTGTTGAGGCAAGCCGAGATCGAGGAGCGGGTGGCCGAGTTGTCGGCTACCTACGGCATGGCCGCCGATCCCACCCGCCCGGTGTGGCAGCTCTCGATGGGCGAGCGCCAGCGGGTGGAGATCCTCAAGGCCCTGTGGCGCAACGCCTCGGTTCTGGTCATGGACGAGCCCACCGCGGTGCTGACTCCCGGCGAGGCCGCCGAGTTGGGCGCCACCCTGCGGGCCATGGCCGAGGAGGGCCGGTCGATCATCTACATCAGCCACAAGCTGGACCAGGTGGTGGCCTTCTGCGATGAGGCCACCGTGTTGCGCCAGGGCAAAACCGTGGCCACGGTGGACGACTTGGATGACGTGGACTTGACGCAATTGGCCGAGCTGATGGTGGGGAGTTCGGAGGGCGGGTATGTGGATCGCCCGCCGACGGTGGAAGCAGGTCCCGAAGTGCTGTCCCTGCGGGGAATCGCCGCCATGAACGATCGCGGGCTGCCGGCGCTGTCCGACATCGACATGGCCGTTCACGCCGGTGAGATCGTGGGCATCGTCGGGGTGTCGGGCAATGGCCAAAAGGAGCTGGCCGAGGTCATCACCGGACTGCGCATGCCCGCTGAGGGCCGGGTGGCGGTCAAGGATATGGACGTCACCGAGGCGTCGCCGGGCGACCGGTATCGCCTGGGCCTGGCCTATGTGCCCGAAGACCGCCTCGGTGTGGGCTTGGCCCCCAAGATGTCGGTGGTGGACAACTCGGTGGTTCGCTCGTATAGAACCCAGCGACGGGGCCTGTTCTTATCGATATCCAAGTGCGTCGCGTTCTGCCAGGGCTTGGTGGAGAGGTTTGCGGTGCGGGTGGGCCGGCTGAACGATCCGATAGCCGGCCTGTCGGGGGGCAACCTCCAGCGGCTGCTGCTCGGCAGGGAGCTGGCTGAGCAGCCCTCGGTGGTGGTGGCCGCCCAGCCCTCCCGAGGCTTGGACGTGCAGGGGGTGGCGGCAATCCAAGGCCATCTGGTGGAACAGCGGGCCAACGGGGTGGGAGTGCTGTTGATCTCAGAGGACCTCGACGAGCTGCTGGCCCTGTCCGACCGCCTCCTAGTGATGTTCGAAGGCCGGATTGTGGGTGAGTACGGCCCAGACGTGACGCCTAGAACGATCCTGGGAGCGGCCATGGCTGGGAGGCCTCCGGCATGATACGGCCAGTTCTCGTCCGGCGCGACCGGGTGGTGCCCGCCACTCAGGCGGTGGGCTTTTTCGTCGGCATCGTGGTGGCGCTGGTGCTGGGGGCGATCTTGCTGTTGGTGTCCGACCACAGCCCGGCCGAGGTGTACGAGCGTATGTTCGACTCCGCGTTCAGGGGCACCGATTCGCTGTCCCGCACGCTGGAGCGGGCCACGCCTCTTGCTCTGACCGGCCTGTCGGTGGCGGTAGCCGGGTCTATGGGGCTGTGGAACATCGGGGCTGAGGGCCAGATGATGGCCGGGGCAACGGTCGCCACCGGTGTGGCCATGGTGGCCGACGGGCTCTCGGGTCCGCTGCTTATTGCGGTGATGATGGTGTCGGGCGTTGCCGGGGGGATGGTCCTTATGATCGGCCCGGCCCTGGCCCGGTCCCATCTCCGGGTGAGCGAGATCATCACCACCCTGATGCTGGTGTATGTGGCCATCCGAGTGGTGGAGTGGCTGGAGACCGGCCCGTGGAAGGATCCCGAGTCGTTCGGATTTGCGGTCATCGAGCCGGTACCCGAGCAGGCTTCCCTGCCGGGGTTGTTCGGCCGGGCCAACGTCGGGATGCTGATCGCCCTGGGGCTGCTCATCGTCTTCTCGCTGGCCGTGTCCCGCACTGCGTGGGGCTATGAGCTGCGTCTGGCCGGATCGTCGCCCGACACCGCTCGCTACGCTGGCATCTCACTGCGGCGCAAGGTGATGACTGCGCTGCTCTTGTCGGGGGGAATCGCCGGCCTTGCCGGGGCGGTGCAGCTCACGGGTTCGGCGGTTCGGCTCGAATCCGGCTTGTCCAACGGTTACGGCTTCGCCGGCATCATCGTGGCTGCACTGGCTCTCATGCGCCCCTCAGGGGTGGCGGTGGTGGCCTTCGTGTTCGGGGCGGTGCAGGTGGGCGGCCAGAGCATCCAGACCTTGGGGGTCAGCTCGGCAATATCCGACATCTTGCAGGCCATGATCCTGTTCGGCGCCTTGGTGGCGGTGGTGTTCTTCAACTACCGGATTCAGTGGGCCGGGCCTGTCGGCGAGTCGTCAGCGGACGAATCCGAAGAGCCTGATCCTTCCATGGAAGCCGCCTGATGTCTGAAGCTGCGGTGATCGGGTTGTTCGTGGCCACCGTGCAGTTCGCCACGCTGGTGTTCTTGGCCGCGCTAGGCGAGCTGATCGCGGAGCGGGCCGGCGTGCTCAACCTCGGGGTCGAGGGGATGATGACCATGGGGGCGGTGAGCGGGTTCATGGTCGGGCTGGAAACCGGCAGCCCGTGGGCCGCGTTCTTCGCGGCCTCTGCGGTAGGCGCGTTGGTAGGCGGATTTCACGCGTTGGTGAGCGTGGTGCTGGGGGCAGATCAAGTGGTGTCGGGCTTGGCCCTCACAATTGGCGGTTTGGGGCTGGCCGCCTATGTGGGTCGCAACGTGGTGGGGGAACGGCCCGAAACCCAGTTCACCGATTTGGGGATCGCCGGGCTGGCCGACATCCCCTGGATCGGCGAGATCTTCTTCGATCAGCCGCCGGTGGTGTACCTGACGGTTCTTTTGGGGCTGGCGGTGTGGTTCGTGATGGGCCGCACCCGCCTTGGACTGGCTCTGCGGGCGGTGGGCGAATCGGCGCCCACCACTGACACCGCGGGCCATTCGGTGATGGCGCTGCGGTCGGGAGCGGTCATGGTCGGAGGGGCATTTGCCGGCGCAGCCGGGTCGTTCCTGTCGCTGTACATGGCCCCGGGGTGGACCGAGGGAATGGTGGCCGGACGGGGATGGATCGCGGTGGCCCTGGTGATCTTCGGGGCATGGCGGCCGGGCCGGCTGGCCCTGGGCGCGCTGCTGTTCGGGTTCACCCTGGCCCTGCAACCCCGATTGCAGACCTTCGATATCGAGATCTTGGGAGTGGATGTCAGCAGCATCTCGCCGGCGCTGTTGGGCATCCTCCCCTTCGTGCTCACCGTGGTGGTGCTGGTGATCATCAGCTTCCGCTACCGCCACCGCCCGTCGGTGGCCCCCGCCGCCCTGGGCATCGCCTACCGCCGAGAAGAGCGCTGAGCCTATCGGGGCCAGCGGGGAGTAGGGTTCCCCGATGGCCGTGGACACCAAACCGTTTTCGGCTCGCTCGTTCTGGCCTTACTTCATGGTCACCGGGGCCTTGTCGATGGGCTATGGCTCGTTGTTCACTCTGCTGGCCGAATTCCGGGAAAAGTTTGGGTTCAGCGAGACCGAACTGGGCTTCATAACTGCCGTTGGCTTCTTTGCCGGGGTCATGGCCCAGGTTGGCCTGGCTCGATTCGCCGATCAGGGCTATGTCTGGTTTCTCGTGCATGGCGGCGTGATCGTGGCCATCGTGTCAATGCTCAGCATGGCTGCGGCCGACGAGATTTGGCAGTTCACTGCTGCTCGGTTCTTCCTCGGGGCCGGTACGGGGGCCACGGGTCCAGCCATTCGCCGTATTCTCATCACCCGAGACCCCGCCAACATGGGCCAAAACCTGGGCACTATGGGGGCCTTTGACATCAGCGGCTTCGTGCTGGGACCGGTGGTGGCCGGGCTGTTGGCCGAGTTCATCAACCTGCGAGCCCCATTCTTGTTTATGGCTGGTCTCTATACGGTGGTCTACCTCTGGATCTTCCGGCTGGACCTATCTGCGGGAGAAGTGGCGACTGCCAAGGTTCGGGTATGGGGCCTGTTCCGCATCCGACCCTTGCAAGCTGGGATGCTCGCTGGAGCGGCATTTTTCACCACGATCGGCGTCTTCGAAACCTCATGGGCGGTGCTGCTCGACGACCTTGGGGCCAGCACCCTGGTCATCGCTATTTCCATCAGCCTGTTCGCAGTCCCGATGATTCCGCTGGCCCCACTCGGGGGCAAGATGGCCCAGCGGCGGGGACCTATGCGGGTGATGCCCTTCTCGATCCTGGGCGCGGTGGCCTGCATGTTCGTATATGGCTATGTCGAATTCGTTTGGGTGCTCATTGCGGTGTCGGCCGCTCACGCAATGTTCGACGCATTCACCATGCCTGCCGGACAACTCGCAATTGCTCTGTCAGCGCCTACGCAGCAGGCGGCCTCGGCCCAAGGGATGTACGGGGCGTTGGGCTTGGTCATCGCTGGGCTTGCCGCACTGGCCACCGGGTGGGTGTATGACACCTGGGGTCCTGAGGCCTTGTTCACCGGCTCATCGGTGATCATGGTGGTGGCACTGGCCGGAGCGATTGCGCTGGGGGGAGAGCTCATGGGTCCGGCGAAGCGCTCCACCAGCGAGCCAGCACCAGCTAGTTCCTAATCTGGAGCATCTCCCAACAGAGCGGCGCCGACCACCTCGTACATCTCGTCGATCACATGCACGTGCTGGGTGGCGGCGTGGGCGTCTCGGAAGCACTGGTTGAGGGGGTGGTCTTGGTAGAGGACCGTCCCGCCGCCCCGGCGGTAGGCCATCGACGCCACCTCTACGGCGATGTCGGCGGCGTGGGTGGCGGCGGCTCGGGCTCGTTGCACCAGGAAGTCTGTGACTGGCTCGCCCGCGACCGCAGTGGCCCAGAATTCGTCCAGCACCTCCAGCACCAGAGCCCGGGCGGCCCGCAGCTTGGTGTCGGCCTGGCCGAGATCGCGCTGGAAGGCCGGCCGCTCATCGAGGGGGGCCGTGCTGTGCAGGCGGTCCTTGCCCGCCGCGGCGATGGCGATCTCATCCAGCGCCCGGCGGGCGATGCCCAGGCTCACCCCACAGTGGTCGGGGGTGATCAGCGCATACATGGGCAGTCCGTGGAGGATCCCGCCCCTGGGCGCAGGCGTCGACAGGTCGAACAGCCGACTGCGGGGCACGTACACCTCTTCGATGCTGTAGTCGTGGCTCAGGGTCTCCTCTAGGCCGCTGACTTGCCAGGTGTCGTGAACGGTCACCTGCTCTACAGGGACCACCGCCCACCGCGGTCCTGATTCGGTGGTACAGCCGCCCACCACCCAGGCGGCGTCGGCGATGCCGGAGGCGAACCCCCATCGCCCGGTCAACACCACGCCATCAGGGGCAGTTGCAGTCCTACCCGACAGTGGAAAGGTGCCCGCGAACGGTGGCCAGGCTGCCCCTCCAGTGGCGCTGGCCGCTACCTCGTCCAGTCCATCTTGCGGCAGGCGGGCGGCCGCGATAGCCGCCGAGGTGGTGGAGAAGGTCTCGTTCCAGCCGGCCGATCCGTCTTTCCGGCTGGCCGCTTCGGTGGCCAGGAATTGGCTTCGCAGGTCGGCTTCAAGCCCGCCCAACTCCTTGGGCAGCTTCATGGTCAGCAGGCTTGGACTCTCAGCGCTCATGCTGGTCTCAAGCCGATTCTGCCGGGCTGAGCTGCACCGGGAGCCCCGACTGCCAGACCATGCCGGTAAGGGGATCGACGTCGGATTCGGCGGTGGTGAGGGTGCAGACGTTGGGATCGGCCCAGCCGTGGGGGATGGACACCGCACCGGTGGCGATCTCGTCGCTGGTGCGGGCCGTGCCCACCAGCTCGCCGTGGGCGCTAGTCACCTGTACAAGCTGGCCGTCGGCGATGCCGTGGTCGGGGTGGATCAACACCTCGGGGCCTACGTCGCCCAAATCGCGGAGCTGGCCGTTCATGGTCCGCATCTGGCGGCGGGGCAGCAGCACCAGCGGCTCGGGGTGGTCGAGGTCGGCAAGCTGCTCTACCAGCGGCTCGGGGGCCAGCCGCCAGCGGTGGTCGGGCAGCACTCGGTTTAGCACCCAGCCGTGAACCGGTCTGGCCTCGCCCACCAGGCCTCGGCGGGCGGCCAGCACGGTGGCGGCGTCGCTGCGGCCCCGCTCAGCGATCAGCGCCAACAGTTCTTCGTCGGTGGCGGTGTCGGGGTCGATCCCCCGGGGCAGCACGCTCACGCCTAGCCGACGGCCCAGTTCGGCGAACGCCTGCCACATAAGCCGGCGGTCGGCGCCGGGCGGGACCACCGCTGCGGTGTACTGGGTGGCGATGGCCGGTTGGTAGGCGTCCAGCATCCACGGCACATCGGCCCGCTCCAGTTGACCGGCAACCGGCAGGAGGTGGGTGGCCAGCCCGGTGGTGTCGGTTTCGACCACGTCGGCCACGGCCAACACGTCGAGCGAGGCCAAGGCGGCCTGGGTGCGATCCCGGTCGGGGAAGGCGATCAAGGGGTTGCCGCCCACCACCACCAGCGCCCGCACGTTGCCGGCCTCGATCTCGTTCACCAGTGCGGCGCAGGGGTACTCCCCGAATCGGCGGGGCAGGTCGGGGCGGCTGGCCGGCCCCGGCTCGGGGTGGCCGTCGGAGGGCTGCCAGTCCCGGGTGTCGAGCTGCATCAGATAGCCGGGGTTGAACCACATCCCGCCCGGTTGGTCATAGGAGCCGGTGACCACCGCGAGGGCCCACAGCAGCCACTCGGTCACGTTGGCGTGGCGGCCCATGGACACCCCGGTGCCCGAGAGCACCGAAAGACGGCCCGCAGTTCGTACCGCGCCCAAGAGGTCGAGCAGCTCCGCGGGGTCCAGACCAGTGCCAGCGGCTGTCCGGTCCAGGGTGAAAGGGGCAACCGCGGCAGTCAGCTCATCGACTTCGACCGCGTGGTTGGCCAGATAATCCCAATCGGCTCCGTCGATGAGCAGCTCTCGCACCAGCCAGCCCAGAATCAGATAGTCGGTGCTGGGCCGGGGGTCCAGATGGCGGTCGGCCAGTCGGGCGGTCTCGGTACGGCGGGGATCGATCACCCATATTGGGCCCCGCTCCTGTTGGTTCCGCAGCCGCCGGATGGGGTCGGCAATGCCGTTGCCGTGGCCGTGGGACACCACCGGGTTTGTCCCTACCAAAAGGAGCAGTCGGGCGGCCTCCTGATCCCACATGGGGGTGAGCCCCGACCAACCCCCCATGAACTCGGCCACCAGCGGGCGCATGGGGGTGTCGATGGTGGTGGCGGTGTACTTCTGGCGGGAGCCGATGGCACCGAGGAACCGCTCAGCCGCCCGGCGCCCGTTGGCGTCATAGGCCGAACCGCTGGCCAGGTACATGGCCACCGCGTCGGGCCCGCTCTCGTCGATGATGGTGGCCAGGCGGCTGCCCAAGTCGTCGAGGCAGCGGTCCCAATCGACGGCCCCACCATATATATGGGGTCGGTTTAGGCGGTGAGGATGATGGTGCCAGTCGGGCAGCGCCCGGCCCTTCGGACAGGTGTAGCCCTGGGAAAGGGGGTGGGCGTCGTCGCCCCGCACTTTGACCACCCGGTCGCCTTCCACGGTGACGGTGATGCCGCACATGGCGGTGCAGATGCGGCAGAAGGAGTGGATCTCCTGGGCCTCAGGCAAGGCCGCGCCCACGGTCGATGCTCCATTGGCTGGTGGATGGAGAGTTGGAGCTGGTCTTGTCGGCGATCTCGGCCATAATGCCCTCCCGCTGGGCCATGCCCACCATGCTCTCCAGCTTTCCGGTATAGGAGGTGGGCTGCTGGAGCATCCACACCATGCCCTCGGCCGCCACCGAGGTGTCGGCCCAGGTGGAGTGATCGGCATCGGGGGCGTTCATCACGAACCCCTCGCTGGCCACCGCGGTGTCAATGCGGAAGCAGTTCACTGCGATGCCGTCCTCCGCCAAAATCGCCGCGCTGCTCACGGTCAGGTGCTCCAAAGCGGCTTTGGACATGCCGTAGGACATCATCGGGGAAAAGAATGCCAACCCGGCAGCCGACGAGACGTTGATGATGCGCCCGTTAGTTTCCGCCAAGTAGGGGCGGCAAAGCCGGGTGGCCAGGAATGGGGCAGTGGTGTTTATCGCGAAGGTCAGCTCGTAGCGCTTGAGCTCGATGTCCATATCGCCGTCAAAAGACACCGCGGCGTTGTTGACCAGCGCGTCGATTCGGCCGAAGTGGTTCACAACGGCGTTCACCATGGCCTCGATCTGGTCGGGACGGGACAGGTCGCACGGCACGGCCAGTCCGTGGCCGCCAGCCTCGGTGACGGCCGCGGCGGTCTCATCCACGGTTCCGGGCAGCTTGAACCGGGCCTCGTCGGTGGCCCGGGCAACGCAGGCCACCCCGGCGCCCAACTCACCGAGCCGGATGGCCAGAGCCCGGCCCACTCCCCGGCTGGCTCCGGTGACAATCACCACTTGGTCGGCAAAGGGTTGTTCTTGGCTCACCACGGCCTCACGTCGTCGTCCAGGCCCAAGAAGGGCACCCGTCCCGAGGCGATCACGATCTGGTGGCCGGCCAGCGGCTGTCCATTCACGGTGCCAACCGCCGGTGCCTCCCGGTGGCCGGGGACGCGGACCTCTCCGGAGGGGAGCACCACGTTCTCGGGATGGGACAGATCGTAGGTGTCGGTCTCAGAGTAGAACTGCCCCCGGTACACGCCGAGGCCGCCGCCGCCGTCCCAGCCCCAGTCGTATCCGGTGCCGATCATGGCCCAGTCCCGGTGGATCTGGTTGGTCTCGATCTCATACACCTCGCCGGCGGAGTCGGTGAATTGCGACCGAACCTGGCGCCAGCGGCGGGTGCCCTCCCAGAAGTCCACGTCGAACTCGGCGGCGACCACCTCGGTCTCGGTGCCGTCGGGCCGACCGATCACCCCATCGAGATAGTGCTGGCGCCCGTCGCCGGTGCAGTGGACCTGCACATGGCCGCCGTAGTCGGAGCAAGAGAACGGCAGCCAGTAGAACACCGAGCCGTGTTGGGCCCGCACATCGATGCCGTCCTCCCCGGTCACCGGCTCGGGCCCCGCGGTCTGGGGCCGCACCCCCCAGGAGTGGTCCCGGCCTCCCCACCAGCCAGCCACGGCATATGAGGTGCCGTCCAAGGTGACCGAGCCGTCCATCCGGCCCACCTGGGTGTAGCGGCGGTAGTCCTGGGCGACCCGGCCCCGGACCCGGCTGAAGTGGTGGTCTTCCTCCTTGGGGGGCAGGAAGCTGGTCCAGGTCAGGTCCATGTCGATGGGGTGATCGTCGCCACTCGCGGTGAGGCGGACCTTCTCGAACGGCTCGATGATCTCGATGTCGAGCGGTCCTACGCCTACTCGATCGATGTCGGGGCGCAGCGCCCGGCTGAAGCGGAAGTTCCGCTGGCTGGTCCCTCCGCCGTCGCGGGGCACCTGGCATGCCACGAAGCCGTCGAACACGTTCATGTTCATGTACAGCCCCACCCCGATGATCATGGTCAGCGACCCGGCCGGGTCGTAGCACGAGAACCAGTAGCGGTCGAAGAACCGGGGGTCGCTGGTTCCCACGTGGTCGAACGTGGTGGGGATCTGATGGCGCAGCGTCTCGTCGAGTCTGGTCAAAGGCACGGCGACATCCTATGGCCGAGACTGCCGGGAAGGCTCAGGCCACGGTGCCGCTGGCCCGCAGCTCCGCGATCTGGTCGGTGCTGCGGCCCAAGTCGGCCAGCACCTCGTCGGTGTGCTCGCCCAGGGCGGGGGCCAAGGATCGGGGTGACCACGGGGTGCCGTGGAAGTCAACCGGGGTGGCCAGCATGGTGGTGCCGGTGGCCCCGTCGGGCACCTCCACCAACGCGCCCGACGGTCCCGTCTGGGGGTCGGCCAGCAGGTCGTCGAGGGTGTTCACCGGAGCCCAGAACATGTCGGGCTCGGTGGCGAATATCTCGGCCCACTCCTCCAGGGGCCGGGCGGCGAATGCCTCGTCGAGGGCGGCGATGAGCTCCACGGCGTTGATTGCTCGGTCTCGGGCGGTGGCGAACCGCTCGTCGTCGATCCATTCGGGGTGGCCCACCGCCCGGGCCAGCGGCGGCCAGTGGCGGTCGCCCTCGAGGCCCACCACCCAGAAGCGGCGGCCGTCGCCTGCGGTGTAGTTGTTGATGGCCGGGTTGCCCATGGCCTCCCGGGTGCCCACTGCCATGTTGAGACCCCACATCAGCAGAATGTTGAGGTCGAAGCCGATGGTGTACATGCCCTCCCGGAACAGCGACGTGGACACCATCTGACCCTCACCGGTGCGCTCTCGGTTGAACAAGGCCGCGCTGATGGCAGCCGCCCCGGCCAGACCCACGTTGTGGTCGCCCATCCCGCCCCGCTGGAACGGCAAAGCGCCGCCCGGCGGGGTGAGCTGGGCGGCGATGCCCGAGCGGGCCCAGAAGGCGGCGATGTCATAGGCCGGGCGGTCGGCGTCGGGCCCTTCGACGCCGTAGCCGGTGATGGCGCAGTAAACGAGCCCCGGATTACGGGCGGCCAGCGCCTCGTAGTCCAGCCCCAGCCGGTCGAGCGCGCTCAGCCGCAGGTTGGTGAGGAAAACATCGGCGTCGTCGATGATGTCGGCGGCGATGGCCTGGCCCTCGGGGCGGGCTAGGTCGACCACCACCGAGCGCTTGGAGCGGTTGTCGAGCTCGAACACGGGGTTGGTGGGCATGTCCCCGCCCAGCATCCGCTGGAACGTCCGGGACGGATCGCCGGCGGGGGGTTCGATCTTGACCACATCGGCCCCCCAGTCGCTCAAGATCCCACCCGCCGCGGGGCCGGCCACCCACACCCCCAGCTCGACCACCTTCACGCCATCCATCGGACCTGCCATGTCTCTGAGCATAGAAAGCCCGCAGGTCGGCCCATACACTCCAACGGCATCAAGGTTCTGTTTGTCTGCACCGGGAACATTTGCCGATCCCCGATGGCCGAGGTGCTCTTCGCCCACATGGCCCCCGACGCTGAGGTCAGCTCGGCGGGCACCATGGACTGGAGCGGACAACCTGCCCACGACTACGCCATCGCGGCCATGGCTGAGCGAGGTCTCGACCTGTCGGCCCACCGCAGCCGCCGACTTTCGGAATACCTAGTGGACGAATCCGACCTGATCGTGGTCATGACCCGCAACCACGGATGGGCGGTGGCTGCCCGCAGCGAGACCAAAGCGGCGGCCACTTTCCTGCCTGCTGAGCTCTCACGGTTGGCGGCCGATGTTGGAAATCGCAACGGTGCCGTCGCGGCCGATTGGGTAGCCCAACTGCATTCTCAGCGCGATTCGAAGTTGAGCACTCGGATCATCGGCCGGGCCGCCGACGAGATCCCCGATCCCGTCGGCGAGTCTTTGCCCTACTTTCGGGACATTGCCGACCGTTTGGAACGGGAGCTGGCCCCTGCCGCTGCTCGATTACGGGCCTAGACACGGCGACGCTTTGCGCGAACTCCGAAGAACTACCTAAGGTCTGACAACTTGCAGTCGGTTGAGACTCGGCTGCCCATAGCCAATCCCGAGGGGGACATGCTCATGAAATCGCGCTGGTTAAGGCTTCTTGCCGTATTGTTGGCGTTCACCGTCTTTGCCGTGTCTTGCGGCAACGATGACGACGACGGTGGAGTTACTACGGGTACAGAGGCACCCGCACCGGAGGCCGAAGACGAGACTCCTTCTGAGGAGGCCCCCGCTGAGGAGGCCCCCGAGGAGGAGGCCCCCGCAGAGCAAGCTCCCGCAGAAGAGCCTGAAGATGAGCCAGTGGTGGTCATCGAGGGCTCCGAAGAAGTGGAAGAAGAAGTAACGGGTGGAGTGCCTACCGGCAACACCGGGTATATCGCTGGTGAAATCCTCACGACCGACTGCTCCGACGGGCGGCCTACCGGCGGAGACCTCACCATCGGCATGTTCGGTGAGATCACCGGCTGGGACCCCACGTTGATTCAGGGCGGGGCCTCGCTGGGCGGCACGCAGATGATTGCCATCTACGGCGCGCTGTTCTACGAGGACTTCGGCACGGGCCAGCTGATTCCCGGCCTGGCCGAGAGCATCTCCACTGAGGACAATGAGCTGTTCACGCTGAAGCTGCGCGAGGGCGTTAACTTCACCGACGGCACCCCGTTGGATGTCGACGCGTTGATCTGGAACATCGAGCACCACCAGAATCCCGATATCGGGTCGCAGTCCCGGGCCCAGGCCGATCTGATCGCTTCGTGGGAGAAGATCGACGACTACACCATCGAGCTCACTGCCACCAGCAAGAACGCGGTGTTCGCGCAGATCTTCGCCTCCCGCATGGCGTGGATGATGTCGCCCACCACCTATCAGGCTGGCCAGGATCCGGAAACCGGTTTGAACTCCGATGTCAACATCAACCCGGTCGGGGTGGGCGCAGGCCCGTTCATGCTCGATTCTTGGGTCCAAGACGATCAGGCCGTTGTGGTGCGCAATCCGGATTACTTCCGCGAGGGTTGCCCCTATCTGGACAGCGTGATCTTCAAGCCCATCATCGAACCGCCGCAGCGCTATAACGCCTTCAACGCCGGCGACCTCGACATCGCCTACGACCGCCATCCTCAGAATTTGCAGGACGCAATTGCCAAGGGCATCAACACCACATCCCGGACCGACAACCACGGCGGCTATTGGATGCTCAACAACGTGAAAGAGCCGTTCAACATCCGGGAGTGCCGGGTGGCCGCGGCCCATGCCATCGACTACGAGACCATCAATGAGATCGTGTACGAGGGGCTCAACAACATGATCCGCAGCTTGATGAGGCCTGGTTCTCCGTGGACCGATCCCGAAGCAGTGCTGCCGGGCTTTGACCAAGATGCGTCTGCTGCCGCGCTCGAAGAGTGCGAGGCCCAACTAGGCGGTCCGCTGGAGTTCGAGACCTACTGCACCACCTCACCGGAGAATGTGCTCCTTACTGAGACCCTCATCGCCATGTGGAGCGAGGTGGGCATCTCCGCTTCCGCCAACTGTGTGGAGGTCGGCGAGATGGTCGGTGCTGTATTCGGCGGCGAATCGGTGGCCAACCCGTGGGCCATCCCCGTGGGCGATCCCGACTACATGTACGACGTGTACTTCGGCGATTCCACTGAGGACGGCGTGTGCGGTGAAAACGTCTCATCCCGTAACTGGGCCAAGGCGTGCTATCCGGAATTCGACGCATCGCTCAAGCAGGGACGTGAAGGCGTCACCTTCGAGGAGCGCTACGAGGGCTACAGCCGCTTCCAGCAGGAGTTTGCCTATCAGGTCCCGGTCATCGTGACCAGCAAGGGCGAGGTCGGCTACTACTGGACCGATGAGGTGTCCGGTGTATTCCAGACCGATGCCGGCATCATCCTCTTGGAATTCACCGCCAAGGGCTAACCGAGAAATTCATTTGAGAACTAGGGGGTGGGCACGGTCCCGTGCCCACCCCCTGTTCTATCGGGCATCATCTATGGGGCCGTGCTGAAGTGCAGGGGGAGGTGACAGCAAGTTGAAGACCATCGGGCGCACCATCATCCGGATCATTCCGGTGCTGATCCTTGTGAGCTTCTTTTCCTCCTTCTATGTGGAACTGCTGCCCGGTGATCCCACCATTCGCCTACTGGGACAAGAGCGGGCCCAGGAGCCCGCCGCCCGGGAGTTGGTCAACCGGGAGCTTCGGCTCGACGAAAACGTCGTCGTGCGCTACGGAAAGTGGCTGGGCGATGCGGTTACCGGCGATCTGGGCGAGTCGGTAAGGACCCACGGTCTGAAAGTGTCAGACACCATTCGACAGCGGCTGCCCATCACCCTGGAATTGACAGTGGTGGCCCAGGCTCTGGCACTGATTCTGGCTATTCCGCTGGGGGTGTATGCCGCCTATAGGGCGGGACGCAGAATCGACCGAGCGTTGAACTCGGCATCATTTGCCGCTATCTCCTTGCCCCAGTTTCTGGTCGGCATCCTTTTGATCTTCATTCTGTTCAACCAACTCGACCTGTTGCCGCCCCAGGGGTGGACCCGGCTTACTGAGTGGGACTGGTGGGACCATTCCCGTCGCCTGCTCATGCCGGTGGTCGCGTTATCCCTGACCGAGATTGCCGTGTTCCAGCGGTTGTTGCGGGCCGACATGATGGCCACCCTTCAAAACGACTTCGTGCTGACGGCCCGAGCCAAGGGCATGCCTCCCGCCCACGTGTTGTTCCGCCACGCCCTGCGGCCGTCGTCATTCTCACTCATCACTTTGGCGGGGGTGAGCACCGGTCGGCTTATCGGCGGCACCGTCATCATCGAAGTGCTGTTCCAACTCCCGGGAATGGGGCTCAAGATGGTCGACTCCATTACCGGCAATGATCTGGTGGTTCTGCAAGGACTAGTGCTGGTGGTGGCGGTGGCTTACATCATGTTGAACATGCTGGTGGAGATCACGTACGCGCTGCTTGATCCTAGGATTAGACGTGGCTGACATCGGTGGTGTCATCACCGAGCCTGCGGCCCAGGAAGTCGTCGATCCCGAGCGAGGTCGCCGCGTTCGCCTGGCTAGGGAAGGAAGCGCCCGATTTGTCATCGGGCTGGCCCTGCTGCTGATACAGCTCTTGGTTACCTACGACAGCGTTGCCTGGCTTCAGGTGATCCTCGCCCTCGGAGGTATATACGGGCTCCTTACCGGGGTGGGGCAGCTGATACGAGCGGTGTTTGGGTCCCGGGTCGACCCAACAGTATGGATCTCGATGGCTTGGCTGTTCATCCTGGTGCTTTTTGTGTTCTTGCAAGTGGGCGGGATGTTCGACAGTTTGGAAGCCGACTTCCAAGACCGGGAGCGGCCACCATCGTTCACGACCGACGAGCCCCTGGGCACCGATCGGCTGGGCAAGAGTGTTATGAACCAGAGCATTCGGGGGGCGCGAATCTCCCTGATCGTGGGATTGGGCGCTGTGGGGATTGGCTTGGCGATAGGGTCGGTTATTGGTTTGTCTGCGGGCTACTTTCGGGGGGCAACCGAAGGAACCTTCAACATCATCACTGATGCCATTTTGGCGTTTCCTGCGCTGATCCTGCTGTTTTCCATTGTGGCCATATTTGGGGGCAGCGTGCTCGTCATCACGCTCGCGCTATCGGTATTGAGCATTCCCACGGTGGGCCGCTTGTCGCGGGCCAACACGCTGACTTTCGCCGCTCGGGAGTTCGTCACCGCGGCCAAGTCTATGGGTGCATCAAACGGCCGCATCCTGTTTCGGGAGATCATGCCCAATGTGGCACTGCCGTTGGCCTCCTACGCCTTCATCATCGTGGCGGTGCTGATCGTGGCCGAGACCTCGTTGGCCTTCTTGGGGGTGGGCATCGATCCCATCAGCACTCCCACGTGGGGCAACATGATCCAGGAGGGCCGCGATCCGAATCTGTTGGAGAAGGCTCCCCACATTGTGTTTGTTCCCGGAGTGATGATGTTCCTCACCGTGTTGTCACTAAACCGCGTCGGAGAATCGCTCCGAGGCCTCTGGGACCCCCGCGAAGCCAAGCTCTAGTTTGCTGGCAACGACCGCTCCCGAGCTTCTCGCTCATCGCGGATGACTTCGACGATCATGTCTCTATCGAGGTGTACCTCGCCGAAGGCAATCGCCTCGGCCCGCTTGCGGGCAATCATCTCTTCGATGGAGACGATGTCGGCTTGCCGACAGACAAGATCGAGCAGGTATTGCTGCAATGACTTGCCTGAGTTGACCGCTTGGGACTTGAGCTTGAGGTGGACCTCCTCGGGCACGTTCCTAATCTGAATTGCTGGCACTGGCCCAAGCTATCGTGACCCGAAGTGTCGTCAGGTCGCGTTTATGCAATCGAGGGGGCCCTTCCAGGCGAGAATCTCCTGGTCGGCGGTGACAAGCACCGCGTTGCGAGTGAGAGCGGTGGCCATGATGAATCGGTCGGCAGCATCGTTGGGTGCTGCTTGGTTTCGCAGCTCTACGGCTCGCAGAGCGACCTCTGTGTCGATGGGAAGTTCATGGATGCCGCTATCCCGAAGCTCTTGGCGCCAAGACCGCAACCCGTCGGGCAACTCTACCTTGCCCTTGCGCGCCAGCTCCCCAAGCTCCCAGTAGGTGGCCGCTGACACGGCCAAATCAGACGAAGCGAGGGCGTCTTGGATCGCCGCGCTGGCAGCAGGCGGCACTTTCTCTCTATCGCTCAGTTCCCAGAGTAGGACATGAGTATCCACTATGAGCATCAAGTTGTCTCAGCAGGAGTTGCCTGATGTAATACATCCCAGTTGGCCAGCATTTCCTCTACCGGCTCGTCGCCGAAGGTCGGCTCGGTAAGGTCGCCGTGAATGATGATCCGGCCTCGGCCCATGCCCCGCAAGATGGGCACCTCCCGCTTGGGCTCGCATGGCACCAGCCGAGCCACGGGTTGACCGTACTTAGTGATGACAAACTCCACTCCCTCCTCCTTCACCCTGTCCATGAGGGCCAAGCACTTCGCCTTAAAATCGCCGGCAGCGATGGTCTGTTCGGCTGATGAGATAGACATAGTTCCTCCAATGGCCATGAAGATGATATGACCATAGTGTAACCATAGTTATAGTTAAAAATACCCCACATGAGCGACAACATTCGATACGAGCCTGACCAGCGCTGTCCTCCGGCTGTTGCTGCTATAGCCGGGTTGCAGGGTGTGGTGCTGGCGTTGGCGCCGATCGTGTCGATCGTGGTCATCACCGCCCGTGCTGGGGGCCAGGACGCGGGGTATTTCTCCTGGGCCCTATTCGCAGCACTGATCATCGCGGGGGCGCTAACCACGTTGCAGGCCAGTAGGTTCCGCCGATTCGGCGCTGGGCACATCCTGATCATGGGGCCGACCCCGAATTTCATCGCCATCTCGGTGTTGGCGCTGGCCGAGGGTGGGCCGGAGCTGCTGGCCAGCCTCACTGTGGTGGCCTCGCTGTTCTACCTCGTGTTGGCTTTCTGGCTGCCGTTCCTCCGCCGGATTGTCACGCCTGTGGTCACCGGGACGGTGCTGATGCTCATCGCCGCCACCATCTTGCCGGTGGCGCTCGACAGGCTCAACGATGTGCCCGCCGACGCTCCCGAGGCATCCGGTCCGACCATTGCCTTGGTGACGCTGGTGGTGTCCACCGTGCTCTTCTTGCGGGCATCGGGGGTGTGGCGGCTGTGGTCGCCGCTTATCGGAATCCTCACCGGCAGCGTGGCAGCCGCACTGTTCGGCGCCTATGAGATCAGCTCGGTGGGCGACGCGGCCTGGGTCGGCATTCCCGAGGGAAGTGGGTTCCCCGGATTCGACCTGGCCCCGGGGGCGAGCTTCTGGTCGCTGCTGCCCGCGTTCGTGGTGGTGACCCTGGCTGGCGGAATCAAGAATGTCAGCGACAGTGTCGCCATCCAGCAGGCCTCGTGGCTCCGGCCTCGGGTTCCCGACTTCCGACTGGTGCAGGGCTCGCTTAACACCAACGGACTAGGCATCCTGGCGGCTGGCATCTTCGGAACTCCCCCCAACTCCGTTTATTCGGGGACCAGCGTGTCGCTCATCGGGTTCACCGGGGTGGCCGCTCGCCGCATCGGCTACGTCATCGGCGGCGTCTTGCTGGTGCTGGCCTTTCTGCCCAAACTGACCGCCTTTTTGCTCACCTTGCCCGGTCCGGTCATGGCCGCCTACTTGGTGACGGCCATCGCGCTGCTCTTTGTGAGCGGCGTACGCACAGTTGTGCAGGACGGCCTCGACTCCCAGAAGGCCTTGGTGGTGGGGCTGGCGTTCTCGCTGGGCGTCGGTCTGGACAACCAGACGATCTTCGCCGACCTCATGGGCGAGAAATGGGGATTGCTATTCGACAACGGCATGCTGGTCGGTGCGCTGGCCGCGGTGTTGATGACCGTGTTCTTGGATCTGACCAGCCCGCAGAAACGCAGCCGATTGGAGGTGGAGCTGAGCGTCTCGGCGCTGCCCGAGATCGATGGCTTCCTCCAAGGTATGGCCACCGATCTCGGGTGGAACGAAGCCTCCACCCAGCGGTTGCGCTCTGCCGGTGAAGAAGCGCTGCTGAGCCTGGTGCAGCCCGATGACACCGGCGAGGAGCTGTTGGAGAGCCTGGTGCACACCGACCAGCCCCCCGATGATGAGCCTCGATTGATCATTCAGGCCCGCCCCGCCTCGGGAATGGTGGAATTGGAGTTCTTGGCGGTGTTCGACGAGGAGAACCTCGAAGACCGACTGGCCTACTTGAGCGAGGAAACCGAGGGACTTGAGGAGGGCGAGATCTCGCTTCGCCTATTGCGGCACTTTGCGTCGTCTGTCCACCATCAGAAGTACCACGGCTTGGATATCGTTACGGTGCAGGTCAAAGGCGGGGCCTAGGCCTGTCTAAGGAGAATGAATGACTTCTCGCTCGGGGGAATCGATCGCGGTTGTTGGCATGGCCTGCCGGTTCCCCGGTGCCAGCGATGTATCGGCGTTTTGGCGCCTGTTGGAAGCGGGCGAGAACGCGGTAGCCGAGGGCGTTCCCGGCTCCGGCACAGGGCGGATCGGAGAGCTGTTCCAAGACGCTGACGTGCAAAACGATGCCTGCCGCTTTGCCGGTTTCATCGACGGCATCGATCAGTTCGACGCTTCGTTCTTTCGGATTTCCCCGGTTGAGGCCCAGTTCTTGGATCCTCAGCAGCGGTTGATGCTGGAGACGAGCTGGCAGGCTCTGGAAGACGCGGGCATCGACCCCGACCAGCTAAAGGGCAGCCGCACCGGGGTGTACGCCGGGATCAGCAACAACGACTACCGCGGGCTGATCTTGACCGACAGCGCGACCGCCGAGGCCGCGGTCAGCCTGTACTCGGTGAGTGGCACCTCGTTCAACACCGCTATCGGGCGGGTGGCCTTCGCGCTGGGGCTGCAAGGCCCCGCCATCGCGGTGGACACCGCCTGCTCGTCGTCGCTGGTCGCGGTCCACCAAGCGGTGTCGGGGCTCCAGCGGGGCGAAGCCGATCTGGCTCTGGCCGGAGGGGTACACGTCATCTTGTCGGGCCGGCTGTTCGAATTGCGGGGCAACGCCGGAATGCTGGCCCCGGATGGGCGGTGCAAGACGTTCGACGCGGCGGCCAACGGGTATGTGCGAGGCGAGGGCTGCGGCATTTTGGTGCTGAAGCGGCTGAGCGAGGCCGAGGCCGACGGTGATCGGATTTGGGGGGTGATCCGGGGTTCGGCGCTGAACCAAGACGGGGCGAGCACCGGGCTGACCGTGCCCAATGGGGAAGCCCAGCAGCGGGTCATCGAGGACGCGCTGTTCAGTGCGGGGGTCTCGCCGTTGCAGGTGGACTACGTGGAGGCCCACGGGACGGGAACGCCGGTGGGCGATCCCATCGAATTGGGGGCCGCGGCCGCCGCCTATTGCCGAGAGCGCAGTGCCGATCAGCCGCTGCTCATCGGATCGGTCAAGACCAATGTCGGCCATCTGGAGCCAGCCGCCGGCGTCGTCGGGTTGGTCAAGGTAATGCTGGCCATGAAGCAAGGGGTGATTCCCAAGCACCTCAATTTCCAGAATCCGTCCCCGGAGATCGACTGGGATCGGGTGCCGTTGCAGGTGACCTCAGAGCCGACCCCCTGGCCGCGTCAGTCCGATCGCATGCCCATTGCCGGGGTGAGCGGGTTCGGCTGGTCGGGAACCAACGCCCACATCATTCTGGAGGCCCATGACTCACGGGAGGGCGAATCAGCTCAACCCGGCGAGGAGCGGTGGCCGACGGGATCTAATCGACCCATTGCCATCGCTTCTCTGGAGTCTGGCGAGGCTCTGCCAGTGGACGACGCCATCGGGCCGCGGCCCGCGAGGCTGCTGCCCCTGTCGGCGAAGTCGGAAAGGGCCGTCAGGGAGTTGGCCGACAGCTACCTCGCCTGGTTGGAAGAACGAGCGGAGTTTCTCGATTCCCCAGAAAGCGATCTGCTCTCAGACATGGCTTGGACCGCAGCGGTGGGTCGCAGCCACTTCTCCCACCGGGCCGGAGTGGCATTTGGAGATGCCGAGACGCTGCGGGAGCAGCTCAAAGCGCTGGTTGATTCGGATGAGGATGTGTCGAGCGCCCTCACCGCCCCAAAGGTGGCGTTTGCTTACACCGGCCAGGGCAGCCAGTGGGTGGGGATGGGCCAGTCGCTCTATCGCAGCGAGCCAGTGGTACGAGCCGTTCTGGACCGCTGTGATGAGGTATTCCGTGAAGAGCGCGGGACCTCGCTGCTGGCGGTGATGTTTGGAGAGCCTGACGCCGAGGGGGACCTGGACAATCCGGCTTGGACGCAGCCCGCCGTTTACGCATTGGAGTGCGCGCTTACCGCTTTGTGGTCGAGCTTGGGAGTTCGGCCCAGCGCGGTAGTCGGACACAGCCTGGGTGAGATCGCCGCCGCGCACACCGCTGGCGTCCTCAGCCTGGAAGACGGCCTTCGTTTCGCCGCGGGACGGGGCAAGCTGATGTCGGAGCTGCAAGAGCCCGGCGCGATGGCCGCGGTTTTTGCCCCAGTATCCGAAGTGGCCGCAGCGGTAGAGGAGCAGCACGCGGTTTCCGGCGACTCGAGGCTGGCTATTTCCGCCGACAACGGGGCCCACCTCATGGTGAGCGGACCGGCTGCCGATGTCGAGGCGCTCTTGGGCCGCTTTGAATCTGAGGAGGTTCGGGTTCGGCGACTGGAAGCAAGCGCCGGTTACCACAGCGCCATGGTGGAGCCGATCTTGGACGGGATCGAGGCGCTTCACTCGGAGCTGACCACCACGGCGCCGTTGCTCACGCTGGTGAGCAGCATGACCGGCCAAGTGCTCGAAGAGGGCCAAGCCATGGACGGCGTCTACTGGCGCCGCCAGGCCCGACAGCCGGTGGAGTTCCGCAGCTGTGTCGAAACGCTGGCCGATCTGGGAGCCGAGGTGATCATCGAGGTCGGCCCCGGTGCGGTGCTTGGCCCCATGACGGTTCTGGCTTGGCCGGAGCAGGCCGAAACCACCGAGCCGGTTGTGCTGTCAAGCATGAAGCGGCCCTCAGATCGAACCCCGGCGCCCATTGACGGCTGCGGGTTCATCGATGCTGTGGCGGGGGCGTACCAAGCAGGGGTCGGCGTCTTGTTCGAAGGCATGTACGGCGGCGAGAACCGCCGGCGCATCTCGCTTCCCGGCTACCCGTTCCAACGCCAGCGTCACTGGGTGGAAACGCCCAAACGCCGTCGATCGAGCGCGGGCTACGAGTTGCTCGGCATCTGCCATGAGTCCCCTCGGGGCGACCTCCTGTTCGAAACGGAGATGGATGCCTCCGACCCGGCGTGGCTGACCGACCACCGGGTCTACGGCCAAGTCATCACCCCCGGCGCGCTGTACGGCACCATGGCCGCATCGGCGTTGCGGGCCAACGGCGCCGAACGGCCTTCGAAAGCTCCGACCGGCTGGTCGGGCACGTTGGTGGTCGAGGATCTCCAGCTGCACAGCCCGATGATCTTCTCCGAGTCGGATTCGGATGACGATGGCGATTCTGAGGGCCGCCGAGTGCAGTTGGTGCTCGACGGCACCGAGCCCAGGGCGCCGTCGCAATTCGAGATATTCAGCCGAGGCGGGGGTGAGGACGGGTGGACGCTTCACGCCGAGGGTCGGGCCACTCTCGAAGCCGATCGGGCCGATGGCGCCCAAGCCGTCGACCTGGACGGCCTCAGAGCTGGCCTCGAGTCGAAAGACGTCTCGGAGTTCTATGGCTCTCGAGCCGAAACTGGGATCGGTCTCGGGGCGCGGTTCCGTACCCTGCGGGGCTTGTGGGCCGCCGAAGGCGAGGCGCTCGGCGAGTTGGCCCTCCCCGAAACAGTGGACGCCGGCAATCTGGAAGTACACCCCCTGTTGCTGGACGGGTGCTTCCAGGTCATGGCTGAGGCGCGTTGCGCAGCCGGCGCAGAAGACGGTGTGGCCTATTTGCCCTTGGCGTGGGATCGGCTGTGGTTGACCGGGCCGCTGCCGCAGGAGCTCTTCTGCCACGCTCGTTTGCGAGAGGCCGAAGGCGAGGCGGAGGAGCAGACCCAGGAGGTTCTGACCGGGGATCTGCTCTTCTATGACCGACGCGGTGCCGCTATCGGCGGGTTGAGCGGGTACTCGGTGAAGCGAGCCACCCGGGCCGCACTGCTCTCGGCGGCCAGCGGGGTGGACAGCCTCCTCTATGAGGTGGTCTGGCGCGATCGTCCTCTGGCCCCCGGAATGCTGCCAGCGGCTTTCCTGCCCCGCCCAACCGCCGTTGCCGCAGGCTCTGAGCCATTTTCCCAATATCTGATGGCAGAGGGCGTTGGGGCTGAGAGCCGAGACGCGCTGCTGGCCGACCTGGAGCGCCTGGCCTGGTCATACGCCCGTTTGGCTTTGGACCGGCTTGGGTGGGTGCGTGTGGCAGGCGAAGCGGTGGACCCCGATGTCCTGCGGGAGAACTTGGGGGTTGCTCCCGAGCACGGGCGCCTGTTCCGCCGGATTCTCGAGATGATGGCCAAAGGCGGGGTACTGGAAGAGTCCGGCGACGGGTTCGCCGTAAGGGTGGGGTCGGATAACCCCCTGCCCGAGGAGGTACCCAGCGATCCTGTGGGGTTGGCCGAATGGATGGAGGGCCAATACCCGCACGGGACCACCGAAATCGGGCTGTTCCGGCGAAGCGGCGGCGCTCTGGCCGATGTGCTGGTGGGCGACGCTGATCCGCTGACGCTGCTGTTCAGCAGCGGCGAGCCGAGCGCCGCCGATCTGTATCTGAAAGCGCCGGTTGCTCAAGCCGCCAACCGGATGCTGGGCGACGCCGTGGCCGCGCTATTGGCCGAATTGCCGGAGAGCCGAAGGCTGAGGGTGTTGGAAGTGGGGGCGGGAACCGGATCGGCCACGGCATCGGTGCTTCCTGAGCTGCCCGAACATCGGTTTGACTACACCTATACCGACATCTCGGCTGGCTTCTTCTCCGAGGCAGAGTCGCGTTTCGGCGGAGCAGAAGCGTCAATCGACTACCTAGTGCTGGACATTGAGCTCGACCCAATTGAGCAGGGCTTTGACAATCACGGTTACGACCTGGTGATCGCCTCCAACGTCTTGCACGCCACCCGGTACCTGGATGAGACGCTGGACCACTGTCGGCGGCTGCTCGCGCCATCGGGCTATCTGGTGGCGCTGGAGAACCTCCGCGGCCAGGGCTGGCTGGACTTGACCTTCGGGCAGCTCGACGGATGGTGGCGGTTTGCCGACGACTATCGCCCCCACCATGCCCTGGCCAGTCCCGAGGTCTGGCAGGAGGCGCTGGGGGACGCCGGCTTCGCAGAGGCAGATGTGGTGGGGGTGGACCGGTCCGAGACCGCGGGGGAGCCTGATCGCGGGGTGATCGTGGCTCAGGGACCGGCAAAGGTGAGCGAGCTGCCCGGGGTATGGGTCTTGGCATCGGATTCCTTCGGCTCCGCCAAATATCTGGGGCTGGAGCTGGCCTCCCAAAACCAGACGGTGGTTTTGGTCAGCGATGGCGAGCCCACCGGCTCGATAGAGATATCGAACGGTCCCGGGGTCATCAGGGCATCTCTGCCGATGAACCAGCGGGAGTCGTGGCAGTCGCTCTATGAGGGTCTTCCTTCTGACGTACCGCTTCGCGGCGTTGTCCACATTGCGTCTTTGGACGGCCAAGGGGCACTGGTTGGCACCGAACAGCTCGCGGAGGACGCCGCTCAGGCCGGCCGGAGCGCGCTGGCGCTCTTGCAGGGGGTAGGAGATGCCGATGCCGCGCCGACCAACGGGGTTTGGTTGGTAACCAGGGGTGCACAGGTGTTGGAACACGAGCGTGCCGAGGGCATTGCCAGCTCGCTTCTCTGGGGGTTTGGCAAGGTGGCGGGCCGCGAGGCACCTCATCTGAACCTCAGGATGATCGACTTGGACCCCGGCACGGCGGTGCCGCTGTCGGATTTGGCCAATGAGCTCCTCCACCCTGACGCAGAGAACCACATTGCCTATCGCTTGGGATTGCGCCAAGCTGCCCGACTGGATCGCTCCGGGGTCGGATCGGGTCGACCAAGCCTGCCCGAACCCGCGGGAGAGGCCAGCTGGCTTCTAGAGCCCGACTCCGACGGCTCCCTCGAAGAGATCCGGGTGGATGCCCGCTCACCGGTGCCTCTGGCCCCTCAAGAGGTGCGGGTGGCCGTCGAAGCAGCCGGGCTCAACTTCTGGGACATGTTCCGCTCTCTGGGCGTCATCGACGAGGGACTGCTGGGCGGAGAGTTCTGCGGCCGGGTGGTCGAGGTCGGGTCTGAGGTTTCGTCGGTCTCAACCGGCGAGCGGGTGGTCGGCTTGGCGTTCGGCACGTTCGGATCAGAGGCGGTTACCCGATCAGAGATGGTGGCGCCGACACCTCCAGGGGTTCCCGCCGCCGCCCTGGCCACAATCCCCACCGCGTTTGTGTCGGCTGCGCTGTCGTTCGACATGGCCGACCTCAAAGCGGGCGAGCGGGTGCTGATCCATGCCGGCACCGGTGGTGTGGGGATGGCCGCCGTGCAGTTGGCCCAGGCTGTGGGGGCGGAGGTCTTTGCCACCACCAGCGGCCCGAAGCAGGCCTATCTGCGGTCGCTGGGCGTGAAACACGTGTTCGACAGCCGCCAGACCAAGTTCGGCGAGGAGATTCTCGAAGCCACCGGGGGCGAAGGGGTTCACATGGTGCTGAACAGCCTGACCGGCCCCGGTTTTATCGATGCCAGCCTGTCGTGTTTGGCCCACGGTGGGCGGTTTGTGGAGATGGCCCGGGTGGAGATCCTCAGCCCAGAGGAGATGTCGGCCGTGCGTCCCGACGTGGGCTACTGGATCTTGGAGCTCGACTTTCTCAAGGAGAGCGATCCGGCCCAAGCGGGAGATTCCCTCCGGCGGGTGATGGAAGGTGTGGCGGCCGGTGATCTGGTGCCGCTGGTGCATACCCGGTGGTCGCTGGCCGAGGCGGGTTCGGCCATGAAGTACATGCAGGCCGCCCGGCACATCGGCAAGATCGTCTTGGCCGGCTCCCCCCTTGAAACCGGGCGGCTGAGGGACGACCGGACCTATCTGGTGACTGGCGGTTTGGGCGGCATCGGCTGCGTGGTGGCCGGCTGGCTGGCCGATCGGGGAGCAGGGGCCATTGTGCTGAACGGCCGCCGAGACCCCGATCCCGAGGCTGTCGAAGCGATTGAGGAACTCCGCCGGCAGGGGGTAGCGGTGAGCGTGGAGTTGGCCGATGTGACCGACCCGGCGGACATCGACGAGATGCTGGGCCGGATCGATGCCAGCCTGCCGCCGCTCGGTGGAGTGATCCACAGCGTGGGCGTGCTGTCCGACGGGGCGCTCACCAACCAGACCTGGGAGAAGTTCGAGGAGGTGCTGTGGCCCAAGATGCTGGGGGCGTGGCATCTGCACCGGGCCACCGAAGACCGCGATCTGGATCTATTTGTGTTGTTCTCCAGCGTTGCCGGTGTCATGGGCAACCCAGGGCAGTCCAACCACGCGGCGGCCAACGCCTTCCTCGACCAACTCGCCGCCCACCGCCGATCGCTGGGCCTTCCCGGACAGTCCATCGCGTGGGGGGCGTGGTCGGGGTTGGGTGAGGCTGAGGAACAGCGGGAGCGGATCGCCCGGCAACTGGAGGCCGCGGGCACCGGGTGGATCTCACCGGAACAGGGGCTGAGAGCATTCGACCAACTGGTTCGACAAGACGTGACCATGGGCATGGTGGCTGCGGTCGACTGGCAGGTGGTTTCAGAGGGTCCCGAGGCCCATTCGCCGTTGCTGGATGGGCTGCTTTCGACGAGCGGCGGTGCCGCGGCCGGAAACCAGGACTTGTCGGCTGATCTGCTAGTTGACCTCTCGAATGTGAGCGCCGCGGAGCGTGAGCAAAGGCTGATCTCGTTCTTGCAGCGGGAGCTCCAGGCCGTGATGCGCTTGCCGGAAATGCCGGAAACGTCGGCGGTGTTCGCCGATCTGGGCATGGACTCGCTGATGGTGGTGGAGCTGCGCAACCGCCTTAACCGAGCCTTCGCCGGCCAGTGCACCGTGTCCAACACCGCAATCTTCAACTATCCAAATGTCACTGACCTGGCCCGACACCTGTCCAACGAGTTCGGGGAGGCAGGCGAAGCCGCGGAGCCCTTTGAGGAGATAGAGGTTCCTCAGATCCGGCTTCCCCAAACCGAGGAGGGTGGGATTGCCATCGTCGGCATGGCTTGTCGATTTCCCGGCGCTGAGAATCTGTCGGCCTTTTGGCGTCTCCTGGAAGCGGGCGAGAACACCATCACCGACGGTCGCCAAGATGGCGGCGCGTGGCATGGAGTCCCTGGAGACCCGGATGCTGCCGATCCCGCCTATCGAATGGGCTCGTTCATCGAAGGCCTCGACTCCTTTGATCCCCAGTTCTTCCGGGTTTCGCCGAAGGAGGCCTGGACGATTGACCCACTGCAACGGCTGTTGCTGGAGACCAGTTGGCGGGCTGTCGAGGATGCCGCCATCGATCCCGAACGGCTGAAGGGAAGCCGCGGCGGGCTATTTGTAGGCATCGGTGTCAGCGAGTACCGCAGCGTTATCGAGAAGAGCGGCCGAGCCGGGGGCCATCTCAACACCGTGGGAAGCGTGACCATTGGCCGGGTTGCGTTCTCGCTGGGCATGGAAGGGCCGGCCGTGCCGCTGGATTTGGCCTGCGCCTCATCGCTGGTTGCCGTTCATCAAGCGGTGGAAAGCCTTCGGCGCGGAGAGATAGATGTCGCCTTGGTCGGAGGCGTCAACGCCACGCTCTCTAACGCGGTCACCGGGGCCTTAGCCGATTCGGGCATGCTGTCGTCGCAAGGGCAGTGCATGTCATTTGACGCCTCGGCTGACGGTTATGTGCGCGGGGAGGGATGCGGTGTTGTGGTGCTGAAGCGGCTGAGCGATGCCGAGGCCGACAGCGACAGGATTTGGGGCGTCGTTCGGGGCACGGCAGTGAGTCAGACCGGTTCGGGTTTGGCGGTCACCGTCCCCAGCGGGCGGGCCCAGGAGCGGGTCATGGCAGAGGCGTTGGCCCGGGCCGGAGTCGAACCCGACGAGGTTGACTATGTGGAGGCTCACGGGGCCAGCACGGCGGTGGGCGATGCGGTGGAGGCGAGCGCGATCGCCGCCGTCTACGGCCGAGGGCGCGGGGATGACCGCCCGGTGTGGATCGGCTCGGTGAAGACCAACATCGGGCACCTAGAGGGAGCCTCCGCCATGGCCAGCCTGATCAAGGTGGTACTGGGGATGAGGCATGGGACGGTCCCGAGGCACCTGCACTACCGCGACCCAAGCCCCGAGATCAATTGGCAGAAAGTGCCGCTGAGGGTGGTCACCGACGCGATCGACTGGCCCCAGGTCCCCGGTCGACAGGCGGTGGCCGCGGTGAATTCATTCGGGATCTCCGGCGCCAATGCGCACATTGTGGTCGGGGGATACGAAGCAAGTGCTGGCGATGAGGATGGATTCAGCCAGCCGTGGAGACCGGTGGGATCACCGCAGATCGTGGCAGTCGAGGAATCGCGGCGCGAGGAAGGGCGGGAGTCGCCGTCACAACGGCTGCTGCCGTTGTCGGCCAAGACCCAGGAGGCATTAAGGGACCTCGCACAGCAGTACCTTTCCTGGCTTGACGAGCACGCCGAGGAGCTTTCGGCGACCGGAGCTGCCACCGATCCACTGCTCTCCGACATGGCGTGGACGGCCAGCGTCGGGCGCAGCCACTTCTCGCACCGGGCTGGGTTGGTGTTCGGCGATGCTGAATCGCTGCGTCAAGAGCTCCGTGCGCTGGCTGATGATGGCGAAGGACAAGCGCTAGAGGGTGCAGCAGCCCCCCAGGGCGGCGATGATCCCCTAGCCGCCGCGGCGGCGGATTATGCCGATGGGAGAGCGGTTCAATTTGAGAGCTTGTTCCCCGGAGAGGTGCGGCGCCGGATCTCATTGCCCGGCTATCCGTTCCAGCGGCGACGCTACTGGGTTGATGAGCCCTGACCAGCCAGAGTTTGATTGACAATTTCTAGGCTGTTGGTACACTTGGCCCGCTTTCAAACAACCCCAAAGGAGCAGGTGGATGTCCTCGACTGAAGAGCGGATCAGGGCGATTGTCGACGAGACCGTGGAGATCGAAGGAAGGGACCCAGGTCAGCCGTTGGACCTGTCGCGCAACGTCGTTGAAGCGGGTGTTTCCTCTTCTGACGTCGTGGCTTTCTGGAAAATGGTGAACCAAGAGTTCGGTACCGATATTTCGGCTGAAGAGTTCGCTGAACTGCTGACCCCCCAAGATCTCATCAGCTACCTTGAATCAGCTGGTTGATCAGCGACACAGATTGCTGGTGGGACCCGTTCAAGAGAATCGGTGAAATTGCCGTAATCCACGTCGACCTGATCCCCGATCAGTGGAGTGAAGCCGAAGCTCTGGTGTGGCTTGACGGGGAGGAGCGCTCACGTTGGCAGCGCTTTCAGTCACCGGCTGCCCAACGGCGCTATGTGCTGTGCCGCGCCGCGCTCCGTGCCGTTCTCTGCCGCCGGATCGGCTGCGAAAACGAGTCATTGGCATTCAAGGCCGCCGAACACGGCAAGCCCTTTGCCCTGGTTGACGGCCTGCCTGTCTCCATCAGCTTCAATGTGAGCCACAGCGGCAACCACGGGTTGATTGCCGTGGCTCCCACGGGTCGCCTAGGAGTGGATGTTGAGGAGCGAGTTCCTCGTCGAAAACTTGAGAACCTCATCGAGGGCGTGTTCAGCCCGCGAGAGAAGGCTGAATTAGAATCGCTTACCGGGCGCCAGCAGCTCTATGCCTTCTTTCGGTTCTGGACGATCAAAGAGGCTCTGGTGAAAGCCCACGGCAAGGGTCTTTCCATGAAAGTCGCAGAGTTGGAGATCCCCGAAGACATGCGCCGAGGGTCGGCTAGGAGCGTCGGCCAGTTTTCTCAAATCCCCAATTCGTCCTGGTGCTTGGAGGACATCGGGACGGAGGATTTTGCCGCTGCCGTCGCTTATGAAGTAAGCCCGCAGTCGTGACAGAGCAAGAACCGGCCTGGAGTGTTCCCGATCCGGTATCTGTCCATGAAGTAAATCTGGACAACAAGGCGTCGATCTTGCTTCGTCGCCACGGAAATCCGGATGGCATCCGGCTGGTGCTCAGCCATGGCAACGGCCTGGCCATTGACCTCTACTATCCGTTCTGGTCAAGGCTCCTAGAAGAATTCGACCTATTCGTCTACGACATGAGGAATCACGGATGGAATGCGGTAGGCGACTTGAGCGACCACAATGTGCCGACCCTGGTCAACGACCATGATCGGGTCATTGAAGAGATTAGAGTTCAATATGGAGACAAGCCGCAGGTTGGTGTCTACCATTCGCTGTCGTCGCTGACTCCGCTGCTGTCTGAGTCCAAAGGCAGCCAATATTCTGCGCTTGTTCTCTTCGACCCCCCGTTGTGCAAGCCGGGGAGGAGTTTCTTCGACTTCGAAGAGGCGGCTGTTCGCATGTCGAAGTCGACTAGGCGTCGCACGTTCCAGTTCAAGGCGAAGAAGTCGTTCACTGATCTCTACAACATCTTTCCCACCTACAAGGCGGCGGTTCCCGGCGTCGTTGAGCTCTTGGCTGATACCACACTTCGTGAATCTCCAGATGGAGGGGGGTTCGAGTTGAGATGCCCTCGTGAATACGAGGCGCAGATCGTCGACTACGCCAGCATTTTTGGGGTTTTCATCGATTTCTCGAAAGTCCGCTGTCCGGTCAAGGTGGTCGGGGCCGACCCTACGTTGCCCTATTCGTACCTTCCGTCGCTGAATCTCAGCGATATCTCGAGCGTCGACTACGACTTCCTGCCCGACGCCACCCACATGCTCCAGCTTGAGCAGCCCGAGGAGTGCGTCGCCATCATGCGAGAGTTCGTCGACGCGGTCCTAGCCTAGGGCCCCAGTGTGCGCCGCCTACCCACGGTGGTGAGAGGCAAGGCGCCATTGTTGCCCCGCAAGCCCAGTTTCCCTAGAGTGTCGGCACCACAACCGATGAGGGGGAATTGAAATGCGTTCCTGGCTATTGAAGCTCTTGGCGTTACTAATGGTCTTTGGCCTGGTGGCCGCGGCCTGCGGCAACGACGATGACGATGGGATGACCACTGGCCCAGACGAGCCGGCACCCGCCCAGCCGGACGACGATGGGGATGATCCAGCCCCTGCCCCCGCTGACGACGAGCCGGCCCCGGCATGACGGTGACGATGAGCCGGCCCCCGCAGACGACGATGGGGATGAGCCGGCCCCCGCAGAAGAGGAGATGATGGCCGGCTGCGAGGCCACAGTGCCGGGCACCAAAGTGGACTATGCGGTGTACTCGCCCAACGCCAACATGGACCCAACGGGAAGCAGCGGTGCCCTAGTGGGCGGTACCCAGATAGTGAACGTGTGGGATCTCTTGACGACGTTCGACCCTGAGTCCGGTGTATCCAATGGCCGGGCCGCAGAGTCGCTGACCCCCAATGATGATTTCACCGAGTGGACGTTGAAGATCCGCTCGGGCATCACCTACGGCAACGGCGATGCATTCGTGGCTCAAGACGTGGTCGACTCGATGCTTCGGTTCTTCGACGGCCGAGGTGACGGCATGAACAACCGTGCCGCCGGCTCGGTAGCCCTCATCGACTTCGACAACACCGAGGTTCCCGATGACAGCACCGTCATATTCCGGCTGCATCGGGCGTGGAGCACCTTCCATACCTTGTTGGGTGACGAACCCGGCATGATCGTGAACCCGCGGGTCATCGCCCAGTTGCTTGAAGAGGAAGAGGCCAACGCTACCGAGGAAACCAGCGCGGCCCGACTGGTTCGCAACCGAATGGCGGTATCCCCAGATCTGGTCAATGCCGCCAGCTTCGGTCCCTACGAGGTGGTCGAGGTGGAGCCCAACGTGCGAACGGTGCTGCGGGCCCGGGACAACTACTGGGGTGGCCCGGTGTGTATAGAGGAGATCGAGTTCACCTTCCCGGGCAGTTCGTTGGCCAACTGGGAGGCTTTCCAGGCTGGTGACTTCAATGCCGCCTTCCTGCGTGATCCCCGAGTGTTCGCTGAAGCCCGAGAGGCCGGCGCCACTTTGAGCACCGAAGACCAGAACATGGGTGGCCTGTTCCTCATCAACCAGGGAGTTCGGGACGCCGACGTTATCGGAATCGATCTGAGGATCCGACAAGCAATTCACCACGCCATCGACCGGGAGGTCATCAACGAGCGGGCTTATGAGGGCAAGCTCAAACTCACCAACAGTGTGGCCGCTGAAGGCACCTTGCTATGGTCGCCTGAGCTGCAAGAATGCGCTGATCAAGAGCCTGCTTATGACCCCGATGCCGCTCGGGCACTGGTTGAGGAGGTGATGGCCGACACTGGCTGGGACGGCTCGCTGTTTATGGTGCAATCGGACTCCGCCCCCGGTCCCGAGGTAGCCCAAGCCGTCGAGGGAATGCTGGAGGCTGCCGGGTTCGAAGTAGAGGTCGCTCTCGGGCCTATCACCACGGTGCTGATTCCCCGGGTCATAGTCCAGGCCGACTATGAGATTGCCGGGTGGGGCTTCAATGCTGACGGCGCCACTTGGGTGGCCGCTCTCAACGACAACCTCCACTCAGAAAGCGGTTCTAACCGTATGTGGTTCCGCTCTTCGGACATGGACGCGGCGTTGGAGCAGATGTACGGGGCAGCCACAGTGGATGATCAGCGGGCCGCACTGACCACCGTGCAGTGCGTCTGGGCTGAGCACTTGCCAGCCATGATCTATGGGGTTACCGAGGAAGGCCTAGTCCTCGCCGACAACCTTAAGGGTGTCCAGCGTGCGGGGGCGACCATTTACCTGCTCGGTGATGCCTACTTCGAGAACTGAGCTCAATAGCGGCAATCTCTAGACCAATAACGCAATAAGGGAGGAAGAGCACCGTGCTGCGAGTGATCGGCTTGAAGCTGGTCCGTCTCGTGCCGGTGCTCTTCCTCGTTTCTTTAGCCACCTTTTTCCTGGTCGACCTGATTCCCGGCGATCCGGCCGCGGCCGTGTTGGGAACCGACGCCACGATTGAGGATTTGGAGGCGATCAGAAAATCGCTGGGCTTGGACAAGCCCATAACCGACCGCTACGTGGACTGGCTGAGTGGGGCGCTGAGCGGCGACTTGGGCCTGTCGTTGCGTTCCCCCAATGAGCCGGTCACAGACTTGCTCCAGCGCAGCGTCGGTCCCACGCTGCGTTTGTCAGCCATGGCGCTGGGCCTGTCATTCACTATTTCCATCTTCTTGGGGGTGTGGTCAGCCCAAGCAGCTGGAACTCGGGTTGACCGAATCGTTAGCGGCACCATGTTCGGCTTCATCTCGGTCCCGACATTCCTGGCCGGCCTGTTGTTCATCTTCTTTTTTGTCTTCCGCGAGTCCATCCCCCGATATTTGTGGGTAATCGGCGTAGGGCTGATCGTTTTGCGGCTGGCTTATGTGGCCATAGACCGATTGCGGGAAGACCGCTCCGATGTCACAGGATGGGTGGGGTATTTCGTGGCCACATTGGTGGTTACCGGTCTTCTGCTTTGGGTTTTCGTCCAGTGGCCCGAATTCCCCCGGACAGCGTCTCATCGCTACGACGACAATTGGCGAGAGCAGCTTCGCTCCCTGTTCCTGCCTGCGCTGGCTCTGGCCTTGAGCGAGATCGCGGTGTTCACCCGGCTGCTGCGGGCCGACATGCTGTCGACCCTGCAAGAGCAATTCGTATTGTCGTCTCGGGCCAAGGGCATGCCCATGTGGCGGATCTTGTTCCGCGACGCGCTCCGGCCGTCCTCGTTCTCCCTCATCACTGTGGCCGGCATCACCTTGGGCCGGCTCATCGGCGGCACGGTCATCATTGAAACCATTTTCGGCTTGGAGGGCTTGGGCAAGCTGATCGTGGGCACCGGCGTGATTCCCAAGAACTACACCATTGTGCAGGGCGGGGTGCTGGTGCTGGCGGTGGGCTATGTGCTGTTGAACGCCATCATCGACATCTCCTATCAATATCTCGATCCCAGAATCAGGCGGGGCCGTGTCTGACACGGGTGTGACTTCGGGTCCTCCGGTGGAGGCCGAGCCGGAGATCCGTGCTCGCAGCGCCGAGCCTCGGCCGTTCTGGCTCTGGCCGCTGCTTCCCATCGGCATCGCTTTGATCTTTGTGGGCACCATGGTGCTCAACGATGTGACCGCGGAGATCAGGGTCTTCTTGGTGCTCGCGGGCATTGTGGGCGGATATTTCGGCTTGGATGCACTCTGCCAGAGACGCTGGGGGTCGAGCTTCGACACTTCGGCGTGGATTTCGGGGTTCTGGCTGTTGCTGATTGGGCTGTCGGCGATCACGGTGGCGTGGCTTCCGCTGAATGAGTCCAAGTTGGTGAAGAATACGATTGGCGGATCAGTGCGGCTCCGACCCGATCTGTTCTCCGAGCATCCTCTAGGAACCAATTCCCAAGCACTCGACATCTTGGGCGGGGTGATGTGGGGGGCCCGGACGTCACTGATCATCAGTTTGGGGGCGGTGGCCATCGGCCTGTTGATCGGTGGGGTTATTGGAATCTCCGCGGGGTACTTCCGAGGGACACTGGACAGCGGGGTGGGCATACTGGCCGACTCCTTGCTGGCCTTTCCTCCACTGATCCTGCTGGTAGCCATGGCCACGGTGTTCGAGCAGAACCAGTGGACCATGGCGCTGGAGCTGTCCCTTTTGGGTATCCCCACCTACATCCGATTAGCCCGGGCCAACACGCTGACCTTCGCCCAGCGAGAATTCGTGTTGGCGGCCAAGGCCATGGGCTCGGGGGACCGGCGCGTCATTTTCCGGGAGCTGATGCCCAACGTGGCGCTGCCCATGGTGTCGTACGCCTTCTTGGTGACCGCGGTGCTGATCGTGGCCGAGGCCTCCCTCAGCTTCTTGGGCGTGGGCATCCAGCCTCCCGAGCCCACATGGGGCAACATGATCGAGGCGGGCCAGGAGACCTACAAGGACCATCCCCACCTGGTGTTCGTCCCCGGCATCGTGATGTTCATGACCGTGTTCGCCCTCAACCGGGTGGGCGACAAGGCCCGCGAGCGCTGGGATCCCCGCGACGCTCAGATCTGAGCGGTACTCACCACAGCAGGGGAAGGCCCTCGACGGCGGCGGCGGTTGCGAGCTGTCGATCGAAGCACCCGAATGTGCAGCCGCCCATGAGGCGGGATGCCGACAGCGCAGATGCCAGTTGCACTGCATCGTATGCCCGCAGCGGGTGGCGGGCGACGAGGTCGATTGCTCCGTGGAGGATGTCTTCGCTCACCTTCATGAGGACGGTGTTGCGATCCGGGCTTGAAGAGGAGACGTCGTCTAGAAATCGCCGGCACAGGGTATTGGCGTCGGAAGCTGAGACTTCACCGACGCGGTGCTTGCGCCACAATGCGGCCGGCACCTCGACGGTAGCTAGATCGCTGGCGAACACCGGTTCCGACACGGCCTGCACCAGGTGGCTTTCCGGCTCGTCGGCGTAGCGCTTGACTAGGGCCGATGAATCGAGAAACGCAGTCATCGATTAGCGCGAACAAGTTCAGACAGCGGGGTTCCCTGCCCCGCCCGCTTGCGGGCGGCGGCGACTTCCTCTTCATCGGGCGGCTCAACGTCGGGGGCCCGAAAATCCGAAAGCAGGCCGGCGAGTTTGAGTCGCGTTCTGATCTCTTCAACGGCACTCGATGAGTTTGAAGGGTCGGTTGCCGCTTGCGCGATCCGGGTGAGGAACTCGTTCATCGAGACCTGCTGTTCCTGAGCCCTCATCTTGACTCGGGCGACGAGCTCCTCGTCTGCTCTCCAGGTGACTTGCTGCATGACTGCATGATAGCAGGTATGCAGTCAAATGCCGTTGGGAATAATCCTGGATCAGGAGGTCTCGGCGAGGGCGGCCAGCCGGGAGCGGAACTTGGCGATGTTGGCGAGCTTGATTTCTTCGTAGCCGCGGACGAGGTCGGCGGCCTCGGCGATGGCTTGGGCGGTCTGAAGGTCTTCGGGGGCGGCGCCGCCGTCGACTGCTTGGCGCAGGGCGGTGAGGTATTCGGCGGGCAGGCGGCGCTCCTCGCGGCGGACTTTTGCCCGGCCGAAGGGGTCAAGGGGGGTGCCCCGGAGGCGCTTTCCCCTGGCCAGCAAACCGATCAGCGGTCGCCAGCGCCTCACCGAAAGGGCGATCTTGCTCTTGCGGCCCAATGCGCGCAGGGTGGGCGGATGCAGCCGCCAGGCCAGTCGGTCGCCGGGCTCAGCGACCGCGATTGCCGGGGCATGGCCGTCGGGGTCGAGCATAAGGCGGGCCACCTCGTATTCGTCTTTGTAGGCGGTGAGCTTGAACAGGCCGGCGGCCACCGCCGCGGTCAGCGCGGCGGAGCCGGGGTTCGCCCGGCGCTCGATGGCGGCGAATTCGGCTATCCCGTCCAGATAGCGGGCGGCTAACGCTCGGTTCTGGAATCTCACTAACTCGGCGGCGAACAGCTCCAGCGCGGCGGCCAACACGGTGTCGCCTTTGGCCAGCTCGGCGATGCGGTCGCGAAGCTTCCGGCCCAGCACGCCAGCGTGGTCGTGCTCCAGCGTCCGGGCGTCGTCGGGCACTGGCGCGGATCGCCCCGCAGCGGCCTCCTCCACCACCGCCTGGTCGGCTACCCACCAGCGGCCCCAGCGGAACGCGGCGGTGTTCAGCTCCACGGCCACCCCGTTGAGCCCGATGGCGGTCTCCAGGGCTTCGGGCGACACCGGCAGCAGCCCAGACTGCACCGCCATGCCCACCACGAACACGTTGGCGCCCACGGTGTCGCCCACCAGTGCCTGGGCCAGATCGGATGCGCCGGCCCAGAACTGGGCGTCGGGTCGGGTCTCAGCCCGAACCCGCTCCAGCAGCTCAGCGGCGGTGGGCATATCAATCTCGGGATGAGCGGTCTTGGATCCCGGAGGCACAAGGTCCAGCGACCCCACTACCGAGGTGCGGGAGGAGTCGGCCGCATCCAGGCCGGTGGGCGACGCCGCCACCAGCAGATCGAAGGCCAGCAGCAGATCGGCCTGGCGGTCGCCGAGCCGGTTGCTGCCCGAGCGGCCGTTCTGGGTGATGCGAAGATCGCTGACCACTGGCCCGGCCTTCTGCGACAGCCCGATCTGGTCGAGCCCGTGGGCGCCCGATCCGTCCAGCATGGCCGCGGTGCCGATGAGCTGCCCGGTGGTCACCACCCCGGTGCCGCCGATTCCGGTGATGTGGATGTTCACGTCGTCGAGTGATGGCTCCGGCGGGGTGGGGATGGGAGTGGGTGGCACCGGGCGGCTGGTCGGCTCTGATGCAGAGGACTTGCGGCGGCGGGGTCGCTTGGGCCGGGTAATGGTGATGAACGCGGGGCAGTCTCCCTCCAAACACGACAAGTCCACGTTGCAGCTGTCCTGGTCGATGGTGGTCTTGCGGCCGAACGGGGTGTCGAAGGGCTGCACCGACAGGCAGTTGGAGACCTCGGCGCAGTGGCCGCACCCCTCGCACACGCGGTGGTTGATGGCCACTCGGGTCCGAGGCTGGCTGATCCGGCCCCGCTTGCGGTCTCGGCGCAACTCGGCGGCGCACCGCTGGTCGTGGATGAGCACGGTCACTCCGGATACGGCGGCCAACTCCTGCTGGGCCTCGGCCAGCCCAGTGCGGTCTTTGACCAACACCTCGGAGGACAGTCCAAGGCCGCGGGTGCGGCCCGGGTCGTCAGAGGTGATGATGATGCGGGCCACTCCCTGGGCCAACAGCGAACTGCACACTTGGTTCAGAGGGATGCCGCCGGTGGGATCTTGTCCACCGGTCATGGCCACCGCGCCGTTCCACAACAGCTTGTAGGTGATGTTCACCCCGGCGGCGATGGCCGCGGTCATGGCCAATTGTCCAGAATGGAAGAACGTCCCGTCGCCCATGTTCTGTATCAAATGGGGCGTCTCCACGAACGGGGCCATTCCGATCCACTGGGTGCCCTCGTTGCCCATGCAGGTGAGGCCGGCGATGTCTCCGTAGCGCTGCTCGCCCCCCAGCAGAATCATGGTGTGGCAGCCGATGCCCGCGCCTACCACCGTGTCGGGGTCGGTTACCGTGCTGCGGTTGTGGGGGCACCCCGAGCAGAAGTAGGGGGTGCGGTTCACCGACAGGGGAATGCGCTCCCGCTTCGGGGGTTCCGGCGCCAGGCGGTCAGCCAGTCGGGACAGGCGGCTGCGCAGCGGCCCGACCAGATCGTCGGCGTGGAGGGCGCCGTAGCTCTTCACCAGGCGGCGGTCGTGCTCGTCGAACTCGCCCACGATCCGAGGACGATGGGAGGTGTTGTAGAGGGCGTCTTTGACCCTCGACTCCACATTGGGGGTCTTCTCCTCGACGACGAAGATCTCCTCCAAGCCGGTGGCGAACTGCCGGATGGTGGAGGCGTTGAACGGGATGGGCAAGCCCATGCGGAGCAGGCGGATGCCGGAATCGGCGATCTCGGCGTCGGTGCCCAGCCCGATCACCGCCAGGGCCTCGCGCACCTCCCAGTAGGTGATGCCCGAGGAGATGATCCCGATCCAGGCGTCGGGGGAGGTCACTACCACCCGGTTGAGGTGGTTCAGCTCGGCGTATCTGAGGGCCAGATTGGTGCGGACCTCCACGATCTCCCGCTCGATGTCCAGCGTATTGGGGGTGAGCAGGCGGGGGTCGGGACGATGCTGGTAGGGCGCTCCCTCGTGCAGTGGAATGACCGGGTTGACCAGGTTGGGGTCGAGGCTCACGTTGGCCGATCCGTCGGCCACGTTGGCCACGATCTTCATGCCCACCCACAGGCCGGTGGCCCGGCTCATGGCGATGGCGTGGCGGCCCAGCTCCAGCACGTCGCCGGGATCGCCGGGATAGAGGACGGGGATGTGCAGGTCGGCCAGCACCCCAGCCGATGTGGACGGCAGTGTGGAGGACTTGGCGTTGGGGTCGTCGCCGGCCAGCAGGACCACGCCGCCTTTGGGGTCGGCGCCGGCGAAAACCGCGTGGCGGATGGCGTCGGAGGCCCGATCCACGCCGGGGGCTTTGCCGTACCAGATGCCGACGACGCCGTCGTAGCGGGCATCGGGCCTCGATCCGGCGAGCTGGCTGCCCATCACCGCGGTGGCGGCGTACTCCTCGTTGACCGACGGCCGCAGCACAACGGCGCCTTCCCCGGATTCTCGGACGGCCCGGGCCAGCGCGGAGTCGAGTCCGCCCAATGGCGAGCCGGGGTAGCCGGCGGCGAAAGCGGCGGTGTTCAGTCCCGCAGCCCGGTCAGCTCGGAGTTGCTCCAGCGGGAGGCGGGCCATGGCCTGTATGCCGGTGAGGAAAACCGTTCCGTAATCGTTGGCGAAGCGATCGGAGAGCCGGTAGCTGCGATTCGACTCGGTGGCCGTCATGTGGAGGTCATTCTAGGAGCAATAGCGGGAGACGGTGTTGGGCAATTCGACCATCAAGTCGATTATCAAACAGCAGGGCTGACAGGAGCGAATACGGGGCGAGTGCCGATGACCTGGGCGGCCTCGAGGCGGGCCAGCTCGTCGTCGTCCACCCCGAGCAGCCCGCCTAGCACCTCGCCGTTGTGCTCGCCCAGAGTGGGGGCGGGGCGAGTGAACCAGCGATCGGGCTGACGGCCGAACCGCACCGGCATGGCCGGAAAGCGGTGGGCGCCGGCCAGCCGATGCTCCACCGCCTCGTAGAAGCCGCGGGCGTTCACTTGGGGGTTGCGATCGCCTCCTCGGCTCATTTCCAGTTCCGCGGCGGGTACACCGAACGAGATGAGCCGTTCGACCACGTCGGAGGCTGCGAGGTTGGCACACCAACGGCTGAGGAGCTCGTCGAAGGTGTGGCGGACGGCGAACCGGTCGGCCAGTGCCGCTGAGTTGGGCACGCGGTGCAGCTCCAGCTCGGGCACGGCGGCCAGCAGTTGCTCCCAGTGCTGTTCTGTCTCCACCGATAGGGCGATCTGCTGACCGTCCGAGCACTCGTACACCCCTTGGGGACAGGCGTAGGGGTGGTGGTTGGCCTCCCGGGCCATGAGATGGCCGGTAGCCGAATGCTCCACAACCTGCTCGGCCGCGGCGTTTAGCGCGGTCTCCACCATGGTGGCCTCCACAAAGCTGCCCTTACCGGTGCGCTCTCGGGCGTGCAGGCCGCAGATCACCGCGTAGGCGGCATGCAGCCCGGCCAGCGGATCGGACGGGCCCCGGGCCAGTTGGGGCGCGGTGTCGGGGTAGCCGCTCAGCCAGCACATACCGCTGATTTGCTCCATGGTCTGGGCGAAGCCCACCCGGTCACGCCACGGCCCGTCCAGCCCGAATGCCGGCATCCGCACCATCACCAGTCGGGGGTTAAGGGTGCTGACCGTGTCCCAGTCCAGCCCGAATTGGTCGATGACCCGGGGAGAGAAGTTCTCCACCAGGGCATCGGAGACCTCGATGAGCCGGTGCAGCAATTCCATGCCCTCTGGTCGGGTCAGGTCCAGGGTCACCGACCGCTTGCCCACGTTGGCGTGGTGGAAGGTGGGGCCGAACTCCCACCAGGAGTCGTCGGCCGGGGTGCGGGCCGAGCCGAACCTCATTCCGTCGGGTCGCTGCATCGATTCGATGTGGATGACGTCGGCCCCCAGGGTGGACAGCACCAGCGTTCCGTAGGGGCCGGCCCAAAAGGCAGTCATGTCCACCACTCGAACGCCGTCGAGGGGCAGGGCATCAGGTGATGCATCGGGATCGGTTCCCACCCTGTGACTGGAGTTGTCTGAGTCGCCGCCGGCATCTAATTCGCCCAGCACTTGTTCGGTGTGCTGGCCGAGGCGTGGAGCGGGCCGAAAGGCGACCGACGGATGAGCGTGGTTGCGGTAGGGAACCCGGGGCTGGAGGAATCCGCCACTGGGGTTGGGCACGTACACCTCCCGCTGGGCGAACTGGTCGAACTCGGGGAGGTTGGCGCCGTTGCCGATGGGGGCGACCGGTATGCGCAGCAGGATGGCCTCGTGTACCACCTCTTCGGTGGTGCGAGCCGAGGTCCAGTCCCGGATGGTCCCGGCGATTGAATCTCCGGCGGCGATGCGCCCGCCCATGGTGGCCAGCTGGGGATCGTCGGCCCACTCCGGTTGGCCGACCAGCACGGTGAAGTCCTGCCACTGTTGGCCGGTGAACACGCAGAACCCCACGTAGCCGTCCCGGGTGGGTTCTACTGAGGGCACCTCCAGCAGGGCCTTGGTGTCGTAGTCGCCGGTGAACGATCCCCACAGCGTCTGCACGTTGGTGCAGGTGGGCGTAATGGTCTCCAAAAGGGAGAGGTCCACGTGGTCGCCCATGCCGGTGCGCTTTGCCCGGCGCAGTGCGGCGGTGGCCGCCACCGCGGCGGTCACTCCACCCATCCATTCGCCGATGCGCCCCCCGGCGTTGAACGGTGTGCGCCCCGGCTGGCCCCGAGTGGCGGTCGAACCCGCGATGGCCATGAGCGTGAATTCGTTGGCCGGGCGCTGGCTCCACGGGCCTCCCCGGCCGAAATTGGACACCGAAACCATGGTGGAATCGGGTCGCTGGCCGGCCAGGGCCTCCCAGCCCAACCCCAGTGCCTCGAGCTCGCCGGGCTCGGACCGCTCGATCACCAGCTCAGCAGTGCCATAGAGCTCTAGCAGCGCGTCTCGGCCTTGTGGTGACCGGTAGTCGAGCACGACTGACTGTTTTGAGGTGTTCAAGAAACCGAACAGCGGGCCGTGATCGCCAACGGGAGCAAAGGAGGCCGAATGGCCCCGCAGCGGATCGCCCTCGGGCAGCTCCACCTTCACCACTTCGGCGCCCGCGTCGGCCAGCAGTTTGGTGGCGTAGCCCCCGGCGATGCCATAGCCCAGATCGACTATTCGAATCCCGTCCAGCGCAGGTGGCCCAGCCATGAGTTTGTGACATTACCCCCCTGATGCCGCCCACTGCCGGGCCTTCAGCGCCGGCCGCCGAGCCATGAGTTTGTGAGGCAACCTGGCTGGCGAACTACCGTCGGGGCCGATGGGCGACGACAAGAAGGCCACGGTGGACCAGCCTCGGATCGAGGCCGCAGTGCGGGAAATCCTGGCTGCCATCGGCGAAGACCCCGACCGAGACGGCCTTTTGGACACCCCGGGACGGGTGGCCCGTATGTACGCCAAGATCTGCGAGGGGCTGCACGAAGACCCCGCCTCTCATCTGACCCGCCAGTTCGAGGCTGACCACGACGAGATGATTCTGGTGCGCGACATCCCCCTTTACTCGCTGTGCGAACACCACCTCATTCCGTTTATGGGCAAGGCCCACGTGGGATACATACCCAACAAGGACGGATGCATCACCGGGCTGTCCAAGCTGGCCCGGGTGGTGGAGGGCTACTCCCGGATGCCCCAGGTTCAGGAGAGGCTCACCACCCAGATCGCCGACGCCATCGAAGGCGCTCTCGACCCCCGGGGGGTTCTCGTTGTGGTGGAGGCCGAGCACCTGTGCATGTCGATGCGGGGCATCCGCAAGCCGGGGGCCAACACGGTGACCTCGGCGGTACGTGGCCTTTTCCGCACCGATATCGCCACTCGAGCCGAGGCAATGCGGTTCATCGACCGCTAATCGCTGCCCCAGAGCCACTTGGCATAGGGGCGCTCTGAATTTCGACGGTACTCTGAGGCCGTGGAGACGCTGGAAACGGGGCCAATGGTCATGGGCATCGTCAATGTGACTCCTGACTCGTTTTCCGACGGGGCCCAGTACTCCTCGCCCGAGGCGGCGGTGGCCCGAGGCCGCCAGCTGTTCGACGAGGGCGCCGCCGTGGTGGATGTGGGCGGCGAGTCCACCCGCCCGGGGGCCGATCCGGTGCCGGTGAAAGAGGAGCTGGCCCGGGTGGTGGATGTGGTGGCCGGACTGGCCCCTCATGGCCGGGTCTCCATCGACACCACCAAGCCTGAGGTGGCCCGGGCCGCAGTGGCCGCGGGAGCCGACATCCTCAACGACGTCTCGGCATCGATGCACGAGGTGGCCGCCGAGTTGAACGTGACCTGGATTGCCGTCCACCGCCAGGGCACCCCCGCCACCATGCAGGTCTCCCCCCGATACTCCGATGTGGTAGCCGAAGTGGGCCGCTATCTGTCGGAGGCTGCCGAACGAGCTCTGGACGCCGGAGTTCCCGAGGTGTGGCTCGATCCGGGAATCGGCTTTGGCAAGACCACCAACCACAATCTGGAGCTGCTGGCCAACCTCCGGCAGCTCACCGAGCGGGGGGCGCCGGTGGTGGTAGGGGCCAGCCGCAAGCGCTTCATCGGCGAGCTCCACGCCCGCAGCGACGGCTGCGCCTACGAAGAGGTCCCGACCGACGACCGGCTCGAAGGGTCGCTGGCCGCCGCGGCCTGGGCGTTTGCCCAAGGGGCGGCGGTAGTGCGAGCGCATGACGTTGCAGCCACTGTGGGGGCGATGAAGGTGGTGGCGGCGTGAAGGGCAAGTGGGCGGCGGGCATCCGGCCGCGGAACTTCTACTGGATCATGAAGGACCGGCTCGCGATCTGCGAGCGCCCGGGAGGCCGGGGGGAGAGCCACCGGCGAGTCCGTCGCACCGAGGAGATCAACTGGATTCGCCAGCAGGGATTCACCCGGGTCGTGTCGTTGATCCCGTCCACCCACAATCTCCACAACTACAGCGATCAGAACATCGCCTGGAGCCACTGGCCCATCGCCGACAACGAGGACTTCACCTCCCGGCTCGGCCCGCTGTTCACCGAGTTGCAGTCACTGTTGGCCAAAGGGGAGAAGCTCCTGATCCACCGCCGGGGCCTGGGCGACGAGGTGTGCGGGTTTATGGCCGGCTATCTGGTGTGGACGGGCATGGTTCCCAGCGAGTCGCAGGCTGTGGTGGTGGTGGAGAAGATGACCGAGCGGCCCATCGGATCGGTCGGCCGCCGCATTGTGAATGCCGCGGCCGCCCTGCCTGAGCCAGAAGTGCATCTTTCCCTCGTTGATGAGCCCGTCGAAACAGAAGAGCTCCAAGAAGATGAATGACGACCGGCTGGTGCTTCGTGGACTTCGCGTCACGGCCCTGTGCGGAGCACTGCCCGAGGAGAGGGAGCGACCCCAGCCCTTCGAGCTGGACATCGAAATCGGCGCGGACCTCATTCCGGGGGGCCAGACCGACGACTTGGGCGACACCATCGACTACGGGGCAGTGTGCGCAGCAGTGGCAGACGCGGCCGAGGCCGAGCAGTTCACCCTCATGGAGGCCATGGCTCAGAGGGCAGCCGAGGTGTGTTTGGGGGTCGACCAGCGGGCGCAGTGGGTGACCGTGGAGGTCCGCAAGCTACGTCCTCCAGTGCCCCAACAGCTTTCAACCAGCGGTGTCCGCATCACTCGCCATCGGCAATGACCCGGGCGTTCTTAGGGTTGGGGTCCAACTTGGGGGACCGATTGGGCTACTTGAAGGCAGCCGTGGATGCCATCGACGACTGTGTAGCCGTCTCCGGGGTCTACGAGACCGATCCGGTGGGCGGCCCCGACCAGGGAGACTTCCTGAATGTGGTGGCCGAATTGGACACCCGCCGGTCGGCTCGGGATCTCTTGGAGCTGTGTCGGGAACTTGAGGCGTCAGCCGAGCGAGTGCGAGAAGTTCGCTGGGGCCCTCGTACGCTGGATGTCGATGTGTTGTGGGTGGAAGGGGAGCCGGTTGACGAAGCCGATCTGGCGGTGCCCCATCCCCGCATGTTCGAGCGGGCATTTGTGATGCTGCCATTGGGGGAGTTGGCGCCCGACCTGGCCGAGGGGTGGACCGATCCGGGCACTGGCGGTATCCGCAGATTGGGCGACTGGGAAGAGCTTGTCGCCCGGGCCGACGAAGGTGTCTCGTGAGCGCGGTCACCGATTTACCGGTGGTGGAGGGATCTTCTGAACTGCGGGTCGCGTTGGATGCCGCCCGTTGCGATGGCGGCTCAGTCGGCTTGGTGCCCACCATGGGCTATCTCCACGAGGGCCACCAATCGCTGGTAGCCCGGTCGGTGAGAGAGAACGATCTCACCGTGGTGAGCATCTTCGTGAACCCGCTTCAGTTCGCCGAGGGCGAGGACTACGGGTCCTATCCCCGGGACCTGGACCGCGACCGGGAGATGTGCGCCGAGGCGGGAGCAGGTTTGATCTTCGCCCCTTCAACCGAGGAGATGTACCCGCAGGCGCCGATCACCTCAGTGTCGGTAGAGGGGCTCAACGCCGTACTGGAGGGCCAATTCCGGCCCACCCACTTCGATGGAGTCGCCACCGTGGTGGCCAAGCTATTCTCGTTGCTGGGGCCGGGCCGGGCCTATTTCGGCGAGAAGGACTACCAGCAACTGGCGATCATCCGCCGAATGGCCGCCGATTTGTCCATGCCGGTGGAGGTGGTCGGCTGTCCCACCTATCGGGAGCCCGACGGCCTGGCCATGTCCAGTCGCAACGTGTATCTGACCGCCGACGAACGCCCCGCAGCCACCGTGCTGTGGCGATCACTGCAAGCCGGGCGGGAGGCGGTGGCGCAGGGCAGCCGGGATCCCGGCGAGGTGGAAGCGGCCATGGCCGCAGTGCTGGCCTCCGAGCCCAAGGCGTCGCCCGACTACTCCGCAGTGGTCGATCCCGCCACCCTGGATCGCCCCGACGTGCTGGCCGGCGAGCTGCGCCTGCTGGTGGCGGCCCGCGTCGGCCGAGCCCGCCTCATAGACAACTTGGGGGTGAGCTGTGACCGGTTTTGATCCTCAGGCCGAGGAGGTGCAGGCCGCAGTGGAGCGAGCCCTGGCCGAGGACGTGGGGCCGCTTGGCGATCTCACGTCCTCGCTTCTTCCCCCATCCACCATGACTGCTGAGATCGTGGCCCGTTCGACCGGTCGCTTGGCCGGACGGGCTTGTGCGTCCGAGGTGTTCTGCCAGGTTGACCCCTCAATCGCCCATCAGTGGAAGGCTGCCGATGGTGACCGGGTGAGGCCCGGCCAGACGTTGGCCGAAGTTGTCGGGCCCCGGGCGTCGGTGCTGACCGCCGAGCGCACCGCGCTGAACTTCTTGAGCCACTTGTCGGGCATTGCCACCGAGGTGTCCCGGTATGTCGAAGCCGCGGAGTCGGCTGGCGCCGGCCGAGCTCGTATCCGGGACACCCGCAAGACCACCCCTGGTTTGCGGGTGCTGGAGAAGGCCGCGGTAAGGGCCGGCGGGGGCAACAACCACCGATTCGGGCTGTCCGACTGGGTCATGTTCAAGGACAACCATCTGGCCGGAATCACCATCGCCGACGGGGTGGCGGCTGCCCGCCAGCGCTGGCCCGACCGGGCCGTATATGTGGAATGCGACCGGATCGATCAGGTAGATGAGGCCTTGGCCGCCGGTGCCGATGCCCTGCTGCTGGACAACATGTCCCCTGAAGAGGTGCGGGCCTGCGCGGCCCGGGCCGCCGGACACGACTGCCTGCTCGAGGTGAGCGGCGGCATCACCCTGGACACGGTGGCCGACTATGCCGCTACCGGGGTGGACTTCATCTCAGTAGGCAAGCTCACCAACTCAGCCCCAGCGCTGGACATCGCCCTAGACGTAGCCTGAGCCTTCGTCTCGGCGCCAGGGCGGCCCCCTTCATCGGCATGGCCTACATCGTCTACGACGTAGTTCGCGGCTAGAACATTCCGCCAGGGGGCTCCCGCAAAATAACCGTCGTCGTCCTCGATGTCGCCAAGCCCAACCACTAGCAGGCACGCGGTATAATTGGTGTTGGTATGCAACGGGTACCTGAGAGGTTCTGGAAGTCGTTTTGGAACCATCCGGACCCGAGCCTTCTCCGGTTGCCCGACGACGCCGAGTATGTGGCTAGTCGCATGTTCAACGGCCCTTGGCCGGATGCGGCGGTATGGGCTTCGGTGCATCTTCCCACCGAGGCCCTCGAACACTGTTTGACGCTGCGCTCCACCAAGCCCGTTACTCGGGATCTGATTGCCAACGCTTTAGATGCCCGCGCCTGACGGCATCGGGACCGCAGCCATGCTTGAGGTGTGGGACGCGGTCGGGGTTCTGGTGCCGACATCTGGGGAGCTCATGGGGGGAACAGCCCTAGCAGTCCATCTCAACCATCGCCGGTCTGAGGACTTGGACATCTTCGTATACGAGCCGTTTGATCCCTTGGCGCTACTCGAACGCCTGAAGGGCCGAGGCAAGGTGGAAGCAGAGTACTGGGCAGAGGGAACACTGAACTGCACTTTTGGCGGGGTGAAACTCCAGTTTTTGCGAGCTGAAGGGCAGGTGCGACTAGGTGCGGGCTTGACAGTGGGACAGATGAAGGTTGGCTCGTTCCCGGATGTGGCCGCATCGAAGCTCAAGGTGATCGGCGATCGCGGAGAGCTTCGCGACTATTACGACCTGATGTGCATCGAAACCGTGACGAGCACATCTGCGATGACGATGCTCCAATGGTATTGTCGGCGGTACCAGGTGGCAGAGGACCACCAAAGCGCATATCACATTGTTCGGGCACTGGGCTCTTTCACCGACGTTGCCGATGATCCCTGGCTCTCCGACTATCTCGCACGACCCGATCTGTCAAGTGAGGTAGCCGAATACTGGCAAAAACGTCAACCGCAGATCGCCCAAGCGGTATTCGGGCAAACCGAACCCCGGTAGACCGGTGAGACCCGCTGAAATCAGCCGGGTTGCGGGTGGGCCGCTGCGGCACCCCCGACTTCAGAGTGCGCCCCTATCGAGTGAGAAAGGCCTCGGTCAACGGCAAGTTGGTTGCGGCATTTGACTGGCAGGCAGGTGGTATATCGGGGCGATGAGGGGCGATCACATGGCGGTGGTAGCACCGGGCGCCTCGGTTGCCGCTACTTTCTGCCGATGCTTCCCCCTTCGCTTGGGGAGAGTAGAAAATAGGAAGCGTGCATCCGAGAATCGGGCGGGTGCCAAGAGAAGTACGAACCAGGAGCCCGCATGCTGTTGGCCCTCGACATCGGCAACACCCAGACGGTGGTCGGCCTGTATGAGGCCGAACGTGCCGATGAATGCCGCGCCGTAGACGGTCTGATTGAGCACTGGCGGCTGTCAACCGTGCATGAGCGCACGCCCGACGAAGTGGCCGTGCTGTTGCGCAGCCTGTTGGACAGCATCGACGTGGCCATGGAAGACGACCTCACCGGGGTGGCGGTGTGCTCTGGGGTTCCCCAGATCCGGGAGAGCGTGCGGATGATGGTGCAGCGCTACTTTGACTTCGAACCGGTGGTCATCGAACCGGGCACCCGCAGCGGCATTCCCATCTTGTACGACAACCCCCGCGAGGTGGGTGCCGATCGCATTGCCAACGCGGTGGCCGCCCACCACCTTTACGGCGGTCCCGCGGTAGTTGTCGATTTCGGGACCACCAATAACTTTGACGTGATCTCCGAGGCCGGGGAGTTCTTGGGCGGGGCCATTGGTCCGGGAATCGAGGTAAGCCTGGAAGCCATGGTGGGCCGAGCGGCCGCTTTGGGGCCGGTGGCGCTCACCGAGCCCCGCAGCGTGATCGGCAAGACCACGATTGAGTCAATTCAATCGGGAGTCATCTATGGGTTCGTGGCCCAGATTGATGGCATGGTGGATCGGTTCTCGGCGGCCGTGGACGGCGAAGCAATAGTCATCGCCACCGGTGGACTGGCCCACCTCATCGCCCCACTGTCGCAGACCATCCAATTCGTCGAGCCCTATCTGACCCTTCACGGTCTGTGGCTGGTCCACGGGCGCAACCAGTAGGACAGCCAGTGAGTATCCCCTACCGATTCGAGACGACCGCCACCGCCGCCGAATGCCAGGACCAACACGGCGGCATTGAAGCGGGTACCGAGACGGGGCAGGCGGTTACGGTCGCGGGGCGCATCATGCTTCGGCGCGTGCAGGGTCGGCTGGCGTTTGCCACCCTTCAAGACGCCACTGGGCGCATCCAGCTCTTTGCACCATCCAAGGTCACCCCCGATTACGACGGATTCTGCGACCTGTCTCTGGGGGATTGGGTGGGGGTGAGCGGTGAGGTGATGAAGACCCGGACCGGGGAGTTGTCCATAAAGGTGGAGTCATGGGGTCTGCTGGCCGAAGCTCGGCGGAGCTTTCCCGACAAGTGGCACGGGTTGTCGGACCCCGACATCCGGTTCCGCCAGCGCTATGTGGATCTGTGGGTAACCGAGGAGGCTCGCCAGACCTTTCGACTGCGATCAGAGATGATGTCGCTCACCCGCCGCTGGCTGGAGAATCGGGACTTCATTGAGGTGGAGACGCCGGTGTTCCACCCGGTGCCAGGAGGGGCGCTGGCCCGGCCGTTCAGCACCCACCACAACGCGTTGGACATGGACCTTTTCTTGAGGATCGCTCCAGAGCTGTATTTGAAGCGCTTGGTGGTGGGAGGTCTGGAGCGGGTGTATGAGATTGCTCGGGTCTTCCGAAACGAGGGCATCTCCACCCGCCACAATCCCGAGTTCACCATGCTGGAGCTGTACTGGGCCTATGCCGACTACGGCGACATCATGGAACTGGTCGAGCAATTGGTCGGACATCTGGCACTGGAGCTCAAGGGCACCACCGTTGTCAGCTATGGGGGGCGGGAACTGGACTTGACCCCGCCATGGCCCAGAGCCCGGTTCTTAGACCTGCTGGCTACCCACAGCGGCTTGGAGTTGGACCTCGACACCCCAATGGCTGAGCTGCGGTCTCACTGCGCGGCTCGGGAGATACCGGTAGAAGACCGCTGGGGGCCGGGCAAACTCCTCTTGGAGCTCTACGAGAAGACCACCGAGGCTGAGCTATGGGGTCCGGTGTTCGTGTGCGACTACCCCAAAGAAGTGTCGCCGCTGGCCCGGGAGCATCGGGACCACCCCGGATGGGTGGAGCGCTTCGAGGCCATCGTGGCCGGCCGAGAGCTGGCCAACGCCTTTAGCGAGTTGACCGACCCCGACGAGCAGCGGGTCCGTTTCCAAGATCAGGCGGCCGACCGGGAGGCCGGTGACGCCGAGGCCATGGCGGTGGACTGGGATTACCTGCGGGCTCTGGAGTTCGGGCTGCCCCCCACCGGCGGTTTGGGAGTGGGCATGGATCGTCTGGCCATGCTCTTGGCCGATGTGCCCAGCATTCGCGACGTGGTCTTGTTCCCCACGCTGCGCCCCGAGCCCCCGGAGCGCTAAAACCCGCTAGCGATCCCCCAGGGGGATGCGGGCCCGGTCGATGAGATGGTCGGTGGCCACTTGGAGGGCGGCGGTCGCAGTAGTAGGGGGCAGCGACTCCAGACTCTCGGAGGCCTGCTGGACATGGCTCCGGGCCACCTCCAGTGCCTCCTCCACTCCGCCGCTGGTCCGCACTAGTTGCAGCGCGGTGCGGACGCTGGCGTCCGAAACCGTCCCGCCCAGTAGCTCGAGCAACTGGGGGCCGCATTCGGAGCGCAGAGCCCGAATCACCGGCAGGGTGTAGATGCCCTCGTGCAGATCGTTGCCCGACGGCTTTCCCAAATGCTCGTCGGTGGCCACGATGTCCAAGATGTCGTCCACCACTTGGAAGGCCAGACCGTAGTAGCGGCCGAATTCGGTGAGGGTGTCGACTGTCGGCCGGTCCAGCCCGGCCACCAGCCCGCCGATGCGGCATGAGGTGGCCAGCAACGAGGCTGTCTTGCCCTCTATGGAGTCGATGTAGGAGGACTCGGTGCGGTCGGGGTTGCCGGTATCCTGCAACTCCCGCACTTGGCCTTCGCACAGCCGTCCGATGGTGGCGGCCAACAGCCCGGCCACCTCAGTACCGAGGGAGGCGGCCAGCTCTGAAGCCCGAGCCAACAGGAAATCACCGGCCAGGATGGCCCGCAGATTGCCCCACTTGGCGTTCACGCTGGCCACGTTGCGCCGCACCTGGGCTTCGTCCATTACGTCGTCGTGGTACAGCGAACCCAGGTGGACCAACTCCACCGCCAACCCGCCGGTCAGCACATCGTCTGCGGCGGGTTCTGGCGGGTCCTGGGAGATGGCCGCCGACGCGATCACGAATCCCGGTCGAACCCGCTTGCCTCCGGCTCTGATGAGGTGACTGGCCACTTCGGTGAGAAATGGGTCCTGGGTATGCACCGACTCCTCTAACCGAAACTCCAGCCGATCGAGGTCGCGCGCCATGGTGGGAATCAGATCGAGGGGGCTGCGAACCACGATTCCAGCGTAGTGGCACCATCCCCGAATTCCCCCATCCAGGCAGGGTCGCAGCCCCGCCGTTTTGGCCGCTCAGAGTGTCGGTTGGGGTTTCGGGAACGAATTGGGGGGGGTGGGGTGGTTACACTCAGAGTTGAACCCCAATCGGGAGATTGCCTTGTTCGAGAGATTCACAGATCGTGCTCGCCGGGTCGTTGTGCTGGCCCAAGAAGAAGCGCGCCTGCTCCATCACAACTACATCGGCACCGAGCACATCTTGCTGGGCCTCATACACGAGGGCGAGGGAGTAGCGGCCAAATCTTTGGAGTCGCTGGGCATCTCCCTGGAAGCGGTGCGCAACCAAGTGGAGGAGATCATCGGCCAGGGGGGCTCGTCCCCGTCGGGCCATATCCCCTTCACCCCTCGGGCCAAGAAAGTGCTGGAACTCTCGCTTCGAGAGGCATTGCAGCTTGGCCACAACTACATAGGCACCGAGCACATCTTGCTGGGCCTAATCCGAGAGGGCGAGGGGGTGGCCGCGCAGGTTTTGGTGAAGCTGGGGGCCGACCTTTCCCGAGTCCGCCAGCAGGTCATCCAGCTCTTGTCGGGCTACGGCGGACCGCAGGGCGCGGGGTCTCCGGAAAAGGCCACCACTTCTCCTGGAGGAAGCGGCGAGGGTGCCTCAGGGTCGCTGGTGCTCGACCAGTTCGGCCGCAACCTCACCAAGTTGGCCAAAGACAGCGGGCTCGACCCGGTGATCGGACGGCAGCGGGAGACCGAGCGGGTCATGCAGGTGCTGTCCCGTCGCACCAAGAACAACCCGGTGCTGGTGGGGGAGCCCGGAGTGGGCAAGACCGCCATCGTGGAGGGCTTGGCTCAGAAGATCGCAGCCGACGATGTCCCCGAGACCATCCGCAACAAGCAGCTCTACACCCTCGACCTGGGCGCCTTGGTGGCTGGGTCTCGCTACCGGGGCGATTTTGAAGAGCGCCTCAAGAAGGTGCTCAAGGAGATCAAGACCCGGGGCGACATCATCTTGTTCATCGACGAGCTGCACACTCTGGTGGGCGCGGGCGCAGCCGAGGGGGCCATCGACGCCGCCTCCATCCTCAAGCCGATGCTGGCCCGGGGGGAGCTTCAAACCATCGGGGCCACCACCCTCGACGAGTACCGCAAGCACCTGGAGAAGGACTCTGCGCTCGAGCGCCGGTTCCAGCCGGTCAAGGTGGAAGAGCCCACCATCGCCCACACCATCGAGATTCTCAAGGGGCTGAGGGACCGCTACGAGGCCCACCACCGGGTCACCATCACCGATCAGGCCCTGGTGGCATCGGCCAACCTGGCCGACCGCTACATCTCCGACCGCCACCTGCCCGACAAGGCCATAGACCTCATCGACGAGGCCGGCTCCCGCCTGCGCATCAAGCGCATGGAGACCCCGACCGACTACAAGGACTTTGAGAACCAGCTCTCCCAGGTCGTCGCCCAGAAGAAGAGCGCGGTGGAGCAGCAGGACTTCGAGGAGGCCGGGCGGCTGCGGGACCAGGAGAAGGAGCTACTGGCCGGCAAGGAGCAGATGGAAGAGGAGATCCGAGCCAAGGGCGTGGACCTCTTCGACGAGGTGGACGAGGAGGCGGTTGCCGAGGTGCTGTCCATCTGGACCGGCATCCCCGTTTACAAGCTCACCGAGGAAGAGACGGCCAAGCTCCTGCGCATGGAAGATGAGCTGCACAAGCGGGTCGTCGGCCAAGAGGACTCCATCAAGGCGGTGTCTCAAGCCATCCGCCGCACCCGGGCCGGCCTCAAAGACCCCAAGCGGCCCAGCGGGTCGTTCATCTTCCTGGGCCCATCGGGGGTAGGCAAGACCGAGTTGGCCAAGACGCTGGCCGAGTTCCTGTTCGGCGACGAACAGGCCCTCATTGCGCTGGACATGTCCGAGTACATGGAGAAGCACACGGTCAGTCGGCTAGTGGGCTCTCCGCCGGGCTACGTCGGCTACGAGGAGGGCGGGCAGCTCACCGAGGCGGTGCGCCGCAAGCCGTTCGCGGTGGTGTTGTTCGACGAGATCGAGAAAGCCCATCCCGACGTGTTCAACACCCTCCTGCAAATCTTGGAGGAGGGTCGTCTCACCGACAGCCAGGGCCGGTCGGTGGACTTCCGCAATACCGTTTTGATCATGACCTCCAACTTGGGGACCCAGAACCTGCGCAAAGCCAACCTGGGGTTCACCAAGACCGACGAGGCCATCACTTATGAGCGCATGAAGGAGAAGGTAACCGACGCGCTCAAAGACCACTTCCGGCCCGAGTTCTTGAACCGCATCGACGAGGTCATCGTGTTCCACGAGCTGACCCGCGAAGAGGTGACCCGGATCGTGGACTTGATGATCAAGCGGTTGCAAAACCAGCTTGAGGCCCAGGGCATTGGGTTGGAGCTCACCGAATCGGCCAAGGTGCTGCTGGCCTTGCGGGGCTACGACCCCACGTTGGGGGCTCGTCCCCTGCGCCGGGCCATTCAGCGGTTGGTGGAGGATCCTCTATCGGAGCGGCTCTTGTGGAAGGAGTACCGGGCCGGGGAGACGATTCTGGTGGACGCGGAGGATGACCCCGACGAACCCGGATCGGAGCGAATCTGCTTCCGGGCGATCGAGGGCTTCGAACCGCCCCCGGTGGAAGAACTGGCCGGCGCCTAATCGGCATGCCCGGAGGGGTTGGCAGGCGGGCCGCTAGGCGGCGGGCTTACATGCCCTCAGTGGCCCGCAGGCTTCCCCGGCTGCGCGCCGCAGTGCTGTTTCTGGCCCTGGCCTTGGGGTTGACCGCCTGCCAGGTTGACATTGAGGTGGGCATCGGCTTCAACGAGAACGGCTCTGGGGTGGTCACGGTAGACGTGGCACTGGATGAGGCGGCATTGGCGCTGAACCCTGACATCACATCGCTGCTGCTGACCGAGGACATTGAGAATCCGGCATCGGGTTGGTCGTACAACGAGCCCCGAATCGACGATCAGGGCCGCACCAGCTTTTCCGCGTCCAAACCCTTCAGCTCACCCGAGCAGCTCGAGTCGGTGCTGGCCGAGATATTCAACTCAGACGACGTGTTCCGGGACTTCACTTTTGAGCGCGATACCTCATTCGCCAAAATCGACTATCGGGTAAGCGGGGTGGTGGACCTGTCGGATGGACTGGACTTGTTCACCGATCCCGAACTCACCGAGCGCCTGGGGGGCGAGCCATTCGGCGAGCCTGCCGGAGACTTGGAGAGCGTGCTTGAGGGCGTCACCATGCGAGTGGTGCTGGACCTGCCAGTGGGCCCTGAGCGGGAAGAGGTCCTGCAATTTGGAGGGGACCGAGCGACACGCCTGGAGATGACCGCTCAAGATGAAAGCGGCACCGCGGTGACCCTTCGATGGGTGGCCTGGGCTGCGTTCGCGTTGGTTGGGCTCTCGGTGCTGATTGCGGTGGCCGGCTATCTGCTGGAACGGCGGGCTCGCGACCGCAGCATGGACCCAACCGTGACTCAGGAGTCACTGGCCCGGTCGACGGGATCCGCTCCGGCCCAGCCTCCGTCGCGACGGTTGCGGCTTGTGGTGTTGAACCCGCTCGGCGTGCTGTTCGAACCGGCCGACGACCCGGCCAAGCTTCTCGCTTCTTTTGCTGCCGAGCGCGGCTCAGAGGTGGACGACGAGGATGTGGAGCAACTGCACCACCATGCGATTTTGGGCCGGATCACCCCGGGCGAGCTGTGGACCGGTCTTGGCCTCGAAGACGATCCCGCTGGGCTCACCGAGGCGTTCTTGGCCCAGTACACCGTGCGATCCGGCGCCCGGGATTTCATTTCCGAGATGTCCCGCCGGGAGCTTCCGGTGGTCTGTCTCACCAACGACATCTCCTCATGGTCGTCGGCCTTGCGGGAACGGCTTGAGATCACCGGCGTGGACACCTGGATTGTGAGCAGTGATGTGGGGGTGTGCATGCCTGCTCCCGGCATCTATGAGGCCCTGCGGCGGACCACGTCGGTCCCCTATGAGAACACTCTGCTGGTAGACGTAGCCGACGAGCACCTCGATGCCGCCCAAGCGCTGGGGATGTCCACCGCGTTGCTGGCCGAAGCTCGCCCCCAAGAAGGCGAGACCCCCGGCCACGCGGTGGTGACAAGCTTCTCCGACTTCTTCCGCCGTCGGCCCCGTTCCTGATTCGGGGCGCTGGGCTAGCTGAGAAGCTGGGCGGCCTGCACGGCGAAGTACGTCAAGATGACGTCGGCGCCGGCCCGGCGGATCCCGGTCAGGGTCTCGGCGATGATCGACTGCTCGTCCAGCCATCCCGATGCTGCGGCGGCCTTGACCATGAGGTACTCGCCGCTCACCTGGTAGGCGGCCACCGGCACCACCGAGACCTGGGCGAAGCGGCTCACCACGTCTAGGTAAGGCCCGGCCGGCTTGACCATGACCATGTCGGCGCCCTCGGCGATGTCCAGTTCCATCTCACGCAGGGCCTCGCGGCTGTTGGCCGGGTCCATCTGGTAGGTCTTCTTGTCGCCGGAGCGGGGGGCGGAGTCCAGCGCTCCCCGGAAGGGGCCGAAGAACGCCGAGGCATATTTGGCGGTATAGGCGCAGATGCCCACCTCGGTGTGCCCGTGGTGGTCGAGAGTCTCCCGGATGGCCCCCACGCGGCCGTCCATCATGTCGCTGGGGGCCACGATGTCGGCGCCGGCGTCGGCGTGGGCCAGGGCCTGGCGGCACAGCACATCCACCGTCTCGTCGTTGACGATGGCGCCGTCGGGGGCCACGATGCCGTCGTGGCCGTCGCTGTTGTAGGGGTCGAGGGCCACATCGGTCATCACCACCGTGTCGGGATGGGCGCCCTTGATGGCCCCAATGGTCTGGGGGATGAGCCCGTCGGGGTTCCAGGCCTCGTCGCCCGTCGGGGTCTTCAATTCGTCGGGGGCGGCCTCGAACAAGACCACGGCCCGAACTCCGAGATCGGCGGCCCGACCGATCTCGTCCACGAGGCCGTCCACGCTCCAGCGGTTCACGCCGGGCATCGAGTCGATGGGCTCGTCGGGACCACGGTGTACGAACAGGGGCAGCACGAGATGGGCCGGGCTCAGCTCGGTCTCGCGCACCATGTCACGAATGGCTGGGGTGCGCCGGTTGCGCCGGGGCCGGGCAGTGAGCTCCAAGTGAGGATGAGCCATGCCCTAATGCTCCCACCTGTGCTCCCGTTGTGCACCCTTGGTGGGCTAAACAAGGGCCATGCGCATCGAGTTGTCGACGGGAACGCCGGCTGAGTTGGCCAGGGTCGAGGGCGCCGACCGGGGACTGGTGCTGATCCCCGACCTGATGGGCCTGCGGCCCCTGTTCGACGATCACGCAGCCCGGCTGGCTGCCGAGCAGGGGTGGACGGTGTGCGCTCCCCAGGTGTTCCCCGGCAGAGAGGACTTGGCGGCTGATGAGCGGATGGCCGCGGTCTGCGAGTTGATCGACCACCAGGTGCTGGCCGATGTGTTGGCCGCGGCCGATGCCACCGAATGCGAAACGGTGGTGGTCACCGGCTTCTGCATGGGCGGCATGTACACCATCAAGGCGGCGGCCGCCGGGCGCTTCCACCGGGCGGCCGCCTTCTACGGGATGATCCGGCTGCCCGAGCACTGGAGAGGCCCCGGCCAGGGCGAGCCGCTGGAGTTGCTGGCCCAAGGCAGCCCGTGCCCGCTCTTGGCCATCATCGGCACCGAAGACCCGTTCACCCCGGCCGACGACGTGGCCGACTTGGAGGCGGCCGGGGCGGTGATCGTGTCCTACGAGGGCGCCGATCACGGTTTTGTCCATGATCCCGTCCGTCCTGCCCACCGCCCCGATGACGCGGCCGACGCCTGGGCCCGGGTCATCGAGTTCCTGAGCGCGTAGAGACCCAGAAGATGTTCCCTTCGACTGGCTCGAAGAACTCAACCGAGTTTCAAGACGGTTGACAACGATGGCGGATCGACTCTCGGTTTGGACGGTGATCGTGGCCGCCGGTTCGGGCACCCGTTTCGGGGGCGCCAAGCAATACCTGGAATTGGCCGGCACCCGGGTGGTGGACCGCAGCGTGGCGGTGGCCGCCCAGGTGAGCGATGGAGTGGTGGTTGTGGTGCCGCCATCGGATGTGGAGGCCGAGTCGGCCCGGTTGGCCGCAGACTCGGTTGTGGCCGGGGGAGCGAGCCGGACCGCCTCGGTCCGCAATGGTTTGGCCGCGGTGCCCTACGAAGCGGACATCATCTGTGTTCATGACGCGGCCCGCCCGCTGGCCGGAACCGATGTCTATAACAGAGTCATCGGCAAGGTGCGATCGGGCACCGCTGGAGCCGTGCCGGTGGTACCGGTGACCGATACCATTCGCAGAGTGGACGGGGGAGTGGTGGACCGCAGCACGCTGCAAGCCGTTCAGACCCCGCAGGCGTTTCGGGCCGAGCTGTTGCGAGCGGCCCACGCCGACGCCGACGACGCCACCGACGACGCCGGTTTGGTGGAGGCGGCCGGCTATTTGGTGGTTGCGGTGGAGGGCCATTCCCGCAACATCAAGATCACCCACCCCGACGACCTGGCCGCGGCCGAGGCATGGTTGGCGACATGAGCGGGGAGATTCGAGTCGGCCACGGGTTCGACACCCACCGGTTCAGCGACGACCCCGACCGCCCCCTCATCCTGGGCGGGGTCCGGTTTGAAGGCGCACCGGGCCTGGTGGGCCACAGCGACGGCGATGCGGTGGCCCATGCGGTGACCGACGCCCTGTTGAGCGCGGCGGGCTTGGGCGACATCGGCGTGCTGTTCCCCGACACCGACGATGCCTGGGCCGGCGCCGACAGCCTTGGGCTGCTGGCCGATGCGGTGGCCCGTTTGGCCGATGCGGGCTGGCGGGTGGTGAACGCCGACTGCACCGTGGTAGCTGAAGCGCCCCGCATCGCTCCCCGCCGAGAGGAGATGGATGCTCGCCTGAGCGGGGTGGTCGGCGCCCCGGTCACAGTGAAGGGCAAGCGAGCCGAAGCTCTGGGGGCGCTGGGCCGGGGCGAGGGTTTGGCCTGCTGGGCGGTGGCGCTGATCGAGCGCCAATGAGCACTCGTGGCCCGAAGCCAGGGAGAGGGCGAGGCGAGGATCGGGGCCGGGGCGGGAACCAGAGGCGGGGCGGGGCCGGGAATCGAGGCCCGGGTGGAAACAGAGGGAAGGGCCGCCAACCCGGCGACCACCAACAGCGCCGTCGTCGTCCAGCCGGCCTGGGCGGCGACCGGGTGGAGGGGCGTCAGGCGGTGCATGAGCTGCTGCTGGCCGGCGCCCGCCCTACCCATGAGGTGGTGATCGCCGCCGGCCAGAACCAAAGCGGATTGTTGGCCCAGATCGTGGATCTGGCCGCCGAGCTTCGGGTGCCGCTGAAGGAGGTGGCCAAAGCCAAGTTCGAGTCGATGGCCGTCACCGAGGCCCCCAGGGGGTGATGGCTCGGGCCGCTCCCCTGCGCGAGCACGACTTGGAAGAGCTGGCCCGCCCCTCCGATGGCCGCCCCCCATTTCTCCTGGTGCTCGACGGGATCACCGATCCCGGCAACGTCGGCGCGGCCCTGCGAACCGCCGAGTGCGCCGGGGTCACCGGCGCGATCCTGGGAAAACACCGCGCCGCCCACATCACCCCCGCCGCGGCCAAAGCAGCCGCCGGAGCGGTGGAACACGTGCCCATGGCCCTGGTGCCTGGCATCCCCAACGCCCTGGCCCGCCTGGCCGAGTTGGGCGTGTGGACGGTGGGCCTCGACGTGGCCGCGCCAATATCGGTTTACGACATGAGCGTGGCCGCCGACGCGGTGGCCCTCGTGGTGGGCAGCGAGGGCCGAGGCCTGTCCCGCCTCGCCCGCCAGCGCTGCGACGTGGTGGCCACCATCCCCCTAGCCGGCAGCCTCAGCTCCCTCAACGCCGCGGCGGCCACCGCCATCGCCTCCTTCGAAGTCGCCCGCCACCGCCAGACCGCCGACTAAGTCTGGGGTGGGGCGAGGGTGTCGGTTATCAGGGTTTGGACTACGGCGTGGAGGGCTTCGGCGTCGGTGGCGCCTGCCTCTAGCGCTGCTCGGTATACGGCCAGTTGGCGGTCGGCGGAGGTGCCGCGTTGGCAGATGGTGCGGGCGTGCTCGACTTCGGTCACGCAGTCGAGGGCTTCGGCGTCGGGCCGGACCATCTCGATGATCTCCTCCACCAGGTCGGGCAGCGGCACCATCTGGCCTTTGCCGAAGTCGATGAGGCGGTCGCTGATCCCGTATCGCTCGGCCCGCCACAGGTTCTCCGATACCAAGAAGTTGGCGTAGCTGCGCCAGCGGCGGTTCTCCAACTTGAGCCTCCACAGCATCCTCAGCAGGCACACGTAAATGGCAGCCACGGCGACCGAGTCCTCCATCCTGGTGGGCAGGTCGGTGACCCGCATCTCCAGGGTGGGGTAGCGCTCCGACGGGCGGATGTCCCACCACACCTTGGTGGAGTCCTCGATCACCCCGGCCCGCACCAGCACATCCACATGGCGCCGGTACTCGGCCCACGAGTCGAATTTCTCCGGCAGCCCGGTGCGGGGCAGTGCTCGGAACACCGCCATGCGGTAGCTCTTGAGGCCGGTGTCGCGCCCCTCCCAGAACGGCGACGAGGTGGACAGGGCCAGCAGATGGGGCAGGAAATAGGCGACCTGGCCCATCAGGTCCACCCGCAGGTCGGGGTCCTCGATGCCGACATGCACGTGCAGGCCGGAGATGACCAGCCCGCGGGACACGCCTTGCAGATCGTCGGCCAGAGCCTGATAGCGCTCCCCCTCGGTCACTTTCTGGTGGTGCAGGCGGGCGAACGGGTGGGACGAGGCCGCTATCGGCGCCAGCCCGTATTCGGCGGCGGCCTCGGTGACCGCCAGGCGCAGAAGTCCGATATCGGCCCGCAGATGCTTGAAGTCGGTGCAGATGCCGGTGCCGATCTCGAGCTGCGAGCTGAACAGCTCCCTGGCCACGATGCCGTGGTGCAGGTTGGCCACCGTCTCCAGGATCCCGGACGGCTGCTCGGTGATGAGGGCGCCGCTCTCCCGCTCCACAAGGAGGTACTCCTCCTCGATCCCAATAGACCAGGCTGGCTCGTCCACCACGGGGGCTCCTTTCCGACAACTGATGCGAGGCTAGGTGGTGTTGAGGTGTCGGGGCAGTTTCGTGCCCGAGGGTTTCCAATCCAAGGGCCAAACGGTAGAATTGTGAATTTGTGAGCCCAGTGTCAACACTGCTTTCTCCCCCCCCCCCCCCCCCCTGCTGGAAAGGCCGTCGCGGAGCATGAGGCATCGCTGTTGGGCGGCGCTCGGCGCGCTGACATTGATTTCGTTGGTTTGGACTTCATTGATTTGGATTGCGCCTGGCACAGTCCATGCGTCGGGTGCCGCCCGCCAAGTTGAGGAGAACCTTCCGGCGGGCGCCGCCATCGGTGAACCGGTGACAAATGCCGACCTCGTCGGCAATCTGACCCATACGCTGGCAGGCGCGGACGCTGACAGCTTCAGCATCGACGGCGCCAGCGGTCAACTGCGAACCGCCGAGCCGCTGGATTACGAAGTACGCGATAGCTATGAGGTGATCGTCCGCATCACACATGACGATGGCACAGCCGACACGCGGGTTGCGATCTCTGTGTTGGACGTAGAAGAGCCGGGTATCGTCTCCGTGGCCCCGGCAACGCCTCGCGCCGGCACGGTGATTCGGGCACGGCTCACTGATCCCGACGGCGGGATGCGTCCACACGCCGTCATCTGGCGATGGAGCGTCTCGACGGACGGGGTTCGGTACACCACTGTCAAAACGGGAATCTATGGCTATCTCACGAGAAGTGCTTCCGAAGTGGCGACATTCACGCCGGACAGCAGACACGTCGGGAAGTACCTCAAGGTCGACGCGAAATATCACGACAGACGCAGCACCGGTCACTCATGGAGGCTCGACAAGTCGGCAGAGTGGACTTCAGCCGTGCGGATCGAAGCCGCGACGGCTCTGCCCGAGCTGACCGTGCGCCCGCTCGTCTCTGGCCTGAGCATTCCCTGGGACATCGCCTTCACTCCAGACGGCACGATGCTGATCACGGAGCGGTCGGGCAAGATCTATAGCCGACGTCCCGATGGGCACTTGCAGCAGGTCGAGGCGGACGTTTCCGACATTTTCACCACTCGCGAAGTCGGGCTGATGGGGATCGCAGTCGATCCTTCCTTCAGCGCCAGCAACGCCCTTGAGGGAGGTCAGGCTACCTTTGGGCGCTTCTACACCTGTATGGCCGTCAACACAGACACAGGCCGGGAGGTGCAAGTCATCAAGTGGGATATGAAGGATGACTACAGCGAGGCTGACCGCGTGGACGAGCCGTTGGTGAGCGGTATACCGCTCACCAGCGAGGGGCGGCATGGCGGCTGCCGAATCCGTTTCGGCCCGGACGGCTACCTTTGGATTACGACGGGCGACGGGGCCATCGCGGGCTCGCCTCAAGACCTCACGTCCCTCGCCGGGAAAGTGCTGCGCGTTGATGTGCAAACCGGGGCGGGCGCGGCCGGCAATCCGTTCACCGACCCGTCCGACAGTCGGATCTACACCTACGGGCATCGGAACCCGCAGGGTCTCGCCTTTCGTCCGGGAACGACGGAAGTATGGACTGTGGAACACGGTCCCGATCGCGACGACGAGATCAACCTCCTGACCAGCGGGGGCAACTATGGCTGGAACCCGACGCCGCCGTACAACGAAGACGTTCCGATGACGGACCGGCAAGCCTTCCCAGAGGCGATCGAGGCCAAGTGGCAATCCTGGTACCCAGCGATCGCTCCGAGCGGCGCGGTGTTCCTGGACGGCGCAGGCTGGGGCGCGTGGAATGGACGACTGGCCGTAGCGCTGCTGAAGGAAAAATATCTGAAGGTCTTCGAGTTCAGCAGTGACGGAACCCTCCTCAGCGAAGTCCTCGTGCCGGAACTCGATCAGAATTACGGGCGCCTGCGCTCGCCGGTCCTTGGGCCGGACGGAGCGCTGTACATCACGACCTCGAACGGGCCCGGCAAGGACCACATCCTCCAGGTATTCGGACCCTCCACACCTCGGCTGAGCGGTCCGGACTCAATCGTGTACCGCGATCAGGGGACGAACGACCTGGCGACGTTCACGCCGCATCACTTGACCACCCCAGTGACCTGGACGCTATCCGGACAGGACGCCGAGCACTTTTCAGTCAGCGCCGCCGGCGTTTTGAGCTTCGCTTCCCCGCCCGATTTGGAAGATCCGAAAGATGCCGACGGGGACAGTGTCTATCGCGTGCTCGTTGAGGCACAAGCCGCCAGCGGCGGCGCGACCGCGAGGCGCGCAACGGCCGTCATGGTGCCCCCTCCCCCGCCGGTAGTCAGTATCTTTGGAGGCGTTGGCGTCAGTGAAGGCGGCGAAACCCGCTTCATCATTACTGCCGATCCGGCCCCGGCGGCCGACCTGGACGTGAGCGTCACAGTGTCGCAGAGCGGCAACTACGGCGCGAGCCTCGGCAAGCGGACGGTGACCATCCCCCCCACCGGCAGCTTCACCCTCAAAGTGGGCACCACCAACGATGACGCCGACGAGCCCGACGGGTCGGTGACGGCGACGTTGGATGCCCCGGCGGCCGACGCTGGATACACGGTGTCGGCGAACAAGGGCGCGGCCACAGTCAGCGTCGCGGACGACGACGACCCAGGACCGGAGGTGAGCATCACGGCTAGCAACACCGTCACCGAGGGCGGCGACGCCAAATTCGTCATCCTCGCCGATCCGGCCCCGGCGGCCAACCTGGTCGTGAGCGTCACGGTGTCGCAGAGCGGCGACTACGGCGCGGCCACTGGTAAGCGGAGGGTGACCATCCCGTCTGTCGGCAGCACCGGCAAGGTGACAATTGACACCCCCGATGGGCCACGGACGCTGATCGTTCCGACTGGAGGCAGGGCCGTCCTGACGGTGGGCACTACCAACGACGATGTGCCGGAGGCCGACGGGTCAATCACGGCGACGCTGGATACGCCGGTCTCCGACGCCGGCTACACAGTGTCGGCGTCCCAAAGCGCGGCCACGGCCAGCGTCGCGGACGACGACGCCCCGCCGACACCGAGCAGGCCGAGGGTGAGCGTCACCGCCGGCAGCGGTGTCACCGAGGGCGGTGACGCGACCTTCACCGTCACAGCCAGCCCCGCCCCGGCGGCAGCCGTGAACGTGAGCGTCACGCTCTCGGCCAGCGGCAACTACGGCGCGGCCACTGGTCATCGAACGGTGACCATCCCCACCACTGGCAGCGCCACGTTGACAGTGGGCACCGCCAACGACGATGTGGACGAGGCCGACGGGTCGGTGACGGCGACGCTGGATTCACCGGCTGGCGATGCCGGCTACACAGTGTCGACGACCCAGGGCGCGGCGACGGTGAGCGTGGCCGACGACGACCTTCTGGAGGTCTCGGTCAGCGCCGGCGACGGGATCACCGAGGGCGGCGACGCCAGCTTCACCATCACTGCCAACCCGGCGCCGGCGGCGGACCTGGACGTGAGCATCACGGTGTCGCAGAGCGGCGACTACGGCGCGGCCACTGGTCATCGAACGGTGACCATCCCCACCACGGGCAGCGTCACCCTGACGGTGGGCACTACCAACGACGATGCGGACGAGGCCGACGGATTGGTAACGGTCTTCGTGACTGCCGGCCGCGGCTACACGCCGTCGGCAACGCAGAGCGTTGCGAGGGTGGCCGTGGCCGACGACGATGACGTGACCACGCCGACCGTGCCGGTGATCTCAATCTCCGCCGGGGGCGGGGTCACTGAGGGCGGGGACGCCGTTTTCACCGTCACGGCGAGTCCGGCGCCGGCGGCAGACTTAGGCGTCAGCGTGACGGTGACCCAGAGCGGCGATTATGGCGCGGCTACCGGCAGTCAGACGGTGACTATTCCGGTCACGGGCAGCGCCACCCTCACCATCGGCACGACCAACGACGGTGCCGACGAAACCGACGGGTCGGTGACGGCGACGCTGGACACTCCGGCTGGCGATGCCGGCTACACGGTGTCGGCGATCCAGGGCGCGGCGACGGTGAGCGTTGCCGACGACGATGACGCGACCACGCCGGTCGTGCCGGTGATCTCAATCTCCGCCGGGGGCGGGGTCACTGAGGGCGGCGAAGCCGTTTTCACCGTCACGGCGAGTCCGGCGCCGGCGGCAGACTTGGGCGTGAGCGTGACGGTGACCCAGAGCGGCGATTACGGCGCGGCTACCGGCAGTCAGACGGTGACTATTCCGGTCACGGGCAGCGCCACCCTCACCATCGGCACGACCAACGACGGTGCCGACGAGGCCGACGGGTCGGTGACGGCGACGCTGGACACTCCGGCTGGCGATGCCGGCTACACGGTGTCGGCGACCCAGGGTGCGGCGACGGTGAGCGTCTCAGATAACGACGTCCCGGAGATCTCGATCAGCGCCGGCGGCGGCGTTACCGAGGGCGGCGACGCCGGCTTCACGATCACCGCCAGCCCCGCCCCCGCAGCCGACTTGAGCGTCAGCGTGACGGTGACCCAGAGCGGCGATTACGGCGCGGCTACCGGCAGTCAGACGGTGACTATTCCGGTCACGGGCAGCGCCACCCTCACCATCGGCACGACCAACGACGGTGCCGACGAGGCCGACGGGTCGGTGACGGCGACGCTGGACACTCCGGCTGGCGATGCCGGCTACACGGTGTCGGCGACCCAGGGCGCGGCGACGGTGAGCGTCTCAGATGACGACGTCCCGGAGATCTCGATCAGCGCCGGCGGCGGCGTTACCGAGGGCGGCGACGCCGGCTTCACGATCACCGCCAGCCCCGCCCCCGCAGCCGACTTGAGCGTCAGCGTGACGGTGACCCAGAGCGGCGATTACGGCGCGGCTACCGGCAGTCAGACGGTGACTATTCCGGTCACGGGCAGCGCCACCCTCACCATCGGCACGACCAACGACGGTGCCGACGAGGCCGACGGGTCGGTGACGGCGACGCTGGACACTCCGGCTGGCGATGCCGGCTACACGGTGTCGGCGACCCAGGGCGCGGCGACGGTGACCGTGGCCGACGACGACACGACCGCGCCGACCGTGCCGGTGATCTCAATCTCCGCCGCCGCCGGCGTCACCGAGGGCGGCGACGCCGTCTTCACCATCACCGCCAGCCCCGCCCCCGCAGCCGACCTGAGTGTCAGCGTGACGGTGACCCAGAGCGGCGACTTCGGCGCGGCCACCGGCCGTCAGACGGTGACCATCTCGACCACGGGCAGCGCCACCCTCACCATCGGCACGACCAACGACGGTGCCGACGAGGCCGACGGGTCGGTGACGGCGACGCTGGACACTCCGGCTGGCGATGCCGGCTACACGGTGTCGGCGACCCAGGGCGCGGCCACGGTGAGCGTGGCCGACGACGATCCCGCCGCAGAGGTCACCACCATTGGCGTCAAACAAGTCACCGACACCACGGCCACGATCGTGTGGGCCCCGCAGGGCGACGGCACGCAGTATCAGGTCGGCTGGTACCAGAGCCCGGGCTTCCCCAGGCTGCAATACGCCACCACGACCCAGACCGAGCATCAGATCACCGGTCTCGAACCCGAGTCGGGCTACAAGGTCTTCGTGCTCGCGTACCGCGGCGCCAACATCTTCGGCACCTACACGATCGCGGTGACGACCCTCGCCAGCGGGAAGTCCAAAGATGTCGACGTCGACGTCACCCTGCCGCCGCCCACCCCGCAGGTGAGCGTCACCGCCGGCGCCGCCGTCACCGAAGGCGGCGACGCGACGTTCACCATCAGCGCGGACCCCGCGCCCGATACGGACCTGCAAGTCAGCGTCAGCGTCACCCAAAGCGGCGACTACGGCGCATCGACCGGCCAGCAGGTGGTGACGATCCCGACCACCGGAAGCGTCACGTTGACGGTGGGCACGGCCAACGACGATGCCGACGAGGCCGACGGGTCGGTGACGGCCACGCGTGAACATTCCGGCTGCCGACGCCGGCTACACGGTGTCGGCGACCAAAGGCGCGGCCACGGTGAGCGTTGCGGACGACGACACGACCGCGCCGGTCGTGCCGGTGATCTCAATCTCCGCCGGGGGCGGGGTCACTGAGGGCGGCGACGCCGTCTTCACCGTCACCGCCACCCCCGCGCCGGCAGCCGACCTGAGCGTCAGCGTCAGCGTCACCCAAAGCGGCGACTACGGCGCATCGACCGGCCAGCAGGTGGTGACGATCCCGACCACCGGAAGCGTCACGTTGACGGTGGGCACGGCCAACGACGATGCCGACGAGGCCGACGGGTCGGTGACGGCGACGCTGGACACTCCGGCTGCCGACGCCGGCTACACGGTGTCGGCGACCCAGCGCGCCGCCACGGTCAGCGTTGCCGATGACGATACGACCGCGCCGGTCGTGCCGGTGGTCTCAATCTCCGCCGGGGGCGGGGTCACTGAGGGCGGCGACGCCGTTTTCACCGTCACGGCGAGTCCGGCGCCGGCGGCGGACCTGGATGTGAGCGTCACGGTGTCGCAGAGCGGCGACTACGGCGCATCGACCGGCCAGCAGGTGGTGACGATCCCGACCACCGGAAGCGTCACGTTGACGGTGGGCACGGCCAACGACGATGCGGACGAGTCTGACGGGTCGGTGACGGCGACGTTGGACACTCCGGCTGCCGACGCCGGCTACACGGTGTCGGCGACCCAGCGCGCCGCCACGGTCAGCGTTGCGGACGACGACGTTCCTGAAATCTCGATCAGCGCCGGCGGCGGCGTCACCGAAGGCGGCGACGCCAGCTTCACGATCACCGCCAGCCCCGCCCCCGCGGCAGACTTGAGCGTCAGCGTCACGGTGACCTCGAGCGGTGACTACGGCGCGGCTACCGGCCAGCATACGGTGACCATCCCGACCACCGGCAGCGCCACCCTCACCATCGGCACGACCAACGACGGTGCCGACGAGGCCGACGGCTCGGTCACCGCGACCCTCGTCGACGGGGCCGACTACGACCTCGGCTCGTCCAGCGCGGCGACGGTGAGCATCTCAGATGACGACGTCCCGGAGATCTCGATCAGCGCCGGCGGCGGCGTCACCGAGGGCGGCGACGCCGTTTTCACCGTCACGGCGAGCCCGGCCCCGGCGGCAGACTTGAGCGTCAGCGTGACGGTGACCCAGAGCGGCGATTATGGCGCGGCTACGGGCCGTCAGACGGTGACCATCTCGACCACGGGCAGCGCCACCCTCACCATCGGCACGACCAACGACGGTGCCGACGAGGCCGACGGGTCGGTGACGGCGACGCTGGACACTCCGGCTGGCGATGCCGGCTACACGGTGTCGGCCTCCCAGGGCGCGGCCACGGTCAGCGTGGCCGACGACGACCCGCCGGTGGAGCCGGAGGCCAAGCTGAGCATCACCGTCGAGGACGCCACGGGAACCGAGGGCGACGTGGTCGAGTTCCGCATCATCCTCTCCAAAGCCCTCACCGAGGAACTAGAGGTGAGCTGGTACGCCGGGACCGCCTGGCACCTGCGCGACAACCAAGCCCACTCATCTGACTACTGGGCCATGTCCGGGACAATGGTGTTCGCACCCGGAACAACCGAGATGACCGAAGAAATCTGGCTCAAACAAGACGACCACAAAGAACCAGACGAATACTTCGCAGTAGAGGCATTCCTCCCCGGACAATGGTTCACCCCCGCCGCCACAGGAACCATGACCATCACCGACGACGACTAACCCACCCACACCAGCGACATGAGCGGAGCAGACGAGGAGCCCAGCGGCGGGTAGCATTGTGCGCATGAGCACTCGTGTGCGCCCGTTGGGACGGCCGCCGGTGGCGATCCCGTCGAACCTCGAGGACCGCTCGGTCCCCAAGGCCAGCGGGCGCGTCCGGCTGCCGAGCCACATAGCGTGGAGCGAGCCGTTCGAATTCGACTTGGGCGACCGATGCCAGTTGCTGCTGGCGTACGCGCAGGTGATGACCGAGGGGCTCGAAGAGGACGTGCTGCGCTACATCGACCTCGACGTGCTGCTGGGCGCTTGGGACGAGCTGTGCCTATCCCCTTATGTCCGAGACGCATGGTCAAAGTGGCTGAGCGAGCGCGATCTGCTCGACTAGGAATAGGGTGCTGAGCGATATCCAGCAGGCCGTGCGCCGAATCGTCGCCCAGTTGCCGGAGGCCGAGAGATTCGCGCTGGCAGGGGGAGCCGCCTTGATCGTCAGCGGCGTCATCGACCGGCTCACGAAAGACCTCGACTTCTTCACTCCCTACCCCAACCCGGTTGGCGGGCTCGCTGAAGCAGCTCAGGCTGCCCTAGAAGACGCCGGCCTGGCCGTCGTCATTGTCAGGGCCAGCGACACATACGCCCAACTGCAAGTCTCTTCAGGCTGCGACACAACCAACATCGACCTGGCGTCCGACCACAGGATGATGGACGCCACCCCGACCGAAACCGGATACGTATTGGACGTCCAGGAGTTGGCCGCCGACAAAGTGCTCGCCCTGGAGGCGAGGGGAGTGCCCCGGGACTACAGGGCGATCAGCAGCAACGGGCATGGCCGCCCACAGAAAGCGGGCAGAGGCAGAGGCTCGGGGTCTAAGCCGGGGGCCTGACCGGAGCTTGGAGATCGTAAGGAACAAGGGCTGGGCGGCGGTTGCTAGAATGGGCAGCGGGGGAGGAGTTCTTGGAGGTTCTCGGCGTCCATGTCGGAGGATGATGAGATTCTCCCGCACCAGGTTCTCGACGGGGACCGGCTCAGGAGCCTGTTGCCCTCTGAGGGGATTGACGAGCCCACCCGCCAGGTGTTCGCGCAGGTGGGCGATGAGTACGGCGAGTTGTGCGACAGGCTCTTTGGCGACGACCCGGTGTTCAGCTACGGGACGGCTGAGGACGACGAGCTTTTGTAGCTGCCGGCGTTATTGTTTAAATGCCCAAGGCTGGTCCACCGCGATCCACGGACGCACCCACAGCCAAGAAGGGGAGCTGTACCACATTGAGCCTGGGGCGGCCATGTCCGGGACAATGGTGTTCGCACCCGGAACAACCGAGATGACCGAAGAAATCTGGCTCAAACAAGACGACCACAAAGAACCAGACGAATACTTCGCAGTAGAGGCATTCCTCCCCGGACAATGGTTCACCCCCGCCGCCACAGGAACCATGACCATCACCGACAACGACTAACCCACCCGGTGACCGCCAGGCGCAGAAGTCCGATATCGGCCCGCAGACGCGTCGAGGGCGATCCGTCTCCTAGTGAGCGATCCGTCTCCTAGTGAGCGATCCGTCTCCTAGTGAGCGATCCGTCTCCTAGTGAGCGATCCGTCTCCTAGTGAGCGATCCGTCTCCTAGTGAGCGATCCGTCTCCTAGTGAGCGATCCGTCTCCTAGTGAGCGATCCGTCTCCTAGTGAGCGATCCGTCTCCTAGTGAGCGATCCGTCTCCTAGTGAGCGATCCGTCTCCTAGTGAGCGATCCGTCTCCTAGTGAGCGATCCGTCTCCTAGTGAGCGATCATAAGGCATATTGTGTATTGGTGGGTGATCACAGCGGGAACTGCCGTTCGCGATAGCAGGAGCACCTGCAATTTTATATTCTGACCCATACGCTGGCAGGCGCGGACGCTGACAGCTTCAGCATCGACGGCACCAGCGGTCAACCCGGTGTACGAGCCGTCTGCACAAAAAGGACAACTTGGAGGCCGGACTATCGCGGTCTACGGAAAGCGTGTCTTTCTTATCGAGTCCCTGGTCACAGAACAGGACTGGGCTAGGTCCATGGTCGACTCCGGTCAGGCGACAGGAATCGAGTCGGTCGAGGGGTCGGGGTCTGTCAGGTTTTTGACAGACCCCTTTCTCGCGGGCAGCGGCCGAACATGTCCGCAGTTGTCACTGGTGGTGCTTATAGTCTGAAGGTCAGCCAGTTTGGCTGGACCCTTGAAGACGTGCGACGAGTAGGGGGATCTCAATGGTCGGGATAACGGCAGAGCAACGCGATCTTCTCGCCTTGTGCAGCTTGATGATGGGCGAAGACCGATGCGACTGGGGAGTGATTGCCCGTCAGGCGTATCGGGAGCAGTCCCTGGAGGGCTTGTTCAGCGGTGAGGTGGTCGAGTCCGGGGCTCGGGCGCATCGGACTGGATGGGTTGCAGCCACGGCTACAGAGGGTCAGTGGGCCTCGGCCTTTGCTCAGGCCGATCGGGAGGTGGAGGCGGCAGGCGCAGTTGGTGCTCAGCTGACGACGGTCTTTGATGATGACTACCCGGTGAATCTCCGCTTCATCCACAACTTGCCGCCGTTTGTGTTCTACCGGGGATGGCTTGATGCTGGGCGCGACGCAAGGTCGGTGGCAGTTGTGGGCACTCGCAAGCCGTCTGTCGAAGGGGTCAGGCGCGCTGAGCGGATGGCCAGCGCTCTCACCGAGAGGGATATCGCGGTCACCTCTGGCCTCGCCGAGGGGATTGACAGCGCAGCGCACCGGGCGACGGTGGCGCATGGGGGCCGGACTATCGCGGTCTATGGAACCGGTATCACCAGGATCTATCCGAAGTCGAACACTGGGTTGGTCGACGAAATCCTCTCGGCAGGTGGGCTAGTCGTGTCCCAGTTCTTCCCGACGGCTCAGCCAGCTCAGTGGACCTTCCGCAAGCGCAATGAAGTGACCTCGGGAATCTCGCAGGGCACGGTGGTCATTGAGGCGTCCAAGACCTCGGGGGCCAAGATGCAGGCTCGCCTGGCATATGAGCACGGAAAGCGGGTCTTTCTTATCGAGTCCCTGGTCACAGAACAGGACTGGGCTAGGTCCATGGTCGACTCCGGTCAGGCGACTGGAATCGAGTCGGTCGAGGACATCGTGCCCCTGGTTGCCGACTCGGGCAGGCTGCGCGCCGCCAGCGGAGAGCTTCTTCTCCAGCCCTCGATGCTCTGACGCGGATAAATGCCCAAGCCCGAAGACCGCAATGACTTCCCCGACTGCGGATTATGCCCATACGTCCAGCACGGGCCGTGGACGGTGTGCGTTCCCTGTGCATCAGAATCGCTGAGAAAGATCTCAGACCCCTGCCCGATCTGCTCGCAAGAGCGGGAGGGACAACCATGCCGCAACGGGCTATGCACCGGCAGCGAAGGCCAGAGGTTTGTTGACCGGATCGAGGCAATATCCCTCTACGTCGAACCCCTGACCCGAGTAGTACATCGGTACAAATATGAAGACAAGCATGGCTGGGCCCGGATCTTCGCCCGCCTCCTGCTCGGCCATCTCGAAACTCACTGGGACCCCGAAGAAGTCGACCTGATAGTCGCTAACCCATCAGGTCCCGACCGGAGTCACACAAATCGAGTGCTGAGATTCGCTCGAGTCCACGACTTCTTCGATTGGTGGCCAATTGATGACCCCTATGCCCCCGCGTTCGACAAGATCAGGACCACGACCCAGTCGGCGGGCGGGAGCTACCCAGAGAAACAGCGAGCGGCCCGAGAGCACGCAGCGGCGCTCCGGCTGGTCCACCGCGATCTGATAGAGGGCCAAAGAATCGTGGTCTACGACGACATTTGCACGACCGGCCTACAACTCAACGCCGTCGCCCGACGACTGCGGGAATGGGGAGCCGAATCGGTCTGCGGAATTGTCCTGGCACGCCAACCCTGGACCGGACCATAAGAACTCCGTTGGTCAGATCGATGAAGAAGTGGCGGGACCACGTCGTCTCCAAGCATGGACGCACCCACAGCCAAGAAGGGGAGCTGTACCACATTGAGCCCGGGGCAGGGATCGGAGGCGGTGGTTTTCGGGCTTGGGTTGCCGCGGGTTTCTATTCCTAGGGCCGATTGGTAGGATTTTGGGCATGGTTTTGATGCCTCCCTCATCCTCTCCCTTCTCCCCCCCCCCCCGTTGGGCGAGGTCGTTGGGGTATGAGGCATCGCTTTTGGGTGGCGCTCGGCGCTTTGTTGTTGTTCGCCTCGGTGTTGGTGGTGGTTCCGCCGTTTGATGGTGCTGGGGCGCAGACGCCGTCGTCGTTGGTGAGCAATTTGGGTGAGGCTGATGGCGGGTTTTTGGGTTTGGTGCCTTCTGATCGCGCTCAGGCGTTTTCGACGGGTTCGAACGCGACGGGGTACACGCTGGGCGGGGTGGATGTAGAGTTCGTGGCGCTTTCGGACTCTGCGGTGTTCACCTCGAAGATGACGGCCGCTGTGCATTCGGATTCGGGCGGCGCGCCGGGCTCGCTGGTCGCGACTTTGGTGAACCCGGCGTATCAGCAGACGAGCGCGGATCGTGTGTTCGGTTTCGACGCGCCGGCGGGGGGCGTGGCGTTGGAGGCGGATTCGACGTATTGGCTGGTGCTCGACAGCGACGGCACGTTGCAGGGCAATCACCGGGTCCGCTCGACGGCGTCGGGCGGCGAGGACGCCGGCGCCGAGGCGGGGTTCTCGGTCGCGGACGACTCCGCGGAGCGGCCGGCGACGAGCACCGGCGGCTGGTCGTCGTCGGGGGAGTCGATGAAGCTGTCGGTGCGCGGCAGCGTGAACCCGGTGGAGGTCATCGATGTGCCTCATGACTGGGCGTTGATCCCTGATGGCGTCGAGGTCGGTGATGAGTTCCGTTTGGTGTTCGTGACCCAGGAGAGGCGCAACGCGACGTCGTCGAACATTGCTGATTACGACGCTTTCGTGCGGACGTCGGCTGGGAGCAGCAGCGCGCATGCGGCGCTGCGCGCGTATTCGCAGCATTTCAAGGCGCTGGGCTCGACGAGCTCGGTGCACGCGCGTGATCACCTGGGCATGAACCCCGATAATGCGGATCATCAGGATGTGCCGGTGTATTGGGTGGGCGGCCCGAGGGCTGCTGCGGGCAATTTTGCGGTGTTCACCTCGACGAGATTTGGTGACCATGGTCGTGGGTGGGAGTCGGTGGGTCGCTACGCGTCGGGCGCCGTCGTTCCCAGCAGCGGCACATCGAGGCGGGTCTGGACCGGCAGCTCCGAGAACGGCGCCGGTCGTGGTACGACTGGTGTTTTCGGACAGACTGGGGTCGGCTGGGGTCTAGCCGGCCAGACTGATACCCATATACATTCCGGAACAAACGTAGTAGCCGCGGGCACGAATTATTCGTTGTATGGGGTGTCGGCGGTGTTCCGGGCGGTGGCGGGGTCGTTGGTGTCCAATTTGGGTCAGGCTGACGGCGACTCCTCCTCTCTTGTGCATTTTGATTATGCGCAGGCGTTCACGTCGGGCGGTGCCGCTCACGGGTACGCGCTGGACGGTGTCGACATCGAGTTCGCGCGTCTTTCGGACAGTTCGGTGTTTTCCTCTTCGAAGCTGACGGTGACGGTGCGCGCCGATTCGGACGGTTCGCCGGGCGCGGTGGTCGCGACGTTGACGAACCCGGCCTATCAGGCGACCAGCACGGATCGTGTGTTCGGTTTCGACGCGCCGGCGGGGGGTGTGGCGTTGGAGGCGGACACGACGTACTGGGTGGTGTTGGACCGCACCGGCGCTGTTGCCGGCGTCAACAGTCTCCGGCGCACGGGCTCGGCCAGCGAGGACGGTGGTGCCGCGAGCGGGTTCAGCATCGCTGACACCAGGCGCTTCAAGGGTCGCAGCGCGAGCGGATGGCGCGTCCCGGCCAGTGGCTCGTACAAGATCGCGGTGCGCAGCAGCGTGAATCCGCCTCCGCCGCCGATGCCTGAGGCGGACGGGGTGTTCGTGGTGCCTCATGACTGGGAGCTGGTCCCGTCGGGGCTGGACTCCGGTGATGAGTTCCGTTTGCTGTTCATGACGACGCAGCACCGCAATGCGACGCCGTCCGATATCGCCGATTACGACAGTTTTGTGCAGTCGTCGGCTGCGGGGTCGTTGGCGGGCGGGTCGCTTCCGGCGATCCAGCCGTATGCGTCGTTGTTCAAGGTGCTGGGGTCGACGTCGACGGTGGACGCCCGCGACCACCTCGGCATGAACCCGGACAACTCGGCCCATAAGAGCGCGCCGCTGTACTGGCTCAACGGCGGCAGGCTGGCGTTCGGCAATCCTGATGTGTGGGACGGCGCTTGGACGAACCTATCCAGGGCGAATTCGCGTAACCAGCTGGGCACTGCCAACAGTGTCAGCTCGGTGTTCACGGGCTCGAACACCGACGGCACGAAACACGCGACGCGTTTCTTGGGTGCTGGCCATCCAACGCCTATCAGTATTGGCGGCACCCGCGTGGGCGACAACCCTATTGCACGGGCCACGGCCGCGCCTGCGTCCTACTTCCCGTTTTATGGGGTGTCGCCGGTGTTTCGGGTGGGTTTGGTGCCGGTGCCGGTGTCGGTGGATTTGTTGGGTGTGGGTTCGGGGTTGTCGCGTGTTGAGGGGCGGTCGGTGTCGTTTCGGGTGGGGTTGTCTCGTCCGTTGAGCGATGGTGAGAGCGTTTCGGTGCCGTTGGTGGTGTCGGGTGCGTCTGATGTGGTGAATGATTTCGGTGTGGGGTTGACGGCGGGGGCGGTGAACACGGGTGTGTCGTTGGATTTGGCGGTGGCGGGCGGCCCGTTTGTGGTGTTCGAGGGTGCGGGCGCGCATGCGGCGGCGCTGGATTTGACGTTGACCGCGGATGGTGTGGTCGAGTCGGGTTCGGAGCGGTTGACGGTGAGTCTGGGCTCGGACTCGGATTTCGCGTCGCAGGTGAGTCTGGGGCACACGAATGTGGCCGGGGGTGCGGTGCGGGGCCGCTCGACGCGGTTTCGGGTGGATGTGTTCGATGCGGGGGTGCGGCCGTGGGTGCAGTTCCGGACGTGCCCGCAGGGCGTGTCGTGTGCGGCGGGCAGCGATGCGGGCTGGGTGGCCACCGACGAGGGTGATGCGCTGCCGGTGGTGTCGCTGTCTGAGGGCGGCTCGGATGTGTCGTATCAGTTTCGTTTGGTGGACCCTCAGGACCGGGATTTCACCGAGGCGTGGGTGCAGGTGGCCCGCGCTCATGGTGATCACATGGATTTGGGGGCGCGGGACCGGGATCGGCTGATCTGTCGCAGCCCGGCGAACGAGGTCTTGTTGATCGGGCAGCCGATCATCGGGAACGACCATTCGGGGTTGTTGACTTTGGCGCAGCGCAATATCAGGCCTCATGATCTGACGAGCGGCTGCCCGCATCCGATCATGTTCATCGGCGCGCACAAGGTGGACGACTGGCAGACGGTGACGGTCGGGTCGGGTCATGATCCTGATGCGTACGATCATTTGACGCATTTGGTGCATCGGGTGGGGGTGTCCAACGGCGGGCAGCCGGCGGGGTTCTCCTGGGGCGATGTGCGGCTGCCGGTGCGCATTGTCGACGACGACGACTGGGAGCAGGACTTCGAGGTGTCCGCGGATGGGGGCGCGACGTGGACCGCGGTGGCCGACGGCGGTTTCGAGGCGGCGTTGAATGTGGCGCTCGCGCCGGGGCAGGTGCATTCGTTTCGGGTGCGGCTGGCGAACGATCCGGCGTCGATCCCGAACGCGGCGTCGCGGGAGTATTTCACGATCACGTCGTGCACCGGCGACCTGCGCGCCCCTGACAGCAGCGAGCGGTTCCGCGGCGGGGAGCGCATCAGGTGTCTGGATCCGACCCATGAGGCGGGGATCTCCTATACGGGGAGTCCTTCGCCGACGTCGAGCGAGCGCATCGGTGTCGGCTACGGCAGCCCGGTCACGGTGAGGGTGCATGTGGGCGAGGGCTATTCGGGGCCGGTGCATTTCACGGTCAACGCGCAGGCCATGTACCAGCGCACCGACACCGACATGCCCACCTACACCGGCGCGCCCACGTCGTATCGCACCGATGCGTTCACGTATCTGAAGCGGTTCACCGCGTGCGCGGGCTGCGCGGCCGGGTTCGAGCGGTCCGTCTACTTCGCCCGGTCCGACAGCATCGGCGGCTTCGGCGGCGGAACGCAGGGCGAGGTGGGGGAGCTGTCCGCGTTCGACCTGTCCGACACCGGCATCGGCCTGCGCTGGCCCGATGTGGCCGGGGCGGACGGCTATCAGGTGCGCTGGTGGCCGACCACGCCGGCGGTGCCGGGCGAGCCTGCGTCTGAGTCGTATGCCTCGGCGCTGGTGCAGCATCCCGGACATGTCCTGGAAGGGTTGGAGCCCGGCACCGAGTATCGGGCGCGGGTGTACTACTTCGCGGACGGCGGGGTGCTGTTGGGCTCGGCGAGCCCCACCATCCGCTTCACGACGCTTCCCGCGGGATCGCCGACGCAGGCGGCTCCGGAGGGGCCGGTGCTAGAGCCGGTGCCGGTCGCGTCGATCGCGGCCGACGGCGGCAACGTCGTCGAGGGCGGCACCGCCGCGTTCACGGTCACCTTGGCGCCGCCGCCGACCGAGCCTGTGACGGTCAACGTGGAGGTCGGCCACTACGGCGACGGCTCGGTCATCGCCGACGCCGACTCGGGAACCCGCACCGTCACCGTTCCGGTGTCGGGAACGGCGAGGTTCACGGTGGCGACGCTGGACAACACCAGCCCGGATGCGAACGGGCCGATCCACGCCGACGTCACAGCCGGCGACGGCTATCGGCTGCACCAGTTCGACAGCCGGGCGGTGGTGTTCGTCGACAACGACGACGACCCCAAAGCCGAGGTGACCACCATCGGCATCTCGGAGGTGACCGACACGACCGCGACGATCGTGTGGGCCTCCTGGGGCGGCGGCGTCCAATACCAGGTCGGCTGGTACCAGAGCCCCGGCATCCCGAGGCTGCGCTACGCCAACACCGACGGCACAGAGCATCAGATCACCGGCCTCGAGCCCGAGTCGGGCTATCAGGTGTTCGTGATCGCGTCGCGCGGCGCCGCGATCATCGGCACCTACACCATCGCGGTCGCGACCCTCGCCGGCGGGGAGTCCAAAACCGCCGAGGTGGACGTCACCTTGCCGCCGCCCACCCCCGAGGTGTCCATAACCGCCGACACAGCCGCGATCACCGAGGGCGGTGCAGCGGCGTTCACGATCACCGCCGAGCCCGCCCCCGAGGCCGACCTGCAAGTCGCGGTCACCGTCTCGCAGAGCGGCGACTGGGGCGCCGCTGCGGGCCGCAAGATCGTCACCATCGGCGCATCGGGCACCGCGGCGCTCACCGTCGCCACCGCCGACGACAGCGCAGACGAACCCGACGGGTCGGTCGCCGCTGTCGTCGACGACGACTACGGCTACACCGTCGACCCCGACAACGCCACCGCGACCGTCGCCGTCGCCGACGACGACGTCCCGCGGATATCGATCACCGCCGCCGGCGGGATCACCGAGGGCGGCGACGCGGCGTTCACCATCACCGCCAGCCCCGTGCCCCACAGCAGCCTGCAAATCGCCGTCGCCGTCACACAAACCGGCGACTGGGGCGCCGCTGTGGGCCAGCGGACCGTCGCCGTCGGCGCATCGGGCACCGCGACGCTCACCGTCGCGACCGCGAACGACGACGTCGACGAGCCCGACGGGACCGTCACCGCCGCGATCGGGACCGGCAGCGGCTACACGGTGTCGCCCACAGCGCACACCGCGACGGTCGCCGTCGCCGACGACGACCTGCCGCCCGTCCCCGAAGTGTCGATCGCAGCCGACAGCGCCGCCATCGCCGAAGGCGGCGACGCGGCGTTCACGATCACCGCCGTCCCCGCGCCCGCAGCTGGCCTGGCCGTCGCCGTCACCGTCGCCCAGACCGGCGACTACACCGCCGCCGCCGGCCGAAAGACCATCACCATCGGCGCATCGGGCACCGCGACGCTCACCGTCGCCACCGCCGACGACGGCGCCGACGAGGCCGACGGGTCGGTCACCGCCACGCTGGACACACCGGCCGCCGACGGCGGCTACACCGTGTCGGCCACAGCGCACACCGCGACGGTCGCCGTCGCAGACGACGACGTCCCGCAGGTCACCATCACCGCCGCCGGCGACATCACCGAGGGCGCAAACGCGGCGTTCACGATCACCGCCAGCCCCACGCCCCACGCCGACCTGTCCGTCGCCGTCACCGTCGCGCAGAGCGGCGACTACGGCGCCGCTGTGGGCCAAAAGACCATCACCATCGGCACCACCGGCACCGCGACGCTCACCGTCGCCACCGCCGACGACACCGCCGACGAGGCCGACGGGACCATCACCGCCACCCTCGCCAACGGCGCCAGCTACGACCTCGGCACCCCCAGCACAGCCACCGTGACCGTCGCAGACGACGACGACCCGCCCACAGAACCCGACCCCGAGGCCGAGCTCACCATCACCGTCGAGGACGCCACGGGAACCGAGGGCGACGTGGTCGAGTTCCGCATCATCCTCTCCAAAGCCCTCACCGAGGAACTACAAGTGAGCTGGAACGCCGGGACCGCCTGGCACCTGCGCGACAACCAAGCCCACTCATCGGACTACTGGGCCATGTCCGGGACAATGGTGTTCGCACCCGGAACAACCGAGATGACCGAAGAAATCTGGCTCAAACAAGACGACCACAAAGAACCAGACGAACACTTCGCAGTAGAGGCATACCTCCCCGGCAGCTGGCGCCGGCCCGACGCCACAGGAACCATGACCATCACCGACGACGACTAACCCACCCACACCAAACCATCGGACCGGGAACTCCCCACGGAGCCCGAGGTTGTGGTTCAGGACATCGGAGCCCGAGACAGGAATCGAACCTGCGACCTGCTGTTTACAAGACAGCTGCTCTGCCGACTGAGCTACTCGGGCCTCTATTGCAGAGCATAAAGGGTGCCGATTGGGGAGGGTGCTTGAATAGCGCCTAGTGGTGGGTAACGCTTGTGGAATGGCTCTCACGAAAAGGGATCAGGAGATCTTGGATTTTGAGCGCACCTGGTGGCAGGAGACCGGGTCGAAGGAGGCTGCGATTCGCGAGCGCTTCGAGCTTTCCACGACCCGGTATTACCAGCTGCTGAACGAACTATTGGAAGAGGCGGATGCAATGGAGTACGACCCAATGGTCGTGCGGCGCCTGCGGCGTTTACGCGATCGCCGCAGACGATCCAAATTCGGTCATACTTCGGTTGGCCGACAACCGTCGCGGTAACAGTCGGGAGCCAGAGGAAATATGGAGTCGAATCGAGCACCCAACAACCAGATGGCCCTCAAAGGGGTGGTGCTGGTTCTCGCCCTGATTGCCGCGGGCGCTTTTGTCCTGGCCCGCGGCCTCGATGACGATGACAGCGATCCCACGACGACCACCGCCCAGCCCACGGCTGAGGCGACGACGGAGCCCGAGGAGATTCCCGATCCGGTCGAGACCCCGTCGGGCAGCGGCGACACGGCCCCTACCCCTGCGCCCGCGCCTGAAGAGCCCCAAGAGGCTACCGCTGCCCCCGCGGAACCCCAGCCTCTCGCCTCCGACCCGGAGGAAGAGCTTGAGTGCCGTGATCCGTCCACTATCGGTGTGCTGGTGGCCAACGGCACCGATGTGGGCGGGGCGGCCGGTCGGCTCTCGGGCGAGTTGAACGCGGCCAACTACGTGACGCTGCCCCCGCATAATGCCAGTCCCCAGACGGGCTCGGCGTTCTACTACCGGGCCGGGTATGAGGTGGACGCCCAGTGCATCGCCAGACTGCTGGGCGAAAGCGAGAAGCCGCTTTGGCCGATGCCCGATCCTCCTCCCGGGGGCATCACCCTCGACCAGCTTGGCAACGCCTACGTCCTTATCCTGATCGGACCCGACAGCCTGACCCAGCGACCGGGCTGACAGTTTGATGGCTGTGGCCAGTCTGCAAACCGCGGTCTCGGCGGCTGACCGTTAAATGGCCTAAGCCGCCATGCACATTGTTGCCGCCCCCGACAAGTTCCGGGGCACGGCCACGGCCGCCCAAGTCGCCGCTGCCATAGTCCACGCCGCCGAACAGGCCGGTGCTACTGCCGTTGCCTCTCCTATGGCCGATGGGGGCGAGGGCACGCTGGATGTGGTGGGTGGCGCCAACCGGACCACAACCGTGACCGGTCCCCTGGGCGATCCGGTGAAAGCCCAGTGGCGCCTTCATCGCCATACCGCGGTGATTGAGATGGCCCAGGCCTCGGGATTGATGTTGGTGGGCGGGGCCGAGGCCAACGATCCCCTCGGAGCTACCACCTATGGGACCGGAGAGTTGATCGACGCCGCCATCGAGCGAGGCGCCCGGCGGGTGCTGGTGGGGGTAGGGGGCTCGGCCACCACCGATGGAGGCTTGGGTGCGTTGCGAGCGCTCTACCCGACTCAGCGCCTCAGGGGAGTGGAACTGGCCGTGGCTTGCGACGTCGCGACCCGTTTTGTCGATGCCGCCGAGGTGTTCGGGCCGCAGAAGGGCGCCAGTCCCGCGCAGGTGGAGCTGTTGCGCCGGCGCTTGGAGCGGCTGAGCCAGGTGTATGCCGAGACCTACGGCATCGATGTGGGCGAACTGAAGGGCTCGGGGGCGGCCGGCGGTCTGGCCGGCGGTTTGGCGTGCGTGGGCGCCGATCTCCGCAGCGGCTTCGAACTGCTGGCCGAGGAGGTGGACCTGTACGGCCATATCGAGGACGCCGATCTCGTGGTCACCGGGGAGGGCGCCTTTGATGCCACGTCGCTTCAGGGCAAGGTGGTGGGCGGAGTGAGCGAGATGGCATCCGCCGCCGGGGTGCCGGTGCTCACTGTCGCGGGTCGGGTCGATAGCGCGGCCCCGCCGGTGTGCGGGGAACTGATCAGCTTGAGCGACCGGTATGGCCTCGAATCGGCCATGGCTGACACCGTGCGGCTGGTCGGTCGAGTGGTGCTGGACTATCTGGTCTCATAGCCGAGCCGCACGGTCACGGTCCTGGACTATCTGGTCTCATAGCCGAGCCGAACGGTCAGTGGGCTTGGCGGAAATAGCCGGTGACCTCCACTAGGGGAGGACGCTCCTGCATCGTGATCTCGGTGTCGGCGAAGCCGGGGCGGCGCAGCGTGATCGCGGTGTCCACCAGAGTGCGGTCGGCGCGGTGGAGGGCTACTTGCATGACCTCGGTCGCCTGCGACGACAGCTCGTGCAGGGGTCGATTGCGGTGGACGCGGGTGCCCAGGTCCACCTGGGCGATGGCGCCATAGCCCGCCAGCCGCCACACGTCGATGAGAAGCCCCATCTCCACCCCGTACCCCTGGACGAACGGCACCCGCTCCAGCACATCCCGCCGCCCGGCGTACTCCCCGGCCAGCGGCTGGACGATGTCGCCCAGCTCGGGGAACAGCACGGCGATCAGCGGTCGGGCCACCAACTCCGTGGTCCGCCCCCCTCCTCGCTGGTCGGCCCCCACTGGGCGGTGGTAGAAGCCCTTGCAGTAGCCGATGCCCTCGTCGGCCAACAGCGGCCCCAGCAAGCCGGAGATGAAGTGGGGGCCGAAGTTGGCCACGTCGCTGTCGCACCAAACCACGATGTCGCCGGAGGATGCGAACAACGACTTCCACAGCGCCTCGCCCTTGCCGGGCTGATTGCCCAAGTGGGCGAGCACGTCGGAGCAGGCGACCACGGTGGCCCCGGCAGCCTCCGCTACTGCGGCGGTGCGGTCGGTGGAGTGGTCGTCCATCACGATCAGCTCGTCCACCAGGCCCAGCTTGTCCATGAGCTCGGCCCGGACCACCTGCACGATGGCCCCCACGGTGGCTTCTTCATTGCGGGCGGGCAAGCAGACCGACACCGTTGTCGATCCCTTGCGATCGACAAGATCGGAGGCCGTGAACTCTCCGGCCGCGAACCTCCGCCGACCGGTCATCGCTGCCTCCGGCTTATGAGTCGTCTCCCGCGCTTCATCCGAATAGCATCATGGCCCATGAGCGTCACTGTCCGGATACCGACCACCCTTCGCCCGCTGGCCGGCGGCGCCAGTGAAGTGACCGTTGAGGGCGGGACCGTCCGCGACGTGATCGCCTCGTTGGACGCAACCCATCCTGGCTTCAGGGACCGGCTCATCGACGAGTCCGGCGGCCTGCACCGGTATGTCAACGTATTCGTGGACGACGACGATGTCCGGTTTGCCGACGGCCTGGCCACATCGGTTCCCGACGGGCAGACGGTGGCCATAGTGCCCGCGGTGGCCGGCGGCTGAATTCCCCACTTCGGTCCCACTTGAGTTTGGCGTTCCTCAGACTCCTCGGTAATCTTTAGCAGTCTCATACTGAGAGTGCTAAAACCCGGCGGAAAGCCGATAGTACAAAAGGGAGAGTTCGAGGATGCCCAAGATCATCTCATTCGATGAGCAGGCCCGGCGCGCGCTGGAGTCGGGAATGAACCAACTGGCCGACGCCGTGCGGGTCACGCTCGGCCCCAAGGGGCGCAATGTCGTTCTGGAGAAGAAGTGGGGCGCCCCCACGATCACCAACGACGGCGTGTCGATCGCCAAAGAGATCGAGTTGGAGGACCCCTACGAGAAGATCGGCGCCGAGCTGGTCAAAGAGGTGGCCAAGAAGACCGACGACGTGGCCGGCGATGGCACCACCACCGCCACCGTTTTGGCCTGGTCGATGGTGCGAGAGGGGCTTCGCAACGTGGCCGCCGGGGCCAACCCCATGTCCATCAAGAAGGGCATCGAGGCCGGGGTAGAGGCGGCGGTGGATGCCATCCACTCCCAGTCGGTCGATGTGTCCTCCGACAAGGCCCAGATCTCCAACGTGGCGGCCATCTCGGCCGCCGACGCCGAGATCGGCGAGCTGATCTCCGAGGCCATCGACAAGGTGGGCAAGGACGGCGTGGTCACCGTGGAGGAGTCGCAGACCTTCGGCCTAGAGCTGGACTTCACCGAGGGAATGCGCTTCGACAAGGGGTACATCTCCCCCTACTTCGTGACCGATGCCGAGCGGATGGAAGCGGTGCTGGACGAGCCCTATATCTTGTTCGTGGGCTCCAAGATCACCGCGGTGCGCGACATCGTTCCGGTGCTGGAGAAGGTGATGCAGGCGGGCAAGCCGCTGCTGATCATCTCCGAGGATGTGGAGGGCGAGGCCCTGGCCACTTTGGTGGTGAACAAGATCCGCGGCACGTTCAACTCAACGGCGGTGAAGGCCCCCGGTTTCGGCGACCGCCGCAAGGCCATGCTTCAGGACATGGCCATCTTGACCGCCGGCCAGGTCATCAGCGAAGAGGTGGGCCTCAAGCTGGAGAACACCACGCTCGACCTGCTGGGCCGGGCCCGCAAGGTGGTCATCACCAAGGACGAGACCACGATCGTGGAGGGCGCGGGCGACCGCGCCGACGTCGAGGGCCGCATCTCGCAGATCAAGGGTGAGATCGACAACACCGACTCCGACTACGACCGGGAGAAGCTGCAAGAGCGCCTGGCCAAGCTGTCGGGCGGTGTTGCCGTGCTCAAGGTGGGCGCCGCCACCGAAGTGGAGCTCAAGGAGAAGAAGCACCGCATCGAGGACGCGGTCAGCACCACCAAGGCCGCCATCGAAGAGGGCGTGGTCGCCGGCGGGGGCGTAACCCTGCTGCGGGCCCAGGTTCCTGTCAACGAGGCGGCCGAGAGCCTGTCGGCCGACGATGAGGCCACTGGCGCTCGCATTGTGGCCAAGGCGCTGGAAGGACCGCTGGCCCAGATCGCGGTCAACGCCGGCCTCGAGGGCGGCGTGGTCGTCGAGCGGGTCCGCAATCTGGAGGGCAACTCCGGGCTGAACGCGGCCACCGGCGACTATGAGGATCTGCTCAGCGCCGGGATCATCGACGCGGCCAAGGTCACCCGCTCGGCGCTCCAGAACGCCGGCTCCATCGCCGGTCTGTTCTTGACCACCGAGGCGGTGGTGGCCGACAAGCCCGAGGAGAACGGCGGCATGCCCGGCGGCATGCCCGACATGGACTTCTAAGGCCTCATCCGCCTCAGGTCGCTTGAGACGGGCCGCTGCCGTCCGTCTCTGAATCTTGGCTTGTAGGGCCCGCTTTCGCCATCAGCGGCGGTAACGTCGCGGTATGGCCGAGCTTCATCCGGCATGTGCCCCGCTGGCATTCCTGTTGGGAACGTGGCAGGGGACGGGCACCGGGGTGTACCCCACCATTGAGGACTTCTCCTATGTCGAGGAGGTCTCCTTCACCCATGTGGGCAAGCCGTTCGTGGCCTATGCGCAGAAGACGAATGATCCCGGCACCGGCCTGCCCCTGCACGCCGAGGCCGGGTTTCTGCGCCCCCGAGACGACGGGCGGATTGAGCTGATCTTGGTTCAGCCGTCGGGGATCGCCGAGTCGTTGGAGGGCACTGTGGAAGGCCGCGCGGTCCGCTTGGCCTCCACCGCGGTGCTGGGCACCGGTTCCGCCAAGCCGGTGACTGCCACCGAGCGGCGCTTCTGGGCAGAAGGCGAGGTTCTGCACTCCTCGGTGGCCATGGCGGCAATGGGGCTGGAGCTTCAGCACCATGTGGTCTCCGAGATGTATCGCCTGTCATGACCCGGGGGCGTTCCGAGCGGGTGCTGGTGCGCCATTGGGACGGCGCCCGCGAGCAAAGACGCCCCGATGACCTGGTGGTGGAGGAGCCCCTGACCATCGAGCTCGACGCCGTTACCGTTACCACCACCATGCGCACGCCGGGGCACGACTTCGAGTTGGCCGCCGGATTCTGCTTCACCGAGGGGCTCTTGGGCGACGCCTCGGTGACCTCCATCCGCTACTGCGCCAACGAGCCGGCCGCCGACACCGAGTTCAACCTGGTCACGGTGGATACCGACGGCGCTCCGCCGCCCACCCCCCGTTTGGGTCTGACCACCTCGGCGTGCGGGTTGTGCGGGGCTGAGAGCATTGAGGCGCTGGGGGAGCGGCTGAGCCCGCTGCCTCCCCTCAGTGCGCCCATACCTGCTGAGGTGCTGGCCGCGGTGCCCGAGAGGGTGAGGGGCTTTCAAGACCTGTTCGGCGCCACCGGCGGAGTCCACGCCGCGGCCGCCTTCGGTCCCGGCGGCGAGCCCACCGTGGTGCGAGAGGACATCGGCCGCCACAACGCGGTGGACAAGGTGGTGGGCCGGATGCTGCTCGACGGCGACTTGCCCGCCCGCGGCCAAGGCCTGTTCGTGAGCGGCCGGGCGTCGTTCGAGATGGTGCAGAAGGCATGGGCGGCGGGATTCGGGGTACTGGTGGCAGTGAGCGCCCCCTCCGCGCTGGCGGTGGAGACCGCCGCGTCCGCCGGTTTGTGCCTGGCCGGGTTCGTCCGCGGCGGCCAACTCAACTTCTACTCCCCATCTGCATAAGAATCCTGCGCATGCGACCGCTGCCCAAGCTCACGCCCGAAAACGAATTCTTCTGGACGGCCGGGGCCGACGGAGCGCTGCGGTTCCAATACTGCGGGGCCTGCGACCGCTATCTCCATCCCCCCGGCGCGGTCTGCTCTCGGTGCGGGGGAGTTCCCGTGGTGAAGGGCGTATCGGGCACCGGAACGGTGGTGGGCGTCACCGTCAACTACCAGCCGTGGCTGCCCGACATGGAAGTTCCCTACGTGATCGGGCTGGTGGCCATCGCCGAGGACCCCCTGGTGCGGCTCACCACCCTTATCGTCGACGCCGAGCCCGACGACGTGGTCATCGGGATGCCGGTGTCGGTGCGCTTCGAGCAGCACAAGGACGTGTGGCTGCCGGTGTTCGCCCCGACCGGAGAGCCGGTTGCCGAGGCGGCCGAATACCCCGAGCCCCGCCCCGCGCCGGTGCGGCCCATGCCCGTATCGGAGAAGTTCGAATCCCGGGTGGCCATCACCGGCATCGGCCTGTCGGAGGTGGGACGCCGTCTGGGGCGCCATCCCATGAGCCTGGCCGTCGACGCCTGCCGGTCCGCGGTGGCCGACGCCGGCCTGACCATGGACGACATCGACGGCTTGTCCACCTATCCCGGCGGCGCGACCAAAGACGGCGGCCATTCCGAGGGCGGCATCTACCCGGTGGCCGATGCCTTGGGCATTGCCCCCACCTGGTTCTGCGGCACTGGGGAGACCCCCGGCCAGAGCGGGGCAGTGGTGAACGCCATGCTGGCCGTGGCCGCGGGGCTGTGCCGCCATGTGCTGTGCTTTCGCACGGTGTGGGAGACCACGGCGATCGCCTGGGGCAATCGCCAGAACACCGGAGTGGGCGGCGGCGCCCGCATCTCGGGTGAGATGGAGTGGCGGCTGCCCTACGGGGCAATGTCGGCGGGCAACTGGATCGCGCTCATGGCCAGCCACTACTTCTACCGCTACGGCGCCACCCGGGAGCAGCTTGGGTGGATCCCGGTGACCGAGCGGGCCGGCGCGGCCCACAACCCGGCGGCCATCTACCAAGAGCCGATAACCATCGACGACTACCTGGACGCCCGAATGATCACCTCCCCGTTCGGACTCTTCGACTGCGACGTGCCCTGCGACGGCGCCACCGCGCTGGTGGTGTCGGCGTTGGATTGCGCCTACGACGGCCCCCACCGGCCGGTGCTGGTGGAGGCGGTGGGCACCCAGATGCGAGAGCGGATGTCGTGGGACCAGGGGACGCTGCTGCACGAGCCCATGGTGGACGGTCCGGCGGCGCATCTGTGGAGCCGTACGGACCTGAAGCCCGCCGACGTGGACGTGGCCCTGCTGTACGACGGTTTCAGCTTCAACGCCCTGTCGTGGCTGGAGGGACTGGGCTTCTGCGGCAAGGGCGAGGGGGCGGCGTTCGTGGAGGGCGGCGCCCGCATTGCCCGCGACGGCGAGATTCCGCTCAACCCCCACGGGGGCCAGCTCTCGGCGGGACGGCTGCACGGCTATGGGTTCTTGCACGAGGCGGTGGTGCAGCTCCGAGGCGGCGGCGGCGGGCGGCAGGTGGACGGCGCCGAGGTGGCGGTGGCCAGCACCGGCGGCGGCCATCCCGGCGGGGCGTTCTTGTTCACCCGAGGCTGATCTGCTTTGGCGGCGGCGCTTCGGGCAGTTCCACGTTCCTCTTCGTGCGGCGCTGGCCCGGCGTGCTAGAAGTGGGCTTATGGCTGCATACATCATCGTCAATTACCAGGTGGACAACCCCGAGCTGTATGGGGAGTACATGCAGGGCGCTGCGGGCGCCCTGGGCGTCGGCGACGGCACCGAATTGGTGGCCTTCGACACCGAGTCGGAGGTGATCGAGGGCGACACCGCCGGCCACCAGACGGTGGTGCTCAAGTTCGACTCCAAGGAGAAGGCCCGCGAGGCGTGGGAATCCGACGCCTACCGGGCGGTGGTGGGCAGGCGCCTAGACGCCACCAGCCGCCATTTCGCCGTGCTGGTGAACGGCTTCGGCGACTGAATGCCCGGGCCACTGCGCCGGGCCGTCGCGGCCGCCGCGGTTATGGCGCTGCTGGCCTCCGCCTGTGGAAGCGGCAACGGCGACGGCGCGGCCACCGCAACCCCCGACCTCGAGGCCACCTCCGCGATTTCTGCGCCGGAGGGGGCGGAGGGCGCCGTCCCGGAAATGGTGATCGGTCAGGTGCTGCCCGAGACCGGCGCGCTGGCCTCCTTCGGCGAACCCCTGATAGTGGGGGTGAAACTGGGGGTGGCCGACGTGAACGCCCAGGGCGGGCAGGTGAAGCTGCTCACTGGCGACTCGGCCACCGACCCGGATGTGGCCCCGGAAACGGTGAGCCGTTTGCTCGGCGAGGGGGCCGACGTGATCATCGGGGCGGCCGCCTCAGGGGTATCCCAGTCGATCATCCAGGGCTTGCACGACGCTCAGATCCCCCAGTGCGCCGCATCCAACACATCTCCGTCGTTCAGCACCCAGCCCAACGCCGGGTACTTCTTCCGCACCGTCACCACCGCCGAGAGCGAGTCTGAGGTCATGGCCAACAGCGTGGCGTCCAGCGGTGCCACCAACGTGGCCATCGCCAACCGGGCCGACGACTACGGCGCCTCCCTGGCCCGGCTGCTGGCCGAAGACCTCGCCGAGCTGGGCGTGGCCTCGCAAATCGTGGCCTTCGACCCCGATGCCCCCAGCTTCGATTCCACCGTGGCCCAGATCGTGAACCTGGGGGTGGACACCGTGGCCCTGATCGCCTTCGAGGAGGGCATCTCCATTATCCGCAAGCTGATCGAGGAGGGCGTTCCCGGCTCAGTCATCCACCTCTCTGCCGGCCAGTTCGACTTCGGCTTGCCCGAACGCGTGAATCCCACCGACCCGTCGGTGATCGACGGGCTGCGGGTGCAGAGCGCGGCGGGCGGCGAGCAGTTCAACCAGCGGATATTGGAGCAGACTGGGGGCAACGTGAACTTCGGCGCCCAGGCGTACGACTGTGTGGTGATCCTGGCGCTGGCCTCGTTGATCGCGGGCAGCGTGGAGGGCCGGCCGCTGGTCGCCGTGGTGCCCGATCTGACTCGCAGCGGCCAGAAGTGCTACTCCTATGGGGAGTGCGCCGGCCTGGTACGCGAGGGTGTCGACATCGACTACGACGGTGTCTCCGGGCCGCTTGAGATGGACGATGTGGGCGACACCACCGTGGGCCGCTACGTGATCGCCGAGGTTCGCGGCGGCTCGCTGGAGCTGGTCGAGACCGTGGACGTAACCGTCGGATGATGAGCGCCCCCCTGCCGTCGCCTGATCCGGTCGAGCCGTCGGTCGGCGTTGGAGTGGTACACCTGTTCTGCCGGGCGGGCCCGTCGCTCGATGCCGCCGCCGTCATCGCCGCGGTCGATCAGGCGGTAGCCGATGGCGTGCAGGTGGTGGCGGTGGCCGTGTTGGGCCACAAGGCCGACCTGGGCGTGATGGCCGTCCACGCCGACCTGTGGCGGCTGCGCGACCTGCAAACCGAGCTGCGCCGGGCCGGGCTCGACATCGTGGACTCCTATGTGTCGCTCACCGAGATGTCGGAGTACGCCGCCGGGCTCCCCGAGGAGACCAAGCAGGCCCGGCTGTACCCCCAGCTTCCCCCCGAAGGCAAGCCGGCGTGGTGCTTCTACCCCATGTCCAAGCGCCGCAACCCCGACCAGAACTGGTACGAGCTGCCCTTCGAGCGCCGGCGAGAGCTCATGTACGAGCACGGGGCCACGGGTCGCACGTTCGCCGGTCGGGTGCTCCAACTCATCACCGGCTCCACCGGGATCGACGACTACGAGTGGGGTGTTACCCTGTTTTGCACCCATCCCGACGACCTCAAAGAGGTGGTGTACACCATGCGCTACGACGAGGCATCGGCCCGCTACGCCGAGTTCGGCCCCTTCTACACCGGCATGGTGGCGCCTGTTGAGACGGTGCTCGAGCGGCTCTTTTAGCAGGGAGCGAGATGCTGTCGTCCATGCAGAAGAGGGGCTTTGTCTGGGGGGTGGTGCTGATCGCGCTTGTGGTTGCCGGGTGCGGCGATGATGACGGGGGCGAGGCCTCCCAACCTGTGCAAGCAGAAGCGGCATCGGGCGATTTCGAACTGGTGATCGGCTCGGTGATGCCGGAGACCGGCTCGCTGGCCTTCTTCGGCCCGGCGATGATTGAGAGCATCGCCCTGGCGGTCCAAGACATACAGGCGGCGGGCGGGAACGTGCGGCTTCTGACCGGGGATTCGGCCACTGATCCCGATGTGGCCCCCGAGACCGTCAATCGGCTGCTAGGTGAAGGGGCCCAGGTGATCGTGGGGGCATCGGCTTCGGGGGTGTCGCAATCGTTCATCCAGACCCTCTACGAGGCTCAGATTCCCCAATGCGCGCCGTCGAACACATCGACGTCTTTCTCAACGCAGGAGAATGCCGCCTACTACTTCCGGACGGTGCCGCCCACTCAAGCGGCCGCGCTGATCTTGGCCAATATGGTGGCGGGCGAGGGCGCCACGAACGTGGCGCTGCCTACCCGAGCCGATGACTGGGGCAATTCCCTGGCCGTGCTTATGGTCGAGAACTTCGATGAGTTGGGAGTGGAGAGCCAGATCCTCGCCTACGACGAGGATGCCGCCAACTTCGATTCGACTGTGGCTGCCGTCGAGGACATGAGAGCCGATGCAGTGGTGCTCATCTCTTTCGCCGAGGGGGCGCAGATCGTCAGGGGCTTGCTGGAGGCGGGGGTGCCCCCAACCGCCATATACGGCAGCGACGGGGTCTATGCCCCGAATTTGAACGAGTTGGTGGACCCGACCAACCCCAACGTTATCGACGGGTTCAAAGCGATCACCGTGGGTGGCGGAGAAGAGTACGGCTTGCGTCTAGCGGCCTTGACTGGCGGCGAAGTGCTCTACGGCGCCCAGGCCTACGACTGCGTGGTGCTGTTGGCTCTGGCATCGCTGGCCGCCGGCTCCACTGCCGGTCCCGCCATCATGGCGCAGTTGTCGTCGGTGACTGCCGGCGGCCAGAAGTGCTACGACTACGGTGAATGCGCTGGCCTTATCGCCGACGGGGTCGATGTCGACTACGTCGGAGTCTCCGGCCCGCTGGAACTCGACGAGGTGGGCGATCCCCGTTACGGGCAGTATCTCGTTGCCGAGTTCATCGACGGCGAGTTGGTTGTGATCGACAGACGAGAAGCCGACCTTGCCGCAGTGGGCTGAGCAATTCCCTCGCCGTTGGAGGCGCCCCTCAACAGGTGAAAATTGTCACCCGGCTGTCGCTTTCGGGGTCTATCGTTGCAGTCATCAATGGCAGGGACTCATGGGCTGGTCACCATGTCGGCCCTTGCTCTCGAGGAGGTGCAAGATGATGGTCGAGAAGTTCTGGCTTCGACTGATCGCGGCGGCAGCGGTGATGGCGCTGGTGGCTGCGGCGTGCGGCAATGACGACGACGGGGTTGACGGCGCCAGCACGCCGGCGCCCACCGCCGCGGCCACTGCCGCGCCGGGTCCCGATGGCGATGCCGAAGAGCTGGTCATCGGCTCGATGATGCCGGAGACCGGCACGCTGGCCTTCTTGTCGGAGCCGATGATCCGCAGCATCGCCTTGGCGGTGGAGGACATCCAGGCCGCGGGGGGCAGCGTCCGGCTGCTGACCGGCGATACCGGCACCGATCCCGATGTGGCCCCCGAGGCGGTGAACCGGCTGTTGGGCGAGGGCGCCGATGTCATCGTGGGGGCGGCTTCGTCGGGCATTTCGCAGTCGTTCATCCAGACGCTGTACGACGCCCAGATTCCCCAGTGCTCGCCGTCGAACACGTCGCCGTCGTTCAGCACTCAGGCCAATGCGGCCTACTACTTCCGCACCGCCCCGCCCGATCAGGCTGCCGCCCCGGTGCTGGCCAATCTGATCGCCGCCGACGGGGCCACCAATGTGGCCATCATCGCCCGGACCGACGACTGGGGCATCGCCTTGTCGGGGCTTTTGGCCGGCAGCCTGGCCGATCTCGGGGTGGCCTCCGAGGTCATCTCCTATGACGAGGAGGCGTCGGCCTTCGATGCCACCGTCGACTTGGCCACCGGCATGGGCGCCGACGCTGTGGCGCTCATCTCCTTTGCCGAGGGCGCGCAGATCATGCGCGATCTCTTGGAGGCCGGAGTGCCGGCGAGCGCCATGTACGGACCCGATGGCATGTACGACCCGGGAATCCCCGAGCTGGTTGATCCGTCCAATCCGAATGTGGCCGACGGGTTCACCGTTATCACCGTGGGCAACACCGCGGGTCAGGCCGGTGAGGAGTTCGAGGCCCGTTTGACCGAGCTGATTGGGCCTGATGACGGCGTGGCGTTTGCCAGCAACTCCTACGACTGCGTCATCATCTTGGCCCTGGCCTCGGCGGCGGCCGGCTCCACCAGCGGCCCCGCCATCATCGCCCAGGTTTCCGCCGTCACCTCCGGCGGCGAGAAGTGCTTCTCCTACGGTGAGTGCGCCGGCCTTCTCTCCGACGGCGTCGACATCGACTACGACGGAGTGTCCGGGCCGCTGGAGCTCGACGAGGTGGGCGACCCGAGCTTTGCCCGCTACAAGATCGGCCAGTTCCAAGACGGCGAGCTGGTGGAGATCGGCCTCCAGGACGTGGATCTGGCTGATCCCACCGGCGCCGCGCCGGACACCTCGAGTGCACCGAGCCAGCCCGAGTTGGTGATCGGGCGGGTCATGCCCGAGACCGGCGCGCTGGCCTTCTTGGCCCCTCCGATGGTGGAGGGCGCCCGGCTGGCCGTTGAGGACATCCAGGCCGCGGGGGGCAGCGTCCGGCTGCTGACCGGCGATACCGGCACCGATCCCGATGTGGCCTCCGAGGCGGTGAACCGCCTGTTGGGCGAGGGCGCCGATGTCATCGTGGGGGCGGCTGCGTCGGGCATCTCGCAGTCGTTCATCCAGACGCTGTACGACGCCCAGATTCCCCAGTGCTCGCCGTCGAACACGTCGCCGTCGTTCTCCACCCAGGACAACGCCGCCTTCTACTTCCGAACCGTGCCGCCCGATCAGGCGGTGTCGCCGATCATCGCCAACGTGGTGGCCGCCGACGGGGCCACCAACGTGGCCATCGTGGCTCGGGCCGACGACTACGGCAACGCGCTGGCCGGCCTGGTCGAGGCCAGTTTGGAAGACCTGGGGGTGTCTTCCGAGGTGATCTCCTACTCCCCGGACGCGCCCAGCTTCGACGACACGGTGGCCGAGGTGCAGAGCATCGGGGCCGACGCGGTGGTGCTGATCGCCTTCGGCGAGGGTGCGGGAATCATCCGAGGCCTGCTGGAAGCCGGGGTGCCGGCCGGGGCCATGTACGGGTCTGACGGGCTGTTCGACCCGGGTCTGCCCGGCCAGGTGGATCCGTCCTCGGCCGGTGTCATCGACGGGATGCGGGTCATCGGCGCCGCCGGCGGGGCCGACTTCAGCACCCGGCTCAGCGAATTCACCGGCGGCAACCTGATCTACGGGGGCCAGGCCTACGACTGCGTGATAGTGATGGCGCTGGCCGCGCTGGCCGCCGGCTCCACTGCCGGCCCGGACATCATCGCCCAGGTGCAGAACGTCACCGGCGGAGGGACCAAGTGCCACAGCTACGGCGAGTGCGCCGGCCTTTTGGCCGACGGTGCCGACATCGACTACGACGGTGTCTCCGGCCCGCTCGACCTCGACGACGTGGGCGACCCCACCTGGGGCCGCTACGCCGTCGCCCAATTCCAGGGGGGCGATCTCGTCCCCACCGACAGCCAAGACGTGGACGTCACCACTTTGGGCTGAGCCGCGGGCCTGGTTGACGCGCCCGAGCCTGATGCGGGTTGTCTTGTTTCAGGCTTGGGCGAGGGTGCCGAGGTAGAGGCTGACGACCTTGGGGTCTTCGAGGAGCTGCTGGCCGGTGCCGGTATGGGCGTTGGCCCCTTGGTCGAGGACGTAGCCGCGGTGGCAGATCTGGAGGCAGCGGCGGGCGTTCTGCTCCACCATGATGAGCGACACGCCGTGGTCGGTGATGGTGGTGATCCGCTCGAACACCTCGTCTTGATAGGCGGGGGACAGACCGGCGGAGGGCTCGTCCAACAGCACTACCTGGGGGTCCATCATCAGCGCCCGGCCGATGGCCACCATCTGGCGCTCCCCCCCCGACAGCCCGTCGGCCCGCTGGCCGCTGCGCTCGGCCAGCAACGGGAACAGCTCGGCCACCGCCTCGAAGCGGGCGGCGAAACGCTTGGGGTCTTGGAACACACCCATTTCCAGGTTCTCGCGGATCGACAGCCGGGGGAACACGTTCTCGGTCTGGGGCACATATCCGACACCCCGGGTCACCAGTTGGTGAGGGCTCAGGCCAACGATGTCGTCGTCGCCGAGGCGGATGGCGCCGGCCCGCACGTCGACCAGGCCGAAGATGGCCTTCAGCAGGGTGGACTTGCCCGCCCCGTTGGGTCCGATGACCCCCACGATCTCGCCGGGGTACAGCTCCAGTGAGCACCCGGTCAAGATGTCGATGCCCGGCAGGTAGCCGGCCACCACGTTGTCAGCCGTCAGCAATGGGGCGGGCGCGGTCATGTTCCCCCCTCCGCCCGCCGCCGGCCCAGATAGGCGTCGATGACCACCTCGTCATGGATCACCTTCCACGGCCCGCCCTCGGCGATGACCCGGCCCTGGGCCAGCACCACCACCCAGTCGCTTATGCCCGACACCATGTCCATGTCGTGCTCGATGAACACCACGCTCACCCCCTCGAGGGCCAGGGCGGTGATATGGCCGATCAGCGACTGGGCCAACGCGGGGTTGACCCCGGCCATGGGCTCGTCCAGCATCACCAGCACCGGGTCGGCCATGAGCGCCCGGGCCATCTCCAGCAGCTTGCGCTGGCCCCCCGACAGGGTGCCGGCCAGCTCGTCGCGCATGTGGGCCAGGTTGAACCTCTCCAACAGATCGTCGGCCCGCTCGGTGTTGGCCCGCTCCTGATCCCTCCACAGCCATCGGAACGGCGCCGCCCAGAGCTGCTCGCCCACCTGGCCCGGCGCCCCCAGCAGCATGTTCTGGAGCACCGACAGCTTGGCCAGCGACTTGGTGAGCTGGAAGGTGCGGACCATGCCCTGGCGGGCCAGCCGGTCGGGCGACGGCGACGTCTCCGTCTGGCCGTTGAACTCCCAGCGCCCGCTGTCGGCCCGGTCGAAGCCGGTGAGCAAGTTGAACAGGGTGGTCTTGCCCGCGCCGTTGGGGCCGATCAGGGCGGTGACGATCCCCCGCTCGACCTCGAGGTGGTCCACGTCCACCGCGGTGAGCCCGCCGAAGCTCCGCCGCAGTCCGTCCACCGTCAAGATGGGGTTGGGCTTGGCCACGCCCGGCGCCGGGTGGACGGTCAAGATGGGCTCGACCTCTGTCATGCGCCGAGCGGAATCCACCAGCAGCGAGCGGTCTTCGGGCGCGGACGGGCCGTCGGGCGGTGGGCGGTCAGCGGGCATCGAGTTGCATCTCCGTGCGATTGCCGGTGATCCCCTGAGGCCGGAACAGCATGAGCAGCACGAGGGCCAGGCCCACCATCGACACGCTGATGATGCCCTCGGAGCCCTCCAGGAAGTTTGCGACGGCGTCGGGTAGCCAGGCCTCGGCGGTGAGCTGCCGCAGGAACGACTCGATCCACTCCCGCAGGAACCAGAACAGGATGGCCCCCAGCACCGGCCCCAGGTAGGTGGCCGCCCCGCCGAGCAGCAGTGCGGTGTAGGTGTAGAAGGTCACCTGGGGGCGGAAGCCGTTGGGGTCGGCCCCCGAGGTCTTGATGGCGTCGATGACCCCCGCCATCCCGCCGATGACCCCGCCGATCATCAGGGCTTGCATCTTGTACCAGAACACGTTCTTGCCCAGGCTGCGGGCCGCGTCCTCCTCCTCCCGGATGGATTTCAGCACCCGGCCCCACGGGCTGCGGACGATCAGGAACACGGCCAGACTGGCCAGGGCCACCAGCGTCCAGCCCACGGTGATGACCCACATCTGCTGGCCGGTGAACGCGAACGTGCCCACCCCGTAGCGGTCTTGGGGGCCGTCGGCGTACGGGTTCAAATCGAAGAACGCCCCGGCGTCGAAGCTCACGCTGAGCGGCCCGCCGGTGAGCCCGATGGCGTCGGTGGAGCCGATGAGGATGCGGATGATCTCCGCCGCCGCGATGGTGACGATGGCGAACATCACCGCTTGGAGCCGCAGGGTGGGGAAGCCCAGGGCCACCGCCAGCGCCAGCGCCAAGAAGAGGCCGACGGGGATGCCCAGCCACAGCGATCCGCCGAAGGTGGCCACCGTCACGCTGGTGCCGTATGCCCCCAGCATGATGAATCCGACTTGGCCGAAGTTCAACAGCCCGGTGAAGCCGAAGTGGACGTTCAGGCCGATGGCGGCCAAGGCCAAGATCACCGCCTCGGGGCCGAAAGCCGCTCGGGCCGCGTTGCCGAAGATGATGTCGAAGTCCACTCAACTCGTCCGTCTTATCGGGGATATCGACACGGTCAACCCATTCGTCCCGCGAGTCGTGGCCGCGCCATCTATCCCACCCGCTCTCGGAGTCCGAACAGGCCCTGGGGGCGCAGCAGCAGCACCAGGATGAGCGCGGCCAGCGGGACCACGAACTTCAGCTCCGGCGAGATCCACAGAGTGCTGACTTCGGTGGACATGCCGATGATGAGCGACCCGCCCAGCGCGCCGTAGGCCGTGCCCAGCCCGCCCAGCTCCACCCCGGCGAAGATCAGCAGCAGGAGTTGGAAGCCCAGGAACGGGTCGATGTCGGCGTCGAGACCCTGGAACACGCCCCCCAGCCCGGCCAGGGCCGCGCCCAGAACCCATACGATGAGCACTACCCGGTTCACGTTGATGCCCGACACCGCGGCCAGATCGGCGTTGTCGGCCACCGCTCGGGTGGCCTTGCCGAACCGGGTCCGCTGGAGCATCAGCCCCACCGCAACGAGAGCGGCGATGATGACCGCGATGGTGGCCAGCTCCCGAGGGGTGACCGCCCAGGGGCCGAACTCCCACCGTTCTTGCACCTGGAAATCGCGGTAGGGGAGGGGCTCAGCCCCGAAGAAGAGCTGGATGAGCTGCCGGCCCAAAAGCGAGAGGCCGATGGTGATAACCACCAGTTGGAAGATGCCCAGCCGCCGAGCCCGCAGCGGGCGGAACAGGCCCGACTCCAGTCCTGCGCCCAGCATCCCGCACACGAACGCGGTCAACACCGCGGCGGCGACCAGGTTCAGCCCTCCCCAGGAGCTGTTGAAATACCAGGCGATCACCGCGCCGAAGGTGACCAGCTCGCCGTGGGCGAAGTTGACCAGCCCGGTGGTGCCGTAGATGAGCGACAGCCCGATTGCGCTCATGGCGATGATGAGGCCGAATTTGAAGCCGTTGAACACCGTTTGGGCCACCCGCTCGCTGAACGGCGTCCCCTTGGGGGCCTCGCCCACCGCGAACACCACCGCCCGGGCTTTGCCCGCGTCCACCACTGCCTCCACAGTGGCTTCCTGGCCCTCCCGCAGGTCTATGCCCTCGGGCAGCGAGTCGGTGTCCATGATCACCTGATAGGCCCCGGGGCCGGGCACCTCCACGCTCCACCGGCCGTCGGCGCCGGTGACTGCCTGTCCGATCCCGATGCCCGATGAGTCGGCCACCGTGATGACCACACCCTCGAAGAACTGGTCGAACCCGAGCCGGATGGTGCCGTTGAGCTCGGTTGGATCGGGGCCGGCGTCGTCTTGGGCCAGCCCGGGAGCAGAGAGCAGCAGCACCGCGCCGAGTGCCAAGCCCGCGAGCACTGTGCCCTTCCGCATCCCCCGCGAGCGTAGTGCCCCTGTAATCGGCGTTGGGGGTGTATCGGCTGAGAGGCCACGATAGGGGCGTGGGCGCGGTCGGCATCGCGCGTTGGGGGTGTATCGGCTGAGAGGCCACGATGGGGGCGCGGGCGCGGTCGGCATCGCGCGTTGGGGGTGTATCGGCTGAGAGGCCACAATGGGGGCGTGGGCGACATGGGGCGACTGCGGGGTTATCTGGCCGACAAGGGCCGGGTGGTGGTGGCCTTCAGCGGAGGGGCCGACTCGTCGCTGTTGGCCTGGGTGGCCAATGACGTGCTGGGCGACCATGCAGTGGCGGCCACCGCGGTGTCCCCTTCGCTGGCCGATGCCGAGCACCGGGAGTGTTCCGTGCTGGCCGCCGAGTGGGGCCTGCGCTGGACAGAGGTGTACACCGAGGAGATGGGCCTGGCTGCCTACCGGGCCAACGACGGCGACCGGTGCTATTGGTGCAAGGACGCCCTGATGGCCGCCTTGGCCCCGCTGGCCGCCTCGCAGTCGGCGGTGGTCGCCCTGGGGGTGAACACCGACGACCTGGGCGATCATCGGCCCGGCCAGCGGGCTGCCGCCGAGCGGGGAGCGGTGTTCCCCCTCCTCGACGCCGGGTTCGCCAAATCCGATGTCCGGGAGTGGTCGCAGCGTTTGGGGCTGCGCACCTGGGACAAGCCGGCCGCCCCCTGTCTGGCCTCTCGGATCCCCTACGGCACGCCGGTAACCCTGGGGGCGCTGGCCTCGGTGGGCGACGCCGAAGCCGCCCTCCGGCGCTTGGGCTTCCACCAATTGAGGGTGCGCCACTACGGGGACCTGGCTCGTATCGAGGTTCCCGAGGGGCAGTTGGCCGAAGTGGTGGCCCAGCGGGCCGAGGTGGTCGAAGCAGTGCGCCAAGCCGGTTATCGGTACGCCACGCTGGACCTGGAGGGCCTCCGCTCCGGAAACCTGAACACCGCCCTGGGTCTTGGCCCACCGGCCCCGCGCCCTTGACCGCTGCCGGGCGGAGCGCCGCTGAGATGGCTGATAACGAGATGACCGCCGCCGGGCGGAGCGCCGCTGAGATGGCTGATAACGAGATGACCGCCGCCGAGTTGCGCTCTGCTGAGCAGCGACTTGTCGAATGCGCTCAGGCGCTGGCTCGGGGCATCGGAGAAGCCCTGCCCCAATGGGTGGTTTCGGCGGTGGAGAGCCGGCTGCCGGAGTTGGGCTCCGAGGTCCGCCAGGCAGCTGAGGCGGCCGGAGAGGCGGCCGCAGCCGAAGTTGGCGCTGAGGTGGCCCGGCTGCTGGCCGCCGATATCGATGACCAGTCGGAGAATCCCCTCGCCGTCTTGCGCCGGGCGGTGCGCTATCCCACCGAGGTGCTGCTCGCGGCCGGCGCGGCCCCGGTGGAGAGGGATGACTTCGCCGTAGACCGATTCCCCGACGACGTCTACAACCTGACTCCGGCGTCGTTTGCCGACATCCATCCCGATCTGCAAACCCCCGGCCTGGTCTGGGGAGCAGCCAAGGCGTTTGTACACCGCCGCCGTCATCTATGACTGGGCGAGGGCGGTTCGGGGCCGGAGTGGCTCAACCTGGCATACTGTCGGTGCCAACAGACGGAATGGTCCTCAATTCAATTCAAGGGGAGTAGTGATGGACGCTGATACCGCATGGGTACTCATATCTGCTGCGCTGGTCATGTTCATGGTGCCGGGCCTGGCGCTGTTCTACGGGGGCATGGTTGGCACGAAGAACGTGCTCAACATGATGAACATGAACCTGTACTGCCTGGGAATCGTCCCCCTGCTGTGGGCGGTGGCCGGTTTCGGATTCGCCTCTGGAGACTGGAGCTTCCCGCTCTTCGGCGATTTTGACGCCGCCTGGCTCAACGGTGTTGACGACATGGTGGCCAAGCGGGAATTCGTCTTCGGCATGACCTTTGCCGCCATCACCCCTGCACTCATCTCCGGGGCGGTGGCCGGTCGGATGAAGTTCTCCGCGTGGGCGGTCTTCGTGCCCGTGTGGTCGTTTTTGGTGTATTCGCCGGTGGTGTACTGGATCTACGGCGGCGAAGGCTGGATCGCCAAGCTGCCGGCCCACGACTTCGCCGGGGGCACCGCCATTCACATCAATGCCGGCGCGGCGGCCCTGGCCGTGGTCATGGTGCTCGGCCCCCGCAAGGGCTGGCCCCGCGATGTGGACTTCCCCCACAGCCTGCCGCTGGTGCTGCTGGGCGCCGGCATCTTGTGGTTCGGATGGTTCGGGTTCAACGCCGGATCGGCCCTGGCCTCCGATATCACGGCCGCCCACGCCTTTTTGACCACCTTCTTGGCGGCGGCGGCGGGGCTGTGCTCGTGGATGGTTGCCGAGACCGTCAAAGACGGCAAGCCCACTGCTTTGGGCATGGCCTCGGGCATTGTGGCCGCTTTGGTGGCCATCACCCCGGCGGCTGGATTCGTCGGCGCCATGTCGTCCATCGTGATCGGCGCGCTGGCCGGGGTGGTGTGCTTTTTGGCCATCGGACTCAAGGTGCGCTACAAGTACGACGACAGCCTCGACGTGGTGGGAATCCACATGTTCGGCGGCATCGTCGGCGGAGTGCTGATCGGCTTCTTCGCCGACGCCGGCGCCATTGAAGGTGGCGACTTCATCGACGGCGTCTTCTTCGGCGGCGGCGAACTGCTCGGCAACCAGATCGTGTCCATCTTGGCGGTCATGGCCTATAGCTTCGTGGCCACCTACCTCATCACCTGGGTGCTCCACCGCACCATCGGCATCCGGGCGTCGGCCGAGGACGAGAGCGTCGGCCTCGACCAATCGCTCCACGCCGAGACCGCCTACAACAACTGACCCGTCTGGTTGTCTTGGCCACGGCCTACAACAACTGACCCGTCTGGTTGTCTTGGCCACGGCCTACAACAACCAACCCGGCCCAGCGCCTTACCCACTAGCCTCGACAGGCAGTGTCGGTAGGCGAGGCAAAAACGGGCGGGCTGCGCCGCGACGAACTGCTCGCTGATCGCTCCATGGCGGGCACGGTTCTGTGCCGCGCGCTGGCCCGGCGGACAGACGAGTGGCTCCACGGCATCTTCTCCGCCGAGGTGGCCGACAGCGAGAACATCGCGCTGGTGGCGGTGGGCGGGTACGGCCGATCCGAGCTTTGCCCGTACAGTGACATCGACCTGCTCCTTTTGCACCGCGATCGCCCCGACATCGGCGAGATCGCCCCCCGCCTGTGGTATCCCATCTGGGACGAGGGACTCAAGCTCGGCCATTCGGTGCGAACACCCCGGGAAACCCGGGATTTGGCCAAGACCGACCTGGATACGGCCACAGCGCTGCTGGACGCCCGCCATATCGCCGGCGACGCCGAGCTGACTGCTGATCTGACTGCTGACAACGCCAACCAGTGGCGTCGAGGCGCCCGGCGGTGGCTCCCCTTGCTGGCCCAGCGGGTGGCCGAGCGCCATCGGCGCTGTGGCGAGGTGGCGTTCAAACTGGAACCCGACCTCAAACAGGGCCGGGGAGGGCTGCGAGACATCCATTCGCTTCGGTGGGTGGAGGCGGCGGTGTTCGAGATGGACGACGCCGACAGCCGCATGCTGTGGGCCGACTATGAGGTGATCCTGGCTGCTCGGGTGGAGTTGCACCGCACCACTGATCGTCCTGGGGATCAGCTCTTGCTCCAAGAACAAGACGGTGTGGCCGCGGCGTTGGAGTATGCCGATGCCGATGAGATGATGGGGGCCATCGCCAGCTCGGCCCGGTCGATCGCCTGGCGCAGCGATGAGATCTGGGCTTGGCTGCGGGATTCCGAGCTGCCCCCCGAATGGCGCCGGAGGCTGCGCCGTCGCACCAGCCGCAACGTCACTGCGCTGGATGCCGGTGTGATGGCCCACGAGGGCCGGGCGGTGCTGGCCGACGATGCCGATGCCGCCGATCCCTGTGCTGGGATGCGCCTGGCCCGGGCGGCCGCATCCCACGGGCTGCGCATGGACCGCCCCAGCCTGGAGCGGCTCCAAGCGCAGATGGCCCCTATGCCCGACCAGTGGCCCGACGAGGCCCGCAAGATGTTCGTGGATCTGCTGATGACCGGTGCTGCTGCCCCGCCGGTGATCGAGGCGTTGGATCAGATGGACCTGTTCGTTCGCATTCTGCCCGAGTGGGCGCCCAACCGCAGTCGCCCCCAGCGCAACGCCTACCACCAGTTCACGGTGGACCGGCATCTGTGCGAGGCCGCGGCGTTGGCCGCCGATCTGGTGGACAGGGTGGACCGCCCCGACCTGTTGGTGCTGGGGGCCCTGCTCCACGACATCGGCAAGGGCTATCCCGGCGACCACACCGAGGTGGGCATGGTGCTGGTGGCCGACATCGCCCACCGGATGGGATACCCGCCCACCGACGTTGACGTGCTGGTGGCGATGGTGGAGCACCACCTCTTGCTGCCCGATGTGGCCACCCGGCGCGACTTGGAGGATCCCGACACCATCGCCGAGGTGGCCCGCCAGGCCGGCACGGTGGAGACCCTGCGGCTGTTGGGAGCACTCACCGAGGCCGACTCGGTGGCCACCGGCCCCTCGGCGTGGAGCAAGTGGAAGGCCAGCCTGGTGCGCGAGCTGGTGGCCCGCTGCGCTCACGTTATGGAGGGCGGCGACATCGACGAGATCACCTCGAGGTTCCCCACCCCAGAGCAGCGGGGCATGATGGAGGCCGGCGAGCGCCTGGTGCTGGGCGAGGGCGACACCCTGGTGGTGATCGCCCCCGACCAGCACGGCATGTTCTCCCGGGTGGCCGGGGCGCTGGCGCTGAGCGGGCTTCGGGTGCTTTTGGCCGCGGCGCATTCCGAGTACGGGATGGCACTGGAGCGGTTCCATGTGGAGAGCACTCTGGGGCTGGAGATCGACTGGCCCCAGGTCACCGCCTATGTGGAGCAGGCCCTGGCCGGAAGGCTGGCCATCGAGGCCCGGTTGGCCGAGCGGATCAGCGCCTACGAGGTAGAGCCCGACTTCACCCCCCGGCCGGTGATCGCCCCCAAGGTGAGCGTGGACAACGACTCCTCGTCTACCGCCACCATCATCGAGTTGGCCGCTCAGGCCCGGATCGGCCTGCTGAGCCGGGTCACCAGCGCCCTGTCGCAGCTCGGGCTGGACATTCTCAGCGCCAAGGTGCAAGACCTCGGCGGGGATGTGGTCCATGCCTATTACGTGCGCGACGGGGAGGGCAGCAAAGTGACCGATGAAGACCACATCCAGGAGATCAATCTGGCGCTCCAGCACGCCATCGACACCTGTTCCACCCGGGTATGAGGGCGATTGGGACCAACTAGCGGGTATGACTGACGAAGACCGGGCCGTAGTGGGGGAAGGCGACCTGCGGCGTTGGTCGGAGGCCCTGGCCGGGATCGCCCGAACCGGGTTGGCCTTCACCGACAACCAGTACGAGCAGGAGCGGTTCGAGGAGGTGCTGCATGTGGCCGCCGACATGGCCGCTGCCCTGAGCTCAGGCTGGACGCCGGACACCTTCGTGGCCGAGTGGATGAAGTCGGTGGGCGACGGCGTGCCCGGATACGTGACCCCCAAGGTGGCAGTGGGCGCAGTGGTGGGCAACGACGATGGCGAGATCCTGTTGGTGCAGCGGGCCGACTCCGGGGTGTGGCTGTACCCCACTGGATGGGCCGATGTGGGCTATTCCCCCTCTGAGGTGGTGGTCAAGGAAGTCTTGGAGGAGACAGGCATCGTCTGCGAGGTGGAGCGCCCCATCGCCATCCACGACGGTCTGCGCCGCGGCTTCACCACCGTGCCCATGTATTCGATGGTGTTCTTGTGCCGAGCCGTGGGCGGCCAACTCGACCCCCACCCCCTGGAATGCCGCGACGTCGGCTTCTTCGGCCCCGACAACCTCCCCGACGGCGTCCACCGCAGCGACTGGTGGCTGTCCCACTCCTTCGCCGCCATCCGCGGCGACCCCATCGAATTCCTCTTCGACCACCCCCGCACCCCACCCTGGCGCGACAGCCACCCCGGCTGAAACCGTGCGCCAGGTCCCTTGACCCGGCGTGAACAATCAGCTGCGCTGGTCGCGGAGGAACTGCTCGATCTGGTCGACGAACTCGGTGGGGTCGGTGGAGCGCATCTCCTCGATTTCGCCGTTCTCGGCCTCTTCTTGGTCGTAGGCGCTCTCCAACTGTGTGATGTACTCGGAGGTCTCGTCGGCCTGTTCGGCCAGCTCGGACACGTGGCGCTCGTAGCCTTCGGCCATCTCCTCGAGCTCTGAGGTATCGGGGGAGATGTCCAGCAGAGTCCCCAGCCTCCTCACCAGGGCGAGGGAGGCCTTGGGCGAGGGGATTTCTGAGGCGTAGCCCGGCACCGCGGCCCACAGGGAGGCGGTGTGCAGCCCGGCGTTGGCGCAGGCGTTGTGGAGCACCCCCACGATGCCGGTGGGGCCCTCGTAGCTGGAGGGAGTCAGTCCCAACTGGGAGGCCATCTCCGCATCGTCGCTGCTGCCGTAAATCGGCGTTGGCCGGGTATGGGGAATGTCGGCCAAAAGCGCGCCCAGGGTGACCACCAGCGGGCTGTCGAGCCGTTGGGCCATGTCTACGATCTGTAGGGCGAAAGTCCGCCACTTGAGCTGGGGCTCGGTGCCCACCAGCAGGGCCAATTCGGTATCGGCGCCGTCGGGCGTCTCCTCACCGGTGATGGTGGCCGCGATGAGATCGTTGCTGGGCCAGATCAGCGAACGGGAGCCGTCGTCCTCGAGGCGAAGCCGGGGCCGGGTGTCGGCGAAGTCGTAGAACGGCTCAGGATCCAGCGTGGCCACCTCGGTGGTCTCCCAGCGGCTGGCCAGCCAGGCCAGTGCTCCGGAGGCGGCATCGCCGGCGTCGTTCCACCCGGTGAAGGCGGCCACCAAGGCCGGCTGCTTGCGGGGGGACTCGTCCACCCAGGTGATAATCGTCACCCGCCCAACCTATCGCCCCGCGCGGAAGAACCTCATCTCGCGCCGGTAGTCTCGCCCCATGGCGGTTGAGATCACCGAGGCCTCCGAGGCCACCGCAGAGCTGGTGGAGGCCTTCGAGCGCCTCACTCCCCAGCTCTCGTCGTCCAACCCGCCGCCGTCGGCCGAGGCCTTGGGAGCCATTGCTGCCTCAGACGCCACCCGGCTGCTGGTTGCCCGGGTTGACGGGGCAATCGTTGGCAGCCTCACTCTGGTGCTGGTGCGCATTCCCACCGGAATTCGGGCCATCATCGAGGACGTTGTGGTGGACGAGCAGGTTCGGGGCCAGGGCGTTGGCCAGTTGCTGAACGAGGCTGCTTTGGAGTTGGCCCGCGATGCCGGAGCGGTGACTGTGGACTTGACCTCCCGCCCGTCGCGAGAAGCGGCCAACCGCCTCTACCTTCGCCTCGGCTTCGTGATCCGCGACACCAACGTCTACCGCTACACGCTTTGAGTTTGCGACGGCGGACTAGCTGCCGTTGACGCTGACCGGGACCTCGTTGGGGAAGTGGCAGGCCACGTAGTGGTCGGGAGCGATCTCACGCAGCTCGGGTTCCTCAGTTGAGCACCGATCTTGCACCTTGTCGCACCGGGTGCGGAACCGGCAGCCCGACGGGGGATTGATGGGCGACGGCAGCTCTCCCTCGATCTGACGGTCGGATACCGGGTGGTCGGGATCAGGCTCGGGGATTGAGGCCAGAAGCACGTCGGTATAGGGGTGAGCGGGGTGGGCGTAGAGGGTGTCAGGTCCGGCTACCTCGCAAACCTTGCCCAGATACATCACCACAACCCGGTCGGAAACGTTCTTGACCACGGCCAGGTCGTGGGCGATGAATACCAGGGTCAGCCCGTAGCGTTCCTTCATCTCCTCCAGCAGATTCAGGATCTGGGCCTGCACCGACACGTCCAGCGCCGATACCGGCTCGTCGCAGATGATCACCTTGGGGTCGAGCACCAGGGCCCGGGCGATGCAGATGCGCTGGCACTGTCCACCGGAGAACTGATGGGGCCGGCGGTCGGACACCACTTCGGGGTCGAGCCCCACCGCGTCGAGCACCTCGTTCACCTTCTGGGCGGACTGTTGCCCGGTGTCGTTGTGCCAGATAGACAGGCCTTCGGCCACGATGTCTTTCACCTTGCGCCGGGGGTTCAGCGACGAGATGGGGTCTTGGAAGATCATCTGCATCCGGGTGCGGGTGCGGCGCAGGTCTTCCTTGGGCAGCTGGGTCATCTCCACGCCGTCGAATCGCACCGATCCCGCGGTGGGCGAGGGAAGCTGCATCATGGCCCGGCCGGTGGTGGACTTGCCGCAGCCCGACTCGCCCACCAATCCCAGGGTCTCCCCCTCCAGAATGTCGAAGCTGATACCCGACACGGCGTGTACCACCGCCCGTCGTCCGGCGGGGAACTCCATCACCAAGTCCTCGACGGAAATCAGGGCCTCATCGCCTCTCATATGGGCTTTGCCTGTACCTGCCATTAGTTGAGTCCTCCTCGGATTTGCGATTGCCGGACTAGGAGACCGCAGCGGCGGTCAGGTCGAGTCCGGCGGCCGTGATTCCGGTTGCCTGGTTGGAGGCCAATGCCTCGGCGTTCTCCGGCGATCCCACCGGGTAGAAGCAAGCTTGGCGGTGCCCGGCCTGGCCAGTTTCGAACAGATCAGGCTCCTCGGTGATGCACTGCTCTTGGGCGTAGCGGCACCTTGGGGCGAATCGGCATCCCACCAGATCGAGCACCATGTCGGGCGGGCGGCCGCTGATGGCGTCCAGCCGGGTGTGGCTGGTGTGCTCCACCCGGGGAATCGATTTGAACAGCGCCTCGGTGTACGGATGGTTCATATGGTGGAACAGAGTGGTGGTATCGGCGGTCTCCACCATCTTGCCGGCGTACATCACCCCGATGCGGCGGGCTCGGCCGGCCACCACCCCCAGGTCGTGGGTGATGAGGATCATGGCCATGCCCAACTCCTCTTGGAGCGATGCCAAGAGGTCGAGGATCTGCTTTTGCACGGTCACATCCAGAGCGGTGGTGGGCTCATCGGCGATCAGCAGCTTGGGGTTGCAGGCCAACGCGATAGCGATGGTGACCCGCTGGCGCATGCCGCCGGAGAGCTGGTGGGGGTACTCCTTGAGCCGCTTGCGGGGCTCGGGAATGCCCACCTGCACCATGAGCTCGAGGGCTCGTTGCATAGCCTCCTGCTTGGACGCTCCGAGGTGGTAGCGGATGGACTCGGTGATCTGGACGCCCACCTTCTTGACCGGGTTCAGCGACGTCATCGGATCTTGGAAGATCATGGCCATCTGGGTGCCCCAGAAGTGCTTGGCCTCGCTCCGGCTCAGGTTGCGGGTGTCCTTGCCGTCGAAAATTACGTCGGAGCCGTCGGGAATGATGGCGTTGCTGGTCAAGATGTTCATGATCGAGCGCACCAGAACCGACTTGCCCGAACCCGACTCGCCCACGATCCCGATGGTCTCGCCCTTGTCAAGCGTGAAGCTCACCCCGTCGACCGCCTTCAGGATCCCGCGCGGTGTGTCGAAGTAGGTGCGGAGGTTCTCCACCTCCAAAAGTGGACGCTCAGTTGCCACGGCGTTCCCCCCGTTGTCTATGGGCTGTTCTCGATGTGGCCGACATCGTACGCGAATCTCAATGCCTCTGGGAATCCCGCGGTGATCTGCGGTCATCCCGATTCCGATCGCCGAGCCGTCTTCCCAAACCGGGCAGGCCGCCGAAGAGACCGTACTTGCGTCGGATCTGCTCGCGAACCGTCATCGGCCGGCCAAACTCATCCAGCACTTCCTCGAGTTGCCCGTCAGGGTCTTCCTGGTCGCGGTTGTAGGCGATGACCGTGGTGCCGGCCATCCAGTCCGACACCGTGCGGCGACGGCGGTCGAAGGGGACGGTGATATAGGTGGCGGCATTCACGATCAGCCCGCCGAGCGCCACGGGGGGCACAATCCACGATGCCCCGCCCACCAGCCATCGGGTGCCGCACCGGCCCAAACCGAGGTGACTGCCGTCTTTGGTGCGCACGGCCCGCAGCTTCAGAAGGTCCATTGCCGGGGTCTGGCCCTGGTTCCAGCGCAGGAAGATCATCGTGTATACGAAGTGGAAGAACACGTAGCCCAGCATGGCTGCGGTGGCCCGGCCCCAGGGCTCAGGCTGCCACCGGGTGGACACGTCGTCCATGAACCACAGCAGCTGGATAACAGTGAGCATCCACTGGATGAAGAACACCGTGATCGCATCGATCAGCCGGGCCAGCGCCCGCCGCCACACCGCGGCCACCGGATACGGCTTGCCGGCGGGTCCGGCCACAATGGTCGCGCCCTCGGGAAACTCCTCGGGGCCCAGCGGGGTCTTTCGCGGTTTTGAGCGTCTCCTTGAATGCCTCCGCGCCATTTCGTCGGTTGCTTTGGCTTTGGCATAGAGGCCGTCTGCTAAGGGCGACCCTCTCACGGCGTCGACCTCATAGCATCTCTTCAACCAGCTCGGAGGGGCGGGCAATCACGGCCCGATCACCGCGGACCACAACGGGGCGCTGCATCAGCTTGGGATGCTCCATCAGCAGGTCGATCACCGCGCCGGCACTCTGGTAGTCGCCGATATCGAGCCCGAGCTCCTTGAAGTGGCCGTCTACCCGAACCAGCTCGGCCGGCTCGCCCGGCAGCAACTCCAAGAACCGCTCCAAGTCGTCCCTCCCCAGCGGATTCTTCAGGTATTGCACAACGTCGAACTCGACGCCCCGCGACTCGAGTATCTCGAGCGCGCCCCGAGACTTGCCTCAACCCGGGTTGTGATAAACGACGATCTCAGCCATCCCCCGACGATACCCCAGCGCAGCGTCGATGCGAACCTTGTAGTCGCGTTGTAGTCTTGAATTGGAGTGCCATCCCAGGCATACTGGCGAAAGCAAACAAGTGCAGGGAGCGATCGGTTATGGAACTTGCCATACGCGAGGCCAAAGCGCGCCTCTCGGAGCTGGTTGCCGCCGCCCGCAACGGCGAGCGTGTCGTCATCACCAAGCACGGCCAACCAGCCGCTGAGCTGATTCGTTGCGACCGGCGCGGCGGAATCGACTTCGACAAGCTGGAAGCGGCCCGGCAGCGCCTCGGAATCGATGGCGACGGAGAAGGTTGGCCAGAAGAATTCAACGATCCTGCTTTCAGCCGCCACGTGCTCGGCCTCGACGACGAGTAGCTCAGCCGGCAATGCGCATTCTGCTCGATACTTCCTACCTGTACGACTTCATGGACAGGCCGGGAAAGCTGCTGGAGTCTGAGCGCCGGATGTTGGGGGCGCGCGAAACACAGTTGTATGTGAGCGCAGTGTCGATCTGGGAGATGAGGCTCAAGTACAGCGCCCGCCATCCATCGGGTAGGCGCAAGAGCCGCTATCTACCCGAGCATGTGATCGTCGCGCTTGAGGATCAGGAGGTGACGTTTCTGCCGATGACAACGCTCCACGCCGCGCGGGTGCTGGAGATGCCGCTCGACCACAGGGATCCATTCGACGAGTTGCTCCTTGTCCAAGCCCAAGAGGAGGGCCTCAAGCTGCTTACCGCGGACAAGCAACTCGTCGGCCATCCCCTCGCAGTAGCTGCCCACGAACTCGAATAGGGCTCGCACCGATGGCCTGGTGCTAATCGTCAGGCGGTGGTGGGAGGCTCTAAAGTTAGGGCTATGGCGCACGATCTGGTGATCAAGGGCGGTTTGATTGTGGACGGCACGGGTGGTGAGCCGTTCACGGGGGATGTGGCTGTCGATGGGGGCCGGATCGCCGGGGTGTATCCGGGTGGCAACCCCGATTTGGAGGGCGAAGAGGTGATCGACGCCGCTGGGCTGGTGGTGACTCCCGGGTTTGTGGACTGCCACACCCACTATGACGGGCAGGTGACTTGGGACCCGATCTTGGAGCCGTCGGCCCACCATGGGGTGACCACGGTGATGATGGGCAATTGCGGGGTGGGCTTTGCCCCGGTGCGCCCGGGCAAAGAGGAATGGCTCATCCAGCTCATGGAGGGGGTGGAGGACATTCCCGGCGCCGCCCTGTCGGAGGGGATCACCTGGGAATGGGAGACCTTCCCCGAGTACCTCGACGCCCTGGAGCGCAAGCCCCTGTCGCTTGATATCGGCTGCCAGGTGCCCCACGGTGCGGTGCGGGCCTACGTGATGGGGGAGCGAGGGGCCAAGAACGAGCCGGCCACCCCGGAAGACATCGCCCAAATGCGCGAGATCGTGGCCGACGCCCTGCGGGCCGGCGCCTTCGGTTTCTCCACTTCGCGCACCATTGCCCACATGGCCATCGACGGTGAGCCTGTGCCCGGAACTTTCGCCGCGGAGGACGAGCTGTTCGGGATCGGCGAGGCCCTGGTTGACGTGGGCCACGGACTCTACGAGCTGGCACCCACCGGTGTGATCGGCGAGGACTTGGCCGCTCCGGCCAAGGAGGTCGACTGGATGCGCCGCCTGTCGGCCACCATCGGCCGACCGGTCACCTTCGCCCTGGTGCAGATCGACGCCGCTCCCGAGATGTGGCGCGAGATCATGGATCTGTCGGCTGACGCTGTGGCCGAGGGGGCCCAGCTCCATCCCCAGGTGGCCCCCCGGTGCAATGGCATCCTGATCGGGCTTCAGACCAACCACGCATTCAGCAGCCGGTCCAGCTTCGCCGAGATCGCCGAGCTGCCCCTCGAGGAATTGGTAGCCGAGCTGCGCCGCCCCGAGCGCAAGGCGGCGATCCTGTCGGAGGAGAGCTCGTTCACCAACCAGTTCGCCGAGTACATGGGCACCCAGCTCCACCGCATCTACGTGCTGGGCGACCCCCCCGACTATGAGCCCGGCCCCGAGCGGTCGGTGGCCGCCATCGCCGAGGCCCAGGGCCGCGATACCGAGGATCTGCTGTACGACCTGCTTTTGGAGGACTACGGCCGGGCACTGCTGCTGTTCCCGTTCCTCAACTACAGCGACGGCAACGCCGACGCGGTGCGGGAGATGTTCCTTCACCCCTCAGGGGTGTCGGGATTGTCCGACGGAGGTGCCCACTGCGGCGCCATCTGCGACGCCTCCATGCCCACTTGGCTGCTCACGTTCTGGGCCCGAGACCGCCAGCGGGGCGAGAAGCTCCCCTTGGAGTATGTGGTGCGAAAGCAGGCCCGCGACACCGCCCGTTTGTACGGTCTCACCGACCGGGGCACACTGGAGCCGGGCATGAAGGCCGACATCAACGTGATCGACCACGAGCGGCTCACGCTGCACCCCCCGAAGTTGGTAGCCGATCTCCCCGCCGGAGGCCGGCGATTCGACCAGAGGGCCACCGGGTATGTGGCCACCCTGGTCAGCGGGGTGGTGATCCGACGCAACGGTGAGGACACCGGGGCTCGCCCCGGCAAGCTGCTTCGAGCAGGAGCAGCCGGCTAGCAACAGAACACCGAGCAAAGCAGGAGGCAAAGCTGTGCTTGACCTGGTTATTTCCAACGGCACCATCGTGGACGGCACCGGTGCCGACCGCTTCACGGGCCACATCGGCGTAAAGGACGGCAAGGTGGCGGTGGTGGACCGCAGCGGCGGTCCCGCCCCCGAGGCGGCCAAGACCATCGACGCCACCGGGCTGCTGGTGACTCCCGGGTTCGTGGACTGCCACACCCACTACGACGGACAGGTCACCTGGGACGACAAGCTCCAGCCGTCGTCCAACCACGGGGTGACCACCGTGGTGATGGGCAACTGCGGGGTGGGGTTCGCCCCGGTACAGCCCGGCAAGGAGGACTGGCTCATCCAACTCATGGAAGGCGTGGAGGACATCCCCGGCGCTGCCCTGTCTGAGGGCATCTCGTGGGGTTGGGAGAGCTTCCCTGAGTACCTCGATGTGGTGGGACAGCGCGAGCTGTCGATCGACGTGGCTGCCCAGGTGGCCCACGGCGCAGTGCGGGGCTATGTCATGGGCGACCGGGGGGCCCGCAACGAGCCGGCCACTCCCGAAGACATCGAGGCCATGTACGCCATCGTGCGCGAGGCCATCGAGGCCGGCGCGCTGGGGGTTTCCACCTCCCGCACGCTGGGCCACCGGGCCATCGACGGCGAGCCGGTGCCGGGCACCTTTGCCGCCGAGGACGAGCTGTTCGGCTTGGGCCGGGCGCTGGCTGATGCCGGCGCCGGCGTGTTCGAGCTGGCCCCCGCGGGTGCGGCCGGGCTGGATCTGGTGGCGCCGCCCAAGGAGATGGACTGGATGCGCCGGCTGTCGGCCCACTTCGACGTGCCGGTGAGCTTCGCCCTGTTGCAGGTGGAGGCCGCTCCCGATCTGTGGCGGGAGATGATGGACGAGTCGCTACGGGCAGTTGACGACGGCGCCCGGGTGTACCCCCAGATCGCCGGTCGCCCGTTCGGGATGCTCATCGGCTTGCAGACCAACCATGCCTTCGCCAAGCGGCCCACCTTCGCCTCGCTGGCCCATCTGCCCTTCGACCAGCTAGTGGCCGAGCTCAAAAAGCCGGCGGTCCGGTCGGCCATCTTGGGCGAGGACGACCTGCCTCCCGACCCGACCGTGCTGTTCGACCAGATGCCGGCCATGGTGGCGTCGATGATCCACAAGCTGTACGCAATCGGCGACCCGCCCGACTACGAGCCCACCGGTGACCGCACGGTGACGGCCATGGCCCAGGCCCGGGGAGTGGACCCGATGGAGATGCTGTACGACCTCAGCCTTGAAGAAGACGGCCACGCGCTGATGATGCTGCCCATGTTCAACTACTACGAGGAGAACCACGACGTCATCCGAGAGCAGCTATTGCACCCCGCCGGGGTGTCGGGGCTGTCCGACGGCGGGGCCCACTGCGGCATGATCTGCGACGCCTCCATCCCCACCTTCATGATCACCCACTGGACCAGGGACCGCACCCGGGGCGAGCAGCTCCCCCTGGAGTGGGTGGTGAAGAAGCAGACCAACGACACCGCTTCCCTGTACGGGCTGGGTGACCGCGGAACTTTGGAAGCAGGCAAGCGGGCCGACGTGAACGTCATCGACCATCAAGCCCTGACCCTGCGCTCCCCCCGAGTGGTCCACGATCTGCCCGCCGGAGGCCGCCGCCTCGACCAGCAGGCTGACGGCTATGCAGCAACCGTCGTGGCCGGCGAGGTGACCCGCAGCCACGGCAACGACACCGGGGCCCGCCCCGGCCGGTTGGTGCGCGGCACCCGGTAGCAGCAAACAGGCCATGGCCCTCGACCTCGACCAGTACCAGCTTCGCCTCGGCAATGGGGACGGAACCCCGGCCCGCTTGCCCAAGGGCCGCTATTTGAGCGAAGAGTATGCCGAACTAGAGCGAGAGCAGCTGTGGCCGTCCACTTGGCAGCTGGCCTGTTTGACCAGCGACGTGGCCGAGCCGGGCGACTGGTTCGAGTATCGCATGGGCGACCAGAGCTATCTGGTGGTGCGGGGCCACGACGGCGAGCTGCGGGCATTCCACAACGCCTGTCGCCATCGGGGGTTCCAGCTGTGCGAGGGCAAGGGCACTGCCGAAGAGCTGCGTTGCGGTTTCCACGACTGGTGCTACGGCTTGGATGGCTCGCTGAAGGAGATCGTGTACCGCAAGCACTTCGGCACAGTCGCCAACGAGAACCTGTCGCTAGCCCCAGTGCGGCTGGGCACCTGGCATCAGATGGTGTTCATCAACCCGGCTCATGATGGTCCCGACCTCGACGAGTTCCTCGACCCGGTTCCCGACACGCTGGCCCCGTTCAATTTGGGGGAGCGAACGCTGACGGCAGCCTGGACCATTCCGCTGGCGGGCAACTGGAAGACCACGGTGGACGCCTTCAACGAGGCCTACCACTTGGAGGGTCTGCATCCCGGCCTGCGGGGTTTCATGGATGCCCTCAACACCACCTATGAGCTGTGGGACCGGGGCCACTCCATGATGAAGATCCCCTTGGGGATCGGCTCACCCCGGTTCCCAGAGGCCGACCAAGACGAGGTGGCTCAAGCCTTCGTGGACAACTACAGCACCATGTTGGGACTCCAGCCCGGCGACTCGGTCGACTTGGCCGGTCGAAGCGCCCGGGGCTGGGCAGTGGAACTGGTACGAGACCGAGCAGCCTCCGAGGGCGTGGACTTCAGTCACTACACCGACGAGCAGATCCTCGACGACTACCACTATCTGGTGTTCCCCAATGTGGTGCTGAACGTGCACAGCGACATGCTCACCATCTTCCGAGCCCGCCCCGGCGACCACGCCGGGCACTCGCACTTCGACTTCTGGCTGTTCCACCGCCTTGGCGACCGGGCGGCGCCTGCCGAGATGATCCACTTTCCCGAGGGGACGGTTATTGCCGAAGTGGTGAACCAAGATCTCGACGGAATTGGACGGGTGCAGGCCGGGATGGCCTCCAACGGGATCGACGAGTTGGTGTTGGGCGACTTCGATTGTCGCCTCGTGAACATGCACTCGGAGCTTGACCGGGTTTTGACCCTGCCAAGCGAGGCTTCTTCCCAATAGAAACCCCGCCTCAACCCGCCTGTGGAGCAAGAGACTCTTGCGAACGCTGGTTCCCGTAGGCAATAATCGGAGGTTTGTTCCTTAAGTCAGCGCATTCGAGTATTTAACCCTTGATTGCGTCACAAAAAGCTTGGGAGGCGCCCCATGTCCGATGTTGTCAGGGCGGCAATCGTGCAGGCCGCGTGGACCGGTGACCAGGAGTCCATGGTCGAGCAGCACGAGAAGTATGTGGCCGAGGCCGCGGCTGCGGGAACCCAGGTGATGTGCTTCCAAGAGCTCTTCAATGGCCCCTATTTCTGCCAGGTGCAAGAGCCCGAGTACTACAGCTATGCCGAGGCCATCCCCGATGGCCCCACCACCAAGCGGTTCCAGGAGATTGCGGCCAAGCACGGCATGGTGTTGGTGCTGCCGATGTATGAGGAGGAGCAGCCGGGATTCCTCTACAACACTGCGGCGGTCATCGACGCCGATGGAACCTATCTGGGCAAGTACCGCAAGACCCACATTCCCCAAGTGAAGGGCTTTTGGGAGAAGTTCTACTTCCGTCCCGGCAACCTGGGCTATCCGGTGTTCGACACCGCGGTGGGCCGGGTCGGGGTCTATATCTGCTACGACCGGCACTTCCCCGAAGGTTGGCGGGCCCTGGGCCTCAATGGCGCCCAGATGGTGTTCAACCCCTCGGCGACCAGCCGGGGCTTGTCGGCTTATCTGTGGAAGCTCGAGCAGACGGCGTCGGCGGCTGCCAACATGTATTTCGTTGGGGCCATCAACCGGGTGGGCATTGAGCCGCTGGGCGACAACGACTTTTACGGCACGTCGTACTTCGCCAACCCCCGAGGCCAGTTCGTCGAGGATCCGGCGTCGGACCAACAAGAAGAGTTGGTGATCCGCGACCTCGACTTGGCCTTGATCGACGAGGTCCGCTCCCAATGGGCCTTCTACCGAGATCGCCGCCCCGACATGTACGGGCCGCTCACCAAGGCATGAGCCAAGAGTTGTGACCACCAACGCCGAGCTCCACCAGCGCTACCAGGCAATCCTGCCCTCGTATGTCAAGCCGCTGTACGCCGAGCCCATCAGCATCGAGCGCGGCCAGGGGAGCTATGTGTGGGACGTCGAGGGCCACCGGTATCTCGACTTCTTCGGCGGTGTGCTCACCACCATGGTTGGGCACAACAACCCCGCGGTCACCGCGGCCATCCAAGAGCAGGCCGCCAAGGTTTTGCACACATCCACGCTCTATCTCTGCGAGCCCATGATCGAGCTGGCCGAGGAGATCGCGGCCATCAGCGGCATTCCCGACGCCCGGGTGTTCTTCACCACCTCCGGGAGCGAGGCCAACGACACCGCCATCTTGCTGGCTACCAGCTACCGCAAGTCGAATGAGGTGCTGGCCATGCGCAACAGCTATCACGGCCGCTCCTTCACGGCCCAGGCCATCACCTCGCACTCGTCGTGGTCGTCCACCGCGCTGTCAGGACTGTCGGTGAACTTCGTACACGGGGCTTACAAGCTGCGCAGCCCATTCCGGCACTTGGACGACGACGAGTTCACCGAGGCCTGCACTGATGACCTCCGTCAGGTGATCGACATGATGACGACCGGAGAGGCAGCTTGCCTTATCGCCGAGCCCATCCAGGGGGTCGGCGGGTTTGCCACGCCTCCTGACGGCTTCTTCGGGTCGATGCACAAGGTGCTGGCCAACCGGGGGATCCTGTTCGTGACCGACGAGGTGCAAACCGGGTGGGGGCGTACCGGCGAGCACTTCTGGGGCTACCAGGCCCACGACATTGTGCCCGACATGCTCACCTTCGCCAAGGGCGTGGGAAACGGGATCACGTTGGCGGGCATCGTGGCCCGAGCCGAGATCATGGACACCATCACTGCCCTGAGTTTCTCGACGTTTGGCGGAAACCCTCTGTCGACTGCCGCCGGGCTGGCCACGCTGAATTATGTGCGGGACAACGATCTCCAGGGCAACGCCATGCGCATGGGCAAGAAGCTGGCCGACGCGTTGCAGCCGGTGGTCGATCGCACACCGTGGATCGTCGAACTGCGGGGCAAGGGTCTGATGCAGGCGATCGAGATTGTGGAGCCAGGCACCATTCAGCCCGACGCGGGCCGGGCTGGCGAACTTCTCGAGGGATGCAAGCAGCGGGGGCTGCTCGTGGGCAAGGGGGGCCTCTACGGCAACGCCCTTCGGATCACCCCGATGCTGGATGTGAACGAGGCTGAGATCGACGTAGGGATCGCCGCCATTCTCGAGACCATTGAGGAAATAGACAGGGAGGTTTAGTGCTGTGACAACGCTCATCAAGAACGGAACGGTGGTGAGCTCGACGGGGGCTGATCCGGCCGAGGTCCTGATCGACGGCGAGGTCATCGTCGCGGTGCTGCAACCGGGATCCGACCTCGCCACCTCAGCGGAGAACGGGTCTGACCGAGTGATCGACGCCAGCGGCAAGCTCGTTGTGCCCGGCGGGGTTGATGTGCACACCCACATGGAGCTGCCCTTCGGGGGCACCATCGCGTCCGACGACTTCGAGACCGGCACCCGCGCCGCGGCTTGGGGAGGCACCACCACCATCGTGGACTTCGCCACCCAGAGTTACGGGCTCGACGTCCGTGAGTGCTTCGACGCCCGTATGGAGCAGGCCGAGGGCCGGTGCGCCATCGACTACGGCTTCCATATGATCATCGGCGACGTCACCCACGCGGCCCTGAAGGAGATGGACCTGCTGGTCAACGAGGGGGTCACCAGCTTCAAGCTCTTCATGGCCTACCCCGGCGTGTTCTACAGCGACGACGGCAAGATCTTGCGGGCCATGCAGCAGTGCGCCGGCAACGGCGGGCTCATGATGATGCACGCCGAGAACGGGATCGCCATCGATGTGCTGGCCGAACAGGCATTCGAGCGGGGCGAGACCGACCCGGTGAACCACGGGTACGTGCGGCGGGCTGAGTTTGAGTCGGAAGCCACCCATCGGGCCATCCAGTTGGCCAAGGTGGGTGCCGCCCCGCTCTATATCGTGCATCTCTCCGCCAAACAGGCGTTGGAACAGGTGGCCATCGCCCGCAACAACGGCGCCAACGTGTTCGCCGAGACCTGTCCTCAGTACCTGTACTTCAGCCTCGAAGAGCACCTCGATCAGGGTTGGGACGGCGCTGCGTATGTCTGTTCGACGCCGATTCGCGCCCGGCACGACCACCATCAAGACGAGCTGTGGAAGGGGTTGCGCACCAACGATTTGGCGGTGGTGTCCACCGACCACTGCCCGTTCTGCATGAAGGAGCAGAAGGAGTTGGGCGTCGGCGATTTCCGGGCCATCCCCAACGGCCTCGGAACGGTCGAGCACCGGATGGATCTGATCTATCAAGGGGTCGTGGCTGGGGAGATCACCCTTCCCCGGTGGGTGGAGCTGTGCTCCACGACCCCCGCCCGCATGATGGGCCTCTACCCCCGCAAGGGCACCATTCAGCCCGGCGCCGACGCCGACGTGGTGATCTATGACCCCCGGGCAACCTGGACCATCAGCGTCGACAACCACCACATGAACATCGACCACTCGGCATACGAGGGGATCGAGGTGGGGGGCCATGTGGACACCGTGCTGTCGAGGGGCCGGATCATCATCGACGACAACCAGTACCTGGGTTCTATGGGCGACGGGCAATACCTGCGCCGCGGTCTCAGCTCCTATCTGATCTAGAACCTGGACTTCCGGAGGGCGAATGCGTGAAATCCATCATTTAATCGACGGCCAGCAATTTGTTGGTACTTCGGGCCGGACATCACCGGTGTTCAACCCGGCCACCGGTGAGCAGACCGGACAGCTCTCGCTGGCCTCGGCCGAGGAGGTCGATGCCGCGGTGGCCTCGGCCAAGGCTGCGTTCGAGGAGTGGGGCCATGTTTCCGTCGCCCGGCGCACCGCTTTGATGTTCGCCTTCCGGAACTTGGTGGTGGAAAACGCCGAGGAGATCGCCAATCGCCTCACTGCCGAGCACGGAAAGGTTCACGGCGATGCTCGGGGCGAGGTGGCCCGGGCCATCGACAACATCGAGTTCGCCTGCGGCCTGGCCGAGCAGCTCAAGGGAAGCCACAACGAAGCGGCGTCCACTGGGATCGACGTCTACACCGTGCGCCGCCCCCTCGGAGTGGTGGCCGGAATCACCCCCTTCAACTTCCCGGCCATGGTCCCGATGTGGATGGCGCCCAACGCCATCGCCTGCGGGAACACCTTTGTGCTCAAGCCCTCAGAGCGCGACCCGTCGGCCCCGATGTTCATCGCCGAGCTTTTTCAGCAGGCGGGCTTCCCACCGGGGGTGCTGAACCTGGTGAACGGCGACAAGGTGGCCGTGGACCGGCTGCTGGAGCATCCCGACGTGAAGGCGGCCAGTTTTGTGGGGTCGACGCCGATTGCCCGCTACGTGTACACAACGGGCACTTCGCACGGAAAGCGGGTGCAGGCACTGGGCGGAGCCAAGAACCACATGGTGGTGTTGCCCGATGCCGACGTGGAGCTGGCGGCCGACTCGGCGGTGTCGGCGGCCTACGGCTCGGCGGGAGAGCGCTGCATGGCGATCTCGGTGGTGGCCGCGGTGGGCGAGGTGGCCGACGCCCTGGTGGAGGCCATCAAGCTCCGCATGGAGAAGCTGGTCATCGGCGAAGGCACCGATCCGGGATCGGACATGGGGCCTCTGATCACCCGCGAGCACCGCGATCGGGTTGCCGGCTACGTCGGCTCCGCCGCTGAGCAGGGGGCAACCGTGGTGGTCGATGGCCGAGAAACCCGATTCGACGGCGATGGCTTCTTTCTCGGCGTGTCATTGCTCGACAACGTCACCACCGACATGGACGCCTACAAGGACGAGATCTTCGGTCCCGTCCTCAGCGTGGTGCGGTGCGACACCTATGGCGAGGCGGTACAGCTCATTGCCGACAATCCATGGGGAAACGGTGCCGCCATTTTCACCCGAGACGGTGGGGCAGCCCGCCGGTTCCAAACCGACGCCGACGCGGGAATGGTGGGCATCAACGTCCCAATACCCGTACCGGTCGGCTACCACTCGTTTGGAGGATGGAAGGATTCCCTGTTCGGCGACACCACGATGTACGGCCCCGAGGGAATCCGCTTCTACACCAAGCCCAAGGTGATGACCGCCCGGTGGCCCGATCCCGCGACCAGCTCAGTCGATCTGGGCTTTCCGACCAATGAGTGAGGCCGTCCTGCGTTAGCAGGCGGTCGTTCGGATGAGGGGGTAGACATGGAATTCGGCGTTGTTCTTCAGACCGATCCTCCGGCATGGAGGGTGGTCGAGTTGGCCAAGCGGGCTGAGTCGCTCGGCTTCGCCTACGGCTGGACCTTCGACAGCCATGTGCTGTGGCAAGAGCCCTTTGTGATCTACAGCCAAATGCTCTCGGCCACCGAACGCATGACTGTCGGGCCCATGGTCACCAACCCCGGAACGAGGGACTGGACGGTCACTGCGTCGATGTTCGCCACCTTGAACGAGATGTTCGGAAACCGCACCGTCTGCGGCATCGGCCGAGGTGATTCCGCCATGCGGGTGATCGGCCACAAGCCCCGCAGCCTGGCCACATTGAGCGAGTCGATGCGGGTGATCAAGGATCTCGCCGAAGGCCGGGAGACCACCTACAACGACACCCGGCAGCACTTTCCGTGGGCCGGTGAGTCCGAGCTCAAGGTGCTCATGGCGGCCTACGGTCCTAAGGCGCTGCACTTGTGTGGAAGCGAGACGGACGGCTTCATCCTTCAACTGGCCGATCCGGCCATCGCCGAATGGACCATTGCTGCTGTCCGACAGGCCGCCGAGGAGGCCGGCCGCGATCCCGAGAGCCTGTATATCTGCGTGGCCGCGCCCGCCTATGTGGGAGGCAACATCGAGCACCAGCGAGAGCAGTGCCGTTGGTTCGGAGGGATGGTGGGAAACCACGTGGCCGACCTGGTGTCTCGGTACGGCGACCAGGGTGCGGGCGTGCCCCAAGCACTCACCGACTACATCGCGGGACGCGAGGGATACGACTACAGCGGACACGGCAAAGCGGGCCATGACCACACCGACTTCGTGCCCGACGAAATTATTGACCGCTTCTGCCTCCTTGGAGACGAGGACGCCCACCTGGCCCGTCTGCGCGAGCTCGAGTCCCTGGGTGTCGATCAGTTCGCCATCTATCTCATGCACGACCAGAAAGAGGAGACCCTCAGCGCCTACGGACAGCAGATCATTCCGGCGATGAGCGGCTAGAGAGCGCAATGCCGGCGACCGACACCATGGCCGAGACGGAGGACCCTCTCGTTCGCCAGCACCGCCTCAGGCAGCAGGCGGCTCACGAGGCGCGCCGCGACACCACTGTGCGCATCATCCGCCAGACGGTGACTTTCGTGGTGTTCATGGGTCTGCTCGCCGCGTTGTACGCCGGCTACAAGGAGGTCGGCCAGGCTATCGACGACCGGCAACACGACTGGCCCGTGGTGGGGTCGGTTCTGCCCCGCACCGACGACCTGACCATGCCTCCGATTGGCAAGATCATTGGCCAGTTCGGCGAGACGCCCGGGGGCGAGGACCAGATCTACGTGCTCATCCTGCTTGATGAGGCGTTGTTCACGCTGCGGGAGGCCTTCGCTGGGTTCATGGTGGGCCTGGTGATCGGCATGGCCATCGCGCTGGCCTTGGCCCAGTGGCGGCGGCTTGAACAGGGCCTTCTCCCGTTCGTGATCGCCAGCCAGACCATTCCGCTCATCGCCATCGCCCCCATCATCGTGATCTGGGGGCGCAAGAACTTCGACGTCTTCCCGTGGGAGTGGCAGGACTGGATGTCGGTCTCCATCATTGCCACCTACCTCACCTTCTTCCCGGTCGCGGTCAACGGTCTGCGAGGGCTGCAATCGCCTCGGCCTGAGAACCAAGAACTGATGGAGTCGTATGCCGCCAACTGGTCCCAGACGCTGTGGCGACTGCGCCTCCCGGCATCGCTGCCTTATTTGTTTGCCGCGCTCAAGATCGCGGCGACGGCCAGCATTGTGGGCGCCATCGTCGGGGAAATCTCTTCGGGGGTCGTAGGCGGACTCGGACGGAGGATCCTGCGGGAGGCATTCAATTACACGACGGGTCCTGATCGCCTATTCGCCAGCGTGCTGGGAGCAGCCGCCTTGGGGATATTCGTGTACCTGGTGGTGACCGGGCTGGAGCGGCTCGTCGTTGGTCGCCAAGACAAGGGAGCGACCGTATGAACGTGATCGACATCCGGGGGGCAACCAAGGTGTTCAATCCCGGCAAGGGCAACCAGGTGGAGGCCTTGGCCGAGATCGATTTGGCCGTAAGACCTGGAGAATTCGTGACGCTCATCGGCCCGTCAGGGTGCGGAAAGAGCACTTTGCTGCGGTTGATTGCCGCTCTCATCGCGCCCAGCACCGGTTCGGTAGAGGTGAATGCCAAGCCAGCGGAGCAGGCCCGCCTCGACCGGGACTACGGGATGGCCTTCCAGACGGCTGGACTCTTCGATTGGCGCACGGTGTCCAAGAACATCGAACTCCCGCTCGAGCTGATGGGTTGGACCAAGGGCGATCGGCGGCGGAGAGCCAAAGAGATGCTGGAGTTGGTGAAGCTTGGCGAGTTCGCCACCCATCATCCGTCCGAATTGTCAGGCGGCATGCAGCAACGAGTGGCCATTGCCCGGGCCCTGTCGTTCAGCCCGGCGCTGCTCCTCATGGACGAGCCGTTCGGGGCGCTTGATGAGATGACCCGCGAGCACATGCAAGATGAGCTGCTGCGGATTTGGAAGGAGACTGAGACCACGGTGGTCTTCGTCACCCACTCGATTCCCGAGGCGGTTTATCTGTCCACCCGTGTGGTGGTGATGTCACCCCGTCCGGGGAATATCGCCTCAGTCATCGAAGTTGACCTCGGCGAACGCCAAGCTTCGGTGCGCGATGACCCTGCATTCCACACCAAGGTCACCGAGGTGCGGGTGGCCCTGCGGAAGGTGGAGGAGTGAACACCCTGAAGGGGTTTTCTGCTCCCATCGTGACCGGAGTTGTCCTCTTCGGATTGTGGGAAGGCGTGCTCGCTCTCTTCAACCCCCAGGGGTTTGTGCTGCCCGCGCCGAGCGAGATCGTCGGAGCGCTGATCGACAACTGGAGTGAGGTGTACCAAGGGGCCCGCATCACCGGCTACGTCGTGGTTTCCGGCCTCTTGGCGGGCATCATTCTCGGCGTTCTGGCTGCGCTGTTGGTGACTCGTTTCCGGACTGCGAACGAGACCATCACGCCATTGGCCGTGGCCATCAACGCCATTCCCATCATCGCCTTGGCCCCGATCTTCAACAACTGGTTCGGACTCACCTCAGCACGCTCCAACCAGGCCATAGTCGTGGCGCTCGTTTTCTTCCCCATATTCATCAACACCACCAGGGGTCTCACCCAGGTGGATCGGAGCCAGGTCGAGCTTATGGAGTCCTATGCGGCCAGCCGGTCGCGCATCTCCCGCGAAGTTCGGATCCCCAACGCCATGCCGTTCTTTTTCACCGCGCTGAAGCTGTCGACATCGCTGGCCGTCATCGCGGCGATCGTCGCCGAGTATTTCGGCGGACGACAAGACGCCCTGGGCCCGTTGATCACGCAATCGGCGGGCCTCACCCGTTACGACGATGCGTGGGCCGCGGTGCTGGCCGGCACCACCATTGGGGCCGTGTTGTACATAGCCGTCACAGTGCTCGAGCGAGTGGCCATGCCTTGGCACTCATTGATTCGTTCCCATCGGGAAGAAACATGAAAGGAAAAGAAATGAGCATACGAAGAATTTGGCGCCTGCTTGCGGTCTTGTTTGTCTTCGGTCTCGTTGCCGCGAGCTGCGGCAACGACGATGATGACGTAAGCGAGCCCGCGCCTGCGTCGGCAACGGAGGCGCCCGCGCCAGAACCCGAGCCAACTGAGGCTCCGGCGCCCGCGGAGCTCCAAGAGGTATCGCTTCAGCTCCAGTGGGTCCCGCAGTCGCAGTTCGCCGGCTACTTTGCCGCCCGCGACCTGGGGTTCTACGAGGACGTCGGCCTCGACGTGACCATCATCGACGGCGCGGTCGACATCGTGCCAGCCACGGTGCTGGACTCGGGGGGAGCCGACTTCGCCATCTCGTGGGTCCCGCGCGGGCTAGTACCCCGTGAAGAAGGGCTGAACATCACCAACATCGCCCAGGTCTTCCAGCGCAGCGGCACTTTGCAGGTGTCGTTCGTGGACGCCGGCATCGCCGGCCCTGCCGACCTCGAAGGCAAGCTGGTGGGCAACTGGGGCTTCGGCAACGAGTTCGAGCTCTTAGCTGGCCTCAACAGCGTGGGCCTCGACCCGCAGTCGGATGTGACCCTGGTCCAACAGGACTTCAACATGACCGCGCTCGTCCTCGGAGACATCGACGCCGCCCAGGCGATGATCTACAACGAGTACGCCCAGGTGCTCGAGACCATCAATCCCGAAACCGGTGAGCTGTTCCAGCCCGAAGACTTCTCGGTTATCGATTGGAACGACGTGGGCACAGCCATGTTGCAGGACGCCATCTGGGCCGATGCCGACAAGCTCGAGACCGATGCGGAGTACCGCGATATTGCGGTGCGCTTCGTGGAGGCGTCGCTGCGTGGTTGGATCCATTGCCGCGACAACTTCGATGAGTGCGTTGACATCGTGGTGGGGGCATCGCCGCCCTTCGGCGGGCCCGCGCACCAGGCGTGGATGATGAACGAGATCAACGCCCTCATCTGGCCATCGCCAGGAGGGGTCGGGATCATGGATCAGGCTCTGTATGACCAGACCATTGATGTGGCCACGTCTCAGGGCATCCTTCAGGCCGCTCCCGACGCCGGTGCGTTCCGCACCGATATCGCGGCAGAGGCCATCGCCAACCTCGAAGCCGCGGGCCATGACGTGTACGGCAACGACTACGCCCGCCGCACCGTCGAGGTCAAAGAGGGTGGCAATTGATCAACTGACCGGGCCATCGAGAAGACTGGGGGAGTGAAATTCAGTTTCGGCTTTCCCCTGATGGCCCATCCGCAGAACCCCGAATTCCTCACCGCCTCGGCCGTTTCCGAGTTTGCTCGGGCGGCCGAGGCGGCCGGGTTCGACTCCTGCTCGCTGACCGAGCATCCGCTTCCCAGCGACCCCTGGCTGGCCAGCGGGGGCCACGATGCCCTAGATCCCTTTGTGGCATTGGCGGTGGCCGCGGGGGCCACGACCCGGCTGCGGCTGCTCACCAACCTGACTCCGCTGCCCTACCGCAACCCGGCCATCTTGGCCAAGACCGTCGCCACCCTGGATCGACTCAGCGGCGGCCGGGTGATCCTCGGCGCCGGAGTTGGCTACCTACTATCGGAGTTCGAGGCGGTGGGCGTGGATTTCGAGCAGCGCAATGCCCTGTTCGACGAGTGCCTTGAGGTCATGCGGTTGATCTGGACCGGAGAGACGGTCAACTACCAAGGGCTCAACTTCACCATCGCCGACAGCACCGGCCTTCCCGCCCCGGTGCAATCGCCGGTGCCGGTGTGGATCGGGGGCAACTCCAAGCTGTCCCGCCGCCGGGTGGCCGAGAAAGCCCAGGGGTGGATGCCCATGCCCAACCCGGCGGCACTGGCCTCCCGCCGACGCTCGGCTCATCTGGAGACCCTCGACGATCTGGCCGAGATGATCGCCTATCTCCACGACCACGCCGCGTCAGTGGGCCGCACCGAGCCCATCGACATCAAGTACATGGACCTCGATGCGGGGGCAGCGGGCACGCCGGGCTGGAACGCCGACCGCCACCGGGAGAACATTGCCGCCCAGGCCGACATCGGCGTCACCGGGATGGCGGCCCCTATCGCCGGCGACAACCGCTCTCAAATTGTCGAGGCTCTGCATCAATACGGCGAGGAGATCATCGCCTATCGTTAGGCTCATATTGAGATTTGTTGAAGCAACTTTGTGCGACCGTCGCACAAAGGCCGAAAGGGTATTTCCATGTTGAGATTTGTTGAAGAGATCCTCTTGCTGTTGTTGCGCGACGACGACGGGAAGTTCATCAACGTGCCCCAGTCGTCCATGGACCGGGCAGTTTCCGGGGCGGTTTTGATGGAGCTGGCGATGGAGAACCGGATCGACACCGACTTGGAGCACCTGATCTTGGTAGATGCCACCCCGGTGGGCGACGACTTATTGGACCCGACGCTGGCCATGATCGCCAAGGGGCAGGATGCCGAAGGGCACGAAAAGGATGCCCGGCACTGGGTGGAGCAGACGGCCCAGAAGGCGCCGGAGATCCGAGAGGCGACTCTGGCTCGGTTGGTAGAGAGGGGCATCCTAGAGAAAGAGGACGACCGCTTCTTGTGGGTGTTCCGGTCCCGGCGCTATCCGATGGTCGACGGTGAGGCCGAGCGAGAGGTCAAGCTGCGGATCATGGGGGTGCTGTTCAGCGACGAGATCCCCAGCCCCCGCGACGTGGTGATCATTTGTCTGGCCCACGCCTGTGGGATCTTCACCGAGCTGCTCTCCAAACGGGAACTGGAACAGGCCAGCGCCCGCATTGAGCAGGTGCGCAAGCTGGATCTCATCGGCCAGGCCATGTCCCAGTCGATCCAGGACTTCGAGATCTGGCTGGCCAACGCCGCCGTCCAAGGTCGCGGCTTCTTCTAGGAGACAGTCATGGCTGAATGGACGGTGGAGCCGATCGGGGGAGTGCTCGGGGCCCGGGTTACCGACATCGATCTGCGAGAGCCGCTGGCCAATGGCGAGCGCGACGAGCTGTACAAGCATCTATTGGAGCATCTGGTGCTGGTCTTCCCCGGTCAATCCATTGAGGACACCCACCAGATGGAGTTCCTGGCCCCTTGGGGCCGGCCCTATATCCATCCCATCGGCAGGGTGGCGGGGGCGGTTGAGGCCAAGGTTGAGCGCATCGTCGACGACGAGGAGCGCCCGCCCTACCAGGACAAATGGCACACCGACGTCACTTGGGACCCCGATCCCCCAATTCTGGGCACGCTGCGGGCCATCGAGATGCCCGCTCGGGGCGGCGACACCCTTTTTGCCAGTATGTACGCCGCCTACGACGGTCTGTCGGAGACTCTGCGGGATCGGCTGGAGGGGGTTAGCGCCTGGCATGACATAGGGCCGGGACAGTCGTTCAAGTCCAAGGCCGGCGTCGAGCTGTATGACCGCACCAAGGAGCAGTTCCCGGGAGCCGAGCGACCGGTGATCGCCGTCCATCCCGACACCGGCCGCCGCTATCTCAACGTGAACAAGAACTTCACCAGCCACTTGGTGGGATTCGACCGGGCCGAGAGCGATGCCCTACTCGACTGCCTCTACGACCACGCCACCCAGCCCAACTACACCATCCGCTATGAGTGGGCTGAGGGTGATGTGATTCTGTGGGACGAGCGCTGCACCCAGCATTTCGCGGTGGCCGACCACTATCCCCAGCGCCGCGAGATGGCTCGACTCACCGTCTCGGCCTTTGCCTGATCCGCTGTCCAGTCGTTTCGTGGTGGCTGGCTAGGCTGCGCCAGTGAAGTTCGACGACGAGAAGTTCGACGTCGCTGCGGTGGTCGCAGGGGCATGGGCGCCAAGTCGGTATGGGCCCGATGATGTGCTGGGCACCTACAACGAGGTCACCGATCAGAAGCGGGCTGATGCCCTGGGAATGCTGGACCTGACCAAGCCCATCGGCACCTATTCGATGGGCGACGGTATCTGGCCGGGATATCCGGCCTTCGGCGATCGGCAGTTCGCCCAGACGCTGGTGGTGGCCGGCTATGACCCCGGCGAGGGCTTCGAGGGGAAGATCGTGAGCGGCACCAGCGGCTTGGGCCAGTCCAAGCTGGGCTATTCCGAGGAGCGGGTGTCGTACACCTTCAACATGAGCTCCAAGATCAACGGATTCACCCACGCGGCGGTGGACGGCACCTTCTACAACGGACACAAGGGCGCCGATTTGGCCCGCACCGAGGGGGTAACCGCCATGGACGTGCCGTCGTGGGGGGCGCCGCTGCTCACCCGGGGCCTGATGATCGACGTGGCCGCCTACGTGGCCGACACCTCTGGTGAAGTGGAGACGAACCAGGCGGGACTGCCCCGACTCATGGATCGTCACCGCATCACCGTTGAGCAGATCGAGGGCGCCATCGAGCGCCAAGGCTTGCCCCAACCCGAGCCGGGCGACGCGCTATGCCTGCGCACTGGGTGGATCAGCCTCACCCGGGAGGACCCGGAGCGGTTCAAGGCCGCCTCGCCCGGTCCGTGGATCGCGGAGAACAAGTGGCTGGCCTCCCACCGCCCGGCGCTGGTGTCCACCGACAGCTGGATGTGGGGGGTTCACGACTTCGAGGCCACCGGCGGCTGGGTGTCGGCCGGCCACCAGATCATGCTGGTGAAGGAGGGCATCCGCCTGGGCGAGTCGATGAGCTGCGAGGAGGTCGCCGCCGCTGGGATCGACACGTTCGTGTTCTGCCACTCGCCGTTTCGGGCTGAGGGGTCCACATCGTGCTCGTCGCCCCCCATGGCCATCGCCAACCCGCCTGGCGCCAACCCGCCTGGCGCCAACCCGCCTGGCGCCAACCCGCCGAGCACCGACTAACCGGAGGAACCAGAATGAGCATTTTCGACGGATCGCCCTTGGCCGACAAGGTGGCCCTGGTCACCGGAGCCAGCCGGGGCATCGGCAAGGGCTGCGCCCTGGAACTGGCCGCGGCCGGAGCGAATGTCTACGTCACCGGGCGCACGGTCAGCCCCGGCCAGCACCCCCTGCCCGGCACGGTGGGGGCAACCGCAGAGGAGATTGAGGCTGCGGGCGGCACCGCGGTGGCGGTGGCCTGCGACCACCGCGACGATGCCGCGGTGCGGGCGGTGTTCGACCGGATTGCCGCCGACCATGGCCGCTTGGACATTTTGGTGAACAACGCCTTTGCCATTCCCGACGAGCTGACCGCCATGCTGCCCTTCTGGGAGGTGCCCATCTCCAACTGGGACGACATGATGGACGTGGGCACCCGCTCGGCCTATGTGGCCTCGGTGCTGGCCGCCCCGGTGATGATCGGCCAAGGCGACGGGCTGATCGCCAACGTCAGCTCCTCGGGGGCGGTGGAATACGCCTGGCATGTGGCCTACGGGGTGGGCAAGTGCGCCCTCGACCGCATGACCGCCGACTGCGCCCGCGAGCTCCGGGACACCGGGGTGTCGATGGTCTCGGTTTGGCCCGGTTTCGTTCGCACCGAGCGCATCGACGTGGCCGTTGACTCCGGGGTTGAACTGCCGCCCAGCCTGGACCTGTCGGCCGCCGAGTCGCCCCGCTTCACCGGACGGGCGGTGACCGCCCTGGCCGTCGACGCCGACCGGTCCCGATTCACCGGCCAAGCGGTCTCGGCCCGAGACATGGCCGACGCCTACGGGTTCACCGACGTCGACGGCCGCCTGCCCGCTGGCCCCCTCCACGACCGCACCGGCTAGCCGGCGATGACTGCTGTGGCGCCGTTCGCCATCGAGGTGCCCGACGAGGTGCTCGACGACCTGCACCGCCGCCTGGACGCCACCCGGTGGTTCGATCCGCTGCCCGGGGCCGGGTGGGACGAGGGCACCGACCTGGACTACCTGAAGGAGCTATGCCGGTATTGGCGCCACGACTACAACTGGCGGGCCGTCGAGGCCCAGCTCAACCTATTCCCCCAGTACACCACGGTCATCGACAACCAGCGGATCCACTTCATCCACGCCCGCAGCCGCAATCCCGACGCCATGGCCTTGGTGATCCACCACGGGTGGCCGGGCTCGATCACCGAGTTCGCCAAGGTGATCGAGCCGCTGCGGGAGCACTTCCACGTGGTGTGCCCGTCGCTGCCCGGCTACGGCTTCTCCGGTCCCACCTCAGAGCCGGGCTGGACGCCCCGGCGCATGGCCGCGGCGTCGCTGGAGTTGATGAGCCGGCTCGGCTACGAGCGTTTCGGTGCCCAGGGCGGAGACTGGGGGGCAATGGTGACCGCTCAAATGGCCCTCCAGGTCCCCGAGCGGCTGGTGGGCATCCACCTGAACCTGGCCATCGCTCCCGAGCCTCCTCCGGGAGCGGTACGCGACCTCACCGATGAGGAGAAGGCCGATAGGGCCGAGGGCGGGGCTAGCAACCGGGTGGAGAGGGGTTACCGGGAGCAGCAGGCCACCCGCCCGCAGTCGCTGTCGGTGGGGCTGAACGACTCACCGGCCGGACTGGCCGCCTGGATCATCGAGAAGTTCCTGGTGTGGAGCGACATCGGCCCCGACAACGACATCGAGGCCAGCTTCACCAAAGACGAGCTGCTCACCAACGTGATGGTCTATTGGGCAACCGGCACCATTGCCTCGGCCAACCGGCTCTACTACGAGACCCGCGTGGGGGGCCGGGGCTCGTCGGCGCCCGACCGCCGGGTGGAGGCACCCACCGCCTACGCCCGCTTCCCCGGCGACGGCATCCGCCCGGCCCGCCCCTGGGTGGAGTACTGGTACAACATCGTCCGCTGGACCGAGATGCCCCGCGGCGGCCACTTCGCCGCCCTCGAAGCCCCCGATTTATTCATTGACGACGTGGTGGACTATTTCGCCGGCTTGGACTAGCCCCTTGGCTGGCCGTCACCGGCGGGGATCGAGGATCTCCACGTCGTAGGCAGAGAGTTGGCGGTCGGTGGTGACCAGGATGAGCAACTCGGCCTGTGCTTGGGCCACGAGCATGCGGTCGAACGGGTCTTGGTGATGCAGGGGCAGCGCGGCCGCCCGCTCGCCGTGGGCGGCGGTGATCGGCAGTTCGATGAGTCCGATGGAAGGTAGTCCGGGGATCATGTCTTCCGGGTAGGAAATCCTTCCCTTGGCGCTCTTGATGCCCAGCTCCCACGGTGTAACCGCCGAGTAGTACACACCGGTCGCAGACCGGATTATCTCCTGGGTCCGCTCGCCAAGCTGAGATGGAACACCGGCTACCCAGAGTACGGCGTGGCTGTCGAGCAGCAGTCTCATGGCTCGTAGAGGTCTCGTTCCGCAGACTCCTCGAACATGGCGACGATCTCGGGGTCGGAGCCGACGATGTCATCCTCGTAGATGTGTATCTGTCCGTCCCAAAAGCCGATTTTCCGCTCAGGCGGCTTCGGAGGCCACGGGATCAGCTTGGCCACCGGCTCGCCCGCCCGGGCGACGATGACGTCGGCACCGGCCTCCACCTCGCGGATAAGCTCCGACAAGCGGCTCTTCGCCGCATGGATGTTCACTTGCAAGGTAGTCATGCAGCTACCTTAGCCCGCCTTAGTCCATTTGCTAGGCCGTATTGGAAGCGCCTGCTTCGAGGGCAGGGTGGAGTCGGCCCCCTGTCTGCTTAGCTGCGGGAGGCGGGGGTGTGGTGAACTTGGCGCCGTGCCCCAGTTGCATGATGTCGATTACACCCTCGAGTACCCCTACACCCGCACCACCGGGCCGGTCATCGGCCCGTTTCTGACCGGGTTGCGCGACGGGCGCATCCTCGGGCAGCGGTGCGGAGACCGGGTGCTGTGCCCGCCCATGGAGTTCGATCCGGACACCTTCGCCACCCTGGCGCCCGACCTCGTGGAGGTCGGCCCCGGCGGGGAGGTGGTGAACTGGACGTGGGTGGCCGAGCCCTCGGCCAAGCACCCCTTCGACCGGCCCTTCGGCTTCGCCTTCATCATGCTCGACGGGGCCGATACTGCCTTGGTGCATGCGGTGGACACCGGAGGCGACGCCTCGGCCATGGGCACCGGCATGAGGGTGCGGGCCCAGTTCCACACCGAGCGCCACGGTTCCATCGCCGACGTGTACTTCGTGCCCGAGGCCGATGCCGCCGAGCAGGTGATCGCACCGGGCGAGGAGCCGGTGGCCATCACCGAGCACCTCATCGGCCTGCGCATCAACGAGCCGCTGTATCCCCATCGGGCCCGGTTCGCCCAGGGGCTGCTTGACGGCAAGATCATCGGCCAGCGAAGCCCGGTCACCGGCAAGGTGTACGTGCCCGGTCGGGGCTACGACAACATGTCCCGGGTGCTGATGAGCGAGGCCGACGAGGTGGAGGTGTCCGACGTGGGCACCGTGGTGGCGTTCACCGAGTTGAACCCGGTGCAGTACTACGGCCAGACCGAGACCGAGCCCTACGTGCGGTGCTCCATCCTGTTCGACGGGACCGACCAGCCGGTCATCGGCATCGACATCCGCGACATGACGGTGGACGAGATGCGGGTGGGGATGAGGATGCGCTGCATCTGGCGTGATCCCGAAGACCGGTCGGTGACCGACATCGACAACCGCTACGGCAACATTCCCGAAACGGTGTACGCCCGGTTCGAGCCCACCGGCGAGCCCGACGTACCCGCCGACGAGCTCAAGGAGCACTCATGGTAAGCCTGGCCGAGGACGTGGCCATCGTCGCGTTCGAACAGACCCCTTCCCACGCTCACTTCAACGACAGCGAGCCGGCCATGATCATGCCGTGCGTGAACTCGGTGATCGAGCAGGTTGGCATGGACCGCCACGACATCGACTTCACCATCGCCGGTAGCTGCGACTACCTGTCGGGGATGCCGTTCGCCTTCGTCATGAACATCGACGCGGTGGGGGCGTGGCCACCGGTGTATGAGAGCCATGTGGAGATGGACGGCGCCTGGGCCCTGTTCGAGGGATTCGTGCGGCTCCAGTCGGGCGATATCGACACGGTGCTGGTGTCGGGCTCGGGCAAATGCTCACCGGGCAGCTATCGCGAGGGTTTCTCGCTCCAGACCGATCCCTACGTGCACGCCCCCATTGGATTGGACCCTCGGACTCAGGCCGGGTTCCAGGCCCAAGCTCTCATCGCCACGGGCAAGGCCACCGAGCGCGACTTCGCCGAGGTGGTGTCCCGCAGCCATGCCAGCGCCAAGAACAACCCCTACGCCCAGCTCAGCGGAGATCTGTCGGTGGACGATCTGCTGGCCGAGCCCTACGTGCAGCATCCGCTGCGCCGCCTGGATTGCCCCCCGACCAGCGATGGGGCCGCGGCCATGATCATCGCCCGGGCCGACAAGGCCCGAGAGCTATGCGACAACCCGGTGTGGATCCGAGCCATCGACCACCGCATCGACTCTCACCACCCCACGCTGCGGGATCTCACCGACTCGCCGTCGGTGCGCATCGCCGCCGAGCGGGTGGGTCTTCACGACGGGCCGGTGGACATCGCCGAGCTCACCGTGACCTACAGCCCTGAGGAGATCATCCTGCGGGACGCTCTCGGATTGAACGGCGGTACCACGGTGAACCCCTCGGGCGGGCCGCTCACCGGTAGCCCATTCATGGCGGTGGGCCTCACTCGGGTGATCGAGTTGGCCCGGGCTATCAGCAACGGCGATGGACGCCGAGGGGTGGCCCACGCATCCAGCGGGCCGGCCCTGCAACAGAACCTGCTTTGCGTCTTGGAAGGAGACAGCTGATGGCCCCTCGACCATGTGCGGTACTGGGAATCGGCCAGACCAAGTACAAGCGGCGCCGTGACGACCTGACCCTGGACGGCCTGGTGCGCGAGGCCGTGTTGCGGGCCTTGGAGGACGCCGGCGCCACCTTTGACGAAATAGACGCCATCGTGATCGGCAAGGCGCCCGACGCCCTTGAAGGCGTGATGATGCCGCTGCTCAGCCTGTGCGACGCGCTGGGAGCCATCGGCAAGCCCATACACCGGGTACACACCGCCGGGTCGGTGGGGGCGTCCACCGCCATCTCGGCGGTGAATCTGGTGGAGTCGGGCATGTACGACACCGTTTTGACCGTCGCCTATGAGAAGCAGTCGGAGGGCAACGCCACCTGGGCGCTGTCGGGCGGCAAGAGCGGCGGCCAGGGCGCGGGCGGCACGTTCGCCCCGTGGATCCGCAACTACATCGCCCGCTCCAAGGCCCCCGAGCACATCGGCTGGATGGTGGCGGTGAAAGACCGTCTCAACGCCCTCAAGAACGAGTACGCCCACCTGCATTTGCCCGACATCTCCATCGAGAAGGTGCGGGAGTCGCCCATGCTGTGGGATCCGCTGCACTTCCTGGAGTCGTGCCCCTCATCGGACGGGGCGGCGGCCATGGTGTTGGGCAACGACGACATCGCCAAGAAGTCAGGCCGCCCGCCGGCGTGGGTCATCTCCCACGCCAAGCGCACCGAGTTCGGCCAGTTCCCCGGTCGCGACACCGTGCGGCCCCAGGCCGGGGTGGAGTGCTCCGAGGCCCTGTACCGCAAGGCGGGCATCACCAACCCCCGAGAGCAGATCGACTGCGCCGAGCTGTACGTGCCGTTCTCGTGGTACGAGCCCATGTGGCTGGAGGGGCACCTCATCGCCGAGGAGGGCGAGGGGTGGAAGATGACCGACGCGGGCGACACCGAGTTGGGCGGGTCGTTCCCGGTGAACATGTCGGGCGGCGTCTTGTCGTCCAACCCCATCGGGGCGTCGGGCATGATCCGCTGCCTGGAGGCGGCCAACCAGGTGCGGGGAACGGCTGGTGAATACCAGGTGCCAGGGGCCAAGATCTCCGTCGGCCATGCCTATGGCGGCGCCGCTCAGTACTACGCCATGTGGATGGTGTCTTCCGAGCTCAACCCGGAGCTCTAGTGGTGGGCGGCATCGCTGAGGGCCGGGTGGTGGTAATCACCGGAGCGGCCCGGGGTTTGGGCCGGGCCCACGCTTTGGAGTTCGCCGCTGAGGGGGCCAGAGTGCTGGTCAACGACTTGGGCGTGGACCGCGACGGTTCGGGCGGTGCGTCGGAGCCCGCCCAGGAGGTCGTGGCCGAGATCCGGGCCATGGGGGGCGAGGCCGAGGCCAACGCCGCCGATGTGGCCGACTGGGACCAGGCCGAGTCCATGATCGCCCAGGCGGTCAGCACTTGGGGCCGCCTCGACACGCTGGTGTGCAACGCCGGCTTTCTGCGGGATCGGATGCTGGCCAACATGAGCGAGCCGGAGTGGGACGCCATCATGCGGGTCCACCTCAAGGGCCATTTCGCCCCGGCCCGCCACGCGGTGGCCCACTGGCGGGACCGGTCCAAAGCCGGCGAGAACGTGCGGGGGCGGCTGATCAACACCAGTTCCGGGGCCGGGCTCTTGGGGTCGATCGGCCAGGGCAATTACGCCGCGGCCAAGGCCGGGGTGGCGGCGCTGACCGTCCAGCAGGCCGCGGAGTGGGACCGATACGGGGTGATGGTGAACGCCATCGCCCCCGACGCCCGCACCCGCATGACCGCGGGGATCATGTATACCGAGGAGGCCCCCGACGGCTGGGACGACAAAGACCCGGCCAACGCCTCACCGTTGGTGGTGTGGCTGGGGTCAGACGCCTGCGACGTGACCGGCCGGGTGCTCGAGATCGCCGGCGGGGCGCTCAACGTGTGCGACGGCTGGCAGCACGGCCATGTGGTGGACGTGGGCCGCAAGTACGCCGCCGCCGAGATAGGCGACGCAGTGCATGCTTCCATTGCTGGTTCGCCTGAACCGGCGCCGGTGTACGGCGCCAGCTGAGGCTTAACTCGGTATCTCCCTGAAAGGGAGGCCTTTGTCCACCCGGATGTCGGGGGGCAGGCCCAGCACTTTCTCACCGATGGTGTTGCGCTGGATGTTGTCGGTGCCGCCGCCGATGCGCGACGCCCACTGGCCCAAGAACTCGTATTGCCAACGCCCCTCTTCTCGGGCGCTGTCACCGTGGAGCATCCCGGCGGCCCCGCTCATGGCCATCACCAAGTTGCCCATCTCGCCAAAGTGCAGAGACATGGCCAGCTTCATGGTGGAGCTCTCCGGCCCCGGTAGCTCCCCCCGGCTGGCCGCGGTCCGCACCCGGTACCCCTGATACTTCAGAATCTCCATGCGGGTGTAGGTCTTGGCCAGCTCCTGGCGAATCACCGGGTCGCGATCAGTGCCGGTCTGCTGGGCCAGCTTCACAAACTCATTGAAGCGGGTACGGGCGTTGGAACTGCCGATAAGGGCCCGCTCGTTGGACAGGGTGGTCATGATGGGTCCCCAGCCGGTGTTGACCTCGCCCAGGATGTTCTCGTGGGGGATCCTCACATCTGACAGGAAGACCTCGTTGAAGTGGGCCGCTCCGGTGATCTGCACTAGCGGGCGCACCTCGATTCCCGGGGTGTTCATGTCCACCAGGAAGTAGGTGATGCCCCGGTGCTTGGGCTGGTCGGGGTCGGTGCGGGTCAGCAGAATGCCCCAGTCGCTGTACTGGGCGCCCGAAGTCCACACCTTCTGTCCGTTGACCACCCACTCGTCGCCGTCGCGCACTGCGGTGGTGCGCAGTCCGCCGAGGTCTGAACCGGCCTCTGGCTCGGAGAACAACTGGCACCACACCTCTTCGCCCTTGAGCATGGCGGGCAGGTACCGCTCCTTTTGGGCGTCGGTGCCGTGGGCGATGATGGTGGGGCCGGCCATGCCGATGCCCACCGCGAACACCCCGGTGGCCTGCACTCGCTTGGTTTCCTCCTCCTTGAAGATGCCATCTTGGATGCCTCCGAGGCCCTTGCCGCCGTACTCGACAGGCCAGGTGATGGATCCCCAGCCGCCGTCGTACTTTGTTCGCTGCCAGGCCTTGCACCGGTTCACATAGGCCATCTCAACATCGGGGTCCGAGATGGTTATCGCCGTCTGGTCGCGGGCACCGCCGCCATCGGCGGGGAGGTTGGCGTCCAGCCACTCAATGCACTCGGCTCGAAAGGCGGCTTCCTGGGGGGTCTCGTCGAAATCCATGCCGCGTCGATGGTAGCTAGAGGGCTTCCGGCAGGCCCCACCGGACGGGGCACAACCGATGGCGCATTCCCCTTTATTCGGGTTTGGAGGATGGTGGATGGTTCAATGTTGGCCGTGAAATTCTCCATGATCTTTGAAGCCCAGATGGCCGATCCGTCTCGTGAGACCGAGCAGCAGGTCATCCGCGACTGCGTGGACCAAGCGGTGCTGGCCGAGGAAGTGGGCTTCGACCGGATCTGGGCGGTGGAGCACCACTGCCTGAAGTGGTACGCCCACATGAGCGCCCCTGAGATCTTCCTGACCTGGGTGGCGGCCCGCACGTCTCGCATCCGCATCGGCCACGGGGTGGTGTGCATGCCGTTCGGCTACAACCATCCCCTGCGGGCGGCCGAGCGCATCGCCATGCTCGATGTGCTGTCGGGCGGGCGGATCGATGTGGGCGCGGGCCGGGGGGCCACGCTTCAGGAGATGTCGGCGTTCGGGGTCAAGCCCGAGGACACCTACGCCCAGGTGGAGGAGTCGCTGCGGATCATCTCCAACTGCTGGCGGGATGAGGAGTTCGAGTGGGAGGGCCTGCTCGACATCTCGCCTCACCCGATCTTGCCTCGACCGGTGCAGGATCCCCACCCGCCGCTGTATCTGGCCTGCACCAAGGTGGACACCGTGCGACTGGCCGCCGAGTTGGGCATCGGCGCCCTGGTGCTGGGGTTCGCCGGGGCCGACGAGATACGGCTGATGAAGGAGACCTACGACGAGGCCATCGCCACCCGAACTGGGGAGCGGTTCGTGAGCGACCATCCCAACGACTGGTTCTCGGCGCTGTGCCCCACCACGATCCTCGACGACCGGGAAGAGGCCTTCCGCATCGGGGCCCGGGGCCAGCGGTTCTTCGCCGAGGCCATCATGCACTGGAATCTGGGCACCCCCCCGCCCAGGGCCGGATCAGAAGACGAGGACACCGCTGCGGCCATCGACGAGGCGGTGGGCAACGTCCACGCCAAGATCAGCGAGATGAACATCCCGCTCAGCCCCAACGCCACCAGCACGTTCAACGTCGAGCACGCCTACGGCAACTACGAAGACGCCATCCGCTACGTGAGCGAGCTCGAGGCCGTCGGCTGCGACGAGATCATGTGCATGATCCAAATGGGCACCATCCCCCAAGAGGTAATGCTCGAGACCATCCGCCAATTCGGCCACCACGTCATCCCCCACTTCCGCGCCAAGGAGCCGCAGTAGCCCATCGCTGTGTGAAATATATTGAAAATAACTAATTTACTTCTGCGGTTGGCGAGTATTGTTGGTATCCTCATCCCATGACGACCCTGGTTGTCGACAAAGCACCGACTCTTGAAGATGCCGCCCGCGGCGCTGAGGCGATAGCCGAGCATGATCCGCGTATCGTGCGTGTCGTGGTCTTCGGTTCGGTCGCCAAGCGAACTCAAAAGCCCGGCTCCGACATCGACATCATCGCCATCACTAGTACTTCTTGGCCGTCAGCCGAAGATCGCCGGGCGGCGGAGTACGCCCTGCGCCAAGCGGCTGAAACCGCATGCGGAATCAAATGCGAGGTGATCCTCGCCGCAATCGGCGAATGGGAGTGGAGCTTGGAGCATGCCCGCTCCTCCGTTTTCGGAGAAGCGCACGCCCACGGCATCACCCTCATGCAGCGCCCCTGCCCACCTCCGGCCCCATGGGCCGAGGAGATCGCTGTGCTGCGAGACGACTGGGGCCTTGCCCTCAAGGATCTTGAAGAGGCCCACCGCAAGAACCTGGAACTGGTCCGAATCCTCAGATCCATCCCCGGCGAAGCAGCCGCGGGCGGGTGGTCGCCTGCCGAGCGCGGGTATGCCTGTGAATCTGCGCTGGAGTCCGCCCATATGAGTATCGAGAAGAGCCTGACCGCGCTGGGCCGGCTCCACCTTCGCCGACATCTCGACAATCATCATGACATCGACACCATGGCTGGCAAGCTCCGCTCAACCCCGTCAGGCCCTTTCGCCGATAGTGTGCTGGAGACGCTCGGCACCGCCGAGGACGACGGTTCCCACACCAACTGGAGGCTCGCCCCCTATCTGGGGCAGTCGGACTCATTCCAGCAGATGATCACCCCCGACAACACCGCCGCCCACATACGCGCCGCCGCCGATCTCCTCGAGCACGCTCTCGCCGCCACCGCCAATTCCGCCCTGCGCCCCACCCCCATCCCCACCGATGCCGCTGCCACCCTCAACCGCTGCGCGGAGCCCATCGACTACCTCCGCCGCCACTCCGACCCCGACTACCTGCAAACCGGAATTCCTCCGTGTCCTTGATAGTGCTGAGCTTCCCCCTTTTCGTGGAGACATGGTGGTGATGATCAGAGCGAGCCTCGGGGGGCGACCCATTGCACCGGCTGGCCGGTGTGCGCGGCGATCCGGTCGAAGTCGGAGTCGTAGTGGATGACGGTCAAGTCGTTGACCTCGGCAATCGCGGCGATCAGCAGGTCCGGGAGGGGAACCCGGTGCTGGCCCCGCCGGGCAAGTCCGTGCTGGACTTCGATTGCTCGGTCGGTGACCGTTTCGGTGATCGGATATGAGGGCAGGGCGCGCCTTTCGTCAAGTATCTGCTCGTAGTCGGCAAAGGAGCGGGCGCTGTAGAGCACTTCGAGGTCGATGATCGGGCAAGTCGCCACGTGTCCGTCGATCAGCAGCGGGCCGAGCCGCCGGGTGACTTCGGGGGAGTTCATGCGCGCGAGCGCGCTCTTGTCTGCTAGGTAGTGGGGGGTCAGCGCCACGCGGTGGCCATGATCTCGTCGTCGGCGAGGTCAGTGCCGTCAAGATTGGCGAGCCTCTGGGCGTGCCGCAGCCTCAGATCGGCTTTGACGGTATGCAGCAAGGCCGAATTCACCGTTTCCTTCATGGTTGTGGCCCCGGTGACCTCACGGGCCCGTTCAAGTAGCGCGTCGTCGATATCGATCAGGCGTTTCGTCATGGACATGAGTATATCCACTCCGTGCATCCGATATATACCCAGCTGCCACTACGCACCAGCGCCGGATAGCCTCCACCTGCTATTCCGGGCCTGGAACTGCACAGCAGTGCCATCCTCTACGACGCCTGTTGTATCGCCCTAGCCGAAGCGTTGGACTGCCTCCTGCTCACCGGCGACACCCGCCTCGCCCGCGCCCCTGGTTCTACTTGCGAGATCGAACTGGTCTGATCGAGCACCAGTAGAGGTACTTGACCGTTGCGGCCACCACGTCATCCCTTGCTTCTGCGCCCAGGAGAAAACAGGGGTTCAGGCATGAATCGGCCCCAGTACACTGGCCGCATGAGTCGCCGCGAAATGATCCTAGGCCCCCAACGCGGCGCCATCCTCAACGCTGCTCGCCGCCACAATGCCACATCTATAGCCCTAGTCGGCTCCACTGCCCGCGGTAACGACACTGAGACCAGCGACTGCGACTTTGTAGCCGATTTCGCTCCGGGTACTACCTACTTCGATCTCTCGGACCTCACCGCAGAACTGCAATCACTTCTCGGCTGCGACGTTGACGTCATCCCCTCCGAGGGACTGAAGCCCCAAAAGCACGCCCGTATCCTCAAAGACGCCGTTCCCCTGTGAGGACAGCCGACGCGGACCACATAAGGGCTATCCTCAGCGCTGCCCAAGAGCTCCGCGAGATAGTCGCGCTGGGCAGCAGCGACTTTGAGGGCAACCGCATATCCCAGCGAGCAGCCGAGCGCCTACTGGAGATAGTCGGCGAAGCGGCCAGCCGACTATCTGAAGATTTCAGTGCTTGCTACCCCGACCTGCCGCTTCGCCAGGCCAAAGACACTCGCAACTTCATCGCACACCAATACGACGACGTGGCCTACCGGATCATTTGGGACACTATTGCGACCGACATCCCCGACCTAGCGGTGCAGATGTACGCCGCAGCAATCGATATGGGCCTCTTCGAGGGCCAAGACCTTGGCCAGATCACGAGTGAGGACATAGTGGCAGCCCTGGATGCCGAGCGAGATCTTCGTTGACGCTTGTGCGCTTCTTGGACTCATCATCTGCCCGAATGCACCCTTGCAGCCCCGGCCATGGGAACTACGAGACAACATCACCCCGTACGGCACCTGCTACATCGCACTAGCCGAAGCGCTCAACTGCCTCCTGCTCACCGGCGATGCCTGTCTCGCCCGCACCCCCAACTCTACTTGAGAGATCAAGCTGGCCTGATCAGGGCCAGCAGAGGTCCTTGACCCTTGCGGACACCACGTCATCCGCTGTTTCCCTTCCAAGGAGTCCGCACACGCTCCCCAAAACAAAGCGGTGCCTGCTTAGATTGACTTGGAACCGATCTGGATTGGGATGACGGTTTCTCCCTCGCCACCTTCAAAAACGGCGGCAATCCGCAGTGTGGCGCCAAGTCCCTGTACGTAGTTGTCGAGGGTGGAGATCAAGATGTCGTCCCCGCGCTCAAACTGGGAAACGGCTGATTGCGTGATCCCCATGGCCTCGGCCAAATCAGTCTGCGACAGCTTGAGGACCCCTCGGATCTCTTGGAGTTCAATCTCGGCCAAGGTCTCTTTGCGGAGTTCGGCGAGTCGCTCGACGGCGCCAGGCCGGGCAATGACCTGCTTGTGCAGCTGGCGATAGCTCTTGGTTGAAGGCATGGGGATGGTTCCTTTGAGCAGTGGTTGCGGTAGCTAGTCGGAGTGTGGCTCGTCTAAGAGTCCTTCCTCGCTTAGTTCTTTGAGGTAGGTGTGGCACAGTCGGTGTACTCGACCTCCCACACCAGGCCACTATAAGTGATGACTAATAAAAGTTCAAACTAATATTCATGGTGTGACCTGTCCTGATCTGTCAACGACATGGCTACCTCCCAAAAGATCACCGGACGCGGGGGTCTCCCTGCCGCGGTGGTGGGCCATGTCGAGGCCTTGCAGTACGCCGGAAACGAGGGCCGGGGCTTGTGCCCCGGCAACTTGGGGGGCCTCAAATGACCTCCTCAGATTGCGGTCTACGTTCAACGAGGGCCAGAAACGTGGTCTGGCTACTGGACCGGCCTTAGAGGTTTTGACATATCGGTTGCTTTATGGCACGCATCCTATTATAGTGCGAGACCTCATATTGCTGTCTAGTAGAGGAAAGAAGGCTTATGCAATACATCCAGACATCCCAAACCTATGTTGAGCACTCTACAGATGAGGAAATTCTAGTGGGCACTAGCCGTGCCCGACGCCTGGTAAAGGAGCGCGGGGAAATTCAGGAGGTTCTCCGAGTGGACGGCGACTGGAAACGAGATGACCAAGACATCCGGCGGCCGCATCCTGCGGGAGCTCTGAGGCGGCCTGGTTCACGCAAGCAGTTGGGCGGCGGCTAGATGGAAGGCCGTCGATTAGGAGCTCTAGCAGGGGGTTTGCTGGTTCGCGGTCGAGAACAGCGGCAAATTGTCACTTACTCTTGCTAGCTTCCCATCGTCGATAGATGACTACAGACAAAGGAGAGGGCTTTATGACCCCGCTAACCCTGAACATGCTGCGAGCAGCATGCTACGAAGATGCCACCGAAGGCGCGATCGTCTTAGATGCGGAGATGGAACCGGTTGGAGGCCACGGCACGCCGGTCAATCCAGCCATCTACGCTGGCGGCCGATACCAGCACGACAAGCGATGGGAGAATTCAGAAGCGGCTGAGCCGACTCCGGTGATCGTCATCGACAATGTGCCCTCGCAGGCCAATCGGCTGGAGGCGGCTTTGGAAGCAACAGTTGACGAAACCGGTGTTCCTCGTCTGGTGTTGGACCTGACCGGGGAGGCCTTCGCGCATCTTCCTCCGCATCTTCCACGCAGGCTGTCGAGCCTGCGATGGCCGCACCGTAACGGGGATGCCTATTTGCGTGACGCCCTCCTGGATGGCGCTCCTTTCGCCAAGTCCTCCGTCGGGCGTTCGATCATCGACGCCACTGCCGACGCGTCTGGAGCTCTGGTTGCTTGGTTCCCCCAGGCACTTCTCTATGGATTTTGGCAATCGCATCTTGGTCGTGATCGAACCCAGGCCAAGCACGCCCGCGTGTGGGTGTCTGAAGTCATTGGCTGGGATCCAGCCCCAGGTGGAGAGCCCAGTGAGTTGACTCGAACTCTTGGTGTGAAGGGCGACCCCTACAACATCGAAGACACTAATCGGGTCGATTTCGACGACACCGACCTGCTGGGCCACGGTTGGAAGTTCGTCGAGGGCGAGAAGTCGGGATCGAAAGACGGCAAGAAGGCTGGGGCGATTTCCAATATCGGCCATGGCCAGGTGCCTTTCAAGACTGGAGATGAGTCGCTAGCTCCGGTGTCGTTCCGGCGGATCAGCCAGCGAGCCACTCTCTCGTTCCCGCAGCTGCGTCGAGTCCACCTCGGCGATGGCTTCTCCGATGACTACGACGTGGCAGCGAGAACCTTGCTCGCTGCCCTTGGCATCCACGCGCACCAGACTGCCTTCGGGCGGCCGTTCGCGCTTCGCTCCGGTACTGACTTAGCCCGGGCCGACTCCGCTGCCCGGCTTGACTCGGCCGATATCGCCATCGATAGCACAACAGACCTGCTGGGAGAGGCCCTCGACGCGGCCCGCTCTGTGGGAGTCCCGACGGAGGGGTGGGGTGCCGATCCCGTGGTCCTGACCCCCAATAAGGGCCTGACCGCCGCAATCCGGGCCACATGGCCGGACCTCGACACTTCAGAGGAATAGAGTGCTCGTCTTCAACGTCGAACTGCTGCACGGCACCTACCGAGCCGACCCGGACGGCTCTGTCCCGACCGGACGGCAGACACACGGGGAATGGCCTCCATCGCCTGCCCGGCTGTTCGCAGCCCTCGTCGCCGCAGACGGCACCCGTGACAAATGTCGGCGGACGACCGGCGCCGAACTGGGCCGACTCGCCGAAGCAGGGCCTCCGACGATCCACGCCGACCCCCGAACACATCATCAGCCGCTCCAAGAGCGCTACGTCGCCGGACAAGTCCGGGCGAAGAGCCAGCAGCAGGAGTATCTGGCCCGTAAAGGCGTGCTTGTTCGGCCTGGGGTCAGGGTGTCGCCTAGGAACCCATCGATCCGGTTCATCTACGATGTCGAGATGAGCACCGCCGATCTGGCAGCGCTCAAGTATCGGGCGGCAAGGGTGGGGTATCTGGGCTGCGCCGACTCGCCAGTGAAAATCACCGTGGCTCAGATTTCCGACCCTGATGCCGATATTTGCCGCAGCGCTGCCTGGGTACCGGACGATGAGGGCGAAGAAATCGTCAACATCCACACCCGGGGAGATGTGGAGAGATGGGCGGCGGCGTTTGACGCGTGGTCAGAGCACGGCGCGACAAGGAGTCAGGCGCGTCGGCATCAACCTCGGGCTATGTACCGGCATCCCGACGAGCCGATCCCGATTCCCGGCAGCGGCCGAGTCCGGGCGTGGCTCACTTTCCGCCAGCCCGTCGCAGGCCGACAGGCCGCGGTAGTCGCCCACGCTCTCAAACAGGCTGCCTTGTCCCATTACGAGGGCGAGCTGCCAGCCTGGGCGCACGGCCACGTCAATGACGGTGCCGAGTACCAGCTGGCCCGGTTCCTCGTGCTGCCGAACGCCGGGTACCGCCACTCCGACGGGAAGATCCATGGTGCTGCGGTCTGGGTGCCGGGCGGCGTGGACGAGACGGAAGCTCGAAATCTGGCAACTGCCCTGTTTTCCATTGGGTCGTTATCGCTGGCAGGTGGCAAGAGATTGGTGGTTGACCGTTCCCGAGGGGGTTGGACTACGGAACCTCGCCGGTGGACGCGCCCGGCTCGCCGATGGGCGACCGTTCTTCCCGCGGTCAGTGACCGCCACGGGCGAATCGACTCGAAAGCGGTGGTTCGTTGGTGTGAGCAGGCAGGACTTCCTAAGCCTGTTCAGTTTCGGATAAGTCGGAAGCCGTTGTTATCGGGGGGTGTGGATCTACACCCCTCTGAGACTCGTCGGCCTGGGCATTCCCAAACTCGTCCCTACGCTCATGTTGGCCTGATTTTTGAGGAACCGGTTATGGGCCCAGTCGTCATCGGTGCTGCTCGGAGCTATGGGCTTGGCTTGTGCGCACCGTGCGACCCGCAAGAGTCACAAGCATGAACCTCCCAGAATGCCCCACATTCCAGGAGTGGTACCAGGCGATCAACGGACGCGCACCATTCCCGTGGCAAGCGCGTCTGGCCGAACAAGTTGCCTCCACCGGCGAATGGCCTGAGTTGGTCGGCATCCCCACGGGACTGGGCAAGACCGCCTGTGTTGACATAGCCATCTGGACGCTTGCCCGTCAGGCTGATCGACCCCCGGGTGACCGTACAGCCCCCACCAGAATTTGGTGGGTAGTGAATCGCCGCCTCCTAGTCGATGACACCTATCGGCATGCTTCGAGGATCGCATCGTTGCTCAGAGCTGAACATCCGGTTGACGCTACCCTCGACACGGAGGCCCAGCCTGCTTTCGGAATCACTAGGGAGGCCGCAGCCGCTGTAGAAGCAGTTGCAGCCCGGCTCCGAAGCATCGCTGGCGTCGGACCGCCGATGCAAGCGCTTCGCCTGCGGGGCGGCGACTCCCACAATCGGCCCAACACACCAGCGCAACCGGCGGTCATTTGCTCCACCATCCCCATGTACGGCTCACGGGTGCTGTTTCGGGGCTACGGTTCGTCAAGATCGATGCGCCCGATTGACGCGGCGCTCGCCGGAATGGACAGCCTCGTCTTCCTCGATGAGGCCCACTTGGCCCAGCCACTCCGGGTATTGCTTGACGCCATCGGCAGCAGCGGCGGACTCGGAGCAGGTGAGGAGCAATCGCTACCGGGCCAGCGGATGGGCGTGACGGTGGCCTCGCTGACCGCCACAGGCAGTGCAACCGCCGACAGGTTCGACCTCGACGCCGACGACTTGGACAACACAGAAATAAAGAAGCGGTTGGGGGCATCCAAGCCTCTGAGCATCCGCCAACAGGACGGAGGCGATCCGGCGAAAGCCATCGCAGCAGCGACAAAGGAGTTGTTGGACAGCCTCGACAAAGAAACCGGGGCTGGGATTCTGGTTTTCGCCAACACGCCCAAGACAGCCCTGACGGTCGCAAAGGCCCTGAATTCACGAAGCGACTGCGGTGTGTTGGTGGCCACTGGGAGAATTCGCGGCGTCGAGGCAAGCGAAGCGATCGACGCGATTGCAAACAAGATGAAGGCCGACCGGCCATTAGGCGAATGCGGCGGCAAGCACCTTGTTGTCGTCGCCACTCAGACCCTCGAAGTTGGAGCTGACCTCGATGCCGACTACCTGATCACAGAAGCGTGTGGCGTTCGGGCGCTAACTCAACGCCTTGGTCGCCTCAATCGGCTCGGACAGCGGGACCACGCCAGAGGCGTCGTTGTTCACGTCGCACCCAATGACGGGCAGTGGCCCGTTTACGGCAGCGAACCCGCCGCGGTGCTCGAAAAATTGTTTGGCTCAATCGGCTACGACGAGGCCGTTGACATGTCGCCTGGGAACATTACTGATGTACTCGGAGATACCCCCGAGGAGCCAGTCGATGCCCCGGCTCTAGCAGAAGCCCTGCTTGGCGAGTGGGTCAAGACAACCACGCCACCGCCAGGAGAGGCGCCTGTCGAACCGTATTTTTCTGGGCGGCTTGAACAGGAACGGGACGTCGACGTTGTCTGGCGAGTCCACGTACCGGACATCGGCAATAAGATATGGCCCCGCATATCTTCCGAAGAGGTCGTCTCAGTCCCCCTACACGAAGCCCGAAAAGCGCTAGCGGAGGCTATCCGAGTCGGGGCTGACCACACCGCAGAGCAGGTTGGCATTGACGGCAGCGGCGAACTGGCCTTGCACCCTGGTGACACCATCGTGGTCTCCTGTGTAGACGGCAAGCTCGACGGGGACGGACATTGGAACCCCGCGTCGAAGGAATTGGCGATGGACGCTTCGCTGCTCGACAACGGTCTCGTCATCTCTGACAGCACACTGGCAGGCTTGTATGGGACCGTGCCCCCAGTGCTCGATAAGGCAATGAAAGAGCTGAGCGGCCTGTTGAGTTCCACTACCGGCGCAACCGAGCCGGCGGATGTGGCAGCAGCCGCGCTGGGCCTCTGCGATGCCATGGACAGCGCAGCAGTCCCCCCTCCATTTGATCGGGATAGCCGCCGGGAGATGTGGTGGCAGTTAGTCCAGCGTTTGAGGAGCAGGCTGGACGATCTCGATGGCCAGCAAGCTGTGGAAGAACCCGCCCGCGAAGCGCCCCGCCTCCCAATCCGGGCGGACGCGGCCACGACAGGCATCCGTCGGCAAGTCAGCTTTGACGAATACGACGAATTGTCCATTTCCAACCCCGTGGGCCTGGAAGCCCACGGGAACGACGCTGCAAGGATCGCCCGGTGCCTTGCAAACGCTCTGGGGATCTCAAGCCGCACGGCTGAGATCGTTGAAACCGCAGCCCGGCTGCACGACATAGGCAAAGCCGATGAACGTTTCCAGACTTGGCTCGATCCCGACCGGGAGCGCCCCGAGCCGTCCGCGAAGTCAGAGGCGCCCAGATCGGAATGGGAGCGTCGACGACGAGCATCGGGTTGGCCCAGGGGTGGCCGCCACGAGGAATTGTCGCGCCGGCTTGCCTGCGCCTGGTTGGCGGTGGGCAACCACAGCTTCGCTAAGCGTGAACAAGACCTCCTCCTGCACTTGGTGGTCGCTCATCACGGTCGTGCTCGCCCGCTGGTCGAACCAGTCGATGACCAGACAGGTCACACTGTTGCCTATCGGATTGACGGGCGCGATGTGACTGCTGGCGCCGATCTCTCAAATGCGGACTGGGGTCAGCCAGCCAGGTTCGCCAAGTTGAACAGCCGCTACGGTTGCTGGGGACTAGCACTGCTTGAAACCGTCGTCCGTCAAGCCGATCACCTCGTGTCGAAGAGCGACCGATTGGAGATCCGATGAGCAGCATAAAGACCCGCGAGTGCCCTGGCCTGCCAGCGGAATGGATCAACGGCTGGCTCGCCGCGGTCGGCATAACCGTCCTTGATCCGGAGATAAAACTCAGTTGGACGCAGGGCGCGTCGCCCACAGCAGTGCTGCACCACCCTGACTCTGACCCGGAGGTCGCGGTCTCGCGGGCGTGGCCGGCCAGGGATCGCATCGGACAGATGCCGCTCGCCCGAGAATACGAGGGCTGCGCCGCCATGGAGCGGCAGGTTCCCGTTGGGGTTTTCGCCGAACGAGTCGGTGCCAGCCGCGGGCATCCGGATGCATGGACACTGACTTCAACGCTCACCGATCTCGCGGTTGAGGCCGGGAAGGCCTCTCATGCACCGTTCGATCCGGCAGGCCCCGGGACCATCAAATGGCTCCACCACCGGCTGCTGAAAGTCCACGCGCATATCCCGCATGACGATCCGGTTGGTATCGCCAGTGTCGTAACCGAGGCCCTTGACGGCGTCTCAATCCCAGTAAGTGACAATGGGCTTGGGTTCGATGTATCGCGGCTGCCCGACCGGGCACACGAAGGTGGTGGCAACATCATGGTTGAGCCAGTCGTCGAAGTCCTCGCTTTCTTCGGCTTGGCGATGCTGCCTGTCCGTGGCGACGGAATCAACCGCCGCCAAGAACGGGTCCGGCAGAGGGGGCATGGCATCGGCGGCCGCCGAGAAGGAGTGTTCGCGTGGCCGGCCTGGGGCCAACCACTGGACCGGTGGGGGATCGACGCGCTGCTTGATGCATGGCATCAATTGCTGAAACCCCGAAGAGCCGCCGACGGACCATTTAGAGGTGGAAGGCGGTTCGACTGGGACAGGTTTGGGGTCCACGCCGCCTGGGAAACCAGACCCTACAGGCCCACAGCCAGCGCCGACAGTACCCGCGGCTTCAGCAGCGGGCGGCTTCAGCCCGACGAGCCACGTTCGCGCGGTTAGCGGACGTGGCCGCCTATCTCGAATATGGAAAGCCCAAATTTCCCGGTAGTGCCGGTGTCAGCCATCGAACACTACGAGTACTGCCACCGCCAGTGTGCCCTCATACATGTGGATGGCATCTGGGCCGAGAACCCCCACACAGTCCGAGGGAAGAGAGCGCATCGACGCGTCGATGACCATTCGCAGTCACGAACTGAGCGCGGCAAGCAGGTCCTGCGAGCCATCCCACTGTGGTCGGAGCAGCATGGCCTGTCAGGTCGCGCCGATGTTGTAGAAGTTCTAGAAGGCGGAACCGTCCGACCAGTGGAGCACAAGTCCGGGACACGCCATGGGTTGACGGCTGATCTCCAGGTTTGTGCCCAGGCAATGTGCCTCGAAGAAATGCTCGACACGTCAATTCCAGAAGCGGCGATATGGTACGGCGGGCCGCGGCGACGGTTCCTGGTATCCCTCACCTCGGAACTCCGCCAAAAGACGCTCCGAACAGTGGGGGAGATCAGGCGCCAACTTATTGATGGCCTTCTCCCAGACGCGCCAAACGATACCCGCTGCCAGCAATGTCAGCTTCGGCACCACTGTTTGCCCGATATTTCTGCCAACCCGACTAGGACGGCGGCATATCTCCACCAGTTACTCCCTACATGATTGAACAAGCGGATTCGGTAGGGCCAGATGGAGGCAGGACTCGCAGCACGGTCTACACGGTCGAGCACCAGGCGAGGATCAGTCACAAGAAGGGCTCGCTGATCATTTCAACACCCGAAACCAAGAGCCGCATACCGCTAGAAGCCGTCGATGCCGTTGTGATGTTCGCTGGCCACGTCACGATGGACGCTATCGCCGAGTGCGTCAGTCGCCGAATTAGGGTTTCGTCGCTCACTCGAGGAGGCAAGGTCAAGTTCATCATCGGCGGGCCTATTGCTGGCAATGTTCACCTGCGAGCCGCCCACCACGCCGCCGCCAGCGATGAAACTGCCGCCATTGGTGCAGCTCGACTCATTGTTGCCGCCAAGATCCGTAATAGCGCCTCCGTCCTTCGTCGATGGGCACTTGACCATCCTGACTCCGAAACTTCAGGTCAGCTCAAGGATCGCAGCGACCAGGTTTTGCGGCGTGTAGAGAGGATTGCCGCAGCAGATGACCGCGACGCGCTTCGCGGTATCGAAGGTGATACTGCCCGAATCTATTTCAATGGTCTTGCTGTGGCACTTGGCGATAGAGACCTAGGGTTCAGCGGAAGATCCCGGCGACCACCCCGTGACCCGGCCAATGCAGCGATGTCTTTTTGCTACGGCCTGGTTACTTCCGAGACTGCTGGGGCATGCGATGCGATTGGATTGGACCCCCAAGTCGGGTTCCTGCACCAAGCCCTGCGTGCTGGACGCCCGTCTCTGGCTCTCGATCTGACAGAAGAACTCAGAGCTTTGACTGACCGCTTCGTAGTCTCTTCAATTCGACGGCGCCAGATTACCTCTGAGCACTTCACTGAGACGCCTGGTGGTGCCTTCTACCTGACTGATGAAGGGCGTCGATGCCTAATCGGCCTCTGGGAAGATCACAAGAACACTGCGCTGCATCATGGAGTTCTTGGGCGTCCAGTTCAGCGATGGGCGATTCCAACCGCTCAAACCACTCTCATGGCCAGATGGCTCCGAGGCGACTTGCCGGGCTATCCGCCCTTCCTGATTGAGGACTGAGTAGTGGACGTCGTCGTTGCCTATGACATCGCTAACACTGATACCTCAGGTGGAGCAGCTCGGTTGCGAAGGGTTGCTGATGTCTGCTCTTCTTACGGGGAGCGCGCTCAGCAGTCAGTTTTTGAATGCCGCCTGACCTCGGAATCACACGCTCGGATGATTGGTGAACTGTACGACGCTATTGACCTGAATCTCGATAGCGTCATCATCTACCGGGTGAATGGCAATCTGCACGACAGCCGTACAGTCATCGGAATCGACAGACCCCATCAACTCGGTGACACTTGGATCGTGTGACCAGACTCAACCTGTCGTCTGTTGACGATATTCTCTGAGGTGGCTTCCTGCAAGCGGGTGAGAACCTCCAGTGATCCTTGACAACCAAATAGAGCAAAAGACGATTACGGGCCATGTCACATCATTCCCTCAATCATGAAATCCAGCCACAAGCACCGGAAATCAAGATGGAGGGGCGTCGCCGGGGTTAACCCCCCGGCCCTCATTGAACGCGGACCGGGCGGGGCCGCCACCGGATCCGCATCGAGCCGGCGTCGCCGGGGTTAACCCCCCGGCCCTCATTGAACGTTTGGTGGATGGAAGGCATATCCGAACGGTAATGGGCGTCGCCGGGGTTAACCCCCCGGCCCTCATTGAACGTATCGCGCCAACATCCAGCGGGTCGAGGCCATGCTCGCGCGTCGCCGGGGTTAACCCCCCGGCCCTCATTGAACGGCGATCAGCACCGCGTGGGTCCATGTCGAGTGGCCCGCGTCGCCGGGGTTAACCCCCCGGCCCTCATTGAACGTGGTGGCTTGCCCCCATGTCAAGCATCCGGGATGTCTTGCGTCGCCGGGGTTAACCCCCCGGCCCTCATTGAACGCGGATCTGGGCCACGGTGAGCGCATCCGGTATCTCATGCGTCGCCGGGGTTAACCCCCCGGCCCTCATTGAACGCGCTACCGCGATGCCACCCATAGTGATCTCAGATGTCCGCGTCGCCGGGGTTAACCCCCCGGCCCTCATTGAACGTTGGCGGCGGTGGGGCGGCTGATGCCGAGCGCCCGAGGCGTCGCCGGGGTTAACCCCCCGGCCCTCATTGAACGACCACCATCACCGTCCGCCAAGAGGTCACCACCTACGTGCGTCGCCGGGGTTAACCCCCCGGCCCTCATTGAACGGTGCCGGACGGCACTCGGGGCATCTCCACCCCAAGGCGCGTCGCCGGGGTTAACCCCCCGGCCCTCATTGAACGACCCCTGACCAGTACGCATCTCACGCCGTCGATTTGGCGCGTCGCCGGGGTTAACCCCCCGGCCCTCATTGAACGACGGTCCGCCACCGGGAGCGGACGCCGCGGGCGTGGAGGCGTCGCCGGGGTTAACCCCCCGGCCCTCATTGAACGCCACCGCGAGCGCATGGTTCGACGTGCCCCCCGCCGCCAGCGTCGCCGGGGTTAACCCCCCGGCCCTCATTGAACGGTTGTCTAACGCGAACCTGAGCATTTTCCTGCCTCCGGCGTCGCCGGGGTTAACCCCCCGGCCCTCATTGAACGTCCTCGTCAGTCATCATGCCTACCGCCCCCTGCTGCCTGCGTCGCCGGGGTTAACCCCCCGGCCCTCATTGAACGTCTGACCAAGAATACTTTGAAGTTCTGTATAAGCTGGCGTCGCCGGGGTTAACCCCCCGGCCCTCATTGAACGTTCCACTGTTTGTCCTGCCATAGCATGAGTACAATCATGCGTCGCCGGGGTTAACCCCCCGGCCCTCATTGAACGCTCTACCACCCCGGCGTCCGCCCGGATTTGGGCGCTCGCGTCGCCGGGGTTAACCCCCCGGCCCTCATTGAACGGTGCTGCGGCCCCATTCGCCTTTGGTGGGGATCAGGGCGTCGCCGGGGTTAACCCCCCGGCCCTCATTGAACGGACTAGAACAACTCCATCTGAGGGTCGGGGTCGGGGTCGCGTCGCCGGGGTTAACCCCCCGGCCCTCATTGAACGGCGAAGAGCTTGGATCTTCCCGACCCTCAGACGTGGCGTCGCCGGGGTTAACCCCCCGGCCCTCATTGAACGCAGTAGGCTTCGGCGGTGCCGTCCGACGATACCCCTGGCGTCGCCGGGGTTAACCCCCCGGCCCTCATTGAACGACACACACACACACAATAGGTTATGGGGAGAATTAGCGTCGCCGGGGTTAACCCCCCGGCCCTCATTGAACGCCTATGGGGTACGGTGCGGGTGTCAGCGGGGGTGCTGCGTCGCCGGGGTTAACCCCCCGGCCCTCATTGAACGCTCTCCAACCCTGGCCACGTCCACCACGGATCGTTCGGGCGTCGCCGGGGTTAACCCCCCGGCCCTCATTGAACGGCGCCCCTCGATGGTGCAGGAGCGGGCCAGCAGCGCAGGCGTCGCCGGGGTTAACCCCCCGGCCCTCATTGAACGATCACAGTGAGGTTGAGCCCCCGCTCGACTTGGGCGAGCGTCGCCGGGGTTAACCCCCCGGCCCTCATTGAACGCACTTTACACTGGTGTCTAGACTCCATTTAGCCAAGCGTCGCCGGGGTTAACCCCCCGGCCCTCATTGAACGGTCGAGAACCTCGTCGCCACCCACGCCGGCACCTGGCGTCGCCGGGGTTAACCCCCCGGCCCTCATTGAACGCGGCAGAACCGGCTGGTCAGGTCGGGCAACACGATCTAGCGTCGCCGGGGTTAACCCCCCGGCCCTCATTGAACGTTCAAAATCGCGCCGGAGAACTGGCGCTGGGTGCGGCGCGTCGCCGGGGTTAACCCCCCGGCCCTCATTGAACGTTGTCGGTTAGACATTGTGCACCGCGTTGAGCACCAGCGTCGCCGGGGTTAACCCCCCGGCCCTCATTGAACGCCTCATTTGAGGCCACAACCTTCAGCACCTTCGCGCAAGCGTCGCCGGGGTTAACCCCCCGGCCCTCATTGAACGTCCTTCACAGCGGGCAGCGGTGCGCCGCCGGGCCCAGCGCGTCGCCGGGGTTAACCCCCCGGCCCTCATTGAACGGGCCTGATCTACGACGCCCTCGTCGCCTACAGCCTGGCGTCGCCGGGGTTAACCCCCCGGCCCTCATTGAACGCCCCGCTCGCCCGAGCCGACTACTCGGCAGCGCTACGCGCGTCGCCGGGGTTAACCCCCCGGCCCTCATTGAACGGTGAGCGCTCTGGTGGGTGCTCGGGTTGTAGACGTGGAGGCGTCGCCGGGGTTAACCCCCCGGCCCTCATTGAACGTTGGAGTGGCGGCGGTGAGAATGCGGTCCAGTTGTTGCGTCGCCGGGGTTAACCCCCCGGCCCTCATTGAACGGTTTCAGTTTCGGAGGACGGTCTTAGCCTGGTCGGCTAGCGTCGCCGGGGTTAACCCCCCGGCCCTCATTGAACGCTTGTTGCGGTCTCAATGGGAGCGGTCTGGATGATCGTGCGTCGCCGGGGTTAACCCCCCGGCCCTCATTGAACGCGGGTCTTGTGGGCCTCGAGCTCGCCGGTGAGCCATGCGTCGCCGGGGTTAACCCCCCGGCCCTCATTGAACGAGCAGGACTGCTTTGGCGACTTGCTCGGGGGTGGCGGCGTCGCCGGGGTTAACCCCCCGGCCCTCATTGAACGCTCACCCTGAATGCGCCAATTCGTGTAGCGTCCGGGCGTCGCCGGGGTTAACCCCCCGGCCCTCATTGAACGCGCCTACCGCCGCGGCCAGCCCGGACTGCGAACCGGCGTCGCGGGGGTTAACCCCCCGGCCCTCATTGAACGATCCCGGCCCGGCTCACCGGCGACCCCTGCGCGTGGCGTCGCGGGGGTTAACCCCCCGGCCCTCATTGAACGCTGGGGAATGAGCCGGCCCCGGTCACCTTGCCCAAGGCGCGTCACCGGGGTTAACCCCCCGGCCCTCATTGAACGTGCGGGATCACCGGCTCCCCGGCCAGCCACCACCACACGCGTCGCCGGGGTTAACCCCCCGGCCCTCATTGAACGAGCAGCGTGGCCACCGCCCTCGCGACCGCCATCAACGCGCGTCGCCGGGGTTAACCCCCCGGCCCTCATTGAACGCATGTGTCCTTGGGTAATTGGCGGCTGGCGAGGATCGCGTCGCCGGGGTTAACCCCCCGGCCCTCATTGAACGCCGCCGCCGCGCAGGTCTCCGAGCGTGTCGTGGACAGCGTCGCCGGGGTTAACCCCCCTGGCCCTCATTGAACGGACGCGACCGCCTTGACCCCACCTGTTAGGCGGGAGTTGCAGAGCCTAACCTCGGTGAAATCTACCAGTTTCCATAATTCAATGTTTCTATATGTATTGCCGAGACTCATTTGCATGCATGGCTATCGAATTGCGAATTCAATCCTTTTGGGGAAGGGACGATATGCTTCTGATGCCGCTGAATGAGTGACTGAATTCAGCTTTTGTTTCCTGGGTAACTTGCGTAGAAAATGCTCTATTGCAACCTGAATGAGGAGCAACTGTCACAGGTAGGTTGTATCCTTGTGGGTATGGAGTTCACTGGTTCAGCGGGTTCTGAAGCCGCACCTGCAACCGATATGTCGGGTATAGAGCCAGAGGTTGCTGTGTGTGTATTACGCGAGGATGTTGGTGAGCTGTCGATCGAAGAGTTGGACGATCGAATTGAAAGACTCGGACGGGCTCGCTCACAGCTTGAGGGGGAGTTAGCCCAGGCGTTGGCTGAGCGGGCTCGTCGCACTACTTGCCGGGAAACGGCAGGGGTGTTGAGGGAGCGAGTGCTGGAGTCCGCGGGGCGGGCCAGCTCAGATGTGAAGCTGGCGGTGTCATTGTCGGAGAATTTTCCCTCGACGCTTGAGGCGTTGACCGCTGGGGAAATCAATTCAGGGCACGCTCGGGTAGTTGACCGAGTGGCGGGGAAGCCCGACTACCGCAGCGAAGAGGTCATCTTGAATGACGCGAAAGCGGTGCCAGCAGATCTGCTTTCTCGCTATGCATTGCGTCGTGAGCGGATAGAGGTGCGGGACAACTCCAAATACCAGCAGCAGCGCCAGGATCGCAGAGCTCATATTTCCCAAGAACCTGACGGCTCTTGGAAGCTGTTCGCCCACCTCGACTACATGGCGGGGCGGCGGGTCAGTTTGGCCTGGGCCAAGATGGCCGAGGTATTCCGCCGGGAAGAGACACCCAATAGCAAGATCACCTATTTGCAGCGGAATGCCGATGCCCTGGTGCAGATGATCACTCGGGATGGCCCGCAGCGGGCTACTCCGGCATCGCTGCTCATGATTACCGAATACGACGCCGACACCGGCAAACTCAGCCACCCCCGGCTCGATGACGGGCAACAGGTGCCTCCCGAGGTTCTTGAGGGGCTCCTCGAAAATGCTGATGTCTACACCGCATTCGCCGACGCCGACGGCCAGCCGCTGTGGCTGGGCCGGTCCAAGCGGTCGGCGTCGCTGGCCCAGCGCATCGTGCTGGCGGCCCGAGATGGTGGATGCATCGGTTGCAACAGCCCGTCTGAACGGTGCGAGGCCCACCACATCCAGCACTGGTTGGACGACGGCCCCACCGACGTCGACAACTTGGCGCAACTCTGTCCCGGCTGCCATCACCTCGTCCACGACTGCAATTGGCAGGTCTGCCGAAACCACCGTAGCCACTACCGGATCAACGCCCCGCCCGACCCTTTCCCCGACTCCGGTACCACCACCTACCAACTGGCCCAGCACAGTCCGGTGCTACGCAACTGATCTCTCTGTCCTTGCTTGCCTACTGGATCTACACAGGCAGGGCATTCGGTAGCGCCAGGCCTTGCCCCGAGCGGTTTTGGGCGGAGCCGGTCTCCGCAATGTCCAGAGAGCAGAATTGCCCTCCGCTGACGCGGATGGCAATTCTCGTTCCTAGCGGTCACCCGCTAAGGCAGCTCAGAACACCACCACTCTCACAAACCAGGACCAAAAAAAGGTGGACACATCAGGCAGACCAAACACAGGGGGTCACGCCAGCTATGCTGGGCGCATAACCCCCTGATCGCTTCGTCGGTCAGGACCCGAGGCCCCTCCATGTGAGGGGCCTCTGTTATTTCCACACTGCTGGTCTGTTGAAGATGCGGTTGGATCCGGGCTCTTGGACTTCATTGGGCATCTGGCATTGGGCGACAAGCTCAGGCCGAATTGATTTGGCCCAAGAAGCCACCCGCTCCAGGTCTCGGGAAACGGTCTTCATAGGGCTGAAGACGCCGACGTGATGACCGTCTCCCACTGCAAGTTCAATCGCTGGACGAAGGTCTGAGTCGTTCGTGACAACGATTGCCTGGGTACAAGTCACCACGGTAGAAATCGCGCAAGAGATGGGACGCTATTGCAACGTCGGTGAACTTCTCTTGGGGCAGTTCGACCATTGCCTTCCACGGCCGGGTCTGGTGGCTTGCAAAGTGTTCGTGAAAGTCCTGCAACATCTTTTCGGGTGGCTTTGGGCGGAGTCGATCCTCCCAGTTTCCTTGAGACGAAACTGACCTCCAGCCGTCGGGCACTTTGAACTTGCCTTCGAACACTTCGACACCAGAGGCACGAATCGCACGTATGAGGACTCGTTGACGCCTTGGCGAGTCGGAATTCTCCGCGGCTTTGTCCGAGATCTGAGATGTGTAGTACTTCACTCTTCCCACCACTCCAGGGCGGGGAACCAACCGTGCGGCAAGGGCAGCAAAGTCAACCCACTTCGTAGCAGGATTGCCTCGGACCGCGGTATAGAAGTTCAGTCCGTCTATGTACACGGTCCAGGTCGGATGAGAACTCATGCTTCGGTGCGAGATAAGCGGTCAGCCCGAGCGGTCGGGGCCGGCGCGGAGGATGTGGAACCTCACCAGGCAGCGCTGGTCGTCGACCATGGCTTGGCGGTACTCGTCCCAGTCGGGGTGCTCGCCCCGCAGGGTGCGGTAGTACTCGACCAGAGGCTCTATCGCCTCGGGACCGGAGATGACCTCGGCCCGGCACTCGACCTGAACCCAGTCGCCGAAGAAGTTGCGGGGGAACACGCATAACCAGCTTCGGGGGTCGCGCCGCAGGTTCTTGGTCTTGTAGGCGGTCTCCCGGGTGCTCATCACCACCGTGTCGTCCGCCACCGCCAGGGTGACCGGGGACATCTGGGGCGTCCCATCCCGCCGCATGGTGGACAGCACCGCGTTGGTGTTCTCCCGGATGTAGTCCAAAGCCTGCGCAGGATCCATGTCGGTATCCTATGGGGCTGCTCTACCAGCGGTTCCAGCGGGTGACCAGCTCCAGGGACTCCCGGCGGGCGGGGCGGAAGTCGGTGCCCACAGTGTGGGCGAAGGGGATGAGCGCAAGCTGCATCACCTCGTCGTAGGGGATGCCCAGCAGATCGGCCGCCTCCTGCTCGTAGCACAGGTGGATGGTGGTCCACACCGTGCCGATGCCCCGCTCCCGGGCGGCCAGCATGAACGACCACGCCGCTTGGATCACCGACCCCACGTGGGAGGCCACCGTCACCGGGGGATGGTCCCAAACCCGTCCCACCAGGCACGGGATCAGCATGCCCGGCACCTCGTGGATGTGCTCGAACAGGTGGCCGGCCGAGGCGCGCATCTTCTCGTCGGCGGCTTCCCGATGGGCGGGGTCGGGCGGCTCCAGCCGGGGGAGCACGCCCAGGTAGTCGCCGGCCACCTCGCCGGCTCGGCGGTACAGGTCGGCCAGCGCGGCGATGAGGTCGGGCTCGGTGACCACCATGAACTGCCAGTTCTGCCGACTCGACCCGGTGGGGGCCTGCACGGCGATCTCCAGGCACTCGGCAATCAGCTCCGGCGCCACCGGCCGGGAGGTGTCCAGCCGCCGGCGCACTGCTCGGGTGGTGGTTAGCACCTCGTCGGCGCTCAGATTCAGATGGGCCATGCCCCCTGTTCTAGCGGGTCAAGGGGTTGGGCCGCTCACAATGCCGGGCATCTCGGGGTTATACAGCCACGACTCGACCAGCGAGACGGCACCGGAGCCGGCGAGGTCGCCGACTATTCCGAGGAAGAGCCCGGTGTTGGTGTTGCCCCCGGCGGCTTGGCCGTAGTGGGTGCCCAGGATGTCGAAGAAGGTCTCGTCGCCGACCAGGGTGCGCAGGGCGTGCAGCGCCAGCGCGCCGCGGCGGTACACGGTGTTGGGGTCGAAAAGCTCATGGGCCTTGATGTGGCCCGGCGGCGAGGTGCCCGCCAGCACGAGATCGCGGTGCTCCCGGGCCATGGTGGACTCGATGTCGCGGCCGTAGAAGTCGGCCACGAACAGAAGGCCCAGGTAGTGGGCGAAGCCCTCGTGCAGCCAGATCTGGCTCCAGTCGTCGACGGTTGCCGAGTTGCCCACCCATTGATGAGCCACTTCGTGGGCGATGATGTAGGGGTCGAGGCCGAAGAGGCCGTGGATCGACAGCGTCTGGTTCTCCAGGGCGAAACCGAGGGGGAACGGCATCACGATGGTGCCGTAGGCGTCGAACGGGTACGGCCCCAGGATCTCCTCGAAGAAGACGATGGCCCGGGGGGCGACCGCCAGATCGCCGAGCATCGAGGGGTCAGCGCCGCGGGGAACGTAGTCGCGGACCAACAGGCCGTAGGCCAGCCGGTGCTCGCGGCGCTCGAAATCGCCGATGTACACCGCGGCCAGATACGTGGCCATCGGGTCGTCCATGTGCCATGTGGTCGTGGTCTGGCCATCGGCCGAAGTCTCATCGGCGAGCAGGCCCGTAGCGGCGGCCGTTGCGCCGTCGGGGACGGTGATGCGGAACGTGAAGGTGGCCTTGTCGGCGGGGTGGTTGTTGTTGGGGTACCACGTCATCGCGCCAGAGGGTTGGCTGACCGTGTAGATCACCCCGTTGGCCGTCTGCCACCCCAACGAGGCGAACGGCACATTGGGATCGGCAATGGGCTGGGGGGTTCCCGCATAGGAGACAGCCACCGTGAATTGCGCGCCCGACGAGATCGCCGCGGCCGGCCGCACAGTCATCTCGCTTCCATCGCGGGAGAACTCAACCTCGACCCCGTCAACGGCCACCGCCTCCACCTCGAGCCCGTGGAAGTCGAGGTTGAACGCGCCCAGATCGTCGGTGGCCACCGCGGTCAGGGTGGTTACCGCGTCCAGGGCGTTGGCCGAGGGCGCCACGTCGAGATCTATGTGGTAGTGGAGGACGTCGTAGCCGCCGTTGCCCAGCAGTGGATAGAAGCTGTCGCCCACCCCGGCTGAGGCATCAACCGGGTCGGGCGAAGGCGTCGGCACCGGGGTGGCTGTGGGGGTGGGAACGGGGATTTCCGGTGCTGATGGAGGTGTGGGAGTGGGGGTGGGTGCAGTGGTGCCGTCGGGCACGGGGACGGGGGTGGGGGACGGTGCGGTGGCGTCATCGGGCCCGGGGGCGGGAGTGGCCGCGGGAGTCGAGGTTGTAGGGGGTGCGGGGGAGGCCGCGGGTGTCGGACTGGAGAGCGGTGCGGGACTATCGCTGCACCCGGTCGCCAGCGCCGCCAGCGCCGCCGGAAAAACAAGACAGACAAGCAGTTTTCCGGCGATCACCCGGTCAGCCTACGGGTATCATCAGCCAATGGGGTTGGAGCTCGACCGCTATCCGGGCGTCACCTACGACGCCGTTCCTCCCGAAGTCAGCGACCTCGAGGAGCTGCGCCTGCTCCGCAAGTGGGAGGCGGCCATCGGCTATCGCATCTTTGCCGCCATGGGCTGGGGGCAGATCGGCGATGGCCACATCACCGCCCGCGACCCGATCCTCACCGACCACTTCTGGGTGCTGGGCTACGGCATCCGATTCGGCGACGCCACCATCGACAACCTCACCCTGGTGGGCCCCGACGGCCAGGGCGTGGCCGGCCCCCTGGAGAACGGGGTCAACTTCGCGGCCTACCACATCCACTGGCCGATCCTGAGCGCCCGCCCCGATCTGGCGTCGGCCGCCCACACCCACACCCCCTACGGCACGCCGTGGTCGGCCAACGCGGCGCCGTTTCGAGCCATCAGCCAGGAGTCGTGCGCCTTCGTGTTCGACCAATCGCTCTACGACGGCGAGAACCTCGAAGTCAACGACGTCGCCGGCGGCGAGGCCATCGCCCGGGCCATGGGCCCCAGCCGGGTGTGCATCCTCCGCAACCACGGCCTGCTCACCGGCGGGCGCTCGCCCGGCGAGGCCGTGGGTTGGTTCGTGGCCGCTGAGCGGGTGGCCGAGGTGCATGTGAAGGCCCCCGACGCCAAGGCCATCAGCGACGAGGCGGCCAAGGAGGTGGAGGCGTCGCTGTTCTCGTCGGACAACGGCTGGCGGGTGTTCCAATGGCTGGCCCGCGACTTGGTGCCCGACCCCTCAGTGGTGCTGGGCTGAGCGTCAGCCGGCTTCCGGTTCGAGGTCGGAGCGGGTGGCGAAGGCGGTCTCCAGAGCCAGCATGGCGGCTTGCTGCCCGGCGCCGAGCCGGTCGGCTTCGGCCGCGAACACCTCGGCGGCATCGGCCAGTTGGCGCTCCACCACCGAGAACGCCACCGGAGGCTCGCTGACCACGAACGTGCCCGCCCGGCCCCGGCCCTCCACGATGCCCTCCCATTCCAGTTCCCTATAGGCCCGGGCCACCGTGCCCGGCGCCAGCCCCAGCTCTGCGGCCAGCGATCGGATGGGCGACAGCCGCTCGCGGGGCTTGAGCCGGCCCGAGGAGACCATCAGCCGAAGCTGGGCCCGCAGCTGCTCATAGGGCGGGATGCGGGCGTTCTCGTCAATCCAAATCCGCACAGCGAGATTGTACCAGTGTACTGATGCATAAAGCACAAAATCGCCTCTAAAACCCAATTTCGTGCGGTTGTTGCCAGTTTTGTATTGACCTGATAGCGTCCTGCTCGGCGACCAGAAAGGACGGCTCCAATGAAGCTCATCACTGCGGTGGTAAAGCCCCATCAGGTTGAAGACATCAAAGAGGCGTTGGCCGAGGTTGGCGTCCAGGGCATGACGGTGAGCGAGGCTCAGGGATTCGGTCGTCAAGGCGGCCACACCGAGACCTACCGGGGCACCGAGTACAAGGTGTCGTTCACGCCCAAGTCCCGCATCGAGGTGGTGGTGGACGATTCCTCGCTGGCCGCAGCCACCGAGGCCATCGCCGGCGCCGCTCGCACCGGCAAGATCGGCGACGGCAAGATCTGGACATCCTCGGTGGAGGGGCTGACTCGCATCCGCACCGGCGAGCAGGGCGCCGACGCTCTATAGCCACTAACTGGGCCAGGCGGCTCCGCAGGGCGGTACGGCGCCGCCGGCGTTGCTAGCGTCGCGGCTCGGTGCATCTCGATTACACAGACGACCAGCGCGCGCTCAGCACCGAGCTGAGGGCGTACTTCGCCGGCCTCATGACCGATGAGGTCTGCGAAGCACTCCAAGGCGCCCATGAGACCAGCCCGGTCCGACGGGAGATCTTCCGCCGCCTGGGGCGAGACGGGATGCTGGGCATCGGGTGGCCCAAGGCCTACGGCGGCCAGGGTCGGTCGGCCATCGACCAGTTCATCTTCTTCGACGAGGCCCAGCGGTCCGGGTGCCCCATGCCGTTCGTCACCCTCAACACCGTGGGGCCCACGCTGATGGCCCACGGCTCCGAGGAGCACAAGGCCGCCTATCTGCCGGGCATTCTGACCGGCGACATCCTGTTCGCCATCGGCTACAGCGAGGCGGGCGCGGGCACCGACCTGGCCTCGCTCACCACCCGGGCGGTGCGAGACGGCGACGAGTGGGTGGTCAACGGCCAGAAGATGTGGACGTCGGGCGCCAATGAGGCCGACTACATCTGGCTGGCCTGCCGGACCAATCCCGACGCCCCCAACCACAGGGGCATCTCCATCGTTATCGTGCCCACCGACACCCCCGGCTTCTCTCATACCCCCATCGTGACGGTGGGCAGCGCCACCACCACCGCCACCTACTACGACGAGGTGCGGGTGCCGGCCGCCAATCTGGTGGGGGCCGAGAACGAGGGGTGGAAGCTCATCACCAGCCAGCTCAACCACGAGCGGGTGGGGCTGGCCGCGGTGGGGGCGCTGTCGTTCCAACTCTACGAAGAGGTGGTGGCCTGGGCGGCCGAGACCCCGGCTGGCGCGGGGGGCGAGGCCACAGTGCTGGACCAGGGATGGGTGCAGATGGACCTGGCCCGGTGCCACGCCAAACTGGAGGCCATGAAGCTGTTGAACTGGCAGATGGCCGCGGCGGTGGCCGCCGACTCGCTGGCGCCGGCCCGGGCGTCGGCGGTGAAGGTGTACGGCACCGAGGCGGTGAGCGACATCTATCACCTGTTGCTGGGGGTGCTGGGAGCAGGCGCCCACTTACGGGAGGCGAGTCCGGGCGCACTGTTGGCGGGACGGGTGGAGGACGCGGCCCGCACCGCCCAGATCAACACGTTCGGCGGCGGGGTCAACGAGGTCCAGCGGGAGATCGTGGCTTGGACCGGGCTCAAGATGACCCGGGGCGGGCGGCGGTGAACTCGGTGCTGGGAAACTGGCAGGGGAGCGGCTCCCGGTGAACTTCGATTTCAGCGAGTCGCAGGAGGCGGTGGCCGCACTGGCCGAGCAGGTGTTCTCCGGCTCGGCGGGGGCCGACCGGGTGGCCGAGGTGGAGCGCACCGCCGACCGGTTCGACCGGGAGCTGTGGGCCGCGCTAGCCGGCGCCGATCTGCTGGGGGTGTCCATTGGAGAAGAGCACGGCGGGCTCGGCCTCGGCATGATCGAGACCGCTTTGGTGCTGCGGGAGCAGGGTCGAAGGGTGGCGCCGGTACCCCTGTGGCCCACTTTGGTGCTGGGGGCCATGCCCATCGCCGAGTTCGGCGCCCCGCAGCTGCGAGACCGCTGGCTGGGGCCGGTGGCCTCCGGGCAGGCGGTGCTCACCGGGGCGTTCTCCGAGTGGGGGGCCGACGACGCACTGTCGCCGTCGGTGACCGCGGCTCGCCTTCCCGACGGGAGTTGGGAGTTGAACGGGTCGAAGCCCGCAGTTCCTGCCGCCGGGGTGGCCGACGCTGTTGTGGTGCCCGCCCGAGAGGTGGGCGGCGGCGACGGCGACAGCCTGGCCGTGTTCGTCGTCGACCTCGACGCCGGCGGGGTGGAGGTATCGCTGAGCGAGACCACCAGCCGGGAACTCCACGGCGAATTGGCCTTGTGGTCGGTGGTCGTCGGCGATGACACGAGGTTGGACGGCGCCGACGGCCGGTCGATCGTCGAGTGGACGCTGGCCCGGGCCCAGGTGGCGGTGGCCGCGGTGGCGCTGGGGTGCTGCGAGGAGGCCACCGCCATGGCCGCGGCCTACACATCGCAGCGCGAGCAGTTCGGTCGTCCGCTGTCCACCAACCAGGGAGTGGCCATGCGGGCGGCAGACTGCTTCATCGACACCGACTGCATGAGGGTCACCCTGCTCCAGGCTTGCTGGCTCATGGATGAGGGCCGCTCGGCGGCCGAGATCGCCGATGCCGCTGCGGTGGCCAAATGGTGGTCGGCCGATGCCGGCCAGCGGGTGGTACACGCCACCCAGCATCTGCACGGGGGGATGGGGGCCGACGTGGATTACCCCGTCCACCGCTACTTCCTGTGGGTCAAGCAGCTGGAGAACACCTTCGGCGGCGGCAGCCGCCATTTGGCGGCCATCGGTCGAGCCCTGGCCGGGGCACGGTAGCTACCAGCCCTTCCAATCGGGGTCGCGCCGCTCCTTGAACGCGTTGACCCCCTCGTCGGCGTCCTCGCCGGCCATGAGCACCTCTTGGGCCCAGGACTCCATCTCGAACATGGTCTGGCGGCTGGTCTCCAGACTGCGGTTGACCAGCAGCTTGCTCATGGTCAGGCTCTTGGTGGGCTGGGCGGCCAGCCGCTCGGCCCAGGCCCGGGCAGCGGGCATCAGCTCCTCGGGAGGCACCACCCGGTTGATCAGGCCCATGGCCGCGGCGTCGGCGGCGCTCACGTCGTCTCCGAAGAACATCAGCTCCTTGGCCTTCTGCGGGCCGATCAGGCGGGGCAGCAGGTACACGCCGCCGGCGTCGGGCACCAGGCCGCGGCGCACGAATACCTCGATGAACCGGACTCCCTCGGCGGCGACCACCAAGTCGCAGGCCACCGCCATATGCACGCCCATGCCCGCCGCGGTGCCGTTGACTGCGGCAATCACCGGCTTCTCGCAGTCGAGAATGGCCGATATCAGTTTCTGGGCCCCGACCTTGATGCCCCGAGCCACTTCCATGATGGCCCGGTCGGGGGCCCCTGGTGGGCGCACCTGGTCGGGCCGGGCCACCCGCAGGTCGGCACCGGTGCAGAAACCCTTGCCCACCGCGGTGAGGATCACTGCTCGAACCGCCAGATCCTCGCTGGCCCGGGCGAACTCGTCGGCCAAGAAGTTCCGCTGGTCGGGGGTGATGGCGTTGTGGGCTTCGGGTCGGTTCAAGGTGAGGGTGAGCACCCCGCGATCTCGGGCCAACAAGATGTCGCCGCCGAGAACCTCGGTCTCGGTGCCGCTGGCTTCGTTACTGCTCATCTTGTCGGCTCCTCGTCTAGCGTGGCCGTTTGTGCCCCGGAAATCACTGCCGTACTTCCTGTGGGCAAACGCTAGGTGACCGCACCGGCGGCGCCCCAACCGGTCACCCAGCACCTGGCCATCGGGCTGACGGCGCTGATCGTTGCCGCCTCTCTGACCGGCATCGGCCTGTCGATCATGACCGTGGGCTATCCCGCCCTCAGCGAAGCGTTCCCCGGCACCTCTGATCCGACCCTGTCGTGGGTCACCAACATCTTCACCATCGTCGGAGCGGCCACCCTGGTGCCCGCCGGTGCGCTGGCCGACAAGCTGGGCCGGCGCCGGATGCTGTTATTCGGCACGTTCTTGTTCTTGGCCGGCTCGATAATCGGCGGGCTGTCCCCCTCGGTAGCGGTGCTGATCGGCGCCCGGGCGGTGCTGGCGGTGGCCTCCTCGGTTATCAACACCGCGGCGGTGGCCCTGCTGTTGGCCTCCATGCCGCCCAACCGGATGCCGTTGGCCATCGGCATCTGGGCCGTGGCGGGCGGGACGTCGTCGGCGGTCGGACCCCCGGTGGGCGGCCTGATGATCGAGTGGTTCGGGTGGGAATGGATGTTCTGGCTGAACGTCCCGTTCTGCATTTTCGTATTGGTGGCGGTGCCTCTGGTCTATGGCGAGTCGCGCGGCGCTGAGAATCGAGCGCTGCCCGATCCGGTGGGAGGCGTGATGGTGGCGGTGGCCACTGCCCTGGTCACCCTGGGCATCGTGCAGAGCGACCCGTGGGGCTGGTTCGACTGGAAGGTGTTGGGCAGCATCTTCGGTGGTTTGGCCATGTTCGGGGTGTTCGTGCTGCGGTCGTGGAACCACCCCAATCCGTTGGTGGAGCTGCGGATGTTCCGCATTCCCAACGTCCGCCGGAGCAATCTGGCCATGCTGATATTCGCGTCGTCGTGGTTCGGGATGTTCTTCGGCTTCACCGTGATCATCATCCGGTCGTGGGGGTGGACCCCCATCGAGGGCGGGTTCGCCATTGCGCCGCTGGCGCTGTTCGCCGGGTTGGTCGGCGTGCTCATCGGCCGGATCGCCCACCGCACCGGCCACCGGATGTTCATACTCCCCGGCACCGCGATCTATGTCGGCGCCACCATCGCGCTTTGGGTTGTACTGGGAGACGAGCCCAATTTGGCGGCGTTCGTCAGCGGCATGGCCGTGATCGGGGTGGCCACCGGCATGGTGTTCCCATCGCTGATCGCCGCCGCGGTCCACGACGTGCCGCCCCACCAGCACTCCCTGGCCACCGGCATCAACTTCACCGCCCAGCGGGTGTCCACCACCATCGGCGTGGCCCTGGGCCTCACTTTTGCCACCACCGCGGCCACAGCGTCTGAGGCCATCGACCTGCTCATGGGCATGGTGGTGGTCACCGCAGTGCTGTCGCTGCCGTTCAGCGCCCGGATCGACACCCGCCACCAACAAAGGTCAAGCTGAGGGCATGTATATCGCCATAGCCGACACGATCACCCTTGAGGATGCCGACAACTTCCGGGAGTTCCACGTGGCGATCGACGGCGACACGGCCGCGGCAGTGGCCGCCTTCGATGGCCGGGCCACCGCCTCAGAGCGCGACAACCACCTGTGGATCGACATCGCCTTCGTGCAAGAGCTGGCCGGCGACGCCGCCGACGCCGAATGGCAGGCCCAATTCGACAAAATGCTGGCCTACGCCAACTCCAAAGGCTGGATCGACCAGCCCGCCAACCGAGTAGAAGCCCACATCCAGCCCCCGGGCTGATCCGTCTTGTCGACGGACGTATCAATTCGAATTGTCACTCCCGTCTGCAACATTGGTGTCAGGCCCGGTGATCCACCACTTTTGACGTCTAGACGTCTACGGTTGGTCTGTGGTCGTAGCTTCCCCTTCAAAACGGGACCGTCTCAGGCCTGGTCAAGTGCGCGACGCCGTCAGTGATGCCTTGGCCAGCGCTGGATGATCCCATGAGCGTGAAAGAAATCCATGCCGCAGTTGAAGCTCGACTTGGTACCACGGTCGCAGAGTCATCCGTTCGCAGCTATCTCAACCTCAACACAGGGCCGGCCAAGCAATTCAGGAGAGTCCAGCGTGGTGTCTACCAGCTCGGCTGAAGTCTCCGATCTTCAGACTTGGTGCCCTGCCTTTGAGATCGGGGGAGCCTCGCTGTTTCACGGCGACTGCCTCGACTGGCTTGCCGACCAGCCTGCCGATTCGATTCACGGCGTGGTGACCGATCCCCCTTACGGACTGGTGGAGTACCAGCCTGAACAGCAGCGCAAGCTCCGCAAAGGCCGGGGTGGTGTGTGGCGCTTGCCTCCGGCATTCGACGGCCATCGGAGGTCGCCGGTGCCGAGGTTCACCACGCTCACGGCAGCGGATCTTGATGCTTTGGACCGATTCTTTGCGGCGTGGGCTGATGCTCTCTTTCCCGTGTTGACGCCTGGAGCGCACGTACTGGTTGCCTCAAATCCCCTGCTCTCACACCGTGTGGCTCTTTCGGTGTGTCGTTCAGGTCTTGAGCGGCGGGGAGAGGTCGTCAGGCTGGTGATGACAATGCGAGGTGGAGACCGGCCAAAGAATGCTCATGAGGAGTTTTCGGACGTCACGGTCATGCCAAGGTCCAAATGGGAGCCATGGCTCTTGTTTCGCAAACCTCTAGACGGACGGGTACAGGACAACCTTCGGAAGTGGGGCACAGGGGGGTTGAGGCGTGTCTCTTCAGAGCGCCCGTTTGCCGATGTGATTGCCTCTTCACCCACACGGCCTGACGAACGTCGTCTTGCTCCGCACCCAAGCCTCAAACCGCAGGCATTTCTGCGCCAAGTAGTCAGGGCGATCCTGCCGCTGGGAGAGGGGATCGTGCTCGACCCATTTGCAGGATCAGGTTCGACCATCGCAGCTGCCGAGCATATTGGCTATGAGAGCATCGGCGTGGAGTCCGATCCTGAGTACTTGCAGTTGGCTCAGTCGGCTATCCCCCTGCTCGCGGACTACAAACCCTCTTGTGAGCCGCCCTCGTCTTCTGATTCGACATCGAGGTAGACCCAGTTGCTTCGCAGTTTCTGAAGCCCTTCTTTGTGGGGAGTTGCTGTACGAGTGCCGAGCTCACCTCGATCGTTCTTTCTGAAATCTTCTACTCCCACATGCGATAGGTACACCTCAGTGAACTTCAACGCCCGACGGTCAATGGCTGGCTCTGTCTCGTTGTCAACTTGGTAGACGTAGACACAAAGCCACTGCTCACGCGCGCCATGGGTGTCAACCGCCCCACCTTTCCTAACCGTTGTCTTGATCTCAACGCCTTCGTCTCCTGCTTTCACGGAGTCGTTGGCGAACTTTCCCTTGACAATCAGATCGGGATGCCCGTTGTGGTAGCGATTCTGAGTGAGGACTCTGGAGTGTTTGGCCAGGCTTGCTGTGATCATGTCCGAAAGAGTCCCGGACAAGTTGGCTTTTCGTAGCATGTCTTCAAGCCGGTCAAGGCCTTTGTTCGTTAGGTGTGCGTTCACGTCGTAGAAGAAGTCGTATACGTCTTGCATCGCGGATGTGAAGTCATGAAGCCGCAGTTCATAGGGCAGGGTGGTGTCGGGGTTAAAGCACTGCTCATCCACATGCTGTCTTGTGACTGGCATGGAGGATGACCGTAGCAGCGGTCCTTCGCTGCCTCACACGTGAGTAAGAGAGTCGGTTGGGACCCTCAGCCCTTCAGGTTGGCGAACAGCTCGGCGACGAGGGGTTGGGGGGCGCCGTGGAGGGAGAGGTGGATGCGGTCGGCTAGGGCGCCGAAGCGGTTGCGGATCTCGGCGGCGGCCTCTTTGGGGGTGCCTTGGACGCTGAGGGTGTGGACCATCTCGTCGTCCCAGACATCGCCGATGTCGCCCCAGCGGCCCTGTTTGGTGAGGCGGTTGAGCTCGTCTTGCAGCCCGCCCCAGCCGTGGGCGTCGAGCACCACCCGGTAGGCCGGGGTGGAGCCGTAGAAGCCCAGGTTGGAGCGGCAGAGCTGCTCCACCCGCCAAGCCTCTGACTCGTCGGCGTCGGCGCCGTACAGCCCGACGATCACCCCCACTCCGAAGGTGAAATCGTCCCGGCTGCGCCCGGCGGCGGACAGGCCCGCTTCCACCGCGGGGATCGTCTTGGTCCGCAGGAAGCGCTCGGAGCAGAACGGGTGGATCAAGATGCCGTCGGCGGTCTCGGCCACCATCTTGGTCATCTTCGGCCCCAGTGCCCCGGCCCAGATGGGCGGCGTCCCCCACTCCAGCGGTTCGGGCTCGAAGATCGGGGTGGAGAGGGTGAAGGTGTAGTAGTCGCCCCGGAAGTCGAGGGGATCGCCGTCCTGCCACCGGGCGAAGATGGCCTTGGTGGCGGCCATCAGCTCCCGCATCTGGGCCACCGGGCGGTCCCACACCGCGCTGTAGCGCTTGGTGATGTGGGGCTTGATCTGCGACCCCAGACCCAGGGCGAACTTCCCGTCCGACAGCCGGTGCAGGTCGAACGACTGGTAGGCCAAATGCATCGGGCTGCGGGGCAGGGCGATGGCTACGTTGGTGTAGAGGTCGAGGCCGGTGTCTTGGGCCGCGGCCAGCAGGGGGAAGAACACGTCGCGCTGGCCCTCGAACGTGAACACCCCGTCGACGCCCATGTCCTGATAGGCCCGGGCTTGGTCCCGAACCCCGGCCAGATCGGCCGATAGCGGCATGTCGAACTTCACAATCAAGAGCCTTTCAAGCGGGGGAACATGGGGAAGGGGACCTGCTCGGCGTCCTCCTGTTCGGGTAGGCCGCCGGCAAAGACGGGCCACACCGTCTCGGCGGTGTGGGGGTGGGGAATCGACCAGTCGAACTCATCGTCGATGCCCAGCATGTTGGTGAACGGCCACATCAGCCCCCTGAAGTACACGTAAGTGCCGTTGTGGACCTTCTCCTCGAAGGTCCAGGTGTTCATCAGCCGGTAGGCGTCGCCCTGGGCCTTCTTGACTGCGGCCAGGATGTCGGGCATCTCATCCCGGTCCACCGGTACCAGCTCTCCGTTGGGGCGGGGTTCGAACACCGACATGGCCTCCAGCCAAGCCAGGTTGTCGGCTGGTACTGAGAACGTGGTGGACAGATCGTTCACCCGGTTGTGGATGCCGGGCCGGAACACCAGCCCCACCACCAGGTTTTGGTAGGGCACGTCGGCGGCCACATGGCTCCAGGGGATCCAGCTCTGGGCCAGCGACGAGAACTCCCGCACGATCATGTGCCGGCCGTTGGGCAGCGGGTAGGGGCCGGTGTCCCCGGTGCCCAGCCGGGTGTCCAGATAGAGCAGGAACAGGTACTGCTGGAGTCCGGCTGTGAATCGGCGGGCCGTGCGGTTGTCGCCGTCGCCATCCACCGGCCAGGCCGCCTCATACAGGATGTCGATGATCTCGGGGTCGCAGGTCCGCAGCGTGTCGGCCGCATCCCAGCACGAGCGGAAGCCGTCGCCCCGCCACGGCTCCACCCAGCGAATCCAGTAGTCCATGAGGAAGCGCACCCGATCCTCCACGTCGTCCACCTGGGTGGTGAGCCCCATGGCCGACAACTCCTCGAGTGCTCTCCAGCCTCCGAACGGGATGCAGACGAGGGCGAAGGGGTGGGCGTTGGTGGTCTGCGTACCCGGCCCCCGCATCCTGGCCCCGAGTTCGGAGGCCTCGAGCACCTCGTCGCAGCGGGCCAAGATGTCGGGCCAGCGCAGCCAGGCCTCCATGCCCGAGTAGCCGGTGTATTCCCGCACCGGGATCAGCCCCGAGGTGAGACCGGTGCGCTTCTTGGAGTTCTCCGACACCAAGATGTCCCAGAACTCCACCAGTCGGTTCAGCTCCTCCATGTCCAGCGGAATGGTCTGCGGCATGGCAGATGAGACTAGCCATCGGTTTGGCGGCTAGGTGTGTCGTAGAACGCAGGCGCGGCCTACGATCCTCCAATGCTTGCGGCGATTATGCGAGAAGTGGGCGAGGTCAACCTGGACGTGTGCGACGACGTCGAGATGTTGGACTTGGGCCCTGATGATGTAGCCATCAAGATCACTCATACCGGGGTGTGCCACTCGGATGTGTCGGCCATGAACGGGACCATTCCCCAGGCTCCTCCCGCGGTTCTCGGCCACGAGGGTGCGGGGATCATCGAGGAGGTGGGTTCCAATGTGGACGACCTGGCTCCTGGCGACCATGTGATCGTGGTGTGGTCCCCGCCGTGCGGGACCTGCGTATATTGCACCGGCCGCAACCAGCCCAACCTGTGCTCCAACATCACCTTCGGCTCCATGGCCCGGATGAAGTTCACTCAGGGCGGCCAGGAGATCGGCGGCATGGCGGGAGCGGGCACGTTCGCGGAGAAGATGCTCATGCCCCGCCAAGGCGTGGTGAAGATCGACCCCGACATCCCCTTGGACGTGGCCTCCCTCATCGGCTGTGGCGTGATGACCGGGGCAGGTGCGGCCATGAACACCGCCAAGGTCAGCCCCGGCTCATCGGTGCTGGTGATCGGCGCCGGGGGCGTTGGCGTAGCTGCTATTCAGGGCGCGAGGATCGCCGGGGCGGCTGAGATCGTTGCTGTGGACAAGAACCCTGCCAAGCTCGATGAGGCCATCTCCTTCGGGGCCACGCACGCGGTCCTGCCCGAAGATTTGGAGGGAGCCAAGAGCGAGATAACCGCTGGCGACGGATTCGACTATGCCCTGGAGTGCGTCGGCGTTCCCGCGCTGATGCGCACTGCCTACGACATGACTCGGCGGGGCGGTACCTGCTGCATCGTGGGCGTGGGCCGCATGGAGGAGATGGTGTCGTTCAGCGCCTTCGAGTTGTTCTACAACGAGAAGACCCTGGTCGGCTCCTACTACGGCGGCACCGACGTGCGCACCGACTTCCACCGGCTGCTGCGGTTGTGGAAGAACGGCCGACTGGACTTGGAGAGCATGATCACCCGACGCATCACCATTGACGAGATCAACCCGGCGTTGGAAGCGGTGCGAAACGGCGAGGTCGTGCGCCAGGTCATCGAATTTTGATGGGCGAGGTCGTTGGCCGGGGCAGCCCGGTGTTCTCGGGCATCTCCGGCCAAGGCCGGCTGATGCGTTTCGACACCCCTGATGACGTCATCGCGGTGCTCGACGCCGGTGACGACGTCGCCTCAGAGACGGTTGCGCTGGTGAAGGACGCTGGGGCCACGTTCTTGGCTCCCATAGAGGCCGACCTGGCTGGAATCCTGTGCCGGTCGGGCGACATTGAGAGCCACCTGGCCATCATCAGCCGGGACTTCCAGATCCCCTGTCTGATGGGGGTGCAGTTCGACGGCGACGAGCCGGAAGATGGGGCCATGGTGGTCATCGACACCGATGGCGGCACTATTTCCGTAGATGGAGTGGCATAGCCACATGCCGGACCGGCTGCGGGCCGACTTGGTGCTGGAGTACCCGTTCACCCGGACCACCGGCCCGGTGATCGGCGGCTTCCTCACTGGATTGCGTGAGGGAATGATCCTCGGCATCCGCCGTTCTGACGGCACGGTGCTGTGTCCCCCCACCGAATACGACCCTGAGTCCTCAGAACCGCTGACCGATTTGGTGGAGGTTGGTCCCGGTGGCGAGGTGGTGAGCTGGACCTGGGTGGACCCGCCCCGATCTCAGTCCCCGTGGGATCAGCCCCACGGCTTGGGCTTGATCCAATTGGACGGGGCCGACACCCCCATGGTCCACGGACTTCTGGTGGAAGGCCCCAGCGAGTTGTCGATGGGAATGCGGGTGACGGCCCGATGGCGGCCTGAGCGAGAGGGCCACATCGCCGATCTCGAGGGTTTTGTGCCCGAGGGAGCGGACCTATGAGCGCCGATCCGAGCGTTCCCCCCGCTGCGCTGTCGGGCGAGGTGCGCCTGCCCGAGGAGCTGGCCGACGTGGAACCGGTGCGGTCGGTTCGAACCCCCATCCGCCTGGAGTACGACTTCATACCCGGCGCGGCCTCATCGGGGTACCTGAACGCCTTCGCCGACCGCAAGATCCTCGGACAGCGATCCCCGGTAGACGGGGCCGTGTTCGTGCCCCCTCGGGGAGTTGATCCCCGCCATGGCGCGGCCACTCCCGACTACGTGGAGCTTCCTGACACCGGCCATGTGGGGGGCTTCTGTGTGACTCGGCTGCCCATTCCCGGCCGAGACGACCTGGAGATCCCCTATGTGAGCGCCTGGATCCATCTCGACGGCGCCGACATCGGCTTCCTTGGCTTGGTGGCCGGTATCGACACCTCTGAGGTGCGGATGGGGATGCGGGTGCGGGCGGTGTGGAAGCCCGACGACCAACTGGGACGCACTGCGGAGAACATCTTGTACTGGGCGCCCACCGGCGAGCCTGACATCCCGGTGACCGCGGCCGGCACCAACGCCTGGCACGCCAAGCAGGCCGAGGAAGAACAGGGCTGATGCGCGACGTAGCCGTGGTGTCGGTGGCCCAGCACCAGGAGAAGGCCCTCACCGACACCACCGAAGTGGAGCTGATGGTGCCGCTCATCAACGAGGCCCGCGGCGGGGTGGGTCTCACCCAGGACGACATCGGCTTCACCTGCTCGGGCAGCAGCGACTTTCTGGCCGGGCAGGCGTTCTCGTTCGTCCACACCCTGGACGCGGTGGGCGCGGTGCCGCCCATCAGCGAGAGCCATGTGGAGATGGACGGGGCCTGGGCCCTGTACGAGGCGTGGGCCAAGCTCCAGATCGGCGGGGTGGACACCGCTTTGGTGTACAGCTACGGCAAGTCGTCGCCCGGATCGTTGCGCGACGTGCTCTCCACCCAGCTCGACCCCTATTACCTGGGACCGCTGTGGCCCGATGCCTTTGCCCTGGCTGCGCTCCAGGCCCGGATCATGCTGGAGTCGGGCGCGGTAAGCGAGCAGCGCCTGGCCGAGATCGCCGTCCGCAGCCTCAACGGCGCGGCCGACAACCCGCATGGCGGTGCGATCTTCTGCCGAGGCCACCGTCGACAGCGTTTTGGCTGAGGTGCCCATCGCCGACCCGCTGCGGCCCAGCGACTGCGCCGCCTCCGCCGACGGAGGCGTGGCCGTGGTGCTGGCCGCCGGCGACCGGGCTCGAGAGATGTGCGAGCGACCCGCCTGGATCACCGGCATCGACCACCGGATCGATCCACACCAGCCGGGGGTGCGCGACCTGACCCGGGCGCCCAGTGCGCACAAAGCCGCGGCCCAGGCTGGAGCGGGTTCCGACCGCTTGGACGCCGCGGAGCTGGCCGCTCCGTTCACCACCCAAGAGCACATCTTGGAGCTTGAGCTGGGGCTGGGAGCCGACACTGCCGTCAACGCCAACGGCGGGGCACTGGCCGGCCATACCATGATGGCCGCCGGGCTAATGCGCATCGCCGATGCCGCGGCCCAGATCCACGGGGGCCGGGCCGACCGGGTGCTGGGCCACGCCGCGTCGGGCCTCTACCTCCAGCAGAACCTGGTGTGCGTGATGGAGGGGGAGTGATGGGGGCACGGCGCTTCAGTCCGAAGGCTGCGGGGCCTGTCCCGGCGCACCCGGTGGAGGGGGAGTAATGGCCGAGCGCACCGCAGTGCTGGGGGTCGGCCAGACCAAGTACCAGACCACCCGGGGCGACGTGTCGCTGCCCGGCCTGGTGCGCGAGGCCGCCTACCGGGCCCTGGAGGATGCCGAGCTGGGCTGGGACGACATCGACGCCGTGGTGGTGGGCAAGGCCCCCGATTTCTTCGAGGGGGTCATGCAGCCCGAGCTGTTCTTGGCCGAGGCGCTGGGGGCGGTGGGCAAACCGCTGTTGCGGGTCCACACCGCGGGATCGGTGGGCGGGTCGACCGCGGTGGTGGCCGCCTCGCTGGTGCAGGCCGGCATCCACCGCCGGGTACTCACCCTGGGATTCGAGAAGCAGTCGGAGTCCAATGCCACCTGGGCGCTGTCTTTGCCCCAACCGTTCTCGGTGTCGATCAACGCCGGGGCCGGCGGCTACTTCTCGCCCATCATCCGCCAGTACATGGCCCGCACCAACGCCCCCGAGCTGATCGGCTGCATGGTGGCGTTCAAAGACCGCCAGCACGCGCTGCGCAATCCCTATGCCCACCTGCAACAGAAGGAGCTGACCTTCGACCAAGTGGTGGAATCGCCCATGCTGTGGGAGCCGATCCGGTTTTCCGAGACGTGCCCGTCATCGGACGGGGCCTGCGCTTTGGTGCTGGGCGACGAGGCCGCCGGTGACGCCTCGGACAAGCCGGTGGCCTGGATCCACGGCGCGGCCTTGCGCAGCGAGGCCAACAACTTCCCCGGGCGCGACGAGGTGAATCCCCAGGCCAGCCGGGACTGCGCCGACGACGTGTTCGCCCAGGCCGGCATCACCGACCGGCGGGCCGAGATCGACGCAGTGGAGATGTACGTGCCGTTCTCGTGGTACGAGCCGATGTGGCTGGAGAGCCTGGGATTCTGTGAGATCGGCGACGGCTGGAAGCTGGTGGAAGAGGGCGCCACCCATCTAGACGGCGGTGATCTGCCGGTCAATTGCTCGGGTGGAGTGCTGTCGACCAACCCGATCGGGGCGTCGGGCATGATCCGCTTCGCCGAGGCCGCCCTCCAGGTCCGGGGCATGGCCGGCGACCACCAGGTGGACGGCGCCCGCAAAGCCTTCGGCCACGCTTACGGGGGCGGCGCCCAGTACTACGCCATGTGGATCGTGGGCGCCGACAAGCCCACTTCCTGAGCGGGCAAGCTATTGGGGTGAGGCGCTTTACTCGGGGTGGCGGATCTTCCGGCGAGCCGGCGGGTCCTGTCGCTCTACGGCGGCCTGGCGTGCTTCGCGTGCGCCAGGTCCGCCTCCGGCGCCACCCCCCGGCCCGCCTGGTTTCGCGGCTTTGGCCGCGTCACGTCACTTCCTGGCCAGTTTGGGCGGCAGTGGTCTTATCGTTCTTTGTCTTGTTGGGGGCGTGTGGCAGTGAGGACAAGGGGGACATTGTGGCGTTTTGTGAGTTGGCTGAGGAGGGGGTTGGGATGCGACCGGCGGAGGGGGAGGTTGAGTTGGCCCAGTTGGATGCCTTGGAGGACGCGGCTCCGCCTGATATTCGAGAGGCGGTTACCACCGTGGCCAACGCCTCCCGGGAGATCGACGAGATCGAAGACCTCCGCGAGCTGTTCAGCAAAGCCTTCGCCCTAGAAGAAGCCGTAGCCACCGCCCGCCAAGAAATCCGCACCTACACCCAGCACTATTGCCTCTAGTCGTTTCGAGGGTGAACCTCTTCATGTTGGGTTCAGCAATTGGTGGCGGGGTTGAATTATGTGAGGCCGTCGAGACAGACAATGCCAGCGTCGGCGGTGGCGACACGGGCACCGGACATGGCCGTTCGGCCGTAGGGGTCGATAACCGTAGTCGAATGCACCTTTATGTTCTAATGAATGTGCCAACACCGGCAAGGGGGACGGACTTGTGCCTCTTGCGGCCGAGGCTCGTGAGAAGAGGGCCTGGCCACTCCTAGCAAATGAAATCTCTCATGCCGATTGATGAACCACAGTCGCATTCGGATGATGGCTGGGTAAAGTAGGTTCCGGTGTTGACCTCGGAGGACTGCTGATGGCTCTTACGAGCTTGCGTCATTGGCTGCCTTCGAGCCGAAAGCAGCGCAGAAAATCGCAGCCCGAAGCGCTCACGGTGGCCGATATTGACGCCGACACCGGTAAGGGGCCTGCCGCCGACCACACTGATTGCACATTTCATGCCAGTTCCGAAGATTTTCTGGCTGCTGTCGACGTTCAACTGAACGACACAGCCCCTGACTAGCATCACACGCTCCTTCTGCGGTGCCCACATACGCAATGAAGCCGGCATTCCGGCGCGGGCTGACAAGCCTCGACCCAACTCAGGCTGCTCAGCTCAGGAGAAGTTTGAGGGCCTTTGTTACTGACCTGCGGGAAATTGAAGAAGGCCGGCTTGACTGGTTCCGCCCTGGGCTACGGGTCAAGAAAGTGATGGGCGCATCCAATGTCTACGAAATGTCTTGGGCATCCAATGGGCGAGCCACATTCGCCTGGGGGTCGGAGCAGGTCTCTGGCAAGCGTCATGTGGTTTGGCTGCAAGTGGGCGGTCACGACATCCTCCCCTGAGCAGTCCCACTGTGTTCGTCGGTCCGATGGTGACGGGGTGGGGGTTGGTTGGGTAGGGTCGGGGTGTCTTCTTGGGAGATGGGAGGAACCAATGGGATACCGGGTGGTCGTGGACTACGACCTGTGCGAGAGCAACGCCATTTGCATGCAGGTCGCTCCTGACATTTTCGAGGTGCGCGACGATGATTTCTTGTACCTGCTGAACGAGACCCCGGGGGATGAGGCCCGCCAGCGAGTGAACGAATCGGTCCAACGCTGCCCCAAGCAGGCCATCTCCGTCGCCGAGGAGTAATCGCCCGCTGCGCTCTCTAGCCATCGTCGGAGCCTCGCTGGCCGGAACCCGGGCCGCGGAGTCGCTCCGGCGAGACGGATTCGACGGGGCCATCACCATCATTGGCGATGAGCCCCACCAGCCCTACGATCGGCCTCCCCTGTCCAAACAGCTCCTCGCCGGAGAGTGGGAGCTAGACCGCATCGCGCTGTCTGACGATGAATCGCTCCAGGGCCTAGAGGCCGACTGGAGACTGGGCCGCCGGGCCGTGAGTCTCGATGTGGCCAGCCGGACCGTGACGCTGGACGACGGCTCGACGGTCGCCGCCGACGGCATCCTCATCGCCACCGGGGCCCGTTGCCGAGAACTGCCTACCCACGGGCTCGACGGCATCTACACCCTGCGGGGCCTCGACGACTGCCTGGCCATCCGAGCAGAGCTGGAGGCCACTCCCCAGCGGGTACTGGTGGTGGGGGCCGGTTTCATCGGCGCCGAAGTGGCGGCAACCGCCCGGGAGCGGGGCCTGGAGGTAACCGTGATCGAGGCCCTGCCAGTGCCGCTCGGCCGGATCTTGGGCACCGAAGTGGGCACGGTCTGCGCCGAGGTCCACCGGGATCACGGAGTGGACCTGCGCTTGGGGGTGGGTGTCGACGGCTTCGACGGCCATGGCCGGGTGGAGCGGGTGAACCTCAGCGATGGCACATCGGTCGAAGCCGACGTGGTGGTGGTGGGCATCGGTGTGATTCCCAACACCGAGTGGTTGGAGGGCTCAGGGCTGACGCTCGACAACGGGGTGGTGTGCGATGAGACCAGCCTGGCTGCCCCGGGCATTGCCGCGGCCGGCGACGTGGCCCGCTGGCCCAACCGCATGTTCGGCGAGATCATGCGGGTAGAGCACTGGGACAACGCCATCGATCAAGGCCAGCACGCAGCCCGTCGCCTATTGGCTACCGACAATGAGGCTCAGCCCTACACCCCGGTCCCGTGGTTCTGGAGCGACCAGTACGACCGCAAGATCCAGCTGGCCGGGCGGGCTCGGCCCGACGACGAGGTGCGCATCATCACTGGATCGACCGAAGAGCGGCGATTTGCCGCTCTCTACGGCCGAGCCGGCCGGCTCGTGGGCGTGCTCGGCTTCAACCGGCCCCGCCACGTGATGAAGTACCGCAACCTCATCGAGCAGGGCACAAGCTTCGATGAGGCAATCAAAATTGCCGAGCAGGAATAGCCGTTCGCGGCCATGAGTTTTCAAGACGCGCTGGCGGTAGGAGTTCCCAGCGAATAAGAGTGGAGGCATGGGCACTCCCGGAGAGTTCCCCATCAGCGAGCTTGTAGCCCGCACCGGGGTTCCAGCTGCCTCGATACACCACTATCGGCGGCTGGGCCTTCTGCCCGCGCCCCGCCGGGCCGCCGCCAATCGCTTTCTTTACAACCAGCGCCACGCCGAAGCAGTGGAGCAGATCAGGGAACTGCGAGAGCGCCACCGCTTGCCGTTGCGCCATATCGCCCAGATCATGAACGCGGAGAACCCCGATCACGCTGAAATGGCCAACTTGGCTGACAGCGGCGAGCAGCTTCGGGATGTGGCCATCCAGGAATTCGCCCTCAGGGGCTATACCGAGGTGAGCGTGGCCGACATCTGCACTCAAGCCGGTGTGGCCAAGGGGACCTTCTACCGCTACTACCGCTCCAAACAGGATCTGTTCTTCCGAGCGGTGGAAGCGGTGGTGGACAACACCGCGGAAGAATTCGCCGCCTCAATCGAAGGCGAGACCGGTTTGAGTCGCCGAGAGCTCACTCGCCGCCTGGCTGAATCGCTTCTACCCGGCCTGCCCATCATGCTTGAGGTGGCCAAGCGCTCGGTGCAGGGCCAGGTGGAGCATGCCGCCGCGGCCCAGCGGGTTTTCTGGCGGCTGGCCGAGCGACTTGGAGAGGCTCTGTCCGACGATCCTCGGGGGCATCGGCTTGCCGGGGCACTCATCATGGACGCTATCGCCCACATTTTCGCCGAGGGTCTCATGGGTCGATTTGCCGATCGTCCCAACTTCGAAGAGAGCGAAGGTGTCATTGCCTTGACAGCCCCGGATTGAGCGCGTACAAAAAGGTGACCTGATGGTCACTCTTTTGTTTGCAATTGGGTAACGATTGTCAGAACATTGTCAAGAATGGCTCGGCTAGCTCGTTGACCAGCGGGTTAGCCCGGAACGCAGAGGGGGTGTTGTGCAGGCTGATGTCGGGTTCGACTTGAACTCGATTATGGGGCAGAAGGGAAGCGAGAACTTCCCGGTTGTGCTGAAGGCCGTTCCGGCGCGCCCTCGCGCCCATCTGCTGGCGATCTACGGATTTGCCCGACTGGTGGACGACATCGGAGACGAATACGAGGGCGATCGCTTGGCCGCATTGGATTGGATCCAAGAAGATCTCCTACGAGCCCGCACGGGCGACGCCACCCATCCGGTAATGGTGCAGCTCCAACCACTCCTCGGCGACCTGGATGTCGACGACGAGCCATTCCTGGCGCTGATTGAGGCCAATCGGCGAGATCAGCGCAAGCACCGCTACCAGACCCAGGCCGAATTGGCCGAGTACTGCATGCTGTCGGCCAACCCCGTAGGACGCCTCGTGCTGGCCGTGTTCGACGCCGCCACCCCCGAGCGCGTCGCCCTCAGCGATGCGGTGTGTACCGGCCTGCAACTGGTTGAGCACCTCCAAGACATCCGCGAGGACTACACCGAGAAGGGGCGCATCTATTTCCCGGCCGATGAGATGGCCCGCTTCGGCGTGGATGAGGGTGATCTCGCAAAGTCCCGGGCATCGGAGGCGCTGAAAGGGCTGGTGGCCCACCAGTGCGATTGCGCCCGTGGACTGCTGAACCGGGGAGAGCCCCTGGTGGCCTCTCTGAGGGGGTGGGCCAAAGTGACCGTGGCTGGGTATGCCGCGGGCGGGATGGCCGCAATAGATGCCATTTCTGGGGCCGATTTCGATGTGCTGAGGAAGCTGCGAACCCCGTCGAAGGCCCGTACCGTGCTCCACATGGTCCGCCTGGTCACCCCCCGTCATGTGGCTGACAGCGATGCGGCTCGCGCCGTGCGAGATGCCGCGGCGCGCTGGAGGCGAAGGTGAGGGCAGCCGACGCCTACCAGCGGTGCGAGGAGATCACCCGGACCGAGGCCCGCAACTTCTCGTACGGAATCCGGCTGTTGCCCAAGCCCAAGCGCCAGGCCATGTCGGCGCTGTATGCCATGGCCCGGCGAATCGACGATGTGGGCGACGGACCGCTGCCCCAGGACGAGAAGCTCGCCCTGCTGGCCGAGCTGCGGGCCGACATCGACGCCCTGACCGACGGCAGGGTCCGCAACCCCGACGATCCAGTATTGGCGGGACTGCACCACGCCATTGAGCACTTTCCCATCCCCACTGCTGCACTGTGTGAGATCGTCGCCGGGTGCGAGCAGGATGCCATAGGCAAGGAATACGCCACCATCGCCGAAACCGAGGATTATTGCCGGCTGGTGGCCGGATCGGTGGGCCGACTGTCACTGGGGGTGTTCGGAACCAAGGGCGATCCGCAAGTCGCCGACGAATTGGCCGATGTGCTGGGGGTCGCCCTTCAGCTCACCAACATTCTGCGAGACATTGTGGAGGACCGGGGCATGGGCCGGACCTACCTGCCGACTGCCGACATCGAGCGATTCGGCTGCGCTCCCGACCTGACCGGCCCGCCCGACGCGGTGGGCAAGCTGGTGGCATTCGAAGTGGAGCGAGCTGAACGGCATTTCGCCGAGGGCTTGAAGCTGCTCAAGATGCTCGACCACCGCAGCCGGGCTTGCACCGGGGCGATGGCCGGGATCTACCACCGGCTGCTGGCCCGTATTGCGGCTTCGCCCGCCGCGGTGCTGGAAGGGCGGATGTCGCTGCCCACCAGGGAGAAGGCCTGGGTGGCACTCCGGAGCCTGGCTGGAGTCACCACGTGAGATTGGCCGGTTCTCATCTTCGAAGCGATCCGAACGCTGCGCCGCGGGTGGCGGTGGTCGGAGGCGGATTGGCCGGTCTCGCCGCAGCCGTTGCCACTGCCGACAGCGGTGCGCAGGTGACGCTTTATGAGCGGGGTCCCCGGTTGGGCGGGGCTACCTGGTCGTTTCAGCGTAATGGCCGCTGGTTCGACAACGGCCAGCACGTGTTCATGCGGTGCTGCACCGAATATCGGGCTTTCTTGGATCGCTTGAATGTGGCCGACCAAGTGACCGAGCAATCCCGAATGTCGGTTTCGGTAATGCGGCCCGGCCGCCGTCGGGCGCGCATCTTCCGCACCGGGGCTCCGGCCCCTCTGCACTTGGCCCGATCGCTGCTCGGCTACAGCCCGCTTTCGGTTACTGATCGGTTTCGAGCCATTCGCACCGCGCTGGCCCTGCGTCGCCTCGATCCCGACGACCCCGCAACCGATGAGACGAGCTTTGGGGGGTGGCTGCGATTCCGGGGCGAGACCGATCGGGCCATTGCCGGGATGTGGGACTTGATCTGCCTGCCCACTGTGAACCTTCGGGCCGACGACGCCTCGCTGAGCCTGGCGGCCAAGGTATTCCGCACCGGGCTACTCGATAACGCAGATACCGGTGATCTGGGCTGGACCCGGGTTCCGCTGGGTGCTCTGCACGGCGATGCCGCGGCCCGAGTGATCGCCGACCAAGGCGGGGATGTCCGATTGCAATCCCATGTTCAGGCCGTGGGCGACGGACCATTGGCAATGGTCGACGGGAAGCAGGTCGATGCCGACGCAGTGATATTGGCCGTGCCCCACGATGCCGTGGACGGCGTTCTGCCTGCTGGCACCGTGCCGGGGCAATCCGAGCTGGCCGACCTGGGGATTTCGCCCATTGTCAACGTTCATTTTGTGTTCGATCGCCAGATCATGGATGTGCCCTTCACCGCGGCCCTGGACTCTCCGGTGCAATTCGTGTTCGACCGAACCGAGGCTGCCAACTGGTCGGAAAAAGAGCCTGGGAAGAGCGGCCGAGGCGAGCAGATCGTGGCCGTGTCCCAGTCAGCGGCATTTGATGAGATCGGCAGCCGACCGGCTGAGCTGATCGAGCGCTATCGGTCGGCCCTTGAGGATCTATTCCCGACGGCGGCGGAGGCCGAGGTGATCGACGCTGTGGTGACCCGAGAGCACCGGGCCACCTTCGCGGGCCGTCCCGGCACCCGGCGGCTTCGTCCTGGTCCGACCACTGCCATCGATGGGGTGTTCTTGGCCGGGGCATGGACCGATACCGGCTGGCCCGCCACCATGGAGGGGGCCGTGCGTTCCGGAAACCTTGCGGCCCGGCTCGCGCTCAATCACTGCCGCGGCGCGGCCGCGTCGCCCCCCGACCAATCATCCGACGACACTTCTGGCCGGCGTCTCAGTTCAGAGGCATCAGCAGCCGAGCGGGAGAGGCTGAGCGCATGAGCGGAGGACCGGACACTCTCAGGCGGGCCAGGGAACTGGTCGACCCGGCTATCGCAGCCGCACTCAGCGGGCTTTGCGACGAGCTGAGGGTTCCCGCCGAATACCACTTCAAGGGCAGGGGGAAGGGAACCCGCCCCGCGCTGGCCATCTTGTCGGCCGAGGCGATGGGCGCACCCTCAGAGACCGGGGTGCCTGGTGCGGTGGCTATCGAGCTGATCCACGACTTCTCCCTCATCCACGACGACATCATCGACGACGATGCCGAGCGTCGGCACCGACCCACGGTCTGGGCCAAATTCGGCACCGGCGTCGGGGTGGTGGTGGGAGACGCCCTTCACTCCCTGGCCTTCGAGGTCTTGCTGTCCGAACCCAAGCCGCCCCGGGTGAAAGCGGCCAAACACCTGGCTGAGGCGGTGGCGGCCATGATCGCTGGCCAGAGCATGGATATGTCTTTCGAGGAGTTGCCCTCGGTCACTTTGGAGCAGTGCCTGGTCATGGAGCAGGGCAAGACCGGAGCGCTGTTGTCCTACGCTTCTTCGGTAGGGGCGATTCTGGCCGAGGCCTCCGAAACGGTTGTAGAAGATCTGGCCGAATTCGGCGCCCATATGGGGGTGGCGTTCCAGGCAGTGGACGATCTGCTGGGCATCTGGGGCGATCCTGAGCGCACCGGGAAACCCGCGGGCGCCGACCTGCGGGAGCGCAAGAAGTCCGTGCCGGTGGTGATCGCCCTCAACAGCGACACCCCCGCGGCCGATGAGCTGGCCGATCTTTATGCCCGTCCCGATTGGGATGGCGAAAGCGTGGGTTCCGCCCGAGCCTTGGTGGAAGCGGGGGGCGGCCGAGAGCACACCCAAGCGCTGGCCCGGTCCCACTACGACTTGGCCGTATCAGTCCTTGACTCCTTGGCGAATCGCGAAGAGGTCGTCGACAAAGCGATCGAGGAGATGCGCTTGTTAGCCGATTTCATTATTGGGAGGGATTTCTGATGGGTGTCGAGCAGACGCTGGCCAGAGCTACGGATCGCCTTTTGAGCCTCCAAGACATCGAGGGCTGGTGGAAAGACGAGCTTGAGACCAACGTGTCCATCGAGGCCGAGGACTTGTTTCTTCGGGAGTTCCTGGGCATCGCCGACCCCGAGACCACCCGGCAGACGGCCAACTGGATCCGGCACAGCCAGCGGGCCGACGGTACATGGGCCACCTTCTACCAAGGTCCGGCCGATCTGTCGGTCACCGTGGAGGCTTACTGGGCACTGCGCTACGCGGGCGACCCCATTGATGCCGACCACATGACCAAGGCGGCGGCCTACATTCGGGGCGAGGGAGGGTTGGAGCGCAGCCGGGTGTTCACCCGCATATGGATGGCGCTGTTCGGCCTCTGGAGTTGGGACGACCTGCCTGCGCTGCCGCCGGAGGTGGTCCTTCTGCCCAAGCAGGTGCCGCTGAACATCTACGACTTCGCCTGCTGGGCCCGCCAGACTGTGGTCTCATTGACCGTGGTGGGTGCCCATCGCCCGGTGCGCTCCATGGGGATCAACTTGGACGAGATCCGCACCGGGGCAGCGCCGCCGGAGAGGGAGCTTGCCCCACCCGGCACTGTGGCTCGGCGGTTCCAGCGCCTCGACCAGGTATTGCATCGCTATGAGAATCGCCCACACCGGCGGCTGCGGGAATGGTCGCTGCGGAGGGCCGAGCAGTGGATTATCGCCCGCCAGGAAGCCGATGGCTGCTGGGGGGGCATCCAGCCTCCATGGGTGTACTCGCTATTGGCCCTCTACGTCCGGGGATATTCCCTCCATCATCCGATCCTGGCCCACGGGCTGGCCGGGTTCGACGCCTGGACCATTGTCGAGGACGACATGCGGCGACTGGAGTGCTGTCAGTCGCCGGTGTGGGACACCTGTCTGGCCCTGATCGCGCTGGCCGACGCCGGCGTGGAACCGGGCGATTCGCAGATGGAAGCGGGGGCTCGCTGGCTGTTGAACCAGGAAGTCCAGGTTGTGGGCGACTGGGCTGAAAAGCGCCCCCACTTGGCCCCCGGCGGTTGGGCGTTCGAGTTTGAGAACAACTTCTATCCCGATCTCGACGACACCGCCGAGGTGGCCTTGGCCTTGCGCCGCATCCACCATCCCGATGTCAAGCAGGTGAAACGGGCATTGGACCGAGCAGTGGAGTGGACCCAGGGGATGCAGTGCGAAGACGGCGGGTGGGCAGCTTTCGACGCCGACAACTGCTCTCCGCTGGTAGCCGAGCTGCCGTTCTGCGACTTCGGAGAGGTCATCGACCCGCCATCAGCCGACGTCACTGCCCACGTCATCGAGATGCTGTGCGAGTTGGACGGCGATGGGCTCGGCCTGAAAGTGGACCTGGGGGTAGTGGAGCGCGGGGTTCAGTGGCTGAGCGCCGAACAGGAAGACGACGGATCTTGGTACGGGAGATGGGGCGCCAACTACATCTACGGCACCGGAGCGGCGATTCCGGCGCTCATCAGCGCCGGAGTGCCGACTGACGACGACCGAGTGGTGAGGGCCTGCCGATGGCTGGAATCGGTTCAAAACCAAGACGGCGGCTGGGGCGAGGACATGCGGTCGTACACCGACCAGGAGTGGCGGGGTCGAGGCGAGTCCACGCCGTCGCAGACTGCTTGGGCGCTGCTGGCGCTGGTGGCCGCAGGCCAGGCCAGTGGGGCGGTGGCTCGGCGAGGGGTGGCCTGGCTGGTGGAAAACCAGCGCCGAGACGGCGACTGGGACGAGCTCTGGTACACCGGGACGGGCTTCTCTGGGGACTTCTACATTCGCTACCACCTGTACCGCCTGGTGTTCCCGGTGATGGCCCTCGGCCGCTGGGTACAGGCCATGGGGGACGAGGCATGAGCCTGACCGTGTGGTGCCCGCTGGCCATGGAGGCCCGAGCCGCTCGGCGGGGGAGCCGGGGAGAGGCGAAGGTGGTGTGTACCGGCATGGGGCCGGATCGCAGCCGCCGAGTCGAGCCCGAGGGCGGTCCGGTAGCCGTGGTCGGCATGGGCGGGGCAGTGGTCGACGGCATCGAGCCTGGCGACGTGGTGGTGGCCACCGAGGTGTCGGCCGACGATGTTGTATCGATCGGGCTGCCAGAGGCCGAATCGGTGGCCAGAAGCCTGGAAGAAGCCGGGTTCACCGTGCACACCGGTCCGGTGGCCAGCGTTTCCGAGCTGGCCGTCGGCCCGCGCCGACAGGAACTGGCCGACCAGGGCGCGGTGGCGGTCGATATGGAGTCGGCCTGGCTCTTGGAGCATCATCGCGGTCCTGCGGCGGTGGTGCGGGTGGTGACCGACACCCCCGCCCACGAACTGCGGACCGCCGCTGCCCCGGCAAGGATCTATCGAGCACTGCGCACCATTCGCCGGTTGACGCCCGTGCTGACCAAGGAGGTTGTCTGACATGCCCATTCCGCTGAGACAAGCGGCCAAAGTTGGCACTTACGTGTTCAAGAACAAGCTGCGACGCCGCGACAAGTTCCCGCTCATCGTGGAGCTGGAGCCGCTGTTCGCCTGCAACCTGGAGTGTCCCGGCTGCGGCAAGATCCAGTACCCCACCGAAGTGCTGCGCAAGCGGGTCAGCGTGGACGAGGCCATTGGAGCCATGGAGGAGTGCGGTGCCCCGATGGTGTCCATCGCCGGGGGTGAGCCGCTCCTGCACCCCCAGATCGACGAGATGGTGGACGAGCTGATCAAGCGCAAGAAGTTCGTGTACCTGTGCACCAACGCAGTGCTGCTGCGGCGCAAGATCGACAAGTTCAAGCCGTCGCCCTACTTCTCCTTCGTGGTCCACGTGGACGGGCTCCAGGAGCGCCACGATCTGGCTGTGGCCCGCGACGGGGTATTCGACGAGGTTGTGGAGGCCGTCAACGAGGCCAAGGCCAAGGGATTCCGGGTTACTACCAACAGCACGTTCTTCAGCACCGACAGCCCCGAAGACGTGCGCAGCGTGCTGGACTTCTTGAACGACGACCTGGAAGTCGACTCCATGATGATCTCGCCGGGATACGCCTACGAGAAGGCCCCCGATCAGGAGCACTTCCTGCCGGTGGAGCAGACCAAGCGCCTCTTCCAAGACGCCTTCTCCGAGGGCAAGCGCAAGAAGTGGCGGCTCAACCACACGCCGCTGTTCTTGGACTTCCTCGAGGGCAAGGTGGAGTACGAGTGCACCGCTTGGGGGATACCCAGCTACTCGGTGTTCGGCTGGCAGCGGCCCTGCTATCTGATGGCCGACGGCTACACCGAGACCTATCAAGAGCTGATCGACACCACCGACTGGGACAGCTACGGCCGGGGGAAGGATCCCCGCTGCGAGAACTGCATGGCCCACTGCGGATACGAGCCCACCGCGGTGTTCGCCACGATGAAGTCGCTGCGCGAGTCCATTCGCGCCGCTGTGGGGACCAACTAGCGCGCGTCCGGCGGGCGGCGGGTCCTGTCACCTACGGCGGCTTAGCCGTCGGTGCGGCCAGGTCCACCTACGGCGCCACTCCCCGCCCACCTCAGGTGTGTGTTCCTCCGAGATCCTCTTGGACTCGTCTTCGCAGGTCGACGTTTACTTTTTGGCGCTCGAGGTGTTGGGCGACGATGAGGGGGCCTTGGGGAACGGGGTGGGCTTCTAGGAACTCCTCGACTTCGGCGGCTAACTCGGGGGTGGAAAGGGCGCTGATGCCGCCGAGCATTCGGGGGACGATGGCGGAGGGGAGGCGTTGGTTGATGTCGTCCCAGTTGTCGGTGATGAACGCCCAGGTCTGGGGGCCGAGGTCGCGGTTTTCCAGGCAGCCTCGCAGCACGAACCCGGCGTCCTGGCTGCGCACGGTGCCGTCGAGGGCAGCGGCGAGGGTGCGGTCCATGAGCTGGGGATCGTTGAAGGTGGTGAGCGCCACCAGGTAGCGCAGCTCTAGCTGCGGGGTGGGGGCGTTCTCGTAGCGCTGGCGGATCTCCTCGTAATCGGCCCCATCGCCGGTGGCGGCCACCACCGCGATGGCGGCGGCGGCCAGTGCGGGATCGACACTCTCAGAGGCTATGAGGTGTCGGCACCGGGCGATGGCCTCGGTTTCGTTGCCGCACAGGGCCAGGGTGCGGACCAACACACCTCTAAGCTCGCCGATGCGATCGTCCTCCCCGCGGGCTGGTTCCCAGCTCACCGGATCCCAGGCCGGCCCGACCAGTTCCCGAACTCGGGCTTGGAGGCCGGCACGCCCATTGTCGGACACCAGGTGGTCGAGGGTGGACAGCGTTCCAGCCAGTCTCCGCCACACGGCCAAGTCGTCTTCGGCGGCGGCGATGCGCCCGGCGAACGCCAGGTAGTCGGCCACGCTCAGCCGGTCGGCCACCGTCAGCGCCCACTGGTCGTCCACCAGCACATACCGTTGGAGCGGATCCAGATCAGGGCCGCTGTCGAGCAGCCGGTCTAGCAATCCACCCTGGTAGGCAACTCGGTAGAAGCCGTCGGCGGTGGGATTGACCATGATCCAAGCAGGGTCGTCGGCGTCGAGGGCGACCGGATCTTCCAGCACCAGCCGCTCGGTGCGCTCCCCGGCGTCGGCGCCCAGCGTTACCACCACCGGAACCTGCCAGCGGGCGTCGTCGGGCTGCCCGTCGTAGCGGAATCGCTCCTGGCTGAGCGTGATCGTCCCGCGGTCGTCGCCCGCAGCACTCACCACCGGGTGGCCACCCTGGAAGATCCATGAGTCCATCACGTCGCGGGCGGGTTCGCCGGTGGACTCGGCCAGGGCATCCCACAGGTCGTGGGTCTCGGTGTTGGCGTAGGAATGGCGCTGGAGATAGTGGCGGACCCCGTCTCGGAACTCCTCCGCGCCGAGGAATTGCTCCAGCATCCGCACCGCGGCGGCGCCCTTCTCGTAAGTGAGCAGGTCGTACATGCCCTCGGCGTCGGCGGGGGAGACCACCGGATACTCGATGGGCCGGGTGGCGGCCAGGGCATCCACATCGAAGGCCGCAGCCCGGGAGAGCCCGAACGCCAGCCACCGCTTCCAGTCGGGCCGGTAGGCATCCACCGCCAGCATCTCGCAAAACGTGGCAAAGGCCTCCTTCAACCAGATGCCGTTCCACCACTTCATGGTCACCAGGTTCCCGAACCACATGTGGGCCAGTTCGTGGGCGATCACGTCTACCGCGGTCTGCCGCTCTTGCTGAGTGGAGCTGTCGGGGTCGATGAGCAGCAGGATCTCCCGGAAGGTGACGCACCCCATGTTCTCCATGGCCCCGAAGGCGAAGTCGGGGATAGCCACCAAGTCGAGCTTGTCGCCGGGGTAGTCGATGGCGAAGTAGTCCTCGAAGAATTCGAGGCAAAACGCTCCGGCGTCCAGGGCGAACTCGGTGAGGTGGCCCTTGTCCACGGGGTGCAGGACCCGCAGCGGCGTGCCGTTCACGTCCACCGGTTCGGTGGCCTCCAGGGGGCCGACAATGAAGGCCAACAGATAGGTGGACATCTCCATGGTGGGGGCGAACGACACCGCCCGTCGGCCGTCGCCGGTGAGCTGGGAGTCGATCTCGGCCCCAGACGACACCGCCATCAGATCGTCGGGCACCACCAGGGTCACCTCGAAGGTTGCCTTCAGGTCAGGTTCGTCCCAGCACGGGAACGCCCGCCGGGCATTGGTGGACTCAAACTGCGTGGTGGCGATCACTCGCTCATCGCCGTCATCGTCGGTGAACGTGGAGCGGTAGAACCCCCGAAGCTGGTCATTGAGCGTTCCGGTGAATGCCAGGCTCAGCCGGGCTGGCCCGGGCGAAACCGGCCCACCCAGCCGCAGCACCGCCCGCTCGTGTTCGTCGTCGTATTCGATGCCGGCCAGCGCCACTCCGTTTAGGTCCCCGCCGGCAATCTCCAACTCAGCCGCATTGAGCACGATCTCGTCCGCCCGCTCCAGCACTTCGACATCCATTTTGACCGTCCCAGCGAATGTGAAGGTCTCCAGATCCGGCTCCAACCGCAGCTCATACCGCCGCGGCACCACCGTCGGAGGCAGCCGATAAGGGTCAGGGGAGGCGTCGACCATCGGCTGAGACTAGATGACCTGCCCGAGCTGTTCTGCGCGGAAATCAACGCAGCAGACAATCACTCCTGTTTCCGCTGTCGAGCTTGGGCTTCATGGAGCTGGGCTTGCAGCTCCATTTCGTGTACCTCTCTCAGCACACGCCCCAGGCTCGGGAATAGAGGCATTTTGCGAGCACCCAAACCCCAATTGCTCAGCAGTCTCCTAGCGGCTGACGAGTTGCTTGAGCCGCCGCACGGCGGGCGTCCACAGCCACTCGGGCTCGGTGAACCGGTGATGGTTCTCGCCGGGCAGCCCCGTGGGATCGTAGAAGCTCTTGTCGGTGGTCTTGCGCAAGTGGTTCATCCGCTTCAGCACCTGCAATAGGGCATAGCCCGTCCCCTTGTGGGTCCAACCCTGCCGCTGGTAGTTCCAGTTGTCGGGTGCCAACTCCTGCGCTGCGGCGAAGTGCTTCATGGCACGCTCGCTGTCGCCCACGGCCTCGAAGTGCAGCGCTAGCTTGAACGTCGCCTCTGCCAGCAGCTTGTCGTCGTCGACGGGCTTGAGCCGCTCGGCTAGTTCCCTGCTCGACCAGACGTGCTCGCTGTCGGCTCCCCGCTCGATCCAGTCGCGGGTCGCCTCGGCGAATGAGTCATCGCCCATGCGGACCTTGCCCAGGCCGAACCCGATGGTCGTCTCAGCCGGGTAGACCCCCTCGTTGCTGCGAACGATTTGCCCGTTCTCGTCGATCCACGCAGCCGACGGCACGTTCACCCAGCCGAACAGCGAGCTGATCTCGTGTGTCGGGTCGACAACGCACCGATAGGTCGGCGAGGCCCGGTCGAACCACTTGTCAACAGCGGTGGGGCCCCCCGAGTCCTGGGCCACGCTGACCAACTCGAACCGGTCCGGACCGATGGATTCGTACAACTCCTGCCAGACCGGCAGGCTGACGCGGCAGCCTCACCACGACGACCAGGTGAACAGCACCACCTTGTGGCCACGGAGGTCTGAGAGCCTCAGCGTGCTGCCGTTGCGGTCGGTCATCTCGAAGTCGGGGGCGATTGCGTTCTCCAGCCCGGATCGACGGACTTCGGGCACCGAGCCGAGGCTCCACACGTCGCCGTCGCGCACGTGCTTCTGGCCGATCATGTCCGCAAAGTCCGAGTAGCAGAACCACACCCAGTCGTCGGCGTCGGCGATCCACTCATCACGCTTGTCCTCCGGCAGCGGCACGCACAGCTCGCCCAGGCACGCGCCCTGCGGCTTCATTTGCCAGCCGGTGGCGTCGGGCAGCTCGCCGAGTCGCAACCACAGGGCCTCCGTGTCGTCGGTCCGCTGTGAGACCTCGTTCGTCTTGCCGTTTGCGAGGATGATCACGTTTTCTCCGCGAGAGCCGGTTCGCCCGGCCAGGTTTGGCGCTTCGCCCTGCGCCATGCCCGAGCGATACCTGACCGTAGTGCTCGCAGGCGACCAAGGCCAGCAGGCTCGCCGTCGATCTGGCGGGGTCAGAGTCCGAGCAGGTCGGCGATGAGTTCTCGAATCTGTCGCAGCGCGACGGGCCTGATGTTGGTGCCCGTCGTCTCGACTTTGTTTTTCATCAGAGTCCTCTTCACAAGTACTCCTTCAGGGGATTGACTAGTCCCCACAGTGTAAGAAGGGGCAGCAACAGCTTGGGGTCAGAGGGGTGCTTCATTTTTCGAAGTCGCTGTCGTTAAACTTCAAGGTGGCGGCGTTCTCGGTGATGGTGCGCTGGACGTCGTCGTCGAAGCCTTCTTCGGCGGTGGCCTCTACCTCGATGGTGACGGAGACTTTGGCGTCTTCGGCTTGGGCCAGTTGGTTCACGACGGCCTCAGCGATATCGGCCGCGGTTCGAGTCCAGCGGTCGGAGCCGAATGTGACCCGACCGTAGTAGCGGGTGGGCAGTCCCGGCCCGGTGGGTGCGGAAGGCTCCGCATCCCCGTCCTCTTCTGATTGGAAAGTGCCACGCCCTGTTTCTACTCCAAGCAACAAGGACTTCACTGATCGGCCAGGTGGTTGATGGCGGTCGGAGGAAGCAATGCGTACAAGAGGTTGACGTTGGCTTTCCAATCTCGGTCCTCACGCACGATCAACCCTGCTCTTGCCAGCCGGTTGAGATCTCGACTTAGGGTTCTTGGGCCGGTTCGGGCGTACAGAGAGGCCAACTCCGCGGTGAGGCCGGTCAGGTCTCCCCGGGAGATTACTTGGTTCGGCGGCATGGCCAGCACCAGGGCGCGTTGGCGCTCGCTAGCTGGGCTTGTGGGGAACTGGCTCATGATCTCGGTGACGTAATCGGTCCAAGAGACCTCAAGCTGCTGCCCGCGTACCAATTCGATCTGTTCCCGCAAACCGTCCACAAAACCCTGAGTGGCGTAGGCGACGAACTTGCCTGTTGAGCTCGATCGGCTAGCGGCTTCCAACTCCCGGTAATACTGGTCGCGAGTGAGGTTGTAGTGGTTGGACAGCAGATGTGCTGCCAATAGAGGCATCAGCCCGGATCGAGCCAGCAGCATGAACTCCAGCAGCCGAGCGCTACGCCCGTTTCCATCCCCGAAAGGGTGTATCCAGGCGATATAGAGATGGGCGTATATCGCCTGAATAATGGTGAGCGCAAGGGCTGCCTCGGGATCGTCGGAGCGAAACTCGTTGCTTTCAAGCCACTCGGCGAGTCGATGGGTCAAATACGGGCAGTCTTCAGCGGGTGCTCCTCGATAGCTACCCACCACGACGGAGTGATCTCTGAAGACGCCAGGCCTCGCATCGGATGCGTGCTCAGTGTCTTTGAGCACTTGACGGTTGTAGTCGCAGATCAACTCAGCTGTCACCGGCGGTAGTGCTCCGCTGAGAGATCGACGGTCGATGTCGGTGAGGGCGTCAAGTACATTTCGCACTTCCCGTTCTTGGTACGCCCGTGAAGGGGGTGCGGTGTACTCGCCACGGTGAATGCCGGCTACCTGAGCTTCGTCAAGAGTGTTGCCCTCGATGGCAGTTGTCGCATGTGCTCCCTTGATGAGTGCCACTTCCTTTAGGTATTCGGCGAGGCCGGGTGTGAGAGGAGTGCTGGCAATCTGTTCGCAGATTGCCCTAGCCTCGCCCAGCAGCATCCACGTTTGAGGTCGCAGTTTGTTGATGTCGGCGGCGCTGAACGTGATCCACGGATGGGATTCCTCGTACGCCTTCATCAGCAGGAACTTACAATCTACCCTATAAATTGTCCAGAGAGTTGTCTCTTGTCTTGTCCACAAAGCTGTGCAATGGATTGCTGCTGGCTCTGACGCGCAAGAGCCCGGCCACTCACCGTCCGGAGAGGTACCGGGCTCCACTTCCTCGGGCTACTGCCCTCGGCACCTTCGATTCTAGCGATGTGGTTCTGTCAGGTCAGCCGAGTCTTGCCGACCCGGCTGAGATGGTTCCGGCTGGCCGGGCCATATCGTCGATGCTCACCAAGGTTGCCGGGCCGCTTGACCTCAGCTACCAGGGTGAACAGCTCCGGGTCGGCGTCGAATGACCACGGCCGGCCTTCCCCGTCTAGGGAGAGTTCCGATTCCTTGGAGCGGTAGACGATCTCCCGCTCAACATTCCCGGTGTCGTCCTCGTAGGTGAGGTTGACGGCATCCGAGCCGATCCACTCGGCGTCGATAACCGTGACCACCCCGATGGGGGCAACGCCTCTAACACGGGCGCCCTTGGTGAGTTCTTCCAGTCGGCCCATCGCCCGGCGAGCGTAGCCCCGTGTTTCCCCGAACAGCTAGCAACCTTGGTTGGATTGGCGGGATGTTGCGTGCTGGCAGGGTGCCGGGGTTGTTGTCATTGCGATAGCTAATCGCTAGCATAATGCAACATGCGTACTCTTTACTTGCGGAATGTGCCTGACGAGGTGGTGGATCGCCTGGAGACTTTGGCGGGTCGTGAGGGGTTGTCGGTGTCGGCGATGGCGGTGCGGGAGTTGACTGGTTCTACCCGTCGGGCTGACAATTTGGTGCTTCTCGGTGACCTGCCAGGTTTGGGGATCTCTACGGCTGACATTCTGGATGCTTTGCACGAGGGCCGCGCCGAGCGGTGATTGTGGTCGATGCCTCGGCTGCCGTGTCGGCGCTGCTCAAGGACGGCGACGCTCGGCAGATCCTGAGTGAGAATCGTCTTGTCGCCCCTCACCTCGTGGACGCTGAGGTGGTTCAGACTCTCCGCAAGCTGTTGCTCCGCGGATCGATGACTTTCGATGACGCCGAACGAGCGGTTCACCGCTGGACCAGGCTCGGAGTCGAGCGTTTCCCGGTGGTAGGGCTGGTGGCCCGGATTTGGGCCCTGCGAGACAATGTGTCTGCCTATGACGCTGCCTACGTCGCTCTTGCCGAGGCTTTGGACTGCCCCCTGCTAACTGCCGATGCCCGACTAGCGGCCGCCCCCGGCCCCAGCTGTCCTGTCACTGTTGTGCCGAGCTGACGTAAGACCGAAAGGTGCTGAAGCCGTCTCAGTTGGGGGTTGCGTCGCTGCGGTGGATGGCGCGGGTGTCTAGGCCTAGGTAGCTGGTGATGACGGCGGGGTTGGATCGGACTTCGGCGGGTGATCCTTGGGCGATGATGGCGCCGGCTTCTAGGCAGTAGACGCGGTCGCTGATCGACATGATGAGCGGCATGTCGTGCTCGACGATGAGTATGGCGGCGTTGAGATGGCGGCGGATTTCAACGATCAGGGGTCCGAAGGCCTCGGCCTCTCGCTGCGCCACTCCGGCGGTGGGCTCATCGAGGCACAACATCTGGGCGTTGAGGGCGAGGAGTCCCGCGAGTTCGACGATTCGGCGGGTGCCGGTGGAGAGGTCGGCGATCTGGCGGTCGGCGTAGCGGCCCAAACCGAGGAAGTCGATCAGGTCGTCGGCTTGGGCCTGCGAGGCGCGGTTGCCCTGCTTGATGCGGCCCGCGGTCAAGAGTCCCCTTGGATTGGGGGCCGCAGCAGAAGAGGCGGCCACCAGGACGGTTTCTCGGACGGTGAGCTCGGGAAACAGGGTTGCAGCCTGGAATGTGCGGCCCAGTCCTCGTCGGGACCGTTCGGCGGGCTTGAGGCGGTGGATGGGCAAGCCGTAGAGCTCGACGCGGCCCTTGGATGGGACGAAGCCGCCGATGGCGTTTATCAGGGTCGACTTGCCGGCGCCGTTGGTTCCGATGAGCCCCACGATCTCACCGGGGGCAACTTCCATATGGGCGTTGTCAACTGCCAACCGACCGCCGAAGCGCACGGAAATCCCGGTTGCCCGCAGCGCCGAATCGGAGGTGTCGGGCACCGCGGCCGGAACTGCGAGCGCGGTGGGCACAGAGTGGGTTTGCTTGGTCGGCGGTGGTGGTCGGCGGGCCTCCAGCCAGGCCACGATCCGGTCGCGGGCGGAGTAGGCGATCTGAGTGAGTCCGCTGGGGAAGTACAGGAGAAGAATTAGCAGGCCGACGCCCGAGGTGAACAAGGGGATCAGCCGGTTGGTGGGAGCGAAGGCAGGGAGGCCGATCACCCACAGAGCGCCGAATACAGGACCGATGGTGGCGCCGATGCCGCCGATGATGGCCATGGAGATGAGCCGCAAGGATTCCCCGGTTCCGAAGAAACGACCGGTCAGGGGAACTTCGTGGATAACTCCGGCCAAAAGGCCGCCGCCAAGTCCGGCAACCGCTCCGGCCAGGACGAAGGCACCCAGCTTGGTCCGGGCCGGGCGAACCCCGTAGGCCGCGGCGGCGTCGGCATTGTCCCGCAGGGCCCGGATGGCCCGGCCAAAGCGGCTGCGGTGAATGCGGGCCACGGCGATCAGCACCACCACCAAGACCCCGAGCAGCAGCCAGTAGTAGGTGCGTTGGCTGTCGAGGTCGAGCCCAAAAACCTGGCCTCGGCGAAAGGAAACCGAGGTGGTGTTTCCGTCGCTGAAAATGGGCCGGCGGAACAGGTACTCCTCGGTGGCCAAAGCGAGAACAAACGTGGCCACGGCGAGCAGCAGGCCGCGCACCCGCAGTGCGCCCACGCCCACCAGCCCGGCAAACCCGGCGGCAATGACTGCTCCCAGGACTACCGCGGCGGCGAAGGGGATGCCGCTGGCTTCGAAATCGACCAGCCGGATGTCGCCCCAGCCGATGTCCATTTGGATTCCCCGCTGGAACGAAGCTGCTGCCACAGCGCCGATTCCGGCAAAGGCCATCTGGCCCAGCGATAGCTGTCCCGCCCATCCGGTGATGATGGCCACCGACACCGCGCAGATCCCGAAGGCCAAGATGGTGGCGTAGGTGATCTGCCGTGACGGGGTGGAAACGACAATGGGCAACAGCACCGCAGCCACGCCAGCCAGACCCAGGGTGATCTTGCCCAGGTGCCGGACCCACCAGATGGACAGCAGATGCTGGGGGATGGGGCGGACCTTGGGAGCAAACGAGTACCGCCCTGGAGCGTCGTCGTCTCGGCGGCGCTGGACTGCAACCGCCACCAGCACGCCTACCAGCAGAACGAATTCAAAGAGCCCGCCCTCAACCGGATAGTTGAACTTGACCAGCGAGAACGTCACACCGACCACCACCCCCCCGGCCAGGGCGAGCGGGAACGATTGCATCCGGGCGATCACCGCGGCGGCCAGTGAGTTGGCCATGGTGGTGAGCCCCACCGTCTCCAGGCCGCTCACGCTGCGGTCGGCAGAGAGCAGGATCACCGCGACGGTGGACACCACCCCGGCGATCACCCAGATGGTGAGCGATACCCGCTTCGGCTTGATGCCCGAGACTCGCGACAAATCGGGGTTGGCCGCGGTGGCCTGCACTGTTCGGCCGTAGGGGGTGCGGTCCAGCAGCACGCCGAGCGCAATCGCCACCAGGGGGGCGACGATCAGCGCACTGAGCTGTGGACCGGTGATGAAGAGTCCGGCTACATCGGTCAAGGTCGTGTCGACGATGACGGGATAGCGGGTGCCGATGCCGCCGCCGACGTCGGGGTAGGCCAGCAGGATGCCCTGAGCAAGCTGGGCGATCCCGATGGTGGCCACTAAGAGGATCACCCTCGGAGCGGTGAACAGCCGGCGCACCACGCCGATCTCCACCACGGAGGCAAAAAGAGCGCCCACCGCGATGGCGGTGAGTGCCGCTACCCAGAAGGGAACATCCCAGCGCAGGGCCAGCAAGGCCAAAAGGCCGGCACCGGGCAGCCCCATGTTTCCGGCCGCGAAATTGATGACCCGGGACGAGCGGAATATCAGGACGATGGCCATGGCCAGCATGCCGTACACCAGCCCATTCACCGCCCCGTCGAAGATGAGTTGGCGGTTGGCTTCGAGGAAACCCAGCGCCATCAGCCCCCCTCGTCGCCCAAGAAAACGGCTCTGGCCAGGTCGTCGCGCTCAGCCAGTTCAGAGGCCGGTCCTTCGAACCGCACCTGGCCCTTTTCGATGAACACGGCCCGGTCGGCCAATTCCAGGGCGATGTTGAGCGACTGCTCGACGATGACGATGGTCTGCCCGGTCGATTGGAGCCTCTCGATGTGGCCCATGAGCTCGGCTACCGCAGTAGGAGCGAGGCCGAGGGACAGCTCGTCGATCAGGAGGACTTCGGGCTGGCACAACAGTGTCCGGGCCAGAGCGAGCATCTGTTGTTGGCCGCCCGACAGGGCGTCGGCTCGTTCGTCAAGGCGGGAGCGCAGTTCGGGGAACAGCTCGAGGGCATGCTCGATTCGGCGCTGCCGCTCGGCCTTGTCGTCTCGGAGCTGATAGGCCCCCATCTCCAGGTTGTGGAGTACGCTGAGCGGCGGCCACACGCCGCTTCCCCCTAGCAGGGTCTGGATTCCCATCTCCGTCCGCTGTTCGGGGGTGGAGAAGGTGATGGTGCGGCCATTCAGGCGCACCACTCCCCGTTCCGGGGTGCCGAGCCCGGCGATCACCCGCAGGATGGTCGACTTTCCGGCGCCGTTGGTGCCCAGCAGGGCTAGGGTCTCGCCCTTGCGGACTTCGAAGCCGACATCGAAGAGCACTTGGACGTTGCCATAGCTGAAGTCGACGTCAGCCAATTGCAGGGCAGGGATGTGTTCGGGGTCTTCTCGTTGGCGGTCGTGTTCGGCCTGCTCTTCGAGTATCTCCGCCACATTGCGCGACAAGTCGCGCCGAATGTGGCGGGCGCCGTTCAACATGAAGGCCCCGCCGACGATGGTGGAGGGCAGGCCGAGCACCAGGATCGTGGTCTTGGGGCCGCTGGCATCGATCACCATGGCCGACAGCAGGCCTCCGCCAGCCGCGCCGATGAAGAAGATGTACAGAGTGGAAAGCGCCGAGCCGATGCCCCGAAGCCGGTAGGGCACCACGGCTTGCATGAGAGGCCCGACCATGGCAAACGCCGCGAACATCATCAGTGAGCCGGGAACGTCCAACACGGCGAAGAGCCACGGGTTGGGCATGTTGAACTGGAGGGGCAGCAACAGTGCCGAGGGCAAGACGAGCGCACCGATCAACCCCATCGCCCGGGTGGGGTTCTCGCGGTAGAGGCGATCGAAACGCCGCCCGACCAGCGGCATGATGGCGATGACCCCGACCCCCGACGCCGTGGTTAGGGTGCCTCGGCCCAACGGGCCCAGTCCGTACTCTTCCTCGAGGAACAATGAGGTGAGCACTGGTCGGCTGAAGAGTCCGAAGCCCAGCGCGGCGAAGCCGAGTAGCACGGTGCGCAGGGTGGCGACCTTGTTCAGCCGGGCGAACGCGGCCTCAAGCGAGATGGGGGCAGAGTCGCCATCGCCACCCGTCTTGCCCAATACGTCGGTCTTCTCCCACTGGCCTCGCACCGGCTCAGGGAGCCGGAACGCCAACACGGCCACCACGGCCACCGGTATCCACAAGGTGTAGTAGGTCCACCGCCAGCTGACGAGGGTTGCGATGCCGCCGACAAGCACCGGGCTGATGATGCTCACCGTGCGCCCGGACATGATGGAGAGCGACGCGATGCGGCCTCGCACGCCGATCGGGTACTGGTCGGCTATCAGAGAGTTGTGGACGGGGAGGGTGTTGGACTTGGAGATTCCGGTTCCGAGCCGGGCGAAGAAGAACACCACCACATGGCGGGCGAGGCCGGAAAGCAGGGAGAAGAGGCCGAACGCGAGGCTGGCCACCCCGATGATCGGTCCCCGGCGGAATCGGTCGGCGAGCCAGCCCATGGGCAATGCGCCGAGGAACACGAACGACACCGAGGCGGCGCCCAAGAAAACGATGACCCCGTCGCCTACGCCGAAGCTGTCGCGGATTTCGGGAGCGAGAACCGACAGCGCCGCCGATTCGAGCTCATCGAGGCTGTTGAGGATCAACAGGACGAGGAAGGTGGCTATTCCGCCTTTGGCCAGCCCATCCCGCAGCGACATTTGCTCGCCGCCCACACCGGGAAGGACGTGGTCGGGAAATATCACCTCATCGTCGGCGCCGGTCTGATCTGTCTGGCTGTCAAGCACCCGGCGAGACAGGGCGCCGGCGTCGTCGCTGGCGGCGTCGGTCATCTACCCCCCTTCCCGGTGGTTTGCTTATCGGTGCTCGAACAGATCTTGGGACTCTTGTCGGTGCATGAAGCGCGGGTCGGACAACGCGGCGGCATAGCGTTCGGCCAAGCCATCACAAGAGCCGATTCTGGTATCGCCGTAGAACGGGAACATGCCGTCCCGCCAATCGGTGGCGATCACTGTCAGGCCTTTGATCTCGGGCCGACGCCGGACCAGTTCGAACATGGCCTCGTACCAGGCCCATTGGTCTTCGAAGTCGCCGATCTCGAGCAGCCCGTCGCGAAACGACTCGGGACGGTCGGGATCGACCAGATTCCAATCGAAGAAGAAGGGACACGACTCGGGAATCATCACCGGCTTCTTCTCTTCCCGGCACCGGTCGAGATAGGCGGATGTCTCGGAGCGCTCGAAGCCAATCGGGGCGAACACGTCCATGGCCGCCCAGTCGACGTACTCGTTTCCGGGCCACCAGTCGAACGGGTCCTTGAACTGGAACGATCCCGCCGCTGAGCACCACGTGGCGGCCACGTTGTGAGCCTCCTCGCGGCGGAACAGCTCGACTATGTGGGGGAAGAGGTCTTTGTAGGCCTCGGTGTCGTGGGGGTCGAAGCTGAGGTTGAACTCATAGCCGATCCGCAGCCACACGGGCATGTCCAGATCCCGCAGACACCGAGCCATTCGGCGCAGCGATTCGTCGCATGACCCGTTGGGAACCACATGTTCGACCGGGCGGACATGGAGGCCGACGATCAGCCCAATGTCGGGACGCTTGACCATGAGATTGCCGACTCCCTGGCAGAAGGCGTCGAGAATTCCGTCGCTGGTGTCGTGGACGTGGGCATAGGTGCTCACCACGCCCGGCTTGGGATCGATGGTGGCCTCGTACTCGGCAAGTTCGCCGTCCTCGACGACGTGGGGTCGATCCTCTACGCCGAGCTGGCCCCAGCAGTGGAGCACCCGTCCGGCGGGCGGCTCATAAAGGGCGCCGAAATCGACTGGCTCGCCTGAGCGGTCTGGAGGTTGGACGGTGATCTGCATCATTCCGGGGTCCCGTCGCATATCCCCAACCTAATGTGAAAACGTAAAGGGCTAGACCTTTGCGGAGGGATGCAGCCATGCGCTTACGACTCATAGGAATTATCACCGTTCTGCTCGTTTTGGCATCGGCGTGCGGGGGCGGAGATTCAGAGCCTGCCTCGGACGGCGGTGCTCAGGAACCTGAGACCCAGCCGGAAGAAGCTGCGACTGAGACCGCGCCCCCACCAACAGAAGCTCCTGAGCCCGCAGACGAGCCGGAAGAGGCTGACGCGGAGGCCACGGCGCCGGAACCCGAGACTCCTGAGCCCGCAGACGAGCAGGCTGGGGCGCCGGAGACCGAGGAAGAGCCAGCCGAGCCTGAGCCGATTGTGCTGACCGACTCGTTCCGGGGCGTGACCTCTGAGGCAATCAAGATCGGCATCGTGATCATCGATCTCTCCGTCATCGGCCGCAGCAACGGCGACGTGGAAGCCAAGTGGCAGGCCGTCATCGACGAGGTCAACGCCAACGGTGGGGTTCTCGGTCGCCGACTTGAGCCGGTCATGGTGGGGTATTCGCCCCTAGGGGATGTCGAGACGGAGGCGGCCTGCGTGCAGTTGACGCAAGATGAGGAAGTGTTTGCGGCCATGGGTCCGCTGCTCACCAATCTGACCTGTTTCACCGACGTGAACGAAACGATCTTTATCAACACCTTCGGGGTCAGCCAAGAGGATTTCGACCGGTCCAAGGCTGTGGCCATCGGCCCAGGCGCACTCCCTGCCCGCGGCGCGGCAATCAGCGTCCAGTTGCTGATCGATGCCGGGATCCTGGATGGCCCGGTGGCGGTGCATGCCGCCGCGGACACGGGAAGTGAGCGGGATCACTACGTCAACGCCCTGGTGGCCGCCGGAGTCGATGTGGTGTCAGAAACCGAATCCACCGACAGTGGGGGTGACATTGCCGCCTCAGAAGCCGAGATGCAGGCCTTTGCCCAGCGGTGGCAGGCCGACGGGGCCAAGGTAATCCTCGCGGTGGGAATCGGTTCGGCTCTCAACGTGGTCTCTGGCATTGATCGGAGTCCATATCGCCCCAGGTTGGTGGCAACCAGAGGAAGCGGCATCGACCCCGAGCTTTATCGCGACCTCGGCTACACGACCGATGCCCTAGAAGGTGCCTATGCGCTCGGTTCAGTGGGATTCGAAGATCTCGCCAAGGCGGGGGATCCAAGCGTTGTTTCCTGCATCGACCGCTTCGAAGCGGCGTCGGGCGAAATTGTCATTGTCGACCCCGAGGGTGATGAGCCGGTGAATCTGAACACCACCATTTGGGCGTGCCAAGCTGTGGAGATATTCACGCAGATTGCTACGGCTGCCGGGCCAGATCTCACCAACGATTCGTTTAGGGCGGCCGCCGAAGGTGGTCTCAGTCTCGACGTGACGGCCAATTCATCGGCATCAATAGAGGCTGGCAAGTTCGACATCGGCGACAGCGCTCCAATTCTCCTTGCCTTTGACGCCGCCGCCGACGACTTCTTACCCGTCAACTAAGCGGTGCTCGGCTTGCGAATGCGCGGCTCCGACGAGGTGCGATGACAGAGGCAGCCCCTCCGCATCTCGACTCCAGCCTGCCCATCTCCGAGCGGGTGGCTGATCTGCTGTCGCGCATGACGCTGGAGGAAAAGGCCGCCCAAGTAGTGGGCGTATTCCCGGCAATGTTCATGGGCCATTCCGGGCCCGATCCCGACAAGATGAGCCAAGTGATCCCTCATGGAGTGGGCCACCTCTGCATGGGCGGGGGTCTCGCCCGAAATCCCAGGGACTTGGCCGGGGCCATCAACTCAATCCAAGAGTGGTTGCGGGACCACACCCGGTTGGGGATTCCGGCCATGGTTCACAACGAGGCGCTGTGCGGCCTAGCCCACGACTGCGCCACTGCCTTCCCCACCGCCATCGGCCTGGCGGCCACCTTTCAGCCGCAGCTCATCGAGCAGATGGCCGGGGTGGCCAGCCGAGAAGCTCGGGCGGTTGGCATCAATCACGTGCTCTCGCCCGTGCTGGATGTTAACCGGGACGCCCGTTGGGGCCGAGTCCACGAGACCTACGGGGAAGATCCGTTCTTGTGCGCCGCGATGGGCATCGCCTTCGTCCGCGGCATGCAGACCGACGATCTGGGCAACGGCACGATCGCCACCGGCAAGCACTTCCTCGGCTACTCCTACACCGAAGGGGCCCTCAACCAGACAGCCAGCCCCATTGGGCCGCGTGCGGTGCACGAGGTGTACGCCCTGCCTTTCGAGGGCGCCATCCGGGAGGCAGGGCTGGCGTCGGTGATGAACTCGTATTCCGAGATCGACGGGGTGCCGGTGGCCGCATCTCCCGAGATCCTCACCGACCTGCTTCGCCACCAACTCGGATTCCAGGGATGCGTGGTGGCCGACTACTCGGCGGTGGCCCGAATCCGCCAGCCCCATGCGGTGGCCGCCACCGATGCCGAGGCCGGAGTAATGGCCCTGTCGGCGGGACTCGACATCGAGTTGCCCACGGGAATCTGCTACTCCTCGCTGCCCGAAGCGATCCGAAACGGCGACCTTGACGAGTCGGTGCTTGACCTAGCCGTCGAGCGGGCCCTCACCCAGCGTTTCCAGGTCGGCCTTATGGACTCTCCCACCGTGGATGCCAACCAGGCTGCTGAGGCCTTCTACCAGCCGGCGGCGCTGGAGCTTTCCCGAACCATCACCGATGCGTCGCTGGTGTTGCTGGAGAATGACGGCACCCTTCCGCTTCGTCCCGATGTCGGGTCGGTGGCGGTGATCGGCCCGATGGCTGACACGCTTCGGGGCCTATTCGCGGCGTACACCCCGGCTGCGGGCCTTGAGCTCGGCATGGCGCTGTCTCAAGGTCTCGAGGGATCGATGGCTGGAATATTCGGCGGTGGCGATGATGCCGACAGCTCGGACGATGAGTCCTCTCCCGACCCCACCCTGGACGCGGTAGCCAAGGTCTTTCACAGCACTGGCGCCATCATCGACCCGGTCGAGCTAGATCGGGCCATCGGGGTGCTGTACCCCGACATGGGCACCATGGCCGACGCCATTGCCCAGCACGCCCCGGTCACGAGGGTGAAGGGCTGTGACTGGACCCGGCCTGATGAAGACGGTATCGACGAGGCGGTGGCGGCAGCCCGGGTCGCCGACGTTGTGGTGCTGGCCGTGGGGGAGAAGACCGGCTGGGTGGGCGACGCCACCGGAGGAGAGGGCCGCGACCGCAAGACGCTCGAGCTTCCCGGCGCGCAGCCCCAGCTAGTGAGGCGGGTGATCGAGGCCGGGGTGCCCACTGTTGCGGTGGTGGTCAGCGGCCGTCCGCTTGACATCGCAGGAGACCTGGACGGGGCCAAGGCCATCCTCCAGGCTTGGCATCCCGGCTCTGAGGGCCCCGAGGCGATCGCCTCAACTCTGTTCGGCGAACTGAACCCAGGGGGCAAGCTTCCCGTCTCGTTCCCCGCTGGTGTGGGCGCGTCGCCGACGTATCACGGGCACAAGCACGGCAGCGGATCATCTTCCGACCGGGCCTATGTGGACGGGTCCAGCGCTCCGGTCTGGGCCTTCGGCCACGGCCGCTCCTACACCACATTCGAGATTAGCGATCTCACTTTGTCTGATAAGAGCGTCCCCGCCGGCGAGATGGTTGTGATCGGCTGTGATGTGAGAAACGCCGGAGATCGTGCCGGAGACGAGGTGGTGCAGCTCTACGTGAGGGACGTAGTGGGCTCGATTACCCGTCCCGTCCGCCAACTGGCTGGCTTCCACCGGGTGTCGCTAGAGCCCGGAGAGAGCAGACGAGTGGAGTTCGAATTCGACACCAGCCAACTCGCCTTTCTCAATTGCGACTTCGAACTGGTGGTCGAAGAGGGCGACATCGAGGTGATGGTGGGATCGTCATCGACAGATCTCCCCCTCAGGGCCAGTCTCCGGCTGACCAGCAGCCTTCGGCTCGACCACCGCACCTCTTTCACCACCCCATCACGGGTGGTCTAGCGAATACAGCCAGCTTGGGGCAGATTGGCCCTGATCAGCGGGTTTGGCCTTCGACGCCTACCTGATTGAGGACTTCGCCGCTGTCGTTGTGGCTGTGGGTGAAGCCGAGTTGGCGCTCGATGGCCACGGTGTCCTGGGAGCGGAAGGCGATGACATAGGCCCGTCGGAAACCAGCGGTGGAGTTGCCGCCGGAGCCGTGCATGACCCGCTCGTTGTGCACGGTCACATCCCCCCGGCTGATGGGCACCGGGACCGGCTCGTCGCTCTCCATCAAGTCGGTCCCCAGGGCGTGGGAGTCGCCTCGGTCGCCGAACTGGGGAGTGTGGGGGCGTAGCTCTGGCTCCCGGTTGGTGGCGGGCACGAAGCGCATGCAGCCGTTGGCGATGGTGGAGTCGTCGATAGCCAGCCAGAACGTGGCCGTGCGGGTGTCGGGGGTGTCGGGCCAGTAGGCCATGTCCTGGTGCCAGGCGAACACGGCGTCTTCCTTGTAAGGCTGTTTGGCCAGAAGTTGGTCGTAGTCGATGGCCATCCCGTGGCCGCAGAGCTGGCGGGCCGCCGACGCCGCCCGGCGCTCGAAGATGTTGCCCTGCCACCCGGGGTAGTAACGCCGGGGGAGCATGACGTTGATGATCGAGAAATCCTCAGGTTCTCGGCCGTAGTCGCCGGCCATGTCGCAGTAATCCTTACCCGGCACCTCGATCTCCCGGCGCAAGAACCGGTCGTAGGTGCCTTCGAGCTCGCTGGTCTCCTCGGCAGTAAGCAGCCCTCGCAGGTGCACGTAACCGCACTCCGCGAAGTGGGCCTTCTCCTCTTCAGATACCCGGTATTCGTCACCGTCGATTTGATTGCTCATAGGACAGTTCCCTGATGCGGATTCGACATGGGCACAGTAGCGGAGGGGGGCCTGGTTCCGTAATGCCTATAACCGGAAGGGCCAAGTAGCCTCGGGCCGCGCCAAGTCGCAGGAGGCAACATTGCGCGATACAGACGACATTCGGTTCGGCATGGTCGGACACGGCCACATAACCGGGCAGTTTCTCGGCGCCATGGACGTGGTGGAGGGCGCCCACGTAGCTGCGGTTGCCGGGAGGAACGCGGACCGGGCCCACGCCTTTGCTGAGTCCCGCGGCATTGCGTCGTCCTACGGGTCGGTGGGCGAGATGCTGTCTGCCGAACGGCTCGACGCGGTGTATATCTGCACACCGCACCCGTCTCACGAGGAGGCGGCCATAGCCTGCATTGATGCAGGAGTGCCGGTGTTGGTGGAAAAGCCCATCGCTCCCAATCTGGCCGGGGCGACCCGAATTGTGGAAGCGGCGAGGGATGCCGGGGTCTTTGCCATGGAGGCGATGTGGACTCGGTTCTTGCCCATCTATGAGGTCGTGCGCCGGTGGGTCGACGAAGGGTGCATCGGCGATGTGCGGCTAGTCACGGCCGCGTTCGGATTTTCCGTCCCTGTGATGCCGGAGCACCGATTGTTCAACCCGGAACTAGCTGGGGGAAGCCTGCTTGACGTGGGGGTCTACCCGTTGACCATCGCCCATTGGCTATACGGTTCCCATCCTGTCGAATACGGGGCTCTTGCTCGAGTGGGGGAGACAGGTGTGGACGAGATCGTGTCCATTGCTGCGTCATACCCGGGGGGCGGGCTGGCCCAGCTCGGCTGCGCCACGGTGGCCAACCTCGAATCCAGCGCAGTGATTGCCGGTACTGAGGGGTCGATCGAGATCCCCGTGTTTTGGGCCGCAGATCGGGCCATTTTGCGAGCCGGGGGAGAAGAGGAGATCGAGACGATGCCGCATCGGGCCAACGGGTTCGAATATGAGATCGAAGAGGTGGTGGACTGCGTCCGCCGCGGGCGCACCGAGAGCGATCGCATGCCGCTGAGCCTGTCGCTGGAGATGGCCGGACTGTGCGATGAGATCCGGGGCCGCCTTGGAGTGGTATACCCCTTTGAACAAGGCAGCGACTGATGCAGTACATCGAAATTCCCGGGGTGCAAACTCCCTTGAGCCGGGTAGTCCAGGGGGCCATCAGCCTGTTCGCCCTTGACGACCCGTCCCGCTTCGCTTTGCTCGACGCCGCGGTTGACGCAGGAATCAATGCGTTCGACACCGCGGTCAACTACGCCACCCCCGACGACGGTGTGGACGCCATTTTGGGCCGATGGATCCGCCATCGGGGGGGCCGAGAGGGCATCGTCATCTCGGCCAAGGGCTGCCATCCCGAACTCCCCGCTTGGGTCCCTCGGGTGAATCCCGACGCCATCAATGAGGACATCAATAGGTCGCGGCAGCAGATCGGCGTCGACCATCTCGACCTGTGGCTGTTCCACCGCGACGACCCTTCTGTTGAGATCGGCGGTCTCGTTGAGGCGGTTAATGCCGCCATAGACCGGGGCCATATCGGAGCGTGGGGGGTGTCGAATTGGACGACGCCCAGGATCAAGTCGGCCGTTGACTATGCCGACGCCCATGACCTGAGGGGACCGGTGGCCAACAGCGCCCACTACAGCCTCGTCGACCAGCTCGACGAACCTTGGGACGACGTGGTCACCCTCACCGGCCCCGAACGGGCCTTCGACAGGGAGTGGCATCGAGAACAAGAGGTGGCGGTAGTGGCCTGGTCGCCGCTGGCCGGGGGATTTCTGAGCGAGCGAATCACCCGCCAGGAGCTTGAAGGCGCCACCGAGGGCCACTTAGCCGACACCGCCCGCTGCTATCTCAGCGACGACAACTGGGCTCGTCGGGAACGGGCCGCCGAGGTGGGCCTCCGGCTCGGGCTGAGCCTCAGCCAGGTAGCGCTGGCTTGGGCTCTCCGCGCCGACTTCAACCCTCTGGTCATCGTGGCCAACGCCACAAATGATGAAGTGGCCGAGAACGTCGCCGCGGAACGCACTGTCTTGGCCGAAGCCGATCGCCAATACATTTTCTCCGGCTAGCAGGACGTAGGAAGGCTGAGTGGGCCAGATGGATGTAGTGGGGATCGGCAACGCCATCGTCGATGTGATTACCACCGAGGAACTCGAGTTTATAGATGCCCACGGGCTGGTCAAGGGGGCCATGACGCTGATCGACGCCGACCGGGCCGAGGAGCTGTATGCCGCTATGGCGCCGGCCATAGAGACCTCCGGGGGCTCGGCAGCCAACACCGTGGCCGGGGTGGCTTCGTTCGGCGGGCAGGTGGGGTACATCGGCAAGGTGCGCGACGACCAGCTCGGAGAGGTGTTCGTCCACGACATCGGAGCGCTGGGGGTGCGCTTCGAAGTGGCGCCGGCCTCCGCCGGGCCGCCCACCGCGAGGTGTCTCATCATCGTGACCCCCGACGCGGCCCGGACCATGAACACCTACCTGGGGGCCAGCACCGAGCTTCACCCCGACGACATCGACCCCGACCTGGTGGGCGAGGCCCAGGTTCTGTATTGCGAGGGCTACATCTGGGATGTGGACATCACCAAAGAGGCCATCCGCAAGGCCATCTCGATCTGCTCGGGTGGAGGGGGAACGATCTCGTTCACCTTGTCAGACAGCTTCTGCGTCGAGCGCCACCACCAGGAGTGGCTCGACTTGGTGGACGGTCCCATCGACCTGCTGTTCGGCAATGAGCACGAGATCTGCACTCTGTATGAGACCGGCGACGATTTCGAGGCTGCGGTGGCCGCCGTGCAGGGACGGTGCCAGGTGGCCGCGCTGACCCGGGGGGAGGGGGGATCGGTGCTGGTCACCCCCACCGAAGTCGTCGAGGTGCCCGCTGCACCCGTGACCAAGGTGGTGGACACCACCGGTGCCGGCGACATTTACGCCTCGGGGTTCCTCTATGGCTGGACGCGGGGGATGGACTTGGCCCAGTGCGGATGGTTGGGGTCTTTGGCCGCTACCGAGGCCATCAGCCAGTTCGGTGCCCGCCCCTCAGGGTCGTTAGCCCATCTGCTCCACTAACCCCCTCGATGGCGGTGCGGGAAGTGTCACCGCCGCCTTCTACCATCGGGACATGAACCCTTTCGAGCGGGCTTCAAAGGCCGGAGTCGAGCTGGTTGAGCGGCTTGGAGGCCGTTTCGACGCCGCGGTGGTATTGGGCTCGGGCTGGGCTGAGGTAGCCCAAGGCTTGGGCGCAGTAGGGGCCGAGGTGGCCGCAGAGACCGTCACCGGGTTCCATCCACCATCGGTCCCCGGCCATGGCGGGACGCTCCGGGCAGTGACCGTGAAGGGCCGGCGAGTGCTGGTAATGGCTGGCCGGGTCCACCTCTATGAAGGCCATCCTCCGGCCGATGTAGTCCACGGCGTGCGGGCCGCGGTGGCCGCGGGTTGCTCCACGGTGGTGCTCACCAATGCGGCCGGTGGCATGAACCCCGCCTTCGGAGTGGGCCAGCCGGTGCTTATCAGCGACCACATCAACCTCACCGGGCAGTCCCCGCTGTTCGGCCCAGCCCCGCCCGAGGGCTACGCGATCCGGTTCACCGACCTGACCGATCTGTATTCGTCACGCATCCGAAAGGCGGTGCGCCAAATCGACCCGTCAGTCGAGGAGGGGGTGTACGCCGGGCTGGTGGGACCTCACTTCGAGACTCCGGCGGAGATCACCATGCTGGCCCGCATGGGGGCCAGCATGGTGGGCATGTCCACCGTGCTGGAAGCCATTGCCGTCCGCCATCTGGGGGCCGAGGTGGCCGGGGTATCGCTGGTAACCAACGCGGCCGCAGGCATGGGTGCCGCGCTCGACCACCAAGAAGTGCTGGACGCCGGACAAGCCGCCCAGGACCGGGTCACCGACGTGCTGAGCACACTCATCCAAGTGCTGTGAGCATCCAGGCCCCCACGCCTCAAGAGTGGCTGACTGCTGATCCTGACCCAGTCACCAGGGCTGAGCTGGAGTCGCTCATCAACTCAGGCGGCCAAGTGGGTATAGACGACCGCTTCGGCGACCGCCTGCGTTTCGGCACCGCCGGTATCCGGGGCCCCATGGGAGCTGGCCCCAACCGCATGAACCGGGTAGTGGTCCGCCAGTTCGCCGCCGCATTGGCCGAATGGCTCGATTTTCGCGGCGGGGTGGTGATCGCCCACGATGCCCGGGAGAACTCCGACATTTTCGCTGCCGACGTCGCCGAGGTGCTGGCTGGCGCTGGTTGCTGGCCGGTGACGCTGCCCCCCAACTCGCCCACCCCCGTTTTGGCCTTCGCCGTCACCCAGCTCAAGTGCGCGGCGGGTGTAATGGTCACCGCTAGTCATAATCCCGTCGGAGACAACGGTCTCAAGCTGTATCTGGCTGACGGTGCTCAGGTCATCCCGCCCCACGATCAGGCCATCGAGGCAGCCATGGCGTCCCAGCCGCTGCCCCCACGGGACTTGCCCGATCGAGGACCCGACCCGGAATGGCCGCAAAAGGTCTCAGTGGAAGTGGAATACATAGCAGCCATCTTGGCCAATGTGCCCCGGCTCTACTCCTTTCATCCGCTGGCGTACACCCCGCTTCAAGGGGTGGGGCTGCACTACGTGAACTTCGCGCTGACCGAGCTAGAAAACGGTGAGCCTTTCGTGGTGGAAGACGAAGCCGAGCCCGATCCACTTTTCCGCAATGTTGTCTCGCCCAACCCGGAGAATCACGACACCCTGGCCAAGGTCATCCGACGGGCCGAGCAGATCGACACCCCTTTGGCCATTGCTAACGACCCTGACGCCGACCGGATGGCCGCCGCGGTATGGGCCTACGAGAACGAGTGGCGTGTCTTGACCGGCGACGAGATCGGTGCCCTGTTGTGCGACTGGATTCTGGGATTGGGGGTCGAGTCAGGCGGCGACGAGCGGGTTGTGGCCAGCAGCATCGTCTCGGGCCGACTGGTCGGCCGCATCGCCGAGGCCCGGGGCGCTACCCATGTGGAGACACTGACCGGCTTCAAATGGATCTCCCGGGCGGCTGACAGCCTCAAGCCCCGGCCCGGTTACCTGCCCTGGAGGTTCGTGTTCGGCTACGAAGAGGCGTTGGGCTTCGCCTGCAACAACAGGGTGAGGGACAAAGACGGAATCAGCGCAGCGGTCCATTTCACGATGATGTGCCGGTGGCTGGCCTACGAGGACGGACGCACCCCAATCGAGCGGCTAGCCGAGTTGATGGACGAGTTCGGCCTCCATCGCACCGATCAGGTCAGCATTGAATTGGCCGGCCGTTCTGCCTCTGAGTTCATGGATGCGATTCGGGCCGATCATCCCCAGCGATTCGGTAGCATCGAGGTGGCCCAGACAACCGACTACCGAGAAGGGGTCGGCGGGCTGTATCCGGCCGATGTTCTCCGATTCGATCTGGCCGACGGCAGCCGGGTGTCCCTGCGCCCCAGCGGCACGGAGCCCCTCATCAAGGGCTACATCGAGGTCATCGGGGATATCACTTTCCCCGACCCGCTTTTCGAGTTGAGCGAGGCGGTTCGGGAGATTGTCCTCGAACTATGAGGCCAGCGCCGCGACCTCGGACCGCTGGTCGGAGGTCATAGACCAAGAAGCCGCTGCCACGTTGGAGGCCACCTGGGAGGGCTTAGTGGCACCGCAGATGACGGTGGCCACTGCCGGGTTGGACACCAGCCACCCGATGGCCAGTTCCAAGATGCTGTGGCCTTTGCTGCTGGCGTATTCAGTGAGGCGGTGTACCGCGGCCAGGTTTTCCTCGCTCAAGAACATGTCCCGCATCTCGCCCTTCCACATGGATAGGCGCGTCCCCTCGGGAGGCGTCAGCCCGGAGTATTTGCCGGTGAGCAGCCCGGACTCCAGGGGGAAGTAGGGCACAACTGTCATGTTGGTGCGCGCACAGGCGTCGATCACGCCCTCGTCCTCCACGCTCCGGGTCAGAACCGAATAGTGGTTTTGCACGCTGGAGTAGTTGCCCGCCCCAGTTTCCGCGGCGGCGCCGGCCGCTTCGTCGATCTGCTCCGCACTGAAATTGGAGCAGCCGGTCTCCAACACCTTGCCCTCGTCTACCAGTTCCTGGAGCGCTCCAAGGGTCTCGGCCTGAGGCGTGTCGGAGTCGGGCATGTGCAGTTGGTAATGGTCGATGCGGTCGGTGTTCAGCCGGGACAGGCTGGCCTCGACGGCTTGGCGAATCCAGGCCGGGTCGCCGCCCCGCTGTCCTTCGGGCAGTGCGCCGGGGTGGCCGAACTTGGTGCCGATGACCACTTGGTCTCGCCGGCCGCCCAGCGCCGCGCCGAGGAATTCCTCGGATTTCCCCCGGCCATACAGGTCGGCGGTGTCGAAGTAGTTGATCCCGGCGTCGATCGCCGCGTCCACCACTGTCTGCGTGGCGTCGGCGTCGATGGTCATGCCGAAGTTGTTGCACCCCAGTCCGATAGCCGAAACCGACAAGCTTCCAATGCTGCGCATCTCCATGCGCTTGGACACTACAAGGGATGTCGGTGGGCGGCCTGCTCGTAGACGTCGGGAGCGAGGTCGCCCTGGGGTTGGCCAGAGCGGACAGCAGCCACCTCGTCTACGGCCACCGTGGCACTTCTCAGACAGCAGGCGATGCCGACGGCGGGGTAGTCCCCGGTGGCGATCACCACGTGGCCGTAGCGGTCGGCCACTCCGAGGGAATCGGCCAGCCCCGGTTCGAACAGGGCCGGAGGTCGGGGGCTGTCGATCCACAGCAGGCCGATCTCCACCGCATCAAGGCGGTATACCGAGGGAGAGCCGATCGAAGCCAGGTGGGCTCGGACGGCATCGGTCTCGCTCTTGGGTCCCTCGATGCTCACCATCCGCCCACTCTCAAAGGTGAGCGCTACCGACGAACGGGCGTACCAACCCATCGGCAGCCAAATATCGCCGGGCGACACCACCACGGTCCCCTTTGCTGATCCCGCAGCGGGAGCCGAGCCGATCATCCCCCGGGGCCACTCAGCAGCCTTGCCCGGAACGGTGGCCAGCCCGTCGTGCATCCACCGGCGGGCACCTTTCAAGCCCATTCGCAAGTTGGTGCCCTGGTCGTCGCTCACATGCAGTTCTTGACCGGTGTCCAGCAGGTCTAAGCCCCGCTTCACCCTGCGGCTCAGCCCGACATGGGGAACCACGGCGCGCAGCTCACCGGTGTCTTGGGCGACCACCGACAAGATCCGGGCGCTAGGGGAGACGATGGTCTCCACTGCGTCCGAGTAGCCGTTGAGGAGGTTGACGACGATGTCGGGCATTGTGAGCCCAGCACTCATGTCATCAGCCGACTGGTCATCGACAAATACCGATTCGGCTAGGGCGCCGATCGCCTCTAGCGCATGGACTGCGGTGTCGACCAGTGCCAGGTTGGTGCCCCCGTCGAACAGCACGATGCCCGGGCGCCCGGGCGCAACCCGGCACAACTCCAACTGGCGGGCTAGGACATCTACTGCTCGACGGTCGACTGATTCTGATCTCATCTTCTCACCTATCTACCGCCGCCTGGACAGACGGTGCAACCGGGGTATCCGTTAATTCTGGTATTGGCGGGAGTATTTTCTGAGTATGTCGGAAAAGTTCTGCGCGCGTGCGACTTGCGGCGAACGTGCTTCGGCAAGCTTGTTGATCAATGCCCGAGACCTGTCGGCGCAGGTGGTTGACATCCAAGAGGACACCGGCATTGCCGGTGTGTCGCTTTGCCGCTCCCATGCCGATGGGATTGTGGTGCCGTTGGGCTGGACCCAAGCGGACTCGCGGACCCCATTCGAGGAGTCGGAATTCGAGCCCGAACTGGTGCTGGTCGACGACGTCTCCTCCGAATCTTCGGAGGCCTTGCGGCTTCCCGATATGGAGGAGTCGGATTTGGAGGACATGGAGGACGCCGCGGTAGGCGAGGTCCCACCGTTGCTCAGCCGGGCCTTCCGGGCCGCCGGGTTGGACTGATCCCGCCCGTTTGCACGAAATCCGAGTTTGAAGGGCCTGGCTTATAGCGCCGGTCGCTCTAAGCGCCGTAGGCTTCGGCCATGACCATCGTCGATATCCACGAGAAGCCCAGCGATCTGCTGCTTCCCGACCCCGAGCCCCAGCGAATCCGCTACACGCTCATCTCGGTTGACGACCACCTAGTCGAACCCCCTTGGCTGTTCGAGGGCCGGGTGCCCGCCCGGTTCGCTGACAGGGCGCCAAAGGTGGTCGAGCGCGATGACGGAGGCCAGCATTGGGAGTTCGACGATGAGATTTACGCCCAGCTGGGCCTGAACGCCCTGGTGGGACGGGCCGACCGCAACGACTTCACCATGGAGCCCGCCCGCTTCTCCGACATGCGGCGGGGATCTTGGGACATCAAGGCCCGCATCCAAGACATGGATTTGGGCGGCATCTGGGCCTCGATCTGCTTTCCCAGCATGATTACCGGCTTCTGCGGCCGGGTTTATTCCGACTGCTCCGATCCCGAACTGGGTTTGGCCGTGACCCGGGCGTTCAACGACTGGATATACGAGGAGTGGTGGGGCTCCTACCCCGAGCGCATCATCCCCATGGGCATCACCTGGCTCAAAGACGCCGATCTGGCCGCGGCCGAGATCCGCCGCAATGCGGAGCGGGGCTTTGTGGCGGTCACCCTGCCCGAGATCCCCCACAACCTCGGCTTGCCTTCAATCCACAGTGACTGGTGGGAGCCAGTGTGGCAGGCGTGCGAGGAGACCGACACGGTGATCTGCCTGCACGTGGCGTCGGCGGGCCACATAATCCCCAAAGACCCCGGCGGCCCGCCGACAGCAGTGGGGGCCACCATGTTCCAGATGCACGCCTATCTGGCGGCGGCCGACTGGGTGTGGTCGGGCATCCCGGTGCGCTATCCCAATATCAAGATCGCCATGTCGGAGGGGGGTTGCGGCTGGTTGCCCATCATGTACGACCGGCTTAAGCACCAGATCGAGATCTCCGGTCACGGACGGGACATGTGGCCTGCCGACGCCGAGATCGGGCCCCATGAAGTGCTCCTGAGGAACTTCTACTACTGCACCATCAACGATCCTTCCTCCATCGACGCAGTGATCGCTCTAAGCCTCGACAACACCATGGTGGAAACCGACTACCCCCACGCCGATTCCACCTGGCCTGAGTGCCAAGACACCCTTGAGTCCAAACTTGGCCACCTGAGCGACGACGTGATCCGCAAGCTCACCCACGAGAACGCGGCTCGACTGTTCCGCCACCCCCTTCCCGACGTCTGCCTGCCGTAGCTCAGATTCTCTACCGGCTCGCTGCTTGACGTGACGGGGAAACTGCCGTGAGCCGCTTCGGGCACCCGGTCATCGACGCCGATGGCCATGTGCTGGAGATCACCGCGGCCCAGCAGCCCCATTTGGAGCGGGTGCTGGGCGCCGACCTCTACGGTCGTCATCTGTCAGAGGGTCTGCCCATGCGCAACGCGCAAAAGGCCCGCAGCCTGGAGGAGCGCCGTCGGACCCGCTCGCCCCAGGGGGCGTGGTGGGGGACCCACACTGCCAACGTGTTGGATCGGGCCACCGCCATGCTCCCCGCCCTGCTCTATGAGCGGTTGCCCGAAGTTGGTATCGACTACACGGTGTTATACCCCACCAACACCCTCACCAGCTGCGCGGTGAACGACGCTGACTACCGAACCGGCCTGTGTCGGGCGTTCAACGAGTTCTACGCCGACGTCTACAACCCCTACGCCGACCGCATGGCCATGGCCGGCATCATCCCCGCCCACACCCCCGATGAGGCCATCGCCGAGTTGGAGCACTGCGCCGCGCTGGGCTTGAAGGTGGTGGTGTTCGCCGAGGGGGTCATGCGGCCCATCGAAGATCCCGACCACCAGACCCGCTCAGGCTGGCTGTGGCCCGGCCAGCGCCACTGGTTCGACTGCTATGGCCTGGACTCGGCCTATGACTACGACCCGGTGTGGCGTCGCTGTGTCGAACTCGGCTTCGCGGCCACCTTCCACGGCGGCCTGGCCTTTCGCCCCGGCATCCACAATTACGTGTCCAGCTACACCGCCAACCACATCGGCCAGTTCCAGGCCTTGATGTACGAGCTGTGCAAGGCCCTGTTCTTGGGCGGGGTCACCCGCCGCATCCCCGAGTTGCCGTTCGTGTTCTTGGAGTGCGGCGTGTCGTGGGGAACCCAGCTGCTGTGCGACATCATCGAGCACTGGGAGAAGCGCAGCTGGGACGCCATCCAGAGCAACTTCGACCCCGCGCTGCTGGACCTCGACGAGCTGGGCGAGTACTTCGAGCGCTACGGCGGGGACTTCCGGGCCACCTTGGGCGACGATCTGGCCTCCTACGCCCACGGGATGCCCATCCACGGGGGCACTCCCGAAGAGCCCGATGAGTGGACCCAGCTGGGAGTGGGATCAGACGAGGAGATCGCCGAGTCGTTCGCGTCATCGCTCTACTTCGGCTGTGAGGCCGACGACCGGGGCGTGCATGTGGCCTTTGGTCCGGCTAACCCCTGCGGGGTGAAGCTCAATGCCGTGTTCTCCTCCGACATCGGCCACTGGGACGTGACCGAAATCGGATCGATCATGGACGAGGCCCACGGCTTGGTGGAGGAAGGTCTGATCACCGAGGGGGATTTCCGGGCGTTTGTGTTCGACAACCCGTTTCGGATGTATACGGCTATCAATCCCGAATTTTTTGCCGGTACCGTAATAGCCCGTTATGGCGTTTGAGCTTCCCCCCCTTCCATACAGCCAGAGCGCGCTCGAACCCTACGTGAGCGCCGAGACCATGAGTTACCACTATGGGCGCCATCACGCCGGGTATGTGGCCAACCTGAACCGTCTGACCTCGGGTACCCAATGGGAAGGTGCCGAGCTGGAAAAGGTAATCCTGGGCGCCGAAGGTCCGATCTTCAACAATGCGGCCCAGATCTGGAACCACACCTTCTACTGGCAGTCGATGAGTCCCGATGGGGGCGGAACCCCATCCGGCCCCGTGCGGGCAGCCATAGACGAGTCGTTCGGCTCGATCGACGAGTTCCGACGCCAGTTCGCCGACGCGGCCGTGGGGCTGTTCGGCTCGGGCTGGACTTGGTTGGTGGCCGATGACCGGGGTGTCGAAATCGTGCAGACGGCCAATGCCGATCTGCCCCTGCTTCACGAACGACAGGCACTGCTGGTGGTGGACGTGTGGGAGCACGCTTACTACCTCGACTACCAGAATGCTCGGGCCGCCTACGTGGAGGCTTTTTTGGACCACCTCATCAACTGGGAGTTCGCGGCAGAGAACCTCGCCGCCGGCTGAGGGGAATAGGCCGAGCACGTCCCACTAGCATCGCCGCTTATGGCGACTGCTGAGGTGACCCAACCCGTTGATCTATTGGACGGGTACATGTACGCCCACGACCCATACCCGGCTTATGCCTGGCTGCGGGAAAACGACCCGGTGTACTGGGACGCCAAGAACGAGATTTGGGGGATATCCCGCCACGCCGACCTGTTGGCGGTGGAAAAGAACACCGACCTGTACAGCTCGGCCTCCGGCAGCCGTCCCAAGATCGAGATGTCGGACTCCATGATCAACATGGACGACCCCGACCACCAGCGCCAGCGGATGCTGGTGGCCCGGGAATTCACCCCCCGAGCGGTGCGCAAGCAGGAGGACAAGATTCGGGCGGTGGTCACCGAGCTCATTGATCGAGTGGCGCCCCGCGGGTGGTGCGACGTGGTGTACGACCTGGCTGCGCCGCTGCCGGCCTACATGATCGGCGAGCGGCTGGGCTACCCCTCTGAATTGTGGTCCAGGGTGATGCACTGGTCGGAGGCCACCATGCAGGGCGGTGGCGGCCCGGGCTACCACACCGTGCAGGGAGAACGGGCCATTGAAGAGTGGGGGATGATCACCTACGAGCTGATCCAGAAGCGCAGGGCCGACCCCCATGACGACCTCATCTCCATGTGGGCCCACAAGGAGCTGGACGGCAAGCCGCTGAGCGACGAAGACATCATGCACGAGGTGCTCTTGGTGCTAGACGGCGGGGCCGAGACCACCCGCACGGTGATCGGCACCACCTGCCTGGCGCTGATGGATAATCCCGACCAGCGCCAGATCCTCATCGACGAGCCTGAAGTGGTCGGCGACACCGCGGTGGAGGAATTCATCCGCTATGTGTCTCCCATCTTGAACATGCGCCGCACGGTGACCTCCGCCCACGAGCTGAAGGGCAAGACCCTCAACGAGGGCGATCAAGTGCTGTTGATGTACGCCTCGGCCAATCGCGACCCCGATGCCTTTGAGAATCCTGACGAGCTGAATGTGCGCCGCGACGCCCGTCACCACGTGTCGTTTGGATTCGGCACCCACTTCTGCTTGGGGGCGTCGCTGGCCAGGCTCGAATTGAAGGTGATGTTCGAAGAGCTCACCCGCCGGATTCCCGACATGAGGATGGAGCCTTTCTATGAGCCCAGCTTCCGTCCCGGTGCCTTCACCCGTGGTCTGGAGCGCCTGTTTGTGGAGTTCACCCCCAGCGAGCCCGAGGGCGACGGTGCCCTGGGCATGTTCCCGATCACGGTGCAGTGATGGCTGCGTCGGCGTCGGCAATTGAGATCCCGCCGATCATCTCGGTAGACGACCACGTCATCGAGCCGCCCCACGTTTGGCAGTCGCGGCTGCCCTCTCGCTACGCCGACATCGGCCCCCGAGTGGTGACTGCCCCGTGCGAGATCTCCTACACCGGGGGTGTGTTCGCGTGGACAGAGGGCGAAGGTCGGCCCACCTCGTTTTGGTACTACGAGGATCTCCACTATCCGATGGTCCGCACCCACTCTGCGGTGGCCTTCCCCCGCGACGAGCTCCAGATGGTGGGCATCACCTTCGAGGAGATGCAGCCCGGTGCCTGGCAGGTGGAGCCCCGGATATCCGACATGGACATCGGCCATGTGGATGCCTCGCTGTGCTTCCCGTCGTTTCCCCGGTTCTGCGGGCAGGCTTTCGCCGAGGCCTCCGACATGGACCTGGCCCTTCTGTGCGTTCAGGCCTACAACGACTGGATGGTGGAGGAGTGGTGCGGCACCTCGGGCGGGCGGCTGATCCCGCTGTGCCTCATTCCGCTGTGGGACGTGCAGCTGGCCGCGGCCGAGGTCCGGCGCAACGCCGAGCGGGGGGTGCGGGCGGTGTGCTTCTCGGAGATCCCGCCCAATCTGGGCCTGCCGTCGATCCATTCCGGCTATTGGGACCCGTTCTTCGCCGCCTGCGAGGAGACGGCCACCGTGGTGTGCATGCATATCGGATCGTCTTCGAAGATGGTGTCCACCTCGGCCGACGCCCCTGGCGCGGTGGGCTCCGCGCTGGTCCACTCCAACGCCACCTACTCGTTGGTGGACTTTTTGATGTCGGGGGTGTTCGTCCGGTTTCCCGGCCTCAAAGTGGCCTACTCAGAGGGCCAGATGGGCTGGCTGCCCTACATCTTGGACCGGGTGGACGTGGTGTGGAAGGAGAACGCCGCCTGGGGCGGGGTAGCCGACAAGGTGCCCGAGCCGCCGTCCACCTACTTCCGGGACCACGTGTTCGTGTGCTTCTTCGACGACAAGGTGGGGCTGGCCAACATCGATGCCATCGGCTTGGAGACCATCACCACCGAGACCGACTACCCCCACTCCGACTCCACTTGGCCGCACTCCAAAGAGCTGCTGGCCTCGCAGATGGCCCATCTGACCCAGCCCGAAGTGGATGCCATCTGCCGGGACAACGCCATCCGGATGCTGGGCCTAGATCTCCCAACCGCCGCTGAGCTGCGGGGCTGAGCGGTGCTTTGCTGGCCGCGGTGAACCCGGAGTTTGAAGAGTTGGCCGCTGATCTGGGCCGGCGCATCGTCGACGCTGGGCTAAGGGGACTGGTTTTGCGGTTCGGCGACGAGACCCGAATCGTCGGAGTGGCCGACCGGATGCCCCCGGCAGCCACGCTTGAAGCGCCATTCGGCGAACTGCACGCCGTTTTGCGGAAAAGTCGCACTGCTGAGGATCTGCGGGCCCTGCGCTGGATCGGCAACCCCGAGCCCTACATCGCCCTGCTCAGCTCAGCCTGAGTCGGACAGCTCTCCCAGCAGGGCCTCGGTGCGGGCCCGGGATTGGTCGTCGGCGTCGTAGATGAAGGCCACCAGATCGGTGACTCCGGCGTCTCGGATCTGCTCCAGTTGGGAGGTGACCGCCGCCTCATCGCCGGTGATGGCTAGATCTTCTACTCCACGCTCGCCTTCCCGGTCGAGCATGCCCCGGTAGGAGGGGATGTCCTTGTAGTGGGCGAAGGTCCGGGCCGCGGCCTCGTAGCCGGCAGCGGCGTCGTCGGTCACCGAGATGGGGAAGCCGGCAGCCACCCTCGGCTCGGGACGCCTGGCGTCTTTGGCCGCGGCGTTGATTGTGGGCACCACGTAGTCGGCCAGCGTGTTGGGACCGGTGGCCCACACGAAGGTGCCGGAGGCCAGCCGCCCGGCGTGGCCCAGCATGATCGGCCCCATGGCGGCCACGATGATCTCGGTGGGGGGCGCATGCGACAGGCCCCGCCACCGGGTGGTGTAGATGTCGCCCTGGTAGTTCATGGGTTGGCCTTGCAGCATCGGCCCCGCGATCTCCAAGTACTCCCTCATCTGGTGGGCCGGACGGGCATATGAGAGGCCCATCAGGTTCTCAACCATCCCCTGGTGGCACAGGCCGATGCCCAAGGTGAAGCGCCCGCCGCAGGCGGCCTGGGCGGTGGCCGCCTGCTGGGCCAAGGCGAAGGGGTGGCGCATGGGGGTGGGGGTCACCCCGGTGGCGATCTCGATGCGGCTGGTGGCGGTGCCAACCACCGCCGAGGCGGTTACCGCGTCGATCTCGATGTTGGCTATCCACGCCGTGTCCAATCCCAGCGCCTCGAACCGCTGGACATTCTCGACGATCTCGTCCAGCCCCGGTGGTCCGCTCATCCCCGGCACCGGCGGATCGCCGGTCCCCTCAGCCGCCATCGCTCCGATTCTCATGCCCTGCATTGCTGTGCTCCTGTGTTTGCCTGCTGGTTTACAGGATTGTGTCTAGCGGCTTGCTGCTATTGCCGGAAAGCCACAGTGCAGGCGGGCCACGGTCGCCATCCCGACTCTTCATAGAGGGCGTGGGCCATGCGGTGCTGATCGGCGGGGGCGGCGTTGCGGGGGTCCACCCCGACGAGGCGGGGATAGTTGCGGGAGCCCACGCTGTCCCAGGTGCTTTGCAGGAACTGGAAGGCGCCCAGGTACGGCCCGGCGGGGTTGTAGGCCCGGTAGTTGCCGTTTGACTCGCACTGGCGAAGCTGTTCCCACTGGGCCTCGGTGGTGCCTGCGGGGATCGCGGGGAACGTGGTTGGGTCCGCCGTCGTGGCGTCTTCTGGCGAGGGCGATGGCCGGGACGGGTCGCAGGCAGGCCACGGTGCCCATTCCCGCTCTTCATAGAGGGCGTAGGCAATGCGGTCCTGATCGGCGGAGGTCGCTTCGCTGGGAGTTACGCCCACGAGGTGGGGGTAGTGGCGGCGGGCCAGGTCGTCCCAGCTGGTCTGCCTGAACTCGTAGGCGCCGAAATTCACTCCGTTGGGGTTGGAGTATTGGTAATTTCCGTTCGCATTGCACTGGCGGAGCTGCTCCCACTGCTCCTCGGTGGTTCCGGCGGGCAATTCGGGGGGAGACGCCGTTTCCTCAGGGGTTGATATCGGGGTGGGCTGCGCCGGTGCTGCACAGCCCCCCGGGACCAGCTGGGTATCGATGTCGAACATGCACCGGTAGTCGTTCAGCAGCGACTCTTGGGCCGCGATCAGCGCGTCTCGGTCGGCGATGAGCTTCTCCTGCTCGGCAATCTTCGCTTCCAGGCTTTCGATCTGCTCATCGCGCGGCTGGCCGCCAGCAGGGGCGGTACTTACTCCCAGAGCCAACGCAATAGCCGCCGCCAGCGCGGCGACGTTCAACCAGGGCCAATGTCCGGTCATATCCCCTACTTCCTATGTCGGGCTAGCCGATGTGCGGATGGCCAGCGTCCCTTTCCATGGTACGAGTCACAGGGAGTCTGCCGAAGGACCCCTCGTGGTTCCCGGGAAAGCGGCTAGGCCACTTGGCGGGGTGGAGCCGAAGGTCTCTGCTGGGATTGTTTCTTGCGTTCGCAAGAGCTGTCGTCGGTTGCACAACTCGGTGTGCCACAATTCGGCAGTGGCAGTTATCGGTGTCTTGCGCCGCTTGGAAGCGGAGTTTGAGAAGAGGCGCGATGCCATGCTCGCGACCGATGCTGGTCGTTGGGCGCTACTGGTGCAGCCCGAGGACGGCCGTCGGCGCCCGGAGCTTGTGGGCTGTTTTGAGACCGAGCACGAAGCCTGTGCATCTGGCTACCACAGCCCGGTGGGGCGGCAGTTCTTGGTCAAATTGATTTCACAGGAAGATCCTGTGGTCTGCATTCCCTGGGCGGTTCCGGCCGATCAGCGCTGATCAGCCCGGCTATGTCCGTATCGCGGGGGTCATTGGATCACTCGGTCCGATTGTCGATGTAGAGATTGGGCTGCTGCCAAGTGAGATGGAGCAGCGGCGATTAGATGGGCGAATCGTGCTCCCACCCGAGAGAACCCAGGGAATCGTCGACACAGGCTCCGTCACGACGTGCCTCAAACTGAGCGTTGCCGAACGGCTGTTGCTTGAGCCAGTGCGAGAGGCGGTACTTCAGACCGCTTCGGGAGAGCGCCTTAGCGCGGTGTATCCGCTCACATTGACACTTGGCTGGCGACAGGATAGACCCCCAGATCCAATTCCGGTCACTGCGTACACGGCCGACATTGTTGGAGCTGATGTCTTGATCGGCCTAGATGTCTTACGTCAGGGCAGGCTTACACTTGATGGCCCGAATAATCGATTCGACTTGTACTTGCCACGAAGCTCGGTGTCGTCCAATCGTGGAATGTGATGTACCACGTCTACCGGCCAGCACGCGCTCTCAAATGGTTTCGCAGTTTGGCTCTAGCCCCAGTGGTCGGCCTGGTACTCCACCATATGGTCGCCATGGATTTGCTGCGTGGCATTGCCTATGCGGACCCAAAACTCAGATGGTGGTCCTCCTCCCTCGACAGCCTTGGCGAAGACCGGCTTGGCTGAGGCAGCGACAGTGACGATACAGACATCGCTACCAGCGTATGGTTCAAAGCGGATTCGCACAGTTTTGGCTGTTGGGGCTGAGAGGGAGTTGTCCAGGATCTGGCGCAGGAAGAGTTCGTAGCCATCTGTGTTGCCCTTCCTCCCCAGGGTCCGCATGTCGTCCTCAAGTCCGATTACATTCGCATTGTCATCTACTCCAATCAGCAGATTGCCCCCTTCGGCATTGAGGAAGCCGCACACTGTCTTGGCAATCACATGTTCCATCTTCTTGTCTTGTTGGTTAGTGTGCAGGTTGAAGCGAGCAGTGGACTTGAATTCCACGGTCTGCGATTCACCGGCGGCGAGCAGATCGCCCAATGTGGAGGACGTGTGGCCATCGCTCTGGTCATCCCACAGGCGATTAAAGCCATTCCGAGTCACTCTGGCCATCAACGCTCGGCGCTTCTCTAGAAAATCTGAGTAGTCCAATTGCTCCCAGCCGATAGGGAGCGCGTGCCAGTGGATCTGTCTTTGGCGCTGATCTGGATTCAGGCGGCTGGACATTGTCGGCCAGTACTCCATGGGGTCATCAGCCCCTATGTCAGAATTGTCCGGCCAGTCCAAAAACGCCATGTTTGCGATGGCATTGACCTGTCGAGTCTCGGTGACTCCCTTGGTATTCAGACAAGCCTTAGGAAAGAGGTGATGGCGCTCGACTGATCGAGGTGCACTCTCTCCCGGTTTCAGCATGTCCCTCATCTTGAAGTTGCTGAACAGAAGTTCGGCATCAAGCACGTTTAGGGCGGCCCAGTAGGCACAGAGAGCAGGGGATTTGGCCGATGAACTGTCCAGCCGAGTTGGAAGGGATACCTCCCAATAGTCGTTTGTGAAGTTGGCCTTGATTTGCCGGTCAAGCTCGGCACAGAACGCTGCGGCGTTGTTCGGTTCTAGAGAGTTGATGCGGCCGAGATCGGCCTCTAGTGCGGTTTCGCTTGATCCCGTATAGCGACCAGTGGTGTGGGCCATGAAGAACCATCGCGCCATCACGGTCTGAAGAGCCGAGACGCTCAGACCAAAGTCTCTACGGCCGATCAGCCATATGACATAGCAGTAGATCAAGGCAGTATCAGATGTGATCATCCGTCGTCCTCGGAAACCGGCAAGGGTTAGACACTTGAGAAATTCGTGCCAGTTGGTTAGGTCCAGCACTTCGTCCTGAGCCAAGCGCAGCAGCTCGAACTGCTCGTCTCGACGTTCAGGCGACACCTTCCCGGTGTTGAGGTCTTTGCCTCTCAGGATGCTGTAGACGTGTTGTAGGCGGGCGCGGCGGAAGGCGAGGCCAACGCTCGCCCGTAGTAGTTGATCGGGGCTCGGATCGATGAACGTGTTCTTTGGCGACGGACCTTGGACGGAGAGGTCAACGGCGTCACGGCAGAATCGCTCGAGTTCTCTCCGTCCCTTCTCCCAATGAACCGACATCAGTGTGAGAATGAAGTCTGCTTGGTTGAGCTGTACCCCTTCAGAGTTGATCCGCACGAAGATTTCAGCGACTTGTTCCTCGTCAGCATTCGCATTCAGTTGGATGACTTGGAAGCGAAAATCCCTGAGATCACGAACGCGGTCTATTCGGCTTTCGAGTTCCTCCTCCTCATCTTCGGGCATTTCTTCGCCTCGGTTTTCGGCCAGCCTGGCCAGGAAGGAGCGCACAGCTGCCCGGTAGCGGTCCTTCCATAGTTCTGTTATGTCGGGAATGAACTCGGGGTCTCTTCGAATGGCTGCATCGGCCACCTCAAACGTCTCGTCGGACGGTCGGAAGGCGATCTGGATCTGGCGGTTCTCGAAGGACTTGGTGAGCACTCTCTGCCCGGTGAGTACCGCATAAAGTGAGGTCAGGCGTTGTTGCCCGTCCACGATGAGCTGCTTGGCCACCTTGTCGTGATCGCCTCCCCCTACTTGGCGGGTGCTGGTATCGGCACCGGTTTCCCAGAAAAGCAGTGTGCCAATCGGGTATCCCCGATACATGGAGTCGAAGAGGTCGCGCACCTTGGTGGGCGACCAAACGAACGGCCGCTGGATATCAGGTAAAGCAATCTCGCCGTGTCTGATCTCCTCGATCAGGTGGGTCAACGAGTAATTGGTGTCCCGATACAACGTGGGTGGCATAGGCGAGAAAGCCTAGGGGTACCCGTTCGTTTTATGCACGCCAGATGTTGAGCAGGTCGGGGGCGGTGAACCAGTGGCGGTTGCGGCCTGGACTGGGGGTTTCTAGGTCGATGGGGGACAGGACTCCGCAGTCGGCGAGTGCAGCTAGGGCGGTGCGGGCGCTGCGTTCGCTGATGTCGAGAAGGTCAGCGACATCCCCCGCGTTGAGTAGGGGATGGGCGGGCAGGTGGGGGAGCAGGGCATGGGCTGAGTGGTCGGATCGCAACCCGGAGGTTGCCTCGCCCCATTGGGCCAGAAGAGCGGTGGCTTGGTCGATGATCTGATTGGTTGTCAATGCGGCCTTCTCGGTGATCTCCGCGAACCATCTGACCCATGGGTCGATCATTCCCTGCTCGAAGAGGCGAAGGCCGGCGAGGTAGCCCCCTGGATCTCGGGCGATGGCCATGCTGATGGGGGCGGTGGATCGGGAGGCCACCCCCCAACGTCGAAGCGTTCGGCTGACCAGCACCCGCCCGAGGCGTCCGTTGCCGTCGCCATAGGGGTGGATGGCCTCGAATTGGGCATGGATCAACGCGGCGTGGGAGACCGGGTCTAGGTCTTCGGGGTTCTCGTTAGCGAATGCGATCAGATCGTCAATTAGCGGTGGTATTTCCGAAGGCGGTGGGGGAACGTAGGCCGCGTCGAGCGGTGAACTGCCGCCCACCCAGCCCACCGCGGGGCGGAATACTCCGACCATGTCGGGGGGAAGTGTCCCGTGTCGCATTAGCTGTCGGTGCCAGCGGTGCAGGATGTTGACCGCAAGCGGCTCATGGGCTGTGTCCAGCGCCCAATCGATTACCACCAGATTGTCGGCCATCCAGCCCGCGGTGCCCCCCAGACCGGTTCGCCCGGCGATCAGCACAGACTCGATGGGTTCGCGCAGCCCTTCGATGCCGGACGACGCCACCCCTTCGTTGCGCAGAAGGAGGCGGGCCAGGGGCTCCCAGTGGTGGGGCAATCGGGCATCGGCGAGTCGCAAGGCGGCACAGGCCCGCTCGCCAGTTCGTGCCGTTGATATCGACAAGTCGAAGCGACGCTGCCGGAGGGGGGCTGGGATCCATGTCTGGACCGGTCGTCCGTTCCATTCTGCTTCCACGGTGCGCCCCGGCAAACCTTCTGAGTCCGGGATCATTTCGGAAGAATACTCTGATAAGTATCTGAATTATGGACTATTTCAGAGGATTGTTATGTCAGTCCTCCGAAAGTGGGGGAGTTTCGGAAGGCTGTGAGGTGCTCTTCGGGATAGATGAGGAGTCTGGCGGCTTGCCCCTTTTGTTTATTCGAGGGCCTCGACGGCGGCTTCCCAGCGGGCTAGGAGGGCGGCGGCGCGTTGGGCGGCGGCTTCGTGGGCGGTGGCCAAGGCGTGGACTTGTTCGGGACGGTCGTAGATCTCGGGGTCGCTGAGCTGGCGCAGCAGGTCGTCTATCTCGGCTTTGGCGGCCTCGTGGTCTCGTTCAAGCCGGGCCAAATGCTTTTGCTGCTTGCTGGTGGACTGCCGCTGTTGGGCACTGGCTCGACGGTGCTCGACGCGAGCGTTTACGCCGCGCTTTCGAGGTTCATCACCGGCGGCTCCTTCCACGTTCGACCCTGAAGGCCCAAGCAGGGGTGGGGCCAGCACCGCCTCGTCCACGCCGTAGTGCCATACCGCCCGTCCGTTGCGGACCTCGATAATCGCGTCGGCCACCGATCGGATGAGGTGGCGGTCATGGGTCACCAGCAGAACTGTGCCGGGATAGGCGGACAGCGCGTCTTCAAGCACATCGCAGCTGGGCAGGTCGAGGTGGTTGGTGGGCTCGTCGAGCACAATTAGGTTGACCGGTTCGATCATGGTGCGGGCTAGCGCCAGACGGGTGCGCTCACCTCCGGAAAGCTCCGACACCTGCCGGTCGGCCGCTTCGCCGGCGAAGCCAAAGGCGCCCAGCACCGTTCGCAAGTTCCGCCGGCCGGGGTCGATGCCCGCCGAGAACACCTCGATGGCCCGCTTCGACCCGTCCAGCTCGTCGGCCTGATGCTGGTGGAACGCGGCCACCTTCACATTGGCGCCTAGTTGGGCTGTTCCCTGGTCTGGGTCGAGCTCGCCGAGGATCAGACGCAGCAGCGTGGTCTTGCCCGCGCCGTTCGGCCCTACTAGGGCGACAGTCTGGCCGCGTTCTACGGCGAAAGTCGCCCCCGATACCACCGGTTCGGCTCCGGGGTCGTAGCCGATCGTCGCGTTGGCCAACTCAACTACTACCCGGCTGGACCGGGGCGGGTCGGCGAAGGCGAAACGGGTGTTCAGCTCGGCCTTGGAGGGGGTGGCGATGCGGTCCAGCTTTTCCAAGGTCTTTACTCTGCTTTGCACCTGCCGGGCCTTGGTGGCTTTGTACCGGAAGCGCTCGACGAACCGCTCCACTCGGGCCACCTCGCGGGCTTGGCGGGCGGCGGCGGCCTCGATGCGGTCCAGGCGCTCCTCGCGGGCCACCACGAACTCGGCAAACCCGCCGGTGTAGGCCAGAGCAGTTCCCTCGGCCAGTTCCATGACCCGGTTGGCCACTACGTCGATGAAGTCTCGGTCGTGGCTCACGAACAGCAGCGCACCGGGCCAAGCGGTCAGTCGCTGCTCCAGCCAGGCCACCGAGTCGACATCGAGGTGGTTGGTGGGCTCGTCGAGGATCAGCACATCTGGTTGGGCCACCATCAGCCGGGCGAGGGCCACCCGCATCCGCCAGCCCCCCGACATCTCTCGCACCGGTCGTTGGGAATCGGCCGGGGAAAAGCCCAGGCCAGCGAGCACTTTGGCAGCCTCAGCCTCCAGGGCGTAGCCGCCGAGCTGCTCGAATCGGGCCTGCGTCTCCCCGTATTCGGCCAGCACGGCGTCGTGGTCTTCGCCCAGCCCGCCGAGCCGCCGCTCGAGGCCGGAGAGCTGTTCGGCCAGTCGGGCCACGGCCCCGGCGCCGGTCATGACCTGCTCGATGACAGTGCCGTCGGCTGAGTCGACTAGATCTTGGGGCAGATAACCGATCTCGGCGTGTCGAGGGCGCACGACTATGCCCTCGTCGGATTCGGTGATGCCCACCAGGATCTCCAGCAGCGTGGTCTTGCCGGTCCCGTTACCGCCAACCAGCGCCACCCGTAGCCCGGGGGGGAGCTGCACCGCGACATCGGCGAAGAGCCGCCGGTCGCCGAAGGACTTGGCCAGTCCCGATGCGGTGAGCGCGGTCAAATCAGGCGGGCTAGGCGGCTAGGGACCGCGAAACCCAGCCCAATCGGCACGCATGCCGCCACGAGCGAGTAAGAGACGAACAATTAAGCGACTTGGCGGGGGTCGGTGTGGCCGAGGATGTTGACGTGACGGAGCTCGCGCACCTGGTTGGGAGGGAAGGCCTCGCGCTGGTGCATGGTCTGGGTGTTGAGCCAGAAGACTGACTCGCCGACGCTCCAGTGGTGCTCATAGACGTAGCGGTCTTGGGTGCAGTGGGCGAAAAGCTCGGCCAAGAGTTCGGCGCCCTCGTCGGGGCTGTGACCCTCCACGTCGGCGGCGAAGTCGGGGCCGGTGTTGGGCCATACGCTGCGGCGGCCGTTGCGGGGGTTGGTCTGGACCAGCGATATGCAGGTCCGGTCGGCCAGCAGGGCCTCGCCGTCGGTGGCCTTGAAGTACCCGCCGAAGTCGAGGCCGTCGCGCAGCCGGTAGACCACCCCGACGTCGTCGATGCGGGCCTTGGTGTCGTCGTCCAGGTCTTGGTAGGCGGCCACGAGGTTGAGCCACTTGGTGGCCCCGCCCGTTGACGGCAGCTCCACCGCGTCCAGATAAAGGAACTCGATGAGCGGCGGGTTGAAGCTGAGGTCGGAGTGGTAGGTGACCACATCGGTGCCCCCGGTGCCGATTACCCCGTCGACGTCTACGTTGGAGACCCGGTTGATGCCGGGGAAGCCGGGCAGACGGGACTTGTCGGCCAGCGTCGGCCGCAACGGGCCGAATGACTCGCAGAAGTCGGTCACCTGGGCGGGGGTGGGCGGTTCGGAGTTGCGGAATAACAGGAGCAGGTGCTCGTCCACCGCCTCCCGCAGCCGGGCGGTGGTCTCTGTGTCGGGGGGAGTGGCAAAGTCGTATCCAGCAACCTCTGCGCCGAGTGGGGCGCCCAGTGGGGTGATAGTCAGATTCATCGGGGGCTGCCGATCATCCTGGCCCGCTCCACTTGGGGGTAGCCCTCTACCCAGGTGGAGGGGTCGTCCCACCGGCCCAGCGGGGGCGGGTGCTCATCGGGGTCGAGCTTGTCGTAGGGGCCGAGGCTGAAGAACAGGTATTCGCAGCCGTCAGGGCCCGAACGCTCTGGGCCGTAGGCGAACCCGCCCCGCACCCAGCGCAGATCGCCTTTCCGGTAGGGCTCCTCGCCCTCCACGATGAATTCGCCCTTGGTCACCAAATACACCGTGTCGGACAAGTGCCAGTGGGCTGCCGCATTGCGCCCCGCCCACGACTTCACGTGCATGACCCGATTGCCTGATGCCGGATCCACCAGCCATCGCACAAACGGCCCCGGCTCCCGATCAGGCTCGTCGGGGTCAGTGAAATCCTCCCATTCGACATCGGCGATGCGGATCGGCCGCCGCTCGCCAATGGGATTGTCGCTCACAGACCCAACGTTAGTGTTCGGCTTCATTCGGCTCTGTGGCGGAGGAAATGAACTGGAGGACCCGGCTGGGAGGGAGGTACTGCTCGGTGATTTTGGCGCCCCAAGGGGCGAGGGCGTCTTCGATGGCGTTGCACACCGCGGCAGGAGAACCGATTGCTCCGCCCTCGCCCACGCCCCGCCAAGGAACGTCGCCCTGAGAGGGCCCCTCGAGGTGCTCGATGTCGATGCGGGGGATCTCGGCCGCGGTGGGCAGCAGGTAGTCCATGAAGGTGGACGTGGTGCACTGCCCACCGTCGTCGTAGACGATTTTCTCAAACAGCACGCTGGCGATGCCCTGGGCCACCCCGCCCCGGATCTGGCCCTCCACCACTGCGGGGTTGATCATCTCTCCGCAGTCCTCCACCACCAGGTAGCGGGGCACGGTGACCAGTCCGGTGCCTGGGTCCAGTTCCACCCAGCAGACGTGGGTCGACTGGGTCCATCCCCCGGCCGGGGTCTCGAAATCGAACGATGCGTCGAACCCGTCGCCCAGTTCCTCACCCAGGGTGAACGGGGCCATGTAGGACAGCCGGGCCACCTCGGCCACCGTCTTGTGCCGGTCGGGCGAACCCCGCACGGCCACCACCCCGTCGGTGATCTCCAGATCGTCGGGATTGGCCTCCAAAATGGCGGCCACTACTGCAAGCAGCTTGTGGCGCACGACGCGGGCCGCACCCTGGGCCGCACCGGCCCCTAGGGTGGCCGCCCGGCTCCCGCCGGTGCCGACCATGTTGAACGGCACCTGGTCGGTGTCACCGCACACCACCCGCACGTCGTCGATGGCCACCCCCAGCTCGTCGGCCACCACTTGGGACAGGGTGGTCTCGTGGCTCTGGCCATGGGGCTGCTGGCTGGTGAACACCGTCACCGAGCCGTCGGGCTCCAGCTTCACCCGGGCCCGTTGCATCGAGCGCTGCTCGTAGGTGAAGCCCAGCGCCTGGCCGTAGTCGGTGGGGCCGGGGCCGGGCTCCAAGTAGGTGCAAAGGCCGATGCCCAGATGCCGCCCCTCGGCTCGGGCCTGGGCCTGAGCGGCGCGGAAACCGTGGTAGTCGGCCAGCTCCACCGCTCGGTCCAGGGTCTGGTTGATGGTCATGAAATCCAGGGTGGGGCCGGTGAGCATGGTGCCGGGGAACTGGTCGTCGCCCATGTAGTTGCGGCGGCGCACCTCGAGGGGGTCTAGGCCTAGCCGGCGGGCGATGAGGTCCATGAGCCGCTCCCGCACCCAGCACTCGATCTCCCACGGTCCCCGATAGGCCACAAACGAGGCCTTGTTGGTGGCCACCACCGAACCGCGGAACTGGTAGTGGCGCACCCGCAGCGTGCCGGGCAGCAGTACCTTGATGATGTTGGCGAACAGCGACAGCGGGAGGTTCAAGAACGGATAGGCCCCGTGGTCCATCACGAGATCGGCCCGCAGACCGATAACCACCCCGTTCTCGTCGAGCGCGGCCTCCACGCTCACTTGCTCCTCGCGGGCGTGGCCCCCGGCCACCAGGTTCTCGGCCCGATCCTCCACCCAGCGCACCGGCCGGCCCAGCAGCCGGGCCGCGGCGCACACCGCCACGTCCTCCCGGGTGGGATTGGACTTCAGCCCAAACGACCCGCCGATACTGTCGCAGGTCACCCGAATTCGGGCGGCGGGCATTCCCAGAATGGCGGCCAAATGCACCCGCAGCGCGTGGGGGTTCTGGTGGGAGACCTCGTAGTGAAGGCTGCCGGTGGATGTGTCGTATTCGGCCACTCCGCCGCGGGTCTCCAGGGGAACGCAGGTGTGACGGTGCTGGGTGAGCGTCTCTGAGATGACATGGGCGGCGGAGGCGAAGGCCTCGTCGGGGTCGCCCCACACCTCCTCTCCTGACCAGAGCACGTTATCGGGGGCTTCATCCCACACGGCGGCGCCATCGCCCATCGCGGCGGCACCAATCACCGGAGGCAGCGGGTCGATGTCGACTTCCACCGCATCGGCGCCGTCCTCGGCGGCGGCCCGGGTGGTAGCAATCACTACCGCAATCGGATCGCCGGCGAAACGGACCCGGTCGTCGGCCAGGGGGAGATGGGCGGGCACAATCAGCGGACCAGTCGCTCCCCAGCCCATGGGGGAGCAGCATTGGGCGAGATCCTCCGCGGTCAGCACGGCCACTACGCCATCGGTGGCTAGAGCATCGTCAGCGTCAATCGAAACCAGCCGCCCGTGGGCCACCGGGCTGCGCACGAACGCAGCCTCCAACAGGCCGGGCCTATCGATGTCGTCCACAAATCGCCCCGCACCGGCTAACAGGCGCGGGTCCTCCCGCCGAGGGACGCTGGCGCCGGTGAACCGCATGGCCGCTGAGCGTATTAGCTTTCCCTCGTGCTGAGTCGCAAGCTCGTTGCTGAAGCCGTTGGCACGGCGCTGCTTCTGATCGGCGTGGTGGGGTCGGGCATCATGGCCGAGAGGCTGTCGCCCACCGATGAGGGATTGCAGCTGTTCCAGAACGCGGCGGCCACTGCCGCGGTCCTGTTCGCCATCATCTTGATGTTCGGCCCGGTGTCAGGGGCCCACTTCAACCCCGCGGTGACGTTGGCCGACTGGGCACTCGGGGATTTCCCCCGCCGCCACATCGCCCCCTACATCGCCGCCCAGGTTGCCGGCGCGGTGGCCGGGACAGTGCTGGCCAATCTGATGTTCGACCTGGACGCAGTGGACTGGTCGACTAAGGACCGCTCGGCTGGCCACCTATGGCTGGGCGAGGTGATTGCCACCGCCGGACTGGTGGCTTTGATCTTCGCACTGGTGCGCACCGACCGCATCCGGTTTGTGGCTGGCGCGGTGGCCGCCTACATCGGCGGGGCCTACTACTTCACCTCGTCCACCAGCTTCGCCAACCCGGCGGTGACCGTGGGGCGAATGTTCTCCGACACCTTCGCGGGCATCGAGCCGTCGTCAGCGCCCATGTTCATCGTGATGCAGATCGTCGGTCTGGTGGCTGCGGTGGCATTGATCCGCTTCGTGTACCCCCGAACAAACCAGCAGGACAGCCCGTCTCCTAATCTCAGCTCGTGGAGATAGTGCTAGGCGGCCCGGTGCTGGCCGTGGACATCGGTGGTACCAAGGTGGCCGTCGGCGTTGTCGCCCCTGGAGGGCGAGTGCTCTGCCAGCGGCGGGGACCTTCTCAAGCTGCTGACGAGGAGGCGCTGTTCGCCCTGGTTGTGGAGTTGGCCCGAGAGGTTCTCGAAGAACACGGCCAGCCGGTGAGCGTCTGCGGCGTGGGCAGCGGAGGGCCGTCGCGAGACAACCATCGGCTCCTGTCGCCCCTCAACATCGCGGTATGGCGAGACTTCCCCCTTCGAGATCGACTGTCCGAGGCCCTTCGACTACCGGTGGTAGTGGACAACGACGCCAAAGCCCTGGCCCTGGCTGAGGGTTGGGTGGGAGGGGCTGTCGGGGTGGACAACTACCTGGCCATGGTGGTGTCCACCGGGATCGGAGGCGGCATCGTGCTGAACGGCCGCCTGCTGGACGGTGCCGACGGCAACGCCGGACACATCGGACACATCTTCGTGGCCGAAGGCGGACGGGCCGATGCCGCCGGGGCAGTGGGACTGTTGGAGGGCCAGGCCTCGGGCACCGCCATCGCCGATCTGTTGGACGGCGTGGCTCCCGCCGATGCTCCCAAGGAGATGCGTCGCCGGGTGGGGACCCTGGTGGGCCGAGGAGTCGGCTCGGTGGCCAACCTGCTGGATCTGCGCTTGGCCGTGGTCGGCGGATCGGTGGCTCTGGGCTACGGCGACGACTTTTTCGATGCGGCCCAGGCCGAGATCGACCGCATTTGCCGCCTGGTTCACTCTCAAGGTGCCCGTATCATGCCCAGCCCCCTGGGCGCCGACGGCGGCCTCATCGGCGCGGCCGCTGTCGCGGCTCGTGGTCTGAGCTGAGGCCGCTACAAGGAATCAAGTCACGATATCACTAAATCCGTGATATCGTGACTTCGTGAGAAATGTGACAATCAGCCTTGATGACGAGACCGCCCGGTGGGCGCGCATCGAAGCAGCGCGACGTGACACAAGCCTGTCGCGGTACGTGGGCGACCTCTTGCGCAAGCAGATGACCGAGCCGGAGGCTTACAAGCGTGCCCAGCAGTCGTATCTCAGCCGTGGCCCTGTGACATTGAGGGTGCCCGGTCAACAGTATCCCACCCGTGATGAGGTGCATCAGAGGTGATGGTGACCTGATGTCGGTTTTCGTCGACACCAACGTGCTGGTCTACACCCGTGACGATTCCGAACTCGAGAAGCAGCAGAGAGCCCAGGCATGGATGGCCGAGCTTTGGGAATCGAGGACTGGCCGCACGAGCGTGCAGGTCCTCAACGAGTTCTATGTGACGGTAACCCGCAAGCTGAGTCCGGCCATGCCCGTCGCCGAGGCGCGGGCGGATGTCTTGGATCTTGGGGAATGGGACCCGGTTGTCCTCACCGATGCATTGCTGGGTAGGGCATGGGCGATCGAGGACCGATACGGATTGTCCTATTGGGATTCGCTGATAGTTGCGGCTGCCCAGGTTGAAGGCTGCCGGCATCTGCTCACCGAAGACCTTCAGGATGGTTTGCGACTCGACGGTGTGACAGTGGTGAACCCCTTCACGCACCTTCCAGAAGACTTGATCTGAGCAGCAACTAGAAGATTGCCGGGCTGACGATCCACAGCACCGTGGCGTCTGTTTCGCTCGTGACCTCGATGGTGTGTTCTTCGTGCGAGCCGTAGTGGAGGTACTCCCCGATGCCCAGTTCGTACGGTTCACCGTTCAGGGTAAGACGAACTGATCCGGCCAGGACCAATCCGAAACGCTCTCCGAAGTGGCGGAACCGCAGCGGAGGCTCAGAGGGTGGTAGGTGATGGATGAGTGCGGTGTAAGCACCTTCGTTGCCGTGGGCACCCAACACGGTGTAGCGATGTGCAGGATCGTCGCTGTCTGAGAGCCCTGTCGTCAGCGCCAGTGGTTCCGAGGCCCGTGAAACATGAAGCCTGGGTCCTGATGCCTCCTGGAAGAGCGCCCGCATCTCAACACCTAGCGCCGCAGCCACGCTGGCCAGGCCAGATAGAGACGGCACCGACTCTCCCCGCTCAATCTGCGAGAGGTAAGAGGTGGTGTAGCCGGTGAGGTCAGCAAGACGCCGGAGCGTCAATCCGCGCGCTGATCGCAGCTCGGCCAGATTGCGCCCCACTGCTTGCAATTCAACCTCAACCACGTTCTGACTCTATTCCCATCTACCAATAGTGAATCTGGATTCACACCGCCGACGGCACCAGCTGCTGGTATCCGGTATTGGTACACCACTTGCAACCACGACATCCATATGGTTAATTTATGTGTACTCATACCGGAAGACGAGTCGGGGGCCGATGAGGATGAATCGTGAGGCGGAGAAGGTTGCCGCGACACGCACGGTCTTGACGCTCAAGCCCCGTCCCGGTCTGGCCGGGGAGGTTATTGACTTGTTCCGGCGTGAGGGGATCATCGATCAGGCACTGTCGGTAGACGGGTGTCACGGGGTTGAGGTCTGGCAGGGCGCTGATGAACTACTGGTCATTGGGACTTGGGCGCACGCCGAGGCCTATCGGACTTGGTTGGAGCATCCAGCCCGCGACGCGAATAACAATGAGCTCAACACGCTCCTGCTGGTGCCGGTTGAGGCCAGCAGCCCGGGGGGTCTCTTTGAGCTTGCTCTTGCTGGCGTTATTAGCGGGGGCGAAGAGTCGTGAGCCGGTACCGGGTGGCGATGGATATTGGGGGCACGTTTACCGACGCGGTGGCCTACGACGAGAGTACCGGTCAGTACAGGGCTGGGAAGGCGTCGACAACACCGGGTGAGCTGTCGGTGGGGGTTCGCCGCGCGATGAGAAGTGTCGTGGAAGACCCCTCCTATCTGTCGTTCGCCGTCCATGGGACAACCCAAGGCCTCAACGCCTTCTTGCAGCGGCAGGGCGAAAGGGTGCTGCTGATCGCTAGCGCTGGTGCAGGAGACGTGTATCAGATCGCCCGAGGCAACAGGACCGAGCTGTACCAGGTGCAGTACCGCAAGCCCCAGCCTCTGGTCACTCGTTCCGCGACGGTCGAAGTCCGAGGACGGCTCGACCCATTGGGCCGCGAGGTGGATCCGCTGAACACAGAGGACGTTGTAGCCGCTGCCCGGGAGTTCAGCGACGGAGACTACTCCTCGATCGCGGTAGCGCTTCTGTTCAGCTACGAGAGGCCCGATCACGAACTCCTGGTCTTGGAGGTGCTCCGCCGAGAGTTGGGCGAAGACGTGCCGATCAGCCTTTCGCACCGCTTGGCCAGGGAGTGGAGGGAATACGAGCGCACGTCTACAACAGTGCTCGATGCCTACACCGCCCCAATAGTTCGGAGCTACCTGAAGGAGCTGTCAGCCGGCTTGCAGGCAGATGGCATGAGCGTGCCATTGCACATCATGCAGTCTTCAGGGGGGATCATCACCGCTCGGTCAGCTCACGATCACACAATCCAGACGCTGCTGTCTGGCCCTGTTGGTGGGGCCATGGGCGGTGTTTCGCTGGCTCGCTTGACCGGACAGAAGAACCTGATCTGCGTTGACATGGGCGGCACCTCCTTCGATGTGAGCTTGGTCGTCGACGGGGAGGCTGATGTATCCACTGAAGCCTCATTGGAGGGCTTTCCCCTGTTGATGCCGGTGGTGAACATCCACACAGTCGGAGCAGGCGGAGGTTCCGTTGCCCACCTCGAGGCTGGCGGACTGCGAGTGGGTCCAAGAAGTGCGGGAGCATCCCCCGGCCCAGCCTGCTATGGACGAGGAGGCACAGAGCCCACCGTCACCGACGCCAATGTCGCCCTAGGCCGGGTCGACTCTTCCGAGTTCGCTGGCGGCGAGTTCTCACTCGATGTGGACGCAGCGCACCGCGCGCTGGACGAACTCGGGACTCAGCTGGGTTTGGACGCAGAGACCATGGCCCTGGGCATCCTCGATGTCGTCAACGCCAAGATGGCTCAAGCGATACGGACTCTCACCGTTGAGAAGGGGATCGAGCCACGCGATTTCTCGCTGGTGGCCTTTGGTGGTGCAGGGCCCATGCATGCTGCTTTTCTGGCCGAGGAGCTTGGAATCGACCAGATGATGGTGCCGCGCTTTCCGGGGGCATTTTCGGCTTGGGGGATGCTGGAGACGCAGCTTCGACGCGACTCGGCTCGCGGTTTCCCCTTCCCCCACGCCACAGCAGACTTGGAGGCCCTCCGGTCTGCTTTCGTCGAAATGGGAGCAGAGCTCAGATCAGAGATCGAAGCAGAAGGGGTTGATGCAGAATCAGTGGTGCTGCACCACGCGGTCGATGCGCGCTACATCGGCCAGGAATATACCTTGACTATTCCGGCCGGAAAGATCGAGCACCTTTCCGGCTCTCCCTGGCGGGCACGTTTCAAGGCTGCGTTCGATACCGCTCATCAGAGCAGGTTCGGCCATTCGAACTCGGCGGCGCCCATCGAATTTGTCATTGCCAGGACTACCGGATTCGGTGATCTGGGTCGGGCGGAGCCGTCCCCGTTGGGGCAGCCTCCGTCCAGACCTGTTGTGGAAACCCGGCCCGTTCGATTCGGGGACAAGGTCTACAACACACCCCTGATCCGAAGGGAGGAGTTGGGTTCCGACTCCCAACTGGATGGCCCACTCGTGATTTCCGAGCCCACCGCCACCACGGTTATCCCACCGGGCTGGCATCTCGAAGTAGATGGATACGGGGTCCTCTCAGCTGCTCGAAATGTCGAAGGCCGCAAGGAAGGGACAGAACTGTGAGCGCCCCGGTCAACCCCGTCACGGTCGAGATCATCCGGAACGCGCTGATCGCGGTTGCCGACGAGATGAACGCGACCCTTATCCGTTCGGCGTACACGCCGATCATCTATGAGATGAAGGACTGCTCGGTGGCCCTACTGGATGCCCAGCACAGGGTTCTGGGCCAATCCGCGGGACTCCCGATCTTCTTGGGAAACCTAGAAGCCTGCACCATTGCCATCGAAGAGCAGTTTGGCCGGGAGGTATGGGCTCCGGGAGACGTATGGATCATGAACGATCCATACGTGACGGGGACCCATTTGCACGACATGACGGTGATGGAGCCGATCTTTGACGGCTCCGAGCTGCTCGGTTTCGCCGCTTCGCGGGCGCATTGGCTGGATGTCGGATCGAAGGACCCGGGGGGCACGATCGATTCGACCGATGTGTTCCAAGAAGGTCTTCGACTTGCCCCGGTCAAAATCGTTGAGGACGGTGTGCAGATTTTGCCGCTGACCAGGGCAATCGGCAAGAACAGCCGGTTCTACCACGGGGCAGTCGGCGACTTGGGCGCCCAGATCGCCTGCTGTCATACCGGGGCCAGGCGTTTGCCGGAGATCTTCCGCAGATTCGGGGCGCAAACCGTGATGGGCGCCCGAGATGAGATCTTCGCCCAGGCTGAGAGGCTCGAGCGAGAGTTCATCGCTGCCATTCCCGACGGCGTGTATCGGGCTGAGGGGACGATCGACAGCGACGGAGTGGGCGTTGACGAGGTGGCTGTGAGAGTGGAGGTGGCCGTCGTCGGCGAGGACATGGTCATCGACTTGAGCAGGAGCGATGACGCTTGCGCCGGTCCTGTCAATTGCGGTGCGACCCAAGCCATTGCCGCAGCGCGCGTGGCCTACAAACTGCTCGTCGATCCTCACCGGCCGGCCAACGGCGGTTCGTTTCGACCGCTGAAGGTGAAGGTTCGTGAGGGGTCGGTTGTCGGCGCCATCGAGCCATTTCCAGTCGAGTGGTACTTCACGCCGCTGGGCTTGTTGATCGATCTGGTGGTCAAGGCCCTGTCTGAAGCAGTGCCCGAGAGGGCGGCAGCAGCCAGCTACGGAGACTCCATGGTGATCTACCTCAGCGGCATAAACCCGGACTCCAAACAGCCCTGGCTCCATGTGGAGCCCACGGTTGGCGGCTGGGGGGCCTGGGACGGGTCTGACGGCGAGGACGGCCTGATCAACAACGTCAACGGCTCTCTAAAGGACATGCCCATTGAGGTGCTCGAGACGAAATACCCGCTGCGGCTTCGCCATTATGGATATCGCACAGACTCCTGTGGCCATGGCGAGTTCCGTGGAGGGGTCGGCGTCGAACGCGAGTTCGAAATCCTGGAGGACGCGACGATGTCCACTTGGTTCGAACGCAGTTGCACTCCGGCCTGGGGTTTGGCGGGCGGATGGTCAGCCCAGCCCCCAGATGTCGTGCTCAATCCCGGTCGCCCCGACGAGCGCCACATGTTGAAGTGCGCCAACGTGCGACTCGCCAAAGGCGACATCGTGCGCACAAAGACCGGCGGCGGCGGGGGTTTCGGCGCCCCTGCTCAAAGGGACCCCGACGCGGTGAGGGCCGACGTCGTCGACGGGGTGATCAGTCTCGATACGGCTCGTGAGGTCTACGGCATCGAAGCAGGCCCAAGTCGAGGTTCGCATGAATGACCTGGCAGCAGCTGGGTGCCTGCGAATTGTCCCAATGTTCCCAATCAGGGTGTCTATCCAAAGGAGGAAGACAAAATGACCAAACTATTTCTCCGGCTGGTGGCGCTTCTGCTCGCACTGGGCCTGGTAGCCGCCGCCTGCGGCAACGACGACGACGCTTCGGCTCCGACCGATGAGCAGTCGTCCCAGACTCAGCCTGCCGCAGAGCCAGAGCCGACATCAGAGCCCGAGCCTGCTTCAGAGCCAGAGCCGACATCAGAGCCCGAGCCTGCTGTCGAGCCTGAGCCAGAACCGGACGAACCGCTGCGCATCGCATTCTTCGGATTCGCCGCTGCCAACGGGTTCGCCCAGGCCACCTGGGCCGGGGTACAAGAAGGGGCGGCGGCAACCGGTGCAGAGGTCGAGTTCTTCGACCCGGTGTTTGACGCCAACACGCAGATATCCCAGATACAAGACGCCATCACCGCCGGCGACTGGGATGCGTTCATCATCCAGGCCAACGACGGGAACGCCGTCGTGCCCGTCATAGAAGAGGCGCTGGAGGCAGGAATCCCTGTCGTGGGAGAGTTCACGCCTATCGGGCCTGACTACAGCACCATCGAACCCCAAGTAGATGGGTTGATCTTTGTCGGTGCGGCCCCGGTGGACAACGGGGTGATCCTGGCCGAGATGGCGATCGAAGCATGCGCAGGGATCGATCCATGCAACGTCGTCTACCTGGAGGGGTTCCGCTCCTTGCCACTGGACGTGGCCCGAACAGGGGCGTTCACTGAGACCATCGCCGCCGCTTCGGGAGTCGAGTTGATTGCCAGCGTGGAAGGCGGATACCTGCCCGACACCGGCCTGAGCGCAGCTCAAGACGTTCTTGTCGCTCACAGCGAGGTGCATGTGATGGTGGGTTCAGCCCAAGCTATCTTCGGTGCCGAGCAAGCGGCCACTGACGCTGGGGTCAGTGTCAAGCTGATCGGCAATGGAAGTCCTCGCCAAGCAGTGGATGCCGTGCGCGAGGGCCGCTGGCATGCGGTGTTCTTGGACGCCGAGCGGGACGCGGGCCGCACCGCATTTGAGCTCGCGGTTGAGGCGGCAACTGGCGGCAACCCACCTCGGTCGTTCGACTCCACCACCCTTGTCCCCAATGTCAAGGGAACGGCCGACGTGATCGGCGATTTTGAAGGACAGTGGGACACGTAGAGAAGGGAACCGTCATTCCGTCGGGGCGGGCCGAGGAAAGCCGTATCCCCTCCACGGCTTTCCTCACCGCTGTCGGGCTGACAAAGGCGTTCGGCGGGGTCCGTGGCGTGGACTCCGCCGACGTCGCCTTCTATCGGGGGCAGATTCACGGCCTTGTAGGCCAAAACGGGGCTGGCAAGTCCACGTTGGCCAAGATGCTGTGCGGGGTCCACAGCCCTGACAGCGGTCACATCGAAGTCGAGGGAATGCCCATGGCATTCGGATCGCCGCGGGCTGCCCTGGAAGCAGGAGTGACCATGGTGGCCCAAGAGCTGTCGTTGGTGCCGTCCCTCTCTGTTGCAGAGAATCTTCTGCTCGGTCGGCTTCCCTCGCATGGCGGGTACTTCGACGCCGTTGAGATGGTGCAACGAGCTCGCCATCTCATTGAAGAGTCCGGTTTTGAACTGGACCCGGAAGCGGTGCTGGGCTCTCTCTCCCAGTCTGACCGCCAGAAAGTGGAGATCCTGCGGGCAATCGCTCGGAATGCCCGCCTGGTGATCTTCGATGAGCCAAGGTCGAGTCTCTCCGTTCCCGAAGCGGAGCGGCTGTATGAGATTCTGAGAACACTGGCCGCCGATGGCGTGGCCGTGGTGTTGGTGACTCACTTCCTGGCCGAAGTCCTCGAAGTCAGCGATGTCGTGACTGTCATGCGAGATGGTCAAGTGGTCGCGACCGCATCCACAAACAGCCTCACCGGCAGTGATCTCGTCAGGCAGATGGTCGGTTCGCCCGGTGTCGAGCACTTCGCTTCCCGCCAAAGCAGGCCAGTCACCGCGAGCCAGCCGAGACTTCAGACCGAGCACCTCACTGGCCAGGGGTTCCACGACATCAGTGTGACAGTCAACCAAGGAGAGATCGTCGCAATCGTCGGGCTAGTGGGATCAGGTCGCACGGAGTTCCTCCGAGCTGTTTACGGCGCGGAACAGCCCAGCGAGGGCCTGCTGCTTCTTGACGGTGTTCCCCGGCGTTTTCGCAGCCCCCGTTCGGCCAAGCGGGCGGGGTTGGCATTCATCTCGGAGTCGCGCCAAGTCGACGGGCTCTTCCATGCGCTCGGCGTCGACGCCAACATAACGATGGCGCACATAGAACAGACCACCCGCTTCGGGTGGCTTCATCGAGGCCTTCTGCGCCACCACAGTTCCGAGGCGGCCCACCGTGTGGATGTCCAAGCCCAATCGCTTAGCCAGCCCATCACCACATTGTCAGGGGGAAACCAGCAAAAGACCCTGCTTGCCCGATGGTTGGTCAACCCGCCAAAGCTGTTTGTCATCGACGAGCCCACTCGCGGTGTCGATGTCATCTCGACTGCCCAGATCCATAACGTTATCTCCGACCTGTCCGATGAAGGAATGAGCGTGCTGCTCGTCACATCTGACTTCGACGAGGCGTTGGCCATCGCCCACCGGATCTATGTATTCCGAGAAGGCCGCCTCGTCGGGGAGTTCAAAGGCCAAGACACCGACAAGTCCCAACTGCTGTCAGCCGCTTTCGGCACAGATGGCCCAGAAGTGACCGATTCTCAGAGCCATGCACTGGTTGACCAAGAGCTTTAGCCGCTACGGCATTGTTGTCGCCTACGGCATCCTCATAATCGCGGTTGCTGCGCAAAACGACCGCTTCTTGACCAAGCGCAACTGGCTCAACCTCCTCGACCAGGCTGCCCCCTTGGGACTCATCGCCGTTGGGGTAACCCTCTGCATAATCGCGGGGATCTTCGACCTGTCCACCGGGTCAGTGTTCGCATTGGCGGCGGTGGTCGCCGCCAAGGTGGCCTCCATCGACCCTTGGTTTGGCGTTGTCGTGGGGGTTGGTGCCGGCGCCCTGCTGGGACTCTTCAACTCGATGGTAATGAGGACAACCGGCATCAACTCCTTTATCGGCACGCTCTCCACGAGCATCATCTTTCGCGGCATTGCCCTGCTCACAACCAGCGGCCTGATCGTCTCTGTCGCCGACCGCGAATACAAGACACTGGGCACCGAGACATTCCTGGATGCGAAGTTGACCGTTTGGGTTTTTGCCGCGGTGGCCATCATCTTGGGATTGACGCTGGCTCGCACGACCTTGGGCAGGGCACTCTATGCCATCGGAGGCAATCCCGAGGCAGCCCGGCTCGTCGGGATACGAGTCGGCGCAGTGCAGACGTTCGCCTACATGGCCTCGGGCACGTGCGCCGCTCTCGCTGGGGTTCTCACATCTAGTCGCACTGGCTCCGCGCAGGCCGACATCGGCATAGGACTCGAGCTGTCGGCCATTACGGCTGTTGTGGTGGGGGGGACGAGCATCTTCGGCGGGGAGGGCGCGGTGTGGCGAACGGTCATCGGCGTGATGCTCCTCCAGACCATCGGCAACGCCTTCAACCTGCTGGGCGTTGATCCGACATACAAGCAGGTTGTGCAGGGGGTGCTGATTCTTGCTGCTGTCTCGATCGATCACTTGGGACGCCGCCGCGTTCAGTAGCCGTTTTTCTTCTGTCCGACGACTTGGAGCCCACCATGTCCGCTGATATAGCCAACGATGTTCTTCTCCAGCGATGGAATAGCGTTCGAGAGCGCATAGCCGCCGCGGGAGCAGATGGAGTCCTACTAGGAGGAGGATCAGACCTCGCCTATTTGACGGGCTATGAGGCGATGCCCCTCGAGCGGATCACCGCGCTCGCCGGGCGGCTGTCCCCGACTGCGTCGAAGCCCACTTTGATCGTCCCCGAGCTAGAGGCCGCTCGTGTCCGGCCGAGGCCGGACGTCTATTCGATCAAGTGCTGGGTCGACACCGCTGACCCTATAGAGGTGATCGCGCAAGAGATTCCCGAGTCTGGCATGGTCCTGGTTTCCGATGATCTTTGGGCCATGCATGTGATCGGCCTCCAGCGTCGTACGCCCGGTGTGTCGCTCGTTCCCATCGGAGAAGCGATTGGCGGACTCAGGGAGCTGAAAAACCCCAAAGAGCGGGACGCTCTTGCCGAGGCAGGCTCTCTGGCTGACGAGGTGATGGGGCAGATCCACCGCGGTGAAGTTCCCCTAATCGGACGAACCGAGGCTGAAATTGCCGCCGACATTTCCGACCGACTCCTCGCCGTCGGGCATGACGCCGTCGAGTTCGTAATCGTTGCTTCGGGGCTGAATTCGGCTAGTCCACACCATCATCCCGGTTCGCGGGTCGTCCGCGCAGACGAGATGGTGCTGTTCGATTTCGGAGGCCGGTTCAACGGATATTGCAGCGACACGACCCGCTGCGTTTACACGGGACCGATCCCAGATGAGGTTCGCTTGGTGTACACGATTCTTGCTGCCGCCCAGGAGGCAGCGGTCCTAGAAGCCCAACCCGGCCGTTCGCTCGCCCAGGTGGACCTCGCCGCCCGGAGCATTATCGGAGGCGCGGGATTCGGTGACAACTTCATTCACCGGACCGGTCATGGCATTGGAGTCGAAGTCCATGAACACCCGTATGTCACCGGGTTGAACAAGGACCCAATCGAAGTGGGCCATGCCTTCAGCATCGAGCCAGGCATCTATTTTGCCGGAAAATATGGCATGCGCCTCGAAGACATCGTTGTCATCGAGCCAGAGGGAGCAAGGCGCTGCAACCACAGCAACAGAAGCCTCCTGGAAGTCTGATCGGCACTGCGATGGAAGCAGCTGAACCTCCTGAACCAGATGCAAATGCAGTAGACCCCTTGATGGATCTGGCTGACCGCTCAATCGATCAAGTGGCTCAATGGCTCTTTGCCGCTGGAGGGGCTGACAATCGCGCAGAGAGGCAGACGGCTCAGCGATTAGCCGGCGTGGTAACCGACGATGACGGAGTGGCGTTTGCCATGAGATTTGTCGACCGCGTCATTAGGCCTGACGACAACCGTGCTGCAGCTCGCCAGCTCAAGGCTCTCGTGAATGGAAAACAACTCCCTGGCTTCTTGTCGGGTATCGACAAGAAGCTGTTGCGCGTCGGTGCGCGGCTCGCTCCTGCCCTGCCGGGGTTGGTGATGCCAATGGCCTCGGCTCGAATGCGCCAACTCATCGGGCATCTGGTCGTTGACACCGAACCGGATTCCATGGCCGAACACCTGGCTCTCCGTGCCCGCGAGGGATTCAGCATCAACTTGAACCTCCTCGGCGAGGCCGTGCTCGGCGACGCCGAGGCGAAGCGTCGCCGGGATCAAGCCCTGCATCTGCTGCGGCAGCCCAACGTCGACTACGTATCTGTGAAGGTCTCGTCAATCGTGGGCCGACTCAACCATTGGGATCACCGGGGATGCCGAAGTCGCACTAAGGAGGCTCTCCGGCCACTGTTCGAAGCGGCCTCGGCCGCTGAACCTCCTTCATTTGTGAATCTGGACATGGAGGAATACCACGACCTTGCGCTGACAGTAGAAGCATTCATGGAAATGCTGGACGAACCGGGATTCCACTCTCTTGACGCAGGCATTGTCTTGCAGGCCTATCTTCCCGACTCGTTCTCTGCACTGCGACAGCTTGTGGATTGGGCCACAGTTCGCCACAACCGTCTCGTTGACGGTGTGCCGGGCGGAGAGGTCAAGATCCGCCTTGTCAAGGGGGCCAACTTGGCCATGGAAAGAGTCGAGTCGGCCATGCGCGGCTGGGAGCAGGCCCCCTACTGCTCAAAACACGAGACCGACGCGAACTTCAAGCGATGCCTCGACTGGCTCCTCACCCGGGAGCACATGTTGGCAGTTCGTCTTGGCGTGGCCAGCCACAATCTCTTCGACTTGGCCTTTGCCCGACTGCTCTCCGAACAGCGCGGAGTAGACGACCGTGTGAACTTCGAGATGTTGGAGGGCATGGCCCCTTCCCAGGCTCGAATCGTTCGTGATGATGGTGGGGGGCTCTTGCTCTACACGCCCCTGGTTACGAAGCGAGACTTCGACGTGGCAATCAGCTATCTGTTCAGACGGCTGGAGGAGAACGCGGCCAAAGAGAACTTCATCCACCACCTCTTCACCATCACACCAGGCAGCGAGTCGTTTGAGCACCAGGCAAAGCAGTTCCGACAAGCGGTGGCTCACCGCTGGTCGGTGAGCGAGAAACCCCGGCGGACTCAGAGCCGCGGCGGGCCGCCCAATCCACGTCCCGCTGACGCGAAGCACGGACCTTTCTCCAATGAGCCGGACACCGACCCTGCTCTCGCTTCCAACCGATCATGGGCGGCGCAGACGGTGCTTCGTGCCGAGAGCAGACCCAACCAGCCAGTTGTCCGTGCCCCGGAGGGTATTGATGTCGCTATTTCTCAAGCGCAGGCCGCACAAGTCGAATGGGCCGGGCGCTCGACAGGGGAACGGCGCAAGATCTTGCATGCCGTGGGGGAGGAGATCTCACGCCGACGCGGCGATTTGATCGCTGCGATGGTGGGGGAGGCTGGAAAGACGTTCGCCGAGGCCGACCCCGAAGTCTCAGAAGCCATCGACTTCGCCCGATATTACGGTGACCTCGCATTGAACCTGGATGCGCCGTCGGAGGCCCGGTTCGAGCCACTGGGGACCGTCGCTGTCGTCCCGCCCTGGAATTTTCCGGTAGCCATACCGGCTGGCGGTGCCGCGGCGGCCCTCGCTGCCGGCAACGCGGCGGTGCTCAAGCCGGCTCCGGAGACCCCCAGGTGCGCAGAGGTGTTAGCCGAGTGCTTCTGGGCTGGCGGCGTGCCGGATTCGGCGTTGAAGTTCATGAGGGTGCCGGACAACGCGCTGGGCCGCCGTCTGATCACCCACCCCGACATTCACGGCGTCATTCTCACCGGCGCCTACGAGACCGCGGACCTGTTCCGATCATGGCGCCCCGAGCTAAGGCTCTTTGCGGAGACATCGGGCAAGAACGCATTGATCATCACACCAAATGCCGACATCGACCTCGCAGTCGAGCACCTCGTGCAGTCGGCCTTCGGCCACAGCGGCCAGAAGTGCTCGGCGGCCAGTCTTGCGATCTGCGTGGGAGACATCTATGGATCGCCACGGCTCCGGCGCCAGCTTGTCGACGCTGTGACCAGCCTGGCCGTCGGCCCATCCACCGATCTTGCAACCGACATGGGTCCGATGATCCAAGAACCCAAGGGCAAACTCCTAAGAGCCCTCACGCAGCTAGACGAGGGGGAGCATTGGCTGGTTGAGCCCCGTCGGATAGATGAAGCGATATGGTCGCCAGGAATCCGTGTCGGAGTGCAGCCCGGGTCCTGGTTCCACCGAACGGAGTGTTTCGGCCCGGTGCTGGGATTGATGGCCTCAGCAGACCTCGAGGAGGCCATCGCCATCCAGAATTCGTCCCAATACGGATTGACAGGCGGGATCAGCAGCTTGGACGAAAGTGAGATCGATTTCTGGCTGGACTGGGTGGAAGTGGGCAACGCCTATATCAACCGTTCCATCACCGGGGCGATTGTCAGAAGACAGCCTTTCGGGGGCTGGAAGCGATCAACGGTCGGTCCGGGCGCCAAAGCCGGAGGGCCGAACTACGTTGCGCAATTCGGCACATGGCATCCAGTAGGCGCTGAGCCAGGAAGCGAGCAATGGCTGTCGGCAGCGCGCGCCAGCGATGAGACAGCCTGGCAGCACGAATTCTCACAGCAGCACGACCCAACAGGGCTGTTCTGCGAGTCAAACGCCTTCCGCTACCGTCCGCTGCCTCGAATAGCGGTCCGGGCCGAACCAGCATCTGGTCTGCAAGGTTCTATCCTGGCCCGGGTCGTTGCCGCGGCCCGGCAATGCGGAGTCGAAACCGTAGTCTCATTATGGACAGACGAAACAACGGAGGAGTTTGCCAAGCGATTGCCCGATATCGGTGTGGAGCGGATAAGAGTGATCGGACCAGTGGCACCAGAATTGCGCACTGCTGCCAACGCAGCAGGAATCCATATTGTGGACTGCCCGGTGACCAGCGAAGGACGGATCGAGCTTCTCCACTACTTGCGGGAGCAGACGATCAGCCGCAGCATGCACCGCTACGGAAACCTAGTCTGAGCAACAACTCAGCAACAGGCAGCCTTGCTAGCGATTCGGATCTCCCTGAGCAACCAATAACCGAGAAGGCGAGCCAGCAGAGAGTCGGTGATGAAACACCTGCTCGGTGTCAAGAGTATCGCCATCGGTCAAAGAAACCGCCGTCCCGTCAGCGTCGCAAACAACGGAGCCACAGAGAAGATGAATCAACACATCGGCCCGCGCCGAGTTTTCTATTTCGTGAGTGTCACCCTCATCAAGATGGAGGAAAGAAATGCCCAGATCCAGATTCTGATGGGACAGAACCTCAGAGAGACCTTCTGAATCGTCTGTGATGCTGCCTCGGCGCACATGATGACCCCCAATCCGGGGAAGAAGCTCAGTGATCGTGAGATCAAGTGCCCGCACGATCCTTAGTAGCACCGGAAGCGATACGCCACACACGCCGCTCTCAATATCACTCAAGTGGCTCGTCGAGACCTCGGCGTCAACAGAGACCTGGCGAAGAGAGCGCCCCAACTCGTTTCGGCGTTCAGCCAGCCTCGCCCCTACTTCTTGGGTGATCCCCTCGAACGAGTTGCGCCCTGCCCCAGAGTTGGCCATTGGCCGCGATCCTACTGAACACCCAGTCAATGGGCAGCGTTAGCCGTCAGTCCCAGAAGGTCTGGATGTGGAGGTGGCGGGTCATGGCTGAGCCCGCGGGGCCGAGGAGCATCTGAGCCCGCAGGTTGCGCTTGTGGAATATCTTCACCAAGTCCTCGTCGTAGCGGGAGGTGTCGTCGTTGGCCAGCACGAACTGCTCGAGTTCGGCCTCTCCCTCCAGCCATGATGCCGGACGATGGCCCAACAGCTCGTGGAGGTCGTCCAGGTCGGCGTTGGAGACGGCGTCGCCGATCTCGTCGATCCGGGAGGCGTGGCGGGCCATGCGGAACATGGTGCGCAGCTTGTAGCGCACATACTCGTCGTCGATCTGCAACGTACGCAGGTTGCGCACTAGGTGGTTGAGCACCACCTCGGCTCGGGATTCCCGGGGTTCGGGCATCTCCACGGTGGGCAGCTCCACGTCGAGGATCTCGGCTAGGGCCTCGGTGGCGAACAGGTTGGTCTCGTAGCACCACTGGAGGTTGGTCATCAGATCGGAGTCGGGGGCCGGTTCCCTCAGCGCCGCGCTGAATGGAAGCTGGTTGGAGAGCGTGAACATGAAGTGATGGCGCTGGATGGCGTCCAAGTCCACCGGCTCGCCAGCCAATTCGCCATATCGGTCGTACAGCTTGGCGAAGTTGCCGAACCCGAGCACGGTGTCGCGCTGGCGCCACGCGGCCAAGTCCATCATAGGGTCGCCGATGTGGCCGATCTCCAAGTCCAAGACGGCCAAAACCCGGCCGTTTTGATGGTGGAACTGCCCGGTGTCCCACACGATGGCCGACTCCCGGCCTCGGGAGAACGGGGGATTGCGCCGCAGCCAGCCCAAGCAGAACTCCAGGAACGGGTCGGGCAGCGTCTTCACACTGCGGTACAAGGCCTCGTACCGCCGTAGACCCAGCAGACCCGACTCCTCGGGTCGTTCTGCTCGCATGATTCCCGCTTCGACGAAAGGTCCGATGTCCAGGGCGTGCATCCGGGCCAGGATGTGCAGGTAGTCGTCCACCACCGCGTCCCGCTCGGCATCGGTGCAGTTCTCAAAGTGGTTCTCGCCCGGCACCCGGTCCATGACATACGCGGTGGGGTCGTCGATCCAGCCGTGTACCTGAGCCACGGGAATGCCGTGATCGCCGAGCACCCTTTGCAGCCGCATCTCGTGGTCGAGCGGGAAAACCAAGGGCATGTCGGTGCGGTCGCCCCGCACGCACAGCTCGAGCCGCTCGCCATTGCGCTCCAGGTCGGCGAACCACACCGGCCGCCAGCGGGCCTGACGGGCGATGTCGGTGACCGTGCCTCCGAGATTGTCCTCCAGCCAGGCCACCACCTTCTCGGTGGCGGCATCGGCGTCGATGGGGTCCTTGGTTACGGTCATTGAGGGCTACTCCCTGGCTAGCTTGAGGCGGTTGGAGATGTTGTTTCGCTGGATGGCGGAGGAGCCGCCGATGATGGGCATGACCAGCACGTCGCGCACATACCGCTCCATGTCGAAGTCCTCCACGTAGCCGTAGGCGCCCATAACCTGCTGCATCGACAAAACGATGTCTTTGGCGGTGTCGCACACGAACAGCTTGGCCATCGAGGTTTCTACTGACGCTGGCTCTTCGTCATCGAGCAGGCGGGCCGCGTGGTACGTCATCAGGCGGGAGGCCAGCAGGCGAGTGCGGGCCTCGGAGAGCATGTGGCGGATGGACTGGTGGCTGCTGATGGGCTTGCCGAACTGGACCCGCTCCTGGGCGTAGCCCCAGGCGTCTTCGACTGCCCCGGTGGCGATGCCCAAGGCCATGGCGGCCACCTCGATCTTCTCCACGTCGAGGCCGGGGCCGGCCAGCTTGGCCCATCCCTGGTTCCACCCCTCGTCGCCGCCCACGATGTTGTCGGCGGGCACCTCCACATTGCTGAAGGTGACATCGGTGGTCATCGACCCTTTGAGGCCCATGGCGTGCTGGGGCTCGATGGCCACCCCCGGCGATGAGGGCGGAATCAGCACGAACGACAGGTTGTGGTAGCGCTCCCCGCCGGGATTGCTGTTGACCAGGGCGTAGATGTAGTCGGTGTAGGTGGTGCCCGAGCAGAACCGCTTGGCCCCGTTGATCCGCACTATGTCGCCGTCGCGGATCGCGGTGGTGGCCACGCTGGCCAGATCGGAGCCCACATCGGGCTCGGTCAGCCCGTAGGAGAAGAGCATCTCGCCGCGGGCCACCTGGGGCAGCCACTCTTGGCGTTGGGCCTCGCTGGCCGTCTCCACCAGGTTCATCCCCGCGTAGCAGGCGCCGTAGATGTAGCCGCTGCCCACCGCGGTACTTCGGCGGCACAATTCCTCGATCACGATCATGGTGGCGGTGATGTCCCGTCCCGACCCGCCGTACTGCTCGGGGATGGTGATTCCGAACAGCCCAAGATCGGCCAGCTTGTACAGCACACCTCGGTCGAACTCGTTCTCGCGGTCCCATCGCCGGACCAATTCCCGGGGCATCTCCGCCTCGACGAAGCGCCGAACGGTCTCCCGCAGCAGGGCATGGTGCTCGGCTTCGGTGGGGTAGTCCATCAAACGGTCCTAGCGACCCACGAAATCGGGGGGCTCTTTGGCCATAAAGGCGTCGAGGGCGATCACGAAGTCCTCGGTCATCATGGTGAGACCCTCGGTGGACGCAGCCCGGTCTACCACCGCATTGGCCACTTGGCGCAGCCCGGCGTTGATGGAGGCTTTGGTGAACTTGATGGCCATGCGGGCGCCGTCGCGCATCCGCTCGGCCATGGCCTGCACGGTGTCGTCGAGGTCGTCGCCGGGCACGCACTCGGTGATGAGGCCGATCTCAGCCGCCTCTGGGGCCTTGATCAGATCGCCGGTCAGCAAGTAGCGCCGGGCCCGGGCGTAGCCCACCAACTGTGGCCACAGCAGAGCACCCCCGTCGCCGGCCACCAGTCCCACTGACACATGCGGGTCGCCGAAAACGGACCGCTCCGAGGCGTACACGAAGTCGCAATACAGCGCCAGCGAGCAGCCCAGCCCCACCGCCGGGCCGTCCACCCTGGCCAAGATGGGCTTTTCCAGGGTGAGCGCCGATTCGGTGATGCGCCGGTCGGCCCGGATGACTCGCTCAACCTCGGCCACATTCCCGGCCATGCTGCGCAGCCAGGGAATGTCGCCGCCGGCGCAGAACGACCCGCCCGCGCCGGTGAGGATGGCAACGTCGGTGTCAGGGTCTTGATCCAGGTCGGTGAATACCCTGGTGAGGTCGTCGTGGAGGATCGAATTTATGGCGTTTCGGGCCTCGGGCCGGTTGAGCACCACCGTTGTTATGCGATCCACGGTGGACACTTCCAAAGCGCCGTAGTCGTCGGGGTTCATGGGCTACCTCCAGTGGCTATTGCCGATCCCGAATTTTTCCGCTCCAAGATGCATCAGCGCAGCAATAGTGCCAGACTTCGCTAGAAGTCGACGTTTTCAAGGAGGAGAGGCGAATGGCGACCTGCCAGCCGGCAATTTTCAACGACATGGGCAAGTACCAGTGGTACGTCCACCTCAGCCGTGGCGACGGCGCTGACTTGGGTGCTATCAAGTCGGCGATCTCCGATTGCCGCAGCAACTGCGACGCTCTGGGGATCAACCTGGTTATCGGGCTCGGCCCCACCCTTTTGGCCGACCTGACCGATGATGTTCCCGACGACTTCCAGCCGTACCACACGGTGGAGTCCATCGACGGCAGCGGACGCGAGGCCAAGGGCACCCAGGAAGAACTGCTCTTGTGGATGACCCACGACGAGAAGGACTTGGTGTGGAAGGCCCAGTGGGATGCCCGCATGGCCCTGATCGCTGGGGGTATGAGCGTGGCCCGGGAAACCCCCACCTTCATCTACGGCGAGAGCCTGGACATGACCGGTTTCATCGACGGCACCGGCAACCCCGAGGATGAGGATCAGCCCGCCGTGGCCATCAGGCCCGACGGCGAGGCCGGAGCGGGCGGCAGCTTCATCATCGCCCAGCGCTGGGTCCACAACCTGGTGGCCTGGGAGAAGCAGGACGTGCCCACCCAAGAGGTGAACTTCGGTCGGACCAAGGCCGATTCCACCCGCCTGGACGAGCAGGCGCCCCACTCGCACCTCTCCCACGTGGAGCTGCGCGAGGGCGAGACCGCCGATGCGTCCAAGCCCAAGCGGGATGAGATCGCCCGCCGGTCCACCCCGTACGCCTTCCACGATGGCACCGTGGGCCTGTACTTCATGGCCTTCTGCAAGACCCAGGCACCGTTCCGGGAGCGCATGGATGCGATGTACGGCCGCAACGGCCAGGTGCGCGACATGCTCACCGACTTCTCGAATCCGGCCTCGGGCAGCTACTACTTCGCTCCCTCCGTGGAGTGCCTCGACGCCAGCCTGGCCTAGCAGGGGTCAACCACAATGATTGTGGTTGACGCCATGAACGTGATCGGGTGTCGGCCTGATGGGTGGTGGGCTGATCGGGATGGGGCGCTGATCCGTCTGGTTGAAGACATCGGCGACGCTGGAGTGCCGGCCTTGGTCGTTGCCGACGGTCGTCCGTTGCCCAGCCTGCCCGCCGGGCACCACGGGCTGGTCGAGTTGGCTTATGCCTCCCGCCGGGGTCCGAACGCGGCCGACGACCGCATCGCCCAAGAAGTAGCCGCCATGGACGACCCGTCGTCGGCCACCGTGGTCACCTCCGACCGCGATCTGGCCCGCCGAGTCCGACGCCACGGCGCGGTAGTGGTGGGTGCCCGAGCCTTCCGCGACCGGTTGGATCGCCGCTTGGGGTGAGCCTGAGACGAACTCGTTCACTTCCTCAGCGGGGGGTTTTGGCTGAGGGGTAGGGTGGCGGGAGCATTTGAAGTCCAGGGGAGGAGGGCTGGTGTTCCCTTCACGATTCGACTTAGTCGTGGCCCAGACCGTTGGGGAAGCGGTGGAGGCCAAGGCGGACGCGGGGGAGGGGGGCCGGTTCCTAGCCGGGGGCCAGAGTCTCATCCCCATGATGAAGATGCGGGTGGCATTTCCCGAGACGCTCATCGACATCAACTGCATCGCCGGCCTGGATGCCATAGAGCGGGCCAACGGCCATCTCTACGTGGGGGCGCTGGCCCGCCACGCCGATGTGGTGGCCTCCGACGTCACGTTCGGGGCCATTGCCGCCGCTGCTCCCTGGGTAGCCGACCCTCTGGTGCGCAATCGGGGGACCATGTGCGGTTCGGTGGCCCACTGCGACCCGGAGGGCGATTGGAACTCGGTGCTGTTGGCCACCGGGGCCGATGTGGTGGCCCAGGGGCCCAACGGCGAGCGGTCGGTCCCCATTGCTGACTTCATCGACGGGGCGTTCACCTCCACGCTGGGCGAAGACGAACTGGTGGTCGGGCTCCGCATCCCCGTCCCGTTGGGTCGCTCCGGTGGGGCCTACCTCAAGTTGGAGCGCAAGATCGGCGACTACGCCACCGTGGCGGTGGCCTCGCACTTGGAGTTGGACGATTCCGGGGCCATCTCCGGTGCCGGGCTGGCCCTCACCTCGGTGAACTCGATCAACACCAAGGTGGCCGACGCCGAAGCTGTGCTGGTGGGCCAACAGCCCTCAGACGAGCTTTTTGCCGAGGCCGCCGAGCTGGCCGCGGCGGCCGCTGAACCCCGAGACGACGTTCGGGGCACCGCCGCCTGGAAGCGCCAGGTGGTTCGCACCTATACCAAGCGGGGGCTGGCTGCCGCCGGCCAACAGGCCGAAGGGAGCTGACCATGGAGATCACCGTCACCATCAACGGATCCGACCACGCCAGCGACGTGGAGCCCCGCACCCTGCTGGTGGACCACATCCGCCGCACGGTCGGGCTCACCGGCACCCATGTGGGCTGCGATACCACCAGCTGCGGCGCTTGCACCGTGCTGATGGACGGCAAGCCGGTCAAGGCCTGCACCGTGTTGGCCGCGCAGGCCGACGGGTCCGAGGTCACCACCGTGGAGGGTCTCAAGACCGCCGACGGGCTGCACCCCATCCAGTCGGCGTTCACCGACGACCACGGCCTCCAGTGCGGGTTCTGCACACCGGGAATGATGCTGGTGGGCGCCTCGCTCATCGCCGAGAACCCCGACCCTTCCGACGACGAGGTGCGCTGGGCCATCTCGGGGAACCTGTGCCGGTGTACCGGTTACATCAACATCGTCAAAGCCATCCAAACGGCGGCCGCCCGGGTCGCCGAGTCGTCCAACGGAAGCTGAGGAGCAATCATGGCTGCACCAACAACTCCCGCTGAGATCGGCGGCATCGGCCACAGCGTCCAGCGCAAAGAGGACGCCCGGCTGATCGAGGGCCAGGGCAACTTCCTCGACGACATCGAGCTGCCCAACACCTTGCACATGGCCATCCTGCGCTCGCCGCTGGCTCACGCCCGCATCAACGGCATCGACCCCTCGGCGGCCACCGCCCTCGACGGGGTGGTGGCTGTGGTCACCGGCGATCTGATGGACCAGCACGGGCTGGCATGGATGCCCACCCTGTCGGGCGACACCCAGGCGGTGCTGGCCACCGACAAGGTGCGCTACCAGGGCCAAGAGGTGGCCGCGGTAATCGCCACCGACCCCTACATTGCCACCGACGCCCTCGAGCTCATCGAGGTCGATTATGAGGACTTGCCTCCCATCACCACGCCTCAGCAGTCCCTGGAGGAGGGGGCGGCGCTGATCCGGGATGAGAAGGAGGGCCAGACCGACAACCTGGCCTACACCTGGGAGACAGGTGACAAAGGCGCCACCGAAGAGGCCTTTGCCCAAGCCGACCGGGTGGTCACCCTGGAGACCCACTACCCCCGGTCGCATCCCGCCCCGCTGGAGACGTGCGGCATTTTGGCCGACGTCAACTCGGTGACCGGGCAGGCCACCATTTACATGACCTCGCAGGCCCCCCACGCCCACCGGACTCTTTTTGCCATGGTGGCCGGGCTGCCCGAGCAGAACATCCGCATCGTCAGCCCCGACATCGGCGGCGGTTTCGGCAACAAGGTGCCCATCTACCCGGGCTATGTGGTGGCCACCGCGGCCTCGCTGCTCATCGGCCAGCCGGTGAAGTGGGTGGAGAGCCGCACCGAGAACCTCATCTCCACCGGCTTCGCCCGCGACTACTACATGAAGGGCGAGCTGGCCGTCACCGACGAGGGCCGCATTCTGGGTCTGCGGGTCAACATGCTGTCGGACCAGGGGGCGTTCTACTCCGACGCCCAGCCCACTCAGTTCCGGGCCGGGCTGTTCCACGTGGTCACCGGCAGCTACGACTTCCCCGCCGCCCACATCGACTGCCGAGGCGCGTTCACCAACAAGGCCCCTGGCGGGGTGGCCTACCGGTGCTCGTTCCGCATCACCGAGGCCTCGTATCTCATCGAGCGCCTGGTGCAGAACGCGGCCTATGAGGTGGGCATCGACCCGGCCGAGATGCGGCTGCGCAACTTCATCCAGCCCGAGCAGTTCCCTTATGAGACAGCCACCGGCTTCGTCTACGACTCCGGCGACTATCCCACGGCCCTGCGCACCGCTCTGGAGGAGGTGGGCTACGAGGACCTGCGCCGGGAACAGGCCGAGGCCCGGGCCGAGGGACGGCTCATCGGCATCGGCATCGCCCACTTCACCGAGGCGGTGGGGGCGGGGCCGTCGCACACCTACGACATCGCTGGCCTGAAGATGATCGACTCGGCCGAGTTGCGGGTCCACCCCACTGGCAAGGCCATATTGAAGCTGGGGGTGAAGACCCAGGGCCAAGGCCACGAGACCACCTTCGCCCAGATCGTGGCCGAGGTGCTGGGCATTCCCGCCAACGACATCAAGGTGGAGCACGGCGACACCGACCACACCCCCTACGGGCTGGGCACCTACGCGTCCCGGTCCACCCCGGTGGGCGGCGCAGCTACCGCGGTGGTGGCCCGCAAGCTGGCCGACAAGGCGAAGAAGATCGCCGCCCACCTGCTGGAAGCGGCCGAAGAGGACATCGAACTGGCCTCGGGAGTGCTCTCGGTGGCGGGCAGCCCCGACCGGTCGGTCACCATCCAAGACATTGCCCTGGCCGCCTACACCAACCTTCCCGAGGGCATGGAGTACGGCCTGGAAGACGTCACCTACTACGACCCGCCCAACCTCACCTACCCCTACGGCAGCTACATCGTGGTGGTGGAGGTGGATCCCGACACCGGGGTGTGGCAGGTGCAGCGCATGGTGGCGCTGGACGACTGCGGGGTGCGGATCAACCCGATGATCGTGGAAGGCCAGATCTGCGGTGGCCTCACCGAGGGATTCGCCATGTCGGCCATGCAGTGGATCACCTTCGACGACGATGGCAACTGCATCGGGGCCAACTTCATGGACTATCTGGTGCCCACCGCCTGGGAGACTCCCCGGTTCGAGCTGCTGGCCACCGAAGTGCCCTCGCCCCATCACCCCATCGGGGCCAAGGGCGTGGGCGAGTCGGCCACCGTGGGGTCGCCGGCGGCGTTCGTGAACGCGGTGATCGACGCGCTGGCCCATCTCGGCGTCCGAAACATCGACATGCCGGTGCTTCCCGACCGGGTGTGGGCGGCCATCGACGAAGCGAGCTGATTTGGTGCCCTTGCCATGAACGTCGACGTCATGGCCCGGGCGGTGGAACTGCGCCAGCGGCGCCAGCCCTTCGTGCTGGCGTCGGTGATTTGGCGTCGGGCGCCGTCGTCGGGCCAACAGGGATCGCAGGCCGTGATCCTGCCCGACGGAGCGGTGCGGGGCTGGCTGGGCGGGGCCTGCGCAGAGCCTGCGGTGATCGTTGAAGCGCTGGCCTGCTTGGACCGCGGCGAGCCCCGGCTGCTGTGCTTGGGGCCTTCGGAGGGCCGGGACCGCCACCGAGACCCTGGTCAGGGCCAAGCCGAAAACGAAAACGACGGGCTGCGGTCGATTGCCATGGCGTGCGATTCGGAGGGAGCAATGGAGATCTACTTGGAGCCGAGCCTGCCCGCCCCCCAAGTGGTGGTGATCGGCCGCACACCAGCAGTGGACGCCATCGCCGCGGTGGCCGCGGCCATCGGCTGGGACGCGGCGATTGTTGACGACGGCGGCCAGCCCGACGACCACGAGCACCCCGAGCTGGTGCGAACCACCCTTGATCTTGGCGATCTGACCATCGACCAGGCCACTGCGGTGGTGGTGGCCACCCAGGGGCACTACGACGATGTGGCGCTGGCGGCTGCCCTGGGCACCGACGCCGGCTACATCGGCCTGGTGGCCTCAGCCAAGCGGGCCGAGGCGATGCGCGACTACCTCCGCAGCCAAGGGTTTGGCGACAACGACCTGGCTCGCATACACGCCCCCGCCGGCATGGACCTGGGGCGAATTCCCAACCGGGAGATCGCCGCCGCGGTCATGGCCGACCTAGTGGCCCGCCGGGCTGAGGGACAGCTCGCTGCGGAGACCGCTTCTGGCCGCGGAGACCGTCCCGAAGATGCCATCGACCCCGTATGCGGCATGACCGTGCTGGTGGCCGATGCCCGCTACCACACCGTCCACGAGGGCATCGACTACTACTTCTGTGCTGCCGGCTGCCAGCAGCGCTTTGTATCGGAGCCGGAGGTGTTCGCCTCCTAGACCGCCCAGGCCTGCCGGTCAGGCGGCGGGGTGGAGGACTACGTCGAGGCTGGTGGGGGATCGGAGCACGATGCCGGTGTCGGGGGGCACGTCGCCGGCGAACTCGAAGTGATCGAACCGGTCGAGCAGGTATTCAAGTGTGCGCTCCATCTCCAATTTGGCCAATAGCGAGCCGGTGCAGGTGTGGGGGCCGCCGCCGAAGGCCCGGACCGGGCCGATCGGGGTGTAGTTGGGGCGCTCCTCGCCCTGGAAGCGGCCCACATCGAAGGTATCGGGGTCGTCGAACCGGGCAGTGTCGTGGTTGGCGCTGGACACGAACGACATCACCTTGCTGCCCTCGGGAATGGTTGTGCCCTCCACCGCCAGATCGTGCTTGGCCATGCGGATGGTGACGTGGACCGGGGGTCGATACCTGAGGATCTCGGTGACCGCGGAACTGACCAGCTCGGGGTCGTCCTTGAGGCGTTCCCACTGCTCGGGCTGCAAAATGAGGTGCTTGACTAGGTTGGCCAGCGCTCGGTCGGTGGTCTCGATCCCGGCTGAGAGCAAGAACGCGGTGAAGCTGCGGACCTCGTCGTCGGACAGCCGTTCGCCCTCGTACTCCATCGAGCACAAGTCGGACAGCAGCTCGTCGCCAGGGCAGGTGCGGCGCTCTTCGATGCTCGGGGTGACGAAGTCGTAGAGCTCGTCGCGGGCGGCCTCTCCCTGAGCGTGAACCACCGGATCGCGGGTCACGTTCGAGGTTCCGGCGGCGACGATGTCGTTGTACCAGTTCCGGAAGTTGCTGGCCTCGCCCATGTCCATCAGCTCGGCTATGGCCCCCAGCGGCACCGGTTCGGTCAGCCCGGTGCGCAAGTCAGCGGTCTCGGGGGCCACCGGCAACTGCTCGCCGTACTCGTGGACCAGCCCGGAGACGATGTCCTCGATGGTCGAGCCGAGATACCGGGGGCCCCGTAGGCGCTTGGCGATGATGGCGTCTTTGCGGCGGTGCTCGTCGCCCGACATCTGCAAGATGGCCCGGCCGAAGATGCTGGACGTGCCCGGCTGGTTCATCAGCGGGCCGTATTTGTCGCCGTCCTCCAGCATCGAGGTGATGTCATCCCACCGGGTCAGCACCCACGCTTGGAGCGGCTCAACCCACAAAGCGGGGGCCTCTTCCCGCATCCGGCGAAAGACCGGAAAGGGGTCGGCCCCCACGTTGTCGGCCAGATAGGCCGTGAATTCTTCAGCGACCGAACTGGAGTCCGACAACGTGGGGGCCTTTCGATTAGGCGGTTCGGCTAGCCGATCTCGATTCCGTACTCGCCGTCGAAGTTGTCGGCGTAGAACGCGAACGGGTTGGCCGCAACCATGCCGCCGCTGGCAGCGTCGAGCGAGAAGGCGGCACCGCACTGGCTGTGGTGCGGGAAGGCCGACCAATCGATCGGACAGGTGATGCCCATGGTGTCGAAGCTGCCCTTGAGGGCCTCGGTCAGGCTCTCACGGCTGAGCTCGCCGGTTTCGGCGGCCCGCTCCACGGCCTGGTGGAACACGTAGCCGTTGAGGAAGCCGTGAGCGAAGTTCAAGTTGAGGTGCTCGCCGCCGTAGCCGGCCAGCGATGCGCACTCTTCCATCAAGGCCGAAGCCTCGATGTTGTTGTTCGCGGTCAGGAACGAATGGATTCCGAAGGTCTCGTCGCTCACCTCGGGCGGACCCTCGGTCCAGATCGAGTTGGCCGCGATGCCGTGGATGCCGATGATGGGAACGTCGGTGATGCCCACGTCAGCCATGCCCTGCATGACCACCAGGCCAGCGCCCGGCGAGCCGTGGAGGGTCACGTAGTTCACGCCCTGATCGTCGATGGCTGATTGCAGCTCAACCATCTGAGCAGTGACCTCGGTGGCGCCCGGCGCCACGTAGAGGGTGTTGACGTAGGTGCCGCCACCCTTGATTACCGACTGCTCGACATAAGCGGCGAACTCGGTGCCGGAGGGGACCTCAAGGCTGATGCCCATGACCACGGCGTTCTCGATGCCGCCGACGGTGGCGCCAATGTGTCCGGCGGCCAGGTCGGCCTGGTCGCCGTAGTGGGCCAAGTTGTTGAAGTACTGGTCGCCCTCAAGCTGGATGTCGATGGTCTGGGGTGGGCCGATCACCGGCAGGTTCAGGGTCTCGATGTCAGGCTGGAGCTGGGTGCTGATATGCGATCCGCCCAAGCCGACTAGGGCGATGACTTTGTCGTCCTCGGTGAGCTTGGTGAAGTTGATCGCGGCATTGTCGGCGTTGAACTGGTCGTCCTCGGGGAGATACTCGAACATCCGCCCCAATGCGCCGCCGTCCCGGTTGGCGCACTCGAAGTAGGCCTCGCTGCCGTGGCTGTTGAATGACTGCGATGAGGCCGTCGGGCCGGTCAGGTCGCCCATCCAGCCGACCTTGATGGAGTCGGAGGTAACCCCGTTGTCCGGGTTGTCGGGCACCGTCATCTCCGCAGGCGCCTCTTCCTCAGCAGGAGCTGGGGCCTCGGTGGCCTCTGGTTCTGGTGCCGGTGCCTCTGTCGGAGCAGCAGTCGGTTCCGGAGCATCGTCATCATCGTTTCCGCACGCCGCTGCGATAAGCGCGAACGCAAAGACCACGACTGCCAGTTTGAGCCAGCGATTCAACATGTGGGGTCCCCCTCCATCATTTGTTGTTTAATAGTTCGCGCTCTGGGAAAGACGCGAACCAGCCGACACCCTAGCTACTGCACCGCCGATACGTGCAATTCCGAATGTTGGGGGCTAGACAATAAGTCCTCGAAGCCGAGGAATCGAGGAGCGGTTCACGCCTCGACTTCGGTGCCGAGGTAGGCCGCGATCACCCGCTCGTCCTGTTGCATCTCCGCGGGGGTCCCCTCGGCGATCTTCTGGCCGAAGTCCAGCACCATCACGTGGTCGGCAATCGACATCACCACGCCCATGTCGTGCTCGATGAGGAACACCGTCATGTCAAGCTCATCCTGGGCGGAATAGATGTAGCGGATCATGTCCTGCTTTTCGTCCACGCTCATGCCGGCCATGGGCTCATCCAGCATCAGCAGCTCGGGTTCCATGGCCAGCACTCGGCCGAACTCCACCCGCTTCTGCACGCCGTAGGGCAGGTCGCCCACCGGCTCCCGTTTGAAGGCGCCCAAATCCAGCAAGTCGACGACCCGCTCGATGGCTGCTCGGGCGGCTAGTTCCCGCTTGACTGCCCCTCGGGTGAACAGCCCGCCCTCAATGAGCCGGGTGTGCTCATGGATGTAGCGGCCCAGCAGCAAATTGGTCAGCACGTTCTCGCCCATGAACAGCCCCAGGTTCTGGAACGTCCGGGCCACGCCCAGGCGGGCAATTTGATAGGGGCGGTAGGAAAGCAGATCTTTGATGGGCTTGCCGTCGGGGTGGAATTGAACTCTTGCTCCGGGCAGCGGCTTGTAGACGCCGGATACCGCGTTGACCAAGGTGGTCTTGCCGGCGCCGTTAGGGCCGATGAGCGCGAACAGGGAACCCCGCTCGACACTGCCGCTGATCGAGTCGCAGGCCCGCACACCACCGAACTGCACGGTCAAGTCATCGAAGCTGAGGATCGGATCGCTCATGACTCTGTCACCGGTGGCCTCTGGCCGTGCTCTAGAGGCCGGCTGCGACTCGGCCGCTCGATGGCCGCGTAGGAGGTGTGGGCTTCGCCGCCGCCGCCCAAGTACAGCTCCTGAACCATGGGATTGCCCTTGAGTTCGGTGGCGCTGCCCTCCATCAGCACCCTGCCCAATTCAAGGACGTAGGCGTCGTTGGCGTGCTGCAACGCAAGGCTGGCGTTCTGCTCGATGACCAGGATCGAGGTTCCCCGGGTCTCGTTGATCTCGGTGAGCAATTCGAACAATCGGTGGACGATCTTGGGGGCCAACCCCAACGACAGCTCATCGCAGATAAGCAGGGTCGGCTGGGACATCAGGGCCCGGCCCACCGCCACCATCTGCTGTTCGCCTCCCGACAGCAGGCCGGCGGTCTGGCTGAGAAGCGGACGAAGCTGGGAGAACAATTCCAGGGTCTGTTCCAGCGACTCGTCGATGCCGGAGACGTCGCTTCGGCTGGCCGCACCGCACAACAGGTTCTCCTTCACCGTCAGGTTGGGAAAGAGCTTGCGGCCCTCGGGTACCTGGGCCACGCCGGCAGATACGATGTCGGGGCTTTTCTTGCCCAGAATCGACTCGCCGCCCAGCTCGATGCTGCCCCGGCGCACTCTGCCTTTGTGAAGGTAAAGCAGGCTGGTGATCGACCGGACGAGAGTGGTCTTGCCCGCGCCGTTGGCGCCCAGCACCGAGACAAACCCACCTGAGGGCACAGCGATGTTCACGTTGTCCAGCGCGGTGACGCCCCCGTAGACCACGGTGAGGTCTTGAATCCTCAGGTCGAGTCCGCCGCCGCTCATGGGTTTCTCCTCGCCAGCGACCGGCTTAGCCAGTTCTTGAAGTCCCTCCACAAGCCGGCCAGGCCATCAGGCTTGAACATCAGGATGATCACCACCAAGAAGCCCTTAATGGCTAAGTCGATCTCACTGGGGTAGTCGCTGAGGAAATCGATGTCTCGCACGAACCACAGCTCTTCGCGGGCCCACTTGAACCACTCGGGCAGGAACCAGAAGAAGGCCGAGCCGAAGATGGCCCCCTGGATGCTGGAGAACCCGCCGACCACGATGATGATGGCGTAGTTCAACACCGTTTGGACGTTGAAGCTGTCCTCACCTCGTGAGCCGATATAGAACGAGGCCAAAACGCCCGACATGGCCACCACCGCGGAAGACAACGCGAAAGCCATGAGCTTGGACCGGGCCACGTTTATCCCCAACAGAGATGCGGAGACGTCCCGGTCTCGCACGGCGGCGAAGGCTCGTCCCTCACGGGTTCGGATCACGTTCACCATGAACAGGATCGACAGCACCGTGATGGGCATGAGCACCCAGTACCACCGGAATTGGCCGGTGATGATGAACTCGCCGTTCTCGTCGGGATCGATATTGGGCAGCCAGTGCAGCCAGGAGGCGATCCGCGGGGAGTTGACGCCCTTGAATCGGATTCCGACGAAGCCGAAGTACTCCTGGAGGTACTCCCGCCATACCAGCATCATCACGAAGTGGAAGCCGAAGGTGGCCAGCAGCAGATAGAGGTGCTTGAGCCGCAGGGCGGGCAGGCCGGAGATCGCGCCCACCACCGCACCGGCGACAGCCGCAGCGGGCAGGGCCAGCCACATGTTTCCACCGCTCCACTGCACGCCGACGATGCCGCCCACGATGCTGCCCAAGGCCAAGAACGCCACGTGGGCCAGGCTGATCTGGCCGGAATAGCCGACTAGCAGGTTGAAGGCTGCTGCCCCCATGGCGAAGATGAGCACCAGGTTGACCACCGCGAACCAGGTGGCCCAGGGGAAGTCCATCGGGGGCGTGAAATCGGAGGCCAGGATGAAGGGCAGCACCAGCAGCCCGAACATGGTCAACGCGGCCCACGACCGGTCGCTGGGAGTGCGCCATAGCCGCATGTCCTCGCGGTGGGTGAGCTCACCCCGCGGCGTCCATATCCAGGCCAGCCGGGCCACCACCCCCAAGATGACGACGGTGATCGCAGCCTTCCACCAGAAGTTCAGATCATCGGTAGTCGCCCCCAAGATGAATGGGACTACCGCAGCGACCACGAAGGGCAGGAATCGCTGGAAGGTCGAAGGGCGATAGGTCTGGGCGGCTTGCTGGGAGGCGGGGTTTTCCGTGGCGGTCATACCCGCTCCAGGTCCTTACGGCCCCACAGGCCGGTCGGTCGCACCAGCAGCACCACGAACATCACCGAGAAGGCCACCGGCTCTCGCCACTTGGTGCCCAGGTGGCCGTTGGCAAACTGCTCGATGACGCCCACCACCAGGCCGCCGACGATGGAGCCGCCCAATGACGTGAGCCCGCCGACCACCGCCGCGGGGAAGGCCCGCAGGCCGATGGCTTCGATGCTGCGGTCGATGGCGCCGGTTACGTGGCCGAACAGCAGCCCCCCGACGCCGGCCATGACCATGGCCGCGGCCCAGGTCATGGCGTAAACCTTGTCGGGGTCGATGCCCATTGCCGCGGCAGCCTCGATGTCGTCGGCCACCGCTCGCATGTGCAGTCCCAAGCGGGTGTACTTGAAGAACAAGAAGAACAGCAGCACGCACGCCGCCACCACGCCGAAGATGATGAGGTCCACGTGCCTCACCGTGGCGCCGCCGACCTCGAAGCTGCCTTGGGGGAGCAAGTCGAGGCGAGCTCGCTCGGTGGGTCCGTAGAAAATCAGCAAAAGGGCGCGGATGATCGTGGCAATGCCCAGGGTGATCAGCACAATGGCAAAGAAACCCTGCCCCACCATTCGTCGCATAATGCCGTAATGGACCACCAGGCCGAACACCAGCATCACCAGCAGCAACACGAATACGCCCAAGAAGAAGTTGAGGTTTTCGGAAATCAAGAACGTCAACGCGAAGTAGGCCCCGAGCATCAGGAATTCCCCGTGGGCCAGGTTCAAGACATCGGTGCTCTTGTAGACCAGCACAAACCCAAGGGCGACAACGGCATAAATGGCACCCAGAGCTAACCCGCCGATTAGCAATTGCAGGTTGACGCTTGGATCAGCCGTGAAGTTGCCGAAAGCTAGAAGCATGGCCCCCCTAGGTTTGACCGGGCGTTGCCGGTCAACAGAGGGCGACGGTAGTTTCGCTGGCGGAAGCCGACAAATCCCTGAGGTGCCAAATATCGGGCGTCCAAGGTTAATGACTGAGAGGCAAATGAAATGTCTGGTGCAAATGACGGACTGTCCGATCGCATTGCCCGGTTGGAGGCGCTAGAGGAAATCCGTGATCTGGTGGCCCGCTACGGGATGGTGGTAGACGACCGGGACATCGAAGGTTTGGCCGACATGTTCACCTCCGATGCCAAGTTCGGACTGGCCGATGGCATGGTGGCCAACCAGGGTCGCCAGGCGGTCATCGACTTCTACACCGAGCGCATGGCCGCCTTCGGGGCCACCTACCACTACCCCCACAGCCACGTCATCGAGCTGGATCCCGACCGCCCCGGCCACGCCACCGGCCAAGTCAACGCCCACGCCGAACTGGGCCTCGACGGCCGGACGCTGGTGACTGCGCTGCGCTACTTCGACGAGTACCAGGTGGAGGACGGGCGTTGGTGTTTCGTGGAGCGGAAGGTGGCCATGATCTATTACATGGACATGGCCGATTTGGCCGACGGCGGGCTTTGCGACGATGACCGCAAGCGCTATTTCGGCACGGTCGGCCCCGCAGAGATTCCCGAGAGCCTCGATACCTGGAAGAAGTTCTTCGCCGAAGTCGGCTGAGCGGTTGGCTGTCTAGGCGGCCGACATGCCGCCGTCGATCACGATGGCGGTGCCGGTGGTCCACGACGACTCGTCGGAGGCCAGGTGAAGGGCCAACTGCGCAATGTCGGTGGTGGTGCCCAGGCGGCCGATGGGGTGACGGATCACGGCGGCTTCGATCATCTCGTCGACGGTGGCATCCGCGGCGACGTTGGCCGTGGCCGAGAATCCGCCCCGCTTCTCGTAGGTGGCCCGCACCAGGGGGGTGGGCACCGTGCCGGGGCATACGGCGTTGACCCTTATGTTGTCGGGGCCGTAGTCCACCGCCATTTGCCGGGTGAGGCCTATCACCCCGGCCTTGGCCGCGGCGTAAGCGGCGATGCCCGGCACCCCGATCACCCCTCCGACGCTGGCCTGGAGCACCAGCGACCCGCCGCCGGCTTCGATGAGGTGGGGAATGGCGAACTTGACCGACAGCCATTTGCCGGTGAGGTTCACCCCGATGACCCGGTTCCATTCCTCGAGGCTGAGGTCGCCGGCCCGGCCCGGACCGTCAACACCGGCGTTGGCGTAGACCGCGTCGAGGCCCCCGAAAGCGGACACGGCCTGCTCGGTCATGGCCTGGCAGTCGCCGGGCTGGGTCACGTCTACTCGCAAGCTGATGGCCGAATCGCCGATCTCGGCCGCGGTGACCGCGGCGGCGTTGGCGTTGATGTCGGCGCACATCACCTGGGCGCCCTCGGCGGCGTACAGCTGGGCCGCGGCCTTGCCGATACCAGAGCCCGCCCCGGTCACAATGGTTCTTTTGCCTGCCAGTCTTCCGGTCATGGCGGCGGACCCTACTAGTTTCCCCGTATGGCTCAGGAGTTGGTGCTCGATGAGGGGGACGTCCAGGAGGAGTACTTCGAGCGAGGGTGGACCGATGGCCTCCCGGTGGTGCCGCCCACCCCGGAGCGGGTCCAGGCCATGCTCGACTACGCCGGCGTGGGGGCGGGCGACATTGTGGGCAACGTGCCGGAGCGGTCCCGGGAGGTGACCGCCGAGAAGGCGGCGGTCAACGCGGTGATGGCCGGATGTCGCCCCGAGTACTTCCCGGTGGTGCTGGCCGGGCTCGCGGCCATGCTCGACCCCCGGTTCGGGTGCCATACCGTGGTGACCTCCACCGGCGGCGCTGCGCTGTGTGCGGTGGTGAGCGGGCCGCTGGTGGCTGATCTGGGCTTCAACTCCTTCCGCAACGCGCTGGGGCCGGGCCATCGGGCCAACGCCACTGTGGGCCGAACCCTGCGTCTGGTGGCCATGAACGTGCTGGGGGCCCGGTCCGACAGCCTCGATGGCTCGTCGCTGGGCCATCCCGGCAAATTCACCATGCTGGTGGCCGAGGAGCCCCCGCCGGAGGGGTGGCCGCCGCTGCGGGTGGAGTTGGGCTACGGCGAGGGCGACACCACGGTGACGATGTTCCCATCGGAGGGCCCGCACCAGGTGGCCAACCATCTCAACGGCGATCCCGAGGGGATCCTGCTGACGCTCGCCGCGGCCATGACCAATCCGTCCACCTACGCAGTGGCCAAAAAGCACCAGGTGCTGCTGGTGATCGGACACGAGCACCGCCAGATCCTGGCCGAGGCCGGATGGACCAAGCCGATGGTGCGAGAGTTCTTGGCCGAGCACACCAGGGTGACCCCCGAGCACTTGATGGCCAGCGGTGTGCTGTTGGAGTACACCGCCCAAAACGACATGACCCCCGATGCCGACGGCAAGCTCAACACTGTGCGGGGGCCCCACGACATCTTTCTGGTAACCGCGGGCAGCCCGGGGGCCGGTTGGTCGGCCTACATCCCGAACTGGGCCCCAACGGTGCACTCTGAGGCCACCACCCGAAAGGTGGCCGCTCCGGGTGATGGACTACCCTTAGCGTAAGGGAGGAGACCGCATGTCGTCTGTAACCGTTCTGTCACCGGTGTACGAGGAAGCCCAGGTGGATGAGGTGGCGATGGCCCCCCGGCGCACTCCCAGTGAACCGGTAGTGATCGGTGTAATTGAAAACGCCAAGAACAACGCCAAAGAGCTGCTCACTTATGTGGCCGAAGGCCTGCGGGATCGCCTCCCGGTGGCCGACATCGTGGTCCACTCCAAATCAGCCGCCGGCAAGCCCATCGACGCCGACGCCTCCGAGATGCTGGCCGCCCGCTCCCACCTCATCATCTCCGGCCTGGGCGATTGAGGGGCCTGCACGGCGTGCAGTCTGCACGACGCCGTCCACATGGAGTCCCGAGGCATCCCCTCGATGCTTCTGATCACCGAGCCGTTTGAGCCAGTTGTCGAGTCCTTCGCCCCCACCGTGGGCATGGCCTCTTACCCCGCGGTCACCGTCCCCCACCCCGTCTCCACCCTCGACGACGAGTCACTCCAAAAGCTGGCCACCACCATCATCGACGAAGCTGTAGCTCGCCTGACGGTGAACTAGAGGGCGCTCTCGGTCCCTATTTCCAGGGGTCGCGGAGGAAGGCTTCGAACTGGGTGGCTAGGTCGTCGCCGGTGGGGAGGAGGTCGTCGGCTTCGTCGATCTGGCGCTCGAGTTGGGCGACGTAGTTCTTCAGGTCGTCGTCTCCCGCTACGGCAGTGTCAACTCGCTCCCGCCAGGCGGCGGCGGCCTCGTCAAGCTCGGCGTGGTCGGTGATGATGCCGGTGATCAGCTCGAACCGCTTGAGCAGGGATCGGGTGGCCTCGGGGTTGGGCGGCCCGGGTACATAGTGAGGGACGGATACTCTCAGGGAGATGACCGGGATGCCGGCTTGGTCTAGAGCGTCGTGAAGCGCACCCACCAGGCCGGTGGGGCCCTCATAGGTGGGGCGGCCTAGGCCGAACATGCGGGCCAGCTCGGCGTTGGTGGAGCTTCCCACCACTCCCAGCGGACGGGTGTGGGGGGCGAGGCCGACCATGGCCCCCAGCGTAACCACCAGTCCGGCCCGGCACTCGGTGGCCACCTCCACCAGATAATCGGCGAAGGTGCGCCACCTCAGGTGGGGCTCCACGCCGTCTACCACCACCAGGGGATGCTTGGCGCCGTAACGCTCCACCCCGGCCACCTCGGTGATCGGCCAGTCGATGACTCGGTTTCCGTTGTCGTCCAAACGGACTTCGGGGCGGCGATCCTGGAAATTGAAGAACCCCTCAGGGTCGATTCGAGCCAGGGTCTCGACGCCGTTGGCGCTGTCCTTCAGAAGTCGCACCCCGGTGGTGGCCGCGTCGGCCGCGTCGAACAGGCCCTCCAAAGCCACCACCATGACCGGGTTGGATTGGGAGGGTTGGTCCACCAGCCATTCCATCTCCGCCGCCATGGCCCAAGACTCACATTTGCGTAGCGCGATGGCAAGCCGATTGAAGGGGCCGACTGTCTAGGCCAACTCGCACCGGCTCGGCGGTGGGGCAAGCCAGATAACGGTGAGACAAACTGGATTGATGACCGGGTTTGGAGTCTTCGACCTCAACGGAAGGGTGGCGTGCATCACCGGTGGGGCCAGCGGCATTGGGGAGGCGGCCGCGGAGACGCTGGCTGCGGCCGGCGCTGCGGTGGTTTTGGGCGACATCGACGGCGACGGGGCAGCCCATACCAGGGATCGCATCATTTCCGAAGGCGGACGAGCGATTGCCCTAGCGGTGGACACCACTCTGCCCGACCAGGTGAGTGCCCTGGTAGAGGCGGCGGTGGACGAGTTCGGGCGGCTTGATGTGATGGCCAACGTGGCCGGCGTGGGCAGCTACGGCGATGTGGTGGACGTGTCTGAAGCCGAGCTCGACCGGGTGCTGGCCATCAACTTCAAAGGGGTCTTCTTCGGGTGCCAGGCAGCGATGAGGATCATGGCCCCTCAGGGTTCGGGCTCCATCGTGAACGTGTCGGCCACCGCCATCAACACCCCCGTGGGGGGACTATCGGTGTATGCGGCCACCAAGGCGGCAGTGGCCATGCTCACCCAGTCGTTGGCGGTGGAGGCCGGGCCCGACGGGGTGCGGGTCAACACCATCGCCCCCGGCTTCACCTTGACGAACTTCGTGGGAGGGCATCTTCGCGACGACCAGGGCCAGGTGGACCCCGCTGAGATGGACAGCTACCTCAAGATGATGCGGGACCGCTCCCCACTGGGCGAGGTGTGCGAGGCATCTGATCAGGCCAACCTGATCTGGTTCTTGGCCTCCGATGCCTCCCGCTATGTGACGGGCCAGATCTTGCGGGCCAACGCCGGCCAGAGCATCACCTGGTAGCTGCCCGATGAGTGCGAAGCGCAGGGTCCAGTTGCGGGCCAACGGCATCGAGTTTTCCGCCGAGGCCGAGACCCGCACGACTTTGGCCGACTTCTTGCGCCGCCAATGCGGGCTCACCGGCACCCACTTGGGGTGTGAGCACGGGGTGTGCGGGACCTGCACGGTGCTGGTGGACGGTACCGCGGTGCGGTCGTGCCTCATCCTGGCCGTGCAGGCCGACGGCTTTGAGGTGTCCACCATCGAGGGCCTGGTGGACACGAGCGACCCGGGCAACCCGGTGCTGGGACCGGTGCAGCAGGCCTTCGCCGACGCCATGAGCTTCCAGTGCGGCTTCTGCACGCCGGGAATCATCATGTCCACCGTGGCCTGGCTGGCCGACCGCCCCGCCGAAGCTGATGAGCCGTCCGACCATGAGATCCGAGAGTTCCTGGCCGGCACCCTGTGTCGCTGCACCGGCTACACCAGCATCGTCGAAGGCGTCCGCCTAGCCGCTCAGCGCTCCTCATCGGGCGGGCCGTAGCCGCCTCCGCCGGGGGTGGAGACTTCGAATCGGTCGCCGGGCTGCACCTCGGTGCGGAACACTCCTGGGTAGGCATCGATCGAACCGTCGGCTCGCAGGACGCGGTTGACGCCCACCGCGCCGGGTGAGCCTCCCTCGATGCCGTAGGGGGCCACTTTCCGCCTAGACGACAGCACGTTGAGGCTCATGGGCTCCTCGAATCGGGTACGGCGCACCACCCCTTCGCCGCCTTGGTGGAGGCCCGCGCCGCCGCTGCCCCGCCGTATGGAGAAGTCCTCCACCACCACTGGGTGGCGCTGCTCCAGCACCTCGGGGTCGGTGAGCCGGGCGTTGGTCATCCCGGTGTGCACTGCGTCGCAGCCGTGCCGCTGGGCGGTGGCTCCCGCGCCGCCGCAAACCGTCTCGTAGTACTGGTGGCGCTCGTTGCCCCACACCACGTTGTTCATCGTCCCCTGGGAAGCGGCCACCGTGCCCACCGCACCGAACAGGGTGTCCACAATGTGCTGGGAGGTCTCCACATTTCCGGCAAAGACCGCGGCGGGCTCGACGGGGCTGACCATGCTGGGCGACGGCATGATCAACTCCACCGGATCCAGACAACCGCTGTTGAGCGGGATGCTGTCATCCACCAGGCAGCGCAGCACGTACAGGACCGCGGCCCGGCACACCGGCTGGGGGGCGTTGAAATTCCCGGGATGCTGGTCGCTGGTTCCGGTGAAGTCGACGGTGAGGGTCCGTCGGCCGCGGTCTATGCGCAACGCCACTGACACTTGGGAGCCGTCGTCGAACGCAACCGTGAACGAGGCGTCTTCCAGGCGATCAATCAGGCGTCGGACCGACTCGGCGGCGTTGGTCCGGACATGGTCCATGTACGCATGCACTGTCTCCAGGCTGTAGTAGTCGATCACTTCGGCCAGGGAGACGGCCCCCTTCTGACAGGCGGCCAGCTGGGCCTTGATATCGGCGATGTTGACGTCGGGGTTGCGGGCCGGCCACTCGGCGCCGTTGAGCAAGGCCCGGATCTCTGCCTCCTGGAACCGCCCGCCCCGGGCTAGAACCTCGCCATCGAACAGCACCCCCTCCTCGGAGATGTGCGACGCGTCCGCAGGAGCTGAACCGGGGACTGTGCCGCCGATATCGGCGTGGTGGCCGCGGGACGCGGTGAAGAACAAGACCTCATCGCCGTCGGCATTGAATATCGGCATGACCACGGTCACATCGGGCAAATGCGTGCCCCCGTTGTAGGGGGCGTTGGTGATGAAAGCGTCGCCCGGCGCCATTTCGGGATGGCGGGCGATGATCGCCTTGACCGACATGTCCATCGAGCCCAGGTGCACCGGCATGTGAGGTGCGTTGGCGATCAGCTCACCGTCGGGGTCGAACACCGCACAGGAGAAGTCCAGCCGCTCCTTGATGTTCACTGATGCGGCGGTGTTCTCCAGAGCCACCCCCATCTGCTCGGCCACGTTCATGAAAAGATTGTTGAAGATCTCCAGCATCACTGGGTCGGCATGAGTACCGACCGCCGCATCGGGGCGGGCCACCACTCGGTTCATCACCAGCTCGCCGCTTGGGGCCGCTGCGGCGGCCCAGCCCGGTTCAACCACTGTGGTGGAGAGGGGGTCCACGATGACCGCGGGGCCGTCCACGGCTGCCCCTGGGCCCAGATCGGCCCGGTCGTAAAAGGAGATGTGGCGAGCTTGCCCCTCGAAGCTGGCCTCGTGGTGGGCCAGGGGACTGGGCTCGGGCAATGAGCTGGCCAAGGGTTGTTCTGCCAGGGTCTCAGACAGGCTGCTGCGGCCGATGGCTTCTGCCTGGATCGACTCCAGCACGATCGGCGTCTCGGGGGAGGCGAACCCGAAGCGGGTGCGGTGGAGGTCTTCAAAGGCTGCTTTCGCCGGCAAGTAGTCGTCGGCAGCCACCTCGAGGGCGGTGTCGGATCCCTCGTATCGCAAGAAATAGCTGGCCTCGATGTGGATGCGGGAGTGGGGCAGGTCGGCGGCCACCTCGGTGTAGGCCGCTGCGGCCAACTCCCCGATATCGGTGGCGATGGCGCTCAGCAGATCCTCGGTGAGGGTTTGGCCCACAGCCCGCTCGGTTACCGAGCGCACGTCAGCCAGGCCGATGCCCAGCGCCGAGAGCACCCCGGCGTGGGGATGGATCAACACCGTGGACATGCCCAGCTCGTCGGCCACCCGGCAGGCATGCTGGCCCCCGGCCCCGCCGAAGCAGGCCAAGGTGTAGGCGCTCACGTCATGGCCCTGCTGCACCGAGATGGTCTTGATGGCGTTGGCCATGTTCTGGACCGCCACATCCAAGAACCCCTCGGCGGCCCTTTCGGGGGTCCACGATTGTTTGGTGGCCTCGGTGATGGCCGCAGCCAGATCGGCGAATGCGGTCCGGGCCGCGGCGGCATCGAGAGGCTGGTCGCCGCCGGAGCCGAACACCGCGGGAAAGTGGTCGGGGTGCAGGCGGCCGAGAACGACGTTGGCGTCGGTCACGGTGAGCGGCCCGCCATTTCCGTAGCAGGCCGGGCCGGGTTCGGCGCCAGCGGAGTCGGGGCCCACCCGGAAGCGGCTGCCGTCGAACGACAGGATCGAGCCGCCTCCGGCGGCCACGGTGTGGATCAGGATCATCGGCGCTCGCACCCGGACCCCGGCGACCACCGCGTCGGTGGTGCGCTCAAAGCGGCCGTCGTAGTGGGACACATCGGTGGAGGTGCCGCCCATGTCGAACCCGATCAGGCGGTGGTGGCCGGCCGCCTCACCGGTGCGGGCCATGCCCACCACCCCGCCGGCCGGGCCGGACAGCAGCGCGTCCTTGCCCTGGAAATGGTCGGGGTGGGCCAGGCCGCCGTTGGACTGCATGAAGAAGAGCGAGGTGTCGATCTGGTCCTCGACAGTCTGGATGTGACGCCGCAACACCGGGGTGAGGTAGGCATCGGCCACGGTGGTGTCTCCCCGGGGCACCAAGCGGATGAGCGGGTTCACCTTGTGGCTGGCTGAGACATGCTCAAAGCCCACTTCGGCGGCGATCTCGGCCAGACGGGCTTCGTGATCGGGGTAGCGGTAGCCGTGTACCAGCACGATGGCTGCCGACCGCAATCCCGATTGGTGGGCCGCGGCCAGCTGCCGCCGGGCGTCGTCCTCATCCAGTGGTCGCTCAACGGCGCCGTCGGCCCTCACTCGCTCGTCCACGGTGATCACCTGGCTGTACACCATGTCGGTCAGCACGATGTCGAGGGCAAACAGGTCGGGCCGAGTCTGGTAGCCGATGCGTAAGGCGTCGGCGAACCCCTTGGTGGTGACCAGCACGGTGGGCTCGCCTTGGCGTTCCAGCAGGGCGTTGGTGGCCACGGTGGTGCCCATCTTCACCTCGCCCACCTGGTCCGATGGGATCGGCTCATCAGCGCTCAGGCCCAAAAGGGTCCGGATGGCTTCGACGGCCGCGTCGCGGTATCGGGGGCTCTCCGACAGCAGCTTGACGGTATCGACATCCCCATCGGGTCGCCGGGCCACCACGTCGGTGAACGTGCCGCCTCGGTCGATCCAGAAGCTCCAACCCTGTGACAACTCCTCGGCCATGGCCAGCTACCCGCCCTGCTCGGCGGACACTCGGTTGGCCACCGCCATGGCGTCGGCGATGGCCTCGTCCTGATTGATGTAGCGGTAGGTGGCCAGCCGCCCGGCGAAGTACACCGGGATGTCGAAGCGCTCGGCAATCTTGTCAGCCAACTCGGTGTTGCGGCGCTCGTTGGCTCCGTCGGCGGTCAGCACCGGATAGTGGCGGCGGGGGGCACCCGGCATCTCATCGCTGACCACCGTGCCCCCGATCTGCTGCCCAGTGGCGTGTTTGGTTTCCACCGTGCGGGTGTAGGGCACCCGGGTCGACGGGCGGTTGGTGACATAGGCCGGGGTCAAGACGCCGCCGGGATCGTCGGTGGGGGAATAGCGGGAGCGCATCTCGATGCCCCGCCATTCCAGCTCGCCGGGGCAGCGGGCGAAGTCGTCCAGCGCGGCGGTGATGATCACCGCGTCGTAGTCCTGGCCGAGGCGGTCGGCGTCGTCAACGGTGATCTCGGTGTCCAGGGTGACCGCCACGGTGGACAGCACCGACTCGATCACCTCGTTGATGCCGTCGGGCGGGAAGTACTGCCACCGGTCTCGGAACAGTCCCCGGTGGCCATCGCGGCGCAGCTCCACCCGCTTGGGAGCGAAACGGGCCGACAGCTCAGTGGCCGGGCGGCCCCACTGCTTGGCCGTGTAGTCCCGGATGAACAGGTCGTACAGGGTGCGGCCCATCATCGACACCACGTAGTCCTCGAAGTTGTCGCCGACAGGCTCAGGCGGCAAGGAGGCCAGCTCTTGCTCCACCGTCGGCCACACTGGCAGCTCCTTCAGCTCGTCCACCTGGGGAGGCCACGACAGCAGGAGGCTCTCGTCGTCATCATCGGGCGACAGGAACACCTCGGTGAGCACCTTGTGGTCGTAGGGCCGGGTGAGGCCGTGGGCGTTCACGAACTGGTTCACCGCGGCGTTGGAGGTGTGGAAGATGTGGGCCCCGTTGGGCTCGTACACCACCCCGTTCATGGTCTCAGCCCGGGAGTGCCCGCCCACCACGCTGGTTTTCTCGAACACCTCGACGCCAAAGCCGGATTCAGTGAGCAGCCGCCCGGCAACTGCGCCAGTCCACCCGGCACCCACGATGCCCACCCGACGCCTCGTCATGAGAGATGCCGATCCTAAACGATCCTGGAACACTCCACTAGTTTGGTCAGCAGGCCGGAAAGGCGGTTCAGCGGGGAGTGGATGGCCGTGTTATTGCTGCACCGGCGGCTTTTTCGGCGGCTGTCGTCGGAATGCCGATGCCGAGGAACCCTTCGATACGGGCCAACCGCTGGCCGTTCGCGGCTAGTTCTATCTGGAGCTTGTCGGTGGCCTGGCTGAAGTCGTCGCGGAGCTTGTTGTTGGCCTGGCTGAAGTCGTCGCGAAGCTTTTCGGTGGACCGCTGCTGATGCCAGATGATGGCGAGCACGGCCAACGCCATTGTCGCCATCTGAGCGATCACCTCAATGCTCATATGCAAACCCTAGCTTCTGCCATTTCAGAGTTCAACCCAATAAACTGAAATAATATGAAATATATGGTTATTTCAGTAAGGAGTGCCGTACACAAACAGAATCAGAACCTCCGGTCAAGCGTCTCGGGTACGGTAGGGAGTTGGGCTGAAATAGCCGAAAACGACGATAGCGCAGGGGTAAGGCGATGTTGGACTGTGTAATCCGGGGCGGGTTGGTGGTCGACGGCACTGGAGCGCCGGGGCGGGTGGCCGATGTGGGAGTGCGAGGCGGGCGCATCGTGTCCATCGGCCGGTCGCACGAGCCCGCCAGCCAGGAAATCGACGCCGACGGGCTGGCGGTGACCCCGGGCTTCATCGACGTCCACACCCACTACGACGCCCAGGTGCTGTGGGATCCCCACCTAACCCCGTCGTCTTTGCACGGAATCACCACCGCCATTGGGGGCAACTGCGGCTTCACCATCGCCCCCATGGTGCCCGACGAGGCCGATTACGTGATGCGGATGCTGGCCCGGGTGGAGGGGATGCCCACCGTGTCGTTGGAGGCCGGGCTGGACTTCGGGTGGTCTTCGTTCGGATCGTGGCTGGATCGCCTGGAGGGAAATGGATGGGCATCAACGCCGGCTTCTTGGTGGGCCACAGCACGATTCGCCGGCTGGCTATGGGGTCGGCCGCGGTGGGTGAGGCAGCGTCTGAGCAACAGCTTGAGACCATGAAGACGCTGCTGGCCCAGAGCCTGGCCGAAGGCGGCCTGGGTTTTTCCTCCACCAAGGCCACCGCCCACAACGACCACCACGGCGACCCCGTACCGTCACGGAGCGCCACCGATGCCGAGATGGTGGCGCTGGCTGGCGTGTGCCGCGACTACCCCGGCACCACTCTGGAGATCATTCCCAGCATCGACCCCATCTGGTCGCCGGAGACCTACGAGCTGATGACGGCCATGGTGCTGGCCGCCGATCGGCCATTGAACTGGAACCTGTTCAACGTGCGGCCCGGCGAGGACGCCTATCTGGAGAATCGGCTGGGTTCTGCCGACCACGCCAGGCAACAGGGGGCCACCGTGGTGGGGCTCATGCTGCCCGACATCATGCAGATGCGGCTCAATTTTGCTACCGGGGTGCTGTTCGACACCCTGCCTGATTGGGCCGAGATCATGCACTTGGGCCCGGCAGCCAAGGCTGAGGCTCTGGCCCGTCCCGAAGTGCGCCAGCGCCTGCTCAGCGGTGCGGCCCAGGCTTCCCATCGCACGTGGGTGCGGTGGGCCGAGACCACAGTGGTGGACGTGTCCTCGCCAGCGCCCCATTTGCAGGCGCTGGTGGGCCGCAACGTCGGCGAGCTGGCGGCAGAGCGGGGCCAGCATCCGTTTGACGCGATGTGCGACATCGCCTTGGAAGACGACCTGATGACCGGGTTCGGGCCGCCGGTGGTGGGCGACGACGACGAGTCGTGGAAGAAGCGGGCCGAGATGCTGGGCGACCCCCGGGTGCTGGCCGGCGGTTCCGACGCCGGGGCCCACTTGGACATGATGATGACCTGGGGGTGCACGTCGGCGCTGGTGGGAGACACGGTGCGCGATCGGGGGCTGTTGAGCCTGGAGCAGGCGGTGAACCTGGTAACCGACCGCCCGGCCCGCCACTACGGCCTGCGGGGCCGGGGGCGGTTGGCCGAGGGCTGGTGCGCCGACATCGTGGTGTTCGACCCGGCCCGACTCACCAAGGCCCCGGTGACCACCGCTTGGGACATGCCCGGCGGGGGATGGCGGCTGACTGGCGGCGCCGAGGGCATCGAGCACGTGCTGGTCAACGGGGTCGAGACCCAGCGATCCGGCCAGCTCACCGAGGCCCGACCTGGCCAGGTCATTCGATCCGGCCGCGACACCGACACGGTCACCGCTGCTGGCCCCTGATAGCTCCAGATTGCGGGGACCAGGGTAGAAAGAGCGGGTGATCGAGGGTCCTGATCGGCGGGTGCCGCGCTCGGTGCATGCCCTGGGCTATCGGGACTACCGGCTCTATTGGACCACCAGTGTGGTTTCCAACATCGGGTCGATGATGTATCTGGCCGCCATCGGCTGGCTGGTGGAGGACATCACCGACGATCCCTGGAAGGTAACGGTGGCGGCTACCGCCGGGTTGATTCCGCTGTTAGTGATGAGTCCGTTCGGGGGATCGCTGGCCGACCGGTACAGCCGAACCCGCCTTTTCTTGGCCACGGTGGTGGGCCAGATGGTGGTGGCGGTGGCGTTGGCCTGGGTTGTCCAGATCGACGCCGAGACGTTCTGGGTGCTGGTGGCCTTCTCCATCGGCGGGGGCGCCACCGCGTCGGTGGGTGCGCCGGTGCAGCAGGCCATCGTGGTGGAGTTGGTGCCGAGCGGGGCCATGCGCAACGCCATCTTCTTGAACTCCACCCAGTGGAACATCTCCCGGGCGGTGGGCCCCATGCTGGGCGGGTGGCTGATCCAGTTCTGGGGCCCGGCCGCGGCCTTCTGGTTCAACGCGGCCAGCTTCACCGTGCTCGTCGTGGGGCTGAGCCTGCTGCCGCCCCGGCCACCGCCGGGGGCATCGTCGGGCCGTGGTTTTGTGGCCGACTTCCTATCGGGACTTGAATACGCCCGGGGCATCGAGGGCATCCGAGTGGTGATGCTGGCCAGTTTCATGCTGGCCGCGGCCATCTCCCCAACCCAGTGGCTCGCCCCGGTGATCGCCGACGACGCCTTCGGTGTCGACGCTGCCGGCTTCGGTGTGCTGTTGGGCGCATTCGGGGTGGGGTCGCTGGTCGGCGCGGTGCTACTGCTCCAGTTCGACCGGGGGACCGCGTATAGCCGTCTGGTCACCATTGGATTCACAACCGTGGCGCTATTCACGCTGGTGCTGGCGGTGGTTCCCACCTTTGCATTGGGAGTGATGGCCATGGGCGCGGTGGGCCTGGCCTTCATGGTGACCATGCCCACCCTAACCAGCGCGCTGCAAACCCTGTGCGACGACGCCTACCGGGGTCGGGTGATGAGCCTGTGGATGATGCTGTTCGGCTTAGCCGCGCCGGCGAGCATCCTGTTGCAGGGCTGGATAGCCAGCGCCATCGGCATCCGCTGGGTGCTGGTCATCACCGCCATCATGGTGGCCGCCTACCTCGTTAGCCAGCTAGCCCTCGGCCGCCTCCGCCACCTGGACGCCGCGGGCTGAGCGACCGCTACAGGATGATGCCGTTGGGGCGGGGGACGCCCTGTTCTTCGCAGTAGCGGTAGTACATCTCCAAGTTGGACTGGGCGTTGGAGATGTACTCCACGTTGCCGTCGGGATCGAGGTACTCCACGTCGCCGTAGATGGCCGACACCAGCTCGGTGGGCTCGGTGTTGTCCTCGGGCACGAACAGGGTGTGGATGGAGCCTGCCGGCTCGTAGAGGTAGCTGCGGCCCCGGTTCATGAAGTCGTTCTCCCGGTAGCCCCAGGCCCCGCTCAAGGTGAAGGCCAGCACCGGTCCTTGGTGGCGGTGGGTCTGCACGGTCAGGCCGGCGGGCATGAAGCCGTGCAGCACGTACAGGCCGTCGTCGGCGTTGACCTGGAGAAGCCGCATCCGCGCCCCCACCGAAGTGTTGTCCACGAACGGCACGTCATCGATCCCCACATGACGGGCCGACGGGATCACCTGGTCTAAGAGGCTCATGTTCTCAGGCTAGCTGTCGACCCATCGAGGAATTGAGCGGGCCGGGTCGTAAAGCTGGCTCAAATCCACGGGCTAGTTCTAACATCTGCCCGTCTCCCATCGACAAAAAGGGGAAAGCCGTGTCGAGTTCTGGTTCGATTCTGGGAAATTCTGTCGTCCGCCTCGAAGATCCGGGGCTGTTGACCGGCGCGGAGCGCTACTACGACGACTTCACCCCCGAGGGCACGGCCTATGTCACGTTCGTGCGCTCGCCGGTGGCCCACGCCGCCATCACCGAAGTCGATGTGCTTGAAGCCCTGGCCATGGACGGCGTGCTGGCGGTGTACACCGGCGACAACATCGGCTTGCCGGCGGTTGCCGGCTTCCCCATGCTCCCGGTGTTCGAGCGCCCGCAGATCGCCGCCGACCGGGTGCTGTTCGTGGGCGACATCGTGGCCGCAGTGGTGACCGAGACCCGCGAGCAGGGCATGGACGCGGCCGAGGCGGTGTTCGTGGACTACGACCCCCTGCCGGCCAACGCCGACCCCGAGAAGGCCCTGTCCGAGGGCGCTGAGGTGCTGTGGCCCCAGAACGAGGGCGGCAACCTGGCCTTCCACACCGAGCTGGGCGAAGACGACGGTTTGGCCGAGGCGGCCCATGTGGCCGAGGTGAAGATGGAGAGCCAGCGGCTGGCCGCGGTGCCCATGGAGCCCAACGGCATCCTGGTGGAGCCCGGCACCCCCGACGGCGGCATGACGGTGACTTTCCCCAGCCAGGCCCCCATCGGCCTAAAGGACGGCTTCGCCGGCCTGTTCGGCCTCGACGGCGACAGCGTGCGGCTGATCGCCCCCGCTGTGGGCGGTGGTTTCGGGGCCAAGACCGGCCTGTATCCCGAGTACCTAGTGGCCGCCAAAGCCGCCCTGGAGCTGGGCCGCCCGGTGAAGTGGACCGAGTCGCGCTCTGAGGACATGGTGTCGCTGGTGCAGGGCCGGGGCCACATCCTCACCGCCAAGATGGGGTTCGACGGCGATGGCCGCATCACCGGCATGAACCTGCACTGTCTGGCCGACTCCGGGGCCTATCCGGCCATCGGCAGCTTCTTGCCCATCCTCACCCAGACCATGGCCCAGGGGGTGTACCAGATCCCCAAGATCAGGTTCTCCGCCGACGCAGTGGTTACCAACACCACCCAGATAGCCGCCTATCGGGGCGCAGGCCGGCCCGAGGCCACCCAGATTCTGGAGCGGGTGCTGGACGTGGGGGCCGACGAGTTGGGCATCGACCCCGCCGAGATCCGTCGGCGCAACTTCATCGGCGCCGACCAGTTCCCCTACGCCACCATCACCGGGGCCAACTACGACTCCGGCGAGTACGAGAAGGCGCTGGACGCCGCTCTCGAAGCCTCTGGCTACGGCGACCTGCGGGCCGAGCAGGCCGCCCGGCGGGACTCAGGCGACTCCAAGCTGCTGGGCATCGGCGTTTCGGCCTACGTAGAGATCACCGCTCCGCTGGGCCTGCACACCGAGTACGGCCGGGTGGACGTGTTGAGCGACGGCACCGCGGAGATCCGGGTGGGCACCAGCGCCCACGGCCAGGGCCACGAGACCTCGTTCTCGATGATCGTCAGCGATCTTCTGGGCGTGCCCATGGAGAGCATCAAGCTCATCCAGTCGGACACCGCCGAGATCCCCCGGGGCGCAGGCACCTTGGGATCGCGCTCGCTTCAGACCGCGGGCAGCGCGGTGTACAAGGCCAGCGAAGAGGTGCTGGCCCAGGCCAAGGAACTGGCCGCCCAGCAACTGGAGGCCAGTGCCGATGACATCGTGGTGGGCGAGGGCGGCCTACACGTGGCCGGCGTGCCTGCCCAAGCGGCGTCGTGGGCCGATCTGGCCTCCGCCGCCGACGGCGGGGTGATCACCCACGAGCTCGACTTCGACCAGGGCGGGGCCAGCTTCCCGTTCGGGGCCCACGTGGCCGTGGTCGAAGTGGACACCGAGACCGGCGGGGTGGAGCTTTTGCGCCACGTGGCCGTGGACGACTGCGGCACCATCTTGAACCCGCTGCTGGTGGCCGGCCAGCAGCACGGCGGCGTGGCCCAGGGCGCAGCCCAGGCGCTGTTCGAATGGGTGCAGTACGACGAGGACGCCAACCCCCGCACCTCAAACCTGACCGACTACCTCATGCCCTCAGCGGCCGAGCTGCCCTCCTTCGAGGTGAGCAACACCGAGACGGCCAGCCCGCTGAACCCGCTGGGAGCCAAGGGCATCGGCGAGTCGGGCACAATCGGCTCGACCCCCGCCATCCACAACGCGGTTGTCGACGCGGTGTCTCACCTGGGCGTGGCCCACATCGACATGCCCACCACCCCCGAACGCATCTGGCAGGCCCTGGCCGACAGCTAGCCGCCCACCGGTTTCGGGCCGGGATCAGTCGAAGTCCAGGCCCAGAAGCTTGATGGCGTTGCCGCGGGCGATCTTGTAGACCACATCTGGATCGAGGTGGCCGAATAGGCGGGTGGCCACCTCCTGGGTGTTGGGCCAGGTGCCGTCGGCGTGGGGGTAGTCGGTCTCGAAGGTGATGTTGTCGACGCCAACTCGGTCGAGCAGGTCGATGCCCACGCTGTCTTTGAAGAAGCAGCCGTACACCTGGCGGTAGTAGTAGAACGACGGCGGCTCGGGAATGTTGCGCCGCGCCTGGCTCCAGCCTTGGTGGGTCACCCACACGTCGTCGGCCCGCTCCAGGGCATAGGGGATCCACCCGATCTGGGCCTCGGCGTACATGAGTTTGAGGTCGGGATAGCGGTGCAGCACCCCGGAGAACAGGAAGTCGACCATCGAGGCCGCGCTGTTGCAGAAGATGAGCGAGGCGGTCACCGCGTCGGGGGCGTCATCGGCGGTGGAAACGGTGCGGGTGCCCGATCCGATGTGCATGCACACCACCGTGGCGGTCTCGGCGCAGGCGGCGAAGAACGGGTCCCAGTAGCCGGAGTGGATGCTGGGCAGGCCCAGCCAGGTGGGCAGCTCGCTGAACGCCACCGCCCTCACCCCCCGCTCGGCGTTGCGGCGGATCTCAGCGGCGGCCAACTCGGCGTCCCACAGCGGCACCAGGCACAGTGGGATCAGCCGTCCTCCGGAGTCGCCGCACCACTCCTCGACCATCCAGTCGTTGTAGGCCTGCACGCACAGCAGCGACAGCTCTTTGTCCTGGCGCTCGTTGAACAACTGCCCGCAGAACCGGGGGTAGTTGGGGAAGCACAGCGAGGCATCGGTGTGGTTCGCCTCCATGTCGGCGATGCGGGCCTCGGGCTGCCAGCAGCCGGGGCGCATCTCGTCGTAGGTGATGCCGTCGGTGGACAGTTCGTCGTAGGCATAGCCGGCCGCGGCGATGAGCCGCTTCACCGAGTAGGTGTGGTCCTCATAAAGCCACCAGGCCACGTTGCGCCCCTCGGTGCCGGGGCGCTCCCGGTAGGTGCCGCCGTCGAGCACCACCTCGCCCTGGGGCAGGTACTCGATGCGGGGACCGATATCGCGGTACTTGGCCGGGAGCCGGCTTGTCCACAAGTGCGGGGGCTCCACCACGTGGTCGTCCACGCTGATGATGCGGGGCACCTCTGTGCCAGCGGGGGATTGGGCGGCCGTGGTCATGCGGTTGCCCCTGCTGGCTCTTCGGCGCCTACCGCGGCCAGCACGCTGTCGACGAACTCGGGAACCAGCACATCGAGCTGCGCCTTGTTGAACGCCTGGCGGTGGACCACGTTGGCCCCCTTGTAGGCCAAAAGGTCGGCGATCTGGTCGATGCAGTTGCCCGGATACCACTTGAAGGTGGCGAAGGCGGCCACCTGCTTGTGGTGCAGCGACGGCAGCGTCATCAGCTTGGCCGTGCCCCCCGGTCGGTGCCCGAACAGCACCAGCCCGTCCACCCAGGTGCCCACTGCCAGCAGGTCGGCCTCGGCGATTTCGGTGAGCTTGAGCCCGTGTACCGGACGCACCGACACCTCGTAGCCCGCCTGGCGCAGCTCCCCGCCGATCATCTCTGCCGCCCGCTGGGTGTTCCCCGTGCGGCTCTCAAAGATCACCACTGCCTTCATCGTTCGCACCTCACGGCTTGACTTCTAGCATTTGCGCTACCCAAGTGCCACGATGGTGGGTCAGAACCATTGGGGACGCCCATTTGGGGTCTAGCGGTTCAGCCAATCTTCTCGTGTATAGCCAGCCTGTTTGAGCAGTCGCAGCAGGAAAGGGCCAGCGATCTCACTGTCACTGGGGATGATCTGCCTATGGGTCCCCCTGATCATGAACTCGTGGTTGCCGCCAGGCCGAGGTCCGATCCAGCCTCGTTGTGCCAAGAACTTGATGAGTTCGCGGCGGGTGGCTGGAGGGACCCGCTGGCTCATGCAGGGGCAGCGACGATGCCGTTGTGAAATGAGGGGATGGGCTGCCCGAGTTGCTGGCCGAGTTCGACCCACCCGACGAGCACTTGGCGAAGCTTGCTGCGGGCTTCGTCGGGTGTTGCACCGAAGGCCGATGCTCCATTGCATTCTGGGTTTTCGGCCCACCAACCGACGAGGACTCCGTTCTCATCTCGGACTTCGTCGGTGGACGCCCCTGCAAGTGCAGCGTCCAACCAGCACTCAATCGGAAGCTGGGCCGGAGGCTTTCCCATATCCACACTATAACGCTGGCATCCGGCCTTCGGCCTTCCCCCAACGGTTCGGAGGTGCCACGATAGTGGGATGGGCAAGTACGGGTATTACGTGATCGACTCCGATGGGCACGGGGGTGAGCCGCCTCAGTGGCGCCACGGGATCAGTGCTGAGTGGCGGCCGAAGATGGTGGAGTACGTGGCCAAGATGAAGGAGATCTACGGCGACCTTCCGGGGGCCGGATCGCCGGTACACACCGAGGACCAGCAGAACTACGGCGAGTACGCGGCCGGCGAGCTGGACTTCGAGACGCCGCTTCAGCGGGAGGGCATGGCCGTGCCCGGCCCGCGGATGACCGACATGGACCTCGAGGGCATCGACGTGACCGTCATGTTCCCGCCAGGTTCAGGGGAAGAGTGGGCGCTGGGCGACCCTGGCTTTTCCGCCGAGCTCTGCCGGCTGCTCAACGATGCTCGAGCCACCTACGCGGCTTACGACCCCACTCGCCTCAAGCTGGTGGCCAAGTTGCCCCTGATCGATCCTGAGCGGGCGGCCGCGGAGCTAGATCGGTGCTTCACCCAGTACCCCGACCTGTTCGTGGGCATGGTGACCGCCCAGCACGTGTTGGACCGCAACCTGAACCACCCGGCTCTCGACGTCGTGTGGGAGGTAGCCGACCACCACGGGGCCGCGGTGTGCGTGCACGGCGGGGGGCAGGCACCCGACCAGGTGCCCATCGTGTTGGACCGCTACAACACCCGCCTGGAAAAGCACGCCGTAACCCACCCGTTCGGGGCCATGTTGGCCACAATGAACTTCACCGTGGGCGGCCTCCTGCACAGGTTCCCCAACTTGCGGCTGGGCATCATGGAGGCCGGCTGCGGCTGGCTGCCGTTCTGGTTGGAGCGCCTGGACGAGGAGTACGAGCTGATGCCTGACCAGGCCCCCATCTTGGACCGCAAGCCTTCGGAGTACTTCCTGTCGGGCCGGTGTTTCGTGGGGGTGGAGTCCACCGAGTCGGCCCTTCCCTATGTGATGGACCAGGTGGGCGAAGACATCCTGTGCTACTCCTCGGACTACTGCCACTGGGACTGCGACTTCCCCCACTCGGTGAAGCTGCTGGTGGAGCGAGACGACCTCAGCGACGAGCGCAAGCGCAAGATCCTGTCCGACAACCCCGCCAAGCTGTTCGGGATCCCGGTGCCCTAACCGTCCTAAATTGCGGAACTTGGTACTGTCTCTATCCGAAATTTGATACTGCAAGGCTACGAGAACTAATCCGTCCTGGGGCCGAACCAGTCGGGGAGGTCCAATGGGGGGTGGGGGAGTTCGGTGATGCCGCGCTCTTCGAGGATGGAGGCGTACTCGGTTTTGTCGGCGGGGGCGGGGCGGGAGTCGCCGAAGTAGATCTCCAGGATCTCGGCGCCCTGGTCGCCCACTTTGATGGGGCCGAAGGTGGCCAGGTGGGGGAGCTTGATGAGGGATCCAGCCCGGCACAGCTCCTCGTCGAAGGTGACCTCCCCGTCGATGACGAAGATGAAGTGGTCGCTGTTGTGGCCGTGGCGCTCGAGCACCAGGCCGGGGTCGTAGCGGGTGTGGTAGACGGCCCGCTCCTGGGTCAGCTCCATCAGCTTCAGCCACACCGACACCCGGCGGCCGTCGGCGTGCTGCTGGCTCTTCACCTCGGCGAAGTCCATGTCTTCGGCGTGGATGTAGGAAACCTGGGGCTGTGGTTCGGTCATTGCAGTGCTCCTTTGAGGGCTGTCACCGGAACATCTTCAGCGCTCGGCTGTCCGAAGTGTCCTCGGGCCGCTCGTCGGCCGCTTCCTCAACGGGGTTGAGCTCGTCGGGCGGGGTGAGGGCCAGGCTTACCGGCGTGTCCAGCTCGATGGGATCGTGCAGGCCCAATTCGTCGCCCATGTCCCGCAGCGCGGGCAGCACCTCGTTGCCCATCAGCTCGATGCACCGCAGGGAGTCGTCGTGGTTTACGCCGCCGTCGTTGCCCCACAGCATGAGGATCGACGGGCGGCACGTCTCCAACACCACTCGCAGCTCGGCGATCACCTCGTCGGGAGTTCCGGCCACGATCTCCCGGGCGGCCAGCTGCTGCTCGAACGGAGCGGCCCGTGATCCCCGTACCTCGGCATTGGCCATCTTGGTGTAGTCCAGGCGGCGGGCCGAAGAGCCGTAGCCCGATGGGCTCACCCAGTAGGGGTGGCCGATGCCGGTGAACTCGCCCTGCATCCACATGAACTCCCGAGCGTTCTCCCGAGCCTTGTCGCCGTCTTCTTGCACGTGGACTCGCAGCAGATAGCCCCGATTCTCCGGTCCGGGCTCGTAGCCCACGGCCCGGGCGGCCTGGTCGTAGATCTGCCACAGGTCGCCGGTGAGGTGCAGGGGCGTGTTGAGCGATATGTAGGGGTAGCGGTGCTGGGCCGCCCAGCGGATGGTCTCGGCGCTGAACACGCCGGGCACCCAGATGCGGGGGTGGGGCTTTTGCAGCACCCGGGCCCAGGGGTTGACCACCCGGTACTGGAAGTGCTCGCCCTCCCAGGAGAACGGGCCGTCGTCGGTCATGGTCTTGACCAGCAGGTCGTGGGCCTCGTTGAACCGCTCCCGGTTGTAGGCCGGGTTGGCGTTGAGGCACACCGACTCCTGGCCGGCGCCCCGCACGATGCCCGAGATGAGGCGGCCCTTGGAGATCATGTCGATCATGGCGATCTCCTCGGCGAACATGAGCGGGCTGTCGTAGGTGGGCAGCGGGTTGCCGAGCTGCACGATCTTGGCTCGGTCGGTGATGGCGGCCAGGATGCTCGACATAACGGTGATGCGGGCCTGCATGCAGAACGGGGCGTTGTGGTGCTCGTTCACCATGATCCCGTCGAAACCCACCTGCTCGGCCAGCTTGTACTCCTCGATGCGCTCGTTGAACAGGCGGCTGCCCTCCACCGGGTCGTAGTACTTGTTGGAGAACATCACCGAGGTGAAGCCTTCCTTCAAGCCCTCATCGGCCGGATAGGCGCTCATAGGTTGCTCGGTGAAATACGACAGGAACATCAGATACTTCCTCCGGTGATTATGGCGGTGAGCGATTCGGGGGCTTCGAGGTCGACGGCGTGGCCGCAGTCGGGGACGATCTCCAGGCGGGCGTCGGGCAGGGCTTCGGCGTAGGCGTGGGCGCACTCGATGGGCACCACCGCGTCGCTGTCGCCCCACACCACTAGGGCGGGGACGGTGACACCGCCCAGCAGGGGCCGCAGACGGCGGTTGTACATGTAGGGCTTCCACCCCACACGGGTGGTCATCTCCCGGTTCATATCCCATACCACCAAGGTGTCGTCGCCCAGGGGGTGCTCGTCGGGGTCGTCGCCGTTGTTGTGGAAGATGGCCTCGTAGATGTCTTGGCTTGAGAAGGCGGCCTGCACATAGTTGGAGTGCGACACCAAGAACTGATCGTAGATACGCCCCTGCTCCGGCAGCAGCCCGGCTGCGCCCACCAGCACGAGCCGCTTGAGCAGCTCCGGGGCCATGGTGGCCAGCTCAGCCGCCACCCACCCCCCGAACCCGCAGCCCACCAGCTCAGCCGGCCCAAAGCCTTTGGCCCGCAGCCACTGGCCCACAATGAGGGCCAAGTCCCGGGGATGGCGAGCCCAGTCGGGCTGATCCGACCCCTCAGGCCCGCCATAGCCGGGCAAATCCAGCGCATGAACGGTGTAGTGATCGGCCAGGGCCTCGTGGATCGGCATCCACCCCGGGTTCCCGAACGAGTGGTGCAGCATCACCAGCGGATCTCCCGACCCCCCGGTGAACTCCCGCATCCCCAACCCAGCCACACTGGTCGTCACAGTTTGCATCGCCACGACGCTATACCGGCCCCAACGTCGGGCGCAGGCTGGGGCCTGGCTCAGCCGCCGGGGTTGGCGGGGAGGTGGTCGAATTTCCCTGCCGGGCGGGTACGGGCGTATTCGGTGACAATGGGGTGGAGTTGGGCGGGGCTGGCGCCGTGGAGGATGACGCCGTCGCAGCCTAAGTCGAACTGGCCGCGGATCTTCTCCACGCACTGGGCGGGGGTGCCGGTGGCAGCGGGGGCGAGCCATTCTTCGGGGATCAGGGTGGCTAGGTGCTCGAGTTGCTCGGTGGTGGCCACTTGGTCGATGGCGCCTTGGAAGTTGGCCACCAACTCGTCGGCTAGGAATCGCTCCAGGGCGGCTTGGTCCCAGTTGTTGGTGCGGGCCATGAGCTCGGGGTAGCCCTGGAGGTAGGTGGCCATTCGGCCCACCGTCTTCTTGAGCCTCACGTCTTCGGGGAGGTGGTCGCCGATGGTGGCGAAGCACGACCACACCTTCACCGAGGTTGGATCCCTCCCGGCTTCCTCGGCTGCCCGCTTGACGTCTCCCACTACTCGGGCGGTGGTCTCGTCGGTGAAGAAGGTGTGCAGCACCACGGCGTCGAAGCAGCGTCCGCCCAGGGCCAGAGAGTTGGGGCCGAAGGCGGTGAGGGCCATGGGGATGTGCTCGCTGCTTGCTCCCATGAGGGTGAGCACCGGGTAGTTGCCGATGGGGCCTTCGTGGTTGAAGATGGGCTCGCCCTGCCATAGCCGGCGCATTACGCCCACGAAGTCCTCCATCTGGGCGGTGGTGATGGGGGGCAGGCCGAACGCCTGCGACAGGCGGTCGACCCCTCGGCCGAGGCCCAGGCAGAATCGTCCGCCGGTGAGCTTGTGCATGGTCATGGCGTAGGCCGCGGTCACGACGGGATGGCGGGTGTGGTGGTTGGTGGCCGCGGTGGCGATGCCCATGCGCTCCGCGGCCACGCCGACGGCTCCAGACAACGTGGCCGCTTCTTTGATGTTGAACCGCTCGCTTATGAACACGTTGCCGATGCCCAGCTCCTCGGCCTGGCGGACCTCGTCGATCAGCTCCCGAGGCGATTCCGGCGCCCCGGCCAAGGTGTAGAAGCCGAGCTCGTTCATCTGGGGCATGGGGTCTCCTCGTCGTTCTTCGGGCCGGCTGGAGAATAGGCCAATCCACGGCCTGAAGGCGTTGCCGGAAACTGTCACCGGGGGTTCATAGGATGGCGGGCCTATGGAGATTGTTCTTCTTGTTGTTGTTTTGGTCTTCGTGGCTGCCCTGGCCGTTGTGGTGCAGCGGTGGCGCCTTGGCGGGGGTGGCGCTGAGTCTGGCGGCGCAGGTGAACTCAGGACACGGGTGGCTCAGTTGGAGGTCCAGCTTGCCGAGCGCGATCAGCAGCTCAGCGAGGCGCGAGGCGAACGCGATGCGGCTCGGGCAGAGAGGGATGAGGTGCGGGATGAGAGGGAGACCGCACTGCGAAGGCTGGCCGCAACGGAGGCCGAGCACGAGGCTCGTGCCGAGGAGTTGGCCAAGGCCCGCGAGGAGTTGGAGACCCAGTTCAAGGGCATAGCCGACGACGTGACCAAGGCCAACAGCGAGGCGTTCCTCAAGCAGGCCAAGGAGCAGTTCGAGAATCAGAAGAAGCTCAGCGAGGCCGACCTGAAGCAGCGCCAGCAGGCCATCGACGAATTGGTCAAACCGGTGAGGGAGAACTTGGAGACGTTCGCGAAGCGGGTCAGCGAGATCGAGGAGAAGCGGGAAGGGGCTTATGAGGGGCTGAATACCCAGGTCAAACAGCTGCTGGAGACAACTGGCGGTTTGAAGGAAGCACTTCGGTCGCCACAAGTCAGGGGTCTATGGGGAGAGCAGACCCTGCGCAACATCCTCGAAGTGTCGGGCATGAGGGAGCACATTGATTTCTTCGAGCAGCACAGCGTTGACACCGACGACGGCAAATTGCGGCCAGACGCCGTGGTCCGGGTGCCCGGCGGGGTTCAGGTGGTTATCGATGCCAAGACCCCACTGGACTCATACCTAGAAGCTCACAGCGAAAAAGACGAACAGCGCCAACACGACCTACTTCACAGCCACGCCAGGTCGCTCATGGGGCATGCGAAGGTGCTGGGAGACAAGGATTACGCCGCGGCGGTCGACGGTTCACCCGACTTTACGGTCATGTTCGTGCCTGCCGATCCGATCCTGGATGCTGCGGTTGACGTGCAGCCCACCCTGTGGGACGAGGCATGGCAGAGGCACCGTGTGCTCATTGCCACACCAGGCCTCTTGCTGGCGTTCCTGCGGACCGTAGCTCTGGCTTGGCAGCAGCAAGACCTTCAGAAGAACGCCCAGGAGATTGCCGATGGCGCAACCGCTTTGTATGACAGCTTGCGGGTCTACGCCGGCCACGTTGACAACGTGGGCAAGGGATTGCAGCGGGCGGTGAAGGCCTACAACGACAGTATCGGCTCGCTGGAAGGACGGGTGCTTCCCCGAGCTCGCAAGTTCGAGGAACTGGGCCCAATCAGTGGAGTCAAGAGGATTGGGGATGTCTCACCGGTGGAGGCATATCCCCGATCAGTGGCCGCGGAAGAGTTGGTCGAGGCTGAGGCGGTGTTGGAGCTGAAAGAGGCAGAGGACGACTGAGGGGCCTAGCGGTCGGTCAGCAGGCGCGGGGGGATCAGCCAGTCGAGTTGGCCGGTGTTGTCGGGGTTGAGGCTTACTCGGGCCAGCGTGGCGGTGGGCATCCGTAGATCGGCGCCGGTCAGTTGTCCGATTGCGGTGGAGGTCGTCGGCTCGTGCCCGACCAGCATGGTGACTGGGGCTCGCCGCTGGCAGGCCAGGGCGATCATGTGGTTGACCGACCCGTAGTACAGCTCGTCGGCTGTCTCCGTTGGACAATCCCAGCCTCCCGCTTCCTTGGCCAGCTCGAGGGTCTGGCGGGTCCGGGTGGCGGGTGAGCACAGCACCAGATCGGGCACATGGCCAGCCTCGGCCAAGAAGCTGCCGACAGCAGCGGCGGATCGCCGCCCCCGTTTGTTCAGAGGCCGTTCGAGGTCGTTGGAAATTCCTGCGTACCAGTCAGATTTGGCGTGCCTCAAGAAGATGACCGCGGACATGTGGCAATACGCTAGGCGGGTGCAGCAGTCGGTGTACGAGGTGGTGGGAGGACAAGCGTTCTTCGACCAATTGGTGGACCGCTTCTACGACGGAGTGGCCGACGATCCGGTGCTGCGACCCCTGTATCCCGACGACTTGGGCCCGTCGCGTAGCCACCTGGCCGGATTCTTGGCCCAATACTGGGGAGGGCCGCCGCACTACAGCGAAGAGAGGGGCCATCCCCGGCTTCGGATGCGTCACGCGCCGTTTGAGATCGGCGTCGCTGAGCGCGATGCCTGGATGGACCACATGCGGGCATCGGTAGGTGAGTCCGAACTGCCTGATGACATCCGCACCGCCATGCTGGACTACTTCGAATCGGCTGCCACCCACCTCATAAACAAGCAGCCCCCTGTTCCGCCGATCGATTCCCGGAGGCTTCCGCTCAGCTGACCGATGCCACCTGGCCAGCGATGGCCGGTGAAGGTTGGCTCACCGTTTCCAGGTCGATGTTGTAGAGCTCGGCCACGTTGGTGAGGGTCAGCTTGCGACGGTCTTCCTCGTTCACGCCCGCGTCGTCGAACTCCTTGGTGATCAGCTCGTAGGAACGAGGCCAGGTGGCCGCTCCGTGGGGGTAGTCGCTCGACCACATGAAGTGGTCGCTACCAGTGAACCGCAGGTTGTTCAGCCCGATCGGGTCTTCTATGTAGGTGAGGTACACATTGCGGCGGAAGTACTCCGATGGCGTCATGGTCAGCGTGTCATCGATCCGACTCCAAGCTCCGCCATAGGTGATATCGAGTCTCTGCTCCAGCCGGGCGGCGTAGTCGATTCCCCCCTCGGCAGCTACGATCCGCAGGTCGGGATGGCGCTCGAACACCCCGGCGGCGATCAGCTCGGCTGTGGTGTGGGCCAGCTCGTCACGAGACGTGATCCCGAAGTAGTAGGTGCCCTCCACCGTGACGCCGTAATTGCCGATGCCCTTAGTTTGGTGCCCTCCAAATATGTGGATGGAGATCGGCATGCATCGCTCGGCGGCGGTGGCCCAAAGAGTCTCGTACCGGTCGGAGAAGAAGCTGTACTCCCGGGTGGCGGGCGGGGAACTCCAGATGATGGCGCCCCGCAGCCCCATGTCGCCGCAGCGGTTGAGCTCGGCCACTCCCACTTCGATGTCCCAGGTGGGAATCATGGCGATGCCGATGATCCGGTCGGCATCTACTGCGCAGAACTCGGCCAGCCAGTCGTTGTACACCTGGATGCAGGCCAGTTGGAGCTCCACGTCGTCGTATTGCAGAAGCGACAGGCCTGCGGTGGGGTAGACCACGTCGGCCACCGTGCCGTCTACCCACAAGTCGGCCAGACGGGTCACCGGATCGTGACCGCCGGTCGCCCCCACCCAGGCATCGGGATCGTCGGCCAGCAGGGAATCCACCTCGCTCTGGGTCATCCCAGCATTTCGCGACAGGGTCAGGTTCACCCCCCGACCCATCTCCGGGGCCTCGAAATACCAGTAGTGGTTGCCGGGGTCCTGCACTGCTCGGGGGGCCCGGTCCCGCAGTCGCGGCGGCAGGCGCTCCAGCCACAGGTCACCCGGTTCGACAACATGGGAATCCGATGAGATCAACACGTCGGCAACAGTAATGGCTCTACTAGGAGGCAGGCAGGTGGGACGTGGCTCCTCGACCCAGCATCCGCAAGAACACGCCGGAGCGGGGCTTTGGGGAAAAGAAGCTCGACTTGGGCGGCATGAGCCCCTTCTCGTCGGCCACCGCCATCAGATCGCGCACCGACAAGGGGTGCAGTGCGAACCCCACTCTGTTCTCCTCTTCGCACCGGCGGGCCAGCTCATCGAAGCCTGCGGAAGCAGGCAGATAGTCGACTGCACTCGGTTGGCTGAGCTCGTCGGCGCCGAGAACAGGCCCGAGGATGGATAGGCGCAGCCGCTCCACGTCCAACCTGCTGACTGCACCGTTGCCGACGGCCGGTGGCAACTCCAGCCTGTGCCACGATCCCCCCAGGTAGAGCCCGGCCGTTCCCGGGCCGCTGGGCCGGGCGGCAAACGAAGAATGGGCCGGGGTCACCTCAGCCTCCTCCGACAGCGCCTCCAGGCAGTCCTCTGCTCCGCGATCATGCTGGTCGACTGCCAGCCGGTGGAATGACTGCACGTGGAGCTGGTCTTCGGGGAACACCACGGCCATTGTTCGAGCCAATGTCGGATCGCCCGGCTCGGCCTCGAGGGCACGCACTGCCGCCGCCGACCGGTGGTGTCCGTCGGTGACGTAGAGAATCTGGTTGTCAAAGGCCGCGGTCAGCGACTCGGTGTAGCTTTCCGGCACCGTCCACACCTGATGGCGGACCGCAGTTGACCCGAACTCAAGTTCGGCGGGCGCGGTCGATGTGATGTCCATCATTTGGCGGTACAACTCGGCCGATGACCGCACCGCCATGGCCACCGGGCTGGAGGTGGCGCCCACCCCTTGGAGGTGGGAAGTGAGCAAGGTTGCCCGATCGTCGTGGACGTTCTCATGGATGCGTATGCGGCCGTCGCCGAAGCCCCGCACTGGAACGGTGCACACCACCCCGGTCTGCATGCCCTGTTTGTAAGTCAGGCGGTACAGGTACAGCGCCGGACGACCGGTGTTGAGAAACGCATTGGCATTGAGGAGACGGGTCAGGGCAGCGGCGCCCTCACCTACCAAATCGTCGGGAGACAAGTCGGAGTTGTCGAAGAGATCCTCCCGGCTGCGGGTCACGTTCATATAGCTGTATGGGTTGGCCGCCACTAGGGCCCGGCGCTGAAGAGGCGACAGGTTGTCGTAGGCCCGGCTGATTACCCGCTCAGCCCAGTCGGGATGCACGAGCCAGCCGGCGAACGGGGCGATTATGGGCTCGACCACTGGGCTCTGCTCCACTGCCGGGGGCGTATCGGTCATTGCGCCGCCTCCGGATCGGTGTCCAGCACAGAGGCGCAGATCACATGTTCGATGGCGCTGAGAGTGCCCAGAAGCTCGTCGTCGATTGTTCCGCCTACTTCGATGATGGCCACCGCCGCTTCCGAACCGGAGAAGATCCGATTCTGCATGTTGGCCACGTTCAGGTGGAGCCGGCTCAACTCTTGCAAAACACAGGCCAGCACACCCACTCGGTCGTGGTGGCGGATGCTCAGCGTGGCGGTGCGGTTGGGGACCCGTTCCAGGTTGACGCAGTCGAGCACAACGCCTTGGCGATAGGCCTCGATCACCTCGGCGGTGCCCTCGGCCACTGCCATCTGGGCCTGTTCGGTGGAGGCGCCGATGTGATGGGTGGCCGTCACCTTCGGGTGGCGGGCCAACTCCGAGCTGATCTGCCCGATTCCACCCGACGGCTCGTCGGCGAATACGTCAAGTCCAGCCCGCAGGTCGGTGGAATCCAAAGCGGCCAGCAGGGCGGCCTCGTCTACCACTTCGCCCCTGCTGGTATTGATAAGAACCGCATCAGGCTTCATGGCCGCCAAGAATTCGGAATCCACCATCCCAATGGTGTTCGTGCCTCCGGGGACGTGCAGCGACACGATGTCGCTGGCGGCCAACAGCGTGGCCCTATCGGGCATTTCCGCCACCCCGATGTCGGCCATGCGGCGGCGCACGTCGCGGGTTCGGTCATTGCCGGGCTCGGCGATGACTCTCAGGCCGCAGGCACTGGCCCGCTGGGCGACTTCGATACCGATGGCGCCCATGCCGATGATGCCCAGGGTGGAGCCGAACAGCCCTCGGGCCTTGCTGTACGTCTGCTTGTTCCAATCACCGGCGCGAAGATCGGCGGTGGCGGGGGCAATGTGGCGGTCAATGGCGAACATCAGCCCGATGGCCAGCTCAGCCACGGCGATGGCGTTGCGTCCGGGCACGTTGCACACGAATATGCCCAACTCGGCGGCCCGGTCGGCATCGATGGTGTTGGTTCCCGCTCCGGCCCGGACCACCAGGCCGAGCTGGTTGGCCGCCTCAAGGGTGGCTGCGGTGACCTTGGTGCTGCGCACTACTAGCGCATCAAATCCGGTGATGCGCTCCGGCAAGCTCTCTGCGGTGAGCGATGCGTCCACGACACAGTTATCGCCCCCGTCCCGCAGCCTCTGAATGGCGCTCTCGGCCAGGCTGTCAGCAAAGAGGATTCGCATGACTGGGACTCCGTGATTGTTCTGCGGAAGATGAAGTGCGGTCCAAACTGGTGACAGCTCGTGTACCGCATAGCGGAACTGTTCCACTTCACGATACATCCCCGTGCCGGCTGATGTCCCGCGAAATGCCGGAAACCAGTCATAGCGCCGTTCTCTGCCAAAGGTAGGAGGAGCAGCGGTCGGGCCGGTATTTTCGGCGGCGTGGCAGATGGGCGCGGTCGGGGAGCGGTCCCCCGGCGAGGGCGGCTCGGGCGCACGGCCAAAGTGGCCGGATTGGGCGCCCGCAGCGGCGGACGGTGGGCGACGGCCAAAGCCCGCCAGGTGTTCGCCGACGCCCAGCGGACCGAAGCCCTCGACGCCGAGCGGGAGCTTCGCACTGCGGCCGATGTAGTGGAAGTGCTGGGCAACATGAAGGGTGCCCTCATGAAGATTGGCCAGATGGCCAGCTACCTGGATGTCGGCCTGCCCGAACCCACCCGGGCCTCGCTGGCCCAGCTCCAGGCCAACGCCCCGCCCATGAGCCCGGCCCTGGCCGAGTCGGTCGTAACCGCCGAACTGGGCGCCCCGCCCGGTGAGCTGTTCGAGCAATGGGACCCGGTGCCCATCGCCGCGGCGTCAATCGGCCAGGTCCATCGGGCGATTGCCGTCGACGGCCGGGCCTGCGCCGTGAAGATCCAGTACCCGGGCGTGGCCGAGGCCATTGCCGCCGATTTGGGGTCGGCCCGGATGATCTTTCGGGCGCTTTCGGTGCTGTTTCCCGGCCTCGATCCTGCCCCCATTGTAGAGGAACTGCGCCAGCGGCTCACCGAGGAACTGGACTACGAGCACGAGGCGTTCAACCAGCGGCTGTTCTATGACCACTACCAGGGGCACCCGTACATCGCCGTTCCCGAGGTGTACGACGATTTGAGCACGGCCCGAGTGCTGACCACCGAACTGGCGGTGGGGGCGACCTTCGAGGAAGTGCTGGGCTGGCCCCAGGACCAGCGCAACCGGGTGGCCGAGACCATCTACCGGTTCTCTTTCGGGTCGATTTACCGCTTGTGGGCGTTCAACGGCGATCCTCACCCCGGGAACTATCTCTTCGGTCCCGACGGCTCGGTCGTTTTCTTGGACTTCGGCCTCGTAAAGCGGTTCACCGCCAACGAGACCGCCCAGTTCGAGCGGATGCTCACCGCCATGGTGATAGACCGCGACATCCCCCGGTTCAGAAGAGAGCAGGTGGCCGCCGGACTGCTGCCGGCCGACGCTCCCTTCAGCGATGACGAAGTGGAGGCGTTCTTCACCCACTTCTACGAATTCGTGCTAACCGACGAGACCCGGACATTCACCCCTGAGTACGCCGCCGCGGGAGTGAGGGCCATCTTCAACGCCTCTGGCGAGCACGCCGAGCTGAAAAAGGTGCTGAACGTACCGCCCTCGCTGGTGGTGCTCCAGCGGATCAACCTCGGCTTGATCTCGCTGTTCGCCCAACTCGGAGCTACCGCCAACTGGCGGAGCATCGCCGAGGAACTGTGGCCGTTCACCGACCGATCCCCCTCCACCGCCATGGGCCAAGACGCCCAGGCGTGGCGGTCGTCCCTTCAGCAGTAGCGAGTAAGAGCCCGATACGTTCCTGGCCTACGCTGCGGCCATGAGCATTTTGGGCAACGAGGTCAGGCGGGTGGAAGACCCCCGGATGTTGACCGACGGTGGAACATACGTGGCCGACATCCCGGTGGAAGGGGCGGCCCATGTGGTCTTTGTCCGGTCGCCCATCGCCCACGCCCATCTGCTGTCGGTGGAAACCAGCGAAGCCCGTTCCATGCCCGGAGTTGTCGAGGTGGTCACCGGCGCCGACCTTGACCTAGCCCACCGACCGCCGATGATGGGCGATGCCGCCATGTCCCGCCCCCTGTTGGCCACCGGAAAGGTCCGTTTTGTCGGTGAGCCCATCGCCGCTGTGGTGGCCGAGACCGTCGTCCAGGCCACCGACGCCGCCGAGGCGGTGTGGGCCGACTACGACTCGTTGCCTGCGGTGGTCGACGCCGAAAGCGCCGCCGACGGGCCCAAGCTGTTCGACGACGCCGAGTCCAACGTGGCCATCGCCTTCCCCCCGGCAGCCGAGCTGGACTTCGGCGGCTGTGAGACGGTGGTCACCCATCGCATCGTCAACTCCAAGATCTACGCCAGCCCCATCGAGGGAAGGGTGGCCGCCGCCGCGTGGGCCGACGACGGGCGCCTCACCTGCTGGTCGAGCACCCAGGGCGCCCATTCCGCCCAAGGGGCCATTTGCGGCGCACTGGGCCTAGAGCCGTCGCAGGTTCGGGTGATCATTCCCGATGTGGGCGGTGGATTTGGGACCAAGGCCGCCCCCAGCGCCGAAGAGTGCCTGCTGGGGTGGCTGGCCCGCCGAGTGGGTCGCCCGGTGCGCTGGACCGAAACCCGCACCGAGAGCCTCCAAGCGCTGGGGCACAGTCGAGCCCAGTTCCAGACCGTGACCCTGGGAGGCACCGCCGACGGCCGCATAACCCACTACCACTTGGACATGCTGGCCGACGCCGGGGCCTATCCCGCAGTGGGAGCGCTGCTGCCCACCTTCACCGGGCTCATGGCCCCGGGCAACTACGACATCGAGAATGTGGTCTGGTCGGCCACCGCAGTAGCCACCAACACCGCCCCAATGCAGGCGTTCCGAGGGGCCGGCCGCCCCGAGGCCACCGCGGCCATCGAGCGAGCCGTAGACCTGTTCGCCGCCGAGATTGACATGGACCCCGCCGAGGTTCGCCGCCGCAACTTCCTCGCTCCCGACGCCTTCCCGCTCACCACCCCTACAGGCGCGGCCTACGACTCCGGGGACTACCGGTCCACTCTGGAAGCCGCCCTGGAGGCGGCCGACTACGACGGGCTTCGAAGCGAGCAGGCCGCCCGAAGGGAGCGGGGCGACCGCCAACTGCTGGGCATCGGTCTGGCCTCCTATGTGGAGGTCACCTCGCCCATGGGTCCGGTCTGCACTGAGACGGGGAGCCTGGAGCTGCGGTCCGACGGCTCGGTGCTGGCCCGCACCGGTGCCACCCCCTTCGGCCAGGGCCACGTGACCACGCTGTCCATGGTGGTTGCCGACACCCTGGGCATCGACATGGACCGCATCGAGATGATCCACGGCGACACCGACGAGATTCCCTCCAGCGACATCACCGGAGGATCCCGCACGGCCCAGATCGCCGGCTCGGCTCTGTTCGACGCCTCCGAGAAGCTGATCGAGGCGGCCCGCCCGCTAGCCGCCGACTTGTTGGAGGCCGCCCCCGCCGACGTCGTGTTGGATTCCGAGACCGGCCAGTTCCACGTGGTTGGCACGCCGGCCCGGACCGCTGGGTGGGCCGACGTGGCTGGAGCGGCCGACCAGCCGCTGTTTGTGGAGAACGACTTCGAACAGCACGGCCCCACCTTCCCGTTCGGCACCCACGTGGCGGTTGTGGAGGTGGACACCGGCACCGGCGAGGTCAGGCTGGAGCGGATAGTGGCGGTGGACGACGCCGGCACTTTGTTGAATCCGCTGCTGGCCCACGGCCAGATCCACGGCGGGCTGGCCGCCGGGGCAGCTCAAGCCCTCATGGAAGAAGTCCGCTACGACCCCGATGGAAACCTGCTCACCTCCAACTTCGCGGACTACCCCGTGATCTCCACCACCGAACTGCCCAGCTTCGAAGTGCACGAATCAGTCACCCCCACCCCGCTCAACCCGCTGGGAGCCAAGGGAATCGGCGAGTCCGGCACGGTGGGCTCCACCCCCGCGGTGCAGAACGCAGTGGTCGACGCCCTGTCACACCTCGGCATCCGCCACCTCGACATGCCCGCCTCCCCCGAGCGCGTCTGGTCGGCCATGGAGTCAGTCCGCTAGCGGTTGCCCTACTGTTGCGGGCCATGAAGTTCGGCATCGGTTTTGCAAACATCCTCCACTGGACCACCGCGCCGGGCGCGGTGGAGTTCGGACAGGCGGCCGAGGCCGCCGGGTTCGACTCGGTGTGGACGGTGGAGCACGTGGTGTACCCCGATGAGTACGCCTCGCAATATCCCTACGACCCGACGGGCAAGATGGCGATGACCCCCGACTCTCCGCTGCCCGACCCGCTCATCTGGTTGACATGGGTGGCGTCGGCCACCACCACGCTGCGGCTGGGCACGGGCATCTTGATCCTGCCCCAGCGCAACCCGGTCGTGCTGGCCAAGTCACTGGGCACACTCGACTCCATGTCGGGTGGCCGGGTCACCCTCGGGGTGGGCGTGGGCTGGCTGAAAGAGGAGTTCGAGGCGCTGGGCATCCCGTGGGAGCGGCGAGGCCAGCGCACCGACGACTACATCGGGGCCATGCGGGCGCTGTGGGACGCAGACAGCACATCGTTCGAAAGCGACCACGCCTCGTTCTCCGGGATCAGCGTGAATCCCAAGCCGGCCAATGGCCGGGTGCCCATCGTCATCGGCGGTCATTCCAAGGCTGCTGCCCGCCGGGCCGGTCGGCTGGGCGACGGCTTTTGGCCCGGACCGCGGGAGGGAACCTCCATGGCCGATCTCATCGACGTAATGCACCAGGAGGCGGCTTCCGTCGGACGAGATCCCGAAAGCATCGAGATCACTATCGGGCTGCCCAACACGCCGATGGACGACCCTGCGGGTCTGGTGCAGGAGGTGGCCGACTTAGGGGCCCATCGCCTGATCGTTCCGTCGTTCTTGTTCTTCGCCGATACGGCCGAGACGATGGCCGCGTTCGGGGCGCAACTCCAGGCTGCGGCCCAATAGACAACATCGATACACCCCGACTGGAGGTTCAGTGAGCAATATCGAGCAATGGCACGCCACCGCAGTAGAGCGGACAGGGCTCGACGACTTCGGTCGCGACGATTACATCGAGGGCCTGACCGTGCTGGAGGAGTCGCTGGAGACCGAGGCGGCCATGACCGACATCGGGCGATTCGCCATTGGCGAGATCATCACCGGGGCCCTCACGGGCCGCCTCAAGGCCGAGGCCGGCCTGAAGGACTGCCCTGAGGCCGCCAACGTCAATGTGGAGCGGCCATTGGTGATCATCGGCCTGCCCCGCACCGGCACCACCGCCTTGCACCAGTTGATGGCAGCCAGCCCCCACTTCCAAGGACTGGAACTGTGGCTGGCTGAGATGCCCCAGACTCGGCCGCCCCGCAACCAGTGGGACCAGATCGACGACTATGTCAACTGCAAGGCCAAGATGGACGCCATGGCCGAGATGAACCCGGACCAGGCCGCCATCCACTTCCAATCGGCCGAGTTTGTGGACGAGTGCTGGAACTTGTTCCGTCACTCGTTTGCCAGCGTGACGTTCGAGTGTCTGTTTCGCATACCCACCTATTCGGCCTGGTGGGCGGGCTGCGACATGGGTCCGGCCTACGCTCAGCACCGCCGCAGCATCGGACTGATCGGCGTGGACGAGCCCGAAACCTGTTGGCTGTTGAAAGACCCCAGCCACCTGTTCGCGCCCGAGGCGTTATTCGCCACATACCCCGACGCCAACGTGGTGATGACCCACCGGGATCCGCTGAAAGCGGTGGCCTCGGTTTGCAGCCTCACTGGGGTGAGCCGCCAGGGGTTTGAGCAGCATCCCGACGACATTGCCCTTGGCGCCGAGCAGACTGAGCTGTGGGCCCGGGGCATCGAGCGGCTGCTGGCCGCCCGAGCCGGTCGGGAGGACAGGTTCTACGACCTGCACTTCGCCGACTTCCAGGCCGACCCGCTGAGCAGCGTGGCCGCCATCTGCGACCACTTCGGCTACCGCTTCGACACCGCCGCCGAGCAGGCCGTGGCTCAATGGGCCGCTGACCACCCCAAGGGCGAGCACGGCGTCCACGACTACAGCCCCGATCAGTACGGGCTGAGAGCCGAAATCGTCCACGAACGCTATGCCGGCTACATCGAGGCTTGCGGGGTGACAGTGGAATGAGCGAATTCGATCTAGACAAAAGCTGGGAGGAGTTCTGCGACCTTCTTAGGGACGCAGGCCGCCAAGTGTTGGAAGCCGCACCTGACGACGACTTCGACCGGGCCGAGGGGTTGCGCTACGTCACCCGGCTGGCCGCCAACTTCCTGAAGGCCAACTTAGAGGAGTCCGACCCGGCCCGGGCCATCCTCAACCAGTCAGGGGTCAAGATCGGCTTGGACAACCCCGACTACGCCTACGGGGGCGCCCGGCTGTCGCCCCGCTTCGACTACCGGCTGTCGGGCCGCCTCAACGACGCCCACTCAATCCGCATGGGGGCGTTCAGCGGCGGCTTGGGCACTCCCGATGGGCTGATTCGCGACAGCTACCTGACCACCGAGGAACTCGAGTTTGATTCCGACGGCCAATTCGAAGTGGCCATCAGCACCGAGCCTCAATCCGGACCCTGGTTGACCATGAATGAGGGCACCAACTCGCTGACCATCCGCCAGACCCTGCTGGACCGGCCCAACCAGACTCCGGCTGAAATGACTTTGGAGCGGACTGACTCAGGCAGCCCGCCTCAGCCGGTGGACCCCGAGCGACTGGCCGGTGCGCTGGGCCGGGCCGGGTTCACCGTGGCCGCGGTGGTGGGCCAGTTTCTGGGATGGACGGCCAGCTTTGTCGCCCATACCCACGAGGTGCGGCCCATCGACCCCCAGCTCTTGGCCTTTGCCCAGGGCGACCCCGACACCTCGTACAACTACGGCTATTTCGACCTAGGCCCCGACCAGGCCTGGATCATCGAGTTTGAGCCCCCCGAGTGCGAGTACTGGAACATCCAGATCGGCAACCACTGGCTGGAGTCCCTGGACTTCGAGTACCACCAAACCAGCCTCAACCACCACACTGCCGCGGTCGAAGACGACGGCACAGTGCGGGTGGTGGTGGCCGGGCAAGACCCCGGCCACCCCAACTGGCTGGACACCGCCGGCCACGCCCGAGGCGGCCTCGCCTTGCGCTGGGTGGGGGCCGACCACGAACCAGAGGTCCGCTGCCGGGTTATATAAATCTAAATCTCGTGGCTGGGGCGGCCTGGCCCCTCGGTGGGATTGCCGCTCATGTCGGCGTTCAGTTGAGCCTTGGCCATCAGATCGGCTACCACTGGCTGCAATGCGGTTGGGTCCTGGGACTCGAGGGGGACGTTTGGCCCTAAGGTCCAGCCCTCCGCGATGCCCAGCCGTCCGTTGCCCACCACCCACACTCGACCGGTCACGTTGGCCGCCTCAGGGCTGCACAGCCAGGTGACGATGGGGGCGATCCACGTGGGGGACATTGTCTCCTGGATCTCTTCCGATACGTCGGCGCCACCCATCAGCGGGGCGGTCAGCCGGGTTAGGGCGCTGGGGGCGATGCAGTTAACCGTGACCCCATAGCGGACCAGCTCCATGGCCGAGATCACCGTGAAAGCGGCGATGCCGGCTTTTGCCGCGCCGTAGTTGGTCTGGCCCACGTTGCCGAAAATGCCCGACGGCGATGCGGTGTTGATGATCCGGGCTTGGAAGCTCTGTCCGGCCTTGGTCTGTTCCCGCCACCAGGCCGCGGCATGGTGGACCGGGGCGAAGGTGCCTTTGAGGTGGACCTGCACGACCGCATCCCAGTCGGCCTCGCTCATGGAGAACACCATTCGGTCCCGCAGGATGCCGGCATTGTTGATGAGGATGTCCAGCGTGCCAAAGGTGTCGATGGCCTGGTGGATCATGTCTCTTGCGGCATCGAAGTCGCTCACGTCGGCGCCGTTCACCACCGCCTCTCCGCCCATGGCCCGGATCTCCTCGACCACCTCGCCGGCCGGTCCGGCGTCGCCACCTCGGCCGTCGGGGTCGGCGCCCAAGTCGTTGACCACCACCTTGGCACCGTGGTGGGCCAGCATCAGGGCATATTCCCGTCCGATGCCCCGTCCTGCTCCGGTTATGACCGCGACCCGTCCTTCACAAAGTCTGCTCATGATGTCGATCCCTCGTGCTGTCGAGCCCCTTATCCGATCAAAAGAGCTTCGCCGACGAACTATAGAAGGGCGTCGGCCAGGGTTCGCCATTGGGCCAGGGGCAGTTCACCTCGGGGAGAGAGCACCTGCACGGCCACGTGGTCGGCGCCGGCGTCGTGGTGGGCCTGGATGCGGGCCCGGATGGTGTCCAAGTCGCCCCAGGCCACGATGGCGTCCACTAGCCGGTCGGACTGATCGGCCACGTCCTGCTCGGTGAATCCCAGCCGGTAGAGGTTGTTCACATAGTTGGGAAGCCCTAGGTACAGGGCCATGTTCTCCCGGGCCAGCGCCCGAGCCGCCTCGGGATCAGTCTCCAGGCACACCTTTTGTTCGGGAGCCAACAGGGCGTCGGGCCCCATGATCTCCCGGGCAAGGGCGGTGTGTTCGGGGGGCACGAAGTAGGGGTGGGCGCCGGCGGTGCGCTCGGCGGCCAGCGCCAGCATCTTGGGGCCCAGAGCGGCCAACACCAGCGGCGGGTCTTCTTCGGGTCCGTGCGCCATGTACATGGCTCCCTCCATCTCGCTGAGGTAATCCACCATGAAGGAGTAGGGCTTGGAATAGTCCAGCTTGCGGATGCCCTCGATAAACGGGCCGTGGCTCACGCCGATGCCCAACAGGAACCGGTTGTCGAATGCCTCGGCCACCGTTTTCTGGGCTGCCGCGGTAGTCATGGGGTGGCGGGCGTGGACCTGCACGATCCCGGTGGCGATCTTCAGCGTGCTGGTGGCCCCAAGCATGATCGACGCCGACACGAACGGGTCCCGGCCCACGGCCTCGGGGATCCACAGCGTGGGCCAGCCCATCTCCTCCAACTCGGCGACGACTTCCCGCACCTGGCTCGAAGGCCGCTGGTCGAGAACGCCCTGCCACAATCCGATTCTTCCGATGTCCATTGTTTCCTCCGCTTCCCCGAGCTCAGTGAACACGATATGGGCGGCGACTCTAGTTCTGGCCTTCCATGAGGTCGCATTGTCGGGACTACGCTTCGGGCCGTGCCAAGCTACGAAACCTTGCTGTATGAGGAGTCCGATGGAGTTGCGGTTGTCACCTTGAACCGACCTGAGCGGCTCAACTCCATGGACAACACCTGTTGCGATGAGCTTCGGGCGATGTGGGCTCACCTCCGGTACAACGATGACGTGCGTTGCGTGATCCTCACCGCCGCGGGGGACCGAGCGTTCAGCACCGGGGTGGACATCTCCGGGTCGTGGAAGCAACCCGCCTCGCCGTTCATGGTGGACGACCCGATCTCCACTGTCGGCCCCAAGTCCAACGACTACTGGCGCCCGGTGATCGCCGCGGTCAACGGAATGGCCGCCGGGGGAGCGTTCTACCTGCTGGGCGAGGTGGAGTTCATCATCGCCTCCGACAACGCCACTTTCTTCGACCCCCATGTCAGCCACGGCATGCCCGCGGTGAACGAGCCCATGTTCATGCTCCAGCGGATGCCGCTGGGGGAGGTAATGCGGATGTCGCTGCTCGGCCGCCACGAGCGCATGTCGGCCCAGCGGGCCTTCCAGATCGGGTTGGTGCAAGAGGTGGTGCCGCAAGACGAGCTAATGGACGCGGCCCGCTGGTGCGCCGAAGCCATCGTGTCCGCACCCGAGCGCCTAGCCGTCGAAGCCACCATGAAGGGGCTGTGGACGGCTCAGTACACAACGCTGGCCAATGCGGTGAACAGCGGGGTGGCCTTCTTGAGCTTGGCCGGGGCCGAGGAGGAGATGACCGAGAAGGCCCGGGGCATCAAAGAGCAGACCCGAATCGAGCCTCGCACCCGATGAGTTCGGCCGCAGGCATGAGTCCCGGCGCGCTGGCCGGGCTGCGGGTGGTGGACCACACAGATATGCGGGGAGCGCTGTGCGCCCGGGTGCTGGGCGACTTGGGGGCCGAGGTGATCCGAGTACCGCCGGTTCCCGATCCCGACGGACTGGCCCACGCCCACCGCAACGCCAACAAAGCAGCCGGCGATCCCGCCGATATGGAATCACTGTTTGCCGAGGCCGATCTGCTCATCGACAACACCGGCCTAGATCTCGACGAGATGACCGATCGCCATCCCCAACTCGTGGTGGTGGCACTGACCGCCATGGGGCTCTCCGGCCCCCGCTCGGACTGGAAGCTGGAGCCCCTGCCGGCGTTTGCTTCTTCTGGGGGGCACTATCTGTCGGGCTTTCGGGAGAAGTCCCCTTGCTGGCATCCGGGCTATCTGGCCCACGATTGCGCCTCGGTGTTCGGCGCCGTTGGCGGGCTGGCCGCGGTGATGGACCGCCGTCGTCACGGGCAAGGCCAGGTGGTGGAGATCAGCGTACAAGAGGCCGCCCTGTCTGGACTCAATCCGTGGTCGGTGCTCATCCCCGACTATGTGCGCCACTTCCCCGAACTGCCTGCTGAAGGCCGTCGCAACGCCGATGGGAACTACTGGATTTTCCCGGCCCGCGATGGCTGGGTGCGCACCGTGATCGGAACCCCCTACCAGTGGACCGGCTTCGTGGAAGTGCTGGGCAATCCCGACGCTCTGACCGGCCCGGAGTGGGCCGACGGCGTGTTCCGAGGCCGCAATCGCGACGTGATTCACATGGTGGCCGACGCGATCACGTCGCAGCGGGATCGAACCGATCTGTTTGAGCACGGTCTGGCGGCGGGCACCACCATCGGCGTGATCCAGTCGCCCAGCGAGTTCGCCGGTCACCCCCAAGTGGTGGGCCGGGGCTTTTTCCGCTACGACGTGGAAGGGTCCGAGAATCTGCCAGTGCCCAACGCCCCGTGGCAGCTCTCAGGCACTCCCGCTGGAGTCCGCAATCGGGCACCGCGGTCAAATGACGAGCGAGTTCAGTTCAACCATCGCTCCATCGACAATCCCTGGATGGCAGGGCGTTCCAACGGCCAAGGCGACAACGGCCAACTCCTGGCCGGGGTGCGCGTGGTGGAGTTCGGCATGGCTGCGGTGGTGCCCGAGGGCACCTGGATGCTGTCGGAACTGGGGGCAGACGTCATCAAGATCGAATCGGTGGCCCACCCCGACTCGCTGCGCTTTGCCGGTCGGGGCGACCTCAACAAGGCCTTCCCGTTCAACGCTGAGAGCCGGGGGAGGCGGTCGGTGGCCCTGGACATGACCACCGAGCGGGGCCGCGAGCTGGCCTTGGAGCTGTTCATGGCTGCCGATGTGGTGGCCGAGAACTTGCGGGGCGGGTCGTTGGACAAGCTCGGGCTGGGGTGGGACGACGTATCGGCCATACGGCCCGACCTGGTGTACGTGTGCTCGCAGGGCTACGGCCGAGGCGGCCCGATGGGCAAGATGCCGGCCTACGGGCCGCTCAACGCCAGCTTCGCCGGAGCCCACTGGCTATGGAACCACGCTGATGTGCCGTTTCCGTGCGGTACCACGCTGAACCATCCTGACCACATAGCAGGAAAGCTGCTGGCGGTGGCCGTGCTGGCCGCCCTCGACCACAAGCAGCGCACCGGCCAGGGACAGCTCATCGACATGGCCCAGACCGAGGCCGCTGCCTACCTGATTGGCGAGGTGTATATGGGAGCGGCCGACGTCGGCACCGATCCCCAGGCCTGCGGCAACCGCTCGGAGGAGGTTGCCCCCCACGATGTGTACCGGGCCGGCGGCGATGACGACTGGGTGGCGCTGGCTTGCCACGACGACGAATCGTGGCAGCGCTGCTGCGAGGTTATGGGCGTTGAGAACCGGTGGCCTGCCAATGCCGAACGGCTGGCTGACGCTGAAGCGATTGACGCCGCAGTGTCGGCGTGGATGGCCCAGGGCCTGGCCGCCGAGCGGGCCGAACGCATGCAGGCCGCCGGAGTGTCGGCCATGGCGGTGATGGGCCCCTTCGACCACTTGGGCGACGAGCATCTGGCCGCTAGAGGAGCGCTCGACGTGCTGGAGCACCCGGTTGTGGGCAAGGAAACCCACGTGGCCAATCCCATCCGCTTCAGCCGCACCGTCAAGCGCACTGCTGGGCCCTCCCCGTTGCTTGGGATCGACACCGTCGAGGTGCTTGGCGAAGTCCTCGGGATCTCCTCTGAAGAAGTAGAAGCTCTAGCCGAAGCCGGCATCTGCCGCTGAGGTCGATTCAAGCAACAAGGGAGCTCAAATGAAGGTCTTAGTGATGGGCGGGAGCCAGTTCAACGGCTTTTCGCTGGTCATGGAGTTGGTGAAGTGCGGCCACGAGGTCACGGTGTTGAACCGGGGGCGCACTGCGGTGGACTTCCCCCGGTCGGTGCGCCGGCTGGTGGCTGACCGCACCGACCACGATCAGGTGCGGGAGGTGCTCAAAGACGAGACTTTCGACGCGGTCCAAGACATGAGCGCCTACCACCCCGCTGATGTGGAGCTGATGATCGAGGTGTTCGAGGGCCGGATCGGGCACTACATCTTCGCCTCGTCCACGGTCATCTACGCCCCTACAGACATCCTGCCTATCACCGAGGACCATCCAGTGGACCGCGGTCCCAACCAGAACGAATACGGGCTGCACAAACTGCTGTGTGAGGACATCCTCATCGACGCCTGGCGCAGCCGGGGGTTCCCAACCACCATCGTTCCGTTCTCGATGGTGTTCGGCCCCCGCAACATCCTGGCCGACCGGGAACAGCGGATGATCATGCGGCTGCTGAAGGGCCGCCCAGTGCTGATCCCCGGCGACGGCACCACCGTGGGCCAGGTGGGGCACGTGGACGACCAGTCCCGAGCCCTGCGGATGATGATGCTCCAGCCCCAGACCTTCGGAAAGCGCTACAACCTCACCGGCGGGACCTATCAGTCAGACGAGGGCTACGTTGATACCTTCGCCGAGGTGCTGGGGAAAGAGGCCGACAAGGTGTTCATCCCCGCCCCGGTGATGGACGACCTGTGGGACGGCGCCCTGGTGTTCGAGGAAGGGCAAGCCTCCCCGGTGAACATCGACATCCGCAGCTCCGATGAGGCCCGAGCCAACGCCGACCAAACCCGACGGAGATTCAAGCTGGCCCAGCTCGTGCAGCGACTGGCCCCCAACCTGCACCGCTGGAACCGCAGCGTGGTGTTCTCGGTCGACCGCCTACGGGCTGACATCGGATGGGAGCCGGAGTACACCCTCGCCGCCATGGTCGACCACGTCCACCGCTGGATGGTGGCCGAAGGCCTCGACCAGAGCCTCGATCTGGATTTCACCTTCGAGGACCAGATCGCGGCCCACGTCCACAGCAGGGCTTGATCTATTCCTGGACTCGTTCGACGGTTACGGCGTAGCTGATGCCCATGCTTCCCGACCTCTCGCCAACGTAGATGGCGTAGTCACCCGCCACAGGAGCGGTGAACCGAAGCTGCGCATTGATGGCAAAGCCGAGACCGGTGCGAGGATTGATGTTCTCGCTCATGACCGATCTGCCGGTCTCTCGGTTCCTCACTGTGATCGTGGTGTCGGCAAGGATGGAATCAGTATTGATTTCGATCGTTTCGTCTTCTTCGAGGCTGATCTTGAACCAGTCGGTGTCGTACGGGTGGTCGAACAATCCGTAGAAGATCTCCACATCACCTTCATCCAGAAGGGTCGTACCGTCGGATTCGTCGGTGTACGGGCGCAGCCTGATGGAACTAGCCAGCTCGAATTCGAAGTCGCCTTCCGAGCTGCTTCCGATGCTCACGAAGTGTTGCCCGCTCCGAAGGACTTCAAAGGTCGTCTGCTCCGCGCCGGACTGGTTTGAGTCTTGCGAGACAAGTGTTCCCACGGAGTCGGCAATGATTATGAATCCGTCACTCTCGCCACTGATTTGGATGGTCACCTTGGTGCCTACGGCAGCGTTGAAGGTGAAGGCGGAAGTCTCGATTTCGGATGCTCCCGTTACCTTGTGTTCGAAGTCTCCATATTTTCTCGGCGCTCGGCGCTCGGTCTTCTCTTCGGGAGGCTCGTAGCTATTGATCAGCCTCTCAATAATCAGGGCATCGTCGGCCGCTGATGTCGACAACGCGAAGCCCGCAGTGCTGAATCTCCATGTGGAAATGCCCACCACCGCCCCTTGCGAGTTGACTAAGGCACCGCCGCTTTGTCCGCTGGCGATGGCGGCGTCGGACTGGAGCACGGTGAGGTCGTAGGTGGCCCACTCCCGAAGCCGAGACAAGATGCCTTGGGTGATGGTGGGTTGCGGGAACAACTCGGGTTCAGACGGGTAGCCGATCAAGAAGAGATCGCTGCCCAGAGGTATGTCGTCTCGATTGGAAAATTCAAGTGGCTGGAAGGGGACATCGATCGGTCCCAGCACGGCCAGGTCAGCCATGAAGTCTGATCCCAAAACCGGCACGTCACGGAACTCGGTACCGTCGGGGAAAACCACCCAGGCCTTGTCTTCGGGCCACACCACATGGTGATTGGTCACGATGTACCCGCCCTCGATCAAGATGCCGCTGCCAAGTTTCGACGATGTCTCGATCAGCGCAATTGAAGGGGCAACCAGGGCGTATACCTCGGCTGGCGACAGCTCTTCATCCGCGGTGGGTGGGAGTGGACGGGCGGGCGGCTCGGGAGTGGGCTGGGGTGCTACGCCACCGCAGCCCCCGGGAACAATCTGGGTGTCAACGTTGAATCGGCAGCGGTAGGTGTTGAGCAGCGCCTCCTGGTTAGCGATCAGCCGGTCGCGCCGGGCGAGCTCCCCAAGTGTCGGAGTCCCAGTGAACGGTTGGGGCTCTTCGCCGGGTTGGGCGGGCGATCCGTCGACGCAGCCTCTGGGGACGACGGCAGTGTCGATTTCAAATCGGCAGCGGTAGGTGTTGAGCAGCGCCTCCTGGTTGGCGATCAGCTGGTCGCGCTGAGTGATCTCGGCCGCGTTGACAGATTGCGCTCCGGCGGTTTCGGCAAACGACACCGTGGCGGCGAGCACCGCAAGGACAACGGCGACTCGGGCAGCCAATCGCCGCCGTCGAGTGGGGTTGGTTCGGTTGACGGAGGTTGGGATGGCTGTCTTCATAACTGTATTTATTGAAAGCTACCCGGAAGCTACGGGATTCAGTGCATTGCGGATGCGCCAAATGAGGATTCCGACGGCAAGGACGCAGAGGCCGGTGATCACGGAGGCAGCCGGCAGGGTCGCGGCCAGCGTGACACAGCCCAGGAACCCCAGACCGCTGAGCACCCGGGGCCACCGCCGTTGGGCGGGAGAGAGGGTCCAAGCGGAGGCGTTGGTCACGGCGTAGTAGAACAGCACGCAGAACGAGCTGAAGCCAAGCACGTTGCGGAGGTCGGTGAGCGATACCAGCACGATTACCACCGCGGCCACGGCGATTTCGGCGTAGTGGGGAACCTTGTAGGTCGGGTGGACTTTGTCCAGCACCCGGGGCAAGTCGCCGTCGGAGGCCATGGCGAAGGTCGTGCGGCCCACACCGGCTATGAGGGCCATCAGCGCCCCGGCCGAGGCGATGGCTGCACCCACTCGGACCACTGGGGTCAGCCCGTCCCACGATCCGGCGTCGGTGGCTGCGGCCAGGGGAGCAGCCGCTTCGGCCAATAGTTCAGGTCCAACGGCCCACAGTGCGGTGGCCGACACCGCGGCGTACACCACCAGGGTGATGCCCAGAGCGGCGGGGATGGCCCGGGGGATGGTGCGAGCCGGATCTTTGATCTCTTCGCCCAGGGTGGCGATGCGGGCGTAGCCGGCAAAGGCGAAGAACAACAGGCCAGCCGCCTCCAGGATCCCGCCCGAACCTCCGACACCCCAGTCGGCCAAATTGTCGGCATCGGTGGTGCCTCCGGCCACTGAGGCGGCGACCACCAACCCGAGGGCGACTATCACCAGGGTGACCGTCACCCGGGTAGCCCTGGCGGTACGGGTAATGCCCCGCAAGTTGATGGCGGTTACCAACACGACCGCGGCGATGCCTGCGGGTCGAGGAGCCTCAGGGAACGCGTAGGCCCCGAACGCGAGCGCGGACACCGACAGGGTGGCCGACTTGCCGATCACGAACCCCCATCCGGCGCTGAACCCGGCCAGATGCCCCAGCCGCTTGCGGCCGTACACGTAGGTGCCCCCTGACGCGGGATAGAGAGCAGCCAGCTGGGCCGATGAGGTGGCGTTGCAAAACGCCACCACACCGGCCACCGCCAGCCCGATCATCAGCCCCGACCCGGCGGCGGCCGCTGCGGGCCCGATGGCGGCGAACACGCTGGCGCCGATCATCGATCCCAGTCCCATCACGATGGCATCCCCGGTACCCAGCCGTCGGGCCAGCCGAGTGGGTGGATTGCTCACGATCCGACAGGATAGGGGCCATGGCTGAAGACCAAGTGACCTATGTGACAGACGGGGCGGTGGCCTCGATCACCCTCAACCGGCCGGACGTGTTCAATGCGCTGACCGACGAGATGTTCGACCAGATCGTGGCCTTTGTCCGCCAAGCCGAGGCCGATGACGACGTGAAGTGCATCGTCTTGGCCGGAGCGGGCCGGGGGTTCACCGCGGGGTTCGACCTGTCCAGCCCCGATGACTTCTACGGCGGGGCCGAGACCAAGGGAGGGCGTTTCGCTATCGCCGGGCTGCGCCGCCGGGCCTGGGTGATGCGCGACCTGCTGTACTCGGCCAAGCCCATCGTTGCCCGGGTGCACGGTCCGTGCATTGGCGCCGGGCTGTATTTGGTGCTGGTGTGCGATTTCGCCGTGGTGTCCGACGATGCGGTGTTCGGCCTGCCCGAGGAGCGGTTCGGCTCGGCGGGCACCTCGTGGCTCTACCCCATGCTGGCCTCCCAGATCGGGTTGAAGCGGACCAACGAGCTGGCGGTTACCGGGCGCAAGTTCGACGCCGACGAGGCCGAGCGGCTGGGCCTGGTCAACCGGGTGGTGCCCCGAGATGAGCTTGACGAGGCGGTGGCCCAACTCACCGGGGCGCTGACCAGCCTGCCCCGAGACGGCATCGCCACCGGGCGCGCCGTGGCCCACCTGGCCTACGACATTCTGGGGATCGGCCAGGCATTCACCCCCCACTACGGCGTCCACCCTCTGTTTGTGATGGGTACCCGCCGCAGCCCCGACGAGTTCGACTTCCACGAGACATCGCGGGAGAAGGGCATGAAGGGCGCGCTGGCTGAGCGCGATGAGCGCTTTGGCGGCGACTACTGGGGCTGGTAGGCGGCTTTGGGCTGGTAGGGCACCGAGGGGTCGAAGTAGGGGCGGTCGCCGTCTACGGTGCAGCGGCGCACCTCCCGGACCTGGGGATAGTGATCCGACACGCCCCGGTGGTTGGTGGACCGCTCGTCCCAGATGGCCAGATCGCCCTCGGTCCACGACCACCGGCAGTGGAAGCGGGGCTGGTTGATGTGGCGCAACAGGAAGTCGAGCAGAGCCTCGCTTTCGGCCTCGTTCATGCCCACCACGTACTGCTGGAAGTTGGTGGCCACATACAGCGCCCGTCGCCCGGTCTCGGGATGGGTGCGCACTAGAGGGTGCTCAACGCCGGGATAGGCCTCCCGTAACAGGGGCACCAGATCCCAGCTCCCCGACTTCTCGGCCATGCTGGTGCAGAACTGGGGATAGTTGGAGTGGTGCACCTCCAGCCCGTCGATTACGGCCCGCATCGGCTCCGACAGGGCGTCGTAGGCCGAAGTGATGCTGCACCACATGGTGTCACCGCCGTAGGGAGGAACGACGGTGGCTTGGAGCAGGGCGACCTTAGGGGGCACCTCAATCCAGGTCACGTCGGTGTGCCAGTTGTCGGTGGTGGGTAGGCTGTCGGCGTCGTCGCGGATGACTGATGTAGACGGCTCGGTGGCCCCCAACACCGCCGACAGCGGGAAGATGCTGGGCTGGCCCCAGCGGGAGGCAAACTCCAGTTGGTCGTCGGCGCTCATGGGCACGTTGCGGAAGAAGATCACCTCGTGGCGGAGCAGCGCCTCGTGGACCTCGGCGAACTGCTGGTCGGTCAGGCCGTCTCGGGGGTCCACGCCGGAGATCACCGCACCTAATGAACCGCCGATCCGACTCACCTGGATGGTTTCGTATGACTCTTCAGCGTCGATGCTGGGGGTGAGGGTCATGGTCATGGGGCTATTGTGCCATCTCGTCAACGACCAAGCCGATGAGGAGGCACCTGATGCGCACGATCTTGGACGGGCTCAACTTCTCCGAAGGGCCCCGGTGGCGCGACGGCGCCCTGTGGTTCTCCGACATGCACGCCCACCGGGTGGTGCGCACCGACCTGGACGGCAACGCCGAGACGATGGCGGTGGTGGACTGGGACGACCCTTCGGGATTGGGTTGGCTGCCCGACGGACGGCTGCTGGTGGTGGCCATGTCCACCCAGAAACTGCTGCGCCAAGAGCCCGACGGCTCGATGGTCGAGCACGCCGACCTGTCACCGCTGGCCATCGGTGACATCAACGACATGATCGTGCGCTCCGACGGCACCGCCTATATCGGCGACATGGGGCAGAAGATCCACGCAGGGGGAGAGCGGCGCACCGCGCAGACCCTGAGGGTGGCCCCTGACGGCACGGTCAGCGTGGGCGCCGACGGGATGGAAGCCCCCAACGGCCACATTCTCACTCCTGACGAGCAGACACTGATCGTGGCCGAGAGCGCGGCCTTCCGACTCACCGCGTTCGACGTGGCTCCCGACGGCACCCTGTCAAACCGAAGGGTCTACGCCGAGCTGGTCCCCGAATCGGACAGGGCGCTGGTGGCCCCGCCCGACGGCATCTGCCTCGACGCCGAAGGCGCGGTATGGGTGGCCGATCCCCTGGGCCTTCGGGTATTCCGGGTGCTCCCCGGCGGAGAGGTGACCGACTCCTACGACATGGCCCCCAAAGTGCCCGTCGCATGTGTGCTCGGCGGCGAAGACCGCCACACGCTCCTGATCTGCGCGGCCGACGACTGGAAGCGAGAAGTGGTAACCGCGGCCAAGACCGGTTCCATCTACGCCACCAAAGCCGCCGTCCCTGGCGTGGGAAAACCCTGAGCGTAGAGCGGCGGCTGTCCAATGACCGCCGATCTTCGGCCGGTGATCGACAACGAGACCGACGAATCCGCGCCCCTTCCCCATCGCAGAGTCCGGGGCCACTTTGCGGGCACTGACTATCGGTTCACTGTTTCGCTGCCCACCAGATTTCGGTACGAGCACCGGTTCTTCCAGAGCGTGTATCCGGTCGATGACGAAAACCCCGGCGATCGGGCCGTTGCTTTCGGTGCGGACTCAGGGGCCTACACCGTTCAAACCAACGCCGATGGCGGCTATCTGGTGGACGCAGCCGCCGCCACATTCGCCAAGGATTTTGCCGCCCGACACTACGGCAGTTCCAAGCCCATTTTCGGCTACATCTATGGAGCGAGCGGAGGCTCTTACCAGACCATCGCCGCCATGGAGAACACCAGCGGGGTGTGGGCAGGAGGCGTCCCGCTGGTAATCGGCGCGATGACGTCCATACCCAACAACTTCTTCATTCGGGCCTTCGCCCGGCTCATCTTGTCGGAAAAGGCGCCGCTGATAGCCGATGCCGTTTCTCCTGGCGGCAGCGGTGATCCCCACGCAGGCCTCGATCCGGTGGAAGCTGCGGTATTGCGGGAGGTGTCGGCCTTGGGGGTTCCCCTAGTGAGTTGGAACGACTATCGCTATGTGCTCGGTCTCGACGATGAGGCAGGGCTGATGCGGTTCGCCAGCACAGTAGAGGCGATCGACCCATCGTACGCCGATGATTTTTGGAGTGAGCCCGGCTACCTAGGGACCGAAGACTCTCCGTTGGGCGACCGCTTTCGGGCGGCTCTGATCCAGGAGGAAGCCAAGGACGACGGCGAGCCTGAGCCTCCGATTGATGCCCGGTGGCGGCTGGCCCTTTGCGCCTTTCACCGCCACCAACTCCCCCCTCCGGGCGAGTTTTCCGGTTGGGATCAGTTCCGCGACCCCGATGGCCATCCCCGACATCCCCAGAGGGCAACCGAAATCGGGCCGCTGATCGGTGGTCAGGTCAGCGGGGGAGGAACCCACCACGGCCGGATCGCTGGGAAAGTCATCGTGGTGAACAGCCTCGTCGATGCCGATGCCTATCCCTGGCACGGCCACTGGTACGCCGCCCGCGTCCGGTCGGCTCTGGGATACGAAACCGATAACTGGTTTCGCCTGTGGTTTACCGACAACGCCGATCATCACACCGGCCCGATAACAGAGGGCAAGGAACACTGGCTGGTTTCCTACGACGGGATAGTCCAACAGGCGCTTCGGGACGTGGCGGCCTGGGCGGAAGAGGGGGTGGCCCCTGCGGCATCAACGGCATATCGGCTGGAAGACGGGCAGATCCTTTTGGCCGACACCGCAGAAGAGCGCGGCGGAATCCAACCTGTGGTGAGGCTGGAGGTCACGGCTGATCCGAGTCGATCTCAGGCTCCTCATCGAGCAGATGCCGTGTCGGCCATAGTCGAACCAGGAGAGGAGGTGACCTTTCGGGCTGTTGTCGAAGTTCCTCCCGGCGGGGGAGAGGTGGTCGCACTTGAGTGGGACCCGTTGGGCCGGGGAGAGTTCTGCGACGTCTCTCTGGTCGAGGATGGGTGGTCTACCACCCACCGATTCACCGAGGCTGGCGTGTTTTTCCCCGTGTTGCGGGCCACAACTCATCGTCAAGGCATTCCTGCCGCGTCAATTGCCCGGGTGCAGAATCTCAGCCGGGTTCGAGTCTCAGTCCAATGAAGAACTGCCAACTGTCTCTAGCGGCCCAAGTATCGGTGCCGTACATTCGCACATATTCGCACAGCGTCTGCCACCTTCCACTACAGGGAACAAGTCATGAGAAGAATCCTCTCTCTCGTCATTGTGCTCGCACTCAGCGCCTGCACTACTTCCAAGGAAGAAGAGGCCGCACCAGAAAGTGCCCCGGCTACCGAAACCGCCGACGATAGAGGAGCCAGTACACCGGCCCCTGAGGATGCCGACGATGGCGCACCGGCCCCTGAGGATGCCGAAAGCGGTGGACAGGTCTCCGACAACGGCCAGCAAGACCAGGAAGAGGCCGAGGGCGGGGAGCAGGCCCCAGACGGCGACGGAGCTGAGCCCGAAGTTGAGGAGCCAGCGCCCACCGGTCCGGGAACCCTGGGTCTATTCCCCGCGGTTGTCGACGAGCGGGCCCCTGGGGTTACCGACGATGCGGTGAAGATCGGGATCATGTATCCCGACCTCAGCGAGGTGAGCGCATTGATCGGCATCGAACACGGCGACTACGAGGCTGCCTACCGGTTGGCGTTCGACATAGTGAACAATGCTGGCGGCATACATGGCCGGATGCTGGTCCCCGTTTTTGCCCCGGTTAATCCGATCGGCACCGATGCCGGAACGGCAGCGTGCACGCTGTTGACCGAGGACGAAAACGTGTTCTTGGCGGTCGGCAATTTCATTGGCGATGACGTGCTCTGCTTCATTCAGACTCACGAGACTCCGTTGCTGGGCTCAAATGTCTCTGCTGAGAATCTGGCTCTGTCTAGAACTCTTTGGTACTCGACCGAGGAAAGCGAGAGCTTTCTCGTCGACGGGATCCAGGCGATGGCTCGCGCCGGCAAGTTGAGCGGACGGGTTGGAGTCGTGGGCTCCGTCGGGAATGAAGAGCTCTTTGAGACCCAGATCAGACCCGTTCTCGAATCGGGAGGCGTTGATGTCGTCGGCTCGGCATATCTCGACACCTCCTTGGCCGACACCGACCCCAACGCGTTTTTCGCCTCGGCAGAGACCATCGCCTTAAGGTTCGAATCTGAGGGCATTGACCAGGTCATAACGATCGGGACCACGGAGTCGGGCTTCCCCGTGGGTGTGGCCCGCACTGGTTACCGCCCTCAGATCGTGTTCACCAGCCTCAGTGTCGCCAATTTGTATATCGGTGGAGAAGGCAATGATTTGTCGGTGCTAGAAGGCCTAATCGGCTTTGGGCCGTTCAGCTCCAGGCCCGTCTTTCGGCAATTGGGAAGCCCGACAGCAGAATGCGTGGAGAGCCAAGAAAGCGAACTCGGAATCACATTGCTCACAGAAGCAGAGCACGATGCATTGGAGGAAGAAGCCGGGGAGACGGTAGCCGACGACTACCCAAGCTCCCTGACGGCTTGTCGGTACACAGCTTTCGCAGCTGCCCTGCTAGAGGCCGCAGGGCCGACCCTCAATCGCGGGACATTGATCACCGCGGCCCACAATCTGGGAGAGATCATGCTGCCCGGTTTTCCCGACCCCTGGTACTTCGACAAGGACCATCCCACCGGCATTCGACCCGTGCTCTTCTATAGGTGGGATGCAGAGGCTGGTGCACTGGTGCCCGAGTGATCAGCCCACCAGCGGCGAGAGACAGGGTCGTCGGGCGGAGAGATTAGCCCATGAGCGACGAGAGACAGGACAGTCCCAGCGAACTTGCTGAGACGATCTTCGATCTCGAGGCTGAGCGCCAAGAAGCTGTTTCACTACGCGAAGCGCTGTCTCCCGATGCCGCTCCAGGGGCTGGAGAGGGGGACCTGACCCTGAGGCAAGCAGTGGCCACGGGCAGCGTTTCGACGTTTGTCATATTGGCGTTGATCGGTTTTGTCACCAACATAGAACGGTCTTCTCTCGGCACCTTGGCGCCTGACATCCGCGATTCGCTGGGGATAAGCGATGGCACGATGGTCTTCATCAGCTCGGCGTCCGGAGCCTTCTTGATATTGGGCGCGCTGCCGATGGGGTGGCTGGCTGACCGTTACCGCCGCGGCCGAATCATTGCCATCGCCAACTTCTTCTTTGGGCTGATGGTTGCGGTCACTGGCTTGGTGGTGAACGCGGTCATGCTCTTCTTTGCCCGTCTGGGCGGGGGCATCGCCGAGTCGAATTCCTTCACCGTTCATTCTTCGTTGACCGCCGATCAGTTTCCGATCAGCGCCCGGGGTCGAATCGGCAGCACCTTGTCGTTGATCGGATCGGCGACCGGCACGCTCAGCCCGCTCATCGTGGGCGGGATGGCCGTTCTGATCGGCGGACCGTCAGCGTGGCGATGGGTGTTTTTCATTCTGGCCATCCCCATCGTGGTGGTCGCTCTGGCCTCATTCAGGATTCCCGAACCAGTGCGTGGCCAGTTCGAGAAGAAGGATGTCCTCGGGGAGATCATCCAGGACGAAGACCCGCTCCCCATCTCGGTTGAGGTGGCCTTCAATCGCCTGCTTCAAATCCGCACCCTTCGCTCGGTGGTTACCGCCTTCGCCGCCCTCGGTTTCGGGCTGTTCACTGTTCCCATATTGGGCAGCATCTTCATGGAGGACGAGTATGGGCTTGATGCATTCGGGCGTGGTGCGGTCACGACCGTCGCCGGTGTCGCCGTGATGATCTCGATGCCCTTCGTTGGCCGATACTACGACCGCCTGTATCGCAGCGACCCTGTCTTTGCCATGCGCCTAGTCGGGTGGCTCATCCTCCCCTCCGCGCTGCTCATTCCGGTGCAGTTCTTCATGCCTGGCCCGGTGCTGTTTGCCATCTTGGGGATTCCACCCGCGGTGATGACCTACGCGGCGTTCTCCATGGTTGGGCCCCTGCTGATGGCGGTCGTCCCCTATCGGTTGCGGGGCATGGGCCAGGCCTTGGGTGCCCTTTACATCTTCTTTGTCGGCGCCACCGGTGGTGCCCTGCTCTCGGGGATGTTGTCGGACATGTACGGCACCCGCACTGCGATCATCGTCGTGTATGTGCCGTCGACCATCATCGGCGGCCTGTTGATGCTGCGGGGCACTTTCTCAATCCGAGAAGACCTCGCAATGGTTGCGGCCGAGCTCCACGAAGAGCAGGAAGACCATGCTCGGCGCTCGGCCAACCCCGACGAGATACCCGCACTTCAAATGAGCCAAGTCGACTTCTCCTATGGGCAGGTTCAGATCCTGTTCGACGTGAGCTTCGAAGTGAAAAAGGGAGAGGTCTTGGCCCTGTTGGGCACAAATGGGGCGGGCAAGTCCACCGCCTTGCGGATAGCGGCCGGGCTGGGAACGCCGTCCCGAGGGGTAGTGCGTCATCACGGGCGCACTATCACCTATGTCACTCCCGAGACGCGGACTCGGTTGGGCATTCACATGCTCCCCGGCGGCAGCGGGGTATTCAACGACCTCTCGGTTCGGGAGAACCTGGAAATCGCCGCGTTCAACCTGCGCAAGGACCCCGACGCAATGGAGGCGGCCATCGAACGCGCCCTAGGACTGTTCGGCGACCTGGCCCAGCGGCCGAACGAGGCGGCATCGTCGCTGTCGGGCGGCCAGCGTCAGCTCTTGGCATTGGCCCAGGTGCTGATCACCGAGCCCGATGTGTTGATCATCGATGAGCTGTCCCTGGGGCTGGCCCCGGTCATGGTCGAGCAGCTTGTGGGCATTATCGAAGAACTCAAGGCTCAGGGGCAGACGATCATCATCGTCGAACAATCCCTCAACGTGGCCATGGTCGTGGCTGATCGAGCGGTGTTCTTGGAGAAGGGCCACGTGCGCTTCGACGGCGATATGGCCGAGCTGGTTGAGCGCGACGATCTGGCCCGAGCCGTATTTCTGGGCGAGGAGGGCGGGTGACTCTCGCCGTTTGGATCACATCGCAGGTTGCCTTCAACGGTCTCGTCCAGGGCATGGTCTATGGACTGCTGGCCATGACCATCGTGTTGATCTACCGGTCGAGCAAGGTGATCAACTTCGCAGTGGGGGCCATGGGGCTCATCGCCTCAGGCCTGCTGGTGCTCTTGAATGTGAGTTATGGCGTGCCCTACGGGGTTGCCCTGGTCATTGCCCTGGCCGCTGGTGTTGTCTACGGCGCAATTGTCGAATTGACCGTGGTGCGGCGATTGTTCAAGGCCCCCCGGGTGATCTTGCTGGTGGCAACTATCGGGGTAAGCCAGCTCAGCCAGGCGATCCTGCTCGCCTTCCCCGATGTCAAGGGACGGGTGGCCTATCCCCTGCCCATCAACGACTTGTGGGAGATCGGCGATCTTCGGGTCAAGAGCTCGCATTTGACGGTGATCATTGTGGCCCCCGTGGTTGCCCTGGCCCTGGGCTGGTTCCTCAACCGGACCCTGATTGGACGATTGATCCGGGCATCGGCAGTGAACCCCGACCTGGCCCGGTTGCGCGGGGTCAATCCCAAGAGCATCTCAACAGTGGTGTGGGGGATTGCCGGCGGTGTGGGGACGGTTTCGATGATGCTGATCGGCGGGATCGACGGCTCGGCGGTAAACCTGAGCCATCTCGGCCCCACCACCTTGCTTCGCGCCCTGGCCGCGGCCCTTCTTGCTCGGTTCACCTCTTTCCCAACTGCGCTCTCGGCCGGGGTGGTCATCGGGCTGGCCGAGGGCGTTGTGCGCTTCAACTTCTTGGCCACGCCGGGATTGTTCGAGGCCTTCCTGCTGCTGGCCGTCATCGCGGCAGTAGCCATAGCAATTCGGGAACGGGATTCTGGCGTATTCGCGTTCAACCCCAAGGTCGAAGCCATGCCCGAGAGGCTCAAGTCGATCTTCTGGGTGCGCCATCTCGACCGCATTGCCATGCTGGTTCCGCTGGGGATGGCTGTCGCCCTGCCGTTCGTGTTCACCCGCTCTTCGCAGCACGTGCTGTACAGCTCTATCGCCGCGTTCTGCATCTGCGCGCTCTCGTTGACCGTTCTCACCGGGTGGGCCGGCCAGCTATCCCTTGGTCAGATGTCATTCGCGGGGATCGGAGCGCTGCTGGCGGCCGCCTTTTCCCGCGGCTTTGTCATTGACTGGTCGATCGGCAGCAACCAGCTCATCTACGTCCGATTCGAGCCATTCCCCTACGTGTTGTCGATCGTGGTCGCGGTCCTGATCACCGCCGTTGTGGCTGCCATCATCGGCATCGGCGCGCTCCGAATCAGCGGGTTGCTGCTTGCCGTCAGTACTTCCGCGTTCGCCGTGGCCGCGGGGAGCTACCTGTATCGACTCCGAATGCTGAATGAGGACGGCACCTCGGTCTTGTTCCCGCGTGGGTCGATATTCGGCCTCGACATCGACCGGAATCGGACTTACTACTTCGTAGTTCTAGCCGTGCTCGTCATCGTGGTGGCGGTGTTGGGGCGTCTTCGCCGTAGCGCGGTGGGGCGAGTGACGCTCGCGGTCCGGGACAACGACATCTCCGCAGCCGCCTACTCCATTCGCCCGGCCGTGGTGAAGCTGCGCTCGTTTGCCCTTTCGGGTGCCATCGCGGCTTTGGGCGGCGCTCTGCTGGCCGGGGTCGCCCAGCGCCTCTCGCTTGGCGATGGCAGATTCTTGGTGGAGGGGTCGCTGCTGGTCGTGGCGATGGTCGTCATCGGCGGTATGGGCTCGCTGGGCGGCGCGATCATCGGAGCCATCTGGGTGGTCGGTTTGCCGGCGCTCGTTCCCAACAATGAAATTGTCCCGCTGCTGACGTCGAGCGTCGGGCTCTTGGTGTTGTTGCTGTACTTTCCCGGTGGCCTAGCCCACGTCCTTCACCGGGGTCGCGGGGCCATCTACCGGTGGGCAGAAAAGCGGCTGCCTCCGGTTGAGAAGGCAGCCACGGTTCCTCCGGCATCGATCCAGATCGAGCGAAAGGGCGTCGAAGATCGCCCGGTGCCGCTGCAAACCCGCAATATCGAGGTGTCCTTCGGGGGGCTCAAGGCCAACGACGGGATCTCCATGGAAGTGCGAGCTGGCGAGGTGGTCGGCCTTATCGGAACGAACGGGGCGGGCAAGACCACGTTCATGAATTCCGTTGGGGGATTTGTCGCCTCGTCGGGCCAAGTAGAGCTGCTGGGTGTCGACGTGTCCAGAAAGGCCCCTGCTCAGCGGGCGCGGCTGGGGCTGGGGCGATCATTCCAAGCTGCCTCTTTGTTTCCCGAGCTCACCGTGCGCGAGTCGGTGCTAGTCGCTCTTGAGGCCAGAGGGCGCAGCGGCATGATCGAGACGATGGTGTTTTCGCCCCGGATTGCGGCCAGGGCCCGGTCTCAGCAGAGAGAATCAGCCGAGCTGGTGGATTTTCTCGGGCTGGGCCGCTACGCCGACAAGCCGATCTCTGATCTGTCCACCGGCACTCGGCGCATTGTCGAGTTGGCCGGGCTCTTGGCATTGGGGGCCCGGGTGTTGTGCCTCGACGAACCCACTGCCGGGATCGCCCAGCGAGAAGCCGAAGCCATGGCACCGCTGTTGTTGGAGATCCGCAAGGAGCTTCAGGCATCCATGCTCATCATCGAACACGACATGCCGCTCATCTTGGGCATGAGCGACCGTGTCTACTGCCTGGAGCTTGGCAAAGTGATCGCCGAGGGCGACCCTGGCTCGGTTCGCAATGATCCCAAGGTGATCGCCAGCTATCTGGGCATGGATGAGCGGGCCATCCAGCGCAGCGGCAGAGCAGATCGGTCAAGCCCCTAGTGGTCGAATGGCCGAACTCGATGAGCTGCTCATCGGTGAGGTCGGCATCTCGGTAGACGGCCACGCCGTGGCGGTCTAGCAGCTCACTGCAAAGCTTGGGCGATCGACGGTGGCGCTAACATGCGGTTCTGACCATGTTCGGGATTCCGTCAGCAGCGATCGAAGAGAGCCGGTTGTGACCTCAGTTGATTTCCGGGCGCGTCCGAATCGGGCGGTGATCCCGGTCGATCCGGCCTCGTTCGTTGCCGACTATGTGCCCGGGCGGGTGGAGCGAAACGGTGCCGTTGCTCGCCGCAGCGCTGATCGCCTGGGGTTGCCGTCCCTGACCCTGGAGGTCGATGGGGAGTCGGTCACCATAGAGCGTTCCTCATCGGGGTTGACGGTGCGCTCGGCCCCGGGGGGAGACCTCGTCGTCGTCCTCGGGGTGGAGACCTTCGCTGATCTGGTAGACGATGCCGTGTCGACCTTTGGGGCCGAGATGGCGGGGCGGGCCGAGGTGCGGTCTGGTGAGATCGACGACTTCATTGGTTGGGAGCCGGTCTGGCGCACGCTGCTCGATGGCCGCTCGGCCTATGAGCCGGAGTCGATTGATTTTCGCGATCGCGCCGGTGCGCCGTTGGACCTTCATCAGAGTTTCGGCCTCGACGACGATCCGACTGAGATTGGCCACTTTCTGGGAGAAGCTGGGTTCCTCCATCTTCGGGATGTGTTCACGGCCGAGGAGATGGCCGCGGTATCTGCCGACCTCGACAACGCCATGGCCGAGGCCGAACGCGACGATGGTGCCTCGTGGTGGGCCCGGGACGAGGCGGGGGAGTGGGCGCCGTCACGCATCCTCGGGTTCAATCATCGGTCCGCCGCGCTGCGCGAGCTGCTCTCAACCGACCGGTTCGGCCGCATCGCGACATTCACCGAAGACGAATTCGTGCAGCGAGATCCGTTCGCGGGGGACGCGGCTGAAGGCCTGCACAAGCGGGTCGACATTGTTGAGGGCATCTCGGACGTGAGCTGGCACAAGGACTGTGCAATGGGAGGGCATTCCCGCACATGCTGCGGGCTCGTGACGGGCATCTCGGTGACTGGTGCCGGTGCCGAGAACGGCGAACTCGGCGTGGTGGCGGGGTCGCACCGGGCCAATATCGCGGCGCTCGGGGTCGAGCAGATCGACCTGCCCCGCGTACCCCTGCCGACCGAGGCCGGAGACATCACGGTTCACTGCTCGTGCACGCTCCACATGAGCCGTCCGCCGGTGGCTGCGGAACGTCGCGTCGTCTACACCGGATTCGGACTCGCGCCCCGGCTGGAAGACGATCCGGTGGTACTCGACGCGGCTGCCCGGCGCAAGCAGCGAGCCTCGCTGAACGACCATGTTCGGCGCCACCAGCAAGAGGAGAGTGCCACCAGCACTCGGCGCGCCAACTTCGACCTCTGAGAGTCATGCGCAATTGCCAAAGGACCGACCCGTCGCCGATGAGATGACTAGCTAACCATGCAGAGGTGGCCATGTGCTGCTCCTCAGGGGTGAAAGGTCAGGATCTGGAGTTAGAGGCCGAGCAGGTCGACGTTGTCGCTCAGGTCGACTTGGTCAATCGTCCAGCAGATCGGCCAAGTCTTCCTCTACCGCGAGTTCGGATGCCCATCTCTGCATGTAGCTGAGGTCAAGATCATTGATGGCGGCGATCTCAACGCAGTCTCGCCACTGGGTATCGGAGCGAGACTCGAGTCGCCATCGGAGCTTGGCCAACACCACATCTTCGGGGGTGGCTACCCATGCATCAACACCGAGAATCATGGCGCGAACTCTCCGGGAAATCCGGGACTGGGTAAACGCATCGGAGGCGGGAATGGCAAACACGTCCACCTTTCCGCCGCTTTGCGGGTGGAGTATGTTGAATGAGCCTCCTGACTCAACCGCTTGACGGGCGTCTGACTCCGGGAAATAGACCTCCCCCGCTCGGAGTGCCTGGAGCAAGGTCTCTCCGGACTCGGGGGCCAAGAGAACCACCACATCCACGTCGCGTGTCATTCGGGGGACCCCCCAAGCGGCCGCGGCTGTCGAGCCAACCACGATGTAGTCCGCGCCCGCGGATTCAAGAGCGCTGATGGTGTGCTTCAGCGCGGCAGCGAGCTCGATCAGGGTTCTATTCCCACAGAGTCAGGCCACACCTCATGGGCAAGCCTTTTCCCATAGCGGGCAACGACCAGCGCCAAGAAGACCTCATGATCGTTGTAGTCAGGGTGGCGGTTTCGCACCGCCGTTTCCTCCATAATCGCTCCGGCTTCGTTGAGCTGACGCCATTCCTCAAGGCGCTCCGACACCGTGCGGGCGCGGATCGAGTCCATCTGGCGCCGCCAAATGTATTGGGGCGTGTCTGAGGGGCATCCGGGAGGGTTGCGGCGCTCCGTCACGTATCAAATCGTAGTGAACTCCGGTGACAGTTACCTCTAGCCGGCGAGGGTTCGGAGGCGGGCGACTCGGTGGTCGTCGCCGCCGAGGTAGCGGACGAGCACGCCGAGTACGGCCTCGTGGTCGAGGGTGCCAGCTGCGTCCATGTCTTCGAAATCAGCCCAATTTCTTGTCCGGTCGAAGAAGGCCTTGAACACGGCCAGATCTCGGCAGGCGAGGAAGGGGACCGCGGTGCCGCTCCGACGCCTTTGGCGGGTCTACCAGTCCAATGCCCTTATCAGTAAGACGTTGATGAGGCCGTGAGCGGAGAAGTTCAACAGCCAGCGCAGATGCTTCTGGTGGCGGCCTTCGGGATAGTCCGACAGTTCCCCCCAGCCCTTACGCCGGCACCACTTCTCGAAGCCCACATAGACAGCGCTGAACACGACTACGAGGATCAGCAGGGCGGCGAGCACCCCCGGCCCGTCGGGCCAAGCGGCGAGCACAATGACCGCGGTGACGTCCGCGGCCGTAATGGAACGGAAGAACCGGGAGCGACGCAGGTAAAGGATCGTCGGAGTGATGCTGAGAGGCTAGACGTCGGGCAGCCCGCCCTGACGCCACCGCGCTACCAGCTGATAGCCCACACCAGTGCCCGGCGTCGCCGAGCCCTAGGCGACAGGACTGGGCGCCAACTCGCGCAGAGCTAGGGAGACGCCACTGTCGGGGTCGAGGGTGACGAGTACCGCCGCGGGTTCGCCTTCGAGAGATTCGGCGGTGGCGCCGGAGTAGGCGATCACCGAGGGGGATTCGCGGATTATCTGGTGGCGATGGATGTGGCCGAGGGCCACATAGTCCCAGTCGATGGCGTCGAGGTGGCTGGGGTAGATGGGGGACGATCGATACGACGGGGTCTCATCGGGCATGACCAGGCCGTGGCCCATGGCGACGCACCAGCCCTGCTCTGGGCGGGCGGGGAGACTATCGAGGGGGTGGAAGCCGGGGTGGTGGTCGTCCATGGACTTGCCCCAGACGGTGAGGTCCAACTCCGCTAGGTGAGTCGTCGAGCCTTCGAGGTCGTCGAGGATGGTGATCGGGAGATCGTGGATGTGGGGGCCGAACCGGTGAAGCACCGACGATTCGGGGTGGGCGTCGTGATTGCCGGCGATCATCACCACCGGGCACGACAGCCGGGCCAACTGGTCGGCGGCCCAGATCAGCACATCGTCGCCTACCCGGTTGTGGTCGAACAGGTCGCCCGAGATCATGAAGACGTCCACTGCCTCGGCTATGGCCAAGTCGACGGCCGCGGCAAAGGCCGCTTCCTGGCGCCGGGCCGGACCAGTTCCCAGATGGCAGTCCGACGTGTGCAGCAGCGTGAGGGCTCGACGTCGTTGGTGTTGGTTGTCGGTCACTAAGCCCTCTGATCTATGGGTTGACGTAGGCTCGCCAGGGATTCCACTCGGGAAGGCAAGGCTATGGCAGAACGGGCCACCGACGGCAAGGTTGCGCTGGTTACCGGCGCGAGCAAGGGGGGCACCGGCACGGCTGTCGCGCTGCGACTGGCCGCCGAGGGCGCCCGAGTGGCCATCACCGCCCGCGATGAGCAGGGTTTAGCCTCCACCAAGAGCCGCATCGAGTCTTTCGGCGGGGAGTGCCTGGTGCTTCCGTCGGATCTCAGCGATCCGAACGGCGCCCGCACCGAGTTGGTGCCCAGGACGGAGGATGCGTTCGGCCCCATCGACATCCTGGTCAACAACGCCGCTTTCGGCGGCTACCACCCGTTCGAGGAGGTCACGCCCAAGCAACTCGAGCTGAGCCTGCAAGTCAACCTGTGGGCGCCTTGGGAGCTGATGAAGGCTGTCGTAGGCGGCATGAGGGAGCGGGGGAGCGGTGCGATATTGAACCTCACCACCTTTTCCGCCGAGTTGCCGCCTGGACCCCCGTTCCCAACCAGCAAGCCATCGAAGGCCGGCTTTGTGTACGGGGCGCCAAAGGCGGCGCTGAACAAGCTGACCGTGTCAGCGGCCAGCGAGTGCGAAGGGCAGGGGGTGTCGGTGAATGGTCTTACTCCCCAGGCAGCTATCGCCACTCCGGCGCTGGTGGAAGGCGGTTGGATCGACGAGGAGATGTTCGAGCCGCTGGAGACCATGGCCGAAGCAGCCCTGGCCCTGGTCACCGGCGATTCCGAAGTGCTCACCGGGCGCATCGCCTTCAGCCTGCAACTCCTGGTGGAGCTGGACCGACCGGTGCGCGATCTCATGGGGGAGTCGCTGGTCGAGGGCTGGCAGCCGACCGATATTCCCGCGGCAATCGCCCGCCAGGAAGCCAACCTCGCCCGGCGGGGTTGGCCCGATGCCTACACCTTCGGCCGAGTCCACAGCCCGCGTCCATGAGCGACGAGCTGATTATTCGGATCGCCACCGATCCTGACGTATACGCCGATCCCTATCCGCTGTTGCGGGAACTGCGAGAAACGGCTCCGGTTCACAAGCTCAGCTTCGCCGACTACTGGGTCCTCACCCGCTATGAAGACTGCCGGAAGGCGCTGCGGGATCCTCGGATGGGCAACCCCGAGCCTGGCGACGAGGTCCCGACACTCACCGCCGAGAGAGTGCGCACTCCCAACGAAGAGCGAACCTTCTTGTTCTTGAATCCTCCTGATCACACTCGACTGCGTTCGCTGGTCAGCCGGGCCTTTACTCCCCGACGGGTCGAAGGCCTGCGGTCGGCGGTGGAGAATATGACCAACGAGCTGTTGGATTCTCTGGCTGCCTCCGGTGGGGGAGACCTGATCGATCAGCTGGCCTTCCCGTTGCCCGCCAACGTCATCAGCGAGATGGTAGGAGTTCCCCTCGCTGACCGCGACTGGCTACGGCCGCTGGTATCCGATCTGGCCGGCACCCTTGAACCGAACCAAAGTCCGGAAAACCAGAAGCGAGCTGAGGCCTCCGGGGTCAAGGTAGCGGCCTACTTCGATGAGCTGATCGACCAGCGGCGGACCGAGCCTGGCGACGACCTGCTCTCGGCGCTGATTGCAGCCAGCGACGGAGAGGACCGGCTCACCCAAAGAGAGATCGGGCTCACGTTGTCGCTGATCTATGCCGCGGGCTTCGAAACCACTACCAACCTGATCGGCAACATGGTCCACACGCTCATCGGCCATCCCGACGAGCTAGCACTGCTGCGGGCCGACCGGTCGCTGGTGCCCGGCGCGGTGGATGAGGTGCTGCGCTATCAGCCGCCCGTGCAGGTAGACGCCCGGTACACCTTCGAAGACGTGGAGATCGGTGGGCATTCCATCGTCAAGGGAAGCATGGTGCTGACGCTCTTGGGAGCAGCCAACCGCGATCCCTTGGTGATCGACGATCCCGACCGGTTCCACATCACCCGCCAAGACTCACCGCTGCTCTCGTTCGGATCAGGCATCCACTACTGCCTAGGCGCCTCGCTGGCCCGCCTCGAAGGCCAAGTGGTGCTGTCCGGCCTCCTCGACCGCTTCGAAACCTGGACTCCCTTGGAAGAAAACTCTCCCTGGAAGCCGCGGATCACCCTGCGAGGCCTGAGCCGCCTTCCTGTAGCTCTGTCCTAACCGAAGGTCAGAAGACGATCGGTACTGAGGCGTAGCCCTGTTGGAATGAGCCGGGCAGGCGGACCACCTCGTCGGCGGGGACGTCGAAGTCGGGGATGCGGGCCAGGGCCTCCTCAATGATGACTCGGCCTTCCAGGCGGGCCAGGTGGGCGCCGATGCAGTAGTGCAGGCCATGGCCGAAGCCGAGTTGGCGGGGCGGGCGGCGGTGGATGTTGAAGCTCTCTGAGTCAGCGCCGAACTCCCGTTCGTCGCGGTTGGCCGACTGGTACAGCAGAAACACCCGGTCGCCGGGGGCCATCTCCTGGCCGCCGACCACTGTGGGGCGGCTCACCGTGCGGCCCAAGTGCTGGATGGGCACTTCCAGGCGCAACATCTCCTCGAAAGCACCTCCGCTGAGCGAAGGATCCTGAGCCAGGGCGGCCCGCTGGTCGCCGTCGGCGGCCAGGTGGATGAATCCGCCGCCCATCACTTTGGGAGTGGTCTCCACCCCGCCGGTGAACAGAGTTGAAAGCTGAATGGCGGCGTCTTGATCGTCGAACGGGTGGCCCAGCAAGTCCACCCCCAGCAGTGATTCGATGTACTCGGGGCAGTCTCCCGCCCTCTGTTCGGCCACGAAGCTGCACAGGTACTCGTGAATCTTGGCCCGGGCCGCGGGAGCCCGGTCGTCGTAGCGCATGGTCTGGTTGGCGTAGTCCACCAGCTTCTCCCCGTCGGCAAAGGGGAACCCCAACACCAGCGAGGTGCCGGCCACCGACACCGGTGAGGCCAGCTCAGTGACCACGTCCAACCGCCCCCGCTCCAGCCCGGCTTCCACGCAATCGGCGGCCACCCGGCGAAGCTCGGCCTCCAGCTCGGCCACCGGCCGCGGGCGCAGCGGGGGATAGAGGATCTTACGGATCTGGGCGTGGGCTGGCGGGTCCATCTGGGAGAAGCTGAGGAACGGCCCGGCCGGCAGCGGACCGAGCTCGGCTTCGGCGGGCCGAAGCACTTGGTTTCGCAGGAACACCGGCCCCTCGGCGATGGTGAACGATTCCCGGTCGCAGCTCACTTCCCACAACTCGGCGAACCGGGGCAGCGCCCACCCGTGATACTGATCCAGCCGGTGGACCCCGCCCGCAGCCCGCAGCTCCCGGTAGATGGGCAGCGGATCAGTGGCCACTTCCAGTGAGAACGGGTCGTAGTCGACGGTCAATTCACTCCCCAATGGCCTTGCTGCTCGTTGCCGTTCATTGTGATAGAGACTGCCTTATGGGACTGAGTGACCGCACGCCGCCGACCGCTGAAGAGTACGCCGCTTACCGGGAGCGGTTCTGCAACTGGGGCCGGTGGGGGGACGACGACGAATTGGGCACCCTAAACCACATCACCCCCGAGGCCCGTCGGGCCGCGGCCGCGCTGGTGCAAACCGGGGAGGCGGTGTCGATGAGCCGGCCCATCGACACCCACGCCGGCCCGGCCAACCCCTATCCGGCCCATCACTTCGTGGGCGCCGGGGACTCCGGGGCGATGGCCGACTACTTCGGGATGTTCATCCACGGTTTCGTGCAGACCCACATCGACGCCTTGTGCCACTTGCCGGTGGACGGCGGGGGAAAGTTCTGGAACGGCAAGGAGTTCGCCAAGCCCCCCATGCCCGCCGAACACACCGGCACCATCGACTACTGGCGCGACGGCATCGTCACCCGGGGGGTCCTTTACGATGTGCCCCGGTTCCGAGGCACCGACTACGTGGCGCCGGGTGAGCCGGTCCACGGCTGGGAACTGGCCGACGTGGCCGCCGCTCAGGGAATCGAGCCCCGGCCCGGCGACGCGGTGTGCATCCGCAGCGGCATGGACGTGTACTTCGAGAAGACCGGCACCTCCCAGGGGATGGGATCCAATGCCGGGGTGCACGCTTCGGCCATCGAATTCCTCTACGAGACCGACGCATCCTGTCTGACCTGGGACTTCCAGGACGCCCCCCAAGACGACCAGGGCATCCCCAATCCGCTACCCATTCGCATCGCGCTGCACGTCCACCACATCTTGTTGCCGTACATGGGGATGCCCATCATCGACAATGCCGATTTCGAGGCCGCTGCCGCCCGCTGTGCTGAGTTGGGGCGCTGGGAATTCCAGTACGTGTGCGCCCCGCTGGTGCTACGCTACGGCACCGGTTCGCCGGTGAATCCCCTGGCAATCATGTAGCGCGAGTTCTTTTTCACCACCCACTGCGAGGCCAGGGTTTCGGTAATTTCGCAGACAACCTTGTAGCACTGGAGCGCTTATGAGGTGTGATGGCTGATCTCGGCGATCGGGCCCAGGTGGTGATCGTCGGTGGTGGGATCGTCGGCTGTTCTATCGCGTACCACCTCACCCGCCGCGGGGTGACCGACGTGCTGCTCATCGAGCAGGGGCAGCTCACCAGCGGCACCACCTGGCACGCCGCAGGGCTGGTCAGCCAGCTCAAGTCCAGCCACAGCCTCACCCGTCTAGCTGCCTACTCGGCTCAGCTCTTTGAAGAGCTCGAAGCCGAAACAGGCCAGGCCACCGGCTACCGGGCCCCGGGGTCCATCTCGGTGGCGGCCGACAGCGAGCGGTGGGAGGAGCTGTTGCGGGGCATGTCCATGGCCCGCACCGTGGGGGTGGACATCCGCGAGATCGACCTCGACGAGGCCCTCGAGCTGTGCCCGCTGCTCAACATCGACGACTTGGTGGGCGCGCTGTTCATCCCCCGAGACGGGATCACCTCACCGGTGGACACCACCATGGCGTTGGCCAAGGGGGCCCGGGCCGCAGGCGCCCGCATCGTGCAGGGCATCGCGGTGACCGGCGTGGTGGTAGAAGACGGCCGGGCAGTGGGGGTGGACACCGAGGCCGGCCGGGTGGAGGCCGAGACCGTGGTGCTGGCCGCCGGCATCTGGACCCGCCAGTTGGCCGCCACCGCGGGAGTGAGCGTGCCGGTGCAGGCCTGCGAGCACTTCTACATCGTCACCGAGCCCATCGACGGGGTGCAGCCCAACATGCCCACGGTGCGCGACCCGTCCAACTACACCTATTTCAAGGAGGAGACCGGCAAGGTGATGGCCGGCTTCTTCGAGCCCCGGGGCAAGGTTTGGAACCTCGACGGCATCCCCCGAGACCTCCAGTTCAAGACCCTGCCCGAAGACTGGGACCATGTCGGGCCGATCTTCGAGCGGGCCATCGGTCGCATGCCGGTGCTGGGGGAGGCGGGCTTGCAGCTGTTCTTCAACGGCCCCGAGGCCTTCACCCCCGACGGTGTGTACTACCTGGGCGAGTCGCCCGAGGTGGACCGCTGCTTTGTGGCCGCGGGGTTCAACTCGGTGGGCATCCAGTCGGCGGGCGGGGTGGGCTGGGTGCTGGCCGACTGGATCGTCGACGACCACCCGCCCATGGACCTCTCGGCGGTGGACATCCGCCGCTCGTTCGGGTTCCAGTGCGAGCCCGCCTACCTCGATGCCCGCATCCCTGAGAGCCTGGGGTTGCTGTATGCCATGCACTGGCCGTTTCGCCAGTACGACACCGCCCGGGGCATCCGGATCTCGCCCCTGCACGACCGCATCGACGCCGCCGGTGCGGTGTTCGGCGAAGTCGGGGGTTGGGAGCGGCCCAACTGGTTCGCTGAGCCTGGCCAAGAGCGGGAGTACCACTACAGCTGGGGGCCGCAGAACTGGTTCAAGGCCAGCGGGGTCGAGTGCGAGGCGGTCCGCAACGCGGTGGGCCTGTTCGACCAGACCTCATTCGCCAAGTTCACCGTGGAGGGCCCCGACGCCATGGCCCTACTCAACTGGATCAGCGGCAACGAGGTGGACGTAGCCGTCGGCCGGTCGGTGTACTCCCAGTGGCTCAACGACCACGGCGGCATCGAGGCCGACCTCACCATGACCCGCCGGGGCGAGGACTCCTACTGGGTGGTCACCTCGGCGGCTACCGCCACCCGAGACTGGGCCTTGCTGCGCCGGTCGGCCCGAGGTCGCAACGTGGCCATCAGCGATGTCACCGACCAATTCGCCGTGCTGGGGCTTATGGGGCCGAGCTCCCGGGCGGTGCTCAGCCAGATCTGCGACGCCGACCTCAGCAACGACGGCTTCCCGTTCGGCACCGCCCAAGACCTGTGCGCAGCCGGCGCCGATGTGCTGGCGCTGCGCATGACCTATGTGGGCGAGCTGGGCTGGGAGCTTTACGTGCCCCGCGACCAGGCTGTCGCCCTGTACGACGCCTTGGTTGAAGCGGGCACTCCCTTGGGATTGCGCCCCGCCGGCTATCACGCCATGAACTCGCTGCGCATGGAGGCGGGCTACTGCCATTGGGGCCACGACATCACCGACGAGGACACCCCGCTGGAGGCCGGGCTGGGGTTCGCGGTGGCATGGGACAAGGCCGGCGGCTTCCGAGGCCAGGACGCGCTGGCCGCCCAGCGGGAACCGCCCCGCACCAAGCGGCTGGTCAAGTTCCGCCTGGAAGACCCCGAGTGGTTGCTTTACCACGATGAGCCCGTCTACCGCCACGGCCAGATGGTGGGCCGCACCTCAAGCGGCATGTGGAGCTACACCGAGGGCCGAGCCCTGGCCATGGGCTATGTGAACTGTCCCGACGGGGTTACCAAGGACTGGCTGGAGGCCGGCCAATTCGAGATCGAGGTGGCCGGTCGTCGGATTGCCGCCACGGCGTCTCTTCGTTCGTTCTACGATCCCCGCAAAGAGCGGGTTCGGCTCTAAGTCTCAAGGAGTGGCCAGCCATGCGCGATGAAGCCCAGGTCGTGGTCATCGGCGGCGGGGCTATGGGCGCGGGCCTGTTCTACCACCTGGCCCACGAGGGCTGGACCGACACGGTGCTGGTGGAGAAGGGCGAACTGTCGTCTGGCTCCACCTGGCACGCCGCCGGTCTCATTCCCCACTTCATCGGCAGCCTGAACATGGCCAAGTGCCATGCGGTGGCCCCCGAGCTCTACGCCAAGATCGAAGAGGAGACCGGGCTGGCCAGTGGCTGGCACGGCACCGGCGCCATCCGCTTGGCGCTCGACCGCCACCAGGTGGACTGGTTCCGCTACGTCAGCGGGGTGCTCGACCTGGTTGGCATCGAGAACCACCTGATCGAGCCCTCGGAGATCCTCGACCACTGGCCGTTCATGGACGTGTCCGACGTGCTGATGGGCTGCTGGACCCCCCACGACGGCTGGACCGACCCGTCCAGCGTCACCGCGGCCATGGTCAAAGGCGCCCGGCAGTTGGGCGGCGAGGTCTACCGCCACACGCTGGTCACCGATATGAACCAGCTTCCCGACCACCGCTGGGAGGTGATCTGCGACGTCAAGGGGGAGACTCACCGCATCACAGCCGAACACGTGGTGAACGCGGCCGGGTGCTACGCCCCCCAGCTCGGCGCCATGGTGGGCTTGGACGTGCCCATCGTTTCGGTGATCCACCAGTACCTCATCACCGAGGCCATGGCCGAGATGAAGGAGCTGGGCGACTTCGACCCGCCGGTGATCCGCGACCCCCGAGCCTCGGCCTACTACCGGAGGGAGATCGACTCGCTGCTGGTCGGCCCCTATGAGCGGGAAAACGCCCAGACTTATGGGCTCGACGGCATCGACTGGGACAAGCACTTCTATTTGACCCCGCCCGACCTCGACCGGCTCATGCCCTGGCTGATCGAGGCCGGCAAGCGGATCCCCGCCTTCGCCGACACCGGCATCAAGACCGTGGTCAGCGGGCCGATCACCCACACCCCCGACTCCGGCTATCTCATGGGACCGGCGCCCGGCCTGCGCAACTACTGGCTGTGCGCGGGGCGTCGATCGGGATCACCCAGGGTCCGGGCGCGGGCAAGTACCTGGCCCAGTGGATGGTGTACGGCCAGACGGAGATCAACGTGGCCGAGATGGACCCCCGCCGGTTCGGTGACCACTGCGGCCCCACCGGGCGGTACGCCATCGAGAAGGCCATCGACGAGTTCCACGAGATGTACGCCACTCGCCTCCCCGGCGAGCAGCGCTTCGCCGGTCGTCCCCAAAAGACCGACCCCATCTACGACCGGCTCGACGCTAGGCAGGCGCAGTGGATGGAGATCTTCGGCTGGGAGCGCCCGCAGTACTACGGCGAGCCCGAGGCCCACACCTTCCGGCACTCCAACGCCTTCGACATCGTGGGCGCCGAGTGCCGGGCCACCCGGGAGCGGGCCGGCATCGCCGATCTCACCGCCTTCTCCAAGTTCGAGGTGACCGGGGCCGACGCCGAGGTGCTGCTCGACCGTCTTACCGCCAACCGCATGCCGGCTAAAGACGGCGGTATGCGCCTCACCCACTTCTTGACAGAGCTGGGAGGCATCGAAACCGAGATGACCATCACCCGGCTGGCCCCCGACCGGTTTTACCTGAACTCGGCCATCGTCGGACAGTTCCACGACCGGGACTGGCTGGCCCATCATGTGCAACCCGGCGAAGACGTCACCGTCACTGACAGAACTGACGACTTGGGCATCCTGGCCGTATCCGGCCCCCTTTCCCGCCAGATCCTGGGGCCCCTCACCGATGCCGAACTGGAGGCGCCCGGGTTCCGCTGGCTCACCGGTCAGGAGATCGAGGTGGCCGGGGTGCCGTGTCTGGCCCTGCGGGTGTCCTATGTGGGTGAGCTGGGCTGGGAACTGCACCATTCCCAGGAGCACACCGCCGAGCTCTACGACGCCTTGGTGGAATCCGGCGAGCCGTTGGGCATGGTCCACTACGGCGCCTACGCCATGAACACAATGCGCATCGAGAAGGCCTACAAGGCTATGGGCTTCGAGCTCACCACCGAGATCACCCCGGTGGAGGCCGACCTCGGCCGGTTCGTGGACTGGGCGGGCGAGTTCCAGGGCAAGAAGGCCTCCGAGGAGCGGCTGGCCATGGGCGACGACATCGAGATGATCCTGGTGTACTGCGAGGTGGACACCACCGACAACGACTGCCGGGGCAACGAGCCGGTGTACGACGGCGAGGAGCTCATCGGGTTGACCACATCGGGCACATGGGGCCACACCACCGGGCGCGGCCTGGCCTTCGCTTATGTGAAACCCCAGTACAAAGCACCGGGCACCCGCTTCGAAGTGCAGCTTATGAGCGACCGCCGACCGGCAATGGTGCTCGACGGCCCGGCCTACGACCCCGCTAACGAGAAGCCGAGGGCTTGAATGAGTCCCAGGCTTTCCTATATCGAATGGAGGGCTTGACATGGTAAGGCGCGCAGGAGGACGAGCCGCCCGGGTGGCCATGCGGGAGGCCCCGCCCGAAGCCGACGCCCGAGCGGTGTGGCCGGGGATGCCCGGTGGGGCCCACAAGCCCCTGTCCGAAGGGCAGTGCGACGATGTTTTCGAGGCGGCCCTCGGCTTGCTGGCCGACCTGGGCATGGGGCAGGCCACTCCGGAGATCATCGAGGCCGTTACCGCCAACGGGGGCCGGATGGACGACGACGAACGGCTGCGTTTCCCCCCCGATCTCGTGAAGCGGATCGTGGACGGGGCTTGCAAGGAGTTCACCCTGCATGGCTTCGACCCCGACCGGGGGGTGGAGATCGGCGGGAACCGGGTGCACTTTTGCACCAGCGGGGCCGCGGTGATGATGCTCGACCACGAGACCAAGCGCTTCCGGCCCAGCACTCTGGCCGACCTCTACGATGTAGCCCGAATCGTCGACACCCTCGACAACATCCACGTGTTCGTGCGGACCTTGGTGCCCCGCGACATGGAGACCGCCCGGGAGGTGGATCTCAACACCGCCTATGCCATCTTGGCTGGCTCCACCAAGCCGCTGGGCACGTCCATGTTCCATCCCGACCATGTGCATGAGTGCGTGGATCTGTTCGATATGGCTTTGGGCGGTGAGGGGGAGTTCGCCCGCCGGCCCTTCTGCATCGCCAACAACACCTTTGTGGTGCCCCCGCTGCGTTTTGCCGAGGAGTCGGCCCTGAGCCTGATCGAGCAGGCCCGCCGGGGGATGCCGATCAACTTGCTGTCGGCCGGGCAGGCCGGGGCAACCTCGCCGGCTGCGCTGGCCGGGTCGCTGGTGCAGGCCCTGGCCGAGTGCCTGGCCGGTTTGTGCGCGGTGAACCTGATCGTGCCCGGCCATCCCTGCGTGTTGGGCATGTGGCCGTTCGTGTCCGACCTGCGTACCGGTGCGATGAGCGGAGGCAGCGGCGAGGAGGCCATCATCAACGCCGCCGCTGCCCAGGTCGTCAACTACCTCGGTCTGCCGTCGGGTGTGGCCGCGGGCATGGCCGATTCCAAGCTGCCCGACAACCAGGCCGGCGCCGAGAAGGCCAACGCCATCACCCTGGCGGCCAACGCCGGGGCCAACATGATCAATGAGACGGCCGGGATGCTGGCCAGCATCATGGCCTGCTCGCTGGAGGCGCTGGTGATCGACAACGACATGCTGGGCTCCATCAACCGCACCGTGCGGGGCATCGAGATCACCCCCGAGACGCTGTCGGCCCAGGTGATCGCCGACGTGGTACACGGCGAGGGCCACTTCCTCGGCCACTCCCAGACCCTGTCGCTTATGCAGACCGAGTACGTCTACCCCCTGATCGGCAACCGCCTCAGCCCCGACGACTGGGTGGACGCCGGCGCCCGCCTCATGGACGACGTGGCCCACGACTACGTGACCGAAGTGCTCAACCGCCCCAAACCCGACCACCTAACCCCCGAAGCCGACACCCGCATCCGCGACACGTTCCCCATCCACCTCGCCCCCATCCGCTGACAAAGCGCGCCGCTGGGCACCGCTCATCTAGGGTCGGAGGATGGCCTGGGATTTTTCTACTGACCCTGAGTTTCAAGACCACCTGGACTGGCTCACTGAGCTGATGCACACGGATATCGAGCCGCTGGACCACTACTTTCGGGGGCGGTCGCCGTTCGACAAGACCGACGAGGAGGTGCAGTCGCAACTGCGCCGCATCCAGCAGAAGGTGAAGGACCGGGGGCTGTGGGCCTGCCACCTCAAGCCGGAGATGGGGGGCATGGGATTCGGCCAGGTGCAGCTGGCGTTGATGAACGAGATTTTGGGCCGCTCCTCGTTCGGCCCCTCGGCGTTCGGCAGCCAGGCCCCCGACTCGGGCAATGCCGAGATTTTGGCCCACTACGGCAACGACGAGCAGAAGGAGAAGTACCTCAAGCCGCTGCTGGCCGGCGATATCTCCACCTGCTACTCCATGACCGAGCCCCAGGGGGGGTCAGACCCCAACCACTTCACCTGCACCGCCCATCGCGACGGCGACGAGTGGGTGATCAACGGGGAGAAGTGGTTCGCCTCCAACTACCCGCGGGCCGAGTTCCTCATCGTCATGCTCATCACCAACCCCGACGTGTCGGTGTATCGGGGATCGTCGATGATGCTGGTGCCCCACGATGCCCCCGGCTTGGAGCTGGTCCGCAACGTCGGGGTGGGCGGCGAGCGCCGCGACCACGGCTCCCACAGCTACCTGAGGTTCAACGAGTGCCGCGTCCCGGCCGAGAACCTCATGGGCGAGGAGGGGGCCGGGTTCAAGATCGCCCAGACCCGCCTCGGCGGGGGTCGAGTACACCACGCCATGCGCTCGGTGGGCACAGCCAAGAAGGCGTTCGACATGATGTGCGAGCGGGCCCTCAGCCGGGAGACCAAGGGCTCGCTGTTGGCCGAGAAGCAGGCGGTGCAGCACATGATCGCCGACTCCTGGATCCAGGTCGAGCAGTTCCGCCTACAGGTGCTCCACGCCGCCTGGCAGATCGACCAGTCCGACACCTCCAAGGCCCGGCTCTACATCGCCGGGGTGAAGGTGGCCACCCCCCGGGTGCTGATGGACGTGGTATTCCGATCGATGCAGATCCACGGCTCGCTGGGCATGTCGAATGAGACCCCGCTGGCCAACATGTGGATGATGGCCCCCACCTTCGGCGTGGCCGACGGCCCCACCGAGGTCCACAAGGACACCATCGCCAAACAGGTGCTGAAGGACTACCGCCCCTCCGAGGGACTGTTCCCCACCGAGCACCTCCCCGCCAAAATCGAATGGGCGCAACAAGTGATGGCCGAGCGCATCGAACAGGAGCTGCTGAACGCCTGAGCACATGCTCCCCAGGTTCAGCCTGGCACGTTGAATCGGCCCGGAGACAAGGGGCTATATCCTGACACAACCCAATATATTGGGTGACCATTACCCAATATATTGGGTAATTTCGGGAGTGCGCATCACATGGGTGGCGTATTCGAGTTGCTGGTCATGCGCGACCTGCGAGCATAGGCTTACGCCAACTACGTCGAGGTTGGCTAGAGCTCGTGTTCCGCCGAGTCGATCTCTACGATTTCCAGTTTCAATAGGGTGGCGACTTTATCGAGGAAGTCGACGTTGGTGTAGAACCACTCTTTCCCCCCGCGCTGGTGCTCAGTGGAACCACGCTTCGGCCCTGCATGGCCCGCGGAGTCCAACAGGTCGTGGAATTGCCGCTCGATGTTTTGATTCGACTGACCATTGCCTTCTGTCAGCAAATAGGCACGTAGGATCCGGCGGTGTTCCGGCACCCCTGTCCCACTGGTCTCTTGGTTTACCCGGTCCAGAATATCCTGGTCTGTAAATCCGACCTTGAGGAGCGTGCGGTCAAGCATCTTCTCTGATTCATTCGACTGATGTGTCGGATGACGTAGGTAGTGGGGATAGGTGAAGACGTAAACACCGGAGCAACCCCTCAATTTGTCCTCCACGGATTGCTCCGCGGCCTCAGCTTTCAGTTGCTCATCTTCGATCAAGTCCGTGTCCGTAGCGATCTTCTCTAGTGCAGTTACGTTCCGATCGAGTACTGCATGAGTGCTAGTAGAAAAATTATGCCTGCGCATTGTGGACTTCATACGGGAGGCGATTTGCCTTGCCATAGATGTGCCTTTCGGGAATATCCCAAACCTGAGCGCGTCTAGATGCTGACGAAGGCCTACAGCCGTGCCTGGACTGGTGTGGCCGAAGTGTTCCTTGAGAGCTCTGATCCTCTCGTCATCCGGAATGTCGTTTACAACGAGAAAGAGAAAAGCGATTCCGAGTGTTGACTCGTTTTCGACCTCTCGTTGCAGCGCGCGATCGATCTCGCTTCCCTCCTCTTCACCCGGCAAATCGCCGAGTTCGTAGCTGCTCCGTGATTCGAGCGCTCGTTCCCTGAGTTCTACCTGTGTCCCAAAAGCGCCTGAGCCCAGACTGACCGGCTTCAATTGTGGGTGCATTTCCTTTAACCGTATAGTTCTATACGGTTTATGAAGGTCCCTGCACCATCGCTCGCACCCATCCTTCGTTCGGATGCGCAAGGTCGGATTCTGGCCTGCGTGCTTGCAAACCCTGACACGAGCCATTCCCTCTCCGACTTGGTGGCACGCACCCAAACGAGCATGCCTACAGTGTCGCGGGAAGTCGGTCGGGCAGAGCAGGCCGGTCTGTTGGTCACCGAGAAGGTCGGATCGTCTCGGCAGGTGCGGGCCAGGGTCGGCCATCCCCTCTATGGCGCAGTACGCCAGATTATTTTGGCCACCTACGGTCCCCCTATGGTCGTCGCCGAAGAGTTGGCAGACCTCGAAGCGGCCGACGGGGTAGTGCTGTTCGGTTCTTGGGCGGCTCGATACTTGGGCGAGCCAGGGCGTGCGCCAAACGATCTCGACCTACTCGTAATCGGCGACGCAGATCGGAACTTAGTAGACGATGCCGCGGAACGAGTTGAGCGACGCATTGGGTTGCCCGTCCAGGCGACCGTTCGCACGCGCGAGCAGTGGGACTTCGAGCGCGAGAGTTTCATACGGGAGGTCAAGTCGCGTCCGCTGCTCGTCGTCCTCGTGGCCGACGAGCAGAACTCGGCGGAAGGGCTTGCTGGAGTTGAGCCACAGGCGGGAGAGTTCGGATGACCTGGGAGCGCGGTCGCGCCGAGGTGGAGCAGTTGATCGCGGATGGGGAGGTTGAACGAGTCATCCCTTCCATTGACCTGGCGAGCCGGCTGATGGCCGATGCTGCCGCGCACGTCACCCTCGCCTCCACGGGCGTTGAGGATGACCCTGCGGGAGCACTCCAGCTCTCCTACGATGCTGTCCGCAAGACGGCGGCTGCTCTGCTCGCGGTCCAGGGCCTGCGCTCAACCACTCGAGGCGGGCACATCGCCGTGATGGATGCCGTGCGAGTCCAATTCAACGATCGCGGCGGGATGGATGTCTTCGGCCGCCTGCATAGGCTACGCCGCCTTCGGAACCGCAGCGAGTATCCCGACGAGGAGTCCCCTGGCGTCAATGAGGGCGATGCCCGCCAGGCACTGGAAACCGCAATAGCTGTGATCGACGCCGCAGAGCGACTCCTCGACAGTGGCCGGCTGAGCACCTTCTGAAGCTGCTGAACTCCTGAGCTGGACTTCCGGCCCTGCTCAGCGGGAGAGCAGGTCGGCTACTCGCCAGGAGTTGGCCATGATGGAAAGGACGGGGTTGACGCCGCCGTTGGTGACGTGCAGGGAGGAGTCGGCCACGTAGGTGCGCTCGCAGCCCCATACTTTTCCCTGGGGGTCGACGGCGCCGCCCGAGGGGGTGTCCGACATGCGGGCTGTGCCGGCTTGGTGCTGACCGCCGGACAATATCTGGAACCCCATGGAGCCCCCGGTCACGTCGCGGGCGCCGGTGGCTGTAATCCACTCTTTGGCCCGGTCGCCCAGGAACTCCGCGGTGCGGAGGTCCTCCTCGTGTTGGACGCCGAAGAACCGGGCCACCGGCAGGCCCCAGCGGTCTCGCACCTCGGCCGACAGGTCCAGCCCGGCCGAGCGGGTGGGGATCTCCTGGATCGGGCCCATGATCATGATCGTGCGGCGGTAGGTGTCCCGCAGGGCCTGGCGGGCGGAGGCCCCCGTCGGACGGCCGTATTCGTCGATCTCACCGGCAGCCTCGGCCGCTCGCTGATGCTCGGGGCGGAACCACGAGCCCATCACCCAGTGCTGCGCCGGCGACACCGCGTACTCGTCGGCGATCATGCCGCCGCCGATGATCCCGTCGTTGTGGTGGCAGTGCTCTCGGGTGGCCATGGCCAGGCCGGGGCCTACCCCGTCGCTGAGCGGTTCGTCGGTGTCGACATGGCCGTGGGCCAACACGTAGGTGTGGCCCTGGAGGCACCGGCCCACCCACTGGTTGCCCAGACCGCTCAACATCAGCAGCCGGGCGGTTTCCACTGCACCGGCGGCCAGCACGATCCGGTCGGCCCGCACCGTGCGCTGGCCCCGCTCGGAGCGCAGCTCCACCTCGCCTGGGCCGTCGTCGATGTGGGCGGCCAGGGTGTCGCACAGGATGTGGGCGCCGACGGCGGTAGCTCGGGGGAGCAGGGTGTTGTGGACCCCGTTCTTGGCGTCCACCGGGCAGGGGTGGCCCACGCACTGGCTGCAACCGGCGCACTGGGGTCTCCCGCCGTAGGGCCGCGAGTTGACCAGCAGGGGAACGGGCGCTGTGGCCCAGCCCAGGCGAGCGGCGGCGTCGGCCAGCATCTCTCCACCACGGTCGGGCGGGAACGGTGGAAGAGGGTAGCCGCGGGATCGGGGACCGTCGCCGGTGTGGCCGGGAGCGCCGGCCACACCCACCTCCCACTCCACCAGGTCGTAGTAGGGCTCGAGATCGTCGTAGGTGATGGGCCAGTCGGCCAGGGCCGATCCCTCGGGGACGCCGTACTCGCTGGCCATGCGGAACGTTTCCGGCGCGAACCGCCACCCTTGGCAGCCGTACAGCCGGGGGCCGCCGCCCAGCACCACGGCGTTGTTGTGGTAGCGGAAGTCGTGGGGCTCGACGGCCTGCTCGCCATCCCCATCCCTGACGGCTCGGGGGTTTCCGACCGGTGTTACGCCTTCGCCGAACCCGAACACGGCCGTGCGATGGTTGCGCACCGGGTCCCAGCCTATTTCCGTTGACCTATAGGGGCGGCCCCGCTCTACCACCAGCACCGAGCACCCGGCCGCAGCCAGCACGTGGGCGGCCACACCGCCGCCGGCCCCGCTGCCGATCACCACCGCGTCGTAGTGGTCGCCCACCTCGTCCCACCCGATCACGGGCGGCACAGTGTCCACCAGTTCCGGCTCCCCGAGGGGGAACCGCTGGTAGCCCAACTCCTCCCAGCAACCCGAGTCGGGATCGGTCAGCCAGCGCAGCGTCTCCTGGTCCATCTATCAGCCTTAGCTCGCGGTGAGGCGGCAGGTGACGGGGGCGAGGCCGTCGGCGGAGAATTCGACATCGACCGTTCCTGGGCCGGTGGGGCGGATGACGACCAGGGCTTGGCCGTCGAAGGTGGTGCAGGTGGTGGATCCGAAGGGCTCGGTGGACTGGTGGTCGGCGCTGGCGAAGCCCTGAACCGCTCCTGGGCCCTCCACGGTGACCTCAACGGGCCGATTGGCGCCGGGATTCACGATGCCGTCGGCGTCAACTAGGCGCACGGCAACGTAGGCCAGGTCGGTGTCGCCCGTGGAGATCTCGGTGCGGTCGGGTTCGGCCACCAGACTCAGCGGGCCAGTGGCGGTCTGCAAGGCAGTTCGAGCCGTTTCTTGGCCGTCGGTGTAGGCGATGGCCACCAGCTCTCCGGCCTCATAAGCCACCGCGAACTTGGTGCGGAATTCATTGGTGGGCTGGCGGCCTAGGGACTGGCCGTTGAGCACCAGCTCGACCTCGTCGTCGGCCGAGTACACCTCAACGTCCACGGTGGTGCCCTCGTGTCCGTCCCATGTCCAGCTGTCGAGGGTGTCGCTCCACGACCACGGGCCGGAGTAGGCGATCTGCTTGTGGGCGTGGGTCGGACGCTGCACGGCGATGAACGGCTCTCGGCGCAGGCCGAACACGATCTCCCGGTAATAGGAGGCCGGCCGCCGAACACCGGTGATGTGGATGTCGCCGGTGTGGGCCACCAGCCAGGGAAACGGTGCGACCACCCCGGGAACCCCCGCGTCCACTGGGTCTTCGTCGTCGTAGCCGATGCGGCCGATGCCCGCCTCGCCCAGGTAGTCCCAGCCGGTCCAGGTGAAGTCGCCGATCAGATGGGGATGGGCGCAGATGGTGGGCCAGTCCCGGCCCAGGTCGGTCACGTTGGTCTCCGAACCGACGATCACCCGGTTGGGATACAGCTCGTGGTCGACGAGATAGCGGTTGGAGACGTAGTTGTAGCCCACCACATCGAGCGAGGCGCTTACCTCCTCAAGGCCCTCGGCGATGATCGGGGACTGCATCACCTGGTCCTTCACCATGGCCCACATGGCCATCTGGGTGTTCACCCCTTGCGACTCGATCTCATCAGCGGGGGGCGACGCAGTCTCATCGGAGGAGTCAGGGGCTTCCATCAGCCCGAGAATCTCGGGGATCTTGGCGATCAGGCCCCGGATGGCCAGCATCGGCTGCACGCCAGTGGTGACGTAGCGGTGGGGATCGAGCGAGCGGACATGCTCGGCGATGTCGCGGGCTCGGGCGGCGCCGAGGGGCGAGCCCACCTCGGGGATCTCATTTCCGGTGGAGTAGAGCACCACGCTGGGATGGTTGCGGTCTTTGCGCACCAGGGTGGCCACGTCGCTGCGCCACCGCGCCTCGAATCGCAGGGCGAAGTCGTGGTTCACCTTGTTCTCGGTCCACATGTCCCAGGTTTCGTCCATCACGATCACGCCATGGCGGTCGCAGGCGTCGAGCATGGCCCGGCTCATCGGGTTGTGGGCGCTGCGCAGGGCGTTGAACCCAGCGGCTTTGAGCAGCTCCACCCGGCGCTCCTCGGCTCGGCTGATAGTGGCGGCGCCGATGGGCCCGTTGTCGTGGTGGACGCAGGCGCCCCTCAGCTTGACCGTCTCGCCGTTGATCCGCAGCCCGTGGGCGGGGTCGAGCTGGAGCGATCGGATGCCGAAAGCGGTGACGTCGGAGTCCAACTCTGAGCCAGCTTCGGCCACCGTGGCGGTGCAGGAGTAGAGGTGGGGCTGGTCGGAGCTCCAACGGGCCGGATTGGCCACCGCCAGCCGCTGGCGGGCTGTGGCTGTGGCGTGGGGGCGCAGGGTCACCGGGATATCGCCTGAGGCCACTGTCTTGCCATCCGGGTCGCTCACTTCGCAGGCCACGCGCACCGTCACCGTGTGGGCGGTGTCGTTCTGCACTTCGGCGGCAACCTCCACCACTGCGCCGTGGTCGTCGATCTCGGGGGTGGTGATCCACACCCCGTCGATGGCCAAATGCACCGGGTTTTTCACCCACAGGTGTACCGGGCGGTAGATGCCCGCGCCGGAATACCACCGGGAATCCTCACCGGCCCGGCAATCCACCTTGATGGTGTTCTCCTCGCCGTAGCGTAGGAACGGGTCGAGGTCGACGATGAACTCGGCATAGCCGTTGGGCTCGGAAGCGGCGAAGTCGTCGTTCACGTAGACCATGGCGTCGCGGTAGACACCCTCGAACTGAAGGGCGACCCGGCGGTCGCGCCACTCGGCTGGGACTTCGAACGCCTTGGTGTACTCCCACACGCCGCCGGGGAAATAGCCGATGTCGTGGGAGGCGGAGGGATCGCGCTCAGTGCCGATCATGGCGTCGTGGGGCAGCGTCACCGGCTCGGGCGGGCTTTTTGCCCCAGTCAACTCCGAGAACGGGTTTTGCTTGGGTCGCACTGCCCAGCCCGCGTTGAACGACGATCTCATCGGCACCTCCAGTCGGCACAGAGTAGGGGAATGGCCCTGAACAGCCCTTGTCGCGGTAGCGTCCGGCCATGACCGTTCGATGGGGAATTGCCGGACCGGGGAGCATTGCCGTTGGGTTTGCCAACGGGCTCCAATTGCTGGACGACGCCGAGATCTACGCCATTGGGTCGCGCTCGGCCGATCGGGCGCAGGACTTCGCCGCCAAATACGGGGCTCCGGCGGCCTACGGAAGCTATGAGGACCTGGCCGCCGATCCAAACGTGGACGCGGTGTATGTGGCCACCCCCCAGTCCCGCCACGAGCAGGACACGCTGATGTTTTTGGAAGCGGGCAAGCCGGTGTTGTGCGAGAAGCCCTTTGCCCTCAACCAAGCCCAGAGCCAGCGGATGATCGACGCCGCCCGGGAGCGGGGGCTGCTGTTGATGGAGGCCATGTGGAGCCGCTTTCTTCCCGCCTATCGGGTGTTGGCCGAATTGCTGGGCGAGCAGGCCATAGGCCAGCCCCAACTGGTGGAGGCCGATTTCGGATTCAACCAGCCGTTCGATCCCGACCATCGGCTGTATGACCCCGAGCGGGGCGGCGGGGGGCTTCTCGACCTGGGGGTTTACCCCGTACAGTTCGCCTCGTTGGTACTGGGCCAGCCGACCACCGTGGCGGCCCAGGGCCGTATCGGTCAGTCCGGAGTGGACGAGCAGGTGGCCGCCGTGCTCGGCCACGCCGGTGGCGAGTTGGCCGTGGTCAAGGCGGCCATCGCCACCAACTTGGGCTGCACCGCCCGCATCGCCGGCACCGAGGGCACCATCGAGATCCCGGCGTTCATGCACTGCCCGGGGTCGCTCACGGTGGTGCGGGGCTTTGATCGGGAAGAGATCGACGGCTCCTGGGAGGGCGACGGCCTCCGCTTCCAGGTAGAGGAGTTCCACCGCTGCCTGGCCGCCGGCGAACTGGAGAGCCCGGTGATCTCCCACGCCGAGACCCTGTCGATAATGGGCACCCTTGACCAGATCCGCAACCAGATCGGCCTGCGCTTTCCCGGGGAGTGAGGCTAAAGGGCACCCACTTGGAGTTGGGCCCGCAGATCGACCTTGCGGATCTTGCCTGAGGCGGTGCGGGGGAAGTCGGTTACCAGGCGCAGCTCCTCGGGCCACTTCTGGCGGGCCAGCCCGGCTTGCTCCATGTGGGGAATGAGGGCAGGGAGGTCGATGGGGTCGGCCCCCGGCATCAGGCGGACCATGGCACAAGCGTGCTCGCCGAGGCGTTCGTCGGGGGCGGCCACCACCGCTACTTCGGCCACGCCGGGAACCTTGGCGATGACTTCCTCCATCTCGGCCGCTGACAGGTTCTCGCCGCCTCGGATGATGATGTCCTTCACCCGGTCGGTGATGGTCAAACAGCCGTGCTCGTCGATCACCCCGATGTCGCCGGTGTGATACCAGCCGTCGTCGTCGAAGGCGACGTTGAGGTCGGGATTGGTGTAGCCCAGGCACAATTCGGGCCCCCGAGACACGATCTCTCCGGGGGTGCTCGCGGGCAGATCGTTGCCGTCTTCGTCGACGATCCGCATCTCCACTCCGGGCCGGGGCCTCCCGTCGGTGTTGTGGCGAAGCTCGGCCGGGTCTTCGTACTGCATGCCGGTGACCGAGGGGTGCTCGGTGGATCCGTAGGCCCGGATGATCTTGATGCCCAGCGACTCGGCCCGCTGGCCCACTGCGGCCGGGACCGGCGCTCCCCCCAGCCCCACCCGGGTCATCTTGGCGGCGTGTTCGGGGGTGAAGTCGGGGTGGTCGAGGAGGCTGGTTAGGAAGATCGAGGCGCCCACTCCGCCGCCGGTGTCGTAGGCCAGCATCACCTCGAGTGCGTGGCCTGGATCCCACCGGTCGGTCAGATGGATGTCGCCGCCGATGTACAGGGGGCCGAGCACCCCGCCCAGCATCCCGGTGGCATGGGCCACCGGCGAGCCCATCAGGTTGGGCCGATTTCTGGTCATCCACGCCGCCATGTGTTGGAGCTCGCTCAGCAGGGTGCGGTGGTCGTGGATGGCGCCTTTGGGGTCGCTGGTGGTGCCCGAGGTGTAGGCCAGCACCGCCACGTCGTTGTCGGCCAGCTGCGGCAGTTCGGCGGCCGGCTCGCAGCCCGCCAACTCATGCCACCCCACCTGGCGCACACCCTCGGGAGCGGGCTGGTCGGCCCCGTCGCCCACCACGAGGTGAAGCCGAAGGCCAGTCGGGGCAGAGCTGTCTACTATTTCGGCGTAGTCCACATGGCCGTAGGCCGTCGGCGATATGTAGGCCACCGCGCCGCACTCTTCGAGGATGAATGACACCTCCTTGCGGCCATAGATGTGGGTGATCGGCACCAAGATGTAGCCGCCCATGGCCAACCCGGCAAAGGTGACCACCGCCTCACGCCAGTTGGGAAGCTGAAACGCCACCACCTCGCCGGGCTCGATGCCCTCGCGGCGCAGCAGCGACACCAGCCGACGGGCTTCGCCGTCGATGTCGGCGTAGGTGCCGTGCCAGTCGTGGGTGCGGGAATGGATGTGCACCCCGGCGTCGGGCGCGGCGGCCAGCCACTCGGCCACCCGTCCACCGAGGGTGGCCCCGGTCCACCACCCCTCGCTCACATAGCGCACCTGCAAGTGGCCGGGCACTGTCCGCAGCGACCACCGTGTTTCGGTCACGGCCACCTCCCTGGAAGAGGGCTGATGTCCACTTGTCACCTACTTGATGGCGATGGGATTGAGGGGCGACCCGACTGCGCCGGGGATGTTGAGCGGGGGAGCGACCAGCATGAATTCGTAGCGGCCGTCGACGGCGCAGTCGGCGGCCAGTTCGTCGAGCACCCAGAACTCGCCCAAAGGCAGGCCCCGGTCCACCAGCGCCCCGCAGTGGACGGGGTGCTTTCGGGCCTCGGGATCTTCGGGCACCAGCACCTCAACGCCGATGGTGTCGGAGGCCACCGCGGAGATGTCGTTGCGATCGCACCAGTTGAGCGCGTCCACTCCGAAACCCGGCGAGCCGCCGAAGTACTCTCCCTGCTGGTCGGGGGTGAAGGCCGGATCCCACAAGGCCATGTAGCCGGTGCGGATCAGGGCGATGTCGCCGGGTTCGACTGTGCTTTCTTGGAGCTCGACGCAGCGATCCAGCATGGCCGAGTCGACGACGGTGGCCGGCGCCAGCGGATCACAGCTCTCGGCGCGGGCTAGATCCAACAGCACCGCTCGGCCCACGAAGCTCTCCCGGTGATTCTCGATGCCCAGCACCGATGCGCCCCCGTAGGCGGTGACGTTGCCCGCCCAGTAGCCGTTGTACATCGTGTCCCGGTAGATCACGTGGGCGAAGCCGTCCCACTGGGTGGAGCCCTGGAGGGGCATCTGGAACATGTCGTCGTTCCATTGGAAGTCGGGGTCGGCGGCGCTATAAGGGGAGCCAACCACCTGGTCGGAGCCGGACATCAAGAACCAGTGCAGCGGCGCTGGGCGGGTATGGAACCGGGGGCCCTCGGCGTCGATGGGCAGGGCCAAGGAGAACACCTTGCCCGATTGGACCAGCGAGGCGGCCCGGATGCGCTGGTCGGGGCCGATGAGGTTCTGGGTGCCGCGCTGGTCGTCGTCGCCCCACCGCCCCCAGTTGTTGGGTCCATCGGGCACATAGCCGCCAACCACCTTGCCGTTGTCGTCCACGGTGTAGTCGGGGGCTGTCCAGTGCTTGGCGTAGCTGGCGTAGTCGTCTCGACCCATGAGTCCTCCTAGTGGTCAGAGCTGGATGAGGCGGGGGGCGCTGCCCTGCGACAGGAGTTTGTTTCCAATCTCGGTGGGGAGCGATCTGGCCGAGCCGAACAGGGTGTCGATAACCAGGGTCCGCTTCATCCAGCGGTGGAATTGGTGTTCAGCGGTGAAGCCGATCCCGGCCAGCACCTGCTGGGCGTGGGTCGCAGTGGTGAGGGCGGCTTGGCCGGCCAGCGACTTGGCCAGAGCGGCCAAAAGCGGATCGGGATCATGAAGGCAACCTTGGGCCACCGAGGCGGCTCCCTCTATCTTGACCAGCGATTCGGCCAGCCTGTGGCGGATGGCTTGGAACGACGCCACCGGGCGACTGAATTGCACGCGGTCGATGGCGTGCTGGCGGGCCTCGGCCAGCATCCACCGGGCCCCACCAAGAAGCTGGTGGGCCAGCGCCACTTGGGCCGCGGCCACGGCTGGTTCCCAGGTGCCCCTCGTTGCCAGCGGTGTCAAGGCGTCGGCCGCAATTTCCATGGACAATCGGCGGTACGCGTGGCCAGGATCCACCCCTTTGGCCGCGGTTACGTGGAGCAATGCGGCATCGACGGCGGTCGCTACAGCCCCGTCTCCATTCTCCACCGCCAGCACCGCGGTATTCGCTCGTTCTAGGCGGGCCGACACCAGCCCATCGATCACCACGGTGTCGCCCCTGCGCTGTGCTGGGGCGGTTGCCTGGTGGGGGGAGGGGAACACAACGCAGGTATCCGGAGAAACGGCGGTGCCCAGCGCATGGGCCACCACGTCGTCGAGCAAGCTGGCGGGCGAATTGGATTTTCCGAGGGCGCTGAATGCGGTGGCCGCCCCCTGGGTAGGGGACGCGTCGAGCAACTCGGCCCACCCGAGGTCGCACAGGGCTTGATCGGCCTCGCCCGGGCTGGGCGCTTCGGCCATGGCCGCCTCGAATCCGGTAGCCAGCAGCGCTAGGTCGTCGGCTTCGATGAGCTCGCTCATGACTCCGGCCCTAAATCAAGCAATCGCCGGGCGACAATGTTGCGCTGGATTTCTGCGGTGCCCCCGTAGATGGGTGCTGCCTTGGAATAGAGGTAGTCGGTTCGCCACATGGCCGCGTCGAGATCGTCGTCGAACTCCACCACGCCTCCGAGCAGGTCGCGGGCCGCCTCGAACAGCTCCAGTTCGGCCGATGTGATGAGGATCTTGTCGATCGACGTCTCCACGCCGAGCTGCTGGCCGCCGGCCAAGCGGTGCTGGGTATCTCGGGATCGGCTGCGGAAGGCGACCAGCGACTGGAATGCCTGGCCTAGGGCCTTGGCCGCGGTATCGCTGCGGTCGCCTAAAGCCACCACCTGGGCCACCAGGTCGGAGCAGCGCCGGTGCAGCAGGGCGCCCCGGTGCCAGAACGTGGTGGACCGCTCGTAGGGGAGGATGTCCATGGCTACCTGCCAGCCCCCGTTCTCCTCGCCGATGAGCCGATCGGAGGGCACGAACACCTCGTCGTAGTACACCTCGGCGAAGTCATGCCGCCCGTGCATGGTCTCGATGGAGCTGAAAGTGATGCCGGGGGAGTCCACGTCCACCAGCAATGCGGTGATGCCCCGATGGGCGCTGCCCGGCTCTCCCGTGCGGACCAGCAGCACGCAGCGCTGGGCGTATTGGATGAAGCTGGTCCAGATCTTCTGGCCGCTCACCACCCAGCCGCCGTCGGTCTTGGCCGCCCGGCACGATATGGAGGCCAAGTCGCTGCCCGCGTCCGGCTCGGAGAATCCTTGGCACCACATTTCGTCGCCGCGGATGAACGGCGGCACCAGGCTGGCGGCAATCTCTGGCCGGGCGAAATCGATGACAGTGGGGGCCAGCACTTCGATCATCGTCCAGGGGCTGGGGTCGGCCAGCCCCCGCAGGTTGATCTCCTCGCCGACGATGGCTCGCAGAAGCGGAGATCCTCCCAGCCCGTTGACTGATTCCGGCCATCCGTAGCGGCCAAATCCGGCATCGTAGAGGGCCCGTTTGACGTGGGAGTAGTGGGCCAATTGCTCGTCCATCGTGCCCGCGCCCTCGTACGGCGGGGTCAGCTCGGCGGCGTTGGCGTCGAGCCACGCCCCCAAGTCGCGGCGAAAGGTCTCAGGATCCATTGCTGCCAAGACGCTTGACGTTACAGCGGCGGCTCGCGGACCATCTCCAAATCAGCCGATCCGCTGTCGGGGACGCGGGGCTGGCGCCACGCCTCTACCGGGAACGACGCCTCGCACAGGGAGAACGACATCAGCAGCAGGTTGCGGGCGTCGTCGGGCAGGTTGTCGAGATCGAAGCTGTCGCAGTGCTCGAGGATCTCGGTCAGCCGGGGCATCATGGCATCGTAGAAGGCCTGCATCTCGTCCATCGACGAGGCCAGGCGCTTCTCGTAGCGCTCCCGCCAAGTGTCGAGAGCCCAATCGGCGAAGGGGGCGAGGTCGGCGAAGTCGGCGGGAAGTGCCGCGGTGTCGCTCATCGTCACTCCCTGTTGGCTGACGTCGGGGCCGGCATCCATGGATAGCTGGTCGGGCGGCCGCCGGCGTTCACCTGCTCTCGCACCGCGGCGTGGTGGTGGCGGCAGAGGATCTCCTGGTCGTTGAGCATGAAGGTGTCCACCACCTCGCTCTCGATCATGGTCTGGGTGGCTTCCAGGGTGTTGGCGTCTTGGAAGGCGTACTCCTTGAATGTGGAGAACGCGAACTCCTGGGCGGCACGCTGGCTGGCATTCTCAGGCGGAGCGAAGTTGAGGGTGGACTCGAACAAGTGCTTGCTGGGGCCTAGCGGCCAGTAGGTGTAGGTGAGGTACCAGCCCGTCTCCCAGAACAAGATCATGAAGTTGGGCCAAACCAGAAACGAGTCGATGCCCCACGCCCGGTGCTTGGACGGGTTAAGCAGCGGCGGCAGGTTTTGATTGTCGTTGACCGCGGCGGGCTTGTCCCAGGGGCCGAACAGCCCGCTGCGCAGCAGGTTCTCGATGGGCTTGACCATTCTGGGGTCTTTGGGGGGAGACATGCCGCCCCATGACGACACCATCGAATGGGGGCTGAACAGCTCGTAGTGGAGGCCCTCGAAGCCAATGCTGGCCAGCTTCTGGGACTCCTCGGCGGTGGCTTGGCGCTGGTGCAGCACCGGTGCGTGGTAGAACTCGACGAAGGCATCGATGAACAGCTTCCAGTTGCTGTTGACCTCCGAGCGCACCTCGTAGGTCTGGGTCATCTCGCCGAACGGGTAGCCGGCCAGGCCCTCGGAAAGCGGGGCAAGGGCCTCGGCCAGCGTCTGGCGTGGCTCAGGGTCGAGGTTTACGAAGATGAAGCCCTCCCACACGTCGCAGGCCACCGGCACCAGGCCGAGGGCCTCTTTGTCGACGTTGAAGAACTCCTCTTCCTGCTGGATGAACGCGAGCGAGCCGTCTAGGTCGTAGCGCCAGCCGTGGTACTTGCAGGAGAACTGGCGGCACACCCCGGAGGTCTCCTCATTGGGGAAGTCGTCCCATACCAGTTTGTTGCCCCGGTGGCGGCACACGTTGTAGAACGCTCGCACTGTGCCGTCGCGGTCTTTCACCACCACGATGCTGCGCTTGGCCCAGGGGAACTCCCTTGTGAAGTAGCTGCCACCTCGCCCCAATCGCTCGACGCGCCCGACGCACAGCCACTCTTTCTTGAAAATCGTGTTGATCTCCTGCTGCCAGTAGTCGGGGTCGTAGGAGTCTTTGTAGGACACCGGCGCGGTTCCCAGGCCGGGATAGTGCTCGGTCCAACTGCCCTCGGGTGGTTTGGGGAAGTGGGGCATGGGGCCTCCTTAGCGCCGGTACACCTGGCCGTTTTTCATCACGAACTGCACCCGCTGGATCTCGGTGAGGGGATCGCCGGGCAACCCGATGATGTCGGCCAGCATCCCAGGGGCGATGCGGCCAAGGTCGGGGGCGTCGATGAGGTCGGCGCTGACCACAGTGGCGGCCCGAATGGCTCCCAGCGGGGTCATGCCCCGCTTCACCAGCGTCACCAGTTCCTCGGCGTTGCGGCCGTGCCAGATGGCCGGGGCGTCGCTGCCGGTGGCGATCTTCACCCCGGCCTCGATGGCCTTGGAGATGGTCTGCTTCGCCTTGGGGAAAACCTTGGCGGCCTTTTCCTGGAGCTCTGGAGCCTGGTCGCTCACGTCCCAGTTCTCGGTCAGCGCGGTGGTGCTCACCAGAAACGTGCCGGTGTCTGCCATGAGCTGGATGGTGTCGTCCTCCATCAAAAAGCCGTGCTCTATGCAGTCGATGCCGGCCTCGATGGCCGAGCGGACGGCTTCGTCGCCGTGGCAGTGGGTGGCCACCTTGAGCCCCCGGCGATGGGCCTCGTCGGCAATGGCGGCCAGCTCCTGGGTGGAGTACTGCTGGGCGCCGGCCGAGCCGGTGTGCGACATCACCCCACCGGAGCCGCAGCACTTGATCACCTGGGCGCCGTATTTGATCTGGTAGCGCACGGCCCGGCGAATCTGGTCGATGCCGTCAGCCACCCCTTCTTCCACCGATATCGGCAAGACGTCGGGGGCGAGAGCCTGGAACATGGTGGGGTCGAGGTGGCCGCCGGTAGGAGTGATGGCGTGGCCCGCGGGCACGATGCGGGGACCGTCCACCCAGCCGGCCTCGATGGCCTCGCCCAGGGCCACGTCGAGCAGGTATCCCCCCGTCTTCAGGAACAGGCCCAGGTTTCGCACCGTGGTGAACCCGGCCAGCAGAGTTCGCCGGGCGTTGGCGGTGGCCCGCAGCGTCATCTTGGCCGGGTTGGTCTGCACCGGGTCGAACAGCCCCGCGCCCGGCCCGCCCATGAAGAAATTGACCTCCATGTCCATGAAGCCGGGCAACAGGGTGAGATCGGGAAGCTCGATGACCTCTTCGCAGTCGCTGGTGATGCTGCTGTCGGCGCCCACCTCGGCGATGCGGTCGCCTTCTACCCGCACATAGCCGGGCTCGACCACCTCGCCGGTGTCAATGTCGAGCACCCCTCGCCCGTGCAGGGCGGTGGACGTAGGGTTGCGCATCGCGGTTCCTTTCCGGACACTGGGAATGTTGTTGCGATAATAGGGGAATCTCATTCCCAGCCTAACCTTGACCCAGATTCGCACCTAGGAGGCGGCAATGGCATTTGCCCCCGAGGAACTCACTCTCATCAGCGTCGACGACCACATCATCGAGCCTCCTGACCTTTTTGACGCCCATCTTCCCGAGCGGTTCAAGGCTGACGCCCCTCGCATAGTTCGCCGCGACGACGGAGCAGACGTGTGGCGGTTCGGCGAGGTCGAGGTGCCCAACGTGGCCCTCAACGCGGTGGCCGGGCGGCCCAAGGAGGAGTACGGGGTGGAACCCCAGTCGCTGGAGGAGATCCGACCGGGGTGTTTCATCGTGGATGAGCGGGTCAAGGACATGAACGCGTGCGGGGTGCTGTCGTCGATGAACTTCCCGTCTTTTCCCGGCTTCGCCGCCCGCCTGTTCGCGGTGGAAGACGAGGAGTTCGGCTTGGCCCTGGTGCGGGCCTACAACGACTGGCACATCGACGAGTGGTGTGGGGCCCATCCGGGCCGGTTCATTCCTATGGCGCTGCCGGTGATCTGGGATGCCAAAAAGTGCGCCGATGAGGTGCGCCGGGTGGCCGACAAGGGCTGCCACTCGCTCTCGTTCACCGAGAACCCGGCCGCGCTGGGCTATCCGAGCTTCCACGATCCCTATTGGGATCCGCTGTGGACCGCGGTGTGCAACACCGACACGGTGCTGTCGATCCATCTGGGATCGTCGGGCCAGCTCAGCTTCCCCGCGCCCGACTCGCCCCCTGATGTGATGATCACGCTTCAGCCGATGAACATCCAGTCGGCTGCCGCCGACCTGTTGTGGTCGCGGGTGCTCAAGGAGTTCCCCGCCATCCGCATCGCCTTGTCGGAGGGGAGCACCGGGTGGGTGCCTTACTTCTTGGAGCGGGTCGACCGCACCTACGACATGCATCACCGCTGGACCGGCCAGGACTTCGGCGACCGGATGCCCAGCGACGTGTTCCGCGAGCACTTTCTCACCTGCTTCATCTCCGACCACACCGGGGTGTACCTGCGCAACCAGATCGGCATCGACAACATCAGCTGGGAGTGCGACTACCCCCACAGCGACTCGGCTTGGCCCGATGCCCCCGAGGAGCTGGCCCAGCTCATGACCGAGGCTGGGGTGACCAAGGTCGAGGCGGCCAAGATCACCCACGAGAACGCCATGCGGTGGTACTCGTTTGACCCCTTCGCCCATGTGCCCCGCGAGCAGGCCACCGTAGGGGCGCTGCGAGAGGCGGCTGCTGGGCACGACGTGAGCATCCGGGCGATGAGCAATCGCGAGAAGCTGACTGCGGCGCAAGTCCAGGCCCGCTGGCAGAACATGGGCCAAGGCGGTGCCGGGACCGGCGCTGAGCGGGCTAGCTAGGGCGATGAAGGTAGACGAGCGGGCCGGCGACACGGTATGGCGGGATCGGGCCATCGAGCGCTCGACTCGGAACGCCCGGGAGCGGGCGGCCAAGCGGGTACAGCAGTTCCTTGATGCAGCTCGCGATGTGATCGCGGCGAAGGCTTCGACGGAGTTCACCGTTCAAGAGGTGGTTGATCAGTCCAAGCAGTCGGTGCGGAGCTTTTACCAGTACTTCGACAGCAAGCACGAGCTTCTGCTGGTGCTGTTCGAAGAGGAGATGGGCATCGCGGTGGCTCGCATCCGGGAAGCGACCACCGACGGCGACCCGCTAGAACGGCTGGAGCAGGTGGTCTTGATGCTGTACGAACTGTGCGCGCCGGGACGGGTGTCTGAGCAGCCGCTGTTCGCCGAGTTCGCCCAGCGGCTGCTGGTGGACCACCCCGAGGAGGTGGTGGCTGCTTATGCCCCGGCGACCGAGTACGTGGCCGAAATCGTGGAGTTGATTGGTAAGCAAGGCCTGCTACGCGAGGGCCGTCCTCGCCGGTTGGCGGCCATCGTCTTGCAGACCGCCACGGTCACCGCCGGCCGGAGCACCGGGGTGCGCCAACCGATCACCGGCGAGGAGGTCTGGCGGTTCTGCCTCCACGCCATCGTCCCCGATCACAGACTGTCGTAGTCGACCACCGCGTCGCAGTCGGGGACCGACTGGCAGGTGAGGATGAAACCGTCTTCCACCTCGTCGGGTTCCAACGCCTCGTTGGCCCGCATGGTGACGCTGCCCTCGGCGAGAAACGCCATGCAGGTGGCGCAGTTGCCCGCCTCGCAGGAGGATGGCGGGCTGAGCCCGGCTCGCCGGGCGGATTCGAGCACCGTGTCGCCCTCCACGTACTCCATGGTGCGGCGCTTGCCCCGGAAAATGATCGTCAAGCTGATTGAGCTGCTCACCGTGGTCGCTTTCATCCTGCCGCTGGCTCAGGGCGGTCGGGGTCGTGGGGGCGACCGGCGTCGCGGGAGCCGCTGCGGCGCAAGAAGGTCATGGAACGGGTGGCCAGCCGCCAGCCCTTGTCGGCGCGGCGGTAGGTGTCGTGATAGTAGCCGATCCGCATGTCGTGGTTGGTCTGGTCGATGAAGCACAGCGGCTGGGTTCCGGTGGCCTCGTCGCCGTCGAGTTCGATCTCGGGGGGGCCGACCAAAAACAGCCCCTTGGGGGCGGCGGCCACCAGCCGGGGGAAGTCGGCTAGGGCGTACTCGTCGCCGAATGCGCGGTAGGCGCCATCTGGGGTGAACACCTCGATGACGGTGTCGATGTCGTCTTTGGTCATGGCGACGGCATAGCGGGCGAGCAACTGCTCGATCTCAATGATGTCGGCCATCTGCGCTTGGTTCATGGGCGCCCCGGGGGAACGTGCTTTTCGGTTTCGGAAAGCATGGTACTTTCTGGCCAGATGAACGCCACAGGGCAGAGCGGGCATCGCCTAAGGAGTTGGAGCATGACGGCATTGGCCACCGAGGCCCCCTACTACGACCCCTATGACTTCGAGATCGACGCCGATCCCCACTCGGTGTGGAAGCGGCTGCGCGACCAGTGCCCGCTGTACTACAACGAAAAGCACGACTTCTGGGCGCTCAGCCGCTGGGACGACGTGGAGGCAGGCCTCAAGGACCACACTCGGCTGATCTCCGGGCGGGGAACTGTTTTGGAACTGATCAAATCCGGTGTGGACATGATCCCGGGCATGATCTTGTTCGACGATCCGCCTCGCCATGGGGTTTATCGGAGCTTGCTGGCCCGGGTGTTCACCCCCAAGCGGATGAACGACATCGAGCCCCAGGTGCGGCGCTTCTGTGCCGATGCGCTGGACGCCCTCGAAGGCGCCGAGAGCTTCGATGTGATCGAGTCGATAGGGGCGCCGATGCCCATGCGGGTGATCGGTATGCTGCTCGGCATCCCCGAGTCGGATCAGCAGGCCATCCGCGACCAGATCGACAGCGGGCTGCGGCTTGAGTCTGGCGAGATGCCCGTAGCGGATGCGGTCGAGACGATGGAAAACGTCGCGGCCGAGGGGAACTACGGCGAGTACATCGACTGGCGGATGGAGAATCCTTCCGACGATGTGATGACCCAGCTCATCCAGGCCGAGTTCGAGGACCACACCGGGGTTGTCCGCCGGCTCACCCGGGAGGAGATCCTCGGCTACATCGGCCTGCTGTCGGGGGCGGGCAACGAGACCACCACCAAGCTGGTCGGCTGGACGATGCTGACGCTCGGGCAGCATCCCGACCAGCGCCGGGAGGTGGCCGCCGATCCCGGTCTCATCCCCAACACCATCGAGGAGTCGCTGCGCTACGAGGCGCCGTCGCCGGTGCAGGCCCGCTACGTGAACGAGGACGTCGAGTATTACGGCACGACGGTGCCCGCAGGCAGCGCCATCTTGCTACTCAACGGGTCGGCCAACCGCGACCACCGCAAATGGGGGGAGACCGCCGATGACTTCGACATCCATCGCAACATCGACCACCACCTCTCGTTCGGCTACGGCCTGCACTTCTGCCTTGGCGCCGCGCTGGCCCGCCTTGAGGGGCGGGTGGCCCTCGATGAGATGCTCAAGCGCTTCGGTGATTGGACCGTCGACCTCGACCGCTCCGAGCGGGCCCACACCTCCACGGTGCGGGGTTGGGACAAGCTCACGCTGGTGGTCGGCTGAGCTTCGCCCCCCTGCCCGGGGCGTCGGGCGCGCTGCTAGGGAATCACGTTTTGGAGCTTCAGCTGGATGATCTCGTCGTAGTCGAGGCCCAGAATCCGCTGGAGGACCTCATCGCCGTGCTCGTTGAAGTCGGGGGCCCGTTTGGGGGTGGCCGGCCGGCCGCCATACTGCACCGGGGGTGACACCAGGGTGAAGGGGTGGCCCTCGGCCGACTCGTAGTGCTGCACGTAGCCGTTGGCCACCGCCTGGGGGTCGCCGGCCACCTCGAGGGTGTCCTGCACCACCGCCCACTGCCCGGAGAAGCCCTCTAGGGCCTCGCGCCACTCGGCCAGGGTGCGCTCGGCGAAGGCCTCGGCCAGCAATTCGACCCCCTCGGCGGCGTTCTCGGTTATCAGGCCGGCGTCGGCGAACCGATCGTTTTCGGCCAACTCGGGGCGACCCACCACCGCGCAGGTCTCGGCCCAGTACTTGCCCGCTTGCAGGCAGGTGAGGCTTATGAACCGTCCGTCCTTGGTCCGGTAGATGTTGCTCAGGGGATTGCGAATGGGCATGTCTTTGGGGCGGCCCCGCCACGGGGTCTGGTGCTGGAGCGACATGGCAATGGTGGCGCCCATCGACCACATGCCAACCCCCAGAAGGGACACGTCGACGGTGGTGGCCTCTCCGGTGCGCTCCCGGTGGAACAGGGCGCCCATGATGCCCCCGGCGATGGTCATGGCCCCGATGGAGTCGCCGAACGCCGGGCCTGGAGGGCCGACTACCTGGTCGTCGTCGGGGGGAGTGAGCGCCGCAGCCACGCTGGAACGAGACCAGTAGGCCAGCGAGTCGTACGAGCCCTTGTCGCGGTCGGGTCCTCTCTCGCCCTGGCCGCCGCCGCACACGTAGATGATGTCGGAATTGTGGGCTCGGATTTCGTCGAGGTCTATGTGCAGCTTTTGGCGGACGCTGGGCAGCTTGTTGGTGAGGAACACGTCGCTGGCCTCAGCCAGGCGGTACAAGATGTCGAGGCCCGCCTCGGAGGTCAGGTCGAGGCCGAGGCTCTGCTTGCCTCGGTTGGAGTGCTCCAGCAGCACATGGGCGCCGTCACCCAGCGAAACCGTGCCGCTGGAGGCCAGGCCCCGCATGGCGTCGCCCCGCTCCACGTGCTCGATCTTGACGACCTCGGCACCCCACTCGGCCAGAATCGCCGAAGCCGCGGGCACGAAGGTGTGCTCGGCCACCTCGAGGATGCGGACACCTTGCATGACATCAGTCATCAGAGCCTCCCGGTCAGGCGCCTCAGAGCTGTTGGCTCAGCTCTGCTGCTGGGCCAGTTCGCGGGCCAGGGCGTAGACGCCCTGGTCGTAGGAGAACTCCACCATGTTGCCGTCGGGGTCGGCCAGCATGCAGATGTAGCCGATGGGGGGCGGCATGTCGGTGGGGGGCATGGCCAGGCACCCGCCGGCGCTGGCTTTGGCCGCGGTCTCCTCCACCGCCTCTCGGCTGGTCAGCTCGATGCCCAGGTGGGCGAAGGGCGCCAGCTTGGCAATGGGCGATCCTTTGAACGGGTCGGTCTCGGGGAGGAACTGGGCCAGTACCAATATGAACGGCGAGTCGGCGGAGTCGCCGTGGCCCAGCCAGGCCCCGTAGCCCATGTGGTCTTCGCGCCGGTCCAACAGCCGCATCGGGGTGTAGGTGGTGTACCAGTCGATGGTGGCGTCCATGTCGGCCACCCGCAGGGCGATGTGGGTCCAGCGGGCGGCGGGGGGATGGACGTCGTAGACGGGGGTGTGGTCGGTCACAGCAGCTTTACTCGTTCGTCCAGCCGTCGGGGATCTGGGGGTCGTCGCCGCCCTTGGTCCACAAGATCAGCGTGTTGCCCCAGGGGTCTTTGAAGGCGGCGTTGAACCCGTTGAACTCGGCCCAGTAGTGGTCGCGCCACAGCTCGGTGGCCCCCCGGGCCACGGCTCGTTCCATGATGGCATCGGAGGAGTCGTCGTCGCTCACCATGATCCAGATCCGCACGGTGCGGCCGTCTTGGGACAGGCCGCGGGGCTCGACGCCGGCGGGGTCGGGGTGGGGGCGGGCGTTGGCCGCGTTGTGGATCCCCATGTGCAGGTTGCCGATCTCGCTCTGCGATCCGTCGTCCAACTGGAAGTTCTGGCCGGGGACGATGCGGTGGAACACGCCTGCGGGGCGGGGCTCCACCTCCCAGCCGAACACCTCGTGGTAGAAGGCGGCTGACGCCTCGGGGTCATCGGAGGGGAAGTCAACGAAGATGAGGGTGTTTGGATAGGTCATCGGCTCTATTTCTAGTTGATGTTGTTGGCTATCGCATCGGCCAGCGGGAACGGGGGCGGATCCCTGATCGCTCGATGAGGGATCGGGCGGCTTGGCGGGCCTCAGATTGCAGAGAGTCGGCGTCCACCGTGGTGCAGCGGCCGTTGTCGACCACGAGTCGGCCGTCGACCAGAACGTCGGTGACCGAGCGGCCTCCGCCGGCCCACACCAGTTGCAGGATCGGGTCGGGACTGGGCGGCTGCCACTGGATTCCCGAGCGGTCGATCACCACTATGTCGGCGGCCTTGCCCGCCTCCAGGGAGCCGATCCGGTTGGCCATGCCCACTGCGGTGGCTCCGGCGATGGTCAGCAGCTCGAAGGCGTGGTGGGCGCCGAACTCGGTGGGGTCGGCGGAGGTGTCCTTGGCCAGACCGGCGAACAGGGCCGCGGCCCGCAGCCCGTCGATGGCGTCGCCGGCGTTCTCAGTGTCGCAGCCCAGCGCCAGCCGTCCGCCCCGTCGCCACAGGTCCAGATGGGCGAATTGCTCGGTGAGCCCTTGGCCCAGCCGTAGGTAGGCCCACGGGCAGGAGGCCACCGCGGTGCCGGTGCGTACCAGGGCGTCTGTCTCGGCGTCGTCTATGTGAACGGCGTGGCCCACCAATACGTGGGACCCGAGCACCCCCAAGTGGTCGAGGTGTACCAGCGGGCGGTGCCCGGTGCGCTCGAGGTAGCGGTCGGCGTCATCGGGGGTGGGGGAGAGGTGAAAGCTCAGTCGCCGACCGGTCGAGCGGGCCAGATCAGCGGCGGCGGCCACCAATTCGTCGGACATCAAGTCGTGTCCCACCAGCGTGACCGACGCCTCCACCAAGCCGCCGGGCGGGTATCGCTCCAATAGATCCCGCTGGGCGTCGATCACCTTGTCGGCGGGGGCGGACTGGGGCAGGCCGTCGGCGTCGGAACCCCAGCGGCCGATGGCGCCCCTCACGCCCACCGCGGCCATGGCCTGGGCCACCCGGTCGGGGTGGGCCACGGTGCCGGCGTCGATGGTGGTGGTGATGCCGTTGGTTACCGCCTCCATCAGCCCCAGGGTGGCGGCCAGTTCGTCGTCGCCGCTGGTCACGTGCTCGTGGACGGGGACGATCCACTCGAAGATGGCCGCTCCGGGGGGCAAATCGTCGGGGATGGCGGAGGCCACCAGCCGGTCGGCGGTCAGGTGCTGATGGGCGTTGACAAAGCCGGGAGTGACCAGCGAGTCCGCCGACCCCCGTTTTGGGGCATCCGGATACCGTCCACGGATGTCGCCCGCCTTGCCCACCGCGGCGATCACACCGCCGGTCACCGCCACCGCACCCCCCATGACAATGGTGCGCTCAGTGTCCATGGTCACGATGTCGCCGGTAATAACCCAGTCGGCTGCGGGCACGTCCATCGACCCTAATGGCGGATCGGCGCGGGAACACGAAATGGGCGGCGGGGGTAACATCGGCCCATGGAGGAGAACGGCGGTTTTGGCCAGCTCGTCGGGCAGCCCGCGCTCGACCACCAGTGGTATCCGATAGCCCTTGTCGAGGACATCGCGCCGGGGCCGGTGGGGATTCAGGTGCTGGGCCGCAGCTATGTGTTGTGGCGCTCAGGGGACGGGTCGCTCACTGCTGCGCCCGACCGCTGTCCCCACCGGGAGGCCCCGCTGTCGGCCGGGACCATGGTGGACGGCTGCGTGCAATGCCCCTATCACGGGTGGCGGTTCGGGGCCGGGGGCCGGTGCGAGCTGGTGCCGTCGTCGCCGCCGGGCACCCCGGTGCCGCCCAAAGCCCACCTCGACACGGTTTCTGTGGAGGAGCGCTACGGGCTGGTGTGGCTGTGTCCGGGCAAGCCGCTGGGGCGGATCCCCGAAATCCCCCAGGAGGGCAATCCCTCGTTCCGGCGGCTCAATACCCCATTCCAGCAGTGGGCGGTGTCGGCTACCCGGATCACCGACAACTTCATGGACTTCTCCCACTTCCCGTTCGTCCACACCGCCACCTTCGGCCTGGCCCAGGAGACGGTGGTGCCGCCGCTGGAGATGGGCGAGTTGCCCGACGGCTATCGGGGCTACGTGTATGAAGTGAACGCCAACAACACCAGCGGCGCGGGCCAGACTGTCACCGGCCAGGACGACGACGTGCTGCACCGCCGGATGACCACCGGGTACGTGCTGCCGTTCTCGGTACGCAGCACCATCGCCTACGAGTCCGGTTTGGAGCACATCTTGTTGCTGCTGACCACGCCGATGGACGACGTGAACTCGCTGTTCAACTTCGTGGTGTGGCGCAACGACGACTTCTCAGTACCCGCCGAGGAGATCATGCAGTTCGACCTGGCCATCGGCGCCGAAGACAAGGCCATGCTGGAGAAGCTCGAAGGCGTCCTCCCCATGGACCTAACCGCCACCGTCAGCGTCCAATCCGACCGCCCCTCCGTAGAATGGCGCCGCAGCCTCGCCGCCCTGCTAGCCGAAGGCGGCGCTAGCTAGCGGGAATCGACGCCGGTAACCAGATCAGCTGTGGAGGAGGGCTTGTTGCCAGGCGGCGGTGGGCTCTACCTGGTTGAAGGTGAAGATGTGGAGGCTGACGATGCCGAGCGGGGTCAGCTGGCTGCTGAGGGCATCCAGCAGGTCGGAGGGGTCGTGGGCCGATGAGCCCAGCAGCTTGGCCACCGATCGGCGGTTCTTGCGGAGATAGCGCAGCGACTGGCCGACGCCGAGGCGGGCGCCGATGGTGAGCAGCCGGGTCCGCTCAACTGCGCCGGGGATGCCCAGGTGTACCGGCAGGGTCAGCCCGTCGAACCGCTCGGCTTTCAACCAGGCGATGATCCTGGCCGGGTCGAAGCACATCTGGGTGCTGCAATAGCCCCGCAGCCCGGCCTCGGCCAGAAGACCCTGTTTGGCGAACAGGGCATCTCGGCGCACGTCCTCGCTGATGAGGGGATGGCCGTCGGGATAGGCCGCCACGCCGATCGTGCTCAGCCCGTGGTCGTGCTCGAACAGGTCCCGCATGAAGCTGAGGGCGTCGGGGTAGGCCCCCGGCTCAGTGGCGTCGCCGCCGATCACAAAGGCGGTGGTCACCTCGTTGTCCTTGGCCCAGGCGGCCAGGTCTTTGACTTGGCCGCGGTCTCTCATCAACCGGGCCGAGAAATGGGGGATGGCGTGGTGACCGCGATCAATAAGCAGTTCGGCCAGTTCCAGTGTGGCGTTTTGGCCTTTGGTGGCCGATGCGGTGACCGAAACCCTTGATTTCTCGGGCAGCGCGTCGATGGCCTCGATGGCGTTGTTCAGGGGAATTATCTCGAAAACCGCGCTCCGAATGAGCTCTTGGACATCCAGATTCGGCCCGGACGGTTGCGGTTCTTCCCACTGCGTTAGACTGGCCGAGTCGTTCCGCATAACGGAACTGTACCATAATACGGACCAGAAGTGCAACGCTTGCGGTCGCGAAGCACTACCATTTAGGAGCTGGCTGGGCATCATGATGGAGGCAGGACATGGCTGAGGTCCCAGAGAAGGCCAAGTGCGTCGTAATCGGTGCGGGAATCGTGGGCAACTGCCTGGTCGGGCACCTGAGCAAGCTGGGGTGGACCGATCTGGTGTTGCTGGACAAGGGCCCGCTGCCCAACCCCGGCGGGTCCACCGGCCACGCCTCCAACTTCATCTTCCCGGTGGACCACAACAAAGAGATGTGCCTGCTGGGGGTGCAAAGCGCCAACCAGTATCGCGACCTGGGGCTTTCCGTTGACTCTGGCGGCATCGAGGTGGCCCGTACCCAAGAACGGGTGGACGAGCTCAAACGGCGCATGACCTCGGCTGTCGCCTGGGGGGTGGAGGCCCACCTGTTGACCCCCGAAGAGGTGAAGGAGCTGGTGCCGTTCGTCAACACCGACATCGTTTTGGAGGGCTTCTACTGCCCCACGGTGTCGGTGGTGGACTCGCTGGAGACCGGCACCCAGATGCGCAATGTCGCGGTGAACGGGGGCTGCCATGTGGCGGCCAACACCGAGGTGCTCGACATCATCACCACCGACGGCCCCAACCCCGGCGACCGCACCGTGAAAGCAGTGGTCACCGACAAGGGCACCATCGAGACCGAGTACGTGGTGATTGCCTGCGGAGTGTGGTCGAACCGGGTGGCCAACATGGCCGACGCCTATATCCCGCTGGTGCCCGCGGTGCACCAGATGGTGGACGTCGGCCCGCTCGACATCCTGGCCGAGACCAACAACGAGATCGGCTACCCCATCGTTAGGGACATGGACACCTTCTGCTACGAGCGCCAGTCGGCCGGGTCGATGGAAGTGGGGTCGTACGGCCACCGGCCCATCTTCCACCACCCCGACGAGATCCCCTCCAACGAGGAGGCCGCCCTTTCACCCACTGAGATGCCGTTTACCGACGACGACTTCGACCTCCAGATGGAGCAGGCCATCGACCTGATGGACATGCTGGGCGACGCCGAGATCAAATACGCCATCAACGGCCTGTTGTCGCTCACCCCCGACGCCATGCCGTGTCTGGGGGAGCTCCCCGAGGTCCGCAACCTGTGGTCGGCCGCGGCCATCTGGGTCAAGGAAGGGCCGGGCATGGCCCAAGTGGTGGCCGAGTGGATGACCTTCGGCTACCCCCGGGTGATCGACGTCCACGGCGCCGACGTGTCCCGCTTCTACGCCGAGGAGCGGGGCGACGACCACATCTGGGCCCGCTCCGCTGAGCACTTCAACAAGACCTACGGCATCGTCCACCCCCAAGAGCAGTGGGAGAGCCGCCGCAACCTCCGAGTCAGCCCCTACTTCTCCCGCCAGCAGGAACTGCGGGCCGAGTTCTTCCAGGCCCGCACCTGGGAGCGGCCCCAGTGGTTCGAGTCCAACGCCGATCTGGTGGACCGCTACGAGGTGGAGGGCCGGGAGGTGGAATGGGACGCCCGGTGGTGGAGCCCCATCACCGTGGCCGAGCACCTCAACCTGCGGGAGAACTGCGGGATGGTGGACCTGAGTGCCTTTCAGATCTTCGAGCTGAGCGGGCCCGGCGCGGTGGCCTACGCCGACTATCTGGCGGTCAACAAGGTGGACGTGCCGGTGGGCCGCTCCATCTACACCCCGTGGCTGACCCCCGACGGCGGATTCCACTCCGATTTGACCATGATGCGGATGGGCACCGAGCGGGTGCGCATCGTCACCGGCGTGTTCGACGGCGGCCGCGACGAGTTCTGGGCCCGCCGCCACCTGCCCACCGACGGCTCGGTGAGCTTTGCCAACATCACCGACCAGATCACCACCCTCGGGGTGTGGGGCCCCAACGCCCCCTATGTGATCGGCGCGCTGACCAGCCAAGACCTGAGCCAGGCCGGGTCGCCCTACGGCTCGCTGGTGGAGGTGGAGCTGAACTGCGGGGGCCGAACCATTGAGGCCACGCTGTTTCGCATCTCCTATGTGGGCGACACCGGCTGGGAGATCTACGCCGCCTGGGACGACGGCCCGGTTTTGTGGGATGCGCTCATGGCGGTGGGCGCCGACTTCGGACTGCGCCCCACCGGCGGCGGGGTGTACGGCACATCGGGTCGGTTGGAGAAGGGCTACCGGCTCATGGGGGCCGAGTTGGAGAGCGAGTACAACCCGCTGGAGGCCGGCCTGGCCCGGCCCAAGGTGAAGGCCGCGCCGTTCATCGGCAAGGAGGCCTACCTGGCCGCTCGAGAAGCCGGCGACCCCGAGGTGTCGATGTGCGTGCTCACCGTGGAGGACTTGACCGACGCCCAGGGCCGCAAGCGCTACATGCAGGGGGGCAATGAGCCCATCTTGACCCAGGACGGCCAGCGGATCACCGACTCCCACGGTCGGGTGTCGCGGGTGACCACCGCGGGGCCGGGGCCTTCGGTGGGCAAGCACCTGCTGATGGCCTATCTCCCCGCTGAGCTAGCCCAGCCGGGCACCTATCTCCAGGTGATGTATATGAACGAACTCTTCCCGGCGAAGGTGGCCGGCACCGGCGCGGTGTTCGATCCGCAAGACTCCCGGATGCGGAGCTAGCGGAGCGGTCGCCATGAGGATCCTGGTTGGAGTGACGGAGACAGACCGGCCATGAGGATCTTGTGCTGTGTGAAGCGGGTGGCGGCGCCCGGCGCCAAGATCAACGTGACCGCCGACGGCCTCGCGGTGGACGCCACCCACCTGGGCTTTGCCACCAGCCCCCATGAGGAGTGCGGGGTGGAGGAGGCCGTGCAGCTCACCGAGCGCCACGGCGGCGAGGTGACAGTGCTGACGCTGGGACCGCCCGAGGCTGCCGAGCAGTTGCGCTACGCCGCCTCGGTGGGCGCCCACCACGGAGTGCTGGTGGCCACCGACGGCTTGGCCTGGGATCCCCAGCGCACTGCTGTCGCTCTCACCGAGGCCATCGAGGGCCTGGAGGCCGACGACGGCCCCTTCGATCTCTTGGTGTTCGGCAACGAGTCGGCCGACTCCGGCGGCTTCCAAGTAGGGGTGAGGGTGGCCTATGCCCTGGGCCGTCCCATTGTCAACGGCATCAAGGGCATCGAGGCGGATTTCGAGACCGATGGCGGGGTGGTGCGGGCTCGCCGGGAGATCGACGGCGGTTTCGAGGTGTACGAGCTGCCCATGCCGGCCGCGGTCGGGGTCAAAGAGGGCCTCAACCTGCCCCGGTACCCCACTATGCGGGGGCGGCTGGCGTCCAAGAAGCTGGAGGTAGCCGAGGTGGCCTCCGGGGCCGAGCCCGGCGGGCAGTCGCTGGTGCGGCTGCACCGGCCCCGGGAGGCGGTCACCGAGACGGTGGTCTTGGGCAACGGCCCCGAGGCCGCCCCAGCCGTGGTGGACGTGCTGGATGAGTTAGGCGTGGTCTGAGATGGCGTGCTTGGAACTGGCGATGTCGACATGTGCCGGGGAAGAACTGGGAGTGGTGTGATGCTGCTCGTGGTGCTGGAGCACGACCGGGGGTCCATGGACGAGGCCGCCCGGGAGGCGCTGACTTTCGGGCGGGGGCTGGCAGCCCAGATGGGGGCGCCGCTGCATGCCGCGCTGATTGCCACCGACGACGCCCAGATGGTGGGCGAGGCCGGGGCCTACGGAGCCGAGGCGGTGTACACCGTTGTCGATGACGTGCTGGCCGATTTCAGCCCCGAGGCCTGGGGCGAGGCCGCAGCCCAGCTGATTCGACGGCTCAATCCGGCGGCGGTGCTGGCCGGGGGCAGCGAGCGGGGCAATGAGATCATGGCCCAGGTTGCCGCCCGACTAGATCTGCCCTTGGTGGCCAACTGCATCGAGGTGCAGCCCGACAACGGAGCAGGGGAGTGGACCATGACCCGCCAGCAATGGGGCGGGTCGCTGTTGGAAGACGCTCGGCTCGAGTCGAAGCTGCCCTTGGTGACCTGCGGACTGCACACATTGGCCGCTCAGCCGGCCCAGCCGGCGGTGGATCCGACGGCTGAGCCGGTCGATGTCGACTTGGACCCGTCGCTGGCCCGCACCATGGTCAAAGACCGGGTGGTGCTTGAGGCCGGGGTCACCCTGTCGACCGCGCCGGTGGTGATCGGCGGCGGCCGGGGGGTGGGATCGCCCGAAGCCTTCGCTCCGCTCGAGGAATTGGCCGCCATGCTGGGGGGCCGGGTGGGTTGCAGCCGGGCGGTGACCAACAACGGCTGGCGGCCCCACTCCGATCAGGTGGGCCAGACCGGAACCCGCATCACCCCCGAGATCTACATCGCCTCAGGCATCTCCGGCGCCATCCAGCACTGGGTGGGCGCCAAGGCCAGCAAGCACATCTTGGCCATCAACATCGACCCCGAAGCCAACATGGTGGTCAAAGCCGACTGGGCCGTAATCGCCGACCTCCACGAGATGATCCCCGCCATCACCGAAGAGATCAAGCGCCGCCGCGCCTGACTCAACCGGGCTCAGCAGCCCTTGTAGTTCAAGATGGCGCTGAGGCGGTGTTCGATGTCCACCAGGTCTTGCTGGGCTTGCATCACCGCGGCGATGGAGCGGTAGGCGCCGGGGGCCTCGTCGGTCAGCTTGTCGGCCTGGTCGGCCTGCCAGGTTCGACCGGCCATCAGCTTGTTGAGTTGCTCAGGGGTGATCTCCCGCTTGGCCCGAGTGCGGCTCATCAACCGGCCCGCGCCATGTGACGCTGAGTGGTACGACTGGGAGCATCCCCGTCCAGACACGATGTAGGTGTCGTCTCCCATGCTCCCGGGGATGACTCCCCGGTCGCCCTCACGGGCCCGGATGGCTCCCTTGCGTGTCACCCACGTCACCGTGCCGCCGTGAGTCTCCTTTTCGGCGTAGTTGTGGTGGCAGTCGATGGTGTTGGCCGAGGTGAAGTCCAGTCCGGTGGCGGCTGCCAGCGCGCCCAACACCGCCTCGGTCATCAGCGCCCGGTTGGCCCGGGCGTAGTCCTGGGCCCACAGCATGTCGGCTACGTAGGCGTCGAACCCGTCGTCGCCCTCGATCAGGTAGGCCAGGTCGAGGTCTTCCAGTTCCCGGCCCGCCTTCCGGCAAGTCTTCTGTGCAGCCTTGATGTGCATTTTGGCCAGGGCGTTGCCCACGCCCCGCGATCCGGAGTGCAGCACTACCCACACGCCGTCGTCATCGTCCAGGCTCATCTCGACGAAATGGTTTCCGCCACCCAGGGTGCCGAGCTGGGCGCCCATCTTGGCCTTGACTTTGTTGTGGACAGCCGCCTTGTTGGGGAGCTGACGATTTCGCAGCCAATGGCGCGCCTCCGTTGTGGCCTCTGGGTGGGCGTTGAACCCCGCGGGCACCGCGGCAGCAACGGCGTCGAGTGCGCCATTGAGGTTGTCAGGCAGCTGCGACGCGGTGTGCGAAGTGCGGACCGCGGTCATTCCGCAGCCCAAGTCCACCCCCACCGCGGCGGGGATGATGGCCGCTTCGGTGGGGATCACCGATCCGATGGTGGCCCCCATGCCCACATGGGCATCGGCCATCAGCGCCACCGGCCCCGACACCGCCGGGCTGCGGGCCGTCCGCTGAGCCTGCACCAAGGTTTCCGCTTCCGCGTCGAACGCCCAGCTCACCACCGAGCGTCCCGCTCCCGCGTCCACCTTCACCGGCCCCTGCCCGCTCATCGCCCCATTCTCCAGGATCTCAGGCACCGCGCCCCAGCGATTTACCCGTCTGCAACTCTTAGCCCTTCGAGTTCCGCTGCTTCTGATAGGCGGCGGTCCAAGCACATGAACGACAGAGGCCGTCCGTCTAGCTGCTCGTTGACCAACAAGGCCGCTCCAAGTTGTCCCGCGTCTGCGGCCCTCAAGGGATGCCGGGCCAGCAGCAAGCTGGCACGCGACCTCACAGCCAAGACCTCGGTGACTTCATCCCAGGTGTCTGCGAAGGTTTCCAACCGCTCAAGCACCTGTCGCCGATCTCGACGAGAAAGTGCACCCTCTCGGGCCCGCCGCTCGATTGCACTGGCAATTTCCACACATGTCCACGCCCACGTGACGATTTCGCTGTCGTCGGCTAGCCAGGTTCGGGCCAGGTCGGTGCTTGGTTCTGAGACGAGCAGAGGGACAAGTGCTGACGCGTCCCAGTACCTCACAACCGGTCGGCGCGGTCTTGATCCAGAGCTTCCGAGATGCTGGTTTGCAGTATTGGAGGCGACTCTTCCAGGATCGCGGCCGAGTCTCCCTGGCCCGGGCGCAGAACCCCCGTGCTGATCAGCCGCTCCCTGTGGCTATCGCCGGAGACGGTCGGGGGCACCAGCCGGGCGACCGGCCTGCCCCGGTCAAGAATCTGAATCTCGCCACCACGCCGAACCTCACGAAGGTGGCGAGACAGGTTCGCCTTCAAGTCGGAAACCGATACTGAACTCATCATGACTAGTCTAGTCTTTTGAACTTGACTATCAAGGGCTGATTTATAGGCTCAGGCGGTGAGTTGGGCGGCTAGGCGGTTGGCGGCGGCTACGAGGGCGAGGCCGTGATCGTGGGCTAGGTCGGGGTCGGGGTAGCGGTAGGCCGGACCATGCACGTGGAGGGCGGCCAACGGGAGGCCGTCTTCGCCCAACACGGGGGCGGCCACCGCGTTGATGCCTTCGGCGAATTCCTCGTAGCCCCAGGCGTAGCCCAAGCTGCGGGCTTGGGTCAGGCGCTCTCGCAGTACGTCGGGATCGAGGTTGGTCCACGGCGTACACTGCTCCAGCGGATGGGCCAGATAGGCCTCTTGCTGGTCGGACGGCAAGTGGGCCAGCATGACCACCCCAGACGACACCGAGTGAAGCGGGGCGTACTCGCCGGTCCAGTCCCGAAGCTGCACATCGGACGACGACTCGGTGTGATCCAAGTAGTAGATCTGGCCGTCGTCGATGATCGACAGGCCGGCCACCTCTCCTAGCGACTCGGCCAGTTCCAGCAGGTGGGGCCGGGCGGCGGCGATGAGGCTGCGGCCAGCGGGGACTGCCCCGGCGATGTCGATCAGGCCATCACCGATCCGGTAGGCCCCGCCAGCCTCGACCTGCTCCACTGCGCCCTCAGCCTCCAGCGCAGCCAACAGCCGGGCCACCGTGCTCTTCGGAAGCTCCACCCGCTCGGCCAGCTCGGTCACCCCCAGCGCCCCTTGGGCCAGTGTGCGCAGCAGCAGAAACGCCCGCTCAACCGATTGCACCGCCATTCCCGCAGGATACCGAGCGTTCGAGGCTGTTCCGCAATGCGGAACGCATAAATCTGCTTGCCGCGACGCACCCGCGACCAGCCGCAGTCCCCGACAGATCGTTTCGCGGTTCGCCGTCGGGAATGGCACACTGGATCTGTGACAGTTGACTCCGAGATGCCATGGTGGCAGCGCATGGTTGAGGCCAGTGCCAAGTCGGACCAAGACCGCGGTCCGACCCCTCTCGACCCCGGCGAGAAGTTGGTTTCGCTACTGGACATGGCGATGCATCTGCCAAGGAGCTACAGCGACGACTTGGAGTATCCCCCATTTCCCCATCGGCGATCCCAATGAACAGAGATGAGTAGAACGACCCCGCCAATCGATTTGGTTGGCATGTTGTTCCGTGTGCATCAGGCGCTTGACAGCGCAGGGCTTCACCATGCCTTTGGCGGTGCCTTGGCCCTGGCGTGGTGCGTTTCTGAACCGCGTGCGACAGCCGATATCGACCTCAACGTCTTTCTGCCGGTCAGCGACCTCGACCAATTGCTGGCCGCGCTTCCCGCTGAAATCGAGGTATCCGAGCAGTCGCGGTCACGATTCGACGAGGATGGGCAAGCTCGTCTGTGGTGGAACGGGGTGCCTTTGGACGTGTTCCTCTCCACCGGCGAGTTTCATGCCGATGTTGGAGGCCGGATTGTTCTACGCCCTCTGCTAGGGGCGCACCTGCCATTTCTGGCGTGCCGCGATCTAGCAGTGTTCAAGGCGTTTTTCGATCGTGCAAAAGACTGGGTCGACATTGAGCTGATGGTCGCCGCTGGATCGTTCGACATCTCCGATGTCGTCCTGGTGCTTCGAGATCACCTCGGCGCCGACGACCACCGCATTGCTCGGCTCGAAGCCATGCAGGGCGAGACCAGCGCAGGTGGAAACGAGATGGGGTAGTTGCCTAAAGCGTCGAAAACTGAGCTAGTCGAGGGCCCGGGTCTCGATATCTGTGTTGAGCGTGTGGTAGTCGGAGGCGTCTTCGGCGTAGATGGCCAACTCAGTGGACAGCCCGGTGGGCGGATCGAGGGTGCCGGCCCAGATCTCGATGGTGCTCAGCTTGTCTTGCGGTTCTCCGGGCGGCACGGCTACCACCCTCCAGAACAGCGAGCTTCCGCACTCCCGGCAGAAGCCGTAGGCCACATCGGGACACTCGGCCGGCTGGAACCAGGCCAGGGTCTCGTCGGAGATCAGGCGGAGGTGGTCGCGCCGACAGCTAGTGGCGGCGGTGAAGTGCCCCGTCCACCGCCGGCACCGGTCGCAGTGGCAGTTCCACACTCCGCGGGCAGGCCCGTCGATCACATACCTCACGCCCCCGCACATACACCGCCCGCTCAATATGTCACTCATGCATGGCAAACTCTATTGGTCCAAGTAGCTAGAGGGGGATGCTCCATATGGATGGCATGACAAACCGTGAACTTTGCCGTGCGCTAGTGAAGGCCGAGTCAGAGAACGAAGCAATCCAAATCCTGAATGATGCCGGTCTGTGGAGCGAATTGGATTGTTGGACTCCGCTTGGGGGCATCGACAACAACTACGGCACGATCATCAACCAGCAAGCGTCAGCGGAAGCGGCGCTGGCCGAGAAGATCACCAACAGCATCGACGCGAGGCTAATGGCCGAGTGTCGCCGCAACGGACATGACCCAGAGGCACCTCTAATGAGAAACGGCACCCCGATGCCGTCCAGCCCGGCCGATGCTGTTAAGGCGTTCGGATGCGAGTGGATGCAGACCAGCGAAGGTCCTGACAATCTGACGTCCCATGCCCAGAAGATCGCTGTAGTGGTGACCGGCGGAAAGAGGCCGAATTCTGCCTGCGTTTCGATCATCGACCAAGGCGAGGGACAGACACCGGACAGCTTCCCCGAAACCTTCTGCTCGATCTACCGAAGCAACAAGAACAGGGTCAAGTTCGTGCAGGGCCGCTACAACATGGGCGGCACAGGCACCCTCCGATTCTGCGGCGATCACGGAATACAACTGATTGTCTCCCGGCGCGATCCGACATTCGGTGAAGACCCGGCTTGGGGTTTCACCGTGTTCCGTAAGCTCCCGCCTGCCAAAGACGAGCGCAACCCTTATTGGGCTTATCTGGTCGCTCCCCAGCTTGGCCGGGATGGAACGCCGGAGGGCCATGTACTCAGGTTCGCAGCAGACAGGGTGAAGCTACTGCCAAAGAGCGCGCCAGATGGCGGCACGCAGAAGCCGTGGATCGCGCCAGCCGAGCACGGCACATTGGTCAAGCTCTATGACTTCATCAAGGTCGGAAACGCCACAGACAGACGCCCCTCCGGACAGTCGTTGTCCCTCACTGCTCGACTGGAGGTTGAGTTGACAGATCCAGCCCCGCCGTTCCGAGTGCATGAATGCCGCTACCAGGATTCAAGGGGTGACACCAGTCGCAACTGTGTGGGCTTAGTCAACCGATTCACTGCTGGGCGCAGCCTCCAATCACTTGAGGGGAGCTTTCCGTTCACTGCCAAGCTGACTAGCCCTTCAAGCGTCAAGCCCTCAGGCCAGCAATTCAGTGTCGCCATCTATGCCTTCAAACAGGGTGAAGACGGACGTGCACGCGGCGGAGAACGTCGTCGGGCCGAGCACGCAGTAGCTTTCACCGTCAACGGCCAGCTTCACGCTGGGTGGCACTCTCGGTTCTTCAAGAGAAAAGGCGTAGACCTTTCACTCTTGGCCGACGATCTACTGGTGGTGGTCGATTGTTCGATGCTGTCGGACGAGGGGATCAGACAACTCTTTACGGGCGGGCGAGACAGGATGATCGACGACTCGCCACTCAGGTCATGGCTTGAGAAAGAGTTGGAAGAGGTGCTTAGCACCGACCAGCGGCTCCGAAGCCTTCATCACACTCGACTTGATGCAAGGCGAAAGAGTGAGCGCGGCAAGCGCGCCAAGGCCGCAGCTGAGATCGTTCAGAAGTTGTTGGCTGCCAACAAGTCGTTGGCCGAATATCTGGCCGGAGGTGTGCTTCCCTCCGGCCAAGGACCGGTTGGGCCAGGGCCGTCGAGCGGGTCCAGAGACTTCATTGGAAATGACCCGCCGACGTTTTTCAAGCTGAGGGGTAAAGACAGACTGAATGCCCAGGTCAGCAAGTCTTGCTCTGTTACGTTCACAACCGACGCGGTGAACGGGTACTTCGACCAAGGGCAGCACCTTCTCACCTTAGATAAGCAGCCAACGCCCCTGAATCGCGAGTCCCTGCACGATGGTCGGGCCAGCATCCGGTTTGAAATGCCCGAGAGTGCAGTTGCCGGAGACCACTTATCCGCTCGACTGGAGTCTTCGGGGCCTGGACTGCTCGCTCCGTTTGTCAACGAGTTCACCGTGGTTGCTATTGACCGGAGGGAAACAAAGCCTGGCCCAGAGGTCACCCCAGACCCTCCAGCCGGCTTTGATTTGCCTGACGCTCAAGAAGTGCGAAAACGCGATTGGAAACGAGAGGGATTCACAGAATGGACAGGCGCCCGTCTCATCCCAGATGCAGACCCGTCTCAGAACCTGTGGCAGTGGAATTATGACCACCCGTTCCTAGTAGAAGTCCGGAATCGCCCGGAGGCTAAGGAGAAGCCTGAGGTCCAGGAGGTGCTGAATGAGCGGTTCAAAAACTCGATGCTTGTCGTTGGCCTCTCCGCTCTAAGCGCACATGCGTCTGCGAAAGACGAGACAAAGAAGTCTGAAAACGAAGAATCTGCGGCGCTGCTTGATCCCGCCGACTGGGTTGCCGTTGCAACCGACGCTCTTGCCCCAGTGGTATTTCCAGTCATCGAGTTTGGCGAGGCGATCACCGAAGTGCATTTGGAGGCTGGCGACTAGCCGGATTTCTCAGCCTGCGGGGGCAGCACGCCCATCCAGCAGACGACGCCGATGTCTTCTTCGGTGATCTCGGGGGGTGTGGGAGGGGAGTCGATGTTGCGCAGGCCGTAGAACTCCACCAACTCGATGATCTGCCGGGCTGCTTCGGTAGGGGTCACGGCCTCGCGGTCGAGCTCGCGTCTGATGTTGTCGAGGGCTTGGCGAATTTGGCTGCCTCGTTCGATTTCCAATGCTTCGTAGGCAGTGCGGGCAGCGGGGAGGGAGGATACGTCGGGGTGGTCCAGCACTTCGCGGGCCCATTGCTGGGTTGGCCCCAGGGAGCGTCCTGCGAGGTGGAGGGCGTCGTCGTTGTGCTCTTGGATAATTGAATTAGCAGCGGCCAACCACGCTGCCTCCAAGTCGATGGGAGGGTCGCTGACTCCAGGCGCCCGTCCGGGGTTGATGCGGCGCAAAATAACCGGCGGTGCCGAGGCGGTGTCCCCTTCGGCGGAGATGTAGCGCCAGTGTCTTTCGCCGTCTCGGGTTCGGCAGGCGAAGAACACGCCCGGCGGTCCGACTGATGGGACGCCGGTTCCTTGTGCGAAAGCTGCGCCCACGCCCCAGGGCAGCTCTTGCACCCTGTTCAACTCGCCCTCGGAGCCGGCTCTGCGCAGTTCGGCTCTCAGCAACTCCGCGCTAATGGCTTGCGGCGCGTCCGCCGCGCCGGGTTCGTCGATCAGTGAGACGTCGCCCTCGGCCAAGCGACGGGCATACGACTGGATCTCCTCGTCGACATCCCCCTCCATCACCTCGATCTCCATCCCGTAGGGGCGGGCGGCCACGATCTTGCGGCGGATGGCTGCTTCGAGCCGAAGAAGCCTTTCCAAGTCGCCTTGCTCAGGCAGCATGGTGATAAGCGACACTTCTCGATGAGGGCTCTTCAACCGAACCACGCGGCCATACCGCTGCACCACCCGTTGCGGGTTCCAGGGCATGTCGTAGCTGATGACGGCCGCGGCCTGTTGAAGGTTCTGCCCTTCGGAGAGAACGTCGTTGCCCAGCATCAAATCGACTTCGCCGTTGGCCGGCTCGTAGCCGGGGCGAACCACCGTCTCGGGGCAGAAGCGAGCCAGTAGGTCGGTGCGCTCGTCGGGATTGGTGTCGGCGCCGATCACGGTCACCCGGTCGCGCCCGTCTACTGGATCGGGCAGTTGGTCGTCGAGATAGCGCACGGTGTCGGCGAACGCGGAGAAGACCACGACCTTCTGTGATGGGACTTCCTCCAGCAATCGTCGAAGCAAGGCGAGCTTGGGGTCGTTGGTCGCTTGAAGAGAGCGCAGCGCCACCGCAGCCGCTTCCAAGCGACCACGGTCGGCAGCCACATGGTCGCGGTAGTCGGGCTGAAACCGACTCACCGGCTCGGAGTCAGTCTCGTCCAGGGTCTCAGACAGCCACTCGCTCAACCCGGTCTCGTCGAGGTCGAGCGCAGCCGCCTCCCGCAGCGCATCCCCGCTGAGCACCCGCCCCTGATCCCAGGCGTCGAGGAACACATTGTGGGCGGCGATCATACGGTCGAGGGTGAGCAGACAAGCGTGCCAACACGACTCGAACCGCTTGAGCACCGCGGATTGCAGTAGCGCGCTGAGAACTGCCTCCTGCCCGGCATCTTGGTCGTCGAGCCGATAGGAGCTGGGCCGGTAGCGGGCCATGGCCAGGTGCTCGATATGGGAGGTGATGGTCTGGACCAGGCCCGGGTAGGAAGCATCCAGGTCGTAGCGCTCGGTGGACAGAACCGGGGTGGGGAACGACACAGGGGTGCCGTCGGGGAAGGTCTCGTTGCCGTAGTGCTGTTCGATGAAGCGGCGGTCTCGCCGGACGCTCACCATGTCGGCCAGGGAGAAAAGCACATCGGGATTGAGATTCTCGGGGTCGCGCTCGTTGGCCCCGGCCCGCAGGAACAGGCGGCGCAGCGACGGGATGCCGTGGGCGGCGAACGCCCGGTCGTGGTGGGCAAAGGCCATGACCAAGTGGTAGAGGTCCCACAGCCCGTTGTTGATGGGGGTGGCGGTGAGCAGGGCCAGGTCTTTCTGCTGCCCGCCCAGCAGCCGCGTCGCGGCCCGGTACCAGGAGGTGTCGGGGGTCCGGATAGCGTGCCCCTCGTCCATCACCACCAGCCGATAGACGTCCTTGTCACTGTGCAGGTGACGTCGGGCGTTGGCAGTGCCCGGCCTCACAAGCTGCTCATCGGCAGCTAGCTGGTGATAGCTGACCACTTGGGCGGGTAGCCGGGTTTGATCCAGCCGCTCCCGCCAATAGCTCACTAGTTGGGCAGGCGCCACCACCAGGGCATGAAGGCCGCGGCGCTGCGCGTATTCCTCGATGAGGGCGAGGCCGATCTCGGTTTTGCCCGTGCCCACACCGTCGGCGTAGATCACTCCATGATGCTGCTCGATGATCCGCAGCGCCCGTTGGAAGCCGTCGCGCTGGAAGGCGGTCAGCTCCACCGCGGTCGGCACCGGCCTCTCGGGATGTTCGTCTTCAAGGCCCAGCAACTCCAGCAGCGCCAGCAGGTAGACCTCGTGGGGGTCGAGCAGTCCGACTTCGGGGAAGAGCAGGCCCCGAAGGTCGGCCTTGAAGTCTTGGGCCTCGTCCCAAAGCCGGTCGAACCAGGCGATGGCCTGTTGCGCTACCGGAGGGTCGTACTGAACCAGCCCCAGTTCCAGGTTGGCGAACAGGCCGCCGCTGGTGAGGTTGGCCGAGGTGACCAACGCGGCCCGGGCGTCGTGTTGGCTGCCGAACAGATAGGCCTTGCCGTGGAGGAAGCGGTCGGTGTAGCGCCGCACCTGTACTTCGGGCCGGCTCAGCCAGGCGTCGAGGTCGGCTAGTTTGGATAACGCTCGGCTGGGTGGGAAGCGGGCCAGGTCGCGGTCGGCCCGCAGCCCCTCCAGGGCCAGTTCGAAGCGAGATACCGGTACCTGGGCGCCCAAGCCGGGGGCCGGTGCTACCCCCAGCAGCAGCCGGACAGTCCGACCGTCGGCCACCGCAGTGGCCATGTGGTGCAGGCCCCCCAGATTCACGTAGCCAGTGGCGATGGACAGCTCGTGGTGGAGGGCAAAGTCGTCGAGCAGGTAGGAGAGTGCGTCAGCGTGGCGGGTGCCATCGCCCAAGTTGTCAAGCAGATACGGGCGACTGGGCATCAGCCCAGCTCACAGAGGCGGTCGATCAGGTCGGCTCGGTAGGCAGGCGGAACCGCGTCGTCGGTGAAGTCGTCGAACATGATCTGGAGGTCGTCCACGGTCAGATTCCAAGCTCGGGCCACCCAGGCATCGATGTCTACCAGGAGGGCCTGGCGTTCCTGTTCGGTGAGCGGCCCGCACTCGACGCCGGTCTCAGCAGCGAAATCGGCATATCGCTCATCGACGGCCGATAGCCGGGCCGCGGCTCGGGCAATCTCGGCGAAGCCCGTATCGTCGAGATAAGGGAAGGTCAGTGATTCCAGAATGAAGAAGTTGAGGTGTACCTCGACATAGCGGCGGGCTTGCCAGTCGAATGGAATGCTGTTCATGATGCTCAGGCAGGCGGCTTGGGCGCGCTCATCTCCATCAACGAAGACTAGATATGGCGCTGTGTTGTTCAAGAACACCTCGGGGGGAACCAGGCAGGCCCGCACCGTTCGACTGTCGTCTGATCGAGAGACATCACGAAAGGCCACCCGAGCCCGACCCAGTTCAGCCAGCACTGCCTGTTTGCGGTCTTTGACTGGGGTGGATTCAGCCAGCATTGATGACGACCCTGGCCGGGGCTTGCGAACCTTCTTCCACGCCTTGTCGCTGGGAGGACACACTCGTGCCTCAGCGCCGTGGGGGTCGTACTGGTCGAAACTCTCCCCCTTCCACAGTGGCCAGCCCACGGAGGCATTGAGCCATAGGCGCTTGTCATTGGTTTCGTGGAGTTCTGCGACAGGGAAGCACCGCCACCGTCCCCCGGAACCATGGGGGAACGGTGCACCAGACCGGAGCTTGGCCAGCAGGTCGGCCTCGTCTTGGGAGCGGAGCCGAGGCGTCATCCAGCCCGCGCCGAACAGGGCGGGAGCGAGCAAGACCCCCCAAGACGACGACTGGTTTGCCCAAGACTCGGCCGAATCAGCCGTGGCGGCAAGAGCCACTCGGTGGGCATCGTCGGGGGCTCGGCGCTCGGCTGCCATCAGGGCGACCCCGTAGCGAGGTTCGGCGCTGAACATCCAACACCCTTTGTTGGTCAAGAAGTCGACCCGCCGAGCTGTGGTTTGGGTATACAGCCACTCCCGGAAACCCTCCGAACCCTGGTTGACAAACGCCCCCCGAGGTAGCACCACGCCGATTGAGCCGTCAGCGCGCACCAGAGTCCGATAGCGCTGACAGAAGTACTTGTACAGATCGGGGTCGCCCTTGGTCGCCTCGTATTCCCCTGAGGCCAGCGCCTCCCGCTCGGCTCGGGCCCGGTCCTGTTCACCGCCCAGCAATTCGGCCAATTCGGGACGCTCGATCAGGAGGTCGGCCACCGCCGTGTCGCGCTCGCCCGCCGACAAGCCGTGCAGGCCGGGGAGGTGCAGCCCGTAGTGAGACAGCTCTTCGACTACCACTTCCTCCCAGGGGGGATTGCCCACCACCACGTCGAAGCCGGGGCGGTTCCGGGAGAAAACCCGGGGGAATGTCAGCGGCCAGTGCAAGTAGGCGTGGGCTTGGCTGAGATCGGCGGCTTGGCGCACCAGCTTCTGGCCGTTTTGGCCGTTGGCGCCGGCGATCACGTCTGGGCCATGGGTCTCGGCATGGTTGCGGGAACCCTTGAGCCCGAATCCCTCCGCGGTCCACAGGTCGAAGAGCCGTTGCAGGCCCTCGGTGGCATCGCGGGCCTCGATGTCGGCAGCCTTGCTGGCCCTTACCTCGGAGGGGGTGAGGTCGTTGATGTCGGCCAACCGGGCCGCGGCGTCAGCGGCGTCGGCCAGGGCGGTCTTCAAGGCGTCGGCTTGGAATGTGCCCTCCCGGACCACGGTGTCGGCGTTGGCCACCCCGATCAGGGAGTTGCCCACGACCACGTTGCGGTCGAGGTAGGCCAGCGACAAGCCAGGAACGAACGATGCCAGCCACAGCGACAGGGTGGCGATCTCCGCGCCCATGGGGCTGCGATCCACACCGAACACGCAGTGCTTGAGTACCAATCGGCGCAGCAGGGCCACATCGGTGACTGCCGACCCCATCAGGGTGCTGTCGCGGAGCCGGTTCAGCGCCTCTCGCACCACAGGGAGCGGGTGAGCGGCCAGAAAGGCCACCGTCTGATCGGCCAGCTCCTCAGTGACCTGCACCAGGAAATGGGCGCTGCCGCAGGCCGGGTCCAGCACCGCGAAATCGAACAGGTCGCGGGCGGCCTGGGCGGGGTCGGTGTTGATCTGCTGGCGCACCCGTTCCAGGTGCTCTTGGAACGCGGGCCGCACCGTGTGGCGCACCAAGTGCTCAACCAGCGACGCCGGGGTGTAGTACACGCCCCCCGCCTTGCGGCCCCCCTCGTTGGTCAGCCACAGCAGCGACCCGGCGGCAACCCCGGATTGGTCCTCACTCGCACCCCGGCTCGCAGCATGGCTGCCAGCATGTGGTTGGCCCTGATCGGGCAGGTAGCGGTCTTTGGCCGCGTCGTAGCGCAGCGGTCGGTCGGCCACCGACAGCCGCAGGCTGAGCAGGGCCTCGTAGATGTGGCCCAAGTGGCCGACCTCCAACGACGAGTAATCGATGCCGTGCCCGGTGGCGGTGTCGCGCCCCACAGCCAGCAGCACTCGTGCGAAGTGGGGGTCGGCCAACTCCAGGCGCTCCAACAGCTCGGCACCCTCGAAATCGGTATCCGCGAACAGGGCCCCGTTGTAGGCGGGCACCCCCCAGGCCGGGTTGCCGTCGCGCAGGGCGCCCACCAAGATCATGAAGCTCTTCCACAGGGCCGTTGATTGCAGGCTCAACCGGCTCCTGGTCTTGTGGGCTTCGGCCACCAGCTCGGTGAGCGAGCGGTGCCGGTAGGTCTCGTTGTCCATCGGCAGAAAGTGGGAGCTCTCGGCGTAGAGAACGAACAGCAGCCGGAACAGCAGGGTCAGCGCCGCCCGCTCCAACTCCAGCCGCTGCCGGTCGTCGCCGGCGTCAAGGCCGCTCTGGCGGGTCCAGTGGTCGAGGCCCTCGGCCAGCGCGGGCAGGGCCTCTTGGCGGATGGTGTGGTCGAGCCGCTTTCGCAGCTCGGTGCCGAAGGCCAAGGCCTCGGCTTGGAGTTCGACCAGTTGGCCCTCGGCTAGATAGCAGGGGGAGAGCAGGGCCAGGTAGGGCCGGTTCTCGGTGCCGAGGAGGTCGGCGTCGAGGTCGAGCCACTCACCGGTGGTAGCGGACGGGTCGCAGTCGAACAGCCGGTATCGGTTGCGGCACGCCATGATGCCGTAGCGAACGCCGTGTTGGTGGCAATCGGAGGCCAACAGTCCCTCGGCGGGACGGCCCATTTCGTCTACCCGGACAAAATGCTCAGGCTCGGCCCAGGGGTGGACCATGGCCACCGGCCGACCTTTGTATCGGGCCAGATAGCCCCGTCGGGGGAGCATCTCGATCTCGTATCCCAGTCCAGACAGAAACGCCTTCCAGCCACCCCCGAAGGACAGGTTGCGGGTGATCTCACCAGCGGCCGACCAGCGGTCGGTGTGGTCGCGGAATCGAGCCTCCAGCGTGTGATGAGTGAGCAGGCCGTGGACCACCTTGCCCCGACCGGCCAGCCTCCTGACCTCGCCGGCCAGATGGCGGACGGCGTCGAGGCTGTGCATCGAGGCGGTGTCCTCTATGGCCGCCGACAGCTTGGCGCAGTCCACCGAGCGGATGGGCTCGTTGTAGGTGCGGGGGCCGAGCGTGCGGACGCTGTCGGGATGCTCGGGATCGTCGATCACCAGCAGATAGCGGAAGTCCATTCTGTCGGCGTGCTCTCGCCAGCGGGCCCGCAGGCTGCGCTCGCCGGGCTTCTCGGCGATGGCCACCTCGATCTTGTTGACCCGAACCGACCGTTTGATGCCGGACCGGTTGGGCATCTCGCGAGCGATTCCCAGCCCCATCAGCCGGTTGAGCAGATCGTCGGCATTCACCGACCTCAACTGTACGCGGTGCCGCTTGGTCGCCAAGACGTTTGTTTTCATGTCTTCCCTCACTGCATGGCCTTGCAAGAGGGAAGCGGGAATACACTGTAATAACTTCACATGCGGTGATCAAGTCCGATACCGCCGCTCGCGATAGCTGGTGGTATATACGACTTGTATACTCAAGACATGGACAAGACGACTATCAGGGTTGATGTAGAGACGCGGAACCGTCTTGCAGAGATGGGGCGCGATAAGGGTTCAACCATCGGTGAGACCGTTAGAGAAGCGGCGGAGGCGCTATGGAGAATGCGGTTCGCACGCGATTCGATGGAGCAGCTTGAGGCCCTGCGAGAAGATCCCGATGCGTGGGCCGACTACCTAGCTGAGGCCGAGTCGACCTACGTGGATGATGGCATTGGTTGACGATCTGTGGATGGTGGATTTTGGCGAGCCGTTCCCCGGGGAGCCGGCGTCGTTTCGGCCTGCCATCGAGGTGGGGCCATCGCCGCTCTTCTCCTTTTGGTCTATCCCGGAAAACGAATTCCCGTTCGTGTTCGTTGTTCCGCTCTCCACCTCTGCCCGCGGTCTGCCATTCCATTTTGAAGTAGAGCCAACTCCCCAAACCGGGCTTGTCGATGTCAGCTACGCCCAATGTGAACTGATGCGCTCGATCTCCCGACGCAGACTGGTGTATCGCTTGGGAGCTATATCCGCCGAAGAGAGCCGTCAGATATCAGCCGTACTCAAGGCTCTCCTAGGCCACTGACGACTAGTCAGCCTGCGGGGGCAGCACGCACATCCAGCAGACCACGCCGATGCCTCCTTCTTTTTAGGGAAGATGAGAAATGCTGCAATATATTGAAATTATGTTAGCAAGAACTCAGCTTAATCCTCTGGGGCAGGCCGACCAGACACGGTGGTCGCGGCCAAGACTGAACCTCTGGTGGGTTTATGCCACAAGGTAACTTGTGATACTGTGCTCCCGATCATTGCTCCTAGTGCTGAACGGCACGGGATTGGAGAAGACAGCATGAGCCATGTGCTTCGTAATCCGATTCGAGTTGAGAGCCCCAGCGAGGGCTTCACCATGTTTGTCGGACCCGATCATGCTGGGAATATGCTTGAGGTGAGCGTGATTGAAGGTGACAGCGGGCCGGTCATCGTTCATGCGATGCCAGCCCGACCGAAGTATCTTGGGTGAGGAAATGCCGCGAACAACGCAAGAAATACTGGACCAGGCTGAAGAACTGGCTACACGGTTCGAGCAGCACGAGCCCGTTGAAGCCAACCTAAAAGACGCCACGGCGCTCAGGACCGTTCACGCCGCATTTCAAACACGGGCCGATGCCGAGCGGCAACTTTCCGAAGCAGTGGCCGGCGCACGGCAGGACGGGCATTCTTGGGCTGCCATCGGCACCATGCTGGGTACTTCAGGCGAAGCTGCTCGCCAACGCTACGGATGCGCTGCCGCGTCCAACGATGTTGAAGAAGCGGCATCCACAGTCAACGCCTGACAACCGGGATAGTTCGCTGGATCACCCCGGCTCGTTGGGGATCTCGGTTTTGCGGCGGGCGATGTGGTCGCGAAGCTCGGCGTCGATGGCGTCGTCGATGGGGGGCGGCTGGTAGTCGGCGAGCAGCTCCTTCCAGCGGGTGTTGGCCCGCTGGGCGGCGGTGTGCGAGCCCTCCTCGGACCACTGTTCGTAGCTGTTGTTGTCGGCCACCTCGGAGCGCCAGAAGGCGGTTTCGAAGTTGGCCAGGGTGTGGGCGTTGCCCAGGAAGTGGTCGCCGTGGGCGTTGGTGCGAAACGCCTCCATGGCCTGGCCGTTGTCGGTCAAGTCCACTCCTCGGGCGTGGACCTCCATGGCGCCGAGCTGGTCGGCGTCCATGATGAGCTTCTCGTAGCCCAGGGTCAGGCCCCCCTCCAGCCATCCGGCGGCGTGGAGCACGAAGTTGACCCCGGCCTGCACGGTGGGCAAAAGCGTGTGGGCCGACTCGTAGGCTGCCTGGGCGTCGGGGGATTTGGAGGCGGTGAGCTGACCGCCGGAGCGGAACGGCACCCCGCAGCGCCGGGCCAGTGCGGCCATGACGTAGATGGCCTGGCCGGCCTCGGGGGTGCCGAATGTGGGGGCGCCGGTGGCCATCGACATCGACGAGGCGAACGTGCCGAAGACGACAGGCGAGCCGGGCCGCACCAGTTGCAGGTAGGCCATGCCCGACAGCGCCTCGGCCAGGGCTTGGGTGCACAGGCCGGCCACCGTCACCGGCGACATGGCCCCGGCCAGGATGAACGGGCTGATGATGCTGGCCTGGTTGGCCCGGGCGTAGGTCGTGGCCGCGCCCAGCATGGTGGCGTCCCAGCGCATGGGGGAGGAGGCGTTGATCAGCGAGGTCATCACCGTGCGGTCGGCCAGGTCGCCGCCGAAGGCGATGCGGGCCAGCTCCACCGAATCAGCGGCCCGGGCGGCGCTGGTCACCGAGCCCATGAACGGCTTGTCGCTCCAGCGGAGGTGGGCGTACACCATGTCGAGGTGGCGCACGTCCACCGGCACGTCCACCGGCTCGCACACCGTGCCCCCGCTGTGGTGCAGGTGGGGGAGCCGGTAGGCCAGCTTCACCACGTTCTCGAAGTCGGCCAGGGTGGCGTAGCGCCGGCCCTGGTCCAAGTCGGTGACGAACGGCGAGCCGTAGTTGGGGACGAACACGGTGTTGTTGCCGCCGATGCTCACGCTGCGCTCGGGATTGCGGGCGTGCTGGATGTAGGCAGCGGGGGCGTTGTCGGCAACGATCTGGCGGCACATCCCCCGGGGGAACCGCACCAACTCGCCGTCGACGTCGGCGCCGGCGTCCCGCCACAGGTCTAGCGCGTCGGGATAGTCCTGGAAGGCGACGCCCACCTCGGCCAGGATGGTCTCGGCGTTCTCCTCGATCTGGGCGAGGCCGGCCTCGTCGATGATCTCTACCGGGGGCAGGCGCCGTTGCAGCACGGGGGCGGCCAATACCTGGCTGGCCGCTCGTGCCGCCTGCCGACCGGCCCGTCCGCCGCCGCGTCTGCCTTGTCGCTCGCTCATCGCTGCTCCTGGGTTGCGTTTTGCCGGCGGGCTGGTCTGCGCCGCCTGGATCCGGCAGTCTCGCTATCGGCTGTTGAACGCGGGGGCAAATCCACCGCCTCCGCCAAGTGGGGAGTGGGGGCGGTCTCATGGGGCAACGACATGGCGGCCACGAACAACTCCTGGAAGCGGGCCTCGGTGGCAGTCTCGATCTTGACCACTTCCCGGGCGGCGCGCTCGGTCTCGGCTCGCTGTGATCCCGAAACCAGCAACCGGGCCGCGCCCGCCCCCGAGGCGTTGCCCACCCCTTTGACCCCCTCTACCGGCCCGTCGGGCACCAAGCCCAGCACCATGGCGTGAACCGGGCTGATGTGGGCGCCGAACGCTCCGGCCAACCTCACGTCGGCCACCTCGGCGATGCCGGCGCGCTCGAATAGCAGGTCGATGCCGGCCCGCAGCGCCGCTTTGGCCAACTGAACTGCCCGCACGTCGTTCTGGGTCACCAACAGCGGCACCGGCTGGATTTGAAGCACATAGGAGAACGTCCGGCCGTCGGCGATGATGCGGGGGCTGCGCTCGGCCAGCTCGCCACCGATGACCCCTCGGTGGTCGATGATCCCGACCAGGAACATCTCGGCGATCACCTCGATAATTCCCGAACCGCACAGACCGGACACCTCCAAAGAGCCCAACGCGTCGTCAAAGCCGGGGTCGTCGGACCACAGATCGCAGCCGATCACCTTGAAACGGGGCTCCAGGGTGTTGGGGTCGATCCGCACCCCTTCGATTGCCCCGGCGGTGGCCCGCTGCCCGCAGCTGATCTGGGCGCCCTCGAATGCGGGCCCGGTGGGACTCGATGCCGCCCACACTTTCTGACCGTCGCCCAACACGATCTCAGCGTTGGTTCCCACGTCGACTAGGAGCTGAGGGCGGGTGGATCGGTGCGGGCCCTCGGCCAGCATGGCAGCCGCTGCGTCGGCTCCGACATGGCCGGCGATGCACGGCCCCATATAGAGGGAGGCGCCGGGCAGGTCCACGTCGATGTCGTTGGCGTTGGCCCACACCCCATCGCGCACGGCCAGTGTGAACGGGGCTGCGCCCAGCGGAGTGGGGTCGATGCCCAGCACCAGGTGGTGCATGATCGGGTTTCCCACTATCACCAGATCGCAGACGTCAGCCCGGTCGATGCCCCCGGCGTCACAGAGCTCACCGATCAGGGTGTCGATGGCCGACCGCACTGCTCCGGTCAGCTCCGCGGTGCCGCCGGGGTTCAACATGGCGTAGGACACCCGGCTCATCAGGTCCTCGCCGAAGCGGATCTGAGGATTCATGCGTCCTGCGGTGGCAGCCACCTCCCCGGTGGCCAGATCCAGCAGGTAGCCGGCCACGGTGGTCGAGCCCACATCCACCGCCACGCCGAATTCCGCATCGGAATAGCCCGGTCGCACCGTGAGCACCCTTCGCTCCACCACCTCGCCGTCCTCGCATTGCCCGCGGTATTGCCGCCGGGTGTGGACCACGGCGGTGACCGCCCCGTTCCCCTCGGCGATCGCCGAAGACAATGCGGGCAGCGCGGACGCGGGAACTTCAACATCGGGCAGGTCCCAGTCGCCGGCCAACGCGCCTACTAGTCGCTCGGCATCGGAGATCTCGTCGCCCAGCTCGGCGGTGGTCAGCTCCAGGTAGTGGAGGGTCACCACCGGGTCGACGGTGATCTCACCCAGGTCTACGGCCTTTCGCACCACCGGGCTGTATACCTGGCTCTGGGGCGGGACGTCGATCACCACATTGCCCAGCACGGCGGCCTGACAGCTCAGCCGATGGCCTGCTTCCAACGGGCGCCGCCCTCGGTAGTCCACCTCGGTGGGGCCGGGTGCCGACAGGGCGTCGTCGGAGCTGGTCAGCCCCCACTTGGCGAACTGCCCGTTGCCGGGGGCCACCTGGCAGCGGCCGCACAGCCCCCGGCCCCCGCACACCGAGTCGATGTCCACCCCGGCGGTTCGGGCGGCGTCCAGCACCGTCGATCCCTCCGGGGCGGCCGCCTCGATGCCGCTGGGGGTGAACACCACTCGGTGTTCTGGGCTCATACAGCAGCCCGGCGACGTCCCCCTCGACGGCGGGCAGCGCCCTCCCCGGCGGCGGTCGGGTCCCGGTTCTCGGCTATCCACGCCATGCAGTCCTGGTCGTGGCCGGCCAGCACGTCGGCGGCCATCACCGCCTGCTTCACCTCGGCGTGCAGGGGATTCATGATGGCCGAGGTCATCCCCGCGCCGATGGCCATGGCCAGAAAGGTCCCGGTGATCGCATGGCGGTTGGGCAGCCCGAAGCTCACGTTGCTGGCCCCGCAGGTGGTGTTCACCCCGAGCTCTTCACGAATGCGGCGCACCAGTCGGAACACCTGCTGGCCGGCGGTTCCCATGGCGCCGATGGGCATGACCAGGGGATCGACCACCACGTCGGAGCGGGGGATGCCGTGGTCGGCGGCCCGCTCCACGATCTTGCGGGCCACCTCGAAGCGAACGTCGGGATCCTCGCTGATGCCGGTCTCGTCGTTGGAGATGGCCACCACCGCGGCGCCGTGGCGGGCCACCAGCGGCAGAACCCGCTCCAAAACCTCGTCCTCGCCGGTGACCGAGTTGATCAACGGCTTGCCGTCGTACACCGAGATGCCCGCCTCCAGTGCCTCGATGATGGAGGAGTCGATGGACAGGGGCACATCGGTCACCGACTGCACCAGCTTGATGGCCCGGGCCAACAGCGCAGGCTCGTCGGCCAGCGGGATGCCGGCATTCACGTCCAGCATGTGGGCGCCGGCGGCCACCTGGGCCAGGGCATCGGCCTCCACCCGGCTGAAGTCGCCGGCCTTCATCTCCTCGGTCAGCAGCTTTCGTCCGGTGGGATTGATCCGCTCGCCGATCATCACGAACGGACGGCCGAAACCGATCACCACCTCCTTGGTCGCCGAGCTGATCACGGTGTTGGTCACGTTGCCGCCTCCTGGGGACTCACGGTTGGGCACGGTCGTTTGCGCTGGCCGCGCCGGAAGACTCGATGTGCTCAGGTGCCGGCTCGCCAGCGTCGGGATCCCAGCCGCCGGTGGCGACAAATTCCTTGAGCCTTTCCCGTGGGAATGCGGCCTCGAGCTCCTCGGCTGCCCGCAAAGCGGCGCCTTCGGGATCGTCGGGATCGCCGGGAATCACCTTGCGGTGCCACTCGCCGACGTATTGTGATGCCTGGGTTTTGCCGGCCACCATGGCGGCTTCGTCGATGGCCCGTTGGAAGCGGCGGGGGAGGATGCGCTGGATCTTTGAGGATCCCGAGCCCGCGTTAACCTGAGCGGGGATGTCCCGCCAACAGATCACCACTAGGTTGCCGTTACCCCCCCGCCGCCGACTCACGCGGCTCGCTCCCGGATCTCTACCAGCGCATCGACCAATCCTCCATACCCGGTAGCCACCTTCTCGAAGCGCAGCCCCAAGCGGTCGGCCGCTTGTCGGGCCAGCCGGTCTAATTCGGGGTCGGGCTCCTGTGACAGGTACACCAGCCGGGTGTAGTTCTTGAAATAGATCTCTTGCAGCTCGGGGTGGTCCGAGATGCCCAGCCCCTCCAGAATCAGGCGCTTGAAGTGGCGCACCAGATAATCGGTCAGATAGAGCGTTCCCAGCTCCTGCTCCTGTAGCTGGGTGAAGGCCTCGATCCCGGCGTAGAGCTCATAGCAGTGTGGGCCGGGGAGGCGCTCCACCTCTTCTTCTTGGCACACCTTGTCGAGCAGGCCGCCGGTGCCGCAGTCGGCGTAGCCCACCAGGATGCTGCCGTAGCGACCGCGGGCGGCGCGCACCCGGGCCCGCACCGCCTCGGGGATCAGCTCGGGTCGATTGTGCAGCTTGGCCGGCAGGCACTCGAGGTCGATGGCGGGGCCGTCTTCATTGCTGTCCAAAGCCACGATCAGATGGCGCAGCTCCTTGGCCAGTGCCCCGCAGGCCACCACCAGCACCCGGTCGCGGCTCGACATGGTCACACCGCGGCTCGGCGGGCGGCTATCAGCTCTTTGGCCGTCTCGGCGGCCACCGCCGCGTCACGACAGTAGGCATCGGCACCGATGGCCTCGCCGAACTCCTCGTTGAGGGGGGCGCCGCCCACCAGAACGATGAATTCCTCCCGCAGGCTCTTGTCGACCAGCGTGTCGATGACCACCTTCATGTAGGGCATGGTGGTGGTGAGCAACGCCGACATGCCCAAGATGTCGGGCTGGTGCTCGTCGAGTGCGGCGATGAACTCCTCCACGTCGGTGTTGATCCCCAGATCGGTTACCTCGAACCCGGCGCCCTCCAGCATCATGGCCACCAGGTTCTTGCCGATGTCGTGGATGTCGCCCTTCACCGTGCCGATCACCACGCTGCCGATGGGCTCGGCGCCGGTCTCGGCCAGAAGCGGGCGCAAGATGGCCATGCCCGCCTTCATGGCGTTGGCGGCCAAGAGAACCTCGGGCACGAACAAGATGCCGTCGCGGAAGTCGATGCCCACGATGCGCATCCCCTCCACCAGGGCCACGTCCAGCACCTTGTCGGCCGGCCAGCCCCGGTCCAGCAAGATTCTGGTGCCCTCGTCAATCTCTTCGGCGAGGCCGTCGTAAAGATCGTCGTGCATCTGCGCACACAGGTCTTCGTCGGTCAGACTCGACAGATCGATGTCGTCGATCTCGGGCGTGTCAGTCATTCGACACACTCCTTCTGTGGTGCTGGACCCCAGGGCGGGTTCCATACTGTGGACCAGTACCGCAATGCGGAACAGTGTCACTGTAGCACGAAGAATCAGCGTCTGCCTGAGTTGTACCCCCCCTGGGACTTGAACCCAGAACCTGCGGATTAAGAGTCCGTCGCTCTGCCAATTGAGCTAGAGGGGCTTGTTGGGCGGACCGAGGGGATTTGAACCCCCGACCTCCGGGACCACAACCCGGCGCTCTAACCTAACTGAGCTACGGCCCGCACGGCCCGGTCAGTCTAGGGCCAGTTTTCCGGGACCGGGAAACTGTTTGCCTTCCCGGCCGAAAGGCAGAGTCAGCCCAGCCAGGCGATGATGGCCTCGGCCAGCGCGGGGCCCTGGTCTTCTTGGATGAAGTGGCTGGCCGGGCGGAATTGGTCATGGGGCTGGCCCGCGGCCCCGGGAATCCGCTCGGTGAAAGCAGCCTGCCCGCCGCCCAGCACGGGATCGTCGGGCGCCCACAGGGTGAGCACCGGCTTGGTCCACTGCTCCAATACCTTCCAGGCCGCCCGGTTGGCGGGAACGGCGGGATCGTCGGGAGAGATCGGCACCAGCATAGGGAAGTGGCGGGCACCGGCCATGAACTGCTCATCGGGGAACGGCACCCGGTAGGCGTCTTGGGCCGCCTCGCTCAGCTCGGTGGCGGTGGCGTTGTCCACCAGCCGGCCGCAGTCGAGGAACTCAACGTCTTGACTGAACTGGAGCCAGAACTCGAAGCCCGCCCCCGGCGATTGGCCTTCAGGCAGCCCGGTGTTGGCCAGGATCAGCCGGTCGAACAGGTCGGGGTTCTCAGCGGCCACCCTCAAGCCAATGAGCCCGCCCCAGTCCTGGCCAAACAGATGTAGTTGCCCAGTGCCCCGCTCGGCGGCAGTGGCGGCCAAGAACTGCCTCATCCACTCCACGTGGTTCGCATAGGTGTAGGGCGCTCGCTCGATGGGCTTGTCGGAGCGCCCAAAACCGATCAGATCGGGAACCACCACCCGGTACCCGGCCGCCACCAGCGGCGGGATCATCTTGCGGTACAAGTACCCCCAAGTCGGCTCCCCATGCAGCAACAAGAACGTGGCCGCGTCGTCGTCCGCCCCGTCCGGTTCCACCAACACATAGGCCATCCGCAGCCCGTCAACATCCACATAGCGCGGCTCGTATGGATAATCGTCCAGCCCGCCAAACCGCTCCTCCGGAGTGCGCATAAACGCCACCCCGCCTGATGTGGTGAGTACCTCCATGCCGTCGACGCTACAGGGAACGGCCTTCTTGCCTGGCACCCGCGCCTTTGTCTTCTGACGGACGGTACCTGGCTGGCTACGGGTCCGTTCCTGGCGATACAACGGGCACACCGTTGTGAACCGCGGCCTCGGCCAGTCGCGTGTCATAGGTGACGATGCCTTCCAGGTCATGGCCTAGGTCAAGGGCCGTGGCGAGGTGGATGGCGTCCAAGGAACGCAACGCGGGTGGGTCCAGCAGACCTGCCTGTTCGAAGACGCGCTCCCCCAACCTCATCAGCTGCACGGAGTCAAGCACCTCTCTCGCCACTTGAACGTGGGCTGGCGTCAGCTTTCGGGCGGCACGGAGAAGCTCTGTTTGCGCAAGGTCTCCCGCCACCAGATCTCGATCCCTCTGGGATATCCAGGACTGGAGTGCTTGCGTCTCCGGTTCCGCAGAAACCAGCTTCACGAGGGCAGATGTGTCGACATAGAACGCCATCTCAGTAGCGCTCTTCCTCACGCATCTGGGCCAACACTTCAGACAGGCTCGGGCCCTCGATGGGGTCGGGCAGATCAGCTATGTCCCTGGTGGCTGCTGCCACCAGACCGGCGTCGACTAGCTCTTTCAGGCGCGACTTCGGTATCGGCGTCATCAGAGCCACCGGGCGTCCCCGGCTGGTGATTGTCACGATCTCACCCGCGGCTGCCTTGGCCACCACCGCTGACGCATTCTGCTTGAGCGCCCGAATGCCCACTTCACTCATGTGCTTCATTGTAGCACATAGGTCTCTCGGCGAAGCTAGGAAAGAGTCTGCCCGCACTTGTTGAACGATCAGCAGGCGGCAGGCCTGAGAGGAAGGGCATTTGTCAGATCACTTAAGCGAACCTTCGCTGCGCTCTGAAATCTAGGTGGCGGTCAAGCGAGGTTGGCGTACAGCACGATGCCGGTGAAGATGAGCACCGGCAGGGTGGAGATGGCGATACCCGCTCTTGCGAGCCACAGGTAGGGCAGGTCGTAGCGGACGGCCTTGCGCTCCCCAGCGTAGGAGAACGCTGCTCCCAGCAGCCAGCAGATGAATGCGTAGGGGAATATCCAGATCAACGCCCATCCGATGATCGACAGCGTGAATCCGGTGACGGCCATGCTGTTGCCTTTCATGTTCCTGAGTTGTGCTGCCATCGGATTAGGCGCAGCCTGTTCCTGCGTCGATGATCCAACTGCCGTCTGGTAGTTGTGCGGCGTACACCACGACCTGTGCGCTTCCGCTGGCGTCGCGAAACGCCACCGAGTTGTCCTCGCTGGGGTATTGGGTGAGGTCTTCTGCGCTGATTGAGTATGTCCCATCGCGGCTGCGCCACCACCGACCCACAGACTCTTTCTGCCACCAATGGGATGCGGCTTCGTCCACAGAGGGAAAACCGATCACGAGGTCGGGGTCGAAGTCGTCGTCCCACCCCTGAGAAAGCTCCCCGTAGCAGGTCAAGCCAGACTCCTGGCCGTAGAGAGTCGGCTCTGGGGTCGGTGTACCAGCAGGTGTCGGCTCAGTAGAAGTGGCGATGGTCGGAATGGGAGTGAGGGGTGAAGGCTCGGCGGCTGCCTGGACAGCCGTTGCGGTGGCTTGTGCGGCGGTCGGATCAGACGCACCCGTGTCGACGTTGGTGCCACAAGCCGCAACGAGCAGCGCAGCAACGGTCACACCGGCGACGGTTCGCAATGCTCTCCCCACGAGCAGAAAGCTACAACCACCCATGTCGCTTCTTCCGTCAGGGGTTCCCCGGTAGATTCGCAACCGACACGGAAGGGGTACACCACCAGCCTGCGTGAAGCAGTGAAGATGTGTGCGGGGCGGGAGGTTCAAACAGCCCCTCCGAACACCCCGAAGCGGCAAAACCCCGCGCCAACCCCCGCTACTGGCTTGATACTTTTGTTTCGCGCCGTCAAACGCGCTGGCACGCCCCTGTAGCTCAGTCAGGACAGAGCAGGTGACTTCTAATCATCAGGCCGCAGGTTCGAATCCTGCCGGGGGCGCAAATTTCTGGGGGCAGGCGGGGCTGGGGCGGGGTGGGGGTTGGAGGCGGTATCGGCCGGTTTTGGTGTCGTGTTGGATGGTGTGGCCGTGTTTGTGGACTTTTGTGTGGCAGCGGGGGCACAACAGCACCAGGTTGGTTATGTCGGTGGGGCCGTCGCGGTCCCAGGGCTGGATGTGGTGGGCGTCGCACACCTGTGGTCTGAGGCCGCAGCCCACACAGCCCCCGTCTCTGCGGTACAGGGCCAGCTTCTGGGCTTTGGTGACCGCCCTTTGGGCTCTGCCCACGTAGAGGGGTTGCCCGTCGGCTGCGAAGATCATGGGAACGATGTCCGCTTCGCAGGCGATGCGGCGGAGTTCGTCTAGGTCGATGGAGGTGCCGTCGATGAGACCGGCTCTTGCGAGCCGGCCTGCGATGGCGTCGTAGTCGGCGGATACCACCAGCACTGTTTTCTGCGGCGTGATCTCGCCGCCCGGCGTGTTTGCCGCGGGGTTGGCGTTGTCGGCGGGTCGTTGGGTGATGAGCGCGACCAGCGCGTCGGCGTTGCGCTGTTCGAAAGTGCGGATCGGGTCGTAGGCGATGTCGTCGCCGAGCATCTTGGCGCTCATGGCACCGAGCGCCGTTTTGACCCGCTCGCCGGACACCTGGTCTAACTCGGCGTGCAGCACAACCATGCCGCCGGATCCGTCGAACACCTTGGCGCTACGGCGGGCCCTTTGGCGCTCGCCTCGGCCCATCCCATCGTCGGCGCGGCGCTGGTCCTCGCGCGCCGCGATGGCCCTTTTGAACTCGTCGTGGCCCTGCCAGCCGCCCAACGCCAAAATCTCCTGTTGGTCCTGTGCGCTCATCGGCGCCCGCTTGTGAGACTCGGACACCATCCCGGCCTGATCTGCGGATATGCGACCGTCGCGCACCGCGCCCAGCATCTCGGGCATGGCCGCGACGCCTTGGGCGGTCTTGGCGAGCTGGCGGGCCCGGTGGGCGCTGATGCCGAGCTGGTGGCACACCGTGGAAGCCGCGCCCGGGCACTCGAGCTCGCCATAGCGGACAACCAGCCCGACCAGATACCCCTCAGCCCGACGGCGCAACAAGTCAACCTCGCCCATCAACCCCAACAGCTCCGAAGCGCCCGCCTCGGAGAAATCCGGGAACCCGAAACCCCTGCCAACACCGCCACCGGCGCCGTTTGCACCGGTCTTTGAACCGGGATTCAACGCAACTTCCATAGGTGAAATTATACCGGCCCCAGTGACACATTCCCCCCCAAAACCCCAGGTAAACCCCACCACAACACTACAAGGGCGCTCAGCAATTCTTGGCGGCGATTGGCCGCGATTAGCTTGGCAAGGGTGCTTTTCCCCACCTTTACCTTTGCGGCATTCTTCGCAGTGGTGCTGCCGGTGGCGTGGGCACTGAGGCGCTGGCCGATTCCGTGGAAGTTGTTCCTGTTGGGAGCCTCTTACTGGTTCTACGCCGCCTGGGATGCCCGCTTCGTTTTGTTGCTGGTGGGCATGACCCTGGGAATCGCCATTGCCGCAGCCATCAACGTGCGGGCCAGCACCGAAGTGGTTCGCAAGGCTGCCGTGGCCTGCGGGGTGACCCTGTCGCTCGGAGTGCTGGCCTTCTTCAAGTACTACGACTTCTTCACCGACAGCCTCGACCGCAATCTGGGGGTCTCGAGCCCCGCACTAGACATCGTGTTGCCGGTGGGGGTGTCGTTCTTCACCTTCCAGGCCATCAGCTACATCGTGGATCTGCACCGGGGCCGTGCCGAGAAGGCCACGCTGCTCGACCTAGCGGTGTACTTGTCGTTCTTCCCCCAGCTGGTGGCCGGGCCCATCGTGCGGGCCACCGAGTTTTTGCCCCAGTTGAAATCAGATAACCGCCCCGATCGCACGGAGGTGGCCCAGGCCGTGAAGCTCATCGGCCGGGGAATGTTCAAGAAAGTGGTCATCGCTGATTTTCTGGCCCGAGCAGTAGTGAACGACGCCTTCGCAGCCCCTGGCGAACACGGCGCCCTCGACATGGCGGCGGGGATCTACGGCTATGCCGTGCAGATCTACGCCGACTTCTCCGGCTACACCGACATGGCCATCGGCGTGGCCCTGCTGATGGGGTTCCGCTTCCCCCAGAACTTCGACGTTCCCTACACCGCCGATTCCATCCAGGACTTCTGGCGGCGGTGGCACATGACGCTGTCGCGCTGGCTGCGCGACTACCTCTATATTCCGCTGGGGGGCAACCGACGGGGGAAGTTGGCCACCTACCGCAACCTGCTCGCCACCATGGCCTTGGGGGGCTTGTGGCACGGCGCGGCCGGCGTGTTCGTCATCTGGGGCATCTACCACGGCGTCGGCATGGCCGTGGAGCGGTGGCGGAGGGAATCGGGGCCCGGACCAAGGCCGCGGGAACTGGCCCTCTTGGGCCGGCGGTGGACCCTCTCAGATGCCGCCCGGCTGTGGATGCGGCGTCTCTGGGTGTTCCATTTCGTGTGCTTGGGCTGGGTGCTGTTCAACAGCGAGACCCTGGATCGCGCTGGCGAGGTGCTGGCCCGGCTGTTCACCGGCTGGAGCACTGGACCGGAGCTGTTGAACCCGCTGGTGGGCCTGACCATCGCGGCCGCGCTGGCCGCGCAGTTCTTCCCCCGATCCTGGGCAGAGAAGGGCTCGCAGACCCTGGCCAAGGCCCCCATCGGCATCACCGCGGTGGGCTTTTCGATATGGATCATGGTTGTCGTGGCCCTCGGCCCCGAAGGGGTGGCCGACTACATCTACTTCCAGTTCTGACATGGACGGCAGCGAAGCCACTGTCGGCACCCCCAAAGTGTCGAGGATCGCCGGGGCGGTGGTGGGCTGTCTGCTGCTGGCGATGCTCCTGGTGAGCGCCAAGCTGGTCGACATCGCTGAACGCCAGCCGCTGGGCGATACCCGGGACTGGTGGGTGGACGTGGCCGAAGGGGTCGACCGGGTCTCCAACTTCTTGGGGGCGAACCGGCCGTACGACCTAGTCACCGACATCCGGGGAACGGGCACCGACGCCGGACAACGAGTGGACAGCATCGAGGAGGTGGCCGCCTCCCTGGGAACGAGACGCGAGCCGTTCCCCACCCAGGTGCCGGTGCCCACTGCACTGGTGTTGCCGTCCCCAGATTCCTCCGCCACCGGCGCCGCCCGACGGCCAGAGACGCCAGAGGGGGTCGTGACCACCCCGGTTCCCGAAGAAACGACAGGATCCCAGCCCACACCCGGCACTGAGAACCCGGCACCGGCAGAGGGCCCCACCCCAGCCGGGAGCCCGACCCCCGGTGACAGCCCGACCCCGGTGGGGAGCCGCCCCCCAGACCCCACATCTGACGAAGAGTTGGAGCCGACAGAGTCCAACGCCGAGCTGCTCTCCGCCTTCGAAGACGTGGGTCAGCTACCGCTGCCACCTCCCCAGGTGCGACCAGGGCTCCTGCCATCGTCCAAGATCCGAACGGTGACCCGTGACCATCCCTTGCGGGTGTACGTGGCCGGGGACAGCCAGGCCTTCTACCCCGGCCACGCGATGGCGGCCCAAGTCGAGGGCGGGCTCTTCGATGTCACGGTGGACTCCCGCAACGGTACCGGTTTGGCCCGCCCCGACTTCTTCAACTGGCCGGCCGAGTTCCTCGAGATCGTGGTCGAGCACGACCCCGAGTTGGTTGTGCTGTTCTTGGGAGGAAACGACTGGCAGGCTATGCAGACCGCCGATGGAATGCTGTTGGCCCGGGGCTCTGATGAGTGGCGGTCGGAGTGGGCTTGGCGCATGCACATTGCCTTCGACACCCTGGTTGCCCCCCATCGCCATGTGGTGTGGGTCGGTTTGCCTCCGGCCCGGCCTGAGCCATTCCGCACCGGCTACCAGATGATCAACGAGTCCTCATGGCTGGTGACCCTGGTCCGCCCCGATGCGACCATGGTGGACCTCTGGGATCTGTTCGGCGGCGACAGCCCCTTCCAGGAGAGCGTTCCCCCGCCTACAGGAGGCGATCCTGTGCGGGTGCGCCAAGAAGACGGCATCCACCTCAACCGCACCGGATCGGGCTGGGTGGCCGAGAAGATCGTCGAGATCGCCGCGGCACGCTGGGACTTCGAGGAGAGCGGGTGACGAGAATCGAACTCGCGTCATCAGCTTGGAAGGCTGGGGTTCTACCACTGAACTACACCCGCAGGGCTGGCCACCAATGATATCTGCCCGTCGCGGCAACCGGCTACGACACGAGTATTCGAAGGTCCGCCGGTAGAATAGCGACCTTGTGAGGAGCAGCGTCGAAGCCCTAGAGGGCAACCGGGTCAAGCTGTCGGTGGACATCGATTCCGACGAATTCGAGGCGAAACTGGACGAGGCCTTCCGCAAACTTGCCCATCAGGTCCGCCTCCCCGGTTTCCGTCCCGGCAAAGCCCCCCGTCGGGTGCTGGAGGCTCGACTGGGTCCCCAGGCGGCTCGAGGGGAGGCCCTCAGCGATGCGCTGCCCGAGTACTACGCCCAGGCGGTGGTCGACCACGACGTGGACGTGATCGCACCGCCGGAAATCGACATCACCAGCGGGGCCGAGGATGGACCGGTCAGCTTCGATGCGGTGGTGGAGGTACGCCCCCTGATCACCATCACCGGCTACGACCAGCTCAAAGCCGAAGTGCCCAGCCCCTTGCCCACCGACGAGGAGATCGGCCAGCAGGTCGACCAGCTCCGCAAGCAGTTCGGTGAACTGGCCCCCATCACCCGGCCGGCCATCGACGGCGACCACGTGACCATGGATATCTACGGGTCGTACAACGGGGAGGAGGTCGAGGGCCTCACCGTGGACGGCTACGCCTACGAAGTGGGCCAGGGCGCCGTGGTGCCCGAGATCGACGAGCAGCTTCGGGGATCCAAAGCCGGCGACATATTGGAGTTCAACGCCGAGCACCCCGATCCCGACGAAGACGGGCTCTTGCGATTCCGCATCTTGGTCAAAGAGGTGCAGGAGACCGTTTTGCCCGATTTCGACGACGAGTTCGCCCAGGAGGCCTCCGAGTTCGACTCCGTCGGCGAACTGCAGGCCGACATCTCTGAGAACATCGCTCGGGCCAAGCGGGCCAACGCTCTGGCCTCGCTGTCCAGCCAGGTGGGGGAGCAGCTTGCCGAATTGGTGACCGACGACATCCCGGAGGCCCTGGTAGACGCCGAGGTGCAGCACCGCATCCGAACCCTCCAGATGCGCCTGGGCAGCCAGGGCGTTGAGATGGACGCCTATCTGGAGGCCATCGGCCAGAGCGTCGACGAGCTGGCCGAATCGCTGCGGGAACCTGCTCTCCAAGAGGCAAAAGCCGATTTAGCCCTGCGGGCGGTGGCCGCCGCAGAGTCCATCGTGGCCACCGATCAAGACGTGGATCTCGAGCTCGCCGGCCTGGCCGCCCAAGTGGGCCAGACCGTCGACGAGCTCAAGTCATCGGTGTTTGAGGGCGAGGAGAGCCGTCTCAAGGGGGTACGATTAGATGCACAGATGCGCAAGACCCGGGAATGGGTGTTGGAGCGGGTCGAGATCAAAGATCCCGACGGAAACCCCATCGAACGGTCTAGCCTGAATCCGGACGACGAGTCTGAGCTTCCCCCCACCACCATCGAGAGCCAAACCACATGAAACCTCAGAACTACATGGTGCCAGTCGTGGTCGAGCAGACCAATCGGGGTGAGCGCTCGTTCGATCTCTATTCCCGGCTGCTCAAGGAGAACATCATCTTTTTGGGCACACCCATCGACGACACGGTGGCCAACCTCATCTGCGCTCAGCTTCTGCACTTGGAGTCGGAGAACCCCGACAAAGACATCAACCTCTACATCAACAGCCCCGGTGGCGACATCAACGCCATGTTCGCCATCTACGACACCATGCAGTACTTGAAGCCCGACATTTCCACCATCTGCTTCGGGCAGGCGGCCTCGGCCGCCGCGGTGCTTTTGGCCGCGGGGGCTCGGGGCAAGCGTTTGGCCCTGCCGCACAGCCGGATGCTGATCCACCAGCCCTATGCCGGGGCCTCCGGGCAGGTGTCCGACATCGAGATCGCCTCCCGGGAGATCCAGCGGCTCAAGGACCAGTTGGAAGAGCTCGTGGCCCGCCATACCGGCCAGGACCTCGAGAAGGTCAAGCAGGACACTGATCGCGACTATGTGATGACCGCCGAGGACGCCAAAGAATACGGTCTCATCGACGAGGTCATCTCGTCGCGGGACGCCGTCGAAGCCGCTGGCCCGATCACGGCCATCCGGTAGGGGGGATCCGAGACCGTGGCGAAGTTTGGAGAAGGCGGAGAGCTTCTGAAGTGCAGCTTCTGCGGCAAGACCCAGAAGCAGGTCAAAAAGATGATCGCCGGCCCCGGGGTCTACATCTGCGACGAGTGCATCGACCTTTGCAACGAGATCATCGAAGAGGAGTTGGCCGAGGGAACCGACGTCGGCTTCAAGGAACTGCCCAAGCCCCAGGAGATCCACTCCTTCTTGAACGACTACATAATCGGCCAGGAGCACGCCAAGCGGATCCTGTCGGTAGCGGTCTACAACCACTACAAGCGGGTGCAGATGGGCTCCTCCGATCCCGAGGTGGAGCTGTCCAAGTCGAACATCTTGCTTCTCGGGCCCACCGGATGCGGCAAGACGCTTATGGCCCAGACCCTGGCCCGGATGCTCAACGTGCCCTTCGCCATCGCCGATGCCACCGCTTTGACCGAGGCCGGCTACGTGGGCGAGGACGTGGAGAACATCCTCCTCAAGCTGATCCAGGCCGCCGACTACGACGTCAAAAAGGCCGAGACCGGCATCATCTACATCGACGAGATCGACAAGATCTCCCGCAAGAGCGAGAACCCGTCGATCACCCGGGACGTCTCCGGTGAGGGTGTGCAGCAGGCTCTGCTGAAGATCCTGGAGGGCACCACCGCCTCGGTGCCGCCCCAAGGGGGGCGAAAGCACCCCCACCAGGAGTTCATTCAGATCGACACCACCAACGTGCTGTTCATCGTGGGCGGCGCATTCGCCGGCTTGGAGCAGATCATCGAGAACCGGGTGGGCAACGTCGGGGTCGGTTTCGGCGCCGATATCCGTACCGAGACCGAGCGCGACCACGGGGAGCTGTTCAACCAGGTTCAGCCCGAGGACCTGATCAAGTTCGGCCTCATCCCCGAGTTCATCGGACGCCTGCCAGTGGTCGGGGTTGTCTCCCACCTGGAGCGGGACATGCTGGTGCGGATCCTGGTGGAGCCCAAGAACGCCCTGGTGAAGCAGTACTGCAAGTTCTTCGAGTTCGAGAATGTGGAGTTGGTGATCTCCGACGAAGCGCTGGCCGGGGTGGCCGAGCTGGCCCTCACCCGCAACACCGGGGCCCGGGGGCTGCGGGCCATTTTGGAAGAGGTCTTGCTCGACGTGATGTACGAGCTGCCCAGCCGAGATGACGTGGTCCAGTGCGTGGTCAACGCCGAGACCGTCCGCGGCGAGGAAGCCCCCCAGCTGCTCAATGCGGCCAAAGCCCGTTCAAGCGACCGGTCCCGGCGCCAGGCCAGCTGACTTCTCGTCTGTGGCCGAGGCCCGGGCGTGGTTGGACGGCCACGTCAACTTGGAGGCCACGGCCGGCAATACCGACGGCCTGACGCTGGCGCCCATGCGCGAGCTGCTGGCCGCGTTGGGCGATCCTCAGGCCGACTACCCCGCAGTCCACGTCACCGGCACCAACGGCAAGGGTTCGGTCTCCGCGCTGGTCTCCGCGCTGGCCGGAGCTTGGGGAATGACCGTCGGCGTCTACGCCAGCCCCCACGTCGAGCGCATAAACGAGCGCATGGCCGTGGGTGGCGAACCCATAGACGACGACGATCTGGTCGATTTGCTGGGCCATCTGCGATTGGTGGAAGCCCATTTGGCCGCGGACCGAACAGGAGACCGACCTTCATGGTTTGAGTTGGTCACCGCGGCCGCGCTGCGCTGGTTTGCCGACGCGGCTGTGGACCTCGCAGTGGTGGAGGTGGGCAAGCTGGGTCGCTACGACGCCACCAACGTGGTGAACAGTGAGATTGCCATTGTCACCAACATCGGCCGGGACCACACCGATGGCCGCGAAGGCTGGGAGGAGGAGGTGATGGGGGAGAAGGCGGGAATTATCCACCCTGGAGCCACCGCGGTGCTGGGGCCGATGGACCCCGAGATGGTGGCCATTGCCGCAAGGGAGTCGCCCAGGGAGCTGCTGGTGTCGGGCCAGCACTTCGAGCTTGAAGAGAGCTATCCGGCGGTGGGCGGTCGGATGATCACGGTGCGCACACCCCGTGCCCGCTATGAAGACGTCTACGTGAGCCTATTCGGCGCCCACCAAGGCCAGAACGCCGCGCTGGCCGTCGCAGCATTCGAAGCGCTGGTGGAACAAGAGCTGGATGAGACTGTGCTGGGCGCGCTGGGGGAAGTGCAGTTGCCAGCCCGATTCGAAGTCGTATCCCGTCAGCCCTTGGTGGTCATTGACGGAGCCCACAACCCCGACGGCCTCGCCTCAGCGGCGGAAACCCTGGCTGATGAGTTCAGCGTGCTGGGCACAGCCACCTGGGTGGTCGGCATGATGGGCGACAAGGACCCCAACGACATGCTGGCCGCCATTGTCGATTCCGAAGCTCGCTGCGACCTGATGGTGTGCTGCGCGCCTGACTGGCCGAGGGCCCTGCCCGCCGCCGATTTGGCTGCCGCGGCCCGAAGCAGAGGGTTCGAAGCGGAGGTCGCCGACGATGTAGCCGAGGCCGTCGACAGAGCTCTCGCGCTGTCCACCGAGGAGGACGCGGTGGTCATCACCGGTTCTCTGTACACCGCCGGTGCCGCCCGCCTTCACATAGCATCCTGAGGTCAGTAGGGTTCCCCCGATGATTGACAGCGGTATGCGATCGGCAGGATCCCCACAGTGAATCGAACTCTTGTGTTGTGCAAGCCCGACGCGGTGGAGCGCGGGCTGGTTGGGGCCATTGTGTCCCGATTCGAGGCCCGGGGGCTGCGGATTGTCGCCATGCGCATGCTCACGATCGATGCCGAACTGGCTGCCCGTCACTACGCCGAGCATGTGGACCGTCCGTTCTACCCCGACCTGGTGGCGTTCATTGGCCGCTCGCCGTCGGTGGCCCTGGTAGTGCAAGGACCCGACGACGTCTACGCCGTGGTCCGGACCATGATGGGGGCCACCAACCCCTTGGAATCCCCCCTCGGCACGATCCGAGGCGACTACGGCTTGGAGGTCACCGAGAACCTGGTCCATGGCTCTGACAGCAACGCCTCCGCCGAGCGGGAGATCGCCATCTTCTTCCCCGAGCTGTGAGCGATGCCGGTGTGCGATTTCTTTACCGACCTGCAACTAAGGCCGGTGTGCGATTTCTTTACCGACCTGCGACTAAGGCCGGTGTGCGATTTCGTATCGGCTGTTCTAACCTGACGCCATGGTGAAGCGGCGGTTCTCTTCCAGTAGCGGTTTGGGCGGCCGCGATGTTGCCATCGACCTGGGCACCGCCAACACGCTGGTGTATGTCCGCGGTGAGGGCATCTTGATCAACGAGCCTTCGGTGGTGGCGGTCACCAGCGAGGGCGCGCCGCTGGCGGTGGGCTCGGAGGCCAAGCGGATGCTGGGGCGCACCCCGGCACACATCCAGGCCATCCGCCCGCTCAAAGACGGGGTCATAGCCAATTTCGACATCTGCGAGAAGATGCTGCGGTACTTCATCCAGCGGGTGTCACCGGGCCGGTTTATCCGTCCCCGCATGGTGATCTGCGTCCCCTCCGGCATAACCCCGGTGGAGCAGCGGGCCGTGCAGGAGGCGGCGGTCTCCGCGGGAGCCAAGAAGCCGGTCTACATCATCGAAGAGCCCATGGCCGCAGCCATCGGTGCCGGCCTGCCGGTGCAGGAGGCTTCGGGAAGCATGATCGTGGACGTCGGCGGCGGTACCACCGAGGTGGCCATGATCTCGCTTGGCGGCGTGGTCACCGGCCAGTCCATCCGAATGGGCGGCGACCGGATGGACGAGGACATCATCGCCTACCTGAAGAAAGAGCACAGCCTTACCGTCGGAAGCCGCACCGCCGAAGAGGTCAAGATGGTGCTGGGGTCGGCTTGGGCCGGCAGCGATAACCGCTTCGCCGAGGTTCGGGGTCAGGATATGGTCTCCGGTTTGCCCAAGACCGTGGTGACCTCCACCGTCGAAATCGGCGAGGCCATATCCGAGGTTGTGCGCTCGATTGTCGACGCGGTCAAAGTGACGCTGGACGAGACGCCCCCTGAGCTTGCCGCCGACATAATGGACGCGGGGATCGTTCTGGCCGGTGGTGGGGCCATGTTGAACGGCCTGCCCACTCGGATCGAGGAAGAGACGGGAATGCCGGTCCGGGTGGCGGCCAACCCCCTCCACGCCGTGGCCATCGGTTCGGGCCAGTCGCTCGAGGAGTTCGACGCGCTAGAGGGGCTCCTCTTCTCGTCGTCGTACGACTGATCGCTCGGTTCGGCCCTGTGGCCACGGGCACCCGCACAGGTCGGTCGCGATTCACGCTCATCTTCCTCCTTCTCACCTCCGCGACCCTGCTGACCCTGGACGCCCGCGACTTCGAGCCTCTCCAGCGAACGGAGGAAACCCTCACCGATCTGATCTCGCCGGTGCGGTCTGGGGCTGACCAGTTATTCGAGCCGGTCGGCGACGCCTGGGCCGGCATCACCGGCTACGACGAGTTGAAGGACGAGAACCAGGAGCTTCGAGCAGAGCTGCAAAAGCTCGAGGGTCAGCAGATTCTCGACTCCGACGCTGCCATCCGCCTTGAAGCACTGCTCGACCAGGTGGGACTGCCCTATGTGCAGGACATCCCCAATGTGGTGGGCGAGGTGATTACCGCCAACGTCGGGAACTTCGACCGCTACTCGGTCCAGATCAACCGCGGTGCCGACGATGGGATCCTCAACGGGATGCCGGTAGTAACCAGGGGCGGGCTGATCGGGCGGATCGACGGTGATCCCGGCCGGGGGCACTCCCGGGTGACGCTGCTCACCGACCCCGGCTTCGAAGTCGGTGTGCTGGTGGTGGGAACCGACGATGTGGCCCTGGCCTCGGGCGGTGGACACGGGGAGCCCCTGATGGTCACCAAGGGATTGGAAATAGAGACCGAGGTGGCCATTGGGCACGAGGTGGTCACCAGCGGTGTGGATCGCAGCCGCTATCCCCCCGGCATCCCCATCGGCACCGTCAGCAACATCGACTTCGACGAGGCCCGACTGTTGCAACTCCTCACGGTGGAGCCCTCGGCCAACACCGACAACTTGAGCTTCGTGACGGTTCTGCTCTACGACCCCTTGGGGGAGACCCCATGACCATGTCCGGCGCGTACGCCCGCAGTGCGCTCTTCTTGCTCACCGCGCTGGTCCTCCACTTGGCGCTGTTCTCCGACTTGCGGGTGCTGGGGGTTGCTCCTGAAGTGCCGCTGGCCATCGCAGTGACGGCGGGACTGGTCGGCGGGCCCGAGCGGGGAGCGGCCGCTGGTTTCGCCATCGGGTTGGGCATAGACCTGTATCTGCCCACCCTGTTCGGGCTCTCCGCCCTCATCTACACCATCTGGGGCTACACAGTGGGCCTGATCGAAGAGCGGATCTTCCGCAGCGCGTGGTGGATAAACGTCTTGGTCACCGCAGCGGCCACCGCCGGAGGGCTGCTGGTGTACGCGGTGCTCGGCGAACTGCTGGGTGAGGCCAGCCTCTACACCGACCGGCTGTATGTGGTGATGGGGGTTGCCGCGGCCTACAACCTGGTGTTGAGCCTGCCCCTGCTGGGGCTGTGGCGCTGGTCGTGGCCCAGGCTTCTAGGCGAAGAGCGTTGACCCCAGAATCGCTTCGCCTGCGGCTCAGCTTCTTGGCCCTTCTAGCCCTGCTCGCCTTCGGTGTGCTGGCGGCGCGCCTTTGGTTCCTCCAGGTGATGAGCTCCGAGGAGTTCGAGAACATCGCGGTGGCCAACACCATCCGGGTGGTCTACGAGCCCGCCCCCCGGGGCCGAGTATTCGACCGCAACAGCAACGTGCTGGTTGACAACCGGGAGTCCCTGGTGGTGACGGTGGATCGGTTCACCTACGACAATGAGTTCGACGAGGACGAGCAAGAGGACCTGGTGCTCCGCCTGGCCACAGAGATCAGCCGAGCCGGGCGGCTCACCAAGGTGTTCGAGATCAGCGACGCCCTCGACGACCCCCGCTACGGCCCCCTCGATGCGGTGCCGGTGGCCGACGACGTGACCGAGAATTTCGAGATCGTGCTGGCCGAGCGGGCCGATGAGTTTCCCGGCGTGGGCACCGTTGTCCGCAGCGTCCGCACCTACCCCTACGGTGATCTGGCCGCCCACATACTGGGGTATGTCTCCCTGCTCAGCGAGGAGCAGTACGAGTCGGTAGCCGATGATCCCAAGACCTACCGGCGCAACGACGAGATCGGCCAGACCGGGATAGAGGCGTCGTTCGAGTCGGTGTTGAGGGGCACGCCCGGCTTCACCCGGCTGGAAGTGGACAATGTGGGCGACCCGGTGGCTGTGCTGGAGCAGATCGACCCGATTGCCGGCGCCGATGTCCACCTCACATTGGACATCGACATTCAGGCGCTAGCCGAGAAAGAGCTGCTGGCCGGCCTCGCCGAGGCCCGCCAACAGGAGACCGACGATCCCAACGAACCGCCGTTCAAGGCGCCCGGCGGCGCCCTGGTGGTGCTTGACCCCAACGGCTCTGAAGTCTTGGCCATGGCCTCGTTCCCCACGTATTCGCCCAGCGAATTTGTCAGCGGCTTCTCCGAGGAGCGGTGGGCCGAGCTCCAAGACCCCAACAACCACCAACCCCTCCACAACCGGGCACTGGCCGGCCTCTATCCTCCGGGGTCCACGTTCAAGCTGTTCACCGCCTATGCCGCAATGAACAGCGGTGTGATCGGAACGCGGGGCGTATTGGACGTGCGCACCCTCTACGAGGACGCCGGCGTCTACATTGTGCCATCGTGTGAAGAGGAGGTGGTGGCCTCGTGCACCTTCCGGAACGCGGAGGAGGCCATCTATGGGCCGGTGGACCTGCGCCGGGCCATCACCGTGTCGTCTGACGTCTACTTCTACTACCTGGGCGACACTATGGACCGGGCCGACCGGTTCGACCGCGAGGGCATCCAGCGATCCGCCCAGCTCTTCGGGTTCGGTGCCCCGTCGGGCATAGCCCTGCCCGGTGAGGCCGGGGGCCGGGTGCCGTCCCCGTCGGCGGCTGAGGCCGCGGGCGAGCCGTGGCGGACCGGCGACTCGATCGTTTTGGCCATCGGCCAGGGCGTGTTGGGGGCCACCCCGCTTCAGCTGGCCAACGGCTATGCCGCCTTCGCCAACGGGGGCACGCTGTACTCTCCCAAGATGGTGGAACGGGTGGTGAATCCGGTCACCGGCGAGGTGGTGCAGGCCTTTGCCGACCGGGTGCTCAATGAGATCTACCTTCCAGACTCCCTCAGAATCCCGATTCTGGAGGGGCTGCTCGGGGTCACCGGCGAACTGGAAGGCACCGCCCACTCGGCCTTTTTCGGCTTCCCCCATGATGAGTGGGCAGTGGCGGGCAAGACCGGCACGGCCGAAGTGGTGGGCAAGGCCGACAACTCGCTGTTCGCCGCTTTTGGCCCCAACCCCAATCCCAAATATGTCGTGGTGGCGATCATGGAGGAGTCGGGCTTCGGCGCATCGGTGGCCGCTCCCGCGGTTCGACGCGTTCTGGAGCCGATTGCCACGAACTCGGTCCCCGCGGTGCGCACCATCGACGATCTCGCCGAGCTGAGTGGTGCGATCGAACAAGACGAGGCCGCTGACGACGCCGAGACGGAGAGGGCGGCCTGATGGCAGTCATCTCCTTGGAGGAGCGCCGCTCGCGGGAGAAGGAGATGAATCCCCGGGCCAGCCCGTACGCGCCGTGGATGCACATCGATGTGCTGTTGGTGCTGGCCGCCGCCGGACTGGCCGCCATTGGAATCGCGGCCATTTACAGCACCACCCGGGGCCGCGACCCGGAGAACTTCGACTCCTTCTTCTTGGAGCGCCAGACGCTGTTCGCGGTGGCCGGCGGGCTTTTCTTGATGTTTGCGGCCTGGTTCCCCTATCAGGAGCTGGCCAAATTCGCAGTGGCCATCTACGGGGTGGGGATCCTGTCGCTCATCGTGGTGCTGGGTCCGCTGGGCGAAGAGGTCAACGGGGCCCGATCGTGGTTCCGGTTCGGCGACTTCCAGCTTCAGCCCTCTGAGTTCCAAAAGCTCGCGGTGATCGTCGCGGTGGCGGCGTTTCTGTCCCGCTACGAGGAGCACTTGAGCGCGCCGAGGGTGTTCTTCGCCGTGGGGATCGTGGCGTGGCCTGGCCTTTTGGTTCTGCTCCAGCCCGATGTGGGCACCGCGATCATCTATGTGTTCATCGGGTTCGTCCTGCTGCTAATCGGCGGCATCCGCTTCCGGCAGATCATCGGCATCGCACTGATAGTGGTGACGGTGGTCGCGCTGATGATCAACTCCAACATGTTGGAGGAGTACCAGACCAACCGGTTGCGAACCTTCGTGGACCCCACCATCGGCATCACAGGTGCCGCATACCAACAGCGCCAGGCCCAGATTGCCATCGGCAATGGCGGGGTGGGAGGCAAAGGCTACGGCGAGGGCTCCCAGACTCTGAGCGGCCTGGTGCCCCAGCAGCACACCGACTTCATCTTCACCGTCGTCGGCGAGGAGTTCGGCTTCGTCGGCTCGGCCACCACCCTGGGGCTCTACGCCCTGTTGCTGCTGCGGATCCTCCAGGCCGCCCGCTTGGCCAAAGACCGGTTCGGGTCGCTCATCTGCTCTGGGGTCTTCGCCATGATCTTGTTCCAGATGTTCGAGGCGGTGGGCATGACGCTGGGCATCACCCCCATCACCGGGATCCCCCTGCCCCTGGTTTCCTATGGCGGCTCCTCAGCCATCGCCACCCTCATCGGCTTGGGCTTGGTGCTCAACGTCCGCATGCGGAGGTTTGTCTGAACCGGTTCGGGCTGGCGCCAGAGCGGAGGTTTGTCTGAACCGGTTCGGGCTGGCACTGGACCGGCGGTAGATTGGTGGCAATGTCGCTTTGGCCGGAATTGGAGCTTGTGCTGCCCGAGGTATCCAAGCCGGCGCGCTACATCGGCGGCGAGGGCGGCATGGTGGAGCCGGAGCACCACCCGTCGAAGGTGGCGTGGCTGCTGGCCTATCCCGACACCTATGAGATCGGCCTGCCCAATCAGGGCCTTCAGATCCTCTATGAGATTCTCAACGAACGCGACGACGCGGTAGCCGAGCGGGCCTATGCCCCCTGGGTGGACATGGAAGCCGAGATGCGGGCCGCGGGCCTGCCGCTGTTCTCGGTGGACACCCACCGGCGAGCGGGCGACTTCGACGTTTTGGCGTTCAACCTCTCAGCTGAGCTGGTCTATACCAACCTGCTCAACTGCATCGATCTGGCCGGAGCTCCGGTGCGGGCCGAGCAACGCGCTGACGCCGACCTCTTGATCGGCGCCGGTGGGCACTGCACCTACAACCCCGAGCCGCTGGCCGATTTCGTGGACTTCTTCGTGCTGGGCGACGGCGAGGAGGTGGTCTCCGACATCAACGCGGTGGTCCGGGACTGGAAGCGGTCGGGCAAGCGGTCGCGCCAGTCGGTGCTGCGGGCCCTGGCTGGCGTCGAGGGCGTATACGTGCCATCGCTGTACGACGTGGAATTCGACGGCCCGGCGCTGGTGTCGATCACGCCCCGCTACCCCGATGTGCCTGCGGTGGTGGAAAAGCGCACGGTGGCCGATCTGGCGGCCTGGCCCTATCCCAAGCACCAGCTGGTGCCGCTCACCGAGGTGGTCCACGATCGGCTGAACGTTGAGGTGTTCCGGGGCTGTACCCGGGGATGCCGGTTCTGTCAGGCGGGGATGATCACCCGTCCGGTGCGGGAGCGGCCCGCTGAGCAGGTGCGCACCATGGTGGCCGACGGCCTGGCCCGCTCCGGCTACGACGAGGTGGCGCTTACCTCACTGTCCACTGCTGACTTCAGCGGGATCCAAGAGGCGGTCGCCGCCACTATGGACTGCGGCGGCGGCGAGGTGTCGGTGTCGCTGCCCAGCCTGCGGGTGGATGCCTTCACCGTGGGGCTGGCGGCCCAGATCCAGCGGGCCCGGCGCACCGGGCTGACCTTCGCCCCCGAAGCAGGTTCGTGGCGGATGCGTCAGGTGATCAACAAGCTCATCGACGAGCGGGACCTCTACGGGGCGGTGGAGTCGGCCTTCTCCCAGGGGTGGCGGCGCATGAAGCTCTACTTCCTCACCGGTCTGCCCACCGAGACCGACGAGGACACCCTGGCCATCGGGGAACTGGCCCGCAACTGCGTGGAGCTGGGCCGGGCCCACATCAAGAACCCCTCGGTGACGGTCTCGCTGGGAGGCTTCGTGCCCAAGCCGTTCACCCCCTTCCAATGGTTCGGCCAGAACACGGTGGCTGAGCTCCAGCGCAAGATCTTCTTGCTGCGCGACGACATCAAGCGGAACCGGGGCGTTCAGATGAAGTGGCACGATCCCAAGGCCAGCATGGTGGAGGGCATAGCCAGCCGGGGCGACCGCCGCATAGGACGGGTCATCGAGGAAGTGTGGCGGCAGGGGGGAACCTTCCAGGAGTGGTCTGAGCACTTCGACTACGACCGCTGGACCGAGGCTATGGAGCGCAACGGGCTGTCGGTGGACTGGTATGTGCACCGACACCGCACCGAGGACGAAGTTCTGCCCTGGGACCACCTTTCGGCCGGCCTGCACAAGGACTTCCTGTGGCAGGACTGGAGGGACGCCCTCAACGAGGTGGGCTTGGAAGACTGCCGCTGGACCCCGTGCTATGACTGCGGTGCCTGCACCGGCTACAGCATCGAGCACATTGTGGCCTCCGCCACGCCCCCTGCCGGGGGAAGCCAGGGCACCGGCCAGGTGCCCACCGCCTTTCGCCCGGCCGAGGCGGTGGCGGTGCAGCTTTCCGGCGTCGGCGCGAAGGCCACGTCTTGAACCCGAACCAGGCGCCGCGCACGCGGCTGAGGCTGCGATACACCAAGGGGGGGCGGATCCGCTTCACCAGCCATCGGGATGTGGCCCGCATTTGGGAGCGCTCGCTGCGCCGGACCGGCCTGCCGGTGGCCCAGACCGAGGGTTTCTCACCGCGGGCCAAACTGCACTTCGGCTTGGCGCTGGGCACCGGCCATGAGTCGGATGCCGAGTATCTCGACGTCGACTTCAACCGCGCCGAGGTTGCCGTGGACGAGGTACTGGATGCCCTGGTCAGCGTGCTGCCCGACGGGATCGCCGCCACCGGGGGAGCAGTGCTGGCGCCGGGGACGATGTCGTTGCAGCAGGCGGTGACCATCTGCGATTGGGACATCGAATTGCTGGACGTGACCGCCGGCGATCTCGCCCAATGGGTAGAAAAGGTGCTTGGTGCGGCTACGCTTATGGTTACGCGAGAACGCAAAGGCCAACAGATCACCGATGATCTGGCCCCTCAGGTGCGTGCCCTGGAGGTCGGTGAGCCGACCAGCCGGGGGGTTCGCCTCCTGGCCACTTTGGGGACCCAGCCGCGGACAGTACGTCCGTCGGAGCTGTTGGCCGCCCTCGAACCGGTATACAGCCCGATACTGATTCGGCGAACTCGTCAATGGATTGAGCAGGATGGCGCCCGCTTGGAGCCACTTGAGGTCGGCGCAGCCCCTGCTCAGCACACCCTGGTTGGTGTGCAATGAGAAAGGACTACACAAATGACCGAAAGTCGCCCAAGAATCGGAGATTCCCGCCCCGCGCCTGCATCAGCTGAGGATCGCCCGAAAATCGGAGATTCCCGCCCCGCGCCTGCTTCCACCGACGGCCGCCCAAAGATCGGAGATTCCCGCCCCGCTCCCGCCGGAAACGGCTCGGGCGCATCCAAGGGCTCCGGCTCTAGGGGCTCAGGCTCTGGTAACTCAGGCTCTGGGGGCAGTGGTTCTGGCTCGGGACGCAAGCGCCGTCGCCGTCGAGGAGGCCGAGGCCGCGGGGGCGGAAACCGTCCGGTCCAGCCGGTGGAGCACAAGGTATCCGACGGGCCGGTGGAGCTTGACGAGAAGACTTTGGAGCGCCGACGGGGCAAGCGTCGCAAGGGCCGCCCGGTGGGCCGCTACATGATGTTGGTCCAAGTCCGCCCCGAAGCCACCCAGATCGCGGTGCTGGAAGGCCGAGCGCTGATCGAGCACTTCGTTTCCCGCCCGGCCGACGACGTGGGCGAGATCCACGGCAACATCTATTTGGGCCGGGTCCAAAACGTATTGCCCGGCATGGAGGCCGCCTTCGTGGACATCGGCACTCCCAAGAACGCGGTGCTCTACCGGGGCGATGTGGTGTTCGACCCTGACGACGTGGAAACCTCGGACGGCTCGCCCCGTATCGAAAACCTGTTGGAGGCCCGCCAGACCATTTTGTGCCAGGTCACCAAGAATCCCATCGCTCACAAGGGCGCCCGGTTGACCCAGGAGGTTTCGCTGCCGGGCCGATTCGTGGTGCTGGTGCCCAACTCCAAGACCTACGGCATCTCCAAGCGGCTGCCCGACAAAGAGCGCAAGCGGCTCCGCAAGGTGCTGGACCGGTGCAAGCCTGAGGAGCACGGGATCATCGTGCGCACCGCGGCCGAGAAGATCACCGCAGAAGAACTGGAGCGCGACGTGAAGCGCCTGGTGTCGCAGTGGGAGCAGATAGACGCCTTGTCGAAGCGGGGCAAAGTGCCCGGTCTGCTGTATAGGGAGCCCGAGATGGCGGTAAGGGTCATCCGGGAGGAGTTCAACCAGGACTTCCGCTCGGTCCACATCGACGACCGACGCCTCTTTGACGAGGTGCACGACTACGTGTCCAGCGTGGCTCCCGAGCTGGCCGAGAGGTTGGAGTATTACGACGCTGAGGATGAGCATTTGAATCTGCTTGAGCGCCATCACGTGCATGAGCAGTTCCTCAAGGCGCTGGACAAGAAGGTGTGGCTGCCCGGTGGCGGGTCGCTGATCATCGAGAGCACCGAGGCGCTCACGGTCATCGACGTTAACACCGGCAAGAACGTGGGCGACTCCAACCTGGAGGAGACCGTTTTCCGCAACAACCTGGAGGCGGCCCAGGAGATCCCCCGACAGCTACGTTTGCGCGACATCGGCGGGATCATCGTGATCGACTTCGTGGACATGGAGAAGCGGAACAACCGTGAAGAGGTGATGAAGGTCTTCCGGGAGTCGCTGGCCTGGGATAAGACCCGCACCCAGGTGTTGGACATCTCCGATCTGGGCTTGGTTGAGATGACCCGCAAGCGGATCGGTGAGGGTCTGCTGGAGTCGTGCTCTTCGGTCTGTCCGACCTGCGAGGGGCGGGGCCTGGAACTGGACTCCAAGCTCACCTCCAAGAAATAGCTGGCCGCGGCCGGGGTGTGGGCATTAACGGTTGGGGTTGGCGGTCGATGATTCGTCTAGAATTGTCCGCCGGACCTGCCGGCAATTAGGGAGCGAGGCGCACCCAGGTGTATGCCGTCATCCGCACAGGCGGAAAGCAATACAGAGTTGAAGAGGGCCAAGTGCTCGATGTCGAGCTGCTGGGCGAGCCCGGGGCTGAGGTAGAGCTGACCCCGCTGCTGTTGGTGGACGGCGACGCTGTGACCGCCGCCCCCGAACAGCTCGGCAAGGCCAAGGTCACCGCCACGGTGGTGGACTCGGTCAAGGACGGCAAGATCAACGGTTTCACCTACAAGAACAAGAGCAACCAGCGTCGGCGGTGGGGCCACCGCCAGCACAAGTCCCGCATTCGGATCACGGCCATCAAGGCCTAGACCGAGCGCTGAGGGGAGCAAGAGATGTCCAAGACCAAAGGCGGCGGCTCAACCCGGAACGGCCGCGACTCCAATCCCCAGTACCTTGGGGTGAAGGTGTTCGACGGCACTCACGTCACCGCAGGATCGATCATTGTGCGCCAAAGGGGTACCCGGATCCATCCCGGCGAGAACGTGGGACGGGGCCGCGACGACACCCTGTTCGCCACCGCCGACGGGCGGGTCAAGTTCGGCCGTCGGCGGCGCCGCAAGCTCGTCGACGTCATCTCCGACTGAACGCCAGTCGGCGGCCGTTGGCCGCTCGTCTCAGGCGGCAGCGGATGGACAGACGATGACCCAGTTTGTTGACGAGTGCGGCCTGAATGTGCGAGGCGGCGACGGCGGAGCCGGTTGCGTCTCCTTCCGCCGTGAGGCCCACGTGGCCAAGGGCGGCCCCGACGGCGGCGACGGCGGCGACGGCGGTAGCGTCTGGTTGGTGGCCGACCACAACGTGGCATCTCTGATCGCGTTCAAGGACCATCCCCATCGTCGGGCAGACAACGGCAAACACGGTCAGGGTAAGCGCCGCCACGGCGCCTCCGGCGAAGACGCGGTAGTCAGGGTTCCGGTGGGAACCTCGGTCAAAAGCCAAGACGGCGGGCTGCTAGCCGACCTTGAGGCCGACGGAGTTCGCTGGCGGGCGGCCGCGGGCGGCCAGGGAGGCCAGGGCAATACCCGGTTCTCAACCCATCGGAATCGGGCGCCTGCGTTTGCCGAGCAGGGCGAGGCCGGGGAGCAGCGCTGGCTCAAGTTGGAGTTGAAGCTGCTGGCTGATGTGGCGCTGATCGGCTTTCCCAACGCGGGCAAGAGCACGCTTATCTCCCGTATCTCCGCGGCCCGCCCCAAGATCGCCGATTATCCGTTCACCACTCTGGAGCCCAACTTGGGCGTGGTGCGCACCGACGACGATTTTGAGATGGTGGTGGCCGACATCCCCGGACTCATCGCCGGGGCCAGCGATGGCCGCGGTCTCGGCCATCGCTTCTTGCGCCACACTGAGCGGGCCCGGGTCATGGTGGTCATGGTTGATTTGGCCTCTGTGGAGGAGATCTCTCCTGCAGAGCAGCAGCGGGTGCTGCTGGAGGAGCTAGGTGCTTATAGGCCTGAGCTGCTGGAGCGCCCCCGAATCTTGGCCGCATCCAAGGCCGATGTGGGCCACTTGGATCCACCAGCGGGGGCTTTGTCCATCTCAGCGGTGACCGGCGAGGGCCTGCCCGAGCTGATCAGGGCGATGGCCGGCGCGGTGTCTGAGGCCCGGACCAGAGAGAGCCTGGTCTCAGGCGCAGGACGCTCCGACGAGGTGGTGATCCACCGGCCTCTGCCCGAGGGGTTCACAGTGGAGCGGGCCGATGACGGCGCCTATGTGGTGATGGGCCGGGCTGCCGAGCGCACGGTGGCGCTGTCGGACCTGAACGCTCCCGGCGCCTGGGACTTCGCCCGTCGCCGCTTGCAGAATATGGGCGTGGATCGGGCGCTGGCGCGGGCCGGGATCAAGTCGGGCGACACCGCTCGGATCGGCACCTTCGAATTCGAGTACTACGACGACGAGGAGTATTCCAGCCAGGAGGCGGAGCAGTGATCGTGGTGGTCAAGATCGGCACGTCGTCGATCACCGAGGCCGATGGCACCATCAGGTCTGAGGCGGTGGCCAAGCTGAGCGGCGAAGTTGCCGCCGCGGTTTCCGACGGCCATCAGGCGGTGGTAGTCAGCTCCGGGGCGATCGGCGCCGGTCTGCCCGTGCTCGGCTTCGACCGGGGACGTCCCCGCGACTCGGTCACCTTGCAGGCGCTCTCCGCGGTGGGCCAGAGCCGGTTGATGGCCCTGTACCAGGAGTGCCTGGACGGCTACGGCCTCATCTGCGGCCAGGTGCTGCTGGCCCCTCGGGACTTTTTGGAGCGCCCTCAATACCTGCATGCCCAGCGCACGCTCAATCGGCTGTTGAAGCTGGGAGTCATCCCCATCGTGAACGAGAACGACGCGGTGGCCGACGACGCCATTCGCTGGGGGGACAACGATCGCATCGCGTCTTTGGTGGCCCACATGGTGGGGGCCGAACTGTTGGTGCTGTTGACCGACACCGAGGGAGTCCACACCGCCGATCCCCGCTCCGATGCCGAAGCCCGGATTGTGGAGGAGATCACCGATCTGAGCGTGCTGGAGGAGTTGGCCGAGGCTGCGGGCGGGGCAGGCACCGAACGGGGCAGCGGGGGCATGGCGTCCAAGCTGGCTGCGGCCCGGATTGCCAGCCTGTCGGGGGTCCGAACCGTGATAGCGGCAGCCCAAAGCGACCAGGTGGTGGCCGACGCGCTGGCCCACAAGCTGGGCTCGGGTACGACAGTGGCCCCCCAGCCTCAGCGGATGGGCGCTCGCAAGCTGTGGATCGGATTCGCCATGATGCCCTCCGGTGCGGTGAAAGTGGATGCCGGCGCCCGGCGAGCGGTAGTGGAGCGGGGAGCCTCGCTGCTGGCCATTGGCATCACCGGTTTCGAAGGCGACTTCCAGCCGGGCGATGCGGTGGATGTTCGGGGGCCTGACGATCAGGTCTTCGCCCGTGGCCTGGTGGAAGTCTCCTCAGCCGACATGGACTCGGTGGTCGGGCTTCGCTCCGATGCGATGCCTCCCGGCATGCCCGACGAGGTCATCCACCGCGATTCTTTGACCGTGCTGCCCTGAGGCTGCCCTTGCCTCGGCTCAGCCCTTTGTTTTTCCTCGCCTGACCAGCGCGATCCCCATTCGGCCCAGAACCCGCTCGATCAACGCTGCGGCCTCGGCGGCAGCGGCCACTCCTGTGCCTCGCCCCAGAAGAACGTAGACCATCCCCGTCAACGACAGCGCGAGCGGCGCGGTAAAGAGCACCGGCAGGGGATTGAGCCCCCAGGCCAGCACCCCGCCCAGCACCGCGGTAGGTACAGCGGCGATGGCCAGGCGTCCGGTCGGACCTCGCACAGGCTGTTGGCGGCGAAGCAGGTATCGGACCCGATGCCGGAGGATGCCGTATTCGATCCAAGCAGCCACCGTGCTGCCCAAGGCCAGGCCCACCGCCCCCAGCCGCACCGCTTCGTCGGCCCGCTCGGCATCCGACAGCGGCGACAACACTTGGAAGTCTCCCAAGCGCTCCACACTTCCGTTGACCACCGCATAGGAGTCGAAGCTGAACATGAGCACCACTCCCACCGCAGCAGCCAGCACCACTCGCACTACCGCTACCCGGGCCGGGCCCTTGGCATCGCCGGCCGCGAAGCAGGCGTTTTGCAGCAGGCGAGATGAAGCTGAGGCCACCAGCCCCAAGCTGTAGGCGGCCAGGATCCACCACACCTGCACGGTCTGGTCGCCGTTGAACTGTCCCCGCTCCAGCAGAGCGCCCACGATCAGCCCGCCCAGGGTTATGAACGCCACCGCGGAGAACAAAACGTAGAACCCGATGCGGTCCAAACCGGTTTGCAGCCGCCGCACGAGCGCCTCGGGGTTGTCTTGCTCTCGGGCCATCTCCGGCAGGTCGCTGGCCGCCACGCTCATGGCGAACAGGCTGATGGGCAGGAAGTAGAACACTTGGGCGAACCCCAGAGCGGCGATGGCTCCTCCGGCCAGCAGCCCGGCCAGGATCAAGTCCAAGTAGGCCGACACCTGCACCACTCCGCGGCCGATGAACGCGGGCCCGAAGCGATTGAGCACAGTACGCACATCTGGTCGACGCCAGTTCAGGCTGAGCCGCAGCGAGGGCATGAGTCGCAGCACCAGGGGAACCTGCACGAGAAACTGGAGGGCCCCGCCCAAAACCACGCCCCAGGCGGCCATCTTGGCAACGTCGGAGGCCCGGGTTGCGGGGTCCACGTCTTGCCACACCAGCCAGGCCCCCACCATGAAGCCGACCTGGGCCGCGTTCCAGATAACCGGTGCGGCATAGGACAAAAAGAACCGGCGGTGGGCGTTCAGCACCCCCAAGGCCCACGCAGCCAGCACGATGAAGCCGATCCCGGCGAACATGACCCGCACCAACTCGACAGTCAGGTCGGCAGTGTCGTCTGGCAGCCGCCACAGCAACAGCGACACCACCGGTTCGGCCAGCATCCAGCCGGCCAGCACCAACAGCCCGGTGACCACGGCCAGCAGTCCGAACACCGCTCCGGCCAACCGTCCGGCGTCTTTGCGCCGACCTTGCTCGACAAGTTGCGAGTAGATGGGTATGAACGAGGCCGACAAGACCCCTTCTCCCAGCAGGTTTTGCAGTAGGCGGGGAATGTTCAGGGCGGCCCGGTAGGCATCGCCGATGCGGCCTGCTCCAATGAATGCGGCCACGGCCATCTCCCGACCGATGCCGGAGATGCGGGACAGGAATATCCCAGCGCCCACCAAGATCGCTCCTTTGCCGCTGGGGCGCGGGGCTTCGTCGGGGCCGTCGAGTTGTTGTTCAACGGGTGGAATGCCAAGACACGCTACCGGAGCCGATGGTTTCACTTTGGGCAGCCCGAGCGCCCGAACTCCGAGCAAAGCACTTCAAGGAGCCGAACCCTCGTCGGGTACGCTCGCGCCGTGAGTGCTGATACTCCTATGGCCGAGTTGGCCCACCGGGCCAAGGCCGCAGCCCGGATTCTGGTCACCGCCGACACCGAGGTCAAGAACCACGCGCTGTTGCTGGCCGCCGACCAGCTTGAGCAGGCCCGGGACGACTTGCTGGAGGCCAATCGCACCGACGTGGAGGCCGCCACCGAGTCGGGAATGAGCGCGACGCTGGTCGACCGCCTCCGGCTGACAGATTCCCGGCTGGAGGGAATGGCCGGCGGCTTGCGCAAGGTGGCCGGGCTGGCCGACCCGGTGGGCGAGATCGTCGGCGGGTGGGTGGTGCCCACCGGCTTGCGGATCAGCCAGGTGAGGGTGCCCCTCGGCGTGGTGGCCATTGTGTATGAGAGCCGTCCCAATGTGACCAGCGACGCTGCCGGTTTGTGCCTCAAGTCGGGCAATGCCGCCTTCTTGCGGGGGTCTTCCAGCGCGTTGGCTTCCAACCTGGCCATCGCCGGGGTGATGCGGGATGCCTATGAGAAGGCCGGACTGCCCAGCGATGCCCTAGTGCTGGTTTCCGACACCAGCCATGAGGCAGCCGCAGAGTTCATGCAGCTGCGAGACAGCATCGACTGCCTCATCCCCCGGGGCGGTCCCGGCCTGATCGCCTCCATACTGGAGAACGCCACCGTGCCCTACGTGATCGACGGCGACGGCAACTGCCACGTATACGTCGACGCCTCCGCCGACTTGGACATGGCCAGGCGCATCGTGGTGAACGCCAAGACCCAGCGCCCGTCGGTGTGCAACGCGGCAGAGTCCCTGGTGGTGCACCGTGCGGTGGCTGGAGAACTGCTGCCCCCACTGGCCGACGACCTTGCCGGTGTGGAACTGGTGGGTGACGAGTCGGCCCGGGCCATTCTGGGTCCCGATCGCATCGGTGAGGCCACCGACGCTGACTATTTCACCGAATTCTTGGACCTGAAGCTCTCGGTGAAAGTAGTGGACGGCTTGGACGAGGCCATCGCCCATGTGAACGACACCGGCAGCGGCCACAGCGAGGCCATCATCACCGCCGACCTGGAAGCCGCCGACCGGTTCTGCACCGAGGTCGACGCCGCCGCAGTGCTGGTCAACGCCTCCACCCGCTTCGTCGACGGCGAGGAGTTCGGCTTCGGCGCCGAGATCGGCATCAGCACCCAGAAGCTGCACGCCCGCGGCCCAATGGGTCTGCGCCAGCTCACCACCACGAAATACGTCGTGCGCGGCGAAGGTCAGGTACGCGGCTAGCCATCTCCACAGAAGCCGTGATTTCGGGGCCAGAACAGGCTAGGCGTAGCCTTCAACCATGAGTTTTTCCTTCGCTGACGTCGACTCGGTGCGCAAGGGCCTGAGCGATGTGCAGTATCTGGCTGATGAGGGCATCGCCGGAGTGGTCTACCTGGCCGAGCGGCTGCAAAAGCCGGTGCTGGTAGAAGGTCCAGCCGGCACAGGCAAGACCCAGTTGGCCAAGAGCGTGGCCGAGACCACCGGAGCCCGCCTCATCCGCCTCCAGTGCTATGAGGGCCTCGACGAGTCCAAGGCGCTGTATGAGTGGAACTACAAGAAGCAGCTCCTGCGCATTCAGGCCGAGCGTCAGGGTGAGGACCCCGAGGGCGACGGCATGTGGCAGCATATCGAGGACGACCTGTTCTCTGAGGAGTTCCTGCTCACCCGCCCTCTGCTGGAAGCCATCCGCTCGTCTGACCCAGTGGTGCTGCTCATCGACGAGGTCGACCGGGTGGAGATCGAGACCGAGGCACTGCTGCTCGAGATCCTGTCCGATTACCAGGTGTCCATCCCCGAGCTGGGCACGGTGGCCGCCAGTCAGATTCCGCTGGTGTTCCTCACCTCCAACAACACCCGAGAGCTATCAGAGGCGCTCAAACGCAGATGCCTGTTCCTGCACATCGACTATCCCGATCTGGACCGAGAGAAGGAGATCGTGCTGGCCAAGGTCCCCGGCGTGGGCGAGAGCCTGGCCGACCAGGTGGCCCGCATCGTGCGCTCGGTGCGCCAGATCGAGCTGAAGAAGGCGCCGTCGGTGTCGGAGACCCTCGACTGGGCCCGCACGCTGGTGCTTTTGGGTGTGGAGCACATCGATGCCGACACCGCAGCCGAGACGGTGAACATCTTGCTGAAATACCGCAGCGACATCGAGAAGGCACTCAAGGAGTTTGCTTCCTCCGACGAGGAATTCGCGGTGCCCGCCGCGACCCCGTGATATTCCCGCGCTGATCCTGCGATGAAAGTCGAGCCCGCCACCTCTCCGCTGTTGGCGCTTCTGGCCGGGTTCATCTCTGAGCTGCGGGCTGCCGGGCTGCCGGTGAGCCTCACCGAGAACCTCGATGCCATGGAGGCCATCCAGCACATCCCCATCGAGGATCGGGATGCCTTCAAGTACGCCCTGGCCGCCACCCTGGTGAAGAACCACGCCCACTGGCGGGCCTTTGAGACCGTCTTCGAGGTGTACTTCTCGCTGCGGGGGCCGGAGTACGACCTGGTAGACGGCGAATGGCCCGAGGGCATGGACCTGTCCGACTTCATCGACGGGTTGGACGGCCAGCAGCGCCGCCAAGGCGGGGGTGGCGGCGAGGCCATGTCGGCGGAGCAGCTCGCCGAGATGCTGTTCCAGGCGCTCATGCGGGGCGACGACGCCCTCATGCGGGCCATCGCCCGCCAGGCGGTGCAGCGCTATGCCGGCATGGAGCCCGGCCGCCCGGTGGGGGGCACTTACTACCTGTACCGCACACTGCGAAACCTCGACCTCGACGGCGTTCTGGAGCGCCTGATGGACCAGGCCCGCCAGGACGCTCCCGAGCAGCTGACCTCGCTGGAGGAGCGGCTAGAGCGCGATGAGTTCGACGCCCGAGTAGACCAGCTCCGCAAGGAGGTAGAGGCCGAGATCCGCCGCCGGCTAGTGGCCGACCGGGGTGTGGAGGCCATGGCCAAGACGCTGCGCAAGCCGCTGCCCGAGGACGTCGACTTCATGCACGCCAGCCGGGAGGAGATGATGGCCCTGCGCCGGGCCATCTACCCGCTCACCCGAAAGCTGGCCGTGCGGCTGGCCCGCAAACGCCGCCACGGCCGCAAAGGCCCGCTGGACTTCCGCAACACCATGCGCCACTCGCTGTCCTACGGCGGGGTGCCGGCGGAGCCCAAATTCCGCTACCCCCGACCGGCCAAGCCCGAGATCATGGTGGTGGCCGACGTGAGCGGGTCGGTGGCCGCCTTCGCCCGATTCACCCTGCACCTGGTGTACGCCATCAGCAACCAATTCTCCAAAGTGCGCTCGTTCGTGTTCATCGACGGCCTCGACGAGGTGACCAGCTTCTTCGAGGGAGTGGACGACATCGGTGAGGCCGTCCACCGGGTGAACGCCGAGGCCGATGTGGTGTGGGTGGACGGCCACTCCGACTACGGCCACGCCTTCGAGGTGTTCTGGGAGCGCTACGGGAAAGATGTCGGCCCCAAGACCACGGTGATGATCCTGGGAGACGCCCGCAACAACTACCACGCCTCCCAAGCCTGGATTCTCAAAGAGGTCGAGCACCGAGCCCGCAAAGTGTTCTGGCTCAACCCCGAGCCCGGCGCCTACTGGGACACCGGCGACTCCATCGTCTCCGAATACGGCGTCCACTGCGACGGCGTCTTCGAAGTCCGCAACCTCCGCCAACTCGAGGGTTTCGTCGAGAACCTGGTGTAGCCCAGAGAAGTCGGTGGCTGTCCAGCCAGCCTGCACTTATTCGGTTGTCAAGGTACATGTGTGGTTTGGCGGCGTCCCTTTCCGGTTGCAGTGGTCTCCGAGAAAGAGCCGCGGGCATCGCCCGTTTGTCTACTAGTCAGGTAGCACTCAGCTCAGGAGCACTGGGTTGTGTTGCGGTGGTTGGTAGGTATCCACCCCGGTTTCCGGGAATGGATCGGGCGGGGGCCGCAGATCGTAGTGCCCGGTGCTCGGGCACCTTGCCACCTCCCAACCGTCATCGTGGATGTTGTGGTGGCATCGGGCGCAGACCAGCACCAAGTTGTCGAGGTTGGTCGGTCCTCCCCAGGACCAGGGCTGGATATGGTGCGCTTGGCACCAAGCGGGGTTGGCATCGCAACCGATGCAGCCCTTGTCCCGCAGCGCCAGCGCGGCCCGCTGGGCCTCGGTGGCGATCCGGCGGTTGCGACCCAGCCACAGCTCCCGCTCTTTGTCGGAGATGGCCAGGGCGATCCGGTTGCCGGTGATCGGGTCGTACTCGCCAGACAGCACGAACATGCCGTCTTCTAGGCTTTCGAACACCTGTGCCTTGCGCCTCTCGCATTGGCCGTCCAGAATCGACTGGCCATCGTCATCGGAGAGTTCCCGCTGCTGCTGGCGGACCGTGCGGGCAAACTGGTCGTAGGGCTGATGCTTGGCCGCCTCGGCCAGCGCTGATTCGTCGATCAGACCCTCCGACGAGGCCTTGGCAATCAGCCACGCGTGCCTCTGCGGTATCTCGCCTGATTCCAGCGCCTTCCAAGTCGCAGTCAGCCCCGACAGATTGGCTGCGGTGTCCACCTCGCGCTTGGCATCCCGCTTGGAAACCAGGAGCGCATCGCGCAGTACCGACTCCGTAGCACCCTCGCCGCACTGATAGCGTTCAGCATTGATCAGTCGGGTCTTCCACCCGGCCAGCCGGGCCTCAGCACACCGCACCGATGCCAGCGCAGCCCGCCGATGGTCGCCCGACATATCCGCCGGGTCAGACACGGGTATCTGCAAAGTGACCTTAAACTCCCTGGTCACAGCCTCATTAGCCATGCTGAGCAGACTACCCACGACCAGTGACAGTTTGCCCTCGCAGATTCCAAAGCAGATTCGATTAGATCATCAAGAACCAGCTTCGACATCTACGGCAGCGGACTTCCAGACTTTGAGCACCGGGCAATTGGGTCGGGGAATGCCAAGTCGCTTTATCTTTCTCAACGACAAGTCCCCCGTCGGCCCTGTCTCCACTAACGGGTCAGCAGAGGATCCCGAGTAGGCAACTGGGGGAACAGGGAGAAGTCGCGGTCGCGGGTGAGCAGGGTCTCGACGCCGTTGGCCATGCAGATGGCGGCGATCCGGGCGTCGTGGACGATTGCGCCGGTGATGTTGGGGCGGTTGACGAATCCCTCGAGGATGTCCATGAACCCGTCGGTCTCGCCGATCATGCGACACATCGGCGACGCCTCCCAGACCCGCAACTGGTGCCAGGCTTCTTCCGGAGTTGAGGCAGCCTCCTTCCACACCTTCCGGTTCGTCACCACGCTGAGGAACTCGTGGCAACATGGCCAGGGGATGGCCCAGGGCCGGTCTCCATGGGCCAATTCTTCAAGTGTTCGGCGCGCCAGGGGATAGGGCTCAGATTCACGGCGATGCGCGTATACCAAGATGTTGGAGTCGACGGCCAGCATCAGCCTCCTCTGCCTTCGTAGATCAGCGCCCGCAGTTCGGGCCATGTGTAGTGCTTCAGCGGGTCTTCCCCGTCGGGATCGCCCACGCTGCAATCCTCGAGCTTGTAGGGAACGGGCGGTGCCGGTTCGTCCAGCACCCGGCGAATCCCGTCTTCCACCACTGCCCGTAGCGTGCAACCTCTGGCCTTGGCATGGCGTTTGGCCCGTTCCAGCAGCACATCGTGGATGTCGATCGTCGTCTTCATACACCCATACTACCCATATTCAACAATATGGGTGAGCAATATTCAAGGTGCTGATCGACACCTAACATCAATTTCAACCGAAGCGAAATCTAGTCCTTGATGGGTCGTCTGATGAATGCGCCACCTAACGCCACGCCCACGCCAGCTCCTATTGCGATGCCAACACCGACGTCACCGAGCGCCGCGCCAATGCCTGCACCAACCCCGACGCCGAGAGCGATGCTTAGTCCCATCCGGGGGTTGGGTTTCATCTTTTTCTTCATCATTTGTCCATTATGAAGAAAAAGCCCCCGACTGGCAATCACCGCGCTTTCGAGGACTTCGCTTTGCTGGCCGGACGAAGGACCTGGGCCACCCCCACCAGCCCTAGGAGCTTGCCATAGGACACCCGAGCCTTGTCCTCACCCCCCCACCGGCATCGCCGCCTGCACATGGGTAATGACTCTGACCTCCGGATTCATGGTCGCATTTTGGCGTGGGCGGTATTGGGTGCCTAGCGTCGATAACCGTGCCCAATGGGAAATTGACTCAACCTGCGGACAAGATCAGTACGTTCATTGGTGGCCACCGGGATGCCGACCTTGTTGTCTGCACTGGGAACACGTCCGTCCGGGGGTTGGCATGGCTGGCGGGTCAGGTAGACAGCAGCCAGAGGGTGACCATCATCATCGGTGACATGATGGGTCAGAGCTTCTCCAAAGCGAGCGCGAGTGATCGGAAAGCAGCGGCAGCTTTTCTCCGCCGGCCAAATGTGAAGGTGCACAACTGGTATCGGACGAAGCCGGAGAAGAAGATCGCCCACGGAAAGGCAGTTGTAGCTTTCCGCGAAAGAAGAGCATTTGCCGCCCTAGTGGGGTCGGCGAATCTCACGCATACAGGCCTCTACACAAACTTGGAGATGATGGTTCGCAGCGACCATGTGGAGTTGCCTGAGATAGAGGCGTACATCAATGAGGCGACTCGGCATCCGCCCGCCAACGAGAAGCTCATTGGTCTTGTGGCACCCACTCAGAAGGCGCCCGAGGAGACTGCCGCCAACAAAGGCGGATGCCTACCGGCGTTGGTACTGGCCCCGGCCCTTGTTGCGGGGAGCATTTGGAACCGGACCAGGCTCTCTGTCTTCGCCAGGCGGTCACGAGTTCGGAAAACTCCCCGACTCTAAGAAACGCTCACCGCAGCGCGTCCCCTACCAATTTGGAGAGTGTTCACACGAGGGCCGGTGAACGTGCGGGCTCTTTTCGAACAGGGGCAGTCAAGGGGCTGATTTCGCGGACTCGCTGTTTGATCCAGGTTGCAGCCTTGGCGATTTCTGCGGCCACTTCGGTAGGCGGACCGCTGAGATCAATGGCCAGAGTGTGGAGGAGTTTACCGGCGTGCCGGACAGTGACAGTCCGTTCTGGACGCCCACCGTCGGCGAGGCAGTAGATCAGCACGCCCTCGGGTAGGTCGAGCGCGGTGGCGTAGGCCAAGAGCTGGTAGTAGTCACTTGTCCGGGCCCGGGCGTCGTCGGTGAGCTTGTACTTGATGTCGGCCACATAGACCTCGTGGCCTCGCCTGCGGAATATCAAGTCGGGGCGGATCGGCACCTGTCGGCGTGTGTCCAAGTGGCTGTTGACCTGGTCCCGCACTTCTAGGTGCCCTCTCAAGGCGCGGCGTAGCCGCTGGGTGACGAAGTTCTCGAACAGCCGGTTCATGTCCACGACGAATGATGAGGCGGCGTGTTGGCCACGCCGGTCAGCCAGAGTCAGGTTCTCCAACAGCAGCCGGGCTAGCCGCAGTACCGGCTGGTAGTGGACATTCAGACGGGTTGTCGGTATTCGGTCCAAGTAGTCAGCTGGCATGATTTCGTCGGCCACATCTTCGAGGGAGGCCACTTGCTGGAGAAGCCGTCGCCGGTCTTCTGGATCGATTCTGGGCACACGCAGCGCCAGGCGCGTCGCCGCCTTCAAGTAGCGGTTCTCCGCAATGTCCGGCGTGTACTCGTCGTATCGACATGCCACCGGCAAAGCGACCCCTGCTTGGCGGAACTGGGCTGACGTGTTGATGCGGCCCCGTAGCGCGACGAGCCGGTCTTCTTGATGCCGGTATGACCGCAGCAGCCCGCGGGCCAGGGTGGTTTCCAGAGTCCGGGCATAGAACGCAATCACCGACGGCAAGAGGTCAGCCTTTTTGGCGTAGTCGAAGGCTTCCTGTCTCCACGCGTGCTCGTCGAGCCCCACTTCCAGCAGCAGAAAGAGGTTCTCTGGGCGGATCTTTGGGCGGATCAGCACCCGGAGATCGTCGACTACCAAAGTCCCCACGAGGTTCTGAGCGGTGATCGAATAGTGGTTGGCTTGGCCAGCGGGCTGAACCGTGATGATGCCTTTTCCCCTGGCGGCGAGGCGTTGTGCCGGCACCTGAGGGAGTTCGACGGTGGCCGTTTCGTACTCAATCAGCTGGATGAAGTCGCTCACAGATCTGAATTCGACTCCGTGGTGTCCTCGGGATCGGTCGCGGCTCGTTGTAGGGCGTCCTTCTGCTCGGCCATTTCGGCCCTGCCCGACAGGTCGAGGTAGCGCTTGTAAACCTGATCGAAGCGGAAGTACTCGATTTGCTCACGGTCGCCGAAGAACTGGTCTTCGATGAAGGGCTCGATGTTGTACTTCCAAATGCGACGCATCGCCTCCTCGTCGAGGCCTTGTTTCATGAAGTGGCTTGGTCCCAGGAGCAGGTGAGGCCCGCCCAGCTCTGTGTCGAGTTCGTCGTTGACTTGCGCGACGAGCTCGCCGATCCAGCTGGGCTCATCGTTCGCGGCCAGCCAACGCTCAAGCAGTCCCTCCATCGGCCACCGATTCGGGAAGAACGGGATGAAGTGGAACCGGCGCCGCAGTGCAGCGTCAACCAGGGCGATGGAGCGATCGGCGGTGTTCATGGTGCCGATGAACCACAGGTTTCGGGGTAGCTCAAACGCATCTTCGGGGCGGTAAAGGGTGCGCACGCTCTCGTTGCGGTACTCCAACAGAAACAGCAGCTCGCCGAACACCTTGGGCAAATTGGCCCGGTTGATCTCGTCGATAATCATCACATGCCGTCGGCCGGGGGCATCTGCGGCCCTCTGTGCCATGTCTGCTAAGGGACCGGGTGTGAGTTCGTAGATCATGTCGCCGCCGTCAGCTTGGGGTCGGTATCCCTCGAAGAAGTCCTCATAAGAACTTGAAGGATGGAACTGAACCAACGCCCTCTGCCCCGGATCAGGTGCCAGTACCCTGGCAAGCTCCCGAGCCAGGTAGGTCTTCCCCGTCCCCGGCGGTCCATAGAAGATCACCTGCCCCTTGTCCTCCAGCAGTTTGACGATGTCCTCCAAGAATCCGGGGTCAACCAACAATTTCTCTGCCAATGCGTCTAGCGGTCGGGTCTTCCCCTCCTCCAGAGTCGACTGCCACTGATACCAATAGAGGAACTGCGACATTCCCCAGGGGTCGTCAGGAAAGAATGGTGCAAGGCGATCGCGTAGAATCCTGTTGGACTCCACGTGAACTTCGCCTCGCGAACCAGTGGGTTCGTCGAGCCCGATTAGGGCGAGCATCGCGCGCTTGCCTTTGTCTCCGCCTTGGGGGTAGATGCAGAGGTATTTGTAAGGGTGTGTGATGGCTAGCAGTTTCATGATTACCGATTCGCCCAGACCCTTGATGCGAAATTGATCGTCCATGAGCAGCCGGTCGATGCGCTCCGCGTCAGAGTCTTCGCCCCAGCACAGATAGCGGAGGGACTCCATCATGCGGTCATACTCCGATTCGTCGGCTTCGTTGAACGACCGATTAAGCAGTGGCATGGGCCCGGTGCCTCCGTATCCACCTCCACTCCAGATCCGGCGGATTTCAGTGCGTTCAGCTAGGGCTATTGACTCAGGCTTGAGCATTCCCGCAAATCGGCGCTGTTCGGCTCTGTGGTCTTCATCCCAATGCCTGGGATATCCCTCCTCAGTTCGGAATTTCTTGACAAATAAGGCGATTGGATCGTCATCTCCCGTAGGCGGCACCAGTGGTTCTCCCATTGCCTCGGCCAACAGCTCATCAAACAGGGGCTTCAGTTGGGTAGCTGTCTCGACTACCGTCGCCGCCAAGTCGACATTTGCGAACTCTTCCCGGTTGAACCAACGCCCGTAGACGAATTCAGCCCAGTGGGCCCCAAGGAGTCCGACATCCTCGCCGATTTGGGAAGTAGAACCGCCGAGAACTCGACAGCCGTCGTGTTTGGCTGAAGAGAGTACCGGGGCAACCGTGTCCATCCACCCTTGAGGGTTTACTCCTGGGCGCAGGGCAACGGCTGCACCCTGGTCGTTTACCCACACTCTCATGCTGAGCCCATTCTCAGCTGCCTCGTTGATTCGCCAGTCCACCCATAGGTCGGGTCTGGCAATATTGGCCTTCGGCATATTCACTTTGATTGAGTGGCCGAGAGCTTCTTTGACGTCGTCGGCAAGTTGCCTTCCCCAATAGTCGGCGATGCTCACCAGGGCGCGGGCGTTGATCTCTAGGTCCTCTTCTGTCGCAGCCTCTGTGTCGAGCCCAAAGGCGGCGCGATCCGACAAGACTTCGTCAAGGAACACCGGGCGCTCGTTATGCCACCATGCTGCGGTCGTCTCAAACTCGACATGGTCGGAGGTAAGTTCCCGAACCCTCTCGACAAACACCCGATACCGCTCGGAGGGGTCACCCGGGAGGCTCTCACCGGTAGAGAACTCAATGAAGCGGGCAGCACTTGGCCAAATCACCGGCCAGCGTTTCCAGTCAGCAAGCGCCCAGAAATATGACAAGACGAATGGCGCATTGCCGGGGGCCGGGTGAGATCCCACCTTGATGCTCTTGACGTGTACTACAACTCTCTCAATCTTGGCGACTGCCTCTTCGTCCGATGTCGGCGCAGTAAGGGAATCTGCTAGCAGAATTGCTAGCCCTTGCTGGTCTTCTGACCGGTTGACCAGTTGGTTCAGCATCATCTGACCGTTCTGGCCTTTGAACGCCAGAGTTCCGGGCTTGCGTGACCACACTTCCATCCGTTCTTTGAACGATTGCACGTCACCCGTCCGTCGAATTTCAGCCAGCAGCAGGAGAGCTTCGTCTGCGCTTGCTACGAATCCGTCGGTAGCTGCCTTGGCTTCTCGGTAGTGGTCTTCATCCGCAAGGAATCTCGCAGCATGCGCCTCGTACCACATCTGTCGGAACTCAAGTTCGGCAGGCGAGACCTGCCCTGGGTGCGCGGCACCGTCGATAGTGCTGCCCGTATGGGTGTCCAGGTAATTCCTGAGGGTTTGGCCGTCTTCGTTCTTCCACTTGTCATACCCATACATCCGCCTGCCGCTGAGAATGCATGTTGCGTAGGTAGGAGTCTTGAAAGGGGTGTCCCGGGTCAGCACCAAGCGGTCGCCATCAATCTCGAAGGTGCCTTCCTCAACCAGACTGTCCCGACCTGCTTGGTATGGTCTGCCCGGCGCCCCGAACGACGGTGTCGCCTCGACACGCCCTACCGCACCGGCCTGAACAAGGAAGCGTCCGTCTGTGAGTGGCCTGCCCGTGCCCTCACAGCCTGAAAGGTCAAGGCGGAAGACCGGGCTGCCGTCTGAGGGGTCTGGTTTCATTTCTACCTGGTCAGCCACGTCGAGCACTCTACTTGTGAGGTATGACCACTTGTCCCTACATGTGACGCTTACTCGGTGGCTTTGGGGTGGCCGGTATGGACGGCGGTCAGCCAGACGGTTTTCTTGTCGTCGTCGATGCAATACCAGATGCGGTCGCGCTGGCGAACCGGCAGTCCCACCCGCCCTTGCGCGGTGGTGGGGCGGCTCGATCCCGACGACGGGGCATCAGTCAACGGCTGGAGGGCAGGGGACGTGACGGCCATCAGTTACCGTGATGGGGGCGGTGAGCTCGGGATCGCTGAGAATCTCAGCTGTGTTTTGCCAAGAGTCAATGATGAGTTCGACTGGTTCGAAGCTCTCGATGCTGGCCGAGGCCAGAATGGTCTGAGTGAGATCCTCGGCGAAATTCCGAAGCTCGCCGGACGAGAGGAATTCAACCCGAGGGTCGACAGTCTCAGCTGCGGGTTCCGAGCACCACGTTCTCGAGGACCTCGCTGTCGCCGGTGCGGACGTACCATTCCCAGGCGGTGCCGTCGGGGTCGGTGACCCAGGTCTCGGTCTTCTCGGCGAAACAGCACTGGGTGTCGTCTACCCCGGAGGTGTCCAGGCCCGAAACGCTTAGGCGGCGCTCGGCGTCGAGCACCTCCTCGGTGGTTTCAACTTCCACTCCGAGGTGGTTGATGGTGCCCCCGGCGCCGTCGAAGCATCCTTCATCGTCGTTGCAATCGTGGCCGGCCTCGAACAGGACCAGCTTCAGAGGCGGCTGGTCGATGGCGAAGTTGGCATAGCCCGGTCGGCGCCGGGCCGGCTCCACCCCGAAGAGGCGGGAGTAGAAGTCCACCGCCTGATCCATATCGGACACGTTCAAGGCCAGCTGCAATCTCATCTCGCCTCCCTTCCCATGAACTCTAAGCGGTTTCCAAACGGATCACAGATATAAACCCGCTCGGTCCCATCGGCCTGTTCCTGGGCAACTTCATAACCCTGGGAACGGGCTCTCTCAGCCAATCCAGCTACATCGGCAGCCAAAAGGGCCACATGCGCCTTTCGAGCGGCGCGAAAGTCCGGGTCGATTCCCAAGTGCAGCTGCCCGCAAGTCCCCTCCGGCAGCTTGAACCAGCACCCGCCCCGCTTGGCCAGCTCAGACGGCTTGGGAACCTCAGTCAGCCCCAGCAGCCCGCCATAGAACGCCCTGGCCTCATCCTCGCCACCCTCTGGAATGGCGACCTGTACATGGACGATCGAGCTGACCAGCGGTTTCATGCCCTCGCCCACAACTCAGTCTTCGAGGGGGATGTTGTGGTGGGCGATGTAGTCGGTGAATTGGGAGCGGACGGTGGATTCGTCCAGGCCGAGGGCGGCCGGGTCGTAGACGTGCTTGCCGAACTTGTCCTTGGGTTTGTCGGCCAAATAGGCGGGGATGGCGGAGGCCAGCTCGTCGGAGAACTCCAGGCCTAGGCGGTCGTACACGGCCCGCACCGCCGGAACCGGATCGCTCATCAGGTCGCGGAACAGCAGATCGGCGATCTGGTCGTCGGGGACTTCACCCGAGGCCCGCTGGCCCATGACCATGTCCATCATCATCTGATAGATGAACAGCATGACCGGGCCGTTTTCGCTCGGGGTTACCGAATCGCTTCGCATCCAGTGCATGGTGGTGGTGATGTTGGCCACCGAGCCCAAGAACCTGACCGGATCGCGGTGAGTGAGGATCACCCGAGCATCGGGGTAGGTGGCAAACAGGTCCGGGAGCGTTCCCATGTGGGCCGGCGACTTCAACAGGAACTGGGCCGGAGCGCCGTCGACGTGCTGCAAGGTTCGCAGGAAGCTCTTATGCCACCGGTACACCGCGTCGAAATCAGCGGACACTCCCCGCTCAGCGAGCTCGCCGATGGCGTGCATCATCGGCCAGTGCCAACTGCGGAACTCCGGTTGGCAGAAGTGGATGCACTCCACCGGCAGGTCGCTGCGCAGCTCGTGCATGGTCATGAACTCAGGCTGGATATCAGCCCAGAACTCCTGTTCGGGCTCGCTGCACGCCAGCGGGTCGGCCCCTGTTTCTGGCAGCGTGCCCAACGGGAAGTGGGCCTCGTATCCCCGCACCCCCCGCAGATTGGGGTCCAGCGCCAAAAGCTCCAACAAGATGGTGGTCCCGGTTCGAGGTGGACCGGAGACGAATACCGGGGTGGTGACCTCGGCCGCAAGGGCTTCGGGATTGGCCCGCCAATAGTCCACCATTCGCAGCCGGTTTTGCAGGTTGCGAATGATCTCCCCTCGGGCGCTGAGCCGCCCCACCACATTCAGCTGGGCATTCTCATTCAGGGCATCGCACACTGTCCGGTAGCCGGCCTCCCAGCCCGGCTCGTCGCCGAAATCCGACAGCCCCACCGATTCAACCGCCACCGCCAGCATGTCGTCGGCGTCCAGGCTGACCAAACGGGCCGGATCGCCCACCGCAGTCCCGAACAGGTTCAGACGCCGCACCCAGTCGGGTCGCGGCAGATGTCCCTTGTGCTCCATTTTGTGCTGCCTCGCTTGTCTCTCCCGTCAAGCGTGCCGCTCTTGGGCCGTCCCGCCCAAACTGAGCTCCTCGATCGACTGCTCCCGCATGAGGTACTTCTGGATCTTGCCGGTGATGGTCATGGGGAACTCGTCGGTGAACTTCACGTAGCGGGGGATCTTGTAGTGGGCGATCTGGCCCCGGCAGAACTCCTTGATGTCGTCGGCATCCGGGGAGACGCCGTCTCGAAGTTGGATCCAGGCCATGATCTCCTCTCCGTATCGGGCATCGGGCACGCCGATCACCTGCACTTCGACCACGTCGGGGTGGCGGTAGAGGTACTCCTCGATCTCTCGGGGATAGACGTTCTCGCCGCCCCGGATGATCATGTCTTTGATCCGCCCGACGATGTTGATGTAGCCGTCCTCGTCCATCACGGCGAGATCGCCGGTATGCATCCAGCCTTCGTCGTCTATGGCCTCGGCAGTGCGGGCTTCGTCATCCCAATAGCCCAGCATCACCGAGTAGCCCCGGGTCCTGAACTCGCCGGCCTGGCCTCGGGGCACGGTCTCGCCGGTGTCGGGATCGACGATGCGGACCTCCACATGCGGATGGGCCCGTCCCACAGTGGACACCCTCTTGTCGAGCGAGTCGTCCACCGAAGTCTGGGTGGACACCGGCGAGGTCTCGGTCATGCCATACGCGATGGTCACCTGGTCCATGTTCATTCGGTCCACCACCTGCTTCATCACCTCCACCGGGCACGGCGAGCCGGCCATGATCCCCGTGCGCAGCGACGACAGGTCGTACTCGCCGAGGTCGGGTTCGCCCAGCTCGGCGATGAACATGGTGGGCACCCCGTACAAGCTGGTGCAGCGCTCTTGCTCACAAGCCCGAAGCGCGGCTGCGGCGTCGAAACCGGCTGCGGGCACCACCATGGCCGACCCGTGGGTGGTGCAGGCCAGGTTGCCCAGCACCATGCCGAAGCAGTGGTAGAACGGCACCGGTATGCACACCCGGTCGGCAGAGGCGTAGCCGCAGGCCTCGCCCACAAAGAAACCGTTGTTCAATATGTTACGGTGGCTCAGCGTGGCTCCCTTGGGAAACCCAGTGGTCCCGCTGGTGTACTGGATGTTGATCGGATCATCCGGGCGAAGCCCTGCCGACCGCACCTCAATCTCGGTGGCGGATACCGCTTCGCCCCTGGCCAGTAGCTCATCCCAGTCCGAGGTCTGGAGATAAACGGCCCGTCGAGCAGGCACCCGGTCCCACACCTTCTCGACCATGCCCCGGTAATCGCTGTGGGAGAACGACTCCGCGGCCACCAACACGCTGATCCCCGACTGGTTCAGCACATACTCCAGCTCATTGACCCGATACGCCGGATTGATCGTCACCAAAATCGCCCCGATCCGAGCAGTGGCGTACTGCACCAGCACCCACTCAGCGCAGTTCGGACTCCAGATACCCACCCGATCGCCCACCTGCACATCCAGCGCCATCAGCCCCGCAGCCACCTCATCAACCGCCCCAGCGAACTCCCGGTAGGTGTAGCGCAGCCCTTGTTCGACAGAGACCAGCGCGTCCTGGTCGCCATGAGCAGCCACCGTTCGGCCCAGATTGGCCGAGATGGTCTCCTCCAACAGCGGGATATCAGTCGGCCCCAAAGCCGATGACAGCATTGCCTTCTCCATATCGGAACGCCGCCTCAGTCGTGGCTGGTGACACCGCCGTCGACGATGAGGGTGGTGCCGGTCACGAAGCCAGCCTCATCCGACATGAGGAAGCGGACCGCCTTGGCGATGTCGGTGGGGGTGCCCACCCGTCCTAGCGGGGCCTTGTCCACACAGGCGGCTTTGCTCGGTGGGTCGCCCATCATCGGGGCCGTCATCGGCGTCTCGATGTATCCGGGGCACACGGCGTTGACCCGGATTCCGTCGGGGCCCAAGTGGTTGGCCAGCGACTTGGTTATGCCCACCACCCCGTGCTTGGAGGCGGTGTACGACGGGATCAACGCGTTGCCCACCACCGACATGATGGAGCCGATCCCCACGATGGCCGAGCCTTGATGGCTGCGCAGGTCGCTCAGCAAGGCTTGCGCCACGAACACCTCGGCTCGCAGGTTCACGCCCAGCACCGAGTCCCAGATCTCCTCGGTGAGGTGGTCGATGTCCATCGCAGTGACGATCCCCGCCGCATGGACCAGCCCGCCAATGGTGCCCAGCGCCTCTCGGGCGGCGGCCACCGCGTCATCCACCGCGGCGCGGTCGGTCACGTCCAAGCCCAACGAGTGAGTCTTCACTCCGCAGTCGGCCGCAATGGAGGCGGCTGCCTTCGCGGCCCCCTCGGCATTGAGATCCCACAGCGACACCGGCCGCCCCACCTCGGCCAGCGCCCAGGCACAGGCCCGACCGATTCCCGATCCGCCTCCCGTAACCACCACTCCAGTACCCGGCGACATCTCCAAAACAGACATGGTGGCCACCTTAGTGATGTCCGGGACGGCCGTTCGCTGGGTATAGTTCTCTTGTGGGTCAGAGGGTGATCACCGCGGCTGAGTTCGAGCGGCTGTCATATGAAGAGCAGGATGCGTTGTTCAATGCCAGCGTCGCAACTGACCTCAGCAACGTGCCTCCATCGATATGCTTGAGCGGCGGTGGCCCGAGCTCGGGCGCTTGTAGCTGAGCAGGCTGCCCCTACTGACCCACAGAGCACTGCTTGAGCGGCGGTCGCCGAGCAGTCCGCGTGACTGCCGGGTTTTTCCGGGATCTCGATCAGCAGCTTCCTTCGGAACGCGGCCCCGGGGCCAATGGCGGAGCCCTCAGCCATGGATTTCCAGGTCCATGAACTGCTTCGCATCGTGGACCGATTCGCGGTGGATTTCGACCGCCTACCAGAATTGATACCCGGTCGGAACGACTACCGGATTCTCTACGCCGTCGAATGCAAGGAATAGAAGTCGTTCGGTAGCGTCTCGCCGGTGGGTGATGGAATTGGCCGGGTTCCCATTCTCGCACGTGCCCCGCTTCTTTGTCATCGGCCAACTAGTACCAGATGAAGAGGTCGAACTTGTCCGCCTTAGCATAGACTTAGAGGCTTCCTGGTAAGCCCCCCTCGGGGGGAAGGGATCGGCTCCAGGCGGTAGGACAATTGGTCTCAGTCAGCAGCCTCTCAATGACCGGTAGAGGTGCGGTGACAGCATGCCAACGATACGCTAGTCGTGAAGGCCGCATTCTGTCTTGTCGGAGTCGGCCCAGCGGCCGGAGCGGGGGTCGTTGCCGGGGGCTACCGGTTTGGTGCAGGGCATGCAGCCGATGGAGGGGTAGCCCCGCTCCAGCAGGGGATTGAACGGGATCCGATGCTCGGCCATGTAGTCGGCCACCTGCTCGTCGGTCCAGGTGGCGATGGGGTTCAGCTTGACCAGGCCCCGCAGGTCGCGAACCACGATGGGGGCCGACACCCGTGTCACGGCCTCCACCCGGCGCAGACCGCTCATCCACGCCGCCTTGCCGGCCAACGCCCGGTCGAGCTGGCCGGCTTTGACCGCCGAGCAGCAGTTCTCCGGATCCATGTTCCACAGCTCGGGATCGTGGCGGGCCACGGTCATCAGCCTCAGGTTCAGGCCGTAGTGGCGGCGCACCCGCTCCACCGTCTCCAGCGTCTCGGGGAAGTGGAAGCCGGTGTCGATGAACACCACCTCGATGGCCGGGTCTACTTTCACCGCCAGGTCGATCAGCACCGCATCGGTCATCGATGCGGCCAGCGACAGGTGGGGTGAGAAATTGTCCACCCCCCACTGGATAACTTTCTCCGCGGGAAGGTGCTCAAACTCCTCGTTGAGGGCGGCCAACTCGGTATCGGAGTAGGCCGGGATGGTTAGGTTGCGCATTGGAAGTTGCCGATCGGGGTGGAGGTTGCCGGGGGCCTCAGGTTGCGCATTCAGAATCGCCGATCACTGCCTCGTAGGGGCCGGTCTCGTCATAGTCGACGTAGAACTCAGGGCCGTTTTCGAAGGTGGGGAACTCGTCCAGGTCGGACAGGCCTTTGCCCACCTCTCGGGATCCGCCTCGGCGTTCCAGCCAATGGCGGAACTCCTCGCCGGCCTCCCGCTCGGCGGTGAACTGGCGCACCACCCGCACCACTGCTTCGGGAGCGTTGCGGGCGGGCAGGCGCAGGGCCTTGGTGCCGAATTGGATCTGGGAGTCGCCCACATGGCCGCCGAGCAGCATCTGGTAGCCCGGCGCGGAGCGGCCGTGGGCCCGGCGCTCGGCACCGAAGAAGCCGATGTCGGAGGCGTGGTGCTGGCCGCAAGAGTTGGTGCAGCCGGAGATGTTGATCCGCAGCCCGCCAACCTCGGCCAACCCCTCTTCGTCCAGGCGAGCGCCGATGGCGTCGGCCAGCCCCCGAGACTGGGTCACAGCAAGGTTGCAGGTGTCGGCGCCGGGGCAGGCCACCACGTCGCGCAACAGCTCGGCGCCGGGCTCGGCCATGCCGATGGCCGACAGGGCCTCGAACAGCCGGGGGAGCTGCCCTTCGCTCAGGTCGCGAAAGACGATGTTCTGGCGGTTGGTAATACGGCACTCCGCGCCCAGCTCCCGCTGGATGTCGGCCAGGGCGTCGAACTGGTCAGCGGTTATGTCGCCCAGGCGAGCCCAGGCGTAGGCCGAGACGGTGCCCTTGGCCGCGCCCCGCACCACGTTGGCCTGCTCCCAGCGCTGGTACGGCGCCCGGCCGCCGATGGACACCGAAACGCCCTGGCCCACCGGAGTGGCCTCGATCTCGGCGTGGCGGCCAGCGGGGGCGTCGCCGTGGACCTTCACCAAATCGGGAATCCCGCCGGGCCAACTCGATGAGGCCAGCAGGAACTTGCGCTCCCGGAAGATGCGTCGCTGGAGCTCCTCGAAGCCCAGCTTCTCCACCAGCCACTTCATGCGGGCCCGGAGCTTGTTGTCCCGGTAGCCGTCATGATCGAACACCCGCAGGCAGGCCTCGATGGTGGGCAGCAGATCCTCTCGGGAAGTGAACTCCTCCAGGGCCAGCGCGGGATGGGGGGTGGCCCCCAGGCCGCCGGCCACAAACACCCGGAATCCGGCCTCAACCCCGCCGTCCACCTCCCGGGTGGCGGCAATGATGCCCACGTCGTTGAACATGGCCTGGCCGCAGTCGGTGGCGCAGCCCGAGAAGTTGATCTTGAACTTGCGGGGCAGGCGCTGGGCATAGGGATGGCGAAGGAAGTGCAGGGCAGTGGCCCGAGCCCATGCGGTGATGTCGAGCACCTCGTGAGGGCAGGCACCGGCCAGATGGCAGCCCTGCACGTTGCGGACGGTGTCTCCGCAGGCCTCCCGAGTGGTGAGCCCCACCGAGGCCAGCACTCGCATCACGTCGGGGACGTCGTCGATCTGCACGTAGTGGAATTGGATGTTCTGGCGGGTGGTGATGTGGCCCCAGCCCCGGGAGTAGGTGCGGGCGATGTGGGCCAGGGCCTCGAAGTGGTCGGGGAGGGCGATGCCAGCGGGGATCTTGATCCGCACCATCTGGTTGGTGCCGCCTTGGCGCTGGCCGTAGATGCCGTTGTTGAGGCGGAAAACCCGCATCACGTCTTCGGGGATCTCCCCGGCCTTGTAGCGGACCAGCATCCGCTCGAACTTGTCGATGTCGGCTTGCTGTGCGGGATCGATTACCGCGGTGTTGTCGATTTGGACCGTGACCATCGGCCTCTCTTTTTCGTGTGTGGCTTTGGAATAGGAGCAGGTGGTGGGGTTCAGGCAGCCACTAATTCGGACTACTTTGATCCGATTAGTTGTTTATCAGGATAGCGGCCTGAAATCAAATTCCGAGTGTTTTGGTCCGAATAATCCGAAAAAGGGGTGGATCAGGGGATTCAGACGCTGAGCCGCTCTGCGACTCGGAAGGCGAGCTCCAGACTCTGGGCACCGTTCAGCCGGGGATCGCACATGGTCTCATAGCGACGCTCCAAGTCGTCGTCGCTGATGGCCTCGGCGCCGCCCACGCATTCGGTCACGTCATCGCCGGTGATCTCTACATGAATCCCACCCGGCCAGGTGCCGGCCTCGGTGTGGGCGGTGAAGTAGCCGTCGATCTCGGCCATCACGTCTTCGAAGTGACGGGTCTTGCGTCCCCCCGAGGTGGTGTAGGTGTTGCCGTGCATGGGGTCGCACTCCCATAGCACCTGATGGCCGGCGTCTCGCACCGCGGCCAGCAGCGGAGGAAGGGCATCGGACACCTTGTCAGCGCCCATGCGGCTGATGAGGGTGAGCCGGCCAGGAACACGGTTGGGGTTGAGAACCTCGCACAGCTCGAGAACCTCATCTGGCGATGCGGTAGGCCCAAGCTTGCAGCCCAGCGGGTTTTTTATGCCCCTCATGAACTCCACGTGGGCCCCGTCAAGCTGGCGGGTCCGCTCGCCGATCCACAGCATGTGGGCCGAACAGTCGTACCACTGGCCGGTGATGGAATCCTGTCGAGTAAGGGCCTCTTCGTAGTCCAGCACCAGCGCCTCATGGCTGGTGTAGAAGTCCACCTGGTGCAGTTCCGGCGCATCGATGGAAACCCCGCAGGCGGCCATAAACCGCAGGGCAGCGTCGATGCCGTCGGCCACCCGCTCGTAGCGCCGACCTTCAGGGCTGGCCGCAATGAACTCCTGATTCCACACGTGGACCTGGCGGAGGTCGGCGTAGCCCCCTTTGGTGAACGCCCGCAACAGGTTGAGGGTGGAGGCCGACTGGTTGTAGGCGTGCACGAGCCGTGTGGCATCGGCGGTGCGAGAGTTCTCGGAGAAGCCGATGTCGTTGACCATGTGCCCTCGGAAGGAGGGCAGTTCTACATCGTCCACTACTTCGGTGGACGACGACCGGGGTTTGGCGAACTGCCCGGCGATCCGGCCGATTTTCACCGTGGGCACGCCGGCTGAGAAAGCCAGCACCACTGCCATTTGCAGGATGACCTTGAGCTTGTCCCGGATGTTGTCAGCGCTCGCGTCGTCGAACGACTCGGCGCAATCACCGGCTTGGAGCACGAAGGCTCGTCCCTCGCAGGCCTCGGCAAGCTGGTTCTGGAGTTGGCGTGCCTCCCCGGCGAAGACCAGCGGGGGCAGGTCGGCCAGGGTTTTGCGCACCTGGTCCAAAGAGGCCTGGTCGGGCCACTGCGGCTGCTGGGCGGCGGGCTGGTCGTGCCACGACGCGGGATGCCAAGTGGTCTGGGGTGCGCTGGCCGCTTCGACTGGGGCCGAACTCATAGCAAAATGGTCGCTTGTCGCCAACTGTGGGGCAAACTGAATTATTGCCAGCGACTACGCGGCATCGATGTCCAGCAGCTCGGCTCGAGCCCGCACTGAGTCCAGCGATCGCCCGATGATGCGGCGGATGGCCTCTGAGGTGAGGCCCAGAACTTCGCCGATCTCCCGGTAGCTGTGCTTTTCCCCGTCGATTAGCCCGTAGCGCATCTGCAATGCGAAACGGGACCGGTCGTCCAGCACGTTAAGGAGCTCGGTCAGCGTTAGCAGTTGATCTGTGGCCAGCACCAGTTCTTCGGGACCAGGGCCGGAGTCGGGTTGCAGGTCAACCAGCTCGCTGTTGTTGTCGTCGCCCACCGTGGCGTTCAAAGAGGTCAGCGAGGTGAGCCGATTGAGCAGGGCGTGCTCGGAGTCCAGCTCTTCGCCGCCTCCGGAGGCTTGGCGCACCGCGGCCCGCAGGCTGGCGGCCCGCTCACCAGGCAGTCGGATCAAGTTGGCCTTCTGGTCCAGCGCTCGGCCGATGGACTGGCGGATCCAGAACGTGGCATAAGTGGAGAACTTGAACCCCTTGCGCCAGTCGAACTTCTCCACCGCTCGGTCTAACCCCAGGTTGCCCTCCTGAACCAGATCCAGCAGCTCCATGCCGGTTGGCAGGGGGTACTTCTTGGCCACGCTCACGACCAACCGGAGGTTGGCCCGGATAAAGCGCTCCTTGGCCTTGGCTGCTTCCCGGACTTGGGTGTGCAGTCGGGGAGTGTCCTCTCCGGCATCCAACCGGGCCTGGGCCTCGCGACCCCGTTCGATCGATTTGGAAAGCCTGACTTCGTCTTCTTTGGTGAGGAGCGGCACTAAGCCGATTGCGTTGAGGTACTGGCCTGTTGAATCGTCCATTTGTTCCTGTCTTTTTGTCTTCTTGCCTTCGTGAACTGCAACCAATCCGGCCCCTCGTTTGTTCCCGATTGCCGTTCACTGTTGTCTCATGAAATTACCTGTGGTCCGCTCTGCTGCCCGCATGATTTTCTCGGCCTGCGGCCCTGAGGTGGATGGCAAGGAAGCCAGCACTTTGTTTCGTACACTGCGGACTGTGAGCCGTGTCGGGATTTTCGGGGGTACATTCGACCCAATCCACGTCGGACACCTTGTGGTTGCCGCTTGGGTGCGAGCCGAACTCGAGCTCAACCGGGTCGAATTGGTGGTGGCCAACGAACCTTGGCAGAAGCTGGGGCGGCCCCTGCTCAGCCCGGCCCAGGATCGACTGGCCATGGTTGAGGTCGCCGTCGACGGTATCGACGGCGTAGTGGCCTCCGCGGCGGAGATCGACCGTGGAGGGCTTACCTACACGGTCGACACCTTGGAGAAGTATCGGGCCGACGACCCCGATGGCTCGCTCTTTCTCATTCTGGGCAGCGATGCCGCTGCCCGGCTGGACACCTGGCACCGCCATGAGGAGATCGCTGGGATGGCCGAACTGGTGGTGGTGGACCGCCCCGGAGCCGAGGGGGAGCGTCCGCCGGTGGCCCACCGGGTGGTGGACTGTCCGCTGGTCGATCTGTCCAGCACCCAGGTGCGGGAGTGGGCAGACGCTGGTCGGCCGCTCGACGGCCTGGTTCCTCCGGCCGCGCTGGCCTACTGCCGCCAAAAGGGCCTATATGGGTGATTCCGCGCCGAGTGCGGTTAGCGCCGCGCCGAAGAGGGAATCGCCGCGCTGGTGGCGATGGGGTTGGCCTCTGTTGCTGGTGGTCCTGGCCGCGGCTGTGCCCTTGTTGGTTTGGCTGGGGTGGTCGGCCATCTCTAGCAGCAGCGACGGCACCGTGGTCGGCGCTCCGGTCGATCCTGCTGAGCCCGGATACGAGGCATTCGTCGATCCGACGCCAACCTTGCTGTTGATCCACGCCAACGGCGACCGCCTTGATGGGGTCACACTGTTAGTACTGACCGACGAAGGGGCTGAGGGGGCCATCCTGATCATGGCATCGGAGACGACCACCTCCGGTGGGCTCCTCAGAGACCGCTGGGCCGAGTCCGGTAGCACCGGAGTTGCCGATGCGGTGGCCGAACTGCTCGGCATTCGCCCCAGCGAGTTGCAAGTGCTAGGCGACGACGGATGGGCAGGGTTGGTGTCGGCGGTGGAGCCGGTTTCCTTCATCAGCCCGGTTCCACTGGTTGGCCCCGACGGGGAGGAACTGTTCGGGACCGGGGTTCTCTTGGGTGCCGCCGATGTTGGCCCTTACCTGGCCGGACGCAGCCCGGGAGAGTCTCCGCTTGTCGGCTTGTCTCGCCACGTGTCGTTCTGGGGGGCCTGGCTACGGCAGGTGGCAGAATCAACCGAGGCCAACGTGATTCCCGGCGAGACCGACCGGGGATTGGGAAGGTTTGTGCGCAGTTTGGTTGCGGGGGAATTCCTCTTAGCCACGGTGGGCGGAAGGGTCGCCGACAACGGTTCGGTGGTCTTGAATCCGGATCACAACGGGTATCTGGTAAACGAGGTGATCCCGTTCCCGATCTCAGCTGAGGGCGAGAGTTTGCCCAGGGTTCGTCTTCTGAACGGCGTCGGCGACCTTGAACTCACTAAAACCGCGGCCCGAAATCTCAGCCGGGCCGGAGCCCAGATAACCCGTATTGGAAATGCCGCTGAGTTCGGCTGGGAAACCACCGAAGTCGCCTACCACGACACCGGGTTCGCCCCCCACGCCGAGGCCTACCGAGATGCACTGGGGACCGGGACGGTGATCGCCGAAGAGGTGCCCGATGCCGCCATCGACATCACGGTTACCTTCGGCGCTGATTTCTCCCAACTGATGGCGGGAGATGGTTAGAGTGGGATTGTGATCGCCGCATGAGCGTCAGCGAAGCTGACACAACGGTAGTTGGGGATTGGGTAACAGCCGCAGCGGCTGCGGCGGAACAAGGGCCAGGCGCAAACACGGTCATCATTGATGTCGGCGATGTGCTGGTCATCACCGATCACTTCGTGATCACCAGCGGGGCCAACACTCGAGCGGTTCGGGCGCTGGCCGAGCGGATCGAAGAGGCGGTGGACGTTATTGGGGGTCCCAAGCCCATCTGTATCGAAGGCCTCTCCGACTACGAATGGGTGCTGATGGACTACGGCGACTTCGTGGTCCACATTTTCACCGCCTCAGCCCGGGACTACTACTCCTTGGACCTTCTCTGGAAGGACTGTCCCACCCTGGCCGCAAACCCATTGCCGTCGTAGATACGCCTTGATACAGTGGCCACGGGTTCCCAACCCGGCTTCTGGTCAGAGCATTTGGGCCCGTACGCCGGACGGGGATCCGCAGCGCGTCTGAACCCTACCGGGGAAACTGACGTTTCAAATACTGTCAGTGAGTTTCAATCAACTACTGCTCGCGCAGAAGGCGGCCGGGAGAGGTGCCGGTTTCCTTGTCCTCTTGGATGGTGACCTCGCCGTTGACCAGCACGTAGTGGTAGCCGGAGGCCCGCTGGACTCGGCGCCATTCTCCGGCGGGCATGTCGTGGACCTTCTCGCTGGCGCCGATGGCCAGGCTGTCGAGGTCGTAGACGATCACATCTGCCGCGTTGCCCTGGGCCAGTGTTCCCCGGTCGGTGAATCCGGCGCATTGGGCCGGAAGCCCGGCCATGCGCCAGTGGGCGTCTTCCAGCGAGATGATCTCGCGGTCGCGCACCCCGTTGATGAGCAGCTCGGTGGGCCACCGGCCTGCGGTGAGGAAGCGGGTGTGGGCGCCGCCGTCGGATACCCCGGGCAAGGCCCACTGGTAATTGAGCAGGTCCACCAGATGGTCGGGGTTGTTGAACGAGCCCGAGGCGTAGAACGTGGCGGCCAGGTTGTCGGCCACCGCCACGTCGAGCATGGCGTCCACCGGATGCACCCCTAGGTCGGCGGCAATGTCGCCCACCCGGGTTTCGGCGTAGCGCTGGTACTGCGGGCTGGCTGTCTCTAGCAGCACGATGTCGGCAATCGGGCAGGTGACCGCCAGCGACTCCGAGTCCCGCAGGGCCGGGCGGCGGGCCGGGTCGGCCAGCTTCGCCAAACGCTCCCCAACGGTGCCCAGCGTGGCTTCCCGCCAGGCATCCATGTCGTCCCACAGGTTCCACTCCTCGAAGGTGAAGGCCAGCCCCACGTCGGTGGTCACAGCCTGGCCGTAGATGGGCAGGCCCCGCAGCCGGCAATCCTCCACCCATTCGATCTGCTTGAGGTGCTGCTCGGGGCGCTGGGCGTTGGGGGTGATCACGTTGAACAGCACCGGCCGGCCGCTGATGTCGGCTAGGCGCTCGTAGGTGCGCCGGTGCTCGGTGCGGGTCTCGTCGGCCGGGTCGGGGGCGAAGGTGGCCTGGATGAACCCGTGGTTGCGCTCGGCCAGTACCTCGGCCAACTGGAACAGCGTCTCGTTGGGCATCACGTCGGTGTTCATGGGGTTGCCGTCGTGGTCGCGCTGCACGTTGGAGTCCCGCAGCCGCTGCACCGACCAGCCGCCGGCACCGGCGTCCATGGCCTCGTGCAACAGCGCCCGCAGCTGGGCGTGCTCCTCGTCGGTGGGCATCTCGCCGGCCTTGGCCCGCTCGTAGCCCAGCACCCAGTTGAGGGCGGGGTTCAGGGGGAAGAACGACCGCATGTTGACCGCCTTGGGCGTGCGGTCCACCGCGTCCAAGAACTCGGGGTAGGTGACCCAGTCCCAGGGCATACCGGCGTCCATGGCATCAAACGGGATGGCCTCGGTGCGGGTCATGGTCAGCATGGCCCGCTCCCGGTCATCGGGGGCCACCGGAGCGAATCCGAAGCCGCAGTTGCCGATGACGACCGAGGTCACGCCGTGCCAGCCCGAAAGAGTGCAGTACGGGTCCCAGAAGAGTTGGGCGTCGTAGTGGGTGTGGAGGTCGATGTGGCCTGGGGCCACGATCATCCCGTCGGCGTCCAGCACCTCATCGGCATCAGAGGCCTTGAGCCGGCCGATCTTGGCGACCTTCCCGTCTTTGATGCCCACATCGGCCCGAATCCGCTGGGCTCGGGTCCCGTCGATCACCATTCCACCGGCAATGATCGTGTCGTACGTCGCCATCTCGTCCCCCTGGTCTTGCGGTGAACCCAGCATAGTGAAGCGGGAACGTCCCGCTTAATGGACGGACCACTAGTGGTGTGTCGTGGGTTTAGCGCCGTGGATTGCGACGGCAGCGGCGTTCCTCGCAAGGCGCACCGACGCAGCCATACTTGCAGCGTACGGCAAGGAGGGGCAACGCCGCGAGGGGCGTCGATGCCTAGCAGGACACGCGCGAATAAACCCACGACACACCACTAGCGTGGTTTCGATGGAGGTCGCCGATGGTTGAGCCGGTAGAGCGCCGCTCCTGGCTGGCTTTGGGGGCGGCCACCGCGGCGGCGTTCATGGTGGTGGTGGACGTCTCCATAGTCAACGTGGCCTTCCCGTCGATCCAGAAGTCCCTGGGGGCGTCCAACGCCGCACTGTCGTGGATTGTGAGCGGCTACTCCATCACGGTGGGGTCGTTCTTGCTGCTGTCCGGTCGTCTGGCCGACAGGCAGGGACGGCGCAAGATGTTCAATCTCGGGTTGGCCATCTTTGCGGTCGGGTCGCTGTTCAGCGGGGTGGCGCCCGAAGTGGAGGTGCTGATCGCCGCCCGGGTGGTGCAGGCGATGGGCGGGTCGCTCATCATGCCGTCGTCGTTGGCCATGGTGCTGCCGGAGTTCCCTGTGTCCCGCCGCTCGGCGGCCATCGGCATGTGGGGGGCGATGGGAGCGCTGGGGGCGGCGTTCGGCCCGTCCATCGGTGCGCTGTTGATCGAGGGCTTGGGCTGGCGGTGGATCTTCTACGTCAACCTGCCCATCGCCGCTCTGGTTTTCATGGCCTCCACCCGTTTGGTGCGGGAGTCGCGCGACGAAGATTCCGAGGGCCGTCTCGACGTGGTGGGTGTCCCGATGGGCACCCTGGCGCTGGCGCTGGTCATGGTGGCCATCGTCCAAGGCGAGGGGTGGGGCTATGGCGATCCTCGCATCGTTGTCTTCGCGGTGGTGGGCGTGGTGCTGCTGCCTTTCGTGGTCAGGCGGTCGCGGTCCCACCCCAACCCGCTGCTCGACCTTTCCTTGTTCAGCTATCGGTCGTTTTCGTCCGCAACCGCCTCGTTTGGCTTGTATGCGCTGGGGTTCGTCCCCGGGTTCTTGATGAGCTCGTTGTTGTTGCAAGACCTATGGGGGCTCACGGTGCTTGAGGCCGGGCTCGGGCTCACGCCGGGGCCGATCATGGCGTCGGCGCTCTCCGTTCCCATCGGGCGGATGGCCGATCGGTGGGGGCATCGATGGCTGCTGACTTCGGGAGTGGCGCTGTGCGGGCTGTCGTATCTGTGGCTGCTGTTGTTGGCAGGGGAGTCGTCGGCCTATTTCAGGGTCTTCTTGCCCTCCAGCATTGCGTTGGGCACCGGCGTGGGGCTGTCCATCGCCACGTTTGTCAGCGCGGCCATGTGCGACATCCCGCCGTCTCGCTTCGCCATTGCCAACGCCACCACCCGCACCGTCCAGCAAGTGTGCTTCGCCCTGGGCATTGCCGTGGTGGTGGCGCTGTTCAGCTCTGCGCCCGCTGGTGAGCTGCTGATCGGATTCCAGCGGGCCTGGATCTGGGTCATCGTCACGTTTGCGGCCTCGGCAGTGGTGATCATGGCCACCTTCCCCTCCGGCACCGCCGTCCGTCGCGCCCAGTAGGACTGATGGCCGGGCAATCCGGTGTGAGACGCTAAGGCCATGTCGGAATCAATTGAGTCGCGGTTGGCTGCACTGAGCACCGAGGAGAAGGCAGATCTGGTGGCCGGTGAGGCCATTTGGACCACCAAGAGCTTTCCGGAGGCGGGCATTCCTGCCATCGGCGTCACCGACGGACCCAACGGCGCCCGGGGCGGCGGGCTGCTGGGCACCGGCACGGCCACAGCCTGCATTCCCGCCGGTGCGGTGCTGGGGGCGACATGGGATCCTGAGCTGGTCGAGCGGCTGGGCGGGGTTCTGGGAGACGAGGCCCGGGCCAAGGGCTGCCGGGTGCTGCTGGCCCCCACGATCAACCTGCACCGCAACCCGCTGGGCGGGCGCAATTTCGAGTGCTACAGCGAGGATCCGATCTTGTCGGGTCTTGTGGCCGCCGCGTTCGTGCGGGGCGTGCAGTCCCGGGGCGTGGCCACCACCCCCAAGCACTTCGTGGCCAACGACTCCGAGTTCGAGCGCAACACCATCGACTCTCAAGTGGACGAGCGCACGCTGCGGGAGGTGTATCTGGTGCCTTTCGAGTACGCGGTGCTCGAAGGCGGCACCTGGGGGATCATGAGCGCCTATAACCGGCTAAACGGCACCTTCTGCTCCGAGAATGAATGGCTGCTCACCCAGGTGCTGCGAGAGGAGTGGGGATTCGATGGTTTTGTGGTCTCCGACTGGTTTGCGGCCCGGTCCACTGCGGCGTCGGCCCGAGCCGGCTTGAGCTTGGAGATGCCCGGGCCGGGTCAGTGGTACAACCGCGGACCAATTGGCGAGGCTCTGGCCGCGGGGGAGATGGACGAAGGCCATCTAGACCGAATCGCCGGCGACATGGTGCGCCTGCTGGAGCGCACCGGGGCGTTGGACGGATCCGACGGCTGTGTGCCCGGCCAAGAGCACGAGCTCGACCGTCCCGAGGATCGAGCGCTGCTGCGGGAGACGGCCGCGGCGGGGACAGTGCTAGTGGCCAACAGCGGGGTGCTCCCGCTGGATTCGGCCATGTCGGGAACGTTGGCGGTGATCGGCCCGAACGCCCGCAAGGCCCAGATCATGGGCGGGGGATCGGCCACCGTGCAGGCGTATCGCAACGTGAGCCTCCTGGATGCGCTGAGCGACGAGCACGGCCACCTCGACGTGAGCTACGCCCAGGGTTGCGACATCGAACGCTCGCTGGTGGCACTCGCTGCTCCGATGCTTCGAGGCAAACTCCAGTTGGATTACTTCAACGGCCACGACTGGTCGGGTCCGGTGGTGCATACCCGAGAGTCGGCGTCGGCCGAGATGGTGTTCTTTGGCGAGCCGGGACCGGGGGTTGATCCAGAGGCTTTTTCGGTGCGGGCATCGGGCGTGCTGGTGGCCGAAAGTACCGGCGAGCACACCCTGGGGCTGGTGCAGCTCGGACGCTGTCGGGTGCTGCTGGATGGAGAGGTGGTGCTGGACGCCACCGAGGGGGACTATGACCGGGGCGACGACTTCTTCGGGATGGGCTCTGAGTTGATCTCTGCACCGGTGGAGCTAGAAGAGGGCCGCGAGACGCCCATCGTCATCGAGTACTCCAGTCGTGACAGCTTCATGCTGTGCGGGGTGCGGGTGGGGCTGAAATCGCAGGTGGAACGGGATCTGCTCGCCGAGGCGGTAGAAACCGCGGCGGCGGCCGAGGTGGCCGTGGTGGTGGTGGGCACCAACGCAGACTGGGAGACAGAGGGGCGCGACCGCGACTCCTTCGACCTGCCCGGCGACCAGCCCGAGCTGATCCGCCGAGTGGCCGCGGCCAACCCCAACACCGTGGTGGTGGTGAACACCGGCGGGGCGTGCAGCCTCGACTGGGCCGACCAGGTGGCCGGCGTGCTGGTGGCCGGGTTCGGCGGCCAGGAGATGGGCTACGCGGTGGCCGAGGTGCTGTTCGGCCAAGCCGACCCCGGCGGGCGGATGACCATGACCGTGCCAGCCCGCTACGAGCACAGCCCGGCGTATCTGAATTATCCGGGCGAGAACGGGGTGGTCCGCTACGGCGAGGGCCTCTATATCGGCCACCGCTGGTTCGACGCCCGGGCCATTGAGCCCGCGGTGCCCTTGGGCCGCGGCCTGTCGTATGCGTCATTCGAATGGTCCGAGCCCCGAGTTTCAGGAGGGGGTGACACCGAGGTGGCCGACCCGGTTGTAGTAGAGGTCGACGTGGTCAACACCAGCGATCGTCCGGGCAGCGATGTGGTGCAGGTTTATGTGGAGCCGCCTCCGTCGCTGCTGCACCGCCCGGTTCGAGAGCTCAAGGGCTTTGCCAAGGTCCACCTGGCCCCCGGCGAGGCCACCACCGCCCGCATCGTGCTCAACCGCCGGGCCTTCGCCTACTACGACCCCGGCGACCAGTCCCCACCGGGACTCGACATCGGCAGCCCGGTTCCCGCGGGCGAATCACAGAAGCGCACCGAATCCGGCTGGTACGTAGACCCCGGCCTCTTCACCATCTGGACCGCCCGCTCCAGCGCCGACCTCGTCCACTCCGCTGAGATCCAGCTTGGTGGCGTTACAAGTTAATTCATGTTATTTCATTGATTGACAACCTAGAATGGGATGGGTTAGCATTTCGGTATGGGAATCATCACTGTGCCAATCCAGATCTCGGTTGCGGACGGCGGGGAGTCCATGGAGGTCGAGACGATTGTGGACACCGGTTCCTTCTACACCATGCTGCCCGGCCGTCTGTTGCGCGACCTGGGCGTGGTTCCAATCGGCACGCGGCGACTCAGTCTGGCCGACGGACGGCGGATACTCATGAACTACGGCCGGGCATGGGTGACGGTGGAAGGCGAGAGCGAGGTGACCTTGGTGGTGTTCGGGGAGGACGACGGTCCGGCACTGTTGGGGGCCTACACCCTACAAGGGTTGGCCCTGGCCGTGGACCCGACGGAAGAGCGGCTGGTTCCCTCCGACGTCATAATGTACCGAGCAGCAAGCTGACTACCCCGCCGGGACCTACGCCCGCTCAGCTCTCTTTCACGATGAAGACGTTGTCTTGGATCTCTTCGGCCATGGCGGTGTTGCAGCGGAAGATGCTGGCAAGGGTGATTTAGCGAACCTGGTCGAGAACCTCAGTATTGGCCAGGAAATAGGGGTCGTTCTCGAACCAGAAGCGGTCCCCGTCGCGAAGCCGGCGGAACTGGTCGGAGATGATGGCTTGCAGAGTCTCGCCGACCATCGCTCCCGGCGCATGGTCTTCGGCCAGGCCGCCCGACCACAGGTCAATCTTCTCGACTTCTCCGTAGGCCAGCATCAGCGCCTGCTGAACGCTGGGATCTGACGAGATATCGGCAAACGTCTCGAGCGGGGCCAATCCGTAGGCGCTGCGGACGGTGTTGAAGTCGCCCACGCCGTGGTCGCGGCCCCGCTGGATGTTGAGGACAGCGAGGTCGAAGACGGGACCGTTGGGTCCTCTGAGGAGCATGTTGCGGACTTCGTTCGATGATCTGGGAGTCGATTTCTTGGGCCAGTTGGGAGGCGAAGCCGCGCAGGATCACGGTGATGCCCCGTTCCTCCACGGTCGAGGGGATGAAGAACGCTCTGGCCAAGCTGACATGCTCTGACTCCCCGTCACCGCTGAGGAGATGGAGGTTGGGGGAGAGCAGGGTGTGGCCCACCCGGTAGGCCGTTGCGGAGAACTCGCTGGCGATCGTCGGGTCAACAGTTGCGTCGTAGCCGGAATATGGGTCTATGGCCTCGGGGCCCAACAGCAGTGGTAGAAACTCGTTGAAGGTGATGGTCTGTATCTGGGCACCGACGATCTTGCGGGCCAGTTGGTAGATCTCATCGCCGCCCAGAGATGGGTCTTGGCTGGCGATGACGTCCGCCAGGCGATTGTGCTCTCGCACGAACAGTGTGTGCATTAAGATGAGCCCGATCTGCTCGTTGACCCGCAAATCCCCGGCCAGGAACAGGGTTGTCAGATCGCTGCCTCCTTCGTTGTCGAGCCCATCCTCGTTGTAGGGCAAGAATCGCCCTTCGTGCGAAGTTTTGAGCCTTCCCGTTCCGTCATTGGTGCGAAGCGCTAGGGCACGAATTTCATCTGAGCTGTATACTTGAGAAGCATCTATAAATGCGGTTAGAGCATTTGTCTGTCTTCTTATATTCTGCCGACTTGTTCCTGTAGTTGGGTCGAATGCCGAACGGTCCAAATGGATGGCTTTCTGTCCGGTTCCATCAGGATCGAAAACAGGGTCTCCTTGAGGAACCGGGACTGGAAACGGCTCTTCGGTGTTGTCGAGACTGAGGGTGATGTCATGGTCGATGAACTGCCCCCACTGCCACAATATGTCACTGACCTGTGTGGAGTTCAGCACTGATTCGCTCTGGGCAAACTCGAGATTGCTGACGGTGCGGACATTCGGACGCGTGGTCGTCGGTGTTGAGATGCCATCGGCATAGGAGGTCGGGGCCAACTTGAGGAGGGCGGTGCCGGCCATTCCCCATGTGGGATTGTCGAGGTTGTTCCCCTGGCCGTCCATCGCCCGATGCTCAAGCTGGGCCTCAGAGTGGACAGCAAGAGTAGGTTCGCTACCGTCCTGGGCAGCAAGGCACATGGCCGCCGCTTCTTGACTGCTGGATTCATCGTCGCCATCCGGCACGGGTGTTTCGGAGGGAATAGGGGTGCTGATAGCAATTGGGGTGGTGACCAGCCAAATTCCCGACTCGGTGTCCGCGGGGAAGAAGCGTCGCTGGGGCAGTACGCGCTCGCCCCAGAATTCGTCGGATTGCTGCTGCTGAAGGGTGAACTCGACCCGCCCATCGTCGCCCAGCCGGGCCGATATCCGTACGTGTCCCACGGCGTCGATAGCTAGCGCCGAGCTGTCTAGCCACATTCCGGCGGCGGCATCGGGGGGGAAGTTGTGCTGGTCGGGCCGCTGGCGCTCGCCCCAGGACTCGTTGGTGGACTCTTGAAGGGCGAAGTTCAACTGTCCGTCCGCCAGACGCTGGGCCGCGATCCGCACCTCGGCCTCGCCGTGTTGGGCACTGGCGCTAGATGTGGCCAGGGCCAGACCAGCGGCCAGCACCGAGAGGGCTAGGAGGGACGCGGTGATCTTGCCGATCACTGAGAACGGCATAGGGGAACCTCCGAAAGGAGAAGACAAGCCAAACAACACATATCCCGGGAGAAGGACCTGTGAGTTCTAGTTTTTAAGAGGAGGTTATCGGCAAGTTATCGAAGGCTAAAGATGCGCAAAGTGGTTGAGGAAATAAAACCTTAACAAAGCGATAGCAAGAAGATGTCAACGTAAAAACGGCACAAGTATAGTGACAAAAAGATGGCAACAAAGGGATGACGCTACACAGTTGGAGATTCACTAGACAGAGACGAGAAGAACTGCGGTGGAGCTGATGGGACTCGAACCCACGACCTCTTGCATGCCATGCAAGCGCTCTAGCCAACTGAGCTACAGCCCCGCGAGCAGAAAACTCTAACAGCCGTCGAAGGGCCGACCCACATGGGATAACGGTTATTGGCCCCGACCGGGCGCTCGGTAGATTGAGCGGCCATGGACGGCTACGACCCCGCGGCCATCGAGCCCAGATGGCAGCAGCGCTGGATCGACGACGCCACCTACGACATCGACAACGACGATCCCCGGCCGCCCTACTACGTGCTGTCGATGTACCCGTACCCCAGCGGCCCGGCCCACATCGGCCACGTCCGCAACTACACCTTCGGCGATCTGCTGGTGCGCTATCGCACTATGCAGGGAGACGGCGTGCTGTCGCCCATCGGCTTCGACAGCTTCGGCCTGCCGGCGGAGAACGCCGCCATCAAGACCGGCACCCATCCCCGAGAGCACACCGACGCCAACATCGAGCGGCTCTCGTCCTCGCTGCGCCGCATCGGCGCGGTTTACGACTGGCGCCGGAGCCTGAGCAGCCACGACCCCGACTACATCCGCTTCACCCAATGGATCTTCTTGAAGTTCTACGAGGCCGGCCTGGTGTACCGGGCCACCGCACCGGTGAACTGGTGCCCCGGCTGCCAGACGGTGCTGGCCAACGAGCAGGTGCTGGCCGACGGCACTTGCGAGCGCTCTGGTGATATGGCCCAGCAACGCGAGCTGGAGCAGTGGTTCTACCGCATCACCGCCTACGCCGAGGAGCTGCTCGAGGGCCTCGACGGCCTGGACTGGCCCAACCGGGTCAAGACCATGCAGCGCAACTGGATCGGCCGCTCCGAGGGGGCCGACTTCGTTTTGCCCATCGCCGATGAGGCCGGCAATCCCCGCGACGACATCGAAGGCATACCGGTGTTCACCACCCGCCCAGACACCAGCTTTGGAATGACCTTCGCCGTCATGTCCCCCGAACACGCCCGGGTTTCCGAGCTGACCGCCGAGCATCGCCGCGCCGAGGTGGAGGCGTTCATCGCCGAAGTGTCCGAGCGCAGTGAGTTCGAGCGGCTTTCGGTGGGCGGCCCGGCCGACAAACGGGGGGTGGACACCGGCACCCGGGTTATCAACCCGTTCAACGGCGAAGCAATCCCGCTTTATTTGGCCGACTACGTGCTCACCACCTACGGCACCGGGGCGATCATGGCCGTTCCCGGCGAGGACCAGCGCGACTGGGACTTCGCCACTGCCTACGGCCTGCCCATCATCCGCACCGTGAAGCCGCATGAGGATTTCGACGGCGAGGCATACACCGGCGACGGGCCGTCCATCAACAGCGAATGGCTAAACGGCTTGTGGATGGACGAGGCCAAGGCCGCGGCCATCGACTGGCTGGAAGACCATGGCATCGGCGAGCGCAAGGTGAATTACCGCCTGCGCGACTGGCTGCTGTCCCGCCAGCGCTACTGGGGATGCCCCATCCCCGTGGTGTACTGCGAGTCGTGCGGGACGGTGCCGGTGCCCTACGACCAATTGCCAGTGGGCTTGCCCGACGACGTGGCCTTCATGCCCACTGGGCGGTCCCCACTGGTGGACCACCCCGGCTTCTTGCACACCGAGTGCCCAGCGTGTGGCGGTTCGGCCCGGCGCGAGACCGACACCATGGACACGTTCGTGGACTCGTCTTGGTACTTCCTGCGCTTCGCCGACCCCCACAACTCCGAGATGCCGTTCAGCCAAGCGGCGCTGGAGCGGTGGCTGCCGGTGGACCAGTACATCGGCGGGGTGGAGCACGCCATCTTGCATTTGATGTACGCCCGGTTCTTCACCCGGGCGCTGTCTGATCTGGGGGTGGCCCCTGCCGGGCTGCGCGAGCCCTTCCAGCGGTTGTTCACCCAGGGCATGGTGCGAATGGGAGGGGGCAAGATGTCGAAGTCGAAGGGCAACTTGGTGGCCCCCGAGGACTTCATCGACACCTATGGCGCTGACACCCTGCGCCTGGCCATCTTGCAGGTCAAGCCCCCCGCCGAGGACGTTGACTGGGAGGACTTCGGCCTCGAGGGCTGCGCCCGGTTCTTGGGCCGGCTATGGCGGCTGGCCGCGGGCACGGCCGAGCGGGCCAACCCTGCCCGCACCGGTGCGGCAACTCCAGCCGACGACGCCATCGACGCGGCCACCCACCGGCTTATCGATCGCATCACCTCGGAGTTCGACCGCTGGTCGTACAACACCGCGGTGGCCGGGTGCATGGAGTTCACCAACGAGCTCTACCGCTACGTGCAGTCCGACGACGGTCCCCACCATGACACGCTGGCATTCGCCATCGACTCGCTGCTGCTGGCTATGGCGCCCATGGTGCCCCACATCTGCGCCGAGCTGTGGGAGATGCGCCGGGGTGGGAACATTCACACCGAGCAGTGGCCCACCGCCGATGAGGCCAAGCTGGTGCTGGAGACGGTCACCATGGTGGTGCAGGTGAACGGCAAGGTGCGCGACCGCATCGAAGTGTCCGCCGACATCGCCGATGCTGAGGCTGAGGCACTGGCCCTGGCGTCAGAGAGGGTGCAGGCCTACCTCGATGGCGGCGAACCCCGACGGGTCATCGCCCGCCCCCCCAAGCTGGTCAACGTGGTGGTGTAGAGGGCTAGACGTCCCACTCCACGTGAAGCTCTTCTGGGCCCCGGAAGGCCACCCCCCGGATGAGGGGAGGGTCGGCGTCGGGGTCGAGGCGCAGTCCCGGAAGCCGCTTGAGGATGGTTCGCAGGGCCACCCGGAGCTCGAGGCGGGCCAGGTGCATGCCCAAGCACAGGTGCCGGCCCCAGCCGAACGCCATATGGGGTACGGGCTGCTCCCGGTCAGGATCCCAGCGGTCGCCATCGGAGTACACCTGCTCGTCCCGGTTGGCCGACGTCATGGTCATCATCAGCCGGGTGCCGGCCGGGATAGGGCATCCGCCCACCTCGGTGTCTGCCGTGGCTTCCCGGGTGGCCAGCGGGGCCGAGCTTTCCCACCGCAGGGTTTCCTCGATCACCTGGTCGAGGAGCGACCAGTCGGCCCTGAGCCGGTCGAGCCACCCATTGTGGGTCAACAATGCCGTCAAGGCGATGCCCAGCTCCCGGGAGGTGGTCTCGGCCCCGGCGGGCATCAACAGCAGCAAGAAGCCGTAGATGTGCTCGTCGTCGAGGCGCTGGCCGTCGATCTCGGCGTGGATGATGTCGCTGATGAGGTCGTCTTGAGGGTTGGCCTTGCGGTCCTCGACGATGGGATGGAGGTAGTCCCGCATGGCCTGGGAGGCGGCGTGGCCCGGCTCGGGATAGAGGGGACCGGCGCTCACCTGCTCGGACCACAGCCGGAACTGATCGGCGTCGTCCAGCGGCACGCCCATGATCCCGGCGATCACCCGGGTGGGGAACCGCTGGGTGAGCTCGGCCACCAGATCGGCCCGTCCCCGAGGAGCGATGCCGTCAACCAGCTCGTTCACGATGGGCGCCACCAGCTCGGTCTCCCAGCGGGCCAGCGCTGATGATCGGAACGCCCCGGACACCAGGACCCGGTAGGCGGTGTGCTCATCGCCGTCCATCCCCAGCATGAGCGGCCCCATGAACGGTGTCATCGACTCGGCCACCACCCGGGTGGAGAACACCCCGCTGTTGCGCAGCACCGCCTCGGTGTGGTCGCGGCGATACAGGTTCAGGATGCGCCCGCCGAAGCCGTCGTCGCGCACTCCCGGGGGCTCAGCACGGCCCCGGTCCCATTCCCTGTGGGGGTTGATGGCGGCTTCTTCGGCCTGGGCCAGCTCCTCGTGGTAGTCCGACGGATCGTTTGAGTCCACCGCGGCAACCCTATTCGGGCGACCGTCCCGGAATGGCTCGAAGCGCCTCGCGCACCTCGGCCCAGGGTCCGTCGGTGCGGAGGCCCTGGCCGAACGACATGCGGTCGATCAGACCTCCGTAGCTGGCGGCCACGCCGCCGGCCAGGTTCTGGGGTTCGGCCACCACCCCGAACGTTCCCAACATGGTGTCGTCGATCACGTCGGCCATCTCCACCCATTGGCCCTGCTTGGACATGCGGTTCAGCTCGTCTTGGGCGTCGCCCCAGCCGTGGTGCTCAAGCACCGGGCGATATGCAGGCGTCGAGCCGTAGAAGGCCAGTTGCTGGCGGGCCGCTTGGGCCGAAGACGCCATCTCCTCCTCGGATTCGCCGGTGACAATGAACACCGGCATCGACACCTCTATGTCCATGGGGTTGCGCCCTGCCTTAGCGGCCCCGCGCTCGAGGGCGGGCAGCGACACCTCCCGCACGTAGCTGGGTGTGGTGAACCCGTGGCTGATCCAGCCGTCGGCCGACTCGCCGGCCGCTTCGGTCATGAGATCGCCCACCGCGGCCAAATGGATGGGGGGTGGGCCGAAGGGATTGGAACCGGGGCTGAACATCGGAGTCATGAGGGTGTGCTGGTAGAACTCGCCCCGAAAGCTCAGCCGCTCACCGGTCTCCCAGCTTTCCCATGTGGCCTTGATGGCGTCGATCATCTCCTTCATGCGGGCGGCGGGGTGAGACCAGGGCATGGAGAATCGCTTGGTGATGTGGGGCTTTATCTGTGAACCGAGGCCGAGAATGAAACGCCCGCTGGAATAGGCCTGGAGATCCCACCCCAAGTTGGCCAAGACCATCGGATTGCGGGCGAATGCCACCGCAATCGAGGTTCCGATCTGGATGCGGCTGGTGTGCTCGGCGGCCAGCACCAGCGGCAGGAATGGGTCATGGTCGAGCTCGGCCGACCAGACCCCGTCGTAGCCGGCCGCCTCCAAGCTGCGGGCGTTGTCGGCGGCATCGCCAAGTGGTCCAACTGATCCCTTTCTGGCCGCTCTGGTAACGAGGCCGCCGTCTAGCTTCATGCTCTGTCCCCTCGGGTAGTGGTGGTCATTTGGACTCGTCCTGATCGCGCAAAAAGCGCTCCAGCTCTTCGGCCAACTCGTCCCCGGTGGGGATCTCGTCGCCGTGTTCTCCCATGGTGGTGTCGTAGGCGCCTTCCAACTGCCCCAACAGGCGCTTGTGGCTGGCGTTTTGGGCGATCATGGCGTCGAGCCGACGGGACACCTCCAGCCCCTCAGCGATCAGCGGTGTCGGATCGAACCGCAACTCGGTAACGGCGCGCAGACCTTGTATGAGGGCCGCAGTGCTGGCCGGGAATAGCGATCCGGATGCGTAGTGGGGCACTTGGGCCCACACCGACACCGTTTCCAGTCCGGCGGCCTCGAATCGCTTGGCCAAAGCTGCGCTGATGCCGGCGGGAACCTCCAGGGTTCCCTGAAAAGAGCCGAACCGCTCGATCAGATCCTGAGTGGTGCCGGTGGCCGACAGGCGCACTGGTCGGGTATGGGGCACCGCGGCGGGGTAGGCCCCCAGCGACACCACCCGGGCTACCCCCAGCTGCTGCACCAATTCGACGACCGCGGTGCAGAACGCCTGCCAGCGGAAGTCGGGCTCGGGGCCGTGGAGCATCAAGAACTTGCGCTGGTCGAGGTCGCTCAACACCTCGAGCCTTATCGCCGGCCACGAAATGTCGTCGACCCGGCCGTCTCGTACGGTCATAGTGGGACGGCGGGCTCGGTGGTCTATCAACAGGTCGGAATCGAAGCAGGCCACCTGCACCGCTTCGTTTGAGTCGATCATGATCTCAGCGGCGTTGCGCATGCCGTATCCGGCGTCCACCCACCCGTCGAGGGCCACCACCAATACCGGGTCGACCAGGTCAGGCAGCTGCTGGACGGTGACCAGCTCGCTGCTCATGCCACCTGCTCCGCGGCTGATGTGGCCATGTCAACCAGGGCGTCCACCCGGGCGACGAAGCTCTCGGCCCCCTGGGGCGGCGCCTTGTCGCCCATTGCCCCTCCCACATAGCGGCTGTACACGCCCTCCAGGATGCAGGCCAGCTTCCAGTAGCCGAAGGCCATATAGAAATCGAAGCTGTCGATATCGCGCCCCGATGCCTCCAGGTATAGGTCGAACATCTCGGCCCGGCTGGCGAATCCGGATTCACCGGTAGGGGGATCGTCCAGTGCAAACTCCAAGTCATCGGGCTCGGCCCAATACACCAGAAGCTGGGCCACGTCGGCGTTGCGGTCGCCCAGGGTGCACAGCTCCCAGTCGAGCACCGCCACCACCTGGCCTTGCTCGCCCAGGATGCAGTTGTCCAGGCGGTAGTCGCCGTGGACGATGCCGGCTTCTCCCTGGTCGGGGATGCGGGCAACAAGATGGTCGTGAACCTCTTGGATCTGGGGGCGGTCCTGGGTCTTGGACTCCTCGAACTGGCGCAGCCAACGCCGGAGCTGGCGGGCGATGTAGTCCTCCTTGCGGCCCAGATCGCCCAGCCCCACCTCATCCACGTCCACCGCGTGGATGAGGGCCAGCGTCTCGGCAATCGACTGGGAGGCAGCCCGGCGCTGCTCTGGGGCCAGGGCAACAGCATGCCTGCGGTTGCGAACCACCTTCCCTTCCACAAAGTCCATGACGTAGAAAGGGCGCTCGTTGACCAATTCGTCCTCGCACAGCCCGAACGTGCGGGGAACCGGCACGTCGGTGTCGGTCAGGGCGGCGATGATCTTGTGCTCTCGGCCCATGTCGTGGGCGGTGGCCAGAACCTGGTAGAGCGGGGGCCGGCGCAGCACGTAGCACTGGCCATGGGCATCGGCCACCTTGAATGTGAGGTTTGAGTGCCCGCCGGCCATCAACTCGAACATCAACGGCAAGGCCACGCCGGGAACATGGGCTTCGAACCACGCGCTGACCGCGTCATGTTGGATGCCTCGGATGTGGTCCATGCAACTGGTGAGGGTAGCGTTCAATCTGGGTCAATGAGAGGTAGCCGATGGCCGATGTAAGCGACGCAACGTTTGCGACCGAAGTAGTGGAGCGTTCCCACACCGTGCCGGTGGTGGTGGATTTGTGGGCGCCGTGGTGCGGACCATGCAAAACGCTCGGGCCGATCCTGGAGCAGGTTGTGGCGTCCACCGAGGGGGCGGTGGAGCTGGCCAAAGTCAACGTGGACGACAGCCCCCAGACCGCCCAGGCCTTCCAGGTGCAGAGCATTCCCGCCGTGTACGCCATGTGCGACGGCAAAGTGGTGGACGGCTTCATCGGTGCCCAGGGCGAGGCCGCGGTGGCCGAATTCGTGCAGCGACTGCTGCCCACCGAGACCGAGACCGAACTGGAGGCGCTGGTGGCCGCAGGCGACGAGGATTCTCTGAGGGCCGCGCTGGAGCTCGACGCCGACCACGAGGGCGCAGTGGTGGGGCTGGCCGACCTTCTGGTTGCCGATGGACGAGCAGAGGAGGCCCTCGAGCTGCTGGAGCGCATTCCCGAGACCGCCGAGGTCCGCCGGGTGGCCGCTCTGGCCCGTACCGGTGGAGGTGGCGCTGGCAACGGCGATGTCGAAGCCCGCCTGGAGGACCTGCTCGGCCTGGTGAAGGCCGACCCGGAAGCCCGCCAGGAGTTCGTGGACCTGCTCGAGATCATGGGTACCGACGATCCTCGCACCTCCATATACCGGCGTCGGCTTACCGCTCAGATCTACTGAGCCCCGTTCAATTGGCTTGGGCGGACTCAGGCCCCTGTCGATTTTGACTTTGGGCTGATACCCTGACGCTGCTTCCCCCTCCACTGGCATGGCGCGGCGCGCCCGGAAACAGCCATGGAAGATTCCTCGCTGCCCCCTCCCCGGCTGACCCCGGCGGAGCGGGCCCGGGAGATGTGGGATGACTACCGTCACCTGATCACCGGACCCCGGCTGCTGATGGCAGGGGCCGGACTCGTGATCGTCGTCGCAGTGGCGGCCTACTTGGTGGTCGGTGCCAATGGCGCCCCCCGGCCAGAGGCGATCATTCCCATGGCCACGCCGCTGCCTGCCCTCGCGACCCCCACGGCCGAGCCCACGCCGATCTTGGTCCACGCCGCCGGTGCAGTCCAGGCCCCGGGGGTGTACCTGTTTCGGGGCGAAGCCCGGGTGCTCGACTTGGTGGAAGCGTCCGGTGGGTTGACCGGCGACGCCGACTACGACCGGGTGAATCTGGCCGACACCCTGTTCGACGGGCAGTGGGTGTACTTCCCCCGCGTCGGCCAAACCGAGATACCCGCTCCCCTGAACGGAAGCGGACCGTCTGGTGTCGGGGCAGCCGCGCCATCTGGGCCTTTGGACCTCAACTCCGCCACCTCCGAGCAACTGGAGTCCCTACCCGGGGTGGGACCGGCCATCGCCGCGGCCATCATCGAGCACCGCCAGCGTATTGGCGGTTTTGCCTCGGTTGACGGGCTTCTGGCGGTATCGGGCATCGGTCCCGCAAAGCTCGAGCTGATCCGAGACCTGGTCGCCGTGTGAGCACCGGGCCGCGATGAGAGACCGACACACCGTGGTGTTGGCGGTTGCCGCCATGGCCGGTGCCTGGTGGTCGGCGGCGGTTCCGCTGCTCCCCGCGGTCGCCTTGGCGCTCGTAGCCCTGGCCGTCCGCAAGCCGTGGCTGTTGGTGGTCGCCATCATGCTGCTCAGCTCCTCGCTGGGGGCAAGGGCCTGGGCGGGACTCGACCCAGTTGAGCCCGCGGTGTTTGAAGGCGAAGCAACCCTGGTGGCCGATCCGGTTCCAGTCGGCGAAGGGATGCGGGTGGCTGTGCGGGCGGAGGGACGGCGCTACGAAGCCTGGGCCTACGGCCGAGCGGCCCGCGGCCTGGGCGAACGCCTGGCTGGGGACCGCCTCCGCATCACCGGCAGCGTTCGCCCGATTCAACCGCTGCCCGACTACCAAGCGGCCCGCCACATTGCCAACCGGCTGAGCATCGACCGCATCCACAGCCATCGCGACGGGTCGCCGCCCTATCGGCTGGCCAACTGGCTGCGCCGCACCATCGCCCGGGGCGCCGAGTCGCTCGACGACGACCGCCATGCCCTGTTCACCGGGCTGTCGTACGGCGACGACCGCTACCAGTCGCCGGTGGTGTCCGACGACTTCCGGGCCGCGGGCCTTACCCACTTGCTGGCTGTGTCGGGCCAGAACGTGGCTTTCGTTCTAATCCTGGCCCGCCCTCTGATCGAGCGCTTCGACTACCGGGGCCGCTGGATTCTCACCCTCGGGGTGATCGCCTTCTTTGCCCTGGTTACCCGGTTCGAGCCCTCGGTGCTGCGGGCCACCGTTATGGCCGCCATCGCGGCCACCGCCACCCTTCTGGGGCGTGACGCCTCCAGTCGCCGGGTGTTGGCTCTGGCCGTGGCCCTGTTGGTGCTGGTCGATCCGCTGCTGGTGCACTCGGTGGCCTTCCGCCTGTCGGTGGCGGCCTCAGCGGGCATCATTCTGTGGGCACCCCGTCTGGCCGAGCGCCTGCCTGGTCCTCGGTTGCTGGGCGAGGCGCTGGCCGTGACCGTCTCGGCCCAGTTGGCCGTGTCGCCGCTTTTGATCGCCACATTCGGCGGGGTGCCGGTTGCGTCCCTGCCCGCCAACCTGCTGGCCGCCCCGGTAGCCGGGCCGATCATGATGTGGAGCCTGTCGGCCGGAGTCGTCGCCGGGCTCATGGGCGGCCCGCTGGCCCATGCCATCCACTGGCCTACCAATCTGGGCATCGGCTGGATCGAGGCAGTGGCCGGCTGGGCGGCATCAGCCCGATTGGGCGAGCTGCGGGCACCCCATCTGGTTGCCGTGGTCATCGGTACGGTGGCCTGGTGGCTGGCTCGACGACGCCCGCTGCGAGCGGTGGCCGCAGCCGCACTGGCCACAGCGCTGCTGGTGCCGGCGGTGGCTTTGCGAGTATCCGATCCGCCGTTTCACACCGTGCTCGACTCCGGGGTCGAGGTGTGGCGGGTACACAACACGACGGTGATCGCGCTGGGCTCCAACCGTTCAACCGAAAGAATGCTCGAGGATCTGCGCCGGGCCGGCGTCGGCGCCGTCGATCTGGCAGTGGCCGACCGAGGAACAAGAGCCCAACGCGACCAAATCCGGTCGCTCCATGAGCGGATATGGGTAGGAACAATCATCGCCCCACCAGGCCACCGCATCGGCGGTGCCAAAACCGTCCAAATCGGCCAAAGAGTGCTGGTCGGGGATCTTGTGGCAGAGGTGACCTCCCACGATCCACGCCTGGCAGTGACGGTTACCCCGGCAGGCGGTGTAGCGTCGCCGTCGTGATTGTGGAGCTGGGGCCCCACCGCTATGACGTGACCACCCGGGCTCTGGTCATGGGGATTTTGAACCGCACGCCCGACTCCTTTTATGACGCTGGCCAGTACTGGGATTTCGACGACTTCTTGGCCAAAGCCGAGCAGTTGGTGGACGAGGGTGCCGACTTTTTGGATGTGGGTGGGGTGAAGGCCGGTCCTGGTCCGGAGGTGACCGAGGCCGAGGAGATCGATCGTGTGGTGCCGGCTATCGAAGCGCTGAAGAAGCGTTTCGACCTGCCCCTTTCGGTTGACACCTGGCGGGCGTCAGTGGCCCGGGAGAGCTATGCCGCCGGAGCGGTAGTGGGCAACGACATCAGCGGGTTCGCCGACCCCGACTTCATCTACGAGGCCGCCGAGGCGGGGGCATCGGTGGTGGCCTGCCATGTGCGCCTGGCACCCAGGGTGGCCGATCCCGAGCCGGTCTACGACGACCTGGTGATCGATGTGAGCCGGTTTCTGGCCGAGCGGGCCCAGTGGGCGGTAGACGCGGGGATTCCCCCCCAGCGGGTGATGCTCGATGCCGGCCACGATCTGGGCAAGACCCCCGAGATGTCAGCGGAACTCTTGCGCCGAGCCGACGAACTGGCCGATTTGGGCTACCCGGTGTTCTTATCGGTATCAAATAAGGGGTTCTTGGGGGCGCTGACCGGTACCGAGGTGGGGGATCGGCGGGAAGCCAGTCTGGCCGCCCACGCTCTCGGCGTCGGGCTGGGCTGTCGAGTTCTGCGGGCCCATGACGTGGCAGGCACCCGCCGGGTGGCCGACTTCATGAGCGCAGTCCTCCAACACCAGCGGGACCCCCAATGAGCGCCCCGTTCAAACACCCAAAGGACTGGCAATGACCGCCACGGTGGTTCTGCTTCACGGCGACGACGACGTGCTGTTGTCCAACGCGGTGCGCGACCGGGTGGCCCAGTTGGTGGGCGAAGGAGATCGTTCGCTGATGGTGGCTGAGCTGACCGAGGTCGTCTACCTCGAAGACGAGGACTACCACATCGCTCCGCTGGTGGACGCCGCCCAGACGCCGCCGTTCCTCACCGAACGCCGGGTGGTGGTGGGCCGCGAGATGGGCCGGTTCTCCACCGTTGATTCCCTCGGCCCACTGCTCGGTTATCTGGAGAACCCGCTGGAGACCACCGATCTGGTGCTGGTGTGGGAGAAGGGGCCCGCGCTGCAAAGGCTCAACGCGGTACCCAAGCGCCTGTCGGAGGCGGTGGCCGCGGCGGGCGGCGAGGTGTTCGGCGCCGGTGTTCCCCGGGGCCGCGACGGGGCGGCCAAGTGGATGGACACGCAGATCGCCGCCGCGGGGCTCCGACTGCGGGCCGGTGCCAAGCGGCTTCTGGCCGACCATCTAGGGGAGGACATGAGCCGGCTGCCCGCGGTGCTTACCACCCTGGCGTCGGCCTATGGACCGGATCAGGCGCTGGACGCCGATGATGTGGCGCCGTTCATCTGGGAGGCCGGATCGGTGCCCCCCTGGGAGCTGACCGATGCTGTGGAGTCGGGCAACATCGCCGACGCCCTGGAAAAGCTGCGCCGAATGCTCCACGCCGGGGGCCGCAACGAGATGCAGGTGCTCTCCACCCTTTACAGCCACCACAATCGGCTGCTGCGTCTCGACGGCGCCGACGCAGCCGATGAGAAGGAAGCCGCTGAGCTGCTGGGCCTCAAGGGCTCCACCTTCCCGGCTCGCAAGGCGCTGCGCCAAGCTCGAAAGCTAGGGCCAAAGAGAATCGCCCGGTCAGTCGAGCTGCTGGCCCAAGCCGACCTAGATCTCAGGGGTGCCACGGCGGTGCCCCCCGAGGCGGTTCTGGAGGTGCTGGTGGCCCGCCTGACCCAGCTGAATCGCTAGTCGAGGACTACTCAGCCTGGAGGCGGGCTAGGCGCTTCATCAGCCGAGATTTCTTCCTGGCGGCGGTGTTGGGGTGCAGAACACCCTTGCTGGCGGCCTTGTCGATGCGCTTGATGGCCAAGCGGGCGGCTTCGGCAGTCTCTTCAGCATCACCGTGCTGCGCGGTGGCTTCCGCATTGCGGGTGCGGGTAATCATCTCCGAGCGCACGGCCCGGTTGCGCTGGCGACGCTTCTCGTTCTGGCGATTGCGCTTTATCTGGCTTTTGATGTTTGCCACAGAATGACAACTCTACTGGCCCCCAACCCCGGTAACCACATGGGAAGACGGGGAAAAAGGGCGGTAGCGTTACTCGGTTCCCATGGATCTCTCCCACATCCGCAACACGTCGATCATCGCTCATATCGACCACGGCAAGTCCACGCTGGCCGACCGCATGCTGGAGATTTGCGGGGCGGTGGACCCCCGGGAGATGCGCGCCCAGTATCTGGACTCCATGGACTTGGAGCGGGAGCGGGGCATCACCATCAAGCTCCAAAGCGTCCGCCTAGACCACGACGGCCACGTCATCAACCTCATCGACACCCCCGGCCATGTGGATTTCGGCTACGAGGTGAGCCGCTCTTTGGCTGCCTGCGAGTCGGTCATCCTGCTGGTGGACGCGGCCCAGGGCATCGAGGCCCAGACGCTGGCCAACTGCTATTTGGCCATGGAAAACGAGTTGGAGGTTGTGGTCGCCGTCAACAAGATCGATCTGCCCGCGGCCGAACCCGAGCGCCGGGCTGAAGAGATCGAGCAGGTGCTGGGCATCGCCGCCGAAGACGTGCTGCACATCAGCGCCAAAACCGGCGAGGGTGTGGCGGAGCTGCTCGACGCGGTGGTGGCCCGCACTCCGCCGCCGGTCGGAAATCGCGATGCCCCGCTCCAGGCGCTGATCTTCGACTCCCATTTCGACCAGTATCGGGGCGTGGTCAGCTCAGTACGGGTGATGAACGGTCGGCTGCGGTCGGGGGCCAAGATCCGCTTCATGCAGGCCCGCGCCGATCGGGAGGCCGATGAGATCGGGGCGTGGCGCCCCCAGCCGACTCCGGTAGACGAGCTGGGACCCGGCGAGGTGGGCTACCTAATCGCCGGCATGAAGAACGTGGCCGAGGCCCGCTCGGGCGAGACGGTCACCACTGCCCGCGACGGCTCAACCGATCCCTTGGCCGGCTACCAGGAGCCCAAGTCGATGGTGTTCTGCGGGCTGTATCCCATCGACGGCGACGAGTTCGCCGCGCTGCGCGACTCCCTGGAGCGGCTGCGGGTGAGCGACTCCAGCTTCAACTACCAGCCGGAGTCGTCGGGCGCGCTGGGCTTCGGCTTCCGCTGCGGGTTCTTGGGGCTCTTGCACATGGAGATCGTGCGGGAGCGCCTTGAGAGGGAGTTCAACCTCAGCCTCATCGCCACCGCCCCGTCGGTGGCCTACCGGGTGGAGTTGGAAGACGGCGAGGAAATGGAGGTGGACAACCCCTCGGCCATGCCCCCGGCCGCCGAGGTGAGGGGCATCCAAGAGCCCATGCTGGCCGCCACCATCATCGCCCCCGCCGACTACACCGGCACCCTCATGGAGCTGTGCCAGGCCCGCCGGGGGGAGATGAAGAAGCTGGAATACCTGTCGCCTGAGCGGGTGGAGCTGGCCTACCGGCTTCCGCTGGCCGAGGTGGTGGTGGACTTCTTCGACCAGCTCAAGAGCCGCACCCAGGGATACGCCAGCTTGGACTACGAGCCCGACGGCTACGCCTCGTCCGACCTCACCAAGGTTGACATCTTGCTCCAGCACGAACCGGTGGACGCCTTCAGCTCCATCATCCACCGAGATGCCGCTTACTCCTACGGCCGGCGTATGACCGAGAAGCTCAAGGAACTGATCCCCCGTCAGCAGTTCGACGTTCCCATCCAGGCGGCCATCGGCGGCAAGATCATCGCCCGGGAGACGGTCAAGGCCTTCCGCAAGGATGTCACCGCCAAGCTGTACGGCGGCGACGTGACCCGCAAGCGCAAGCTCTTGGAGAACCAGAAGGCCGGCAAGAAGAAGATGAAGGCCATCGGCCGGGTGGACGTGCCCCAAGATGCGTTCATCTCCGCCCTCCGCCTCGACGACTGAGCCCTCGCCGCCAACTTCCACTGAGTGGTGGGTCACACCAGCCCAGTAGTATTCAACTTTCATGGGACGCCAAGGCGAAACACTCTCGGCCCGCAAAGCCGCAGTGTTGCGAGCCGTGGTGGAGGGCTACATATCCACCACCCAGCCCGTGGGCTCTTCCCATGTCTCTGAGATGGCCGACCTGGGCGTCTCCCCGGCCACGGTCCGCAACGAGATGCTGGCCCTGGAACATGCCGGGTACTTGAGCCAGCCTCACACCAGCGCGGGCCGCATCCCCACCGACAAGGGGTACCGCCACTTCGTGGACTCACTCACCGACGTGTCCGGCACCCTGGGCCGCAGCGAGCGCCAGCAGGTGCGGTCTTTCTTCGACACCACCCACAGCGAGCTGGAGCAGATGCTGGCCGACACCAGCGCGCTGTTGGCCGACCTCACCGCCTATGCCGCATTGGTGGTAGCCCCGCAGCACGCCACTGCCACCATCCGGTCGGTGAATCTGGTGGACCTGTCGGAGCGGCTGGCGATGGCCCTGGTGGTGTACGAGAACGGGTCGGTGGACAAGCGCACCATCGAGTTGGACCAGCCCGCCGACCCAGTGGAGCTGGCCCGGGCCGCCACCCAGCTCACTGATCTACTGGTCGGGTACCCGGCCAGCGCCCTGCGAGACCGCCAGGTGGCCTATGCCCTGAGTCCGCTGGCGGCCCGGGTTCTGGACTCGCTGGCCGATTTGAGCGATGCAGAGGAGCAGCTCTATGTGGGCGGGGCGGCCAGTGTGGCCGGCCTTTTCGACGCCACCGAGACGGTTCGGTCGGTTCTGGGAATACTGGAGAAGCAGTTGGTGGTTGTGTCGTTGGTGAGAGACATCATGGATCGCGGCCTCACCGTGGCCATCGGCTCGGAAACCGGGGTGGCCCCCCTGGCCGAGTGCTCGCTGATCGTGGCGCCCTACGAGGTAGCCGGCCAGCCGGTGGGTTCCATCGGGGTGCTGGGCCCCACCCGCATGAACTATCCCCAGGCCCTGGCCGCAGTAGCGGTGGTGAGCCAGAAGCTCGGCGACCGATTGTCGACCCCATAATCCATGTCTGCTGATTTCTACGAGCTGCTCGGCGTGGGCCGGGACGCCACCGAGGACGACCTCAAGAAGGCGTTCCGCAAGCTGGCCCGCCAGTACCACCCCGATGCCAATCCCGACGATGCCGACGCCGAGGCCCGGTTCAAAGAGATTGCGCTGGCCTACGAGACGCTGAGCGACCCCCAGAAGCGAGCCCACTACGACCGCTTCGGCACCGCACCGGGGGCGGCTGGAGGGGGCGACCCGTTCTCGGGCATGAACCTGAACGACATCTTTGATGCCTTCTTCGGAGGCGCCAACCCGTTCGGCGGCAGCCCGTTCGGCACTGGCGGCGGGCGGACCCGGACCGGTCCCCAGCGGGGCTCCGACCTCGAAGCGGTGCTGACCCTCGACTTCACCGACGCGGTGCTGGGCACCGATGCCGAGGTGAACGTGCGCACCGCCACGGTGTGCGAGCCCTGCGAGGGCCGAGGCGCCGCCGAGGGCACCCAGCCCATTACCTGCGGCACCTGCGACGGCATGGGCCAGGTGCAGCGGGTGCGCCAGTCGATCCTCGGCCAGATGGTCACCCGCACGGTGTGCGACACCTGCTCGGGCAGCGGCGAGTTGATCGCCGACCCGTGCCGAAGCTGCGGGGGCGACGGCCGGGTGGTGGGAGACCGCGACTACACGGTCACCGTGCCCGCCGGGGTGGGCCACGGGTCGACGCTGCGGGTTACCCGCCGGGGCGCGGCTGGGCCTCGGGGCGGGCCACCCGGCGACTTGTACGTGCATATCGACGTGCGGCCCCACCCCCGCTTCGAGCGCGACGGCGACAATCTGGTGGACCGGCTCCATCTGACCATGGCCCAAGCTGCCCTTGGTGCGAACATCAAGTACGAGACGCTCGACAGTGTGGAAGACCTGGACATTCCCGCTGGCACCCAGACCGGCGATGTGTTTCGCATCAGAGGCCGGGGGGTGCCCCGACTGGAGGGCCGGGGCCGGGGCGATCTGCTGGCCCAGGCCATGGTGGAGACGCCCACCGGCTTGAGCGACGACGAGATCGACCTGCTCCACCAGCTGGCCGAGCTGCGGGGCGAAGAGGTGGCGCCCACCACGAGGAAGCGACGCCGTGAAGCCCGGCGGAAGTGACGGCCCCCACGTCTTTGTCGATGATCTGGATCGCGTCGAGTTACGCGAAGAAGATCGCCACCACCTGACCCGCTCGCTGCGGCTGCGGCCCGGCGACACCTTCACCGCCTCCGACGGCACTGGTTCGTGGCGGGTGTGCCAACTGGGTTCGGGTCCGAGTTTCGATGCCGAGCCCGACGGCGAGGTGGTTTTCGCCGAAGCACCCAGCCCCAAGCTCACCATCGGCTTCGCCCTCATCAAAGGCGGCCGGCCCGAGCTAGTGGTTCAGAAGCTGACCGAGTTGGGAGTAGACGCCATCGTCCCCTTCACCGCCGAGCACAGCGTGGTGCGCTGGGACCCCGACCGGGCCGCCCGCCACACCGAGCGCCTCCGCCGAGTAGCCCGCGAAGCTGCCATGCAAAGCCGCCAAGTACGCCTCCCCGACATCGGCGAAGCAACCGACTTCGCCGCGCTAGCCGCCCACCCCGGCGCCATCCGAGCCGACATCACCGGCAACCCCCCATCGCTGGATCACCCGACTGTCTTGATTGGCCCCGAAGGCGGCTGGTCCGACACCGAGCGCTGCCAACTCGGCGCCATCCGCATCAGCTCCTCAGTCCTCCGCTCCGAAACCGCCGCCATCGCCACCGCAACCCTCCTCACCGCCCTCCGCGACGGGCACTTGCAGAGGTGAGCAGGCTCTATCGGGTGGCTCTCACTTCTAGTTGAATTCCCTCGTGGTGTTGAATGCAGCCGATGATCTCAAAGAGGTTGCGCGCATGGGGGTTGCCATGGGGCCCCAACATCCGCATGAGGCTCTTGGGCTGTTTCTTCGTAAGCTCGCCAAGCTCAGAGAAACCGATAGTCGCGTTGATGTAGTCGCGCAAAATGGTCTTGCCCGTGTCGACATCTCCGGCGAGCATGCACTCGACGCCTTCCTTCAACAGGCCCGAACGGAAATCCGGGTCGCGCTTCGCACGAGCCTGCACCGTCTCCTTGAATTCTCGGGTGAGCGGCATGCTACGCCTCCTTGGCTTTGCGCCGTTTGTATTCCTGCCAGCGCTCCTGCGCTCGTGCGATGTCATCTTGCTGGCGTCTCTTCGTCCCACCGCCAAGCAGGATGATCAAGGTCTCTCCGCTCCCGCATCCAGCCTGTCGAACCAGCGGCGAAAGGGACTGCGACCCTGAGTATCAACGTATTCCTTCGCTTGAGCAATGTCTTAATGGTAACAAAATTGTTACCAAATGACAAGCACGCCAACAGCTATCCCGAATGTCGCCGCAAGGGCATCAAGCACAAATGGCTATTGGGCTATCCACCATATGGATAGCCCATTTCATCGATGGTCGAATTTCGGCAGCGGCAAACCGTCACGGGCAATGTCGAAAGGCGTACCAGTCACCATTCCACAGATGGAATCGATATCACCGTGGAGGGCCGGAGCGTCCGATTTCCCGTTGGATGGGCACCGGGCAGACTCCGTTTTTCTGTCTTCCATTGTTCAGGGATCAGCGCTGGTTGATGGGGGTGTAGTTGCGTTCTTGGGCGCCGGTGTAGACCTGGCGGGGGCGGGCGATGCGGCTGTCTTGTTCTAGGAGCTCTACCCAGTGGGCCAGCCAGCCGGCGGTGCGGGCGATTGCGAACAGCACGGTGAACATCTCGGTGGGAAAGCCCATCGACTGGTAGATGAGCCCGGAGTAGAAGTCCACGTTGGGGTACAGCCGGCGGCTCACGAAGTAGTCGTCGGCCAGGGCCACCTCTTCAAGCTTGAGGGCGATGTCGAGCAGCGGGTTGGAGCCGGTGACCTCAAACACGTCATAAGCAGCTTCTTTGATGATGCGGGCTCGGGGGTCGTAGTTCTTGTACACCCGGTGGCCGAACCCCATTAGGCGGGTCTCGCCGGCCTTGACCGCCTTGATGAACGGGTCGATGTTCTCGTAGCTGCCGATATCGTCGAGCATCTCCATCACAGCCTGGTTGGCCCCCCCGTGGCGGGGTCCGTACAGGGAGCAGGCCGCCGCGGAGATCACCGAGTAGGGATCGGTGTGGGCGCTCCCCACCACTCGGGCGGTGCTTGTGGAGCAGTTCTGCCCGTGGTCGGCGTGGGTGATGAGCAGAAGATCCAGGGCCCGGCTGAACGTCGGCTCACACTGGTACCTGGGCTCGGCGATCTTGAACATCATCGACAAGAAGTTGGTGGCGAAGTCCAATTCGTTGTCGGGGTAGACGAACGGCATGCCGGTGTTGAACCGGGCCCCGGCAGCAGCCACGGTGGGCACCTTGGCGATGAGCCGCACGATCTGGTGCATGCGGTTCTCGGGATCCTCGATGTCTTTGGCCTCGGGGTAGAAGGTTGACAGGGCGGCGATGGTGGAAACGAACATTCCCATCGGGTGGGCGTCATGCAGGAACGACTCCATGAACCGCTTGCGAAAGCGCTCGTGGATGAAGGTGTGGTGGGTGATCTCGTCCTTCCACACGTCGTACTCGCCGGGCGTGGGCAGCTCGCCGTGGAGCAGCAGGTAGGCCACCTCCAGATAGGTGGAGTGCTCGGCAAGCTGCTCGATGGGGTAGCCCCGGTAGCGCAGTATCCCGTTCTCGCCGTCCACCTCGCTGACGGCACTGGTCGTGGCCGCTGTGGTGCTGAAGGACGGGTCCAGGAACCACACGTTGGGGAGTAGTTTTCGCCAGGCTGTGGCATCCACACCACCGTCGACAATCGGAACCTCTATTGACTCACCGGTCCGATTGTCGGTGATCGTTATGGACTCAGGCACGCACGGCTCCTTTCGCTGCTCCCTCCGGCGCTGCCGCAGCATACCTCAGGCAGCCCGGTTCGCTCCCAGAGGAGGGGTTCGTGCTGGTCAAAGAGGGGTGTTGTCGTGGCGGCGGCGGGGGAGGGACTCTCGTTTGGACTCCAGCAACTCCAAGGCGGCAGCCACCTCGGCCCGGGTGTCGGCCGGGTCGATCACCGCGTCGATGGAACCCCGCTCGGCCGCGATGTAGGGATTCAGGTAGCGCTCCTCATAGGCGGTCTCCAGCTCGGCCCTTTCCTCAGGGCTGGCCCGGCGGTGGACGATCTCCACCGCTCCCCGTGCCCCCATCACCGCCACCTCCGCCGAGGGCCAGGCCAGGGCGATGTCGTTTCCCATGTGCCGGGAGTCCATCACGATGTAGGCCCCGCCATAGGACTTCCGCAGGGTCACGTTCACCCGGCCCACCGTGGCCCGGGCATAGGCGAAGGCCAGCTGGGCGCCGTGGCGGATGATGCCCCGCCACTCCAGGTCCTTTCCCGGCTGGAAGCCAGAGGTGTCCACGAAGGTGACCAGCGGCAGGTTGAACGCGTCGCAGAACGACACAAACCGGGCTCCCTTCTGGCTGCACGCGATATCGAGGGTTCCGGCCAGGCTCTGGGGCTGGTTGGCCAAGATCCCCACCGGGCGCCCGGCCACAGTGGCGAAGGCGCATACCAGGTTGGTGGCCCAGTCGGCCTTGTACTCCAGCAGGTCGCCGTCGTCGGCCACGGCCCGGGCCACGTCCCGCACGTCGTAGCTGCCCAGCGGCGAGTCGGGCAATAGGTCGCAGAGTTCGGGGGTGGGGCGATCTACGGGATCGCCAACCGCATATCGGGGAGGCAGCTCGTCGGCGTGGGCGGGCAGCAGGCTCAACAGAGCACCCACCAAGTCGTCAGCTGCTTCTTTGTCCTCCACCAAGAAGGCGGCTACCCCGCTGCGCCGGGAGAGCTGGCCGGCCCCGCCCAGGGTCTGGTTGCTGATCACCTCTCCGGTGAACTGGGTAACCATGCGGGGACCGGAGACAAAGGCGTAGCTGTCCTCGGTGGCGATGGCGATGTCGGCCAAGCCCAACAGCAGGGCCGGCCCCGATACCGCCGGGCCGGTGGCGCAGAAGATGGTGGGCACCTGGCCCGAGCAGTTCACCACCGCTTTGGCCACCCGGCCCCAGCCCATGGTGGCGGCGATGCCCGAGTCGATGTCGGCGCCCGACGAAGCGAGGAACCCCACCAGGGGTATCCGGCGCAAAAGGGCCTCTTGGGCGGCCCGCTTCAAGGTCTCGCTGTCGGCCGGACTGAGAGCTCCCCGGTCGGCGTCGTTGTCCTCCACTTCGAAGGCCACGCAATCCCGACCGTCGTAGGAGTCCAGCCAGGCGCGCGCTGTTCCCGCCGATCCGGCCCGGAGGGGAACCCGATTGGGCCTGTTCCCGGTAGCAGCCATGGCTTCAGTCATGAATAGGGCCAGTTTCGCGCGCCGGCATCAACTTGGGTACACCCCGGCCTGGTCGTAGCCGTGGGTGCCCACCACCTCGAATATCACGTCGCGCACTGCTCGGGTCACAGCCGATGGAGCAACCCGGCGGCTGACGATCAGGCCCACCGAGCGGCGCACCAGCCCGGTTATGGGAATACGCCGCCACGGACCGTCGTCTGGGGCGGCGGTGGCCGGGAGAATGGCCGCGCCGAACCCGGTGAGCACCAGGGTGGCGATCATCCTCATACCGTCGATCTCGGCCCGGGTGGTGAGCTCCACACCCTGGTTCTTGAGTTCCGAGTCGATCTCGTCTCGGAACGCGGTACCCGGCGGAGGCAGCAACAGCTCGTGGCGGCTCAGCTCAGCCGGAGTGACCGCAGACTTGCGGGCCAGCGGATGATCGGGCGGGGCGATGAGCAGGCGGTCCTCCCCGAACAGCTCCTCAGCCCGGATCTCGGGGTCGCGCAGCGGCAGGTTCACCACCGCGCTATGGAGGTTTCCGGCCACCACCTGGGGGAGGAGGCTGGTAGTGGTGGCGGTCAGGATCTCAAGCCGCACGTTGGGGTACTTGGCCTCCAGCGCGGGAAGCACAATGGGGATCAGCCACCGGGCGGTGGAGTCGATGGTGCCCAGGCGGGTTACCCCGGAGATGTCGTCGCGCATGGCGGCCATGTCGTCGGCGATGGCGTCAGTCTCAGCTCGAATGCGCCGGGCCCGGGCCACCACCGCTTCGCCCTCATCGGTGAGGGTGCCTGCGTCGCGGTCCACCAGGATGGCGCCCAGCTCCTCTTCCAGCCGGGCAATGTGCTTCGACACATTGGACTGCACGGTGTGCAGCGACCGGGCCGCGCTGGAGAAGGTCTTGTGCTCGGCTATGGCCAAAAGGGCGTCGAGCTGGCGGATATCCATGGCGGCTCGCCGCGCCCGGTCAGCCCTTGGTCCGCTGGCGGATCAGGTTCAGCGCGCTGCCCGCCTGGAACCACTCGATCTGGTCGTGCGACAAGGTGTGCTCGGCAGTGATTTCGACGGTGGTTCCGTCGGGCTTGGTTGCCAGGACCCGCACCGGGGCGCCGGGGGCCAGATCGGCCAGGCGCAGAATCGAGATGCGGTCGTCCTCGCCGATGCGGTCGTAGTCGTCGGGGTCGGCGAAGGTGAGGGCCAGAACGCCCTGCTTTTTCAGGTTGGTCTCATGGATGCGGGCGAACGTCCGGGCGATCACCGCGGCGCATCCCCGGAAGCGGGGTTCCATGGCGGCGTGCTCGCGGGATGAGCCCTCGCCGATGTTCTGGTCACCCACCACTACCCAGCGTTGGCTCGCCGCGTGGTAAGCGGCGGCCACGTCGGGGAACGATGCGGTGGAGCCGTCGAGCTGGTTCTTGCCCTCGCCTACGGCGCCAGTGAAGGCGTTCACCGCCCCTAGGTAGAGATTGCCGGAGATGTTCTCCAAATGCCCCCGATAGCGCAGCCATGGACCGGCCATGGAGATGTGATCGGTGGTGCACTTGCCCTGGGCCTTGAGCAGCACGGGCATGCCGCGGAAGTCCTCGCCGTCCCAGGCGGCGAATGGTTCAAGCACCTGAAGCCGCTCGGAGTCGGGCGACACCCGAACGTCAACCCCGCTGCCATCGGTGGGCGGGGCCACGAACCCGCTGGCGCCGGGGTCGAATCCTTGGTCGGGCAGCTCGGTGCCAGGGCCCACCATCAGCGCCACCTCGGTGCCGTCGGGGGCGGCGATGGTGTCGCTGGCCGGGTCGAAGTCGAGCGTGCCGGCCAGGGCCAACGCCACCACCGTCTCCGGCGAGGTGACGAAGGCGTTGGTGGACGCGTAGCCGTCGTTGCGCTTGGGGAAGTTCCGGTTGTAGCTGGTGACGATGCTGTTGGGGGTGCCGTCGGCCACGTCGTCGCGGTTCCACTGGCCGATGCACGGCCCGCAGGCGTTGGCCAACACAGTGGCGCCGATGGCCTCCAGATCGGCCAGCAGGCCGTCGCGCTCGATGGTGGCCCGCACCTGCTCGGAGCCGGGGGTTACCATCAGCGGCGACTTGGCGGTGAGCCCGTGGGCCGCCGCGTGGCGGGCAATGCTGGCTGCCCGGGTGATGTCCTCGTAGCTGGAGTTGGTGCACGACCCCACCAGAGCGGCGCTCACCTCCAGGGGCCAGCCGTTGAGCTTGGCCTCGGCCCCCAGCTCGGCCACTGGGCGGGCCCGGTCGGGGGTGTGGGGGCCGTTGATGTGCGGTCCCAGCTTGGACAGGTCGATCTCCACCACCCGGTCGAAATATCGGTCGGGGTCGGCCAGCACGGCGTCGTCGGCTCGCAGGTTGTGGGCCGCCGTGTTGGCCGCGTCGGCCACCGCTTCGCGGCCGGTGGCCTTGAGGTAGCGGGCGATGGCGTCGTCGTAGGCGAACAGCGAGGTGGTGGCGCCGATCTCAGCCCCCATGTTGCAGATGGTGGCCTTGCCGGTGGCCGACAGCGAATGGGCCCCCGGACCGAAGTACTCCACGATGGCCCCGGTGCCTCCGGCCACGGTGAGAATCTCGGCCACCTTCAAGATCACGTCTTTGGGGGCGGCCCAGCCGTCGAGTTCTCCAGTGAGGTGCACGCCGATGAGCTTGGGCCAGCGCACGTTCCACGGGAATCCGGTCATCACGTCCACCGCGTCGGCCCCGCCCACGCCCACCGCCACCATGGCCAGACCGCCGGCATTGGGGGTGTGGCTGTCGGTGCCGATCATCATGCCGCCGGGGAAGGCGTACTGCTCCAGCACCACCTGGTGGATAATCCCCGAGCCCGGCTTCCAGAATCCGGCGCCGTAGCGGGCGCACACCGACTCCAAAAAGTCGTACACCTCCTCGTTGTCGTCGAGGGCGGCGGCCAGGTCGCGCTGGGCGTCTACGCGGGCGGAGATGAGGTGGTCGCAGTGGGTGGTGGTGGGCACCTGCACCTCGTCGAGCCCCGCGGTCATGAATTGGAGCCAGGCCATCTGGGCGGTGGCGTCCTGCATGGCCACCCGGTCGGGCCGCAAGTCCACGTAAGACACGCCCCTCTCGGGAGTGACAGTGGGGTCGTCGAGGTGGTTGACCAGGATTTTCTCGGCCAGAGTGAGGTCGCGCCCCAAGCGCTGGCGGGCGGCGTCGACCCGCTCGCCCAGGGTGGAGTAGACGTTTTTGATCAGCTCAATGGGGGTGGAGGCGGCTACCGGCATACCTCCGATCCTACGGGCTTATCGGCAATTTGGCCTTGTCGCGGACTGGCTGTCCGGGGGGTTCTACTTGGGCCAGCGGCGGTGTTGGCGGCGGGAGCGGGGGGAGCGGTCGCCGAGGGCCCAAGCCCGGCGCCAGGGGGAGACGTTGGGTCCGGTGAGGCCAGGCGTGGTTCCGGCGTGGGCTCGGCGGCGGGCCTGGTACCAGTCGGTGGCGCACTCGTCGGCCAAAGTGGCCACCGCCACCTCGATGCGGGCCGCGAACCGCCGGGCGTTGTCTTCCTCGGTAGGAACCAGGGGGTCGCCGAAGGTGATGGTGGTGGCCGACACCTTGGGCACGTTGCGGCCCTTGGGCAGGATGCGGTCGGTGCCCTCCACGTGTACCGGCACCACCGGCACGCCGCAGCGCACCGCCAGATAGCCGGCCCCGCCCAAGAATGGCTGCCCCCAGCCGTCGGGGCTGCGGCCGCCCTCCGGGAAGATGAGCAGGCTCCAGCCCTCCTCGATGAGCGATGCGGCCAGGCGGGCCGAGCGCCTCCCCACCTTGGACCGCTCGATGGGGATGGCCCCGATGACCAGGGCCGAAGCCGCTGATTTGAGCGCTCCGGTGAAGAAGTAGTCGGATGCCGCGCCCACCACCAGCCGGTTGCGCCACTTGGACGGGATGGTGGTGAACAGCAGAGGTGTGTCGATGTGGCTGTGGTGGTTGGCGGCGAAGATCACCGGCCCCTCCAGGCGCTCGAGCCGGTCGAGACCTTGGCGCTGGGGCCGGGCCAAAGCGGCCATCGTCGGCTGCATCACGACTTCGGTGAGAACCCGCCGGGCCGCCCGGGCCGCCGGCTTGCGGGCCCAGTCGGTGTCGTAGTCGGCTCCGCGGTTCTTGGTCTGGGGCGCAGGCGGCACCCCCACCGGCGGCCGTCCCGCCCGATAGGGGAAGTCCAGCTTCGATATCGCTCGCCTAGCTGACATCGGCCATCAGGATGGGGGGGTTGTGGAGATGGGTGACGGTGGGCTGGCGGCCCACGGTGTCGCTGGCGATCTCCAGGGCGTCTTGGAGGGTGGAGGCGGGGCGGAAGCCCATGCGCTGCACGGCCCGGGTGTCGCCGCCCACGATGATCACCTCGCCCAGGTGCTGAAGGGCATGCGCCCCCCAGTACCACATGTAGAAGGGGTGGACGCCGTGGTAGGCGTACGACGTGCGGTACAGGTGGATGTACCACTCGTCTTCGGCGAACTGGCGCTCGTAGCGGGCCTCGATCTCCACCGGGTCGGTGGTGTCGGCCAGCACCTGCTCGAAGAAGTCGATGTAGCTGGGGTGGTGTACCGGGTGGAACTCCCAGCGGGTGGGGTGGCCCATGATGACCACGCCGCCCTCCCGCACCAGCGGGCGGCCCCGATAGAGGTTGAAGAAGTAGCCCAGGCCCAGGCACATGACCAGGATCGGGTTCATCACCGAGTTCACGTTGTAGGGGCAGATGTAGGGCAGGCCCATGGTCAAGATGTCGGTCTGGCCTTCCACCGGCACCAAGTGCTGTTCGTACACGTTCTCGGTGGTCACCTTGTGGACGGCCTCCACCTCGCCGGCCTGCACCGAGGTGAGCTCGTAGGGCGCCCGCCACGACTGGAAGATCTGCCGGGCCATCTGGGGCGGGGCGTACTTCAGGCCTGTGGTCATGCCCACGAAGGCGGCCCGGTCTTTGGCCGTCCACTCCCACTCCCGCTTTTGGAGCATGGCCAGGGGGCCGTCCACACCGAAGGTGTTGTTGTTGACCGTGGTCTCGATCTGGAAGATCTTCACCCCGGCGTCGCGCAGCACCTTGCCCATGCGCCAGTTGGAAGCGTGCAGCTCAGAGCGGTGCTGGTCCATGAATGAGCGGGACTCCTGCATGGTCTTGACGTTGTGGTGGTGGCGCAGCCCCTGGTAGCCGGCCAGGCCGGTGGCGGTGCTCTTGTGGCCGCCGTCCATGGCCACCAGGTTGATGTTCACGTACACCACCAAGTCACTATCGGCGGCCCGCTTGGAGAACTGCACTTCCTCGCCGTGGGGAGTGGTGCCCAGCATCACCATGCCGTCGGGGTCCTCGGCGTCGTGGTTGTAGAGGCACCCCGAGGGGGCGAAGGCGTCGTAGGTGCGGTCGCCCACCGCGTGGCGCAGCTCGGCCTCGGTCATGCGCCGGTGCAGGGCCAAAGCGGCGATGACATGGACGTCGTCCACTCCGGCCGCCGCGGCCATCTCCAGTACCTGCTCGATGACCATCTGGCGGATGTCGGGTCGGCGCATAGGGGGCAGCGGCAGGGAGATGTCGTCGAAGGCGATGGTGAGCTTCATGCCCGGCCGCAGCTGGGCGGGTAGCGGATCCTGGTCGATGGGGTTGAGCAGTGCCCGGCGGATGGCGCCCTCGGGGTCGGCCAGACCCAACAGCGGCTCGCCCGGGTAGATGACCCGGCTGCGCCCGGCGGGGAGCTTCTCGGTGCGAAACCCCTCGCCGTGGTGGAACAGGATGGGCGGGGTGGAGCGGTCTACTTCGAGCACCATGCCCGGGCGGGGGGTGGGCCTAATTCGGTCTTTCATGACGCCTTTCGGGCCCCGATAGGCAGCAGCTTGCGGGGGCCGCCAGGGGCTTTGTCGAAGTACTCGATGAGCCAGCCCCGCTTGCGGGCCAGCATGGCCAGCTTGGGCTCGGGGTTCACCGCCACCGGATATCCAACCGCCTCCAGCAGGGCCAGGTCGCTGGCCGAGTCGGCGTAGGCCACCGACTCCGACATCAAAAGGCCCTCGGCGTTGGCGAAGTCGCGCAGCACCTCGGCCCGGGATTCACTGGTGGGCGGCACCTCGGCCAGCTGGCCGGTGTAGAGGCCGTGGGACTGGCCCAACTCGGCGCACACGATGTGGTCGAAGAGGGGGCGCAGCGGCTCCACGATGAAGTCCAGCGCGCCGGTGATGAGCACCGTGGTGTGCCCCGCGGCCCGGTGCTGGCGCACCCGGCGGATGGCGGCGGGGTAGGCCTGGGTCAAGATCAGATCGCTGAACATCTCGCCGGAGTCCTCGGCCATCTGCTCAACCGGCGCTCCCTCGTAGCGGCGGTAGAAGTGGCGGAGGAAGTCGCTTCGGTCCCGGTGGTCCAGCGCCAACAGCGACGGGGCCTCCAGCAGGATCTTGGCCACCAGCCGGGCCCGCTCGTCGAGGGGGAGGCGCCGGGTGGCCAGCCAGCCGTAGGCCATGACCACGTTGGCGGCGATAACGGTGTTCTCCAGGTCGAACGCCGCCATGTGCCGGTCGGGGGAGAGCACCTGGGTTCGCTGGCGGTCTTTGCGGGACGGTCCCGACCGCCCCGACGGAGCCGTCTTGACCCGGCCTTGGGCCACCACGGTGGGCAGGTGGATGTCGGTCACGTAGTGAGGCCAGTCGATGATCCGGGGGTCGAAGCAGAAAGCCTGTTGATCATCGTCGTCCAGGCTGTCCCACAGCTCGAGCAGCCGGTCCAGACCGAACAGCGCCTCGCACTCGGTGTAGGCGCCATATAGCTCCACGTAGCCCAAGGCTCGCTCCACCTGGTCGCGGCGCTCGTCCAGATCGGCGGTGATCTCGGCTTGGCGGCCCCGGATGGGCAGCCGTCCGAGCACCCGCTCGCCCGCATTCAGCCCGGTGCGCAGCCGCTTGAGCTGGCGGACCACCCGGCCTCGGCCCGGATAGGTCCAGTTGGGCGGGGGAATGGGCTGGTCTCGGTCGTCGTAGATGGGGTTCTCGCTGAACCAGCCGTGGGCTAAATCGGCCAGCTGGTTGAGCCTGAACGGGTTGACCGCTCCCGATGCCACCTGGATCACCGGCTGGTCGGGGTCGTGGCCCCGGGCGGCCACCGCGCAGATGGCGGCGGCCACCAGGTCCACCGGGATCACGTCCAGCACCCCCTGGGGGATGCCGGGAAAGTCGGTGAGCAGCCCTCGCCCGTAGCCGATGATGATGGGCTCGGCCATGCGGAACCCCCGGATCCACCCGGGGAAGGGCTCGGAGTACGCCGACTCGATGATCGACGGCCTCACGGTGGTGACCCTCAGGTCGCCCTTGATCTCGGCCACCGCGGTCTCGGCCAGTGCCTTGGTGAAGGCGTAGGCGTCGGGGAATCCCAGCGAGGACGCCCGCGACCGGCCGGCTTCCACCATGTGGTCGTGGACCCAGCGGCTGCGGAGCTGTTCGGTCTTGGCGGCAAGTGCCGGGGTGCCGGCCGCGCCCAACTCGTGGCGGGCTCGGCTGCGGAACTCGTCCAAGCGGCTGGGATCGCGGCTCTCGGTCTCGGTGGTGATGCGCCGGCGGCGGCTGGCCTCGGCCTCCTCCTGCCACGACACCGGTACGTACATGGGGCCGTCGGCCAGCGGCTCCTCGGGGGCGTTCCCCCGGCGGCTGCCGGCCACATAACAGGTGGACACTGCAATGAAGTGGGGAGACGCCCCCATCTCGTTCAGCATCTGCACCAGGCGCACCGGCCCCATGAGGTTGACCTCCACCGCGGTGTCCAGCGGATTGTCGAACGCCACCGCGGCGGCCGAGTGGATGACGATGTCGCTGCTGGCGATCAACTCCCGGCCCGCGTTGTCGAGGCCCAGCCCGTCGACCCCCACGTCTCCGGCCACGCCGGTGATCCGTTCTTGGCACAGACGCTCGAATTCGTCGGCGCCCAGTTCGTCGCGCAGACGGTCGAATACATCGTTGCGGATGATCTCCCGGCGGATGCGCTGCTCCACGCCTCGACGGCCAGGGCGTACCAAAAGCACCAACTCCACCTCGGGCACGCAGCGCAGCAGCCGCTCCACCAGAGCGGTGCCCAAAAAGCCGGTCGTACCGGTGATCGCCAGCCGCTTGCCGGCCAGCGCATCAGAGATCACCGCAGTGTTTTACCAAACCCAGGGAAATTTCCCCAGCCCACTCCCGCTCTTAGCGGTCGATGCGGCGGTGTTGGCGGCGGCGTTCGAAGCGCTCGATGGCCAGGTCGACCAGCGTCTCGATGAGCTGTGGGTAGGGGAGGCCCGATGCTTCCCACAGTTTGGGGTACATGCTGATGGGGGTGAATCCGGGGATGGTGTTGACCTCGCTGAGCAGCATTCCCCTCCCGTTGGGCTCATAGAGGAAGTCCACTCGGGCCATGCCTTCGCACCGCAGTGCCTGGTAGGCGGCAACGGCCAAGCGCTGCGCCTCTTGGGCCGCGGCCTCGGGAATCTGGGCGGGAACCACCAGTTTGGCCCCGTCGGTGAGGTATTTGTCGGCGTAGTCGTAGAACTCAGCACCGGGCACGATCTTGCCGGGGACCGACGCCTTGGGCTTGCGGTTGCCCAGAACGGACACCTCGATCTCCTGGCCGGTGACGGCCTCTTCGATGATCAGCGTTTGGTCGTACTGGGCGGCAGCCTCGAGCGCTTTGACCGTCTCGAATTCGGTGGTGGCCCGACTCACCCCCACCGACGATCCCATGTTGGCCGGCTTCACGAAAAGAGGCAGCCCCAGCGCGGCGATTGATTGTTCGGCCACCGCTTCTAGGCGGTCGTCGGCTGATGCCGTTCGGTAACGGCATTGGGCCAGCCCGTGCTGGGCGCACACCAGCTTGGCCATGGCCTTGTCCATGCACACCGCCGAGGCCAGCACCCCAGATCCCACATAGGGGACGTCGGCCACCTCCAGCAGGCCCTGAATGGTGCCGTCCTCGCCCATGGGGCCGTGCACCAGGGGGAACACCACTGTGTCGGGCTCGGCGAATATTTCGGCTGGCGAGACGCCGAGGCCGTCGGCGTCCAGATGGTCGGGAAGGGGTTCGGGAAGCTCGGCCAGCCGCCACTGCCCCTCCCGGGTGATGCCCAGCGCCACGACCTCGAAGCGGTCCTTGTCGGCTGCGGCGGCCACATGGCGAGCCGACACACAGGACACGTCGTGCTCGGCCGAGCGGCCGCCGAAAAGCAGCACCAAGCGAGTGCGGTTTCCCACAGGCCGACGGTACCCCACCGCTCGGGCTGACGGTGGGAGGCTAAGGGGGTGAGGCTCATGGCGTCGGAAGTGGCCCTGGCGGTTGGCGGTCGACTGGTCGGCCCCGATGTCGCGGTGTCCGGCGTGTCCATCGACTCCCGGACCGTGGCGCAGGGCGAGTTGTTCGTGCCGGTGGTGGCCGAGCGAGACGGCCACGACTTCATCGGCGACGCGCTGGCCGCGGGGGCAGCGGCCTACCTAGCCTCTGGCCCTCCCCAGGGAGCCACTGCTGTAGTGGTGGAAGACACCGCCGCCGCGCTGGCCGAGTTGGGACGCTTTGCCCGTAGCCGGTTCGACGGCCCGGTGGTGGGCATCACGGGTTCGGTGGGCAAGACATCGGTGAAGGACATGGCCGCCGCGGCCATCGGGGCCGACCGATTGACCCACGCCAGCCCGATGTCGTTCAACAACGAACTGGGCGTGCCGCTCACCCTGGCGAATCGCCCGGAGAGCGCCGAGGCGGTGGTGGTGGAGATGGGCGCCCGGGGCAAAGGCCACATCGCCTGGCTGTGCTCACTGGGCCGGCCCACCGTGGGCGTGGTGACCGCAGTGGGGGCGGCCCACACCGAGCTGTTCGGCACCGTGGAGGCGGTGGCCCAGGCCAAAGGCGAACTGGTGGAGTCGCTGGACCCATCGGGAGTAGCCGTGCTCAACGCCGACCAGCCCCTGGTGGCGGCCATGGCTGAGCGGACCGGGGCCGCCGTGCTGAGCTTTGGCCGCTCTGCGGGCGATGTGTGTGCGTCAGGGGTGAGCTTGGACGATGGGCTGTGTCCCCGGTTTCGGCTGGAGACGCCCAATGGACATGCCGAGGTGTCGTTGGCGGTGTGCGGCGAGCACATGGTGGACAACGCGCTGGCCGCGGCGGCGGCCGCATTGGCCGTAGGAGTGGGGGTGGATGAGATCGCCGCCGGATTGGGCTCGGCCAAGTTGTCGCCGTGGCGCATGGAGGTGACCGAGCTGGCCTCGGGGGCATTGCTCATCAACGATGCCTACAACGCCAATCCCATGTCGATGGCCGCCGGACTGCGCTCGCTGGCCGCAGTGGACCGACGCCGACGAGTAGCGGTGCTGGGGGTCATGGCCGAATTGGGGGACCGGGCCGCCACCGAGCATGCCGCCATCGGTGCTATGGCTCGAGAGCTGGGCATCGAGATCATCGCGGTGGCCCCTGCCGACTACGGCCTGGCCCCGGTGGCCGACGCCGCCGCCGCGGTGGCCGCCCTCGGCCCAGTCGACGGCGACACCGCGGTGTTGGTCAAGGCCAGCCGGGCCGCCGGCCTAGAAACGGTGGCCGCGGCATTGTCCGAGAGCTGAAGGCGACGGGGGCTCGCAGCTGTTGTAGGGGGATGTACTGTCGGGGCTTCGGCGATGGAGGAGGCGGAGATGGACTTTCGTGAGCGGTCTGTGCAGGAGTGGGCCGCGGCGGTCCAGAGCCGTGAGGTGTCGGCCCGGGAGATGGTCGAGGCCTCGCTGGCGGCCATAGATGCCCAGGAGGAGTTGAACGCTTTTGTGGCCACCGATCCCGAGCGATCGTTAGCGGAGGCCGACGAGATCGACGCCCAGGTGGCCTCGGGCGACGAGGTCGGTCCGCTGGCCGGCATTCCTTTCGGGGTCAAGGATCTGGAGGACGCCGCCGGGTATGTGACCTCTCAGGGTTCGTTTCTGCATTCCGACGACCCGCCTGCGGAAGCCGACAGCATCTTGGTGGAACGGCTGCGAGCCGCGGGCTGCGTGGTGATGGGAAAGACCAACACCCCCGAATTCGGCTGGACCGGCGACACCTACAACCCCGTGTTCGGGGCCACCGGCAACCCGTGGAACCCGAAGCGCTCACCGGGCGGATCTTCGGGAGGCACCGCGGCCGCGCTGACCGCGGGGCTGGTGCCGCTGTGTACCGGCTCCGACGGGGGTGGGTCGATCCGCATCCCCGCGGCCGCCTGCGGATTCAGCGGCTTCAAGGCCAGCCTGGGCCGGGTGCCCGTGGAGGGGCCGTACCGGCTGTGGCCCCTGTCTGTCCACGGCCCGATGGCGTTGCGGGTGGCCGACGTCGCCTTTGTGCAAGACCTGGTGATGGGGCCGTCGCCGCGCGACCTCGACTCATTGCCCCGTCCCGAACATTCATGGCGCCAGGCACTGGATGAGGACTGGAAGCCGAAGCGGGCGGTGTGGTGCCCTTCGCCCGACGGCAACCCGTCCGACGCCGAGGTGGTGGCGGTATGCGAGGCCGCGGTGGCCCAGATGGAGGCCGCTGGCGTGGCGGTGGAGGTCCGGGATGAGGGCCTGTTCAACGACCCAATCTGGGAGTATGTGCTGTTGTCGGCCAACGCAGTTTCGGGCGAATTGGGCGAGCTGAACAAAGAGCAGATGGACCAGATCACCCCCGGTCTGCGCTACTACTTCGGGTTGTCCGCTGAACCCCAAGTGGCCGATTTCAACCGGGCGCTTGACATTTTCTACGCCATGTCCGAGACGCTCAACGGCGTGATGGCGGAAGCCGACCTGCTCATCACCCCCACTGTGGCCGGCCATTTTCCCGAGTGCGGGGGCCAGGGGCTGGTCAACGGCGAGCTCGTCGACAACTGGATCCGCCACACCTACCCCTACAACCTGACCCGGCTGCCCGCGGGAAGCGTCCGGGCCGGCTTCGCCTCCGACGGCATGCCGGTGGGGCTCCAGCTGGTGGGCCCCCAGCTCGGCGATGTGCGGGTGCTCCAAGCCATGGCCTATTGCGAACAACTCTTCGCTCCGCCGATGTGGCCTGAGCTATCCTGAACGACCCCCGGACCGTTAGCTCAGTTGGCCAGAGCGCTCGCCTCACACGCGAGAGGTCACTGGTTCAAGTCCAGTACGGTCCACCATTCTCGCTGGACTAGCCCCCCATCAAGGGGCCCTCGGACATCGATTCGATGGTGGAGACGGCGGAGATGTTGTGGTCGGCGTCGAGCGACTCGAACAGCACGCCGGTGGGGGAGTGGAGGTTGAACAGCACGATGGCCCCGTCGGGTCCGCCCCGCTCCATGTGGATCTCGCCGCCGGGGCTCTGGCCGTAGGTGCCGGCGGGCTTGATCTTGTGGATGGTCTCGCCGTCGGGCTCCATGTCGAACACGTGGTGCTCGCCTTGGAGCACCAGCGTGCGGGTGGCGGCCACGTGGCGGTGGAAGTGGCAATGGGAGTTGGGGGCGAAGCGAACCAGCAGGTCAAGCGTTCCGTTCTCGGGCTGTGAGCCGAGCACGGCCACGTCGTATTCGATGGGATAGTCGAACTCGGGACCCCCTTCCATGTGGGTCCAATGCACATCGCTCAGGTCGAATCGGGCCTCGAAGGTCATGAGTTCTATCGTAGTGAGCTATGAGCGACACTCTCTCTTCCGACACCAGGATGGACTTCGACCCCGATGCTCTGCGGGAGAAGTATCGGCAGGAGCGCGACAAGCGCCTCCGGGCCGAGGGCAATGATCAGTACATCGCCATGGACGGCGAGTATTCCCGGTACCTGGACGACCCGGCCCAAGCCGGGATTACCCGTGAGCCGCTCACCGACGAGGTGGACGTGGTCATCATTGGCACCGGGTTCAGCGGGTTGCTGGCCGGTGCTCGACTGCGCCAGTTCGGGGTGGAGAGCATCCGGATGATCGAGACCGGGGCCGAGTTCGGCGGCACCTGGTACTGGAACCAGTATCCCGGCGTGCAGTGCGACATCGAGTCGTACATCTACCTGCCCATGCTGGAGGAGATGGGCTACATGCCCAAGGAGAAGTACTCCTACGGCCCCGAGATCCTGGAGCACTGTAAGGCCCTGGGCCGCCACTTCGACCTGTACCGCGACGTGTGCTTCGGCACCCGGGTCCACGAGATGCACTGGGACGACGCCGACAACCGCTGGGTTCTGCACACCAACCACAACGACCGGATGCGGGCCCGGTTCGTGATCATGGCCATTGGGCCCCTCAGCCGGCCCAAGCTGCCTGGCATCGCCGGCATCGACACCTTCGAGGGCCACTCCTTCCACACCAGCCGGTGGGACTACGACTACACCGGGGGCGATACCAACGGGGGCCTGACCGAGCTGTCCGACAAGGTGGTCGGGGTGATCGGCACCGGGGCCACCGCGGTGCAGTGCATTCCCCATGTGGGCGAGGCCGCCCAGCACCTGTACGTGTTCCAGCGGACCCCGTCGTCCATCGACGTGAGAGGCAACCGGCCCACCGACCCCGAGTGGGCCATGTCGCTGGAGCCGGGCTGGCAACAGCAACGCATCGAGAATTTCGGCAACATCGTGGCCGGCAGCATGCAGGAGGAAGACCTGGTCAGCGACGGTTGGACCGACATCTTGCGCAACCTCACCGCCCTGGGCGAGGGCACCCGCATGGGCACTCCCGAGGAGATCGCCGAGGCCATGGAGATGGCCGACTTCCAGAAGATGGAGCAGATCCGCCGCCGGGTGGAAGAGTTGATCGAGGACCCGTCCCTCGCCGAGGCGCTCAAGCCCTACTACCGGCAGTTCTGCAAGCGGCCCTGCTTCCACGACGACTATCTGCCCACCTTCAACCGCCCCAACGTCACGCTGGTGGACACCGACGGCCAGGGCGTGGATCGCATCACTCCCCGGGGCGTGATTGCCGACGGACAGGAGTACGAACTGGACTGCTTGATTTTCGCCACCGGGTTCGAGGTGGGCACCGACTACTCCCATCGGGCCAACTGCGACATCTACGGCCGGGGCGGCGTGACGCTGAGCGAACGCTGGACCGACGGTATGTCCACCTATCACGGGGTGATCACCAGGGGCTATCCCAACTTGTTGCACATGGGCGGCATCCAGTCGGGGGTGTCCCCCAACTTCACCGAGCTCTACAACGAACAGAGCCAGCATGTGGCCTACATCGTCGAGCAGGGCCTGTCGGCGGGGGCCGAGGTGGTGGAGCCCACTGAGCAGGCCGAGTCCGACTGGGTGCGGCTGATCATGGAATCGGCCTACCGCCGCGCCGGCTTCCTCGAATCGTGCACGCCCGGCTATTACAACAACGAGGGGAAGCCCGACGACGGCCCCGGCTGGTTCGGCGGCACCTACGGCGGCGGTGCCCAGGAGTTCTTCAAGCTCCTGAAGGCGTGGCGTGACGAGGGCAGCCTTGAGGGCCTCGAGCTGAGCTGAGCCGATGACGGTCAAATTCGCCTACCGCAGCGGCGAGACCTGGGCTGAGCCGTGGGACGACTACCGCGCCCTGCGCGACGAGGACCCGGTCCATGAGGTGGGCGACGCCGAGTTCTGGGTGCTGTCGCGGTTCGACGACGTCTTCGCCGCCGCCCGTGACACTGCCACCTACTCGTCGGCCAACGGCCTGACTACCGCCCCCGACGACATGGCCAGCTTCGACGAGAAGGCCCGGCCCATCGTAATGATGGACCCGCCCGAGCACACCGCCATGCGCCGACTGGTCAGCCGGCCCATGACTCCCCGCCAAGTGGCCCCGGTGGAGGACCTTGTTCGGGAGTTCATCGCCGAAAAGCTCGATGCGGTGGCCGACGCCGGCGAAGTCGACATCGTCCAAGCCCTGTTCAAGCCGCTGCCCAGCTACCTGGTCGCCCACTACCTGGGCGTCCCCCCCGAAGACCGGGTGCTGTTCGACCGGTGGACCGAGCGCATCGTGCAGGCCACCGCCGAATCCACTGCCGAATACGGTCAGGACGCCAGCGCGTTCCTCGAGCTGTTCGAGTACGCATCCGGGCTCATCGAGCGCCGCAAGTCCGACCCCGGCGACGACCTGGTGACGGGCCTAGTTCAACAGGGCGAAGACGTGGCATCGGCCATGTGGATCGTGGGGTTCATCTTCACCATGATCACCGGCGGCAACGACACCGTCACCGGCATGCTCAGCGCTTCGACAGTGCTGCTCGATCGTTATCGGGACCAGCGCCAGGTGCTGATCGGCGACCCGTCGATGATCCCCAATGCGGTGGAGGAGCTGCTGCGGCTCACCTCGCCGGTGCAGAACTTGGCCCGCACATTGACCCGAGACGTGACTCTGCACGGCGTCACCATCCCCGAGGGCAAAAAGGCGCTCTTGCTGTTCGGGTCGGCCAACCGAGACGAGCGGGAGTTCGGGCCCACCGCCGGAGAGCTCGACGTCACGCGCCAGATCAACAAGATCGTCACCTTGGGCTATGGCGCCCACCACTGCCTCGGTGCATCGGTGGCCCGGCTCCAGTGCCAGGTTGCCCTCGAAGAGCTGCTGGGGCGATTCCCGGACTACTCGGTAGACGAGAACACAGCCCGGTTCGCCGGCGGCTGGTCGACCCGCCGCTACGAGTACCTGCCGTTTTCCGCTAGCTGAGCTCGTCGAGGCGCTCGAGCAACTGTGCGGGAGCGCCTACGTACTGGGCTAACTCTGACGACGGAATTGCCTCACTCCACTGTCCGTCTTCGTCCTCTCGCAGGATGGCGGGCAGTCCGGTGGCAGAGGCGAGTTGCTCGGCGGTGACCTCGTTTCGATGCAAGAGCTCCAGCTCGACATCAGAGACCTCGCAAGCCTGCTTCCAGCTCTTAGATCCCATCGGGTTCCACCCGTGGGTTATGTCGCACAGAGCGCACTTCCCCCGGCCCAGAAGCTTGCCGGCTACATACCGCAGCTCGCCGCTGAACCCCCTGTCAGCGTCGTAAATCCCTACGAACGACACGCTCTAGGGTACCGGTTTGCAGGCCCATTGCGACCAGGGCTCCTGTTCGGTGGCGTCCTCGAAGAATCGGATGAATTTGGCGGCTTGGATGTTCGTCGCCGGGTCGGTCAGGTCGACGGGCTGCTCGTTGTGGGAGAGGATCGACCATTCCGGGCGGCTCCAGCCCGTCAGCCAGCCCTCGTTGACCTGCATGAGCCCCACCGACTCCACGCCCCACTCCTCCATGTAGCGGGCATTTGGATTGCCTTGAGACTCACAGGCAATCACCGACAGAACGTCGTCCACTTCGTCGGCCGGGAAGATCTCGGCAACAAGGGGCCGCCATTGCTCTACATCGTGTTGGTCGAAGCCGTTGATGCCGCCCCCAAGGGCAACCAAGGCGAACCCGGACAGGGCAAGAAAACCAAGCAGGCGTAGTGGGCGCATATTGGGGCTTATGGGTCTCCAGATTGAGGGGGGAGATTGAAATGACGATCAATCTCGATTAATCCGTTTGCCCGTCCCAGCCGCAGTGCCGCCGGGTCCCTTCACGGTGCGGTTGAGCAAGATAGCGGCTATTACCAAGGCGATGCCAAACAATTCTCTAGCGCTGGGTACCTGGAGGAGCACGGCCAAGCCCACCAGCACCGCGGTGGCGGGAAGCAGCGACTGAAAGAGTGCAAAGCGGTGTTGGGAGATGCGCTTCATCACGAGCTGGTCAATCCAGTAGGGGACGACGTTGGACAACAACCCAGTGGCCAGGGCCAATAGCAGTACCACCGGCGAGTCCAGCGCCGATCCCACCTCGGCGGCACCGAAGCCGCTGATGGCCGCGGCTCCTGCCAACATCCCCAGCCCCAGTCCGTCAATCGCAGCCGGGCCCCGGGCCACTCGGTGGCCGAGCACGATGTAGCCGGCCCAAAACAACCCGGCCAACAAGGCGAACCCCACTCCTCGCATGGTGCCCTCGGCCTCCACCCCGGCCAGCACCACCACGCCGCCGCCGGCCAGCGCCAGCGCAGCCCCCGTCCGCAGGGTGCGAGTGCCGACGGCGGCTACCAGGATCGGGCCGGTGAACTCGATGGCCACCGCATTGCCCAGCGGCAGTTCGTTGATGGCCAGATAGATCGACAGGTTCATGGCGGCCAGCGCCATACCGAAGGCCGACGCCCACGCCAGATCACTGGCCCTCCAGCGGCGCTGCCAGGAGCGCCGCAGCACGATGATCATCAGCGCCGCACCCAGCACCCGCACCAGGGCCACCCCCGCTGGGGCCATCTCGTCGAACAGATGAACGGCCAGCGCCGCGCCCAGATACTGGGACACCGCCCCCACCATGAACAGCGGTTCAGGAGCAACCGACTCCAATCGGGGCAAGCGGGTCACAACAGAGTTTTAGTTGTCCTGCCTCTTTGGGTTGGTTCAAAGTGCCTTTTGATCCCGCCTTATCCGCAGAATTCCTAGAGTGCAGGGATGGACAGGGGTGATATGTGGCAGCTGCTGGGAGAGGCTCGCTCCGCGGTGTTGAGCACCGTGACCTCCAACGGCCGGCCCCACGCGGTGCCGTGCTGCTTCTTCCTCAAGGGCGATGTGGTGTACTCGGCGATCGACGCCAAGCCCAAGTCCACCCTGGCTCTGCGCCGCCTCGACAACCTGGCCGCCAACCCCTCGGCCTGCTTGTTGGTCGACTGTTACGACGACGACTGGTCGAAGCTGTGGTGGATCCGAGTGGACGGCACCGCCCGGGTCCTAGTCGACGGCGACGAGCGCGACCACGCCCTCGATCTGCTGGTTGCCAAATACCCCCAATACCAAGCCACTCGCCCACCCGGGCCGGTAATCGCCATGGACATCACCGCCTGGCGCTCTTGGCCCTAAGTCAGTATCAGCGAGGGATTTCGCCCGCCGCGTTGCGGCCGGCCACTCGGCCGAAGGCCAAGGCGTCTCCGATGTGGAAGCCGCCGTCTTTGCATCGGCTGTAGGTGGAGCTGACCGTGCCCGCGGCGTAGAGGCGGCCGATGGCCTCGCCGAAGGGGTCGAGCACCTGGGCCTTCTCATTGCGGCGGGGGCCACCGTTGGTCCAGCCCAATAGCGGTGCTGAGGTGAACCCGTAGAACGGGGGCGTGGCCAGCGGGGCCAGGGTGGCCGCGGGGCGGCCTAGTGGGTCGTGGCCGGCGGCGCAGGCGTCGTTCCATGAGGCCACTGATGCCTCCAGTCCGTCGGCATCGATGCCCAGGATCTCAGCGAGCTCGGCGAGGGTGTCGGTCTTTTGGATCCAGCCCTTCTCGATCTCAGCGGAGTTGTCGGCGCTCCACTCGTAGCCCTCCATGAGCAAGTTCCACCCCACCGGCAGGATCTCCCGGGGCGGCGAGATGGGGCCGGCCTGGCGGGTGGTCTCGTCGAAGATCACATGCAGGGGCCGGCGCTGGAACAGCTCGTAGTCGCCGTCGATCAGGCCGTGGCCGTGGCCTTGGGGCGGCATCTCGTTGTGGGACCGTCGGCCGTCGTTGCCCACGCAGATGAAACCCATAGAGAAGATGAACATCACGTACATCCCGGCCTCGAACCCCTCGGCGGCAAAGCCGAGGGCGGCCATCATGTTGTCCATGTGCCACAGATCGGCCCCTGCCTTCTGGGCCATCTTGATGCCGTCGCCGGTGCCCGCCGGCGAGCCCCACACCGGGGAGCCGGGAAGCTGCAAGTAGTCGCGCACCATCTCCGGGTTGTTCTCGAAGCCGCCGGTGGCCAGCACCACGCCTCGACGAGCGCCCACCCGCAGCGGCTGGCCGCCAGATGTGGCCACCACGCCGGTCACTGCGCCGTCATCGCCGGTCACCAGCTCACTAGCCGGGGAGTCCAGCAGCACCTCCACGCCCCGGTCTCGCACAACCGCCGACAGGGCCTTCCACAGAAGCTGCTGGCCCATCTCCCCGTTGACGCCCAGGTAGCCGCCGTAGAACTCGGCGCCGGGCATTTCGGGATATTCGGGCTTGTAGTCGGCGTGGACGCCGGGGGTCACTCCCAGGCCCTCTAGCCACTCGGTGTTCTTGTAGGTCTCGTCGGCCCACACCTGCACGATCTCCTCGGGCAGCGTGTAGGGGCCGCACAGCGATCTCAGATATGTGGCCATCCCGTCGGGGTCGAGGCTGTTGAACCAGATCCCCCCAGAGATCCGGGTGTTGCCCCCCTCGCTCCCCTCGGGCATCTTCTCCAACAAGATGACCGACGCCCCCGCATCGGCTGCGGAGATGGCCGCCGCGCACCCGGCCGCGCCCATCCCCAGCACCACCACATCAGCCTGCCGGTCCCAGTTTTCGCTCATGGCAGGAATCTAGGCGGGCGACTCCACTCGGTACAGTTTCTCGGCGTTGCCCCAGAGGAGCTGGTGGCGGTCTTCGGGGGAGAAGTGGCCGAGGCTGGCCGCGATCTTCTCCTCAACGTTGTCGTACAGACAGGTGGGGTGGGGGAAGTCGGTCTCGAACAGCACGTTGTCCAGCGGGATCCGGCCGCCAAGCAAGTCCTGGGGAGCGGACTCTTCGAACCAGAACGTGGTGTACACCTGTCCGGTGAAGTATTCGCTTGGGAGCCGGTCGAACTCGGGCCGGTCATTCATACCGCCGCCTTCCACGAACTGGTTGTCCACCGCCTCGAGCATGAATGGCAGCCACCCGATGCCCGACTCCACCGACACCACCTTCAGCTTGGGGAAGCGGGGGAGCACACCCGACAGCAGCAGATCGCACACCTGGATGCCGTTCTTGGTGAACAGGTCCACCGATTGCAGAGCGTAGGCCTCGGCGAAACCTCGCCGTTCTACCCGGTTGTGGTCCCAATTGAACTCGCCGCTGCCGATGTGGAACGACACCACCATGTCGCAGTCGCACACCGCCGACCAGAACGGGTCCCAGTGCGACTCGCCCAGATAAGGCAGGCCGAACACCTGGGGCTCGCCGGTGAAGTTCACCGACCGATAGCCCAGCGCCGCGCATCGCTGCACTTCGGCCGCCGCATTGTCCACATCCCAGAACGGGGTGGCCATCGACGGGATGAGTCGCCGGTCATCGGCGCTGCACCACTCCGACAGGAAGTCGTTGTAGGCGCGGACGCACTCGTACTTCAACTCGGCGTCGTCGATGGACAAGAACTTCTGGGCGCCGAACCCGCCCACGTTGGGGTACAGAACCTCGGCCCACACCCCGCGCTGGTCCATCAGCTCGAGGCGGGCCTGGGCGTCGAAGGCCGCCGGGTGTACCTCGTCGTAGCCGGCGGGGGAGTCGGGCATGGGCTTCGACCACCCCGCGGGGGCCGTCGGGCCCACCGCACCGACGCGATCATCGCCCAACAGCCATATCTGGCGGCCGTCTATCACCTCGACTCTGGGAACGTGGTCGCGGTGGCGGGCGGCCACTCGGCTGGTCCAGGTGTCGGCCGGCTCGGTGATATGGGTGTCGACATCGATGATCGAATAGGCCATGTCCCAGTTTCGCGCTATTGCCATTGATAATGCGTTGCCGGTCGGCGCGAAATCGGTCAAGGATGGTGGATATGAGCACCGCCGGGAGCACCGGGGACGCCGAGTCCGGCGAGCGCAGCGACTTCATCCGCAGCCTGATCCGCCAGGAGATCGCAGATGGCGTCTATGGCGGACGAGTGCAGACCCGGTTTCCCCCTGAGCCCAACGGCTATCTCCACATCGGCCACGCCAAATCGATCTGTCTGAACTTCGACCTTGCTGACGAGTTCGGCGGCACCTGCAACCTCCGGTTCGACGACACCAACCCCGAGACCGAGCGGTCCGACTTCGTGGCCGCCATCGAGGAGGACATCTCCTGGCTGGGCTACCAGTCCGACCGAGGGACTCTGTTCGCCTCCGACTACTTTGAGCAGCTCTACCAGTGGGCCGAGGATCTGGTCCGGGCCGGGCTGGCCTACGTGGACGACCAGGACGCCGAGGCCATCTCCGAGAATCGGGGCGGCTTTACCGAGCCGGGCACCGACAGCCCGTGGCGCAACCGCACCCCCGAGGAGAACCTGGACCTGTTCCGGCGGATGCGGGCAGGGGAGTTCGCCGACGGCGAGCGGGTGCTGCGGGCCCGCATCGACATGGCCCACGAGAACATGCTGATGCGCGACCCGGTGCTGTACCGCATCCGCCACGCCAGCCACCACCGCACCGGTGACCAGTGGTGCATCTACCCCACCTACGACTGGGCCCACGGCCAAAGCGACGCGGTGGAAGGGGTGACCAACTCCATCTGCACCCTGGAGTTCGACGCCCACCGCCCGCTGTACGACTGGTTCTTGGACCACCTCGACCTACCCGGCGACCGCCCCCGCCAGACCGAGTTCGCCCGCTTGAACGTCACCCACTCCGCTTTGTCCAAGCGCCGCCTCTTGCAGCTGGTGGGCGACGGCCATGTCGACGGCTGGGACGACCCCCGCATGCCCACCTTGCGGGGCCTTCGCCGTCGGGGCTTCCCCCCCACCGCCATCCGGGAGTTCTGCCGCCACGTGGGGGTGGCCCGGGTGGACGGCACCGTGGAGGTGGAGCTGCTGGAGTCGTTCGTGCGCCGGGAGCTCAATGCCACCGCGCTGCGCCGGATGGCGGTGCTCAACCCGCTGCGGCTGGTGATCGAGAACTACCCCGAGGGCCAAGTGGAGATTCGGGAGGCGGGCAACAACCCTGAAGACCTGTCGGCCGGGGTCCGGCAGGTGCCATTCACCAGGGAGCTCTACATCGAACACGACGACTTCATGCTCGATCCGCCTCCCAAATTCTTCCGGCTGTCCCCCGGTCGCGAGGTGCGGCTGCGGTCGGGCTATTTCGTGACCTGCACCGGGGTGGACACCGACGCCGACGGCAACGTCACCGAAGTGCGCTGCACCTACGACCCCGAGACCGGCTCAGGCCAAGCCCCCGACGGCCGCAAGGTGAAGGCCACCATCCACTGGGTGTCGGCCGCCCACGCCCTCGCCGGCCGGACCGTGCTCTACGAGCGCCTCTTCACCGACCCCCACCCCGGCACCGACGGTGCCGACCCCATGGACTCGCTCAACCCCGACTCCGCCCAACTAGTCGAAGGCGCGAAATTCGAGCCGGCCATGGCCGACATCACCCCCGGCCAAGTCGTCCAGTTCGAGCGCCTCGGCTACTTCGCCCGCGACCCTGAAACCCCCGATGTCTTCCACCGCACTGTCGGCCTAAGAGACGAATGGGCCCGTATCCAAAAACGCCAGTCGGCGAGAAAATAGGCTCCCGGCGGAAATATCCCAGGGCGCCACTTCTTCAGCGGGCTCCTGCTGTTGTTCGTCGTCTAATCGTCGTCTAATCGTCGTCGTAGCCGTCGTAATCGTCGTCGTAGTCATCGTCATCGTCGTCGTAGTCATCGTCGTCGTCGTCGTCGTAATCATCGTCGTAGCCGTCGTAATCGTCGTCGTAGTCATCGTCATCGTCGTCGTAGTCATCGTGTCGCGGCGTGACGGTGGGCCGTGCGGTAGGGGTCGCCACAGGGGTGGGCCGTGCGGTAGGGGTCGCCACAGGGGTGGGCCGTGCGGTAGGGGTCGCCACAGGGGTGGGCCGTGCGGTAGGGGTCGCCACAGGGGTGGGCCGTGCGGTAGGGGTCGCCACAGGGGTGGGCCGTGCCGTGGGGGTGGTCACTGCGGTGGGCCGTGCTGTGGGGGTGGTCACTGCGGTGGGCCGTGCTGTGGGGGTGGTCACTGCGGTGGGTCGGGCCGTAGAAGTCGCTTCGAGTCGGAAGTCTTGAGCCTTGGCGTCGGTGAGTGTCCCCCCGTTTCGTGGAGAAGTGGTTGCAGACACTTCGGGCTGAGGGATTGATTTATCGTCGTTGTTCTCGATTTGTGGAGCGTTGGTTCCGCCTCCGTCGTTCCCATTGTCTGTTCCCGGCGGTGTGTTCGCGCCACCGCTGTCGTCAAACACTTGGATCCTCTCGGGAGCCTCGCCGTCATTGACGAGGGCTCGCACTCCGAAGATGCTGGCGGCGAGCACGGCAAGCACGGCCATGCCGGCACCCAGTCGCTGGATACGCTGTCGCCGTCGGGCGCGTACTCGGATGTCGCGAAGCGCGGGCGGGTCGAGGCGGATCCCCCCGGCCTTACGGTCGAGATGGTTTCTCAAATCCTCTTTTTCAAATCCCATAGGAGTCCTCCAGAAGATCCTCTAGGCGGTTCAAGGCGCGGTTGAGCCGGCTCTTGACCGTTCCCGGAGCGATGTTCAGTGCTTCCGCGATCTGGCGCTCCGACCAATCGAGGTAGTAACGGAGCACCACCGCTGAACGCTGGCCGATGGGGAGCTGCGCCAAAGCGGCGTCGAGTCGGTTGACGACCCCTAGAGCGATGTCGTCGGTGTGCACCGGCTGGGGCGGGGGTTTCCGCAGAATCCTGCGGAGCCGGGAGCGGGCCCAGTTGAGCCCTACTCGGTAGACCCAGCCGGAAGGGCTCTGGTACTTGCCCACCTTGTTCCAACGTTGATATGCCCGGGTCATCGCCTCGGCGACGGCATCCTGGGCCAGTTCCACGTCGTTCAGCGTCAGAGCCAGAGCCCGGCAGACGGCGGCATGATGCTGGCGATAAAACAATTCGAAGTCGGCGACAGCCGCCCGCGGGATATCAGAGATCAGAATCTCATCTGCCTCGAAATCTTCGTTTGGTCGTTCAGCCGACACGCATCTATCCACTGCAACTTAAACGCAGCAGCCCTGCGTTTGGTTCCATTGCCGCTTGAGAAGCGCGAGACCTCTAATCCAAGGTTGGCCAGCGGTCGGCGGTGGTGTTGATGGCGGGCCAGGCATCGGCGTTTAGGGCGGCGTCGCTGCCGCCGTCCATGAACACCACCGAGCCGCAGAAGAGGCTGGCGTCGGGGGACAGAAGGAAGGCCAGCAAGTTGGCCACCTCAGCAGCCCGCCCGGGACGCCCAATGGGAATGGGGTAGACGTCGCCCAGGTTCATGATCATGTCCATGTTCTCGGCCACCAGCGGGGTGTCGATGAGGCCGGGGGCCACTGCGTTCAGCCGGATGCCCGAGCCGATCCAGTCGGGGCCGATGGCGGTGCGGCGCACCCAGCGGGCCAGCGCAAGCTTGCTGGTGGCGTAGGCCGTGCTTGGATCGGTGCCGGCCAGCTCCCGGGCTTGGGCTTCGTCGTCGTTCAAACAGGCCTCCACCAACCCATCGGGCAATTCGACCAGCGTTGTGCTGGAGTTGGAGCTGATGGCGATGGCCGAAGAGTCGGTGCCTTGGGCCAGCAGCGGGCGCAGCCCCTCGACGGTGGCCACCGCTCCGAAATAGTTGATCGACACCACCTGCTCGGGCTCGGGGCCGGTGATCCCCGCTCCGGCCACCAGTCCGTCGATCCGCCCTCCGCTGGCCGCCGCGACCGCGCCGATCATGGCGTTGCGCCCCTCGGGAGTGGAAAGGTCGGCGATGACCTCGGCATCGCGTATGTCCACTCCGATCACCTCATGGCCGTCTCGCACCAGCCGTTCCCTAGTGGCCTGGCCGATTCCTCCTGCTGATCCGGTGATGACGATCGTTCCCATGAGCACTTATCCTTAGCAGGCTCCTGCGGTGCCTTCCATATTTTCATTTTCCTGGTGAATAAATTGTATTCACTACATGAATAGATATGATTTTCCTGTGGACGGCACTGCTTTGCCCCGTCTCGCCACGTCGAGTCTGGCCGCTCGGCTGCGGGTCATGCCCGCGGTGGTGGTTACCGGCGCGCGCCAATCGGGAAAGAGCACTCTTGTCAAAGAGCTGATTCCGGGCACTCGGCGCTATCTCACCCTTGATGACCTCGATGTGGTCGACATGGTCCGCAGCGATCCCTCCGCTTTGGTGGGCGGTGACCAGCCGATGGCAATCGACGAGGTGCAACGTGCGCCCGAACTGCTCCATGAGATCAAGAGGGCCATCGACCAGGACCGCAAACCGGGACGGTTCTTGCTGACTGGCTCGGCCAATCTGCTGTTGTTGAGCCGGGTCTCGGAGTCTCTGGCCGGACGGGCCAGCTACCTGACTCTGTGGCCGATGACCCGACGGGAGCAAATGGGTTTGGGTCGGGGCGGCATCTGGGAGGAGCTGCTCGCCACTTCTGGTGGTGAATGGCTCGAACTGGTGGTTGCCCAGCCTGACAGCCGCGAGGATTGGCGCGCCTTGTGCCGACGGGGCGGATTTCCCCAGCCGGCGGTGCATCTGGGATCGGCGGAGGAACGGGCTATCTGGTTTGACGGCTACGTGAGAACCTACTTGGAGCGCGACCTGCGAGACCTCTCATCGATTTCGTCGCTGCCCGACTTCCGCCGGTTGATGCGGGCCGCCTGCCACCGCTTGGGCCAGATCCTGAACCAGGTGGAATTGGGCCGGGACGTCGCGCTGTCCCAGTCGACGGCTCACCGGTACCTCAACCTGCTGGAGACCTCGTACCTGCTGGTACGGCTTCCGGCGTTCGCGGTGAACCGAACCAAAAGGCTCGTCAAGTCGCCCAAGCTGTACTGGGGAGATACCGGAATAGCCCTGCACCTGGCCCAGTTGGCCGAGCCCGAAGGCGCCCATCTGGAGAACTTGGTGCTCTGCGACGTGTTGGCCTGGCGCGACGCCCGGATCAACCAGGCCGACGTGTTCTACTGGCGCACTAGGACGGGAGAGGAAGTGGACTTGGTGATCGAGGCCGCCGACCGACTCCTACCCATCGAGATCAAAGCCGCCGACCGCCCCCGCCTCAGCGACGCCGCCCACCTGCGAGCGTTCCGAACCGAATACGGCGACCGGGCCGGCCCAGGCCTGCTGCTCCACACCGGCTCCACCGTCGAATGGCTAACCCCCGACGTGCTCGCCGCCCCCTGGTGGAAGGTGATGTAGGCAGCGCCATCTGACCTTTTTATCCTTGAAAATCCGTCATGCGATACGAGAATTGTCATGCAAAGTGAGATTTGGGCAATCCTAGCTCTTTATCGGAAAGCGGCCTTCCTAAGTTGCCATATATATACGGTATAACTACCATATTATTATGGTAACGAAGACGACCATCAATTTTGACCCGGAGATGGAGGCTGCTCTTGCCGAGCTGGTGGCGTTGGACGGCACCAAGACGCTGGCCATCAAGCGGTCTTTGCTCGCCGAGGTGAACCGCCGGCGCCGCAGCCAGGCGATGCTCGACATGATTGATTCGTGGGAGGCAGAGGAGGGCCCCATCAGCGCTGAGCATCTCGAGTGGGCCGATGCTGTTCTCGACCGCCAGGGGGTTGATCGTTGATCGTTGACGCTGGCCCGCTGATCCTCGACAGCGAGAACTTGAACTCCCGGCTGTGGGCCTTGATCAAGCGGGCCGCCGGGCGCGGCGATGACTTGCACACCACCCACCCGGTGCTCGCCCAGGTCTGGCGAGAGCCGGCAAGGCAGGCGAATTTGTCCCGCGCGCTGCGCTACTTCGAGATTCACGCCCTCGACGAGTCAGTGGGCGTGGGGCTCAGGCTCGCCGAATCCGACACCTCTGATGTGGTTGACGCCCACCTAACCGTGGTCGCAGAAGGCCTAGGAACGTTCATCCTCACCACCGACCACGAGGACATGTCAAAGCTCAACGCCCGCTTCGAGCGCTACTGAGGGCCGGCCTGCGCCAAGCGTTCACCATTCGACGCGTATCGAACTACTACAGAGCGAATAAAAGCGAAAAGACGAATAAAAGCGAAAAGACGAAGCGGAGAGATAAAATCTGCTTCATGGGCGAACCCTCAACCAACAACCCATTCTCGCCGACGTTTGGGAGCACTCCTCCGCTGCTTGCCGGGCGTGACCAGGTGTTGGGAAGATTCTCCGATGCTTTGGACACCGGGCCGACCCATCCGGATTACACGCTGCTGGTTACCGGCGACCGGGGTACGGGCAAGACAGCGCTGTTGAACGTCCTCGAAGCCCAGGCCGCCGATCGGGGCTGGATGTTCATCACTGCTGCCGCATCGGCGGAGCCGGTGTCTGTGCGGATCATGAGTGAAGCGCAGCGATATCTCGCGCAGATGCAAAAAGGCCGCGGGAGCACTCGAGTGAGCTCGGTGAGCATGATGGGCATCGGCGTGTCGCTCGATCCAGGTCCGCAGGGGATCGATCCGGCCTCTGGCCTGCTTGCTGTTCTGGAAGACCTCGGAGAGCTGCTGGCCGACAGGGGTGGCGGGCTCCTCATAACGGTGGACGAACTGCATGATGTGGACCGAGACGATGTGCGCAACGTCGCATCAGCTGTTCAGATCGTTACGCGTCGTCGGCAGCGGCCGATGGCGTTCGCCGCGGCCGCCCTGCCGCTCGTCGAGGACACGCATCTGGCCGACCCCAATATGACATTCCTCCAGCGTTGTTCTCGCGCCCGGCTCGGCCTGCTCGATGCCGTCGAGACGAGGCGGGCGCTGCGGCAGCCCATCGTCGACCGCGGCAGCGCAATTGACGACGACGCCTTGGCCGAAGCGGCGTCTTTGGCGCTCGGCTACCCCTATATGATCCAGCTCGTCGGCTTCCACTCGTGGGAGATGCGCGACAACCCCGATGCCTCGATCAGCCTGGCAAATGTTCGAGCGGGGGCTGTGGTGGCTGAGACTGCCATGGTGGACCAGATCGCCGGTCCGATCTGGAACCGGCTGTCGCCGATGGACAGACGATTTCTGGCGGCAATGCTTGCCGACGAGCCCGATTCGTCAATGGCTGACATCGCCGCGAGGTTGCAGCGTTCGGTCCAATACGCCCGCACCTATCGCCGCCGCCTCATCGCCGCCGGTGCCATCAGCACCACCGCCAAAGGCCGCGTCCGCTTCCGCCATCACGCGCTGAGGGCCCGGACCGAGACCGCCGTCAGAGAGGAGTAGGGGTTTCCGCCGCTCCCACAGGTACTTTTTTAGCTTAAGCAGTGTCCAGAGGGGCCCATTCGGGTTCGCGTTTTTCGGCGAAGGCGGCGGGGCCTTCGACTTGGTCGGGGTGGCCCCAAATGCCGGTCATGTGGAAGGCGCCGGTTTTGCTGGCCTCGGTGAGGCCGTGCTCCATGGCATCCCACAGGGCCTTTTTGGTGGCGGCCATGGCTGAGGGGGAGTTGCGGGCGATGGCCTCGGCTATCTCTCCGGCCCGCTCTCGCAGGCGCTCGGGCGGGTCCACGATCTCGCTGATCATGCCCAGCTCGTAGGCCCGCTCGGGCCCCATGCGCTCGTGGGCCCCCATCAGCGCCATGCGCATGACCGTCTCGGCGGGCATCTTCTTCAGCAGCGCGATGGCCTCGAGCGCTACCACTTGGCCCACCGACACATGGGGGTCGAAGAACTGGGCGTCGGACGCGGCGATCACGATGTCGGCGTCGGCCACCCAGTGGAACCCTCCCCCACAGCAGATGCCGTTGACCGCGGTGATCACCGGTTTTCGCACCTTTTGGTGCCACGAGGTGAAGTGCAGATCGAAGTTCTCCACCGACTCCCGGTAGCGCTCCATGCCCTGTCCGTCGGTGGCCAACTCCACCACGTCCACCCCAGTCTGGAAGGCCCGGCCCTCTCCGGTGTGGACGATCACCCGCACCTCCGGGTCTTTGTCCAGCTCCAGCCAGGCCTCGGCGAACTCCTCGCGCATCTGGGAGTTCATGGCGTTGAGCTGATCGGGCCGGTTGTTAATCAGCCATCCCACCCGGCCCTTGCGCTCCACGATCAGCGTCTCATAGCCCATATCGCCAGTCTGTCGCGACAGCCGGGGAAATGCCGCGTCGATAGACAGGAGTCGCCATCTGTGTTTTGAGATTTCTTCCCGTACATTGGGGGTATGAAACGGCTGATATCCCGTGTATGGGGCTGGCTGAAGGCGCTGTCGGTCCGGGCCAAGGTGCTCGTCGCCGTGGTGTTGGCCGCCCTGCTGGGTCTGTTGATCTGGTTGGTGTTCTTCTGGTTCGCCTTCCAGACCTATTTCATCGACGACAAGGTGGAAGAGGCTGGCCCGGTGTTCGAAAGCGGGGCGGTGGCCGACACCGAAGTTGCCGAACCAGCCGCTCCCGAACCCACGGCGGGCGATCCCGCCGCTGCTGAGCCAACAGCGAGCGACCCTGGCACTCCGGCCTCTGAGGCGACAGTCGCTGCTTCTGAGCCCGGCACCGCCTCGCCCACCGTGGCAGTGGGCCCCATGCCGGGCGACGAGCTGTCGGAGGAGCTCATCGCCGAGATGGACGAGGCCATGGAAGAGCTCGGCATGCCCGAGGAGCAGCCGGTTGAAGAGACCATGCCCGATATGCCCCAGGTGCGGGTGGAGGCAGCGGGCGAGTTCATCAGCCGCAGCCACCCCACGCAGGGACAGGTAGATGTGCTGGGCGACGGCACCGGCCAGAGGTTCCTGCGGTTTGAGGACTTCAGAACCGACAACGGCCCCGATCTGAATGTCTACTTGAGCACTGCGCCCACCGACGCTCCCGCTGGACAGTTCGATGACGACTTTGTGGACCTCGGCGATCTGAAAGGGAACGTCGGCTCGCAGAACTACGAGATCCCCCGCGATCTCGACCTCGATGTCTACTCCACTGTGGTGATCTGGTGCGTGAGGTTCTCGGTGATCTTCGGTGCCGCCGAGCTTGTTCCTGGCTGATTAGCCTGGGCCGGGCATGAAGCCCTATCCAACGCCTCCTGAAGGGTTGCAAGTGGTCTCGGCGCCGCCGATATTGACTCTCACCCTCGATCGACCCCAGCGCCGCAACTCGCTTACCGACGACATCGTTTTGGCCCTGATCGATACCCTGGAGGCGGCCAGCGCCGACGAGGAGGTCCGGGCGGTTCTGCTCAACGCCGTGGGCGATAACTTTTGCAGCGGCTTCGACCTGGCGGGCAGGGCCGACAGCGGTTCCCGGCCCCGACCGGGCAGTATCTCCCGGCGCATGCCCTATCTGGTGAACCGGCTCATCCCGGTGATGCTGGAGGTGCAGGTGCCTCTCGTGTGCGCGGTGAGGGGGTGGGCCGTGGGGCTTGGACTCAGCCTGGTGCTGGCCTCAGATTTCGCAGTAGCCGCCGACGATGCTCGATTGCGGGCTCCGTTCACATCCATGGGCATCACCCCCGACAGCGGATCGTCGTGGTTGCTGCCCCGCCTGGCCGGTGTGGCCCGAGCCAAGCAGATGCTCATGCTGGGCGAGGAAGTTTCCGGCGCCGAGGCCGCCGAATGGGGGCTGATCCATCAGGCGGTTTCGGCCGACAAGGTTGATGACGAGGCCGCCGCCCTGGCTGACCGGCTGGCCGCCTCGGCCACCGTGGCCGTTGGTCTGGCCAAAGCCCTCATCCACCGCAGCTCCGGGCGCAGCCTGGAGGCCCACCTGGGAGACGAGGCCTTCGCCATGGAGCTGTCGTCCCGGTCCAGCGATTTCCGGGAATGGGCCGAATCCCGCCAACAAGACCGCCCTCCCGACTTCAGCGGTCGGTGAGCACTTCTCAAACCGGCTGGAGCGTCACGGGCCGGTAGTCTGCACCCATGTTGGTATTGGATCCGACGGCTGCTGCACCGGCTATCGACCCGGATCGGGGACCCGATGCCGGTCCGCTGGCCGGCAAGCGAGTGGGCATCCGCTACGACCTAACTTGGCGCTCCTTCTTGTGGACCGTCGACGAATGGACCCGCAAGCTGGAGGCGGCTGGGGCCGAGGTGGTGCCGTGGTGCTCGGAGTCTCGCCAGGACGTGAAGCTCGAAGAGGCGGTGCTGGTGGAGTTGGAGAAATTCGCCACCGACGTGGACATAGCCATCGTCGGGCTGGGCAATTGAGGCAGTTGCACGTCTTGGACCGTCCACGACGCAGTTGCGGTGGCGGCCCAAGACAAGACGGCGGTCGCCGTCGTAACCGAGGAGTTCGTGCCCTTGGCCGAGATCATGGCCCGCAACCTGGAACGGCCCGGCCTGCGCCAATGCGTGCTGCCCTACCCGCTGGACACCCGTCCCGAGCCAGAAGTGCGCCAGATCGCCCACGACTACTGGCCATCGCTGCTGGACTCGCTGGGAGTACCGTCGTAGATGGCCCCTGACGGCGACGCCATCCCCGACGGGCAGGTTGAGGCCCCCGACGACCCCGCGGAATTCATGGCCTGGGCCACCGCTCAGGGCTGGGGCGACGGCCTGCCCTTGATCCCGCCCACTCCTGAGCGGGTGTCCCGTTTCACAGCCGCCGCCGGCCGACCGGCCGACTCGGTGCTGTTGGAGGTGCCGCCGGCCAACGCCTGGTGCACGGTGGAGAAGCTGGCCGTCAACGCCTGCATGGCCGGGGCCGCCCCTGAGGCCATGCCTTTGATGATGGCCGCCCTGGAGGCCATGGCCGAGCGCCCGTTCGACCTGTTCGCCCTCAACACCACCACCAGCTCGGTTGTGCCCTGCCTGTTCGTGAACGGCCCAGCCCGCGACCGGCTAAACCTGCCCTATGAGGCCGGGTGCTTCGGCGGGGCGGCCGGGGCCGGACCGGCAATCGGACGGGCCATCCGGCTGGTCATGCGCAACGTCGGCGGCCAAGTGGCCGGCGAGACCTCCAAGTGCGTGCTGGGCCAGCCCGCCCGGGTGGTGGGGTTGGTGATGGGGGAGTGGGAGGAGCGGTCGCCTTGGCCGCCGCTGGCCGAGCGCCGGGGGGTGAGCGGCGACGCGGTCACCGTCTACGGCACCATCGGCACCATGGACATCGCCGATATCGCAGCCGACGACGGCCGCTCACTGGCCTGGGTCATCGGCCAGTCGCTGGCCTATGTGGGCACCAACGCCTACATCTCCCACTGGGGGGCCGAGGTCATGGTGGTGGTGCCCCCGCCCTGGGCCGACATGCTGGCCGCCGCCTACCCCACCATCGAAGACGTGCAAGAGGCCCTGTGGCGAAACGCCTGCCACAAGGTGGACCAGTTCCCCGAGACCCACAAGAAGTGGCTGGCCGAGCGCGACCGAATCAGCCCCGACGGCACCGCCTACATCGTGGAGCACCCCTCCGACGTCATCGTGATGTGTGCCGGCGGCTTGGGCAACCTCCACGCCGGCGGCCTCCACAACTTCGGCCCCACCCGAGCCATCACCCGCCCCTTCTGATGCCCGAGTCTGACTCCACAGCCGTCACCGTGGTCGTGGTAGCCGGCGGCGACCCCCCGACCCCCGAAGAAATCGCCCGCCTCCCCGCCAACCCAGTAGTGGTGGCCGCCGACGCGGGCCTAGACCACGCCCTGGCCGCCGGGCTGACGCCAGCGGTGGCAGTGGGCGACATGGACTCCGTGTCGCCCGAATCCCTGGCCACCGCCGAACAAGTCGGAACCCGCATCGAGCGCCACCCCCCCGACAAAGACCAAACCGACCTGGAGCTAGCCCTGGAGCTAGCCGCCCGCCTTGCCGACCGAATCATCGTCATCGGCGCCGGAGGCGGCCGCCTAGACCACCTAATCGGCAACCTCGCCGTCCTGGCCTCCCCCCAATGGTCCGGAGTCGACATCGAGGCCTGGCTCGGTGATGCTCGAGCAGTCGTAGCTCACGGCCATCGCACCCTGGAAGTTGACGTCGGCACCACCGTCTCCTTGTTCGCGTTGGGGGGGCCAGCCCGAGCAACCACCACCGGCCTAGCCTGGCCCCTCAACGACGAATTATTAGAACCCCTCACCAGCCGAGGAGTCAGCAACCAAGCCTCCAACGCCTCACCCCAGCTTTCTGTGACCGAAGGCGTAGTTATGGCGATAGTCCTCAACGAGTAGGGGTAGGAGGGTGCCGTCGCAACAAGGGTTGGACTGCACCACCGATTCCTGGGCATTCGAGCATTTGCATTTTGGGCGACACCCATTTTGGGACCTTTGTGCGTGTCGCGGTTGTGGTCGATTCGGCGGCTTGACTGGTGGATAGGGAGTCTGGGGCAAGGACAGGCTGTGGAAGTTGCACTGCCAGCCGGGTGTCCTTATTTTGCCTGTTAAAATGCATATATTGCGTTACAAGAGCGATCGCGGATCGTTGTTCTACTAGGCAAATGAGTAGTTCTTCATCTGTTTCGGTTTGACAAGGGGTGGGCAGGCTCGCAGTGGAGACCGAGACTGGACGTGGTGTCACAGGTGGCTTAGTTGGGCTTGGAGTAAGTTTGGTCCTCACCCCGGCGGTGGGGGGTCCGGCTGGTGGGGCTATCGCAGCCGGTGTTGTTGGCTTTGGCGCTGGTGCTGGCACGAGTATAGGGCTGAGTTATGTGCCACCTCGTTCTGGTGGGACGGCAGCCAACCGGGGCAGCAGTTCAAGCAGTAGCTCGGCCAACCGGGGCAGCAGTGGCTCGCCGGCTATTGGCAGTCCACAATCCAGCAATGGCCCGCCTTCCAGCAGCAGTCAGACCAATACCGGTGGCCAGTCCAGTGTTGGCAGCACGAAATAGGCTGGCCGTGGTTGCGTCGGAGTATTTCTGGCCGATTCCAATCACTGTGGTCCCCGGTCTACTGGTGCTGGGCAGGCTAGCTAGCAAAGGTAGATTGATTCTCATGAATGCAACAGCGGCACCGCAGAATCCCGGCGATGTGGGCGGTGAAGAAGCGGCTAAGAAGTCGCCCAAGTTCGTCGTCAGATTACTCCCTGGTCTGGGTGCTGCTGGGGGTGTCCTTACCGTGTTTTGGGTTGAGCCTATTTACTTAGGGTTGATATTGGCAGCGGCGTGGGTAGGGGTGGCAGCAATTTTGGTTTGGTTTCTGGATCGGAGAGGTCGGTGACCGGCGGGCTTCCGTGTGGGCTGGCATGGAGCTTCCCCTCCCTTTTCGTCTGAGTCTGAGTGGGCATTGCGTGGCTGGGCGGACGGCTGCTGATCTTGGGCATGGGGTAGCTGTGGTTGCCAGACGGGTCTTGTCGGAGGTTGTGCGCGAGGGGATTTTTGCTTCGGGCGGGCAGGCAGAGTGGTACCGAAAGTTGACTTGGCCTCTCCGACAGCCTGGCTGCCGTAGAGCGACGGCACCCGCTGACCCCGGTGGATCGCTATCCCGTAGGCCGGTCCGCCGGGAACACTCGATTCCCCTCGACCGCAACCCGCTGCCGCCGCAGCAAAAGCGAGGCAATCCGCCACTGGCCGTCGTCGCATTTACGGTACGTCTCCTCGTACCAGCCGGTGCCCCACATCTGGCCCACGCCGCTCTCCGGCGGCCAGTCCAGATGGTCCTCCATCGACCACACGGCAGAGGCGGTATCGGGCCCGTCGATGCTGATCTCGCTCATGTGGCCGTGATGGGTGGTGATGATCGGGGCCAAGATGGGCTCCAGGTACACCCGGAAGGCTTTGTTGCCGTGGATGTCGGAGTCCGCACCGGTGTCGTCGGGGGTGGAGATCACCACGTCGTCGCAGAACACGTTTTCCCACTCGTCCCACCGCTTCTGGTCCATGAACCGGAAATACCGGGCCTTGAGCTGGCGAATGGCCTCGATTTCCACCAAATCCTCAGGAGTCATGGCAGGCACGCTAGTCGGCTGAAACTCTCACAAGCTGCTTGCCGATGTTGCGGCCCTCGAAGAGCCGAGACAGCGCTTGGGGCACGTTCTCGATGCCGTCCACCACGTCCACTCGGTAGCGGATGCGACCGTCGAGTAACCACTGGGCCAGGATGGGGAGCGCCTCGCCGAAGCGGTGGAAGTAGTCGGTGATGATGATTCCCTGCACCTTGATCCGCCGGAACAAGATATTGCGGAACAGCCGGGGCGACCACCAGTCGCCCTCCGCGTTGTAGGTGGAGATCAGCCCGCACAGCACCACCCGGGCATGGTTGTTCACCTGCCCCAGGATGGCATCCATCACGTCGCCGCCCACGTTCTCGAAGTCCACGTCGATCCCGTCGGGGCACGCCTCCTGGAACTGCTCGTCGAGGTTGCCGGCCCGGTGGTCCACGAAGGCGTCGAAGCCCAGTTCCTCGGTCACGAACCGGCATTTCTCCGGCCCGCCGGCCACCCCCACCACCCGGCAGCCCTGGATCTTGCCGATCTGGCCCGCCACCGAGCCGGTGGCCCCTGCGGCCGCCGACACCACCAAGGTCTCCCCCGGACGGGGCTCGCCGATGTCCAGCAGACCCCAGTAGGCGGTCATGCCGGTGGGGCCGAGCACGCTGGTGAACGCCTCCAGGGGCAACCCCAGCTCCATGGGGATGCGCTCGGCCCGGTCCAGCACCGAGTACTCCTCCCAGATCAGCCCGCCAGTGACCACGTCGCCGGGCTGGAAATCCGGATGGCGCGACTCGATCACCGTGCCCCAAGACCGTCCCCGCATGGGCTCTCCCACCTCAATAGGGGGCATATAGGCGTCGATATCGCTCATCCAGATCCGATGGGTGGGGTCCATCGACAAAAATGCACTCCGCACCAGCAGCTGGCCCTCACCCGGCTTGGGCACAGCAAGCTCGGTCAGCTCCAAGTCGTCGGCGGTGATATCGCCCTTCGGCCGAGCCCGCAATACCCACCGCCGGTTTCGCTCGCCGCTCATATCGCTTCCTCACTCATCACCGGCACACCATACGACGTTGTATGTAGCCTCACGGGTCGAACAAGGAGTACCGATGACCGATCAGCGCCAGCAGGAGCACTATCCCGGGTTCGAAGGGACAGTGGGCAAGATCATGGCCACTTCCGAGTCGTGGTGGCCGCCCCGCCCCACTGCGCCGGATGGTGCTCCCAACGTGGTGGTCGTGCTGGCCGACGATCTGGGCTACTCCGACGTGAGCTGTTACGGCTCAGAGATCGCCACTCCGGCCATCGACGAGCTGGCCGCCACCGGGGTGCGCTACACCAACTTCCACGTCACCCCGCTGTGCTCGCCCACCCGGGCCGCGCTGTTGACCGGGCTCAACTCCCATCATGTGGGGGTGGGGTTCGTGGCCAACGCCGACCCCGGCTTTCCCGGCTACGCCAGCGAGCTGCCCCACAACCAGTCGACGCTGGCCGAGATGCTCAAGGCCAACGGCTACGCCACCATGGCGGTGGGCAAGTGGCATCTGTCCAAAGAAACCGACTTGTCGATCGCCGGCGACAACCACTCGTGGCCGCTTCAGCGGGGCTTCGACCAGTTCTACGGATTCCTAGAAGCCCTCACCAATTTCCACCACCCCCACATGATGTATGAGGGAAACAGCCCCATCGACATCGCCGAGTATCCCGAGGGCTACTACCTCACCGACGATCTCACCGATCGCGCCTGCCGCATGATCCGGGAGGTCAAGGCCACCAACCCGGACAAGCCGTTCTTCATGTACTACGCCCACGGTGCGGTCCACGCCCCGCTGCACGCCAAGGCCGAAGACATCGCCCGCCACCGGGGCAACTACGACAAAGGCTGGGACCAGCTCCGCGAAGAGCGCCTCGCCCGCCAAATCGAACTCGGGGTGGTGCCGCCTGACACCGAGCTTCCGCCCCGGAACTTCGAGCCCGACGAGGATGTGCGGGCCTGGGACAGCTACTCGGAGGGCGAGCGCCGGGTCATGGCCCGCTACATGGAGGTGTACGCCGCCATGGTGGAGTCCATTGACGACAGCGTGGCCCGCATCCAGGCCGAGCTGGACGCCATCGGCCAGCTCGACAACACCATCTTCGTGTTTACTAGCGACAACGGCGCATCTCGCGAGGGCCGGGCCCAGGGAACCACTTCGTACTTCACCTACAGCAACCCCGGAGCGATGTCTTCGGCGGAGGTGGGCGAAGAGGAGATGAACGCCCTCGACGCCATCGGCGGCCCCACCACCTGGCCCCACTACCCCCGGGGCTGGGCCATGGCCTGCAATACCCCCTTCCGGCTGTACAAGATCACCTCCTATCGGGGCGGCCATTCGGTGCCGTTCGTGCTGTCGTGGCCGGCCCGCACCGCGGGGAACGGCGGGGAGCTGCGCAACCAGTACACCCACATCATCGACCTGCTGCCCACCCTGTCTGAGCTGTTGGAGATGGACATCCCCACTGAGCGCCACGGGCTGGCCTCCGAGGCCCCCGACGGGGTGTCGTTCGCCGCCACGCTGGAGAACCCCGAGGCCCCCTCCGACCACACCGAGCAGTACTACGAGTGCATCGGCCACCGGGCCTATTACCGCGACGGCTGGGCGGCCACCGCCTTCCACGAGTTCATGACCCCGTTCAGCACCGACCGCTGGGAGCTGTTCAACCTGAACGAAGACCTCAACGAGCGGGTCGACCTGGCCGAGGCCGAGCCCGAGAAGCTGGCCGAGTTGTTGCAGGCCTGGGAGGAGGCCGCCTGGCACAACCGGGTATACCCCCTCGACGAGGGAACCGGGCTGTACCGCCTCCTCCGGCCCGCCGAGCACGACCTGCTCACCCGAGAACTGCGGATCCTGCCCGGCACCCCCACCGTGGAGCGCTACCGGGCGTCGCGGGTCATCGCCGGGGGCAACTTCACCGTCACCGTCGATCTGCACCACCGCCCTGGCGACCAGGGCGTGCTGGTGGCCCACGGCGGACAGGCCTCGGGCTATGTGCTCTACATCGAGCGCGGCGCGCTGCATTTCGAGGTGAACAGCGGCGGTCAGCCGATGGTGTTCGACCCCATGGACCTGCCGGGGGAGTGCCAGCAGATCGTTCTCGACGTGAAGGCCCCCGGCGGCCGCATCTGGAACATCACCGTGAGCGCCGACGGCCGCACCGGCATCACCGCCACCGACATCCCCCAGATCTACGGCTTCATCCCCTGGGAGGGCATTGACGTAGGCGTCGACCGCCGCTCGCCGGTGTCGTGGCAGCTCCACCAGCGCCACGGCTCGTTTCCGTACTCCGGCACCATCCACCAAGCGACCTACGTCCCCGGCCCCCCCGCCCCCGACACCGAAGAAGTCCGCCTAGCCGAACTCCGCGAAATCGGAATGGGCTTGGAATAGAGAACAAAGCGCGCTGAGCCCAACCGAGGCGGGGCGGCGGCCCACAAAATGGGTCGTGGTGGGGGGTGGCCCGGCTCAGGGCGCCCGCCGCCCGCAGCTCTGCGAGGACGGCGGGCTGGGCCGGGACAGGACCCGCCGCCACGACCCCGTCAAGTGAGCCCGCCGCCCCGCCGGGGGATGGTTATCTATAGTGTCCGCCGCAGCCACAGGGGAGAACACATGACTGATCAGCGCCAGCAGGAGCATTATCCGGGGTTCGGGGGGAAGATCGGGAAGATCATCGCCACTTCAGAGTCGTGGTGGCCGCCCAAACCCGCTCCGCCGGCCGGTGCACCCAACGTCGTGATCGTGCTGGCCGACGATCTGGGCTTCTCCGATTTGGGCTGTTTCGGCTCTGAGATACCAACTCCGGCTATCGACGCCCTGGCCGACAGCGGGGTCCGCTACACCAATTTCCACGTCACCCCGCTGTGCTCGCCCACCCGGGCCGCGCTGTTGACCGGGCTCAACTCCCATCATGCCGGGATGGGGTTTGTGGCCAACGCCGACCCCGGTTTTCCCGGCTATGCCGGCGAGTTGCCCCACAACCAGTCGACGCTGGCCGAGATGTTGCGGGACAACGGCTACGCCACCATGGCGGTGGGCAAGTGGCATCTGTGTTTGGAATCCGACCTCTCGGTGGCCGGCGACACGCACTCGTGGCCATTGCAGCGGGGCTTCGACCAGTACTACGGGTTCTTGGAGGCCCTGACTGATTTCCACTTCCCCCACCAGCTCTACGAGGGCAACAATCCCGTCCACCTAGACGAGTATCCCGAGGGCTACTACCTCACTGACGATCTCACTGACCGGGCCTGCCGCATGATCCGCGACGTGAAGACCACCGACCCCGACAAGCCGCTCTTCTTGTACTACGCCCACGGTGCGGTCCACGCTCCGCTGCACGCCAAAGCCGAAGACATCGCCCGCCACCGGGGCAACTACGACAAGGGCTGGGACCAGCTCCGCGAAGAGCGCCTAGCCCGCCAAAAAGAGTTGGGCATCGTCCCGCCCGACGCCGAGCTGCCGCCCCGCAACCCTGAGCCCAACGAGGACGTGCGGGCGTGGGACAGCTACTCGGAGGATGAGCGCCGGGTCATGGCCCGCTATATGGAGGTGTACGCCGCCATGGTGGATTCGATTGACGACAGCGTGGCCCGCATCCGGGCCGAGTTGGAGGCCCTCGGCCAGCTCGACAACACCATCTTCGTGTTCACCAGCGACAACGGCGCGTCGCGAGAAGGCCGAGCCCAGGGAAGCACCTCGTATTTCACCCACAGCGGCACCGGTGCCCGGCCCTCGCCGCCAGTGAGCGAATTCGAGCTGGAGGCCCTAGAGGCCGACGAAATCGGCGGCCCCACCACCTGGCCCCACTATCCCCGGGGCTGGGCCATGGCCTGCAATACCCCCTTCCGGCTGTACAAGATCACCGCTCACCGGGGCGGCCATTCGGTGCCCATGGTGCTGTCGTGGCCGGCCCGCACCGAGGCGATCGGCGGGGAGCTGCGCCCCCAGTACACCCACATCACCGATCTCCTGCCCACCCTGGCCGACCTGCTCGGCCTCGACGTCCCCACCGAGCGCCACGGGAAGGCCTCCGACGCTCCCGACGGTGTGTCGTTTGCCGCCTCTTTGGATGATCCCAGCGCCCCCTCCGACCACACCGAGCAGTACATAGAGTGCATCGGCCACCGGGGCATCTATCGAGACGGCTGGTCGGCGGCCATTTTCCACGAGCATCACACCCCGTTCAGCTCCGACCGCTGGGAGCTGTTCAACCTGGCCGACGATTTCAACGAGAGAAACGACCTGGCCGAAGCCGAGCCCGAGAAGCTGGCCGAGCTGGTGGAGGCCTGGGAGGAGGCCGCCTGGCGCAACCGGGTCTTCCCGCTCGACGAGGCCTCTGGGCTGTTCCGCTCGTTGAAGCCCCCCGAACACGCCAAGCTCACCCGCGAGCTGCGGATTCTCCCCGGATCGCCCACGGTGGAGCGCTTGCGGTCGTCCCGGCTCATCGCCGGCGGCAACTTCACCGTCACCGTAGACCTGCACCACCGCCCCGGCGAGCAGGGCGTGTTGGTGGCCCACGGCAGCCAGGCGTCAGGCTATGTGCTCTACATCGAGAACGACGCCCTGTGCTTCGTGGTCAACAGCTCTGGTCGCTACCTGGCCGCTGATCCGGTGGCCCTGTCGGGGGAGTGCCGGCAGATGGTGCTCGACGTCCAAGCCCCCGGCGGGCGCATCTGGAACGCCTCAGTGGGCGCCGACGGCCAGATCGGGACCACGCTCTCCGACATCCCTCAGATGATCGGCTTTTTGCCCTGGCAGGGCATCGATGTCGGCATCAACCGGCGCTCCCCGGTCTCGTGGGACATCTACCAGCGCCACGGCACCTTCCCCTACACCGGCACCCTCCACCAAGTGACCTACACCCCCGGCCCCCCCGCCCCCGACGCCGACGAAGTCCTCCAAGAAGAGTTCCGCGAATTCGGCATGGCGCTGGAGTAGCTACGCCCGGTATTCGGCCGCCTCCAGCTCCTTCAACATCTCAAACCGCTCCCGCAGCTCGCCTCGCCGACCGCGGTCATTGGCCAAGTTCACCAGCTCGTGCGGATCGTCGTCGTGGTCGTACCACTCGTGGTCATGATCATCGAAGTCGGCGTCGGGCCCAAACAGCATTGAGTCGCCCAGCGACACACCGAAGTTGCTCACCCCGCCGCCGATGCCGTAGTAGCGGCAGTACTTGTGGCGGCCGTCGAACACCCCCGAGGAGGCGTACCGCACCTTCTCCACCCCCTGGTACCACGGCCACCGCTGGGCGAACAGGATGTGATCGCGGATCTGCGCCGACTGGTCGTCGAACAGCGGGCTAAGGCTCTGGCCGGGCAGATCAGAGGCGTCCACCCCGGCTAGCTCCAGCACAGTGGCCGCCAAGTCGGTGTGGCTGGTGAGCGACTCCGTGGCCGTGCCCGCGGCGGTCAGCCCCGGCGCCGACAGGTACAGCGGGATCCGCATGGTCTCCTCGTAGTTCCACGGCCCCTTGGACCGCAGCCCGTGCGAGCCGCACTGGTCGCCGTGGTCGGAGGTGAACACCACCACGGTGTCGTCCCACTGGTCGATGTCGTCCAGCGCACCCAAGACCGTCGCCAGGCACTGGTCGCTGAGCTGGTGCAGCTTCACGTAGTAGTCGAGCTGGCGCAGCCAGATGTCGTGGTCGCCGGGGTCCATCGGCCCCGGGGTGCTGGTGCGCTCCATCTCCAGCAGCCACCGGCGGTGGACCTCGGGCTTGGTGTGCAGGTCGTCGTCGAAGTTCTCGGGTAGCTCGGTACACCACCGGTCGATCTCGTAGTCGAAGGACGGCAGGTTGGTGGCCCGGCCCCATTTGCGCCGATCCAGCTTCTCCCGGCTCTGGGCCACGTAGTCGGGCTCCCGCTCCCAGAACCAGGGCTGGTCGAGCGGGAACCACATGATGTCGTGGGGGTTCACCAGCCCCACCGTCAAGAACCAGGACTGGGTGGAATCCCGCTGGTCTCGCAGCCAGGCGGCCGAGTCGGCCGCGATGGGCTCGTCGAACTCAGTGCCGCTGCCCGGCAGCCCCCAAAAGGCCATGTCGTTGCCGGTCCAATCCGAGAAGCCGTACGCCTCCATGTCGGGCTCGGCTGAGGCTTCGAGGTGCCATTTGCCCTTGTAAGCGGTGCGGTAGCCGGCGTCCCGCAGCCGGGTGCCCAGGGTGGGGATGTCGGTGGAGAGCTGGGTGTTGTTGGGGTAGCTGGAGTTCTCGGCCACTCCGTGCTCGTCCATGTGCAGCCCGGTGAACAGCGTGGCCCGCGATGGCGAGCACGGCGAGGTATGGGTGTAGTGGCGGCGGAACTCGAGCGACCGGTCCAACAAGCGCTGGCGGGCCGGCAGCGGCACTCCCGGCGGCAGCCAGTCGCGCTGGCGCTCCTGATCAGACACCAATAGCAAGATGTTGGGCGGCTTCGTTTCCGACATTGTGGGGAGCGTAGCGGCGCAATCGCCCGAGTTTCTTGCGCTTCCGAACATTTAGTGGTGAACTAACGGTCTGTCTTTTGCGTACAAGCGCGTGTCTGAGGGGGACAAATGAAACGTTCTTGGCTCTTTTCACTTCTTGCCATCTTGTTGGCTTTCTCGCTCGTTGCCACGGCCTGTGGCAACGACGATGACGACTCGGGGGCGGGCGACACCCCATCGGCCCCGGCGGACGACTCCGACGATGGAGCCGCAGATGATTCTGGCGACGACATGGCGGACGACTCCGACGATGGAGCCGCAGATGATTCTGGCGACGACATGGCGGACGACTCCGACGATGGAGCTGCGGACGAGCCCGGCGATGGCCCGGACGAGGACGCCGTAGTCATGGAGGAGATCGGCCTGCCCGAGGACACCGTGGTCACGGTGTGCGACGCTCCGTCGTTCACCCAGATCTACGCCAAGGTGATGGCCAATCAGGGCTTTGCCGAGAACAGGGGATTCGAGATCGACTTCGTGGCCTGCCACTCCGGTCCGGCCCAGGCCGCATCGCTGGTCTCCGGCCAGGTTGATATCGCCCTGAACACCCCCGACAACATGCTGGGCATCCGCAACGCCGATTTCGACGTGGTGATGTTCGCCCAGGTCGTCGACAACCACTTCTTCGACATCGTGGTGTCCAACAACTTCGGCGAGATCGACTGTCCGCAGGGTGACTGGGAGTGCGTCATGGCTGTGCTCGACGGCACCCGCGTAGGCGTGGTGGCCCGAGGCGCGGCCGCCGAGCAGATCGCCCGCCAGCTCTTGGACTCCGCCGGGTTCGACCCCGATGACACCACCTACATCGCCACCGGGTTGGCCGGCACGACGCTGGCCGCGCTGGATTCCGACGAGGTGGACTGGGCGATCACGTTTGAGCCCGGCTTGAGTCGAGCCGAACTCGATGACATCGGCTACGCACCGTTCCGGCTGCGGGGCGGCGATGGTCCGACTGAGTTGGACTGGCCATCTGCGGTGATGATCACCGCCCGCTCCTATTGGGATGCCAATCCCAATACCGTTTTGAATTACCGGGCGGCGATCCTCGAATCCATGGCGTGGTTGCGCGATCCCGCCAACCAGGACGCGGTCCTGGAGGAGTTGGACGCCCACTTGGGCCTCGAACCCGACGTCGCCCAGTACATATTCGACAGCAATATCGGCTCGATGACCGTCACCGCAGAGCTCAACCCTGTGCGGATCACCAACAACGTCAACTACGCCGTGGGCCGTGGCATCCTCTCCGAAGCCCAGGCATTCGGCGAATTCGCAGTAGGGCCCGGCATCGACGTGATCTTGCCGGAGGCCCTCGTGCCGGAGGCGACCAATGTTGGGATATGCACAGCCGCTTCCTTCAACGGCATGGTCGCCCACATCTCGGTAATCAAGGGCTTCTTGGGGGAGCGCGGGGTGGAAGGCGAGTTCATCCAGTGTCCCTCTGGTCCCGCCAATGCCGCCGCGCTGATCGCCGGAGAGGTCCAGTTCGTCATCAACACTCCCGACAACATGCTGGGGATCCGCAACGCCGGCTTCGACGTTGTTATGTTCCAGCAGTTGGCCGACAAGCACTTCTTCGACATCCTGATCAGCAACGACTTCGGCCAGATCGACTGTGAGCAGGGCGACTGGCAGTGCACCATGGAGGCGCTTGAGGGCACCCGAGTGGGCGTGGTAGCCCGAGGCGCGGCGGCTGAGCAGATCGCCCGCCAGCTCATAGACTCCGCGGGACTCGATCCCGATGGCGCCACCTACATCGCCACCGGCCTGTCGGGCACCACACTGGCGGCGCTGTCGTCCGGTGAGGTGGACTGGGCCATCACCTTCGAGCCCGGTCTGAGCCAGGCGGTAGTTGATGGAATCGCATACGCCCCATTTGCCCTGCGGGCCGGGGACGGGCCGAGCGAGTTGGACTGGCCGTCGTTGGTGAACACCACCTCTCGCGAGTTCTTCGACAACAACCCCAACACGGTGGCCATCTACGCGCAGACGATGCGCAGCACCATGGACTGGATACGCAATCCAGCCAACCGTGCTGAGGTGTTGGAGGTAATGGATGACTTCCTTGGCGTGCAGGGTGAGCTGGCCGAGGCCATCCTCGACAACAGCGTCGGGATCTTCTCTCTCAACGGTGCCCTTCAGCCCGCCCGGCTCCAGAACAACGTGGACTACGCGGTTGGACGAGGCATCCTCGAAGAGGCCCAGGACTTCAGCGAGTTCGCGGTTTCCCCGTAGCCAACTCTTCTTCCGGTCGGGCGGCTGTTCAGGTCGCCCGACCGGAGGGGCTGGCTAAGGTATCGAGATGGTGGCGTTGTGAGCCCAGCGGTTGAACTGAAGGATGTCACCCTCATCTTCGGGGGCGATCACCCCAAAGACGAACCGGTTCTTGCCATCCAAGACATCAACCTCTCCATCCCGGCGGGCCAGTTCGTGGCCGTGGTCGGGCCGAGCGGGTGCGGCAAGACCACCATTTTGAACATGCTGGCCGGGATCCTCAACGCCACCCGGGGATCGGTCATGCGCCACGGCGAAGAGGTCGACGGCCCCAGCGACGACATCGGCTACATGCTGGCTCGCTCGGGGCTGAGCCCGTGGCGCACCGCCCGTCGCAACGTCGAGCTCGGCCTTGAGTTCCGGGGCGTGCCCCGGAGCGAGCGGCGTGAGCGGGCCATGGAGCTGTTGGCCAAGCTCCGCCTAGAGGGCTTCGCCGACTCGTTCCCATCCCAGCTCAGCCAGGGCATGCGCCAGCGGGTGGCCATCGCCCGCACACTGGCCATCGACCCCGACTTGTGGCTCATGGACGAGCCCTTCGGCGCTCTCGACGCCCAGACCCGCCTCACCGTCCAGTCGGAGTTCTTGGATATCTGGTACGAGACCCACAAGACGGTCATATTCGTGACCCACGACCTCGAAGAGGCCGTGCTTTTGGCCGACCGGGTGGTGGTCATGACCGCCCGACCCGGCCGCATCAAGTCGGACACCATTGTCGATCTGGCCCGCCCCCGGGTGATCGACGAGCTCCGCTTCGACCCGGTTTTCCGGGAGACCGAGCACAAGATCTGGGAGGAGTTGCGCGGTGAGATCGTCTGACGTCGACGAGCCCAGGGAAGCCGACATGGCCGGCCAGATCAGGTTGGCCGACGCGCTCAGCCAAGACGAAGTGGAGGCGCTGATCCCCCACGAGTCCATTTGGAGATACCGGCTGCGCCGCCTCGACATCCCGGTCCAGATCTTGCGGATCGCCATCCTGTTCGGGATCTGGGCGCTGTGGCACTACGAGGTCGTCTGGAATGGCTGGGATGCGTTCTCGGTCTTCGGCATCCAGCCGTTCCCCAACGTGCCCGAGACCTTCCGGGCCAGCCCCGGTGAGACCTGGGAGTACTTCACCCAGATCTACCACGAGAAGCTCTTTTGGCAAGACCTCTGGGTCACGGTGAAAGAGGCATTGTTCGGCTTCGCCATCGGGTCGATTCTTGGGCTTCTCGTTGGCATCGTGCTCGGGCGCTTCCAGAGAGCCTCCAGAGCGGTGGGGCCCTTCATCGTCATCATCAACGCCATGCCCAAGATCGCCTTTTTGCCGCTGATCCTGATCGTGTACGGCGTGGGGGAGACCTCCAAGGTCGTGCTGGCCGTGATCATCGTCTTCTTCATCGTGCAGGTGCCCACCCAGGCCGCGGTGGCCCTAGTCGATCCCGACCTCGACATGGTGGCCCGCACCATGGGCGCATCCCAGCGCCAGCTGTTCACCAAGGTCACCCTGCCCGGCATCACCCCTGCGGTGTTCGGCGCGCTGCGCCTTTCGGCGGTCATCTCGGTGCTGGCGGTGGTGTTCGGCGAGATCTTCTCCGCCCGCCGGGGCCTCGGCCAAAGGCTCATCACCGCCGCCAACCAGCTCTCCTACGGCGACACCTTCGCCATCGTTTTCATCCTGGCCCTCATCGCGCTGATTATGAACGGCGGAATCGGCTTCGCCGAGCGCAAATCCCTCCGCTGGCAAACCTCCCACCAAGGCGGCCAAGTCATCTCGCTGTAGGGCCCCTCGGCCAATTCGGTGAGACGCTCAGGCAGCTTCGGCCGGCGGGTCGATTTCCAGCCTTGCCTCAATTCGAGCCAGTCGCTCCCCGTGGGTTCGGTGTTCGCCGGACAGGCCGTCAACTTTCGACTCGAGACGGTCGAACCTGGAGTTCATATTCGAGTTCATCGTCCGCATGAACAGGATCACCACAGAGATGAGCCCGGTGCCCAGTACTCCGATGAGTGTCGCGATGGCAGCTTGCATGATCTTTCCTCTAACAAGACTGGTTGGGGGAAGATTCCCTAACAGCCTAATTCTGCCTCCGTTCACTAACAACCGATTCGCCGCCCGTTTCACCGCGGGCCAATTCGGCCAGGAGGTTCAAGTCGTCTTCAGCGAGCATCTCGATTACCGCGTATACCGGCTTGCCGGGGCCGGTGACTGCTTTGAGGGCTCGGTGGCCGGAACTGTTGGGGGCGGGGCGATCAGTGGTCAGCAGCACCAGCGGGGCGGCGACGCCGGACGAATGCAACACAGAGGCCTTGCCCACCGCTTTCCACAGCGTGTCGGTGCGGCGCAGCCCAGGCCGCTGGGTCACGCTGAAGGCACCGGATACATCGAACAGCCATTCCTCACCCAATTGGTCGGTGGCCCTGAAGTTGACCTCCACCCCGCAGGGGAAGCGAACCTTCTCTCGGATATCTCGGAATCCGCACTGTTGGAGAATCTCACCTGCCATTTCCTGAGCTTTGCGGCCTTGTTGCGCTGCTCGGACCTGGGAGTTGTCGCTCCATTCGGTAGTGGTTCCGTTGGTATACGGAGCAACCGTCACCTTCCATCGTTTCGACTCGTCCAGCTGGTTGAGCCGTTTCCGCTCATCAGCGATGCGCTGCTCGGCCAACTCGATGTAGTCGGCGTCAGTGTCGAAGCCGACGTAGTGCCGTCCCGTGCGGACTGCGGCCACTGCGGTCGTCCCCGCTCCCACGAAAGGATCCAGAACCAGGTCGCCCCTGTATGTGTAGAGGTCGATCAGCCTTTGGGGTAGTTCCACAGGGAATGGCGCGGGGTGGCCGACACGAGTGGCTGACTCAGAGTTGATCTCCCAAATGTCGGTAGTGGCCTCCATGAACTCATCTACAAAGGCAGTTCCCTCGGAGGGCAGCTCCTGAGCTGCCCTCTCGGCTGCGGTCAGAGCCCGGTCGAAGCGCCCTTTAGAGGCAATCACCACCCGCTCGGTAACGTCCCGTAGTACCGGATTTCCCGGACGCTGGAAGCTGCCCCATGCGCAACTACCTCCTGCGCTGGGAGCCTTCTTCCAGATCACTTCGCCTCGCAGCAGCAGCCCGAGGCGGTCCTGGAGTATGTCGATCACGTCGGCCGACAAAGAGCGATACGGGCGGCGGCCCAGGTTGGCCACGTTCACCGCGATGCGCCCGCCGGGCTCCAGCTTGCGGGCGCACTCGGCGAACACCTCTTCGAGCATGGCCAGAAAATCCACATAGTCGGCGGGAATGTGGCCCTGCCCTACCGCTTCCTCGTACTCCTTGCCCACAAAATAAGGCGGAGAGGTGACTACCAGCGCCACTGAATTGTCGGCTACTTGCCCGTAGAGGTCCATCTTGCGGGCATCGCCCACCCAAAGCTGGTCACGACAAGTGGGTTCCACAACTTCGGAGTTGTCGCTTATCTCAGGCACTGGAAATCTGTTGTAGAACGCGGAAGCATCATGGCCCTCGCGTCGACCCACCCCGAAATTGGAAGTAGACGTCCCCTGCCTACGCCGGGCAGATTCCATCTCTCGAAGTTACACCGCTGGTGCGACAACTTGGGGGACGAGAGCTGGCCGCAGCTATTGGGGAGTGTCGGTTTCGGGCTCCGAGACTTCGGCTCGGCCCTCTAGGCGGCCCACTCTCCGGCACAGGTCCATGACGACGTCGGTGAACTTGTCCAGCCGCGTGTGGACGTGCTTGAAGCCGTCGTTCATGTCGTCTCGGAGCTTGGCATTCTCGGCCCGCGCTCCCTTGAAACCTTCGTTGGTCTCCGTTCGGAGTTGCCCGATGTCGGCGCGGCGGCCGCGGTCGAGGTAGAGCATCAGGGTGATGATGATCCCCAGCATGGCGAGTATGGCTTGTTCCATGAGTTCTCCTAGGAGTTCTCAGCGCATGGGGGAAGTGGAAGCCAGTGTAACAGGACTGTCGGCGGCCGCGTCAACGGGCTTGGGAGTGCCAGCGGCCGTTGCGGTGCTCTAGTTCTAGGGGGAGGCCGAAGCAGGCGGAAAGGGACTCGGACGTGAGCACATCTTCCAGGGGGCCCTGGGCCAGCACCCGGCCGTTGCGGAGCAGCAGCACGTGGGTGAAGCCGGCGGGGATCTCCTCGGTGCGGTGGGTGACCATCACCAGGGGAGGGGCGGCGGGGTCGTTGGCCAGGGCGGTGAGGTCGCTCACGAGCATTTCTCGGCCGCCCAGGTCGAGGGTGGAGGCGGGCTCGTCCAGCAGCACTAGGCCGGGGTCGGTCATAAGGCTGCGGGCGATCTGCACCCGCTGGCGCTCACCCGACGACAGCGTGGCGATGGTGCGCTCGCCCAGCCCTCCGGCGCCCACTTGCTCCAGCAGCTTCTCGGCCCGCTCGCGGTCGTCGTCGGTGTATTCGTGCCACCACGGCTCCAGGGCACCGTGGCGGGCGGTCATCACCACGTCGACCGCCGTCAAGTGGGGCCGCAGCATTTGGGCCAGCGCGGGCGACACGAATCCCACCAAGTGCCGCATGCGGCGCACGTCCACCCGGCCCAAGCGCTGCCCGAGCACATCGACAGTTCCCGCCGTGGGATGCTCGTAGAGCGCAGCGATCCGCAACAGCGTGGTCTTGCCGCTGCCGTTGGCCCCCAGCACTACCCAGCGCTGGCCGTCGGCCACTTCCCAGTTGACATCGGCGAGGATGGGCCGCTTGTTGCGGACGAAACCTACCCCGGACAGCCGCAGCGCCAACGCTTCTGCCATCGTCTTCAGTTGGTGTGGGCCATCCAGGTGGCGTACATATCGGCGTAGTGGCCGCCCATGGCCACCAACTCGTCGTGGGTGCCGATCTCGGTGATCCGGCCGTCTTCCACCACCGCGATCCGGTCGGCCCGCATGGCGGTGGCCAGCCGATGGGCGATGATGATGGCCGTGCGCCCCTCCAGCACCACATCCAACGCAGCCTCGATCTTCGACTCCGACCGCAAATCCAGATTGGACGTGGCCTCGTCGAGCACCAGCACCCGAGGCCGGGCCAAAAACGCCCGGGCCAGGGCCAAAAGCTGCCGCTCACCGGCCGACAAAGACGCCCCTCGCTCGTGGACTTGAGAATTCACGTCGTCGGGCAGCCGCTCCAGCAGCTCGGTCAACCCGACCACCCGGCAAGCCTCCAGCACCTCGGCCATCGACGCCTCAGGCCGGGAGAAGGCCACGTTGTCCCGGATCGACCCGTAGAACAAGAACGGCTCCTGGGGCACCACGCCCAACTGGCTGCGCAGCGATGCCAGCGTCACCGTCCGCAGGTCACAACCGTCGATGCACACCGTTCCCTGCTGAGGGTCGTAAAACCGCGCGATCAATTTGGCCACCGTGGATTTGCCCGCCCCGGTGGGCCCGACCACGGCCAGGCTCTCGCCCGGTGCCAGCCTCAGGCTCACGTCGTGCAGCACAGGCGTGTCGTCGTCGTAGCCGAAGCTCACCCGGTCGAAGGTGATCTCCCCTTCGATGGGGGGGAGGTCCACCGCGTCGGAGGCCTCGGCCACCGAGGGCTCGTTCTCCAGCACCTCGCGCAGCTTCCTAGCCGAAGCCTGCCCCTGCTGGTATCCGTTGTAGAGCTGAACAAGCTGCTGGATGGGGGCGAAGAAGAACGTCAGGTAGAGCACAAAGGCGGTCAGCTCGCCGGGGGTGAGGCTGCCGTTGATCACCATGGTCCCGCCGATCACCAGCAAGATGGCATGGCCGATGATCACAATGGCCTCAGTGGTGGGCGCGTATATGGACGCCGCCCGGACACCGGCCAAGTTGGCGTCTTTGTGCCGCCCCACCACGTTGGTGTGGTGCACCACGTTGTGGCGCCGGCGGTTGTGGGCGGTGATGACCCTGATGCCCGACAAGCTCTCCTGCAAGTCGGCCAACACCTCGGCGATGCGGTCTCTCACCAGCCCGTAGTACAAGTCGGACACCTTCCGGAACCAGATGCTGAGCAGGAATGTGGCCGGCACCACGATGACCAAGGTCAGCAGGGCCAAGAACGGGTTCAGATAGAACAGCACGGCGGTGATAACGGTGAGCCCCAGCCCCTGCACGGCGAAGTTCACCATGCCCTCTTGGAACAGCACGGTGAGCGCCTCGATGTCGCTGGTCATTCGGGTCATCAGCACGCCCGCCTTCTCCTTGGTGAAGAAGTCGAGCGAGAGGCGCTGATAGTGGGAGAACACCCGCATGCGCAGGCCGTACATGAGCCGCTCGCCCAGCTTGCCGGTGTAGCGGATGCGCAGAGACGAGCTGAAGGCGTGGGCCACCACCGTGCTCAAGAACACCGCGGCCACTATCAGCAGCACCTGCAGGTTGCCGGAGCTGACGCCGTGGTCGATGCCCAGCTGGGCCAGCAGCGGTCCCGACTGCATCATCGCCGATTCGACCACCACCAAGAAGCAGCGCCACCGCCAGTTGCCGGCGGTGGGGCCACAGAAGGGTGCGCAGGGTCAGCGGCGGATCGGGGGGCTGGCGGTGGCTGAAGTCCACCTCCACCGGGGGGTACTCGGGCTCGGTGCGCAGCACCTCTTCGACCTGAACCCGCAGGTTTCCGGGCACGCCCGCATGGGGCAGGCCGGCGTCGCGAGCCGCGCTCTGGGCCTGGGGCCCGCCGAAGTAACCGCCCCAGCCCATCAGCCACCGCCCCCGAAGGTCCAGGGTGCGTCGCCGCTCTTGGGGAACCCGGGCAAATTGCCGTCGAGCCCTTGGCCGACCTTGCCGTCGCCGTTGCCCGACGCTCCGCCCGACCCGTCAACAGAGTCGTCATCGCTGTGGCGGGCCAGGATCTCCACGTAGTGGGGATCGGTGGCCAGCAGGTCGGCGTGGGTGCCCACGTTGGCCACCCGGCCCTGGTCCAGCACCACCACCCTCTCAGCCAGGCTGATGGTGGACAGGCGGTGGGCGATGATGATGGTGGTGCGGTCGGCCATGAGCCCTTGCAGCGCCTGGTGGATGGCCTCCTCCACAGTCACATCGATGGCGCTGGTGGCATCGTCCAGCACCAGCACCTTGGGGTTGGCCAAAAGCGTCCGGGCGATGGCGATTCGCTGGCGCTGGCCGCCCGAAAGGGTGTAACCCCGCTCGCCGACAACCGAGTCGTAGCCGTCGGCCAGCTCGCAGATGAATCCATGGGCCTGAGCAGCGGTGGCCGCGGCCACCACGTCGGCGCGAGAAGCGGTCGGGCGGGCGTAGGCGATGTTCTCGTGGACCGATGCCGAGAACAAGAACGGCTCGTCCAGCACCAGCCCCACGGTGTGGCGCAGGCTGCGCAGGGTCACATCTCGCACGTCGGTGCCGTCGATGCGCACCGATCCGCCGTCAACGTCGTAGAACCGGTCCAGCAGTCGGGCCACCGTCGACTTGCCGCTACCGGTGCTGCCCACAATCGCCACCCGCTCACCGGGCTCGATACCCAGGGTGAAGCCGTCCAGCACCGGGGTCTCGGGGTTGTAGCCGAAGCGGACGTCCTCGAAGTCCACCTGCCCTCGGGGCTCGACGATGTCCACCGCACCGGCGGAGTCGATGATCTCGGGCACCTCGTCGAGTATCTCGTAGATCCGCTGGGCGGCGGCCCCGGCCCGCTGGCCCTGCATCAGCACGAACCCCGCCATGCGGAAGGGCACCTGAAGCATGATCACATAGGCGCTGAACGCCAGCAGCGTGCCGATGGAAACCACGCCCTCGATGGCCAGCCAGCCGCCGTAGAGCACCACCATGGCGGTGCCCAGCCGGGGAAGCGACTCGATGATGGGGTTCCAGCGAGACCGGCTGTTGGCGATCTCCACGTTGGTCCACTGGATTCGCTGCGCCGACCGGCCCAGCAAGGCGATCTGGCGCTTCTCAGCCGCGAACGACTTCACCACTCGGGTGCCGTTCACGTTCTCGTCCACGATGGTGGCCAAATCGGCCATGCGGGCCTGAGTCACCCACGACAGTGGGAACACCTGATTGCGGAACTTGAGGCCGAACCAGTAAACCCCGGGCAGCGGGGCCAGCGCCACCAGCGCCAGCCAGGGGTGGATGTAAACCATGAACCCCAGCGCCATCACGAACATCAGCACGTTCATGCTGATGAGCGGCCCGAAGGCCAAAAGGAGCTGCACCGATCGGATATCGCTGTTGGCTCGGGAGATGACCTGCCCCGATTGGGTGCGGTCGTAGTAGGAGAACGACAGTCGGGTGAGGTGCTCGTACATGATGGCCCGCAGATCGGTCTCCACGTTCCAGCCCAGCTTGAACAGATAAAACCGGTACACCCCGCCGAAAACCAGCCGTCCGACGCCGAACACCGCAATGAGCACCGCCACGATCCACAGAGCCCGCCGATCCCCGGTGATGGCCGCGTCCACCGCCGAGCGACCCGCCGCGGGCACGGCCACTTGAGTGGCCAGCGCGAACACGCCGGTCACCACCCCGATCACCAGAGTCCGCCGGTGGGCCCGCACCAGCGGCAACAGCCGCTTCATCCAACCCTTGGTCTGGTCGGGGTCTATACCCACCGTCGGTGGGGCGTAATCGGCCTTTACCGCGACCGGTTCGAATTCGGGAGTGTCGACTGGTCCAACGTCAACTGCGGTCACTGCCGGGCTCCCTGCCCGCCTCGGGCCAAGGTGAGAGCCTCGTTCCACAGCGCCAGCCCCTCCAGTGCCTGATCAGCCTGTTCAGCTTCGAGATGAGCGGCGATCCCGGAGATCCGATTGGCCACTGCGGCATCGGCCGCGTCCAAGACCTGCCGTCCGGCTTCGGTCAGCTCGTGGGCAACTTTCCGGCGATCGGATGGGTCACCCTGCCGATGAAGCAAGCCCCGCTTCTCCAATCCGTCGGCCAGGGCGGTAACGCTGGGCCGGCTCACGGCTAGCCGCCCTGCTACCGCCGAAGCAGCCGCGTTGCCTTCCGATAGGAACAACAGCAAGCGATACTGGGAGGGTGACAAATCCAAGTCTCCCAGCGCCACCGCCACTTGGCGGGCGAGGCGCGTCGCCGCCTGAGATGCCTCCAGCGCCACTCGAGACGGAGATGGTTTGAGACTCACATGATTAGTTTCTCTAAAGATTGTGGCCACTGCCAAGCCATGACCTGGAAAAACGGTCGCTGATGGACTGGACAACGGCGCTGGGCCTAGTGGCCGCCGCGCTTTTGATTGCGGCCAACGCATTGTTCGTGGCGGTCGAATTTGCTTTGGTGGCAGTGGATCGAATTCGGATCGAGCGATTGGCCGCCGAGGGCAGAAGAGCGGCCCGCACCGCGTTGTCGTTGCTCAAATCCCTGTCCTTTCAGCTGTCTGGCGCGCAATTCGGCATCACCGTCACCTCCTTGGCGTTGGGCTTCATCGCTCGACCGTCCATAGCCGCTGCGTTGGAGCCGCCAGCCGACCGCATTGCGGGAGGTGCCGCCGAAGGCCTGTCCATCGCTGCCGCGCTGGCCATCGCAGTGGTGGTCCAGATGGTGCTGGGGGAGCTGGTGCCCAAAACCCTGGCCATAGCCCGGCCTCTGCCCACTTCCATGCGCCTGGCCGCTCCCATGAAGGGGTTCGACGCCGTGGCCGGCCCATTCATACGCCTGCTTGACGGCTCGGCCAACTGGGTTGTGACCCGATTGGGCATCGAGCCCGCCGAAGAGCTCAGCGAGGCCCGCTCCCGCGAGGAGCTGGCCTGGCTGATCCGGTCTTCGGGGCGAGAGGGATCGATGCGGCCGACAAGGGCCCGCCTGTTGACCCGGGCAGTCCGCTTCGCCGAGCGAGACGCCGCCGATGTGCTGGTGCCCCGCGTGTCCATCAGCGCCATCGAGCAGCATCGGTCGGTGGCCGACCTGGTGTCGTTGTCGAGCGAGACCGGTTTCTCCCGCTTCCCGGTGATCGGCGTCGACATCGATGATGTGGTGGGGGTGGCCCTGGTCAAAAACGTGTACCAAGTGCCCTCCGAGAGATGGGCTGATACCTCCGTGGCCGAAATCATGCGGGCGCCGCTCATAGTGCCTGAGACCCGGGACTTGCGCTCTTTGCTGCTCGACATGAGATCCCAGCGCAGTCCCTTGGCCGTGGTCATGGACGAGCACGGAGGCACCGCGGGCATTGTCACCCAGGAGGACTTGGTGGAGGAGATCGTGGGCGAGATCGCCGATGAGCACGACGACACCGAACCCCCGGCGGTGGCCCGCGATGCTGGGGTGCTGGTGGTGCAGGCGGGCATCCACCCCGACGAGTTAGAGGACTTGACCGGGCTCCGGGTGCCCGACGGCGATTACGAGACCCTGGCCGGCTTCATCTTGGACCACCTCCAGCGCATCCCCTCCGCTGGCGAGGTGTTCCGCTTCCAGGGCTGGGAGTTCCAAGTTGAGTCGGTCGACCGGCACCGCGTCGACGCAGTTCGCCTGCGCCCGGTGGCCTCAAGCCATCCCTCCCGTCACAATCGAGCGGGCCAATGACCGCGCTCTACATCGCGATTGCCGTGGTGCTGCTGGTGGCCAACGCCGGGTTCGTGGCGGTGGAGTTCGCGCTGATCGCCGCTCGGCGATCCCGCCTGGAACCGCTGGCCGAGGCCGGCAATCGTCGGGCTCGGATGGCGTTGGCGGCCATGAGCGACATCAATCGGCAACTGGCCGGCGCCCAGCTCGGCATCACCATGGCGTCGCTGGGGCTGGGCTTCGTGGCCGAGCCGGCGGTGGCCCGCCTAATCGAGCGGGCGGTGGAGTCGTTCGTCCATCTGCCCTCCGGGGCACTGCACACCATCTCGTTCGCCGTGTCGCTCACCCTGGTGGTGTACCTGCACATGGTGCTGGGGGAGATGGTCCCCAAGAACGTGGCCTTGGCCGGGGCCGAGCGCACCGCCATGTGGCTGGCCCCGGTGAACCGCCTCTACGCCATCGTCTTCGGCCCGCTCATCGGTTTGTTGAACCGCATCAGCCGGTGGATGGTCCGCCTGTGCGGCGTGGAGCCCGTCGACGAGCTGCCCACGGCCCGCACTCCCCAGGAGTTCGCCGCCGTTGTGGAGCACTCGGCCGCCGAGGGGCTCTTGGACGAATTCGACCGGTCGCTGCTGTCCAGCGCGCTGGAGCTGGCCGGCCGGCCGGTGCACACCGTGATGGTGGCCCGCGAGCGGATTGTGGCCGTTGAGAGGGAGGCCACGGCAAACGAGGTGCTTGATGTGATGAATGCCAGCGGCCACTCCCGAGTCTTGGTCCAGAACGGATCGCCCGATCAAGTGGTCGGGTTTGTCCACGCCAAGGACCTCCTCGATATGACCCGCGCTCGGGCGTCGCAGCCCCTGGGCGACGAGCTGATCCGGGTTGTGCCGGCCATCGAGGAGGAAACCTCCTTGGAGGGTGCGCTGGCGCTGATGCAGGGCAGCCGGCGCCATCTGGCCGTCGTCCGCCAGGGTGCCCTCGGCCGCACCGTCGGCCTGGTCACCCTCGAAGATGTGCTGGAAGTGCTAGTCGGCGATCTCCTCGACGAGACCGACCGCCCCGACGGGCCATAATGGGCGGCATGAAATTTTGGTGCGTGACCGCGTTCATGAAGAGCACCGAGCTGGTGCCCATCGCCCGGATGGTGGATGAAGCCGGGTACCACGGGTTGGTGCTGTCCGATCACATCTTCTATCCCCAAGACCTCAGCAGCCCCTACCCCTATTCGCCCTATGAGGACGGCCGGCCTATCTGGGACCCCGAGACGTCGTGGCCGGATACCTGGGTAACCATCGGCGCCATGATCGGCGCCACAAAGCAACTCCACTTCTCCAACAACATCTACATCGCCCCCAACCGCCCCATCCTGGCGGTGGCCAAGCAGGTTTCAACCGCCGCGGTTATCTCCGAGAACCGGGTGGCGCTGGGCATGGCCGCGGGCTGGATGCGCGAGGAGTTTGAGCAGATGGGCCAGGACTTCGACAACCGCGGCCCCCGCACCAACGAGATGATCGAGGCCCTGCGGGAGTTGTGGAAACCGGGTTGGGTTGAGTTCCACGGCGAGTTCTACGACATCCCGCCGATGATGATGGGACCGGCTCCCGACCAGCCCATACCCATCTACACCGGGGGACACTCTGGACCGGCGCTGCGCCGAGCGGCCCGCCATGCCGACGGCTGGGTGGGCAATGCCTACGACTGGGACACGCTGGCCGGCATCGTCACCCGACTGCGGACGCTCTTGGCCGAAGAAGGCCGGGCCGACGACCACTTCGAGATCATCTCCGGCTTCTACGAGCCGCCTTCGCTAGACCTCTATCGCCGAGCCGAAGAGGAGTTGGGCATCACCGGGTTGTACACCCTCCCCTGGGCAGAATTCGAAGACATAAGCACCGACCACCGGGAAGGCCTTTTGGAAAACGCATCGGCCTACCGGGACGCCATAAACCGCTTTGCCGACGACTTCGTCCACCCTCTCGCCGACGACTAGCGGCGCCCTCAGGCGCCCATGGCGTGGTAGCCGCCGTCGACGTGGACCATCTCGCCGGTGGTCATGGGGAACCAATCCGATAACAGCGCGACGGCGGCCTTGGCCACCGACGAGCTGTCCTTGACGTCCCAGCCCAACGGGGCCCGGGCGGCCCAGGAGTCTTCGAACACCTCGAATCCAGGGATGGAGCGTGCGGCCATAGTGCGCACGGGACCGGCGGCCACCAGGTTCACCCGGATGCCCTGGTCGCCGAGCGAGCGGGCCAGGTAGCGGGCGGTGGACTCGAAGGCTGCTTTGGCCACCCCCATCCAGTTGTAGAACGGCCAGGCCACGGTGGCATCGAAGTCCAGCCCCACGATCGAGCTGCCGTCGTCCATGAGCGGCACCACCACCTCGGCCAGGGTCTTCAGCGAATACGCCGAGATCTCCAGGGCCACCTTCACGTCGTCCCACCCGGCGGCCATGAAGTCGTCGCCCAGGCACACCTCCGGGGCGAAGCCGATGGCGTGCACGGCCCCGTCCACCGATCCCCACCGGCTGGCCAGCGCTTCCCGCAAGGCGGCGGGATGGTCGGGGTCGGTCACATCGAAGGCCAGCACCGGCGGCGAGCCCGGCAGCTTGCGGGCGGTTCGCTCGGTGAGGCTGAGGCCTCGCCCCGCCCCGGTCAGCACCAACTCGGCACCCTCAACGGCGGCCAGCGAGGCGATTCCGTAGGCCAGCGAGGCGTCGGTCAGCACCCCGGTGACCAGAATCCGTTTCCCGTCGAGCAGTCCCATGATCGTTGGAGGCTACTCGCGGTGAGGCGGGCGGAAATGTCCCAGGCCCTGTCTTATGAGGGATCGGGGCCCTATGTGGGATCGGGAGTGCACCTCCTATACCGTTATGCCGATGCGGATTGGGATTCTCGGAGGTACAGGACCGGCGGGCAGCGCCTTGGCCGTCCGGCTGGCGTCGGCGGGATTCGACACCGTGATGGGGTCGCGCTCCGCCGAGCGGGCCGCCGAGATCTGCGACCGCTTGAAGGCTGAGTGGCCCGACCATCAACTCCCCCTGTCCGGTGCGGCCAACCCCGGCGCCGCGGCCTGCGACGTCGTGGTCGTGGCCACACCGTGGGACGCCGCCGCATCTACCGCTGCCACAGTGGCCGATGAGCTGGCCGGCAAGGTGGTCATCAGCATGGCCAACGCCCTGGCCAAGATGGGCCGGGAGTTCCAGCCGCTGGTGCCGTCCCGAGGCTCGATCGCCGCCGCGGTGCAGGCCGCGGTGCCCAAGGCCCTGGTGTCGGGCGCCCTCCACCATGTGCCGGCCCATGATCTGGGCGATCTCAATCGGCCGGTGGACTGCGATGTGCTGGTGTGCTCCGACCACCCCGAGGCCTCCACCACCACCATGGAGATCATGAACAAGCTCCCCGGCGCCCGAGCCCTCGACGTCGGTGCGCTGTCGTACGCCAGCCCGGTGGAGGCTTTCACCGCGGTGCTGTTGCAGCTCAACGTCCGTTACAAGACCCGGGCGGCGGTCCGCTTCACCGGCTTGGGCCCCGAAGACGGCTGAGCCCCCGGCGGCCATGCCCTCCTCCACTCCACCAATTGCATCCTCAGCCGAGCCGATGCGCCTCTACGACACCGCCCGCCAAGCGGTTGTGCCGTTCGAGCCGGGACGAGTGGCAACCATGTACACCTGCGGCATCACCCCCTACGACGCCACCCACCTGGGCCATGCCGCCACCTATGTGGCCTACGACGTGCTCCAGCGGCGTCTGCGCGACCGGGGCCACGAAACCCGCTGCGTGCGCAACATCACCGATGTTGACGACGACATCCTCCGCAAAGCCCGCGAGATAGGCGTCCACTATCTGGACTTGGCCGCGGCCGAGACTGCCCGGTTCGACTCCGACATGGAAGCGCTCGACATGCTGCCGTGCTGGTCGGAGCCTCGGGCCACCTCGGCCATCGCCGATATCCGCAAGATGACCGGGCTGGTGTTGGATCAGGGCCATGCCTATCAGTCGGGCGGGTCGGTGTACTTCGACATCTCCTCATTCGACCGCTTCGGCCAAATCAGCCACCTCGACCGCGACGCCATGCTGGCCTTGGCCGCCGAGCACGGCGGCAACCCCGACGACCCCAACAAGCGCGACCCCCTCGATTTCGTGCTGTGGCAGAAGTCGGCTCCTGACGAGCCCGCCTGGGATTCCAAGTGGGGCCCGGGCCGCCCCGGCTGGCACATCGAATGTTCGGCGCTGGCCATGCGGGAGCTAGGCGAGACTGTGGACCTGCACGGGGGAGGGTCCGACCTCATCTACCCCCACCACGAGTGCGAGACGGCCCAATCCGAGGTGGTCACCGGCAAGCAGTTCGTGCGCCACTGGATGCACCAGGCCATGGTGCGGATGGACGGCGAGAAGATGTCCAAGTCGCTGGGCAATCTGGTGTTTGTCTCCGACCTTCTGAAGGAGTACGACCCCCGCGCCATCCGCCTGGCCATCGTGGCCCACCACTATCGCGATTCCTGGGAATGGAATGACTCACTAATGCCCACCGCCGCGGCCCGCCTCGAATCCTGGCAAGCCGCCCCCGAAGGCACCCCCGATGCCGTCGAGCAGGCCCTAGACCAAGTCCGGTCCTATCTAGACAACGACCTAGACACCCCCTCAGCAATTGCCGCCATAGACAAAGCCGCCCCAACCGGCGGAATTGCCTCCGCAGCCGCCCTGCTGGGCGTACGACTTTCGCGATAATTGGACGAGAAGAGATAGGCCGAGAGGTTAATTTGATTGGCCATGGCTAACATCAGCGTAATTCTCCCGGACGGCAGCACGCGCTCGATTGGCTCGGGGGCCACCGCGGGCGACCTTGCGGCTGACATTGGCCCTGGCCTGGCCAAGGCCGCCCTCATCGCCACCGTCGACGATGTGGAGGTGGACTTGGACCGTCCGCTGGCCGACGGCCAGCAGGTGGCGATCATCACCGCCGACAGCGACGCAGGCCTGGAAACACTGCGCCACTCCACCGCCCATGTGTTGGCCCAAGCCGTGTTGGAGATGTACCCCGGGGCCACCTACGCGGTCGGGCCACCCATTCAAGACGGCTTCTACTACGACTTCGACTTGCCCGATGAGGCCACCATCAGCGATGACGATCTCGAGGCCATCGAGGCCCGCATGCACGAGATCATCGAAGCCGACCAGCCTTTCGAGCGCCACGAGGTATCGGCCGCCGAGGGGCTCGAGCTGTTCGCCGACCATCCCTACAAGCGAGAGATAATCGAGACGGTGGCCCTGGCCCCCGCAAGCGATATAGCCGGGCAGTCGGCCGACGAGCTGGCCGACGAGGTGTCCGGCGACGGCCAGATCAGCTTCTACCGCAACTCCGACTCCTTCATCGACCTGTGCCGCGGCCCCCATGTGCCGTCCACTGGCCGGCTGGGACACTTCAAGCTGATGAGCGTGGCCGGGGCCTACTGGCGCCGCGACGCGGGCCGCCCCTCCTTGCAGCGCATCTACGGCACGGCCTGGGCAACCCGAAAAGAGCTGGCCGCCCACCTGCACCGCCTGGCCGAGGCGGAAAAGCGCGACCACCGCAAGCTGGCCCGCGAGCTCGACCTGTTGTCGTGGCCCACCGAGCTGGGGCCGGGGCTGGCGGTGTGGCACCCCAAGGGGGCGGCGGTGCGCCGCGTCATCGAGGACTACAGCCGCAGCCGCCACGACGAAGGGGGCTATCAGTCGGTGGTCACACCCCATATCGCCCGCTCCGAGCTGTGGGAGACCAGCGGCCATCTGGACTTCTACCGGGAGTCCATGTACCCGCCCATGGAGCTGGACGGCACCTCCTACCACCTCAAGCCGATGAACTGCCCCTTCCACGTGCTGATCTACAAGAGCAGCCAGCGCTCCTATCGCGACCTGCCCATCCGACTCTTCGAGCTGGGCACGGTGTACCGCTACGAGCTGTCGGGGGCGGTCCACGGCCTGATGCGCATCCGGGGATTCACCCAGGACGACAGCCACATCTTCGCCACCCGGGAGCAGGCCCCCGCCGAGATCGCCTCGTTGGTGGCATTCGTGCTGTCGGTGCTGCGTGCGTTCGGATTCGAGGATTTCGAGGCCCGCCTGGCCACGCGGCCGCTGGAGAAGTCGATCGGCGAGGACGCCGAGTGGGATCTGGCCACCGACGCTCTTCGGGAGGCGCTGGAGGCCTCCGGGCTGGAGTACGAGCTGGACGAGGGCGGCGGCGCCTTCTACGGGCCCAAGATCGACATCGACGTGCGCGACGCCATCGGGCGGAGCTGGCAGCTCTCCACCCTCCAGGTGGACTTCCAGCTTCCCGAGCGGTTTGGCCTCGAATATGTGGGCTCCGACGGCAACCGCCACCGCCCGGTGATGATCCATCGCGCCCTGATGGGGGCCATCGAGCGCTTCTTCGGGGTGCTCATCGAGCATTGCAGCGGCGCCTTCCCCGCCTGGCTGGCCCCAGTCCAGGCCGCCATCTTGCCGGTGGCCGCCACTCACGGCGACTACGCCGCCGAGGTGGAGGCACGTCTGAGCCGGAAAGGATTCAGAGTGGAGGTGGTGCCCGCTGAGGAGCCGCTGGGCCGGCGCATCCGGGCGGCCAAGCTCCAGAAGCTGCCCTATGTGCTGGTGGTGGGAGACGACGACGTGGCCCACGGCACGGTGGGGGTCAACGCCCGGGGCAGCGACGGCGACGAACGGGGTGTGCTGTTGGGAGACTTCGCCGATCGACTGGCCGAAGAAGTGGACGCCCACCGCTGATGCTCGAACGCTTGTGGGCCCCGTGGCGCAGCCAGTACGTGGCTGGACTAGGCGCCGCTAACTCCGAGTCGGGAGAGGGCACGCTATTCGAGCAGATCCTGGCCGCTCCTGAACCCGATGATGAGACCGGCATCTTGTGGCGGGGCCAGACCTGCTTTGCGGTGCTCAACGCCTACCCCTACGGCAGCGGCCACCTCATGGTTGTGCCCAACCGGCCCGTGGCCGATCTGGCCGACCTCAGCGACGCCGAGAGCGATGAGCTGTGGGCCGCGACTCGGGCCGCGGTGGCGGCAATCCGCCGGGCCTACAACCCCGACGGCGTGAACGTGGGCATCAATCTGGGTGCAGCCGCCGGCGCCGGCATTCCCGGCCACCTGCACGTCCACTGCCTGCCCCGCTGGCGGGGCGACACCAACTTCATGACCACCGCCGCCGAGACCAGGGTGCTCCCCGAGCCCCTGCCCGAGTCATGGTCCAAGCTGAGAAACGCCTGGGAAGGCCAGTAGCCTCGTACCGTGTCCGATGCGGAGATCACCGATGAGCTTCCCCAAGAGCTGAACGTCAGCGAGTACGTCGGGCCTTATCTGTTTCCCAACAACAGCCGGCGGCGGATTCCGGCCATTATCTACTTGTCGGCCGCGGTGGTTTGTGCGGTGGTGTGGGCGGTGGGGGGCGACAGTCCGCTGGTCAACGGGGGGATCTTGGGCGCGGCTATCGGTTTGGCTGCCTTTGCCGTCTATGGCTTCGTGTGCGGCAAGGAGCTGAAGATCGACGAGTCGGAGGCATTGGTGATCGCCGTCGGCGCGGTGGGCTTCCCGGTGGGCCATGCATCGGCGCAGATGGGGTGGCGGGGCTGGTTCAGCCGCCCCACCTGGCGCATCCTGCTCTACTCCAACGAGCCCCAGCCCGACCAGCGGGGGCTGGTTTTCGTAGACGGCATCACCGGCGAGGTGATCGACCAGCTTGTGGAGCCCAATCCCGAAGACTGGGGTGACCTCTCATCTGGCCCAGAAGTAGAGTAGTGGCCACATGTTCGACGGGAATTGGCGCTCGGCGGTCAATCGAGGGCTCGATCCCATCGGTGCCGTCCTGTGCCGGATGGGCATCAGCGCTGATGCGGTTACCGCCTTTGGCATCGCCATGGCCGCGGTGGCCGCGGTGGTCATCGGCCGCGGCCATCTGATCTTAGGCCTGGTCTTTTTGATCCTCACCGGGCTTCCCGACGCCCTCGACGGACCCATCGCCAAAGCGGCGGGCACCAGTTCGGAGCGGGGTGCCTTCTTCGACTCGGTCAGCGATCGGGTGTGCGACGCCCTTTTGTTCGGCGGGGTGGCCTGGTACCTGGGCGCCAACGAGCCCGGCCAGATATTCATGCTGCCGGTGGCACTCATGGCCACGGCCTCGGTGGTCTCCTATCAGAGGGCCAAGGCCGAGTCGCTGGGATTCGACGCCAAGGGCGGCCTCATGGAGCGGGCCGAGCGGTTTGTGGTGCTGGGTGCTGGACTGGCCTTCAGCTTTGTGCTGATACCCGTGCTTTGGGCCATGCTGGGCCTCACCGCGGGCACCGCCTTGTACCGATTCGCCAAGGTCTGGCGCCAGGCCGGTTCTCGTTCCTCGCTATGACTGACACCGCCGAGCAGGCCGCTCCTTTACCGCCTTTGGCCAAAACCCGCCGCCTCTCGGCCGACGTGCTGTTGTATCGCAGCGGGGCCGCCCTGGCCCGCCGCCTGCCCCAGGCAGTGGGTGCAGCCCTGACCCGGGCCATCAGCCGCACCGCGTATCGGGTGTTGCCCGAGCGCCGCTTCATCACCGAGCGCCGCCTCCAGAGAGTCTGCGGCCCCGACCTAGAAGGCGAGGCGTTGGCCCAGGCCGTGCGGTCGTCGTTCGAGTCGTACGCCCGGTACTGGTTTGACGGCGCCCGCCTCGGCGACCTCGACGACGCCGAGGTGGATGCCGGTTTCACCCACCAGGGATTTCACCATCTAGAAGAGGCCATGGACACCGGCACCGCGCCCATCTTGGCCCTTCCCCACCTCGGGGGCTGGGAGTGGGCCGGCACCTGGATGGCCCGCGTCCCCGGCTATCCGGTTATCTCGGTGGTCGAACCGGTCAAGCCGGCTCGGCTGTTCGACTGGATGGTGGAGGAGCGCCGCCGCATGGGCATCGACATCGTGCCGCTGGGCCCCGACGCGGTCGCGGCGCTCATCAGGAGTCTGCGGGCCGGTCAGGTGGTGTGCCTTCTCTCTGATCGACAGGTTGGTCGCGGGGGAGTGGAGGTGGAGTTCTTCGGCGAGCGCACGCTTTTGCCGGGCGGCCCTGCCATGCTCGCCCTGCGCACCGGCGCGGCCATCCTGCCCGCTGCGGTCTACCAAGACGGGCCCAACCACCGGGCCGTGGTTCTCCCCCCGGTGCCCGCCGAGCGCCAGGGTCGCTTGCGGGCCGATGTCACCCGGGTCACCCAGGATCTGGCCTTGGCCCTCGAAGAGCTGATCCGCGCCGCACCGGAGCAGTGGCACCTCATGCAGTCCAACTGGGCCAGCGATGAAGAAGCCCTTCGCCGATTCCGCCAACAACGCAAGGGTGTCGACCGCCAGCCCCGCAAGAATGAGCCCTCCCCGCAAGAGAGGGTTCCCCGATGAGGGTCGGGCTGGTCTGCCCCTACAGCCTCACCATTCCCGGCGGAGTTCAAGGCCAGGTGATGGGGCTGGCCCGCTCGCTGCGCCGCATGGGAGTGGAGGCCCGGGTCTTGGCCCCGTGCGACGGCCCCCCGCCCGATGAGTCGGTCACCCCGTTGGGCAACAGCCTGCCCACCGCGGCCAACGGCTCCATCGCCCCGCTGGCCCCCGACCCCCCAGCCCAGCTCCGCACCATCCGGGTGCTGCGCGATGAGCGATTCGACGTCGTCCATCTCCACGAGCCCCTCGCCCCCGGCCCCACCAACACCGCCGCGGTAATGAAGTCGGCTCCGCTGCTCGGCACCTTCCACCGGGCCGGACACAGCACCGCCTACCAGTATCTGCGCCCGATCGCGCAGGCGGTGGCCAACCGCCTGGACTATCGCTGCGCGGTGTCCGAGGACGCCCGCAAGCTGGTGCAGGGCCAGCTGGGCGGCCAATACGAGCTGGTGTTCAACGGGGTGGAGCTCGATGCCCCCTCGGCCGAGCCCATTGCCACGCCCTTTCCCACCATCTTCTTCGTGGGCCGCCACGAGCCCCGCAAGGGCCTCGAAGTGCTCATCGACGCCCTCCAATACCTGCCCGATGAGGTGCGGCTGTGGGTGGGAGGCGACGGCCCCGAGACCGATGGCCTGAGGGATCGCACCGGCAACGACTCCAGGGTGGAATGGCTGGGCCGGATCTCCGACGCCGAGAAGCAGGCCCGCCTGCGGGGGGCCGACGTGTTCTGCGCACCTTCGCTTTTCGGCGAGTCATTCGGAGTGGTGCTGCTGGAGGCGATGGCCGCCCGAACCCCGATCGTGGCCTCAGACCTCGACGCTTATGCCATCGTGGCCCGTCCCGGCCGCGATGCGCTGCTGTCGGCGCCCGGCGATCCCGCCGCGCTGGCCGCCGCCCTCAAGCGGGTGCTGTTCGACCACGACACCGCCGATAATCTGGTGGCGTCGGGGCTGGATCGAGCCCGTCAGTTCTCCATGGACACCCTGGCTGAGCGCTATGTCGAGATATATGCCGACCTGGCCGCCCGCCGCCGGGTCCGTTCCCCCCGGCGCCCGTTGCAAGAGGCCCGCCGTGATGAGGAGGTCGTGTGAACACCGCCCAAAAACGATCCGCCGCCGTACTTGGCGCTCTCGGAGTGGCTGTCGGCGCAGTGGTGTTGGCAGTGCTCGCCTTGGTGGGACTGCCCTGGCTCGTGGGTTTGGTGGCTGGCGCGGTGGCCGGGATTGCCGCCGCCATCGGGCTGCACCTGATGGCATGGCGCCTGCTGTTGCGCCTCACCAGCACAACAAAGCCCAGCGGTGACGTCGAGGAGGTGCTCGACAATGTGTTGGAGGGCCTGTGCCTCAACCACGGCATCCGCACCCCCGAGCTTCGGATCATCCACTCCGGTTCCGTCAACTCTTTGGCCGCGGCCCGCACTCCCGCCCACGCGGCCATCGTCATCACCACTGGCGCGGTGGAGCATCTCGAGCGCATCGAGCTAGAGGGGCTGTTGGCCCATCACCTGTGCCGAATCCGCCGGGGCGATGCCGCCTTCGAGACCCTGGCCGGAGTGCTGGTGGCCTGGCCTCTGGGCACCATCGGCTGGTTGCGCCGCCGGGTGATGGATCGGGTGCTGCCCAAGGGTCGGGGCATTGCCGCCGACTTCGAGGCAGTGTCGCTCACCCGGTATCCCCCCGGCTTGCTGTCTGCGCTGATGACACTTTCTCGCCAAGCCCCTCAGGTACCATCGCCAACGGTGGCAGCGCTTCATATGTGGATCGATGAGCCCGACTGGGGCACTACCGATGCCGTCCGCCATCCCCGGCTGGAAACTCGCATCGCCGCGCTGAACGAGCTTTGAAGCCGCAGGCGGCCGCGGCCCAGCGCCATATTCGGCGTTGGAAGATACTTGCCGCGCTCCTCGCCGTTGCCCTGGTAGCCGCAGCCTGCGGCGGCTCGGAAGAGGACAATGGCGCAAATGGGGTCGCCGAAACCAGCACCGCGGCACCTGCTCCGGCAACCACAACCGACCCTGAAGACGGCGGCGAACCCGAACCGGTGGACGGCACCGTGGAGGTGCCGGCCAACGGGGAAAACGGCGCCGACGATTCGGGCAGCCCCAGCCCCGACACTCCCGAATCCCAGCAGCCAGAAGGCGATGGAGAACCAGTGCCCGTTCCGGCCACGCCCACACCAACTCCTGGGCCCACCGAACCGCTCACCGGGGAGCCCCTGGATGATCCGTCGATTATGGGTCGGCCCGCTCTGGCCGTGAAGATCGGCACCAGCAGTGTGGGGCGCCCGCAGTCCGGCATCAACCAGGCCGACATAATCGTCGAGGTAAGGGTGGAGACCATCACCCGCCTTATGGCCGTGTTCCACAGCCGAGGAGCCGAATCGCTCGGCCCGGTGCGGTCGGCTCGCAGCTCCGACCCCGACCTCTTAGCCAATTTCAGCCAGCCGGTGTTTGGCCATTCCGGGGCCAATCCCGGAGTGCTGCGGGAGATTTCCCAGGGCCAGGCCGCCGACAAGCTCTACGAGCTGCGCTGGGACAACCTGCCGTCGGACTACTGGCGGGTGGGAGACCGGGTTGCGCCCTTCAATCTGTACACCGCCACCTCGGCAATCTGGGACAACGCTCCCGCAGAGTTGGCTGCACCGGTTCCGCTCTTTGAGTACCGCAGAGAGGGCGAGGCGCTTCCGGCCGGCGCTGAGCCGGTTCCCGGGGTGGAGATCCGCTACCTCGGCGGCACCATCGTCCACTTCGTCTGGGATGCCGAGGCCGTCGGCTGGGCCCGCTGGCAAGACGGCACCCCCCATGTGGACATGGCCCGCCATTCCAACGGCAGCCCCAACCCCGATGTCGATCCCGTCCAGGTGTCCCCGGCCAATGTGGTGGTGCTGCAAACTCGCTACACCGGCAGCGCGGCCTGCTCCTATTGCCCCGAGGCCATCACCGTAGATCCCGACGGCGGCGTTGCCCTGATATTCACCGGTGGCCATCTCATCCGGGGCCGGTGGTCCCGCCCCTCGGCCAACCAGCCTTGGCAGGTCACCGACAACAACGGCAACCCGGTTAGGCTCACCCCCGGCCAGACCTTTATCGCCCTGCCCGGGGGTGATGTGCTGGTGATGGTGCAGGACTTTGCCGAGAACTTGCTGAGGAATCGATAGGACCTAAAACCGACATCGTGTTTTCTGTGCGGCAGACCCTAAACTGCACCTATGGCTGCTGAGTCGATGACGGGCCGCGAGACGGGGACACCTCTGGTCAAGCGAGGACTGGCCGAAATGCTCAAGGGTGGCGTGATCATGGACGTGGTCACCCCCGATCAGGCCAAGGTGGCCGAGGATGCCGGGGCGGTGGCGGTGATGGCTCTGGAGCGGGTTCCCGCCGACATCCGCCGAGACGGCGGGGTGGCCCGTATGAGCGACCCGGAGATGATCACCGGCATCCAAGAGGCGGTGACCATCCCGGTCATGGCCAAGGCCCGCATCGGCCACTTCGTGGAGGCCCAGATACTGGAAGCCCTCGACGTGGACTACATCGACGAGAGCGAGGTGCTGACCCCTGCCGATGAGGCCCACCACATCGACAAGTGGGCGTTCACCGCGCCGTTCGTGTGCGGGGCCACCAACCTGGGTGAGGCGCTGCGGCGCATCTCCGAGGGGGCGTGCATGATCCGCTCCAAGGGCGAAGCCGGCACCGGCAACATCGTGGAGGCCGTCCGCCATCTGCGCTCGATCATCGGCGACATCCGCAAGATCACCCAGGCCGATTCTGCCGAGCTCTTCGACTGGGCCAAGCGGCTCCAGGCTCCGCTGCCGCTGGTGCGGGAGGTGGCCGAGACCGGCTGGCTTCCGGTGCCCATGTTCTGCGCCGGGGGCATCTCCACGCCGGCCGATGCCGGGCTGGTCATGCAGCTCGGGGCCGAGGCGGTGTTTGTGGGCTCGGGCATCTTCAAGTCCTCCGACCCGGCGCCCCGGGCCAAGGCCATCGTGGAGGCGGCCACCAACTATCGCGATCCCCACATCTTGGCCAAGGTCAGCCGCGGGTTGGGCGAGCCCATGCCCGGTCTGGAGATCGACGGCCTCGAGACCCGGCTGGCCGACCGCGGCTGGTAGGGCTGAGCGTGCAGCAGATCGAGGCGTCGCCCCGAGACTCGGAGCCCCCGGGTGAAGGTCGGGGTTCTGGCCCTTCAGGGCGCATTTGGGCTGCATGAGCAAGTTCTCAATCGAATAGGGGTGGCCGCGGTCCAAGTCCGCACCCCCGAGGAGTTGGCCGAAGTCGACCGGTTGGTGATTCCCGGCGGGGAGTCCACCGCCATCTCCAAGCTGCTGGAGGCCAACGGCTTGGCCGACCCGCTGGCCGATCGCTTGGCCGACGGCCTGCCGGTGCTGGGGACCTGCGCGGGGCTCATTCTCTTGGCTGCCGAGGTGGTGGACGGCTATCCCGGCCAGCGCTGCTTCGGGGCGGTGGATGCGGCGGTGAGGCGCAACGGCTATGGCCGTCAATCAGACTCCTTCAGCGCGCTGATTGACGTTGAGGGATGGGACTCGGCCTTTCCCGGGGTGTTCATCCGGGCTCCGGTGGTCGAGTCGGTGGGGTCGGACGTGGAGGTGTTCGCTTCGTTGGACGAAGTGCCGGTGCTGTGCCGCCAGGGTGCGGCGGTGGTGTCGTCGTTCCATCCCGAACTGGCCGAGGACGATCGAATTCACCGCTGGTTTGTTGAACAGGAATAGGGAGAGCAGATGTCAGGACACTCCAAGTGGGCCACCATCAAGCACCGCAAGGGGGCGGCCGACAAACGCCGGGGCAAGCTGTTTGCCAAGCTCATCCGCCAGGTGGAGGTGGCCGCCCGCGAGGGAGGCGGCGACATCGACGCCAACCCGACCCTTCGCACCATGTTCCAAAAGGCCAGGGACAACTCGGTGCCCCTCGACACCATTGAGCGGGCCATCAAGCGGGGGACCGGCGAGCTGGAGGGGGTGTCCTACGAGTCGGTGTTCTATGAGGGCTATGCCCCCGGTGGCGTGGCTCTATATGTGGAGACGCTCACCGACAACCGCAACCGGACCAGTTCGGAGGTCCGGACGCTGTTCACCCGCAACGGGGGATCGCTGGCCGAGCCCGGCGCGGTGGCTTGGCAGTTCGAGCGCAAGGGCGTGGTGATTCTCGACCGTTCGGTGGACGAGGACGAGGTGATGATGGCCGCCCTCGACGCCGGCGGCGAGGACTTGGCCGACGAGGGCGACACTTGGCGCCTCACCTGCGACCCCTCCGATCTATCGGCCCTGCGCGATGCCTTAGCCGAAGTGGAAATCGCCTTCATGTCGGCGTCTTCCACCATGCTGCCCACCTCGGTGGTGGGCGTCGACAGCGCCGAAGCCGCCCGATCGGTCCTCCGCCTAATCGACGCCCTCGACGATCACGACGACGTCCAAGACGTCTACGCCAACTTCGACATCCCCGACGAAATCCTCCAAGCCGCAGCCAACTGATCTTGCGTCAGTCGAAGAGGTTGGATTGGTCGGCGGCGTTGGCTGGGGGGGCTAGGCCCAGGTGTTGCCAGGCGGTGGAGGTGGCTACTCGGCCTCGGGGAGTGCGCATCAGCAGGCCCTGTTGGATGAGAAATGGCTCGTAGACGTCTTCGACGGTCTCAGCTGGCTCGCTGACGCTGATGGCCAGGGTGGACAGGCCCACCGGGCCGCCCCCGAATCGCTCGCAAAGGGCCGACAAGATGGCCCGGTCGATCTTGTCGAGGCCGGCGGGGTCCACGCCGAACACTTTCAGCCCGGCTGCCGCGGTGGGCTGATCGATAGCGCCTTCGGCCCTCACTTCGGCATAGTCCCGCACCCGGCGCAGCAGCCGATTGGCGATGCGAGGGGTGCCCCGGGCCCGGCAGGCGATCTCGGCCGCGCCGGCCGTGTCGATCTGTATGTCGAGAATGGAGGCGGCCCGAGCGATGATGGCCTCCAAGTCGTTGGCGGTGTAGTAGTCGAGCCGCGACACCAGGCCGAACCGATCCCGCAGCGGCCCGGTGATGAGGCCGGTGCGGGTGGTGGCGCCAACCAGGGTGAACTTGGCCAGATCGAGGCGCACCGACTGGGCCGCCGGCCCCTTGCCCAGCACTATGTCGACGTTGAAGTCCTCCATGGCCGGGTACATGACCTCTTCCACGATGCGGGGCAGCCGATGGATTTCGTCGATGAACAGCACATCTCCGTCCTCCAGCTTGGACAAGATGGCGGCCAGGTCGCCGGCCCGCTCCAGCGCCGGCCCCGAGGTGATGTGCAGCCCGGCGTCCATCTCCTTCGCCACGATGTGGGCTAGCGTGGTCTTGCCCAGGCCCGGAGGCCCGGCGAACAGCAGATGGTCGGCTGGTTGGGACCGGGCTCGGGCCGCGCCCAGAGTGATGTGAAGGTGCTCTTTCAGTTCTTCCTGGCCCACGAACTCGTCGAGGCGGGCGGGCCGCAACCCGGGCTCGGCTGCGGCGTCTTCGGGGAGCGGGGTCCCCGCCAGCAGCTCCTCCCTCTCGCTCATGGCCCGCTCACAACCCCGAGGCCAAATGCTGGAGGGCCGCTTTGAGCAGAGCAGAAGAGTCGTCACCGGGGGGCAGGGCGGAGATGGCGCCGCGGATCTCCTCGGCGCTGTAGCCCAGCTCGCCCAGAGCCTGGCGGACCACGCTGCGGGCATCGGTGGGCTGCTCGCCTGGCGACTGTCCGGATGCCACCGCGGTGGTCACGTCGCCGATGTCGAGGCGGGACTTGAGCTCAACCAGCAGCCGGGCCGCGGTCTTCTTGCCCACTCCGGGCACCAGGCACAGGGCGTCGATGTCGTCGGTGGCCAGAATCCCGGCCAGCTCCGGAGGCCCGAATACCGACATGATGGCCATGCCCATTGCCGGTCCCACGCCGTGAGCCGAGATGAGCCCCTCGAAGACCCGGCGCTTGTCGGGGGTGTCGAACCCGTACAGGGTCTGAGCGTCCTCTCGGATGTGGTGGTGGATGTGCAGCAGCACGTCTTGGCCCAGCTCTCCCAGAGCGGCCGATGTGTCGGCCGAGACTGCAACCCGATAGCCGAGGCCGGCGGTTTCCACGATCACCTCGTCGGCGTCCCGCAGAGCCAGCGTGCCCCGGATCAGCCCGATCACATCGCGGCCTGGATCCGGGAGGCGGCCGGAGCATGGGCCAGATGGCAGAGGGCCACCGCAATGGCGTCGGCGGCGTCCACCGGCTTCAGCGGCTGGGGCAGCCTCAGCAGGGTCTGCACCATTTGCCCCATCTGCTTCTTGTCGGCGCCGCCCCAGCCGGTGACAGCCTTCTTGATCTGGGTGGGCGAGTACTCGAACACCTCGGCGCCCGCCCCCACTCCGGCGGCCATGGCCACCCCGCTGGCCTGTCCCACCCCCATGGCGGTGCGGACATTCACCTGGAACAGCACCTGCTCGATGGCCACCGCATCTGGGTGGTAGGTGTCCATCAGATCGACCAGCTCTTTTTGGAGCTCATACAGACGCTTGGGGATGGGATCGTCCTTGTCGGTGCGGATAATCCCCGCGGCCATCGCCTCGGTGGCGCGGCCCTTTTGGCGGACAACGCCATAGCCGCAGCGCGACAAGCCGGGGTCGATCCCCATCACCAGCATGCGCCCCAAACTACCGGCCGGGTATGACAGTTTTCGGGATACGGGTGCCAGTCAGGTAGAAACAGAGCATGCGGACTGGGGAGCTTCACTATGAGCTGCCTCAAGCCGCCATTGCGCAGCAGCCGGCTGAGCCCCGGGACAGCTCACGGCTCCTGGTTGATCGAGGTTTTGGAACCCCGCCTGAGCACCGCTTGACCAGGGATTTGCCCGAGCTCCTGGGACCCGGCGATGTGCTGGTGGTGAACAACAGTCGGGTCATGGCGGCCCGGCTGCGGCTCAACAAGGCCACCGGGGGAAAGGTCGAGGTCTTGCTGCTGGAACCCGGTGACGACGGCTGGTGGAGCGCGTTGGTGCGACCCGGCCGCCGGGTGCCGCCGGGCACCGAGCTTTGCTTCGGCGGGGCGCCGGTGATGGAGGTGGGGGAGCGGATCGGCGACGACGGCCGGCGCTGGGTGAGGCCCACCGGCGATCCCGGTGTTCTCATGGATCGAGCCGGGGAAGTGCCGCTACCGCCGTATGTCACCGAGGAGCTGGCCGACATCGAGCGCTACCAGACGGTGTATGCCGACCGGCCGGTGTCGGCTGCCGCTCCCACAGCCGGGCTCCACCTCACCGACACGGTGCTGGACCGCTGCCGGGCTGCCGGGGCGGAGGTATGCGAGCTGGAACTGGCCGTGGGAACGGCCACGTTCACCCCGGTGATGGCCGAGAGACTCGAAGATCACGTCATGCACACTGAGTCGTACCGGATTCCCGAGGCCACGCTTGCCGCCTGTGTCCGAGCGAAGCGGGTGGTGGCAGTGGGCACCACGGTGGTGCGGGCACTGGAGTCGGCGGCGGCCACCGGATCGGCCCGGGCCCAGACAGACCTGTTAATCACGCCGGGATACCAATTTGCCGTGGTGGACGCCCTGCTCACCAACTTCCACCTGCCCCGGTCCAGCCTTCTGGCCCTGTTGGCTGCGTTCGTCGGCCCCCGCTGGCGAGACCTCTATGCCACGGCCCTGGCTGAGGATTACCGCTTTCTCTCTCTGGGCGACGCCATGTTCTGCACTAGAAATCCAGGACAATGACCCTGCAATTCGCCGTGTTGGCCCGAGACGGGCAAGCCCGCAAAGGGCGCATCACCACGCCGAGGGGATCGTTTATGACCCCGTGCTTCATGCCGGTGGGTACTCGGGCAGCAGTCCGCACCCTCGACACCGCCGACCTCGAGGCTCTCAACCCCCCGGTGGTGCTGGCCAACACCTACCACCTGATGATGAGGCCCGGTGCCGAGACTGTCGAGCGGATGGGCGGTGTCCACGGGTTTACCGGCTGGTCGGGCCACGTGCTCACCGACTCCGGCGGCTTCCAGGTGTTCTCGCTCGATCCCAAAGTGGACGACGACGGTGCCACCTTCCAGTCCACCTACGACGGCTCCACCCATCGCTTCACCGCCGAGCGGGTAGTGGAGGTGCAACTCCAGCTCGGCTCCGACATTCAGATGGCCTTGGACGTGTGCCCGCCGTCCGAAGCCCCCGCACCCGTCCAGCGCCAGGCCGTGGACCGCACCTCGGCTTGGGCCGTTCGAGCTCGTCGTCGGTTCCTCGAACTAGACGGGCACGCAGCAGGCGCCAGTCAGTTCGGCATCGTCCAGGGCGGCATCGACCCTGACCTGCGGGTTGAGAGCACGGCTCGTACCATCGAGGTGGGCTTCGACGGCTACGCGGTGGGCGGGCTGTCGGTTGGGGAGCCTCCAGAGCAGATGATGGCCGCGCTGTCGGCCACCACCCCACAGTTGCCCGAGGATCAGCCCCGCTACTTCATGGGATTGGGCGACCCCATCGGGCTAATGGAGTGCGTTGCGATGGGGGTGGACATGTTCGACTGCGTGCTGCCTACCCGTCTGGCCCGCCACGGCACCGCTTTGACCTGGGAGGGCCGCCTCAATATGGGCAACTCGTCGCTCGCCACCGACGACCGGCCGATTGATCCCGGCTTCCCCGCCAGCCCGGCCGACCGCTACTCCCGGGCCTATCTTCGCCACCTGTTCAACGTGGACGAGCCGTCGGCCGCTCGGTTGCTCACTCTCCACAATGTGGCCTGGCTGCTGGCCCTGATGGATGCCGCCCAAGAGGCCATCGTCAACGGCACGTTCGACCGTTTACGCCGCCGGGTGGCCGAGGCCTGGGCCCGGCCCGCCGAGTCGTCTCCCGGCTAGGTCTTCCGATAGAGTTCTGAGCCTTGGAAATCCTCCCCCTTCTGCTCTTGATGTTCGTCGCCATGTACTTCTTCATGGTGCGCCCCCAGCAGCGCAAGGCGCGCGAGCAACGAGCGCTGCTCGACTCGCTGGAAGTGGGCGACGAGGTGATTACCGCCTCGGGCCTGTACGGGATGATCACCGATTTCGACGGCGGCACTGTGTTCATTGAGATATCTGATGGTGTCGAGATCAAGATCAGCCGCGAGACCGTCGCCAACAAGATCGTGTACTCCGACATCGACGTCGATGGCGACGACGCTGACGCCTAGCCACAATTCCCAGCGTCAATGAGCCGCCGTTCGCTGGTTTCCCTTGTCTTTATCCTGGCCTTGGCCGCTGGGTTGCTGGCGGCCTCGCTGGCCGTGGGCAACCGGCCGCTGCTAGGCCTCGATTTGAAGGGCGGGGTCGAGGTGGTATTGGTGCCGGTGGACGATCCCGAACGGCCGGTAGCCATCACCGAAGGCGACTTGGACACCGCGGTCAACATCATCCGCGACCGCATCGACGGCCTCGGCGTGGCCGAGCCCGATGTGACCCGCCAAGGCGGCCGGGTGGTGGTCCAGCTTCCCGGCATCAGCGACCAGCAGAGGGCCATCGACATCGTGGGCCAGACCGCCGAGCTGCGTTTCCGACCGGTGTGCGCCGACCTGTTTGCCGAGCCGCTCAATTTCTCCGACCCAGAATCCAATGCCGAGGTGCCGCCGGCACCGGCGCTGCCCGATCCTGTATTGGACGACCGGGGGATGGCCCCATGCCCCACCGGGATCGACTACAACGGCCTGGAGACCTCGACATCGGCTGAAGACCAACTCGACCGCTTCGTGGTCCTACCCCAGCGGGACGAGAACGGCGTGGTGGCCGGGCGTCTGCTGCTCGGCCCTTCGGCCCTGACCGGTGCGGGTCTTTCCGGGGCTGACAGCTCCTATCGAAACGAGTTCGTGGTGGACGCCACCTTCAAGGGCGGCGATGACGGGGCTGACAAATTTGACGAGATCGCCATCGAGTGCTTCACCGGTACCGCCTACTGCCCGCCCGGGGCGGCAGGGCGCGGCCGGCTGGCCATAGTGGTCGATGGCAACGTGCGGTCGGCGCCGGTGGTGAACGCGGCCAATTTTGACGGCCAAGTGGTCATATCCGGCCGGTTCTCCGAGCAGGAGGCTGACGATCTGGCCCTCGTGCTGCGCTATGGCGCCCTGCCCATCGAGTTCCAAGACCCCACCGATCCCCAAAGCGACAGCACCAGTCGGGCCGTTTCGGCCACCATCGGGGGCGACGCCCTGCGGGCGGGAGTAATCGCCGGGATCGTCGGGCTGGCGCTGGTGTTCTTGTACATGGTCGGCATGTATCGCCTGCTGGGTTTGGTCGCCATGTTGAGCCTGGGCGTGTCGGCCACCTTGCTGTGGGTGATCGTGGCCTGGCTGGGCGAGACCCAGGACTTGGCCCTGACCCTGGCTGGGGTTACCGGCCTGATCGTGGCCATCGGCGTCTCGCTTGACTCCAACGTGGTCTACTTCGAGCACCTCAAAGAAGACGTGGCCACCGGCCGCATGCTGCGGTCTTCACTTGAGCAGTCTTTCTCGGCGGCGTTCCGGACCATATTCAGGGCCAACTTCGCCTCGCTCATTGCCGCGGTCATCTTGTACTGGCTCTCAGCCGGGTCAGTTCGGGGATTCGCCCTCATGCTGGGCTTGGCCTCGGTGCTCGACTTGGTGGCCACCTACTACTTCCTGCGTCCCTGCGCTCAACTGATGTCCCGGTCGCCAAGTCTTATGGCCCATCCCCACCGACTCGGATTGCCTACTAGAGAAGAGGCCGTTCCCTCGGGAGTGGAGGCATCATGAGCCGGCTCCAGAGCCTGTTGCGCAACCAGACCAGGGTGGACTTCCCCGAGCTGTGGAAAACCACCCTGAAAGTGTCCGCCGCCCTGATCCTCATCGGCGTCGTTGCTCTTTTGGTGCGGGGCGTCAACCTGGGAATCGAGTTTGAGGGGGGCACGGTATGGGAGGCCTCCGCGCCCGACGTGTCCACCGCTGACGTGCGCGATGTCCTTAGGGACGTGGGCCAGGCCGACGCCAAGATCCAATTCGTGGGCGGCGACGTGCTGCGGGTCCGGGCCGAGTTGGACGCCACCGACGCCTCCAGCGTTGCCGAGGTGTCCTTGGCACTGGCCAGGCTCACCGGCCAAGGCCTCGACGACATCAGCTTCAACTCCATCAGCGCGTCGTGGGGCGACGAGATCACCGACAAGGCCATCCGGGCGCTGATCGTGTTCATCATCGTGGTGGCGATCTACATCACGCTGACGCTGGAATGGAGAATGGCCGTGGCCGCCCTGCTGGCGGTGGCCCACGACATCGTCATCACCGTGGGCATCTATGCCCTGTTCCAGTTCGAGGTGACCCCGGCCACCGTCATCGCCTTCCTCACCATCATGGGTTACTCCCTATACGACACCCTGGTGGTGTTCGACAAGAACCGCGACTACCAGCGGCGGTCCACTTTGGTGGGGCGGGCCACCTACACCCGGATCATGAACTCGGCGCTCAACACCGTGCTGCTGCGGTCAGTGAACACCACCATCACCTCGGTGTTGCCGGTGTTGTCGATGCTGGTCATCGGCACTCTGGTGCTGGGTGCGGTCACACTGGCCGAATTCGCGGTGGCCTTGCTCATCGGCCTTTTGGTGGGCACCTACTCATCGCTGTTCGTGGCCGCTCCGGCAGCTTCCTGGATGAAGGAGCGCCAACCTGAGTTCGTAGAACTGCGGGAGCGCCTGGAGGCCCGAGCCCAGTCGCGGGGGACCTCGGTGCACGAGGTGGAAGATGTGGCGGTGGGCCCGTCGCCGTCCCGACCGGCCGCTGCTCCCAGTGGTTCGGCATCCCGGCCTCAGCGGTCCGGCACGGCCATACCGCCCCGGCCCCGCAAGCGCAAGCGGCGCTAGTCCCAAACTGGAGGGCGGGTAGGGTTGGGGGCAGTGAGTTCTGGATGGCCAGAGAGCCTCATTCGGGATGTCCCTGATTTTCCCACGCCAGGGATCTTGTTCAAAGACATCACTCCGCTGCTCGACGACGCTGAGGCCTTCCGTTGGGCCGCCGATGAGATGGCCGACCGCTTTAGCGATACTCAGGCAGACCGAGTGGTGGGTGTGGAGGCCCGCGGATTCATCCTGGGCGCAGCGGTGGCCTACCGCCTGGGACTCGGATTCGTGCCCGTTCGCAAGCCGGGAAAGCTGCCCTACGACACTCGGGCAGTCGACTATCAACTGGAGTACGGCACGGCTTCGCTGGAGGCTCACACCGACGCTTTGTCGCCCGGGCAGCGGGCGCTCATCGTCGATGATGTGCTGGCCACGGGGGGCACGGCGGCCGCCGCGGTCGAACTCGTTGGTGCGAGCGGCGCAGAGGTGGCGGGCATGGCTTTCCTAATCGAGTTGGGTTTTCTCAGTGGCCGGGAGAAAATAGAAGTCGACGCCGACTGTCCGGTGATTTCGCTGTTCTGTTTTGGGGGTGACGGATGACGCTGACAGAGCGGACCTCGCCCTGGGTGGGTCAGCCCGGCCAAGACGCCGGTCCACTGCTAGCCGCCTATCTGGAGCGCAACCCCAACGGCACCGCAGACCGCATTGAGACGGCCTATCGCCTCGCTGAAAAGGCCCACTCCGGGCAGGTGCGCAAGTCTGGCGAGCCCTATGTCTCCCATCCTCTGGCCGTTGCCCACATCGTGGTGGAGCTGGGGTTGGACGATGTGTCGGTGATAGCGGCGCTGTTGCACGACGCCATCGAAGACACCGCCATGGACCTCTCCGAGGTCGAGCACCATTTCGGCGGGGAAGTGGCCTCAATCGTGGACAGCGTCACCCGGCTGGACCGGCTCAAGTTCAACACCCAGGAGGAGGAGCAGGCCGCCTCCATGCGCAAGATGCTGGTGGCCATTGCCAAGGATCTGCGGGTGCTGGTGGTGAAGCTGTCCGACCGGCTGCACAACATGCGGACGCTGGCCGCGCTGCCCTTGGCCAAGCAGCACCGCGTAGCCAGCGAGACGATGGACATCTACGCCCCGCTGGCCAACCGGCTGGGCATGCAGGACATGAAGCTCCAGCTTGAGGATTTGGCGTTTGCCGCCCTGCACCCCAAGCGGTACTCCGAGATCGATCGCATGGTGTCTACCCGGGCGCCGGAACGAGACCTATATCTCACCCAGGTGCTAACCAGCGTTGACGCCCGATTGGCCGAGCTGGGGATCCAGGCCCAGGTGACCGGCCGTCCCAAGCACCTTTGGAGCATCTACGAGAAGATGATGACCAAAGAGCGCAGCTTCGACGAGATCTTCGACTTGGTGGGCATACGGGTGATCGTCGACTCGGTGCGGGACTGCTACGCCGCACTGGGCTCCATCCATGCCACTTGGAAGCCGGTGCAGGGGCGGTTCAAGGACTACATCGCCATGCCCAAGTTCAACCTCTACCAGTCGCTGCACACCACGGTGGTCGGGCCGGGGGGCAAGACGCTGGAGGTGCAGCTCCGCACCAACGAGATGCACGCCCGGGCGGAGCAAGGGGTGGCCGCCCACTGGGACTACAAGGAGGGCGCCACGACCGATGATCTGGCCTGGCTGAGTCGCATCATCGACTGGCAGCAGGAGACCTCCGACGCGGCCGAGTTCTTGAGCGACCTCAAGACCGACCTCGACCACGACGAGGTGCAGGTGTTCACCCCGAAGGGCGAGGTGGTCTCGCTGCCCATGGGGGCGATCCCCATCGACTTCGCCTATTCGATCCACACCGAGGTGGGCCACGCCTGCATCGGCGCCCGGGTCAACGGCCAGCTCGTCCCCCTGGACCGGGAGCTGCGGCCCGGCGACATGGTGGAGATCTTCACCTCCAAGGTGGCCGACAAAGGACCGTCGCGTGACTGGCTCGGGCTGGTGGCCTCGCACCGGGCGCGCAACAAGATCCGCCAGTGGTTCGCCCAGGCCCGGCGGGATGACGCCATCAAGGCCGGCCGCGACGCGGTGGCGGCCGCTTTGCGCCGAGAGCGGTTGCCGGTGGCCAAGATTCTGTCGGGCGATGAGCTGGTGCAGGCGGCCACCGACATGAACTACCGCGACCTCGACACCCTGTTCGCCGCGGTGGGAGAGCGCCACGTGTCGGCCAAGGCAGTGGCCGAGCGGGTGGCCGGCATGAGGGTGGAGCCGTCGGTCGAAGGCGATGGGGAAGACGAGTTGGCTGCGGTCCCCTCGGCCTCGGTACTGCTCCGCCAAACCGACCAGCCGGTGGAGGTGGAGGGACTCGACGACGTGCTGGTCAACCTGGCCCGCTGCTGCAAGCCGGTGCCGCCCGACGAGATCATCGGATTTGTAACCCGGGGACGGGGGGTGTCGGTGCACCGGGCAGAGTGCGCCAACGCGGTGTCGCTGTCGTTCGAGCAGGGGGATCGTCTCATCGATGTGGATTGGAGCGCCGAGCGCACCAGCACTTACTGCGTGACCATCGAGGTCAAGGCGTTCGACCGCACCCGCCTGCTGCGAGACGTGGCCAACGCCTTGTCCACCGGATCGGTGAACATCCTCGCCTGCGAAACCCGTACCGGCGCCGACCAGATATCGGTCATGCGGTTCGACTTCGAGCTGAGCGACGGTTCCCACCTCGACGCCCTCCTCCGCACCATCCGGGGCATCGAATCCGTCTACAGCGCCTACCGAGTCCTCCCCACCGCCACCGGCTAGTCGTAACCCTCCCGCAGGGGTCGCGGGCAATCCGACCGGCGTCACTTATGCTGCGGTCATGCCAGATGGCTCAGTATCTTTCCCCGCACCAGGAGATTCAAGATCACTGGCAGATCAACGCTCGTTAGGCGAGCGCGTCGTCATGGTTGGGTCATATCCGGGAGTGCTCGGACTTGCCTTTGCCCTATTCGCGGTCTTGATGGCGGCTGGTATTCATATGACGCTGGCGTCCTATGCCGCGGTGTTGACCGGGGCCGTTCTCGTCACGCTCCACGAGCTGAAACTGCCATACCGAACCGAGTGGAGGCCCTCGCCCGACGAGGTACGCACCGATGTGTCGTTCATGCTGGCAATGCAGGTGGCTTTGCCCCTTCTCTTGTCCTTCCTGGCCGTGATCGCCATCGCCAATGTGTTGGAGGACGCTGGTTTAGCCATAGATGGCCTTTGGCCCCATGGTCAGCCAATCGCAGTTCAGGCCATTGTCATGCTCGTGCTCGCCGACCTGCTGCGGTATTGGCTGCACCGCGCGTTCCACAAGTTCGAAGCGATGTGGCGGTTCCATGCGGTTCACCACTCACCCCATCGCCTTTACTGGGTGAATGTCGGGCGCTTCCACCCGATTGAGAAGGCAGTACAGTTCTGCGCTGACGCCCTGCCGTTTGTGCTGGTAGGGGTGGGCGGTGAAGCTCTTGCCGCATATTTCGTGTTCTACGCCGTGAACGGGTTCTACCAGCATTCCAATTGCGACGTACGCCTGGGGCCTCTCAATCACCTGGTTAGCGGCCCCGAACTGCACCGCTGGCACCATTCGAAGATCCCAAAAGAGTCAGACAACAATTTCGGCAACAACCTGATCGTTTGGGACACGCTGTTCGGCACTCGCCTATTGCCCGCGCACCGAAAGGTGGGCCCGCTTGGGCTGATCAACCAGGCCTATCCCTTGGGCTTCATGGACCAGATGCGTACCCCGTTCGTCGCCGGTCTGGACAAGGCTCAAGCGGCTGAACAGTCGAGATAGCAGGAAGCACTCGGAGGCCGACGGAATATGGCCAGCGGAATGAGTTATCTCGTACTGAAAGCCGGGCTGTCTTTGAAGAGCGGACGACGGCACCGAAAAATGCTCGCTGACGCGAAATCGCCTGATGCCGCGAGCGAGGTTCTGCTGCACCGCATCCTCGCTCCGAACGCAGAAACCTCCTTCGGCAAGGCCCACGGATTTGCCCAGATTAAAACGGCGGACCAGTACCGACAGGCCGTTCCGGTCCAGAACTATGAATCGCTGCGCAACCTCATCGAGCGCCAAGAGCTGACCGGCGAGCCCTGCCTGACTGCGGAACCACCGGTCTTTTACAACCGCACCAGCGGCACCGTGGCGGCACCCAAGAACATCCCGATTACCGAGTCGGCTCTAGACCGAATCCAGGGTCTCCAACGGCTCACGGCTTACATGATGTCGAGGCACACCTCAATGCTCTCTGGCAAGGTGTTCTCGATTACCGGCGCCGCGGTCGAAGGCACCATGCCGGGAGGGACACCATTCGGCTCGGCCTCGGGTCTGCTCAACGCCAGCCAAGGGCGGCTGATCAGGCGGAGTTACGTACTGCCTGCTGAGCTGGCCGATATCGCCGACAACGATGCCCGGTACCTCCTGATGGGCATTCTCGGCGCCGCTGATCAATCGGTGACCTGTTTGGCCACCGCGAACCCCTCCACCCTTGTTCGGTTGATGGATGTAATCAATCAGAATGCCGATGTAGTGATTGAGGCGGTAGCCGAGGGGCGGCTACCTGTCGGTTTGGATGCAGGGGGAGCGAGCTTGGAATCCCGGCTCCAGTCTCGGCCTGAACGGGCCGCAGACCTTGAGAAGCGCCGCAACGCTGCGGGAGAGTTGACCTACGCCGATCTGTGGCCGGGGCTGTCGGGCGTCCTTACGTGGACGGGAGGGAGTTGCGGCGTGGCGGTGGCAAATCTCAGGCCGCTGCTCACCGACAACTGCCCGGTGATTGAACTCGGCTATCTGGCCAGCGAGGTGACCGGCACCGTCAACCTAGACCCGCATCGAAATGCTTGCGTGCCGACACTGGGCAACGCTTTCTTCGAGTTCGCCCCCAGCGGAGACTGGGAAACCGCAACCCACGACGAAAGGCAGGGCAGAGACCTCCTGACGCTGGAACAACTCCAGGAGGGCCGCGATTACTACGTGATCGTGACCACCACGAGCGGCCTCTACCGCTACGACATGAGCGACATTGTCCGGGTGACTGGTTATTTTAGGAACACCCCGACGCTGGTCTTTGTCCAAAAGGGCAAGGGCATCACCAGCATCACCGGCGAGAAACTGCATGAAGGACAAGTCATCACCGCGGTGACCTCTGTCTTGGGCCAGCTGGGGCTGACGCCCGGTTTCTTCATCATGCTGGCCGATGTCGACCGGGCTGGTTACCTGCTTTACTTGGAATCAGCCGCAGGGCTGTCCGGGCTCCATCAGCTAGCTAGCCGGATCGACGAGCACCTCGCCGAATTGAACATCGAGTACAAATCTAAGAGGGCCAGCCGGAGACTCAGCCAGCTGACCGTCAAGCCCGTCGTTTCAGGTACTGGAGATGCCTTTCGCCGCCAACGGGTGGCCGACGGACAGCGGGATGTGCAATTCAAGTTTGTGCACCTCCAATACCGCAACGAATGTACTTTCGACTTCGAGGAGCACGTGCGCTCGGCTGAAGGCCAGGACTGACCGCAATGCGCTTGGAGCGCCTTGGCGTCTACACGTTTCCGATGGCGTTCAAGACGGTGATTCGACACGCGTCGGCCAGCCGGAGGCAGGTGTCCAATCTGATTGTGGTCGCCCATGGCCGGGACGGTCAGGTCGGTTTCGGAGAAGGCTGCCCGCGTGAGTATGTGACCGGAGAGACGGTGCTCGGCAGCAGCCGATTCATCGCCCAATATGCCGATTCGCTTGTCACCGAGGTCACTGACGCCCAGAGCCTTAGGGTCTGGATCGAGGCTCATCGAGATGCCATCGACGCCAATCCGGCCGCGTTCTGCGCGATGGAAACCGCAGTGCTCGACTTGATAGGCAAGACTCAGCAGCAGTCGGTGGAAGAGATATTGGGTATCGATCAGCCGAAGAAGGTGTTCCGGTATTCCGCTGTCTTGGCCGATTGGCCGCTTCCGGTGTTCTGGTGGCAGCACGGCCGTTATCGCGTCCGCGGCTTCCAAGACTTCAAGGTGAAGCTCTCTGGAGATGTTGGACGAGACCGCCGCCGGTTAGGTGTTTTCTCATCCCGGGCTGGGCGCCGTCTGCGGTTGCGGGTGGACGCAAACAACCTTTGGGCATTTCCAGATGAGTGCCAAGACCATCTGGACTCGATGCCCGTGTCGCCGTTTGCTATCGAGGAGCCGTTGCGGTCGGGCGATTTGGAGGGATGCCGGCAGATCGCCAAGGGACTGGGCGTAAAGATCATTTTGGATGAGAGCCTCGCCCGAGCCAGCCAGTTGGAGTCACTGGACGACCCAGAGCGCTGGATAGTCAACCTGCGGGTGTCGAAGATGGGCGGCATAATCCGATCCTTGGAGGTTGGCCAAGAAGCGGCCCGTCGAAAATTGGGAATTATCGTGGGCTGCCACGTGGGGGAGACGAGCATCTTGTCTCGTGCCGCACTTGCTGTGATGCAGGCCGTCGGCGACAAGCTGGTCGCCGCCGAGGGCGCCTTTGGAACCCAGTTGTTGCGCCGCGATCTGACCTCGCCGAGCCTCAGGTTCGACTGGGCTGGCCGGCTGGAGCCGAGCCGAATAGCCGGCTTGGGCACGAGCGGACTTGGTCTTGACCTCGACCCCGAAGCGGAGTTGAGCCCGCTGCACTCGCAAGACGCCGAACAAACGGAGCAGCCATGAGGAATGAGAGATTTGCGGTAATCACCGCCGTGCTGGGCATTGCGTTCCTGGTTCGTGTGTTGGGCCAAGTCATCCAGCGCTGGACTCCGGTGGATTTTCTGCCCGACTATGAGCGGTGGCAGGGCAGCGGGTTGTGGTACCCGGCGCTGTTGGGGCTTCAGATTGCGATCCTGGTGCTCTTCGTGGTGGTGGTGATTCGCATGAACCGCGGCTTGAAGCTGCTAGGTCCGAGCTGGATCAAGCCGATATTTGTGCTGGGTGTGCTGTATTTCGCGGTCATGGGTATCCGGCTGCTGATCGGAGTCCTCGCCGATGTGAACGTGCTGGGCGACGACTCCTTCACATCACACAAGTGGTTCAGCACCCCCATCCCCCCGATTTTCCACCTCGTATTGGCCACCGGCGTGATGCTGATCTCGACATTTCAGCGCCGCTGGTCAGAAGAACCGACGAGCATCGACGAGGGCTGGATCGAGCTCCCTAAGCGTGTGGGGCTGGCCCCGGCTCAGCGCTTCCGGGCCGAGCAGTCGGTTCTTGATGTCCTTGACGAGGATCGCGAGTGATCCCGGACTCGGACACCAGCGCTCTGAATCGGCACATGACCCGATCAGTGGACCGCCGGGGATGGGGAACCGTCGCGGTGCGCCGGTAGCATCGTGGGTCGTGGCTGAGATGTTCCAGGCGCCGAAGGGGACGCGTGACATTCTGCCGCCGGAGTCGGACCGCTGGCAGGCGCTGGTTGCGACATTTGCCGAGGTATTCGGACGGGCCGGGTATGGGCTGGTGCAAAATCCCATGTTCGAGGACATCGGGGTGTTCCAGCGCTTGGGCGAGGGCACCGAGGTGGTGCGCAAGGAGATGTACGACTTCTTCGACAAGGGCGAACGCCACATGGCTTTGCGCCCGGAGGGCACCGCGTCGGTGGTCCGGGCCTTCAACCAGCATCGGCCCACCGTGCCATGGAAGGTGTGGTACCTCACTCCGTGCTTTCGCTACGAGGAGCCCCAGGCAGGGCGGTTCCGCCAGCACCACCAAGTTGGTGCCGAGGCCATCGGCTCGGCCGATCCCGACCTCGATGTGGAGGTAATCGCCCTCCAGCACGATTTCTATCGGGCTCTTGGGTTGAGCCATTTGTCGCTGCGGCTCAACTCGATGGGCAGCCCCGGCGATCGGCTGGCCTACGCCCAGCAGCTGGCCGCCTGGCTGGGCCAACGGGTAGGGGACTTGGACGAGGCCGACCGGGCCAACGCCGTCGACCATCCGCTGCGGGTGCTGGACTCCAAGCGGGAGCGCACCATGGCCGTGGTGGCCGACGCTCCCCTCATCACCGACTGCCTCTCCGATGAGGCCGCGGCCCACTTCGAGCGGATGCAGACAGGGCTGGACGCCTTGGGGATCGACTATGAGATCGATTCTCGCCTGGTGCGGGGCTTGGACTACTACACCCATTCCACCTGGGAGTTTGTGGCCGGTGCTTTGACCTCGGCTCAGAACGCAGTCGGGGGTGGGGGGCGCTACGACGGCTTGGCCGAGTCGCTGGGCGGCAAGCCCGCCCCTGGTGTGGGGTTCGGTGCGGGCATCGAGCGCATCCTGCTGGCCGCCGACGCCGAGGACGCCCTCTCTGATGCCGCCCCGGCCGTCGATGTGTTCGTGGTGGACGTGACCGGTGGAGACGCCGGTCGCGATCTCACCTTCGAGCTGCGGCGCAGCGGCATCTCATCCGACCGGGCCTTCGACGCCCGGTCGATGAAGGCCCAGATGAAGGTGGCCGACCGCTCAGGAGCCCGCTTCGCCCTGCTGGTGGGCGACGACGAGCTGGAGTCAGGCACCGTCACGCTGCGCGACCTGCGCTCGGGAGGGGACCAGATTGCGGTGCACCGCACCGACGTGGTGGCCGAGGTGGCCGCAAGGCTGGCCGAAAACGAATCGGCTCAGTGAGACTGTCTGCCTATTGTGCCGGTGTTGGCGAAATCTGCTGAAAGCTGACTATGACCAAAATGCGAACTGACTATTGCGGCGAGCTGCGCGCTGGGGACATTGGGCGGGAGGTGTCGGTGTGCGGTTGGGTGGACCGACGGCGGGAGCACGGGGAGAACCTGGCGTTCATCGACTTGCGTGACCGCACCGGCGTGATCCAGTGCGTGGTTGACGAGCGCCACGACCTGCGCTCGGAGTATGTGGTGCAGGTCACCGGTACCGTGCGGGCTCGCCCCGACGACACGGCCAACCCCAAACTGGACACCGGCGAGGTTGAGATTGGCGACTGCCGGGTGGAAGTTCTGTCGGCCGCTGAGCCCCCGCCGTTTCCGCTGCACTCCCGCACCGAGGTGGATGAGAACGTGCGCTTGCGGTACCGCTACGTCGATCTGCGGGGGGAGCGGCTCCAGCGCAACTTGGAGCTGCGGGCCAAGGTGAACAGCGCTATCCGGCGATCGATGGAAGCTCAGCGCTTCACCGAGGTCGAGACTCCCATGCTGGTGGCCTCCACTCCAGAGGGAGCCCGCGACTTCGTGGTGCCGTCCCGACTGCACGCGGGCCGGTTCTACGCGCTACCCCAGTCGCCCCAGATCTTCAAACAGCTCTGCATGGTGGGCGGTCTCGACCGCTACTACCAGATTGCCCGCTGTCTGCGCGACGAAGACCTTCGGGCCGACCGCCAATTCGAGTTCATGCAGCTTGACGCGGAGGCCAGCTTCGCCGACCAGGACGACGTGATGGTCTTCATCACCGAGGCGGTGGCCGCCGCGGTGGAGGCTGTTACCGGCGCCCGACCCGACGCCCCGATCCAGATGACCTGGACCGATGCCATGGAGCGCTACGGCTCCGACAAGCCCGACGTGCGCTTCGGGCTGGAATTGATTGAGCTGACCGGGCTGTTCGAGGGCACCGAGGCCAAGGTCTTCCAGGTGGAGTGCGTCAAGGGAATCAACCACAAGGGGGGCAGCAAGAGCCTGGGGCGCAACGCCATCGATGAGCTGACCCGCAAGTGCCAGCAGTGGGGGGCCAAGGGTCTGGCCTGGTTCCGGGTGGGCGACGACGGCGCCCTCGACGGCGCGTTGACCAAGTTCATGTCGGAGGAGGAGCAGGCTGCGCTCGGGCCGGCCATGGGCGCGGAGCCCGGCGACCTGCTGCTGTTGATCGCCGACCGCCGCCAGAAGGTGCGAGACATCTTGGGACTGCTCCGCTTGGAGCTAGGCCGACCGCCAATCACCGAGGGCGGGCTCAACTTCATCTGGGTCACCGAGTTCCCGCTGTTCGAGTCCATCGATGATGAAGGCCGGCCCATTGCCGCCCACCACCCGTTCACCATGCCCCACCCCGATGACGTGGGGCTGTTGGACAGCTCCGGAGAGGAACTGCTGGCCGTGCGCTCCCAGGCCTACGACCTGGTGCTCAACGGCTGGGAGCTGGGCTCGGGCAGCGTGCGTATCCATCGCCCAGATATCCAGCGGTCGGTGTTCCGGGCCCTGGGCATCAGCGATGCCGAGGCCGAGGAGAGATTTGGCTTCTTGCTGGACGCCTTCCGCTTTGGCGCCCCGCCCCACGCCGGGTTCGCCTTCGGCATCGACCGGTTGGTGGCCATCTTGGCCGGGGAGGAGAACATCCGCGAGGTAATCGCGTTCCCCAAGACCCAGTCGGGCGCCGATCCGCTGTCGAACTCGCCCACCCCGATTTCCGACCGTCACCTCGACGAGCTCGGCCTGCGCGTTCTTCCACCCCCTGCCTCCGCCAGGTAAGCGGATGGAGCGCGGCAGCCGGGCCAGGTGGCAATGAGCGACGACCTGTTTGCCGCCGCTGCTGCCGAGCGCCTGGCCCAGACCGCCCCGCTGGCCGATCGGCTCCGACCCCGCAGCCTTGATGAGTTGGTGGGCCAGGAACATCTGCTAGGCCGGGGCAAGCCGCTCCGCAGCCTTATCGAGTCGGACCGGCTGTCGTCGGCCATCTTGTGGGGGCCGCCGGGCACGGGCAAGACAACTATCGCCCGGCTGGTGGCCCGCACCACGGCGAGGGCCTACATCCAGCTCTCGGCGGTGACCGCCACGGTCAAGGACGTGCGGGAGGTGATCGCGTCGGCCCGCGACCGCTTGGGCCAGCACAATCAGGGCACGATTCTGTTCCTCGACGAGGTCCACCGATTCAACCGCGCCCAGCAAGATGCCCTTTTGCCCGCAGTGGAGTCCGGGCTCATCACGCTGATCGGGGCCACCACCGAGAACCCGTACTTCGAGGTGAACCCACCGCTGCGATCTCGCTCCACCCTGTTCCGGCTCGAGCCCCTTGAAGCCGATGCGCTGGCCGAGCTGCTGCGCCGAGGGCTGCGGGCCGAGGGGGCAGAAGCCGACGACGACGCCCTGGCCCATCTGTCCACCCAGGCCGCTGGCGATGGCCGACAGGCCCTGACCAGCCTGGAGGTGGCGGTGGCCTTGGCGTCGGCCCGCCCCGACGACCCGCCCCGAATCACCCTGGCCGATGCCGAGAACGCCTTGGGGGCCAGCGCGGTCCGCTATGGCCGCGACGAGCACTACGACGTCATCAGCGCCTTCATCAAGAGCTTGCGAGGGTCGGATCCCGATGCCGGCCTGTATTGGCTGTCGCGAATGCTGGAGGCAGGAGAGGACCCCCGGTTCATCGCTCGTCGCATGGTGATACTGGCATCGGAGGACATCGGGATGGCCGACTCCCAGGCCCTGGTGGTGGCCGATGCCGCCGCCCGGGCAGTGGAGTTCGTCGGGCTGCCCGAGGCGCAGCTCAACCTGGCCCATGCCGTGGTGTATCTGGCCACCGCCCCCAAGTCGAATACGGTCACCACTGCGCTGGGCCGGGCTCGAGCCGACGCAGGCGACGGCAGCGGCGAGGTGCCCCCCCACCTGCGCGACGCCCACTATCAGGGGGCGGCCGGTCTAGGGCATGGCGCAGGCTACGTGTATCCTCATGATGATCCCCAGGGCTGGGTGAGTCAGCAATATCGCCCCGATTGCTTTGAGGAAGAACGCTATTACCAACCTTCGCAACACGGTGCCGAAAAGGAGATTCACGAAGAAATGAAGCGCCGTCGAGACGACAAACCTGAGAGCGAGACCGGCTGATGGCCAAGCGGCTCGTTTGGTTCGCCGCGGGAGCGGGCGCCGGAGCGGCCGGAGCGTCCTATGTGCGCCGCAAGCTGCGCCAGGCCACCCGGCGACCGGCCCCCAGACGAGCGGGCACCGATCCCGGCGCCCGGGCTCGAGCGGCCGTTTCCGAGGCCCGGGCGGCCCTGGCCGAGGGCACCGCCGCGGTTAGGCGCTATCGGGCCGAGATCGCCCGCCGGGCTCTCGACGACGATTCCCGAGGCCGGTGAGGGCGGCGCATTGACCCCCAAGCGAGCTCAGGACATCCGCAGCGCGTTCACGTCTTTTTTCGGCGAGCGGGACCATGCCGTTTTGCCGTCTGCCAGCCTCATTCCCCGCGATCCCACGGTGCTGTTCACCGTGGCCGGGATGGTGCCGTTCAAGCCCTACTTCCTGGGGGAGGAGAAGTCGCCCCACTCTCGGGCGGTCACCGTGCAGAAATGCGTGCGGGCTGGAGGCAAGCACAACGACCTGGATGAGATCGGGCGCACCCGCCGCCATCTCACCTTCTTCGAGATGCTGGGCAATTTCAGCTTTGGGGACTACTTCAAGACCGAGGCCATCGGCTGGGCCTGGGAGTTCGTAACCGAGGGTCTGGGCTTCGATCCCGACCGGCTGTGGATCACCGTCCACCTCAGCGACGACGAGGCGGCCGAAATCTGGCGGGATGTGGCCGGGGTGTCTCCCGACCGCATCCAGCGGATGGACGAGGACAACTACTGGCGCATGGCCGACACCGGCCCGTGCGGCCCGTGCTCGGAGATCTTCTTCGACAAGGGGCCGGAGTTCGGCCCCGATGGCGGTCCGGCCCACGGCGGCGACGAGCGGTTCCTGGAGTTCTGGAACCTCGTTTTCATGCAGTTCGACCAGCGTCCCGAAGGCCAGGTCCCGCTGCCCAAGCCCAGCATCGACACCGGGGCCGGCCTCGAGCGGATCCTCACCCTGATCCAAGGGGTGGAGTCGGTGTTCGACATCGACGAGATGGCCGAGTTGGTGGGCGAGGCCTCGGCGGTGACCGGGGTCAAGCTGGGCGCGGCCGAGCACAGCGACGTGACCCTGCGGATACTGGCCGAGCACGCCCGCACCATGACCTTCCTCATCTCCGACGGGGTGTTCCCCTCCAACGAGGATCGGGGCTACGTGCTGCGCCGCATCATGCGACGGGCCATCCGCCGGGCCTATCTGGTGGGGGTGACCGACGTGGTGACCCCCAAGCTGGTGGACAAAGTGGTCGACATCATGGGCGACGACTATCCCGACATAGCGGCTAACCACAGCTTTGTTCGCGACGTGGTCGCTCGAGAGGAGGAGAGCTTCCGGGCCACCCTCGCCCAGGGATCGCAGATCTTGGACGACGCCATCGACCGCCTGGGCGAAGACGAGGCCCTCCCGGGGGACCTGGCCTTCTTGCTGCACGACACCTACGGATTCCCAGTTGAGGTCACCGAGGAGACGGCCCGGGACCGGGGGGTGGCGGTTGATAGGGCCGGGTTCGATCAGCACATGGAGAGCCAGCGCTCCCGGGCCCGCGAGGACTTCGATGCCCGACACCGAACATCGGCCGACGTCTCGGCCTATGCCTCGCTTGTGGCCGAACATGGTCCCACCGAGTTCATCGGCCGGGATTTTGAAACTGCTGAAGCCGTGGTATTGGCCGTCACCGACGACGGGATCGTTCTGGACCGGACCCCGTTCTATGCCGAAGCCGGTGGCCAAGTGGGCGACACCGGAACTATCACTACCCCCACCGGCCGGGCCGAGGTAACCGACACTACCTATGTGGTGCCCGAGCTGCACTTGCATCACGCCAAGGGGATCGACGGCGAGATTGCCGTGGGCCAAACGGTGATTGCAGCAATCGACGCCGACCGCCGGGCCGACATTCGGCGCAACCACACCGCCACCCACCTGCTGCACTGGGCGTTGAAGGAAACCCTCGGCGACCACGTCAAACAGCAGGGCTCGCTGGTGGCCGACGATCGACTGCGCTTCGACTTCACCCACTTTGAGGCGTTGACCGACGGGCAGATCACCGAGATAGAGCGACTGGCCAACGCCGACATCCTGGACAACCCCTCGACCCGCCACTACGAGACTTCGATGGAAGAGGCCATGGAGGCCGGGGCCATTGCCTTTTTCGGCGACAAGTACGGCGACCGGGTAAGGGTGCTGGAGGCCGGGCCGCACTCCACCGAGCTGTGCGGGGGCACCCATGTGCGGGCCTTGGGGGATATCGGCCCGGTGAAGATTGTTTCTGAGGGCTCCATCGGAGCCAACATCCGCCGCATTGAGGCGGTGTGTGGTACCCGTCCGGTGGAGATGCTCACCGAGCGCGAGGAGATGCTGGCTCAGGCGGCCGAGCGATTGGGAGTTCCCGTTGAACAGCTGCTGGTGGGCGCCGACAAGCGCATGGCTGAAATAAAGAGCCTCCGAGCCGAGCTGGCCGAACTGCGCCGGGCGGCATCGTCCGACCAGTCGGGGGATTTGGCCCAACAGGCGGTCGAAGGGGTTGTGGTGGCCACGGTGGAGGGCGTGGACCGGGGCCAGCTTCGGGACCTGGCCATTGCCACCCGGGACCGCCCCGGTGTGGCCGCGGTTGTGCTCGGGGCTGCTCCCGAAGGAGGCGGCGCGGCACTGGTGGCCGCGGTGGCCGCCGACTGCGATTTGAACGCGGGCGAGCTGATTGCCGAAGCGGCCGCCACCATCGGCGGTGGCGGTGGGCGCGACGCCAAACTGTCCATCGCCGGAGGCCGGGATCCGTCGCGGCTGGAAGAAGCCCTTGAGCAAGTGCGAGCAGCCGCTGGCATCGCGGGTTAGTCGTGGCCCGAGCGCTGGGACTCGACCTCGGCGAGCGCCGCATAGGCGTGGCGGTCTCCGACTCCGAGGGCCGAGTGGCCACGCCTTTGACAGTCTTGGAGCGATCCGGCAGTCGGAAGCGCGATCACAAGATGATCGCGGAGTTGGTCGACGAGTACGAGACCGGTGTGGTGGTGGTGGGTATGCCCCTGTCTTTGGACGGTGGCACCGGTCCGGCCGCCCGCGGCGCCGAGCAAGAGGCCCAGCAGTTGGGGTTGGCGCTGGGCGTGCCGGTTTTGACCTATGACGAACGGCTGACCACGGTCATCGCCGAACAGGCGCTGGCTGAGGCCGGCCTCAGCGGCAAGGCTCGCCGCCGACGGGTGGACATGGTGGCGGCGTCGGTCATTCTCCAGGGTTGGCTGGACTCCTCATGAGCACAGAAGAGGATTGGGACTGGCTCCCTCGGAGAACCTCGACCCTCACCCGGGTCGTCATCCTGCTGGGTCTGTTGGGCGTGGTAGTGCTGTTTGCCACGCTGTTGGTCAAGGGTTGGATCGATGATCGGCTCGACCCTCCTGGCGACGAGGGCCTGGAGTTGGTGATCAACATCCCCCAGGGAGCGTCGATCAATGACATCGCCCGTATCCTCGAAGAGGAGGGGGTGGTGGCCAACTCCACGGTGTTCCGCTATTACCTTCGTTACAAGGACGCGGGCGATTTCCAGGCCGGGAACTACGTCTTGAGCGAGAACATGTCGGTATGGCGGGCCAAAGACGTGCTGCTGGCCGGACCTGCTCCTGGCCCGGCCGAAGATGCATTCAGAGTGGTCCTGCCCGAGGGCCTCACCCTGGCTCAGATACAAGCTGAGCTGCTGGACCAGGTGCCCACCTTCGATGCCGAGGACTTGGCCCGAGCTATTGCCTTCCCACCGGTGCGGTCCGATTTCCAGCCCTCGAACAGCACATTGGAGGGAATGCTGTTTCCCGACACCTACCTTCTCGATGGGTCCACCTCCGAGGACGAGGCCGCTCTCGTCGTCCGTCTGGTGCAGCAATTCGACTCGGTGGCCTCCGAGGCGGGATTGGAAGCCGCCCCCGACACGGTGGAGGTGAGCCCGTACGAAGCAGTCATAGTGGCCTCGCTCATAGAAAAAGAGGCCCTCATCGATGAGGATCGGGCCAAGATTGCCCGAGTGATCTACAACCGGTTGGGCTTTGGCATGGAACTCCAAATCGACGCCGCGGTGCGCTACGCGGTGAACAAGCCCTCTGAACCGCTAACCCTGGCGGACCTGCGAGTCGACAACCCCTACAACGTGTACAACCGAACTGGACTGCCGCCCGGTCCCATTGCCGCCCCAGGACGGAAGTCGCTGGAGGCCGCCTTGAACCCCGCCGACGGCTTCTGGCTGTTCTACGTCCGCACCGATGACCCGGTGCCCGGTGCCCACACCTTCAGCAACACCTTTGAGGAGCACCAGGCCGCCGTGGCCATCTGCCGGGAAAGGGATCTAGGGTGCTGATCCCCATCGGGATGGATCCCGACACCGAGGTGGCCGCCGGGGTGATCGGCTATCCCGTTCGCCACTCGCTTTCTCCGGCCATCTGCCAGGCCGCATTCGACGAACTGGGACTGGACTGGGTATACGCCGCCTTTGAAGTGGCGCCGGGAGATGCCGGTCGAGCGCTGCGCCACATGCGGAATCGGGGCATGGTTGGCTTGTCGGTGACCATGCCCCACAAAGCTGACGTGGCTGCCGAGGTGGACGAGCTGAGCCCGGCGGCCGCAGCCCTGGACGTCGTGAACTGCGTAGCCCGCGATGGGGAACTGCTGATCGGCCACAATACCGACGGTGCTGGATTCTGCGACGCGCTGCTGGCCGAGGGGGTGGAGTTGGCCGGTATCGGTTGCGCGGTCGTGGGCGCAGGAGGGGCGGCCCGGGCGGTGGTGGCTGAGTTGGCTCGCCGAAAGGTCGGGGAGGTGGCGGTGATCGCCCGCCGGCCTGATCGTGCGGCATCGGCCGCGGCCCTGGCCGGATCGGTGGGCGCCACGGCTGGCCTGGCCGATGTCGGGAAGTACCACTTGGTGGTGAACGCCACCCCGGTGGGGATGGCCGAAACCGAAGGCGCCGGGAACCTTCCCTTCGATCCTGACCTCCTCCATGCCGGCCAGCATGTGGCCGAGTTGGTATACAACCCGCTCCAGACCCCACTGTTGGCCGAATGCGGACGCCGTGGGCTGCCCGCGTCCACCGGGGTGGGGATGCTGGTTCACCAGGCCGCCCACGCGGTGAGAATCTGGACGGGGACCGAGCCGCCCATCGAGGCCATGACCGCCGCGGCCACCGCTGCGCTCCGGGGACGATGAGCGCCGCGGCCATGGTCATTGCCGGTGTGGCCATCGGCACTGTCGCCGGCCGCTTCCTATTGCCGTTGGTTTGGCGCTTCGGAGTGCGCGACAGCCGCTCCCTACGGGTGCTGGTGCCTCTTTTCACTGCTATTGCGCTGGGCACTGCTGGCGGCGTATTGAGCACTACCTGGGATGTGGTGCCGGTTTGGGCGCTTTTCGTGGCCCTAGTCGGGGTGACCACCGTTGATCTGTTCCTCTACCGCATACCCAACGCCATCGTCTTCCCGGCATTGGCGGTGCTGCTGTCTTTGATGACCCTCATTTCCCTGCTGCGGGACCGCCCGGAGGCCATCGGGCAAGCTGCGGCCGCCGCTGGCCTCTACGGCGCCATCATGTTCTTGCTCTTTGTGCTTTCCGGGGGCAGTCTCGGGTGGGGCGACGTGAAGTTGGCTCTGCCAGTGGGTCTGGTTCTCGGTTGGGTGGCCGCCGGCTACGGACAATCGCTGCTGGCGGTGCTGCTGGCCTTCGGTCTGGCCTCGCTTCTCGGGGCGATCATGGGCCTCTTCGTGTGGGGAATCCGGAAGTGGGGCATCGAACTCCTACCCGACCCCCTAGCCGACCCCGAAAACCCCCGCCCCACCGTCTTCCCCTTTGCCCCTTCTATAGCCGTAGCCGCCGCCGCCATCGTCCTAGCCATCCCCGCCACCACCTGAGCTGTCCCCTAACTGTCATCTGAGCGCCAACCTTCCCCCGGTAGGATCGCGGCGTGGACAGTCAGCCTCATGTGGCCCTCATCGGGATGATGGGGTCGGGAAAATCAACTGTGGGGTTCTGGCTGGCGCAATCTGAGGGGCTTCGGTTCATTGACATTGACGCGGCCATTGAGGAGCGCCAGGGGCGATCCATACCTGAGATTTTCGAGACTGATGGAGAGGAACGCTTCCGCGACCTAGAGACAGCAGAGTTGGCCGAGTGCCTGTCATCTACGCAGTCACTGGTGGTTTCCTGCGGTGGAGGAGCGGTGCTGCGGGCCGAGAATCGGGCACTGCTACAAGAGCGAACCTGGGTGTGTTGGCTGCGGGCCAGCATCGAAACGCTGGGCAAGCGGGTCCGCTCCGGCGAGAACCGCCCTCTTCTGGGCGACGACCCGGCTGGTGAGCTGACCGCCATCAGCGCTGCTCGGACTGGGCTCTACGCCGAGACGGCCCATGAGATCGTCGACGTGGACGGCCTGGAGGCCGAACAGGTCGCCGAGCAGATCAGGCGAGTCTGGCCCCGGCCAGTGCCGGCTCGATGACTGCCGAACTAGCCCTGGATCAAGCGATCCGGGTTCCGGTCGAGCTGAGTGAGCGCTCTTACAACGTCTGGGTCGGCCCCGGTGTCCGCCATAGCCTGTCCGAAGTCATCCCCGGCGATGTGAGCCGGGTAGCGGTGGTGACTCAGGCAGCAGTGGCCGAAGCAGGTATCACCGTGGACCCCGGCGTCGAACATCGGGTGTTCATCACCGACGACGACGAGCACATCAAGACGCTTGGCGTAGTCGAGGAACTGTGCCGGGAATTCGCCCAGTGGGGGCTCACTCGGCGCGATGCGGTGGTGGCTGTGGGCGGGGGCGCAGTCACCGACCTGGGCGGGTTCGCCGCGGCCGTCTACCACCGGGGTATCCGGGTGGTCTACGTGTCCACCACCCTGTTGGGGCAGATCGACGCCTCGGTAGGGGGCAAGACCGGCGTGAACCTGCCTGAGGGCAAGAACTTGGTAGGCGCCTTCTGGCAGCCCACCGCGGTGCTGTGCGATACCGAAGCGCTTGACACGCTGCCGGTCGAGGAAATGCGATCGGGATTGGGAGAAATGGCCAAGTACCACTTCATCGCCGACGCCGACCTCGAATCTCTGAACCTTTCTGAACGCATCGCCCGCTGTGTGCAGATCAAAGCCGAGGTGGTGGCCGCCGACGAGCGCGAGTCCGGCCTTCGGGCGGTGCTCAACTACGGCCACACCTTGGCCCACGCCCTCGAGGCCGACGGAGGATACGACCTCCGTCACGGCGAGGCGGTGGCGGTCGGCCTGATCTACGCCGCCGAGCTGGCCCATCGCACCGGGCGCATCGACGCCCCGCGGGTGGACGAGCACCGCCGGGTGGTCGGCGGCTACGACCTTCCCACCTGCCTGCCCGCCGGGGCCGATGCGGACGCCCTGGTGTCGCTGTTCAGCCGGGACAAGAAAGCAGTCGACGGAGTCACCTTCATGCTGGACGGCCCCGACGGCGTCCAGCCGGTGACCGGGCTGGATCCTGCCGTGCTTCGAGAAACACTGGAGGCCATCAGATGAGCCAGCTAATCCTTCTCCTGTCGGGGCCCAACCTGAACCTGCTGGGCGACCGGGAGCCCGAGGTCTACGGCACCGACACCCTGGACGACCATGTGACCACCGCGGCCAGTACCGCCGAGCGCCACGGGCTCGCCATCGAGCACCACCAGTCCAACGACGAGGCCGCGCTCATCGACCACATCCACCAGGCCCGAGGCCGGTGTGAGGCCATCATCATCAACCCCGGTGCGTTCACCCACTACTCCTGGGCCATCCACGACGCCCTGGCTGCCTTCGAGGGCCCGGTGGTGGAGTTGCACCTGTCCAACCCCAACGCCCGGGAGCCGTGGCGCCACACTTCGGTGGTAAGCCCGGTGGCCACCGGCACCATTGTCGGCTTCGGCGGCCACGGCTATGAGCTGGCGGTCGAAGCGGTCTCCCGGCTGGTGGGATGACTGAGCCTGAGACTTCCCAAAGCCTCGTCCCCATGAAGGTGGCTGGGCGGTCGAGTCGGGCACGGGCCGCGGGCGCAGAAGCAGGCTGTGATGCCTTGGTGGTGGTCAACATGGTCAATGTCCGCTACCTCACAGGGTTCACCGGCTCGGCCGGTCTGGTCTGGCTTGGTCCTGATGAGCTGGTGCTGATTACCGACCGGCGCTACGCCGAACAGGCGGAGACTGAAACCAGTCGGGCCGGAGTGGATGTGCGAATCGAGATCACCAACGACGCCCCCAAGGAGATTCTGGCCGCAGCAGCCACCGGGGTGGGCCGAATCGGCTTGGAGGCGGCCTCGGTGAGCTGGGCTGACCAGCGCAAGTACGCCGAGTGGCTCAGTTCCGCCGAGCTGGTGCCGACCACCGGTGTGGTGGAGCAATGCCGGCAGATCAAAGATGACGGCGAGATCGACCGCATGGCCACCGCCGCCGCAATCGCTGATGGCGCGCTGGCCGAGGTACGCCCGCTGCTGGCCGAGGGCCCCACCGAAAAAGAGGTGGCCTTGGCGCTGGACACCGCCTTCCGCCGCCTGGGGGCCGACGGCAGCGCCTTCACCACCATCGTGGCCTCGGGCCCCAATGCTGCCCTGCCCCACATCAGACCCACCGATCGCCCAATCGGAACCGGCGAACTGGTGATCGTGGACATGGGGGCGGTGGTGGACGGCTATCGCTCTGACATGACCCGGACCATGGCAGTAGGGGAGCCCGATCCCGAGCCCAAGAAGGTGTTCGAAACGGTTCGAGACGCCCAGCAGCTCGGAGTGGAGCAGGTGGTGCCCGGCAATCCCATCTCGGCGGTGGACAAGGCCTGTCGGGAGCGGATCGCTGCCGACGGCTGGGGCGAAGCGTTTGTCCACGGCACTGGCCACGGCGTGGGCCTCGACATCCATGAGCAGCCGTGGGTGCGGGCCACGGCCACCGAGCCGCTTGAGGTCGGCCAAGTGGTCACCGTGGAGCCCGGCGTGTATCTGCCCGGCATCTGCGGCGCTCGGGTGGAGGACACCGTGGTGGTCACCGAAGAAGGCGCTCGGCGGCTGACGCGCACGCCCAAGACGCTCGCGGTGGCCTGAGAGGGGTCCGTGGGGTCATTGCCGTCCACTGTGGCCAGCTAGGGCATTGTGGGCCAGACTTTGGCCATGGCCACGATCACCACTAACGATCTCAAGAACGGCATGGCGCTGAACCTGGACGACGGCCTGTTCAACGTGGTCGAGTTCCAGCACGTCAAGCCGGGCAAGGGCGGGGCGTTCGTGCGCACCACCCTGAAGAACGCCCGCACCGGCGCCGTTTTGGAGCGCACGTTCCGGGCGGGGGAGAAGGTGGAGCGAGCCAACATCGACCGCCGGGAAATGCAGTACCTGTACTCCGACGGAGAGAGCTTTGTGTTCATGGACAGCGAGACCTATGAGCAGCTCCACGTGGGCACCGATGTGCTGGGCGACGCGGTCAACTACCTGGTGGAGAACAACTCGGTTATCCTCGGCATGTTCGGCACCGAAATCGTGGGCACCGACCTGCCCGCCGCGGTGGAACTGGACATCACTCAGACCGAGCCCGGGGTACAGGGCGACCGGGTGTCGGGGGCCACCAAGCCGGCCACCTGCCAGACCGGTCTGGTGGTGCAGGTCCCGTTGTTCCTGAATCCGGGCGAGCGCATCAAGGTGGACACCCGCTCCGGCGAGTACATCAGCCGGGCCTGAGATTCGTATCAGGGCGAAGGGCGACCAATGAACACCCCAGATCGACTGGTCGCCGGATCGCAGAGGCGGCAAGTGCGTGAGCGAGCCCTGGGCCTGCTCTATGAGGCAGAAGCCAAGGCCATCGACATGGGCGAGCTGGTTGATTCCCTGGAGCTGCCCCTCGACCCCTACGCCCACACCCTGGTCACGGGGACGGCCTATCACCAGGCGGAGATCGACGCCCGCTTGGAGGAGTTCTCGGCGAGCTGGCCGGTGGCCCGGATGCCCGCGCTGGATCGGGCCATTTTGCGGCTGGCCAGCTTCGAGCTCTCCCACAGCACCGACATCTCCGTAGCGGTCATCATCAACGAGGCAGTGGAACTGGCCCAGGACTACTCAACGACAGCTTCCGCTGGCTTCATCAACGGCTTGTTGTCGCAGGTGGCGACCATTGTTCGCCCATCTCAGGGCAAATAGAAATACGATCCCCGAACTCCCCCTCGACGGGTGTATAGTTCCCAAAACACCCGTGAAGTGGGTCCGGCGAGGCCCATACGGACATGGAGGAACCCGAGTTTGGCTGAACGCGAGCGCCGGCGAACGCCCCCTTATGGGGGCGTTTTCATTGCCCGCACCCGGGTGATGGAAGCCGAGGACATCACGAGGGCCACATGGCGTATGGCCCACGAGATCATCGAGCGCAATCACGGCCTCGACGGTCTGGTGATAGTGGGCCTGCAAACCGGGGGAGTGTGGCTGGCGGAGGACATCGCCAACGCGCTTCATGAGATCGAGGGGTCACGTCCCCCTCTCGGGACTCTGGACGTAGCCTTCCACCGCGACGACATCGGGCTGCGGCCGCTGCTTCCCGAAGCGCCCACCCAGATGCCGTTCAACCTCGATAACCACGCGGTGGTGATCGTTGACGATGTGCTGTACACCGGCCGAACGATCCGGGCCGCACTGGATGCGCTCAACAGCTACGGGCGGGCTCGTACGGTGCAGTTGGCGGTGATGGTGGACCGGGGCCACCGAGAGCTGCCCATCCGTCCCGATTACGTGGGCAAGAATCTGCCCACCCGTCGCGACGAGATGGTGGACGCCCACCGCGACGGCGTGGACCTCGGAGAGATCGTGAAATGACGGTCTTTCCTCCCAAGCACCTCTTGTCGATCAACGATCTGGGGGCCGAGGGCATAGATGAGGTGTGCCGCTTGGCCGACCACTTCACCGAGGTATCGCAGCGACCCATCCCCAAGGTGCCCACCCTGCGGGGCAAGACGGTGGCCATGCTGTTCTACGAGGACTCCACCCGAACCCGGCTTTCGTTCGAGGTGGCTGCCCGCCGCCTGTCGGCCGACGTCATGGGCTTCAGCGTGTCGAGTTCCTCGGTCAACAAGGGGGAGTCGGTGCGCGACACCGTGGCCACCATCTCGGCCATGGGACCCGACGCCATCGTGGTTCGCCATCGCTCGGCGGGGGTGCCCCAACAGACCGCAGCGTGGACCCATGCCAGCGTGATCAACGCCGGGGACGGATCGCACGAGCACCCCACCCAGGCCCTGCTCGACTGCTACACCATCCGCGACCGGCTCGGCTCGGTTTCCGGTCGGCGCATCGTCATCCTGGGAGACATCAAGCACTCCCGAGTGGCTCGCTCTGGCGTGATGGCCTTCACCGCGCTGGGGGCCAAGGTCACCCTGGTGGCGCCCGCAACTCTGCTGCCCCCCGCGGTGGACTCCTGGCCGGTGGACGTCAGCCCCAGCCTCGACGCGGTGCTCAGCGACTGCGATGTGGTGTACGGGCTGAGAGTGCAAAAGGAACGTCAGTCCGAGGCATTGCTGCCGTCGCTTCGGGAGTACACCGCCCAGTGGGGCCTCACCGTGGACCGGGCCGCCCGCCTGCCCGCCAGGGCACTGGTAATGCATCCCGGACCGGTGAATCGCGGGGTGGAGATAGCCCCCGAAGTACTCGACCTCCCCAATGCCACCCTCAACGAGCAGGTCCGCCACGGGGTGGCGGTGCGGATGGCTGTTTTGTATCTCCTGCTGGCGGCCGACCCCGAAGGGCAACCCGGGGGGAACGGCGTATGAGCCCCCAAGGTGAAGCCTCATGAGCACAGTCATCAAGGGTGGAGTGGTTGTTGACGAGACCGGTCAGCGCTCTGCCGATGTGGTGGTGGACGACGGCCGAATCGCCGCCATCGGCCCCGATTTGTCGGGCGACGAGGTCTTGGACGCCGCCGGCTGCGTGGTGGCCCCCGGCTTTGTGGACCTGCACACCCACCTGCGCCAGCCCGGGGCCGAGGAGGCCGAGACCATCGAGACCGGGGGGTGGGCCGCAGTCCGGGGCGGATTCAGCGCGGTGGTGGCCATGCCCAACACCGACCCGCCCATCGACTGCGCCGCGGTGGTGCAGGAAGTGCTGGCGTTGGGCAGTAAGGCGCCGTGCGACGTATACACCTCGGGGGCCATCACCGTGGGCCGCAACGGAGTGCGGTTGGCTCCCATAGCCGAGATGGCCGCATTGGGAGTGCGCCTGTTCACCGACGACGGCAACGGGGTGCAAGAAGCTGGGCTCATGCGCCGGGCCATGGAGTATGCCGCCGGTTTGGGGGTGGTGCTGGCCCAGCACTGCGAGGTCGATTCCCTGGCTGCGGGGGGCCACATGCATGAGGGGGTGTGGTCCAGTCGCCTTGGCATTCCTGGCGTGCCGGCCGAGGCCGAGGAGCTGATGGTGATGCGGGACATCGCCCTCAGCCGCTTCACCGGGGCCCCGGTGCACTTCCAGCACCTGTCCACCGAGGGCTCCATCGCCATGGTGAGGGCCGCCCGCCAAGCCGGGGTGGCGGTCACCGCCGAGGCGGCCACCCACCACTTCACCCTCACCGACGAGGATTGCGCGTCCTACGACCCCGTGTTCAAGGTCAACCCGCCCCTGCGCCCGGCTGACGATCGAGATGCGGTGCGCGCCGGGCTGGCCGACGGGGCGGTGGACGCCATCGCCACCGACCACGCCCCCCATACGCTCGACGCCAAGGAGATGCCTTTCGACCAGGCGCCGCCGGGGATGCTCGGATTGGAGACCGCCCTGGCTCTGGCGCTGACCGAGTTGGACCTGCCCATTGCCGAGGTGGTGGGCCTGCTCACCTGGCGGCCCGCGGCCATCGCCGGTTTGAAAGGCGTGCACGGCGGCCCCATCGCCCCCAACGCCCCGGCCAACCTGTGCGTGTTCGACCCCGAGGAAACCTGGACGGTCGATCCCGACGACCTGGCCAGCCGCTCCCGCAACACCCCCTATGCCGGGCGCCGAGTACGCGGCCGGGTGCGCCACACCATTGTCGGGGGACGGGCGGTGCTGGTCGACCAGGAGATGAGGCCATGATCCTGATACCAGGGCCAGAGGCGACTGCTTCGGAGTCGACACCATGATCCGCCCCGCGGCGCTGGTGCTGAGCGACGGCGAGGTGTTCGAAGGCGAGGCCATCGGCGCTGAGCCGCCCGGTGGGATCACTTCCGGCGAGGTGGTGTTCAACACGGTGCTGACCGGCTATCAGGAGGTGATCACCGATCCGTCGTATGCCGGCCAGATCATCACCTTCACCTACCCCCATATCGGCAACTATGGCGTTGCCCCAGACGACCACGAGAGCCGCCGCCCGTTCTGTCGGGGAGTGATCGTGCGGGACATGGCCCGCCGCCGCTCCAACTGGCGCTCAACCGGCGACTTGGAGGCGTTCTTGGTTGCCCAGGGCATCGCCGGCCTCGCCGGGGTGGACACCCGGCGCCTCACCACCCACATCCGCGACGCCGGCGCCATGCCCGGTGCTTTCGGGACCGCGGCCGAGTCCGACCTTCGGGCGGCGGCCGCGGCTGAGCCCGGGACCGACGGAATCGACTTGGTGGCCACCGTCACCCGCCCCGAGTCGGAGCACTTTGCCAGCACCAGAGCCGACGGCAAGTCGCCCCACCGGGTGGTGGCCCTGGATTTCGGGCTCAAGGCCACGATCGTCCGCCATCTTCGGACCATCGCTGAGGTTGAGGTGGTTCCGGCCAGCACGGCCGCGGCCGATATCTTGGCCCGACAGCCCGACGGGGTGTTCTTGTCCAATGGCCCCGGCGATCCCACCGCCGTTGTGGGCGCGGTGGACACCATCTCGGGCCTGCTGGGCGAGGTGCCCATCTTCGGCATCTGCCTAGGCCACCAGCTGCTGGCCGCCGCGTTGGGCGGGGAGACCTACAAGCTCCCCTTCGGCCACCACGGGGGCAACCACCCGGTGCGCAACCTGGCCACCGGCGCGGTGGAGATCACCAGCCAGAACCACAACTTCTGCGTGGCTGACAATTCCATTCCCGGCGCCGACATCACCCACATCAATCTCAATGACCACACCGTGGAGGGCCTGCGCTGCCGAGACGTGCTGGCGTTTAGCGTGCAATACCACCCCGAGGCCGGCCCCGGCCCCCACGACTCCCGCTATCTGTTCGCCCAATTCGACGAGCTCATGGAAGGCCTCCCCGCCACGGTGGGCGGCCCGGCTCAGGGCCAGTTGCTCGGAGGGACAGCCGATGCCTAAGCGGACCGACATCGAGTCGATCCTTCTCATCGGGTCGGGCCCCATTGTGATCGGCCAGGCCTGCGAGTTCGACTACTCCGGCACCCAGGCCTGCCGGGCGCTGCGCGAGGAGGGCTACCGGGTGGTGCTGGCCAACTCCAACCCGGCCACCATCATGACCGACCCCGAGTTCGCCGACGCCACCTACATCGAGCCCCTCAGCGCCGACGTGCTCACCAGCATCATCCACCGAGAGCAGCCCGATGTGCTGCTGCCCACCTTGGGCGGGCAAACCGCGCTGAACCTGGCTATGGAGCTGATCGAATCGGGGGTGGTGGACAAGTACGGCGTGGAGGTGATCGGCGCCAACCAGAGCGCCATCTCCACGGCCGAGGACCGGGCCAAGTTCCGCCAGGCCATGATCGATATCGGGCTGCCGGTGCCCCCCTCGGCCACCGCCCACACCCTGGATGAGGCGATAGAGGTTATGGAGCGCATCGGGCTGCCGGTGATCATCCGCCCGGCCTACATCTTGGGCGGCACCGGCACCGGCATCGCCCACACTCCTGAGCAGGGCCGGGAGATGGCCGCCCATGGTTTGGCGGCCAGCCCCATCAGCGAGATCCTCATCGAGCAGTCGATTGCCGGGTGGAAGGAATACGAGCTGGAGGTTATGCGCGACCGGGCCGACAACTGCGTGGTGGTGTGCACCATCGAGAACCTCGACCCAATGGGGGTCCATACTGGCGACTCCATCACCGTTGCCCCGGCCCAGACACTGTCGGATGTGGAGTATCAGGTGCTTCGGGACGCGGCCTTCGCCTGCATACGCAGAGTGGGAGTGGAAACCGGCGGCTCCAACATCCAGTTCGCAGTGAACCCCGACAACGGGGAGTACGTGATAATCGAGATGAACCCGAGGGTGTCGCGGTCGTCTGCGCTGGCCTCCAAGGCCACCGGCTTTCCCATCGCCAAAATCGCCGCCCGCCTGGCGGTGGGCTACACCCTCGATGAGATTCCCAACGACATCACCGAGAAGACCCCGGCGTGCTTCGAGCCGGTCATCGACTACGTGGTCACCAAGGTGCCCCGGTGGGCATTTGAGAAGTTCTCCGGAGTGTCCGGGGTGCTCAACACCCAGATGCAGTCGGTGGGGGAGGTGATGTCCATTGCCCGGACCTTCACCGAGTCGCTGCAAAAGGGCTTGCGCTCGCTGGAACTGGGTCGCCACGGCCTCAACGCCGATCCGGCAGAGTCGGCCTACGACAGCCTCAGCGACGAGGAGCTGTTGGCCGCCGCCGCGGTGCCCACCCCCGAGCGGATCTTCCAACTAGAGGCCCTGCTGAGGCGGGGGCTCACGGTGGCCGAACTGTTCGAGGCCACCAAGGTGGACCCGTGGTTCTGCGATCAGATCCTCCAGATCACCGAGGAGCGGGCGGCGCTGGCCGAGTGCGGCTTCGGGGCCATGACGCCCCGAGCGTGGAAGCGGGCCAAGCAGTTCGGGTTCTCCGACGAGCAGCTCGGCTATCTCTGGAGTGTGCCGGCCGCCGAGGTCCGGGCTGTCCGCATCGCCGCGGGAGTGGAGGCCACGTTCAAGACGGTGGACACCTGTTCAGCCGAATTCGAGGCCGAGACCCCGTATCACTACTCCACCTATGAGGATGTCAGCGAGGTGGAGCCCTCTGATCGGGCCAAGGTCATCATCTTGGGGTCGGGTCCGAATCGGATCGGCCAGGGTATCGAGTTCGACTACTGCTGCGTCCACGCCTGCTACGCGCTGTCTGAGGCTGGCTACGAGACCATCATGGTCAACTGCAACCCCGAGACGGTGTCCACCGACTACGACACCAGCGACCGCCTTTACTTTGAGCCGCTCACCGAAGAGGACGTCCACAACGTGATCGACGCCGAGCTGCGGTCGTCGCAGGCCGCGGGCGGCCCCGGCATTGCCGGAATCGTGGTGTCGCTCGGCGGACAGACCCCGCTCAAGCTGGCCGGGGTGCTTCCCAAGGGGCTGGTGGTGGGCACCAGTCCCGACAGCATCGACCTGGCCGAGGACCGGGAGCGGTGGAATGCCCTGTGCGCCCGCCTCGACATACCGCAGCCGGCCGGGGGCATCGCCGCGAACGTGGAGGAGGCCCTGGCAGTGGCCGACCGCATCGGCTACCCGGTGCTGGTAAGGCCGTCGTATGTGCTGGGGGGCCGGGCCATGGTCATCGTCTATACCGATGACGACCTTCGCGACGCTATGGCTGAGTTGGCCGTGTCCGGCTCTTTGGGTCGGGAGGGCGGCTTGTCGGCGGAGCGGCCCGTGCTAATCGACCGGTTCTTGGAGGACGCCACCGAGGTGGACGTGGACGCCATCCGGGACATGACCGGCGAGGTGCTCATCGGCGGGGTGATGGAACACGTGGAGGAGGCCGGGGTCCATTCGGGCGACAGCGCATGCATGCTGCCGCCGGTCCATCTCTCCGAGGCCACCGTGGCGCTGTTGGAACGCCACGTGAAGGACATCGCCCACGCCCTGGACGTGGTCGGGCTCATCAACGTGCAATTCGCGGTCAAGCAATACGGCACCGGCGCGGCCGACCAAGTGTTTGTTTTGGAGGCCAATCCCCGGGCATCGCGCACCGTGCCGTTTGTGGCCAAGGCCACCGGGGTGCCTCTGGTGAAGGTGGCCACCCGGGTAATGATGGGGGCCAGCCTGGCCGATCTGCGCCAGGAGGGGCTGTTGGGCCGCCGGGCCAACAGCGATCACATCTCGGTGAAGGAGGCGGTGCTGCCGTTCAACAAGTTCCCCGAGGCCGACGCCATCTTGGGCCCGGAGATGAAGTCCACCGGCGAAGTCATGGGCATCGACCTGCGTCCCGGCCTGGCCTTCGCCAAGAGCCAGATAGCCGCCGGGGCGCCGCTGCCCGCCCACGGCACGGTGCTGATGTCGCTGGCTGACCGCGACAAAGCAGCCGGGGTGGAGATGGCCCGGGTGTTCACCGCCTTGGGCCTGGCCATCACGGCCACGTCCGGGACCGCCGCCGCGTTGTCCGAGGCCGGAGTCCCAGTGGCCGAGGTGGTGGCCAAGGTGGGTGAGGGAGGCATCGACGTGGTGGAGCTGATCGACAGCGGTCGGGTGCAGTTGGTGGTCAATACCCCAAGGGGCCGGGGATCGCGGGCTGATGGCGACCACATCCGCCGAGCGGCCAGCCGAAACCGAGTCTCCCTGCTGACCACCGCCTCAGCCGGTCTGGCCGCCGCTGATGGCATGGCTGACTGGGCCCGCCACCAGCTCCGGGTTCGCACCCTCCAGGAGTACCACCGCGGTGTGACCAGCGATCAGCTGGCGTTCGAGCTATGAGCAGACGCGGTTTCCAGAGGCCGGATCTGGAAACCGCCTTAGGCTCGGTTCGGTTGCCCAATCCGGTGATGACCGCCTCGGGCACAGTGGGCCATGGCGCTGAGCTGGCCCGATACCTGGACTACGCGGAGCTGGGCGCGGTGGTGGTCAAGTCGCTGGCCCCCTATGAGTGGGGAGGTAACCCTGCGCCCCGGGTCCATCCTGTTTCCGCGGGGATGATCAACAGCGTGGGTTTGCAAGGCCCCGGGCTGCCCCGCTGGCTGGCCGAGGAGCTACCGGTGCTGGCCGCCTCCGGTGCTCGGGTGGTGATATCGATTTGGGGGCGCTCCCTCGACGACTACGCGGCCGCCGCCGACCTGCTGGCCGCCGCTGACAGCCCAGCGATGGAGGCAGTGTTGGCGGTTGAGGTCAACGTCTCTTGCCCCAATCTGGAGGATCGGGGCCGCATGTTCTCCCACTCCACGGCCATGACCGAGGCCGCGCTGGCGGCCACTGAATCGTGTGGCTTTCCCCGATGGGCCAAGCTGAGCGCCACCGGCGACTTGGTGGAGATCGCCGGGGCCGCGGTCGAAGGAGGCGCCGAGGCCCTTAGCCTCATCAACACCCTGTTGGGCATGGTCATCGACACCGAGGCCCGCAAGCCCCTGCTGGGCGGCGGCGGAGGAGGGGTGTCGGGGCGGGCCATCGGCCCGGTGGCAGTGCGGTCGGTCTTTGACGTTCATGCCGCCATGTCTGAGGTGCCCATCATTGGAGTGGGCGGGATCGCCTCGGGCGCCGACGCGGTGGAGATGTTGATGGCCGGCGCCAGTGCCATGTGCAGGTGGGCACTGCCACGTTCGCCGACCCCCGGGCCCCGGCCAAAGTTCTGCGGGAGCTGGCAACCGGTGGTGCGCCTCCCACAGCGTGAATCGAGATAGACGAGCTGATTGGAGCAGCCCATGAGTGAGACGACGCGCGATCCCCGCTTGGCCATTGTCCTGGATGTGGACGATCTGAATATGGCTTGTCTGATGGCTGATGCCGTTCACCCTTGGATGGGTGTGGCCAAGGTGGGCCTTGAGCTGTTCGCTACCGCCGGTCCTGCCGCGATCACCGCCATGGTCGATCGCGGCCATGAGGTGTTCGCCGATCTCAAGTTCTATGACATTCCCACCCAAGTGGGCCGAGCCGCAGCCAAGGTCGGCCGCACCGGTGCCCGTTGGCTGACTGTCCACACGAGCGGAGGACTTGATGTGTTGCAAGCTGGGGTCGAGGGCCTGGCCGAGGGCAGCGACGGAGCTGCCCAAGTTCTGGGAGTGACCATTCTCACCAGCGACGCAGACCGGTCCCGAGATGTGCTCGAAGAGCGGGTGGCGCTGGCCCGCGACGCCGGCTGCGGCGGGGTGATCTGTTCAGCCGCTGATATAGGAGTTGTCAAAGCAGTCGCGCCTGAACTGAAGCGCGTGGTGCCCGGCATCCGCCTCCCTGGCTCAAGCCACGATGATCAGGCCAGCGTGGCCACACCCGAGGCCGCCATCGCCGCCGGGGCCTCCATCCTGGTCATCGGTCGCACCGTGACCGCCGACGTTCAAGGATTGACCGTTCACTCAGATCATCTGGCCAAGTCGCTGGCCGAAATGGCCGCCAAGGCTCGGACCCTCGCCCAGGGCATCAGCCACCTCTAGACACAATCTCCCCAATATCCCCAACAAGACTTGCAGTTCAAACTACAATGGTGTAATGGCAGGACCCCCACAACTGACAGCAGAGCAGCGCCAGGCGGCGTTGGCCAAGGCTGGCGAAGTGCGCCGCAAGCGTGCCGAAGTCAAGGCCAAGCTCAAGATGAGGTCAATTTCGCTTTCCGACTTGCTGGAACAGGCGGAAACCGATGACGTGGTCGCCGGAACCAAAGTGCTCGCCGTCCTGGAGTCGCTTCCAGGCATGGGCAAGGTTCGGGCTCGCAGGATGATGGACGAGATCGGCATTGCCGATAGCCGCCGCATCCGCGGGCTGGGCGATCAGCAACGAGCCTCGTTGCTCGCACGCTGCGGCGACTAAATCAGCCTCTGATAATCGTGTTATCCGGCCCCGGTGGGGTCGGTAAAGGGACAATCGCGGCCGCGCTTGTGGCCGAGGATCCCAAATTATGGCTGAGTCGCTCGTGGACCACGCGCCCCCGCCGCCCCGGCGAGCCGGAGACGGCCTATGTATTCGCCGAAGAAGCCGAGTTTCGGGCCAAGGTGGCCGAGGGGGGTTTCGTGGAATGGGCGGAGATCGCCGGCAATCTCTACGGGACGCCTCAACCTGATCCGCCGGTGGGCTGCGACGTGTTGTTGGAAATCGACGTCCAGGGCGCGGCCCAAGTGCGGGAGAGTCGTCCTGAGGCCCTGTGCATCTTCGTAGAGGCGCCTTCGGCTGCGGAGCAGGAATCCCGACTGCGAAGCCGGGGCGATCCCGAGAGCCACATTGCCAAGCGGCTGGCGTTGGCCGACTCCGAGCGGATCAAGGCCTATGAGCTCAACGCCATCCACGTGGTCAACGACAGCCTTGACGAAGCAGTGGCCGCGGTCGCTGCTGTGGTGGAGAAAGCCCGCAAGGAGCGGGCCGAAAATGACGATTAGCCCTGTCTGCCCTGATAACATTTAGCCGCTCTTCCCAGTTCCTGTGGGAAGAAGGCTGCACGCAATTTACGGCACGCAAGAAAAGGTCTGCACCGATGTCTGAACAGCACGACACCATGATGTATCCGACCATTGAGGAGCTCTTGGGCCGCACCGATTCCAAGTTCCGCCTGGTGACGCTCGGAGCACTTCGGGCCTGCCAGATCAACTCCTACTTTGGCCAACTCGGTGACGGCTTGGGGGCGATGGTCCCACCCCAGGTTATGACCATGTCCCGCAAGCCTCTGTCCATTGCCTTCGAGGAGATCGCCTCCGACAAGATCATCGCCACTGATCCTCCTGAGATCACCGATGAGGAGGCTTTGGCCGATTCCATGATCCCCACCGGCGAAGCCAATCTGGAACAAGCCGACGCCGATCTTGGCGACGCTGATCTTGGCGAGGCTGATCTGGAAGGGGCCAATCTGGACTCAGCGTCCTGACGGACCCATGAATTCGCTCGCCGGCAAGCGCATCGTGCTCGGCGTGAGCGGGGGGATCGCGGCGTACAAGGCGGTAGAGGTCTGCCGTCGGCTAATGGACGGTGGTGCCCACGTCATCCCGGTGCTCACCAAAGGTGCGACCCGGTTCATTGGCCGTGCCACCCTCGACGCGTTGGCCTCCGAGCCGGTTCGCATGAGCCTGTTCGACGAAGAAGATCCCATTCCCCACACCACCTTGGGCCAGACGGCTGACTGCGTGCTGGTCGCCCCGGCCACCGCCCGGGTGATCGGTGCCTATGCCGCCGGGATCAGTTCCGACCTGCTGACCGCCACTCTCATCGCCACTCGGGCGCCGGTGGTGGTCTGCCCGGCCATGCACACCGAGATGTGGGAGCACCCGGCGGTAGTCGACAACATCGCCAAGCTGGCCGAGCGCGGCGTCCACATTGTGGGTCCGGAATTGGGGCGCCTGGCGGGGGGCGACGAAGGTGCCGGTCGACTCAGCTCGCCGACCGATATCGCGGCCGCGGTGGGCCGGATACTTGAAGCCGAGAACCAACGCTCCGATATGGCCGGATTGTCAGTGGTGGTAACGGCAGGGGGCACCCGGGAGCCCATCGACCCAGTGCGCTACATCGGGAACCATTCCTCGGGCAAACAGGGCTTCGCCTTCGCCGATGAGGCCGCTGGCCGGGGGGCCGAGGTGACCATCGTCACCACCGTGGACCGCCCCGGACCTCCGGGCGCAACCGTGGTGCCAGGGGTCACAGTGGTGAGAGTCGATACAGCCGAGCAAATGGCCGCGGCCACTACCGAGGCGGCGGCGGCGGCCGATGTGGTGGTCATGGCCGCGGCTGTGGCCGACTTCCGCCCGGTGGACCCGGTCGGTGTGAAGCTCAAGAAGCGCGATGGAGTTCCCGCCATCCAGTTGGAGCCCACCCCCGACATCTTGGCTGCGCTGGGGGCGTCCAAGCCCGAAGGCCAGACCTTGGTGGGATTCGCTGCAGAGACTTGCGACGTGGCTGATAATGCCGCGGCCAAGCTGAACGGCAAGGGTGCCGACTACATCGTGGCCAACGACGTCACAGCCGAAAACACCGGCTTTGCCTACGACACCAACGAAGTGCTGGTGCTAGCTTCAAACGGTCGAATCCACCCGGTCGGCCTGCGCTCCAAGCGCCAGGTGGCCCAAGCAGTGCTCGACCTTGTGATGGCCGACCGAGACGCCCGTACTGGCGAGCAGGAGAATCTATGAGCCAATGGTCAAATACCCGCTACCAGTTCACGTCTGAGTCGGTCACCGGCGGCCATCCCGACAAGATCGCCGATCAGATTTCCGATGGCGTGCTGGATGCCCTGCTCGCCGTGGACATCGGCAGCCGGGTGGCGTGCGAGACCTTGGTGACCACCGGATTGGTGGTGGTGGCCGGTGAGATCTCCACCGAGGGCTATATCGACATCCCGCGGGTGGTGCGCGACACCATCATCGGCATCGGCTACGACCGGGAAGACTACGGCTTCGACGGCAACACCTGCGGTGTGATGGTGTCCATCGACGACCAGTCTCCCGACATCGCCCAGGGAGTGGACAGGCTCGACCCGCTGGAGCAGGGGGCCGGCGACCAGGGGATGATGTTCGGCTTCGCCTGCGACGAGACGCCCGAGCTGATGCCGCTTCCCATCCACATCGCCCACCGGATGGTGGAACGCTTGACCGAGGTCCGCCGCTCGGGATGCGTGCCCTATCTGAGGCCCGACGGCAAGAGCCAGGTGACGTTTGAATATGAGGGCACTAAGGCAGTGGGCCTGAGCGCCGTGCTGATGTCGGCCCATCACCGCGACGGAACCGATCTCAACGAGATGAAAGACGACCTCAAAGAACAGGTCATCGACCCGGTGGTTCCCGAGCAGTTCCGAGACGACGACTACGACGTGCTCGTCAACCCCACCGGGAAGTTCGTGCGGGGCGGCCCGGTGGCCGATGCCGGGCTGACCGGTCGCAAGATAATCGTGGACACCTACGGGGGCATGGCCCGCCACGGCGGTGGCGCCTTCTCGGGCAAAGATCCCAGCAAGGTGGACCGCTCGGCGGCGTATGCGGCCCGCTGGGTGGCCAAGAACGTGGTAGCCGCCGGTGCGGCCTCCCGCTGCGAGGTCCAGGTGTCCTATGCCATCGGCATCGCCCGTCCGATGTCGGTGATGGTGGAGACTTTCGGCACCGAGACGGTGGACCCGGCCAAGATCAGCCACCAAGTGAGTGAGATCTTCGATCTGCGCCCCGCGGCCATCATCAGGGACTTGGAGCTGTTGAGGCCGATCTACCGCAATACGGCCGCCTACGGGCACTTTGGGCGCAGCCCCGAAAGCACGTTCACCTGGGAGCGCACCGACCGGGTGGACGACCTCCGCTCAGCGCTGGGCCTGTAGTAGTTGCACGTCCGGGTTCTTCCCGACGTTGTCGCAATTGACCGCGAGTTCACCTACACGGTTCCTGAAAGCTGGGCCGACGACCCCCGATTCGGTGTTGGGGCGATGGTTCGGGTGGTGCTTCATGGTCGCCGGGTGGGCGGTTGGATCACCGAGGTGGAGGTGGAGCCTCCTGAAGGGGTTGAGCTCGCGCCCTTGGCCAAACTCAGCGGCCTGGGACCTGACCTCAGTCTCATCGAGCTGAGCGAGTGGGCCGCCTGGCGGTGGGCTGGACGACGGGTCCACTACCTGCGGACCGCCTCGCCCCCCCGAATGGTGGCCGACCTCCCTCGTCCTAGGCGCTCTCGGGTGGTGTCCGCGGGCGACTATGCCGACTTGTTGGAGGGCGAGGGCCGCACCCTGCGCCATGGGCCCTCCGACGACCCGCTGGCGGTGGCCATGGCCGCGGCCGCTCGAGGCCAGGCGCTGATCTTGGTGCCCGACCACGACCGGGCTGATCAGCTGTGCAGCCGGTTGGCCAGAGAGGGAGCGTGGGCAGCTCGCTACCCGGACGGATGGGCGGCAGCTGCGGCTGGCGCCACTGTGGTGGGCACGATGTCGGCCGCGTGGGCGCCAACCCCTGAGCTAGCCGCGGTGCTGGTGATCGACGAGCACGACGAGTCGTACCGCTCGGAGTCCGCCCCCACCTGGAGTTGCCGGGATGTGGCCATTGAGCGGGCTCGCCGGGCGGGGGTGCCCTGTGTGCTGTTGTCGCCGGTGCCCAGCCTGGAAGCGCTGAGGTCCAAGCCCTTGCTGCGGCCTTCACGGGGGGCAGAGCGCGACGGCTGGCCGCAGGTGGAGGTGGTGGATCGCCGAAGCGAGGATCCAGCGCGAGCCGGGCTCTATTCCCCGGCACTGGTGAATGCGCTGCGCGAGGGGGGCCGGGTGGCCTGCGTGCTGAACCGGCTGGGCCGTTCGCTGTTGCTGGCCTGCCGAGTGTGCGGCGAGCTGGCTGTTTGCACCGAGTGCGGTGCGTCCATGCGCCAAGGCGACGACGGGCGATTGAAGTGCCGGGCCGGAGACCACGCCCGCCCGCTGGTGTGCGCCGACTGCGGCAGCACCGGGATGAAGAACCTGAGGGCCGGGGTGAAGCGGGTTCGCGAGGAAGTTGAAGCGCTGATCCAGACCCCGGTGGCGGAGGTCACCGGCAGCGGCTACAACGGCCCGGCCACTGCCCGGGTCGTGGTCGGCACCGAGGCGGTGCTGCATCTGGGCCGGCCCTTCGACGTGGTTGCCTTCTTGGAATTCGACCAAGAACTGCTGGCCCCCCGATTCCGTGCCCGGGAGCAGGCGCTGGCCCTCATCGCCCGGGCCGCGCGGATCACTGGCCCGCGGACTGATGGCGGGCGCATCCTGATTCAGACCCGCCTGCCCGACGACCCCGCGGTGGTGGCCGCGCTCCAGGCCGACCCCGCGCTTTTGGCCCGCGCCGAGCGAGACCGCCGCCAAGGGCTGAGCCTGCCCCCCTACGGGGCCATCGCCGTCGTCTCCGGACCGGCCGCGCCGGAATTCATGGCGCGATTCGGCAATCCTCTGGACATCCGCATCGCCCCCGACCCCAGCGGCCAGTTCTACCTGCGAGCCCCCGAATACGACACCCTCTGCAACGCCCTCGCCTCAGTGGAGCGCCCCAGCGGGAGACTCCGCATCGACGTAGACCCCATCAGAGCGATCTAGCCCTATTCGAGAATTTGGCCCTCGAGAGTGGATATCCGCTCTCCGTGGTTGTTCAGCCTGTCGTCGGTCCGCTCGAATCTGTTGTCAATGCGCTCAAGGGAGCGAATCATGTTGGCTTCGAGGCTGTCGAGCCGGCGCTCAAAGCGCCTCAGATAGAAGCCGACGATGCTGAGAACGCTCGCCCCGTAAACGCTCAGAATGACAGTTGATGACACATCCATGCTTGTTTGACTTTCGTGTTGGATGTTCTTTGGGGGAAGCATCCTCACTATAGCCCGAGGATATGACAGTTTGTCTCAGGCGCGGGGCAGTGTCTCGAGGATTCGGTAGCCGCGGCGGGAGCTGAGGCGGGTGGTGGGCCAGCCTTGTTGGTTGAGCCAGCGGGCCAGGGAGTCGGAGCCCAGATTCTTGTTGACCACCAGGTAGGCCCGGCCCTCTTCGGCCAGCCGCCCCAGCCATTGGGCGAGTACCTCGTGGAGGGCGGCTTTGCCGATGCGGATGGGGGGGTTGGAGTAGATGGCGGCAAACCGCACATCTGGCGACACCTCGTCGGGATGGCACACGGTGGCGTCGGTTCGGCCATGGCGATCCAGGTTGGCCCGGCACAGCTCAAGGGCCCGGGAGTTCACGTCTACCGCCCACAGTGGGGCCTGCGGCGACCATTGGCCCAGCGCAACCGCAATCGGCCCATAGCCGCAGCCCAGGTCCAGCATTGGCCCGTCATGTGGTGGCCGGGGCGCTTCGGCCAGCAGGTATCGAGTGCCAAAATCCAGCTCATCGGGTGAGAACACGCCCCGATCGGTGTCCAGCTCCACATCCAGATCGCCGACCCTCAAAGCAACCGTTCCCGGCCGCCGTTTTCCGCCGGGTGAGGCGCTGAAGTAATGCGAGTCGCCCACGGATTGACGGTAACCTGAAACGATGGTCCCACTGCGGATACGGGTGTATGGCGACCCGGTGCTGCGGCGCGTGGCTGATGATGTGACCGATGTCGACGGAGCAATGGCTGATCTGTGCCAAGAGATGCTCACTGCCATGTACGAAGCCCCCGGCATCGGGCTGGCCGCACCGCAGGTGGGGGTGTCGCAGCGGTTCTTCGTGTACGACTTCGGCGATGGCCCCGGTGTGTTGGTAAACCCCGAGATCACCGACAGCGACGGCGAGTGGACCTACAACGAGGGCTGCCTTTCGGTGCCCGAGCTGACGTGGGAGATCGTCCGGCCCCGCAGCATCCACCTGAGGGCCTACGACCTAGATGGCAATGAGGTGAGCCTTGAGGCCGAGGATCTTGAGGCCCGCCTGTTCCAGCATGAGCTGGACCATCTAGAGGGCAAGATCCTGCTCGACTACCTGGATGAGGACCAGCGCCGCGAGGCCAAGCGAATCCTGCGCCAGCGGACGATGAGCGGACAGAGTCGTCCCTCCGGCACCGGCGACGGTTTGTCGCTGCCGTGATCGACCCGCCGGCTGAAGTCGGCCGGCTGGTTTTTCTCGGCACTCCCTTAGAGGCGGTGCCGTTCCTGGAAGCGCTGGCCGCCGCCGGATTCGATGTTGCCCTGGTCGTGACCCGGCCCGACAAGCGCCGAGGACGGCGGGCCGCTCCCACTCCCAGTCCGGTGAAAGCCGCGGCCCAGAGCCTGGGCATCCCGGTCACCTCCGACGTGGACGATGTGCTGGGCACCGATGCCGATCTGGGCGTGGTGGTGGCCTTCGGGCAGATCATCAAGCCCCACGTGCTCGACCGATTGGCCATGGTCAACGTCCACTTCTCGCTGTTGCCCCGGTGGCGGGGGGCGGCCCCGGTGGAGAGGGCCATCTTGGCCGGTGATCAGACCACCGGGGTGTGTCTCATGGAGGTGGCTGAGGGTCTCGACACCGGCGGTGTCTACCGCCGGGTTGAGGTGCCCATCGCCCCCGATGCCACCGCGCCGTCGCTGCGGGCTGATTTGGTAGACGCCGCCGTTCCCGTGCTGGTCGAGGCTTTGCGAGATGGCCTGGGCCCGGCAGAGCCCCAGCAGGGCGAGCCGGTCTATGCCTCCAAGATCACCCGGGATGAGCTTCACCTCGACTGGGAGCAGGCCGCAGAGTTCTTGCATCGACAGGTGCGAGTGGGCGGGGCGTGGACCACCTGGCGGGGTAAGAACTTGAAGATCTGGGGGGCCCAATTGGCGGAGGGATCGCAGATTTCCGGAGCGCTGGACGGGGCTCTTGTGAGCACCGGAGATGGGCAGCTTCGCCTATTGGAGGTCCAGGCCGAGGGCAAGTCCCGCCAAGCCGCCGAGGACTGGCTCCGGGGTGCCCGTCCGACTCCTGGCGAGCGGCTCGGATCGTGAGCCGCCCGCAGTCGGGCAAGGCGTCGGGCAAAGCGTCGGGCAACGCTCGAGCCATCGCCGCCAAGCTCCTAGACCGCGTCGAGGGTGATGGCGCCTTTGCCAATCTGGTGCTGGCCTCAGCCGAGCTGCCCGAGCGCGATGCGCCGTTCATCACTGAGCTGGTCTACGGGGTCACCCGTATGCGCCGGGCCCTGGACCACCTCATCGACGGCTTCGTGTCCCACCCGCCCGAGCTCACCACCCGCAACCTGCTGCGGATCGGGGCCTATCAGCTCCACATGATGGACATCCCGGCGTATGCCGCGGTGAGCGAGACCGTTGAAGCCGCCCCCCGCCGTGAGCGGGGGTTCGTCAACGCCGTCTTGCGCCGGGTGGCCGATCTGGAGCCCACTTGGCCTACCGAGGCCGTAAGGCTGAGCTATCCAGACTGGCTGGTGAACCAACTGGGCGATGACCTGGGAGCTGACGATGCCCGCGCTGCGCTGGAGCAGATGAACCGTGCGGCTCCGGTCACCTCCCGATCCGACGGCTACACCCAGGATCAAGCCTCGCAATGGGTGGCCGAGTTGGTCGGCGCTCAGCCGGGGGAGCGGGTGCTGGACATGTGCGCCGGCCCCGGCGGCAAGGCCACTGCGCTGGCCCAAGACTCGATAGCGGTGGTGGCAGCTGACCGCCGCCGGCATCGGGCGTCGCTGGTGGCGGCTAACGCGGCGCGAACCGGTGCCCCGCTCGCTGGTGTGTTGGCCGCCGACGGCTGCCGCCCGCCGTTTCGCCCCGGCGCCTTCGACCGGGTGCTGGTGGACGCTCCCTGCTCCGGGCTGGGCGTGTTGGGCCGGCGAGCCGATGCCCGCTGGCGGATCAACACCGGCGACATAGCCGAGTTGGCTCGCCTTCAGACAGAGTTGACTCGGGCCGCGTTGCACCTGACCCGTCCAGGGGGAGTGGTGGTGTACAGCGTCTGCACCATGACTGCGGCCGAAACGTCGGGAATCGACGAGATGGTGGCTCGAGAGCACCCTGAAGCCGTCCCTGTCCCCATTACCGAACCCCAATGGCGCCCCCGCGGCCGCGGCGCCCTTGTCCTCCCCCAAGACCACAACACCGATGGGATGTTCGTTGTCATTTACAAAACCCCGGACAGCTAGCCTGATCGGCGATGGCTGACCAAAAGACCGCGGGTTTGTCGGCAAAAGTCCTGACCGTTTCCGACGGCGTGATAGCCGGGACCCGCCAAGACGGCTCAGGCGACGCCCTGGTTGAGATGCTCACCGTCGAGGGCTATGACATCGCCGAGCGCCGGGCCGTGGAGGACGGCGTCGAGTCGGTACGCGACACGTTGCTGGGGATGTCCGACGGGTTTGCCGGCCTCATCGTGACCACCGGGGGAACCGGATTCGGCCCCCGCGACCTCACCCCGGAGGGCACCGCCGCGGTGCTGGAGCGCCGGGCCGACGGCTTGGCCGAGGCTGCCCGGCTGGTGAGCCCGTTCGGGCGGCTGTCGAGAGCCATCGCCGGCACGAGGGGCACGGCGCTGATCGTGAACTTGCCCGGCTCTCCCAAGGGCTCGGTGGAGTGTCTGGACGCGGTGCTCGACGTAATTCCCCATGCGCTGCGCCTGCTGGCCGACGAACCGACTGAGCATTGACCTCAAGCCCGCGTCGACCAGATCAGATGATGGATTTGGCCCTGGAGGCCGCCCGCTCCTGTCGGCTGGTGACCTCCCCCAACCCGTGGGTGGGGTGCGTGATCGACGCCGGGGAAAGCCAGTACATGGGGGCCACGTCGGTGCCGGGTGGCAACCACGCTGAGATCAACGCTCTGGAGGCGGCTGGCGAACGGGCCCAGAGTGCCGACCTCTACACCACTCTGGAACCTTGCAACCATCACGGTCGCACCGGGCCGTGTACCGACGCCATCATCGCCGCGGGGGTAGCTCGGGTAGTGGTCGCCATCGAAGATCCTGATCCCGTTGTTTCTGGTCAGGGCATCGCCGCGCTCCGTGAAGCTGGCGTAGCAGTCGAAGTGGGGATGCGGGCCGTCGAAGCCGCCGAGCTGCTCACGCCCTATCTCAAGCACCGCCGCACCGGGCTGCCCTGGGTTGTGCTCAAGTTGGCCGCCAGCTTGGACGGACGCATTGCCGCCCCTGACGCCACCAGCCAGTGGATCACCGGCCCAGAGGCCCGGGTTGACGCCCACCGTCTGCGAGCCGAGAGCGATGCGGTGCTGGTGGGGGCGGGCACTGTTCGAGCAGACGATCCTGCTCTTACGATGCGCGACTGGCAGCCCCCCTCCGGCATAACCCCCCGCACAAGCCAGCCGAAGCGGATCGTGCTGGGTACCGCCCCTGCTGATGCCCGCGTCCACCCGGCTCAGGAGATGGACGGCCCGCTTGAGGAAGTGCTCCGGGAACTGGGGGAGCAGGGCGTGGTCCAACTCCTGGTCGAAGGGGGTGCGGCCACCGCGACCGCATTCCATCGAGCGGGCCTGGTGGACCACTATGCGGTGTATCTGGCCCCGGCCCTGTTCGGCGGCGAAGACGGCCGTGCGATGTTCTCCGGCCCCGGGGCGGCCACGGTCGCCGATGTGTGGAGGGGAGAGTTCGCCGGCGTCGCTCAGCTTGGCTCGGACCTTCGGATCGATCTCCGGCCCCCGGCTGGCGGCGTCTGAATTGCAGGCGCCGGGTACCGAGCGGTGACAACCGGGTATTGATACCTGCCCGAGACTTTCAGCCCGGTAGCGTTGGGACATGCTCTCGTTGGTTCTGCCCAAGGGGTCGTTGGAAAAAGCGACCTTAGAGCTCTTCGACGCCGCCGACATCCCCGTGCATCGCAGCTCGGATGTGGCCTACAAGGGGACGATCGACGACCCTCGCATCGCTCAGGTTCGCATCCTCCGGCCTCAGGAGATTCCCCGCTATGTGGCCGATGGGCTGTTTGATTTGGGCATAACCGGGCGCGACTGGGTGGCGGAGACGGGCAGCGATGTGGTGTCGCTGGGCAAGCTCCAATACTCCAAGAACACCTCACAGCCGATCCGGATGGTGTTGGCGGTTCCCGGCGACTCGCCGTGGGAGTCGGCCGGGGATCTTCCCCAAGGGGTGAAGATCTCCAGCGAGTACCCCGCGTTGACAAAGCAGTTCTTCGACGGGTTGGAAATCGAGGCCGACATCGCCCTGTCATACGGGGCCACTGAGGCCAAGGCCCCCGACATCGTGGATGCGGTGGTGGAGATCACCGAGACGGGGCGGGCACTGCGGGCGGCCGGCCTCAAGATCATCCACACCATCCTCACGTCCTACACCGAGCTGGTGGCCAACCCGACCAGCTACGCCGACCCGGAGCGGCGCCACGCCATGGAGCAGATCCACACCTTGTTGGGCGGGGTGCTGGAGGCCAGGGGCAAGGTGCTGGTCAAGATGAACGTTCCGTCCGCCAGCCTGGACAAGGTGATCGACCTGCTGCCGTCCATGAAGGCGCCCACTGTCAACGAGCTGTTCGGGGGCCACGGCTACGCGGTGGAGACGGTGGTGCCCAAGATCGACATCAATGTCTTGATCCCCGACCTGCGCGACGCCGGGGCCAGCGACATCATCGAACTGCCCCTGGCCAAGATCGTCCATTGAGCCTGACTGCCCGCGGCAATTCAATGGTTGGCCGCGTGGTGAGCTTCGACGACGCCATCGGCTGGGGAGTAATCGCCGCCGACAGCGGCACCGAATACCCGTTCCATTGCACCGCGATCGCTGACGGCACCCGCAGCATCGAGACCGGGACCCAGGTGACTTTCTGGCTGGCCCCCGGCCACCGGGGCGTGTGGGAGGCCGCTGGGGTTACTCCTCAGCGTCCCCCTCAGCAGCCCCCTCAGCAGTCCCTTCCATCGCCCGCGACACCTGTACGAAGGCCATGCGGATCTGATGCAGAGCCTCATTGAGGGTCGCCTCGTGCTCGCCGAGCCGGCCCTCCATTCCCTCTACCAGCGTCCCGAGGGCGTCGATGGCCAGTCGGGCCTCTTCCAAGTTGGGCGGCTGCTGGCTGAGGTGGATGGCCCCCAGCTCATAGAGGCCCATGGCATGGTTGCCCACCACCACTGATGCCGGAGTGTTGGCGATCTGCTCTCTGGCTTCGGCGAGCTGCTGGGCCAGTTCTTCGGCCTGGGCTCGCTCCTCGTCGCTCAGCCCGGCCAGCGGGTCATCGATTTGATCGGGCGGGCCTTGCGGCGGCGGGGTTGCTGACCCTCTCCGCCCGTCGTCTACCGGTACCTCGCCACCAGGCGTCCATAGTGTGCTCATTTCTTTCTTCGGCTCCTTTTCGCCTCGTCTGGCGTGATTGTCCCTCAACGCTGATACTGTTACCCGGCAACTTCGGTACGCAAGCGGGGTGGAATTAATCCCAGCGTGCCAACCCCATTAGTCGAGAGAGAGGAACATGCGCATTGCAGAGCGGTGATCGGCCATAGCTTCGGCAGATGCTGAGCCCCGGATCAACGACCGGATCAGAGCTCGAGAGGTACGGCTCGTTGGTCAAGATGGGCAGCAAGTAGGCATTCGCCCGCTGCCTGAGGCATTGGACATGGCCCGTGATGCCGGCCTGGATTTGGTGGAGGTAGCCGATAAGGCGAACCCGCCGGTTTGCCGGATCATGGACTACGGCAAGTACAAGTACGAGGCCGCCCAGCGGGCCAAGGAATCCCGGCGAAACAGCACCAACATCGTCGTCAAGGAGATGAAGTACCGGCCCAAGATCGGGCCCGGGGACTTTGAGACCAAGACACGCAAGGTGCGCGGGTTTTTGGAAGACGGCTCCAAAGTAAAGGTAACGATCATGTTCCGCGGCCGCGAGGTGCAGCATCCCGAGTTGGGGAGGCGCATTCTCGATGACATCGCGGCCGAGGTGGAAGAAGTGGCCAAGGTCGAGGTCTATCCGAGGCTGGACGGCCGCAACATGGTCATGGTGCTTGGTCCGGTGACGACGAAGAAGTCCCGCAAGCAGGCCGCCCGGTCTGCTCGCCCACCGGTCGAAGAAGCCGAGGCAACCGAGACTGCTCCCCAAAGCGCAGACAACTGATATGCCCAAGATGAAGACCCACCGAGGCGCAGCCAAGCGGTTCAAGACCACTGGCACCGGCAAGCTCCGCCGCCGCAGCGCCTACAAGAACCACATCCTCGAGAAGAAGGCCCCCAAGCGCAAGCGCCAGCTGCGCGGCCCGGCCGCGGTGTCGTCTGCTGACGCCCCGGCGGTCAAGCGCCAATTGGGTTTGTAGGGCCTGACTCGACGAGTTTTAGTTCAGTTTGAGTTCAAGGAGAAGCACAAGATGGCCAGAGTCAAGCGCGCGGTAACTTCTCGCAAGCGCCGCAGGGCGGTGGTGAAGCGGGCCAAGGGGTATTACGGCAACAAGAGCCGCACTTTCCGGGGTGCCAACGAGCAGTTGATGCACAGCGGTCAGTATGCCTTTCGGGACCGCCGGGCCCGCAAGGGCGAGTTCCGCCGTCTGTGGATACAGCGCATCAACGCCGCCTGCCGCCAAAATGGCACCACCTATAGCCGGTTCATCAACGGCCTGAAGCTGGCCGACGTGGAGGTCGACCGCAAGATCTTGGCCGAGCTGGCCGTGGACGATCCTGCGGCCTTCACTGCACTGGTCGAGGTGGCCAAAGCTGCGCCTGATGCTGCCGCCGACGAGGCCGCTGCCGACGAAGCCGCCGCAGACGACGCGGCGGAGCAAGAAACCGCCTCAGTGGGGTAGCGCTGAAGCTCAGTTCCAAGAACCCCCGGGTCGCGGAACTTCGCCGACTGGTCCGCAACCGCCGAGAGCGCTCTGAGACCGGCAAGTTCGTCATCGACGGCCCTCAGCTACTGGTCGAAGCGGTGGCCGCCGGTTTGGAAATCGTCGATGTGTTCGTGGAGCCCGTGATCGACTTGTGGGCGGACATGGGAGTCTCAGTGGAGGCCCCGGTGTGGACGGTGGGCGACGGCGTTTTGGCCAATGTCGGTTCGGTGGTCACCCCCCAGGGAGTCATGGCCACAGCCCGCATTCCCCAGTTGGCGCCTGTTGCCGAAGGCGATTTCGCGGTCGAGCTAGCCGGAGTGGCCGACCCCGGCAACGCCGGAACCATCGTGCGCAGCGCGGTGGCCGCTGGCGCTCAAGCGGTGGTGTTCAGCCCCGGCTCGGTGGACCCCTGGAACCCCAAGACCGTGCGGGCTTCGGCCGGTGCTCTGTTTCGAGTACCACTGGCCGAGGCTGGGCCGAAGGGAGAGCGAGTGGGTGCCGACCCCCACCGAGGCGTCCCCTACGACCAAGCCGACCTGACCGGCCCTCTCACCCTGGTGGTGGGCAACGAGGCCCACGGCCTTGATCAGACCGCGGCCGTGGATCGCTGGGTGTCCATCCCCATGGCCCCCGACGTCGAATCCCTCAACGTCGCCTCCGCCGCCGCCATCTTGTGCTTCGAAGTCGCCCGCCAACGCCGCGGCAAACAGACAAGCTAGCCAACTAACGTATTAGCATATCGATATATTAGTTGACTAACATATTAGTTGATTATATCGTTACAGCATGGAGCCAAGGGCCCTTGTCAACCGGGAGGCGGAGGCGGCGAAGCTGCAAACTCTGCTGGAGCGCGGCACACCCGCTCTAGCGCTCGTACGCGGTCGCCGACGGGTGGGCAAGACCTATCTGCTGTCCAATCTCTGGCCGACTGAGCAGGTGCTGCACTATTCGGCTTCGTCCACCACCCCGATGTTCAACCGCCAGGCACTGCTTGAAGAAGCAGCCCGTTGGTCGGGAGAAGAGATCCGCTTTGAGGATCACCCGACTTGGCGCACGGTCTTTCGCACTCTGTTTGGGTTGCGGCCCGCCCATCCGACCGTCATCGTGTTGGACGAGTTCCAGTATCTCGCCGACGGTGAGAGTGGGTTGCGTGAGGTCGCCTCGGAGCTGAACGCAGTGTGGGAGTCGGGTTTGCCCCGCTCTGCGGGCCTGCTCGTCGTGCTCTCGGGGTCGGCGGTGCGCACTCTCGAGGCTTTGGCCGCCGGGGGGTCTCCGCTCTACGGACGCCTTGACGCCGTGATACCACTTGAGCCGTTCGACTACTACAACGCCGGCCAGATGGTTTCCCAGTATGAGCCCCGAGATCGGGTTCGCGCCTACGCGGCCTTCGGCGGCCTACCGGCCAATCTGTCCGTGGTCGATGACACCCGCCCGGTGGGGGAGAACATCGCCGATCTTCTCCTTTCGCCCCACGGTGTGGTCCGCTCTCGCTTGGCGACCGAGATCGACCAAGAGGAGGGATTGCGCAACACCTCCCGTTACCGAGCTGTGCTGGCCAGCGTCGGGCTGGGTTCCCGAACTGTCGGAGAGATCGCCGCGTCGATGGGCCAGCGGGCTGACACGCCGCTGAAGCGAATAGTCGACCAGCTTGAGGACATGTCGTATTTGGTGCGGGAGGTCAACTTCGGGGCCTCGCCCCAGCGGGGGATCCGCTATCGGCTGGCCGATCCCGCTACGCGCTTTCACTACGGAATCGGATTGCCGACAGAGTCAGCGGTGGCCGTCCTCGGCCCGGAAGCTGCGTGGCGGGTTCGGATCGAGCCCGAAATATTTCCCTCCTATGTCGGCCAGCACGTCTTCGAAGACGTAGCCCGCCAAGCCTGCCGTCGCTGGGGGCCTGCCCGGGGTCTGCCCGCAGTGGCCGAGTGGGGCCGATGGGCCGGCAGCGACCGCTCCCGCCGCGAAGTGGAGATCGACCTGGCTGCCCGCACCCTCGACGGCGGGGTGGTCACCGGCTCGGTCAAGTTCCGCACCCGCCCCGCCGACGCCAAGACATTCTTGGACCATGCCACCGCCCTAGAACGCCTAGCCGACAGCGGCCACGGCTGGGCCCAAGAAGCCTTGGCCCCCGAGTCGCCCTTCTGGTTCATCTCCGCCGCCGGCTACGCCCCCTCATTCCACGAAGTCGCCCACCCCACCCGCGAGATCATCACCTGGACCATGGACGACGTGTATCCCGGATGATCTCTACTAGCCGACGACGGGGCCGATGGCTGCTGGTTGGCCTCTGAGGGCTTCTATTTCGGCCACGGCCTCTTCGGAGAGTTCGTTGATGCCGATGAACTCTTCAAGGTTGTAGTGGAGGTTGATTATTCGCATTTCCTCGCGGCTCAACACGATGTGGTCCAACCCCGGCTGGTGCAGGCCGCGCTGGGCTCGTTGGAGGTTGGAGAGATCCTGGTCGAACACCAGGTTCATGGCTGCTTCCTCGGCGGGGATCGTGGCTTGCATGGGCTGGGTGCGGTCGGTGCCCGGGGGGCGGCGGTCGAGGTGCAGCAGGTCCATGTAGGCGTCGTCGGGGGTGTCGCCGGGGCGGGACCGAAGCACGGTGATGGAGTCGCACATCACGATCACCGTGATGTTGGGGAACAGGTTGAACTGGAACAGATCCAGCATCTGCGACTGGTTGAAGCTGTCCAGGTCGAGCCCCTTTTGTGTGGTCTGGTCCCGCACCAGTTCCTCCAGCACGTCGCGCACGCTTCCGCCGTCGGGAATTGGCGGGCACGGCCCCGGGTTCTCAGAGTCTTGGCCGTAGCGGGCGCCCTGGGTGACGATGATCGACTCCCAGATCTCCTGGTCGGTGGCCCCGTTGCGCAGCCGGGGGCTGGGCACCCCGTAGGGCTGGTGCAGTGAGCCGTGTCGGCCGTAGAGCCGGTTCACCGAGTTGACGTCGTCGCAGCTGGGCAGCATCTCCCGGTGGATGCCCTGCACGTGGTAGGTCTCGCTGAACGCTTCGATGAGGGTCTTCCAGTTGCACGGCAGCGGCACGGTGAGGTCATAGGCGCAGCCGTACTCGTCCATGCGGGCCCACTCCAGCAAGCTGGGAATGGCCTCCAGATACTCGTCGAGGGGCTCGGCGTCTATGTCCAGGTTCACGAACACCAGCGGCCCCCAGGTGCCCACCTGCACCGGGAACAGCGGGTAGTCGTCGTTGCGCAGTGCCCCGAAACCCCGGCGCGACGGCACCTCTCGCAATTTGCCGTCCAGGGTCCAGCTCCACCGGTGGTAGATGCAGCGCAGCTCGGTCAGCCCCGAGCCCGACCCGGTGCACAGCACATTGCCCCGGTGGCGGCACACGTTCTGGAAGCCCCGCAGCACTCCGTCGTCGCCCCGCACGATGAGCACCGACAGATCGCCCACCGAGTACTCGAACCAGTCGCCCGGCTCCGGCACGTGATCCACCGTGCAGGCCAGCTGCCAGGCCTTGGGCCACACATGGGCCGTCTCCAACTCGGCCCACTCTGGAGAGATATACCGGTGAGTGGGGACCTCCACCGGGATGCGCCGGGGAGGTACCGCCCCGATCGCCGTTCCCACAGGAGCGTCATTGGTGAGCTCAGGGCCGATCTGGATCTTCGCCATGGCTAGAGCGTAGGCGGGTTGACCGAGGTGGCTTCAGCAGTCCCGTAGTCTTTATCCCGTATGAATCCGGCAGAAGGGATCGTGTTTGCGTTCGGGGCCCTGATCGCACTGGGCACGCTGTTGGTCGCCATTCAGACGGTGGTGGTGCCCCGGGCCGAGCGAAGTTTGTTGATTCGGTTCGTTTATGTGGGCATGGGGCTGTTGTTCTCAATGCTCGCCCGGCGCCGCAAGACCTACGAGGCTCGGGATGCGCTGTTGGCCCGCTACGCCCCCACCACGCTCATGTTGCTGCCAATGGTGTGGGCCATCGGGGTCATATACGGCTTCTCGCTGATGTTTTGGGCGTTGGACGTGCACCCCTACCGGGAGGCTCTGGTGCTTAGCGGCTGGTCGCTCACCACCCTGGGCTACTGGGTGGCCACCGACCTGTTCACCCAGGTTCTGGTGGTGGCCGAGGCGCTCATCGGCCTGGGTATCGTGGCGCTGCTGATCAGCTTCTTGCCCCTCATGCACAGCGCGTTCAGCACCAGAGAGGCCGCAGTGGCCCGCTTGGAGATTCGGGCCGGGAACCCGCCAACGCCGGAGGCCATGATCATCTTGGCCCACGAGACTGGCGGCCTCGAAGACATGGGGGAGACCTGGACCGAGTGGGAGCACTGGTTCATCCACATCGAGGGAACCCACCAGACCTATCCGGCGCTGGCCTTCTTCCGGTCGGTGCGCTCCGACCGGTCGTGGGTGACCGCCGCGGGCTGCATCTTGGACACTGCGGCCGTCATGTTGTCGACGGTGGCGGTGCCCCATTCGCCGGCGGCGCCGTTCATGATCCGATCGGGCTATGTGGCTCTGCGCAACATCGCCGACTTCTTCGCCATCGACTATGACCCCGACCCGTCGCCAACATCGCCGATCACCGTGCGCCGCCACGAGTTCTACGAGGCTTACGAGGCCCTCAAGAGTGCCGGGGTCCCCGTGGTGGAGGACCGGGAGCAGGCATGGCGGGACTATGCCGGATGGCGCGTGAACTACGACAACTGCCTGGTCGGGCTGGCTTCCATCACTTCGGCGCCGCCGGGCAAGTGGAGCACCGACCGGCCTTCTCCCTACCAGCGGCTGCCGCTGTTCTACCGCCCTCTTCGCCGTCCCTTGCCCCCGCTGCTGCGCGATCTCCGGCGCCGGGGTTTCGGCCCGGGGCGGCGGAAGTGATTTGTTCTTGTCGGGTCGCATCACGATGGCGGCTTGAGCTGGTGCCGGCTTGGTCTTGGATTTCTCGGCCAGTGCTCGTACCGGTGAGGCTGGCGTCATGAGAACCCGGATCACCGAGCTGTTGGGCATCGACATCCCCGTGGTGCAGGCCCCCATGGGCTATATCGCCCGAGCCCAGCTGGCGTCTGCGGTGTCAAACGCCGGCGCCATGGGCATTGTCGAGACCTCATCGGGCCAGCTCGACGACATCAAGGTGGAGATCGCCAAGATGCGCGATCTCACCGACCGCCCGTGGGGCGTGAACATCGCCCAGCTGCTGGTGCCCGACGCCACTGTTATCGATTTCGTTATCGAACATGAGGTGGGGTTTGTGACCACCTCGGCGGGCGACCCCAACCGGTTCACCGCCATGCTGAAAGACGCCGGGATCACGGTTTTCCACGTGGTGCCCACCTTGCGGGGGGCTCTCAAGGCAGTGGACGCCGGGGTCGACGGCCTCATCGTCGAAGGCGTGGAGGGCGGCGGGTTCAAGAACCCCCACGGGTCGTCCACCATGGTGCTCACTCCGCTGGTTGTGGCCGAAGTCGACGTGCCGGTGATCGCCGCGGGCGGAATCTGCGACGGGGTGTCCATGGCCGCGGCGCTGGCCTTGGGGGCCGACGGCGTGCAGATGGGCACCAGGATGCTGTCGGCGGCTGAGTCGCCGGTGCACGACAACTGGAAGCAGGCGGTGGTGGCGGCCGCCGAGACCGACACCGTTTTGTTGAACCGGTTCGGCCGGCCTGGCATGCGGGCGCTGCGAACTGAACTAACCGCCGAGATGGAGCACCACGACCAGGTACAGATGCCCGGCCTCGACCGGCTAATGGACCAGTACTTCGGCGGTCAGATGGACGTGGCAGTCCCCTTCGGGGGCCAGGTGATGGGCCGCATCGACGAGGTGCGGACGGTGGCCGACATCTTGAGCCAGGCCTGGGAAGACTGCCAGGCCCGGCTGCGCCAGCTGGGTCAGGCCGCGGCGGGATAGCGGGGGCGGGGTACCGGGAAATGCGGTGCGGTACTCCTCTTGTCGCAGAAGTGTCACCGCGCTGGGCTAGGCGATGAAGCTCTTCGGCTTCGCCGGCGTTCGGCATCCGCAGCTTCGGCTGCCCCGGGTGTGGCTGCTCGGCCCCGACCCCCGGGGCGTGCGCCAGTCGCTAGGGGCGTTGTGCATTCTGGCGGTGACCAGCGTGGTCGCCGGCGTGGTGCTGGGCCAAAGCCACGAGCGGCTGGCCGAGCTGCCCGGCCTCTTGCTGTTGGTGCCGGCGGCCATAGCTCTTCCGGGGAAGATCTTCGGGGCGCTGGGCAGCCGCCTCGGCACCGCCATCCACACCGGCACCTTCCGCCTGTCGCTGCGGTCGTCCAGCGTGGTGGGCCAAAACGTGTGGGCGTCGATGGTGCTGACCCTCGTGATGTCGCTGGTGCTGGCATTGCTGGCCTCGGCGGCGGCGTCGAATCTCGGGGTCGACAACGCCATCGGCGTGGCCGACTACGTGGTCATCTCGGTGGTGGGGGGCACGCTGGCCTCGGTTTTCGTGATGTTGGTGACGCTGGGCATGGCCACCGCATCGGTTCGCTGGAATCTCGACCCCGACAACGTGACCGCCCCCATGGTGACCGCCGCTGGCGACGTGCTGGCTCTGCCCGCGCTCATCGTGGCGTCCTATCTGGTGCGCCACGACGTGGTCACCCCGGTGGTCGCCGGGGTGGTGGCCGCAGGCACCGTGGGGTCGCTGGCGGCCGCCGTCCGATCCCAGGCCCCGCTGTTGCGAACCGTGCTGCGGGAGTCGATGCCGGTGCTGGTGCTGGCCGGGTTCTTGTCGCTCATGGCCGGGGTCACCGTGGAGAACCGGTTCGACGTGTTCTCCGACCGCCCGGTGCTGTTGGTGCTGATACCCGGTTTTTTGGCCACCGCCGGCGCGCTGGGGGGCATCTTGGCCAATCGGCTGTCGAGCAAACTGCACCTGGGCTTGATCGGCCCCTCGATTGTTCCCCAGCGGCGGGCCCGCAGCGATGTGGGGGTGACGGTGGGGTTGGCGCTGCCGGTGTTCGCCTTCTTGGCCCTGGTCTCCCAGGGAGCAGGATCGGTGGTGGATCTGGCCGGGCCGGGGTTGGGCCGATTGGTGGGGATCGCGCTGGTGGGCGGAGTGTTGGCCCTGGTGGTGGTGGTGGCCGTGGCCTACTACGGGACCATCGCCGCGGTTCGCTTCGGGGTCGACCCCGATTCGGTGGGCATCCCGACGGTGACCGCGGTGCTCGATCTGGTGGGGGCCCTCACCCTGGTGTTCGCCATCGAGGCGATAGGGGCAGGGTGAACTGCCAATGGCTAGTTTGAAGGGAGTTCACAATGGACGATAAACCCCGCAATCTTCGGGCCATGCTCGCCGAGGCCAAAGACCTCTCCGAGCTGATGGTGGACCTGGCCTATGCCGCCCTGTATTTCGGCGACCCGGACATGGCCACCGAGGTCGATGATCTCGAGGTCAAGATGACCGAGCTGGTGCAGGGCATGCGAGCGGTGTGCATTTTGGCCGTTCGCCACCCCCGCGAGGCCGACGGCATGTCCTCGGTGCTCCAGGTGATCAGCGCCATCGAGCGGATCGCCAACGATGCGGTGGACATCTCCCGGATCGTGACCCGCCGCCTGGGAATCCCCGCTGAGCTGGTGGCCGACATGACCAGCGCTGAGGAGATCTCGCACCGCCTGGTGGTGCACGAGGGATCCCACATGGTACGCCGTCCCCTCGGCGACCTGGAGCTGCCCGTGGTGGCCGGGATGCGGGTCATGGCCATCCGCCGGGACCGAAGCTGGATCACCGACGTGGGCGGCGACCAGCTCATGATGCCCGGCGATGTGCTGTTCTTGCGGGGCTCGCCCGCGGGCATCATGCGGCTGCACCAGCTGGCCGCGGCACCCATGTGGGAGGAGCCGATGGCCCCTGAGGATCCCTGGATCTCCGATCTGGATCGGGCGGTGGATGTGCTGGTGGAGATGAAGGACCTCTCGGAGGCCGCGGTGGGGCTGGCGTATTCGGCGCTGGTGCTCAACGACCGGGGCTTGGCCGCCCAGGTGCGGCTTCTCGAGGGACGCCTCGACGAGATGAACCATCAGTTGGAGCTGTGGGTGCTGCGGGCCGCGGCCAACAACATCGACCCCTCGCCGCTGCGGGGCCTGCTGCACCTGGGCCAAGCCGCCGAGGACATCGGCGATCAGGCCCGCCAGATGATCTCGCTGGTGGAACAGGGCGAAGAGGTCCACCCCATTTTGGAGATCGCCCTCGGCGACTCCGACGAGGTGGTGGTAGACCTCCCAGTGGCGTCGGGCAGCGGCGCCGACGGCGCCTCGCTGAAGCAGCTGGCCCTCAACATCGAGCCCGGCTTCACCGTGCTGGCCATCCGCCGGGCCGGCCGCTACATGTACCGCCCCCGGGGCAGCGCCGTGCTCTATGCCGGCGACGAGATCATCGCCAGCGGCCCCGACGAAGGCCGCGAGGCCCTGGCCGAGCGCTTCGGATGGAACCTGGTACGAGAAGAAGAAGGCCTGGAAGACGAACTCCAACCCATGGGCTCGTGATGAGTGAAATGATCTGAAATTCTATAAAAGCGCTTGCCAATGCGATGTCGCTATGGGCATACTTATCGGGTGGTAACACCGGTACTGGTGCGGTTCAGCAAGAAGCAGGTCGAGGCGATCGACCGCTTGATGGCCGAAGGCGTGGGGGAGCCCCGGTCTGAGGTGGTGTACCGGGCGGTGGAGAGCCTGGACGAGGCCATTTGCCGGACACGCACCAAACTGGTGATCGAACAGTCCAATCGCGAGCAACCCGAGCTTGGGCCCGAAGAGATCCCGGCCATGGCCGTGGAAATCGCACTAGCCGGACGCGAGCGGTGGGTGTGGACTGAGGACGGTCGGTGCATCCCGGAACAGGAAGCCGAAGAGCAGGGAGTCCCCATTGGCCAATGTCCGTCCCGTCCCTCCCTGAATCGAACCGAGGCCAACCCCAGAATCCGGCTGAAGTTCAGCAAAGAGCAGCATGAGGCGATCGACCGCCTAGTGGCTGAAGAGGTCGGGGTCACTCGCCCCGAGGCAATTCGCCGAGCCGTAGAGCGCTTGGCCCATGTCGTCCGCCGGTCACGCGGTGACGAGGAATTCGCCGAGTCCTACCGCCAGCAGCCCGACGAAGAGCTTGAGGCCTGGATTTGGACTGCGGATGGTCGGTTCTTGCCAGAGCCGGTGGTAATTGAGCAGGGGATACCAATCGGAACAGGGCCTCCTCGTCATCTTCCCGGTGGGGGCGAGCAGCATTGAGGCGAGGCGACATCTGGTTGATGGAACTGCCCACCGAAAAACCTCGACCGGTTGTGGTTGTTTTGCGAGATTCGGCAATCCCGGTCCTCAACAGCATTGTGGTAGCCCCGGTTACCACCACGCTTCGTTCGGTTCCGATATGTTTGCCGGTCGGACCGTCAGAGGGACTAGATCAGGACAGCGTTGCAATGTTCGACGAGCTTCGCACAGTGCCCAGGTACGCTCTCTCGCACAAATCGGTGAACCCAGCGACACAGGCCGTGAACAAATGTGCGAAACCCTCCTGTCCATGGCTGGTTGCTGACGCCGACCAGCGCTACAGGCGTAGGGATGTAGCGCTCTTACCCTGGGGTTTGGGCGGTTCTTGCCAGGGGGGTCGGAGGTAGCGGCGTCTGGTGTCGGGGTGTTTTTCGACGGCCCAGTTGCGGTGGTGGACTTTTTGGTGGCAGTCGTGGCACACCAGCACCAGGTTGTCGGGCTGGGTGGGGCCGCCGTGTTGCCATTCGATGATGTGGTGGGACACGCACCATTCGGGGGCTTTGGCGCAGCCGATGCAGCCCTGGTCTCGGGCTTCGAGGGCGGCCCGCAAGGCGAAGTTGGGGTGCCGGCTGGTGCTTCCCAGCCAGATCGGCTCGCTGTCGGCCTCTCGGAACAGCCCGGTCAAGATGTCGGCGTCGCAGGCCAGCCGGTGGAACTCGGCGGCCGGTAGGGGAGTACCGTCAGCCAGCCGGGGATTGCCGAGCTTGTTGTCGACGAGGTCGTAGCTGGCCATCAGCAAAAGGGTGGTGCCCTGGGGCTGCTCGTGGCCATCGCTGGAGACCGTGCGGGTGATCAATCGCTCCAAGGCATCAGCCCGGCGGTGCCGGTCGGCGGTGCGCTCGCGGCGGTTGTCCTGCCGCCAGTCGTCATCGGTCGCCTTGTTCAGCGCCACCCGGATGCCGGCCGCAGCAGAAGGATCGAACAACGCGTATAGCTGCCACATGCCGTCGTCTCGTTCGGTGAAGCTGGCCGTGCGCTTCTTCCTTTGCCTCTCCAGCCGCTTGGCCCCGTCGTCGGCAGCCAACTCGTTCTGGTGGTCGCGCACCGTCTTGCGCAACTGCTCCGGCGTCTGCGTCTCCGCCGCGGCCAGCATCTTCGCCTCGTCCATCGGTCCGCTCTCGGCCGCCGAACCCAGAATCCGGGCATGCTCCGAGTTGATCCGGCTGTCCACCAATGCATCCCTGGTAGCTCCAAGCTTGTCGAGCTGATCCGCGCTCCGCATGGTCCGCTGAGCCTGATGCCCCGACTGCCGCAACTCGCCCTTGAGTGAATTCAAAGCATCAAAGGAACTGCTGCGCCGGGTCTTCTCAGCCACAACCTCAGCCAAGAACCCATCCAGCCGGTTGCGCCCCTGCCCAATCACCCGCAGCCGAGCATCCAATGAGGCATCGTCCAACCCTGAGACGTCCACCGCCTCAACATGCACACCACTCCCCGCATTCCCGCAGGTCACAGCCCCAAAATCCATACCACAATGATACCGAAGCCAGTGACAGTATTCCGCTTGAGTGTCCTGGTCTCCGAACCTCAGGTCAGTCTCTTGCCGTTTACTTGTGGCCGCCTCGGCCAACGGGACGAAACACTGTGTAGTGTGCCGCCTGTGCCTGAGGGAGATGCAGGGTTGGATAACACTTCCCGCATCATTTCTTTCTCTGACGGGAAGCCGATTCTTCTAGACGGGGTGGAGGATCGGCATCTGCATCTGGAAATACTGCGGTGGCTCATCAATCCCGAGATTGACCGAATCGACCTGGCCGTCTCGTTCATCATGAGGAGCGGAGTCAGACTCATTGCCGACCGCCTGGAACTCGCACTCCAGCGGGGAGCACGAATCAGGATCATCACCACCGACTATCTGTCCATCACAGATCCCGATGCTCTAATTCAGCTCCTTGATCTGGCCGATCATCCTGGCCTGGAAGATGGCCAGCTTCAGGTCAAGGCCTTTCACGACCCAGCAGTGTCATTCCATCCCAAGGCCTACTTGTTCCGGTCGTCTAGCAGCTCGGTTGCCGGCGGTTTCGTGGGCAGTTCCAATTTGAGCAGGTCAGGGATCAGTAGAGGCGTGGAATGGAATTTGGGCGTTGACCATGTGGTGCCGCTAGTCGAGAGCTTCGAGCGACTATGGGCCGATCCTCGGTGCCAAGAGGTCAATGCCCACTGGATAGCTGAGTATCGAATTCGACGGCCGCCGCCCAGTGTTCCCCGAACCCCACCCCCAGAAGCGGCGATAGACATTGAGCCAGCCCCGCAGCCAGTGAACCCGTGGCCCGTTCAAGAAGAAGCACTCGATGCCCTGGGGCAAACCCGTATCCAGGGCTTTCACCGGGGCTTGGTGGTCATGGCCACCGGGTTGGGGAAGACATTGCTGGCCGCGTTCGACAGCAATCGCCCTGAGTTCCGGCGAGTGCTGTTCATCGCCCACCGAGAGGAGATCTTGCATCAGAGCTGGGATGCGTTTCGTCGGGTCAGGCCCGACGGCCGCTTCGGGTACTTCCTCGGAGTAGACAAAGACGCCGATGCCGACGTCTTGTTCGCCAGCATCCAGACCCTTCAGCGCAACCTCCACCGATTCGATTCCGATCGCTTCGACTACGTCGTGGTGGACGAATTCCATCACGCCGCCGCTCCTACCTATCGACGGGCCATCGAACGCTTCCATCCGAAATTCCTACTAGGCCTCACTGCCACTCCAGATCGACTCGACGGGGCCGACCTGCTTGCTCTTTGCGGCAACAACTTGGTGTTCGAGTGCGACCTGATTGAGGGAATCAGGCAGGAGCGGCTGTCTCCCTTTCACTATTGGGGCATCAAGGATGTGGCCGATTACGCCCCGATCCCATGGCGCAATGGCCGTTTCGATTCCGACAAGCTGGCCGAGGCCATTGAGACTGCACAGCGGGCCGAACAGGCGCTGACGGAATGGCGGGAAAGGGCTGCTGGCCCGACGCTTGCATTCTGCACAACCGTTGCGCATGCCGACTTCATGGCTGACTTCTTCAATAAGCAGGGCGTGCGCTCAGTTGCCGTACATAGCGGCCCGCATTCAGCCCCTCGCCAGAGCGCTGTTGAGGACTTGCAGAATGGCTTTATCGACGTGCTGTTCGCAGTGGATGTGTTCAACGAAGGTGTCGATGTTCCAGAGATCGGCACGGTTCTGATGCTGCGCCCCACCGATTCGCCGGTGGTCTTCTTGCAGCAGCTCGGACGGGGGCTTCGCCGCTCCGCAGATAAGTCGGCGCTTCAGGTGATCGACTTCGTGGGTAACCACCACAGCTTCTTGATGAAGCCCCGAGTCCTTTTGGATCTGAGTTCGGCTGACGGCAGGCAACCCGATAAGGCAGTTGATGATGCGATAAAAGGCGGCAACTTCGACCTGCCCCTGGGGTGTTCAGTCGAGTTTGAACTAGGCGCAGTTGAGTTGCTGCGACAGATGCTCTCTGAACGAGCCAGCCGTAGGCCGCGCCGGTCCGCCCGTGACGAGGCCGCCGCGTTGGCAGAGTTTTGCCAGAACTATCTGGAAGAGCACGATACGAGGCCCACCGCGGCTCAGGCCTTTCGCTCGATGGGTATCAAGCCAGGGAGCGGGCCGATCAAGCGGTCTGGAGGTTGGCATCGCTACCTGAGACAGCAGGAGTTGTTGTCTGATACCCACCAGAACGTGATTGACGAGGTGGGTGACGTCTTGAGGGCACTGGAAACAGAGCCCATCACAAAGTCCTACAAATTGGTGGCTTTGCAGGCATTACTGGGGTTAGGAGGAGCATGCGAGCCGGTCTCAGTAACTGAAGTGGCAGAGCGGTCGCTGAAAGTGATTCGGGCAGACCATCGGTTGCAAGCCGAATTCAAGTTCAGGGAGATTTCTAATTTGGACGAGGTGTCGGCTGAGAAGTGGCGGACCTATTGGCTGAAGTGGCCGCTCGGTCACCTCTCCAATAAGCCGGGCAAGTCCCTGTTCAGCCACGAAACCGGTGACGGCGACGGAATGATGTTGCCCACGTTTTCGGTATCTGATCACAATCAGGCTGCTTTTGAGGAGATGGCCTTTGAAATTGTGGATTGGAGGCTCCAGAACTATCTGATGGCGAGCACTGCTGTGCCCCAGGCCTCAGCAATGCCAGGCCAGCTTGTCGAGGAGTCATCGCCCCAATCCACTCAGGAGGCGGTTGGCTGAAGGCGGGTCGGGTACCTAGAAGGGGTCACCGCTGTGTTGGGGTGGCAGCCCGCCGGCTATGGGCCAGTGGTGTATGTGCGGGGCTTCGGGGCCGAGGTGGGGGGTGGGGGCGGAGAAGTCGGGGGTTTCAGCGTCGAGGATCCTGGGGGAAGTAGCGGCGGCACATGGCGACGACGTCTTTGGGGTCTGGCAGACCTGCTTCTTCGGCCCATTCTTCCAAGAGCGCGCGGAGTGCTTCGCGCTGGTGATTCTGCTGGGCAAGGAGGCAGATGCCTTGTGGGGCAGCTTCCGATTGACCGCTGTACTCGTCGGCTGTAGTGCAATCAGCCATGGTGCCAATCTAGAGGGTGATCGAATGCACCCGGAGGCCAGCAAAGGAGGCCATGTCGCGTAGCTGTCTCAAGCTGTGAGCAGTTCAGAATCTGTAGGCTGAGAATCCTAGAAAGTGTAGGCTGAAAGCACCAGAAACTGTAGGATAGGGAATTATCCCTACACCGGCTGGGAATCGATATGACCGCAACGTTTACGCCTGAAGGCTACATCTCGCGAGTCAGCGACGAGGAGATTGCTGAGACGCTCGCGGCCATGCCGGCTGTCGTCATCGAGGGGCCGAAGGGGTGCGGCAAGACGTGGAGCGGGCGCAACTTCGCCAAGAGCGAAGTGCTATTCGACCAAGACTTCAATGCCCGGATATCTGTAGCGACGATGCCGGGCTACGTTCTGGCCGGGCAAGAGCCGCGTTTGTTGGACGAGTGGCAGCTCGCCGACGATGTTTGGAACCAAGTCCGCCACGCTTGTGACGAGGGGCAGCGCACCGGCCGATTTCTGCTCACCGGCTCTGCGGTGCCCGTCGACGACATCACCAGGCATTCTGGGGCGGGCCGAATCGGTCGGGTGCGAATGCGCCCGATGTCTCTTCTCGAAACCGGTGAGAGCACCGGTGAGGCTTCGCTCAAGTCGCTGCTCGACGGGGACGAGGTAGCAGTCCATCGCCCCGAGGCTTCCTTTGCCGATGTCGTCGATGCAATCTGCCGCGGCGGATGGCCTCGGCACCTCAACAAGCCGGTCGCACAGGCCCAGCTCTTGCTTCGCAATTACCTCGGCGAGATATGCCGCACTGACATTTCCTCAGTCGACGGCGTGGTGCGCGATCCCACCGGGGTTGAACGGCTCATAGCCTCCATCAGCCGGAATATCGCCACCATGGCCTCATTCACGAAATTGGCCAAAGAGGCCTCAGGCGAGCGGGGCCTCAACCGCACAACGGCCACAGAGTATGTCCGCTCATTGGAGCGTCTGTTCATCGTGGAGGACTTGCCTCATTGGTCTACGCATCTTCGGTCTCGGGCGACGCTTCTCAGCTCTCCCAAGCGGCACTTTGCAGATCCCTCCTTGGCCGCCGCGGCCACCGGCGCAACGCCGAACCGGCTGCTAGGGGATCTGAACACCCTCGGGTTTCTGTTCGAATCGCTGGTGGTGCGCGACCTGCGCATCTATGGGCAGCGCAACGATGCCGCCGTCTACCACTACCACGACAGCGACAAGCTCGAGGCTGATGTGATCGTTGAGACCCGTGATGGCCGGTGGATGGCCGTTGAAGCCAAGCTCGGCGGTGAGGAGTGGATCGAAGAGGCTGCCAGCTCTCTGCTCAGACTCAAACAGAAGGTGAACACCGAGAAGGTGGGGGCGCCTTCCAAACTTCTCATCATCACCGCAACCGGCTACGGCTACGACCGCCCCGACGGAACGACCGTTCTTCCCATCACCGCGCTGGCGCCCTGACAACTTCGGGCCTCAGGGGCGGATCACCTCGGGGGCCCAGTTCGACTCGAAGCCGATGCCCGATAGCCAGGTCTCCACCAGCTTGCCGTTCTCGGCTCTAAAGGCCTGCACCCAGTCCCACTGGTTGCCGTCCACTTCCAGGAGCCGATGGCCACCACGTGGTCGTCCTCGGCGATGAGCCGGTAGCGCAGGTCGGTGAACTCAGCCTGGCTGCACAGCGCGGCCACCTGCTGCTGATACTCCTCAGCGGTCACTGATCGGGTGCCGCCCATCTCGTGGCGCACATACACCGGCCCCGCCAATTCCGGCACCAAGTCCGGGTTCTGCGCCCCCCACATCTCGTCGTACCACCGCCGCAACACGGCCTTGGTCTCCTCAGCAGTCCCTGAATCAGCCATGGCCCGAAGCTACGGCAGCGGGGCGGCAGGTGCCGCGTCGGAGGCCGAAGGCCGGTACCGTCGCGGCGTGAGCGATGCCGCCCCTGTATCTGCCACCGGGATGTTCGCGTCGCTGGCCAACCGGGAATACGCCCTGCTGTGGTGGTCGGGGCTGGTGGCGTTTCTCGCGGTGGGCATGCAGATCCTGGCCCGGGGCTGGCTGGCCATCCAGCTCACCGACAGCAACTCCAGCTTCGCCCTGGTGCTTTTGGCCTTCGGCATCGGCATGGTCACCGTCACCCCGTTCGGAGGGGTGGCCGCTGACCGCTTCCCCCGTCGGGCGCTCATCGTCGGCGCCCACGTCTCGCTGTCGCTCAGCGCCTTGTGGCTCGGGATGATGGTGGTGCTGGGCCTGGAGCAGTTCTGGATGCTGTTGCTGACGGCGCTGATTCAGGGGTCGTCGTTCGCGTTCATGGGGCCGGCCCGGATCGCCATGACCGGCGAGGTGGTGGAGCGCGAGCTCTTGTCCAACGCCATCTCTCTCACCCAGCTGACCGTGGCCAGCTCCCAGACGGTGGGGCCGGCTTTGGCCGGGGTGCTGGCCGACACCCCCGGTTTCGGGCTGGCCGGGGTGTACCTGCTGAGCGCGGGCCTCACCGCAGTGGGGACGATCCCGGTGCTGATGCTGCCGAAGTCGCAGCCTCAGCAGCGCGAGGCCCACAGTCCCTTCGAAGAGATCGCCGCAGGAGTGGCGTACGTGGCCCGGCAGCCCTATCTGCGCGTGGTGGTGATCTCCACCGCGCTCATGCTGTTGGTGGCCATGCCCTACATGGCGTTTCTGCCCAAGTTCACCGAGAGCGTGTTCGGCGTGGGAGCGCTGTGGCTGGGCATTCTCCAGGGGGCCAACGCCCTCGGCGGCACCGTTACTGCCCTCCAAGTGGCCCGGATGCGGGACAACGCCCTGCTTTGGAGGCTGCGGGTCTTCAGCTTGGCCACAGTGGCGGTTGGCGTGGGTGTTCTAGCCGTCACCCCCAATCACTTGGTGGCGTTGCCGGTGCTCTTCTTTTTGGGGGGCGCGGCCACAACATTCCAAACCGCCAACATGTCGATGTCGCTTCTCTTGGCCGAGCCGGTGTACCACGGCCGGGTGCAGAGCCTGGTCATGGTGGCGTTCAGCGCCCAGAGCCTGGTCGCATTCCCACTCGGCGCCTTGGCCGATCAGATCGGGTTGCGCGCAATGCACGGCTACATGGCCGCAGCCACCGTGCTCGTTGTGGTGTGGTCGGTGATCGCCGGCCGCGGTGCCCGCCGCCAGACAGAGGCGGCCAGAAGCCAGGCTCAGGCGGCTAGGAGCTAATTTTCGACCAAGTAGTCGGTGTCGTCACGGACCAGTTCGAAGAGGCTCCTGTCGAGCTGGTGATTCCAAGTCCTAAGCCCCTCGATCCGAAGCGGGCGGCGCTGTGAACCGGGAGACCACCATGTGGCGGTCTCGACCCGTTTGCCGACCGCCACAGCTTCTTCCATCGCCGGGACAAGATCAGTATCAGCGGAGACGACAACTGCGACGTCGTACCTGTCCTTGATTGCGCCGATGGCGATGGACAGCGCCATCATCACGTCTACGCCCTTTTCTTGGCCTCTCCATGCAATGGGTTTTCCGAATGACCAGGCTATGGGCCGATACTTCAGCGGTCTGGTGGAAACCCCAACGCCAGGGGTCCTATTCCACTTTGCTACCTGTCGGTCGAAAGCACGGCGGAGCTTCTCGGGGCTCTTCGGCCCTGGTTTACCGCGGTACACCTCGACGCCGGAGAGCACTCTTTGAAGATCGACTGAACTACCGAGATGGACAAGTAACTCACCAAGGTGATGGGGATAGACATGCCCGAACATCGGGGGATCGTCTTCGGCGGCGAACAGATCACGCGCACAGTGGTAGGTGTTCTGGTAGTCGATGAAGACCACGACTCTCGTCTCAGCCATATCCCAATAGAAGCCCCAAAAAAGATAAGCCCCGCCATGCCCTGCAAAGCAGGCCAGGCGGGGAAGAATAAAATCATGCTATCGGGGGGATCGAATACGGGCAACCCATTTGTGCAAGGTCGCGACCAGGTGAATTAGGCCCAATCAGGCAGCTAGTAGTTAGGCCCGGGCGCTGACCAGCCAGGCGGCGCCGCCCATGGTGATGCCTTCGGAGGTGCGTCGGCGCTCGACCATGGCGCCCAGGGCGGCTTTCACCCGGTCGATCACGTGTACTTCGGCGTTGTCGGGGATGGCCGTGGCGGGCAGAAGATCCAAGTAGTACCGGACCAGCTCGTCGGTGGTCCCGTCTCCGATGCTCAGCGGCAGATCATGGGGGGTGACGTCGATGTCCACTAGCCCGGCCTCGGTAAGGACCGAGCTGATCCGATCGGCCGAGGCCAAAGAGAACGGCCCGGGTGCGTCGGGGTCCATCGGCGCCGGTGGGCCCAGCACCTCGGCTACCGCCTGCCCCGGCTCGGTGACCCAAGAGTTCTCGCTCGGCGAGCGCCAGCAGACGAAGCTCAACCGCCCGCCGGGCCGCAGCGCCCGCCTCAGGTTGGTGAATCCGGCCACCGGCTCGGCGAAGAACATGATCCCCATCCGGGAGAAGGCGCCGTCAAAGTGGCGGGGCTCGAACTGGTGGGCCCCCGCATCGGCCACTACAAACGACGTGTTGGCCATACCGGCGTCAGCGGCCCGGCGCCTGGCCTCGTCCAGCATGGGGGCCGACACATCCACCCCGGTCACGTGACCGCTGGCGGCCACCAGTCGGGCCAACTCCAGGCTAGTGGTGCCGGTGCCGCAGCCGATGTCCAGCATGTGCTCGCCGGGGTCGGGATGCAGCCGGGCGATGGCGGCTTCGCCTAGGGGGGCCAGCATGCCGTCCAGCCTCTCCCGATACTCGACCCACACCGGACCCCGGTCGTTCCAATAGCTGCGGAGTGCTTCGGCGACGTCGGCCATTGCTCAAGTCTGCCAGAAGCATGTGGGTTGCAGGCACTCGATCCAGCTACACCTACCACACCTTTGGCGAGTCGGGCTACAGTCCTAGGCGGTGAAACCTGCTCCTTTTGAATACCACGCTCCCGAGACGGTGGCCGACGTGGTTGGGCTGTTGGCCGGGCACGGAGACGACGCCAAGCCCCTGGCCGGCGGCCAGAGCCTGGTGCCCCTGCTGGCCATGCGCCTGACCCGCTTCGAGCACATCGTGGACTTGAACCGGGTGGACGAGCTGTTCGGCGTGTCGACCGACAACGGCGGCGTCCGCATCGGTGCCATGACCCGCCAGGCCGCCGTCGAAACCGACGCCGCCGTGGCCGAACGAGTGCCGCTGCTGCACTTGGCCACCCCCCACATCGGCCACTTCCAGATCCGCAACCGGGGCACCATCGGCGGCTCCATTGCCCACGCCGACCCGGCCTCTGAGTACCCCGCGGTGATGCTGGCCGTCGACGGTGTGGCCGAGATCGCGTCGGCATCGGGCACCCGGGAGGTGCCGGCCGCCGAGTTCTTCGAGTCCACGTTCATGACCGCCGTGGCCCCTGATGAGCTGCTGGTGGCCCTGCGCTTTTCGGCATGGGACCAGCCGGCCGGATTTGCCTTCGACGAGATTGCCCGGCGCAGCGGCGACTTCGCCCTGGCCGGCGCCGCGGTGGGCATCGGCATCGACGCTGAGGGTCGCATCAACCGGGCCGCGGTGGGCATGCTGGGCGTAGGGCCCATCCCATTGCGGGCCTCATCGGTTGAGGCGGCGCTGATGGGGCTGGCTGCATCCGAGGCCGATCCCGCCGAGATCGGGCGCCTGGCGGCCGACGACATGGACCCGATCGGCGATGTCCACGCCAGCGTCGAATACCGCCTACATGCCGGTTCCACCTTGGTGGGCCGGGTGCTGGCCGACGCACTGGCGCAGGTGACCACGGAGGATGGAAATGGCTGATCAGATCCCCATTTCGATGACAGTCAATGGCCAAAACCGCCGAGGGCTGGGCGAGCCTCGGCTCACGCTGGCCGACTTCCTGCGGGAGCAGGCCCATTGCACCGGCGTGCATCTGGGCTGCGAGCATGGGGTGTGCGGCTCATGCACCGTGCTGATGGACGGCGAGGCGGTGCGCTCCTGCCTGCTGTTCGCCGTGCAGGCCGATGGTGCTGACATCACCACCGTGGAGGGGCTCGCCCCCGACGACGAGACGCTCCATCCGGTGCAGGAGGCGTTCCGCGATTGCCACGGCCTCCAGTGCGGGTTCTGCACCCCCGGCTTCGTGGTGTCGGTGGCGGCATTTCTCGAGGCCAACCCCGATCCGTCCGACGATGAGATACGCCACGGCATCTCCGGAAACCTGTGCCGCTGCACCGGATACCAGGGCATCGTGGCCGCCACCCGCCAAGCCGCCGCTGTCATGAAGGGAAATGAATCATGACTCAGGGAGCCGCTGCTGCCCGCTACGTCGGCCAGTCGGTCAAGCGGCTGGAGGACCCCCGGCTGGTCACTGGGCACGGCCGGTATGTGGACGACATCGTGCTTCCCGGCATGCTCCACGCCGCCTTCGGTCGCAGCGACCTGGCCCGGGCCACCATCACCCGCCTCGACATCTCAGCGGCTGAGGCTCTGGACGGGGTCCACGCGGTGTACACCGGTGCCGACCTGAACTCCTACAACGATTCGCTGCGCGCGTCGCTGCATCCGCCCGAGTCGCCCGCACCCCCGGCCAACATGCTGGCCGCCGGCGACGTGCGCTTCGTGGGCGACCCCTATGTGATGGTGGTGGCCGAGAACCGCTACATCGCCGAAGACGCCCTCGACTTGGTCGAAGTCGAGTTCGAGCCACTCGACCCGGTGGTGGACTACGAGACCGCGGCTGAATCCGAGGACCACGTCCACCCCGAGCTCGGCGGCAACCTGGCCCACGACCTGCCCGTGCCCAACCCGGCCACCGACGAGGCCTTCGAAAACGCCGCCCACACCATCACCGAGACCTGGCACCAGCACCGCCAGACCAACGTGCCCATGGAAACCCGGGGCATCGTGGCCTCCTGGCAGCCCCACGCCGGGGTGATGGAGGTGTGGGCCTCCACCCAGAGTCCCCACGAGTTGCAGCTGGTCGGGGCCCGGGTGCTGGGCATCGGCGAGCACAAGATGGTGGTCCACTTCGGCGACGTGGGAGGCGGCTTCGGCCAAAAGATGTTCTTGGGCCGCGAGGACATGGCGGTTCTGGTGGTGGCCAAGCTCCTGGGCAGCCCGGTGAAGTGGATCGAAGACCGGCGGGAGAACCTGCTGGCCTCCAACCATGCCCGCATCGAGCAGATGACCGTGAAAATGGCAGTGGGGGAAGACGGCAGCTTCCTGGCCGCCGACTTGGACCAGCTCGAAGACGATGGCGCCTACCCGCTGGGCGGCCCGGCGACACCCGGGGCCATGGCCACCATGCTGTATCCCGGCCCCTACCGGATAGGACCGGTGAGTTGGCGGGCCCGCACGGTGTACACCAACACCTGCGGCCGGGGGGCCTACCGGGGCCCGTGGCAGATGGAGAGCGTGGCGAGGGAGCAGATGATCGACCGGGTGGCCCGGGATATCGGCATGGACCCCCTCGAGCTGCGCCGCCGCAACGTCCTGAAGCCCGAAGACCTGCCCTATCAGGTGTCCACCGGGCTGTACTTCGAGACCACCATCTCGCCGGAGCAGACCCTGGAGCAGGCCGCCGAGATGATCGGCTACGACGAGTTTCGGGCCGAACAGGCCCAGGCTCGGGAGCAGGGCCGCTATCTCGGTCTGGGCATAGCCCTGTACATAGAGCCCACGTCGATGGGCATGGGGCCGCTGGGCACCGAGTCGGCCATGTTGCGGGTGGAGGTCGACGGACACGTCAACGTGTTCATGGGCACCGGCTCGCACGGCCAGAGCCTGGAGACGACCATGGCGCAGCTAGTGGCCGACGAGCTCGGGGTGCGCCCCGAAGACGTAACCCTGCATCAGGGCCACGGCTCCGGCTACGGGTTCGGCACCGGCGGAAGCCGCTCGGCGGTCATCGCCGGCAGCGCGGCCCGAGCCGCGGCATCGGGCGTGCGGGACAAGGTGGTGGCTATCGCTGCCCACCTCATGGAGGCCTCCGCTGACGACCTGGAGGTGGCCGACGGGGTGATCTCGGTCAAGGGCACACCGGCAGCCTCGATGACCATGGCGCAAGTGGCGGCCACCGCCTATCAGAATTCCGACGCGCTTCCTCCCGGCACCGAGGCCGGCCTCGAGCACACCGCCCGCTACAAGGCCCCGCCTGCCACCCACTCCAACGCCTGCCATATCTGCACCTGCGAGCTTGATCCGGGCACCGGCCAGGTCACGCTGTTGCGCTATGTGGTCAGCGAGGACTGCGGGGTGCTGATCAACCCCATGGTGGTGGACGGCCAGATTGCCGGGGGAGTGGCGCAGGGCATCGGCGGCGTGCTGTACGAGCATGCGGTGTACGACGAGAGCGGCAACCCGCTGGCCTCCACTTTCCTCGACTACCTGGTGCCCACCGCGGCCGAGGTGCCCGAGTTGGAGTGCGGCCACGTGGTCGTGCCCTCCGACACGCCCGGCGGGCACAAGGGAACCGGGGAGGGCGGTGCCATCGGGGCGCCCCCGGCGGTGTTCAACGCGGTGGCCGACGCATTGGCGCCATTCGGGGTGTACCCCAACCGCCAGCCCCTCGACCCCAACGCAGTCCTGAGTCTGATCGCCTCGGCATCCAATTAGCTCCCCCGTTTCTTCCTCAGAACCGGGAATAGCGGGTCCCGGCGCGCCGCAAGCCCGGAAGGGCTTGGGGATGTGGGCCGCGGCCACCGGCATCTTCTTGTTCAGCTGGGGCCCGATTCTCGTCCGCGACAACGAGTTCGGCGCGCTGCCCTTCGCATTCTGGCGACTGTTCGGGGCCGCGGCCTGGTCGGTGGCCGCGCTGTACCTGCGGGGAGGACGGCTCGACCGCCGGGTGCTGCGCCATTCTCTGGCCGGCGGGGTGGTGTTCACCATCAACGGAGCCACGTTTTTCACCGCCATCAAGACCACCACGGTGGCCAACACCATGATCATCGGATCGACCGCTCCCATCTTCTTGCTGTGGGCTGCCAGCCGAATCTTCAAAGAGCAGATCAGCTACCGGGTGATCGTGGCCACACCGGTGGCCATCGCGGGCATGATCTTGGTGCTGTTGGGCCGGTCGGAGGATTCCGGGGGTGGATCGCTGAGTGGCGATGTGCTGGCAGTGGTGGCCGTTATCGCCTTTGCCGGCTATCTGGTGGCTTCCAGGGTGGCCCGCACCCACTTGAGCGCCCTGGAATACCAAGCCGGATGGTCAACCATCGCCACGGTGCTGATGCTGCCCATCGCTCTGCTGTCGTTCGATCCCTTGTTCATTGCCGACGGTTGGAGTTGGGGGGTAGCCGGCACCATGGCGGTCACCGCCGGGCTGGCCCACCTGCTGGTCAACTACAGCCACCGGTTCGTGCCTCTGCGGGCCATCACCCTGATGAACATGGTCGCTCCAGCTCTAGCGGTGATGTGGGCCTGGTTCTTGTTCGACGAGCAACTCGGCGGGTTGCAGTGGCTGGGCGTCCCCCTGGTGGTGATATCGGTGCTCGCCGTGGTATTGGATGAGTGACGGGGGCGGATTTCGGCTCTAGCCAGCCAATTGGATGAGTGAGCCGGCCTGTTGGCAGGGTAAAATCTCAGGTCGATCCGGGGTAGCTCAACCGGCAGAGCAAGCGGCTGTTAACCGCTAGGTTGTGAGTTCGAGTCTCACCCCCGGAGCCAATCCAGTGTCAGCTAGGCAGGTTCTGCCTTTAGGATATCGGCGGGCCCGTAGCTCAGTGGTCAGAGCAGGCGACTCATAATCGCTCGGTCGCGGGTTCGATCCCCGCCGGGCCCACTTAAACCAGCACTCGCTCCGCGGTCTTCGCCGAGCCCGTTTCGGCCAGCTTCAGCTCATCGGCACCCTCAGCACCCTCTTGGACGGCCGGCTCCTGCCAGCGGTGGGTGAGCCAGCCGAGGCGGTGGGCCACGTACAGGCCGATCATGGCCAGCGCCGCTCCCACGAAGCCGTCGATCACCCAGTGGTTGCCGGTCAGCACTACCGCGACCGACATCAGCAGTGGAGAGGCCACCGCGAAGATCCGCACCGGGATCGACTTGGTGCTGCGGAACAGCACCACCCCGGCCAGCACGTTCCATCCAACGTGGAAACTGGGCAAGGCGGCGTACTTGTTCACCACTGACGGGGGCTGGAGGTACTTATAGGAGGTGGACAGCTCGGTGACCGTGTCGGTGAATCCGTCAAAGAAACGGGGCGGGGCCACCGGGAAGAAGGCGAAGAAAATCAGCCCCAATGCCCCGGAAACGATCATGGCGTTGCGCATGAGTGTGTAGCGGTGCCGGTTGTAGCGGTAAAGCAGAATCAGTGCGCCGAGGACCACCGGCCAGTGCAGCCAGATGTACACCCAGTTGAAGAAGGTGACCATCCAGTGGTAATCGAGCACCGCCGACTGCAACCACGCCTCCAAGTCCAATCCCAGTGTGGACTCGAAGGTGAGCAGGTCATAGGCGTTCTTGAAGGCCGCAACCTCGGCCCCTTTGGTGATCATCCGCACGCCGAAGTAGATCAGCGCGGCCACCGTCACAATGAGGACTTGGCCCGGAAAATAGCGCCAGCCCCGCGCGCCGCCGGCAATCTCCGGCGCAACGATGATTTTCAGCCGACGAACCATGGGATACCCATGTTACCGAATCGTTACCGGGTAGCTGCAAGGAGTTCGCGTGGCGGAAACCAAGCCAGCCGTGGGTTAGCTGAGGTCTTCTCCCAGCCAGGCGGGGGCCCGATCCAGCAGGAACTCGCTGATCTCGGCCACCTTGGGAAGCACTCCGCCCAAACATTCCTGGCCAGTGAACATGCCGCTGATCGACACCTCCACTCGGGCTGAGATGGTGATGGTCCGCTCTGGAGCGTCGATGACTGCGGCATAGGCGTCGAGGGCCGATACGTCCAGGGGCAGTTCCATGCCCCCGATGCCGGCCAAGTCGGTGGCCAGCAGCAGCAAGTCGGGGCCGTCGGGCAGCGGTGGGAGGCTCCACGACACCACCATGGGCAGCTTGAAGTCTTCAGTGGGCTCCACCCCTTCGGGCAGGTCCATCACGTGGTCCTCGAAGCTCAGCATCACCCGGGGATCCACCTCTAGGGTGATGTGCACGTCCAATGGACCACCGCAGGCAGCCGAGGGGTGCAGGTCCACCTCCCATGCCTGGCGCATGGAATAGGTCTCCACGAAATGGCGATCATCGTGGACATGGAAGCCGTGATCAGCGGCGTGGTCTTTGAGATCGGCGATGAAGGTGGCGATATCGACGACAGCCAAGAACCCCACACTGCCACGCAATGACCCCTCATCGCTATCTGATAGCGGTAGTTTCACCACGGTGGACGGCGACCGGATTCTGGCAGTTTTCGACCGGGCCGCGGCCCGGGTGGCCGACGCAGTGGCTCGGATGGAAGGGGGCCATCTCACCGGTGCGCGAGAAGGCCAGTACAGCTTCGACGTGGCCGCCGATGAAGCGGCTCGAGAGGTGCTGGACGAGGCCGGTCTCGGTGTGTACAGCGAGGAATCGGGATCGCATAACTCCGATCGGGAGCTCATAGCGGTGCTCGATCCGGTGGACGGCTCCACCAATGCGGCTCGAGGCCTGCCTTGGTTCTCCACCAGCTTTTGCGCAGTGGACTCCGATGGGATGGCAGCCGCCCTGGTGCTCAACCTGGTCAACGGCAAGTCCTACCGAGCCGTCAGGGGCCATGGAGCCACCGTCGACGGCCGCCCGCTGGCCCCGCCTGCAGAAGAGGGTGCCCGTCGAGGGTCAGGGCCATCGGGGCAGGAGTCTCTGGGGGAGGCCACGGTGGGGCTGACCTACATTCCTCCCCGACATCTGGGCTGGAGGCAGTACCGGGTACTGGGGTCGATCGCCCTGGATATGTGCGCGGTGGCCGAGGGGGTTCTCGACGCCTACATCGACTGCACGAACGAGGGCCACTCCACCTGGGACTACCTGGGCGCCGCGTTGGTGTGCGCCGAGGCCGGGGTGGCCATGGGTGAGGCCTGGGGGCGGGGGCTTCTGCCCGACGACCTAGCCGAGCGGCGCTACCCGGTGGTGGCCGCCACGCCGCCGCTGTTGGACGAGGTCTTGGCTCAGCGCCGTACTTTCGGCGCTGACGACAGCGCCGCTATCGGTGCGGGAGAAACCTCGGCCCACGACTAATCTGGCCTTCTTACCGGGCGCGTAGCTCAGATGGCAAGAGCGCTTCCCTTACAAGGAAGAGGCCGGGGGTTCAAGTCCCTCCGCGCCCACCCCAGGCCACGAGTACGGATTCTCCCTGTAGATGGCGAGCAAGCAGCGCGATGGGTAACAATGGCTCACGTCATATCGCCGGTCGCTTTATGGGAGCGCGCCGGTCCTTTAAAGGGGGAAACGTGAAGAACTTCCGTTGGCTCATTTGTCTGTTGGCCGTGTTCGCTCTTGTCGCCGCGTCGTGCGGCGGCAACGACGATGACGATTCAGGTGCAGCTGCACCAACTGCCGCTCCCACCGAAGCGCCAGACGACATGGACGATGACTCCATGGACGACGACATGGGTGACGATTCCATGGACGACGACATGGGTGACGATTCCATGGACGACGACATGGGTGACGATTCCATGGACGACGACATGGGTGACGATTCCATGGACGACGACATGGGTGACGATTCCATGGACGACGACATGGGCGAGACCGATGCCGAGCCGGTGGCAACCGAAGTACCCGAGGTTGACCCGTGCGAGGCCGTGGACCTCGAAGCCACAGATATCGGGATCACATCCGACACCATCACCGTGCTGGTCATGGCCGATGTCGGCTCCCCGTTGGCGCCCGGCCTGTTCCAGGGCTCCATCGACGGGGTCAAGGCCTGGGCCAACCATGTGAACGCCGAAGGCGGCTTGGCTTGCCGCCAAGTCGAGGTGATCGAGCACGACTCGGCCATCAACCCCACAGAGACCACCAACGGTTTCCTGGTGGCCTGTGAGGACGCGTTCGCCCTGGTCGGCACGACGGCACTGTTCGCGCTCGACACCACCGACTTGCAGTCCTGCCCCGATGCCCAGGGCAACGAAATCGGAGTGCCTGACTTCGCCTACATCACCACTGAGCCCCCTCACCAGTGCTCGGTCGTGACGTTTGCCACCAGCCGACCCAACAGCGAGTGCCCCTACGCCGGCACCGGCGACCGGGCCGTGCAGAGCCAGGTGGGTCACATCCAGTGGCTCCAGGAGAACATCGAAGCCAATCTCAATGGCGTGTATTTGGTGCCCTCCGACCTGCCTTCCACCATCGCCACGTCTATGCCCCAGGTGCGATCATTCCAGGAGATCGGCGTCGTTATCGATGGTGAGCCCGGCGTGAGCGGTTTCACCACGCAGTCGGAGTACGGTGCCTACATCCAGATCATGCGGGACTCGAACTCGAATCTCGCCTACTCCGGCTCTGACGACCAGTCGATGATCAAGTGGCGCAGTGAGGCCGAAGCCCAAGGCCTCGACGTCGACAGCGTGCTCTGGATGTGCCAGCTGGCCTGCTACACCCCCAGCTTCCTAGAAGCCGGCGATGTGGTCGAGAACACCTACATGTGGATTTGGTTCCTGCCGTTCGATGAGGCCGACACCAACCAAGAGCTGGCCGACTTCATGGAAGCCATCGATAACCCGTTCCCGCCAGCGTGGGCTGCGGGCTCGTGGGCCGACGGTGTGCTCTTTGAGCAGGTCGTGAATGGAGTTGTGGCCGAAGGCGGCCCCAATGCCCTCACCCGACAGGCGGTGTTGGACGGCGCCCGCAATCTGACGTCCTTCGACGTGAATGGCTGGTGGAGTCCAGCGGACTACTCCACCACCGAGAACATCATGCCCTGCTTCATGCTGATGCAGGTGCAGAACAACGAGTTCGTCCGGGTGCATCCCGCAGAGCGGGGCGAACTGGACTGCAACGCCGACAACGTGGTTCCCCTCACCCGGGACTGGGGCGCTGAGTTCGGCGGCTAGCCGGACGAGACGTAGGGAGGCCAGGAAGGGCTGAGCTCTCGTGATCTTTGGGGTACGTCGCTCGGTGGCGGTTGCCGCTTCGCTGGGGACGTTGGCGGCGGTGATCATCGCTGTTCTCTCCTGGAAGGGTGCCCCGGTCACCAGCGAGACCTTCCTGGTCACCACTTACATCGGGCTCTTCTTGGGGGCCCTGTGGGCCATGTACGCCACTGGACTGGTGGTGGTTTACACCACCACCGGTGTGTTCAACTTTGCCCAGGGCGCCATCGGCGTTTTTGCCGCCTTCCTGTATTGGGAACTCCATGTGAACCGGGGCTGGCACTCAATCCTCGCTCTGTTCGTCGTGGTGGGTCTGTTCGCCCCCGCGCTGGGCGTGGTGCTGGACATTGTGATCATGAGACGTCTGCGCACGGCGTCGCTGGTGGTGCAGCTCATGGTGACCGTGGCCATCATGGTGTTGCTGCTGTCGGTGGTGGGCGACATTTGGGAGGCCGATACGCCCCGCCGGGTGCCATATTTGTTCGGCATCAACAACGGGATTGACCTCGGGCCTTCTCAGCTTCCCTGGCACCGGCTCATCGTGTTCGTGGTGGCTATTGCCATTGCCGTGTCCATGCGTTTTTTGCTGCGACGCACCCGCATAGGCACGGCAATGCGGGCGGTTGTGGACAACCGGGAGCTGGCCGCCCTCAACGGGGCTCGCCCCAACGTGGTGTCGTCTACGTCGTGGGCGCTGGGCTCCATGATGGGTGCGCTGGGAGGCATCCTCATCGCCCCCGAACTGGGGCTTGATCCGGCCACCCTGAACAACGTGGTGATCATCGCGTTCGCGGCGGCGGCCTTTGGAGCGCTGAAGAACCTGCCAATGGCGGTGATCGGGGCGATGCTGATCGGGCTGTTACGAGCTCACACCGGGGCATGGCTCGACTTTGGGCCCGATTTCCGCTTCGCCCACCTGTCCATCGCCCCGCTGCTGTTGCTGTTTGTGGTAATCGCCTTGCCCCAGGCTCGTTTGGAGGTGGGACGGCTGGCCCATCACCTTCGCCGTCACGAGCGCTACACCAAGTGGTGGGAGGGGCTTTTGGGCTGCGGCGTGGTCATCCTGTTGGCCGCGGCGTTCTCTGGCGGTTGGCTGGACTTCGGCGGCTGGGACCCCGGCGCCTGGGGGAGCCGAGAGCTGAACTCGGCCAATGAGGCGATGGCACTGGCCCTGATCGGCTTGTCCTTGGTTCCTTTGATCGGCTGGGCCGGCCAGATCAATTTCGCGCCCTTGGCCTTTGCCGGGTTCGGCGCGTTCGTCTATCTCAAACTGGCCGGGGACACCGGCAATGGCTATTGGATCCTTATGGTGGGATTGCTATGCGCGCCGCTGGGCGCCCTTGTGGCCCTACCCGCCGCCCGTCTGCGGGGCCTGTACCTGGCCCTCATGACCATGGCCTTCGCCCAGGCCATGTCGCTGATCTTCTTCCCCCATCCGTGGGTTATGCCCATCATCGGCACCGGTCGGCAGTTCCCCCATATCGACCTCTTCGGTATCACCTTCGACGACCGCCGGGGCTTTTTCATGCTGATGGTGAGCGTATTCGCCATCTTTGTGTACGCGTTGGTGCTGTTGCGTAGATCCCGCTACGGCCGAAGATGGATGGCTATCAACGACTCGCAAGCGGCTGCGGCCACCCTTGGCGTGCCGGTGGTGTGGACCAAAGTAGTGGTGTATGCCGTCTCAGCCTCAATGGCAGGAATCGCCGGGGTGTTCTGGGCGACCGTGTCGGGCAACGTGGACAGCGTCCAGGGATTCGACTTGCTCATCGGATTCAACATTGTGCTGTTGGTGGCGGCCGCGGGGGTTTCCATTCCCATGGCTGGGATATTCCTGATCTTCATCCCGTTGTTCAAGGGTTTTGGTCTTCGATTGGAGGACGCTGGCAACGTCGACTTCCTGGTCACTCTGCTCGACATCATGACGACATACGGACCTGGGTTGATGGTGCTGGGCATGGTGTTCAACCCCCGAGGGGCCATCTTCGAGATGGGGCGGGGCTTCTCGCCCATCCTGCCGTGGCGCAGCGATGCCCGAGCAGAGATCGCGGCCGAGAATGCCCAAAAGCGCGAGCCGGAGATCGGAGAGCTGGGGCTAGAGCGCCCGTTCACTCCCGAAGAGGTAATTGCCATCGATCGGCGGTTGGAGATCTTGGACGATGTCGTTCCGAAGGAGGGTTATGGCACTTCTCGAAGCTGAGCAAGTGGTCATGCGCTTCGGCGGCGTGGTGGCCCTCGACAACGCCTCGGTGGACATCGACCCCGGTGAGGTTACTGGCCTCATCGGCCCCAACGGCGCGGGCAAGACCACGCTGTTCAACGTGGTCACCGGCTTGCTGCCCCCCACCAGCGGCAGGGTGAAGTTCGACGGGCACGACATCACCCGGACCACAGTGGCCAAGCGCTCGCAGATGGGCATCGCCCGCACCTTCCAGAAGCTGGAGGCGTTCAACACGCTGAGCGCATTCGACAACGTGCGGGTGGCGGTGGAGAAGAACCACCGGACCAAGTGGAAGCACCGGCGAGTCAGCGATGTGGCCCACGAGATGCTGGGCAAGGTGGGTCTCGACGAGGTGGCCGATGTGACCGTGGGCACGCTGCCCACCGGCAGTGCTCGACTAGTGGAACTGGCCCGAGCGCTAGCCTGTCGGCCCCGGGTGCTGCTGCTGGATGAACCGTCGTCTGGCCTCAATGAGGACGAGACCTCGGCCATCGGCCAGATGTTGCTGGATCTGGTGGCAGACAAGGACGACGACCTGGCGGTTTTGCTGGTGGAGCACGACATGAGTTTTGTGATGGGGGTATGCGCCCGCATCCACGTGCTGGACTTTGGCAAAATCATCGCAGTGGGCACTCCCATGGAAGTGCAGGCCGATACCGCGGTTCGGGCTGCCTACTTGGGGAGTGACGAGTTTCGGGCGGCATACGCGGGGGTCGGCGAATGAGCGCCGAGCCAGCGACCCCGCTCTTGGAGCTGGTAGGAATCCGGGCCGGCTACGGCACGATCGATGTGCTCCACGGGGTGGACCTCCGGGTCATGCCTGGCACGGTTTACGCCCTGTTGGGTCCCAATGGGGCGGGCAAGACCACCACGCTGGGTGTGGCCAGCGGCCAAATCCAGCCCCACGCTGGTTCGGTTCTGCTGGACGGCCACGAGGTAAACGGGGTTTCTCCCGACCGCCTGGCCCGAGCCGGGGTGTGCTTGATCCCCGAGGGTCGGGGCATCTTCCCCAACCTGACCGTGGCCGAGAACCTGAGAATGTCCACCTACGCTGGCGTGTCGTACAAGCAGGTGCAGGAACGGGCCTTCGCCCAGTTCCCCCGCTTGCAGGAGCGCCGCAACCAGATGGCGGGGACCCTTTCGGGCGGCGAGCAGCAGATGCTAGCCATGTCCCGAGCGCTGTCCACCAACCCGGCCATATTGATGCTGGACGAGCTGTCCATGGGGTTGGCCCCCATCATCGTGGAGGAGTTGTACGAGCAGGTCGCCACATTGGCTGAGGCGGGCCTCTCCATCCTGATCGTGGAGCAATTCGCCCAGGCGGTCTTGGGTGTGGCCAATGAGGCCGCCATCATGCTCCACGGCCGTATCCAGCGCACTGGGCCGCCCGATGAAATCGCCGAAGAATTGACCGCCGCCTATCTAGGCATGTCTTGAGGAGAAAACGATGAGTGACACAACCGACGCTACGGGCGACAGCAGCCGGCTCGAGGAGTTCCACGGAGAGGTGGCCCAGCTCCGGGCTTCCGGCGGCCGGGCCAATCCGGATCGCTGGGTGTTTCGCCTCGGGTTGATCCTCACGATCGTCGGTCTGGCCTTTACCGTGGTCTCCTTCTTCTTGACTGGCAAGCCCTACGACACGGAGGGCGGCAATCTCCATCAGTCCAACCACATCGACCTGGTGGTCTCTGCCATATTCGGCCTCAGCCTCACCTTCATCGGCTTGGTGATGATCGCGATCAGCTCGTTCAAGCGCTTCATGCGCTATTGGCTGGTCCGCCTCATCTACGAATACCGCGAGCAGACCGACCGGGTGGTCGAAAGCTAACCAGGGCCGGCCGAATACCGCTCAGAGCTCGTCGAGTAGGACTCTGAGGCAGTCACTGGAGGGGTTCTCCAGCCAGAAGGGGTTGTCGGCGGGCATCTCGCCCCGCAACACCGTGCGGTTCATCACCCTCACCACGATGGCGGTGTAGCGCGCCGCGGCGAAAACCTCGTACCAGGTGGTGTCGCCCGGGTCATGGCCCGCGTGGGCGGCATAAAGATCGCGCTGTTCGGCGCGGGTGGGCTCGCCATCCAGGCGGGGCTGGTTGCCCATGTGCTCGTGCGACCACCGGTCGAACATGAGCCACCACCCCAGGTCGACCAGCGGCGAGGAGATGCAGGCAGCCTCGAAGTCGGTGACACAGGCCGGCTCGAAGTCCTGCCAGATGATGTTGCCGGGTCGACCATCGCCCCAGTTCAGACACAAGCCGTCGTCGGAGGGCATGTTTTCGTAGAGATAGGCGAAACCGGCCTCCAGCACCGGGTGGTCTCGGCCGTTCAGCTCCCGGTCGGAGTAGTCCCGCCAGATCCTCACTTGGGTGTCGGTGCCCGGTCGGTCACCGTTGGCCACCAGCCAGTGGAGTCCGGCCGCCTCCCAGTCGATGCCGTGAATCTGGGCCATGGTCCGCAATCCCCGGTCCACCAGCTGGCGGCGCTGTTCCGGTCGGGCGTCGAAGAAAAAGCCAGCGCCGGTGTAGATGGGATCTTCCCGGGGGATGTCACCATCCACGAACCCCATCACGAAAAACGGCCCGCCGAGCACGGTGTCGTCGGCTTCGTAGCCCACCAAAGGGGCGATGGGGGCGTCGCTGTGGGCAGCCACCGCCGACATCACGCGGTATTGGATGTCCACCTCCACATCCAGCTCGCCCGGCGCCTGCTGGGGATACACCGGCGGCTCGGGCAGTTCCCGGCGCAGCACATAGCGCTCGACTGTTGGGCCCGACCCTAGGTCCACCGTGGCATCGAACAACAGAGTCTCCGCCGAGTAGCCCCCCGACGGCACCTCGAACGGGCCAATGTCAACATGGCGGACGCCGAGCCGCTTACCCAACCACCCGCCCAGCGGTCCTCTCAGCTCCTCCCTCTCCATTGTCCCGCCGCTCACGTCTTGAACAGGGTCCCCCGAGGGCGGTGGGTGGCTCCGAGGCCAGGACTCGGCGGCACCGTCCGCCGAGCCGCCTCGGAGACAGGACCCGCCGCCCGGACGCGCGCCAGGGGAAGAGCGGCGGGCATTTACTTGTATTCTTCGGCCCGGGGAACTTCGTAGAGTGGGTCGGGGGTCATCTCCAGCGGGCCGCCGTACTCGATCCGCTGGCGGGTGCTGCGGTGCAGCGGGTCTTTGTCCAGCTTGGGGATCACATGGGTGCCGAACAGCCGGATGGTCTCCAGGCAAACCTCATGGTCGAGCTGGATGGGGAGGCCGAACGACACCTGGTCGCAGCCGATCTCGTCGTAGCGCCTAACCTGCTCCAGCACCTCGTCGGGGTCGCCGCACAGCAGGAACCCCGCGGCGATGCGCTCTTCCACATCCTCCAACGTGGGCTCGGGCACCAGCTCGGGGTACGACGGCAGGCCCTCGGGCTTGGGGAAGGTGTCGTGGTACTTGAACACCAGCGACTGGAGGTAGCTGAGCTGCATCTGCTCGACCACCACCCGGCGGGCCTCCTGGCCGTCTTCCAGGCAAACCAGGCCGTTGGCGATCATCACGTTGTCGTTCACGTACTCGCCGGCGGGCTCGGCAGAGGGGATGGCGTTCTTGTAGGCCTCCACGTGGGGGGCCATGTCGTAGATGGCCGACACGTTGAACCCCAGTACGCCGAGCCCATGGCGGGCGGCCTTCTCATAGGTGGGGGTGTTGCCCGCGGCCACCCACATGGGCGGATGCGAGTGGCAGTAGGGCTTGGGCAGCACGTTGAAGGAGCCCCAGGTACCGGTTTCGGGGGTTTGGAAGGCGGCGCCGTCGGGGTGGGAGTAGGCGGTGCTGCCCCAGATCTTCTTGAACTCCCAGATCACCTCGTCCCAGTTGGCCTTGGTATCCGACGGGTCGAGGCCGAAGCCGCCTATCTCATGGCTGCCCGCTCCTCGGCCGGTGCCGAACTCGAACCGGCCCTTGCTCATGTGGTCGAGCATGGCCACCCGCTCGGCCAATTTGATGGGGTGGTTCACGATGGGGTTCAGGTTGAAGATGCCCGACCCCATGTGGATCTGGGAGGTCTGGGCGAAGGAGTAGGCCATGAACACCTCGCTGGCCGACGTGTGGGAGTAGTCCTCCAGGAAGTGGTGCTCGCTAACCCAGATGTACTTCCAGTTGTGCTGGTCGGCGACCCGTACGATCTCCAATTCGTTCTCGAAGGACTGATGCTCCCAGTAGGGGCTGCGGGCCCCGCCCCGACGGGGCGATCCCTGCAAGAAAATGGCGAACTCCACGGTGTTCCTCCCTATATGGCTGCGGCCCGCAGATTACCCGCCGGTTTCTTGGCAGGCTCAGCCCGACGAGAGGTCCAGCACCACTCGGCCGATCACCTCGCGTGATTCCAAGGCCCTCATGGCCTCGGGAAGCTCTTCTAAAGGGTAAGACGCCGTGACCACCGAGGCGATGCTGCCCGCATCCCACAGCGCGCTGAGCTCGCGGTGGTCGGCCAGCCGCTCCTGTCGGCTGTAGCGGGCCGGGATGGCCCCCACCACCGAGTAGTTGCGCTGCACAACGTGGCGGACGTTCACCGGCGCCCACTCGCCGCTGGCGAACCCGATGAGCACGATTCGGGCGTCGCGGGCCACGCACCGGGATGCGGCGGTATAGGCGTCGCCTCCCACGGGGTCGTACACCACGTCGACCCCTCGGCCGTCGGTCAGGTCCATGACCCCGGCGGCGATGTCGCCTTCACGGTGGTCCACGGTCTGGTGGGCGCCGAAAGAGGCTGCCGCTTCGCAGCGCTCTGGTCCGCCGGCCACCCCGATAACCCGGGCCCCCAATGCCGCGCCCAGCGAACAGGCCGCCGCCCCGGTGCCCCCAGCCGCGCCCAGCACTAGCAGCGTCTCGGCCGGTGCCAGCCCGCCTCGGCGCACCAGGCCGATCCAGGCGGTGTGGTACGGGATCAAGAATCCAGCCGCGGCGGCGTCGTCCATAGAGTTGGGCACGGTGAAGGCCGAGCCCCCCAGGCCGAGGCACAGCTCGGCGAATCCGCCGTCGCCGGTCTGAAACGAGGTGACCGCCATCACCCGCTGGCCGGCGTCGAGGTTGACGCCCTCGCCGGCTTCCACCACCGTCCCGCACACCTCTTGACCAGGGGTGAATGAACCCTCCGACGGTCCCAGCGGGTACACCCCCCGGCACATGAACACGTCGGGCAGGCCCACGCCCACCGCGCCCACCTTCATTTGGAACGTTCCCTCCCGAGGATCGGGCGCGTCCCTGTCCGTCAATCGCAGCACCTCTCCCGGTGCCCCCGACCCTTCAACCACCCAAGCTCGCATTTGCCTAGCTTTCCCCATTCGGCCAGCCAAGTGCGAAGCTAGCGCCATGGCTGACCGGTACGGATTGGAAACCATCACCACCGAGATCGACTCCTCTGCGGTGCTCACTGCAACGCTGAATCGGCCTGATCGGGGCAACGGTCTCAACAAACAGATGCACCTCGACCTGCGTGATCTCTACCGCCGCATCGCTGAAGATGTCGATGTGCGGGTAGTGGTGCTCACCGGCGCAGGCCGCTCGTTCTGCGTGGGCGCCGACTTCGCGGTCATGGAGGAGAACCTGGAAACCGGCTATCCCGAGGGCCGCCCCGACTTGCTCGACGACGGCATCGACATCGCCCGGGGGGCGCTGCGGGTGCGCCAGCCGATGGTGGCCGCGGTCAACGGGCACGCCATCGGTCTGGGAGCGTCGCTGGCGCTGTTCTGCGACATCGTCTACCTGAGCGACGCCGCTCGGATCGGCGACCCCCACGTGAACGCGGGGTTGGTAGCCGGCGACGGGGGGGCGGTGCTGTGGCCGCTTCTGGTGGGGCTCAACCGGGCGAAAGAGCTGCTCATGACCGGCGACCTGCTCGACGCCGCCCAGGCGGAGCGCTTCGGCCTGGTCAACCACGTGGTGCCCGCTGACGACGTGCTGGCGTCGGCGGTCGCCATGGCCCAGCGTTTGGCCTCTGGTCCCCGCCACGCCATCGAGTTCAACAAGCGGCTGTGCAACAAAGAGCTGGATGACCGGGTGAGCCGCCTCTACGACCTGGCATTTGCCCTCGAGGCCATCACCTTCGACACCGACGACCACCGCGAGGCCGTAGACGCATTCTTGAACAAGCGCACTCCGAACTTCAACCGCGGCGAGGAAAGCTGACCGTGGCCAACCACAAGCTCTACATCCACGAGTTCATCGACATCATCGGCCAGAACCGGGCCAACTACATGCACCACATGACGGCCAACTGGTCGCCCATCGCCCAAGATGAGCGCGACCAGCTCTGCTACGGAGTGTGGGGCATCGTGGGCACCACCAGAGGCTGGCCCCAGGTATTGAACCTGTGGGAGGAAGACGGCTGGGACGGCATGGCCACCTCGTTCCGCCACGAGTGCCAGGGCGCCGGCATGCAGGATCCCAAGCTGGCCAAGTGGTGGGCCCAGGCGGCCGGCTACCGCCGCTCGGGCACCGACCGGCTGCTGGCGCCTGCCCCCTGGACCCGCACCATCGAGGAGCTGTGCGCCGACGGGGTGACTGGCGAGTGCTACGCCCACGAGCAGGTGGCCCTTAAGCGGGGCGCGTCGGCCGAGTTCTTGGAGCGAGTACGCACCGACGCCCGCCCGGCCTATGAGCCCTACGGCTGGGAGCTGGCCGGAGCATGGGAGACGGCCATGGTGGCCGACGACGAGGCTTTCCTGCTGTGGGCCATTCCCACCTGGGAATCATGGGCCGACTTCGAGAAGGCCCAGCGCACCGATCCGGGCTTGGCCCAGTGGCAGGCTGCGGTTGACGATCTGGTGGAAGGCTGGCACCGCTTCCTACTGGTCGACGCCCCGCTCAGCCCCTTCCGAACCGGCCGCCAACCCCAGCGCAGCGACCGGATTGACTACGAGGATCTCTAGCAGCTCCAGTGATGCTGGCCCGGTCCACACCATTCCCCAACCATTCCAGGGGGGGTGTAGAAGCTAGACCGCGATCTTGTACAGCTCGGCGGCGTTGTCTTGGAGCACTTTGCGGGCTACGTCGTCGTCTACATCGGCCAAGGCGTTGGACGCCTGCTCGAGGCCGAAGGGATACAGGCAGGTGGGGTGGGGGAAGTCGGTCTCGAACAGCACGTTGTCGGGGCCGATCTGGTTGATGAGCAAGTCGGGGGACAGGTCCTCGAACCAGTAGCAGCCGTACATCTGGCGGCGGAAGTACTCGCTGGGGCGCAGGCTGAACTGGGCCTGTACATCGGTGGTGAGCTGGTCCATCTGGTAGTCGAGCGACTCCAGCACGAACGGGATCCAGCCGATGCCCGACTCCACCGACACGATCTTGAGCGTCGGGTGGCGCTCCAGCACGCCGGAGAAGATCAGGTTGGCCAGCACCCGGGCGTTGGTGAGGTACATCATGGCCGAGCCGATGGCCAGCTTCTGGTCGTCGCCCTGTGATGGCCACGGCGAGGTGCCGAACCAGCCCATCGAGCTCTCGCTGGCCCCGATGTGGAAGTTGACCGGCAACTCCTGGTCGCAGCAGAACTCCCACAGCGGCCGCCAAGCCTCCTCGCCGAGGTCGGGCAGCCCCCGCAGCTGCGGATCGCTGCACATCACGATGCCCCGCAGGCCCAGGCCGACGATGCGCTCGGCCTCGGCCATCGAGCCCTCGATATCCCACCACGGGATCAGCCCCATGGGGAACAGACGCTCTCCAGAATTGTCCTGGATCTCAGCCATTGCGTCGTTGTACACCGACACGCACAGCCGCTTGAGCTCCACGTCCTCTATCGAGCCGAACTTCTGGCTGCCGAAGCCGGCCAGGTTGGGGTAGATGATCTGGGCGTGGATGCCGAGCTCGTCCATGATCTCCACCCGGGCGTCCATGTCGTAGGCCCCGGGGTGGACTTCGTCGATGGTCCAGCCGAAGAAGTCGGTGCCCAGCGCCTTGCTGCCGTCGGGGCGCACCACTCCGCTGGCGGTGGCGAAGCCCAGCGGCTCCCCGTCGAGGATCCAGTGGGGGCGCCCGTCCACCTCGGCCACCCTGGGCAGGCGGTCGGCGTAGTCCGCCGGTGCCCGGCTGCTCCACAGGTCGTGGGGTTCGGTTAGATGAGTATCTACGTCGATTACTCGGAGCTGATCTCGGGTTGCGGTCATGGCTTATTTTGGCACGATTTTCTGTGGGTTGGCTTGGTGGCGGGGCTTGGTGGCGGGCTCTGGTTGGTTGGGCGAACCGGCTTGGTGGCGGGCTCTGTCTTTTGAAGCGAACCGGCGGGGCGGCGGGCTGGTTTTGATGGGGTCGTGGTGGCGGGGCCTGTCCCGGCCCAGCCCGCCGTCCTCGCAGAGCTGCGGGCGGCGGGCGCCCTGAGCCGGGCCACCCACCATCACGACCCAATTTTGTGGCCTGCCGCCCCGCCTACCCGCCCTGTTCGAGCAATCGACTGGGGTTTTGTTGGCTAGGGCGTTACGCCGTCAGAAAGGTAAGCGCGGGCCACCGTCAGAACCGCTTGGGCTAGGGGGCCGTCGGTGATGAGATCGGAGTCGGCGGCGTTCATTCGGCGGGTGGCTACTCGGCACCAGTGGCTGGCTGAGCCGGTGATGGATTGGGGGGCAGTTTCGTCGCCGTAGGTCCAGCGTTCGCCGGAGGGGGATGTCAGTTTGAGGTGGAGTTCTGAGAGGGGGGTGGGTGGGGTTACTCCCTGGCTGCGGAAGGCGTAGGGGAGGGCTCGATAGCCGATGTGGGCCACATGGCGGAGACGGTCGGTGTCCGTCGGCTCGATGCCCGCGGTGGTGAAGCAGTCGAGGCCGTGGGCCCAGGTCTCCATGAGCCGGGCGGTGGCGAAGGAACGGCAGGTCATGGGGCCGTTGCCCCAGATCACAGGGGCCTTGGCATCCAGCGCGGCCATTGCTTCAAAGCTGGCGGCCCGAGACACCCGCCAGTTGTCCAGCGCTTGGGCGGGGTCGTTCGGCAGGGGGCGGTCGGGCCAGCGGCCGGTGGGGGAAAACACTTGATCGCTGTGGCCGGTAAGCGCCAGCAAGGCGGCACCCTCGCTCACATCGAGGTGGTGGATCTGGTGGGCCAGCGTCCACCCCGGCGACGGCGATGGTTTGGCCCACATTTCCGGTGACAGGGATGCAACCAGGTCGTCCAACACCTGATGCTCCGCGGCGAGGTCTTCCAACAACACGTCGTCCATGCAACGAATGTACTGATCAGGGTTAGGGGTTGCCTGGCAGCGGTCGGGCCAACGAATGTACTGATCGAGGCAGGCCACTAGAGTGGCGCAGGTCGAATAGTTGAGGGGGAAATAGTCGGGTGGGCGAGTTCATCAATTTGCTAGTGAGCGGGGCCATTACCGGCGCCATTTTCTCGCTCATCGCTGCTGGGCTCACGCTCAGCTACACCTCCACCGGCATCTTCAACCTGGCCTACGGGGGGATCGCCTACACCTCGGCGGTGCTCTACTTCCAACTCATCAATGCCCTGGGCATCGAGAGCCTGGGCATGAGACTGCTGTCGTTCTTCCTCGTAGTGCTGGTGTTCTGCCCGCTGCTCGGCCAGCTACTGAACGTGGCGGTATTCCGGCCCCTAGCCCGGGCAACGGACGCGGCCAAGGTCATGGCCACCATCGGGATTCTGGTGGCCTTGCCCGCGCTCACCGACTTGATCGTCGACTTGGGCACCAAGACGTGGGATTGGGGTCTCCGGAGCACCGACTATGTATTCCTCACTCCCGGGGTGTGGAAGGTGCCCAGCGAGACTTATACCTACCGACCCCTGGGCAGTTTCGATCTGCGCATCAGCAGCAACCAGTATGCGGTGCTGATAGTGGCGGTAGTTGTCGCGGTGGTGCTGTGGGTACTGATGCGCCACACCCGTATTGGACTCCAAATGCGGGCAGTGGTGGATCGTCCCGATTTGGCCGGATTGCGGGGAGTCAGCGAGTCGTTCACCTCGTCGGCCGCGTGGATCATCGGCACCATGCTGGCTGGGCTAGCCGGAGTGGTCGGTGCCCCGGTGTTCAACTCCCTTGAGTCCAATCAGTACAACGTGTTTATGTTCATCGCCACCGCGGCCGCGGTGGTGGGCGGACTTCGCTCCATACCGCTGGCGTTTGCCGGTGGCGTGGCCTTGGGTGTGGTCACCAGCTTGGTGGGCAAGTACGCCACTTTCGCCCAGGACATCCGCGGCTTCAAGGATTCGGTGCCTTTTGTGGTGCTGCTGGTGGGGCTGCTGTTCATGGCCCGGGAGCGCACCCGCCGCAGTGGGGTGGTGGCCGACGCTCCTCCGGCAACCGACTACACCAACGACCTCCCAACATGGCGAGTGCGCCTGCCTTGGGTGCTGGGCGCGGTATTTATCGTGCTTCAGGTTTTCGTCTTCGCCGACCAGTTCTGGTTGGGGCTGTGGGTCACCGGCCTGGCTTTCGGCTTGGTGTTCATGTCGTGGGTGCTGCTCACCGGCCTTGGCGGCATGGTCAGCCTGGCCCAAGCCGCATTCGTGACCATGGCCGCCATGACCGCCGGTCTGATCTTGGACAAGACCGGGCTGCCGTTCATTCCCGCGCTGATCGTGGGCGTGATTATCGCCGGGGTGCTCGGCGTGGTCGTGGCCCTTCCCGCCTTGCGGTTGGGTGGTTTGCCGCTGGCCCTGGCCACCCTGGCGCTGGCTTTCATGAGCGAGCGCGTGCTGTTCGAGTGGAGCTGGTTCAAGAACGGCCAAGGCACCAAAGGGTGGGACATTCCCCGCCCCAAACTCGGGCCGTTCGACTTCGACGATGAGAAATCTCTTGCGGTGCTGCTGGTGATTCTGGTGCTGGCCGCGGCCTGGTTGGTGCGGAACCTCCAGCGCTCGGTCACCGGCCGGGCCATCATCGCGGTGCGCAACTCCGAACCCGCTGCGGCCACTTCGGGCCACTCGATTGTCCGCACCAAGCTGGCGGTGTTTGCCCTCTCCGCGCTGTTGGCCGGGTTCGGCGGGGTGTTCTTTGCCGCCTTCATCGGCAACGTGACCCCGTTCACCGCGACGACTCAAGCCGGGCTGTTCTGGTTGGCCGTGGTGGTCTTGGTCGGCATCCGCCGGCCCGGCGCCGCGGTGATGGCCGGCATCATGGTGGCGGCCAGCGGCCACACCTTCGGCACCGGTTGGCACTGGGAGTGGATGGAGTCGTGGCACGTTGTGGTGGTGGCGTCGATATTCGGGGCGGCGGCGGCGGCCACCGCTGTCCGGGATCGCCAAGTCGGGCTGCCGTTCTCGCCGCCCATACTCGGAGTGCTGGCGGTGCTGGCCTTCATATGCCTGGCCCGGGTGTATTCCTGGTATCCCATCGACTGGGACGGGTTCGACCAATACGACGAGGCTCGCAACATCACCGCTTTCATGTTCGGCCTCGGCGCCATGCAACTAGCCCGCGAGCCCGATGGAATCCTGGCGTTCACCGCCGCTCAGAACCGGGTCCGCCGCGACGCCTGGCGTCGGCGGCTGGCGGCGTGGAGCGAGGGTGCTGTCGTTGCCGAACGGGTTCCAGCCTTGGCCACCGCCTCGGCTCCTGTCATGGCCGCATCCGAGCCCTCCGAGATTCCAGAGTCAGCCGAATCATCGGGCGACCAGTACGTCGGCGACCATCCGCCGGCGTTGGAACTCGTCAACGTGCGGGCCAGCTATGGGCTCGTGGAGGCCCTTCACGGGATCGACCTGTCGGTGCCCCGGGGCGAGATCACCGCGCTGTTGGGACCCAACGGCGCGGGCAAGTCCACCACCTGTGCGGTGGCCTCCGGCCTTCTGTCGGTCACCCACGGCCAGATTCGATTGGATGGGGAAGACATCACGCCGTTGCGCAGCCATCGCCGAGCCCGTCGAGGAGTAGTCCTGGCCCCAGAGGCGCGGGGCATCTTCAGCGGGCTAACCGTTCGGGAGAATATGCAGCTCTGGCTGCCCGACCCGGAAGATCGCGAGCTGTGCTGCGAGCGGTTTCCCATTTTGGGAGAGCGTCAGAACCAGTTGGCTGGCAACCTCTCGGGGGGCGAGCAGCAGATCCTCACCCTGGCCCCGCTGTTGGCCCATCCTCCCGAGGTGCTGATCGCTGACGAGCCGTCGCTGGGGCTGGCTCCGCTGATCGTGAACCAGATCCTGGAGCTGTTCATCGAATTCAAGGAGCGGGGTGTGGCCCTGCTCTTGGTGGAGGAGAAGGCCCGCGACGTGCTGGAGATCGCCGACTCGGTGGCGTTCATAAGCCTGGGCCACATCACCTGGCACGGCCCCCGCTCCGAGGTGGACCACGACCAGCTCGATGCCGCCTATCTTGGCGAGGCTACCGCCAATTCAGACTGACCGGCTCAGAGTGACAGCCGGTAGGCGCTGTCCTACTATGTCGGAATTCCTACATTCGGAGGGGACATGAAGAAATCATTGCTGTACAAGCTTCTCGCGCTCTTGGCCGCATTCATGTTGGTGGCCGCCGCATGCGGAAACGACGACGATGGTGATGGGGAGGCTGCCCCGGCGCCTGCGCCAGCCGCTGACGAGGAGCCCATGGACGAGGAGCCTATGGACGACGATGAGCCTATGGACGACGACGAGCCTATGGACGACGACGAGCCCATGGACGACGACGAGCCCATGGACGACGACGAGCCCATGGACGATGACGAGCCCATGGACGATGAGGAGATGGCGACTTCCCGCACATGGGGTGCCTTCACCTACGAGATTGACTTCGAGCCTTCCACCCGGGGTGTAAGCGACGACACCGTGCGCCTCGGTGCGATGACCCAGGATGCGCTGTATGGCGGATTCACCGACGGCATCGACGCCCGCCTCGGGCGAGCCAACCGCGACGGCGAGCTGCCCGGCGGTCGGATGGTAGAACTCGTGCAGTACGTGGACGATGGCAGCGATCCGCAGGCCAACTTCGAGGGTGCCCGGAGCATGGTGGAGAACGACGAGGTCTTCGGCATCATGGTCACCTCGGCGGTCTCGCTTCCCCAGACCACCGACTACCTGGCCGAGAACCAGGTGCCGTTCACCGGCTGGGGGTTCATGCCCGGCTTCTGCGCTCCCAACGACTGGGGCTTCGGGTTCAACGGCTGCCTCAGCGGCTTCGCCTTCGGGGTCGAAGGCGCTGACCCCCTTGTGTCGGTCCAGGACATCTGGTACGACTTCTTCGGCACCGAGGACATCGTGGTCGGCATCTTCAACAGTGATGACGACGCCGGCCGCGCTGGCCATGCGCTGTACGAGAATCTGTGGGCCGGCAAGCTGGCCTTCAACGATTTCGTGCCCACCCAAACGGGGGGGGGCATCACCGATCCCACTCGATTCGTCAACACGGTGCTGGAGCACGACCCCGACTTGGTGATCCTGTCCACCGACTTCGCCGGTGCCATCACCCTCAAGGCGTCCATCGCCGCATCGGGATATGAGGGCCCGGTGGCCGACTACCTGACCTACGTTCCCGGCCTCCCCGGGTCCAGCCCCGACTTGGGCCAGGCCCTGGAGGGTGGCTACGCCGTGACCCAGGTGCCCCCGCTGGACGAATCAGAGCCGGCCATCCAGCAGCTTCTAGCCGACTATGAAGCAGTAGGGGCCTTCCCCGGCTTCGGCAGCCTGGTCGGCTACTGGTCGGCCGATCTGATGATCCAGATGATCGCCGCCGCTGGCGAGGATCTGAATACCGCCAGCTTCTACCAGGCGGTCAACATCGACGGCTTCGAGACCACCCAGCAGTCGGGCGCACTAGGCCCGGTGAAGTGGCCGGCCGACCATGTGGTTGCCCCCGACTGCACCGGCATGGTGCAAGTGGTGGACGCCGATTACGTAGTGGCCCACGAATTCGTCTGCTACGGCGATCCCGGTCGCTAAACCAACTGAATCAATAACGACTGTGCCGTGCCCGATCGGCTGCCTTGTCGGCGGCGGGTCGGGCACGGCCGCGTCTGCGGCTGCTAGGCAGCGATGACTAAAGGGCCGCTGGACGGCATCCGAGTGGTGGACCTCACCCGGATCTTCTCCGGACCCATCTGCGGGCGGGTGCTGGCCGACCTGGGTGCCGATGTCATCAAGGTCGAGCCCCCTACCGGCGACCTAACCCGGCCGGTCCCGCCGGTGGACTCCGACGGCATAGGGGTCACTTTCAGCCACATGAACGCGGGCAAGCGCAACATCTGCATCGACCTCAAAGCCGAAGGCGCCCCCGAGCTGGTAGCCGCGCTGGCCGACCGGGCCGACGTTCTGTTGGAGAACTACCGCCCCGGCGTCATGGCCCGCTACGGCTTGTCGTATGAAGAGCTGTCGGCCCGCAACCCCCGGCTGGTGTTCTGCTCCATCACCGGGTTCGGCCAGACCGGGCCGTGGACCCATCGCCGAGCCCACGCACCCATGATGCACGCCGTGGCCGGCACCATCGAGCTAGCCGCCCGCCTGCGGGAGGCCGAGCCCCTCCAGGAGATCCACCAGCACGGCGATCTCTACGCCGGATTCATCTCGGTGTCCGCGGTGCTGGCCGCGCTCTACCAGCGGGAGCACACCGGCACCGGCCAGCACCTCGACATCGCCATGGCCGAGACTCTCGTCTACGCCAACGACCAGGCGGGCAACGACATTTCGGGCTACGACGGGCCAAGGGATTTCGACACTTGGAACTACGCCATCGCCCGCACCGCCGACGGCCAGGCAGTGTCGCTGATCGGCAATCCCGAAACCATGCTGCCCCGGTGGGTGGCCGCTCTAGGAGGCGATGCCGACGATTGCCCCGACCAACCGACCCGTGAAGAGGCATTGGCCGTGCTGCGAGGACTGGTGGCCGGTTTTTCAACCTACGAGGAATTGGCCGAAGTGGTGGAGCGCCAACCGCTGCCCGCGGCCCGCATCAGCTCGGTAGCCGAACTCGCGGCAACCGATTGGGCCGCCGACCGGGGACTCATAGCTGAAATACGCCCCGGCATTCTGGTGCCGGCCAAACCGTTCGCCATGAGCGACGCCACCGTGGGAGTCACCCACCGATCCGCCCGACTGGGCGAGGACACCCGCTCGGTATTGGCCGACGATCTCGGCTTGGGCACCCACGAAATTGCCCAGCTCATCCAACAAGGCGCAGTCCGATCCGCCGACTAGCCGGCCAACTCCGTTGATCCGAAAGCAGTGAATTAGGGTCGCAGCCATGTCCGAGGGATCGTGGGCCACAATCTGCGAGTTGGTTGACGACGCAGCCCGCCGGTTCCCCGATTTGGAGGCGCTGGTGGACGGCGATGTGCGCTGGACCTTCCCCGAGATGCGCGACCGCATCCGGGCCTCGGCCCGGGCGCTGATGGCCTCGGGCATTGAGCCCGGCGATCGGGTGGCGGTATGGGCCCCCAACATCTGGGAGTGGGTGGTGGCCGGGCTGGGAATCCATTTGGCTGGCGGTGTGCTGGTGCCGGTGAACACCCGATTCAAGGGCCGGGAGGCCGACTTCATCCTCCAGAAGTCAGGGGCCCGCATCCTGTTCACCGTCACCGACTTCTTGGGCACCGACTATGTGGCCCTGCTGCGCGACGCCGACGGCGGCCAGAGCCTCAACGAGATCGTGGTGCTGCGGGGTGCCGTCCCCGAGGGCACCACCGGCTTTGCCGAGTTCCTCGACCGGGCCGACCAAGTCAGCGAGGCCGACGGCGACGCCCGGGCCGCCTCGGTGAGCGGCGACGATCTCTGCCACATCATGTTCACCTCGGGCACCACCGGCCTGCCCAAGGGGGCCATGCTCGTCCACGCCGCCATCTGCCGGGGCTTCAAATCGTGGTGCGAGGTGATCGGCTTGCGAGCCGGCGACCGCTATCTGATCGTCAACCCCTACTTCCACGCTTTCGGCCTCAACTCGGGCATCTTGGCCTGCCTCATGACCGGGGCGACCAACATCCCCCATCCGGTGTTCGACGTGCCCGCGGTGATGGCCCGGGTACCGCAGGAGCGCATCTCCATGCTCCCCGGACCGCCGGCCATCTACCAGACCATCCTCAACCACCCTGAATTGGACAGCTTCGACATGTCCACCCTGCGGTTGGCGGTGACTGGGGCAGCCGCCATCCCGGTGGAGATGATCCTCCAAATGCGGGCCCGGCTGGGGTTCGAGACCATCGTCACCGGCTACGGGCTTACTGAGGCGTCGGGAATCGCCACCATGTGCCGACACGACGATGATCCCGAGACCATCGCCAACACTTCGGGCAGGGCCATTCCCGATGTGGAGGTGCAGATCACCGACGACGACGGCAATGAACTGCCCCGGGGCGAGCCCGGCGAGATCGTGGTGCGGGGCTACAACGTCATGGTCGGCTACCTGGACGATCCCGAGCAGACCGCCGAGACCATCGACGCCGACGGCTGGCTCCACACCGGCGACATCGGCGTGATGGACGCCAACGGGAACATCGACATCACCGACCGCAAGAAGGACATGTTCATCGTTGGCGGGTTCAACGCCTATCCGGCTGAGATCGAGAACATCATGCTGACCCATCCCCAAATCGGGCAGGTGGCCGTCATAGGGATGCCCGATGACCGACTCGGCGAGGTGGCGGTGGCCACCGTGGTGCCCGCCCCCGGGGCCGACCCCTCGGAAGCGGAGATCATCGGCTGGTGCCGCGACCAGATGGCCAACTACAAGGTGCCACGCCGGGTGCGATTCACCGATGCCCTCCCGCTCAACGCCTCGGGCAAAGTGCTGAAATACGTGCTGCGCGAGCAAGCAGCCGCCGAGTGACTGCGGTTAAAACCCCTGACACTGCAATCATCGGCATGTCATGAACAACTCGAAGTGGGGGCCTGTCGGGGTCGGGGTGGCTACCGGCTTCCTGTCGGGGCTGTTCGGGGTCGGCGGGGGGATCCTCATGGTCCCCTGCATGGTGCTGCTGTTGGGGATGGAGCAGCGCCGGGCCCATGGCACATCGCTGGGGGCCATGGTGCTCATCTCCGCTTCGGCTCTGGGCGGATTCCTGCTGGAGGGCTCGGTGGCCTGGCTCCCCGGTCTGCTGATCTTCGCCGGCTCCTCGGTGGGGGTCACCGTCGGCACCTCGCTGCTCGACAAAGTTCCCATTCGGTCGCTGCGGATCGGCTTCGCCCTTCTGCTTCTGGCCACCGCGGCCCGATTCCTGCTAGCCGCCCCCGACACCGACGGCCATAGCGACATCACCGCCGGCCTGGCCATCGCCTATGTAGCCTGCGGTTTGGCCACTGGGCTGCTGTCCGGAACTATGGGAGTGGGCGGGGGCGTGATCATGATTCCGGCCTTGATCCTGCTCTTCGGATTCGTGGACCCCACCGCCAAGGGCACGTCGTTGCTGGTGATCCTTCCCACCTCCATCATCGGCACCTTGCGTAACCGGCGCTCTGGCAATATCAACCCCAAGTCGGCGCTGGTGGTCGGCGCATCCGGGTTGGCCTCGGCGTTTGTGGGCGCACTAGGGGCCAGCGCGCTTAGCCCACGTCTGTCGGCCATCCTGTTCGCAATATTGCTCATAGTCAGCGCGGTACAAATGCTGCGCCACGTCAACGACCCTCCACCACCGAGTGAGGCTGTTTGAAAGGCCCAAACGGGGCGTCCGCAATGGCGGACTATGAAATGTCAGGTAACAAGGAATAGTTAGGGAACACGGGCGAGGGAACAGGATAGAGTGTGGGTAGATGAGCGACGCCCAAATTGTGTGGCTGAATACCGAGACTGCGGCAAAGCGGCTGGGTATCACTACGCGAACGCTGTACCGGTTCATCAACGAGGGGGGTCTGCCCGCCTATCGAATGGGTCGTGTGATCCGGGTAAAGCAGGATGATGTGGATGCGTTCATCGAGCGCAGCCGAATCGAGCCCGGCACACTCGGCCACCTGTATCCCGACCCTGTTCCCACCGGCGGTGCCGATGCGGGTGGCGAAGAGGGCGATGACGGCGACGCAGACTCCGACTCCTGAATGACCACCGCAGCGCCGGTCACCATCGACATTCCGCGCAACGGTCTCATGGCCGCCCTAGTGGGTGAGCGCGACCAGCATCTCCGCCAGATCGAGAAGTCGTTCCCCGATGCCGACATCTTCGTGCGGGGCAACCGGATCACAGTATCGGGTCAAGGCGCTAGCCGGGTCGCTGGCCTTTTCGATGAGATGATTCTGCTCGTGCAGGGCGGACACCAGCTGGATTCCCGTACGCTGGGCCGGGCGATTCAAATGGTGGAGGCAGACGAGAGCCCCTCGGGAGTGATGGACACCGACGTGTTGCGGTCGGGCCGAGGCCGGGTAATCCGGCCTCAATCTGCTGGCCAGCGCCTCTATGTCGACGCCATGCGGAGCAACATCATCACCTTCAGCATCGGACCGGCCGGTACCGGCAAGAGCTGGCTGGCGGTGGCCACCGCAGTGCGGGAGCTACAGGCCCACACCGTGGAGCGAATCATTCTGACCCGCCCAGCGGTGGAAGCAGGGGAGCGTCTCGGGTTCCTCCCCGGCGACATGATCGCCAAGGTCGACCCGTATCTGCGCCCGCTCTACGACGCTCTCTACGACATGCTCGACGCCGAGGAAGTGCAGTCCTTGATCGACCGGGGGGTCATAGAGATCGCGCCGCTGGCCTACATGCGGGGCCGCACGCTCAATGACAGCTTTATCATCTTGGATGAGGCCCAGAACACAACCCCCGAGCAGATGAAAATGTTCTTGACCCGTATCGGGTTCGGTTCCAGAGCAGTGGTGACCGGCGACGTCACCCAGGTGGATGTGGAGGGTGGCCGCAGCGGACTCGTCTCCTTGGAGAAGATCCTGACGGGCATCGACGGCCTGTCGTTCATACATCTGAGCTCTCGCGATGTGGTCCGCCACCCCATCGTGGCCCACATTGTGAACGCCTACGAGCGGGCCCAGCAGTGATGGCCGACGGAGATTCGGGCCCTAGACGCCCTGATTCCGACTTCGATCGAGAGGTGGTCGTAGTGTCCGACCGCCAGCAGGATCTGCCTGTGTGCCAAGAGCGCTGGTCAGGGCTGTTGCACCGTGTGTTGGCCGAAGAGCGGGTGGACGCCCCGTGGGAGGCCGGATTGTCGTTCGTGGCTGCCGGTGAGATGGCCGCTCTCAACGCCGCCCACCGGGGCATCGACCAGCCCACCGACGTGCTCGCTTTCGGCGCGGATGACGGCAGCGCCCCTCGCGCCGCCGACGAACCCCGCCTGCTGGGAGACGTCGTGATTTGCCCATCGGTAGCTGCCTCCAACGCCGCGGTCCGAGGCAGGACGGTCGACGATGAGCTGGCCCTGCTCGTTGTGCACGGGACCCTCCATCTACTGGGCTACGACCACATGGACGACGTGGATGCCGGGGAGATGGAGGGAAGGGAGCGGGAGTTGCTCGCGCTGGCATCGGCAACCGATTCCCTTGCTGGTTCTCAGGCCGGGTCGCCATGAGCGTCCTCGGCAGATTCGGGCTGTTGCGGCGACTGGTGCAGGCCAGTTGGCGCCGGGAGTCGCCGCAAGTCTCGGAGGAGGAGCTGCTGGCCATGGCCGAGGCGGCTGAGGCGTCCGATGCCATCGAACCCGAGGAGCGGGAGCTGATCGGCCAGATCATCGAGTTCGGGGACACGGTGGTTCGAGAGGTGATGGTGCCCCGAACTGACACAGTGGCCGTGAGCGACCGGCACACCGTGGGAGAGGCAATCGGCATCGTCATCGACCATGGCTACAGCAGGGTGCCGGTCTACGGCGAGGGAATCGACGACGTGGTGGGCGTGGTCCACGCCAAAGACCTGATGCGGGCCGAGCGTGAGCAGGGCTCGGAATCTCCTGCCGTGGCGGTGGCCCGGAATCCCCGTTTCGTTCCCGAAACCAAGCGCATCTCCCTTTTGCTGCGGGAGATGCAGGCCGAGAAGTTCCACATCGCCATCGTGGTGGACGAGTACGGGGGCACCGCTGGAGTTGTCACGCTGGAAGACCTCATTGAGGAGTTGGTGGGCGAGATCGTCGACGAGTTCGACGTCGAGGAGCCCATGATCGAGCGAGTATCGCCCGGCACGGTGCGAGTGAACGGGCGGGTGCCCATAGACGAGCTGAGCGAGGTATTGGACGCGCCCCTGCCCAACGGCGACTGGGACACGGTGGGCGGATTGATCTTCAACACCCTGGGCCATGTGCCCGAAGAAGGGGAAACACTGGCAGTGGACGGATGGGAGCTGCTGGTGGAGCGGGTCACCGGGCGGCGCATCGCCCGGGTGATCGTGAAGCCGGTTCCCGCCTCTTCTCAGACCTGACCTGAAGACTCGGGTCGAAGTTCGTACAGGAGCAGGAAATGGGCAGTGTGAGCCTGACCGAGGCCAGCCGGGCGCTCGGCAATGCCTCAGAGGTGATGGCCGGGCTCGTGCAGCGGTTCGGGCCGGCCCGTTTCGGGCCCAAGCCCACCGTGGGGGAGCGATTCGAGGTGCTGAGCCGCGAGATCGCCTATCAGCAGCTTGCCGGTAAAGCGGCCAGTGCCATCTGGGGGCGGGTGCGGGAGCAGACGCCGCAGTGGGCGCCCGATGCCGTGTTGGCGCTGGGGGAGGCGCCGCTGCGGGAGTCCGGGTTGTCGGGGGCCAAGACCCGGGCGATGCTGGATCTGGCCGCCCACTGCGAGCAGGGCTCGCTGGATCTGGCCAAACTCGGCCGGTTGCCCGACCAGGAGGTGATCGACCAGCTCACCCAGGTCTGGGGAGTCGGGACCTGGACCGCCCAGATGTTCTTGATCTTCTCGCTGCGCCGCCTCGACGTGTGGCCGGTGGGTGATTTCGGGGTCCGCAAGGGTTACGGCTTGGCCCACGGCTGGACCGAGCCCCCCACCGCCGAGGAACTAGAACCCCTAGGCGAACCCTTCCGCCCCCACCGCAGCGTCGCCGCCTGGTACTGCTGGCGAGCCACCGAGATCTGACACCTGATGCCACGAAACTGAGGGCCGCCACAAAGCGGCGGTGTACTCTCCCGGCGAGTCGATGCGCGATCTAGGAGGTTGCGGTGACCGAAAGCTCTGATCTCTTCTCCCTTGACGGCCGGGTGGTGGTGGTGACCGGGGGGAGCCGGGGTTTGGGCCGGGAGATGTGCTTGAGCTTTGCCGAGCACGGGGCCCGCGTGGTGGTGGCCAGCCGGAAGCTGGATGCCTGTGAGGCGCTGGCCGCCGAGATATCTGAGCAGACCGGCCAGGAGGCTCTCGGGCTGGCGCTCCACGTGGGGCGCTGGGATGGGCTGGAGCCGTTTGTGGATCGGGTGATCGACCAGTTCGGGGCCATCGACGTACTGGTCAACAACGCGGGCAGTTCGCCGCTGTATGCGTCGCTGGCTGACGTGAACGAACGGCTCTTCGACTCGGTGATCGGTCTCAATATGAAGGGCCCCTTCCGGCTGTCGGTGCTGGTGGGCGAACACATGGTGCAAACCGGCCGGCGCGGCAGCATCATCAACGTGTCGAGCGGAGCCGCGGTGCAGCCGACCCAAGGAGAGGTCCCCTATGCCATGGCCAAGGCCGGACTCAACAACCTCACCCTGGCGCTGGCCCGGGTCTATGCCCCCAATGTGCGGGTGAACTGCATCATGCCCGGGCCGTTTCTCACCGATGTTGCTGACGCGTGGGACATGGAGCCGTTCAACCAGTCAGCGGCCCGCAGCATCCCGCTGGGCCGGGCCGGGGAACCCCACGAGATCGTCGGCGCCGCCCTGTATCTCGCCTCCGACGCCTCTAGCTTCACCACCGGCGCCATCATCAAAGTCGACGGCGGCCTAGCCTGGTCCCCCGGCTGAGGTTGCTGGCCACGGTCCGGATTATGCCATTGAGTGAATTTGCTCAACAGCGTAATCAGAGTGGAGCTGGGGGGAATCGAACCCCCGTCCGCTGGGCGGTGCCTGTCTGTGATACGACCATTCCCGGTGTGCGGCGTCGATGGCAGCTGCGTCGCCGGGTCGGTTGGCCCCCGCTAGGGGGCCCGCCACCGGGTCTGTTCCCCGGGGTCAGCGGTCTTTCCCGCCGTCAGTGGTCTGTCCCTACTGTCTCCACCGCTTCTGTTGCCGGGCTGCGGTGGACCGGCCCCGCGTGCCGTTACCGGTCGCGGTGCTTCTCTAAGCCAGAAAGATCAGGCTGCGAGAAGTTCACGGTCGTTGCCGCTTAGTTGGTTGCCCCGTTTTGCGAGTCTGAGCAACTCGGGTCGCACAGCGCAGCCCCCGGTCCCAACGTCGAAACCGATCAGCCCCGTGTGCACTTCTTGTCAAGGTGCCCCGCCATGATACCGGCTTGCCGTGACAGCAGTCCCCAGGATTTGTCTGACTTGATCACCTCAACGGGTTCCGCCACCGAGTTGGGGCCTGTTTGGTGCAGTTCGCTAGTGCTGCACCTAGTGCTGCACCTAGTGCTACACTTTTGGCGATGCCTACTACCCGCCCTCGCCACTCAGTGACTGAAACTGACGAGATCACCGATGTCCTCGATGAGGCTTCTCGGAAGTGGCCCGATGCTCCCCGGGCCAAGCTCATCAGGCTCATCATGCTGGACTGGATTCGAAGCGGTCGCACACCATCATCTCGTGCCGGTGCCCGTGCATTGCTGGAGGGCTCTCTGCCTGGATCGTCGTCTCTTTATGACCGATCCCAAGACTGGCCAGCATGATTGTTCCCGACGCCAGTTGGGTCGTAGCGTTGCGCGACCCCGGCGATGGACATCATCGCCAAGCGGTGGCGATCAATCGGGGGATTGCCGACGAAGACGCACTTTTGCACCCGGTCACGCTCGCCGAATGCCTGGTGGCCCCCGCCCAACTCGGGGTGCTCGAAAGCGCGGCTGAGGGGCTTCGCGCCTCATTTGTCGTTACTGACGTCGGTGAAGATGCACCAGAGCGATGGGCGGCGCTGCGGGCCGAAACTGGGTTGCGGCTACCCGACGCCATCGTTCTCGACACCGCGCTCAGCCACAACGCCCGCGCCATTGCCACCTTTGACACCCGCCTCGCCGCGTCCGCAGCCCAACTCGGCCTCGAGGTGCTGGACGGGCAGACCTGAGTTGCCTATCAGCCCTGCTTGGCCGCTCGACCCATCTCGTTGCGGGCCTCTCGGCGGGCGTCTTGTTCGGCTATGGCCTGGCGCTTGTCGGCTCGGCGGCGGCCTCGGGCCAAGCCGAGCAGCACCTTGGCCCGGCCCTGCTTGAAGTAGAGCGAAAGGGGCACCATCGTCAGGCGGTCCTGCTCTAGGCGGGCCTTGATGCGGTTCAGCTCGCCGCGGTGCAATAGCAGCTTCTTGGGCCGGTCGGGATCGTGTCCGCTGGAGCCGCTGGCGTGGGAGTAAGGGGCAATGTGCAGCGACTGGAGCCAGAGCTCGCCATCAGCCATGCGAGCGTAAGACTCGGTGAGGGTCACGTTGGACTCCCGCAGCGACTTCACCTCTGAGCCCACCAGAACCAGTCCGGCCTCGTACTCGTCGATGATCTCGTAGTCCCGCCGGGCGCGTCGATTGGTAGCCACCACCTTCGTGCGCTCTTGTTCGCTGCTCGATCCCGGCTTGGACCCGGCCATTTGCTCACGGTACCCGGGTGGCAGGGGTGGGGCCGACGCAATTCGGCGCTTGCCGGTGAGGAATTGTCCATCAAGTGCAGACCGGGTCGAAGCGCAGGCCCTGTCCGGACAATTGCTCCAAAGCGATCTCCAGAGCCCCGACGGTCTGGGTGCGGTTGCCGCCGCCGTCGTGCATCAGCACAATCGCCATGTCGGTCGCGCCCTGAACGATGCGGTCGGCGATGACCGAGGCCCCGGGCTTGCGCCAGTCGTTGGTGTCAACCGTCCACAGCACCAGGTCCAACCCAGCCGTTGCCGCCCATTCCCGGGTGTAGGCATCGATGGAACCGTAGGGCGGGCGCAGGCAGGAGGTGGCAAAGTCGGCTAGGGCGGCTTGAGTACGGCCGATGCTGTCATCAAACGACGACCGGGGCAGCCCGGCCAGGTTCTCGTGGTTCCAGGTGTGGTTTGCGACTGTATGGCCCTCGGCGACGATACGCGCAACAAGATCCGGGTAGGTCTGCACCAATGAGCCCAATACGAAGAACGTAGCCCGGGCGTCGTGGCGGGACAGGATGTCGAGTATTTGGGGCGTAAACGTTGGGTTTGGGCCGTCGTCGAAGGTCAGATATACGACAACGCCAGAGCGATCGGTGGTCGGGGTCGGTTGGGGAGCAGCCGCGCTGGTAGTTGGCGTCGGGGTCGGGTCGGAGCCCAGCGGCCGTGCCTCCAACTCCAGTTCGTATTCAGCTGGCCCAGAATGTGTGGAGACGACGGTTACCCGCCACGGGCCAGCGGCGGGCAGCGGGGCCTGTACTCGCTGCCCGCCGCTCGTCTGCCGCCGCGATCACCTCGTCTCCCAGCCGGACGTCGACCCAGACTCCAATAGGCGCCTCAAGCGTCGCGGTGAACTCCTGTCCGGCTGCGGCTTGCAAGGTATAGGTCTGGCGCTGTCGGAACTCGATGGATCCTGACCTCGAAGCGCTCACTGCCCCAGGATCGAAGCGGACGTCGATGTCGGGGAGTTCGGGACCGGGCAGTGGGAGATCGTAGATCGGCTCGGTTGCGACCTCCAGAATCGAGGGCTCGGGGCCGGTTAAGTCGACCTCCAGGATCTTGCGCTGGGTGATGACGGTGAAGGACTCATCTTCGGCCCGGTCGAACAGCGTCACATGTATTCGTCCCTCACGCACAAGGATGCTCTCCATCACGATTCGGTCTCCGACAAATAATGCGGGCAGGGCCACGGCTACCCCGTCGTCGTTGATCACTGGCACAATCAGATAGAACACCCCGGTGCCAGCCGAGTTCTCGATTACTAGGGCGACCGCATCGTTGTCGCCGTCGTCATCGAGGTCGCCCACGGCTACTTTGTTTTGAAGCGTGTAGATATCGGTCGACGCCCCCCCATAAGACACCTCGGCTCGGCCATCGGAGAGCTGGATGATCTGCCCGCCTGTGTCGAGGGCGAGGTTCTCAAGATCCTCCCAGCCGATGTCGCTCGATGACTCTGTCTCTTCTGACACAGAGTCGCCCACAGGAGTTGATTCCGGAGTCGCAGGCACATCAGGAGTCGCCTCGCCGTCAGCATCCGGCTCGGCTGCATCGGGGGATGCCTCGGTTGTCGCCTCAGCTATAGCTTCTGGCTCCGACTGCGCCGAGTCGTCGTCGCCGCATCCTCCTACTGCCACCAGAATCGACAAGGCGGAGGCCGCGGCTATTGGCCGCCACGACCTTTGCGAGTTGCTGTTTGAACCCAGCTTCGAGCCGGCCATTGGCTCACGGTAGCCGGGTAGCAGGGGAGGGAGACCCAAAAGCAGCGGTAGTCTGGGCGGCGTGGCCGACCAGGGAGATATGCCGACGGGAGAGTCAGTCGGCGACCCCGGCCAGCAGAATCCTTGGGAAGGCTTCCGGTCGGGGTTCGTGACGCTTTTGGGGAGGCCCAACTCGGGCAAGTCCACGCTGGTCAATGCCATTTTGGGCACCAAGGTGGCCATCGTGTCGGACAAGGCCCAGACCACCCGGCACGCCATCCGGGGGGTCTTGCACCGCGACGAGGTGCAGGTGGTGTTTGTGGACACCCCCGGCATCCACAAGCCACGCACCGCGCTGGGCGAGCGCCTGAACGCCACCGCGGCCGACGCCGCCGACGATGTGGACGTGGTGTGTTTGTGCATCGACGCCACTCGGCCGCTGGGCCGGGGCGACCGGTTCATCGCCGAGCGGCTTAGCGACGATTCCATCGTGGTGGTGACCAAGATCGACGCCGCTCCCCGCTCCAAGGTGGTGGCCCAGCTGGCCGCGGCTGGCGAGTTGGGGTTCGCCGAGTACTTCCCCACCTCGGCCCGCACTGGCAAGGGGGTGGACGCCCTGGTGGAGCGGCTGTGCGAGTTCATGCCGCCCGGCCCGCCGCTGTATCCGCCCGAGATGGTGCGCGACATGCCCGAGGCCCGGTGGGTGGCCGAGCTGGTGCGCGAGCAGCTTCTGGCCGTAACTCGCGAGGAGCTGCCCCATTCCATCACCGTGGCGGTAACCGAATGGGAGTGGCCCCGCATCAAAGCGGAGATCCTGGTAGAGCGGGAATCGCAGAAGCCGATGGTGATCGGCAAGAAGGGCTCGGTGCTCAAGAAGGTGGGCACCTTGGCCCGGGCCCAGCTTCCCAAGGGCGTGTTCTTGGAGCTGCACGTAGGGGTGGCGAAGAACTGGCAGCGCCGTCCTGAGATGCTCGATCGCTTCGGCTACGGACCGGGGTCCATGGCCAGCCCCGACCTGTAGATCACACGCCGTCGCGGATCGTCCGCAGCAGGGTCACTGCCCGGTCGCGCTCGGCGGTGCGGGGGAACGGGGGGAGGGCCCGCACCAGTTCCCAGCGGTAGCCGGCCCGGGCCATCCGGGAGTCGAGCACCGCCACTACCCCCCGGTCGTCGCCCCGGCGGATGAGCCGGCCGGCGCCTTGGGCCAGTCGAGTGGCGGCCCGGGGCAGGTCGACAAGCCTGAAGGCCTCGCTGCCGTAGCGCTCCCTCCGGGCCTCCAACAGGGGGTCGTCGGGTCGGGGGAACGGCAAGCGGTCTATGGTTACCAGCGACAGCGACTCGCCGGGCACGTCCACCCCCTGCCAAAAGCTCATGGTGGCGAACAGGCAGCTCTCTACCTCGGCGGCGAAGCGCCGCAGCAGCTCGGCCTTGGGCAGGTCGCGCTGGGTGTAGATCTGGAAGTCCAGCTGCTCCCGCAGCACCTCGGCGGCCCGGTCCATAGCCCGGTAGCTGGTGAACAGGGCCAGCGTGCGGCCTCCGGCGGCTTCGATAAGCGCAGCCAACTCGTCGTGGACGGCCGGCTCGTAGCCGGGGTTGCGGGGATCGGGCAGGTGCTTGGCGCAATACAGCAGCCCGTTGGTCTCGAAGTCGAACGGGCTGCCCACGTCGATAGCGTGGTGTTCGTCGGGGTTGAGTCCCAGCACCTCGCCCAGGTTCATGGGGATGGTGGCGCTGGTCAGCACCGCGGTGGTGTGCTCCCACAGCCGCTCGGTCAACAGATCGCCCAACTGGATGGGAGCGATCCGCCATGCGGGGGCCGACTCGGTGCCCGACACCCAGGCCACCTCGGTGGGCTTGGCCTCCACCGCCCGGATCAGGTCTTCGGCCAGGGCGCCGGCCGACAGTATGGCCCGCAGCTTGCGGGGGCCGAAATCGCCGGGGGCGTCGTCAGGCACAGCCCGAAGCTCGACCCCGGCTTGCTCGACCCGGCCCCGGGCCAAGACGGCCACTCGCTGAAGCTCATCGGGCAAGGGCTCGGGCAGCGGCTTGTCGCGGTATGGGGCCAAAACCTCCCGCAACAGCGCCCCGGCGTCCTCCAGGTCGCCCGCCGCGGCCGATTCGGCCACCACGGCTCGGACCCTGCGGGCCAGATCGTCGAATCGCCCCCCGGACAAAGACAGTCCGGCAGTGTCGGACACGATGTCCTCAAGGCCGTGGGCTTCGTCGATGACCACCGTGCCGTGCTCGGGCAGGATCGGAGTCTCACCGAACAGGTGCAGGCAGTAGAGGTGGGTGTTCACCACCACGATGTCGGCGGCGTCGGCTCGGTGTCGGGCCTTCTCGGCGAAGCAGACCGGACCCGACGGGCAGCGCTGCGCCCCCGGACACTCCCGTCCTGACACGCTGAGCGCGTCCCAGGCTGAGGGGGAGGGCTCAAAGTCCAGCTCGCCCCGGTCGCCGGTGTCGGTTCGCTGCGCCCAATTCGCCAGCCGACTGATCTCTGCTTTGGGACCCTCCGCGATGTCCAGGCTCAGCTGATCGTCTGAGAGGTGCTCGTCCAACCGCTGGAGGCACAGGTAGTTGGAACGTCCTTTGAGCACGGCAAATCGCACCGGCCGCCCCAGAGCTTCGGCCAGCTGGGGAAGGTCCTTGTCGACCAACTGGTCTTGGAGGGTCTTGGTGGCGGTGGCCACCACTGAGGGCCCCTCGCCCAGGACCAAAGGCACCAGATAGGCCAGCGACTTGCCGGTTCCGGTTCCGGCGGCCACCACCAGGTGCCGTCCCGACTCCATAGCCTCGGCCACGGCCTGGCACATGTCCCGCTGACCCGGCCGTCGCTCGCCCCCGCCGTCCAGCGAGGAGACGGCCGCCTCCAGGGCATCTTCGACCGCGGCGATTTCCGGCATCGCCCCGACGCTAGTGGTGGCCGGTGGAAGAATCGGGGAGAAACCGGAAAGGCAGCCCTCTCCCGCACACAATCGGGGCTCGCGGGGGAGTACCGTGCAGGTGTGGAATTGTCGGGTCATGGCCTGGATCTGGATCGAATCCCCCGCCATGTCGGATGCGTGATGGACGGCAATGGGCGCTGGGCCGAGCAGCGGGGCATGGCCCGCACCGAGGGCCACGAACAGGGTGAGCACGCTCTTTTCGACGTGATCGAGGGCGCGCTGGAGCTGGGCATCGAGTGGCTCACGGTGTATGCCTTCTCTACCGAGAACTGGAACCGGCCCGATGACGAGGTGCGCTTTCTGCTGAACTTCAACCGCACCATCTTGCGGCGGCGCTGCGACGAGCTGAACGAGATGGGGGTGCGGATCCGCTTCATCGGCCGGCGTGATTGGCGGGTGCCAAAAGGCCTGATCAAAGAGATGGACGAGGCCATCGAGCTCACCGAGCACAACACGCGGATGACGCTGGCGGTGGCCTTCAACTACGGCGGCCGGGCCGAGATCGTGGACGCGGTGAAGCGCATCGCCGCCCAGCGGATTCCGTCTCGCATGATCAACGAGCGGACCATCGCCCGCCATCTGTACGACCAGGAGATGCCAGAGCCAGACCTCATCATCCGCACCTCCGGGGAGTACCGCATCTCCAACTTCCTCTTGTGGGAGCTGGCTTACTCAGAGCTGGTGTTCACCGATGTGCTGTGGCCCGATTTCTCCCGCCACGACCTGTTTGCCGCCATCGCCGAGTACCAGCACCGCCATCGTCGCTTCGGCCGGGTCAGATAAGGGGCGCACCATGCGCCTCTGCCGGGGTCTGGGAGTGGGAGGCTTGATGCGGTGAGCCTCTACCGAGATCAGGGCATTGTGCTTCGCACCTACAAGCTGGGCGAGGCCGACCGGATCGTGGTGTTCTGCACCCGTGGGCACGGCAAGGTGCGGGCGGTGGCCAAGGGAGTCCGCAAGACCCGCAGTCGGTTCGGGGGGCGCCTCGAGCCCACCAGCCATGTGCAGCTCCAGCTCCACCGGGGGCGAAGCGAGCTCGACATCGTTACCCAGACCGAGTCGGTGGACCAGTTCCGGACGGTTCGGGAGGACTTGGACCGGCTGGGCAAGGCCATGGCCATGTTGGAGGCGGTCGACCGAGTGGGGGTCGACCGGGAGCCCGATGGCGCGCTCTACCGGATGCTGCTGGGCGGGCTGCGGGCCCTGGACGCGGGCGACTCCGCGCTGGTAGTGCCCGCCTTCTACCTCAAGCTCCTGGCCCACGACGGGGTGGGTCCCGAGGTTGGTGTGTGCGCTCTGTGCGGGGCGACCGACGATCTGGTTTCCTTCGACTACGGCAGCGGCGGCGTTCTGTGCCGTAACTGCCGCCGGGGATCCCCGCTGTCGCCCGATGCGCTGGACCTGATGCGCATGGTGCTGGGCGGCAGCCTCAGCGCCGCACTGGCCGAACCACCATCGCTCGCCACCGGCGAAGTGGAGCACCTAGCCACCACCGCCATGGAATACCACCTAGAACGCCGCCTCCGCGCCGCCGGCGCCTATTCGTGATATACTGAAACTAGTGGAAAATATAGGTAACGCATCATACCCTGCTGGGTATGTCGCTTCCGGTTTCCCGGTTTCCAGCACTCAAGCCCGATCAGATGCTTCGGCTGCTCCGCAGAATCGGATATCAGAAAGTCCGCCAGAGAGGCTCGCACGTTCTATTGCGGGCAGAGGATAGGCAGCCGATCATCCTCCCACTGCACAAGGGGAGGACGGTGAAGCCCAAGCACTTGCGCGCGATGCTGGTCGACAAGGCAGGGCTATCTGACGAAGAGATTGAAGCGCTACTCTGAAGTTTCCAATGGAGGACAGGACATGGCGATGGTCGAAATCACCAGAGACAACGACGGCAGCGGAGATTGGCTAGCCGAAGGCGACATCGGCGAGTCCGCCTATTTCGCCAACGCCGCTACTCTTGGAGAACTTGAGGCATTGATCCGTGAAGCCGGAGAATTGGTAGGCATTGAACCAAAAATTGTCATCGCCCCAGATCCCGTCACGGCCTGACCTAACTCCCTGAAGCGCCGTTTTCGGTGTCAGACCTGTTATCGGGGGCCGGTAGCCTGCGGGTCATGAGCAGCGGTGATGTCGTCGAGGGTGCGGGCGACGATGTGATGGACAAGGTGGTGAACCTCTGCAAGCGGCGGGGGTTCGTGTACCAGTCGGCGGAGATCTACGGCGGTTTTCGCAGCGCTTACGACTATGGCCCGTTGGGCGTGCTGCTGTTGCGCAACGTGAAGGATGCCTGGTGGCGGACCATGGTGCAGCTCCGCACCGATGTGGTCGGCCTCGACGCCTCCATTCTGTCGCCCCCTGAGGTGTGGGAGGCATCGGGCCACCTCACCAATTTCACCGACCCCCTGGTGGACTGCCGCAACTGCGGAGCTCGCCATCGCGAAGACCAGTTGGAAGACCCCGATGTGTGCCCAAGCTGCGGCGCAAAGGGGCAGTTCACCGAGGCTCGGGAGTTCAATCTGATGTTCCGCACTCAGGCCGGTCCGGTGGCCGGGGCTGGAGCAGAGGTGTACCTGCGGCCCGAGACGGCCCAGGGCATGTTCATCAACTTCGCCAACGTTTTGAACACCGCGCGCCACAAGCCGCCGTTCGGCATCGCCCAGATCGGCAAGTCGTTCCGCAACGAGATCACCCCGGGCAACTTCATCTTCCGCACTCGGGAGTTCGAGCAGATGGAGATGGAGTTCTTCGTGCCCCCCGACGAGGCCGCCATCGTGGTTCGAGTACTGGTGCGGTGCCCGGATGGACTGGTACACCGATCTGGGCATCCCCGCCGACAAGCTGCGGCTGCGGCCCCACGACGCCGATGAGCTCAGCCACTACTCGGCCGGCACCGCCGATGTGGAGTACCTGTTCCCGTGGGGGTGGGGCGAGTTGGAGGGCATCGCCAACCGCACCGACTACGACCTCGCCCAACACGCCCAGCACTCCGGCGTCGACTTGGATTACTACGACCAGCAGGCCGACGAGCGCTACACGCCCCATGTGATCGAGCCGGCCGCGGGGGCCACCCGCACGATGATGGCGTTCTTGCTGGCCGCCTACGACACCGAGGAGGTGCGGGGGGAGACCCGCACCGTTCTGCGGCTCCACCCCCGGCTGGCGCCCTACAAGGCCGCGGTGCTGCCCCTGTCGAAGAAGCCCGAGCTCCAGGCGGTTTCCGAGGAGGTGGTGGGCCTGCTCCAGCCCCGGTGGATGACCGACTACGACGTGACCCAGTCGATCGGCCGCCGCTATCGCCGCCAAGACGAGATCGGCACCCCGTATTGCGTGACCGTGGATTTCGACACCCTGGACGACCGGGCCGTCACCGTGCGCGACCGCGACACCATGGACCAGGACCGGGTGGCCATCGACAACTTGGCCGAGCACCTGGACGCCAAGCTCGGACTGTGAGGCGGACGGGGTGACTAGCCCGGTCGTCGCCGCGGTGCAGGCTGTCGAGCGCGGTGAGCTGGACCGCACCGAAGCGGTGTTGGGGGTTGCCCCCGACGACGTGGAACACCTTCTCCACGCCAAGATGGCCGACGGCCCATCAGCTCCGGTGGCCGCCCATGGGGTAGCCGCCTCCCCGGGAGCGGCGTCCGGGCGGGTGTGTCTGTCGGTGGATGCAGTGCTGGACGCCGACGACGAGGGTGTTCCCGCCGTTTTCGTGCGGCCGTTCACCACCCCGGCCGATGAGGTGGCCATGTCGGCGGCGGCGGCGATTATCACCGCCAAAGGGGGCATGGCCAGCCATGCGGCGGTGATCGCTCGGGGATGGGGCATCCCCGCGGTGGTGGGTGTGGAGACCCTGGCGGTGGACGTGGCGGCCGGGGCGGCCCGACTGGGCGACGTGGAGCTGCGCGACGGCGATCCCATCACTGTGGACGGCTCGGCGGGCACGATCATGCTGGGGGCCTCCGAGGTGGGCGAGGTGGAGATCCCCGACGAGATGTTCACGTTGCTGGGATGGGCCGACGAGCTCCGGGGTGGGAGGCTGGCGGTTCGGGCCAACGCCGACGACGCCTTCTCCGCCCGGCTGGCCCGGCAGTTCGGAGCCAGCGGAGTGGGGCTGTGCCGCACCGAGCACATGTTCCTGGGGGAGCGGCTGCCGCTCATCCAGCGGGCCATCACCGATGGCGGAAGGGCGTCGCTGGACGCCCTGGTCGAAGTCCAGGTGGATGATCTCGTAGAGCTGTTGGAAGTCATGGACGGACAGCCGGTCATCGTCAGACTGCTCGACCCGCCCTTGCACGAGTTCTTGCCCGACCACCCTGAGCTGGCCGAGGAGAATCCCATGCTCGGAGTGCGGGGCGCCCGGCTGGGGGTTCTGCGCCCCGAGCTGTATCGGGCCCAGGCGGCCGCGGCGGCCGAGGCCGCCGCCCGCCGGGTGGCCGCCGGAGGCGATCCCCGGGTGCAGATCATGGTGCCGCTGGTGGTGGGCGGGCCCGAGCTGGCCCATGTGCGAGAAGCGGTGACCGACGAGCTGGCCGGATACGAGAGCCGCCTGGGGGGCCGGTCTATTCCCGTGGGGGCCATGATCGAGACCCCCCGCTCGGCGCTGGCCGCGGCTGAGGTCGCGGGCTCGGCCGACTTCTTGTCGGTGGGCACCAACGACTTGACCCAGATGACATTCGGATTCTGCCGCGACGACATCGAGTCCAGGATCATGCGCCCCTACCTCGAGCACGGCCTTCTGGCGGCCAACCCCTTCGAGACGCTGGACGAGACTGGGGTGGGCCGGTTGGTGGCCGACGCGGTGGCTGAGGTACGGGCCAGCCGTCCCGGCACCGAAATCGGGGTGTGCGGCGAGCACGGCGGGGACCCGGCCTCGATCGCGCTGTTGGCCACCGCGGGGGTGGACTATGTGTCGTGCTCTCCGCACCGGGTGCCCGTGGCCCGGTTGGCGGCAGCCCAAGCTGTCATCGGCTGATGGGCAAGCAAGCGGCAGCCCAAGCTGTCACCAGTTCGGCGTAATCTCACACTGTGGGCATCCACGACGAAGACGTGGCCCGGGTGAGAGAGGCGACGGACATCGTCGCGGTCATCGGCGAATATGTGCAGCTGAAGCGGGTCGGGCGCCGCTGGCAGGGACTGTGCCCGTTCCATGCCGAGAAGACGCCGTCGTTCTCGGTCAACGCCGAGATGGGCGTGTACCACTGTTTCGGCTGCAAGGTCAGCGGCGATGCAATCACATTTGTTCGGGAAGTGGAGCACGCCGACTTCCCCGAGGCGGTGGAGCGCCTGGCCGGTCGCTCGGGAATCGCCCTGCGCTACACCGCTCCCGGAGAGGGCGCCGATCGCCAAAAGCGGGGCAAGCTCACCGAGGCGCTGGAGCAGGCGGTGGAGTGGTATCACCAGCGACTGTTGACCGCGTCCGACGCGGGGCGAGCCCGGCGCTATCTGCGGGAACGGGGCTACGACGGCGACGTGGTGCGCCAGTACAAGCTGGGATGGGCTCCCGACGAATGGGACGCCCTGGCGGTGGACTTGGGCGTGGGCACCGACAAGGGCATGCCCGCGCAAGTGTTCTCCGACGCCGGTCTGGGATTCCGCAACAAGGCCAGACGCATCCAGGACAGTTTCCGGGCTCGGCTGCTTTTCCCCATATTCGATCCCAGCGGCAAGCCGGTGGGGTTCGGCGGGCGGGTGCTGCCTGACGGGGAGGGTCCCAAGTACAAGAACTCGGTGGACAACGCCGTCTATCGCAAGTCCCGGGTGCTGTACGGCCTCAACTGGGCCAAGCAGGACATCGTGAATGCCGGTGAGGTGATCGTTTGCGAGGGCTACACCGACGTGATCGGATTCGCCCAGGCCGGTATATCCCGGGCGGTGGCCACCTGCGGCACGGCTCTTACCGAAGACCATGTGCGGGTGCTGCGCCGGTACGCCCCCCGCATCGTTTTGGCCTTCGACGCCGACTCCGCCGGCCAGACCGCGGCTGAGCGCTTTTCGCAGTGGGAGCACGCCTTCGAGCTGGAGGTGGCAGTGGCCGACCTGCCACCCGGCGCCGACCCCGGCGATTTGGCCCAAACCGACCCCGAGCGACTGGCGGCCGCGGTGGAGGGCGCGGTGGATTTCATGGACTTCCGCATAAACCGGGTGTTGGGTGAGGCCGATCTGTCGACGGTCAAGGGGCAGGTTCGGGCGGGGGAGCGGGCCGCCCGACTGGTGGCCGAGCATCCCAACCCAGAAGTCCGGGACAAGTACCTGGTTGGGATCGCCGACCGCTGTTCGGTCAGCGCCGACCATCTGCGGGGGGTGGTGGCCGATGCCCGCCGCCGTGGACCGCGCCGAAAGCCTCGCCCCGCGGCCGAAGACGCCCCCCACCCGGCTGAAGCGGACCGCGAGTCCGGTGGCAACCGCGAGGATTACTCCGCTTTTGAGGGCGACGGGTTGGACGGCGGCTCGGAAGGTCCCCCGCCCAACAACGTGGAACGCCAGGTGCTCTGGCTGGCGGCCAACGACCCCAGCACAGTGTGGCCGGAGATCGGGCCGGAAATGTTCGACCATCCCCTGTACCGGGGCGGGTTCGAAGCTCTGTTGGAATACCCGGACATGGATGCGCTGCTGGCCGAGGCCGAGCCGAGACTGGTCAGCCTCATGAGGGAGCTGTTGGTGGCGGAGGACGAGGAGCTGTTGGCCAGCAGCCATCGCCAGCAGGTGGCCATGGCCATCATGTTGTACGAGGAGGCTCAGCGGGAGCTGGCCTACCTTGAGCGCCAGGCCCGAACCGAAGCAGCCGATGATGATCTGCTTCGCCGGGTAGCGAGCCTCAAAACGGCGATGGACAGGCTCCGGGAATCGGAGTGGGAACCCGATCAAGCCCGCTCCCTGTTGGAGCTATTGAGGCCGGGGGCGTAGGCGAGGGGCTAGAAGTCCTCGTCGAAGGCGACGTCGCCCTCGACGCCTACTTGGTAGGAGGCCACGGTGCGCTCGAAGAAATTGGTGAGTTCCTGCACGTCTTGGAGCTCCATGAACGAGAACGGGTTCTTGGAGCCGAACTGCTTGGGCAGGCCGAGCTGGGCCAAGCGCTGGTCTGCCACGAACTCCAGGTAGCGACGGGTGTCGCCCACCGACATACCGGGCACGCCTTGGCCCAGCAAGTCCTCGGCGAACTGGTACTCGCAGTCCACCGCCTCGCGGATCATGGTGGTGACTTGCTCGCTGAGCTCGGCGTCGAACAGCTCGGGCTCCTCGGACCGAACGGTATTCACCACCTCCAGGGCGAAGTTCATGTGGCAACTCTCGTCGCGGAATACCCAGTTGGTGCCGGCAGCCAGCCCGTTCAACAGCCCCTTGGACCGCAGGAAATACACGTAGGCGAATGCCGCGAAGAAGAACAACCCCTCTATGCAGGTGGCGAAGCAGATCAGGTTCAACAGGAACTGCCGCCGCTGCTGGGGGGTTTCGCACTGCTTGATGTCGTCCATCGAGTTCATCCACCGGAAGCAGAACTCGGCCTTTTGGCGGATGGAGGGGATGTTATCGATGGCGGCGAAGGCGGCCTCCCGCTCGGCGAGATCGGGGATGTAGTTGTCCAACAAGGTCAGATAGAACTGAACGTGGAGCGCCTCCTCGTAAAGCTGCCGGGACAGGTACATTCGAGCCTCGGGGGAGTTGATGTGGCCGTAGAGGTTCAGCACCAAGTTGTTGGCCACGATGGAGTCCCCGGTGGCGAAGAACGCCACCAGCCGGCTCACCAAGTGTTTCTCCGCGGGCAAGAGGGTGCGCTCCAGGTCGACCAAGTCGTCGGAGAAGTCGATCTCATCCACCGTCCAGGTGTTCTTGATGGCGTCGCGGTACATGTCGAAGAACTGCGGATAGCGCATGGGGCGAAGCGTCAGATTGAAGCCGGGATCGAGAATGCGGCCCTTGGCCGATTCGGCCGCAGGCACCGATTGCGGCGCCGGTACCGGCGCAGGCTCGCGGTTGAAGCGTTCTTCGGGAAAGGGGGTTTCGGCCAGAGCCATCAGTCGCAGGCCTCGCAGGTCTCGGGGTTCTCCAGGGAGCAGGCCACCGCCTCGGCATCGGGTACCGGGGCGGCGGTCGTGGCATCGGGAGCGCCGGAGGTGGTCTGGTTGATCCGGGTGGCCGGGCGGGACCGCAAGTAGTAGGTGGTCTTCAGCCCCGCCTTCCAGGCGTGCAGGTACATGGAGCTGAGCTTGCCGATGGTGGGCGACTCCATGAACAGATTCAGCGACTGCGACTGGTCGATGAAGGCCCCCCGTTCAGCGGCCATGTCGATGAGCGACCGCTGGGGAAGCTCCCACGCGGTGCGGTAAACCGCTTTGAGGCCGTCGGGGATGCGCTCGATGTCGGCCACCGAGCCCTCGGACCGCTTGACGTCGGCGATCATCTGGTCGTCCCACAGGCCCAACTCCTGGAGGTCGTTCACCAGGTAACGGTTGATCTGCAAGAACTCCCCGGAGAGGGTTTCCCGCTTGAACAGGTTGGATACCTGCGGCTCGATGCACTCGTAGCACCCGGCGATGGAGGCGATGGTGGCGGTGGGGGCGATAGCGATGAGCAGGGAATTGCGCAGGCCGTGCTCGGCGATGCGGTCCCGCAGCGTCTGCCACCGGGCCGGATCGGAGGATTCCTTGCCCCAAAGGTCGAATTGGAGCTGGCCGGCGGCCGCCCGGGTCTCGGGAAACGCCGGATGGGGACCGTGCTTTTCGGCCAGCTCGGTGGAGGCCCACAGGGCGTTGAAGTAGATCTCCTCGGAGATGCGGGCCGACAGCCCGCGGGCCTCGTCGCTGTCGAACGGCATGGCCAGATGGAAGAACACGTCTTGGAGGCCCATCAGGCCCAGCCCCACCGGGCGCCACTTGGCGTTGGAGTTGGCGGCCTCGGGGGTGGGGTAGAAGTTGATGTCGATCACCCGGTCCAAGAACGGCACCACCGAGCGGACCACCTCGCCGAGCCGGTCGAAGTCCATCTTGCCGGAGCCGGTGTCGACGAAGGCCCCCAAGTTGACCGATCCCAGGTTGCACACCGCGGTCTCATCGGCGCTGGTTACCTCGATGATCTCGGTGCACAGGTTGGAAAGATGCACGGTGCGGCCTTCTTGGCCGGTCTGGTTGCAGCGAAGGTTGGATGCGTCTTTGAATGTCATCCAGCCGTTGCCGGTCTGGGCCAGGGACCGCATCATGCGGCTGTAGAGCTGGCGGGCGGGGAGCTGGATCTCGTACAGCTTCTCGAGCTCGGCCTCCTCGTAGGCCTCTCGGAACTCATCGCCGTACAGGTCGGTGAAGTGGGGGACCTTCTTGGGGTCGAACAGCGACCACTGCCAGTCCTTCTCCACCCGCTCCATGAACAGGTCGGGAACCCAGTTGGCCAGGTTCAGATTGTGGGCCCGCCGGTTGTGGTCGCCGGTGTTCTCCTTCAGCTCCAGGAAGTCCTCGATGTCGGCGTGCCAAGTCTCCAGGTACACGCAGGCCGCGCCCTTGCGCTTGCCGCCCTGGTTGACTGCGGCCACCGAGCTGTCCAGCGTCTTAAGCCACGGAACGATGCCGTTGGACAGGCCGTTGGTGCCCCGGATCAGCGATCCCTTGGAGCGGATGCGGTGCCAGGCTACGCCGATGCCGCCGGCGAACTTGGACAGCCGGGCGATGTCGGTGTAGCGCTCATAGATGCCCTCGAGGCTGTCCACGGGGGAGTCGAGTAGGTAGCACGACGACATCTGCGGGTGGGCGGTGCCGGAGTTGAACAGCGTCGGGCTTGACGGCAGGTAGGCCAGGGAGCTCATCAGGTCGTAGAACGCGATGGCCTCGTCGGCGTCGGCCGACAGGCCGCAGGCCACCCGCAGGAAGAAGTACTGAGGGGTCTCGATCACCTGGCGGGTGTCGGGGTGGCGCAGCAGATAGCGGTCGTACACCGTGCGCAGCCCGAAGAACTCGAAGTTCCGGTCGCGTAGCGAGCTGATAGAGGCGTTCAGCGCGGGGGCGTAGTTTTCGGCGAATGCGGCGGTCTCATCGCTGATCAGGCCGAGGCTGTGGCCGGTCTTGATGGATTCGGTGAACCAGGGGATGTTCTGGTTGCGGACCTCTTTGTCGATGCAGGTGGACAGCAGCCGGGCGGCCAGCTTGGAGTAGTTGGGCTCGGTGACGATGAGCCCGGCCGCGGTGCGGATGGACAGCTCGTCGAGCTCGCGGGTGGTGGCGCCGTCGGCCAGCGCGGAGATGGTGCGAGTGGCCACCCGCATCGGATCGACGCCCACCAAGCCCTCGGCGCAGCGGGCTACCGCGTTGACGATCTTGTTGACGTCCACCGGCTCCAGCTCGCCGTTGCGCTTGCGGACCCGCATACCGGTCGCGCTGGACCCGTTGTGGTCGGCCTCGGCCCCATTTGTGGTTACTGCGGCCAGTGGCTCCTGTATGAGTGTCATCAGTCCCCCCTGAGAACGAGGTCTTTCAGCGGTCAGCGCGAAGTCTCCAAAGTGTAATTACAACTGCGAAATTACGCAATAGACGTCGCATGTTAGGTCTGTGACCAGGGGGTTTAGAATGGGGCTGGGAAAAGGTGGGCGTGAAGGCGCGCGCGGACTAGGCGTCTCGAACGGTCAATTCGGTGGCTTTGAGGGCGGCCCAGCACCGCGAACCCGCACTCAGGCCCAGCTCGCCCACTGCTTGGGGCGTGACCCACACATGGCAGGGTGCTGGCGACCCCAGAAGCACTCTTACCCGGTCGCCCTCAGGCTGGATACGGGCCACCTCGGCCTCCCAGGTATTGCGGGCGCTGGTGTGGGGCTCGGCAGTCGACAACGTGACGGCCGCGGGAGAGAAGGTGACCAGCACCGGGCCCGTCATGGGGGTGGCCGAGGTGAGGGTGAGCCCGTAGTCGAGGTCAATTCGGGTGCCGTTGGCGAGGCCGGTGAGCAGGTTCACGTCCAAGAGCCCGGCGGTCCACGGGGTTCGGGGGTCGGCAGCCACCTCCTCGGGAGTCCCGGACTGCACAATCCGGCCCCCCTCCATCACCAGGAGCTGGTCGGCCAGCACCCGGGTCTCGACAGGGTCGTGGGTGATCAGCACCCGGGTGGCCGGTATGTCGGCCAGCAGGTGGCGCACGTCGGTGCGGGTCTCGGCGTCGAGGGAGGCCAGGGACTCGTCGAGCAACAGCACCTTGGTTTGGCAGGCCGCGGCCCGGGCCAGCCCTACCCGCTGGGCCTGTCCGCCGGATAGCTGGGCGGGACGCAGTCCGGCCAGGGGGGCCAGGCCGACCTTGTGGAGCCACTCCTCGGCCTGCTGACGGGCCGGGCGAGCCCCCAGTCCCGAGCACCGGGGGCCGAAGGCCACGTTGTCCACCACGCTGAGGTGGGGAAACAGGAGATTGTGCTGGCTGTGCAGGGCGATGGGGCGGCGGTCGGAGGGCACGTGGATTCGTTGGGCGGGATCGTCGACCAACTGGCCGGCCAGCACGACGCTGCCCTGTTGCACCGGGATAAGCCCGGCGAGGGCGTGTACCAGTGTGGTCTTGCCTGCTCCATTGGGGCCGACGATGGCGGTGCAGCTCCCTGTGGGCGCGTCGAAGGCTGCCTGGATGGCGAAGTCTCCGGCCGCGGCATGGAAGTCGGCTTTGATGCTCATGACGGTGAAGTCTCTTGCGAACTTGGCGGCTGGGGCTGTCTGGGGGCGATCCAGCGGTGGCGCAGGCCGATGAGCACCAGCAGCGACACCCCGATGAGCAGCACCGACATGGCGATGGCGGCCTCGGGCTGGCCGGCCTCGTTGGCCTGGGCGATGGCCAACGGCAGAGTGCGGGTGCGACCCGGATGGTTGCCGGCGAAGGTGATGGTGGCCCCGAACTCGCCCAGAGCCCGGGCCCACGACAAGGTGATGCCCGCGGCCAGCGACGGGGCCAACAGCGGCAGCGTGATGCGGCGCAGCACCGTCCAGCGCCCGGCGCCCAAGGTGGAGGCAGCCGATTCCAGCCGGGGGTCGAGCTGGCGCAGCCCGGCCTCGGCGGTGATGACGAAGAACGGCATCGACACGAATGCGGCCGCGATCACCGCGCCCGCGGTGGTGCCGATGAGGGTGTCTATTTCGAACCAGTTGTGCAGCGCCCGGCCGATGAGTCCCCGGCGACCGAGGGCGAAGAACAGGGCGATGCCGCCTACAACCGGGGGCAACACCATGGGCAGCAGCACCACGGCCCGCACCAGCGCCCGTCCCCGAAACTCCAGCCGGGCCAGCACCCAGGCCAGGGGCAGCCCCAGTACCACTGACACTCCGGCGGCCACCAGCGACACCACCACCGACACCCGGAGGGCCTCCAAAGTGGCGGTTTCGCCCAGAGTGGTGCCCAGTGAAGACCACGGAGTCCGCTGCAACAGGCCCACCAGGGGCAGCGCCAGTACGGCCACCGCGATGAGGGCCATCACCAAGACCGCGATCGGCGGCCGGCTGTTCGGCCTTTTGGCGCTGGACCGGCGTCTCATGGGGATTCGAATCCGTGACTGCGGAGGATGCGCTGGCCGTCGGGGCCGAGGACAAAAACCACAAAATCGGTTGCTATGGCCCGGTCGCTGATGGCGGCCACTGGGTAATCGTTGAACCTGATCTGGGGGCCGAGGGGCACTGAGGCCACGTTGTTGCCGCCGGCCGCTACGTCGGTGGCATACACCAGTCCGGCATCGGCCTCGCCGAGGGTCACCTTGGTGAGCACAGCTCGCACGCTTGTCTCCTCCGTGTCGGGCTCAGCATCGACTCCGGCGTCGTTCAGCACGGCCTGGGCCAGGGCGCCACAGGGCACCTCGGGGGCGCACACTGCCAATACCAAGCTGTCGTCTGACAGGTCTGCCAATTCAGTGATGTTGGCGGGGTTTTCGATCGGCACTACCAATGCCAGTCGATTTCGGACGAACAATACGGGGGGTGCGGCGGTGAGCCCCTCTGCCGCAACCCGGCTCATCGTGGCACTGTTGGCCGATGCGAATACGTCGGCCCGGGCGCCGGCGCTGATCTGGGCGGCCAGCCGGGCGCTGCCCGCGAAGTTGAGCCTCACGTCGACATCGGGGTTGGCGGCCTCGTACTCGGTGGCCAGGTCCTCGAACGCCTCCGACAGCGAAGCTGCCGCGTACACGGTCACTGTGGTCTCGCCTCCACCCCCGCATCCTGTCACCAACCAGGCGAGAACCCCGGCCAGAACACCGAGGCCCAGTGTGCGCATGACTAGACCACTAGGCCGCGGTCTCGGTTTCCAGCTCCGCGGTCACCGACAGCTCCGGACCCACCGCAGTGAGCAGCTCCCGGCAGCGCCCGGCGTCGGCCACGTCGTCGGCCACCTGCTCCAAGATGGCCAGCCGCTCGGCGGTGTCGGTCACGGTGGCGGTGGTCACCGCAGTGGCCAGACGCACCTTGGCGTCGCTCTTGATGCGGCGGATCTCCCGCAGGGCGTCGGCCGCCACTGCCGCGGCCTCCGGGTTCACGTCGCCGGCCGCGGCCCGCAACTCGGCCCCGACGGGCCAGCCGGATCGGTGGACCGAGCCCTGTTGCCACCACGACCACACCTCTTCGGTCACATAGGGCAGGAAGGGGGCGAAGAGCTTGAGGTAGGTGGTGAGGGCCGTCTCCAGGGTGTAGCGGGCCGACTCGCCCGCCGGTCCTCCCCGGCCGCCGTAGGCCCGGTTCTTCACCAGCTCCAGATAATCGTCGGTGAACGACCAGAACGAAGTCTCGGTGCTCTCCAGGGCTCGGGCGTAGTCGCCCTTGTCGAAGGCCGCGGTGGCGTCGTCCACCAGGTCGGCCAGACGGGAGAGCAAGGCCCGGTCGAGGGTCTCGGTGGGCTGGGCGTCGGCGGCCGGTTCCTGGCCGAGCACGAAGCGGCTGGCGTTGAGGATCTTCACCGCCAGGCGACGGCCCACCTTCATCTGGCCCTCCTCGAAGGCGGTGTCGGTGCCGGGCCGCCCTGACGACGCCCAGTAGCGGAGGGCGTCGGCGCCGAAGGTCTCCAGGGTGTCCATGGGGGTGACCACGTTGCCCTTGGACTTGGACATCTTCTTGCGGTCGGGGTCGAGCACCCAGCCCGAGATGGCTGCGGTGGACCACGGCAGCCCGCCGTGTTCGAAGTGGGCCCGGGTCACGGTGGCGAACAGCCAGGTGCGGATGATCTCGTGGGCTTGGGGGCGCAGGTCCATGGGGAAGGTGCGCTCGAACAGATCGGGATCGTCTTCCCAGTAGCAGGCGATTTGGGGGCTCAGCGAGGAGGTGGCCCAGGTGTCCATCACATCGGGGTCGGCAGTGAACCCGCCGGGTTGGTCCCGCTGGTCCTCGGTGTAGCCGGAGGGTGTTTCGGAGGAGGGGTCCACCGGGAGGCTGGCCTCGTCGGCCGCGATGGGGTGGTCGTAGTCGGTCTCCCCGTCGGGGCCCAGCGGGTACCAGATGGGGAAGGGCACCCCGAAGAAGCGCTGGCGGCTGATGAGCCAGTCGCCGTTCAGGCCGCCGACCCAGTTCTCGTAGCGGACCCGCATGTGCTCGGGCACCCAGTGGAGCTCCCGGCCCCTGTCGATCAGGGCGTCGCGCAGGGCCTGGTCGCGCCCGCCGTTGCGGATGTACCACTGGCGGGAGGTGACGATCTCCAACGGGCGCTGGCCCTTCTCGAAGAACTTCACCGGATGGGTGATGGGCCGGGGCTCGCCGATCAGCTCGCCCGACTCCTTTAGCAGCTCGACCGTGCGCTGCTGGGCGCCGCCGATCGTGCGCCCGGCGATCTCGGCGTAGGGAGCGGGGTCGATCCCCTTGGGAGCGTCGGCCACGATGCGGCCGCCCCGGTCGACGATGGCCCGAACCGGCAGGTTCAGCTCCCGCCACCAGGTCACGTCGGTGGTGTCGCCGAAGGTGCAGATCATGGCCGCGCCGGTGCCCTTCTCGGGGTCGGCCAGGGTGTGGGCCACCATGGGCACCGCGGCCTTGAACAGCGGGGTGGTGATTGTCTGGCCGAACAACCGCTGGTAGCGCTGGTCGTCGGGGTGGGCCACCACCGCCACGCAGGCGGCCAGCAGCTCGGGGCGGGTGGTGTCGATGGGCAGGTCGCCGCCGTCGGGGAGGTGGAAGGCCAGGCGGTGGTAGGCGCCGGGTCGCTCCCGGTCCTCCAGCTCGGCCTGGGCCACCGCGGTGCGGAAGGTCACGTCCCACAGGCTGGGGGCCTCGCTCTGGTAGGCCTCGCCCCGGGCCAGGTTGCGGAGGAAGGCCCGCTGGGAGGCCCGGCGGCTGCGCTCGTCGATGGTGGCGTAGGTGAGCGACCAGTCGATGGAAAGCCCGAGGCGGCGCCACAGCTTCTCGAAGGCCTGCTCGTCGGTGGCGGTGAGCTGCACGCACAGCTCCACGAAATTGCGCCGGGAGATGGGGAGTTGGTCCTTGCCGGGCTCATCGGGGGGCTGGAGGCCGGGGTCGTAGGGCAGGGAGGGGTCGCAGCGCACCCCGAAGTAGTTCTGCACCCGGCGCTCGGTGGGCAGGCCGTTGTCGTCCCAGCCCATGGGGTAGTACACCGCCTTGCCCTGCATTCTGTGGTAGCGGGCGAGGGTGTCGGTGTGGGTGTAGCTGAAGATGTGGCCGACGTGGAGGGCGCCGCTGACGGTGGGGGGCGGGGTGTCGATTGAGTACACCTGGTCGCGGGTGGCGGTGCGGTCGAATCGGTAGGTTCCGTCGGCTTCCCAGATTTCATCCCACTTGGCTTCGAGGCCCTCGAGCGCGGGCTTCTGGGGGACGTTGCGGGGGGCGGTCATCGCTTGGTCATCGTACTTGTGTACTTGTTGTGGGTAGCAGTCGTTACGGGGCTGGTTGGGCGTAAAGGGCGACGGCACCGTCAGCAATGTCGGCGAAACGCTGGTTGAATGCCTCGATCATCTCTTCGGGCACTAGCTTGCGCCGAACCAAATAGCCGTCACCCCAGTAATCGGCCTCCATCATTGCCAATGTTCCCACACCTGCGAGTACGGCGGAACTATGGGGTTCCCCTCCAGTCCCTATCCTGTGGTGTTGACGCATGGCAACAGCGTTGTATATTGTCAACATGACGCGGGGGCGACATCCAGACAAGGAGGTTGAGGCAGTGCTCGCTGAGGCAGAGGAGGCGGGATGGTCGGTTTTTGTTACCTCGTCAGGTCATCGTTGGGGTGTCATGCGCTGCGGCGAGGCCAGTCGGTCCGGTTGCCAGGTCTCGATCTGGTCAACACCTCGAAACTCGGGGAATTTTGCCCGCCATCTCCGTCGCGAAGTGAGTCGATGCAGGCACGAGTAGGGAAATGAGAGATTGAGATGCCGCTACATGAGTTCACCATGATTGTTGAAGGCCCTGACTTACAGGGCGAAGGCGTGGTAGAAGCGCTGTTCGAAGCGGGATGCGACGACGCGCTGGTCGGGCGGACTGACGGCATCCAGTACCTAGATTTCGGGCGAGTGGCCGATACATTTGAGGAGGCAGTGTTCACCGCCATTGCCGACGTGGAATCCGTTGACGGGGTCAAGGTCGTCCGACTGGCTGAGATCGGTCTTCTGTCCATGTCCGATATTGCTGCTAGAACTGGACGCACTCGCGAGAGCATCCGGTTGCTCGTCGCTGGCAAGCGGGGTCCGGGTGGATTTCCTCCACCGGTTACCGATCCGAGGAGCAGGTATCGAATGTGGTGGTCCGACGAGGTGCACTGCTGGTTCAGTGAGAGCTTGGGCGAACAGGTCGAGCGTTGGGATAGCCAAGTAATTGCCGCGGTAAATGCCGGTCTGGAGTTTCGGCGCCGCTTGTCGGGGGTTTCGGCGCCACACCGGGCCCATTTGAAGAGCCTGGCTGGGGTTTGACATCCACTGGCAGAGCAGAGATGTAGTTGAATCAGTGACGTGGGCATGTTCCGGACGCTGCGGTCGGTGGCGCGGTTTCGGCGGTTTGAGCCGAATCGGGCCAGGCGGCGGCTGAGCCGGGCGGCGTCGGTGGCCGACCTTCGGGAGCTGGCCCGCAAGCGGCTGCCTGCTGGGGTGTTCGACTACATCGACGGGGCGGCTGAGGACGAGCTGTCTATGGAGCGCAACGCTGTGGCGTTCGACCAATGGGAGTTCATGCCCCGGGTGCTGCGGGACGTTTCTGAGCTGGACACCTCGGTGGAGCTGCTGGGCCGGCGCCATCGGCTGCCGCTGGCCCTGTCGCCCACCGGGTTCACCCGCATCGTGTGCCCCGACGGGGAGCTGGCCGTGGCTCGGGCCGCGGCCCGCAAAGGGATCGCCTACTCGCTGTCCACTCTGAGCACCCGCTCGATCGAGGAGATCAGAGAGGTGAGCGACGGCCCGCTGTGGTTCCAGCTCTACTTCTGGCGCGATCGGGGCTTGGTGGCCGAATGGCTCCAGCGGGCGGCCGACTGCGATTACGAGGCCCTGCTGGTGGCGGTGGACACGCCGGTGTTCGGCCGCCGGGAGCGAGATGTGCGCCGGGGCTTCACCCTGCCGCCCACCCTGGGACCCGACACTGTCTTGGACGGGCTGCGCCGGCCGGCCTGGACATGGTCGCTCCTGCGGTCTGAGCCCATCACCTTCGCCAACCTGACCGGGGTACAGGGCTACGACGGCAGCTCAGCCTTGGGGTTGGCCGAGTTCGCCCACAACCAGTTCAACCAGGCGCTCTCGTGGGACGATTTGGACTGGCTGCGGGAGCGCTGGTCCGGGAAGCTGGTGCTCAAAGGCGTGCAATCCGTAGGCGATGCCCAAATCGCTGCCGAGCAGGGCGTTGACGGGATAATCCTCTCCAACCACGGCGGCCGCCAGCTTGACGGCGCGCCCCCCATCCTGGAGCTGGTACCCCAGGTGGCCGACGCAGTGGGCGGCACCCTCGACATCATCTGCGACGGCGGAGTCCGCCGAGGCAGCCACATCGCCATGGCCCTAGCCCTCGGCGCTGATGCCGTCATGTTCGGCCGCCCCTATCTCTACGCCCTAGCCGCCGCCGGCGAACCCGCCGTCGACCACCTCCTAGACCAATTCACCGAAGACCTAACCCGCACCCTCGCCCTAATCGGCGTCCCCAAAGCAGCTGATCTAACCCCCACCGCCGTCCGCCCGCGACCGTAGGAGGCGTTCCTCACCCCAGGTCCTGACCCAGGAGCGTGCTCTAGAGTTGCGCCGTGACTCCGGAAGAAGAGCATGCCTTCTACAGCAACCCAGACAACTTGACTCCTCAAGGGCCAGCGAGGCGGCGCAACACTCACCAGTGGCACGAGGACTCCATGGAACACGAGGAACCTGAGAACAGCTAGAACTCAAACCACTGGTCGGTCTCATGATCCCCCGAACAAGTCGGCATCTTGAGGTTCGCCATGCGGGTTCCCTCTTAGGTGCGATCGCTGGGCGCAACGCCAGTTGGCCTTTGACGCCATCGGGGGATGTGTCGTTTGCTTGAATAGAGTAGTACTGACCTGGGTAGGTGTACCTGATGGCCCGTTCTGACCTCCTAATCGACCTAGTTGAAGCAGAGCAGCACGGCGACCGCGCCCGGTTTCGCGCACTTGTTGAAGCAGCAATTGCCGAGGAGCGGGCCAAGAGCCATCACCTCGTTGCCGAACGTCTCTCGGATCTGATTACCACCGTCGGGCTAGCAGACCGCCCTGGCCGAGACTCGGTAGCCGCATCGGTGAGCGATCTACTGCTGGAGGTTGTGCCGCAGCGCCGGTTGCTCGATCTCACTCTGGCACCTCCCGTCTGTGGCGCGATCAGCGAGTTGATAGAGGAACACCATCGTGGTGAGTTGTTGCGAAGCCACAACATAGAGCCTCGGCATCGAGTGTTGCTCGCAGGGCCACCTGGAAACGGGAAAACCAGTATCGCTGAGGCCATTGCTGCGGAGACGCTATTGCCGATGTACGTTGCCCGGTACGAGGGCTTGGTCTCGAGCTACCTCGGGGAATCTGCAAGCCGGTTGGATGAGGCATTTGAATTTGCCCGCACCCGTCGTTGTGTGCTCTTTTTTGACGAGTTCGACACAATTGCCAAAGAGCGTGCCGACGAGCATGAGACCGGCGAGATAAAGCGGGTGGTTTCGACACTGTTGTTGCAGATCGACCGACTGCCAGCACATGTCATCGTTGTTTGCGCGACCAACCACAGCGAGTTGCTCGATCGAGCGGCTTGGCGCCGCTTTCAGCTGCGGCTATCGGTCGAAGCACCAACCCGGACGACAGCCATAGAGTTCCTGAGCAAGACTGCACGGCGACTTGGCGGGGAGCTTGGCTATGCATCCCGCACACTGGCTGAACACTTGCAGGGAGCTAGCTTCGCAGAGTTGGAGGAGTTCGCGGTCGATGTGCGACGGCGCTATGTGCTCAGTCTCCCCGATGCTGACCTGCGAGCCATCGCAAAGGACAAAATCACCCAGTGGCAGAAGCAAGCTCGCAGCTGAATCCAGCGGACTCCCGAACCCTGCTCCCTTTTGGTCCAGCGGATGCTGCTCGTATTCCAACTGGCACAGGGAGTCGGGGCTGGCCGCCGCGGCCACGTCTACCTGGAATGGGCAGACAGGGGGAACGCCTTTCTCCACAATTTGAGACGCTCCAGCGGGCGTTGGCCGAAGAAACGGCAACGCTGACAGATGCAACCGATGCATCTGACCCAGAGCACCTTGTGGTGTTCGAAATCGTGGGCACAGTCGGCGGCTTTCTCCGAGCCACTCAAGGTGTCGAGGGTCTTAACTTCGTAGATGACCTAGTCGGAAGCGACATAGATCCCGACGAGGACTTCCACTATCTGGACGAAGACGGAGATCCCAGTGCCAGAAGGTTGCCACGGACGCTGTATCTGGTGATGGCAAACGCGAGAGCCGTCCATGAACTAGTTCGACTGTTCGAGCTCTACCAACAAGATCAGGGGATCAGGTTCGATCGGGGACTAGCGCCGCTCAAGCAGGTGTTCGAGTTGCTCCATTCCGTGCGGCGATGGGGCCCTGAAGATCGAGTGACTGAGACTGGGCTGCTAGATCGTTGGCGGGAAGAGATCGAAGCATTTGGCGAAGCGCTCAATTCGCTTCAGGTTGAAATAGAACTCGTCTGGAGAGATGCCGCCGCGGCCCGCAACAGCGCTCAAGTCCGCGTGCAGCAGATTCTTGATGCTATCCAAGGCGCTGCGTTGGTCACTTCCGCTGTGATCGAGTCCATTCAGTACCACGCGATCCTCGCTGAGCTGCCGCGCTCGCAGGTGGAGCTGGTTCTAAGGGAAGGCCCCGATGCAATAGATCTACTTTGTTGTGAGGACATTCTGTTTGCATCGCCGTCTGTGCCCATGTCGTTCAACCTCGCGGAAAGCGAAGAGGGTGAAGCTGCGGTGGGTGAAGCGCTTCCACAGGGGGAGCCGACCGTTGCCCTGTTCGACGGATTACCGCTGGCCAATCACGATGTTCTTGCCGGTCGGCTGATCATCGATGATCCATACGACAGAGAAGCGGCCTACACACCATCTCAACGCGGGCATGGGACCGGGATGGCCTCGCTCATCATCCATGGTGACCTAAACAATCCGGGCGCCCCTTTGTCCACACCGCTCTACGTGCATCCGGTGTTGATGCCGGACCGACCTCTCGTAGGCCAGGAAACCACACCAAGAGACCAGCTACTTGTCGACGTCATTCATGCCGCATTTCAGCGGCTTGTGGCTGGGGACAATCAGGCTGGGAAATCAGTCCGAATCGTCAACCTGTCCATAGGTGAGCCAGCCCGAGCGTTCATCAGACGTATGAGTCCTCTCGCTCGACTCGTTGACTACCTAATGGTGGCCCACAACATTCTGGTCATTGTTTCGGCCGGCAACCACCCAATTGTCCGCTCGTATGAAGCTGGAATAAAGCTCACGGTTCCCGGATCTGCACTGGCAGGAGACCAGGAGGACCTTGATCAAGCGGTCAGAGCTTCTTGGTACCGCACAGCACGCCAGCGGGGTCTCCTCGCTCCTGCCGAGGCAATCAACGCGGTTACTGTTGGAGCAATACACGAAGATGGGGCCAACGGGAATATCCCAGGAACGGTGATTGACCCGCAGACCAGAGGCTCGATTGCGGCCTATTCGGCGAGCGGCTTCGGATATCGTCGTTCCCCCAAGCCCGAGCTGCACACTCTGGGTGGTCGTGCGCTGGTTGTCCGACCACCCGACCACGACGATGACGGTACGGAAGTAGTTCTCGAAAGGGCTGAGACGCAAGCCCTAGGTCCGGGTATCCGAGTCGCGGCACCAGGAGACGGGCTTGGTACAGGCAATTTCGCCTATACGCACGGCACCAGTAATGCAGCTGCTATGACAACACGTGCGGCAGCCCAGATTGAGGAGGAGTTCAGCCGTTTGGAACTTGAGAGAGGAGAATGGGATTTTCCAGGCCCTGAGTTCCACCCGGTCTTGATCAAGACTCTGCTAGTTCATGCTTCTTCTTGGCCTGATGAAGCATGGCGGTGGGCGGAACAACTCAACATCTCTGGCAGGCGCCGCCGACGTGCTCTTACCCAGATGCTCGGTTTTGGGGTGCTCGATCCCGTGCGTGCGATCGCTGCCACCCGAACACGGGCCTGTGTGATTGGGGCTGGGGCAATAGGGAGAGATCAGCGGCACTCATTCCGCTTCCCTCTTCCTCCTTCGCTGTCTAATTTCGTGGGCTGGCGTCGGCTTACTGTCACATTGGCTTGGTTCTCGCCGATCATGCCTAGAACTCAGCAGTACCGGGTTGCTCATCTGTCTTTCGGGTCTCCACGAGACGATCTGAAGGTGAGGCCCATGCAGGCTGATCACAATGCCAACGGCAAGGGGACTGTTTTGCATGAGGTGCTTGTGGGAGAACGGGCCGCGGGCTACACGCAGAATGCTGAGTTAGCAATCGACGTTGACTGTCGAGTTCGGGTAGGAAGACTTGACGAGCCTGTCCGATTCGGCCTGGCTGCGTCGCTTGAGGTTGGCCAAGATGTAGCCATCGATGTTCACGATGAGATCAGACAGAGGCTGCGCCAGCAGGCTCGTGCAGCTCGCGTGCGGGCTGCGGCTCGCGGATAGTGCCAAGAAATCAAGTTGGCCCGGTCATCCTGCCTGCTAGAAATTGCTATGTACGCTCCATGCGGGCCTCTCACTGCGGTGATGCTCCTGGTAGCAGACACAACAGGGCTGGGCGACACCAATGGTGCCGCCCAGCCCGGCTTTGTGCCTTGAGCGGACGCTTTCCGCAGCGATCCGACCAATACCCAGGGATCAACTCCCTGTTCCCAAAACTGTCACTTCCTTGGGGTAGCTTGCTGGCGTGAGCGATAGGGGCGGCGGGGAGCTGTTCATTGTTGACAACAGTGTGTCGGGGTGGACGGGGCTGCAATACCTCCAGCAGTGGACCGAAATCGCCGACTCGTTCGACATCGCCACGGGGTTCTTCGAGATCGGGGCGCTGCTGGCTCTTGATGGCAAGTGGCAGCAGCTCGACAAAATCCGCATCCTCATGGGCGACGAGGTATCGCTGAAGACCCGCAATGCCTTCGCCGAGGCGATCAAGCGCCGGGTCGGGCGTCTTGACGGCAGCCTGGAAACCGAGAAGGACGACAACCCGTTCCTAGAGGGCGTGGAGGCAGTGGTCGAAGCCTTGAAAGAGGGCAAGATCGAGTGCCGGGTGTATAGGCGGGACAAGTTCCACGCCAAGGCTTACATCACCCACGCCAAGTTCGATGTGGTCGGGGCCCAGGCACTGGTCGGCTCCAGCAACTTCACCCGGGCCGGGCTGACCGAGAACATCGAGCTGAACATTCAAATCCAGAGCGGCCGGGAGGTCGCCCAGCTCCAGGATTGGTTCGACATCCACTGGGAACAAGCCGAAGAGGTCACCGAGGATGTGCTGCGGACCATCACCCGCCACACCGCCGAGTTCACTCCCTTCGATGTCTACGCCAAGGCCCTCCACGAGTTCTTCCGGGGACGCGAGCTCACCGCCGGCGAATGGGATGAATCCCACTCGCGCATGTTCCCCCACCTCGACCAGTACCAGCGGGAGGCCTACTGGTCGTTGATGAAGATCGCCCGCCAACACGGAGGGGCATTCCTCTGCGACGGCGTGGGCCTGGGCAAGACCTTCGTCGGGCTGATGCTGGTGGAGCGCCTCGTGCTGCACGAGAACAAGCGGGTGGTGATCTTCGCCCCCAAAGCCGCCAGGGAGGGCGTGTGGGAACCCCACCTGCGCCGCTGGCTGTCGCACATCGGCGGATTCGGCGGCGGCGCCGATTTCTCGAACCTCATTTTGTTCAACCACACCGACCTGAACCGCACCGGCGACTTTCCCGAGCGGTTCGAACGGATCTCGGAGCTGGCCGACGCCGTGGTCATCGACGAGGCCCACCACTTCCGCAACCCCGGTCGCCGAGGCCGCCGTCCCGATACCCCTGATGAACCCGATCTCCGATCCCGCTACTGGCGTCTCTACGACTTTCTGGAAGGCTCGGCACGTCCCAAGCAGGTGTTCATGCTCACGGCCACGCCGGTCAACAACCGTCTGGCTGATTTCCGCCACATGGTCGAGCTGTTCACTAGGCGCAACGAGGCCTACTTCGCTCACAGCCTGGGAGTCCACAACCTGACCAGTCACTTCAACGTCATGGAGCGCCACTTGCAGGAGTCGCTGGGCAATGAGGGTGTCGATTTCACCGAGGGATTCACTCTCGAGGCCCGAGAAACCCTGTCGGCCGATGAGATATTCGGTGCGCTGGTGGTGCAGCGGAGCCGCGCCTACGCGAAGGCCAGCCAGATCCAGGAAAAGGGGGAGTCGTCGGCGTTTCCCGAGCGGAAGCCCCCCAAAGTGGCTGAGTACTCCATTCGGTCTTCCTACGGCGAGGTGCTCGACCTGTTCGAGAAGGCCTTTGAGAGGAAGGATCCCCTCTTCTCCCTCGCCGTCTACTATCCGCTGGCCTACTACATCGGGCCCGACGACAGCATCGACCCCTTCGAGGAGAACCGCCAGCGCCAGGTGGTCGGACTCATCCGCACCTTGTTCCTCAAGCGGTTCGAGAGCTCGGTGTACGCCTTCGAGAAATCGCTCGACCTGCTGTTGCGCAAGCTGTTGGCCTTTGTGGAGGTCCACAGCGAAACCGACTCGGAGAAGAGACGCTACGACCGCTGGAAGCGCCAACACGCCGCGGTGATCGGCTATCACCCCGAGAGCCAGCTCGGGCTGCCGTTCGCAGACGAAGGCGAAGAGGCAGACGCTGAAGAGGATGTCGTCCCCCCCGAGCTGCTTGACGCTGCCGCCGACAGCCGGCTGTCGCGCGATGAATACGACGTCACCGAGATGCTGAGTGAGGTCTTCCTCGACCTCGACCAGATTTCCCAGTTCCTGGAGCTCACCAGCCGGTTCACCCCCGCACAAGACGACAAGCTCAAAAAGCTCACGCGGTTGCTGCGCAGCAAGGACCTGGTCGACCGCAAGGTGCTGGTGTTCACCGAATTCGCCGACACCGCGCGTTATGTCGCTCGACATCTGAGGAGCGAGGGTGTCGAAGGCGTAGAGCAGATCGACGGTGGATCGGCGGCAAATAGGGCCGAAGTCATCCGCCGCTTCGCCCCCTACTACAACGCCAGCAGTTCAGCGGAGTTGGTCGCCAGTGGCGATAGGGAGATCAGGGTGCTGGTGTCCACCGACGTGCTGTCTGAGGGCCTCAACCTCCAAGACGCCAGCCGGCTCATCAACTACGACATCCACTGGAACCCCGTGCGGCTCATGCAGCGCATAGGCCGTGTCGACCGGCGCATGGACCCCGAGGTCGAAGCCCAGCTTGTCGCCGATCACCCGGAGTTGGAGGGCGAGCGCCATCAAGTGCTGTTCTGGAACTTCCTGCCCCCCGACGACCTCAAGAACATGCTCAGCCTGTACGAAAAGGTCACCCGCAAGACCTTGCTGATCTCCAAGACCCTGGGCATCGAGGGCCGCAAGCTCCTCACTCCCGAAGACGACTACGAAGCACTGAGGGAATTCAACGCCTCCTACGAGGGCGCCCGCACCGCGGTTGAGGACATGCACTTGGAGTATCAGGCCTTGATCAAAGAGCATCCCGGCTTGGCCCAGTGGCTCGACGGGTTCCCCGGCTCGGTGTTCTCCGGTCGCCAGAAGCTCAGCAAGGGCGCCCGCGGCGTGTTCTTCTGCTACGGACTGCCCGCGCTCGACACCGAGCAGCAGGCCTTCACCCTGGAGGCCGGCCCAACTCGGTGGTACCTCTGGGACCTCGACCAGGAGAAGGTCTTGGAGTCGCCTGGCGAGATCACCGAGTGCATCCGCTCCAAGCCCAACACCCCTCGCCGCTGCACCACCGACCGCCCGACCCTGACAGAGGCCCGCAAGCTGGTGCTCGGCCATGTCCGCGACAACTATCTCAAGCAGGTGAACGCCCCCCTCGATGCCCCCAGGCCCAAGCTGCGGTGCTGGATGGAGCTGAACTGATGCCCACCGAGCTGCAAGGCCGCATCGATGCCCTGCGCGACATCCGCACCTTCGCCCAGGTGTCGGTGTATCTGCGCGACGAACTGGGCTGGCCCCTCGAGGGCGCCGACCTGGAGGACGAACGCCTCGACGACCTCACCTACGACTGGGACCCCGCCGAGTTGGGCATCGCTGCCGACAAGCTCCGCGACCTGGTGCGACTCCAGCAGATGCGCCCGCTTACCGCTAGCCAGCCCTGGGGCGTGTTTCTGGTGCAATTCGACGGGCCGCGGCTGCCCATCACGAAGCTCCGGCGGCTGCTCCAGGCGCTGGTCACCCGCCAGCGCCGCGTGGGCAACGGCACCCGCCCGTCATGGGCGCTGGACGATTTGCTCTTCATCGTGTTCACAGGAAGCGACCCTGCGGTCGAGATGCACTTCGTCGCCTTCTTCGACGACGGTGACCGCCTCCCCAAAGTCCGGTCCCTGGCCTGGCGGCCGGCCCAGTCGCCCCACCCGCACTTGACCCGATTGGCCGAGGAGCTGATGCCCTCGCTCATGTGGCCGACAGAGACTGACAACGCCCACCAATGGCGCCAGGCGTGGCGTGGTGCCTTCAAGCTGATGCCCGGTCAGGCCATCGGCGACGCCGCCCGGCTGGCCGACCGTATGGCCCGCACCGCCTCTGATCTCCGGGACCAAATCGAGGATGTACTGGCTCGCGAGCAGGCTCACGAGCGGACCCACAAGCAGATCGGCCCGTTCACCACCTTGATGAATGAAGTGCGGGCCCAGCTTGTGTCCGATGTGGACGGCCCCAAGTTCGCCGACATGTGCGCCCAAACCCTGGTGTATGGAACGCTCACCAGCCGGATCACCGACCCCGAGGGGTTCGGGTCGTCGCCGATCTTCTCGGCGGTGCCACTGGCGAACCCCTTCTTGGCCGCCTTTTTCGAGCAGATACACGACGAGGCCGCCGCCCTCGACCTGGCCGGGAGCGGCATCAACCAGCTAGTGGCCGACCTACGAGACACCAACGTGGAGTCGATCCTCGACCAGTTCGGCGCCACCGCCAAGGGCGGCGATCCCGTCATCCACTTCTACGAGGAGTTCCTCAAGAAGTACGACTCCAAGATGCGAGCCGACGCCGGCGCGTTCTACACGCCGCAGCCGGTGGTGGACTTCATCGTGCGAGCCGCCGACGAGGTGTTGAGAACCCGGTTCGACTTGCCGATGGGGATTGCTGATCCTGCTACCTGGCAGCAGGTAGCCGAGCGGAGCGGCTTCGATGTCCCCGACGGCGTGGAGCCCGAAAAACCCTTTGTATCGATGGTCGACCCCGCCACCGGCACCGGCACGTTCCTGGTGGCCTGGCTTCGCCAAGCCAAGCAGTCGTTCGTGGCGTCGGGCGGTGCCCCCGACGACTGGCCGCGGCATCTGCGCGACTATGTCTTGCCCCAGATGCACGCCTTCGAGTTGATGCTCGGTCCCTACGCCATCGCCCACCTCAAAGTCGCTCTGGAGTTGCACAGCGAAGGCGTGGACGACGGCGACCCCAAGGTGCTGCTCACCGACGCCCTCGACCACACCCCCCGCCAAGGCCAGCTCCAAACCATGAGCAACCCCGTGGCCGAGGAAGGCGAGCGCGCCGCCGAGCTGAAAGAACATGAACGGTTCTCTGTGGTCATCGGCAACCCTCCCTACGACCGAGAGGAGAGGGAGGTCGGAGCGGTCGGCAAGCGCAAGGGGGGTGTGGTCCGCCACGGGGTGCCCGGCATCGACCCGCTGCTCAACGAGGTGACCAGGCCTATGAAAGACGCTGGGTTGGGCATACACCTCAAGAACGTCTACAACGATTACGTCTACTTCTGGTGCTGGGCCACCTGGCAGGCCACCCGGTTGCCTGATGGCCCTGGCATAGTCGCCTTCATTACCGCCTCGTCGTACCTCGACGGCGTTTCCATGGGCGGCGTCCGCCATTCGCTGAGACAGGCCTTTGATGAACTGTGGATCGTCGACCTCGGTGGTGAAGGTCGCGGCGCACAAAAGGAAGAGAACGTCTTCGACATCCAAACCCCTGTTGCCATCGCTGTCGGCGTTCGCACTGGTTCTGAGCGCTCCGGCGACTGCGCCGTGCGCAGCCACCGCGTCGCGGGCACCCGAGAGCAGAAGCTGACGGGGTTGGGAGCACTGTCTTTAGCCGATGTGACCGAGCAGATCACCGGTACCGGCCTGGACGACTTCATCCCCCGCAGCGACGCGGCGTACTACGACTGGCCGCAGGTGACCGACTTGTTCCCTTGGATTCACTCGGGTTGCCAGCTGAAACGAACATGGCCCATCGCTGAAACAAAGTCTCTTTTGGAGCGCCGATGGCAAGAATTGGTCATTTCTGTTCCTCGTGAACGGATCAGCCTCTTTAAGGAAACCCGTGATCGCAAGGTGGGAACGAAACCCCGTCCACTCTTGGGAACTGGCGGACGATTACTGCCAATTGATGATCTTGATCGTGGCGACACCTACGAGGGCTTCGAAGAGTACGCCTATCGGAGCTTCGATCGGCAATGGGTAATTGCGGACAGCCGTGTGGCGGATTATCCACGACCCGAGCTCTGGCAAGTCCGAGGACCCCACCAGGTTTTCCTCACCACCCTTACCTCCACCAAGCTCGGCCGCGGCCCCGCTCTAACCGTGACCCCCTACGTCCCCGATCTTGATCACTTCCGCGGCTCATACGGTGCCAAGAATGTCATGCCCTTATACCGTGACAGCAGCGGCCAGAACGCCAACGTCACCGAAGGTCTTATCGAAGCCCTGAGCCAGCAGCTCGACATCCAGATCATTCCCGAGGATCTGCTGGCCTACGTCTACGCCCTCGGCGGCACCGCAGCCTTCAGCGAACGCTTCGCCGACGAGTTGGCCGAAGGCGCTGGACCCATCCACCTCCCCATCACCACCAGCGGTGATCTGTTCCAGCAAGCAGTGGCCTTGGGCCGTGACCTGCTTTGGCACCACACCTGGGGCGAACGCTTTGCCCCACCCGGCCAACCCCATCTCCCTGCTGGTCCCGCCCAAGAGATCGCCCCAGTGGAGTCCATGCCCGAGCAGTTCGCCTACGCCATCGACACTCAGCACCTCATCGTTGGCACGGGAGTCTTTGGCCCCGTCAGCCCAGAGGTATGGAACTTCGAAGTCTCCGGCTTGAGGGTCCTCCGCTCCTGGCTCGGCTACCGCATGAAAAACCGCAAAGGCCGCAAGTCCAGCCCTCTCGACGACATCCGCCCCACCACCTGGACCAAAACCGACGAACTTCTCCGCCTCCTCGTCATCCTCCACCACACCGTCCGAGTCACCCCCACCGCCGCCCAACTCCTAGACGACATCCTCGCCTCCCCCCTCATCGGTGCCACCGACCTCCCCACCCCAACCCCCGCAGAGAGAAAACCGCCAAGGAGTTGAGCTTTGTCTAAGAATGTAGACCTCAGTGATTGCCAGGCCTTCTTGAGCTATGTACGACTTGATGATGAAAGAGAAGGCGGACGAATCACTGATTTACGACGAGCTCTTTCTGATGAAGTGGCTATGCAGACTGGAGGAACGTTCCACATCTTTCAGGATCGTAACGACATTTTCACAGGCCAGAGGTGGGAAGGTAGGATCAAAAATGCAATTGGCGGGACTACATTCTTGATCACAATTATCACACCTTCATTCTTTAACAGTGAAATGTGTATGGAGGAAGTACAATTCTTTATTGAAAGAGAACAAAAACTCAATCGTGATGATCTCATCATCCCAATACTCTATGTTCAAACTCCTACTCTAGCAGATCCCGACAATGAGATTGCGCTTAATCTTCAAAGTCGCCACTTCTTCCCCTGGGAAGAACTGCGCTTTAAGGAACCCAGCTCAAATGAGTACCGACAGAGAATTTCAGAACTTGCAGAGAATATCGTCAGGGCTATAGAACGTTCAAATCAGACTGAGCAAGAGCCAATTCCAGTGACTAGCAATCTACCCGTCGGCGTATCTGATCCCGACGACAGTTCAGGTTTCATTGAGCTCATTGCAGAAGCAGAAGATGCGCTTCCATTGTTCGTACAAACGACTATGGAATTCGCGGGAAAGCTGGAAGAGTTAGGTACTGAAGCGACTGCATCTACAAATGAAATTGAACGGGCAAGTAAATCAGGGAAACCAGCATCTGCAAGGTTGACAGCAATTCGCAGGTTTTCTAAGCGTATAGAACAGCCAGCGATTGAAATGGAAGTCCTAGCCAACGAATATATTGATCAGCTTATGCGAGTCGGGGGTGGCATAAATGCGTTGATCGGTCAGCTTGAATCTACATCTGACCAAAAGGACGTAGAGGCTGCTAGAGAACTGTTGTCTACGCTAAACGGTGTAGTTGGTCAAGTAGAAGGTGGGATGGACTCACTTCTTAGTTTCCATGAGACTCTTCTCCCTCTACATAATCTTAGCAGTACATTACGACCGGTGTTGAAGCGCATATCCAGAGCTATACACAAACTTGTTCCTAGTCAGGACATCTTCCGTGGTTGGCGGGATGATTTGGCAGACGCATTGGAAAGGAAAGATAGCAACTGAAATTGCTCCCATTGTGTCGTCTTTATATTTGCTCGTCTACGGATGGCTTAAAGTCCCGGAAACACACTAAACGACGCACCCAACCGAACATTCTCAAGTCTATTTTGACAATGCGATTACCCATTATTTCAGCTAACTCATCACCGCATTGGGTAGTTTCTTGATATTTCTGTGAGATGTTCTCACTTTTATCTACTGCCTGACCTTGGAAGCCTGCGCTCATACCTGCTATCAAGATTGATTCGAGTTGACCTCTAGGCGTGTATGGCCAATTGTCTATTTCGACTTCATCTGGTTTGCCAAGAACCTCACATACTGTAGAAATCGCAGCGAACCCGTCTTCGTCGTCTCCACTCACGATACCTCGAAAGGCATCTGGGGCTATGACTTGCAGTGTTGTTAGTGCAGCTATCATGAGTGTCGGTTGTGGAGCAGAAGGACGAGGATGAAAACCTGGTTCTACAGAAGCGATAGGCGCTACAGTTCGAAAAATTGCCTGTTCTAGATCGCGAATGCTGCATCCCGTAGCTTCAATCGCCAGTTGCAGGACTCTGCCTGCATCTGCATCGGTGCCCATAGGCGAGTTCGCCGCTGAAATGTGGGTATGCAGTCCGGCCATCTCCAAGGTGTGTTCAAGGAACTCAGAGAGATTCTGCTCATCGGGCTTGGTTAGCAGCACATATTGGTCGGCGAAACGGCGCAAGTAACGGTCTGCTGTGAAGTTCGGCCCGTAAATGGATTGAACGGTGTGGCAGAGTTCTTCCAAGTTGGCGGCAAGCACGACAACCACACCAGGAACATCGAATAGGTGCCGGACAGTTTCCAATACCTTTAGCGCATAGTCTGGACGACATCTGTCCAACTCGTCAATTATGACTACAAGAGGACCGTTATCTGATGACGCTGCAAGTTGAAGTTGAGTCTTGAACTCGCCTACTGCCTTTTCGGTCTCTTCCCACTGATCAATGATCTCAGGCTTGGGATTCTTCATGGCATCTACATCTACGATTCCACGACTGGCCATCTTGCTGATGTGAAGAAGTGCATTTCCCGCCGCTTTCTTCACAGCGTACATCTTGGACTTATCGATTTGTCTGGATATGACCGCAACTAGATCAGCGAGTGGTGTTTCGGTATAGCCTTGCTTCCACGCGTTGAAGTCGGCGACCCTTACACCTTGAGTTCGCAAATGAGCAGCGGCCATTTTGACGAATGCCGTTTTTCCCGAACCCCACTGGCCGTCAAGGAGAATGATTGCTCCATGTTTTCCAGCATCCTGAATCACATTGCAGAATGACTTGACATCCTCTTGGCGATTCAGCCGGTCATTTGCAAAAGGGTCATCGGCGTCTACAACGAACTCGGGTGCCCGCAATTGCAATTCGCTTTTGTTCGGGGCCATATCAGCGGGGCAGGTCGTCTCGGAGGGATATTACCAAGGCGACCAGATCGTTATACAGAGTGATCAGGATGCGAGTTGCAGGATCTGGGCGAGGCCGTCGTCAACTAGGCGCATGACCTCAGCACTGAGAGTGGCGCCTGTCCAGTCGGTGACGTCATCTTTGTTGATGGTGGCTAGTTGATTGAGATTGATCACCGAGTCACGGTCCAGACCTGACCCATTCACGGGCAGTGCAACTATGCCTGTCATGCCAAGCAAACGGGTGTTGGAAGTAATGGCGGCGGCGATGACTGTCCGCAGTCGGCTCTCGTTTAGGCTGTCAGCAGAGATAATCAGTATGGGCCTCCGGTACCCGGGCTCGGAGCCAATAGGTTCGCGCAGGTTGACCCAGTAAATATCGCCTCGTCTCACTCCCACTCGCAGTTCTCCAAGAGCATTCTGGTTTGAGCCTCTGCTAGTGCTGAGTCGAGGCTGGTATCGTGTTTGCTGGCGTACTCATTGAGGTTGCTGGTGATCTCTTCGGCGCTCCAGTCCAGCCACTCGGGTCTGCTGGGACCATCTGATAGCTGATCAGGGTCGCCTTGGGCACGGACGAGCATCTTCAGAGCTTGGGCGTAGAGGTCTGAGCGGGACTGCTCTTCGCGGCAGGCGAGTGATTCCACCTGCTCGTAGAGATCATCAGGAATGGTGACGGTCACGTTCACGGCCCCAGCATACCGAGGGCAAGTGTCAGGCCGGTAGGAATCGGGAGTGGGTCAGCGACGCAGGTCGTCGCGGAGGGTCGTCACGAGGTCATTGATGGTTCCATCTCGGGCAGCGCGACGGACGGTGTAACCAAGTTGGCTGTCGTTGGAGATGTGCTCTTTGGCGTGTCTTACCGCGGCGTCAAAGTCGAGGCCGCGATCCAGCGGCAACTCACTTGGCGGGCAGGATGTCTGCTTGTTGGCCCTAGCCGGCTTGCGGGAGCGGACGGAAGATGAAGGTGCAGGACGATGGGCCGGCAACCGTCGCAGTGGACGACCTAACTCATCGGTCGGTCGAGCGGGCCCTGCACGACGAGGGGTTCAGAGCCGAGAGGTCGGTCTGGAAGGTGGTAGTGCGGACCGATCTCTTCGGCCCTGGCGATGCACCGCCTTTTTCGCAAGCACCACGACCGCGGGGTGCTCGACAAGCCGCAGGTGCTCAGAAGCGCCAAGCCGTCTGGCGAGAGCGGCGATTTGGCAGCGACAGCGCTGCTGTTCAGCCAGACTGAGGTTTTCGATGAGCCAGTTCCGATAGCAAGGGCCAGAGAGTTGTGTCCCGACATGAATACCGGGGGATACTTCATAACAACTCGACGAGTTGACGAGCAGAGTGTCCGGGCACTCTACGAGGAAGGGTTGAGGCCAGATGATTGAGGATTTGGGGGGGCTCGACCAAGATCGGATGGTTGTCTTGTCGCTCAAGCCAAGATTCGCCGAAGCGATCCTTGCGGGGGACAAGACGGTGGAGCTCCGTCGCACGGCGCCGAAGATCGAAGTCCCGACGCTAGCGCTGTTGTATGCAACGACACCTGTGCGGGCGCTGCTCGGCACTTGCATTGTCGCGGATGTCCAGTCTGCCGACCTCGCCGTCTTGTGGCGCGAGCACAGATCACGATGCGCGTTGACCTACCAAGAGTTCCAGCGTTATTTCGAGGGACTGGAAGTAGGTACAGCTCTAACGCTGGCACAGCCGCAATCACTCAGCAGCAGGGTTCCTCTCCAAGACCTGCGGGCGAAGCCGAGAGGCTTCCGGCCTCCGCAGAGCTTCGCCTACGTCGACACCAATACCGGCAACCGGCTCTTGCGGATGGCCGCCTAACGCTTGGCTTCCGCCGCGACGCTCATACAGCGCGCCGGGCCGAGTAGATAGTGGACAAACAGGTAAAAAATCCATAAATTTTAGCCCAATTCCTGTTAATTCAGGGTGGTCATTGTCACTGCGGTTGATATAATTTCATGTATGGAGTTTGAGACAAATCCCAGTGAAGGACATGGCAAAACCGGTGTTCTTGCGGGTTTTGGATTTCCTGATTTCTCTGAGTCGAGTGCTTCGGAGTTGCTTGGTTTGATGGCGGAGGTTGACACGATCCGCCGCCGTGCAGAGGGATATCTCGTTGGATTGGTTGTCCGCTACGGAGAGCTCGAGGGCCGGAGTGCCGCGGCCACGGTGTGCCATCAATTCGGCATCAGCGCTCACAAGGCCCGCCAGTTGGCCAAAACAGCCGAAGGGCTCACGGCCATGCCTGACGTTCTCAGCGCGGTGCAGCATGGAGACATTTCCGCCGATCAGGGTGGGATGGTCGCAGAATCGCACAAGCGGGCGCCTATGAGTGAACAAGATCAACAAGAACTGCTGGCGCTGGGCGGTTGGCAAGGCCATGACGAGTTCAAGAAGACCGTCGCCGCCCGGGAGGACCGGCGCCGGGCCGATGACGGGATGGGTCGCATTGAGAGGCAAAGAGCCCGCCGCTCCGCCAAGGTGTTCGACGGCAGCGACGGCATGGTTGTTTTCCACGCGGAGCTGGATCAGATAGCCGGGGAGCGGGCCAAGACCGCCCTTTGGGCCATGAGCACCAAGATGCTCGGTGACGATATCGCCCACGACCCGGTCCGCACCTTCGAGCAGCGCAACGCAGACGCCTTCGTCGCGCTGCTCACCCAGCAGCCGGCCGACGCTTCGGCAATTGAGTCTGCCGGTGAAAGCGGAGGTGACGTTCGACCGCAGAAGACGGTGCTCGTGGTGTCGGCCGACTACGACGCCATCGAGGGCCGGCTCACAAGCGCCGGGTTGATCGACGGGTCGCCCATCGACCTCGATGAGCTCCGCCGCTTGGCCTGCGACGCGGAGATCGTTCCGATGATCTTCTCAGCCGACGGACAGCCTCTCTATGCGGGCAGAGCCCAAAGAGCGGTCACTAAGGCCCAGAAGCTGGCCCTCTACCGCAGAGACCGCGGCTGCGTAGGCTGCGGCATCAGACCACAGGCCTGCGAGGCCCACCACATCCAACCGTGGGAGCACAATGGAACCAGCGACATAGACAACCTGGTGCTGCTGTGCCCCCGATGCCACAAGAAAGTCCACAAACACGGCTATTCCGTTGAAACCTGCCCCGAAAATGGCCGGTTCACGCTCCAACCCCCGCCCCGCCTCGGCCTCCCACCCCCGCCACCACAGCAACCCGGCAAACGACGAATCGCGGCCTGAGCGCACGCAGATAGTCCCACCGGCGATGGGCTCGGGGGACTGTTAGTCGGGTCAGTTAGCCTCAGGCGGTGGTCGAGGCGGTGTTGTTTGATATGGGTGGGGTGATTGTTTCGGGGCCTTGGGAGGGGTTTGCGGCTTATGAGCGGGGCAATGGGCTGCCGGAGGGGTTGATTCGGCGGATCAATTCGACTGACGCGGATACAAATGCTTGGGCGCGGATGGAGCGGGGGGAGATTGGACTAAAGGAATTCGCTGCCGCGTTTGAAGCCGAGGCGGCGGCATTGGGGTACCGGGTGGATGGGATAGCGGTGCTCAATGGGCTGGGCGGCGAGCTGCTTCCCGCGGTGGCTGAGGCGGTGCGGCGGTGCTCGGAGCGGCTGAAGACGGGGCTGTTGACCAATAACTATGCGCCGATGGCGTCGTCGGAGCGGTCGGCGGAGATGGCTGAGGTGATGGGGTGGTTCGACGTGGTGGTGGAGTCGTCGGTGGTGGGGGTGCGCAAGCCCGATCCAGCGTTCTACACCATGGCCTGCGAGGCGTTGGAGGTGGGGCCTTCGGGGTGTGTGTTCTTGGACGATCTGGGGGTGAATCTCAAGCCGGCTCGGGCCATGGGAATGACCACCATCAAGGTGGTGGACCCCGACGAAGCTCTGGCCGAGTTGGAGGCCGCGGTGGGGTTTCCGCTCAGGGATTGAGCCGGAGGGCGGTGTTGATCTCGGCGCGGAGCTCGGGGATGCCCTGGCCTTTGGCGGCGCTGGTCCAGATGACATCGCCGGGGGCGACCCCGAGACCCTGGGCCAACTCGGCTTTGCGGGCGCCCCGGCGGGATGCCTTCACTTTGTCGGCTTTGGTGGCCACCGGTTGCAGGGGTACGTCGTGGTGCGCCAGCCATTCCACGGTCTGGAGGTCGAGCGGGGTGGGGCCGATGAGGCCGTCCACCAGCAGCAGCACCTCGACCAGGGTGGGCCGGTCGAGAAGGTAGCCATCCATCATCTTCTGCCATCCGACCCGCTGCGCCTTAGGGGCCTTGGCGAATCCGTATCCAGGCAGGTCCACCAGCCAGCGGCCGGGCTCGCCCTCCATCTCGAAGATGTTGATCAGCCGGGTGGCCCCCGGCGCCTTGGAGGTGCGGGCCAGTCCCTTGCGGTTGGCCACCGAGTTCAAAAGCGAAGACTTGCCCACATTCGACCGCCCCACCAGCGCCACCTCGCAGCGGGACTCGGGCAGTTGGCGGGCATCGCTGGCTGACTTGAGAAAGCTCAGCGCCAGCGGCTTGGACATGCTGAAAGGCTATCGGCCTTATCGGGACACTTACGCGGCCTCAAACGAGACGAAGACGGGCAGCGTCACTGAGGAATGGATTGTCCGGATTGTCAGGGGAGAAGCCGCAGATGATGGCGGCTTCGCTTTCGGTGAGGCCACGAGTGATCAGGGCTTGTCCAATTTCTGCGGCGAGACGTGGCTGTTCTGGTGCAAGCTCGTCGCTGACTGGTTCGTGAGTGCGCCAACCCAGTCTGCTGAACTTCTTGTAGAAACTGGTGCGTTGGGTAGCGCTGATGGTCTTAAGGCGATACGCACGCTCGATGAGCGCTTGCATCGACACCCCCCAGTGTCGCTTGAGGTCGTGCAGCTTGCCAGTGGTGAGATTGCGAAGCTGAGGGCGGATGGTGTCGGCGGGCATCAGGAACTCGGCAGCGAATCTGGTGGCGTCGGTTTCTACGTCGTCGGGAACGCCTTGGCTGTGCAGGCAGAGGTGGCCCAACTCATGGGCCAGGGTGAGTCGGTAGCGGTCGGTGGGCGGGGTCGAGTTCAGCATGATGACGGGCTGGCCTTCGCTCCACTGCGAGAGGCCGTCGATGCGAGAGGTGCCGAAGTCGGCGACGATGATGAGGCAACCAGCGGCTTCCATCCACCGTGTCAGGTCTCGCACCGGGCCGCTGGGCATGCGCCATTGCATCCGCAGCAGGCGGGCGGCGGTGTCGGGCTCGTACTCGAATGGATCGAACCAGGGGACGGTCAGTTCAACGTGCATGTCCACCTCGTCGAAGAGCCGTTGGGCGTGGAGACGATAGAGGTTCAACTGGGCTTCGAGACGGTGCCATGCTGTGGCTTTCGCGGTCGCCCGGCGACGCATGTGAGCACCGACGGCGAGTGCTCCTTCCATGCGGTCGGCGTGGTCCAGCAAGTCGGGGGTCAGGCCAAGGGCGGAAGCGATGTCACCGAGGACGCTTTTCGTCGGTTCTCGCAGATTGTGTTCGTAGCGGGACAGGGCGGCTTGGGTAATTCCAAGCTGTTCTGACAGGGCGGCTTGGGTAAATCCGCGGGCTCGCCGGGCCGTGGCGATGGCCTCTCCCAGGCTCATTGCTGGATAGTCCCCGACCTCCCATCGACATCTGGGAGGTCAATTTGTGGTTGCGGTGGTTCTGTCGGGCCTGCGATTGGCACAGCGGGGGTCTCTTGCGATGGTTCGGGAAGCTCGACCATCCATACCAGGTTGTCCACGCCGTCACGATAGGAGAGGACCGCGGGGCCGACCTCACGGGCTTCTGGTATCCAGCGATACCCTGCGATCAATCGGACCTCGGTTCCGCCGTCTAGTTGCAACTCCAGCGAAAGCTGCTCAAAGAACGCATTCGCAGTCGCCGTGGGGTAAGAGGTAACGCGGCCATGAGCGTCGTGGCGTTTGATGCGGAGTCGGTAGGTGTCGTCCACCAGGATTTCCCGAGTAGGTCCGCTGTCGACGAACTGGACTGTTCCTGAGTCTTCCAGATTGGCGGTCAGGTGGGTCCACAATCGGTCATGGATCCAGTTGGCCAAGCCGCGCTCGCTTGTGTCGGCTACAAATTCTGGAAAAGTCGACCGGTACCTGTCCAGGTCGTTCCGGGCGAAAAAAGCTGTCGTACCTAGCGCAATGACGACCTTGTCGCCGAGTGCCTCGAGCACCTCTTGGGAATTTGGATGCGATTTCATACCGGGAAATATACCACCCTCGAAATGCAGGGTCGCGCACTTCGGAAAATGACTCTGAAAAGTTCAGCGGCTAGCTGTTCATGATCTCGATGTCGAGGAGGTCGGCGAAGCGCTCTAGGGCGGCGGTTCGGCGGGTGGGGATGTGCTCGGTGGGGTGGCCGTCCACCGCGGCGTACTTCTTGAGGGTGCGGCGGGCGATGGACACTTTGTGCACCTCGTCGGCCCCGTCCACCAGCCGGGAGGCCCGGGCGTTGCGGTACATCTCCTCCAAGGGCATGTCGGCGGAGTAGCCCAGGGCGCCGTGGACTTGGATGGAGCGGTCGATGGCGTTGTACAGCATCTTGGTGCCGTAAACCTTGATCATGGCGATCTCGGTTCTGGACGCCGAGGACCCGTGCTTGTCCATGTGCCAGGCGGCGTGCAGGCACAGCAGCCGGGCCGAGGCGATATCGATGCGGGTCTCGGCGATGAAGTCCTGCACCATCTGCTTGTCGGCCAGCAGGCTGCCGTGGGCGAACCGGGACAGGGCCCGCTCGCACATCATGTCCAGCGCCCGCTGCGACTGGCCGATCCAGCGCATGGCATGGTGGATGCGGCCGGGTCCGAGGCGCTTCTGGGCCAGCACGAAGCCGTCGCCGGGGTTGCCGATCAGGTTCTCGGCCGGCACCCGCACGTCGCGGTAGATCACCTCGGAGTGGCCCATGGGATGGCGGGCGAACTGGCCCCGATAGGGGTGGTGCATGTTGGGCACGTCCCGCACGATTTCCAGGCCCGGGGTGTCGGTGGGCACCACGATCATCGACGACCCCTGGTAGGGGTGGACGTCGGGATTGGTCACCACCATGGCGATCAGGAAGTCGGCCCCTGATCCGCCAGAGGTGAACCACTTGTGGCCGTTGATCACCCAGGTGTCGCCGTCTCGCACCGCGACGGTCTCCAGCAGGGTGGGGTCGGAGCCGGCGGTATCGGGCTCGGTCATGGAGAACCCCGAGCGCAGCTCCCCGGCCAACAGCGGCTCCATCCAGCGCTTCTTCTGCGCCTCGTTGCCGCCGATGGCCAGCAGTTCGGCGTTGCCCGAGTCGGGGGCGTTGTTGCCGAAGATGGCCGGGGCGATCGACGACCGGCCCAAGATCTCGTGCATCAACCCGAGCTTCACCTGGCCGAAGCCCTGGCCCCCCAGCTCGGGGTCGAGGTGGCAGGCCCACAGTCCCCGGTCCTTGACCTGCTGTTTGAGCGGTGCAGTAAGCGCCTTCCACTGCTCGTCGGTCACCTCCAGTTCGATGGTCTCCAACGGCAGGATGTGCTCATCCAGGAACGCCCGGGTCCAGTCCAGCTGCTCCTGGAACTCGGGCTCGGTCTCGAAATCCCAGGCCATGTGAGGCCCCTTTCAGTTGGGGAAGAGGATGCTGCCGGCTCGGGACTGGCTAAACGGCCAGCTGCGACAGGCTCGCGCCGTTGTCGCACATGATGCGGCGGATGTCGGCGTCGCTGAACCCGTCCAGGTCGTTTACGAACGACACCGGGTTGGCCAGCCCCTCGGCGTGGGGGTAGTCGGAGCCGAACAGCATGTGGTCGGTGCCGATCAGACCGGCCAGCTCGTGGAGGTCGTCCTCGTAGTAGGGCGACACCCACACCTGGTTGCGGAACGTCTCCACCGGGTCTTCATCGAAGGCGTAGCGGTGCTGGCCATAGGTCTTGGCCAGCTTCTGGACGAGGGGCCGCACCCAATACGAGCCGGTCTCGATGGTGGCCACCCGAAGATTGGGGAACCGCACCAGCACCCCGTCGGCCAGAAGCGAGGCCATGGTGTCGCTGATGGGGGAGTGCGACAACAGGCTCTGGAGGGGGTTGTAGCGGAAGGCCTCGGTCTCGGTGCCGAGCCCCCAGCGGTGGTTCATGAACGAATAGCCCGAGTCGCCGGAGTGGAACGACACGCACACGCCGTGGTCGTTGAGGAATTGCCACACAGGGTCGTGGTCGGGATGGCCCAAAGAGCGGTAGTTGCCGTGGCCGTCGGGCACCGAGGAGGCCCGGAAGTTCACCACCCGCAGACCCCGGCCGACGGCCCACTCCAGCTCGCCCAGCGCCCACTCGACGTCCACCAGACTCAGGTACAGGGCGGTGAACAGTCGCTCCTGATAGGAGAAGCCCCAGTCTTCGTCGAGCCAGCGGTTGAAGGCCCCGAACGCGGCGGTGATGGCCCCGATGTCGTGTTCCAGACAGGCCTCCATGCCCACGCCCAAAGTGGGGAACATGAAACACCCGCCCAGCCCCTGAGTGTCCATCAGGGCCAGGCGCTCGTCGCGGTTGCGGTAGGCGGGGCTGATGGGATCGAGCTCGCCGAAGGCCTCGCGCATGTCGGTGGCCGAGGTCTTGGCCCGGAAGTACTCGTCGAGGATGCCGGGCTTGGCCACCGGGTCGAAGGTGGGGTTGGGGATGAACCGGTTGATGCGCCCGGCCACGATCAGCCGCTGCTTGCCCCCGATGTCGGCCCACTGCATGCAGCGCTTGGCCATCTTGGGGTCGATGTGGCGGGTGAAGGCGTCGGTGGCCTCGTAATAGTGGTTGTCGGCGTCTAATGCGAGGAACCCGAGGTCGGTCATAGACATATTGTGGCCCGCTGGGTCGGCAAGCGACCACCGGCGAGGCCAGAACCGGGCTTGGATCAGTAGACCACCACTATGCGCCCGGTGGTGAGGCGGTCCTCCATCTGCTCGAGGGCGGCGGGGAGATCCTCGAAGGCCACGGTGCCGCCCACCAGCGGGGCGATCCGGCCCTCGGCCAGCCGACCGCAGAGCTCGCCGTGGACCCGGTCGCCCAGCGAACGGGGGTTGATGTTGAACCCGGCCATGCCGCCATTGACCGCCGGGTTGCTGCTATAGGCCAAAAGCACCCCTCCGATCGAGACCTGCCCGAAGCACAGCAGCCTCGGGGGGAGGCCGACGGCATCCTCGGCCTCGATCTTGCTGGCGAAGCCGATGATCATCAGCCGCCCGCCCCGGGTCATGCACCGCAAAGAGGCCTCGGTAACCTCGCCGCCCACTCCGTCGAAAACCAGGTCGACCCCGACCCCGCCGGTGATGTCCCGCACCTCGGTGGCGAAGTCGCCGTCGCGGTAGTTGACCGCGGCCTCGGCCCCCAGGGAGCGCACCAGCTCGCACTTGGCCTCGCTGCCCGCGGTGCCGATCACCCGGGCCCCGGCGTCGACGGCCAACTGCACCGCGGCCGAGCCCACCCCGCCGGCTGCGGCGTGGATCAGCACCCACTCTCCGGGCTGGACCTGACCCCGCTCGTGCAATCCCAGCCAGGCCAAATGGAAGGGGAAGAAGAAGGCGGCCGCCTCGGTGTCGTCCAACGACTCTGGAGCGTCGAACACCATGTCGGGCTGGGCGATCACTTTGTCGGCGTAGCCCCCGAAGGCCGACTCGGCGGTGGCGTGTACCCGACGGCCGAGCCACTCCTCGGCCCCTTCCCCAGCGGCGTCAACCGTGCCCAGCACCTCCATGCCCAAGGTGTAGGGGAGCTCGGGGTTCACGGTGCGGTAGCGCCCGTGGCAGCCGTCGATCTCGTTGAAGTTCAGCACCGTCCGAGTGGGTGCCACCCGGATCTTGCCCGGCTCAGGCGCCGGCTCGTCGATGTCGTCCAGCCGCAGCGCCTCCGACGGCCTCCCATATTGATGAACACGCCAAGCTCGCACGGCAGCGAAGCCTAGTGGTGCGTGGCTGGCGGTCTAGTTTCGCGACGGGACCCAGCTGAAGGTCCGCATGGCGATGGCAATGGCGGCGATGCCCCAGATTGCCAGCACCAAAACAGGGCCGAGAGGCACGCCGTCGGCTGTCGGGTCGTAGGCCGCAACCAAGAGCTCCACCAGGGCTTGGACGGGGAAGAGGGACACAAGGGTTTCCAGCCAACCCGGAATGTTGATGCTTGGGTCGAAGACACCGGAGACCAGGGCTAGGGGAAGATAGGTGGCATGGGTGATGGGCCCGGCAGCATCAGCATGGGAGATGGCCGAGCTGAGTGCTAGGCCCAAGGCGGCGAAGCAGATGATGCCGAGGACGAGCCCGAGCGCGAGAGCCAGCACGCCTTTGGCTTGGGGCGCGACGTCAAAGGCGACGAATCCCAGAAGGAGCGTCGCGCCACTGGCCAACAGGGTGGTGACCAAGGTGCTGAGGAGTTGCGCGGTGAGATACGCCCGAGGATCGAGCGGTGTGGTTCGAATCCTCTTCAAGACCCCATCGGCCCTTAGAACTGCCAGCCGAGATGCCAGATTGGCAAAGGCGGAGACGATCACCGCGAAAGCGACCACTCCTGGAACCACCAAGTCGATGGCGTTTATGTCGGTTCGGTCACCGATCTCGTCACCTGAGTTGACGGCGCCTAGCAGGGCCAGCAACAAGAGCGGCAGCAGGAAGGTGAAGAAGGCATAGTCGGGGTTCCGCCAGAATGCCCGCTGCTCTAGCTTCGTCTGGCGACCCAATCGGATAAGGAGCGACGTCATCGCGACGTGGGCTCTGTCGGATTCGGTTGCCTTCCCACCAGCGAGAGGTAGGCCTGCTCAAGGCTCGGGGGCTGAATTCGGAGACTGGCGAATGCACGCTGCGACGCCGGTTCGTCGAGTAGTTCGAGTCGACGAAGAAGGGAGCGGACATCGTCGACATGGCCTTCCACTATCTCGTCGGCTGTATCGAGCCCGGGAAACTCGACAGCAAGCTGCTCGGCAACTTTGGCGAGGGCGAAATCGAGTCGACGTCGCTGCCCGCCAGAGAGCTTTCGAACCAACTTCGCCTCGTCACTGCGAAGGCCGACCAAGTCGAGGATGTCGTCGTAGGGCAGCGGATCGTCGTAGTACGACCGCCAGGTATCGATCATCTCTCCCACCCGAAAGAACTTTGGAAACCCGCTCTCTTGGAGTACGACTCCTACTCGTCGCCGAAGGGTCTCGCCAGAAGCCCTTGGGTCGCAACCGAGGACTCGAACCGTGCCGCCGTCAGGAACGAGGAATCCTTCGAGAATCTCCAAGGTGGTGGTCTTCCCCGCGCCATTCGGGCCGAGCAGGCAGAAAATCTCCCCTTGCTCTATTGAGAACGAGAGTTCTCGCAAGACCGACTGGTCACCATACGACTTCGAAACCCGGTCAACCTCGACCACCGTGGTCACGAACACCCTCCTGATGTGGCCTTGATCATTTGCTAGACATCATTTGGTGGCTCCAATGTCATCGAGCTATCTCCCTCACTTGCTCGGCTACACGGGTTGGTAGCGCTTGACGTCGACCTCATCGGCTCGGGCTCGCATCATCGCGGCGTCGTACCATGCCTGCATCCGTAGGAGCATCTCCATGCTCAGGTCGAAGGCCATTTCGATTCGAAGCGCCATGTCTGGAGAGAGAGCAGCCTTGCCGTTCAGCAAATCGGACAGCGTTGCTCGGCGGACCCCCAGGATCTCGGCAGCCTGGGTAACGCTCAAGCTGAGTTCCTCAATGATCTCAGTGCGAACAAAGTCACCCGGATGCGAAGGGGTCATGTTGATTTCGATTTCGTTCTTTGGCATCAGTGGTAGTCCTCCAAATCCAGTCTGTCGATATAGCCACCCTCTTCTTCAAAGGTGATTCGCCAATTGCTTGACACTGAAACGCTCCATTGCTCCTGTCGGTTCCCCGAGAGCCGGTGTATTCGCCATCCCTGAGGAGAATTAGCCGCGAAATCGTCCATGCTGTTGGCCAAAATCAGCGCTGTGAGGATTTTTCGCACCCGATCGGTCAGGTCGAGTGGTAGAAACCGAGGGTTGTCGTTGCTGAGCAGTTGACGTAGTCCGCGGTGGCGGACTGAACGAACCTTCACCCATCAAGTGTACGGTATCACCGTTCAGTTTCCTATAGGCAAGAAGTTACCCAACACCGCGCGGGGGTAGGGTCGCTGGGTGGCTGATCGACCGGGGTTTCGGGCTTCGACTCGGGCCTTGCGGCTGCGCAATTTCCGGTTGTTCTGGTTCGGGGCACTGGTGTCCAACACCGGGACGTGGATGCAGATATTGGTGTTGGCCTATGTGATCGACCAGATCACCGATCGGGGGGCCTGGGTCGGGCTGGTGACCATCACCCAGATGCTGATGACGGTGCTTACCAACCTGTGGGCCGGACCGCTGGCCGACCGGGTGCCCCGGCGCAGCATCATCCTGGTGACCCAGAGCCTGCTGTGCGTGGGGGCCTTCGGGTTCTCCGCCCTGTGGGCGACAGGGGTGCGCTCGCCGGTGATATTCATGCTGCTGGCCTGGGGTTATGGGATTCTCAACGGGTTCATGCTGCCCGCCTGGCAGGCATTCATCTCCGAGCTGGTGCCCAAAGAGCTGCTGTTGAACGCGGTCACGCTCAACTCCACCCAGTTCCAGGCCACCCGGGCCGCGGGGCCTGCCCTCGGCGGCGTGCTGCTGGGGTTCTTCGGCCCGGGCTGGGTGTTCTTCGCCAACGGCGTGTCCTTTTTTGCGGTGCTGTTCGCCGTGGTGCTCATCCAGGTGCCCCGTCTGTTGCCGGACGACCCGCCCCCCATCCGGGTGTTCGCCGACCTGCGGGATGTGGTGGACTACTGGAGAACTCAGCCCGGCATCCAAAGGGCATTCAAAACGGTGATCATCACCGCCGTTTGCGCCCAGCCCCTCATCTTTTTGATCGTGGTGTTCGCTGAAGAGGAGTTCAACACCACCGGCTGGCAGCTCGGCCTGCTGGCCTCGGGCACCGGCATCGGCTCGGTGATCTTCTTCCCGCTGGTGGCCGGTAGGGGGCAGTTCACGGCCCGGTCTCGAATGCTGGCCATCGGGCTGAGCGTCTACGGCCTAGCGCTGGCCGGATTCGGACTGGCCCCCTGGTACGCCATGGCCATCGTGTTCCTGCTCATCCTCGGGGGCTGCCATCTCACCACCGCCTCCACGCTGAACACCGTCATCCAACTCCAAGTGGACGAGTCGATGCGAGGAAGGATCATCGCTTTGTACCTGATGGCAATCAACGTGGCCATTGGCGTGGGCACCATGGTCCAAGGGGCGCTGTACGACTGGATCGGCGCCCGAATCACAGTGGCGATCGGCGCGGGCACCATCGTGGTGCTGGCCGCCTGGTTGGTGGGCACCCGCCGGTTCGACTCGATGGACGTGGGCACGGCCGCCAGTTAGGCCTCAATAACCATCGAAGCGGGAGTACGGTCAGGGCAGTGCGAGTGCTGGTCGTTTCCCACACCAAGACCGGGGGCACCCAGGCTATGACCGAAGCAGTGGTCGCCGGGGCCAGCCATCCCGACATCGACGGGGTGGAGGTGGTGCAGGCAGCCGCACTGGAGGCCACTGCCAAAGATGTGATGGCCGCCGACGGCTATCTGCTGGGCACACCGGAGAACTTCGGCTACATGAGCGGCGCCCTGAAGCACTTCTTCGACACCGTCTACTACGAATGCCTTGACCACACCCGGGGCCGGCCCTATGGGCTCTTCGTGCGTGCCGGCAATGACGGCACCGGGGCGGTGCGGGCAGTGGAGCCCCTGGTCACCGGACTGGGGTGGAAAGCGGTGGCTCCGCCGGTACTGGCCACAGGCGAGCTGACCGACGACCACCTGGCCACCTGCCAGGAGTTGGGCATGACACTGGCCGCCGGTTTGGAGCTGGGCATCTACTGAGCGCAGATGCGCTAGCCACATTCAGCCCGCATGGCTGTCGGCCGCAGGGCGGTTCGTAAGATCGGGCCATGAGCAGCTTGTTCGATCTGACGGGAAGGGTGGCGCTGGTCACCGGGGGCACCAAGGGCATCGGCCGGTCCATTGCCAAGGGTTATTCCGAGGCCGGGGCCGAGGTGGTGATTACCGGGCGGCGCCAAGAGGGCTGCGATGAGGCCGCCGCCGAGCTGAAAGACGAGCTGGGCGGCCAGTCGGTGCGGGGTATTGCCTGCCACATGGGGGAGTGGGACCAGATCGACGCCCTGGTCGAGCGGGTGTATGGCGAGCTAGGCCGGATCGACGTGCTGGTCAACAACGCGGGCATCAACCCCGCGCCGGTCACGGTGGCCGAGTGCACCGAGGCCTATTTCGACAAGGTTTATGCGGTGAACGTGAAGGGGCCGATTCGCCTGGCCGGGCTGGTGGCCCCCCGCATGGGCGAGGGGGGCGGAGGGTCGATCATAAACGTGACCACCATGGGGGCATATGGCGGTGGTCCTGGAGTGAGCATCTACACCTCCAGCAAGGCGGCGCTGAACAACCTCACCCGGGCAATGGCTGCCGAGTGGGCTGGGCTGAATGTGAAGGTCAACGCCATCGCGCCGGGGCCGTTCATGTCGGAGATGATGAAGGGCTCGATGCGGTTCGACCCCGAATTCCCCGCCCGTTCGGGGCAGGCCACCATGATGAAGCGGGTGGCCGACTGTGACGAGATCATCGGCCTGGCCCTGTATCTGGCCTCTGATGCCTCGTCGTATGTCACCGGCCACGATTTCAAGATCGCCGGAGGGATGTAGCCGGGTCAGCCGGTGACGGCCAAGCGGGTGATCTGAGCCTGCTGGGAATCGGACTGGGGTCCGGCCGCTGGCCGGGCGGCTCGCACCGCGGCCACTGCATGGTCTAGGTCCATCCCCCGGGAGGTGAGCACCGAGATGCACACGATCCCGGCACGTCCGTATCCGGCACCGCAGTGGACGATGACCCCGGAGCCCCGGTTGAGGTGGTGGTTGATGGTTTTCACCAATTCACGAACGTCGTCGTCGCCGGTGACCCCTTGATCGACCATCGGCACGTGAATGGCCTGGTGAGGCGAGGGATTGGCCAGCCACGCGGGATAGTCGGGAAAGCGCATGTCAATCTCGGCGTCAGTGAGCAGACACACCATCACCTCGGCCCCCACATCCTCCAGTGCCGCCGCCGGATCGGGCCCGGTAACCGCAAAGGCCGTGGCGTGGAGATGTCCCGATGCCCCCGGCACTGGGATCCGGTGAATCCCCCCGGCCATCTGATAGCGCCCCGCTCCCACCTGCACCCCGCCACCCTACTGTTCGACATTCCGGGGCCGATTGGTGGAAGCCAGGAGAGTGGGTGGGGGATGCTGGGGGGATGCATGACTTCGGGGGGAAAGTGGCGCTGGTGATGGGGGCGGCGTGTCCACCGGAGATCGGGCGAGCGGTGGCGGTGCGGCTGGCTCGGGCCGGAGCCGATGTGGCCTGCGCCGACCGTATGGAAGTTGGTCAGCCCGATTCGGCCTGTGCATCACCAGAAGCGTTGGACGCCGCGGTGGAGGCGGTACGGGCCGAAGGCCAGGCGGCACTACGGCTGGAAGCCGACGTCGCCGACGCCGACCATGTGAACCAGGCGGTCGAGCGGTGTGCGAGAGAGCTGGGGCGGCTCGACCTGGTAGTGAACGTGGCCGGCGGGCTGGGGCCCGAAATGGGGTGGGCGCCGCTGTTGGAGCTGACCGAGGCATCCTGGCGGCGGTCGACCGACGTGAACCTGACCGGGGCGTTCCTGGTAGCCCAGGCTGCCGCCCGCCAGATGGTTAGCCAGGGTGACGGCGGGTCGATTGTGCTGCTTTCGTCGTACGCCACTGTGGCTGCGGCTGTCGGCACCTCGGCGTTCGCCGCGGCCAAGGCTGGAGTAGACCGTCTGGTGGCTGCCTATGCCATGGAGTTGGCTCCCCACCAGATCAGGGTCAACGGGGTGCGGCCGCTAGGAGTGAACCCCGACGCCACCGACAGCGGACACCCCTATCTGGATCAGACTGTGGCCCAGTCGGGCGGCGACCGCAGCCAATGGGTGCGGTCCAAGATCGCCCTCGGCCGCCTCCAAGACCCCGACGAGACCGCCGCGGTCATCGCCTTCCTGCTCTCCGACGAGGCCTCGTTCATTACCGGCGAGTGCATCACCGTCGCCGGCGGCTCCCTCTGGTAGCTCGACCATAGAGAAATATGGCTAGATATTTCTTGTTAAAAGCGCTATAATTGTCTTGTGGAAGCTGGAATTCGAGAGTTGCGGGACAACTTGAGCCGTTACCTCACCGCGGTTCGAGCAGGGACCGAGGTCACCGTGACCGACCACGGGAAAGCAGTGGCACTCTTGGTCCCTCTTCATGAGCCACGACCCATAGACCGGCTGATTGACGATGGGCTAGTCATTCCGGCTCAGGTGGCGAAGACACGACTGGACCACACCAGGGTCAAGAGCAAGGGAACAGTGAGCGACCTCGTGGCCGAACAGCGCCAGTGATCGTCTACTTCGATACCTCCGCGTTTATCCCCCTGATCATCGACGAGCCGAATTCCGATTCCTGCGATCGACTTTGGAATGAAGCAACGAGGACCGTCAGCGTGCGTCTTCTCTACGTCGAGGCCCGAGCAGCGCTGGCTCGGGCTCAGCGACTCGGGCGGCTAACCCGAGGAGGACTTGCCTCTGCGGTTGCGCTACTCAACGAGCTCAGTGCCCAAATCGATCACATTGAGATCACCGACCGACTGGTCCGATCTGCGGGCGCCTTGGCCGAAGAGCAGCAACTCCGCGGCTACGACGCCGTCCACCTGGCCGCAGCGCAGGCAGTTGCCGACGGGGACACAGTTTTCGCCAGTGGGGACCAACAACTCACCGCCGCCGCCTCCCATCTCGGACTCATGGTGGCGCCAGCCCGCTAGCGGACGGAGCGGTGAGCTCGAGCTTGGTCTCAGGTGTTGAAGCCCTTGTGGCGGGAGGTAAACCCGGCCAGATCGCGATCTGTGCTCTGGTGGCGCCCCTTGTTCATCGACTGCACCGAGATGTCGTGGTCGGCGGCCGAGGCCCGCAGCGCACCCACCGTGCAATCGGCCCGGTCTCGTCGGGAGAACGGGTCGAACTGGTACCAGGCCATGGCGTTGAGGTGGGTCATCTTGTCGACCTCGTCGTCGGGCACCCCGGTCAGCGTCTCGGCCAGCAGCTCGGGGGCGTTGGGCCAAGTGGAGTCGCTGTGGGGGTAGTCCATCTCCCAGCAGATGTTATCGAGGCCGATCTCGTGGCGCAGCACCACCCCCACTGGATCGTTGATGAAGCAGGTCAGGAAGTTGCGCCGGAACACCTCGCTGGGCAGCAGATTGTCGAAGTCCTGCCCGGTCCACAGGTGGTGCATGTCGTAGGTTTTGTCGGCCCGGTCCATGAAGTAGGGGATCCATCCGGTGCCGCCCTCGGAGAGAGCGATCTTGAGGTCGGGGAAGCGGCGGGGTATGGGCGACCACAAAAGGTCGGCGGCCGCCTGGCTGATGTTCATGGGCTGGAGCTGGATCATCACGTCCATGGGGGCGTCGGGCGCGGTGATGACCAACTCTCCCGACGAGCCCAAGTGGATGGAGCACACCGTTCCGGTATCGCTGAACGCCTCCCACAGCGGATCCCAATAGTCGCTGTGGAAGCTGGGCTCGTCCAGCTTGGCCGGATTCTCGGTGAAGGTCATGGAGTGGCAGCCCAGCTCGGCCACCCGCCGCACCTCGGCGGCGCATTCCTCAGCGCTCCAGATCATGGGCAGGGCCATGGGGATGAACCGGTCCGGATAGGCCCCGGCCCACTCGTGGATATGCCAGTCGTTGTAGGCCCGGATCAGGTCGGCGGCGAACTCTTTGTCTGGATGGTTGGCGAACAGCCGGCCGGCGAAGCCGGGAAACGACGGGAAGCACATGGAGCCCAGCACTCCGGCGGCATCCATGTCCTTGACACGGGCGTGGACGTCGTAGCAGCCGGGGCGCATCTCGTCGAAGGCGGTGGGTTCGATGCCGTACTCCTCTTTGGGCCGGCCGGCCACTGCGTTCAGGCCCACATTGGGGATGACCGAGCCGTTGAACATCCACACGTCGTCACCCGAATCAGTGCGGATCACTTTGGGCGCCTCATCCCGCCATTTGCCTGGCAGGTGTTGGTCGAACATGTCGGGCGGCTCGCACAGGTGGTCGTCCACGCTCACCATGATCATGTCGTTCAAGTTCATAGCGACCTCCGTCGGTTTTCGTCGTTCGCCAGTGTGACCCCAATGATACTTGGCGCAGTAGAATTCGCCAGCCGATCAACCCCCCAGGAGGCCCCCGATGTCCAATCCCATGAGCTACGAAGGCCGCAACGTCGTGGTCACCGGCGCCTACTCCGGCGTGGGAGCCGCGCTGGTGGAGCTGCTGGCCGATCTGGGGGCGGCGTCGATCACCGCGCTGGACATCAAAGAACCCGCGGGGCCGATCACCCGCTACATCCCCACCAACATGGGCGACCCCGTGGCAGTGGACGAGGCCGCCGCGGCCATCGACGCCCCGGTGCACGTGCTGTTCAACAACGCCGGCATCGCGGCCACCTTCTCGCCCGAAGATGTGATGAAGGTCAACACCCTGGGGCTGATGCGGCTGACCGACGCCCTGCTGCCCAAGATCCCCGCCGGAGGCGCGGTGGTCAACACGGCCTCCATCGCGGGGATGAACTGGCCGGCCCACCAGGCCGAGATCACCGAGCTGTTGTCCATCGACGACTGGGACAAGGCGGTGGCCTGGGTGGAGGAGCATCCCGAGGTGGTGGCCGACGGCTACATGTTCTCCAAGGAGTGCGTGCAGATCTTCACCATGCAGGCGGCCAAGGGGATGCTGGCCAACGGCGTGCGCATCGCCAGCGCCTGTCCTGCCCCCATCGACACCCCGCTGTTGCCCGACTTCAAGAAGACCATGGGCGAGGGCATGATCGACTGGACCGCCGCCAACGCCGGGGGCCGCTACGTGACCGCGGCGGAGGTGGCCAACCTGCTGGCCTATCTGGGATCGGATGCGGCGTCGTTCGTGTCGGGCGTGAACGTGAACATCGACAACGCCTTCCAGGGCTCGATGATCACCGGCCAGGTGGACTTCGGGGAGTTGGCCGGGTAGCACCAGCCCCTAGACGGCAGCGGCTAGCCGGGCCTGGAGTTCGGCTGCGTAGGCGGCCACCTGTTCGGCCGCGTCGGCCAGCGCATCGGGGTCAAGAGCCTCGGCCAGCTCGGGCGCCCCGGCCTGGGCCAGCATGGGTGCGATCTCGCCGGTGCGGATCTTGCCCACAGCCCACTCGGCGATTGGGCCGTGGGCGGTCTCGTCGAAGGGGATTATGTGGTTCCGCCCGCCGCCCAAGTGGTTGTAGTGGTAATGGGGGGCGTCCTCGAACAGGTCGAAGCGCAAGTACTCCCACTGGCCGTCGGCGTCGAACACGTGTAGCGAGACCCCTCGGTCCTCGATGCCCAGCGGTGCGGTGCGGCGCAACTCCTCGACGTAGGCTTCGTCGCCTCCGTAGTACTCCACCAGCGCCTCAGGGGTGAGGTCGCGGTACTCCACCCCGATCTTGATCGCCCCGGCGGGGAAATAGGTGGTGTGAGCGTCGTCGGGCCGCATAGGCGGCATCTCATAGACGTGGCCGATCTCCATGGTGGCCAGCCTAGTGCCGGGTCGGTTCTGCCTCTAGGTGCGAAGTGCCCGCTAACTACCATCGGATTCCCATGGCCCAGCGCCGAACCGACCTAGAGGAGTTCTTCCACCCTGAAGGGGTGGCGGTGATCGGCGGGGTTGACCGCAGCCAGACGGAGGCTGCGCTGCGGGCCGCGATGGACACCCGGTGGGGGGCGGACAACTGGCATCTAGTCAACCCCAAGGGCGGGTCGATCGGATCGGTGCCCATTCACGAGTCAGTGGCCGACGTGCCCGAGCCGGTGGCGCTGGCGGTGATCTCCACCTCGCCTGCGGTGTGCGCCTCAGTATTGGACGAGTGCGGCGCGGTCGGGATCCGTTACGCCTTGGTGTTCTCCTCGGGATTCAGTGAAGTAGGGCCCGAAGGCGCCGCGCTGGAGGCCAAGTTGGGGGAGGCGGGCCGGCGTAACAACATCCGCATCTTCGGCCCTAACACCAACACCAATGCGTTTGAGCCGGTGCCTCAGGTGCCCAATCTGCGGGGTGGCAAGATCGGGGTGGTAACCCAGTCGGGTCATAACGGTCGGCCCATCGTGCAGGGCGTTCACTTCGGGATCGGATTCAGCCGCCAGGTGCCGTGCGGCAACGAGGTGGACCTTGAGGTGAGCGACTTCATCGAGTACTTCGCCTACGACGACGACACCGCGGTGATCGCCGGCTACATCGAGGGTTTCCGGTCGGCCGACAAGCTGCGCACCGCGCTGGAGGCAGCCAATGCCCAGCACAAGCCGGTGGTGCTGTTGAAGATCGGGGCCACCGATGCCGGGTCGCGCATGGCCTCATCGCACACCGGCCACCTCACCGGGTCGGATGCGGTGATCGATGGGTTGTTCGAACAGTACGGAGTGGTGAGGGTGCGCGACCTCGACGAGCTGCTGGAGACCGCCGCCCTGTTCGCCAAGCTGGGTCCCGATGTGGCCGAGGGCGCGGGGCTCTATTCCATCTCCGGGGGTTCGAGCACGCTGATGGCCGAGGCCGCCGAGCTGGCCGGCGTGGCGGCGCCCCCGCTGGCCGACGAGACCCAGGAGAAGCTGCACCGGCACATCCCTGGCTACCTCACGGTGTCCAACCCCGTGGACAACGGGGGCACGTTCATCACCACCCAGCCCGCCGAGATCCGCCGTCAGGTGATTCGCGACATCAACAACGATCCGGCGGTGGGCTGCACGGTGATCGGAATCACCGGGGCGGTGCCCTCGATGACCGACCCGCTGGGCGAGGACATCGTGGCGCTGGCCGATGAGGTGAAAAAGCCCATCATCGCCACCTGGAACTCGTTCAAGGTGGACGAGGTAGGTTTCGACCGCCTGGTGGAATCCGGGATACCGCTGTTCCGCTCGTTCCGGGGGTGCTTCTCTGCTCTGGCTGCCTACCACCGCTACCAGCGTCACCGGTCCACATTCCGGGTGCGGCGGCCGTTGCCCGATGCAGTGCCGGAGGCAGCGGAAACGGCCCTTGGAGCCCCGAAGCCCGACACCGGCGCAGTGTTGCGGGCGTTCGGGCTGCCTCTGGCGGCCAGCGAGGTGGTCGAGTCGGCTGGCGATGCCCGCATGGCAGCGGAGCGCATCGGCCTGCCGGTGGCGGTGAAGATCGCCTCCGCCGACTTCCCCCACAAGTCCGACGCCGGGCTGGTGGTGCTGGGAGTGGACACCCTCGACGGGGTTGAACAGGCGGCCCAGTCGGTTCTGGACCGGGCTCGGGCCGCTGTTCCGGACGCAGCCATCGACGGGGTAGAGGTTCAACAGATGGTGTCTGGTGGCACCGAGATGATCGTCGGGGTGACCCGCGATCCCACACTCGGCCCCGCGGTCATGGTGGGCACCGGCGGCGTGTTCACCGAGGTGCTGGCCGACTCGGTGGTGCGACCATTACCTCTCGATGAAACCGACGCCTACGAAATGATCAAGTCTCTAAAGGGCTTTCCCCTGCTCGATGGTGCCCGAGGACGCCCGCCCGCCGATGTAGAGGCCCTGGTAGAGGTGATCATGTCAACTGCAAATTTGGCCACCGCTTTGGGGGATCGCCTCACCGAACTCGATCTAAACCCCGTAGTTGTTCTCGACCGCGGCAAAGGTGCCGTAGTGGTCGACCACCTCATGGTTCTGGCTGAACCCTTAACCCATGAGCCTGACGACGGCGATGATTGACGACGTGGTCTGGCGCCCACCACCAGATACGTGGGCGGTCTCCCGCATGGGGCAGTTTGCTGAGCACTACCAACCGGCGGCTTTGGGAAACTACGACGCTCTGTGGCGGTGGTCAGTCGAAGAGCCCGCTGGCTTCTGGGCTTCAGTCTGGGACTATCTCGAGGTTGGTGCATCCCGTGACCCCAGGTCGGTCATCAGCGGCGGTCCTATGCCCGACACCAAGTGGTTCGACGGCGCGACACTCAACTACGCGGAGCATCTTCTGCGCGGAAACGGACTCGGCGACAGCGATGTTGCCGTGGTCAGCTGGTCGCAGACCCGCCCAACCCGAGAACTCAGCTTGGGCGAACTGCGCGAGGAGGTCCGCAGAGCAGCCGCCGGCCTGCGACGGCTCGGTGTCCGATCAGGTGATCGCGTCGCCGCGTTGCTGCCGAACATTTCCGAGGCCCTCGTTGCCTTTCTCGCGACCGCGTCAATCGGCGCAGTGTGGGCCTCGTGCGCGCCCGAGTTTGGGGCACGCGGTGTCCTCGATCGTTGGAGCCAGGTCGAACCCAAAGTGCTTCTGGCCATCGACGGGTATCGATATGGCACCAAGCAGATCAACATCGCTGGCGTCGTAGACCAGATTCGACAGGGCCTGCCATCAGTGCAGCACATCGTGTTGCTGCCCTATCTCGATCCGGCAGCGACCATCTCGGGAGACGCACAGTCGTGGTCTGAGCTGACTGCCACTACGACCGAGCCCTTGCGATTCGAGCCGGTCCCGTTCGCCCACCCTCTCTACATACTCTCCTCCTCAGGCACGACTGGCCGACCGAAGCAGATCGTCCACGGGCATGGAGGGATCCTGCTCGAACACGGCAAGCAACTCGCCCTGCATCACGACCTCGGTCCCGGAGACCGGTTCTTCTGGTACTCGACGACGGGTTGGATGATGTGGAACTACCTGATGTCGGGGCTGCTGACTGGTGCGTCTATCGTCATGTTCGACGGTGATCCCGCTGCGCCGACTTTGGACACCCTGTGGTCGATCGTCGAGCAAAACGTCGTTACATTTGCCGGGTTCTCAGCTCCCTTCCTCATGGCGTGCCGCAGCGCGGGTCTGCGCCCCGGTGAAACGCTGGACCTTGGCCGCTTGCGGGGCATTGGCTCGACTGGGGCGCCGCTGCCAGATGCGGGATACCGCTGGATTGCTGAAGCCGTAGCCCCCTTGCCGGTCTCGAATATCAGCGGTGGGACCGACGTGTGCAGCGCGTTTGTCGGCGGAGCGCCTGTTCTGCCCGTGCGGTCAGGTGCCATCGCGTGCCGCCAGCTCGGTTGGCGAGTGGAGTCATTCGATCCTGAAGGACAACCGCTATTGGGAAGCAACGGGGAACTCGTGATCACCGGCCCGGCACCGTCGATGCCGGTGGGGTTTTGGGGCGACGAGGATCGTCGGCGCTACCGGGCGTCTTATTTCGACTCTTTCGACAATGTCTGGTGCCATGGCGATTGGATCACGATCTTCGACGACGGATCGTGCGTCATCAGTGGGCGTTCTGACGCCACCCTCAACCGCGGGGGAGTGCGCCTCGGGACGGCAGACTTCTACGCGGTCATCGAGGAGCACGACATGATCGACGACTCGCTGGTGGTGCATCTGGAGGGCGACGACGGCGGGCTTGGTAATCTGCTGGCGTTCGTCGTGATGCGAGACGGTCAGCAACTAACCGACGAGCTCCGCGAGTGGTTGCGTACGAAACTCCGAGCCGAACTATCGCCACGCCATGTGCCAGATGAGATTCAGGCCGCGCCTGTAATCCCGCGAACCATCTCGGGCAAGAAACTCGAGGTCCCCGTTAAACGCATCTTGCAGGGCGCAGCCGCATCTCAGGTCGCGTCGGCCAGCGCCCTCCAGGATCCGAATTCGCTGCGCTACTTCGAGACTTTCGGAGAGCATTGGCGAGACGAGGCGCAAAGGAGTACCGCTTGAGCAAACTTCCCCACGATCGCAGCCTTCTGGCTACTCCTCAGATTTGGCAAGCTCGGCAAGAAGTTGGCGCAGGGCAGCGGCGTCAAGGTCGCCGAGATTGGCATCAACGGCGGCCTGATAGAAGGGGACGGCGGCATCGAGCAGGGGTGTTGGGGTGTCCAAGCTGCGCGAGTAGTCGGCGATGATGCCAGCATCCTTCAAGATGATGGAGAGACGGGCAGACGGCGGTTCATAGTTGCCAGCGGCCATCATCGGGCCCCGGATCTCGAACATTGCCGACGAGCCGACACCGGCCGCGATCACCTCTTGGACGAGTTCGGGATCCAGACCGCAGGCACTGCCTAGTTGGTGGGCCTCGGCGGCGGCCAGCGTGTGAATAGCTACGAGCAGGTTGGCGACGAACTTGATCCGCGAGCCGTTGCCGAAGGGGCCGAGGTAGAACGTCTGCTTCCCGATGAGGTCGAAGATCGGCACGACCCGTTCGTGAGCGCCTTCCTCCCCGCTTGAGTACACCACCAGGGTGGCATCGGCGGCCTGGAGGCCGGTTCCGCTCACGGGCGCATCAATCAAATCGACCCCGTTCTCAGCCAGGAGGGCGTGGGCCGCTTCCTTGTCGGAAAGCGGCAGCGTTCCCATCTCCACAGCAACTGTTCCAGGCGTGGCGCTGGCGGCGAGTTCGGCCGCAACCTGCGACAGGGCCTCCGAGGACGGGAGAGATAAGAGGATGATTTGGGTTTGTCTGGCGACGTCGTCCACCGACTTGGCGACCGATCCGGGGAACTCGCCCCGTCGAACGGGATCGATGTCGAACCCGACAACCTGGTGGCCTCCGGCGAGGATGTGGCGCGACATGGCCGATCCCATGACGCCGAGTCCGATTATCCCGACCGGGGCTTTCTCCGTCACGTTGCTCAATCCTTGGCCATGGCCACGCGGCCGGCGTTGCCGTCGAGCATGCCCAAACGAGGGCCGGACTTGACGATGTGGGCGATGGGGCAGTTGATGACCGCGGGAACCGTCAGCGACCGGGCAACCTCGAACAGGTGAGCAGTGGGCGCGCCCCCGACGGTCACAATCCCAGCCGCATCCCACAGGAGGGGAGAGAAGTTCTGAAGCGGATACTGGGTGACGATGATGTCACGGGGCTGCACGTGACCAGTCTGCTTTGAGCTGTCGAGCCACACCATTCGGCCCGCGCCCACACCTCCGACGCTGGGCTCGCCTTCGTGGACATCCCCCTGGAGAGCCAGCACCCCCGCCAAAACCGGCTCCCAGCGGCCCATCCCGCGTCGTGGAGGAGCAACATCGGTGCCCATGAGGTACTCGACCATGCCCAATAACCTGCTGGCCAGAGCCAGGTCGACAGGCTGGAGCTCCCGCAGCGCGTCGATGGATTCGTTGGGACGGTCGCTTCGCATTCTCCGGAGTACAAGCTCGGCCTGTGCTAAAGCCTGCTTGGCGGGCTTTCCCCATGCCTGGGCGATCAGCATTGCCGCAATCTCCCGGGCCTCATCGAGCACGGCGTTTCGGTCACCAGTCGGGGTGTACGCCTCCGCCTCAATGTTGGCGGGGGCAGCCGACAGCCAGCCCAGCACCAGTTCGTCGCCGAGCGCACCCGGGTAGCGGTGTGCCAATTGCACGAACTCGAGTGCGAAAGGATGGGCCAGTGCCGCGGGCACAACCATTGCCTCCTCGACTTCGTGTACGGCCGAACGCTGGACCTGCAACAAGATGAGGGCGCCTTCCACGATTGCCCACTCGATAAGGTTGGGGCCCAGCGTTTCCTTCACTTCCAGCGCCAGTTCCGCGATTGCCAGGGTCTGGTCTTCGCCCATCAAGGCGACGCACTCGTCTCCTCTGAGGGTGCCTTCCTCGTAGACGGCCCGGACTCCGGGCACCCAGCCAGCCATCAAGTCCCGCGGTGATCCCTTCACCGCGTTAACGGTCACCGCGCCGGCAGCATCAACTATGGCCGCCCCGCCGAAGTCGGGCTGCACCTCAGGCTGAACAACCACGCCCATCGGCGCACTCCCCGGTTCCAGCTCAGATGCCTCGAATCGCTCCAGCACCTCGATGGCGAAGCTGGTAGCCCAGACACTCTTGGCGGCCTGGCCAATCTCGCCGGGCTGGACTTCGGGAACCGAGGTGAACGCCCCCGACCACTCGCCTCCGCCTTCGAGGACACTGGAGGATCGGACGATGAAGGGGGGCTGGAGTTCGGCCGCGAATTGCTCGACTTCTTCGATCAGTGAGTCGGGCAAGGGATGCCCGATGATGGTCATCCTCGACCCCCCTGTACCACGGGAATCGAGCACCTCGACTGCTCGGCCGAGAGCAGCTTCGGAGCACGCTGGTGGGATTACGAAACCGTCGAGCACCGGGAACCCCGCCGCACGGGCGCGGGCCAGGCCAGCTCCCTTGGCACCGCTAATGGCAACGTCAGCAGCAGATGGATCGTCGAGACCGCGGACTCGAAAGCGGTCTGCGGTCATCCGGCGCGGATGATCTCGTGACTCTTGTAAGTGGACAACATCTCGATGCCGGTGTCGGTGACGGTCAGCATTTCTTCGAGCCGGACCCCGAATTCATGGAGCTTGCCGTGCTGGGTTTCGAGGGCGAAAACCATGCCGGGTTGGATCTCCTGGGGATGGTCGAGCGACCAGATCCTAGAGATCACCGGTTGGTCATATTGGGCCAAGCCAAGGCCGTGGCCCCACAGGTTGGCGGCGGCCTCATCCTCCTCCTCGTAGCCCCAAATCTCCTTGGCCGACGGCCAGACGGAGGCGATGTCAGCGGTGGTGACTCCGGGCCGGACTAGTTCAATCGAATCCCAGAGCCACTTGGAGGCCAGGTCGTAGTACTGCTGATGCTCGTCGGTAGGCTCACCGCCCACGCAGTAGGTCCGGTAGACGCACGACTTGAACCCGTTCCAGGTCAGCGCGGCGAGATCGATGATCACGATGTCACCCGGACGGATAATCCGGTCGCCGTGATTGCGCCAGTTGGGCCAGGCGTTCGGCCCAGAAGAGACGATGACGTCTTCCACGTTTTCCATGCCTGGGAAGTTGTAGAGGTACTCCATGGTGAATGCGGTGACCTCGTTTTCGGTGATTCCGGGCTTCAGCCACTGGGTCAGTTCATAGTGGGTTACGTCGCAGATCGAACCGACCATCTGCAATGCCTTCTGCTCATTCGGGCTTTTGATGGCCCGGGCTTCCATCATGGGGGTCATGCCGTCAACCCAGTTGAGGCCCCGCTCTTCGAAGGCGCGGATCATATTGAGGTCCATGAAGTCCACGCCTAGGGGCTGATCGGAAACGCCTGCGTCCTCCAGATCATTCATCAGAGCGTTGGTGAACTTGTCGACCTGTGCGGTCGAAGCCGGTCCGGCGGCGCCCTTTATCCAGGCGTAGGAGTAGCGGACGTTCTCCTTGGGGATCCAGGGCGAGTGCTCGCGGATGTGGTAGCCGATGTCGCCCTGTTCATAGAGAATCGGCTCTTTGCCCTCGGTGAGCACGGCGTAGCGCAGGCCAGGCTTGAGCTGGTTCCAACCGGGGGTCATAGTGGAGGTGACATAGCGGATGTTCTCGTCGTACATCAGCAGCATCGCCCCGAGGCCATGGCGGCGCATGGCTTCTCGAGCCCTTCGCAAGCGCCATTCGCGGACCTCTTGCCAATTGATGCCTTCGCGCCAATCGGTGGCGAGTACGCCGAATGCTTCCTTCATGTTTGCTCCATTCAATTCAGCTCCATCAACACCTTCAGTGTCGATGGATCTTGTGTCGCGGCAAGGGCGTGGTTGACCTCATCAAGGCCAAATCGGGACGAGATGAGCGGGACGCCATTGATGACTCCACCGGCCACCAGGGCGATTGCCTGCTCGTAGTCTGCCATCGTGGCTCCCCGTGGGTTTCGCAGTGTCAGCTCCTTGTAGTAGAGCTGATAGTAGGGCAGTCCATCCCCGATCCCGGTGGTGGTGCCAAAGAACACGACGGTGGCCGCTGAGCCGGCAAGCTTGATGGCCTGGGAAAAGGTCTGCACCGTACCCACCGCCTCGAAGACCACGTCAGATCCTCGACCGCCAGTGAGCTCAGCCACCACTTGAGCCGCTTGTTCAGGAGCGGCCGCCGCCGTTGCGCCCAGTTGGAGCGCGAGCTCTCGCTTCCACTCAGACCGGGTGACGCCAATGACTTGTGCTTCCTTGGCCGCTAGAAGCTGGGTGATGAGCTGGCCAGACACGCCAAGGCCGAGGACCACGGCGGTGTCGCCGGGCGATACCGGTGCTTTGGATACGGCGTGGACACAGGTGCCTAGCACCTGGATCACCCCGGCCGCTTCCGCAGACACCCCATCGGGGACGGCGAGCAGTTGGCGTTCCGGAATCGCCGCATAGTCGGAAAACAACCCGTCGAGCTCTCGGCCCAGCAGCCCACCGTTGGGACAGAGATTGGGATACCCACGGCGACACAGATCGCAGTGTTCGCAGAACAATCCAGGATTGATAAGGACTCGTTGACCTGCTTCGAAATCCGCGGTGGGTCCGGCGGCTTCGATGGTGCCGATTCCCTCATGGCCCATCACACGGGGCATCTCGACCGGGATCTTGCCAGCCACGATGCTCAAATCGGTACCGCACAATCCGAGAGTCTCCATCCGGATGACAGCCGCATCTCCAGATTCGGGCGTCGGCACATCAAGGACCTCGACGATCCCAGGCTCGATGAGTTGTGCGGCCCGCATCTGCTGAGACTAGCCCCCTGCCGAGGTTGCCTTGCTTGGGGCTATTCTTGTTCTTCGACCTCGACCGACGAAGGCGCTCTCAGTTCTCATGCCTCGACTCACCAAACTCGACCACGGATCAATATGCGTTGGCGACATCGACGAGGCGGTCAGCTTTTACCGCGATGTGCTCGGTCTGCCCCAAATCCCCCGACCCGATTTCGGCTTCCCTGGAGCCTGGTTCGACGCCGGCGGCACCCCCGTGCACCTGACCACCGACGGCACCTTGAGAGGCACCGGTTCTCCGGTCAGGGCGAATGAGAGCCACCTGGCCTTTCGAGTCGACGATGTCGAGGCAATGGTGGAGCACCTAGACGGGCACGGAGTCTCGGTCTGGGAGCTCCCGGATTCGCCGGCCGCACTACGCCAGGTTTTCTTCAATGACCCCTGGGGCAACATGATCGAAATGATCGTGTACTGACCAACCTCAGTACATCACCAGTCCAGCGGTCACGTTGACGTCGTCCCCTGTGATCCCCGCGGACTCATCGGAGGCCAAAAAGACGACGGTTCGGGCCACATCGGCTGCGGTGACCAGCCGCCTCAGCGGCGTCATCTGCTCGGCGGCTGAACGGACGGCATCTACGGGGCGACCCTGCTGAGATGCTTGCTGCTCGAAAACCCACTCGATCCGCTCGCCCTCCACGAAACCAGGGGAGACGAGGTTGACCCGAATCTGGTGCGGTCCAGCCTCCACCGCCAGGGTGCGGGTGAGTCCGATGAGCGCCGCCTTGCTGGCGGCGTAGGCGGTGCGGTTGAGCAGCGGGCGCTTGCCGGTGATCGAGCCGATGTTGATGATCGAACCGGACCGGCGCTCGATCATCGAGGGCAGCATGGCCTGGCAGCACAAGAAAACTCCGGTCACGTTCACCGCGAAGGTCTGCTCCCAATCGGCAGGCTGCACTTCCCACAGCGGCGCTGAAGGACCGCCGATCCCGCTGTTGTTCACCAACACGTCGATGCGGCCCCATCTAGACAAGACCTGGCTGGCGAGCGAGGCCACCGCGTCGGGGTCGGAGACATCGGTTTCAACCACTTGGGCTTGGCCACCGGCGGCTTCGATCATGGCGGCCACTTCCTCGAGCGCCCCCACCGAGCGAGCGGCCAACACCATGCTGCCCCCCTCCTGAGCGCATGTAAGAGCGATTTCCCGGCCGATTCCCTGGCTCGCGCCGGTGACAACGACGACCTTCCTGTCGAGCTTCATGGGGCACCTGCTTTCGGTCGGGCACTTCAGATGTACTGATATCGTCGTACATCGCCAGCCACGATGCATTGCATCGGGGACCGATCGCCATCTAAGAGCCATTAAACCGAGAGGTGCGGAGCGACTATGGCCGAGACCCTCAAGGACGCCACCGCCAAGGGCTCACACGGCGCAGACCCTGAACTCGCCGAGCAGGTGGCGAAGATCATCCAAGACATCGAAGATCGCGGTGCTGAAGCCGTCCGGCAGTATTCGGCAGACTTCGACGGGTGGTCGCCGGAGTCGTTCCAGCTCTCTGCTGAAGACATCGAGAGGGTCGTATCCGGCGTCGACCCGGCAGTTCTCGACGACATCAGGTTCGCCCAGAACCAGATCAGAAACTTCGCCCAAGCCCAGCTTGGTTCGCTCTCCGATGTGGAAGTCGAGACCTTGCCGGGGGTAACGCTCGGGCACAAGAACATCCCAGTGGCCAATGTGGGCGCCTATGTGCCGGGCGGGCGCTATCCCATGGTCGCCTCCGCCCATATGAGTGTGGTCACGGCCAAAGTGGCGGGTGTGCCCCGGGTGGCCGCCTGCACACCGCCGATCCAGGGCTCGGTACCGGCCGAGACCATCGCGGCGATGCACCTGGGGGGCGCCGACGAGATCTATCTGCTGGGCGGGGTTCAAGCCGTGGCGGCCATGGCTCTGGGGGCCGACTTCATCGCGCCGGTCGACATGCTCGTTGGCCCGGGCAACGCGTTGGTGGCCGAGGCCAAGCGGCAGTTGTACGGACGGGTGGGAATCGATCTGCCGGCCGGGCCGACCGAGACGCTGCTGTTGACCGACGACTCGGTCGACGCCGAGATGTGCGCCACCGATCTTCTCGGCCAAGCCGAGCACGGACCGACCAGCCCGGCGGTGTTGCTGACCACCTCCCGCAAGCTCGGGCAGGCGACGATGGAGGAGGTGGGGCGGCAGCTTGAGACACTGCCAACGGCAGACGTGGCGTCCAAGGCCTGGGCCGACTACGGCAGGGTTATGCTCTGCGCCGATCACGCCGAGATGCTCCAAATGGCCAACGAGCTGGCGTTCGAACACGTGCAGGTGATGACCTCCGACGACGACTTCTTCTTGGAAGGCCTGACCAACTACGGAGCCGTCTTCCTCGGCCCCATGACCAACGTGTCCTACGGCGACAAGGTCATCGGCACCAATCACACACTGCCCACCCAGTCGGCCGCCCGCTACACCGGAGGACTCTGGGTTGGAAAGTTCATCAAGACCGTGACCTATCAGCGGGTGACCAACCCCGCGTCAAGCGTGGCCATCGGCGAGTACTGCTCCCGGCTGTGCGCCATAGAGAACTTCGCCGGCCATCAAGCCCAAGCCGATCTGCGCGTACGCCGCTACCGCGACTAATCCGAATGCCGACATGACGTTCGATCTTGCTGTCCGGGGCGGGACGGTCGTTGCTGCTACCGGTCGACAACGCGCCGATGTGTACGTACAAGACGGCCGCGTAGCGGCAGTCCTCGACCCGAACTCACCCGAATCCGCCGATGCGGTGCTTGAAGCCGACGGGCGGTTCGTGCTTCCCGGAATGGTCGACACCCATGTGCATCTCATGGAACCGGGTGATTCGACCCGAGAGGACTTCCCAACGGGGACACGGGCCGCTGCTCGTCGGGGCGTCACCACCATCGTGGAGCACACCCACGGCTGGCCGCTCACTGACGCCGGGCGATTCGAGGAGAAGCGGCACCACCTGCGGGATCGGTCGTATGTGGACTACGCGTTCGCGGCCCACGTATTCCCGGAGCATGCCGGCGAGATCGGCAGTCTTTGGGAGGCCGGGGTGACCTTCTTCAAGATCTTCACCTGCGCCACCCACGGGATTCCCGCCGTCACGCCTGAGATCCTGCTGGAGGTGTTCGAGGAGCTGGCCAGCCTCGACGCCGCCTGCCTGGTTCACTGCGAAGACGATGTGATGACCGCCCGCAACGAGCGCCGGCTCAAAGCCGAGGGCCGCATCGATCCGGGGGTCATCCCCGAGTGGCGGTCGCGGGAGGCGGAATTGGTGGCGGTGGGGTCGGCGGCGCTGTTGGCCAAGGTCACCGGTGTTCGGGCCACCGTGGCCCACGCCAGCAGCGCAGATGTCGTGGACCTGATCCAGCGGGAACGGGACGCAGGTTCACCGATCGTGGCGGAAACCTGTCCCCAGTACCTCTACCTCTTTGAGTCGGAGATCCACGAGCACGGGCCGTTCCGAAAATTCACGCCGCCGGCGCGGATCCGATCGGCCGAAGACCAAGACCGGATGTGGAACGCCTTCAACGATGGTTCAATCAGCCACCTTTCCACTGATCATGCCCCTTCGACCGAGGCGCAAAAGAGGGAGGGCACCATCTGGGAGTGCCATTTCGGCCTGCCCGGACTGGATACCACCATGCCCCTTATGGTGGATGCGGCCCTGAGGGGGCGAACATCGCTGGAGCGGCTGGTTGAGGCCTATGCCCAGCGCCCCGCCGAGCAGTATCGACTGCACGGCAAAGGCCGAGTAGAGATCGGCTACGACGCCGACCTCGTCATCCTCGATCCCGATGCCGCTTGGCAGATCACCAACGAAGAGGTGGTCTCACGGGCCGGATGGACGCCATACGCCGGTCGCGACGTGCGCGGCCGCGTGGAGACGGTGTTGCTGCGCGGTCGAGTCATTGAAGACGGGCCCCCGCCCGGGGGCCGATTCATACCGGGTCCGGGCAGCTAGCCGCTTTTCCCATCACATAGGGTTCGGGCTTGTCCTAGGAGAATGCGGTCAGGGGGACCGGGAGTGGCTCAACAAGCGCCGACAATCGACGTTCACTGCCATTTGGCCACGCCGCCGGCTGGTGAGCTGCTCAGCCCCCACGGGCAGCCTCAAGACGAGCCCTATATCTACTTCATGGGCCAGGAGTCCCTTGACCAGAACAAGGTCATGATCCCCAAGATCTTCGATGCTCTGACAAAGCCCGACGCCCGGATCGAGCACATGGATGCCATGGGAGTCGATATTCAGGGCTTGTCCACGTTCGTCTCAGAGTACGGATATTGGGCGCCGCCTTCCGTGGGAGCTGAAGCCGCTCGACTCCAAAACGACAACCTGGCTCAGGCGGTGTCCGATCGGCCGTCTCGGTTCTCGGCGTTCGGCGCCACCGTGCCCCTCCAAGACATCGACTTGGCCATCGCCGAAATGGACCGGGCGGTTGATGAACTGGGCTTCAAGGGGTTGCAGATCGGCGGCACCATCGCGGGTCGCAACCTCGACGAGCCGGGCTTTCGGCCCTTTTGGCAGGCGGTGGCGGCTAAGGGGGTCCCGGTCATCTTGCATCCGAACGGGTATGAGGAGAGCCACCGATTCGGCGACTACTTCATGACCAACTGCATCGGCAACCCTCTCGAGACCATGGTGGCCGCCAACCGCATGATCTTCTCGGGGCTGTTCGAGGAGCTTCCCGGTCTGAAGCTGGTTCTAGTGCACGGGGGCGGCTACCTGCCGTTCTACGCGTCGCGGTCCGACCACACGTGGGAGGTCCGCCCAGAGACCCGGGTGAAAATCCCCGACCACCCGCCCAGCCACTACATGAAGCGCCTCCTCTACGACACGATGGTCTTCCAGCCGCTCTACCTCCGCCACCTTGTCGAGGTGGTGGGCAGCGACCGGGTGATGGCCGGTACCGACTTCCCATTCGACATGGGTGAACCCGACCCAATGGGGCTCATCGACCGGACCGATGGGCTGACCGATGCCGACCGGGTTGCCATGAAGGGCGGCAACGCGGCAAGGGTCTTCGGGCTGTAGCTATCCCCCAAGGTGCAATCGGAGGAATTCGTTGGTTCGTTCCTGGGCCAGCGCCGCGGCGCCAGGGTGATAGGAGTCGCGGATGTCGCAGTTAAACCCGTGGTCGGCGCCTTCGTAGACATGCACCTCGACCTCGGGATGAGCGGCAGCGATGGCGGCGACGTCGTCAAGCGGGATCATCGGGTCGAGTTCTCCGAAGTGCAGCATGGTGGGGCATCGAGGCGCGACGTCGATGAAATCGTGGACCTGTCCCCCGTAGTAGCAAACGGCGGCATGGATGGGGACGTGGTTGGCGGCCAGCCAGGCGACGCCTCCGCCAAAGCAGTACCCCACCACTGCAACCGGGCGCGACTGGCTGACGCGTTCGACCGCGGCAGCAATGTCAAGTGGAGTCGTGGCCCAGTCCACTTGGGAGCGGATCGCGAGACCGGTTTGCAGGCTTTCGGGCGTGTAGCCGAGGTCGACCCCTCGTTGGGCCCGGTCGAACATGGCCGGCGCGATGGTGAGGTATCCCATCTCCGCATAGGTATCGACGACCGACCGGATGTGGGTGTTGACGCCAAAGACCTCTTGCACAATGACGACGGCAGCCGCGGCATCAGGTTGGCCCGCAATATAGGCCGACAGGGGGTGGCCGTCGGCGGCCTTGAGTTCAATGACGTCAGCCATGGTCGAACACTGGCCTGAGAGTCATAGCAACAGCCGTTCCTCGTATTCGACTCTGGAGAGGACACGGGGTTCCCCCTCGGTGACCAGCACCATGTCCTCGATTCTGACCCCGCCACCGCCGGGAACGTCGGGCACCCACACGAGCGGTTCGACCGCGAAAACCATGTTGGGCTCGAACGGGTACACGGTGGCACCGGGCATGTTCTCGCCGATGTAGGGCGGCTCGTTGGCGCCCATGCCGATGCCGTGGCCGATGAACAGGCTGAACAGGTGATCGTCGAGCCCGTGGCCGCCGATCTTCTCCACGATGGCGTCGGCGGCGTCCTGGTTGGTGAAGCCGGGCCTCATCTTGTCGATGCCCGCCATGAGGCCCTCATAAACGGCGGTGTAGATCTCCTGCTGGCGCCGGGATGGCTTCCCGATGATCGTGGTCCGACCGATGTCGGCGAAATACCCGTTCCACATGGCGCCGATGTCGATGAAGCAGAGGTCCATGTTCCGGGTGAGTTTGTCGGTGGCCAGCCGATGAGGGGGCGACATGTGCTCCCCGGAGGCGACGAATGGGGTGATGACGTGGGCCATTTCGCCCCCGAGATAGAACAGCGTCTGCATGGCGTCGCCGGCGATCTCCAGCTCGCGCCGGCCTGCTCTGGTCTCGTCGAGCGCCCGTTGGGTGACCGCGTCGCCGATGGCGCACGCCTCCTCGATGATGTCGATCTCGACGTCGGATTTGATTAGTCGAGCTCGTTGCATGAGCTGGTCGCCATCGACCAACTCCAGATGAGGGAGATGGCTGCGGAGGGCTTCAATGAACGAGATGTTGGCGGCGTCGAGACCCAGCCGACCGCTGTCCAGCCCTCGGTTGCGCAGGATGGGCCGGAGGATGTCCTTCACGAAACCGTCCACCAGCTCGGCTTGCTCCATGATGGGGATGGCGTGCGCTTCGCCGATCCACGGCATGACCAGCCGTGCCTTGTCGATCTCACCGCCCGAGCACAGCAGCACCGGATCATGGTCGGGCTGGAGCAAAGCACCGTTCAGAGCGGTGGTCTTACCGGCGATGAGCTGTGCCCGCAACGAGGTCAGATACCGGACGTTCTCGTCCTTCCAGACCAACAGGCCGTCGACACCCTGATTGCGCAATTCGCTCTGCGCGGCCTCGACGCGCTCGATCCGCAGTCGAGACATGTCGTATCGGTCTTCCCAGTCGACTGCGAATGGCCCTTTTGCGTAGCCCGCCATCAGTTCTCCGATCAGGGATGGGGGAGTGACACAGCCTACAGAGACGGGCGATTGCGTCGCCCCCGTCATCGGAGTGCATCGCCATTGCCGGCCACTTATCCTTTGCCAGACCAGTCACCGAGCATTGCCGGGGAACCGCTGCATGACATCGACGGGGATCAACCCGCTCCAAATAGCCATCGCCGGCGGGTCGATCGGCGGGCTGACGGCTGGCATCTTGCTTCACGAACTCGGACACGACGTCCACGTCTATGAACGGTCAACGAGCGCCCTGGAAGGCCGGGGCGCCGGCATCGTCGTGCTTCCGATGACCGAGCGCTACTTCACCGAGAGGGGCTCAGCGTTGGGCGAAGGCCGCGGGGGAGCAGCCGACGTGGCGCTAACCCTTACGTACTGGAGCTATGTCGATCAGTCGGGCGCCATCGTCGGTGCTGCTCCCACGTTCAACCGGTTCACCTCCTGGAACACCCTCTACCGGGCACTGCTCGACGTACTGCCCAGCGATCGCTACCACTTGTCCCACGGTGTCGCGGGATGCACTCAGTTGCCGCAGGCCGTGACCGTTTCGTTCGAGCACGGAGAAGTTCGGGACTGCGACCTCCTGGTGGCTGCTGACGGCATTGCCTCAACCGTGCGCGGCATCGTCTCACCGCATACCACCACTGAATATGCCGGATATGTGGCGTGGCGGGGCACCGTGCTGGAAAGCGACCTTGAGTCGAGCACCGCAGCAATTTTCGAGGACGCCATGGTGTACCAAGTGCTAGATCATTCCCACATCCTGGCCTATGCCATCCCGGGGCCGGGAGACTCGATTGTCCCTGGAGAGCGGGCGCTCAACTTTGTGTGGTATCGAAATGCGCCGGGGACGGAGTTCGAGGAGCTCATGGTGGACCGAAACGGCGTGCACCGCCCCGCCACTATGCCGCCGGGCTTGGCCCAAGATCGTTTTGTGGCCGAACTCCGCCACGACGCAGAGCGGCTGCTTGCTCCGCAGTTGCGGGAACTTGTCCTCGCCTGTGAGGAGCCGTTCATCCAGGCCATATTCGACATGGCCGCCGACCGATTCGTCCATGGTCGGATCGCGCTCATCGGCGATGCGGCTACTGCGTTGCGTCCCCACGTGGCCGCCGGAACGGCCAAGGCGTGCGCCGACGGATATGCGCTGCGCGACCATCTGGCCGCGGGCGACAACCTGAATGGGGCGCTGGCTGATTGGGAGCGTCAACAACTCGACCTGGCCCAGACCGTGGCCGCAAAGTCGCGGCGCATGGGCGAGCGGGCGCAATTCGAATCGACCATGATTCCTGGTGATCCGGCGTGGCGGTTCGGTCTGTTCGGTCCGGGAGACTGAGCCGGCTGTCACGACTCATTTGCCGGCCAGCTCACGAAGGAGCGGGTTGGCGGAGTCCGACCAATGAGTTGGCCACCAGAACAGCAATGACCACCGCTCCTCCAATCAGCGCCTCGGTATTGGGCTGCTCCTCCAAGATCCACCACACCCACAAGGGGCCAATGATCGTCTCGAGAATCATGAGCAGACCAGTCTCAGGGGCTGAGAGTCGTCTCGGGCCGTGTCCAATCAGGGCAAAGGAGATGGGAAGGACCAGGATCCCGCTGGGAAGCAGAACGGCAACATCTTCACCGGAGATGCCGAACGGATCAGCAAAAGAGGCGGCGAAACCGGCAGCCAACAGGGCGCCGATCCCCCAAGCCGGGACCATGCTGACATGGCTGTTGCGGCGCATGACGGTGAGACCGACGGCCATGGCCAAGGCGGCGCCCGCGGCGGCAAGATCGCCGCTGACGCGACCGGTGCCGATACTGCCGAAAAAGATGAACAGGATCGCTCCCAAGCTGGCTGTCACGGCCAGCCAGACCCGCAGGGGGACTGGTTCCCCGAGGAAGATCCTGCTGAGCACTGCAGCAAACAGCGGCGCGGTGGCGAAGATGACCAGCGTGTTGGCCACACTCGTGCGGGTGATCGACGTTGCGAACAGGGTGAGCTGCGATCCGAACAGCATGGCAACGACGAGCCCCACGCGACCGAGAGAGCGGAACTGGGCCGGAGCGCCACCTCGCGACCACACCGCCGTTGCGATCACGATGGTCAGGCCCATGAGGAGTCCACGCCAGAACACGATGGTCCACACGTCGGCATCCACGAGCCGGATGAAGAGGCTGTCCGGAGACAGAACCAGGACGCCGAGGGTGGTTAAGAGCAGCCCGATGGCGTGGGAAGAGAGCCGCGTTGGGCGGCCTGCGAATCCTTCTACCACCTCTGCTTGGTCTCTACTTGATTGCCTGGGGGTTGAGGGGCGACCCCACGGCGCGGGGTATGACCAGCGGGGGGGCGACGAGTTGGAACTCATATACGCCGTCTTCGGCACAGTCAGCCGCCAGCTCATCGAGGTACCAGATCTCCCCGACGAACAGACCCATGCTGACCACCATCACCAAGTGCAGCGGCTGGAAGCTGCCCTCGATCTCGTTGGGCCGCACCTCAGCGCCCCAAGTGTCGGTGGCTATCGCCGCCACCTCGCGTTCGGCCAGCCAGGGCGCCGACAAAAGCGACAACCCGGGGGAGTCGCCGGCCGAAAACCCATCCCAACCCGGCAGCTCGCGCCGCCGGGCCATGTCACCGGTTCGGATCAAGACGATGTCGCCGATGCCCACCTCGACTCCATGGTGCTCGCAGGCTGCATCCAGGTCTTCGCCGGTGATGGCATCGCCCGGTAGCAGATGCTCGACGCCGCGCACCCGGGGAATGTCCAGCAACACGCCGCGCGACACCACCGTTTTCTGGTTCTCGATGCCGTTCTTTTCGGCACCGCTGCTTGACACCAGCCTGGCGTCGAAGCCGTTGTACATCTTCCCGTCGTAGAAGATGTGGGCCAGCGCGTCCCACTGGGTGCCGCCCTGCAAGAACAAGAACAGTGTGTCGTCGGCCACCCCCCAGCCCATCGGCCAATCCTGGGCGCCTTCGACGTGATCGGTGCCGGTGGCCACCATTTGATGAATCGGGTTGACGCGCCCAAAGGCGCCGGTCTGAGGCCCGTTCCCGTCTAGGGGCAACTCCAGCGAGAAGACCTTCCCATGGCGAACAAGACCGGCCGACTCGACGATTTTCTCAGAGGTGATGTGGTTCAAAGTCCCGATTTCGTCGTCGTCTCCCCAGCGGCCCCAGTTGCGGTACTCATCGCAGTAGTGGTTCAACAACTCAATGGTGATCTCCGGTGCAGCCATACCCTCGACTCCTCCCTCGGGTGTGCAACGGCCACGAATCTGACGATCGTGGCGTGGGTGCATACTTTCATTCGAGTTTCAAGTGTGCACCCGATTCCAGCACTGTAGAGATTCGGCTAGTGGACACCACTCTGAATCCGGCGCCGAATGTGGGCCGCCGCAGCGTGGAGGAGCCGTACACGCGGCGTGCGCCAGCACTGCAAAGGGTGGGTCCCTTCGTTCTCGAGGCAGAGATTGCAGGAGGTGCAATCCAACCGGCCGCGACGACCAGCCTCAATCTGGGAAACCACATCCGGCTCCCGTATGAGAGGACGGGCCAAACAGATGAAGTCGCAGGATCCATTGGCCAAGACCCGCTCGACCGTGTCGGTGGTCCGGATCCCGCCCACGAGCAGCAAAGTCAAGTCGGGGACGGCGTCGCGGATGGCCCGGGCGAACGGTTCGAAGTACGCCTCGCTGCTAGATGGAGAGAACATCCGGTGGTAGAGGTGGTCGGCCAAGGCTCGCCGCCCATCTACGGCAACGTACTTGTGGCACGAGTCGGCTCCCGAGGCCATCAGCCCCACGCTTACCTCGATGCCATCGAGTCCGAGGTCGGCCAACGCCCGTACCCGTTCGACGCTTTCGGCGAGCAGTAAGCCGTTGTCCACTTGGTCGACCATGCCCACCTTGGCGGTCAGCGGGAAATCGGGTCCGACCGCCTGGCGGATCGACTGGTACACCCGAGTCAGCAGCAGTGATCGCCGCTCGGCATCGCCGCCCCACCGATCAGTACGGGTGTTTGAGTGCGGAGAGCAGAACGAGCTGACTAGGTATCCGTTGGCGGCGTGGATATGGATACCGTCGAACCCCGCGTCCACCGTTCGGGCGGCCGCCGTGCCGAAGGCCTCGATCACTTCTTCTATCTCGTCGTCGCGGGCTGGCTCGGCAACCGACCCAGTCAGCGCGTTGGCTACCGAAGACGGGGCTAACTGTGCGAGGCCGGGCATCCCTGCCTGGTTTCCGGCGTGGGCGAGCTGGGCGAAGATCCGCCCGCCAGCATCGTGGACAGCGTCGGTGAGCTGGGCCAGCCCGGGGATCATGGCGTCGTCGTGGATCCCGGTCTGGTTGGGCAGGGATTGGCCGCGAGGGTGGACGAAGGCATGCCCGAGAAGTGACAGCCCCACACCGTTGGCGGCCAGCGTCTGGTGGAGCTCGATTAGCGCTGGCGTAACCGTGCCGCTGTCGGTGGCCATTGTCTCCGACGTCGCCGCCCGGACGAAGCGATTCTTGATCTCGAGGCGACCGATTTGCCCGGGCGTGAAGGCGTGCATAAGAGCTTCCCAGTTGGAGTTTTAGAGAACGGTTTTGAGAAGGCTCCTAGACTGCGCGGGCTGACGCAAGCGACCCAATCCAAAGAGGGGACTCATGAGCACGAGCAGCGAGGTTCGAGACGGCATGCGGATCGACTGGGATGTGATCGTCGAGATGGACGACGGCCTTCAGTTGCGAGCCGATGTGTATCGCCCCGACGACGACGGCAAGTACCCGGTCATCTTGAGCTACGGCCCGTACGCCAAAGGCCTGGCCTTCCAAGAGGGCTACCCGAGCGCCTGGGACCGCATGGTCGAGGAGCACCCCGATGTGGCGGCCGGTTCGACCAACAAGTATCAGAACTGGGAAGTGTGCGACCCTGAGAAGTGGGTGCCCGAAGGCTACGCGTGCGTTCGGGTGGACTCCCGGGGGGCGGGGCGCAGTCCCGGCTACATCGACCACTTCTCACCCCGCGAGACCCAAGACTTCTACGAGTGCATCGAGTGGTCCGGCGTGCAGCCCTGGTCCAACGGCAAAGTCGGCCTGTCGGGGATCTCGTACTACGCCATCAACTCGTGGCACGTGGCTTCGCTCCAGCCTTCCCACCTCACGGCAATGATCCCCTGGGAGGGGGCTGCCGACTGGTACCGGGATATGACCTACCACGGGGGAATCCTGTCGACGTTCTGGGACAACTGGTACGACATGCAGATTAAGACCGTGCAGTACGGCGTCGGCGAGAACGGAGCCCGAAGCATCGTGACCGGTGAGCTGGTTGCCGGTCCCGAGACGTTGAGCGAAGAGGAGCTGCGGGCCAATCGGTGCGATTTCGGCAACGAGATCGCCTCTCACCCCCTCGACGACCAGTACCACCAAGACCGATCTCCCGATTGGTCGAAGGTGACCGTGCCGTTCTTGTCGGCATCGAATTGGGGCGGGCAGGGACTTCACCCCCGAGGCAACATCGAGGCCTACATTCGGGCCGCTTCCACCGAGAAGTTCCTCGAGTGCCATGGCATCGAGCACTGGACCGAGTACTACACCGATTACGGTGTTCAGCTCCAGAAGCGCTTCTTCGCCAAGTACCTCCAGGGCGACGACGCGGCGTGGGACGACCAGCCGCGGGTGCAGCTGCTGGTCCGCCACGTCGATCGCTTTGTCGAGCGGGCCGAATCCGACTGGCCGATCCCGCGCACCGACTGGACCAAGCTGCATCTCGACCCGTCTGACCAGACGCTGGTGCTTGACCCGGTTACGACGCCGGCGACGATCTCGTATGAGGCCATGGGCGACGGGCTCACGTTCTTCATGGTGCCGGTCGAAGAGGAGACCGAGGTGACCGGACCGCTCTCGGCCAAGCTCCACATCTCGTCGTCCACCACTGACGCTGATTTGTTCTTGGTGTTCGGGGTTTTCGACCCAAATGGAGATGAGGTGACGTTCATGGGGGCGATCGATCCCCACACGCCTATCGCCCAGGGTTGGCTGCGGGCCTCGCACCGCAAGCTGGATGAGTCCCTGTCGGAGGTGTGGCGGCCGTACCACACCCACGACGAGGAACAGCCGCTGACACCGGGGGAGGTCTATGAGCTGGATATCGAGATCTGGCCGACGTCCATCGTGATCCCCGCGGGCTATCGCATCGGCTTGTCGATTCGAGGTCGCGACTACGAGTGGGCCGGCGACACCACTGGGCTCAAGCTGTCGAACTTCAAGAACGAGCTAAGGGGCTGCGGCCCGTTCCTGCACGACGATGTCAGGAATCGCCCACCGGAGATATTCGACAACCAGGTCACGGTACATTTCGGTCCCGGCCATCCCAACTGGGTCCTGGTGCCGCGCATTCCAAAAGACTGAGCGGGAAATGGTCAGGCAGGCGGCTCAACCTCGAAAGTGTTCATGAGCTGGGCCAGCATCCCGTAGTAGCCGACGACAATCATCAACTCGACCACGAGGTCTTCGCCTAGCGCCTCGACTGCTTGGCGATAGATGTCGTCGCCGATGGCTCTGCTGTGCAGAATCGATTGGCATACGTCGTAGGCCGCCTCTAGGTCGGCGGCCTCCAAGTCGGGGCGGGTTCCGGCCCGCAGGGCGGCGACCTGTTCATCGGTCAGCCCGACCCGCAGCGCGATCGGCTCGTGGGCCCACCGCTCGAACTCGCAGTCGTGGTATGTCGCCACCGTGAGAATGGCCAGCTCGCGCACGGGCGCGGTGAGGTTGCCGTGGAACCTGAGCGCGGCACCGAGCTGTTGAACTGCGTCGCCCACCCGAGGGCTGTAGAGCAACACGTTGAAGGGTCCGACCAGGGCGCCGTTCTCGTCAGTCAGGGGGAACGATGCGTCCTTGGCCCGATCGCCTCCGGCTATGGAGTCGTACAGAGCCCGTTGCTCAGCGTTGAGGTCGCCGGGGGGCAGGCCGGGCAGTCGCGCCATGTCAGCCCAGGTCGACGATGGCGGCCACCGATCCGCCCCCCGCGGGGCCGGATTGGAGACCGGCAACCGAGACGAACACGGCGGGATCACCTAGGGCGGCGGCGGCCACGCCTCCGACGGCGCCCTTGGTGTGGTGGGTGTGGTGGATGTCCGAGTCGTTCTGCGAGACTTGCCGCCGCCCTCGGAGCCGGCCGCTCGGATGGATCTCACATTTGATGAAGCAGTTGACCACGCGGCCGTCGAGGTCCTCGGGGATGGGCCGATCGGGTAGTTCAAGCCCGGCCGATCGAATCGCCCGGTAGATTCCGGGGAAGTCGAGGTTGTCCTCCATGATCGAGTGGCCCGACCGGTAGCGGCCACCTACGCCGAGGCGATTGCCGACCACCACCACCTGGGCCTGGGTCTGTTCAACCCCCGACGAGCACGATGCCACCGACGAGTAGACCGAGAGGTCTTTGGCGATCTGGTCCTCTCGGGGCCGTTCGATCTCGCCTAACGCAGTGGCGATGCCCAGTGCCGAGGTGGCGTTGGAAACCGCCATCGATTCCATGGTGTCCTCTAGGGCGACCGTCTTTCCCCGGGCATGAGCATCGGCGATGCGCTCGGCGGTCAGCAAGGGCGTTTTGGTCTGTACATAGTGGACATCGGCCGGATCGTCGATGCCGGCGTCGGCCACGGCCAGCTTCACCGCGTCGGCCACCTTGTCGAGCATGGCAAGGCGACCGATCTCTTCGGGCAGGATGGGGACCGAGACTGCTTGCCCGACGGTGAGGCGCTTCTCGTTTGCAGGCTCAGCCGGCCCATCGACTTTGGCGAACACAGTCATGTGGGGCGAGATCACCCCGTCGGTGCCGCCAGACCAGGCTATGGGAACTTGAAGCGCCGACTCCCGGCTGTGCCCGCAGTGCTCGACGAGGAAGTCGCGAAGCACCCTGTCGGCCAAGATGCGGGAGAAGTCGTTGACGCCGCCGTTACCCTCGACCTTGCCGACCACCCCGACGATCTGATCGCCCCGGAAGGTGCCCTCCGCTATGGCCTGTTCGAGCCCGGTGGTGTCCGTGACGTGTTCGAATGGGATCTTGCGCACTTCAAAAGGCATCGGACGGACGCTCCCTCGGTTTCACTAACGTTGAAGGTCCCTAGATATTGGCAGACTGCGGCACGAAGGATGGAAAGGACCATGACCCCTGACCCAATCGACGTCGGGGCCTTCGTGCCCAACAGCGTTGCCATAAGCGGCTCCGAAGAAGGCAGTCTGCGGGGCCGCACGTTCGTGGCTAAGGACCTCTTCAGCCTCAAGGGCCATCGAAGCTCGTTCGGCCACGAGCGCTGGCGGGCAACCCATGCCGAACCGTCAGAAACATCGCCGATCTTGACCCGCATGCTAAGCGCCGGCGCCGACCTCGTCGGGCTGACGAAGCTGGATCAGCTGGCGTACTCGCTGATCGGCAACGTGGGCGAGGGGGCGCCACCCCTTAACGCGCTCGACCACCGGCTCTTCTGCGGAGGCTCATCGTCGGGATCGGCCGCGGCAGTGGCGGCAGGACTGGCCGACATCGGCCTCGGCACCGACACCGCAGGCTCGATCCGGGTGCCCGCGGCCGCGTGCGGCCTGCACAGCATCAGGCCATCGCATGGTTTGATCGCCCCCCACGGGGTGATCCCGCTAGCGCAATCATTCGACGTTGTCGGCGTATTCGGAATTCGGGCCTCGACCATCGCCGATGCGCTCAAGGTGCTCGCGCCGCAGGCTGCCAGCCTCGTCCAGCCCGTCGGGGTCAAGCTCGCCGCCGACGTCTTCGGCACAGCTGACTCCGACACCGAACGAGTCGGAAGGTCGGTCGCCGAGGCCGCGGCCTCCACCATGGGCGTGCCATTCGAAGAGGTCGAGTTCGGCAAGTTCACCAGCACCGATGTCGGAGACTTGTTCGCCCGACTTCAAGGACGGGAAATCTGGTCGAACCATGGGCGCTGGGTCGAAGAGCACGGCTCATCTCTGGCCCACGATGTGCGGTCGAGGCTGGAGCGATGCGAGCGCCTTTCCCGGGATCCAGCGGAGGTCAAGGAACAAGACCACCAGGAGAGGCTCAGATATGCCCGGACATTCAGCGGCGCGGTCGAACCGGGAACAGTCGTCGTGCTCCCGGTGATGCTCGAACACGGTCCGATGCGAGCATGGGATGACGAGCAAATGGCCCAGTTCAGAAGCGGCTGTTTTCAGCTCGCGGCACCCAGCAGCCTCACCGGAGCCCCGCAGGCGGTCTTCTCTGGCCGCCACGAAGGTGAGTCCCGTTCGGTCGGAATCGGCCTGCTCACGACTCCAGGCGAAGACGATCGCCTGCTGGATCTGATGGTCTCGCTAGACGATAGGGGAGAGAATCTGACGCTTTAGCACAGCGTGAGCTTCCCTTTGTCTACAAAACGCGTTATAAAAGTTCACTAGAACGCGTTATCATTTGTATTCAGAACGCGCTGTGAAGCCTAGGGAAGCGGGAGGCGATTCATGGCCGATGAGGCTGCCACACTCACGATGCCTGGTTATTTGCCCCGCATCGCGGGCCGAGTGGTCGAGAGTGCCCTTCGCAGGCGGGGAGCGGTCCTTGTCGAGGGGGTGCGAGGGTGCGGCAAGACTTGGATGGCGAGGCATTTCGCCCGCAGCGAGGTCCGGCTTGACGATGAAGCGGCGCTCCTTTTGGCTTCGTCAGATCCTGTGGAGGTGCTTGGTGGCGCCACTCCCCGGCTGCTGGACGAATGGCAGAACGCCCCGCACCTGTGGAACAGGGTGCGCCGAGAGTGCGACGACCGACCCGAACCCGGCCAATTCATACTCACTGGCTCGGCTGTCCCACAAGACGATGTGACCCGCCACACCGGTACCGGTCGCATCAGTCGAGTGCTGCTTAGGCCAATGTCACTGTGGGAGACAGGGCAATCAACCGGCATCGTCTCGCTAAAGAAGCTGTTCGACGGCGAAGCCGTCTCCTGCCTGCAAGACGAGGCGGTGCGCTTGCGGGACATCGCCTCTGCGATATGCGCCGGGGGCTGGCCCCAGAACCTCGGCCACAGCGAAGATGACGCCCTGGCGTCGGTGGGCGACTATGCCAATGAGATCGCCCGCGTGGACATCCCCACCGCCAACGGTGTGCGGCACAGCCCGACCATGGTGCAGCGGCTCATGGCGTCGATCTCTCTCAACGTGGCTACCGAGGCCAAGATGACCAAGTTGGCGGCCGACATGGACATCGGCCACCCTCCGGCCCGCAATACCGTCGCCGCCTATCTCGACGCCTTGCGCCGCATCTATGTTGTTGAAGATCAGCCCGCCTGGGCGGTGAGCCTTCGATCGAAAGCCACCCTGAGGAAAGAGGCCAAACGGCACTTCGCCGACCCCTCGCTGGCTGCTGCCATGCTGCGAGCCACCCCTGAGCGGCTGATGTCCGACCATACGGCCTTCGGTTGTTTGTTCGAGTCGCTGGCTGTGCGCGATCTCCGCATCTACAGCCAAGCTGAGCGCGCCACGGTTTTCCACTACCGCGACAGCGGCGGTCTGGAAGCCGACGCCGTCATCGAGCGCACCGACGGCTCATGGATCGCTGCAGAGGTAAAGCTCAACTCCAGCCCCAACGTCATAGACAAAGCCGCCAGGACACTGCTTCGCCTCAAACACAAGACAACTCGTCAGCGCGCAGCCAGCCTGGCGGCCCTGCTGGTGATAACCCCCACCGGACCCGCCTATCGCCGCCCCGACGGCGTGCAAGTCGCCCCCATCACCGCACTCGGCCCTTAGCGGAGTCGCCCCACCAAAGCTCCGCTACAGGGCTGCCACCCGCCCAAATGCCCCGGGGAAGCCCAATTTGGGTTGTGATAGTGGAGGGTTGGTGTGGAGGCCTGCGCGGCCTATACGGCCAAAGGGTTGGCCGGGTCTGTAAGATTTTCTGTGTGGAGGCTTGAAATCTATGGTCGATAAGCACGTGTTGCGTCCGGCGGGGGTGTGGGATCCGTCGTCTGCGGGTTTTGAGCATCCTCAGCCGTTTTCACAGGGGGTCGTGTGCGACTCCGGCCGGATGGTCTTTGCCGCTGGGCAAGTCGCCCTGGATCCTGACGGCGCAGTCATCGGGGTGGGAGATCCGGCGGCTCAGACCGAGGCGACGCTGGAGAACCTCCAGCGGGTGCTCAACGAGGGTGGGGCAACCCTGGGGGACGTCGTGCGGTTGACTGTGTTCCTCACCGACATGGCTTGCCTTCCCGCGGTGCAGGAGGTGAGGGCGCGGTACTTTCCGGTGGACCCTCCGGCAAGCTCGACAATTGAGATAAGCGCCCTCGTCGTGCCCGAGCTCATGGTTGAAATCGACGCCATCGCGGTGGTGGATCCTCTCCCGAATTGAGTCGGAGGATCTCTGGTAAATTGTCTCGAGCAAGCATAATTTGAACGAGCGGAGACCAAGTCATGGCCGACGAAGATGATGGATATTTCCGAGATGTAGTCGTCTGTTTGAACCAGCAGCAACTTGAGCTGGTCGACGATTCCGTTGATGAAACCAGTTCCGGAGATCGAGAAGAACTCTTGCTCCGGGCTTTGCGGGAGTTCCACAAGGAACACACCTCATGACCGAGCGAAAGCTGCTGTATGAGCACGTGATGGAACCGGCCACCGGCAAGGCCGTCGAGCTCCTGGCCGGACAGGTCATGCGACTCGAACAGACCGGAGTGGCCGGTCAGTGCGCCGACTTCAACTGCTTCAACCTCCACGATTACAAGGAGTACTTCCACACCGGACGCACCCGGCACATGCACGGAATGCACCCCACCACGGGCGACTTCTTATGGTCGGCGCCACCGAGGGACCGGCCGATAGCGGCGATCATCGCCGACACCGTCGGTACCAACGATGTGCTGTATCCGCGGTGCAGCGGTTTGTTGTACGAATACCAGTTCGGAGTGGAGCCTCACACCAACTGTCACGACATCCAGGCCGAGGCGCAACGGGAATATGGGTTGACCAGCGATGACGTTCACGACTCGTTCAACTTCTTCATGCACACCGGCGTCGATCAGGCCGGACACCCATTCATCGCCGAAAACGTGGCCAAGCACGGTGACTACGTCGAGATCATCGCCTTGATCGACCTGTTGGCCGTGCCCAACGTCTGTGGTGCCGACACCTTCGCCACCAGCAGCTTCGAGCTGAAGCCGCTGAGGCTAGCGATCTATGAGGGCCTGCCCGAAGACCTCGCTCAATTCGAGGGACGGCCAGAGCTGGTCAAATTCAGAAGCCAGCTCACCACGGCGGATTTGGCCGCTCAGCCCATCAAGGCCGATCGGGAGCTCTACAAAGACAATTCGTACGTCCCGAACTACGTCAACTACCCCATCACGCTCACCGACGTTCCCGTCAGCTTGAGCCCCGAGCACCAGACCATGCTCGATGAGCTGGTGGCGACGGGAGAATTCGGTGAGACCGATGCGGACGTACTTCGATACGTGTTCTTCAGCTGGTGGATCGTGAACTACATGAAGGGTCCGAAGCACTTGGATCAGGCGGCGGAGGACTAGCAGGGACCGCTGGTGAGCGATCACTGCTCTGAAAGAACTCCAATGACCACGTACCCAGTAACGGTCGAAGTCAATGGTGCGGTGTACGAGCGCTCGGTCTCGCCCCGCTTGTTGCTCTCGGACTTCATAAGGCACGAGCTTCATCTGACCGGGACCCACGTTGGCTGTGAGCACGGCGTCTGCGGGGCTTGCACCGTTCAACTCGACGGCGACGGTGTTCGGTCGTGTCTGCTCTTCGCCGTGCAAGCCGATGGCTCGTCCATCCGCACCGTTGAGGGTCTGGCGATCGGCCCGGACCTGCACCCCCTCCAGGCGGCCTTCAGCGCCGCCCACGCGCTGCAATGTGGATTCTGCACACCGGGCTTGCTGATGACCATCGAATCGATGCTCGATGAAATGTCCACGATGACCGAGCCTGAGATCCGGGAAGCGCTCAGCGGCAACATCTGCCGCTGCACGGGCTATCAGGGCATTGTCGAAGCGGTGAAGGCCACGGTGGCAAGGTATGAACAGGAAGGTCGCTAGCGGATGTTCGCGGCAGCGTTTAGTGTCCAACAGGGGGGTAAGTGTGCCCAATGTCGATGACCAGCAGTCCGCACCTGGGAATGCAGGCCGCTCATGAGTACTGACGACTTGGTGCCCCAAAAGGTAGAGGCGATCCTGAATCCGGGCCGGATGCTATCGGACGGCATTCCCTACCCGGACTTTGCCGCAGCCAGGGCGCTGGACGATTTGGCCGAATGGCTGCCATTCTGGACCGAGACCGCTGGGCGCTACGAAACCCTGGGTATGGAGGCGATCGAAGCCGGTGACCGGGTCAGCGGCGGTGAATGGCTGTGGCATGCATCTCTGTCGTGGCATTACGGACAGCTCATGTGGTTCCACGAGCCTGAGCGCCGCGAGCACGGCCAGCACAAGAAGGTGGAGATGTACAAGCTGGCGGCACCCCATCTCGTCGCCCCGGCCGAGCGGGTGGAGATTGAATTCGAATCGACGATCATCCCCGGCTATCTCCGCCTCCCGGCTGGGCCTGGTCCACACCCGTGCGCGGTCCTCATCGGCGGGCTGGAATCAACCAAGGAGGAGAGCTACCACTTCGAGACGCTCTGCCACCGACGCGGGCTGGCAACCTTCGCCTTCGACGGTCCTGGTCAGGGCGAGATGTACTTCGACGTGAAGCTCTGCGCCGACTTCCACCGCTACACCTCGGCGGTTCTCGACGCCATTGCCCCCCGTCCGGAGGTGGACAGCGACCGGATTGGGGTGCTCGGCCGCAGCCTGGGCGGCTACTACGCCATGCAGTCGGCGGCCCTCGACAAGCGGCTGAAAAGCTGCGTGGCTTGGGGCGGGTTTTCCGACATGTCCGACTTCGACGGCATGCCTCCCCATACCCGAGGCGGATTCGTGTATGTATCGGGGTTCGAAGACCTCGACGAGGGCCGCGCCTATCTGCAAGAGACGTTCGACCTTTCCCAGACCATTGGCGATCTGACTTGCCCCACCCTGTTGATCCAGGGGGTCCACGATCCCATCTTCCCCCCGCACCAGACCGAGCTGCTACAGGCTGGACTGGCCCACAACGATTTGGCCGAGATCGTGGTTGAGCCCGATGGCGACCACTGCTGTCACAACATGGGCCCCGTGGTCCGGCCCCGCATGGCCGACTATTTGGCCCGGACACTTGGGGAGTAGCCGATGTCGCTGTCTGCTGTGTTGAGACCCGGAGAGATCGCAGGAGTGGAGACCCGCAATCGGATCATTCGATCGTCCACCTCCGAGACCATGGCCGACGACCGCGGCATCATCACCCAGCAGTACCTCGATTTCCACACCCGGCTGGCCCACAACGGCGTCGGGCTCATCTTCACCGGCCATTGCTCGGTTCACCCCCGGGGCAACTACATCCGAGGCATGACCGCACTGGACCGAGACGAGGTCATCGGGCCAATGAGGAAGCTGACCGACGCGATCCACGCCGAAGGGGGAAAGATCTTTGCCCAGCTCAACCATGCGGGAAGCCAAAGCCGGGACGAGTCGATTGAGCCCCTGGCCCCTTCGGTGGTCGAGAATCCGCAGTTTCACCGCCTGCCATTGGCCGAGGCAAGCTCCGATGAGATCTGGGAGGCCATTGAGTCGTTCGGGAACGCGGCCAGACGAGTGAGGGAGGCCGGCTTCGACGGCGTACACGTTCACGCGGGGCATGGCTACCTCCTCTCGGAGTTCCTATCGCCGGCCACGAACCGCCGCGAAGACGAGTGGGGCGGATCGCTGGAGAACCGCCAGCGATTGCTGCTCGAAACGTACAAGTCGATGCGGGCGGCCGTGGGCGACGACTTTCCGATCACCAACAAGATCGGGCTGTGGGACTACGTACCCGGTGGTCTGACGGTTGAGGAGGGCCGAGCCACGGTCACGATGATGGACAACGCCGGGTTGGACGCCATTGAGCTCTCCGCCGGCCTCATGTCGCCGAAGGCAGAAAGCGCGGCGCGATACGTGGGCGTGACCCGGAAACGGGCCTTGCAGGACAAGCTTCTGCATCGTGTGCTCGCCGCTCCGGTCAAAGAGGCGTACTACCGGGAGGAGGCTCGCCGTCACAGGGCTACCGCGAGGGGGCAGACGATTCTCGTCGGCGGCGTGCGCACAATCGAGCTCATGAACGAGGTGATCGAAGACGGGTCGGCCGATTTCGTCTCCCTGGCCCGACCGTTTATCCGTGAACCCGATCTGGTTCGCCAGATCGAAGCTGGTCGCACCGGCATGGTGGACTGCGTCTCGTGCAATATCTGCCTTATGCACGAGGGATCGGTGGCGCTGAAGTGCTGGCGCGAGTCCAATGTTGATCTCCTGACCCATGCCTGGGCACGGATCCGAGGAAAGGTCTGATGAAGCCACCCGATTTTGACTATGTGGCTCCGACATCGATAGACGACGCGGTCAAAGCGCTCAGCAGCGACTCTGAGGCCAAGGTGTTGGCCGGGGGCCAAAGCCTGATTCCGCTTCTAGCTTTCCGGTTGGCCGGCCCGTCGCTCCTGGTGGACCTGGCTCGGGTAGGCGGGCTCGACCAGATCAAAGAAGAAGGCGATCGCTTGGTCATCGGGGCGATGACGCGGCAACGCCGAGCCGAGCGCGATCCCATGGTGGCCAATCGCTGCCCGCTGCTGGTTGAGTCCCTGCGCCATGTGGGGCATCCGCAGATCCGGTCTCGGGGAACGATTGGCGGAAGCGTGGCCCACGCCGACCCCGCGGGGGAATTGCCCGCGGTCGTGTTGGCACTGGGGGGCCGGGTGCAAGTCACCGGCCCTGCTGGAGATCGGACGATCGAAGCCGAGGAGTTGTTTCAGGGGTTTTTGAGCACCGCGATCGCCGACGATGAAATTCTGACCGCGGTGGAGCTGCCCGCGTCGGGGCCGCGGACCGGATGGTCGGTGGTGGAGATTGCCCGCCGACCAGGCGACTATGCGCTGTGCGGCGCGCTCTGCCAGCTCGAGATCGGAGACGACGGCGCCGTCGTTGACGCCCACCTGGCGTTGATCGGGGTGGGGGATCGGCCGATGCGGGCCACCGCGGTCGAGGAGGCAATCCTCGGTGGGGCAAGCCCGACCGAGGCAGCCGCGCTGGCGCCCGAAGGCCTCACACCCGGCAGCGATGTGCACGCTTCGAGCGACTACCGGCTGCACCTCGCCACGGTGACCAGCCGACGAGCACTTACCCAAGCCCTGGAGCGCGCCGTATGAGCGATCACGTTGTCACCATTTCCGTAAATGGCGTCGAGAGGTCTGACTCGGTGCCGGCCCGCCTCACGCTGGCCGACTTCCTGCGAGAGCGGCTGGATCTCACCGCGACCCACCTGGCGTGCGAGCACGGGGTGTGCGGCGCATGCACTGTTCTCGTCGACGGCGAGACCGCCCGTGCGTGTCTGCTGCTCACTGTTCAGGCCGACGGGAGTGAGGTCACCACCCTCGAAGGCCTGACCGCTGGCGACGAGCTCGGTCCCATCGAGCAAGCATTCTGGGCCAAGCACGGAATGCAGTGCGGCTTCTGCACCCCGGGGTTCGTGATGACCATCTCCGAACTGCTGGACGACAACCCCTCACCGACGAGGGAGGAGATCATCGAGGGCCTGGGCGGGAACCTGTGCCGTTGCACGGGCTACGTCAAGATCGTGGAAGCAGTGGAAGAAGCGGTGAGCCTTCGGGGAGGAGGAGCATGAGCTTGTTCGGTGCCAGTATTCGCCGTAAGGAAGACCCCCGCCTGCTTCGGGGCGATGGCCGGTATCTGTCTGACATCAAGCTGCACGGCCTGGTCCATGCGGTGTTCATCCGCAGCCCCCACGCCCATGCTCTGATTCGGAGAATCGATTCGAGCGCGGCGGCGGCCGACCCGCGGGTGGTCAGTGTCATCACGGCCGACGATCTCCCGGCCGGGCTACCGCCGCTGCCCTGCATCGACGCCGAGGAGACCACCAAGCCGTTCAACCAGCCCATCTTGGCCACCGAAAAGGTCCGGTTCGTGGGCGAGCCGGTGGCGCTGCTCGTTGTCGAGGGAGACCGCTACATCGCCGAAGATATCGCGGGGTTGATCGACGTCGACTATGAACCGCTTCCCGCGGTGTCGACCGCTGAAGCGGCGGTGGCTCCCGACGCGCCGCTGGTCCACTTCGAATGCAATGTGGTCGACGTGCTGGAGTACTCGTTGGGCGACGCCGACTCGGCGCTGGCTGCCGCGCCCCACACGCTCAGCGAGCGGTTCGTGACTCAGCGGTATGCGGGTACGCCGTTGGAGACCAGGGGAGTGATCGTCGAATGGGACGAGCCGCGTCAGGGCCTAACCATGTGGTCGTCGACTCAGGTTCCCCACAGCCTGAAAGCAACGCTCGTCGGCTACCTGGGGCTGCCGGAGAACGCCGTCCGGGTGATCGCCCCCGATGTCGGCGGTGCCTTCGGCGTGAAGCTCCAGCCCTATCCAGAGGAGATCGTCCTCGGCTTGGCCGCCAGATCGGTCGGCCGCCCTATCAAGTGGGTGGAGGATCGCTACGAGCATTTCCTGGCGTCCACCCACGGCCGAGAGCAGTATCACGACGTTGACGTGGGCTACGACGACGACGGCAGGATCCTGGCCATCCGCGACCACGCGGTGACAAATACCGGCGCCTACCTCCAGCGGTTGACCTTGGTCGAGCCCTTCATAGGGGTTTCGATGCTCTCGGGGCCCTACGTCATCGAGCATCAGCAACTGGTGTCGACGGTGGTCATGACCAACACCACGCCCCTCAACCCATTCCGAGGCGTCGGCCACGTTCAGGCCGCGTTCACCATGGAGCGCATCATCGATGTGGTGGCTGCCGCCGTCGGAATCGACCCGGGCGAAGTCCGGAGGCGCAACATGTTCTCAAAGGATGTGTTCCCGCTCCACCGCGGGATCGGCAACGTCTTGGCTGGGGACATCATCTATGACTCGGGCGACTACCCGGAATGTCTGAACCGTGCTCTGGCCGCCGCTGAGTGGGACGAATTCCACAGCGAACAGCGGAGTGCCCGGGTTGAGGGCCGCTATCTGGGCATTGGAATCGGCTTTTTCGTCGAGGAGACAGGTCTCGGCCCCTACGAAAGCGGACGCGTCCGGGTAGAACCGTCCGGCCAAGTGATCGTGTTCACTGGCGCTTGCAGCAGCGGACAGGGCCATGACACCGTTCTTGCGCAGATCACCGCCGACGAGCTCGGTGTCGATTTCGACGACATCGTGGTCGTGCACGGAGACACCGATCTGGTGGCCAGCGGTGTGGGTACCTACGCTAGCCGGAGCGCGCCCATAGGCGGCACCGCCGTGCGCCATGCCGCCGGCTCGATCAAAGAGCAGGCGATCCGAATCGCCGCCGAGATGCTGGAAGCCTCGCCACAGGACCTCCAGCTGGAGGATGGCCAAGTCCGGGTCAAGGGGTCACCGGCCAGCTCAGTGTCACTCGCCCAGGTGGCGGGAAGGGCGGCTCCCGGCCAGCCCCTGCCCGAGGGGGTCGACAACTACACACTGGATGCAACCGACATCTATCACCCTCCGACGAACACTTTTTCCTATGGATGCCACGTTGCCACCGTAGAAGTCGACGTCGAGACCGGTGTGGTCACCCTGATTCGCCATGTGGTGGTCAATGACTCCGGGACCCTGATCAACCCACTCCTGGTGGATGGTCAGGTCCAGGGCGGCGTGGCGCTGGGCATCGGCGGCGCGCTCCTCGAGGAGATCGCCTACAGCGACGACGGCCAACCGCTGAATGCCAACTTCATGGACTACTTGGTTCCCGCCATCGGCAACATGCCCGAGATGGTGGTGGAGCACATGGTGGTCCCCACACCCCTGAACGCCGACGGGATGAAGGGCGCGGGGGAGGGCGGTGCGGTTGGCGCCCCGGCCGCGATCGCCAATGCCGTGGCCGACGCCCTGCTCCCTCTTGGAGCCAAGATCACCGAAACGCCGCTGGGGCCTGAAACGGTTTACCGGGCGCTTCAAAACGCCAGCTAGCTAGACCTAATCCGGATTGGAGAACATCGAGATGGCTGAACAGGCACTGGCCGGAAAGAAAGCGATCGTCACCGGCGGAGGTAGGGGGATCGGCGCAGCCATAGCGGTGGCGTTGGCCGAGGCGGGCGCCGACGTCGCGGTTATCGGTCGCACAGCGGAATTGCTCGACGAAACGGCGGCGGCGGTTGGCGAGCTCGGCCAGTCCGCCGGGGTTAGGGCTGCCGACCTCACTGATGTCGACAGCATTCCGGGCGTGTTCGCGGAACTGGCCGATGAACTCGGTGGATTCGACATCTTGGTCAACTCAGCGGGCGTGCAGTTGACCGCACCGGCGCTCGATGTGTCCGAGCAGGACTGGGACGCCACCATCGACGCCAACCTCAAGGCCCTGTTCTTCTGCTGCCAGGCTGCGGGCGCTCACTTTGTCGAGGCAGGCGCAGGCAAGATCATCAACCTCGCCTCCACATTCAGCGAAGTCGGCTTCCCCGGATTCGCCGCCTATTGCGCGTCCAAGGGGGGCGTAATGCAGCTGACTCGAACGTTGGCCTTGGAATGGGCCCCCCACGGTGTGAACGTCAACGCCATCGCGCCGACCGCGGTGCGAACCGAGATGAACGCGTACCTCCTCGACGATCCGGGCTTCTTGGAGGCATTCCTTCCCCGGGTTCCCGCCGGGCGGGTCGGGCAGCCGAACGATATTGCCGGCTCGGCAGTCTTTTTGGCCTCGTCGGCCTCAGACTTCGTCCACGGGCACCTGTTGTACGTCGACGGGGGTTACACCGCCGTCTGACTGAGGGCTAGGCGAAGACCTCGGCGTCCTCGAGGACGCCAGACGCCTCGGTCATCTTCACGATGCCGTCCAGCTTCCACGGAACGGCCACACCCTTGCGGGCGTACCACTCGCGGATCAGGGCGGGGCCATCGGTGACCAGTCCAAGGTGGAGCGAGGTAACGAGCAATGCAGCGGCTTCGGCCTCCTCGCTGGCTCCGGCCACGATGTCGCCGGGCACGATGACTCGAAAATCGCGGTTTGCGGCATCGAAGGCGGTCGACAGCACGCAGGCGTCGGTCATCGTCCCGGTGAGGACCAAGTTCTTGATATCAAGCTGGCGGAGCAAGAATTCGAAATCGGTGGGGACGAACGACGAGAGGCGCTTCTTGGTCCGGATGTAGTAGTCGCCTTCTTCCTCCTCGACCATGATGTCCAGCCACTTCGTGCCCTCCCAGCTGTGCTGGTCCATCGACGGATTCGGCGGCAGATACAGCTCATACAGCACCCGCCAGTTGGCCATGCGGTTGTACTGCTTGGAGTTCAAGTCATCGATCCCGCCGTACCGCTGCCAGTGCTGAACATGGATGATCGGGATGTCGATGGCACGGGCCATCCGGTGAAACATGTCGTGAGCAGGGATTTTCGCCCGGGCCCGCGGGCACGGACAGGTCAGATCATCCTCGGGGCCGATGTGACCGCGGTGCATGTCGATACAAGCGATAGCGGTCTTGTCAGGGTCGAGCCAGCGTTCGAACGCGTCCTCGAAATTGCTAGTGCCCGAGGGCAACACGACGCGGTCTCGACCCTCAAGGTATGCGTACATCTCAGTCTTCATGGGTGGCTCGGCTTTCGTGTGTCGCCTCGATGGGCTGGGCTTCTAGGAGACCGAATTTAATCGCTGGGCGACAAAAGCGCCACAAGCCCTAACCCTGTTGTTGGGCGGAGAGCTGAGCAAGCACCCAATCGGGGGTGATGGGGAGTGCCTTCACCGCGCCTAGATCGCCGAGCGCATGGCCTACTGCGGCGGCGATCGCCCCGCCGGCGCCGGCGATGCCGGCCTCGCCGGCTCCCTTGGCACCCAAGGGATTGGTCGGGGTCGGGGCGTTCTCGAGGATCTCCGTCTCGATCGGCGGCAGGTCGGCAGCGGTGGGCATCAAATAGTCCATGAAGTTGGCCGCTTGGGGCTGACCGTTCTCATCGAAGGCGAATTCCTCGAGCAATGCGCCTCCCAGCCCTTGGGCGAACCCTCCGAGCACCTGCCCTTCGACGAGCTTAGGGTTGACCGCCTTGCCGACCTCGCATCCCAACCAGACTCGATTCAGTCGAACCTGTCCCGACTCGGAGTCGAGCGAGGCATCGACCACCACCGCCCCGTACGGATAGTTCATTCGCTCGTCGAAATAGACCTCACGGGCACCGAGTCCCGGGTCCTCGCCCCGTTGGGCCGCCTCAAGCGTCCCGCACGCGTCGGCGACCTGGCCGAGAGACACCGATTTGGCCGGTGCCCCCGCGACGTGAACCAGGCCATCGGCCAGAATCAGATCGCCGGTAGCGGCTTCAAGCAGGTCGGCGGCAATTCGTTTGGCCTTGTCGGCAGTAAGGCGGGCGGCAGTTTGCACGGCCATGCCGCCGATCACCGTCGAGCGGCTGGACCACGAGCCCACGCCGTCGGGGACCAGGTCGGAGTCTCCATGGATGACTTGGATGTCGGCAGGGTCCACGCCCAGTTCGTCGGCGGCGATCTGCGCCATCACGGTCTCGATGCCCTGACCCGAAGACGCACCCCCGATGAATACCCGGACGGCGCCGGCGCTATCTATGTCAACTCCCCCCGTCTCATAAAGGCCGAGGCCACTCTTGTCCATGAAGACCGCCAGTCCGACTCCCCGGTGATCGCCATTGGCACTGGCGATCTCATCACGCCAGTCGGCGTACTTCGACCCGGCTAGGTCGATCAGCCCGATGAAGTCGCCCGAATCGAGTATGAACGACTCGCCGGCCAGCTGAAATCCGGGCTCATACGGCAACTCGGCAGCGGTCAGAAGGTTCCTACGGCGTATCTCAACCGGGTCGATGTCGAATTCTGCGGCGGCAAGGTCGAGCAGTTGCTCTCGGGCCACGGTGAGCTCATAGCGACCCGGCGCCCGATAGGGGCCCACCGGGGTCTTGTTGGTGGTGAGTACATGGATCTTGGACGCATAGGCGGGCAGCCGGTAGGGGCCGGGGATCATCCCCAGAGTGAGCTCAGACACGATGACCCCGGTGGGGCGGATGTAGGCCCCTTTGTTGTGCCACACCTCAGCCTCTAGCCCCAGCAGGCACCCTTCGGAGTCGAAGGCGCCTCGCATGTGGTGGGTTTGCTCGCGAGCGTGGTTGGTGGTGGTGAGGTTCTCTGCCCGGTCCTCGATCCATTTGACCGGACGTCCGGTCAGAACAGCGCCGTAGGCAACCAGAAAATCCTCGGGGAAGAAGTCGCCGCGGACCCCGAAGCTCCCACCGGCATCGGTCGAGCGCATGTGGATGGAGGCGGGCGACCGCTTCAGTAAGCGGGCCAAGACCTTGCGGTGATAGTGCGTTACCAGGGTGGCACCCCATACCGTGAGTTCATCGCGGCCGGCGTCGAAGTCGCAGACCAGTCCTCTGGTTTCGAGGGGTACTCCTGAGTGGCGCCCGATGGCGACTTCTGTGGTCACCACGCGCTCTGCCCGATCAAATGCCAGCGCTATGTCGCCATATCCCTTCTCCAAGACACAAAGCTCGTTCGACGAATCAGGCCAAAGCGACTGCTCGGAGGGGACGCGGAGCATGTCGACCACGGCATCTAGCGGCTCAATGTCGACGATCACGGCCTCGGCCGCGTCCTCGGCCACATACGGGTCTTCGGCGAGGACAAGCGCTATCGGCTCGCCCACGTAGCGAACCCGGTCCTGAGCCAGTACCGGTTGAAGCGCCTGTTCGAGTCCGAGACCGTCAAACGGCAGCCGCAGCGGTATGGGCTCGACGTGGGCGACATCTTCGCCCGTGAGGACCAGGCGAACACCGGCCATGGCCGCGGCCCCGGAGGTATCTATTCCGGTCACCCGTCCGTGGGCGTGGGTCGATCTCACGACCCGCATCCAAAGCTGGCCCGGCAAATCGATGTCGTCTACGAATCTACCCGCGCCGCGCAGGAGCCGAGGGTCCTCGAGCCGGGCTACAGAGTCCCCGACGAAACCCATTGCGCTCCTCCCTTAGCCGCTACGAAACTCCCGTGGGGCTGCCCGCCATAGCCAATGCGAGCTCATCCATGGTCAATTCATTCACGCTGCGCTCCAGGACGATACGCCCGCGGAACATCACCACCACACGGTCGCTGAGCTTGAGTAGCTCTTCCAGGTCCAACGTCAACAGGAGGACGGCCGCGCCCGCTTCCTTAACCTGGAGCAGTCGACGGTGCACGTAGTCAACAGCACCAACATCGAGCCCCCACGTCGGGTTGTCGGCGATGAGTACTTTCGGCTCCCGGGAGAACTCGCGCGCCAATACAACCTTCTGCTGATTGCCGCCGGAAAGGGTGCCCGCAAGAAGATCCGAATTGGCGGGTCGGACGTCGTACTCCTCGAGCAGACCAGTGGCCTGGTCCTTGATTCGCTTCCAGTCCAGCAATCCTCGACGGGAGAACCGGCCCGCAGGGATCTCATTGATGGCCAGGTTCTCGGCCAGGGACATGTCAAGAATCAGCCCCCAGCCATGGCGATCTTCAGGGATGACCGCCAGGCCGCTGTCGCGGAGTTTGGCCGGCTCAGAACCGGTCACGTCGGCGCCATCGATCACGACGGTGCCAGACTCAAGGGGGCTCAGCCCCGTGATGGCGCTGACGACATCGCGTTGTCCGTTCCCTTCGACCCCGGCAACGCCGAGGATCTCACCGGCTCGGACCGACAGGCTCAAGCCATCAAGGGAATTGCCCCCGACCCCGGTCGTCACCAGCTCTCTTGCTTCAAGAAGGGTTTCAACCTCGTCGCCAAGCGATGTGTGGTCCACCTTGACGGTGGTGATGTCTTGGCCGGTCATCGCACGGGTAAGGGTGCGCTCGTCGAAGTCTCCGCGTTCGACCTCGACCACTTTCTTGCCGGAGCGAATCACGGTGACTCGGTCCGCGACCTGGGTGACCTCGGCCAGCTTGTGGGTGACCAGCACGATCGAATGTCCGCTGGAGCGCAGATCTTCGAGGATGCCCAGCAGATTCTCGATCTGCTGGGGTCCGAGCAGCGACGTCGGCTCGTCGAGGATCAGTATGTTCGCGCCGCGATAGAGGACCTTCAAGATCTCGACCCGCTGCTGAAGGTCGACTGGGAGCTGCCGGACGGGGGTGGAGGGAGGTAGCGGCATGCTGTACTTCTCGGCGAGCGAGGCGATCTCGCGGCGAATGGCCAGAGGCTTGAGGCGAAGATCGAGGGCGGGGCGCGATCCAAGAACGATGTTCTCTGCCACCGTGAATGTGGGGACCAATGAGAAGTGCTGGTGCACCATCCCGATCCCCAGGTCGAGCGCGTCATGGGGGGACTGGATGTCGGCTGGTTTACCTCTGACGAACATGGAGCCGGAGTCCGGGAGGATGTGGCCGAACATGACGTTCATGAGCGTGGTCTTGCCGGCTCCGTTCTCACCGAGCAGGACATGAATCTCACCGGCCCGGACATCAAAGTCGATGCTGTCGTTGGCTTGGACGTCGCCAAACCGCTTGGAAATGCCGTGGAGTTCTACAACGCTCTCAACCACAGCGAATCATTTCCCTCGGGTGTTTCTGGGTCACTTCAACTCCATTCGGTCGAAGCCACATTGAGTCTCCCACTTGGACGCCTGCTCGCGCCCTGGGCTCGATGACATTCGGTTGAACGACCAACACCGCGCCGTCGGGATAGGCCCAGTCGTCGGGGTGTGTGGCGCCGCGGTTCTGCCGGGTGCGAACGATGGGAGCCAGGTAGCCGCCGCCCCCGTAGCAATGCACAAGATCGTCCCAGATGTCATAACCCGCCTCGTGTATCGACTCGGCCCGGTCGAGCACCTCGCCGATCGTCGCACCGGTGCGCATGATGCTCATAATGCTCGAGTATGTGTTCTCGGCCACCTCGTACATTTCCTGGTAGAGCGGCGTGGGCTCACCCTCGATGCAGAGAGTTCTCAGGATCTGTCCGGTGTAGCCCCAGAACGTGGTGCTGATCTCGGTCACCAAGACATCGCCGGCTTTGATGATCCGGTCGGGCTGATATTGGTGAGGCACGAAGAACTCGGGATCGGCCATGGAGGTGGTCAGAGTGAAGTGAATGAGGTTGGTGCCCCGTCGATCCAGATAAACGTCTTCGATCACTTTGGCCAACTCGTACTCGTTCATCCCCGGCGCGGTGTTGGACGCCAGGGCTGCGACGGCATCATCGTTCATGCTGGAGGCAATGCGGACGTACTTCATCTCTTCGTCCGTTTTGACTAGTCGAAGCGCGAAGTAGTCGGCGTTGAGGTTGACCAGGCGCTCCGATCCAAAAGCGGCGGCGTCGGTGTAGGGAACCACACCGATCGTGCCGATGCGCCGGTAGCCACCGAGGCGCTCGGCGACACGGGCCACCAGGTCGGAGTGGTCGTCACCGCCAAAGCTGATGTTCTTGACTACCGAGATGCGCTCTGCGTCGGGAATGTGATTCCAGAGCCGGACCACGAGTTCGGGGTCATCGTCGCGGGGCACGATCAAGTACACCGGAAAAAGCGGTGGCCAGTTGCAGTAGTACTGAACCGACGTGTCGTGTGGCCCTGTGGACCCGCCGATCAGGACCGCGTCCAACCCGTGGCGGACCATGAGCTCTCGGAGCTCGCGGTACCGATGGGCCATCTCCTCGGACGAATATCTGGGAAAGCCGTTGACTTGCGGGATCTCATCCATTGATGGCCCTCCAGATCTTCTCGGGGGACAGGGGCATATCAAGATGTTCTACACCCAACGGGGCAAGAGCGTCGAGAACCGCGTTGTGTACTGCGGGCGTCGAGCCGATGGTGGTGGCCTCGCCGATGCCCTTGACACCCAGCCGGTTCAGGGGCGTTGGCGTAACCATGCTGTGAGTTTCGTAGGAGGGCAGCTCTCCAGTAGAGGGGACGAGATAGTCGAGCAGCGTTGACGTAACGGGCTGGCCGTCCGCGGTGTAGCTCATCTCCTCCCAAAGGGCTTGGGCCACTCCTTGGGCGATCCCGCCATGCTGTTGGCCTTGGGCCAGCATCGGGTTGACGACGTTTCCGCAGTCGTCGACGGTGATGTGGCGCTTCACCCGAACGGCGCCGGTTTCACGATCGACTTCGACCACCGAGACGTGCGCGCCCGAGGGATAGGTGCGGGCGCCTTGGTCGAAGTCAAACTCGACGGCCAATGGCGCCAGTTCCGCCCAGGGGATAGCGGTGGCGGGGCTGCCGATGATGCCGACCCCGATGCCGTCGTAAACGACCATATCCCCGGCGTTGGCCTCCAGCCGCTCGGCGGCAAGCTGGCAGGCCCTAGCGACCACGGCCTCTGCGGCCTTGTCCACTGCGCTCCCGGCCAGTTGGAGTGAGCGGGAGCCGTAGGTCCCATTCCCTCGCGGCACGACAGCGGTGTCGGACTGGATCACCCGGATCTTGTCCATGGGCAGCCTCAGTTGTGCGGCTGCGATCTGGGCGTATGTGGTCTGGTGGCCTTGTCCGTGAGACGAGACTCCACTGAGGACGGTGGCGCTGCCATCGGGCTCGATAGCGACGGAGGCGAATTCCTCGGTGGGTCCGTTGCCGGTCACCTCGATGTAGGTGGACACCCCGACACCCAGGAGCCACTGATCGTTGCGAGTCCGCCGCAGGAGCTGCTCTCGACGGAGTGCTTCGTAGCCTGACAGCTCGACAACGTGGTCGAGTGCCCCGCGATAGTCACCGGAGTCGTAGACAGCTCCGCTGGGGGTGATGTGATTGGTGTCATGCCGCTCAAGAAGGTTGCGCCGACGAATCTCGATTGGGTCCATGTCGAGTTCACGGGCCATCAAATCCATAGAGCGCTCCAGAAACGCAGTTGCCTCCGGCCTCCCTGCCCCTCGGTACGCACCGACCGGGGCCGTATTCGTCACCATGCTTCGGGCGCTGAAGGCAACCCTGGGAATGCGATAGGTCCCCGTACACATGAGTCGGGTGTAGTTCGGGAGCCAAGCGCCGACATGGGGATAGGCCCCGGCGTCGGCGATCACTTCCACCCGAAGCCCGGTGATCGTCCCGTCGCGTTTCGCCCCTATGGCCACATGCTGTATCTGTCCCCTTCCGGGGGTCATATTGAGCAGGTTCTCGGACCGAGTCTCTTGCCAGGTCACCGGCTGGCCTGTTCGGTGCGCTAGCGCGGCGACAACGATGTGTTCGGGGTAGGTATGTCCCTTGGCGCCGAATCCTCCCCCGACAGCCGGTGCGATCACGCGGACGCGGGCCGACTCCAAATCCAGCGCAGCTGCGACCGACGATTGAATATCCCAAGGGAACTGCGTAGACACCCAGATGCAAAGACCTGCACCGTCGTCGTCCGGTACGACCAGAATGCTGTTCGCCTCCAGGGGGACCGGAGCCAGCTTCTGATTGACGAACGTGGCCTCAACAACCTCGTCCGCGTCCTCGAGCACCGAGAGGTCCACCAGCGGCTCTACCTCGAATGCGACTTCGCGGCTGTCCCTTGGAGACACCACGGGGGGGAGCGGCTCGATCTCCACATCCGCATCGCTGGCCGAGTCCTCCGCCTCTGCCGCGCTTTGGCCGGTGACCACAGCAATCGGATCGCCGACATAGCGGACCTTGTCGACCGCCAGCAGATCCCGTGCGTATCGGTCGGGGGTCGGCGGCCAAGGCACGAGCTTGGGCAGCCCCAGGGACGCGGCCGTGTGATAGTCCCCATGGCCGGTCACCCCCACGAGGTTGCCGTGGGCAACGGTGGAGCGAATGAAGCAGGCGTGAAGAGTGTCGCGGGTGACGAGGTCAGCCGTGAACGGACGGCTGCCGGTGAGCAGCCCCCGGTCCTCGACGCGTAGGACGGAGTTGCCGAGGATGCTCAACTAGAGGGTGCTCAGCTAGGCGGCACGTAGGCGATCAAGTCCATGAGGAACTGGGCGCCCGGCACTTGGAGTGGTCCGCCGATCTCCAGGGTCGTAGATGCTGGCCGGTCACCTGGAAAGTAGGTGGACCACTCTTCAATCGACTGCTGGAAATGGGTGAAATCATCGTGGAAGCACTGGCGCCGGACAATGTTCTCGACGCTGGTTCCGGCCGCCTCGCAGATCGCCGAGACGTTGTCCATGATGTAGGCCATCTGCAGCCTCGGCGGCTGCTTGTACCACGGGAACTCTGGATGGCGCTGTACCGACTCGGGGAGGTTGCCGAGCTCGTCGTGGGCAATGGCGGTGCTGAAGAACAGAAAATCGCCTGCCTTTACGGCTTGGGGCTCGTGCCAGGGTGACTCGACTGCATCTGAGCTCTCGATCGTCTCCTTCTGAATCGAAGCATCGTCGGCCAGCACTTTGAGCGCGACCTCGACGCGGCTGCCCTTGCCTCCCAGGCCCATGTAGGGGATCACGACCCGGGCCGGAGGGTTCTCGGGGAACCACTGCTTCCAGACGCGCTCCATGCCCTCGAAGTCTCCCGGGCTGGCCAGATACACGGTCGCCTTCACGGTGTTCTGTATGGAGCCGCCGGCCGCTTGGACGATCTTCTCGAGTTTCTGGAGGACGTAATCGGTCTGGCTCTCGATCTCGGAGCCATACCAGTAGTACGGGTTGACGCGGGCCTCGGGAGCGACGCCGCTGGGCGTTCCCATGTCGTTGCCCTGCATGTAGTCGCCCATCCAGTCGACCGGAATCTCTCCAGCACAGAAGATCCAGTCGCCCCGTCGAACCGCCGGTGAGTAGCCGGCCAGTGGCGATGGGACGCCTTCGGGAACTTCGAAACCCTGGGTGCCCCCGCCGGGAATGGCGATCATGTCCACTTCGAGGATGGTCTTGTTGACCAGGAGTCCCGTCTCGCGGATGCCCATGCCCGTCGATGCCGGCCGCGGGGGATGGACGAACTCATCGCGAGTTCGCAGGTACGGGGTGATGCTGATCTTCGGCCAGGCGTTCCCCTCCCAAAACTCTTCGATGGTCGGGTGGGGTGAGCTGAACCACTGGTATATCCGCACGATGTCGGTGGCGATGTCGCAACCCGCCGCCTCGAGGGTCAATTGGAGGTTTTCCAGCACGTACCGAGATTGAAGTTCGAGGGCGTTGTACCCGTTGGGGTTCCGACCGTCTCCGCCGGCCTCCGGCGCGAGGCCGGTCACGAAATCAGACGCCAGCTGGCCGGCAATGAAGACCCAGCCACCCGCCTTGATCGCGGGGCTGTAGGGCATGAGGGGCATTGGTTCGCCGCCCCATACGGCTACCCGATCGTTCTCAGCCATGATGTCTTCTCCTATTCAATTCTGGTTGTTCGCCATTCTGGCGCGGGGTCGCGGTGGCAAGCACCCGAAGCTTCGCCATAGAACTCGCCCGGAGGCCGAAACCGCAGTTCCATGCCCCCGGGCAAGCCCAATGCTCAAAACCGCCGTCGAGCTAGCGCGGCGTGCAGCCGAGCGCAGTCACATCGATTTCCGCAGCAGATCCTGATGCGCCGATGGTGGGATCTCCGGCAGTCTCGTCGGGGATCCTGATCTCCCCCGAGCGGACCTTGGCATCGATGTCTTCGTATATAGCCTGGTCTGCTGCGCTGAGGGCATCGGCGTTGTCGTATAGCGGCGCAGCGATGATGCCCGGGGTGTTCGTAACGTCGAACTGATGGTACGAAGCAGGACCGATCTCACCAGCGTAGGCCCGCTCGATCATCACTCGGCCGGCATCGGCCAGTCCGTGGATGGCCGATGTGATCACCACGTCGGGGGCGATATCGAAGCTGTCGTAGTAGGACGGCACCACCCAGACCTGGGAGTCGGCTTCTTGCGCGGCATCGATGATCCCCAGCACCGCTTGGTCGGTTGCGGAGAGGATCACGTCAGCTCCGCCGGCAATGAGGGACTGTGCGGCTGCCTTGGCCACGGCAGTGTCGCCCCAGGTGTTGATGAACTCTTGCGAGAAGCTGATATTGGAGTCCACGCAACGAGCGCCTAGGTGGAAGGCCTCAGGCTGACGGGTCAGCGCCGGGAACTCGAATCCGTTGAGCGAGCCGATCGAGCCGGTTTCGGTAACAAGAGCAGCAATGACCCCGGTCAAGAAGTTGGCGTTGTGCTGGTCAACCTCGACCCAGCACAGATTGTCCGGTGCTGCTGGCGTCGCGTCCGTCGGATGGTGCGGCGCCATGCATACCTGGGTGTCGGGGAAGTTCTCGGCTACTTGGATCGCGGGGTCGACCATGGCGCCATGGGCGAAGAGGATGAAGTCGTATCCCTGGTCAGCGAACGCCGATCCCTGCTGTACGTAGGCGTCGGGCTCATTGAGCAGCTCGACGAATTCGACCTCGATGTTCGGGTTGTCGGCTATCGCCGTCTGCGCTCCGTCATACCACGCGTTCGACCAGCTGAGGTCGTCGTTGGTTCCTGGGTAGAAGAACACGACGCGGAACGGTTCCATCGGCTCTGGTTCTGGCTCCGGCTCTGGTGCCTCAGTAGCGGCCGGTGCCTCCGTCGCGGCTGGCGCTTCGGTAGCGGCCGGTGCCGCAGGCTCGCTTTCTTCATCGTCGTCGTTGCCGCATGAGGCAACGACTAGCACGAATGCAAAAAAGATAGCCAACACCTTCAAAAATCGATGACTTGACATGTCCCCCCTAGGTTCAAAGGCCTTACAGCCACTCCTGAATATAGATTGCGACCGACAGGAGCGCCAGCGAGCCTACGCTCGGCCAGCAGTCTCTCTCCGCCACGGGATGCCCACGGCGGCCGGATACCGACTGCCTCGGGACAGCAACACCGCCAGCACGGTCGCAACGTAGGGTAGAGCCAGCCACACTTGGTGAGGGACGCCATCGAGCAGGTCCACCTGACCGGCAATGAACTGAAGTGCCTGGCTGAGGCCGAACAGTGCCGACGTGGCCAGCGCCAAGAGCGGATTCCAACGGGCGACCACGACAACACCTAGGGCAATGAAGCCGCGGCCTTCGGTCATGCCCGGCACGAAGCCGCCTGCAGATGACATGACCAGGGCGGCCCCCCCGAACGCGGCCAAACTGTTGGCCAGGATCACTGCCGGGTAGCGCAATCGCTGTACGTCGAGCCCTCCGGACTCGGTTGCGTGCGGGCGCTCGCCCGCGGCGCGGGCGTACAAACCCCACCAGGTGCGGTTCAACAAGTAGAAGACAAGGAGAACTATGGCGAGCGTTATCCAGAACACTGAGTTCTGTCCGTTGAGCACTTCTCCGACCTTGGGTATATCGCCAATCAACGGGATGTCCAAAGGTGAGAGCGTGGGGCCGATCCTGCCCCCGATGAATCGATCGTGCAGCACTCCGGTGAGGCCTAATGCGAACACATTGAACAGCAGGCCGGTGACGATCTGGTCCGTCCCGCGGTTGACGTAGAGGAACGCCAAAACCACTCCGGCACAGATCCCGGCAAACCAGCCGAGGGCCAGGGCCAGCGTGACGCTCTCGGTCTCGATACCGACGAGGGCGGTGGCCAGCGCGCCGATCAGCATGGACCCTTCGATGCCCACGTTGAGCACGCCGCTGCGCTCGGAGATCGTTTCGCCGAGCGCCGCCAGCAGAATCGGCACCATGAGCTGCAAGCCAGTGGCGAAAAAGGCGATGATGATTGCTTCGGACGGCATCAGTCGGCCACATTCTGGGCGTAGCGGAATCGAATGGCACCGGTGACCATCAACAAGATCACGAAGACCGCGACAATGATGTCTCCTAAGGACGGCGATATGTCCGCCGAAGCCTGGAGGCTATTGCTCCCTACCCGCAGCATGGAGAACAAGAATGCAGCCGGGATGATCAGGGACGGCTTCAGCCGTGCCAATAGCGCGACGGCGATGCCGATGAAGCCGAAGTTGCTCGAGAAGTTGAGGTCGAGGTCGTCGAAGATTCCCGCGACGGCGACCCCACCGGCCAACCCGGCGAACCCGCCGGCGACCAAGAAGGTGAGCAGAGTGACCTGTTTTGTCCGCACGCCAGCCAGCCGCGCCGCGTTGGGGTTGGCCCCAATCGCACGGATAGAGAAGCCAAGCGATGTCTTCGTCATCAGCAGCCAGGCCAACGCCGCCGCCCCGATGGCAATGAGCACGCTGATGTCTACGGTGCCGTCGTCCCAGATTGTTGGGAATTGGGCATTCTCGGCTATCGAAACGGTCTTCTGGCTAAAGGGGTCTGGCCAGACTTCAGCGATTATGTAGTTGGCGACGAATACGGCGACAAAACTCAACATCAGCGTCGTGACGATCTCGCTGGCGCCGTAGAACGCCTTCAAAGCGCCGGGGATGAGCCCCCAAACCGCTCCGCCGGCGAACGACCCCAAGATGACGATTGCTATGAACAGCACCCTCGGAGTGCTAGACGGCAACTCGATTCCCAGGGCCACCGCGGCAATCGCCCCGGCGAACATCTGCCCCTCGCCTCCGATGTTCCACAACCTCGACGTAAAGGGCAAGGCGGCGGCTAGGCCGGTAAGCGCCAGAATGGACGCGATCATCAGGGTTTGGCCGAGGAAGAACGGCTCGATGAGCGATCCCTCGATGATCGCCTTGGCCGCCTCCCAGGGGTTGGCCCCGATGGCGAGAATCAACACCGCCACCAGCACGAGCGTGATTGCCAGCGAGAGGATTGTGTTCACATAGGGAGGCAGCTCTGAGCTTGGCGGGAGCTTCCACCATGGTCGTGCCGGTTGCTCGATATTTTCGGCTTGACTCACCTACTCACCCCGTTGTCGGTAGGCGGGAGGTTAGTCGCAGCACTCGAATATCGCTCAAAAAGGCTGAACCGCCAGAAACTCAACGATTGGAGGTCGTGGTAGCGTTTAATCTCATCGAAGACATGCGGCATGGACGAGTACAAGTTGTCCGAGCCTCTGAACCCGGGCCAGGACTGTCGGTGGTCGAGACCGGTGGATCGGCTCATGCGGTCGTGTGGCCCGGCTCGGGGGCGCAACAACGCTCGATGCATCTCATCACCCTCGAACCCGGCGGTCGCACCGTCGACTTGAGCCATGAGTCGGAGTGCGTCTACCACGTCTCTACCGGTTCGGGCACCATGGTCGACCTCGACACCGACGAGAGTTACGACGCCACCACCGGGTCGATGTTCTTGATCGAACCGGCAACGAATTACCGATTCACTGCGGGTGCAGGCGGGGCAGTGCTCTTGGGCGGTCCCTGTCCCCCCGATCCCGCGCTCTACGCCCATCTAGGAGATTGAGCAATGGCCATCAAGCAATTCCATCGAGACGAGCCCGACCACTACATGCCGTTGATCTCCAAGGACGCCCGCCTGGTGGTTTGGCCAGGGGTGGGCTCCGAGATGGCGAACATGAACTACGTGGTGCTCGAGCCCGGCGAAGAGAACGTTCCCCATGCCCACTCAGAGTCGGAGGACACGATTTTCATCCTCGAGGGCCGCGGATCAGTGGCCGACCTCGACAACGACAGTGTCCTCGAATTCGAGGCCGGAGACACGGTCCATGTGCCCGCCGGAGTGAAGCATGCGGTTCGAGCCGATCGAGACAGCCGGATCGTCAGCGTCGGCGGGCCCTGCCCCCCAGACCGGCACCTGCTCAAGCTGAGTGGCGCCCTATGACGCGCCCCGTCTCGATCGGGCTGGCCCAAATGGGGAGCCCACCCGGAGACGCATGCATCAATCGAACCGCGACCGTCGAAGCAGCGAAACTGCTGTTCGACCAGGGAGCGCAGCTAGTGGTTCTCCCGGAGTTGGCCGTGCCCTGGTACACGGTCAACCCCGAGGAAGTGGCTCGCGCGGCGGAGCCCCTATGGGGGCCAACCGTCGATGCCTGGGCTGCGGTGGCTGCCGATCATTCTGGCCTTGTTGTGGGCGGCTTCTGCGAGCGCGACGGCGAGACGTTCTACAACACCGCCGTTGTCGTCGACCAAACCGGGATTGTCGCCCACTACCGCAAGCTGCATTTGTTCGCAGGGGAGAAGACTTGTTTCACGCCCGGTAATCGGGGCCTGCCGGTTGTCGATACTCCGATAGGGCGTCTTGGCCTGTGCATTTGCTATGACCTGCGGTTCGTCGAGGTTGTCCGGGTGCTGGCACTGTCGGGTGCCGAACTCATCTGCGTGCCCTCGGCGTGGATCACGGGCTTCGACGCGGAGCGCTGGGACGCCGACGGTTTCTGTCCCCAGGCTCATGGCGCCATGTTGCAGGCGAAACTCAGCCAGGTGTTCATCGCTTGCACCAGCCAGGTGGGAGCGCTTTCTGGATTCGAGTTCCTGGGGTCGTCGTTGGTGATCGACAGCTTTGGCAGAGTGGCAGCCGGTCCGATGTCGGGAACCGAAGATGAACAACAAGTCGTCACCGTCGACTTCGACGACGTGGAGCGTGCTGAGGACCGAGGATCGCTGATCCGGCCGCAAGCCGACCGACGCACCGATGTCTATGGCCTGTCGTATGACGGCTCAATACTGTGAAGCCCGCTGCCTTTAGGTACGAACGGCCCAGTGACGTAGCCGGAGTTCTGGACCTTCTGGCCGAGCACGGCGACGAAGCCAAGATCTTGGCCGGAGGGCAGAGCTTGGTTCCGATGATGAACTTCCGCCTGGCCCGGCCGGAGGTGATAATCGACATCGGCGCGGTTTCCGGCCTCAACCAGGTGACGAGAAACGGAGACCACCTCGCGATTGGCACCAGAGTGCGCCATTTCGAGCTCGAGCGCCCCGACTTCGATGGGCCATTGAGTTCGTTGCTGGCCGTGGCGGCCCGCCACGTCGGCCATATCCCGATCCGGCTGCGGGGCACTTTCGGCGGTTCCATCGCCCACGCCGACCCGGCGGCGGAGTGGTGCCTGCTGGCTCAAACCCTGGATGCCGACGTTGCTGTCGCCTCCGCTCGCGGGAAACGGGTCATCGCCGCCGGCGACCTGTTCAAGTCGGCCTTCATCACATCGATCGACGACGACGAACTGCTCACCGAGGTTCGCTTGCCCTGGTTGGGCACCGACTGGAAAACCGGGTTCTCGGAGTTCAGCCGCCGAGCGGGCGACTTCGCGGTGGTCGCGGTGGCCTCCGCCATAAGGCTTGCCGATGGACGGATAGCCGAGGCGCGAATCGGGGCTGCGGGGGTGGGTGCAACCGCGATTCGTCTGACCCAAGCCGAGGCGGCGCTGGCTGGTCAGCCTTTGGGCCCCGATGCCATCGACGCAGCATCGGAGTTGGCCAGCGAGGAAGTAGATCCCCGAGGCGACATCCACGGGTCCGCCGACTATCGGCGCGATCTCGTGCGGGCGCTGACCCGGCGGGCGCTCTCGTGACCCTGGGCGACACCTGGGTCGGGCGTTCCATTCGTCGGGTCGAGGATCCCGCGCTGGTGCGCGGTGATGGCCGCTACGTCGGCGACGTGGCGGTCGGTATGGCGACGGCCCGCTTCGTCCGCAGTGCGTCGCCGACCGGTTTGATTCGATTCATCGATGGACCCTGCTACACCGCCGCCGACCTCGACGCGGCCGGAGTGGGCGAGATCGAAGCTGTTCTTCATCGGCCAGATTTCGTCAAGGTCAGCCAACCTCTGCTGGCCCGCGACCGAGTGCGCTACGTGGGTGAGCCCGTCGCCGTGGTCGTCGGGCGATCGCCGGAGGAGGCCGAAGACCTGGCCGAGCAGGTCGTAGTGGAAATTGACCCAGTCGACGAGCCACTGGTCCATCCGACCGAAGCGACCACCAATACGGTTGTCGAAGGGCAGTTCGCCACCCCGGAAATCGACGATGCCCTCGAGCAAGCGGATTGCCTGGTTGAGATAGTGCTTACCTCTCATCGACAGGCCGCCCTGCCACTTGAGACACGCGGGGCGACTACTGAGTTCGACCGAAGGACCGGGCGTCTCACCATCCACGCATCCACCCAGGCACCGCATGTCCTGCGAACTGCGGTCAGTGATCTGCTCTGTATTCCCGAGGCCGATGTTCAGGTGGTGGCTCCCGACGTCGGCGGTGGATTCGGCCAGAAACTTCCGCTGGCCCGCGAAGATGTGGTGGTTGCTTGGTTGGCGTTGCAGAGGCGGGGAAGCGTCGCGTGGATCGAAGACCGGTCGGAGAACCTCACGTCGTCGTGGCACAGCCGCGATCAGGAATATCGAGTCAAGGGTGGATTCACTTCCGACGGAGACCTGCTGGCGATAGACGCCGAGGTCGCTTGCGACGTAGGCGCGTGGTCGTGCTATCCGGTGACCTGGGCGGTGGAGCCGTTGATGGCGATGGGCGAGCTCTGCGGTCCCTACACGGTGGCCCACTACCGAGTCCGTTCACGGGGCGTGAGCAGCCACCGCTGTCCCGTGGCCCCCTACCGAGGTGTATCTCGTCCAGTGATCACCGCTGCGCTAGAACGGCTGATGGACACCGCGGCGCGCCGGTTGCAGATGGATCCTGTCGAGATCCGCCGCCGGAACTTGGTGACCGAATTTCCCCACACCTCGATAACCGGTGTGGTCCACGATTCCGGCACCTATGCCGAATCGCTCGACGCGGCGGTGGAGCACTTCGATCTCGACGAGTTTCGCGACCGGCAGGCGAACGCCCGCAAGGGCGGCGGCCCGTTGCTCGGCGTGGGGATTTCCACCTTCGCGGAGCGGACCGGATACGGCACGCCGGTGTTCGCCACTCGATCCATGGGCGTCACCATCGGTTACGAAACGGTCACCATGAACATGGACCCATCCGGGTTCGTCGAAGCCTGCATCGGAGCTTCCCCTCACGGGCAGGGACTCGAAACCACACTGGCTCAGGTGATCGCCGATGAGCTGGCCGTCGACGTGCCTCATATCCGGATCATCCATGGCGATACCGATCGAACACCCTATGGGTGGGGGACCTTTGCCAGCCGCTCGATGGTGATCGCCGGTGGTGCCGTTCAGATCGCCGCGGGCCGCTTGCGCGAGCGATTGGTGCAGGTGGCGGCGTCAGTGCTTGAGGCCAACGCCGACGACATCGTCTTGGCCGCCGGAAAGGCCAGCGTGGCGGGGACCGATGTCGGGGTTCCCATCTCTGAGTTGGCGCGGATCGCTCACCACCACACCGAGCGCCTCGAACCCGGCACGCTGGCGGGCCTCGCGGTGGAAGCCTCCTACGATCCCGGGGGCACATTTTCGAACGCCTGCCATATCGCTGAAGTGGAAATCGATCCGGAGACCGGCGCCACGACCGTGACCCGGTTTGTGGTGGTGGAGGACGCGGGCAGATTGATCAACCCGATGATCGTCGATGGCCAGATCCGCGGAGGGGTTGCGCAGGGAATAGCCAACGCGCTGTACGAAGAGGTCGTCTATGACGAAGACGAGAACATTTTGACCGCGTCGCTCATGGACTACCTACCGCCAACGGCGGCCGAGATTCCCGATATCGAGATTCGGCATCTGGAGACGATCACTGATGCGACCATCACCGGTGCCAAGGGCCTCGGTGAAGGGGGGACCATCGGGGCACCCGCCGCGATTCTCAACGCGGTCTCCGATGCTCTAGCTCACCTGGACTTGGCTGTCGATGAGCTGCCGGCCACTCCTGATCGGGTCCGGGCGCTCATCCGCTCGCGGGAGGACACTCGATGAGCTCTGATCGAAGGCAACTCACGCTGATGGTGAACGGCGAGCAGCACAGCGTTGAGGTGGAGCCGCGGCGGACCCTGGCTGACACGCTTCGTGAGAATTGCGGTCTGACCGGAACTCACCTGGGATGCGAGCAGGGAGTCTGTGGCGCCTGCACCGTCTTGATGGACGGAGACCCGGTCCGCTCTTGCCTGTTGTTCGCCGTCCAGGCCGAAGGCTGCGAGATCAGCACCGTCGAGGGCTTGGCCGGCGATGATTCGGAACTGCACCCGCTACAAGAGGCTTTCTCGGCTCATCATGCCCTCCAGTGCGGGTTCTGCACCCCAGGGTTTTTGATGTTGGCCCAAGGCATCCTCGACCGACAGCCCGACATCGACGACGACGAATTGCGCGAGGCCCTTTCTTCGAACCTTTGCCGCTGCACCGGATACCAGACAATCATCGAAGCCGTTCGCAGCGTCCGCGATCAAGAGTGATCGGAGAGTCGGTACGCCGTCTTGAGGACGACTCGCTGCTTCGGGGGCGGGCCAGGTTCATTGCCGATATCTCGTTTCCCAACCAGGCCCATCTGCGAGTGGTTCGCTCTGAGATCGCCCGGGGGCTGATCGTCGACATAGATGTCTCCGAGGCGCTTAGGGCCGATGGCGTCATCGGCGTGTGGACGGGGGAGGATCTCGCCTCCGTGCCGCAGATCGACTTCCGCCAGATCGGATACGACGAACTCCTGCCCTATCGCCAACCCGTGCTGGCGAGGGGGTCGGTTCGGTACGTCGGCGAACCGGTGGCCGTTGTCGTGGCCGAGGATGCCTATGTGGCCGAAGACATCGCGGAGCTGGTCATCGTAGACATCGAACCCCACGAGATGGAACCGGTTGAGGCCATGGTGCTCGAAAGCGAGTACGGGCCGGTGGATCAGGCGTTCTCCGAGGCGGACCACGTACTGGAACTCGAGTTCACCGTCGGGCGTCACTCGGGCATCCCCATGGAAACCCGGGGTCTGCTGGCACGGCCAGATCCAGATTCAGGACGGTTAGAACTCCACGGGGCATCGAAGGTCCCGCACTACACCTGTGCCGCCATCTCGGCCATGCTCGACCTAGAACCCCATTCTGTAGTCGGCCGCGAGTGCGCAGTCGGAGGCGGGTTCGGCATCCGCGGTGAGCTCTATCCAGAAGACGTGCTGGTGGCGTGGGCCGCCCTCCGCCTGAATCGGCCGGTGAAATGGATCGAGGATCGGCGTGAGCATCTCGTTGCCGCCAATCACAGCCGCGATCAGCGCCATCGAATCAGGGCCGCCGTGAAACGGGACGGGCTGATTGTCGCGGTCGACGATGAGTTCTGGTACGACCAAGGGGCATACGTCCGCACCCACGGCGCTACCGTGCCATCGCTTACCGCGGCGATGCTGCCCGGACCCTACGCATTCCCGGCGTACCGGTCTCGGGGTCACATTTGCCTTAGCAACAAGACGCCCGCGGGCACCTATCGAGCTCCCGGGCGGTTCGAGGCAACCTTCGTGTGCGAGCGAGTGGTCGAGGCCGCGGCCCATCTGGTCGGGCTCGATCCGGTCAGCGTCAGGCAGCGAAATCTGATCTCGGTTGATGCGATGCCGTTCGACCGGCAGTTGGCGGTCTTGGGTACCTCCGTTGTGCTCGACTCGGGCGACTACTCCCGGATCCTCGAGCGCCTCGTCGGCCACATCGACTTCGAGCGGCTCGACGGCGAGTTGGCGCACCGGCGGTCGAAGGGCGAGCTGGTTGGGCTCGGCATTGGTATGTTCGTGGAGAAGTCAGGGCTCGGGCCCTTCGAAGACGTCCAGATCTCGATCCGAGGTGATGGGACTGTTGAGGTTGTGACCGGCGCGGCCTCAGTGGGGCAGGGGGTTGAAACTGTCATAGCCCAGATCTGCGCTGATGATCTTGACATGGACTACCGCGATATCGAGGTGGTCCACGGTCAGACCGATCGCATCTCGCGCGGCATGGGCGCGTTCGCCAGCCGGGTGACGGTCATGACCGGGTCGGCCACCCGCCTGGCCACCGATGCCGTCAAAGAGGTCGCCCGCGACCGGGCGTCGGACATGCTGGAGGCGAAGGCAGAGGACTTGGAGTACCGGGCGGGCAAGATCGGAGTACGAGGTCAACCCGACAAATCACTGACCCTGGCCGAGATCGCTTCGGCTGGCGGTGGAACCCTGCGAGCCGAGGCCACCTTCAACACCGACCACATGACCTATCCCTATGGCGCCCATGCGGTGGTGGTCGAAGTCGATCCCCACTCGGGTGCCGTCGAGATCGAGCGATATGTGGTGGCCTACGACGTCGGAAGGGCGATCAATCCAATGCTGATCGAGGGACAGATCCAAGGCGGCGCCGCTCAAGGCATCGGTGGTGCCCTCTTTGAGGAGTTTCTCTACGACAGCCTGGGCCAGCCGCTGGTGACCTCGTTCATGGATTACCTGTTGCCGACGGCATCGGAGACACCGCCAGTAGAGGTGTTGCTCTCCGAGGACGCCCCCAGTCCTTTGAACCCTCTCGGGGTCAAGGGTGCTGGCGAAGGCGGCACCAATGCGTGCGGTGCGGCGTTGGCCACTGCAATCGAACAAGCGATCGGTCGGCCCGGCGCCGTCACCGATCTGCCGGTCACACCCTCGATGATCAAGGCGCTGATGAAGTCGGAACGCTAGGTCCGATATGGGCCACCTAGTGTGGCCTTGTGCATGTCCGCCTGGGAGCGCTGCTCGTGGGAGCCGCCGTTCTTGCTGCGGCGTGCTCGAGCGCCGACAACCCCAGCCTGGTTCCAACTTCGCCCCCCACGACGGCAGTCGCGCCCGGCGAGGACAGCACCCAGCCCACAGGCACCGCGAGCTCTACGGTTGTCACTCCATCTGCGCCAGCTCCTCCGACCACCGACGCGGTGGTGATGGATCCACGCGAGACCGGGCAGCTGAGGAATTTCCTGGGCTACGAGTTCCCTCCCGCACCCCCGGTACCCACTGGTCCGCTGTCACAATCGGCCACCGACCAGCTCGACAGCATCTGGTCCAGCTTCCTCACTAGCGGAATCGACGGCGACGCGGTGTCCCGGCTTGGGCAGTTGGGCGATGCGCGCCTGGCCTGGATTCTGTCTGATCTGATGAGGTTTCTTCGCCCCGGCGACATCACCGATGGAGCGATCTCGGCCTTTGAAGAACTGACAGGCGCTCAGCTGTCCGACGACCCTGCGGCGTTCCGAAGCCCGTGGCAATCGGTGACTGATCACCTGATTGCTTGGGATCTGCCCGCCTTCGACGGCTATGCCGACTACAAGGGACGGCTGTTCATTCTGATCGAGCCGGGCTGGCAGCCGTTCTTTGAAGACGCTGACGCCGACATCGACTGGCGCCTGGTGAGTTGGGGAGGGGTGCTGATTGACAATCGTGAATTCGGCGACTCCCGGCCGTGCTTGTTGGGTTGCATTCCGGCCCTCGACGACCCGGGCGTGACCGATGCCGAGGGAGGCTCGTGGTATCCCGACGACGGCATCGTGTTTGCCGTGGTAATCGGCGACGAAGCCCGGGCCTACCCCCGCCACATCATGGAAATCCACGAGATGGTCAACGACTCGCTCGGGGGACGCCGCATCGGCATGCCGTACTGCACGCTGTGCGGCTCGGCCCAGGCCTATTTCACCGACGAAGTCCCCGCCGGGGTCGAGATGCCAATCTTGCGGACATCGGGCTTGCTGTCGCGATCGAATAAGGTGATGTATGACCTGGTGACCAAGTCGGTATTCGACACATTCACCGGGCATGCGGTGTCAGGCCCGCTGCACCGACAAGGGGTTGTGCTGGCGCAGGCCACAGTGGTCACCACCACCTGGGGCGACTGGAAAACCGCGTATCCCGACACCACGATCATCGCCGAGGACGGCGGGATCGGCCGGACATACCCCTTCGACCCGCTGGGTGGGCGCGACGACAATGGACCCATCTTCCCGGTGGGCGACGTCGACGAACGCCTCGGCGTTCAAGACCAAGTGTTTGGCGTGGTACTGGACGACGGCACGCCCGTCGCGTTCCCGGTGGAAGCAGCGGCTGCCGCGCTGCGAGCCGGCGAGGTGGTGGAGTTGAGCGGCGTGGAGCTCCGCTTGGACGGGGGTGGGGTGTGGGCCATCGATGCGGGCGGCGACGAGATCGAAGGTCATCAAGCGTTCTGGTTTGCCTGGAGCCAATTCATGTCCGACACCCTGATGTGGGAGCGTTAAGGAAATCAGGTTTTCTTGGTGCTCGGCGGAGATTCGCTAGCCCAGATCTCGTCGCGGAGTTTGGTGCGGAGGACTTTGCCGGTGGGGTCGCGGTCGACGGAGGGGCGGATGATGTAGCGGCGGGGGCGCTTGTATCCGGCGAGGTGCTCGGCGCAGGCGGCGTCGATGGCCGCGGTCACGTCGTCGTCGGCAAAGCCATCGGCCACGGCCAGGTACACCACCACCTGCTCACCCCGGTCGGGATCTGGTCCGCCCACCGCGCAGGCGTCGGCCACCCCGTCCACCGCGAACACCACGTCTTCGATCTCGGCGGGGTAGATGTTCACTCCGGCGGCCACGATCACCTCGGAGCTGCGGCCTGAAAGGTACAGGTAGCCGTCCTCGTCGAGGTAGCCGATGTCGCCCACCGAGAAGAAACCGGAGTCGTTGTAGGCGTCGTCGGTTTTGTCGTCGGCGTTGATATAGCGGAAGTAGCGTCCCTCTGGTCGGCGGAAGTACACCGTGCCGGGCTCGCCGGGGCCCAGAATCTCGCCGTCGCCGTCCACGATCTGGATGTCCAGCTCGCCGATGGGGGTGCCCACCGTGCCGGGCCGGGCCAGCCACTCGGTCGAGTTGCACATGGTCATGCCGCCCTCGGTGAAGCCGTAGTACTCGGTGAAGATCGGCCCCCACCATTCGATCATGCGCTGCTTTAGCGGAACCGGGCAGGGCTCGCCGCCGTGCAGGACGGTGGCGAGGCGGGAGTGGTCCACCTCAGCTTTGCGCTCATCAGGCAGCCCCAGAAGCTGGCGGAACATGGTGGGCACCATGATGGAGGCGGTCACCCCGTCGTTGATGACGTCCACCGCCCGATCGGCGTCCCACCGACCCATGATCCGCATGGGGGCGCCGTTGGCCAGCGCTCCCAGGGCAAACGCCAGGGGAGCGCCATGGAAGAGCTGGGCGACCATTAGGTGCTTCCCGTCGCGGGGCAGACCCAGCCCTTGAGCCCCAAGTGACGAGAACTCCCACCACTGCTCGAAGGTGGACTCCGAGTCCAGGGTGCGCTCCACCCCTTTTGGCCGACCGGTGGTGCCCGAGGTGTAGGGGATGCGGTATCCGGTGCCCCCGGCTGGGAACGGAGTTGGATCTTGGGCGTCAACCCAGGCGTCGAAGTCGCCGTCGATCCACACCACTGGCCGGTCGCCGGCTGCGTCTCGGGCCGCGGGGGAGTCGGTTGCCACCAGGGCCGAGCCGGCGTCATCCAGCACGTAGGCAATCTCGGTGGCCGTCCAGTTGGTCTTGATCGGGGTCATCTTCAACCCGGCCCGAAAGCAGGCCAGCATGACCTCCACGAACTCGGTGCGGTTGGAGCACACCAGCCCAACGTGATCCCCTGGTGAGGCCCCGGCGGCTAGCAGGCCCCGACCTATGGCATGGGTGCGCCGGTCCAGCTCGGCCCAGCTCACCCGGTGGGTGTCGTCCTCCAACGCCAGGTCATCAGGTTCCCGTCCGGCCAAGTCCGCCAGCACCGAGGGTTTGTTCACGGCTGCGACACTATCGACCCGATCTGCGGCATCTCTCGTTCGCGGCGGCGGCGGTTTTCTGATTCTTTGTCTACTTTTGATATTTGTCGAGCTATATAAGTAGATATGAGATTGACGAAGGCTGATGGCTAGTCGACTGGGGCAGAGCCATGAACCTTGGCTCATTCACTTCTTCCAGCGGGACAAGAGTGACGATCCTGGCGAAGCAGTGCCTGCCATGGAGTTCTTGAGTTCCCTACCCGTCGACGTTGCTGCCAAGTTCCAGGACGTGTTGCAGGCTGTTGCCGAAGCACCTCCTCCTTCATTTCCTGGTGGTGGCAAGTGGAAGGCAATGCGCGGGGAGATGGGAGGGTTCTATGAAGTCCGCATTCAAGGCGCGAGGGCCAACTTCCGTCTGCTGTGCCTTCTAGAGAGCGACGCTGACGACCTCGGCGGATCGTCGATCATCTGTGTCTACGGGTTTTCCAAGCCAAAGCGACAAGCGGCTAAGCAGAGAGACTACAGGAGGGCCAAGACGTATCGTGCAGAGTTCGATAGGGCTCGGAAAGTGATCAGCTGACCTGAGCTGAATCGAGCGGAACGTCTGACCGAAGTCGAGCCTCCAATTCGAGGCCGACCGCATCGGCAAGGGCAACAACCGTGCTGAAAGGCGGATCGGGTTGATCCAGCGAGTAGATCTGCTGAATGTCTTGCGGGTCCACGTCAGCATGGACAGCCAATTCCGTATAGCTCCAGCCGATCTCGTTCCTGCGTTGCTCAATCTGGCGGATGATCATGTCGAATTGACCAGTTCGGCGTCGGGCCGTCTCGAAGTGGAAGCGGTACTCGGGGTCGTCCATGCGCTCAGCGAAATATCGTTCGGCACCGGTGCGCTCCCTGGACATATGCCCACTATAGCGACCCGTCAACCGCGGTAGACAGGCCAATCAGCTTTCCGGTTGTCAGGAGGGCTAGCGGCCGAGGCCGATTTGGCGGGCGATGATGTTGCGCTGGATCTCGCTGGAGCCGGCGCCGATGGTGCCGAGGCGGGCGTTTCGCCAGTGAAGCTGCATGTTGGAGTCGAGGGTGTAGCCGTAGCCGCCCATCACCTGCATCCCGGTGTAGCTGGCTCGCATCATGGCCTCGCTGATCCACAGCTTGGCCATCGACACCTCCAGGGCGCACTGCTCGCCCGCGGCGATGCGCCGGGCCAGGTCCCAGGTGAGGGTGCGGGCGATGTTCACGTCCACGGCCACGTCGGCCAGCATGTGCTGGATGGCCTGGAAGCGACCGATGGCCTGGCCGAACTGCTCCCGGGTGTTGGCGTAATCGACGGCCTCCTCCAAGATGGCCTCCATCGGCCCGAGGTTGATGGGCAGCGAGGAGAACCGCTCCCGCTCCAGATTGGCCTGGAGGTTGCGATGCCCCTGGCCCTCGGCCCCCAAGATGTTGGCCGCCGGGACCCGGACGTCGGTGTAGGTGACCATGTTGGTGCCGCTGGCCCGCTCGCCGATGGTTTCGATGGGGGTGATCTCGATGCCGGGGCTGGACAGGTCCACCACGAAGAATGTGATGCCGTCTTGTTTCTTCGGCTCATCGGACGTCCGGGTGGCCAGCAGCACATAGTCGGCGTGGCGGGCGAAGGAGTTCCACATCTTGGTGCCGTTCACCACGAACTCGTCGCCGTTGCGCGCCGCCCGGCACTTCAGATTGAAGGCGTCTGAGCCGGCGTCGGGCTCGCTGAGCGAGAAGCAGAACTTGTAGCGGCCGCTGGCGATGCCGGGCAGGAACCGCTCGCGCTGCTCCTCGGTGCCGTAGATCTGCAATCCCCCCGACGCGTGGATGGCCGACCGGTACACCATGATGGCGAACGACATCATGGCCCGGCTCAGCTCGTGCAAGACGATGGCTACCTCCACGATGCCGCCGCCTTGGCCGCCGTATTGCTCGGGGATGCCCACCCCCATGAACCCGGCGTCGGCGAACCGCTGGTAGGTGTCCAGCGGGGGCTCGCCCTTGATGTCCCACTCCCGGGCGAACCCGTCGGGCATCTCTTTGGCCGCGAAGGCCCGCACCGATTCCCGCAAAATCTCCTGTTCGGGGGTGAACTCCATGGGGGCCTCCCTGTGCGGTTGATGCTCGCTCAGCTGCGGCGGCCGCCGATGAGCACGTCGACGGCGGTGACCCCAGAAGTATGCACGATGAGCGGGTTGATCTCGGCCTCCGTGTGGCCGCGGGCCGCGATGCGCCCCAGTCGCACCAGCACCTCGGCGGCGGCTTGTCGGTCGCGGCCCGGCTCGCCCCGGTAGCCATCAAGCAGCGCGCCTGCCTTGGTGGCGTCCAAAAGGGCGTGGGCGTCGGCCAAGCTCAGCGGGGCCGGCGAGATGGCCACGTCGTCGACCAACTCGGTGAGCACGCCACCGAGTCCGGCCACCACGCAGGGACCGGCCTCGGGGTCGACCCTGGTGCCGACAATCAGCTCCACGCCGGGATCGGCCATGGACTGGACCACCACCGCGGCGTCGGCCAAGCCCAACTCCTTGCCGCGAGCCTCCAATCGGGCGGCGGCATCGGCTATGTCTTCGGGGGCCACGTTGAGCTCCACCAACCCGAGGTCGGTCTTGTGGTCCAAACCCTCACCCAGCAGCTTGACCGCGGCGGGCCGGTCATCGGCATACTCGGCCGGTGCGCAGGTGGGCGCCAATATGTCGGCGAGCAGATCTTCGAGGGATTCCTGCGGCCAGGCCCGCGGCTCTTCCGCCGATGGCAGTTGGGGCGTGCGGCTCTGCCAGGCGGCCAGGCAGCGGAACAGGAGGTCGGCTGAGCCGAACACCGGGATACCGGATTCGAGCAGCTTGGGGTAGTCCACGGCATGCCATCCGGGCGCGCTGAACACCGCGATCGGCGTGCCCTGCTCGGCCTGAGCCACCAGGGCGTCGACTTGGCTGTTGATGGACAGATCGGGACCGATCAGCATTCCGTGGACCAGCACGTCCAGCCCAGGATCGTTGCCCATGGCCTCGAGCGCCGCAGGCATCAGATCGAAGTCGACCACCGACTGTCCGGTGAGGTCCAGCGGATTGCGGGGCTCGCCCAGCGTCATGCGCTCGGCCAGCGCCGAGCGGGTCGCGCCACCCAAGGGAGGCACTTCAAAGCCGTTGTGGCGGGCGGAATCGGCCAAGATTCCCGCCACCGCCCCCGATGACGACAGCACCCCGACCCGCTTGCCCCACTGGCCTCGGGCCATGGGCAAAGCGGCCAATTCGGCCAAGTCGTGGGCCATCAAGATGCCGTGCTGACGGCAACGGGCGGCAAAGGCGTCGTAGTCGCCCACCAATGCCCCGATGTGGCCGCGGACAGCATCAGCCCCCTCTGGAGATCGGCCACCCTTGAGCACGATCACCGGCTTTCCCGCAGCAGCGGCTGCGTCGGCGGCGTCGAAGAACCGGTCGGCGTCGTCCAGGCCCTCGACATACGCCACGATCTGCTCGGTGCGGTCGTCCCCGGCCAAGTGCCGGACGTAGTCGCTCACCTTCAGATCGATGCCGTTTCCCACCGCAAAGCCCACGGTGAGGCCGAGACCGTTTCCCAGCAGGTGCTCGACCAGAGACGAAACCAAAGCGCCGCTTTGCGACACCACGCCGAGGGTGCCGACGGGCAGTTCATCGGCCATGGCGTAGGGCGGGAACCCCGCGGGGATCCGGTCGACGCAATTGATGATGCCATTGGTGTTGGGTCCGCATACCGCCATCGAGGTGTCGGCCAAGAGCGCCTGGAGCTCAAGGTCGAGCGGCGAACCTGCCCGGTCGCCCTCGCCGAACCCCCCGCTGAACAATATGGCTGCTTGAGAGCCGATGGCCTCGGCTTGGCGCAGCACTTCGATGGCTGCGGCGGCCGGGACCAGCACGAGCACCAGCTCAGGGGGTTCGGGCAGCGATCCGAGATCGGCGTAACAGGGCCGTCCCACCAGCGTGTCGTAGCGGGGATTTACCAGGTAGAGATCGGCCGAGACGTTGTGTTTGAGCAGATTGCTCAGCGCCCACGACCCCAGCTTGTTTCCCCCCGGAGGCGTGGCCCCCACCACCGCGATGGACCGGGGCCGCACCAGCGGGGTGAGATCCTTGGCCGACGGGCTCATCCGGTGATGGTAAGGCCGGCTTGGCCGGTGCGGACCACCATGAACTCCATGCCCTCAGGGCCCGCGGTGAAGCCGTATTCCACGTTGGCGGCCAATAGCAGGGTGTCGGGCGGCTCTACCACCACGCCGCTTTCCAAGGTGGCGCTACCGGCCAACACCACCATCAGCTCGTCCCGGTCGTGGCTGTGGGGCGGCACCACATAGCCGGGCGCCAATCGGATGGCGTGGGCGAAGAACGACCCCCGGTGCAGCCATGCCTTCATCAGATCGGTGTCGTCGGGGTCGGGGTTCTCCCCGGGTTGGAACCACTCCACGTCTCGATATCGGGTGAGGGCCATAGAGAATTCCTAGCATGGCGCTGATGCATGTGGTTGTGGCCGGCGCTGGTGGAATCGGCGGCGCCGTCGCCGGCGAGGTGGCCGTCGGTGGCGGGCAAGTCAGCGTGATCGACTCCTGGGCCGACCATGTCGAGGCCATCCGGGCTTCCGGCCTGCGCCTGGTAGGTCCAAGTCCGGAAGGGGAGCGAACGGCTCGGTTGACTGCATGGCACATCGATGAGTGGCGGCGGCTGGCGCCGGTCGACCTACTGGTTATCGCGTCCAAGGCATTCGACAACCGATGGCTGGCCCCGCTGTTGGCCCCTCGGCTGACCGACGACGCCACAGTGATCTCCGCCCAGAACGGGGTCAACGAGCCCCTGCTGGCCGAGTTGCTGGGCCCGGAGCGGGTGATTGGCGCGGTGGTGCTGTTTCCCGCCGAGGCTGTCGGGCCGGGTCGGGTGAGGCTCGACTGGCAACCCGCGCTTCAGATCGGCGAGCTCGACGGAACCCGCACCGATCGCCTGGAGCAGGTGTCGGAGGCGCTGGGCCTGGGTATTGACGTTGCGGAAAGCGACAATATCTGGGGGGCCATCTGGTCGAAGCTGGTGATGAACTGCATGAGCAACCCAGTCAACGCGGTGCTTGGGGGCCGAGCTCGGGATTGCCGGGAGCAGCCCGGTCCTCGGAGGGTGAGCCTGGCCTGCGGATCTGAAGCAGTGGCGGTCGGGCAGGCGCGGGGCCACCAGATCGAACCGGTCAGCGGCATCGACACCGAGCGCATTCTGGTCGGAGGAGTGGGAGGGCCGGGGTCTGCTGAGCTGGCCGCCGATTGGGAGGCCACCGCGGCCGAGGTGGGCGAAGTAAAGGGATCGATGCCCACCGACATCGAGCGAGGCCGCAAGACCGAGATCGACTCGTTCAGCGGGTTCGTCAGCCAGGAAGGCTTGCGCTTGGGCATCCCCACCCCGGTCAACGACGCGGTCTACAAGATGGTGGGTGAGATCGAATCCGGCGCAAGAGCCCCCGGTCCCCAGAATCTGGACGGGCTGCTGAAAGCGTTGGACTAACGGCCCCGCCAGCGGGGTGGTCGTTTCTCGGCGAATGCCCGGGGTCCCTCCTGGGCGTCTTCGCTGGCATAGACCGGCTCGTATATCCCGTCGGCCACCGCGGGCGCCTCGGCCGGGGACAGCCCGGCGGTGGCTCGGACCATGGCTTTGCCAGCGCGCACGGTGAGCGGTGCGTTGGCGGTGATTGCCGCGGCGAGTTCGGCTGTGGCCGACCTCAGTTGAGCCGCGGGCACCATCCGGTTCACCAAGCCGAGTTCGTAAGCCCGCTGGGCGCTGATGGGTTCGGCGGTGCACAGCAGCTCAATGGCCGCTCTAGGGGGGATCAGCCAGCCCAATTGGTTTGCCCACGGCGAGCCCCGGCCCACCTTGGCCTCGAGGATGCCAAAGCGGGCGTGGTCGGCGGCCACGCACAGGTCGCACTGCATGACCAGGTTGAAGCCGCCGGCGTAGGCCACACCGTTCACCGCGGCGATGACCGGCTTGGAGACCTCTCCGTTGGCCAGGCGGCCGCCGAGGATGTGAGAGGGCAACTCCCGCTCGGCTCGGGCGGCCATCTCCTTGAGGTCGGCCCCGGCCGAGAAGGCCATTTCGCCCGCGCCGGTCAGCACGGCCACTGCGATGTCGTCGTCGGACTCCACCCGGTCCCAGGCCTCGGCCAAGCCTTCTGAAACCGCCTGGTTGATGGCGTTGCGGGCCTCGGGGCGGTTGATCATCACCCAGGCCACTCCGTCTGCCACCTCGACCAAGACGGAATCGCTCGTCGGCCTATCAGACATCGCACACCGCTAGGGCCAAGTAGTGGTCCTCGGCGTCATCCAAAAGCTCCAGCGTCCAGCCTCCCTCGGCCAAAAGGGGCCCGATGCGGTGGGGGTCGATGTTCATGTCATGGGCGTGAGCGCCCCGCTCTTGATGGCGAGCGGCCAGGGCGAGGCGGCCGATGGGGTGGAACACGGCCAACCGGGCTCCGGGCTGGGCGACCCGGGCCATCTCCCGCAGCGTGCCCACCGGATCGGGCAGGTGGGGAAGCAGCCCAGCGGCCAAGATCCCGGCTACGCAGTTGTCGCGCACCGGCAGGCGGCCGACATCTCCCAACGCGCAAACCGATATGTTCTGCCGCCCCAAGCGGGACGCTTCGCGGAGCATGGCCGGAGTGGCGTCGATGCCGAGCACCGCGCCCTGGGATCCCACCGCATCCCGCATGGGAACCAGCGCCCGACCTGATCCGCAGCCGGCGTCGACAGCCACATCACCAGGGGAAAGCCCTAAGTGGTCAACGGCCCACTTGAACGAGACATCGTCATCGGGGTGGCGGTCCTCCCAGCCAGACGCCCGGGAGGTGAAGAACTCCCGGGTCTGCGCCAAATCCCGCGACAAGCTCACTGGCTTAGACCGTACCCGGCAGTTGGCGAGCCGATGCGATGAGAGCCGACAGCTCCGCTTCGGTGGCCGGGCCGGCCAGCGAAGCGCACACAGTGCCGGTGTGATCAGCCAGGACGGCCAACGGAACGGCGTCCACCGTGTAGCGGCGGTGCAGTTCGCCGTGGCGGCGGAACTCCACCTCCTGCACCGCCAGAGCGTCATCGGCCAGGCTCTCGGCCGCGTTCATCACCGCGGCACAGGTTGAGCAGGTCTTGGAGGTGAACACGGCCAGCAGCCACTCGGTGTTGGGCTGGGCGAAGTCCCAGCGTTCCAGCCGGTGGGGGATCGAGTAAGTCGGCGCCGTCGGAGTCGAAGGGCGATAGCGCCGGTAGAGCCAGGCCACGGCCAGGGCTCCAGCGATGACCCCCAGGGCGATCAGGGTGCGGGCCACGTCTCCGGGGGGTCAGGCTCCTCCAGATCGGCCGCAGAGGCAACGGTGGTCGTTCCGGTGCCCATCGTGCCCCCCGTGCTTCGGGCGCCCAAAGCAGCCCCGATCACATCGCGGGGATCGCCGGCGGGGCCGTCGGCGCCAACCTCCACGAGTCGGCCAACCTCTTCGCCAGAGATCGTCTCGTGCTCCAGCAGAGCCCTTGCCACCAAATCCAGGGCGTTGCGGTGCTCGGAGAGGACATCGCGGCACCGGTTTTCCTGAGTTCGCAAGATCTCGGCCACTTCTTCGTCGATCACCCGGGCGGTCTCGTCGCTGTACTCGCGGCTGGTCATCATGTCATCGCCCAAGAACACCTGTCCCGCGCTGCGCCAAGCCATCGGCCCAATACGGTCGCTCATGCCCCACTCCCGCACCATGCGGCGGGCGAACTCGGTGGCGCCGGCCAGGTCGTCGGCCGCGCCGCTGGACGACACGCCGAATACCAACTCCTCAGCAATGCGCCCGCCCATGCGCATGACCAGCATGTCGTCCAGGTAGTTGCGCCGCAGAGTGTGGCGGTCTTCTTCGGGGAGGGTCATGGTCACCCCCAAGGCCATGCCCCGGGGGATGATGGTCACCTTGTGCAAGGGGTCGGCGTGGGGCAAGACCGCGGCGCACACCGCATGGCCGGCCTCGTGGTAGGCGGTGATCTGCCGCTCCTCCTCGGACATGACCATGGATTCCCGCCGCTGGCCCATCAGCATTCGGTCACGAGCGTTCTCGAAATGGGTCATGCGGATTTGATCGGATTCGCTGCGCACGGCGAACAGTGCAGCCTCGTTCACCAGGTTGGCGAGGTCGGCACCGCTCATTCCCGGCGACCCCCGGGCGATGAGGGGGAGGTCCACATCGGCGGCGATCTTCTTGGACCGCACGTGGACGTTGAGGATTTGCAGCCGGTCATCGGCCTCCGGCAGGGGTACGACCACCTGGCGGTCGAACCGACCGGGTCGCAAGAGTGCCGGGTCCAAGATGTCGGGCCGGTTGGTGGCGGCCATCATCACGATGCCCTCGGTGGCCTCGAAGCCGTCCATTTCGGCCAGCATCTGATTGAGGGTCTGCTCCCGCTCGTCATGTCCTCCGCCCAGCCCGGCGCCCCGCTTGCGGCCGATGGAGTCGATCTCATCGATGAAGATGATGGCCCGGCCCATCTTGCGAGCCGACTGGAACAGGTCCCGCACTCGGCTGGCGCCCACTCCGACGAACATCTCCATGAAATCCGACCCGGTGACCGACAAGAAGGGCACGCCGGCCTCTCCCGCCACTGCCCGGGCGATGAGCGTCTTGCCGGTGCCCGGTGGACCCACCAGCAGCACTCCCTTGGGGATGCGGGCCCCGATCTGGGCGAACTTTTCTGGGTGCTTGAGGAAGTCGACCACCTCGACGATCTCCTGTTTGACTCCCTCGTAGCCGGCCACGTCCTCGAAGGTGGTTCCGGGCCGCTCGGTGGTGTAGGTCTTGGCCTTGGACCGGCCGATGGACATGATCCCGCTCATTTGGCCCTGGGCCCGGCGCTGGAACCACCAGAAGATCAAGAATATGAATCCAATCGGGATCAACAGAGGCAGGAGACTGACCCAGAAGCTGGTCTTGGGCGTGTGGAACTGGAACGTCGTAATGCTGGTTCGAAGATTCTGCTCGACTTGCTCGCCCAGGGGATTGGGACCGGTGGTGTAGAACTTTGAGCCGTCGGTCAGCGTGCCCTTGATTTCCCCGGTGTTGTTGTTGTACTCCGCTTCCTCGATCTGGTTGAGCTGGGCAGTTTCCACGAATGAGCGGAACGAGATCTCCTCGCCCTTGTCCTCGCCTCCGAACACGTTGGAGAACAACAGAGCGGCAAGCAGCCCCAGCACCACAAACCACACCCAGCGGGGCATTCGGCTCTGAGTGGCGGGCTGCTGATCCGGCCCGCGCTCGGGGTCTCGCCGCTCAGGCGGCGGAGGAGGCGGCGGCGGGGGCGAGGCCATTGGTCAATTCTACGAGGGCTCGGTGACAAAGTCACCATTACGCTGCGGGCCTGTGGCGGCTGCGAAGCAGAGCGAAGGGCAGGAGATCCGGTGGGGTCTGCCCGATGTGCTCATCGGCATTTTGCTTTCCTTGGTGGCCGCGGTGGTGGTATTCGCGGCGGTATTGGCCGCTACCGGGCTGGGCACCGGAGGGGCGACCGGGACCGGATCGTATGTGGGCCGCTATGGGCTGGGCGACGCCCTGAATCAAGAGCGCAGCGACCCGGCGCTGCCGCTGTGGACCCTGCCAGTGGGACAGCTCGGCCTGTGGGCCGGGCTGGGCCTTACCGCGGTGGTGGCAGCCAGATTTCGGGGCAACGGCCTGCGCCGAGACTTCGGCTGGTCGATGCGGGCATCAGATGTGCCTGTCGGGCTGGCGTTCGGGGTTTTCGCCCAAATCGTCGTGGTGTGGCTCATCTATGCGCCGTTTCAGCAGTTCTTCGATTTCGATGTGAGCGAGGCCGCCCGTCAGATCACCGACCGGGCTGCCTCCCCGGGCGATATCGCCATGGTGATGCTGGGAGTGGTGGTGGGAGCGCCGATCTTCGAAGAGCTGTTCTTCCGGGGGCTGACTCTGCGGGCGCTGGAGCGGAAGTGGGGCTCGGCAGCCGGGGTGCTGATCTCCTCGGCAATCTTCGCCGCGGCGCATTTCCAGCTGCTCCAATTCCCCGCACTGATGGCTTTCGGCATCATTGCCGCCCTGTTGGTGAAGCGATATGGGCGACTGGGGCCGGCCATTTGGGCCCACATCGGCTTCAATCTGGTTGCGGTGATCAACCTGATCTGGTTGGCGTGAGAGCGATATCCCCTATCTTGAGAATGTGAGCACACCGGGTGTCCTAAATGGGGCGATCCAACCCTACGCATGGGGGTCGCGAGATGCCCTGCCCCGGATCATGGGTGCGGCCCCCACCGGTGAGCCCCAGGCTGAGTTGTGGCTGGGGGCCCACCCCCGGGCGCCGTCGGTGCTGCGGCGAGGCGGGATGGTCCGGCCACTCAACCAGGTGATCGCCGACGACCCGGAGGGTGAGCTGGGGGCCGATACAGCCCAGTCATTCGGGGGAGAGCTGCCCTTTCTGCTCAAGATCCTGGCCGTGGAGCAGCCGCTGTCCCTACAGACCCACCCCACCCGCCAGCAAGCCGAAGCAGGATTCGACTCGGAGGACGAACAGGGCGTCCCCGTCGACGCCGACCATCGGTCGTACCGCGACCGGAACCACAAGCCGGAGCTGATCTGCGCTCTTGAGCCGTTCACCGCCTTTTGCGGGTTCCGGCCGATGAACACCGCGGCGTCGTTGCTCGAATCTCTGGGGGTCTCCGAACTGGGCCCGGCAATCGGCTTATTGCAGTCGGGCGAGGCCGGCCGCGCCCTGCGGTGGCTCCTCGAACGCCCGCCGGAATCCGGCGCGGCAATTGCCAATCAGGTGGGGGCAGCCTGCGGCGAACCGGGCCCGTTTCCCGAAGAGCGGAGGTGGGCGGTGCGGATCGCTGAGCAGCATCCCGGTGACATCGGAGTGGCTATCGCCTTGATGCTGAACTTGGTCCAACTCCTCCCGGGCCAAGCCCTCTTTCTAGGAGCGGGAAACCTTCACGTGTACCTGCACGGGGTGGCGGTGGAGATCATGGCCAACAGCGACAACGTGCTGAGGGGGGGTCTCACCAACAAGCACGTGGACTTACCCTCACTCTTGAGGGTGGTGGACGGCCGGGATGGCGAGGTTCCGCTGATAACCCCCGACAGCCCGTTGTTCACTTTTTGTCCCCCAGTCCCTGACTTCTGCCTTACTCGTATCGAAGTGACCGGCGAGCTTCTGTGTCGCACCAACGGACCGGAGATCGTGTTGTGTGCATCAGGCGAGGCAGTTGCGGCGGGCCACCAGATCACCGGTGGCGAGGCGGTTTGGCTACCGGCACCAACCGGGGAGTACGAGATCTCTGGAACCGCCCTGGTGTTCCGAGCCCAAACCGGCTGATGGCTGCTAGGGATCGGGGCGCTGCGTGAGTAAGACTGTGGCTATGGCTCTGGACCCCCGATTGCTCGAGATACTGGCTTGTCCCGACGACAAAGGGCCGCTGCTCTACTTCCCCGACGAGGACTCGCTGTACAACCCCCGCCAGCACCGCCGCTATCTGGTGGAGGACGACATCCCCAACATGCTCATCGACGAGGCCGAGGCCGTGGACAATGACGAGCACGATCGCCTGATGGCGAAGGCGGAGTCCGATTCCATTTCCTTCACGTTTATCCCGTGAGTAGGTGCGAGGCGGGACAGTGAGCGAGCGAGTGGACACATTGGGCATGTGGCCCGCGGTCAACCGGCTTCCCGAGCAGATGTTGGACGCGCTGGACCGCTCCCAAGACCTGGACGGGCTGCCCGACCGATCGGAGATTGCCAATGTGCTGGTGCTGGGTATGGGTCCAGGGGGATTCGCCGGCGACCTGCTGTCGGTGACTGCCGGGCCGTTCATGCCTCTGCCCATTGTGGTGGTAAAGAGCTATCAGCCCCCGTCGTATGTGGACGAGCAGACCCTGGTGTTCGCTCTATCGGCCAGCGGCGACACTCCGGAGATCGTCCAGGCCGCGGCGCAGGCGGCCGAGGCCGGCGGGCGTGTTGTGGCGGTAACCGGGGGCGGCCAACTGGCCCAGATGGCTACTTCATGGGGCGCACCGCTAGTTGAGGTGGATCCCATGCTCTATCCGCCCCGGGCCGGGCTGAGCGTGCTCACTGTCGCCCCGATGATCATCCTCGAGCAGATGGGGCTGTTCCCGGGCGCCACGCAGTGGGTGCGCTTTGCGGTGGACCAGATCCGAAGCCGGAGGGACACGGGTCGGGAGCCGGCCACCACCATGGCCCGCCGCCTCGCTGGCACGGTGCCGCTCATCTACGGCGGGGGCGGACTCGGCTCGGTGGCCGCCCGGCACTGGAAGAACATGATCAACACCAGTGCCAAGGCCCCGGCGTTCAGCGCGGGGGTGCCCGACCTGTTGCACAACGAGATCGCCGGGTGGGGCCAACACGGGGACCTGACCCGGCAAGTGTTCAGCATGGTGGTTCTGCGACACGACCTCGAGCATCCCGAGGTGATGAGGGGCTTCGAGGTCCTGATCGACCTGATGGACGAGGTGGTGAGCTCGGTTTACACCGTGGAGGCGGCCGGAGAGGGGCCGGTGGCCCAAATTTTCGATCTGATGTATCAGGGGTCGGTCACCTCGTTGGAGATGGCCGCCTCGGTGGGCCTCGATCCGGGTCCAGTGCCTGCCGTCATGGCCGCCCGACAAGTACTGGCGGGCCACCGCCGATAACAATCTGGCCTTGAATGTCCGACACTGAAAGCGATGGTTGCCGTGTCTCCTGAGCACGATTTCAAAGTGGCTGATCTGGCCCTGGCGGAAGCCGGGCGAAAAGAGATCCGCCTCGCCGAGCACGAGATGCCCGGACTCATGGCCCTGAGGGCTCAGCATTTCGACGCCCAGCCCCTTGCTGGGGCCCGCATCACCGGCTCTCTCCACATGACCGTGCAGACCGCGGTGCTCATCGAGACCCTCACTGCGCTGGGCGCACAGGTGCGCTGGGCCTCGTGCAACATCTTCTCCACTCAGGATCCGGCCGCCGCCGCAGTGGCCGTCGGGCCGACGGGCACGCCCGAGGAGCCCCGAGGGGTTCCGGTGTACGCCTGGAAGGGCGAGACCCTGGAGGAGTACTGGTGGTGTACCGAGAAGGTGCTGTTGTGGCCCGACGGCGGGGGCCCGAACCTCATCTTGGACGACGGCGGTGACGCCACCCTGTTGGTGCACATGGGCGCCGACGCCGAGGCGGCAGGCACCGCAGGAGACCCCGACGAGGCGGACTCCGAGGATCTGGCCGAGATCCGCCGCCTGCTGGGACGCACGCTGGCCGCCGAGCCCGGGCGGTGGAGCGCCATTGCCGCGGGGGTTCGCGGCGTCTCGGAGGAGACCACCACCGGGGTCCACCGGCTCTACCGGATGAAGGCCGACGGCACTCTGCGGTTTCCGGCCATCGACGTGAACAACTCGGTCACCAAGTCGAAGTTCGACAACCTCTACGGCTGCCGGCATTCGCTGATCGACGGCATCAACCGGGGCACCGACATGATGATCGGCGGCAAGACGGCGGTGGTGTGCGGCTACGGCGACGTGGGCAAAGGCTGCGCCCAGTCGCTGCGGGGCCAAGGTGCCCGGGTGGTGGTCGCCGAGGTGGATCCCATCTGCGCGCTGCAAGCGGCTATGGAGGGCTTCGAAGTCCAGCGGCTCGAAGATGTGCTGGAGACCGCTGATTTATTCATTACCGCCACCGGGTGCAAAGACGTGATCAGCGCCGAGCACTTGGGAAGGATGAAGCACCAGGCGGTGGTGGGAAATATTGGCCACTTCGACAATGAGATCGACATGGCCGGGCTCAACGCCCTGTCCGACGTGCAGCGCATCAACATCAAGCCCCAGGTGGACGAGTACGTCTTTCCCGATGGGCACTCGGTGATCATCTTGTCGGAGGGGCGCCTGTTGAATCTGGGCAATGCCACCGGCCACCCCAGTTTCGTGATGTCGTGCAGCTTCACCAACCAGGTACTGGCCCAGATGGAGTTGCACGCCAACGCCGAGTCCTACGGCACCGACGTGGCCACGCTGCCCAAAGAGCTGGACGAGATGGTGGCCCGACTGCACCTCGACGCCCTAGGCGTGCGCCTCACCAGGCTCACCCCCGACCAGGCCGACTACATGGGGGTGTCGGCCGACGGGCCGTTCAAGGCCGACCACTACCGGTACTGACCGCTTCAGGAGCCCGGGATGCCGTCGCCGCTGATCGAGGATTCCCCCATTCCGCCCACCATCGAGTGGATGGGCGACCACATCCGGCTCATCGACCAGCGGAGGCTGCCTGAGGAGCTTGTGCTGGTCGATGTGCACAGCGTCGAGCAGCTATGCGAGCTCATCTTCGAGCTGGCCATCCGGGGCGCGCCCGCGCTGGGAGCGGCCGGGGCCATGGGGGTGGCGCTGGCCTCGGTGCAAGGCCGGGAGATGGCCGAAGCGGCTTCGCTGCTGAAGGCCACCCGTCCCACCGCGGTGAACCTGGCCTGGGGGGTGGACCGGGCGCTGGCCGCCGGCGACCCGGTGGCCGCGGCAGTGCAGATCGCGGTGGACGATGTGTCGGTTAACCAAGCGATCGGGGCCCACGGCACTGCGGTAGTGCCCGAAGGTGCCCGGGTGCTGACCCACTGCAATACCGGATCGCTGGCCTGCGTGGGGTGGGGGACCGCGCTGGGCGTGATCCGGTCGGCCCATGAGGCGGGGCGACAGCCGTCGGTATGGGTGGATGAGACCCGCCCGGTGCTTCAGGGCGCGCGGCTCACCGCATGGGAGCTGCAACAGCTCGGCATCCCCGCCACGTTGGTGGTGGACTCCATGGCCGGCTCGCTCATGGCTGCTGGCGAGGTGGACCTGGCCATAGTGGGCGCCGATCGCATCGCGGCCAACGGGGATGTGGCCAACAAGATCGGCACCTATTCGCTGGCGGTGCTGGCCCGACACCACGACATCCCCTTCTATGTGGCCGCTCCCACCTCCACCATCGACCCCGCCACCGCATCGGGATCGGACATCGTGGTCGAGCAGCGCCCCGACATCGAGGTGGTCGAGGTGGGCGGCGTCCGGCTCGCTCCTGAGGGCATGGCCGCCCAAAACTGGGCCTTCGACATCACCCCCGCCGAACTCGTCACCGGCTACATCACCGAACAGGGCGTCAGCACGAGCATTGGATGACGGGGGAGGAGGGCTGACCTGGCGCGCAGCTGTTGTGCGCATGGCCGTGGAGCTTCGCGAACCTGCCTCCGTTCTTGACGGCATCGAGTCGCTGGACGAGGTTGCTGGCAAGTTCGGGATGGTCTGCGCCGTTATCGTCTTGTCGCCCCAAGCAGACGAGCTTGGAGACAACACGGGTTTGGATGACCGCCTCCAGCAGATCGGCGTTGTACGGCCTGCCGTATGCCGCTGCCAGTTTGTCGCCCATTTCCGGGTCCGCCCGCCGGACAGCAAGCCTCTCGCCCCACACAGACACGATCTGCGGCTGCCAGGTAATGGGCACTGCAACCTGGACTGCCCCCGACGACAGCAGCATCATCCCCCCGCTCAGCCAAGGGTGCTCGTCGAAGTCGAACAGGGTCGCCCAGGCGGGCAACAACGACCAGATGAGCATCGACAGCACATGGAGGGCCGCAGCAGGCCGGGAATGCCCGTGAACGGCTGGGCCCCGCCGAGGCTTCATCTGCTCTGCACCACCAACGAAGTACAGCACTCGGCCGCGCACCTGTAATCCCACTGAGCGAGGTGCCGGCCAAAATGCTGCTAGGTGATGGCCGACCCCGTTGAAGTCCGCCCAACTTCTCTCTGATGCCTGCTCTTCACTCCGCCAGCGTGCATCTCTGTGCGGCCTGTCCGTACTCGGGGTGGTGCCTGCAGCGGCGGTATCTGGACATGAGCCGGTGGAATTGGCGTGCCCACTGTTGCTCGGCGGGGTGCTTGGGCCACACTGCGAATCCCTCAAGGTAGGCGATGAGGTGGAAGTCGCCTGCGAGGCGGACGCGTTCCTCGGTGATCAGCCACACGAGGTACTCCCCTTCTAGGGACCACAAAGCGAGGTCGCCCCAGTCGCCGGAGATGGCCATGTCAGGGTCGGCTTCGGCGGCGGGTATGGTTTCGATGCGCCCGTCGGGGTGCAGCCGCAAGGCGGCTTCGGCGTCGCCGAACGGGGTTTGCGCGGCCTCGATGGCTATGTCGACCGGCGGGGCGCCGCCGGTGAGCGCGGCGAGTCCGTCTCGTGCGAAGGCTTCCAGGCCGAGCAGTCCGGCGGTGACGCCTCCCACCTGTATAGAAGTGGCGGCCGCAACAGCGGGGTCGGCTTTGCCGAGCAGGTCGGCGGCGTCTGCGGCGATAGTGCGGTTCAACACGATGTGCGGCTTCCCGAATGGCGAACCCGCCGCCCATCCGACGAGCCTTTCGCCGCTAAACGCCTGCTGGTGGACTTGTGTTTCGCCGGCGGAGCCGGCGCATCGGTGCTCGACCACCAGATCGGCCCCTTTTCCGGCTCGCGGAGACTGGGCGAGGTCGAACCATTCCGGCGACGGGTAGCAGGGTTGCCCCATTTCAGCGGTCTTGCCGTTCCCCGCTGGTGGGAACAGCCCGGAGGATCCGGTCCATCGGAACCAGCCGCGCCATCTCCATATCCCGGAAACTGCCGTTGGCGCCGTTGACCCACACCGCGCAACTCGCCCGCCGCGTCGGATCGAACACCGCCGTGCCGCCGGATGCCCCGCCCATGTGCCCCACCGACCCGGGCCCCGCCGCGTTGGAGATGTTGGCTTGGCCCAAGTCGTGTATCAGCCCCGCGGCCCAAACGGAGCGGCGCTTTTGGGTGGGGGAGTGTTCAAGGTGTTCCGGCGCGGTCAAATCGGAGAGCATCCCCGGCGACGGGAGCCCCTCGACGGGCTTACCGCCCATCACCTCGCCCACGGCCGAGTAGACCCCCGCCACCCCGCGCATCGCCATGACCCCGCCCGCCGCGAAGCTCGCAGTGTCGGGTTCGCACAGCATCAGGACGAACATCGGAACCGCCCGCAGGGGCAGTCCCGCAACCGCGCATTGCAGCCGCGGCCCGCCAGGCACGCCCTCTCCCGGTCGGGAGAACACGATGTCGTCCGCCAGCCCGCGCGGCTCCAGCAGCGCCTCGGTGCAGTAGTCTGCCGCCCTTCGCCCGGTGAGCCGCCCGATGGCGTGGTCGGCTGCCAACGGCGCCGCCCAATCGCTGTAGGCCGGCTCCCTGTCCTCGCTTGCGCGGGCCAGCATGCCAGGGCGGCTGCCCGGCCTCGCCATGAACCACTGCCACATCGGCGGCTGGCCCAGCCCGGCCTCGTGCGAGCCCAGCGTCCGCACCGTGAGCCCGTCGGGGCACCATTCGGGCATCTCGGCCATCTCGTCGAGCGGGTCGTCCGGGCCGAAACCCGCTTCCTCGACAACAGCCGCCAAAACCAGGAACGGCAGCGGTTTCAGCATGCAGAACCCGTGGTGCAGATGATCGGGGCGCATCGGCTGCCCGCTGCCCGTCACCCCCGACGCGGTGTCGGCAACGAGGTCCCCGTCGACATACACCGCCGCCTGGCCCCCCGTCGCGTGCACCCCGTCCGACACTTGGGCGGCGAGGGCCGACTCGGCGGCATCACGCACCTCATCCCGCCACCCCCCGCACAGCCCGCCGCCGCTTCCCCCATCACCGCCGCGAACAGCACCGCTGTCCCCGGCGTCGGGGCGACCCGCCCGAAACCGCCTCGCAACTAGCATATGAACTTGCTGTTGTCGGGTATTTCTGGCATGACCTGGGTCTCATCCCACGCTAGGCCGTTGTCCTCGGCGAAACCCTTGAAACGGCGCGACAGGTTGTTGAGGCTCTCCAGATGGGCGCACCTTCCGCGCCTGTCGTGAATCTCGTAAGTATCCTCGGTGAAGGTGCAGGAGGCAGTGGCATTGCCCAACCCCAAAGCGTCGTATAGCTCTTGGCTGATCCTTTGGAGAAGGCTTATGCACTTGTCGAGGAACCGAAGCTCGGGCACCGGGTCCAGCCAACTCTCACACGCCTCCGCCCACCCCGGGAGGGAGTATTCGTAGTCCGAGTATCGAGGCTCAAGGTGGAGGAAGTACGCCTTGAACCGGTCCCACACGCACCGCACATCAGCCCCCATGTGATCTATCGCCACCACGGGCAAACGCCACAGAGCGTTGCAAATCGAAACCGGCGTTGCAGTGAAGTGCTTATTGCGATAGATGATAATGTCGGCCTCATACGGGGAGAACTGGTATTCCGGCCACTCGGCCAGGCACTCGGTGATGTACCCCAAGGCCACTTCATCGGAAACAGACACAGGCCGGACCTCGGACAACAAGCCATACACATCGTAAAACCCAGTGTCCGCCACCTCGTCGTAGCTCATCAGCCGGGTGGCGACCGGCCAGCCGTCCCCGCCGATCTCACACGCCGGTGACGAAATGAATACATCATCACATCCCAGTAATTCCTCGGTCAGCGGGTACGCCGGACCAGGGCAATCGCGTGTTCCGCCCTCCACCGGCGGCGGCGGGTCCTCGCCGCTTTGGAGCGGGTCGAAGCTCATAACCCCGCCGTTGCCCACCTCATCGGCCCATCGCTGCCCGTCCCACCAGCGCCAGACGTTCCGACAGGTGGGGTCAAGCTGCCAGGCTGCTGGGGGCAGGTCCACATCAGCCGCAGGCTCAACGCCCAAGCACCCTCCGGGCACGATCTCGGTGTCCACATCGAACCGGCATCGGTAGATGTTCAACAACGCCTCCTGGTTCCCGATCAGACCGTCCCGAACGTCAACATCCCCTTGAGTGGGGCTGTCGGGGGAGACACCAGGAGCTACCACATCGGGGTCCGGGCACCCTCCGGGAACCACATCGACATCCACGCCGAACAAACACCGATAGGTGTTCAACAAATTCTCCTGATTGGCGATCAGCCGGTCGCGCGCCTCGACATCGGCCACCGTCTGCGCCGCCGCTGGCCCCGCAACTACAGCCACCAGCAACCCTGCCGCCACCGCGGCCGCCACAAAGAGGCTGACAGCGGACCGGAAGCGACGGCGTGAGGCCATAGCAGGCCAATGTAGGCAACCAGGACGAGACTGCCAAGCAAAAACCTGGGCCGTGCTCGCCGGTCACAGCCGCCGCCGGCAATCGCACCGCTCGCCCACCCGGCGGAACCTGCCGCACCGCTTACACCGCGGCCGCTGGCCGAGCATCAAGCCCAGCAGGTCCGCCGCCGCGCGGGCCGAGTCGCTGGCGCTCACAACGGCAGCAGCGACAGTGACCCGTCGTGCTCCACCCCGACGTGGCCCCCCCAAAGCTCGCCCCAATGCCGTTGGTGTTGATAACTCGTTCATCGGGCTTTGGGCCTGGTGTTGCTCCACGCTTCCGGGTCGTCCAGCCATTCGCCGAACTCGTCGCGGTGTCAGCCGATGCACTTCGTTCCGGGGCCGCCGATTTTGTGGGGGCGGGGCATCCGGTCGTTCTCCCACCACCGCCGCAGTGTGGAAATGCTCACCGTGCTGCGCCTGAGCGCTTCCGGCATTCGGACTTTCCCAATCTTTCCCTGTTCCATTGGAAGCTCCTATGGTTCATCCCAACCCCACGACAATCATGGGGTTGTGTGAGGCTTCAACCTAGGGAGAGCCGAGTGCCGCGTGACTCAGCCCCCTTCTGAGAAAAAATCAGAAAAGCCGTCTGCCTGGGGGAACGCGTCTAGGAGAGGTAGTCGGCCCAGTCCTCCAGCACTCGGCGGCGGGCCTCGATCATGTCGGTTCGCAGGTATGCCGCCTCGGTCCGGTCGGAGTTGATGTGGGCTAGGCACATCTCGGCCACCTTGTCGTCTACGCCGTTCTCCGCCGCCCAGTCGCGGAAGCTGGAGCGGAGCCCGTGGGTGGTTCCGCCGATGCCCAGATCGCGCAGGAGCCCGGCGAGCGCGGTGGAGTGCATCACCCGCCCGGTGATGGTGGGGAACAGGAGCCCGGACGAGTCGGCTATCTCGCGCGCCTCGTCCAGCACTTCGAGCGCCTTCCCGCTCAGCGGGATCCGGTACTCCCGCCCGGTCTTGGTGCGCTCCGGGGGCAGAGTCCAAAGGGCGGCGTCGTGGTCGATCTCGTCCCGCGTCGCCCCCACAGCCTCCCCGATGCGGGCGGCCGTGAAGGCTACGAACTCGTAGGCCAGCTTGGTGCCCGTCCACGCGTCGGATTCCCGGACTTGGGCGATGGAGCCGGCCACGGCGGAGTGGTGGAGCGCACGCATGTGCTTGATCTTGCGGGTCTGCTTGGGCAGAGCGGCGTCGATGGCGTCGCCGGCCGGGTTGTCCAGCCGGTGGCCCTCGGTGATGGCCCACTTCATCACAGTGGCGATCTTCTGCCTAGTGCCGGCCGCCGTGTCCGGCTGGGTCTGCCATATGGGTGTGGGCACCTCGATCACTTCTGCGGGGGTGATCTCGTCCACCGGGCGGGGGCCGAGCCGCCCGGCGTGCGTGCTTATGTGGCGACGCCACTTGGCCGTGTGCTTCGCGGACCAGCCGGGCGAGTGGATGGCGATGACCCGCTCGGCCGCCTCGGCGAATGTGGGGGCGCTGGCCGAAGCGCTCGGGTCGCCGCCCCGGTAGACGGTCCGGGCGTTTTCGAGGGCGGCGTCGCGTGCCTCGGCCAGGCTGACGGCCCACAGCGGGCCGAGTCCGATGTTCGTCGGGCGGACGTTGATTCGGATACGCTGGATCCAGCTCTTGGTGACGCCGCCCCCGGCTTTGGCCGCGGCTCAGATTGGAATGATGTTGATCCTGCGCCGGCTGGCGGCTACGAGGACGATCAGGTCCTCGGGATCAGAGGTGATGATCTCGTCACCGTGATCGGCCATGGCCACCAATGCGGCGTCGATGGCATCCGACTCGCCGCAGCGGGCGAGCAATACTCCGGCTCGTCGCCCCAACTCCGCATCGAGGGGAACTGCCTCCACCGATTGCAAGGCTCGAGCAAGCCGGGTTTGGCCTCCGGTTCCCCCTCGCCACACCTGGGCGACAACACCGCCATGGGTCTTTAGCGGGATCGCTGACTGTCGGGCGCCTTTGAACCGCCGTTCCATCAGCTGATCGCCCTTCTCCAGGGCGATGAACGCCCCCGCATCGAAGATGGCGCTCATTCGGCTTGCTGAACTTGGAGCCGTTGCGACTCGGCCAGTCTTCTCTCGCCCTCCAGCCTCAAGGCCGCCGACGCGTCTCGGTCTCGCTGTCTCTGCTCGGCGATCTCTTCGTCGGTGATGGGGCCATGTTCGGCTTCGAATTCAGCGATCAGCTCATCCATTGCAGCCAGGCGGGCGTCTTTGACCAACTGTTCGGTCATAGCCTGTCCGATCCACTCGCTTAACGACCGGCAGACGCCAGCTTGGACGGCTGCCTGAGCACGACGGAGAAGGTCGACTTCCACTGAGACAGTGACGCGTTGCTTTGGCATATAATCATCATACTGAAGTAGTACGATTATGCCAGACCCGGTTTTCTCCGGTCCACCAGCGGGCACTCGGGGCTAATTTGTCACTGGCCGTCTCTAGGGTGCAGCCATGTTGTTGATGCGGGTTTGCGCTGGATGCGGAGGGCCGGGGCCGTCGCCGTGCGGGCGGTGCAGGGCTGGTATGCGGGCGGTGGGGGAGATGGCACCGCCGGAGCCGCTGGCCGGGCTGTGGGCGGCCTTCGCCTACGTCGGTGCGGGTCGGGAGTTGCTGGCCCGTCTCAAGTATCGCAATCAGCGTTCCAGTGTGCGTTGGTTGGCCACGGCCATGGTCGGGGCCCTTCCCCCGGACTTGGTTGTGGACGCAGTGACGTGGGCGCCGACATCTCAACAGCGGCGACGCCGCCGAGGTTTCGACCAGGCCGAACTGCTGGCTCGGGCCCTCGGGCGAGAGGTTGGCCTGCCTGTTGTCTCCCTGCTGAAGAGAGTTGATGCTGCGGGCCAGACAGGTCGGAGTCGCAGCCAGAGGTCGCGAGCACCAGAGTTCTCATCCCGGCGCCCGCCTCCGGCCACCGTGCTGCTGGTGGACGACGTGGTGACTACCGGGGCCACCCTTCAGGCCGCAGCAAAATCCCTCATTAGGGTGGGTGCAAAGCGGATTGATGCTGTGGTTGCCGGAGCTACGCCGCTGCCTTCCTCACGACAACCGCCCGGTATGGTTAACATGAGAACTCACAAGACAACCCCAGCCGAAAGGGAGCCGCCATGGATGTGACCATCAGCAGCAGCGGGATTCAGGTGTCGCAGAGACTGGGGGAGGCCACCCGAACAAAGGTGGGCAAGCTGAGCCGCTATTTGTCGGGCATCGATCACGCCACGGTCCGGTTCAGCGAGGAGAAGAACCCCCGCATCGCCGAGCCCGACATCTGCGAGGTCACCCTGGAGGGTCACGGCTATCACATCCGCAGCCGAGTCAATGGCCCGACTCCGTTTGCCGCCTTGGACCGGGCCATCGCCAAGCTGGAGCGCCAGCTCCGGCGTACCAAGACCCGCCGGGTGGATCGCCAACACCACTCCCGGGAGCGCCGGGCCAGCTAGCCCTGGCGAATAGAAGAGCGGTTTTCGGTAGTGCCGAACGCCGAGGGTCGGCAATACGTTCCGCGCGGTCTCCGCTGACTTGATGGCGGGGGTGCGGCGGTAGAGTAGGCGCACCATGAGCGTGTTTCAGAAGATCCTGAACACCGGAGAGGGCAAGAAGCTCAAGGCACTCGAAGACCTGGTGCCCGACATAAACGCGTTCGAACCGGAGACCAAGGCCCTGACCGATGACGCGCTGCGGGCCCGCACCGGGGAGTTCCGCCAGCGCTTGGAGAACGGCGAGGATCTTCACGACCTGCTCATTGAGGCTTTTGCCGTGGTGCGTGAGGCCGCTTGGCGAGTAATCGGCCAGCGCCACTACGACGTTCAGCTGATGGGGGGCGCAGCGCTGCACTTCGGCTGGGCGGCTGAGATGCGAACGGGTGAAGGCAAGACCCTGGTGTCCACCCTGCCGGTGTATTTGAACGGTTTGGCCGGCAAGGGCGTGCATGTGGTCACAGTGAACGACTACCTGGCTGCCCGCGACGCCGACTGGATGGGCGCCATTCACCGATGGCTGGGGTTGTCCGTCGGCCTGGTGGTTCCCGGAGAGCGGGGCTCTGAGTTCAAGCGCGAGCAGTACGGCTGCGACATTACCTACGGGACCAACAACGAGATGGGCTTCGACTACCTGCGGGACAACATGGCCATGTCGGCCGATCGCCGAGTCCAGCGGGGCCACAACTACTGCATCGTGGACGAGATCGACTCCATCCTCATCGACGAGGCCCGCACCCCTCTTATCATCAGCGGGCGTCTGGCCGACGCGGCCAAGACGTACTACCAGTTCGCCAGCGTGGTGCGAGGACTGCGGCGCGACGTCCACTACGACGTGGACGAGGAGAAGCGCATCGTGGCCCCCACCGAGGAAGGGGTCCACGCGGTGGAGCGGGCGCTGGGGGTAGAGAACCTCTACGACTCGGTGAGCTCCAACCTGGTCCATCAGCTCCAGGCCGCGCTGCGGGCCAAGGAGCTGTACCACCGCGACAAGGACTACATCGTGCAACGGGGCGAGGTGAAGATCGTCGACGAATTCACTGGGCGGATCCTCGACGGCCGCCGCTGGTCAGAGGGGCTGCACCAGGCGGTAGAGGCCAAAGAGGGGGTGAAGATCAAAGAGGAGAACCAGACGCTGGCCACCATCACCCTCCAGAACTACTTCCGGCTCTACGACAAGCTGGCGGGCATGACCGGCACCGCGGTGAGCGAGGCCAACGAGCTATTCGGCACCTACGGGTTGCACGTGGTGCCGATCCCCACCAACTTGCCGGTGGTCCGAGCCGACGAGGGCGACCTCATCTACAAGAGCGAGAACGGCAAGTTCAACGCTTTGGTGGAAGATCTCGTAGAGCGCTACGAGCGGGGCCAGCCGGTGCTGGTGGGAACCGTTTCGGTGGAGAACTCCGAAAAGCTCGCCGATGTGCTGAACAAGCGGGGCATCCCCCATGAGGTGCTCAATGCCAAACAGCACTTCCGGGAGGCCGAGATCGTGGCCCAGGCCGGTCGGCTGCACGCCATCACCGTGGCCACCAACATGGCCGGACGAGGGGTGGACATCGTACTGGGGGGCAACCCTGAGGCGATGGCCCGCCGCGATGTGGCCGCCGAGGGGCTCGACCCCGCCAGCGACCACGGCCGGGCCCGGACCGCCGAGCTGCTCGAGAAGTACGAGGTGGAGTGCGGTGCCGAGGGCGAGAAGGTGCGGGAGCTGGGCGGCCTCTATGTGCTGGGCACCGAGCGCCACGACAGCCGCCGCATCGACAACCAGCTTCGGGGCCGTTCCGGGCGCCAGGGCGACCCCGGTGAGAGCCGGTTCTACCTGTCGCTGGAAGACGACCTCATGCGGATATTCGCCACCGGGGCCATGAACTGGGTCATGGACAAGGCGCTGCCTGAGGACGTTCCCATCGAGGCCAAGATGGTCACCAAGGCCATCGAGCGGGCCCAGGGCACAGTGGAGCAGAAGAACGCCGAGGCTCGGAAGAACGTGCTCAAGTACGACGAGGTGCTCAACGAGCAGCGCAAGGTGATCTACAAGCGGAGGGCCCAGATCCTGTCGGGCAGCGATCTGAGGGCCGAGGCTCTGGAGCACTTGGGCGAGGCGGTCGACGCGGTGATCGCTGGGCACTGCACATCGGAGGATCCGGCCGATTGGGATCTGGAGCAGCTTGAAACCGAGGTCCGGGTGTTGTGGCCCTCGCAGTTGGGCCCCGACCTGTTGGGTGAAGCCGCCTCCACCGACGATCTCTACGACCTGCTGGTGGGCGAGGCGGTGGCCCACTACGAGCAGCGGGAGACCCAGGTCGGCGACGAGGCCATGCGGGAGGTCGAGCGCCAGATCATGCTGCGCATCATCGATCAGCGCTGGCGCGAGCACCTCTATGAGATGGACTACCTCAAAGAGGGCATAAACCTGCGGGCCCTCGGCCAGAAAGATCCCCTGACCGAGTGGCAGCGCGAGGGTTTCGAGATGTTTGGCCAGATGATGGCCGGCGTGGCCCGGGACTTCGTCACCTACATCATGCACGTGGAGATAAACGTCGAATCCCCGGCCCATTCCGACGAAGCCGGCACCAGCAACCTTACCGAGTCGGGTCCGGCCGACCCGTCCACCCAGCCGTCATTGGCCCGGGCCGGAGCCCAGGCAGCCTTGGCCAGCACATCGGCCGCCCCCGCGGTGGTAGAGGAGTCGGCTCCCAGGTCGAAACAGCCGGTGGTGAAGTCGGAATTCGAGAAGACCCCTCGCAACGCCCCCTGTCCGTGCGGGTCGGGCCGCAAGTTCAAGCAGTGCCACGGGCGCTGAACGCTCAATTCCGGGAATCCCCGTGCCTGACTTCACCGGCGACCTCGCCCTGCTCCGATCCAAACTGGAAGAGGCCCGGCGCTACCTGCACATCGACGACCTGATCGCCCGCCGCCCCAAGTTGGAGGAGGCCGCGGCTGCCCCCGGGCTGTGGGACGATCCAGATCAGGCCCGCAAGGTGACCAGGGAGCTCTCCGAGCTGATGGAGGACTTGGAGATGTTCGCCGGGCTGGAGGCGGCTCTGGACGATGCCGACACCCTGCACCAGTTGGCCGTTGAAGAGGACGACGAGTCGCAGACCCCCGAGATCGCCCAGATGCTGGACTCCCTGACCGCCAAGGTTGACGACCTGGAACTGCGCTCCCTGTTGGGCGGCGAACACGACGGTTCCGATGCGGTATGCGAGCTCCACAGCGGCGCGGGGGGCACCGATGCCCAGGACTGGGCCGAGATGCTGCTGGGGATGTACCAGGGATGGGCCGAGAGCCGCGGCTTCGAATTCAAGGTGGACTCGGTGTCGGAGGGCCAAGGGGCGGGCATCTCCTCTGCCGACTTCACCATCTCGGGGCGCAATGCCTACGGCCTGTTGCAGTCGGAGCGGGGGGTGCATCGGCTGGTGCGGATCTCTCCTTTCGACTCCGACGCCCGGAGGCACACCGCGTTCGCCCAATTCAAGGTTGTGCCGTTCTTCGACAAGGTGTCCGACGAGGTGGACATCGACGACAAAGACCTGCGTGTCGACACTTTCCGGTCGTCGGGGGCAGGCGGCCAGCACGTCAACGTGACCGACTCGGCGGTGAGGATCACCCATTTGCCCACCGGTGTAGTGGTTTCCTGCCAGAACGAGCGCAGCCAGCACCAGAACAAAGACCGGGCCATGCAGATCCTGGCCGCCCGCCTCGCCGACTTGAAGCGGGCTGAGCGGGAGGCAGAGATCGCCGGGCTGGCCGGCGACTATCAAAAAGCCGAGTGGGGCAGCCAGATCCGCTCGTATGTGCTGCACCCCTACCAGCAAGTCAAAGACGACCGCACCGGCGTGACCATCGGCAACGTGGAAGCCGTGCTGGCCGGCGATCTCGACGACCTCATCGAGGCCTTCCTCCGCTGGCGCCGAATGTCGTGAGAATTGCAGGGTTTGCCGCAAGACTTGAGGGGAAGGGTGCACGAGTGGAGCGCGGCACCGGTGGTAGCGTTGATCGAGCTTTCCGGGTCGCCAAAGGGGGGCCAATGCCCGGTTCGCAGTTCGGAGCTGACATCAAGTGATCAGAATGGAGAACGTCACCAAGGTGTACAAGGGCGAAGTGCTTGCCCTCCAGAACGCCACTTGTGAAGTTCAGCGGGGGGAGTTCGTTTTCTTGGTGGGCCCGTCAGGTTCGGGCAAGTCCACATTCATGCGCCTGCTCAACAAAGAGGAGAGGCCCGATCGGGGCCGTGTCTTCGTGGCCGGCAAGGACATCGGCGAGCTTCCGAGCTGGAAAGTGCCCTTCTTGCGGCGCAATATCGGCTGTGTCTTCCAGGACTTCAAGCTGCTGCCCAACAAGACCGTGGTCCAGAACGTGGCTTTCGCACTGGAGGTGATTGGACGGCCCCGCAGCGTGATCAAGTCCAAGGTGCCGGCCATCTTGGAGCTGGTGGGCCTTTCCAAGAAGATGCACAACTTTCCCGACGAGTTGTCGGGAGGCGAGCAGCAGCGGGTGTCCATCGCCCGGGCTTTCGTGAACCGGCCGCTGATCCTGCTGGCCGATGAGCCCACCGGAAACCTCGACCCGAACACCTCGCTGGGAATCATGACCCTGCTGGACCGCATAAACCGCACCGGTACCACCGTGGTTATGGCCACCCACGACCGGAGCATCGTCGACAAAATGCGCCGCCGGGTGGTAGAGCTGGACCGAGGCCAGATTGTCCGGGACCAGTCCCGAGGGGTGTACGAATAGCCGATGGGTTTGAGCGGTCTCGGCGACGGGAGAAGATCGGCAGGCACTAGCCGATGAGCCTCAAATTGGACTATGTCCTACGGGAGACGGCCAGCAATTTCCGACGCAACATCACCCTAACTCTGGCCACCGTCATCACCGTCACCATCTCGCTGACGCTGCTGGGCGCGGCGCTGCTGTTCGGCGACGCGGTGGACAACGCCACTTCTCGATGGAAGGACGGCGTGGAGTTCATCGTGTTCATGGACCCCGAGATCAGCCCTGAGCTGGAGGGAGACGTCCGCCGACATCTCGTGGAGTCCCCTGAGGTAGAGGGTTTCACCTACGTCGACAAGGACGAGGCCTATACCGAGGTGCAGGACCTATTGGGTGACTCGCCTGAGCTGGTGGAGGTGATCACTCCTGAGAGACTGCCGGCCTCATTCCGGGTAAAGCCCACCGACACCTTGCCGGAACGGGTGGACGAGTTGGCTGCCGCATTCCGTACCCAGCCGGGGGTGGCCAGGGTGGTCACTGCCAGCGAGACCATCAGGGCAATCGAGGATCTGTCCAACGGGTTGCGCCAGCGGGTGATCATCGTCGCCATCATCTTGCTGGTCGCCGCGGCCGTTCTGATTTTGAACACCATCCGCATGGCGCTGTTCTCCCGCCGCCGGGATATCGAGGTGATGAAGCTGGTGGGGGCCACCAACTGGTTCATCCGGGTGCCGTTCATGTTCGAGGGGCTCATCCAGGGGCTAATCGGCGGGGTGATCGCCATCCCGCTCATATGGTTGACCAACAACTTCTTCAGCGTTATCAATGACGACGTCTCGCTGGAGCTGCTGCGGGGCTTCACCGTCGATCCCTCGCGGGTTTGGGCGCTGGGCTTCCAGATGGTGGGGCTGGGCGCGATCGTGGGCACGGTGGGCTCCGGCATCGCGGTGAGCCGCTTCCTGGACACCTGAGCGACTCCTGCCCCGTCGGGAGATCGCAACTCTTGGTGCGTAGTAGGTTCGCGGCAAATGGTCTCGGCCGCTGTGGCCGATGACCGGGCGAAAGGAGCCGCAGATGGCCCAGCAGGTTCGAGCCGTTATCGCCAAGTCCAAGGGCGAGCCGGTCAGCATCGAGACCATCGAGGTGCCCGACCCAGGGCCGGGTGAGGCCCTGGTGGCCGTGCAGGCCTGCGGCGTGTGCCATACCGATCTGCACTATCGGGAGGGAGCCATCAACGACGAGTTCCCGTTCCTATTGGGCCATGAGGCGGCTGGGGTCGTGGAGTCGGTGGGCGAGGGCGTGAACAATGTGGCCCCCGGCGACTTCGTTATCCTCAACTGGCGGGCGGTATGCGGCAACTGCCGCTCGTGCTTGCGGGGCCGTCCGTGGTACTGCTTCGCCACCCACAACGCCACCCAGAAGATGACGTTGAACGGCCAGGAGTTGTCGCCCGCGCTGGGAATCGGGGCGTTTGCCGAGAAGACGCTGGTGGCCGCAGGCCAGGCCACCAAGGTCAATCCCGAGGCCCGCCCAGAGGTGGCCGGCCTGATTGGATGCGGGGTCATGGCCGGGCTGGGCGCGGCCATGAACACCGGGGGTGTCGCACGGGGCGACTCGGTGGCCGTGTTCGGCTGCGGTGGGGTCGGGGACGCGGCCATCGAGGGATCGCGTCTGGCCGGAGCCCACACCATCATTGGGGTAGATATAGACGACACCAAGCTGGAATGGGCCCGGGAGTTCGGTGCCACCCACACCGTCAACTCCTCCCGGGAGGATCCGGTGGAGCGAATCCGGGAGCTGACCGGCGGACACGGTGTGGACGTGGCCATCGAGGCTATCGGGCTGCCTCAGACCTACGAGCAGGCCTTCTACGCCCGGGATCTGGCTGGGGTGGTGGTGCTGGTGGGTGTGCCCAACCCCGAGATGCGCATTGAGCTGCCCATGATTGAGGTGTTCGGCCGGGGCGGCGTGCTGAAGTCGTCGTGGTACGGCGACTGCCTGCCATCCCGGGACTTCCCCATGCTGATTGACCTGTATCTCCAGGGGAGGCTGAACTTGGAGCGGTTTGTGTCTGAGACCATCTCCCTGGAGGGCGTTGAAGAGGCGTTTCACGCCATGGAACGGGGTGAGGTGCTCCGGTCGGTAGTAGTTATCTGAAGTTACTGGGCTGAATAGAGCGAAATTTCTTTTGACCCCAACCGGAGGGATCGCTACCCTTTCTTGTTGCGGGTGGGGCTAATGGGGCCTGTGAGGCTTGAGTTGACTACCGAGTCTGCTCTCGACGGAGGCACCCGACATGCCAGAACTGAACCTGACAACGATTGTCACTTCAATCATCGTGTTGTTGCTGTTGGCATTGCCGTTTGTCGCCGCCCGGCTACCGCACTCTCGACGGATCGTGCCCCGATATACAGAGAAATCGGGTCCCGGACCGGGCTTTACCTATGCCCTCGTGCCACCCGGTGGCCATCCCGAAGGAGGCGATGGCCAAGAAAGGGGCACCTGGCAGTGGTGTTTGGCCTTCATCCCCGAGGAGACCAATGACGGCGGTTCTGAGATGCCGCCGTGGTGGGCTCCCGCACCGCCGTGGAGTGAGGGTGTAGAGCATCAGGGGGACTTCAACCGCGATGCCGACGCTTTGCAAGTGGTGTTGGAGGAGACCAGCGCCTATCCCGCGGCGAGATAGGTCATTCACCGCCCCTGAGATGGGGCACTTGGAGCATCATTAAGCATGGCCAAAGACCGGTACCAAGACCGGCGCCTGGCCATGGTGCGCCGCCAGATCGAGAGCCGGGGGATTCGCGATCCGCGGGTTTTGGCGGCCATGAGGAGGGTTCCCCGTCATCGGTTCGTATCCCGAACGCTGGCTGGCGACGCCTACAAGGATCATCCACTGCCCATTTCCGCGGGCCAGACCATCTCGCAGCCCTACATCGTGGCCCTCATGGCCGAAGCCGCGGCGATCGGCACCGAAGACCGGGTGCTGGAGGTGGGGACCGGATCGGGCTATGGGGCCGCCGTGCTGGCCGAACTGGGTGCATCGGTGATCACGGTGGAGCGCCACCGGAAACTGGCCGACGCCGCGGCCCGGGTGCTGTCCGAGCTGGAGTACGCCAACGCCAACGTGGTTTGCGCCGACGGCTCACAGGGCCATCCACCCGGCGCTCCCTATGACGCAGTGGTGGTCACCGCGGCAGCGTCCGACATCCCACCGGCGCTCATAGACCAACTCGCCGACGGCGGACGGCTGGTCATCCCTGTCGGCACCCCGTTCTTGTCCCAGGACCTGACCCTCATAACCCGAACGGGGGACGAGACCACCTCCAAACGGTTCTGTCCCGTGAGATTCGTCCCTCTCGTTGAGGAGTCTTGAGCCGGACTCCCCTCAGCCCGCTCCCTCCAGCGGCCAATGGATCAGCCGGGTGTAGCGGGCTCCGTCGGGGTGGAGCTGGCTGGACACGAGCCACAGCTCGGTGGCCAGGAATTCAGCCTCGAATGGCAGCCCGACCGCCGCCCCCGGCACTCGCTTCTTGGCCCGGGCCAGCGTCAGGTGCCCGGTGAAGTCACGGCGTTCAGGCGGCTGCCCGATGGCCTCGGTCCGAGCCCTCACCTCGGCCGCCAACTCGCCCAGCCCATCCGCCGACAGCACCAGCACCCGCCCCCCAAGCCGCCTGCTGGCCGGCCCAAGCCGCACCGTGGTCGCCGACCCCTGAAACCCCCGCAAGCTGTCCTCCACATCGCTTTGGTCGGCCTCCCCCAGAAACCTCAGCGTGATGTGCCACTGCTCTCGCCCCGTCCACCGCAGTCCGCCAATCTCCGCCCGCTCCAATTCGCCCAGCCGATCCACGACGTCAACCGGCGGAAATACAGCCAAGAACAGCCGAGCCATCAGTGCAGGGAGGGTGCGAAGATCACGGCGATCGTTGTATTACACAAGTTTGCCAGCAGAGGGAATAGGTTGGTTCATCATTGGGTTCGGCTTCGTCACGGGACGAACCCGAAAATGGTACTTGCGTGATAGAGTTTTCACCTCTAGGGTGAAGGCATGAAGTATGAGGCTGGAATTCGAGGACGACAATCTGCGGCGACTGTACGAGGAACGCGACTTCGTGCTGCCCAGTCTCAGCTCGGATGTTGTGAAGGCCTTTCGGAAGAAGGTGGGATTTCTCGCGCAGGCGGAGTCCGAGGTCGATCTTCGGAACTACAAGGCGCTGCACTTTGAGAAGCTCCAAGGGGGGCGTGCTGGCCAGCATTCGATCCGGCTCAATCGTCGATGGAGGCTCATCTTGCGGGTTGAGACCGATGCCGAAGGCCGCTTGCTGGTCATCGTCGAAGTCGTTGATTACCACTAGGGAGGAGATTCGTCACTATGGCTAAAACCTACACTCCTGCTGAGGTTTTTCCGGCAGGTGAGTATCTCCGTGATGAGTTGGACGAGCGCGAGTGGACTGTCACTGAGTTCGCAGAGATCATCGATCGGCCCATTCAGGCAGTTTCCGAGATTCTGAACGGAAAGAAGGAGATCACCACCGAGACTGCGATTTCCTTCTCGGAGGCGCTAGGCACCACACCTGAGCTTTGGTTGAACCTCCAGACTGCATATCGCTTGTACGAACAGCGCTCAGTTACAAGCCAAGATGAACGTACCCCTGTTGCTCGGCGAGCTCGACTACGACAGAGGATTCCGCTGGCCCAGGTGCGGTCTCGGGGGTGGATCCCTGAGACCGATGACCTCTATGCCACTGAGTCGGCCGTATGCGATCTACTGGAAATCAGCAACCTGGATGACAGTCCTCAGTTTGCTATGGCGGCGAAGCGCTCCAATTCTGCTGATCCAATCACAATCGAACAGGTTGCTTGGCTTGCGTATGTCCGGAGGGTGGCGGACTCCCAGGACGTTGCGGCGTTCGATATTGATGGGCTGGGGCACCTCGCAGAGAGCCTTCCCGGGATCCTCAAGGATGGACCCAGTGAACTGTCAAAGCTGCCACTTCTGCTCGGAGAGCGTGGTGTCTCCCTGGTGTTTGCAGAGGGGCTACGGGGGGGCAAGCTCGACGGCGCGGTGACTTTTCTAACGGATGGGCGGCCCGTGATCGGGCTGACTACGCGAAACAACCGGTTCGACAGCCTGCTCTTCGCGCTGCTGCACGAATGTGCCCACCTGACACTGGGCCATATCACTACGCAGTCTGGTGCGATCATCGATGACGATCTCATGGAGCCTCAAAGTGATCCAGATGAAGTAGCGGCCAACGGACAGGCTACTGAGTGGCTGTTTCCCGGTGGATTTGAGTTCTCGTCGACATCGGTGCCGGCAATCATTCAAGCAGCATCGCGGTACAGAGTGCATCCGAGCGTGGTCATTGGGCACATCCAACACGAAACCAAGAAATTCAGTCTGCACCGCAACCGAATCCCGAAGGTGCGCCTGGAGCTTCAATATGCAGGACTCCTCTCATGACTGCATCGGCTGAGTGGAAGACCGGAGGCCGTCTCCCGACATTCTCGTTCTACTTCACAGCTCATGCCTGCAAGACGAAGCCTCATGAGGCTATTGCCGCGGCAGAACTTGCTGACGGCATCACGATCGCGGGCCCGAAGGGACCGGGTGTTGCGAGGCGACTACGCGATACTGGCCTTGAAGCTCCCCTCCTCTTTGATGGGGCGGGATACAAGTTCGAGAATGTGCCTGGACCTGAGAGGTGGATTCAGTTGCAAGCACTTGCCGACGCAGCTCAATATCTGTTGCCCGGAGCATTCATACGTTGGGATAGGGACTCAGATGCCGCCTTCGTCGACATTGTCAAAGAACAGGGTCGCGTCGCTGCGGACCTAGGGGCGATGATGCTTCTTGCGGTCGATGTTCGATGGGTTGCAAGACGTATGGAGATGATAGTCGATGCCTTGCAGTCAACAGGTCAGGCTGTAGCTCTTGTACTTGCTCACCGGGCTGATCCGCTTTCTGAGGGAGGTGCTGTCGAAGGTCTACGACAGGTCGCATCCAACATTGAACGTCTATTCCAATTTCGCAATGACCATGGATCGATCGGTGGTGTGGCTTTTGGAGCAGAACATGCTTCCTTTGGCCTCACAACCTCAACTCGCCACTTCGCAACAGTGGAAATGCGCCCTCGACGTCGCCCCGGAACATCGGAGCGACTCTTTGTGCCATCCCTCCTCGACTGGTTTCTTGCTCACGATGTCGCGGGGTGGACCGCGGCTGGCATAGACGTGAACTGCCACCTCCCCTGCTGTGGCGGAAACTCGCTTAGCCGGTTCCTTGACCCTGAACTCGATGCAAAATGGCACAACATGAACGCACTTGCAGATCTTGCTCGTCACATATTTGCTCTGGAGCCCTCCGATCGACGCATCGAATTCCTTAGGATCTGTCGAGAGGCCGTCTCACAATATGACCTTGCTGGTCTTCAAGGCCCCGAGGACCCCAAGCCTCAGCTGACAAGCTGGGTGTTTTCATAGAGGAAGCGCCCGTAAGCCAATTCAGCCACCCACCACCGGTAGACACTCGGGATCCCGATTTCGGCTGGACTGGCCGGCACTACAACTTGAGGGTCAGCATCCTCGCACAAGGCGATGATGCCGATTCCCCACTCGCGCGCTAGGCATTCGACTGGCCAGGGAACAGGGCCACACGTTTCATTGGTTAGAACGAATCGCTGAAAGATCGGTGTGAACTTGACAGCTCGTTGAACGGCCTGTGCAACGTTGTTGCCACTGAATGCAACTGATCGCAGAACCCCTGGTGGATCGTAAGTTCGCCAGAAGCCAAGATTGGTTTCGATGGCCGAGTATGGAGCCTTGCGAAGTTGCTGTACTTTCAAGTCGGGTAGGGCTCCACTCGGCACGAAACCTCCCAGAGGCAGCAACCAAAGGCCGTGTAGGAGAGCCTTCGAGGTGATAGCACCGACACCAACTCGTTGCCGTCTCTCATGCTCATCAGGGAGGAGTTCAAACGCACCTAGCATCTTGGACCCTTCAATCGAGAACGCCACAGCAGGAGTCTTGGTTACTTGTTCGATCGCTTCGACAGCATGATCCGTTTCCGCAGTCAGCACTTCGTCCCCCCTCATGCGTGTTCTAGGTCTAGGAGTGTCACTGGGTGCTTGTCTCTAGCGCCAATTGTCCGCTCGGAATTGTGACTTCGCTATTGGCATCCAATGTCGTATCGACACTTTGCGGTAGGGGGGCATATACAAGGGTAGGTCGCCAGCCGGAACGGGTTTGGGCTTTCTGCCTGGGGTTCCTTCCAGATAACCGGCGGAAATACAGCCAAGAACAGCCGAGCCATCCAAGTAGCTTCGCAGGCCATGGGAGAACCCGAACCACAGAGCCAGGCAAAGGCGCCATCGCAGCGGGTCAGGGTGCGGCGAGCTGCAGGGCGGGGACGGTATGGGAAGTCTGATGTCGTGGGCATACTTGATGCTGGTCTGATTGCCCATGTGGGGGTGCTCACCCCGGAAGGGCCGTTAGTGCTGCCCATGGCCTTTGGGCATGACGGCGACTGCCTCTTCTTGCACGGCGCTGTGGCCAACCACCTGCTGGGTACCGGAGACGGCCAGGAGGTCTGCGTCACGGTCACCTGTTTGGATGGATTGGTGATGGCTCGGACTCCATTCCATAACTCGATGAACTATCGATCAGTGGTGGTCAGAGGGCGGGCTCGGCGAATCGACGAGGAGGAGCGCAAGCTCTACGCCCTCAGGCTGGTTACCGATCATGTGGTTGAGAACTGGGATGCCGGTCGCCCGCCATTGGGTTCAGAGTTGCGCAAGACGCTCGTGCTGGAGGTGCCACTGGTAGAGGCATCCGCCAAGGTTCGCAGCGGTGATCCCATTGACGAGCCTGAAGACATGGCCGGGCCATGGTGGGCTGGCGTGGTACCCGTCACAACCCATTTCGAATCGCCGACCTCCTCCGCCGACTTGAACGGTGACGCGGACCTTCCAGCATCAGTCGCTGCCCTATCTGGCCTTTCGCCTGATGAGCGTTTGAGGTCCGGCGACGGCTGAATGGCCCTGAAGCAAGGGTAGGGTGAGCGGGTGCTGCGGTTGAGCGGTGAGGTTTATGCCGAGGTCATTGCCCATGCGCTTTCGGGGCTGCCGAATGAGGCTTGTGGGCTGTTGGCTGCTCGGGGTGGAGGGGAGCAGGTAGAGCGGTTCTTTCCGGTGCGCAATGCCGCGGAGTCGAGCCAGATCTACCGGCTCGATGATGCCGAGTACCTCCTGGCAGAGCGCACTGCCGACGACGAGGGGTTGGCGCTGGTGGCGGTGATGCACTCCCACACCCACACCACTGCCTATCCGTCGCCCACCGACGTGCGCGACGCCACGGCGTTCGACCCGTTCGGCGCGCTGCTCTATGTGATCGTGTCGCTGAAGGATCCGGAGCCGGCGCTGCGCTGCTACCGCATTCTCGACGGCGAGATAACCGAAGAGCCGGTAGCGGTCGACGGGTAATCTGAGGCCAGTGACAGCACACAAATCGGTCATCGATCTCATCGGAAATACCCCGATGGTGGACATCACCGTGCTGTCGCCGAACCCGTCGGTGGCCATCCACGTCAAGCTGGAGGGAGTGAACCCGGCTGGCTCGGTTAAAGATCGGGTGGCCAAAGAAATGATCCTCGAAGCCGAGGCCGATGGCACGCTGGAACCGGGCCGCACCATCATCGAGCCGTCATCGGGCAACACCGGGATCGCCTTGGCCATGATCGCCCGGCTTCGGGGGTATCCGATCAAGATTGTCATGCCCGAGAACGTCTCAGCTGAGCGCCGCCAACTACTGGAGGTGTTCGGGGCCGAGATCATGTGGTCGCCAGGTGCCGAGGGGTCCAATGGCGCTGTCCGGATGGCCCAGAAGCTGGCTGACGACAACCCGGACTGGGCGTTTCTCTACCAGTACGGCAACGAGGCCAACCCCCGGGCCCACTACAACACAACCGGTCCGGAGATCTACGCCGACTGCCCCCAGATAACCCACTTCGTGTCGGGTCTGGGCACCAGCGGAACGCTCATGGGGGTGGGGGCCTACCTCAAAGAGCGGAAGCCCTCGGTGCAGGTGCTAGCAGTGGAACCTCCCGCGGGAGAGATGGTCGACGGCCTGCGGAGTTTGGACGACGGGTTCATCCCCCCGGTATATGAGAAGTGGGGCGGCGACCAGTTGTTGGACGGCAAGCGCATTGTGAGGCCCCGAGAGTCGATCGAGTGGACCCGGCGCCTTGCCGAAGAAACGGGCATCTTCGCCGGCATCTCCACCGGCGCCGCGCTCGCCGGGGCGGCCCGAGTGGCTGAACGGACCGAGGAGGGAACGGTTGTGGTGGTGTCGGCCGACGGTGGGTGGAAGTACCTGTCTACCGGGGCATGGACCGATCCGATCGACCAGGTAACGGCCCGAGCCGAGTCGATCATCTACTTCTGAACCCGGATTGTAGAAAATTGCCACCCAGACAGGTTTTCTGTTCCTTGATGTGCTATAAGTCCCCCGCGCTGCTAAAGTTCTCACACCCAAACCACACCACCACGCTGGAGCACAGCTCCAGCCGAACGGCCTCGACTCATCCCGCCAGAGTCGAGGCCGTTCCTCTTGATACGGAGTAGAAGTATGGGTACACCGACATGAGAAGCGACGGCCGGGCGGCGGACGAGTTGCGGCCCATCAGCTTCAAGCGGGATTTCACCGAGATGGCCGACGGCTCGGTTCTGGTCTCATTCGGGCGCACCCGTGTGCTTTGCACCGCGTCGGTAGATCCCGATGTGCCCCGATGGATGAGGGGCCGGGGAAAGGGCTGGGTCACCGCCGAGTACTCCATGCTTCCGGGGTCGTCGCCGGAGCGGGTCAACCGGGAGGCGGCCCGGGGCCGCCAATCGGGCCGCACCCAAGAGATACAGCGGCTGATCGGGCGCTCGCTGCGAGCGGTGACCGATGCTGCCAAGCTCGGCGAACGCCAGGTGATCTGCGACTGTGACGTTCTGCAAGCCGACGGCGGGACACGCACCGCCGCCATCACTGGCGCCTATGTCGCTCTGCATGACTCCTTAACCCGCCTGGTGGCCGCAGGCCATGTCGACCAGCACCCGATGATCGAGGCCTGCGCTGCGGTGTCGGTTGGGGTCATCGACGGCGTCCCATCGCTGGATCTCCCCTACGAGGAGGATGTGGCCGCCGAGGTGGACATGAACGTGGTAATGACCGAGTCGGGCCGCTTCGTTGAGGTGCAGGGAACCGCCGAGGGCCAGCCGTTCAGCCGAGACCATCTGGATGAGCTGTTGGACTTGGCCACATCGGGTATCGAGCAGATCATCAAACAGCAGAACCTGCTGCTGGCCGATCCGCCCCCGCCCCGTTGAGCTTCGCCCCAGGGGAGGCCCCGCGGTTGGTGGCAGCAACCGCCAACCCGCACAAGCTGGCCGAGATAGCGGCCATCTTGGGTTCGACGGTTGAGCTGCTGCCCCGGCCCGCTGACCTGGGGGAAGTGGTCGAGGATGGCGACACGCTGGAGGCCAACGCCCGTCTGAAGGCCACCGCCGTGTGCAACCACACCGGTCAGCCAGCAGTGGCCGACGACACCGGCTTGGAGGTACCCGCTTTGGGGGGAGCGCCAGGAGTGCGGTCGGCCCGCTATGCCGGCGAGCAAGCTGACGACTACGACAACCGCCACCGGCTTCTAGTCGAGCTGGAGGGGGCCGCTGACCGCTCGGCTTGGTTCCGTACTGTGGCGGTAGTGGCATTCCCCGATGGCCGGGAGTTGCTGGCCAAGGGCATGACCGCCGGCACGATTGCCGAGGTTCCCCGGGGAGATCAGGGGTTTGGCTACGACCCAGTGTTCGCACCTGAGGGTGGAGACGGGCGCACATTCGCTGAGATGTCGGCTGACGAGAAGAACGCTGTCTCCCACCGAGGCCGGGCATTTCGGGCATTGGCTGAGCAACTGGGCCTGTAGCCTGTTGCCGGTTGCGCGCCAGTGGCGGAATTAGGCAGACGCGCAGGGTTTAGGTCCCTGTGGGCGCAAGCCCGTGTGGGTTCAAATCCCACCTGGCGCACATTGTGATTTGCCGGTGGATCGGGTGGCCGGTGCAGGCCAGTCGCCCGGTACGATTGTGGCCATGACAAACCCCGTCCTATTCGAGCCGGGCAGCCCCGAGCGCGGCGCCTTTGAGATCTACAACCGGCTTTTGAAGAACCGCATCGTGTTTCTCGGGACCGATGTGAACGACGACATCGCCAACTACATCACCGCCCAACTCCTTTATCTGGAGGGCGAGGATACTGAGAAGGACATCTGGCTCTACATCAACTCACCGGGCGGGTCGGTCACCTCGGGCATGGCAATCTACGACACCATGCAATTCGTCACCCCCGATGTGGGAACCATCTGCATGGGCCTGGGCGCCTCGATGGGCCAGTTTCTGCTGTGTGCCGGTGCTCCCGGCAAGCGCTACGCCCTGCCTCACGCTCGGATCATGATGCACCAGCCCTCGGGCGGCGTTCGGGGCCAGGCGGCCGACATCGCCATTCAGGCCGAGCAGCATGCCTACGTGAAGACGCTGCTGGCCGACCGCATTGCCACCCACACCGGCCAGTCGGTGGAGCAGGTGGAGGCCGACTCCGACCGCGACCGCTGGTTCACCGCCGAAGAGGCCAAGCAATACGGCATCATCGACCACGTGATCGTCAAGCGCGGCGAAATGCTCTGACCGGCTGCTGGCCGATTTCTCCTTCCAGATTCACCGGGTAGCTAGCCCCTCACGTCCAACCGCACCTCGCCGGGAATCCTGTCGGGATCCACGAAGACAACGGAGCTCTCCCAGTTCAACTCCAGGCCGCAGTGCTCCGAAGAGTAGCGGGCCAACTCGGCGCTGGCCGTCCCGCTCGCTTCGAGTTGGGCCGCATCTAGCTCGGCGCTTTCTGTGTTGCTGAAGACCCCGATGATGAGGCTGGCCGTTTCGCTGATGACGGCAAGCGATGGCTCGATTTCCAGCGGGGCCACCTGTTGAATCGACTCCAGTTCATCTATCACCGCCTGCGCTCCGCTGGGCTCGTCGGAGTAGTCCGATGCCAGCGTGCCCTCCGGTCCAAAGGCGGTCTCAAGCCTCTCGCAAAAGGTAGCTAAGTTGGGCTGGTCGTCGTCCCCGCAGGCGCTTAGCGCCACGGTGGCGAGCGCCAAAACCCCCAGAAGCAGCGCCAATGCAGCCGCGGTCGGCCGTCGGCGACAGACCATCTGCACGGTCAGCCGGCGGCGGCTGCTTCTCGCAACTCGCCGATGGCGTGGTTGAACCCCTGCTCGTCAGAGAACACCGCGCTGCCAGCCACGAACACTCCCGCTCCGGCCGCCGCCGCGGCCCCGATGGTGGACCGGCCGATGCCGCCGTCAACCTCCAACTCCACGTCGTGTCCGCCTTCGTCGATCATGGCCCTCACCTCGGCCACCTTGGACTCCATCGACGCGATATAAGACTGGCCACCCCAGCCCGGATTGACGGTCATCACCAGGACCAGCCGGCACAGATCCAGCACATGGGCCACCGTCGAGGCCGGAGTGCCTGGGTTGAGGGCCACGCCAGCGTCCATGCCCAACTCGCGGATGGCGCCCAGCGTGCGGTGGAGGTGGGGGCAGGCCTCGGCGTGGACGGTGAGCAGCTCGCAGCCGGCTTCGGCGTAGCGAGGGGCCAGCTCGTGGGGCTCCTCCACCATCAGGTGGGCCTCGAACGGCAGCGACACCAAGGGCCGGATGGAGGCAATTACGTCGGGGCCGAAGGTGAGGTTGGGCACGAATCGCCCGTCCATCACATCCCAGTGGATGCGATCGGCCCCGGCCTTCTCCAACCCGATGCATTCCTCGCCCAATCGGGCGAAATCAGCGGGCAGCACAGAAGGCGCAATCAAGACCTGTTGGGCCAAATCAGCGGCCATGCCCCGACCCTACCCGGTGCCGACCCGCCACAAGCGCACCTTTGCGGCCTTCGGCGATTTCCCAGCTCAGCGCAGCATTCCGCCGTCTACGAACACCGGGCGGCCGCTCATAAACGCCGAGGCGTCGCTGGCCAGGAACACCGCGGCGCCGACGAGATCTTCGGGGACACCGAGACGGCCGAAGATGGTCTCCGCGGCCACTTCTTGCTCAAACCGGGCCCGGGTGTCGGGATCGCGGGGCAGGATCATGTCGGTGGCCACCGGACCGGGAACCAGCAGGTTCACCCGCACCCCGCGGCTGGCCCACTCTCGGGCCATGGTGGTGGTCCAGTTGGCCATGGCCGCCTTGACGGCGCAATAGGCGCCGATGCCCTCCATGGGCTGAAAGGCACCCAGCGCGCCGATGTTGATAATCGACCCGCCCCCATCGGCGACCAGGTGGTCGAGGGCAGCCTGCGACAGGAAAAGCGGTCCCTTGAAATTCACGGCCAAGATGTCGTCCAGCTCCTCGGGGGTTACCCGAGTGGTGACGTGAGGCCGCAGCACCCCGGCGTTGTTCACCAGCACGTCGAGACGGCCGAAGCGTTGCATGGTGGCTTCGAGCAGCGGCTGATGCTGGTTCAGCTGGCCGACATCGAGTTCAGCAGCCATGGCCTCTCCACCAGCGGCGGTGATCTGATCGGCCAGGGCCTGGCAGGCATCCAGCGTTCGGCTGGCGGCGACGATCTTGGCGCCAGCCTCGGCCAGCCCCAGGGCCAACGCCTGGCCAATACCCCGGGATGCGCCGGTGACGATGGCCACCCGCCCGGTCAGGTCGAACTTGTCTGTCATGGCATCAATCCTGCTCCTGGGCAGCCAGCCAATTCTCCAGGCTGGCATCCTCCCAATCGTCGGGGCCGTAAACCGTGCGGGGGAGGGGAGTCATCAGGTGGGTGTCGCCGCCGGTGACGTATTCGGCCGAGCGCCGCTCCCAGGCGGTGATCCGCTCGTCGGCGGTACCCTCATCGCACAGGCCCCGGGTGGTGTCTCGGTTCTGGCGGAAGGTGACGTGGGAGGCGATATCGGTAGCCCACACCATCACCACCTCGTGCTGGTTGTTGAGCACCTCGTAGAGGCCGGTGGGTCGGTGGCCGTAGTCGGCCATGAGGGGCGTGCGCTCTTCGACCACGGCGGCCAGAAACTCCAGCGGGGTGCCGGGGCGCACGGTGAGGACCTCGTTCACGAACAGGGTGCCGGTGATGCCGGCTTCGGCGATCTCGGTAGTGCTGGGGCTGCCGGGCACGCCCCCGCACAGCCGGTCGAAACCGCCGGAGCGCCACTGGGCGGCCTCGTCCCACCACTCGCCGTAGAACGCCTTGCGCCGCTTCAGGTTGAGCCGGTCGAGGTTCTTGGCCAGGCCCTTCCAGCCCTCTGATCCGATGTCCCAGATGTTGATGACCTGGGGCCAGCGCCCGCCGCCCGCGCCCAAGATGTAGAACGCGCCTTGGAGCCCGAACATATCCGGCATGCGCAGCACTGGGTCTTGCCACAGATGCTCCATGTAGTCGTACTGGCCCTGCCCGATGACGTCGACCACCTCGTAGAGGTACAGGTCCCGGTTCATGCTCGGACTCCAGACCTAATCGCGGGCTGTGTGTTCCGGAACATCAACCGCCGACGTTACCGGCCTAGGCTCCAGGGATGCGCCGCGAGACCCAGGTGGAGCTGATCCGGGAACTTCTGGATCACCACGCCGCGGGCACGACGCAGCTCGCCGACGACATGCTGGTGCTCCCCGCCGAGGTGTACACCAGCGAGTCCCACTGGCAGGCCGAGCGGGAGGCCATGTTCCGCCGCCGCCCGGTGGTTGCCTGTCTTTCGGGAGCGGTGGAGTCGGCGGGCGACTACGTCTCGCTCACTGCTGGCGGGGTGCCGGTGGTGGTGGTGCGGGGCGACGACGGCGTTCTGCGGGGGTTTCGCAACGTGTGCCGGCACCGGGCATCCTCGGTGGTGAGTGGGTGCGGGTCGGGAGCATCATCTCTGCGGTGCCCGTTTCATGCATGGACCTACCGGCTCGACGGCTCGTTGCTGGCCCGGCCCCAGGCGGGGGAGGGGTTCACCGGGACCGACGAGTCGCAGCTAGGGCTGGTACCCGTGCCCGTGGGGGAGGCCTGCGGGGTGGTGTTCGTGCGGCCTGAGGGCGACGATCCGGTGGACGCCGCCGGGCTGGTGGGCGACGCGGCCCAAGACCTCGATGACTTCGCCGTGGGCGGCTACGTCCCGTTCGATCAGTGGGAGTCGAACTGGCCCTGCAACTGGAAGCTGCTGGTGGACACATTCTTGGAGTCGTACCACGTGTTCTCGCTGCACCGCACCACGGTGGGCCGCTACTACCTGTCCCAGCCCATGACCTACCGGGGCTATGGCCCCAACCTGCGGTTCCAGACCTGCCAGAAGTCGATCTTGGAGCTGGCTGAAACTCCTGATGACGAGTGGGACCTGCTCAGCCGGGCCACGGTGGAGTATCTGATCGCCCCCAACACCATTTTGAGCCACAGCGTGGACCACTTCGCGGTGTACCAGTTCCTGCCCACCGCCGTCGACCACACCGACGTCACCATGACCCTCTACACCCCCGAGCCGGTCACCGACCGCACCCGCCCCCACTACCAGCGCACCCTGGAGCTCCACCAAAAGGTCGGCGCCGACGAGGACTTCCCCCAGGCGGTGAAGATCCAGCAATCCCTGGCCTCCGGCCTGGTAAGCGAAACCCTGGTCGGCCGCCACGAAGTAGCCCTCATCCACTTCCACCAAGCGCTCGATCAGCTGCTCGACGGCTAGATCTGACCAGTCGAGATGCGACAAAAGCCCTGGATAGCGCCACAATGCCGTTGACGGCTGATTCGTCATACTGTAGATTATATTTGTATGACAATGCTTAGCTTCCGGGTGCCGCCTGAAGAGGCGAAAAGAGCAAGGGAGACGGCCGAATATATAGGCGTTGCCCTCTCGGAGTTGTTCCGCGAGGCGCTGCGCCGCCACATCAACGCCATCTTGGCAGTGCGCGATGCCGAGGTTTACGAGAAGATGCCGGTTGCCGAGGAGGATCTGGCTTTCACCGATGTCCAATACTGGCTTCCGGCCGAGGACTGGTCTGACTGGATTGACTGGCTCGATGCAAAGGGGTGAGATCTGGTTTGCTCAAACTTCGAGCGGCGACCGTCCAGTGCTCGTGCTCACCCGCGATCCGGTTGCCGCCCGCATCGGCGGTGTGGTTGCTGCCGAGCTCTCCCGCACGATCCGGGGCATTGCGTCGGAGTTGCCCTTGACCGTTGAAGATGGTGTCCCCGTCGAAAGCGTCGTCAGCTTTGACAATATTCACACCATTGGTCGCCACGCCTTCCGACGCCGAGTCGCCAAGCTCACCCCCGCCCGCATGAACGAGGCCTGTCAGGCGCTCAATGCCGCCATTGGGTGCTGAGAATCAGTCTGCCTCAACGAAGTTCACGACTAGAGGGCCCACTTCGGCTTCATCGGCGTCGAACCACAAGGCGATGGCATCGCGGGCAGTTGACTCGATTTTGGCGCGGCGCCTCGCCTGTGAGTGACAGCCGGGCAGGTTCTCAGCCTTGATCGCCCACCACTTGCCGGAGCGGACGACAGTGAGGTGATGGGTGTCGCTCACTGACGGTTGAGCATCAGTGTCGTGTGCTATCGACATGGCTGCTCCCTTTCTGCGTCCTTGATCAGCCCTTCGGCAGTGAACCGAGAAATCTCCCTGTGGCGGGGGATCGTCAATGTCGTGTTGCCCATGCGCCAGATCTCATGTTTAGCGCCCTTGCGCCGCAGCTCAAGCATAAGTCCTTTTCTCTGCGCAATCCGCCGCAGCTCCTTCAACAGTTCCACCTTCTTCATTTGACTCTCCGCAGCTCAGTTTCTGAGAACTGGATTGCGTTCGAGGGGCCTAGTTGAGTCAACGCCGCCGGGCTGGCGGCCACCAGAATCGGCAAATTCTCTGTAATAGTCGGAAATGGGCGTTGATTTCATGAGGATGATTCTACCCGCCCCCAGTGACACTTATCCCCCGGAAACCACTCCTAACCAGGAAGGATGTCAGAAAAATTCTCTCAAGGTCTGGCTGTTCGAGGCCTCAGCCGATTTTTGGGCTTGACGGCATGAGCACGTGGTGAATTGAACGGCTCTAAGGACCAGACGCGGCAAATGGGCAAGGCTTTGGAGAAGCTGACAGGTGTCCGTGCTTGGAGTAGTGGGTTATGACATCCCCATTTATGGGGCCATCGCTACCACATCGGATTCCACGTAGCGCTTGAAAGAATCGACGCTTGTGAAGTGCCGGAAACCATGGTCATTTGCTATCTGGAGGGTCTCTTGACCTTCATCCAAGAGGAGAGCTACCGGTTCACTAAATCCTTCTTGAAGCCCGTTTGGCCAGGCGAGATCCAGAATTGCGAGCGGTTCGCCTGTTGTCGGGTGGGAAAGTTCGTGCTCCATATACCCTTCCGGAAGCCCGAGTCGGTGTATTGCCCATAGAGGTTGTGTGCACGCGATGAGGGTGTGCCGTTGATGGCCTTGAGGGCTTCTTCCTCCGCAGGGTCTTCGATCCCGCCCGGGATCGAAGACGATTCGGGAACAGGGACCTGGCCTTCGTCCAAGATCTCGACAGATGAGACTCCGTGGAGAAGTCCTTCCAGTAGTTCGTTTGCGGCTTTGGCGAGCAGGCGTTGACGCTCGTCCAGAAACTGGAGGTAGTTCTCGGTCTTCCAGAGCTCTCTGTCAATCGGGATCCACTGCGAAGCGAGCGCACCAGGATGCCTGTTTTCGACTTCCGGGAAGTACTCGGAGGGTGGCCTAGCACCGATCTGGAGATTCGTATCTTTTGTCAGCAGACAAAAGTTGGCAATGGCGTTGACTTCCGGCCTCCTGAACTTGGGCTTATGTCCATAGAGGTGGGCCTTAGGAAAAATGTGGTGTACTTCGAGGGCGCTCATCTTTCCATGCAGCGAACTCTTGAGGGCCAGCCCCGTACCCCAGTCCCTAGCATCACCGGTACGAGTGAGTGCGTACAGCACTGGGTAGAAGCGGGCACCGAGACTCCAGCCGCGGCAGTGGCCAGGCTCGACGCGAAGGCTTCCATGCCATAGCCGCAGCTGCTCGAACAATCGGTCGATTCCATGTTCCACGTCCTCTATTGCCTCGAAGTCGACGTCAAGTATGGTCTCAGTAGATCCTGAGAATCGCCCCCACATGGCGCTTTGGAAATACCAACAGAGCAAACGGTCCCGTTCTGCGGCATCGCGGAGGCGTCCGCCGCGTTGATCGATGTAGCGGGACATCACCGGCAGGGCATAACGGCCGAACAACACGCGGTCGTGATCGAGACCCAGGCGGTCGGCGATGAGATTCAAGGCGTAGTCGATTGATTTCTCAGCTCGGGCTAGCCCGTCCTGGATGGAGCTTGTAGGCGTGTCGTGAAGGTATGAGAAACGGGCCTCGCCAGTGAAGATCGCGTTCATGTTTCGCAGCAGCCAGTCAAGGCTGAAGTCGTACCCGTTCTCCTTCCAACGCTCCAACACAGTCTGCATACGATCCCGGCCTTCCGGCCAGGAACCGCATATCTTGGCGAGCGCGAGATCCCCGTTTGAGAGTTTCGTTCCTCCGCTATTGACTCGGTTGAAGATATCCACCACCACCTCCACTGTTTTGTCTGCTCCGGTGACCTCTTCGATATGCAGTTCAATGTCTCGAATCCCGAGGAGGTTGTTGAGCCGCCCGATGTATTCACCCTGCTCAGACGCCAGCTCTGGTTGCTGGCTCAACCATGTGATGTGCACTCCAAGGCCGGCGTGCCCGTCCTTCATGAGTTTTGTGACATCGATCCAATGTGGGTCGTCCTTCATCAACGTCTGCTAGTAGAACCGGAATTCTTCGGTCTTGATGTGGAAGTGGAGCCCGGTGAAGGCCTGTGCATTGCCATCAAAAAACGCGGGCGATACTCCACGGATGATGCCGTAGAGCGAAGTGATCCGCTGCTGCCCATCAAGCAGCAGCCGTACCACACCAGGGGCCAACTCTTGGTCGCCCCGGGAATGCACCCCGTCAGCCGAAGCAACCCACACCAACAAGCTCCCAACTGGGTGATGCCGATAGAGGGAGTCCATCAGGCCCCGCACCTGATCTCGATTCCATACATAGCCGCGCTGAAACTTCGGCAACGCGACATCACCGCTCTCAGCGGGCCGTTTCGCCGTAGACCCTTGCCTAGAGGCGCGCAGGCGGCCCCTAAGCGTTTCTACGGGGTCGGGGTGTCTCCCAGCACCCCCTGAACCACAATTTTGCTGTGGGGGGGGGGGGGGGGGGGGGTTGTACTGTTTGCCGCGGTCGGCGCGGGCTGGCCGGGGGGAGGGAAGAAGCCATGAGGAGAGCAATGGTCGGGCTGGCGGTTGCGCTGGCCCTGGTGGTCGGGCTGGCGGTTGGGGCGTCGGCGCAGACGGTCGGCGACGTTGAGACACGCGATGGGCTCATCGCCGACCAGGAGAACCTGTTGAACGCCTACCGGTGCATGTTCGACACAGACACCGGCCTCGTTCCCGGCGGGTGCGGCGACCCCGACCAGATCGCACCGGGGCCGGCGCCGGCCGCCCCGACGCAGAACGACATCGAAACGAGGGACGGCCTGATAGCAGCCCAAGAGGAACTGCTGAACGTCTACCGATGCCAATTCGACATAGACACCCAGCTCGTCGCCGACGGTTGCCCCGACCAGATGGGCGAAGAGCCCACACAGCAACCGCCCGCCGCGCCGCAGAACACCGCCATCTCAGCCGGCTGGTCGCATTCGTGCGGGCTCAGGGTTGACGGGAGCGCCGAATGCTGGGGCGGCAACATCGAAGGCCAAGCCGACGCGCCCGCTGGCCGGTACACCGCCGTCTCAGCCGGCAGCGGGCATTCGTGCGGGCTCAGGGTTGACGGGAGCGCCGAATGCTGGGGCGGCAACATCGAAGGCCAAGCCGACGCGCCCGCTGGCCGGTTCACCGCCATCTCAGCCGGCGGCGGGCATTCGTGCGGGCTCAGGGTTGACGGGAGCGCCGAATGCTGGGGCGACAACATCGAAGGCCAAGCCGACGCGCCCGCTGGCCGGTACACCGCCGTCTCAGCCGGCGGCGCGCATTCGTGCGCCATCAGGGTTGACGGGAGCGCCGAATGCTGGGGCAACGACATCTTTGGCTTTGGCTATGGCGAGGCCGACGCGCCGGGAGGCGTGTTCACCGCGATATCAGCCGGCAGCTCCCGTTCGTGCGGGCTCAGGGTTGACGGGAGCGCCGAATGCTGGGGCAACATCGAAGGCGAGGCCGACGCGCCCGCTGGCCAGTTCACCGCCGTCTCAGCCGGCTGGTCGCATTCGTGCGGGATCAGGGTTGACGGGAGCGCCGAATGCTGGGGCGACAACCAATACGGCGAGGCCGACGCGCCCGCGGGCCAGTTCACCGCCATCTCAGCCGGCTGGTCGCATTCGTGCGGGATCAGGGTTGACGGGAGCGCCGAATGCTGGGGCGACAACCAATACGGCGAGGCCGACGCGCCCGCGGGCGTGTTCGCCCATCGGTAACCGACCGGCAGCCGACGGCCCGCTGAGCCGATCCCGCGCAGAGAACGGCCCGAAACAGCCGAAATCAGGTCGATCTCGTCCGCTCAGAGCGACGTTAGGGGGCCATCCCCTCACTTAGGTACCGGCTAGATCTCTGTTCGTCGGCGAGCGCCTGGCCCCCGCCGCCGATGCTGGCCAGTCAAGATGAGCCCATTACTACCCGGCCCCGGGGGGCCGGCCCGCCGTTAGGCTTGGTGCCATGGCCAGCACCCCCGCCGCCGAGTCTGTGGCCCGTCTGTCGCGGGTAGCCCAGGCGGTCGATGCCGAGCTGCTCGCCGCGGTGCGGGTAGCGCACCGGATCGGCGGGGTGAGCGTCAACGAGATCGCCCAGATCACGGGCTGGTCTTAGCGCAAAGTGGCCGACCTTGTGGCCGAATCCGAGCCGATCCGCCCGATCCGCCGGGCCAGCTAGCCCGAAACCTCGCGATTTCGCGAGCCGATCCGCCGGGCCGGACACCCCGAAACCGCTGCATAACGCCTGGTCAGCGGCCCTCCGCCGCTTCCCGCCACGAGTGTATACAGTTCCTCCTTCCCGGCTTGTGTACACCCTGCCTTCAATGTGGTCGAGAATCGTTGAGATTTTCATGCTTCCGTACCTCCCAGACCAACAAAGTCCCGCGAATATAACCGTTTGCTACTCATGCGCAGATATTGGATCGGGCAGTATCGCGGTGCCACACCGATTGCTTGGCGCAACCTGCGAGTGAATCATGGCACCTATTGCCAGATGACGCTGGTGTGCTCAAACACAGCTAGATCATTGAGGTGCGTGTTTGAAGACGAGAACTGCCAGGCGGATGAAACCTGCCCAGGAGTAGAATTCGTCATGCTCACTTCCAGGTGGGTCGCGCCTGTCATCCGAATTGCTCGGTTTGCCAGGCGAGGGCGGCTTTGAAGCCTTCGGTGCGGATAATGCGGCCGAACTCTTGGGCGGCGGGGGACTGGTGGGCGATGACGTTGTGCTCGCGGGCGAGTTCCTGGGCCATGGTGTAGCCCATCAGCTCGAGGACCTTGTTGCAGATGGCCTTGTTGGCCGCGGAGATGTCGCTGGGCACAGTGGCCACCCGGCGGGCCAAAGCGTGGGTGTGCTCGGCCAGCTCGTTGGCGGGCACGGCCTCGAGCACGAACCCAGCCCGGGCTGCGGTGGCGCCGTCGATCATGTCGCCGGTGAGCAGCAGGCGCTTGGCCCACTGCGGCCCGGCCAGATACGTCCACATGTGGGTGGACGGCGAGGCCATCGACCGCACGATGGGGTAGCCGAACTGGGCGTTGTCGGCGCAGACGGTCATGTCGGCGTGAAAGGCGATGTCGGTCCCCACCGCCAGGCAGTAGCCGTGGACTGAGGCGATGACAGGGGTGCGCAGCCGCCACATCTCCTCGAACCTCCGGAACGGCTCCACCAGGGCCAACTCCTGCTGGAAGGAGCGGGAGTCGTAGTCCAAGTCGATCTCATCGGGGTCGAGGTCGATCCCCGAGCAGAATGCCCCGCCCGCGCCCTGAATCACGATGGCGCCGACGTCGGGAGCGGCCTCGGCCTCGGCCAGCATGTCGAAGAGCAGTCCAAGCTGGGCCAAGGTCAAGGCGTTGCGCCGCTCGGGGCGGTTCAAGGTGATGTAGCGCACCCGCTCTCGGTCCTCGGCGAGGATGGCGGTCTCGGTTTCTGGGGTTTTTGGCACGGGGCTGACGGTAGCGCGGCCGAAAGGGGCTTGAGACCGCCGTCCAAGCAGACACCGCCCATGGCCCAGCGATACCCTGGTTTCGTGGACGAGCTCGGTTACATCCCCTTCGACTGCGACAACCATTACTACGAGGCAGTGGACGCCTTCACCCGCCATGTAGACCCGGCCATGCACCCCCGATGTGTGCAGTGGGCCGAGGTGAACGGCCGCCGCTACCACCTGGTGGGAGGCAAGATCAGCCATGCGGTGGTGAACCCCACCTGGGATCCCATCGCCCTGCCCGGCGCCATGCACGACTACTTCCGGGGCAACCCCGAGGGCCGCAACCCCGCCGACATGCTGAGCAAGCGGGAACCGCTGCCCCGCTACTACGTGGACGACCGAGACGCCAGGATCGACAAGGTGCACCAGCAGGGACTCCAGTCGGTGTGGCTGTTCCCCACCCTGGGCGTGCTCTATGAGGAGCTCATCAAAGAGGACATCGAAGCGGTGTGCGCGCTGTTCGGCGGGTTCAACCGCTGGCTGGAAGAGCAATGGGGCTTTTCTTACCGCGACACCATTTTCGCCGCTCCCTACATTCCCTTGGGCGACGTGGATTGGGCCTGCCAGGAGCTGGAGTGGGCTTTGGACAAGGGCGCCCGCACCATCGTGATGCGCCCGGCCGCGGTGTGGACCGCCGAGGGGTTCATGTCGCCGGCCGACGAGCACTTCGACCCGTTCTGGGCCCGGGTCAACGAGTCGGGCATCTGCGCGGTGGTCCACGCCGGCGACAGCGGCTACACCACGCACGGCTACGACGTGGACGGGTTTGGCTCGGCGGGGATGGCCAAGGAGCGCAAGTACAAGCCCAGCATCAAGGCCTACAACATCGAGCGGGCCGCCTACGACTACTTGCTCACCCTGGCGCTGGAGAAGCTGTTCGAGCGGTTCACCAACCTGCGCATCGCCTCGGTGGAAAACGGCTCGCAATTCTTGGGCGACATGTTCCGCAAGCTGGGCCAGGCCACCCATAAGAGCATCGGATGGTTCAAGGAAGACCCCTCAGAGCTGTTCCGCCGGCACGTGTGGATCAACCCCTTCTGGGAGGACGACGTGGCTGAGGTGGTTCACTACATGGGGGCCGACCGGGTGATATTCGGCAGCGACTGGCCCCACATCGAGGGCATGCCCCAGCCACTCGACTACCTGGTGGAGCTCAAGGACAAGGGCTTCGACGACGCCACCAAGAAGAAGATCCTCCTCGATAACGTCACCGAGCTGAACCAGCTCCAACCCGCCTAGCGCGAACGCGACACCACGCTTACCCGGTGGGGTCGAAGTGGGGTTGGTTGAGGTTGTAGCGGGTGATGGCGTCTTTGGCCACCGCGGGGTCGAGATCTCCGCCAGCCGCCAGGGCGCTTAAGACAGTGGAGATCACGCTGATGGCGTCGGTCTCGAAGAAATGGCGTAGCGACTCTCGGGTGTCGGAGCGGCCGAAGCCATCAGTGCCCAGCGGGACGAATCGGCGGGGGACCCACCGGGCGATCTGGTCGGGCACCATCGTCATGTAGTCGGTGACCGCCACCACCGGCCCGCGGCCCCCGCCCAACCGCTGGGTGACCATGGGCACCTGGGGCTCATCTTCGGGATGCAGGCGATTCCAGCGCTCAACGGCGAGCGCTTCCTCTCGGGCGGACTTGAATGAGGTGGCGCTGAGCAGGTCCACACCGATCCCGTATTGCTCGGCCAGCTCGGCTTGGGCGTCGCGGGCGGCCTGGTGTGCGGTTCCGGAGAAGATGATCGAGGCCTGTTGATCGGTGCCCTCCAGCGGATGGTTCCACTGGTACAGCCCCGACAAGATGTGCTCATCGCTAATGAAGTCGGCCCGGCGGGGCTGGCGGTAATTCTCGTTGTAGATGGTTATGTAATAGAACACGTCCTCCCCGCCGCCGTTGCCGTACATCCGGTTCAGCCCTGAGCGCACTATGGCCCCCAGCTCATAGGCGAACGCCGGGTCATACGCGCAGCAGGCCGGCACGGTGGAGGCCAGCAAGTGGCTGTGGCCGTCTTGGTGCTGCAACCCCTCACCCATCAGTGTGGTGCGCCCCGCGGTGGCCCCCATCAAGAACCCCCTGGCCCGGGAGTCGGCCGCTGACCAAATCAGATCGCCCACCCGCTGGAATCCGAACATCGAATAGAAGGAATAGAACGGGACCATGGGCACGCCCATGGTGGCGTAGCTGGTAGCCGCCGCCGTCCACGAGGCCAGTGATCCCGCTTCGGTGATGCCCTCTTCCAGGAGCTGGCCATCCTGCCCCTCGGCGTAGGACAGCAGCAGGTCATGGTCCACTGGCTCGTACAGCTGGCCTTCGGAGGCGTAGATCTTGAACTCCCGGAATAGGGAGTCCATGCCAAAGGTCCGGGCCTCGTCGGGGACGATGGGCACAACCCGGGATCCGAAGTCCTTGTCTCGCATCATGTTGCGCAGCATCTGGGTGAACACCATGGTGGTGGATACCAGGCGGCCGTCGGACCCCTCGTCGTAGTCGGAGAACAGCTTGTCGTCGGGCAGCTTGATGGGCCGGCGGACGTTAACCACGCGGATGGGGAGGGGGCCATCCAATTCCTTGCGGCGGGCCATCAAGTACTGGTGCTCGGGGGAGTCGGGCGGCGGCTTGTAGTAGGGGGGGTTGGCGTCGTCCTCGAGGGCCTCGGCGGGAACCTCCTCTTCCAGGTGGAGCCGTGAGCGAAGGTCCATGAGCTGGGCGGTGGTCATCTTCTTGATCTGGTGGGTGGCGTTGCGGGCTTCCAGCCCTTCGCCCAGCGTCCAGCCTTTGATGGTCTTGGCCAAGATCACCGTGGGCCGGTCGGTGGCCTCGATAGCGGCCTTGTAGGCGGCGTACAGCTTCAGATAGTCGTGGCCGCCGCGGGGCAGGTCTTCGAGCTCCCGGTCGCTCAGGTGGGCCACCATCTTGCGCAGTCGGGGATCGGGCCCGAAGAAGTTCTCCCGGATGTAGGCGCCGGCCTCGGTGGCGTAGCGCTGGTACTCGCCGTCAACGGTGGTCATCATCTTCTCCAGCAGCACACCGTCGACGTCGGCGGCCAGCAGTTCGTCCCAGCGCGAGCCCCAGATCACCTTGATCACGTTCCAGCCCGAGCCCCGGAAGTTGCCCTCCAACTCCTGGATGATCTTGCCGTTGCCCCGCACCGGGCCGTCGAGGCGCTGGAGGTTGCAGTTCACCACCCAGATGAGGTTGCCCAGCTTGGCTCGGCCGGCCAGCGAGATCGACCCTAGGGTCTCGGGCTCGTCGCACTCGCCGTCGCCAACAAAGCACCACACTTTCGACTCGCTGGTGTCCTCGACATGGCGGTCGTGCAGGTAGCGGTAGAACCGGGCGTGGTAGATGGAGTTGATCGCTCCCAGGCCCATCGACACCGTGGGGTATTCCCAGAAGTCGGGCATGAGCCGGGGATGGGGGTAGCTGGACAGCCCGTTTCCGCCGATCTCCATCCGGAAGTTGTCCAGTTGTTCCTCGCTGAGCCGGTCCTCAAGGTAGGCCCGGGCGTAGATGCCCGGTGCGGCATGGCCCTGGATGTAGACGGCGTCGCCGGGCAGACCGTCTTCTTTGCCCCGGAAGAAGTGGTTGAACCCCACCTCGTAGAGGGCGGCTGATGAGGCGAAGGTGGAAAGGTGGCCGCCGATGCCGTCGGCCCGCTTGTTGGCCTTGACCACCATCACCGCGGCGTTCCAGCGGATGAAGGCCCGGATCCGGCGCTCGATGTGCTCGTCGCCGGGGAAGAACGGCTGGTCGGCGGTGGGAATGGTGTTCACATACGGCGTCTGCACCGTGCCCGAGAGGCCCATGCCCAGCTCGTCGGCCCGGTCCAGGAGCCGCCGCAGCAGGTACCGGCCTCGCTGTCCGCCGGAGGCGCTGACCACCGCATCGAGGCTGTCGAGCCACTCCCGGGTTTCTCCCGGGTCGGTGTCGGGAAGTTGGTGTGAGAAATTCACGGCCACACCACCATGCTTTCAACTCTGGGGTGATCGTGCCACCATGAGACGGTGACCGACAGCCAACAGCCCACCGTGGTGTACACCGACGGTGCTTGCCGAGGGAACCCTGGGCCGGGGGGATGGGGTTGGGTGGTGCCCGGCGGACAGCGGGATTCGGGAGCGGCCCCGCAGACCACCAATCAGCGTATGGAGCTGACTGCGGTATTGGAGGCGGTGCGAGCGCTGGAGGGCCCATTGGAGGTGTATAGCGATTCCACCTACGTGGTCAACTGCTTCCGAGACCGGTGGTGGGAAGGGTGGATCCGCCGGGGGTGGCGCAACAGCCAGAAAAAGCCGGTGGCCAACCGCGACCTATGGGAGCCGCTGATTGAGCTTGTGATGGCCCGTGAGATCGGCTTCGTCTGGGTGAAGGGCCACGCCGGTGACCCCTGGAACGACGAGGCCGACCGCCTGGCCACCGAGGCGGCCGACAGCCAAGATGTAACTGGGCAAGAGGCTGTGCCTGACCAGCGGCTCTTCTAGGCAGGCCCTTCCTATTTCTTGCGGGCCTCCTCCAACACCGGCTTCAGGTCGGGGTGGCGGAACTGGAAGCCCGCATCTGCCAACGCGACAGGATGGGCCCTGGTGCTGGAGAACAGGAGTTCGTCAGCCAGTCCCCGGCCTAGGAGCAGTCGAGGCCCTGAGCGGGGGACGGGCACGACCGCGGGGCGGCGCAGCACCGAGGCCAGCGCCCGAGTGAACTCTTTGTTGGTGACTGGGTTAGGGGCGCAGAGGTTGACTGGGCCAGAGACGTCGAACTCCAGCAAGAAGGCCAGGGCCCTCACCTCGTCCTCTAGGGCGATCCACGGCCACCATTGCCGTCCATTGCCCAGCGGGCCCCCCAGGCCCAGTTTCAACAGCGGCAGCATTCGGGTGAGAAATGGGGCATTATCGGACACCACTAAACCGGTACGGGCAAGGGCCACCCGGATCCCGGCGCTCTCGGCCGCAGCTGCGGCCGCCTCCCAGTCTGCGGTCAGCGTGGCCAGGAACCCGGTGCCGGGCCCCGATTGCTCGTCTAGCGCATCGTCTCCCCGGTCTCCGTAAAAGCCGACTGCGGAGCCAGCCACCAGCACGGAGGGCGGGGCCGCGGCCGCCCCCATGGCCTCGACCAACAGCTCGGTGGCGTCCACTCGGCTGAGGCGCAGCTCCCGCTTGCGGCGCTCGCTCCAGCGGCGGTCGCCGATCCCCGCGCCGGCCAGGTTCACCACCCCGTCGATGCCGTCGAAGGCGTCGTCGTCGATTTCGCCGGTGGCCGGGTTCCAGTATCGGGTGTCGTCGGCGCGGGAGTCCTTATTCCGCACTAGTCGGACCACCTGGTGGCCAGCAGATTCGAGGTGGCCGACCAGAGCCGTCCCGATCAGCCCCGATGCTCCGGCAACAGCAATTCTCATAGAACTCAGTGTACGGGCGCACCGAGTACATGAGGACCGCCTCGTCGTGCTGGTCGCGGTAGCGTGATGCCATGTCTGAGCCCGAAGCGAGACCTCCCTTTGATCATCAGGGCACCGAGAGGGCAGAGCCAAAATCCCGGTCGTTCATGGATGTGCTCCGGCAGATCAACGCCCGGATGGTGTTGGGCGCGCTGGCCGCGGTGTCGTTAATCGTGTTCATCGCCCAGAACACCGATGAGACCCGGGTCAACTTCTTGGGGTGGGACTGGGACCTGCCGGTATTCCTGCTACTGCTCATCACCATTGTTCTGTCGGTGGTCTGCACCGAGATCGTGGGCTGGTACATGGGCCGTCGGAGCCGCCGACGCAGCCGCTGATGGCATAGTGAGCACGCGCCGGTTGATTCTCTTGTCCTTGCTGTGCGGGGTGGCCATCTTGGTGGCGTTCGCCGTACAGGCTGTGCTCATCCTCCGTTGATCAACTCACCGGTAGGCTGAACGCCATGAGCAACAGCCATGACGTGGTGGTAGTGGGCGGTGGCCCCGGCGGTTATGCCGCCGCGCTGTACGGTGCTGCCGCAGGTCTCGACGTCGCTCTGGTGGAGAAGCAGAAACTGGGCGGGACCTGCCTGCACGTGGGCTGCATCCCGGCCAAAGAGCTGCTGGAGACGGCGTCGGTATACCGGACCGTGGTCCACGCCGATCAGTTCGGCATCACGTCGGAATCGCCCACGGTGGACATGGGAGCGGCCCAAGCCCGCAAGCAGAAGATCGTGGATCAGCTCCACAAGGGGGTGGGCAAGCTGCTGGAGGGCCGCAAGGTCACGGTGCTCGACGGGTGGGGCTCACTCGGACCTGACCGGACGGTGTCGGTGTCGGGCGGGGAATCGGGCGACGCGACTCTGACCGCCGATCATGTGATCTTGGCCACTGGGTCAGTGCCCCGGACTCTGCCCGGATTCGAGGTAGACGGCGAGCGGGTGCTGACCAGCGACGAGTTGCTGTCCGTCACCGACCTGCCCGAACGGGCGGCGATCATCGGTGGGGGGGCCATCGGTTTGGAGTTCGCCTCAATGCTGGCTGATCTGGGGACGGAAGTGACGGTGCTGGAGGCGCTGCCCCGAATCCTGCTGGGGGCCGACGACGACGTGGTGAAGATGCTCACCCGGGCGTTCAAGAAGCGCAAGATCGAGATTCGGACCGGAGTGGTGGTGAACGGCTGTCGCGTCAACGGCGACGGTGTGGAGTTGGCCATCGAAGGTGCCGACCCCCTGGGCGTGGACGCGGTGGTGGTATGCGTGGGCCGCCGTCCATTCACCGACGGCCTGGGCCTGGATGTGGCCGGGGTGAAAGTGGACGATGGGGGCTATGTGGCCGTCGACGAGTTCTGCGAAACCACTGCTGCGGGGGTGTATGCGGTGGGCGACGTGGTGAACACGCCGCAGCTGGCCCATGTGGCCTTTGCCGAGGCCATCATGGTGGTGAAGCACCTGCTGGGGGAGTCGCCCTCGCCAATGGACTATGCCAATGTTCCGTGGGCCATCTACTGCCATCCAGAGGTGGCCTTTGTTGGCCACACCGAGGCGTCGGCGAAGGAAGCCGGGTTCGAAGTGATTGCCTCGATGCACCGTTTCATCGGCAACGGGCGGGCCATGATCGTGGGAGACACCGACGGGCTGGTCAAGGTAATCGCCGACCGCTGCGACGATGGGACTGCTGGGCGCATCCTCGGGGTCCACATGGTGGGCCCGTGGGTGACCGAGCAGCTCGGGCAGGGGTATCTGGCGGTGAATTGGGAAGCCACGGTGCCCGAGGTGGCCGAGTTCATCCAGCCCCACCCCACCATGAGCGAGCTGTTCGGTGAGACGGTGCTGTCGCTCACCGGCCGGGCCCTGCACTGAGCGGAGAGAATCCAAAGAGTCAAATGAGGAGCGTTGATGTCTGAGGCGGAGGGGCGGAGAGAGCTTGGGAGGCTCGATGTTTGAGGTCAGGATGCCCCAGCTGGGCGAGACGGTGATGGAGGGGACCATCGTCCAGTGGTTCAAGCAGGTGGGCGAAGAGGTGGCCGAAGACGAGCCGCTCTTCGAGGTGTCCACCGACAAGGTGGATTCCGAGGTGCCGTCGCCCATGTCGGGGGTGCTGGTGGAGATCGTGGCCGCCGAGGGCGACATCGTGGAGGTGGGCGCGGTGATCGCCGTGTTGAGCGAGGACGGGGCTGGCGTAGGGTCAGCGCCTGCCCTCGCGCCCGCTCCGGTAGAAGCGCCGCCGCCTGCGCCCGAGCCGGCCCCTGCGCCGCCGCCTGCGCCCGAGCCGGCCCCTGCGCCCGAGCCTGCCCTCGCGCCCGAACCACAGGTGAGCGCCCCGGCCTCAGTCGGCAGCAGCATTGTGTTGTCGCCGGTGGTGCGGAGGCTCATAGCCGAGAACAGGCTCGACCCCTCGCAGATTCCCGGTACCGGCAAGGGCGGTCGCATCACCCGCTCCGACGTGGAGGGGTACATCGCCCAGAATCGCGCCGCCGCCTCCCGGCCCGCGCCGCCCGCAGCGCCGCCGCCCACCCCATCTCGAGCCTCGGCACGAGACACCATTGTTCCGCTCAGCAACATCCGCCGCATCACCGGTGAGCACATGGTGCGCTCCAAAGCCGTGTCGCCCCACGTGTTGACCGCGGTGGAGGTGGACTTCGAAGGGGTGGAGCAGGTGCGCCGAGCTCACCGGGAGGAGTTCAAAGCCGAGCACGGCTTCAGCCTCACCTACCTGCCGTTCATCGCCCGGGCGGTGTGCGACGCCATCCACGAATATCCCCACATCAACGCCTCAGTAGGCGACGACGAGCTGGTGGTGCACAACTACGTCAATCTGGCCATCGCCGTCGACCTCGAGTTCCAGGGCCTGTTGGCGCCGGTGGTGGTCGACGCCGACCGCAAGCGTCTGACGGCGATCGCCGAAGAGGTGGCCGACCTGTCGAGGCGGGCCCGGGCCAAGAAGCTGAATGCCGATGAGATCTCTGGGGGCACGTTCACCATCACCAACCCCGGCCAGTGGGGCACCATGATGCAGTTCCCCATTATCAACCAGCCCCAGGTGGCCATCTTGTCCACCGACGGGATACGCCGCCGACCGGTGGTGGTCACCGCGGCCGACGGCAGCGAGGCCATCGCCATCCACTCGGTGGGCGTGCTGGCCCTGGCCTGGGACCATCGGGCGTTCGACGGGGCCTATGTGGCCGCATTCTTGGACCACGTGCGGTCGATCATCGAAACCCGGGACTGGCACGTCGAGATGCCATGAGCCTGCAATGAGCCCGCTCCGCGTTCGATGGCTGGGGCGGGTGTCCTACCGGGATGCCCACGCCTGCCAGCAGGCCATGTTCGAGCGGGGCGGCGACTACCTGCTGCTGCTGGAGCATCCCCACGTGTTCACTCTGGGGCTGCGGGGCGACGAGGCCAACATCCTGGTGGATCCGGCCGAGGTGGGCGCGGAGGTGGTGTACACCGACCGGGGCGGCGATGTCACCTACCACGGCCCCGGCCAGCTTGTCGGCTACCCGGTGATGACCGTGCCCGGCAAGCGGGGCGGGGGCATGGCCGACACGGTGGCCTATGTGCGCTCGGTGGAACAGCTGGTGATGGACGCGCTGGGCGATTTAGGGCTGGATGGCTGCGGCCGCCTTGCCGACTATCCCGGCGTGTGGGTGGACCCCGACGGCCAGAACCCCCGCAAGATCGCGGCCATAGGCGTGCGTCTCACCCGCACCCGCACCATGCATGGCTTCGCCCTGAACGTGGACTGCGACTTGGACTGGTTCGGCCGAATCGTACCCTGCGGAATCCCTGACAAGGCGGTGACATCGCTGGCCGCTGAAGGGCGGCGGGCGACCATGAAAGATGTGGTGGACGCGGTGGCCGCACGGGCTGCCGACCGCTGGGGCGGCGGGGGAGTGGACCGGGCCGATGTGGCCTGGCGGCAGCGCCCTGAGGATTTGAGCCCTTTCAGCCGAGGCATGGGGCCGGGCGAGGTGCCGGGCCGTCCGGTCCGACTGCAATCGCGGATGGACGAGGCCGGGCTGACCGATGGGCTCGCCATTGATGGGCGCAAGCCGGATTGGATGCGGGTGTCCTTGCGTACCGGCCCCGAGTTCCGGCGGCTGCGGTCGGTATTGCACAGCCGCGAACTGGTGACCGTGTGCGAGGAGGCGGGCTGTCCCAACATCTACGAGTGCTGGAACGAGGGTACGGCCACTTTCATGATCAACGGCGAGCGCTGCACTCGGGCCTGCGGGTTCTGTCTGGTGGACACCCGTAAACCGGAGCCGCTCGATCCGGCCGAGCCGGAGCGAGTGGCCGACGCAGTGGAGGCAATGGGGTTGGAATATGCGGTGATCACCGCAGTGGCCCGCGACGACCTGCCCGATGGGGGCGCCGCGGGGTTCGCGGCGGTCGTTGCCGCCATCCGCCGCCGCACTCCCGGGGTTCGTGTGGAGGTGCTCATCCCCGACTGCAAGGGCGATCCCGCTGCGCTGGCAGTTGTATTCGACGCCCGGCCCGATGTGTTGAACCACAACATCGAGACGGTGGCCCGACTCCAGCGGGTGGTGCGCCCCTCAGCCGGCTACGCCCGCAGCCTGGCCGTGCTGGCCCGGGCCAAAGCCGCCGGGCTGACCACAAAATCGTCGATCATCGTCGGCATGGGCGAGACCGACGACGAGGTGGCCCAGACCATGGCCGATCTCGCCGCGATGGGCACCGACATCGTGACTGTCGGCCAGTACCTGCGGCCCACCACCAATCATCTGCCCGTGGCCCGATGGGTGCCGCCCGACCAGTTCGAGCAGTACCGGGAACTCGGCCGCTCGCTGGGCATCGCCCATGTGGAGGCCAGCCCGCTAACCCGCAGCTCCCACCACGCCCAACACGCCCACGCCCAGACGGTGTCGTCTTCAGTCGGAGTAGGAGTGAGCGCCGGAGGGTAGTTTATTGCCGATGTTCCAGCAGCGGATCGATCGGGTACGGCGTCTAATGGCCGAACAGCGGGTAGACGTGCTGTTGCTCTCCGTTGGTGCCGACCTGCCCTACTTCTGCGGTTATGAGGCCATGCCCCTGGAGCGGTTGACAATGCTGGTAGTTCCCCGCGACGAGGATGCCCACCTCGTCGTCCCCCGGCTGGAGGCCCCTCGAGTGGTGGAACGCCCCGGCGTATTTCAGACGGTTCCCTGGGACGAAACCGAAGACCCCATCGACCTGGTCCGCTCCCTGATCGGACCGGCGTCGACCGCGGCCATCGGTGACCACACCTGGGCCGGGTTCCTCGTCGATCTGGCCCGCCTGCTGCCATCGGTCGAGTTCCGCCGGGCATCGGAGGTCACCAGCCCGCTGCGCTCGGTGAAGGACGCTGCTGAGGTGGAGTCGCTTCGCGCCGCGGCGGCGGCTGCCGACCGGGTGGCTGTCGACCTTCGTTCCGGCGATATCGAATTGGTGGGAAGGACCGAGGCCGAGGTGTCAGCCGAGTTGGGTCGCAGGCTGTTGGCTGAGGGCCACCAGCGGGTGAACTTCGCCATCGTGGCTGCCGGGGAGAACGCAGCCAGCCCCCACCACGAGGCGGGGGAGAGGGTGATCAAACCGGGCGAGGTCGTGCTGTGCGATTTCGGAGGGACGATGATGGATGCCGACGGGGTCGGCTACTGCTCTGACATCACCCGATGCGTACACCTGGGCGAGCCGCCGGCCGACTTGGTCGAGGCCTATGACGTGCTCTTTGAAGCCCAGGCTGCACAGGTGGCCGCCGCCGTAGTCGGCCAGCCATGCCAGGAGGTCGACCGGGTGGGGCGGGCCATGATCGCCGAGGCCGGATTCGGCGGCAACTTCATTCACCGCACCGGCCATGGCATCGGCACCGAGGCCCATGAGGACCCCTACATCGTGGAAGGCAACGTCTTGGAGTTGCGCCCCGGCCACGCCTTCTCCATCGAGCCCGGCATCTATCTCCCAGGACGATGGGGACTGCGCCTGGAAGACATCGTGGTTGCCAATGCCGACGGTCCCGAAAATCTCACCACCACCGATCACCGCCTGGCCGTGATCGACGCGTGATCGAGCTTCAGCCGGCCACGCTCCTATTGCAGTTGGCCGTGGGCGGCCTGGCGTTTACCTGGCTCACCACTCGTCGCCGCGAAGCTGGGCTGGGCTACGGCTGGCTGATGCGCAGCATCTTCGGGCTCCTGGCTGCCGGAGGGGCCTGGTTGGGGTTCGCCACCGAGCCGCTGGCGCTGCGGGACTGGACCGCGGCGGTCACGGCGGCGGCTGCCGTCTTGGCGTTGGCGGTATCGGTCATCCGGCGGCGGGCCGGCGTGAGCGGCCAGCGGGAGCGGGAAGAGCGGCGCAGCGCCGAGATCGCCGAGATGACGGGGATCGAGCGGGAAGAACAGCACTTCGACCGCACCCAGCCTGAGTTTCCCCCGGTACTGGATCTTATTGCCCCGGTAGTGGGATTGATCGGGGTGGTGGCTGGCGGACTCGATGCGGGCGATCCTGCCGCGCTGGCGGTGGCCCGGACCTTGATCGGAGCGTTCTTCTTGGGGGCAGTCACCGACGCCATGCTCTTGGGCCACTGGTATCTGGTGCAGCCCGGCTTGGCTCGGGGGCCGCTTTTGGAACTGGTGCGCTGGACCGGGCTGCTATGGCTGCCCGAGCTGGTAGTGATGCTGTGGCCCACCGGCATGGTGTCAGTGCTCAACGGGACCATTGACGACGGATACAACGGGTTGCTGGGCTGGTTCTGGGTAACTTGCGTGGTGACGACGGCGGGTTTGGTCTTGCTAGCCCGGGCGGCGCTGCGGGAACGCTTCTACTCGGCAGTTATGGCAGCTACAGGGCTCTTATATTTGGGGATTCTGACCGGGTTTGGGATGGACCTAGTGGCTCGAGTTCTGCTCGATACCACTTAGCGGGCCACGAAGTACTTGGCTTGGGGGTGGTGGCAGATGAGGGCCGAAGTGGTCTGCTCGGGTTGGTACTGGTAGCTGGTCTCCTCCCCGACTTGGATGCCGAGGCGGTCGGCTTCGAGGAGTTGGGCCACGGTGAGGTTGTCCTCTAGGTCGGGGCAGGCAGGGTAGCCCCAAGAGTAGCGGCCGCCTCGGTACTGCTGGCGGAACAGGCCTGTCAGGGTGGGGCCATCCTCGTCGACGAAGCCCCACTCGGTGCGGATGCGGTGGTGCCAGTACTCAGCGAGGGCCTCGGCCATCTCCACCCCGAGGCCGTGCAGCAGCAGGTAGTCCTGGTAGCGGTTGTCGGTGAACAGCTTGGCGGCGGCTTTGGATACCTCGGCGCCCATGGTCACGATATGGAAGGCGGAGTAGTCCACCTCGTCGCCGTCGGCGGGTCGGAAGAAGTCGGCGATGCACAGATAGGGGTCCTTGTGCTGGCGGGGATACCGGAACCGGCAGACTTCGGCGGTTCGGTCGGGGCTGTCCCACACCACCAGGTCGTCGCCGCTCCCGTTGACCGGGAAGTAGCCGTACACCACCTGGGGCACGAGCAGGCCCTGGGCGGTGGCCGAGGTGAGCTGCTCGCGCATGGTGGGGCGGATGCGCTCTTTGAAAGCTGCGTCGTCCTCGCCGTCTATGGGTCGGAATTGCCATTGGTTGCGAAACAGGGCGGTCTCGTTCACGTATTCGGCGATGTCGGCCACCGGGATGCCCTTGACCACCCGGGAGCCCACAAACGGGGGCTCGAACACAAAGTTGTCGTTCTCCACTGACGGAGCTCGTTCGGGCAGTTCTTCGCCCACCGCACCGGGCGCGTCGCGGCGAGGACGGCGGGGCAGGTCGCGGCCCCCGGGGCGGCGCCCGAATTCGGGGTCGTCAACCCCGGTGCGGCGCAACTCGCCCAGCCGGTCCATTACCGCCAAGCCCTCGAAGGCGTCCTTGCCGTAGAACACCCGGCCCCGGTAGGTCTCCCGCATATCCCGTTCCACATAGGTGCGGGTCAGGGCCGCGCCACCCAGCAATACCGGGAGGTGGTGGAGGTCTCTGGTGTTCAGCTCCTCCAGGTTGTCCCGCATGATCAGTGTGCTCTTCACCAGCAAACCACTCATACCGATGGCGTGGGCGTCCACCGCCTGGACCCGATCGATCATCTCGCTGATGGATACCTTGATGCCCAGGTTGTGAACCTCATAGCCATTGTTGGTCAAGATGATGTCCACCAGGTTCTTGCCGATGTCGTGGACGTCGCCCTTCACGGTGGCCAGCACGATCCGACCCTTGCCCCCGGTGTCGTCGGCCTTTTCCATGTGCGGTTCCAGATACGACACCGCGGTCTTCATGGTCTCGGCCGATTGGAGCACAAATGGCAGCTGCATCTCGCCGGAGGCGAACAGCTCGCCCACGACCTTCATCCCCGCCAGCAGCGTGTTGTTGACGATGTCCAGCGCCGGGGTGCCGGCCAGGGCCTCGTCCAGATCGCTCTCCAGCCCATCTCGTTCGCCGTCAATGATGCGCCGCTCCAAGCGCTGCTCCACCGGCCACCCGGATCGATCCTCCTTGACCGCGGCGGTGGCGGTCACGTTCTCGAACGCGGCCAAGAGCTCGGTCAGCGGGTCGTAGTCGCCTCGACCCTCCGAGGCAATTCCGTCCGAGCCCCGCCGGTCGTAGATCAAATCCAGGCACACGTCCCGATGGTGGGGATCCACACGGTTCAGCGGGATGATCCGTCCGGCATGGACAATGGCCGAGTCCAATCCGGCCTCCAGGCACTCGTGCAAGAACATTGAATTGAGCACATGGCGGGCGGCGGGCTTCAGGCCGAAAGACACATTGGAAACCCCCAGCGTGGTGTAGGCGCCGGGCAGTTCAGCCTTGATGCGCCGGATGGCCTCAATGGTGGCCAGGCCGTCTTTGCGCAGGCCGTCGTCACCGGTGGACAGCGGGAATGTCAGGGCGTCGAAGATCAGATCGGACGGGGCCAGTCCGTAGCGCTCTGTGGCCAGGCGGTAGAGGCGGTGGGCCACCCGCATCTTCCACTCCAGGTCTCGGGCTTGGCCCTCCTCGTCTATGAGCAGGCAGACCACCGCCGCGCCGTACTCCCGGGCCAGCGAAAGCACCCTGTCAAAGCGCGACCCCTCGGCCTCGCCGTCTTCCAGGTTGGCCGAGTTGAGCACCGCCCTGCCGCCGATCCACTCCAGCCCGGTCTGCATCACTTCGGGCTCGGTGGAATCCAACACCAGGGGTGCGGCCACTCCGGTGGCGAGCCGCCGGGCCAGCTCGTCCATGTCGGCGGTGCCGTCGCGCCCCACGTAGTCCACGCACAGGTCCAGCAGGTGGGCGCCCTCGCCCACTTGGTCGCGGGCGATTTGGAGGCAGCCGTCCCAGTCGGCCTCCAACATGGCGTCGCGGAACTTGCGGGAGCCGTTGGCGTTGGTGCGCTCGCCCACGATGAGAAACGAAGTGTCTTGGGCGAAGGGCACCGCGGTGTAGATGGAGGTGGCCGCTGGGGGCAGCTCGCCGGGCCGGGGTCCTGGAGTGAGGTCGGCGCAGCGGCTGATCACCGCCCGCAGGTGATCAGGGGTGGTTCCGCAGCAGCCGCCGATCACGCTCACCCCCAGCTCGGTGACGTACCGGGCCAGATAGTCGGCGAACTCGTCGGGGCCGACGTCATAGTGCATCCGGCCGTCCACCACCTGGGGGAGGCCGGCGTTGGGGATGCAGGCCACCGGCACCGGGCACTGCTCCGACAGCACCCGCAGGTGTTCGCCCATCTCAGCCGGGCCGGTGGCGCAATTCAGCCCGAACGCCGCCGGACCCAGGGGCGCCAGCGCGGCCAGTGCGGCGCCGATCTCGGTGCCGGGCAGCATCCGGCCGGTCATCTCTATGGTGACCTGCACTTGCAGCGGGACCTCCCGCCCCGCCGCGGCCATGGCCCGGCGGCACCCGTTTATGGCTGCCTTGGCGCCGAGCAGGTCGTACTGGGTCTCGATGATGAACAGATCGACGCCGCCATCGAGCAGGCCCCGGGCCTGCACCTCGAAGGCGTCGCGCAGTTCGGCGTAGCGGATCTGGCCCAGCGAAGCCAGCTTGGTGCCCGGTCCAACCGATCCGGCTACCCAGCGGGGCCGCCCACCGGAGGCATGTCCCTGGGCTGCCTCCTTGGCGATGCGGGCCGCGGCCAGGTTGATCTCATAGGCCTGATCGGCGATGCCGTACTCGGCCAGAGGCACGGCGAACGCCCCGAAGGTGGCTGTTTCCACCGCGTCCACCCCGATGCCCAGGTAAAGATTGTGCATCTCGGCGATGAGGTCGGGCCGGGTCAGGCACAAGAGCTCGTTGCAGCCTTCCAAGTCGGGGCCGCCGAAGTCGTCGGCGCTCAGCGGCTGTTCTTGGACGTAGGTGCCGAAGGCACCGTCGTAGATGAGGACGCGCTCTTTGGCCGCATCCTCATAGGAACCCATGGAAAGCGAGGCTACTAAGCATCGGGCGGCAAACCCGTGCCAGATAACATCGCAGGGGCTTGAATCAATCCGAGGAGACCAGGTGATCGCGTTTCGAACCGGCAGGAAAATCCCGGCCAGCGCCGCATTGCACGCGGTGGGGGTGTGTCCAGGCAATGGCGCCCAGCGTCCCAAAGAGCTGGACTGGGGGGTGCTCGACGGCCGGGGGTTCGAGGCCAAGCCCGGACAGGTGGAGATCGTGTCGGGGCGAGACCGGCCGATTGCCGTGGTCGGGTTGGGCCCGGCCGACAAGATCACCGCCGCGGTGATCCGGCGGTCGGCGGCATCGCTGGCCCGGTCGGCCAAGCGGATGAAGCGCATCGCGGTGTCGGTACTCGACGCGGTGCCCGAGAGCATCGACAGCGCCGACGCACTGGCGGCCTTGGCCGAGGGGATGACACTGGGGTCGTACACCTATGGCGAATTCAAGTCGGAGCACAATCCCAACAAGCTTGAGAACGTGCATGTGATCGGCCCAGGGGGCCGGGTTGTGACCGAGGCGCTGGAGCGGGGCCGGCGGATGGCCGATGCGGTGTGTTTCGTGCGCGACTTGGTGAACGAGCCCGGCGGGTCGCTCACACCCACCCGGTTCGCGGAGATGGCCGCGGAGATGGCCGAGCGGGAGGGCTTGGAAATAACTGTGCTCGACCTAGATGCGATCCGCGAGGCCGAATTGGGCGGGTTGCTAGGGGTTAACCGGGGGTCGGAGCAGCCGCCCCGGTTCGTGGAGGTGTCCTACGTGCCCGACCCGGCGGCCGAATGCCGGGGGTCGGTGGCGCTGGTGGGCAAGGGTCTCACGTTCGATTCCGGCGGCCTGTCTATCAAGACGGGCACTGGGATGATGACCATGAAGTGCGATATGAGCGGGGGAGCGGCGGTTCTGGGCGTGATGGCCGCCATCTCCGCAGTGGCGCCGCCGGTGAAGGTCACCGGCTACGTGCCCATGACCGACAACATGCTGGGGGGCGACGCCACCCGGCCCGGCGATGTGCTCACCATGGCCAACGGCAAGACAGTGGAAGTGCTCAACACCGACGCTGAGGGCCGCCTGGTGCTGGCTGACGCCTTGTCGCTGGCCTGCCGGGCCGAACCCGACGCCATTGTCGACCTGGCCACCCTCACCGGGGCTTGCATGGTGGCGCTGGGCCCCAAGGTGGCCGGGCTCATGGGCAACAACGAGGCGTGGATCGACCAGTTGGCCGACGCCGCCGAGCGCACCGGTGAGCGGGTTTGGCGACTTCCGCTGCCCGACGACTACAAGGCCCAGCTCGACTCGTCGGTGGCCGATATGAAGAACATCGGCGGCCCCCACGGAGGAGCGCTGACTGCCGGGCTGTTCTTGTCCAATTTCGTGGACGACGGCATCCCCTGGGCCCACCTCGACATCGCCGGACCCGCTTTCACCGACGCCGAGGACGCCGAGACCGCCAAGGGTGGCACCGGTTTCGGTGTGCGGATGCTCCTCGACACGCTGGTCAACTTCGAGCCGCCGCCGACGGCCGACTGAGCCACGTAAACGCTCCATAGGCCCCTGCCGCCACGACAATCGCGAAGGGGGCCAACAGCCATTGGCGGGTGTCGAATAGCTTGTCGATGGCTTCGACCGGCCAGGAGGCCGCCACCAGTCCGACCGCCACGGCTAGGACGTTCACCGTCACATGGCGCCTGGTTGCCGGCATCTCGATTCGGCCGAAGCAGCCGCAGGGCTCCGCTGAGCCCGAGCGGACCATGGCCGCGGCCACCACGGCGAATCCGGCATAGAGCGCAGCGAGGGCAGTGGCCGGGACAACGCCGCCCACAATGAACGCGCTGACTGCCACGATGAGCTCTACCAGGCCCAGCAGCCTTACCGCCCATGGTCGGCGGTACAGCAGGAGCCGGGCCAGGGCGGCGGACGCCGGCTCGGGGGTGATTGCTTTGGACGCTCCGGCTGCGCCCAACAAGACCGCGGCCATCAGATAAACCGCGGCCACGTACTCCATGGGCTATCGCGTGAAGCGGCGCAGGGCGTGGCGGCGGCGCTCGGCGTTGAGCGCGGCACGGTCGTCGGCGCTGAGCCGGGGGGTGTCGGCATGGAGGCAGTCGCCGATCTCGGAGACGGGCATCAGCCGAAGCACTGGCACCGGGGCGGAGTCGGCGCTATTCCACCGGTAGGTGATGGCCCCTTGGGGGCAGCCGCCCAAAGCGATCCAGTTCTGGATGCCGGGGTCTTCATGGGAGATCACCACCCTAAGCACGCCGTCGGGGTCGAGGAGGGCCTGGGAGTCGTTCATGGTGGTGGGGAGGTTCACGTAGTCGAGGCTCTGGTACCAGGTGTCGCCCACCTGGATGTTCCAGTACAGGCAGTCGGGCGGGGTCACCTCGAACAACAGGGCCTGGTTGGGGCCCACCTCGTACCAGCACTGCCCGTAAGACTGCCTTTCGCTTCCCCCTTGTGCGCTCTGACTCACCTTGTGGGGAGGAACATGGTCGAAGGAGTTGATTTGGCCTCGGTCGCGCTGACCCCCGGCAAAGTCGGTCCAGAACTTGGGTACGGTGTCAACCTCCCGGGCCAACTCGTCGAACATCTCGCAAGTCCGCACCGGATCGAGCCGGCCGGGAGGCCCCGACGGGTCAAGGCATTCAAAGTGCAGCTCGGCCTGATCCTCCGACGCCCAGTCAGAGAAGAACTGGCGCACGAACAGCCGGCATGGGTGCGGCTCGACTTGGAACCAGTCGCCGACGTGGTCGCCGGGGTCGGGGTCGGGGCTGAAGACCACGTCGATGCGGCCATCGCCGATGTCGGTCAGGTCGGGACTGCCCACGTCGACGAGCTGAGTAATGCGCCCTCGGCCAAAGCTGTGGTCCATCAACGACAGCCCCAAGTAGCGCAGAGTGTCGATCCGGCCGGTCAGGCGGTAGGTGTGGGTCAGTTCCACCGGCGCGGTCATGTACATCGCGTCGGGATTGTCCTGGCCCACCTTGAAGGGGTACACCCAGCCCAGCTCGGGGTGGTCGGGGTCGTTGTTCTCCACGATTCGGTCGTAGGCCCAGAAGAACATCCGCAGCTGATGGCGCAGGCCCTCAGCCTGCTCGGAAGCGTCGGCCCCCCGTGCTGGGTCAAAGATGTAGTCGGCCGACTCCTTGAGGGTGTCGCATAACCGGTTCCAGGAAGTCCTCAGGTCGTTGTCCACGGCTTATGTCTAGCCGCGACTCCTCCAACCGGGCAGACCGAAGGCCGGTGTTCTATCGCGTGAAGCGGCGCAGGGCGTGGCGGCGGCGCTCGGCGTTGAGCGCGGCACGTTCGTCGGTGCTGAGCCGGGGGGTGTTGGGGTGAAGGCAGCCGGCGATCTCTGAGGCCGCCATCAGCCGCAGGGTGGGCACCGGCGCGGAGTCTGCGTTGTTCCACCGGTAGGTGAGTGCTCCTTGGGGGCAGCCGCCCAGGGCGATCCAGTTCTGGATCCCGGGGTCTTGGTGGGAAATCACCACTCGCAGCACACCGTCGGGGTCGAGTCGGGCTTGGGAGTCATTCAACGTGGTAGGGAGGTTCACGTAGTCGAGGCTCTGGAACCAGGTGTCTCCCACTTGGATGTTCCAATAGAGGCAGTTCGGCGGGGTCACCTCAAACAGCAGGGCCTCGTCGGAGCCCACCTCATACCAGCACCCTCCGTAGGCCTGCTGGTCGCTGCCTCCGAGGCCCTCCCCGCTGAACTTCCCCTCGACGTGGGCGTAGTTGTTTATCTCGCCCCGGTCGCGGTAGCCCACCGCATAGTCGGTCCAGAACTGGGGGACGGTGTTGGTCTCTTCGGCCACCTCATCGATCAGCGACGCGGTGCGAACGGGGTCGAGTCGGGCAGGCGGGCCTGTGGGGTCGAGGCACTCCAAGTGCAGGTCGGCATCGCTCTCGGTGGTCCAGTCGGAGAAGAACTGGCGTACCAACAGCCGGGAGATCTCGGGCTCAACCTGGTACCAGTCGCCGATGTGGTCACCGGGATCGGGGTCGGGGCTGAAGATCACATCGATGCGGCCGCCGCCTATGTCGGTGAGGTCGGTCGTGCCGACGCTGAGCTGTTGGGTGATACCTCCTCGGCCCGAGACAAAATTCAATATCGACAACCCCAGGTAGCGGACGTTGTCGATACGGCCAGAGAGGCGGTACGTGCGGCTCAGGTCTAGGGGCGCAGTTTGGTACAGCGCGTCGGGATTGTCCTGGCCGAACTTGGAGGGATAGGTCCACCCCAGTTCGGGGTGTTCGGGATCGTTGTTCTCAAGGGTTCGGTCAACAGCCAGAAAGAGCATCCGCAGGTGGTGGCGGAGCCCTTCGGCCTGCTCGGAGGCATCCACGCCCAACTCGGGGTCGAAGATGTAGTCGGCCGACTCCTTGAGAGAGTCGCACAGCCGGTTCCAAGAATCTCTCAGGTCATTTTCCGCGCCCTTTGTCTAGTGCAGACCAGTTCAGGCTGCGGATTTGGGCTGGGAGAAGTAAGAGGCGTGGGAGCGCTGGAGGTGAACGGGCAGCCGGCGGAGCTGGGTTTGGTTGAGCGGGGGCAGCCGGCGCCGGATAATGAAGCCGGCGTGGCCTTCTGATGCCAAGCGGAACATCACCAGGCGGTGCAGGGTGCGATGCAGGCCGCCCCTAGGCCCGGCCTTGGGGCTGATCCCCAGTTGCAAGGCGGTGGGGGCCACAGGAAGCTCGAACCCATCGGGGGATTTGTCGAACTCGTCAGCGACATGGCGCAGGAACCAGGCCGCGGTGGGCCCGATGACACCGAGCCAGAACTGCTCGACGTACCTTGATCGTGGATCGTGGCCGTTCTCCTCGGTGACCTGGTCTCGCCAAGGTTCAATCCACAGGGATGAATGCATGAAGGGGGATGTCATGGGAGGATCGTTTCTGCCAGCTATTGCTTTGCCAGTTGCAGGGAGGAAGATTTAGATGCATTTTGCAGACTCTTATGTAATGTTGTCAAGGGGGAGATAGGGAATTTATGCGTCACGTCGAAGACCTTGGTCAAGAAATCGAGGCGGCGCGAGCAGTGCTGGACTCTGCGAGGCATGTTGCCGTGCTCACCGGGGCGGGAATTTCGACCGACAGCGGAATTCCCGATTTCAGGGGACCAGAGGGGCTGTGGACCAAGAATCCCGAGGCGGAGAAGACGGCCACGTTGTCGTCGTATGTGTCCGATCCCGAACTGCGCAAGCGCAATTGGCAACGGCTGGCTGAGGGGTCGATGTGGGAGGGAAAGGTCCCGAACCCGGGCCATCGGGCATTGGTTGAGCTGGAGCGCCAGGGAAAGCTGCATACGCTGATCACCCAGAACGTCGACGGCCTTCATAGGGCAGCCGGCACTTCTGAGGAGAGGCTGGTGGAGATTCACGGCACGACGTCCAAAGTTCGCTGCCTCGACTGCGGGGACACTGCCCCGATGGAGTATGCGCTGGAGAGGGTCAGGGCGGGGGAGGCCGACCCGCCGTGCCGGATCTGCGGTGGGATCCTGAAGTCGGCCACCATCTCTTTTGGCCAGAATCTAGTGATGGCCGACCTGCACCGGTCGGAGCAGGCCGCCATGGCTTGCGATGCGCTACTGGCGGTGGGCTCCACCCTCACCGTGTACCCAATCGCCAACGTGGTTCCCATCGCCCATCAGTCCGCTGCCCAGATAGTGATCGTGAACGCCGAGCCGACCCCGTTTGACGGGCTCGCCGCCGTTGTGTTGCCGGCCTCGATCAGCGAGGTCCTTCCCTTGATCATTGGGGTGGATTGGTAAAATCGGACTAACTCGGTAGGATTTATGGGAAATTCTTCCCAACACCTGACCTGATGTCCCGCCAAGACTGAGGTGACCGTCGCCATGTCCACGTTCAGAGATCTGCTCAGAGAAGCCAAGTCTGATATCCAAGAGACCGATCCGGCTGGCGCGGCCACGATGCTGGCGGAAGGCGCGGTGCTGCTCGACGTGAGGGAGCCCGACGAATTCGAGCAGGGCGCCGTACCCGGCTCGGTGCACATCCCCAGGGGAAATCTTGAGCCCAACGTGGAGAACCGCTTGCCCGACAAGGAGGCCGCGCTGGTGGTCATGTGCGCGGGCGGGGTGCGGTCGGCATTCGCGGCTCAGACCCTCCAGGAGATGGGCTATGGCCAAGTGGTGTCAATGGACGGCGGCTTCAACCGCTGGAAGGACGAGGGCCGGGATTGGACGCTGCCGGTATCGCTGACCCCAGACCAGCGCAATCGCTACCACCGCCACCTGCTACTGCCCGAGGTGGGAACCGAGGGCCAGATCAAACTGCTGGAGGCCAAGGTCTTGTGCCTGGGTGCCGGGGGACTGGGCTCACCTGCGGCTCTGTATCTGGCGGCCGCAGGAGTGGGCACCGTGGGCATCGTGGATATGGATGTGGTGGATGCCTCCAACCTCCAGCGCCAAATCCTCCACAATTTCGACCGGGTGGGGGATCGCAAGGTGGACTCGGCCAAAAAGACGCTTAACGCCCTCAACCCTGATGTGAACGTGGTGACCTACGACGTGCGGCTGGGTGCCGACAACATCCTGGACATCATCCGAGACTACGACGTGATCGTGGACGGCGCTGACAACTTCCCGGTGCGCTACATGCTCAACGACGCCTCGGTGAAGCTCGGCATCCCCGTGGTCCACGGTTCAATCTTTAGATTTGAAGGCCAAGTCACGGTATTCGATCCCCGCAGCGGACCCACTTACCGCGACATGATCCCCGAGCCGCCTCCCGCCGAAATGGCGCCGAGCTGCGCGGAGGCCGGGGTTCTCGGCGTGCTGCCCGGTATTGTCGGGTCGATCCAGGCCCTAGAGGCCATCAAGCTGATCCTGGGCCACGGCGACACCCTGGTGGGCCGGCTCTTGGCATTCGACGCCAGCGAGATGTCGTTTAGGGAGTACAAGCTGCGTCCCGATCCCGATCAGCCCATCACCTGGGAGAACCGCGACAAGATCCGGGTAGTGGAACTAGACGGCCTCTGCGCCCCCGCCCCCGTCGGCTAGATCTTCGTTTTCACGTCGATCCTCGAGTTCGCGGCGCAGGAGGGCCACCTCTTCCATGAGGATCTGGATGCGCTGCTCGGAGCGACTGAGTTCCCACGAGAACTGCACCAGCACTATCAGCACGAAACCCAAGGCGGCCATGAACACCAGCGCCGGGGTGTAATCCACCCCGAGCCAGCCCCCTACAATATCGGCCACATCGGGAGCCGCGGCCAGCACAAGCATCACCACCGAAGTGGCCATCCACAACAGCCCGTACTTGGATCCCATGCCGCCCCGCCGCTGGAGCTTGAGGATGATGGCCACCACCACGGCGGCCAACAGTGCGGAAACGATTCGGGCAGTGAGGCTCATGATCGACCTCCGATAAAGACTGCGAGCGTGGCTCGCAGGTAGTGAAATACCAGTGCGACCCCCGTGGCCGAGGGTTGGCCTCCTTGACGGGGCGCCATCGTCACCGGCACCTCTTTGATGGCTAGCCCGGCTCGAGCGGCGATCGACAGTCCGAGCAGATTGTCTAGGTACCCTGCGGGAAGTTCCTTGGAGAAGAGCTCCACGCAAGGCCTCGACATGGCCCAAAACCCCGATGTTGGGTCGGTGAGCGCCACTCCCCGGCGATGGCGTATTACTCGGCTGACCAGGCGCATGGCCATCCGCCTGGTGCGGGACACCTGATAGGGGGTTGGGCAGTCGGGGTGAAACCGGCTCCCCAGCACCAAATCGGCTCCCGAGTGGCAGGCGGCCAGCAGGGCGGGGATCTCGGTGGCAATGTGTTGGCCATCGGCGTCGAGCACCAGCGCGTGGTCCCACTGGCGGCTGGCGGCGTAGCGGAACCCCAGACGCAGGGCGACCCCGTATCCCAAGTTGACCGGTAGCCGCAGGACAGTTCCTCCTGCGGCTGCCGCTGTCTTGGCGGTGGAGTCGGCCGAGCCGTCGTCCACCACCACGACTTCTACTGGGCCGGAGCAGGCCCGCCGGACCTCGGCGATCACGGTTCCCACGGTGCTTTCCTCGTTGTAGGCCGGGATCACGGCGATCAGCCTTGGGGGGGTCACAAGCAAAGACTAGGCAGCGACACCGGCGAGGACCGCGCCCGCGGTGGCCAACACCACCGCAGTAACCGACCAGCGGATCACGCGGTTGTCCAGCGCCGGCACGAGGGCGGCCACCGCGAAGGGCAGCAGCGACAGCCCGTATCGGGGGTTGGTGTCGAAGTAGATGCCCAGCGTCAGGTAGCTGGCCACCATGGTCACCACCCCGGTGGCCACCATCCCGACGGCCGCGGCCCCGGCCAAAGCCCGGTGATTGGACCCCTTCGCTGCAAACAGGGCAACTGAGCCCAGTCCGGCGATGACCAGCAGGTTGATGAGGTCGCCGAGAGGCTCCAACAGGTCTCGGGGCAGGGTGTCAGCCACGAACGGGTCGCGCAGGGGGGTGAGCGCGGAGAAGAGCTCGTCGCCGAGGTTGTCCCACTGGAAGCTGTCAACCTGGTAGATGGCGTTGGTGGGAAGCTGCTCCGCGGAGATATGGCCTCTGGCGTCCTGTATTGATGACCATGTGATGATTGAGGCCACCGTTAAGATGACCGCGGCCCCCGCAACTGCCGACCATCTGCGAATTTGGCGCCGGGTAAGGCTGTCCCGCTGCTGCCAGGCCCGCACCGCCAGGTAGACCACGGCCGCTCCCACCGCCACCGAGTTGGTGAACTTGAACCACACCGCCACCAATGCGGCCAGAGGCAGCAGCCAACCCGGGGCCCGACCGGACTCCCAGCGCAGGGCGGCCCCCAGCACCAGCGCCCCGCCCAGCAGAGCGGTTGTGTCGGGATTGATGATCGACGACTCGTGCAGCACGGTGGGCGAAACCACCAATAGGCCGATCAGCAGGGATTTGACCCAGCTTGATGCCCCCAGGCTGCCGAGCACGTACCACAGGACCACGGCGGCCGCCCCCAGCCACAGGATCCCCACCAGCCGGGCGCCGGAGACCGGACTGTCCACTCCGGGCGCAGCTTCGATAGCGGCCCCACCCAGCGCTGTGACGGTGTAGTACACGGGCGGGTGGGGAGACGCGGTGTTGAGTCCCGAGTTGGGGAACTGTTCAGGGGCCAGCAGAAGTGACCGACAAGGAGGCAGTTGCACCTGCACGACGCTGGCGGGGCTGAGTTGGGGCACCCCCCGCTCCCCGGTGAGATGCAACCAGTCGTTCAGGGCATCGATGGACAGCCGCAGCGGATAGTCGATTCCTCGGCAGGAGGCCTCCTCCATGGCCTGTTGTCCGATGGTGTCGCCGTGTCGGGGCACATGGAAGGGCGATTTGAGGGTGTAGTCCATGTGCTGGAGCTCGTCTATGTGCGACAAAGCCTGGTGATCTCGGACGTGCAGCCCCACGAGAACCGCCACCGCCACCAGCAATCCAGCCAGCGCCGCCCAGTCCCAACTCCTACGAGACACCTGCCAAGCGTAGGCATAGAACACGGTTGTCCATAGCAACGGCGGTGTCGCCGGGCAACCAGGGGGGTCGTACACTGGCGGGGCCATGAAGGGTTTGATCTTGTCGGGAGGTGAGGGGACGAGGCTGCGTCCGCTGACCCACACTCGGGCTAAGCAGCTGGTGCCTATAGCCAACAAGCCGGTGCTGTTCTACGGCATCGAGGACATGGCCGCCGCGGGCATCACCGACATCGCCATCGTGGTGGGCGATACCCATGAGGAGATTCGGGACGCGGTGGGCGATGGCTCGGGATTCGGCGTGAGCGTGACCTATATCCGTCAACAGGCCCCCCTTGGACTGGCCCACTGCGTGCTCGTCGCCCAGGACTTTCTGGGCGACGACTGCTTCGTGATGTATCTGGGCGACAACATGCTGGAGCAGGGGTTGGCTGAGTTCGTCGAGCAGTTCGAACAGGAGAGGGAAAGGGGCGCCAGCCTGAGCCAAGCGCAGATCCTGCTCACCCCGGTTGAGAATCCATCGTCGTTTGGAGTGGCTGAGCTCGGTCCCGATGGCGACGTGGTCAACCTGGTGGAAAAGCCCGCCGACCCGCCTTCCAATCTGGCCTTGGTGGGCGTGTACATATTCGACTCCTCCATTCACGAAGCGGTTGCGGCCATCGAGCCGTCGGCTCGGGGAGAGCTGGAGATCACCGATGCCATCGACTGGCTAATCCAAAACGGCCACCGGGTGAGCCACCAGCTTCTTGATGGCTGGTGGATTGACACCGGCAAGAAAGATCCACTGCTGGAGTGCAATCGCCTGGTGCTCGACACCATGGTTCGGCGGGTGGAGGGCGCGGTGGACGATGCTTCCAAGGTCGAAGGGCGGGTGGTGGTGTCAGAAGGGGCCAAGATCGTCAATTCCACAGTGCGAGGACCAGCGGTCATTGGAGCGAACACCCGAATTGAGAACACCTTCATCGGGCCCTACACCTCCATCGGCGAAGAATGCGTGATCAACGACGCCGAGCTGGATCACTCGGTGGTCCTAGAAGGCTGTCGAATTGAGGGGACAAGCCGGATAACCGATTCCCTGATCGGACAGCACGTACTGTTGACTCGCTCGCCGGAGCGCCGACAGGCTTCTCGACTAATGCTGGGCGACCATTCCCATCTGGAACTGGGCTAGGAGCTGTGGCCGAGGTAGTCCCCTGTGAGGCGATCTCTGGCGCCTTCATCGTGTCCCCCGATGTCCACGGTGACGAACGGGGGGTGTTTGTGGAGACCTACCGGCGGGAGTGGATTCCCGGGGTCCGGGAGATGATCCAGGCCAATAGGGGCGACCGACGGGCCGGCTCTGTGGTGGGCCTGCACTACCACCTCCATCAGGCGGACTACTGGTATGTGCCGGTTGGACAGGCCCGAGTGGTGCTTCACGACCTTCGAGCAGGCTCGCCCACCGACGGGCATACTGTGGCGCTGCCTCTGGGCACCGAACCCGACGGAGTCAACCACCACCGGGGGGTGTACATTCCGCCGGGGGTGGCCCATGGGTTCGCCGCCCTGTCGGACATGACCATCACCTATTTGGTGGACGGCTACTACAACCCGGCCGACGAGTTGGGGGTGGCCTGGGACGACCCAGAGATCGGCGCCGAGTGGGGGGTGGACATCCCCATTTTGTCGGTGCGGGACCAGTCCAATCCCCGCCGTTCGGACATACCCGACCACCTGATACCCCGGTTCGAGCTGTCGGACTCAAGATGAGGCTCTTAGTCACCGGGGGCGCCGGGTTCATTGGGTCGAATTACGTGCGCTGGGTGCTGGCCCACACTGACGACGACGTGGTGGTATACGACGCCCTCACCTACGCCGGCAACCGCGAGAACCTGAGAGGTCTTGACCAAGAGCCCCGCTTGGCCTTCATTCGGGGCGATGTCTGCGACCGAGACGGGTTGGCCGATGCCATGGCGGGCTGCGATGCGGTGGTCCATTTTGCGGCTGAGAGCCACGTGGATCGCTCTATCGTCGGACCCGACGCCTTCATGCGCACCAACTGCGACGGCACCAACGTGGTTTGCGACACCGCCCGGCAGCTGAAGCTGGACAAAGTGGTCCACGTGTCCACCGACGAGGTGTACGGGTCGATCGACGAGGGATCCTTCGACGAGACCGATCGGCTGGAGCCCCGCTCGCCCTACTCGGCGTCCAAAGCCGGGTCTGATCTGATAGCGCTGGCCTATAAGGAGACTTTTGGGCTGCCGGTAACAGTAACCCGGTCGTCCAACAACTTCGGCCCCTATCAACACCCGGAGAAGCTCATACCCCTGTTCACCACCAACCTGCTCGACGGGTTGGCCGTGCCCTTATACGGCGACGGCATGAACGTACGGGACTGGTGCCATGTGGACGACAACTGCGCGGCCATCGACCTGGTGCTGCGCCAAGGGCAGCAGGGGGAGATCTACAACATCGCCGGGGGCAACGAGCTCGCCAATCGGGAGCTGACCGACCGACTGCTGGCGCTGTGTGGCCGGGATGATTCGTTCATACGCCACGTATCCGACCGACTGGGCCACGACCGGCGCTATTCGGTGGACACGGCAAAGATCGGGGCACTGGGGTGGTCGCCGGCCAGAGAGTTGGACGAGGCCCTGGCTGCCACCGTGGACTGGTATCGGGAGAATCGCTGGTGGTGGGAGCCGCTAAAGAAGGCTGCAACGTGAGGGCCGAGGGGCCGTGAAAGTCTTAGTCACCGGCGCAGCCGGACAGCTCGGCCAAGACGTCACAGCACAGTTCGCCGCTACTGGTCACGACGTCATCTGCGCCGACCGCAGTGATTTGGACATTTGCCGACGCGACCATGTACTCGGTGCTGTGGGTGCTGTCCGGCCCGATGCACTGGTCAACTGCGCGGCGTTTACCGCCGTTGACGCCTGCGAATCCGATGCCGAACGGGCCTATGGAGTCAACGCCCTGGGAGTGCGCCATCTAGCCGAGGCCACCAGCAGGTTTGATGTCCATTTTTGCCACGTCTCCACCGACTATGTGTTCTCCGGCGACAAGCCCGAGCCCTATCACGAGTGGGACCGGCCTGATCCCCGGTCGGTTTACGGCGCCAGCAAGCTGGCTGGCGAGCAGGAAGCCGGCGAGGCGGCCACTGTTGTGAGGACTTCGTGGCTGTGCGGCCGGCATGGTTTCAACATTGTGGGGACAGTGTTGCGACTGGCCGCCGAGGGTGGGCCTCTGCGATTCGTGAACGACCAGCGGGGCTCGCCGTCATTTGCTCCCGATTTGGCCGCGGTGATTGAGCGGTTGTGCGCGGACCGTCGCCCTGGCCTGTACCACGCGACCAATCAGGGCGACGTGTCTTGGTATGAGTTCGCCCGGGAGATCATGGTCGCCGCCGGTCATGACCCCGATCGAGTGGAGCCGATTACCACGGCTGAGTTGGATCCGCCTCGACCGGCCCCCCGGCCGGCCAACTCCGTATTGGAGAACCGAGCGCTGGGTTTGGCCGGACTCGCACTCCCCGCTGAATATCGGGAGCCACTGAGGAGATTGGTAGCCGATCTGACCGGCTAGGCCGTCAAACCGCTCCCAATTGGATGTGGGGTTGGCAATCGTCGTAGTCCTCTTGATCGGGTTCGCCGAGTGTCTGTGGCCCCTCGCGGCAATTGTCTTCGAAGAACGCCGCAAAGATGATTTTCAGCTCGTCGGAGGCGTTTTCAAGGTGCTCTAGAGCCTTCTGGCGGGCCACTGCGGCCCGTCGGGTCCGGGGCAGGGCGCAGACGTCGGCCACGCCATCGCCGTTGCTGTCGAACGGGTAGGTGGTTGGACCCCCCAGGCTGAAGTTGAGGCAGAAGTCCGGGCCATCAATGATGCCGGAGTAGAACATCCTGTCGTCCTCGATGTAGGCATCGGGGTCTTGATCGGTTGGCTGGGTTTGGGCGCCGTTTCCACCGTTGGCCGGTGTGAGTTCACCGGGTGCGTTGCCAGAAAATTCCCGGTACTGCTGGCATTCGTCGGCGGCTTCCTTGTCCGGCTCGCCGAATGTCTCCGCCACCGAGCGGCATTCCTCTGCGAAGCGGGCGATGAAGATGTCCCGCGCCGCCGTCGTTGAGGCCAGGCGCTCAAGAGCGCTCTGGCGGGCTACCGCCTCTCGACGAGTGCGGGGCAGGGAGCACACATCGGCGATCCCGTCGGCGTCGCTGTCGAAGGCGTAGGTGATCGGGCCGCCCAGACTCCGGTTCAAACAAAAGTCTGGGCCGTCGATGACGCCTGAGTAGAACATCTCGTCCCCCGGTACCTGTTCTATGGGGGGCGTTTCCTCGGGATCTATCGGTTCAACCTGCTCGACGTCTACCGTGGCCTGAGGCACTGTGAAGGTAAACAGTGTGGACAGCAGTTGGCTGCTACCGCTTTCCCGGGCCGCGGTGTTGATCCGGCTCTGTAGCCGATTGCCAGTGATGGTAATGGTTCGGGAGGTACCGGTGATAGTGATCCTTGCCCGGTCGAGTCGCCCCGAATCCCCGATGTTGTCCAAGACCTCCATGCTGATCAACTGGCCCACTGCGGTATCTGAATGGTCGTTCAACCACCGGTTGAGATCGGCCACGGTGTAGGTGCGCGACCAGGCGGCATAGGGGTTGCTGCCTTGGCTGTCGAAGGGATCGGGCTTGGCAGACAGATAGGGGAGATCAGCGGCGAACACGTAACCACTGCGCTCGGTGTGACCCCCGTTGGATGCCGAATAGAACGCTCGGATAGGGGCGCCGCCGTAGAACAGCACCTTTCCCGCGGTGTTCTCCACCGCTTGAAGCCAGGTGGGGGCATCGGCGTGCTTTTCCCGGAGATCTCCCACATACGCCTGATCCCAAACCGTGGCGTACAAGTCGAACGGCCGGGTCCATGAGTTAGAGGCCCGCCGCTCCCGAAGTGTGGCGCTGGCGTAGCTGCGAGCGGCAATGGCCTGGGCCTCGTGTATCGGCAGCGGCCAGTTCATGGGCGACTCCGCGATGCCCCGCAGATATTTCTCCATTGGAAGGGAATCGAGGATCACATAGAAGGTTCCGGGGTCCCCTCCAGCAGGCACCAGGTTGATGCGGCCGTGGGAGTAGGAATGGCCGGTGTTGGACACCCTCACCGAGGTGCCGGTGGCGAAATGGAGCTGGGCCGTCTGGCCAACGCAGCCGTTGCCGCACACATCGGAGCCATTGATGGTGAAATGCCAGTGGCCGACGTGGCGGGTGACAGATACTGAGGATCCTGCGGGCACCTGGATGTCGCCTTGGCCGTCGACAGTGATGCGATTTGCCCCTTGGGGGGTCAGCCTGGAGCTGGTAGTGGTGCTCAGGTGGACGCGGATGGCGTCTTCGGGGTGCACCGGTTGCTGCGGAGCTTCGATCACCGGCTCTGGGGTCGTTGGCGGTGCGCCCGTGAAAGTGGCGGGAAGTGCACTGTGGGGATCGCTGAAGAACTTCTCGATGGTCAAGGAGTCCAGGGCAATCCGGAATCGATTCGGTTCTCCGGCGACGGCGATGAGGTTGATGCGGCCGTGGGAGTAGGAGCGACCGGTGGTGGATACGGCCACTGCGGTGCCGGTACCGAAGTGGAGTTGGGCGGTCTGCCCCGAGCAGCCGTTGCCGCAAATGTCGACACTGCCGTACCGGATGCGCCAAAGGCCACCGACTCGGGCGATTACAATAGGGGTTCCGGCTGGTGCCCGGACCGCGTCGAGGCCGCTGTGAGTGATGTTCTCCTCATCGATGGTGATCCGGTTGAGTCCCTCAGGGGTGAGTGTGGTCGCTTCGGAAGTGGCCAACACGATCTGTATCGAATCCTCCGTTGGGTCGTCTACGGAGGTGGGCGCAGCAAGGTCGTTGTGGGGGTCGTCGAGGAACTTCCCAACGGTGAGGGAGTCGAGGGTGATGTGGAAGCGGTTCGGGTCTGCTGCGACGGCGATGAGGTTGATGCGGCCGTGGGAGTAGGAGCGGCCGGTAGTGGATACGGCTACGGCGGTGTCGGTGGCGAAGTGGAGCTGAGCGGTGTCGCCGATGCAGCCGTTGTTGCAGATGTCAATCCCGTTGTAGGTGATGTGCCAGTGATCATCATGGTGGGTGAAAGTGATGGGGGACCCCGCCGGAGGACGGGCCGCATCTTGGCCGTTGACCGGTATGTTCTGGTTGTCGACGGTGATCCGGTTGACCCCTTCCGGGGTGAGTGTGGTGGTGTCGGTGGTGGCCAGCAACACCTGGGCTGGCTCCTCAGGAGACGTCGGTGTTGCGGCGGTGTTTGGTGTGGGAGTCGGAGTGGTGGTGGGGATTGGCGCCGGTCCCGGATCGCCGGCCGGACGACCGTAGTTCTCCACCAACTCGGCGTTCTCGTAGTAGAAGCCCAAGATCTGTTGGGCGCTTTGCCCGGCTTGGGCCCGGGCCAAGCCCCCCCACTGACTCATTCCCACCCCATGGCCCCAGCCGCTTCCACTGAAGGTGGCGGTGGCCGATGGGTCGACGATGAGAACCGGCGTGGGATTAGGGCTTTGTTGGGCGGAGGACGGGGCTGCTACCAGCAGCGATGCCGCGACAACGAGAGCTGATGAGGCGGCAATTAGTTTGGTTAAGCGAGGGCGGCTCAGCACCGTCAACCGCTGCCTGTGCATAGAACGTCCAAAACCGGTTGGCCGCCCGCCGGGCAATTGTCCCAGTTTCGGCCCTGGCCATCAAGTACCCACCGACTCCCGGCGTGGTATTCAGGGCGATTGAGGGCCATTCGGGTGAAAGCGAAACCGGGGCGTACAGGTAGGGTGTCGTAGTGGTTCGTCGTCTTCTTGAGCGAGCACTGCCCCGGAACACCCGCCGCCGAAGGCTGGTCGGCGGGGCAATGGTGATTGTCCGAGAAGCCCGTGACGCGGCCAGTCGCATCCGAGCCGAGTGGCAACGGCGCCGCATTGATGTCAAGCCCGATACAGAGCCGCCGAGCGTGGTCGCGGAGGTCATCTCAGAGAATTCGGTGGAGGAGCAAGAGTCGGAGCCAGAGTCGGCGCCGCAGCGCCAGCCTGCCGGAGTGACTTATCGGGACTGGTGGTGCCGGTTGCCAGCCGATCCGAGCATTCTGGAAGTTCAGCGGCAATCGTATGAAGAATGGCCTCGGCCGTTGAAGGTGTGGGGGCTGGTAGTGGACGATGGCGGCGATGTAGCCGCAACTGAGGCTTCGCTGCGGGACCAGTCTTGGGGCCTGCTCGAAGTGGTCAAAGTAGAATTGGGTGGACTGGCCGATGAATTCGATCGGTTGTCGCAGAGCAGTCCCAAAGATCTGGTGCTGCTACTGCGGTCTGGCGATCGACTCCGACCCGACGCGGCACATCAGATTGTGCAGGCTGCGTGGCGAGACCCGTGGTTGGACCTGGTGTACTGGGACGACGACCTGACTGATCTGGCCGAGGTCTGGGAGTGGTACGTCGAAGGCATGCCCGAAGGCGTCTACTTCGATGATGATCTGGAGCGATTGAGCCAGCCCCGGCTCAAGCCAGGGTGGTCGCCCGATCTCTTGTTGTGCGCCAACTACATTGGGCGGGCATTCGCCATTCGGGCCCGCAGCCTGCAAACCGAAGCCGCTCTGCGCTATCGCGAGGCTGGGGTTGACGACGACTCGCTCTGGTGGGATCTGCTCCTGAACTTGGAAGTCTCCGACCAGCAAGTGTGCCGCCTGCCCGCGGTCTTGCAGACCGTCGGTGACCGCGACCGCCGAGTCGATTCTCGCCATCTGGAACTAGTGAACCGCTGGCTCTTGCGCAAGGCCTGGCCCGCTCGGGCCGAGGCGGGGCCCAGCGGCGTCGAGTTGGTGTGGACGTCCGATCAGACCAAGCCCGTCAGCGTGATAATCGCCACCCGCCACAACCGAGAGCTCCTTGAGGGAGCGTTCGATTTGATCCGCTCGGCCGGCTATCCGGCCATCGATCTCATCATTGTGGACAACGGCGAATGCAACGCGGCAAACGAGGATTGGTATCAGGATCTGGCTGCGGATTTGAGTCCCCAGGTCATTTGGTGGGATGAGCCGTTCAACTACTCAGCGGTCAACAACCGGGCTGCGGCTCAGGCCAAAGGCGAGGTTCTGGTGTTTTTGAACGATGACACCTCGCCTGGTCATCCCGGATGGCTTGGAAATCTCGTCGGTTGGGCCTCGCGTCCCGAGATCGGTGTGGCCGGCCTCCAGCTCGTCGACGATGAGGGTCTCATCCAGTTCGGCGGAGCGATTATCGGGATGAACGGCCTGGCTGGCCATCTGTTCCAGGGCATGGCACCGCACTCCGACAGCCTGATGGGTCCCACCGATTGGACCCGGAACACGCTGGCTGTGACCGGCGCCTGTTTGGCGGTACGCCGGTCGGTATTCGAGGAAATCGGAGGATTCGACGAGCGTTTGGAGCTATGTGGCAGCGATGTGGTGCTCGGGCTGAAGGCCCGCCAAGCCGGATACCGCAACGTGGTCTCGGCAGCCACCCCGATCACTCACAAGGAATCGGCCACCCGGGGATCTCATGTACCCGACAACGACGTGTTCGCCAGCTATTGGCTATATCAGCGGTGGCTGATGGCTGGCGATCCCTACTTCTCGCCCCATCTCAGCAGGGCGCACTCCGAGCCAACGGTGCATAGCGAGGAGGAGCCGCAGATCTTCAAGCAGCTCACCGAGATGTTGGCGCGTCCGATGGAGATCTTCTACCAGCGCAACGAGACGGGGGAGGCCCATGCGCTGGCGTTCGCCTCTGAAGCCGACCGAGGTCTCGCCGAAGCGGTGCGACAAGGCCATCTGGCTGTGAGCGGTCGCCAACAGGTGAAGACCGTCAATTGGTTTGTGCCCGAATTCCAGAACCCGTTCTACGGGGGCATCCACACCGTTTTCCGACTGGCTGATCACTTGGCCGTCAACCACGGGGTGGAGAACCGGTTCATGGTGATGGCCGGACCCGTAGACCACGACGAGCGGTGGTATCGGTCGGGGATCGCCGCCGCCTTTCGGTCGCTTGCCGACAGCCCCATCGTCTATCACGACTCCTTCGCATTCGACCCCGACCGCGTGGATCCGGCCGATGCGGCCATCGCCACCATGTGGACCACCGCCTACTTCGCAGCTCGCGCGCCCGACCAAGCCCGCCGCTTCTATCTCATCCAAGACTTCGAGCCCATGTTCTACCCGTCGGGCACGCTCTACGCCTTGGCCGAGCACAGCTACCGGCTGGGGCTCTACGGGCTGTGCAACACCGGCCACTTGGCCGGCATCTACCGGGATCGATACGGCGGGACCGCCGATCACTTCTGGCCGGCGGTAGACGAAACGGTCTTCCACGACCGCGGCCGCATCGAATCCGATCCCGACCGACCGGTGACCGTGTTCATCTATGCCCGTCCCGGACATCTGCGCAACTGCTGGGAGCTAGCTGCTCGGGCGGTGCGCTTGGTGAAGGACGAACTGGCCGATGATGTGCGGATAGTGACCGCGGGTTCGTGGGCCTTTCCCGAGCACATGGACTCCCTCATCACCCACATGGGACAGCTTGACTACCGGGAGACCGGCCCGCTGTATAGAAACTGCGATATCGGCGTGGCCCTCACTACCTCTGAGCACCCCTCCTACCTGCCTTTGGAGCTGATGGCCTGTGGCGCCGCGGTGGTTGCGTTTGAGAACCCGGCCGGCGACTGGCTGCTGAGCCACGACAACAACTGCATGCAGTCGCCCCAGACCGCTGACGGGCTGGCCGCCGAGATTATCGCTTTGGCACGCGACCACGACCGCCGACAGAGACTGGCGAAGCAAGGCCTAGCCGACATCGCCGCTCGCCACGCCCGCTGGGATCAGAACCTGGCTGGCGTGTACGGGTATCTGTGCGACCCCGAAGAGCAGCGATGAGAGCAATGACCGACCGAGGCAGTGTCCTCGAGATTTGGGGCTACCGGGAATTGATCGGGCGGCTCGTCCAGCGGGAGCTCGGGTCGCGCTACAAGCGGTCGGTGCTGGGCTGGCTGTGGTCGATGCTCAATCCGGCGGCCACACTGGCCATCTACGCGTTGGTTTTTGGCGTGCTGTTGAAGTTCGATCCTCCTCGGGCAGGCAATGGCCGCTTCGACAACTTTGCCCTTTACCTGTTTTGTGCCCTGGTCATGTGGAACGCCTTCTACGGGGTGATCACCGGGGCGATGAGCGCTCTGTTGGACATTGGGTCACTACTGGGCAAGGTGTATTTCCCTCCCGAGGCGCCCGCGGTGGCCGCCTTGCTCACCGTGCTCTTCCAAGCAGCCATAGAAGCGTCCATCCTGATGCTGATCCTCATTTGCCTGGTCAACGTGAGCTGGACCTTCCTTCTGTGGCCGGTGCTGTTGGTGCTGCTGACTGTCTTCGCTTTGGGGATCGGCCTGGTGCTCAGCGTGTGGAACGTGCGCTATCGCGACGTGGGCTATCTGGCCACCATCGCCCTGCAGTTCCTCTTCTACGTAACGCCGATCGTCTACCCCCTGTCGCTGATCCCCGAGCGAGCCATGGGACTGCCGGTACGCGACATCATCCGGTTGAATCCCCTTTCCCAGTTCACCGAGGCCTCTCGAGAGCTGCTCTACGGGCTGGACTGGCCCGGTCTGCTTCGATTGTGCCTCATGGCTGTGATCTCGCTGGCGGTGGGTGCGACCGGCTGGGTGATGTTCAAAGCCCGAACCCGCGATATCGCCGAGGAGTTGTAGTGGGGGGCGACAACGCAGTGGTGGTCGATGGCGTCTCCAAGTGCTTCCGGCTGACCACAGACCGGCCTCTCAGTCTGAAGGAGGCGTGGACGGGCATGGGCCCGGGATCGGGCCGACGGTTTCGCCGGATGAGCAGTGAGCCGTTCTGGGCGCTCCGAGATGTGAGCCTGGAAGTGCCCCGCGGGTCGATGTATGGGCTGGTGGGGCGCAACGGATCGGGCAAGTCAAGCCTGCTGCGGATCATGGCCGGCATCTATCGCCCTACCGAGGGCCGGATCGAGGTTCAAGGCCGGACATCGGCTCTGTTGGAGCTGGGAGCGGGGTTCCACCCCGCACTGAGCGGCCGGGAGAACATCTACCTCAATGCCTCGGTGCTGGGGGTGCCCAAGTCCCAGATCGACGAACGGGTAGAGCAGATAATCGAGTTCGCCGGTCTGGAAGAGTTCATCGACAGCCCGGTGAAGATCTATTCCAGCGGAATGTACGTTCGGCTCGGCTTCGCCGTGGCCGTCCACGTCGACCCCGAAGTCCTTATCGTCGACGAAGTGGTGGCCGTGGGCGACGAGGAATTCCAGCTCCGCTGCTTCAGCCACCTGGAGTCGTTGAGGGCCCATGGCGTGACCATCGTGTTGGTGAGCCACGACCTGGGGATGCTGCGAGCCAACTGCGATCAGATGGCATGGCTGAATCGGGGCCTTCTGGCCGCGGCGGGTGATCCGCAGGACGTGGTCAACGCCTACCTCGACACCATCGACACCGAGGGGGCGGCCTCGGTGGGCCACCGCCCCCGGCCTGATGACGAGGGGGATACGCCGCTGCGCATCACGAATCTGGAGTTCTTTGACGGAGCCGGCCATCGGCCCAAGTCGTTCGCTTCCGGCGGCCCGCTGATCGTCCGCGTCCACTACTTCGCCTCCGAGCCCATCGAAAACCCGGTCTTCTCGCTGGGGTTCTATGACCACAACAACCTCCATCTGGCCGGACCCCGCTCCCATGTCGATGGGTTCCGCCCCGGAAGGGTGGAAGGCGAAAGCTGGGTGGAGTTTCGCCTGTCTCGTATTCCGTTCCGCACAGGGGCGTTTCACGTCAATGCCGCGGTGCAGGATTCCGATGCCTCATTCCTCTACGACCGCCGGGCTCGGGAGTTCTGGCTGCAAGTCTCCGGAGAGCCCGACCCTCAGGCCAATGGGCTCTTCAACCTGGAGGGCAACTGGCAGGCCGGTAACTGAGGCTTGGATGCACAAGTGAGTCCTGAGCCTCTGCCAATCATCTCCATCGGTGACTCGTTGCCTTATGCCGACGGCGCGGAGTCGGAGCTGTTGGCGATTATCAGCGCCGCCGAGGATCGGCGGGTGGGGTCTGATGAGCTGGCTGACGCCATCCGGGATTGGCCGACGGCATACCACCTCGCTCCAGAGCGGGCCGTTCTCTTGGACCCGGTGGTCATCAAACCACGAGACCGGGTGCTGGATGTGGGGGCGGGCTCGGGGGTCAACACCCGCCTTTGCGCCGACCGTGGGGCCGCGGTGACCGCGGTGGAGGGCAGCGCGGCCCGGGCGGAGCTGATCGCACACCGCTGTGCCGGGCTCGATGGAGTGGAGGTGCTGTGCGGCCCTCTCGAATGTCTGGGTGAAGACCGGCGGGAGGGATTTGATGTCGTTCTGGTCGTTGGAGTGCTGGAGTATTCGGGCGCCGGCCATGGCGGGGGCGATGGGCCGGCCGCACTCTTGACCAGGGTGGCCGATGCCCTGTCACCCGGTGGGGTGGTGGTGCTGGCCATTGAGAACCGACTGGGACTGAAGTACCTGCTGGGCTTTCCCGAAGACCACCTGGGCCAGCCCTGGGTGGGCTTGGAGGGTTACCGCCCCGGCGAGCCGGCGACGTGGTCTCGACGGGAGCTGGCCCAGATGCTGGCCGACGCGGGGTTGAGTGCTCAGAAATGGCTGTACCCGTTTCCCGACTACAAACTGCCCACCGCGGTGCTGGCCGAGGAGATCTACGACCAGCCTCAGGCGGTCGACTTGGTCGACCAGATAGTGGGTCGCCCGACCAGCGAGGAGTTTGCCCGGCCGGTGCTGGTTGCCGATGAACGGGCTGCCCACCGAGCGATGTTGGCGGCAGGATTGGGACCCGATGTGGCGAACTCCTTTTTAGTCGTGGCCGGCCGGGATCCCGAGGCCGTGGCGGGACGAGTTGACAAGCAGGCGCTGGCTTGGCGGGTGGCGCCTGACCGTCGTCGGCGCTGGAGGCAGCAAGCCCTGGTGGTCAAATCGGATCAGGGCTTGACCATGAGGCGCCGCCTCTTGGCTGAGGACAGAGAGAGCGATTCCGGAGGGTGGCTGAGGCAGGTCGAAGTGTCCGAGGAGCCCTATGTCGAGGGCCGCAATCTTGAGCAGTGCCTGCTGGACAGTGCCCGGGAAGGTGATGCTGACGGGATCGCTGAGCATTTGCGCACTTGGCGGGCCGCGTTGGCTGCTCGAGAGACATCCATTGACTCAGTAGACGCGCCCCATCCCTATCTTCCCGAGGATTCCAGCCGGGTGCTGCCCCCGGTTTGGTTGGATGCCGGGCCGGACAACTTCGTGGTGACCGCTGACGGGCTCCAGTTTGTGGATCGGGAGTGGGTGGCTGCCGGGGGAGTGGACGTTCGCATGGCCGTCGTCAGAGGGTTATGGAAAACAGTATCGGCCATGTTGAGTTCCCGCTGTCAACTGCCTTGGCCGGTTACCTGGAGCAACGACCGCCTAGTGGCCCACTTGGGCGGCCTGATCGGCGAGGACATAGAAGCCGAGCTGCTGAAGCGGTGGCGGCAGGCCGAAGATGATCTGATTCGTAGGGTCTACCGCCAGTCTGCGGTGAGGTTGGCTGAGCTTCACGATGCTGGAAGCCGGTCTCGAATGGACCTATTGAGTTCGCCTGTGGCCCCTTATCGGCGCATGGAGCACCTGGTCCTCCGGCAACAGGAGCTGATCGCGGAGCTGACCGGGGCAATTGAGCTGAGTGGTTCACACGAGCTATCCGGGGCAAATGAGCTGTCCGGGGGTTTGGCGGAGACCCAGGCTCGCCTAGCCCAAGTCGAGGCTCAGCTAGCTCAGACCCAGGCAGAGCTGGCGGAGACCTGGGCTCGCCTGTCCCGGGTGGCCTGGCGGGAGAGGATCCATAACAAGATCGCCAGGCTGGCTCGGGGCATTCGCAAGCGTTGAGGAGAGTCTTCGGGTCAGTCCTCAGCTTCGAGTAGGTCCTTGAGAGCGACCCACATTTGCTCACGGGTGACTGAAATATCGAATCGCTGGGCCGTCTCGATGCCTCGGTTGCGCAGGTTGGTTCTGAGGTGCTGGTCGCCAAGCACCCGGTGTAGGGCCATGGCCATGGTTGCCGGGCGCTTGTCGCTGAGAACAATGCCGGAATCGCCAAGAGTCTCGCCGACTGCGGCGGCGTCAAAGGCCACGACCGGCAGACCGTTGGCCATGGCCTCTACTAAAGGAACCCCGAATCCCTCGTGCTCCGAAGCGCAGGCCAGAGCATCCGAAAGCTGGTACCACTGGAGCAAGTTCTTGTCGGAGACCTTGCCGGCAAACACCACCCGGTCGATTACCTCAAGCCTTCGAGCGAGGCTCTTCAGGGACTGCAGGTATTGGGGCGGTGAGGCGTCACCCACCAGCACCAGTCGCGATTGGGGCCGGAATCGCGACAGCACGGCAAAGGCGGCAATGAGGTCGTGCTGGCACTTGTTGGGGGCCAGCCGACCAACGAACAGCACCGTCCCGCCTTCCTCATCCACTGCGTCGTCGCTCTGGTTGGCCGGCTGCGGGCCGCTGCCCAGTTGCCATAGCACCGGAGCGACCACGACGTCGTCGATGCCCAAACCCCTCAATTCCCTGGCGTTGAACTCTGAGTCGGCAATCCCCCTGCGGGTGATCGGCGCGAGTTGGCTGAGCTGCTGACGTCCTCGTTGAACGCTCTTGGCCAATTCGGGCTGCCAGACCTGGAAGTAACTGGCCGGTGTGATGTTGTGGTAGTTCAGAACTACTGGCGCTTTCTTGCGGATCACAGACTGGGCAACTTCTGAGCCTATGGAGTGCTGGAGAATTGAGACTTGGGCGTCGCCCTTCCACTTCTCGATGGGAATGGAGTTGCTGTCTGACCTGTTTTTGCGCTCTACGACGATGCGAACCCCGATACCCCTCTCCTCAAGGAGTTCCCGAATCAGCCGGGTGTGATTGCTGGTGGCATCCCCCGAGGCCATCTGCGGGATCAACAGGTCAACCGCGGGGCTCATGGGTCGCTCTGCTTCGCGGTGCGTTGGGCGACAACTATCTCAGCAATGCGAGAGTCGGGGCAGGGCTCCAAACGGGCGTCAAAGCCGATGCTCTCCAACAGATGGCGCCACGTGATCGGTGAGATGCCCAGCCCCGATCCGAGTTCGGCATCCACCCGTCCCCGGCTCGCAGGATCGGCCACTGCCACAATGATCCGCCCAGTTTTCTCCAACTTCCGGCTGGCTTGGTCAACCATTCCCAACAGGTTGGCCAACGGGAGCGTCTCCACCACGCCGGTGAGCACAATCGTTCCAAATGACTCGTCCTCGGCGTTAAAAAGGTGGGCGAGTACGTCGCCGGTTCGAATATCGAGTTGGCGCTTGAGCCCTGCGAGCACCCGGTCCGGCTCTTGCTCAACTCCGTGGGAGAGGACCCCTCGGTTGCCGATGGCTTCCACGATGGCACCCTCCCCTCCTGAAATCACCAGGCAAGGGCCTGAGCCCGCGAAGCCGGCCACATGGGACACCACAGGGGCGGAAGGCTCGGGGGGATTGTCCAGAATGCCCAAGCCGGCCGGAACAGACTGAGAGACCGGATATCCAGCGGCGCCTTCCAATCGGCCCAGACGGGTTTCGAGGTTGCGCAGGTGCCGGACCAACATTCCGGCGAATACATTGAACTGATCGCTCAAGAACCGCATGTACCAGTAGGTCAGCTTGCGGATTGCCCATTTGATGCTCCGGAGCCCCCGGCGCGATCCGATGGGGACATGGGGATCGAGGGCGGCTTGATTGGCGATTTGGTCTAGGAGAGGACCTTCATCGGTTGCAGCTTCTGGAGAGTCTCTGGCAGGGGCTATGTCGGCCCAAACCTGTGCGATCTCACGCTCGAGTCGGGCTATCTCCTGATCTTGGCGGCGCCGTTTCTCGGCCTTGGCCTCGATTTCCACGCTGACCCTCTTGGTGTCAACGAAGTCAGGGCTGTTCATTTTTTCGTGATCCCCGAACGATTCGTCGGGCAAGCCGGATTATGGCCGGGCGGGCCAGTTCTTCGTGCAGTCGGCGGTTCTCATCCTCCAACTCGGCGATGCGGGTTTCGCCTTGGGCAATACGCCTGTCTTTCTCGGCTATGCGGGTGTCCCGCTCGGCGATCCGTGTGTTCTGGTCGGCAATACGCTCGTCCCGTTCGACGATGCGGGTGTCCCGCTCGCCAACCCGGTCTTTCCACTCCTCGATGCGGGTGTCCCGCTCGCCAACCCGGTCTTCAAGCTCGGCGATCCGGTCGTCTTGATTGGCAATGCGCCCGCGGAGATGTTCGTTTTCAGCCTCAGCCCCAAGAGCCTGATCGCGTAGGCGGAGGATCTCGTGGCGAAGCGGTTCGAGGTCTTCGCCATCGACCAGGTCGGCGGTCATGGGTGAATCCTAGGGCCGGTGCCGTGGGAGCGGTGATCCCGGAGGTGATGCCATGGATCGGTCATCTCACCCCAGCGGTGTACGAATCTCTCCCACTCCCAGGGCTCGATGACCGGTTCCCGGCTGGCGCTTTCGTGGTGGACGAGGATCGATGCAGGTTCCACCACCACCCGAAAGCCTGATCTAAGCAGCCGCAAGCACAGATCGATGTCGCCGTATGAGGCGGGGAACACTGGTGACAGGGCACCTACGGCTAAGAGGTTTCGCCTTCGGGCCAGCAGGCAGGCCCCAGTCACGCTGACCACGTCGCGGGCCGTATCTAATCGATGGGCGGAGGCGTCGGACAGTGGGCAGCCCCGGAGCGAGTGGATGGGACGGGCATCCTGAATCTCAATGCCAATGTGTTGTATCGACCGGTCGGGATAGACCAATGTGGCGCCCACTGCCCCGATGGTTGGGTCGTCGAGGTGGGCTGCCATCCGCCCGAGCCAGTCGGAACTTTCTGCCTCGATGTCGTCGTTCAGCATCAAGGCAAGTTCCCCCTGACTGGCCAACAGCCCCGAGTTGATGGCCTTCGAAAAGTCGAAGGCCCCAGGCCCGCGATTCACTACCCGCACAGGAAAGCCGTCACTTTGGCGAGGTAGTTCTCCCTGGAATTCGTCGCCCACGACGACGATTACTTCGAGAGGCGGGGGATCCAGCAGCCGCAGCGTCTCCAGGCAGCGATTGAGCATGGTGGTCGCCGCGTCGGGCCGGGAGAAGCCAGCGCTGGGGATGATGATCGAGGTTATGGACTGGCCCTGAGCTGACGACTCCAGCACTATTCGATGACCGCGACCACGTCGCCGCCGCCCACCGAATCTCCCTCGGCAACCCTGATCTCCGCCACGGTGCCTGACTTCTCGGCGCACACGTTGTTCTCCATCTTCATGGCCTCGAGCACCACGATGGGATCTCCGGCTTCCACCTTGTCCCCTTCGGCCACCATCACCTTCACGATGGTGCCCTGCATTGGTACGGTCACCTCCCCGGTGCCGGCGCTTCCCCCGCTCTTGCTGGCAGACGCCCGCTTGGGGCGCGTGGACCCGCCCAGCGCGGCGGCGGTTGCGACCTGGGCGGTCTCTGGAACCCACATCCGCACCGCATAGCGCTGGCCGTTGACCTCGACATCGATTTCCCGCTGTACCAGGGATTCGTCATCGGATGGCGGGCTGTCGGTGTCCGACGATCCCTTGACGCCAGTGAGGTCAAGGGTTTCCTCCACCCACTTGGTGGAGTGGGCCAGCGCGGCGAAATCAGGGTGCGAGAGGATGGCCACATCCGCGCTAATGGTGGTGGCCACCCCGTTTACCTCAAGTTCATCCAGAGCCCGCAAAGTTCGGGCGATGGCCGTGGGCCGGTCTCGACCCCAGCAAATCAGCTTGCCCACCAGGTTGTCGTAGAACTGGCTGATCTCGTCGCCGGCCTCGTAGCCCCCGTCCCAGCGGGTGCCGTAGCCGCTGGGCACCCGCAGGCCGGTGATCGGCCCCGGCGACGGCAGAAATGCGCCCTCCGCGGGGTCTTCGGCGTTGATGCGCACCTCGATGGCGTGGCCGGAGATCTCGATGTCGTCTTGGGCGAACGGCAGAGGCTCGCCTGAGGCCACCCTGATCTGCTGTTCCACCAGGTCGATTCCGGTGACCAGCTCGGTGGCCGGGTGCTCCACCTGGAGCCGGGTGTTCATCTCCAGGTAGTAGAAGTCGCCGTCCTCGTAGAGGAACTCCACTGTGCCGGCGTTCACGTAGTCGCAGCCCACGGCCACCTTCACCGCGGCCTCGCCCATGGCGGCCAACACGTCGGGGTCAATGCCCGCGGCCGGGGCTTCTTCGATGAGCTTCTGGTGGCGGCGCTGGGCCGAGCAGTCGCGGGTGCCCAAGTAGACGCAGTTGCCGTGGCTGTCGGCCAGAACCTGCACCTCCACGTGGCGGGGCTGCTCCAGGTAGCGCTCCATGTAGATCTCGTCGCGGCCGAAGTAGCTGAGGGCCTCCCGCTGGGCCGACTCGATGGCCTCTTCCACCGCGCTCTCGTCGGCCACCACCTTCATGCCCCGGCCCCCGCCGCCATAGGCCGCCTTGATGGCCACGGGGTAGCCGTGCTCGGCGCCGAATTCTCTCACCTGCTCGGGGTCGGTGATGAGATCGGTCGTGCCGGGAACGCCGTTGACTCCCACCCGCTCGGCGGCCTGGCGGGCGGAAATCTTATCGCCCATGATCTCTATGGCCTCGGGGTTGGGGCCGATGAACGCCACCCCCCGAGCGGTGATGGCCCGGGCGAAGTCGGCGTTTTCGGAGAAGAAGCCGTAGCCGGGGTGTACGCCATCAGCTCCGGTGCGCTCGACCACATCGAGAATGGCCTCGGTGTTGAGGTAGCTCTCGGCGGCTGTCTGGCCTCCTAGGGCGTGGGCCTCGTCAGCCATGCGCGCGTGAAGAGCGTTGCGATCGAGCTCGGAGTACACCGCTACGGTGGCGATGCCCATCTCCCGGCAGGCGCGGATCACGCGCACGGCGATCTCCCCCCGGTTTGCGATCAGCACCTTGGACAACACGGCAATATGGTGGCAGAGAGTCTTGGGAACACGCGAATAATGGCCGGTGGGAATACGAGAGTGAGGGTGTGGATGTGAGTGAAGTCTCTGGATTTGGAGTGGAATGGGTTGCCGAGACCGGCTCGACAAATGCCGACCTTTTGGCTGCGGCCCGCCTCGGCGCCGAGCCCGACAAAGTCCTGGTGGCCGACTACCAGCGATCTGGACGAGGCCGACGGGGGAGAGCCTGGGAGGCGTCTCCGGAGTCCAGCCTGCTGTTTTCGGTGCTGACTAGGCCCAAGATTGCCGTTGAAGCGGCGCACTTGGTGACCACCGCGTTGGCCCTCGCCGCGGTGGAGGCGTGTAGGACCAAAGCCGGGGTGCAGCCAGGATTGAAGTGGCCCAACGATCTGGTTGTGGATAATCGCAAGCTGGCCGGCGTGCTGGCCGAATCGGTAATGACCGGGGAACGGCTGGATGCTGTGGTGGTTGGCATGGGTCTAAATGTGCGCACCGGTGCTGCGCCCTCCGAAGCTGCCGAGACTGCGGTGGCTCTTGAGGATCTGTGCGGTGGGGTGATCGACCGCCGAGAGCTGTTGGCGGAGATCCTGGCTGGCTTTGGCCACTGGATGGGGAGAATCGAGAGAGCCAGCGGCCAGGCCGCATTGGTGGCGGTGGCGCGCCGCGAGTCGGCAACCCTGGGCTGCCAGGTATCGGTGGAACTAAGCGACGGAACAGTGTTGGAGGGTTTGGCTGAGGATATGGACGAGCGGGGTGCGTTGCTTCTGGAGGGTGGGATAAGGGTTGTGGTTGGAGATGTTGTGCACCTTAGGGGTCAAGCTGAGTCGCCTTGAGATGGGCGAAGCCTTGGGCCGCGGCTTGGGTTAGGGGGCCGGGGGCAGCGGGAAGTAGATGTCCGTCTACCGCGTGGATGGGGTGAACGTCGCGGGTGGTGGAGGTGAGAAACGCCTCGTCGGCGGATACCAGCGCATCAAGGAGCACGTCGCGTTCAACCGCGCCGGTCAGCTCGATTACCAGCTGGCGGGTGACACCGGCCAAGCAACCTGAGGCCATCGACGGGGTGATCAGCTGGCCTTGGTGGGCCAGGAAAATATTACTCCCGGTGCCTTCGCAGAGCTGTCCCTGGGTGTTGGCGAAAATGGCCTCGCTGGCTCCCACTGCTTTTGCCGCGGCGAGTGCCCGCACGTTGGCGCCGTAGGACACGGTCTTGAGGCCGGCGAGGGGGCCGCGCTCGTTGATGGTCCAGTCCACGGTGGCCACCGCGATGGTGGCGGGCCAGGGGGTTTGGGGGGTGGCGGCCACGGTCGCGGTCGGTTGGCTGTTGCCGCGGGTGCTGCCCAACGGCCCGGTGCCGCTGCTGACGGTGACCCGCAACCGCCCCTCATGAAGCCCGTTGGCGGCGGCCACCGCGATCATGGCTTCTCGCAGCATTTGGGCATCGGGAACGGTGACGCCCAAGTGCTCGGCCGAATAGGCCAGCCGATCCAGGTGGCGGCGGGCGGCGAATGGCATGCCTCGAACGATGACCAGGGTTTCGAATACGGCGTCGCCAACCAGCCACCCGTGGTCGAACGGAGAGATCCGGGCCTTGTCCTCCGGAACCAGCTCACCGTTGATCCACACAATGCGGGTCTTTGGCGAGGCCTCAGCAGGCGTCTGCAACTCGGTCATATCGGTATGTACTCACCGGTGGCCACAGCCAGCAGCCGCTTGGCCTTCAGCTCAGTTTCCTGCCACTCGTCTTCTGGGTCGCTGTCATAGGTGATACCCCCTCCGGTGCCAAGGTGGAGGTGCCCGTCTTCGATCCAAAGCGTGCGGATGGCCACGTTGAGGTCGCCCCGCTGGCGGTCGGCGTCGACCCATCCCACCGCGCCGCAGTACACCCCTCGAGGTTGCGTTTCAAGGGCATCGATGGCGTCGAGGGCGGACAGCTTGGGAGCACCGGTAACCGATCCCGGGGGGAAGGTGGCGTAGATGAGCTCCGGCCATCCGCAGCCGGGTGCCAATCGCCCCCGAACGGTGCTCACCAGATGGACCAGGCCGGGATGGTGCTCCAAGGAGAACAGAGCAGGCACACTCACCGTTCCGAAGTCGCACACTCGGCCGAGGTCGTTGCGCACAAGATCGACGATCATGAGGTTCTCCGCTTGATCCTTGGGCGTCAGACCCGACGGGTCGGCTGCGGTGCCTTTGATGGGAGACGATTTCACCCACCGACCATTCCGCTCCAAAAAGCGCTCAGGGGAGGCTGAGGCGATGTGCACGCCGTGGTCGGGCAGACGAAGGACTGCGGCGTAGGGTGCCGGGTTACCGTCGGCTAGAGCCGCGCCGAGTGCGGCAATGTCGGTGTCAGGATCGGCGAGCGGTGCGTTGAGGCGGCGAGTGAGGTTGACCTGGTAGACGTCGCCGGCGGCAATCATCTCCCGAATCACCGAAACCCTGGATGTGAAGCCTCCGCGGTCGAGCGAGCTGTTCCAGGAGTCGGCCGGGAGGCCCTTCCAGGGGCGACCCCTCCAGGGACGTGCGGGACGGATCGAGTCGAAGCGGGCACACACTGCCTTGCCGTGGAAATCTATGGCAACAGCCCAGAAACCCTTGGACTCCAGGGCTCCTAGGTCGTTGGTGACGTCGACCAGCCTGGAACACAGGTGATGTCCCACCACGGCAACTGCCGCCACCTCCATCGGGTGCAGTGTACTTACACTGGCGGAGAATGGGTCGCAGGATTCGCCGTCGGGAAAAAAGGAGAACCTGGGGACAGCTGCTTGTGGTGCTGGCTGGCCTGCTGGTGTTTGTGGCCGCAGTGGGTGGGGCGGCCGGACTGGGCATGGTGAAGTCGCAGGTCAGCCAGATTCCCCGGGTGTCGGTGGGGCTGTCCTTGGACTTGGTGGGAACGACGGTGGACTCCGAGGAGGGAATCAGCGCGGAAGCACTTAACTTCCTTCTGGTGGGAATCGACAACGCGGCCGGAATCGACCCTGATAGTCCCATTCACATCGACCGGGATGTCAACACCTTGCTTACTGACTCGGTGATCTTGGTGCGCATTGATCCTGAGGTCGACCGGGTGGCGATGCTGTCGATACCCCGCGACCTGTGGGTGCCAATCGCCGGTAAGGGGTGGAGCGAGCGGGTGAACGCTGCTCGGGGAATCGGAGGCGCCGCAACCCTGATAGAGACCGTTTCGGAATATCTGGGGGTGCCCGTGCACCACTACGTAGAGATCAACTTCGCCGGGTTCTTGCGGGTCGTGAGCGCAATAGACGGGGTACCGGTAGATATCGCCCAACCCATTCGCGATGACTCCCTGGGACTTCGTATCGAGCAATCCGGGGTGATCTCCCTCGACCCCGACACTGCGCTGGCCTATGTGCGGACCCGTCGGCCGCTGACTTTGGTGGCCGGAGGAGATCCGGCGAAAGACGACGACTGGGTGCGGCTTGGCGTGTGGAATGACCTTGAGCGCAACCAGCGACAGCAGGAATTCATGGTGGCTACTCTCAAGCGGGCGGTGGAGAAGGGCATACGCAATCCACTCACTCTGCGGCGGGTAGCCAACCAATTGCTGGACGACGACAATCCCAGCATCACGCTGGATGACCGCATCACCGTGGGCCAACTGGTAGATCTGGGCGACGAATTCCGTTCGTTTCAAGTCGACCAGATCGAGCGCTATGAGCTTCCGGTGGTCGATGCCACCATCGACGGCAAGCAAGTGCTGCTGCTGTTGGAGGAGGAGGCCCAGTCGGCGCTCGAGTTCTTCCAGGCCGGGAGTTTGGCTGGAGTGCGGGTGCGGGTGTTGAACGGCACAACGTCGGGAACCGTGGCCAGTGTGGAGGCAGAATTGGAACGGGCCGGGTTCTCTGTGGTGGACCGGGGCAACGCCGACCGGTTCGATGTGGCCAGAACCATGGTCCGCCACACCAGGGCTGCCGCAGACAAGGCGGCGACGCTGGCCGGCTACCTGGAGCCCGCACCAATTCTCGAACTGGTGGCCGAGATCGATGGCGCCGATGTGGAGTTGGTTGTGGGATCCGACTACGGCGCGGTGTCAGATGCTCCCCGGGATTCGGCCTCGTGACGGTTGTCCAGATACCACTGGTAGGTGCGGCGCAACCCCTCGGCGAACGGGGTGGAGGCCACGAAGCCGAAAAGCTCCTTTGCCCGACTGGGGTCGACACAGCGGCGGGGTTGGCCGTCGGGCCGGGATGAATCCCACTCGATCCGGCCGGTGAAGCCGCAGGTCTCGGCCACGTCGTCCACCAGTTCTTTGACCGCGATCTCCTGGTTGGCCCCCAGGTTGACCGGCTCGGCCCCCCGGTAGTGCTCGGCGGCTAGCAGGATGCCCTGAGCGGCGTCGTCCACGTAGAGGAACTCCCGGCTGGCTGTGCCGGTGCCCCACACCTCGATGCAGTCATCGCCAGCTTCGACAGCATCCACGCACTTCTTGATGAGAGCGGGGATCACATGGGATACCGACGGGTGGAATTTGTCGCCGGGGCCGTACAGGTTGGTGGGCATCAAGTAGATGCCCTGCTGGCCGTATTGGTCGCGGTTGGCCTGGAGCTGGACGAGCTGGGCCAGCTTGGCCACTCCGTAGGGGGCGTTGGTCTCCTCGGGGTAACCGGACCACAGGGAGTCCTCTGAGAACGGCACCTTTGTGAACTTGGGGTACGAGCAGATCGTGCCCACAACCACCAGCCGGTCGGTTCCTGCCAGCCGGCACTGCTCGATGATGTTGGTGCCCATGAGCAGGTTGTCGAGGTACAAGTCGGCGGGTCGCTCCTGGTTGGCGCCGATGCCCCCCACCCGGGCGGCTAGATGGATGACCACGTCGGGCCGGGTATCGGAGAGCAGCCTTTCAGTGTCGTCGGCACCGCGCAGGTCATAGTCGGCACTGGACGGTACGGCCATCAAATCGGGCCCCGCATCGTTGAGCTGTCGGCAAATCGCCCGGCCCAAGAACCCGGTGCCTCCGGTGACCAGAACCCGCTTTTCTGCCCAGAAGCCGCTCATATGACCAAAGACTACGGGATGCCGGGCTCCCTCGGCCCGGTCGCGAGCAGATTCAACGGGCCGGGTCGGGACCGCTGCTGTGGGGTGACGCCGGGGTTGGCGGGGTGTGGGTTAGCGTCTGGTTGTATGGGCGGGTTTGTTGGTGGGTGGCGGGTTGGGCGTTTGTTGTCGGGGGGGGGTTGGGGGCTGGTGTTGGGGCGCAGTCGGGGGTGGGTTCGCCGGTTTCGGGTGTGCCGCGGGTGGGTGTTGGGGGCGGTTTGGTGGCGGGGCAGGTGGATGGTGTTGTCGGGAGCGGGGTTGATGGGTTTGTGGGGGTTGTGGCCGAGGCGGGTTCGCCTCCTTTGGACGGCCCGTTGGGTGAGGGTTTGGGCCGGTTGGACGAGTCGGTGGCGGGGGTGCCGGTTTCGGGGCAGGGTGGGGGTCCGGCGCCGGTGGCTGAGGTGTTCGGGGGCGGTTTTTTGGAGGCGCCGGTTGTGGTTGTGCCCGAGGAGGGTCCCGCGCCTGAGGGGTTCGGGGGTTTGGCTATGTGCGCTGGGGGTTTTGTGTGCGGGAGCGCTCAGATTTTGCCTGGGCCGACGGGTTTGTCGTGTTCGGTGACGGCTTCGGTGATCGTGTTCTCGTGGAATGCGGTTTCGGGGGGCGATGATTACACGGCGAAGTTGCAGTTGGCGGCGGCGGGCAGCCGCCAGACGGTGAGGACGACTTCTTCGACGTCGGTGGTGTTCGCGGGTTTGTCGTCGTCTACGAGGTATTTCATCGGGGTGCACTCGAATGTTGGGGGTGTGGCGCAGTATTACTCGGGGGTGTATTGCACGACGGCGGTGGGGCGGCCTTGGTGCGGTGTTGTGTCGGCGAGCGGTGTGCAGTTGGTGTGGAGGGCCGATTCGCGGGTGCATCAGTGGTATGTCGCCCGGGCGGTTCCGGGGGGCGGGTATACAGACGGGAGGGCGTTGGCGGGGTCGGCGCTGTCGACGGTGTTCGCCGGGTTGGAGGCGAACGAGTCGTACAGGTTCTTGTTCTGGTGGCGGGCGGTGGCGGGCGGGCCGTGGACCCAGGTGCATCCCAGCGCGGTGTGCACAACGACGGCGCCGCCCGCGGCGCCGGTGGTGAGGTGTGCGACCACGGCGAGCACGATCGCGGTGAGCTGGGACCCGGTGGCCGGGGCGACGAGGTATCGGGCGTCTAGGGGCAGCGGGTGGGCCGCTGCGGTGGGCCGGTCCCACACATTCAGCAATCTGGCGCAGTCCACCACCTATTCGGTGAGGGTGCAGGGGTGGAACTCCGCGGGCTGGGGCCAGACCGGGACCAGGGCCTGCACCACCGAGGCGGCAATCCTGCCCGCGCCTACGGGTCTTTTGTGCGAGGCGACCTCCGCCCAGGTCAGGTTCTCCTGGGATCCGGTGGACGGCGCGGACAGCTACTCGGCGAAGATCCAGCTGGCCGTGGCCGGCAGCGCGCAGACCGAGATCCCCACCGGCTCGACCTCGGTGACCTTCACCGGGCTGGCGGCGTCGACCAGGTACTGGGCGAGCGTGCTCGCGGTCAAAAACAACAGACCCCAGCACTTCACCGGGGTGTACTGCACCACCCTGGCCGACATAGCCGCGCCGGCGCCGAAGTGCACGGCGACCTCCAACAGCGTGTCGGTGTCATGGAAGAAAGTGACGGGGGCGTCCAAGTACCGGGCCAAGGCGGACGATGGGGCCTGGACTGTTGACATCACGGCCACCTCGCACGTGTTCGCCGGTTTGGCGTCGGCCAAGACGTTCACGATCACCGTGCAAGCGGGCGGCGCGGCGGGCTGGGGGAACGCCGGGAAGGTCAAATGCGTGACCGCGGCGCCCGGCGTGGACTGCGACGAGACCACCTCCAACAGCGTCGTGCTCCGCTGGGACGACATAGACGAAGCCGAGTCCTGGTACGCGGCCATCTCCACCAGCAGCAGCGGCTACAGAGGCCGCCGCACCGCCGACAGGCTCATCGCAGAGGGGAGCACAACCAAATTCACCGGCCTGAGCAAGGCCACCCGCTACATCATGCTGCTGTGGTGGTACGACGGCCACGACTGGAACCCGGTATCGCCAGCGCCCGAGTGCTGGACCAAACACCTTGCCACCCCGGTGCTGGCCGACGAGTACACCACCGGGGGCACCACGCTAACCATCGAATGGGAGCCCGTGGAGGGCGCCGAGCTCTACCAGGCCAAAATCAGCCCCTCCGGGACATCGGGCGCGGTCGGGGCCTCTGGGGACGACGGGTGGGAGACGGTGCTGTTCTCCGGCGACTCCCACACCTTCACCGGCCTCGAACCCGGCACCCAGTACACGGTGCGGCTCAGGGCAGGCACTTTCGCCGAAATCAGCGAGGCGTCGGCCAACGGGATCGCCTACGAGCCCGAGAGCGCAGAAACGTCCGCCAGATCCAACACGTCACCGGTCGAGTGCAAGGCCAACACCGCCACCACCATCGAGGTCGAATGGGACGACCCCGACGGCGACTACCAATGGCGCATAGCCCGAACCACCATCAACCAGAGCGCCGACATCCAATACCTGGACACCCGGACATTCGCCAAGGGCAGCAGCGGGGTAAAACTCACCGGCTTGCAGCCGAACACGGTCTACTGGATCTCAGTATGGAAGAGAGCCGACAGCGGACAGAGCTGGCAGCCCGTCGAACCCTCCCCGCGCTGCTCCACCGAGCCCAGCGACCTCACCATCCACCAATGCCCGCAAACCGCCGACACAGACGGCACCATACGCTGGACCGACAACGGCGCCACCTACTACCGGATAACCCGCGACCGGAACCCGGCCAAACCCGAATGGACCCTCACCAACGCTACATCCCACACCTTCACCGGACTAGCAGAAGAAACCACCTACAAAATAGCCGTCCAAGCATGGACCCCCACAGGATGGACCACAAAAACCACATGCGACATGAAGACCCTCCCAAAGTTGTCAAATGGTCTTGTAACGACCGTAGGCAAATACCATTTTACTGAAGGAACAATAAAAGGAGTCCTATACGCAACCGAAAAAGCAATTGACAATTACAGTGTAGCACCACTTAACGAGTGGCAAACATGCAAAGCTACTATAGACAAAAAAAGACTCGCAGCAATAATGTTAATGATCCCAGTAATGGAACTCCTTAGCGGAGAAAGCAAAAGTTATGCACCTTCGCCCATGAATCTCTCCAGGTGGGACCACCTCGGACGACAAATGCAAAAGCATAAAGCCACCGTTGAAGGAGTAGAAGAAGAACAGGAAGAGAGCATTAACGTAAGACTGTTCTCTCATATGGATACAGAAGACTATCTCAGGGCGCATTGGAGTCCCGGCGTCGGATTGTGGCAATTGGACCCTTGGCACAGGACTAAACAATTCAATCACGCGGAACGTACTGACATAAGGACCGGCGGGGTCCAGGTCGCAGAGCACTTACTAGAGAACCATTGTAGAGCAACGTCGAATGATGAGGGAATCAAGGGTGCACTTAGCATTTGGTCTGCTTGTTACGATAAAAATGATCCTGCAAAGGTAGAGACGTGTCTAAAGGTCTACAACGGAGAACCGACTAGCATTTACCAAAGCGGAAAGTTGAATGTCAACATCCTAAAGGATATGAACCAGGTGGAAGGTGGCATTAAGGAGAGATCTTGTAGATGGAGTACAGACAAATTGCAATTTACATGTTTTCTTTATGATTTAGAAATTGCTGAAGGGAATCCATCTGACTATGAATACATAATATATGAGACGACCGAAACCTCAATGGGTGAAACAATAACTACCAAAATTATCAATTGGGCGCGAAGCGCTACACCTTTACCCATGGCATTCGTATCGTTTACAGACCCTAAAGTGAGAGTACGATTCGCAGTATGGCCCAAAAAATGGCCGCTTTCAAATGAGCATCACTATTGGCCTTCCGACACTGTAACTAGAGATAAGACGATCTATAGAGCCGTAATCCAAGACGAGGTGGTGCGATGCAGCCCAGGTAGAGATCCTTCGCCTGAATCGAAGAATCCCAAAGTTGCGGCTGTAGACTGCGCAGAAGGAATATACAAGCCTTTTGGTCAGGAGATCGAAAATCATAGTTTCAGTAACGGGAACACGCTTTTAGAAGGCTGGTATGACGACTCGGTTCCGTATCGAGAAGGAGGAACAGATGACGACAGGCATACGCTCCAAGTAGAGCACTGCGAAGCGTTCGAGTTCTTTGGCAATTCTGTGGTGCTATGCAAGTGGCTCAACACGTGACGGTGTGACATGAAACTAGTCAAGGTTATGAGCCAGAAGGGAATCTGGAAATGGAAGATTGAACGGATAGCAATTGCAGTACCTGCCATTTTGCTCACTCTTGTAGCGGCGGGCTGCGATGGCAAAGCCATTGAGACCAGTGGCGAACAAGCGTTGCCCGCCGCTAACTCAGAAGTGTCCGCAAGCGGTTTACTGACTCAAGAGATGAGGCCAGAATCTGAAGATAATGAGGATCACGACGATTCCACAACTCCAACCCCGCTAGCAGAAGGTCAGGGAGCAGACCGGCTGGAGGTCCATCAGGTGGAATGGCCGATTGTCGAAGGGGATGCTTTAGGCCAGGAAAATGTTTCAGATGACGTAAATCTACTGCCGACGGATGATGACTCTGCACCCTTGCCGCCAGATTCGGAAGAGGAGTCCATCTCAAACAATGGAGTGGTGCTGAACGAAGATATGCCCTATGGAGCCCTCAAAGATATTCCTGAAGACTATCACTATTTATTTGATATAGAAGTTCCTCCAGAACCGAAGGATGAAGTGGTAGTCACTTCGCTCAACATACAAGAGTGTGTGGCGAGGGGGTTCATACACAACTTGTCTGACAGTATGTTCGCAAGAGACGTAGTCGTTACCCTGGAATCGTTGGATGGCGTTGACAACGCCACTTGGCACTGGCCTTTGTCTTTGATGCCAGGCGAGCGTGCTCCATTTGAAATAAAAATCGGCTGGGTACCTAGCCGCCTTCCGATAGATGATCCCTACTATTGGGAAGGAGTTGATGGTAAGAGGAACCGGTGGCGTGACCCTGTGGGTAATATTGTTTCAACTGTCAGTGCTGACTTTTCAACAGAGGTAGACGTTACTAGGGCGTTTGTAACAAACTTCGATGGCTCTGTAGATCCAAGCAGGAACTTTGACCTGACTTCGTGGGCATTCGATGAGCGCTTGTACACTTTAGATGAATGGGAAATTACTTTTCGACACCCAAGAGGCCTGGAGCTCATAAGTATGGAGGCATTTGACAAGGTGTATCCAGAGTCGCTAGTCGTAAGCGCTGACTTGGATACTGTTCTGTCAAGAGTGTCTGAACTCCATTGGTGGGATTTCTATTATGTGCCAAAATATATATTCCCTAATCATTACGATCATCAGCTTCATACTGAAGTGAACGACGTAAGAGTATTCTACGCAGATACCAGGGCAGGCAAAGTCCTAGACGTTAAGGAGCTGATTCCCTTTGAAGTGGCATTCGAAGGTGAGGAGGAAACGTTGAAGAGACGAGTGATCACTCCGCGATCGTCGTTCATCAATGTTGACTCAGGCCAAGCTGTCCCAAGATATGTTGTTTCTCCAACACCGCACATCTATGTCGAGATTTCGGCTTCAGATGGGAAACAGGATTACTATCGAATTACCACCGGCGAAATATGGGTGGGCAGATCTGAATCAGGAGGACCTCCATGGGACATAAGATCAACATATGGACAGGCTGCAGCGGTACCAGGAGAAGGAAGAGGTTGGGCGGCGGGGTCTTGCGACAGACCAGGTGGTCTCACGAGGGAGATTCATAAAGTCCTGACTGGCGTCGCGGTCGACATTCGCGACATGACCTTCGGTTACTTTGGCGTTTTCAATAAGCTCGAAAGGTTTCCGCAAGTGACTGACCCTATTGTTGTCGACCCGTTTACTATGCTCGCGGATGATGGATTTGTACGTGGATTAGTACACAACGTGTCGGACCACTTATTTGCCCGTGATGTAGCGGTGAGCGTGAGTAGGAAAGGTGTCCCCGGCACTGAAGGGACTTGGTCCTGGCCTCTAACTGTGCAACCTGGGGAACGGGCACCATTTGAAGTGTTTATAGGAGGTTGGGAAGGCAACAGTCCGAATTCAGAATTCGATGTTGTTGTGTCGGCAATATTATCTGACCGAGTAGACATTAGTCGGTCGTTTCAAATTCACCGATTCGGGTGGGGCTCGGTGTATGAATTGCAGAGTGACGCTCGCGTCGAAGAGGTCCGGCAGAAGAATGCCGATTATGAGGATTATATTCGTGGCCTGTATCTCAATGATACGTATTTACATATCACTTTCGATGAATTCAAAGATACTTATGGTGCCATCGCGTGCTTAGAAAATGGCGAGAGATTGGAAACAAATGCAATTCATTTCAAACAGATTGATAAACTATATTGTGAAGGTGAAGATTTACCGTTTGGCTATGTGGATTTCTATGCCCATATAAGTATCCCTGATTCACACCCTTCTCTTAGTAAGCAGATTGCCAGCCAGACCATTCATGATTTGCAGGCATACGTTGCTATTCTTGATGAGAATGCGGTAGTGAAAGATGTGAAGGAAGTGACACTGTTCACGTCTGGATATTCCAAAGCAACAGGTGAGCAAGAATATGTCGTGGCGAATATGATTCCTGTTCCCAACCTCTTGGACCCGGGGGGCGTGCGGTTGTTATTCACTCGTCCGCAGTATGAGGGGCGTGTGTGGGACGACGATTATTCCTACCAAGTGTGGATAGGCGGTGCGAACAAGTCTGGTCAGTAGCTGCATGCCAGCCGGTCGGCAGCGTTTCTTGAACGGCTGGCGTGGGAGAATCGGGGAAATGCGTGTGGCGATCACCGTGGAGCAGTGCTGGCACCGGGTGCCGGGGGGGACGGCAACGGCGGCCCTCGGTTGCCTGGAGGCCTTGGGGCATCTCTCAGCGCCACCGGAGATGGTGGGTATTTCTGCCTGGCACCGGAGTGCTCCCGAAGAGCCGTTTGCTCCGAGTATTCCTGTGGCCGCCTTGCGCATGCCCCGGACCAGTTTGTATTGGGGCTGGCACAAGTTGCGCTGGCCTTCAGTCCAGCGGGCGGGCGGACCGGTAGATGTGATCCACGCCACCGGAATGGCGGTCCCTCCCCGGACAGCACCGCTGGCGGTCACGGTCAACGACCTAGCGTTCTTGCGCCATCCCGACCACTTCACCTCGCGGGGCAGGCGGTTCTTTGCCCGGTCGCTGGAGCTGACCCGAAGCGAGGCCGATGTTGTGATGTGCCCGTCGCAGCACACTGCGGATGACTGTGTGCGGGTGGGGATCGATGCCAAGCGGGTGCGGTTGGTGCCGTATGGCGTTGGAGACTGCCTTGTGCCGCCAGAAGAGGCCGACGAGGTGCGGCGGCGGTTTGAGCTGGCTGAGCGATTTGTACTTTGGGTGGGAACGTCTGAGCCCCGCAAGAATTTGGACGGGCTTCTTCAGGCTTGGCAGATGCTGGACCGCGCTGACGAGGAACTGGTGCTAGTGGGTCCGGAGGGCTGGAAGTCGAAGCTGAACGGCGATCTGCCGGCTTCGGTTCGGCGACTGGGTTTTGTGAGTGAGGTCGACAAGCGGTCGCTGATGCGGGCTGCGGCGGTGTTCTGCTATCCAAGCTTGACCGAGGGTTTCGGCCTGCCCGTATTGGAGGCCATGGCTCAGGGCACCCCCGTGGTGACATCGGCCACCGGGGCCACCGCTGAGGTGGCCGGCTCAGCCGGGGTGTTGGTCGACCCCAGTCGGTCGCCGCTGATTGCCGACGCCCTGGGCGGACTGCTCGACGACCCTGTTGCGGCCGACCGCCTGGGCGAGCAGGGCCGAGAGCGGGCGTTGTCCGAGTTCACCTGGCCCCGCACTGCCGAGGGGCTCATGCAGATCTATCAGGAGCTGGCGGGTTGACCGCTCAGGAGATCTCCGTGGGAGTGAATCTCCTGTGGCTGCGGTCGGGCCGAGTGGGCGGCTCCGAGGAGTACGCGGTCAGACTCCTGTCGTCCATTCCGCCGGAAGCTCCGGTGCGGCTGACCCTGTTCGCTCTGCGGGGATTCGCCGAGGCCTACCCATTGCTGGCCGAGCGCCACGAGGTGGTGACGGCGAGGGCGGGGAGGCTTCGACCGCTGCGGGTGCTCATCGAGAACACTTGGCTGGCCGCCCAATGCCGTCGCCGCGGCCTTGACGCAGTCCACCACCTGGGGGGCACCGTACCCCTCGTGGGGGTGAAGCCCAGCGTGGTGACCATCCACGACTTGCAGCCCTTGGATCATCCCAAGCGCTTCGGGTTGGTCAAGCGGCTGTACCTGCGGTTGATGCTGCCGTGGTCGGTTCGCCGAGCCGAGGCGATCGTCACCGTGAGCGAGTTCTGCCGCAGCCGCCTGGTGGAACGCCTGAAGGTGGACCCCCAGCGAGTCGCAGTTGTTCCCGCGCCGGTCGACGCCTCCTCGGCTGCCTCGGACATGCCGTTGGCCGCGGCGGCGCCGGACTTGGCCAGCCCGTTCGTGCTGTATCCGGCGGTGGCCTATCCCCACAAGAACCATGAGGTGCTGCTGCGGGCCCTGGCCCGTTTGGCCGCCGACGGGGTGGACGTGGCCTTGGTGGTCTCGGGAGGGCCCGGCCCGCTCGATGCCAAGCTGGACCACTTGGCCGACCAGCTCGGGATGGGACGGCGGTGGCACCGCCTGGGCCGCATCCCCCGAGCCGTGTTGGACGGCCTGTATCGGCAGGCAGCGGCCATGGTGTTCCCGTCGAAGTATGAGGGCTACGGCCTCCCGGTGGTGGAGGCCATGGCCAGGGGCTGTCCGGTGGTAGCCGCCGATGCCGGGGGCCTGCCCGAGGTGGTGGGGTCAGGCGGTCGGGTGGTGGACCCCGATGATGTGGCCCAGTGGTCTGAGGCCATCGGCGAGATGGTGGGCGATGCTGAAGCTCGACGGGAGTTGAGCGAGGCGGGAGCGCACCGATTTCGCGAACTGGCCGAGCTCGAACCAGTAGCAGAGCTGTGCGGACTATACGGCAGGGTGGCCGGACGATGAATCGGCTTTCGATCATGGTGCTGTGTCCGCACTATGCGCCCGACACTGCCCCCACCGGGGAGGTTATGACCGCCTTGTGCGAGCAGTGGACGGCCCGCGGCCACCGGGTGGAGATAATCACCAGTCTTCCCTGGTACCGGGACCACGCAGTAGCCGATGGATGGACGGGGAGGCTGGTGCGCACCCAGCAAGAGCCGTGGGGGCGGATCCGGCGCTGGCACCCGTTCCCCTCCGACAAGGGGCGGCTGGCGGCCAGAGCGGCTGGGTTCGCCGGGTTCACTACGCTGGCCGGCGCCGATGCGGTGGCGGCGGCGGGCCGCTGCGATGTGGTGTTCGCCATGTCTCCGCCCATAACCCTCGGCGCCGCGGGCTGGGCGGCCGCTTGGCGGGGGCGGGCGCCCTTGGTGTTCAACGTGCAGGATGTGTTCCCCGACGCGGCGGTGGAGACGGGGGTGGTAACCAGCCCCCGGGTGGCGGCCGCAGCCGGCCGCCTGGAGCGCTGGGTGTACCGGCGGGCTGCGGCGGTGACCGTGCTGTCGGAGGGCATGGCCGCCAATGTGCGGTCCAAGCTGGATGTCGGCGCTGACCCAAAAAAGGTAGTGGTGATCCCCAACACGGCCGACGCTGGACGCATCAATCCGGCTGATCGAGCCAACTCATACCGGGCCGAACTGGGGCTCGACGGTGCCGACAGCACGGTGGTGATGTACGCCGGCAACCTGGGCCACTCCCAGCCCCTGGAGCTGGTGGTGGCCGCGGCGGAGCGTTTCGCCGATGAGGGCCGCGCCGATGTGCAGTTCGTGGTCAACGGCGACGGGGTGGCCCGCTCTCTGGTGGCTGAGGCGGCCGAACGGCTGGACAACTTGCATTTGGTGGGCTGGCAGCCTCCCGAGCGCCTGGGCGAGCTGCTGGCCGCTGCCGATCTGCATTTGGTGCTGCTGCGACAAGGGCTCGGCACCACCAGCGTGCCCTCCAAGGTGTACACGGTGTTGGCTGCGGGCCGCCCGATGCTGGCCGGCGTGGACCGGGGCAGTGAAGTGGAGCGATTGCTGGATGACTCCGGGGCGGGCCGGACGGTGGACCCCGACGACCCCGATGCCTTCTGTGCCGCGCTGGCTGAGATGGTCGCGGACCGCGATGCGCTTTTTGAGATGGGCCGGCGGGGTCGGGCCTATGCAGAGCAGGCCGAGGGCCCCCGAGAAGTAGCCGACCGGTATCTGGATCTGTTCGTTGAACTGGTGAAGTAGCGGCAGGCAGCCAGCGGCTACAGGTGTGGGTTGGCTGTTCGGGCCGGGTAGCGTTGTAAGCCGTGGCAAGAGCCTCTGGTTCAAGAAAGGTGGCGCGGGCCGCGTCGATGGGCGGGGCCGGACAGCAGCGCCGGCTCATCGGTTTTCCCGCCTTGGTTGTGCTCATCATCCTGATCGGCATCGCGGTGGTGGCTATCGCCCGCACCCAGCGCGACGCCGAGGCCCGCCCCGGCCTCAGCGACCACTGGCACTCGGCCTACACGGTGTGGGACTGCACCGACGGCGAAGGCGGCGCCCACCAGCCCATATTCGAGGGCCGGAGGAACAACCAGGGCTATCCCTATGACCCCGAGGGCATCCACTCGCACTCCGACGGGCTGATCCACATCCACCCCTTCACCGCCAACGCCGCGGGCGAGGACGCCACCATGTCGAAGTTCTTCGATGCGATGTTCGTGAACATGGACCAAAACGGCATAACCGCTGAAGAGTTCGGCGTAATCAGCGCGGTGGACGCGGTTTGCGACGGCCAGCCGGCGGTGATGCAGATTGTGCGCTGGTCGAATGCCCTCACCGCGGTGGCTGCGGAGCCCGACGAGCGCATCTACGAGGACTTCGGCGACATCCACTTCGAGAAGGACGGCGAGGCCTTCACCATCGCGTTGGCGCCCCAAGACGCGGTGGTGCCGCTTCCTCCCACTGTCAACGACCTTCTCGGTGTGTCCCCGTCGCTGGTGGCCGACCTCTCTCAGCCCGAGGGACCGGTTGAGTTCGACGAGAGCCTCGACGAGGACGTCCCCGGCGTCAGGTTGGAAGACGACGGCTGAGCCGGGCGGGCCATAGGCATGGACGCAGTTGTGCTGGTCGGGGGGTTCGGCACCCGGCTTCGGCCACTGACCCTGACCCGTCCCAAGCAGATGCTGCCGGTGGTAGACCGGCCCATGATCGAGCATGTGGTGGGGCGGCTGGGCGAACAGGGGATCACCCGAGCGGTGCTGTCGCTCGGATACCGGCCCGACGCATTCGAGGCCGCCTATCCCCACCGGCGCTGCGCCGGAGTGGAGCTGTTCTACGCAGTGGAGCCCGAGCCGTTGGACACTGCCGGGGCCATTGCCTTCGCGGCCCGGATGGCCGAGGTCCAGGACACGTTCGTTGCCGTCAACGGCGATGTGGTCAGCGATTTCCCGCTGGTCGACCTGTTCGGTGCTCACCGCGGCAATGGCGGGGCGGCCACCATTGCCCTCACCCCGGTGGAGGACCCCTCCCGATATGGAGTAGTGGTGTGCGACCCCGATGGCCGGGTCGAGGCCTTCGTCGAGAAGCCGCCCGCCGCCGAGGCGCCCAGCCGGTGGATAAACGCCGGGATGTACGTACTCGACCCGTCGGTGCTCGACTTGATCCCCGAAGGCCGCCCAGCATCAATCGAAAGGGAGATCTTCCCTGCCCTGGTGCATGAGGGGTTGCTGTACGCGGTGGCCAATGACGGCTTTTGGATCGACGCCGGCACTCCTGCCGCTTACCTGGACGTCCAGATTGCCCTCGCTGGCGGTACTCACATCCATCCCACCGCCGAAATCGCACCCAGTGCTCAGATAATCAACTCGGTGATAATGGACCACGCCGCGGTTGCCGCCGGCGCCCGAGTGGAGGACTCCGTCTTGCTTCCCTACAGCACCGTCGATGCGGATGCTGATATCAACAGGGCCATCATCAGCCCCGACCACCACATCACCACCTAGCGGAACAGGTCCTCGGCGGAGGGGCGAATCAGGTCGGCCTGGACGCTGCCAGGCCCGAGCCAGGCTGAGTCAACCCCCCGAATTACGGCCACCGGGACGCCCTCTGCTTTGCCCATGACCAGCTCGGCCGCCGCGGCCAGTTCGTCGACGATGGCCACTTCGGTCACCTGAAGCTCCCGGCCCGAAGCGTCGGGAGTCCCTCGCAGGTCGAGAATTGGACGGATCCCGGCAACTCCGATGGCTACGTCCGCCACGCCTCGCCGCCAGGGCCTCCCGAAGGTGTCGGAGACGATGACCCCCACCTCAACGCCGGAGCGGGCTCTGATCCCTTCCCGGATGCGCCGGGCCGATCGGTCGGAGTCGTCGGGCAGCAAGGCAGCTTGGTCGGCGGCCAAATTGGACCGGTCGACTCCGGCATTTGCGCATACGAATCCATGCTTGGTCTCACTGATGATGAGGTCGCCCCTCCGCCGCAGCACCCGCACCGACTCCTGTTCCACCACAGGCTTGTGTGACAGGGGGTCTTCGGGGTCGACGGCCACCACGGCGTTTTCTGCCTTGGACACGATCTTCTGGGTGACAACCAATACATCGCCGTCTGCCAATTCGGCGGCATCGGAGATCAAATCGGCCAAATCGTCGCCCGCCTCAATCTCTGGCAGACCCTCCAGGCCGAAGATTTCGAGCTTCATGAATGGATTACCCCGGCTGTGCAGCCCAGAACAGTGCGAGCCAGTGCGGTGGCCGAATCGATGCCGTCCATAACGGTGGGGGTCACCACGCAGGTCATTCCGGTGGCTTCTACATCGTCGGCGAGGTGGGCATCGGCCACGTCGACTACCAGGGTGGTGGCCAAATCCCGGTAGAGACGGGCCACGCCGACCACCGAGCACTCGTGGCCCAACTCCCGCATGAGCCGGTCGGCCGGGCCTTTGAGGGCGGCGCCGCCCACGATGGGCGAAACCGCCACCACCGCGTTCCGACGGGCGGCCACTGCCTCTCGAACGCCGGGCACGGCCAGCACCGGCCCGATGGACACGATGGGGTTGGAGGGGGCGATGATGATGGTTCGAGCACCGGCCAGCACCTCGATGAGCCCGGGGGCAGGCTGGGCATCCTCCAACCCGGCCACTCGGACAGCGGTCACGGCCACGTCGTGGCGGCGACGCACGAAATAGTCCTGGAAGCCGATCTCGCCCTCGTCGACGGTGGTGACCCGGGTTTCGATGCGTTCGTTGGTAACCGGCATCACGGCCAGCCTCAGACCCCATGCCGCGGCGATCTCTGCGGTCACAGTGGCCAGGTCGGCGCCCTCGCCCATCCGATGGGTGCGGAACAGGTGGGTGGCCAGGTCGCGGTCGCCCAGTCGGAACCAGGTGATCCCTTTGTACCGGTCCAAAGCGTCCATGGCCTGCCAGGTCTCACCGGCCAAGCCCCACCCTGTTTCCGGGTTGACCGCACCGGCCAACGTGTACACCACGGTGTCCAAGTCGGGGCTGACATGCAGCCCGTGCAGCACGGTGTCGTCAGCCGTGTTCACCACCGCGAGCTGATCACCAGGGGGGTGAGCCCGGATCAAACCGGTCAGCAGCTTGGCCGCTCCCACCCCACCGGCAAGAGTGACCACGCTTGGGGTCAAGAAATCCCCTTGAGCTTTCCCTGGAGCAGGTCTAAATCGGCGTCCACCATCATGGCGACCAATTCTTGGAATCCGACTTCGCGGTGCCAGCCCAGCACCGAGGTTGCCCGACTGGGATCGCCCACCAGCATGTCGACTTCGGCGGGACGGAAGAAAGCCTCGTCGATCACCACAAAGTCGCGGTAGTCCATGCCCAGATGGGCGAAGGCCAGTTCGCAGAATTCCCTCACCGAGTGAGTCTCTCCCGAGCACACCACGTAGTCGCCGGGCTCGTCTTGTTGAAGCATCAGCCACATGGCCTTCACGTAGTCGCCGGCGTATCCCCAGTCCCGCATGGAGTCGAGGTTGCCCAAGCGCAGCTCGCGTTGTCGGCCCAGAAAGATGGAGGCTGCTGCGTGGGTGATCTTGCGGGTTACGAATTCCAAGCCCCGTCGAGGCGACTCGTGGTTGAACAGAATGCCTGAGCTGGCGTGCAGACCGTAGCTCTCCCGGTAGTTAACCGTGATCCAGTGGCCGTACACCTTCGCCACTCCATATGGGCTCCGAGGGTAGAAGGGGGTGTCCTCGCTTTGCGGCACCTCCCGCACCTTGCCGAACATCTCGCTGCTCGAGGCCTGATAGAAGCGGATGCTTGGATCGACTATGCGGATGGCGTCGAGCAGTCGCGTCACCCCCAAAGCGGTGGTCTCTCCGGTTAGCACTGCTTGGCCGAACGAGGTTTGCACAAACGACTGAGCTGCCAGGTTGTACACCTCGTCAGGGCGATGCTGCTGAAGGGCCTCGATGAGGGAGGCCTCATCAAGCAGGTCGCCGCTTGCGATGGTGATCTGGTTCTGGAGATGGGCGATGCGCTCGAAGGTGACCATGCTTGACCGCCGGACGAGACCTACCACCTCGTAGCCTCTGTCGAGCAGGAATTCAGCAAGGTAGGAGCCGTCTTGGCCCGTGATTCCGGTGATCAGCGCTCGTTGGGGCCGTTGCTCAGCCATGGGAGTCCCCAGTTTGTCCTGTTTGGCGCCCGCGGGCATCTTCGAGGGTGTCGGCCAGGGTGTCGGCCAGGGCAATCTCCGGGGTCCAGCCAGTGGCTTTGCCGAGCTTGGCATTGTCCCCCCGCTGCACCGGCAAGTCGACTGGGCGGAACAGAGCATCGTCTTGTTCGAGGGTCATCGGAGTCTTGGCCAGTCCCAGTAGGACCTCGGCGATCTCAGATACGGCCACATCATGTCCTGAGCACACGTTGTATGCCTCACCTGGCTCTCCGTCGATCACCAGCAATCGGTATGCCCGGACCACATCGCGCACATCGGTGAAGTCGCGACGCGCTGAGAGGTTTCCCACCGGGACCACTGATTGGCCCGACATCTCATTGCGGGCGATGCGGGCAGCCAGTGCCGGGGCTAGGAACCGCTCGCTTTGTCCTGGTCCCAGGTGGTTGAAGGCCCGGGCACGGATCACGCCGAGGCCGTGGCCCAAGAAACCCTGGATGCACACCATTTCCGCGGCAGCCTTGCTGGCTGCGTAGGGGTTGACCGGCCTTAGGGGCGCTTGCTCGGCAATGGGCAGTTCATCGGGATCGACCATTCCGTAAATATCGCTGCTGGTCACCGAGAGCAGGCGGTCGACGCCGGCGTCGATGCAGCCCCGCACGACATGGAGGGTGCCGTCGGCGTTGACTTGAAACGTTCCCACGGGGTCGCTCCAGGAGGCGGCCACGTCGCTTTGGCCCGCGAGGTGGTACACCACGTCGGGCTTGGTTTCGGCGATCAGCTCGGAGATTGCGCCGGCGTCTTCGATGGGAGGGCTGCCGATCACGCGATCTACCTCGATCACATCATCGGCGCAGGCGTTCAGATGAGCGACGAGGTGGGTGCCAACAAAACCCCGCGACCCGGTTACCAGGGCTCGCATCGCAACGAGTGTGCCACTTGGAGCGCACAATTGCCGTGCCAGGGGAATCTAGGGCCGACAGAGGTGAGCGATTTTCGGATTCGAGTGGCACGCCATGCCTCTGTTGCTGCGGAGCGGGCCGGTACGGTGTTGAGGTGGGCGAGCCGCAGCCAGCTCAGGAGTTGGAACCGGAGGAAGATCCGCTAGTCGAGTGCATTCGCAATGGCATCTACACCGCAGTGGGACTGGGGCTGTTGTTCATCAACCGCGCCCAGACCGCTCGGCGGGATCTGGTCGGACAAATGCCCGACGACCTGCGGGAAGCGTTCTCAGATCTAGCCGATCAAGTTCCTGAGGACGTCCGCATCGCGGTGGTTGAGTTGGCCCAGAACTTGCCTGATTCAGTGCTGGCCGTGCTGTCGGATGCGGTCGAGCAGGCCCCGGCCCTAGCCGACGCCCTGCGGCAATTCGTCAGCCGCAGCTCCGAACAATCCTGATGGAGGCCAAAGCGGACGTCGGGATTCATGTAGTGATCGTGAGCCACGACCCGGGCCTGTGGTTTGACGAGATGCTGGAGTCGATTGCTGCGCAAGACCACCCTCTTGCCGAGGTGACCGTGGTAGACACGGGCAGCGAGTCCGACCCCACCGCCCGGGTGCGGCGCTATCTGCCCCAGGCAGTTATTCATCGGTTGGATTCCAATCCTGGATTCGGTCCTGCGGCCAATCAAGTTCTCCTGGACGGAGGACCGGCTCCCGACTTCTTCGTGTTCTGTCACGATGATGTGGCGCTGGCCCCCAACGCCCTGCGGTTGCTAGCCCATGAGGCGGTCAGGTCCAATGCGGGAATTGTCGGCCCCAAATTTGTGGACTGGAACGACCACAGCCGCATACTCCAAGTCGGTCTCATGGTTGACAAGACCGGGGTTCCGATTCCTACGGTGGAAAGCGGCGAGCTCGACCAGGAACAGCACGATGCGGCCCAGGACATGTTTGCGGTGTCCGGCGGATGCGTAATGGTGCGCGGCGACCTCTTTCGGGCCATCGGGGGCTTCGATCCCGAGATGTCGTTCTGTTACGAGAGTGTTGACCTGTGCTGGCGGGCACGCACTTTAGGGGCGAGGGTCAGGGTGGCCCCATCGGCGGCGGTCCGCCATCGTCAACGGCTGGCCGAGCGCATTCCCCAGTCGCAGATTGACCGTCTGGCTCGCCGCCACCGAATTCGAACTCTCCTGTCGGTATATGGGACTTGGCATTCGGTGAGGATCATTCCCCAGGCGATGATGCTGTCGGCATTCGAGATGCTGGGGGCCCTCATCACCGGGCATCTCAGCCAAGCCCGCCACAACGGAGCAGCCTGGGGGCACAACCTGGTCCGGCTAGCGTCGATCCGGAGGCGACGGCAGGCCGTGAGCCAGGCGCGCCATGTTGGAGACTCCCATATCCGCCTTTCTCAGGCTCGGGGCCTCGCGCCCACCGTTTCGTTCCTGACAGGTCAATGGGGCAGCGGCGGAGATGGGCTCACGCCTCGGGGATCGCTGATGGCTTGGTTGAGCCGATCGCGGGTGTCGGTCTTGGTGGGGCTCGCCACCTTGGTGTTGGTATTGCTTGGAGCTCGGGAATTGGTAGCCGGGGGGATTTCTGTAGTGGGGGATTTGGCCCGGCTGGGGTCGAGTTCCGATCTCTTGAGGGGCTGGTGGAGCGATTTTCGACCCGTGGGGCTGGGCCAAGAGGGATTCGCCCCCACCGGCCTGGGGCTGCTGACCCTGCTGAGCTGGCTGTTCTTCGGCGAGACCGAGCTTCTTCGCACGGTGTTGATCGTCGGGATGGTTCCGCTGGGAGCGCTGGGGGTGTGGCGGCTGATGCGCCCCTTCGACTCCCTGTGGATCCAAGGCGTGGCACTAGTGGTGTATCTGGCAAATCCGGTGCCCTACAACGCGCTGGCCAACGGAGTTTGGAGCGCCCTTTTGATGTACGGGGCAGTGCCCTGGCTGATGCGTGCTGTGCTGACCGGAGCGGGGCTCGCCCCCTATGGCGCGGCAGGTGGCAGCCCTGGGCCGGACTCGCGTCGGCCCTCGTTCTTGAGGGAGATCCTGGCGGTGGGGTTGCTGTTCGCCCTAGCCACTGCCATGGCCTCGGAGGCGCTGATCGTGTTCGGTCTGGTGCTGGCTGGGCTGCTAGTGGGATCGATTATCGCCGGAACTCCCGGGGGTATGGCTCGAATGGTGGGAGTGGCGGTGGGTGGAGCGGCCGTCGCTGCGTTGCTGAATCTGCCGTGGCTGGCCGACAACCTGACGTCGCTGCTGGGGAACCGGCCCGGAGGCGGGGGAGGCAACTCCTGGGCGGAGATCCTGCGGTTCGACACTGGACCATACGGCGACAACCGGCTCGGCTGGGCCCTGCCGGTTGCGGCGGTGCTCCCGCTGGCCCTGGCTCATGACTCCCGGCTGGCATGGGCAGTGCGGGGGTGGACCCTCTATCTGGGAACCGCGGCAGTGGCCCTGGTTGCCGAGCAGGACTGGTCACCGGTACCCCTGCCCCGGCCTGAGGTGGTGCAGGTGCCCGGCGCGGTGGGCTTGGCCATCGCGGTAGCGATGGGGGTGGCCGCCTTCTTCAAGGACGTGCGCCGCTACCGCTTCGGATGGAGGCAGCTGGTGCCCTTTTCCGCAATGGTCGCTTTGGTGGCGGGAATGCTGCCGGTACTGGCCAATGTCTCTGACGGTGATTGGAATGCGACCGCCGATGACTACACCGACGTGGTCCCGTTCTCTGACAACGGTGGCGCGGCCGAGGACGGTCAGCGAGTTCTTTGGCTTGGCCATCCTGACGTGTTGCCGCTGGGCAGTTGGGAGTTGGACGGTCGATTGGCCTTCGCGGTCTCCGACAGCCGCGCCTTTCCGACGGTGGCCCAGCGCTGGGTCGGCGGGCTGGATGACCAAACCCGCCAAGTGGGCGAAGCAGTGCTGGGAGCACCAGAGGCGGGCACCAACCGGTTGGGGGCCGAGCTCGCAAGGTGGGGGATTGGCACGATTTTGGTGGCTGAGCGCTTGGCGCCCGCACCTTACGGAGAGTTGGCGCTCCCGGCTCCTCAGTGGCTGTTCGACACGCTAGACGGCCAACTCGACTTGGCTCCGGGCGGGCTGACCGCGGGCATCGCCACCTATCACAACACAGCGTTAGACCTGTCGGCGGCCAGTGCCGGGCTCACCCCCGCACCTGACGAAGGAGCAACGGGGCTGACTCGGCTGCTTCTGGCAGTGCAAGTCAGCCTGTGGGTCGTAGCCGCAGTAGGACTGGCCCGACTCAGTACTGGGGACGGGCGTCGGCGGGCAGATCGACAGGCTGCGGCCCCATGAAGGGCCGCGTGATGCGCTGGCCCCTGGTAGTGGTGGCTTTGGCGACGGTCGTCGGGTTGGCGGTGGCCGATAGGGCCGACGATGAATCGCCCTCTGAAGCGGCTCTGGTTTCCCAGGAGGCCACCAGCGCCGCGCCCGGCCCGGAGGCAAAAGGGGGCGTTTGGTACTGCTCGGAGGGAACGTCGTTACCGGGCGAATTCGCCGATCACTCGGTGATTGTGGCCAATCCGACAGGAGTAGCGGCAACTGCGGCGGTATCGGTGTTCCCGGCCACTCCGATTGGGTCGGTGTCGCCGTCGGCCGCGCCCGAAGAGGTGCTGCTAAACGTGCCGGCGAGGTCACAGGCCTCCCTGCGGTTGGCCGAAGTGGTGGAGTCGCAGTACACCGCGGCAATGGTGGAGGTCGACACGGGTTCGGCCGTGGTCGAGCAGAGGGTGCAGGGGCCCACCGGAATTGACGTCATACCATGTGCCACTCGCTCGTCGGCAGCGTGGCATTTTGCCGCCGGATCAACCCGACGAGATGCCCGGCTGATCTTCACTTTGTTCAATCCGTTCCCCGACCGGGCTGTGGTGAAATTCTTCTTCTCCACCGATGAGGGAATCCGCGAGCCTCAAGCCCTTCGGGGCGTATTGGTGCCAGCTGGGTCGCTGGTAGTGGTGAACGCCACCGACCAGGTACCCCGGTTCTCGGCCGTTTCCACCACCATCGAGTCACAGGCCGGGCGGATCGTGGCCGGAAGGCTTCAGCTGTTCGACGGAACTGAGGGACTGGAGGGGTTGACCGCGGGACCTGGAATCCCAGAGCCCCAGACGCAATGGGCGTTTTCTACCGGGCCGGCCGATGCGGGCGTGGCCGAACACATTGTGTTGTACAACCCCTCCGACCAGGAGGCAGCCGCTGACATCAGCATCCGGTTGGACGGCTCCGACTTCGGAGGTGCGCAGGCGCCATTCGAGCTGTCGGTTCCTCCCCAGCAGCGAGTGGCCCTGTTATTGCGAGAGGACGGGTCGTACCCGCTTCCCTCCGAGCCCTTCGCCTATAGCGCAGTCAGTTCTGTGCCTACAGGGATCGGGTTCTGGGTTGGGGTTCAGGTGTACAACGGGGTTCCCATTGTGGCCGAGCGCGTGGCGGCCGCGCCGGCTGCGTCGTCTCCGGCTGGGGTGGCGACCACTTCTGGGACGCCCGTGACCGCGATGCGTTACTTGATCGCTGGGAACCGGTCCGACGGCGCGGAGGTGGAGCTCGTGGTGGTCAACCCCTCGCCTGACTCCATCGCGTTGATAACCGTGTCGACAATCGCCAACGGCCGGATCACTCCGATTGCCCAACTCGATCCCCGAGAAGTGGCACCGCACAGCCGCTTGGTGGTGCCGGTCGACCGATTGACCGAGGGCGCCTCCTACGCCTTGCTGGTGGAGGCGAACCAGCCGGTGATCGTGTCGCGATCGCTGCTGGCCCGGAGCGGAACTGGTATGGCCTCCGGGGCTTCAGTGCCCTTTGATCCGGTGCTCCTCGACCCTTCAGCCTTTTAGCAGGCTCCCCCTTCCTGTCTACGATCCCCCCATGGACTCCCCAGCCGAAGAACACCCCACCGTGCGAGACCTGGTCTTGAGTCGGACTGACGATGACGGCCTAGCCATGGTTTTTGAAGACGAGGAGCACACCTACCGGGAGTTCACCGCCGGTTGTATGGCCCGGGCCCATCTGCTTTTGGACCGCCGAGGGGAGGGGCCGTTCCACGTTGGTGCGCTATTGGACAATGGGCCGGAGTACTCCATGCTGCTGGGCGCCGCCGCCGTTGCCGGAGCGGCGGTAGTCGGCATCAACCCCACCCGGCAGGGAGCGGAGTTAGCCCGCGACATCACCCACGCTGATTGCGCCATGATCGTTACTGAGGGCCGCCACCAGGGGCTGCTAGAGGGGCTGGACCTTGGTGCGGCCAACGGTCGGGTGCTGGACGTGGACTCCCCGGAGTGGCGGGCAGGCCTCGCTTCATTTTCCGGTGCTGAGCCGCCGGATGTGGACATCGATCCGCTGGCCCCCTACCTGCTGCTGTTCACGTCGGGCACCACGGGCGACCCCAAGGCGGCCATCTGTTCGCAAGCACGACTGGCCCGGATCGGCCAGGTCATCACCGAGATGCGAAAGCTGACTCCCGATGACGTGTTCTACCAGGCCATGCCCATGTTTCACTCCAACGCGCTGATGGCGGGCTGGATTCCGTGTCTTACAACGGGGGGCATCGCCGCTTTCCGGCGCCGGTTCTCGGCGTCGGGCTTTCTTCTCGACGTACGCCGTTTCGGCGTCACCTACTTCAACTACGTGGGCAAGCCCCTTACCTACATCTTGGCCACCCCCGAACAGCCCGATGACGCCGACAACACCTTGCGGATCGTGTTCGGCAACGAGGGAGCGGTGCATGACCTGGAGCGGTTCTCCCAACGCTTCGGGGTGCCGGTGGAGGACTCCTACGGATCCACCGAGGGGGGCGTGTCGGTGAGCCGCACTCCCGATACGCCGGCCAACGCCTTGGGTCGGACCGACGACAACGTGAAAATCCTCGATCCCGACACCGGGGAGGAGGCGCCGCTGGCCGTCTTCGATGACACCGGTAAGCTGCTCAACCCCGATGAGGCCATCGGCGAGCTGGTGTCGATGGTGTCGGCGCAGGAATTCGAGGGCTACTGGAACAACCCGGAGGCCGACGAGGAGCGCACCCACGGCGGCATCTACTGGTCGGGTGATTTGGCCTATCGGGATGCTGAGGGGTTCGTGTACTTCGCGGGGCGGAACTTCGACTGGCTGCGGGTGGATGGCGAGAATTTCGCGGCCGCCCCGGTTGAGCGGATCCTGGTGCGCCATCCAGATATCGACCTGGCCGCCGTGTTTGCTGTGCCCAGCTCGTCGGTGGGCGATGATGTGATGGCCGCGGTGGTGCGCCGTCCCGGTGCGGACTTCGATCCGGAGAGGTTCTCCGAGTTTCTGCGCGGCCAAGATGATCTAGGTACCAAGTGGGCGCCCCGATATGTGCGCTGGGCCGACTCCCTGCCCCAAACCGAGACGAACAAGATCCTCAAGCGCACTCTGCGCCGCGAGCGCTGGGAGTCGGACGACGAAACCTGGGTGCGCGACGGCGGCAGCTATCGCCTACTAGTTACCGAGGATGCGGCGGTCATCAGGGCAGAGTTCGAAGCCCGGGGCCGACTTTCGGTGTTGGACGTCTAGCTCGAAGTGATCTGGGCGATGGCCTTGATTGTGGCCACGAAATGAGTCCGCTGGTCGGCATCGATGGCCTCGTAGACCTCGGCCATCCGAGCTGAGGTGATCTCTTCGGCTTGGCTGTGCTTGTCTCTGAGGGTCTCGGGATCGGGGAATGGCTCGCTCCATCCGAAGAACTGAGCGTGCTGGGAATCGGTTTGCACCAAGATGGCTTCCACCGGAGACATGCCCACTGCGGTCAGCCCGTGGACATGGAAGCCAAATCGCAGTTCCCGCAGGACCTGGATGGCCAGGCCCGCGGCGGTAGCCGGGTCGTCGGGCACGGGCATGGCCCTCCAGCCGGCGTACAGGGCTTGGCTCCTGGGCGTGGCGGCGTCGAACACCGCGCGGGCCGCGGCCGCGAACTCGCCTAGCCCGTCGAGGTGGCCAAAGGTGTCGGATGCCCACCGGCCGATGCCGGTGGCGAAGGCGTCGGCCGCGTCGGAGGGCGATCCCTGCTCCTTGGTCTGATTCCACCCTCCCTCGATTACTGCGGGGTGGAAGAGGGCGAATGCCGACACCACCACGTCGGAGGCCACGTTGCCCAGCACCCCGCCCCGGCCTCCGAAGTACGTGGTAAACCCGCTGAATCCGGCCTCTCCCATGGCTTGGCCAACCTGCTCAGCCCCGAAGTAGCTCAGCCCCATGCGGGCTATTGGCAGACCCGTAGCTGCTGCTGTCTCCTCTGGGTTCATTGTCGCCCCTTTCTGGGATTCCTCTCCCAAGATCTCGGTGAGCCCCGGCCCGAAGAGTAGTCAGATCAAGCCGTCGGATTGAGCTTGAGCTAGGCGGTCGGCGTTCCAGCCAAGCAATTCGGCGTAGACCTCGGCGTTGTGGGCGCCGATGGGGGGGCCGGGGTGGCCGATAGTGCCGGGGGTCTCGCTGAGGATGGGTGTGGGAGTGGCCATGGGCACGGATCCCAGCACGTCGTGGGCTACCAGGGTGACGCTGCTGCGGGCCTGGACCTGGGCGTCGGCCAGCAAACCGGGCAGGTCGTGGACCGGGGCCACTGGGATCCGGGCCTCGACGAAGACGGCGACGGCCTCGTCTAGGGGGCGCTCGGCGATCCAGTCGGCCACCAGCGCGTCGAGTTCGTCGTTGTGGGACAACCGGTCGGCCATGCGGGCGAACTTGGCCTGATCTTCGGGACCGTCCCGTCCGGTCAACGTCAGGATGCGCTCTACTTGGCGGTCGGTGGTGCCCGACAGGCACAAGTAGCGGTTATCGGCCGTGCGGTAGATATTGCGGGGGACGCCGGTTTCCAACCGCGATCCGAACCGGGCGGGGGGAGGGTCGTTGCCGTTGGGATCCCAGGCGGCCAGGGTGCTGCCCATCAGGGTCAAGATGGGCTCATACATGGATACGTCCACATGCTGGCCGCCTATCCCGTTCACATCCCGGCCGTAGCAGGCCACCAGCGCGCCGATGAATCCGAAGATCCCGGTCAGGGTGTCGCCCAGCGGGATGGAGGTGAGCATGGGCGGGCCATCGGACTCTCCGGTCATGTGGGTGAGCCCGGCGAAGGCCTCGGCCATAGTGCCCGCACCGGGGCGGTCGGCCAGCGGGCCGGTGTGTCCATAGGGGCTGACCGACACCATGACCAGGCCGGGGTTGAGGGCCCGCAGCTGCTCCCAGGTGCAGTCCCAGCGTTCCAGCATGGCCGGGGAGTAGTTGTGGACCAGCACGTCGATCTCGGCCACCAGTTGGCGGAGGATGTCGCGGCCCTCGGGGCGGTTGAGGTCGCAGGTGATGACCCGCTTGTTGCGGGACACCATGGCCCACACCAGCGACTCCCCGTCGCGGCTGGCCCCGATGCGGCGTAGGGCCTCCCCGGACGGCGGCTCGATCTTGATGACATCGGCGCCGAAATCCCCCAAGAAGGTGGCTACCTGGGGCGCGGCCAAAAACGATGAGATATCCAGTACTCGCAGCCCGGCCAATGCTCCGGCGTTGGGGCTCATTGCTCGTTCTTGCCCGTGACGAAAGGGAGGTCGGTGGGCAACTGCATGGTGGTCACCTCGTTGACGAGCGGGTCGCCGGCCAGCAGGCGGCGCAGGTTGTCACAGAACAGCTCGGCGCCCCGATCCCAACGGCCAATGCCCCCGCCAGAGGAGTGGGGGGTCAGCACCACCTTGGGATGAGACCAATAGGGGTGGCTGGGATCGAGAGGCTCGGCGTTGAACACATCAAGGATGGCGGCGGCCAGGCTGTCGTCGTTCAGGGCCCGAAGCAGCGCCTCGTCGTCCACCAGCTTGCCCCGGGCGATGTTCACCAGCACCGCCCCCGGTTTCATGGCCGACAGGAAGCCGTCGTCTACCAGGTTCTCGGTTTCGGGAGTGGCCGGGGTGGCCAGCACCACCACGTCGGCCTCGGGCAGGGCATCGGGTACCTGGGCAGGCGAGATCATGGCGTCAACCGGCTCATCTCCGGTGGGGTGGCGGCGCACACCGGTTATGTGAGCCTCGAACGCTTGGGCCCGGCGGGCGGTCTCTGCGCCAATCGCCCCCAGCCCGATGATCAGCCAGCGGGATCGCCACACCTCGCGGAAATTGTGGTGCTCCCATCGGCTGTCGGCCTGGGCGGTCCGCCAGCGCTCGGCGTCTTGGAACACGTCGAGCACTGCTCGCAGCACGAACTCGGCGATGGGGATGGCGGTGAGGTGGGCGTTGCATATCCGGGCGCCGCTGCTAATCAACCGCTCGTAAGGATCGAGATCCACCCCGGCAGCCGCCGACTGAAGCCAGCGGAAATCGGGCGCGCCCTCAACAATCTCGAAGAACCGGTTCAGAATCCCGCCGAAAAACAAGTCGCTCGACAGCCACGCCACCTCGGGGTGGGCATCGGAAGGGCCGTGGAGCTGGCCGTCTTCGTCCAGACGCAGCCACTGGAGGCCGTGCCCTTCGTTGTCCAGCGCGTCGAATTGAGACCGGTGCTGCTCATACGCCTTCTCGGTCACCAGAGCGAACACATCGCCGATGCTATGGCATTGAGGGGCGAGCGAGGGAGTGGTGGCAGAGAGTGACGCCCATTTCAGTAAATTTCATTCAATGTTGACACAGGCGAGCCCTGTTGCAATACTCCGAACAGGGCTCGCCCCTGGCTAGGGCGAGCCTTAGGCCGGGGAGCTCCACCCTCCCCGGCCGACAGGGCTAGGTGCGAAACTTAGCGGGACACCTGCTTAGGGGCAAGCAATTTTCCGATGTGATCACCGGGAACTTGGCAGCAGGGTGAAGGGCGTCCGCAAGGTCCTTGGTTTCTGCGATCAGAAAGCGCCCCTGTAGCCTGACAGGAGTTGTGGAACCTGCCGTCCGGCTCCGGGCCGCTGTGACGTTATTGGGGCGGTTTCCCGCCTTGGCCGGAGTTGATCTCGACATTACGCCGGGGGAGATCGTCCTGCTCAAAGGGCCCAACGGGGCGGGCAAGACCACCCTGTTGCGGCTGTGCGCCGGACTGTGCTCGCTGGCCTCGGGCCAGGGTTGGGTGCTGGGCCACGATCTGAACGATGAGCGCCGGATGGTGCGCCGCCGGGTGGCGCTGTTGGGCCATCGCACCGGGCTCTACGACGATCTGACGGTGGCGGAGAATGTGGCTTTTTGGGCTCGGGCTGCGGGGGCCGGTGGTACCGACGTCAATGAGGCGATTGAGCGGCTCTCGCTCACCGGGCGGCTGGCCGACACTCGGGTGGGTCGGCTGTCGGCTGGGCAGCGCCGCCGGGCCTCTATTGCCTCGCTGGTGGTGCGGCGCCCCGAGTTGTGGCTGTTGGACGAGCCCCATGCCGGCTTGGACCAGCAGTCGCGCGACACGGTGGATGCTCTGGTTCGCAGCGCGGCCGCGGCCGGAGCCACGGTGGTGTTGGCCACCCACGAACTAGAGCGCATTCAGGTGCTCAAGCCCCGGGTGGTGAGCGTGGTAGGCGGGATGGTGCGCGCCGGGATCGACTCGACTGATGGGCCAAACGACGGGGATGCCTCCACCGAGGGAGACCGCCGTGTTCCGTGATGCGTGGCTGATCGCGGGCAAGGACCTGAGGATCGAGATGCGCGCCCGTGTGGGGATCAACCAGATCGTGCCGTTTGCGGTAACCGTGCTGGTGCTGTTCGCCTTTGCGCTGGACACCGATCAGGAGGCGTTGCGGACCTATGCCCCCGGGCTGTTCTGGGTGACGGTGCTGTTGGCATCGCTGTTGGCCATCGGCCGCTCGTTCGCGGTGGATTTGGCCGACGGGGCCTCCGACCGGCTGCTGTTGTCGGGAATCGACCCCATCGCCGTGTTCGGAGGCAAGGCGGCGGCCATCGCCATTCAGCTGGTGGTGCTGGAGGTGCTGTTGGCAGCCGGCGTGGTGCTCTTGTTCGACGTGACCGTGCACCGCTACGGCCTCTTGTTGTGCGCTGGACTGGCTGCCGCCGCCGGGGTGGCCGCCGCGGGCACGCTGTACGGGGCGCTGGTGGCCGGGCTAGGGGTGCGGGAAACTCTGCTGCCGATGCTGTTGCTGCCGGTGGTGGCCCCGGTGCTCGTCGGGGCCACCCGGGCATTTCAGGACGCTTTCGGCGTGGCCGGGGCCGAAGGGTGGGCCTGGTTGGGCCTTCTGGCCGGTTTCGCCGCAATCTATGGGGTATTCGGAGCCTTGAGTTACGGGGCTCTCTTGGAGGAAGCATGAGCACCGTGGTGGCTGCCACCACCTCGTCCAAGGCGACGAGAGTCCTGGGCTGGCTGACGCTGACCGGGTTTGCCCTACTGGTGGTGCTGGCCTTCGCCTGGGTGCCCGAAGACACCCGCATCACCGAGCAGGGCGACGTGGTGGGCCAGTTCGACGCGGTGCGACTGATGTTCGTCCATGTGCCGTCGGCCATCTTGGCCTACACCGGATTCGGGCTGACCTTTTTGGCCAGCCTGGCCTACCTGCGGTGGCGCACCGACTGGTGGGACATGATGGCCCACGCCTCCGCCGAGATCGGCGTGGTGTTCGGGGTGCTGACACTGGTGACCGGCTCCATCTGGGGGCGTCCCACCTGGCAGACCTGGTGGGAGTGGGGCGACGTGCGGCTGGTGACCACCCTGGTGATGGTGCTGGTGTTCGTGGGCTATCTGGCGGTGCGCCGCATCCCGGCCGACACGGCGGTGAGGGCTCGGCGCTCGGTGGTGATCGCCCTGGTGGGGGCGGTGAACATTGTGATCGTGAACCGGTCGGTGGACTGGTGGGAGAACCGGACCCTGCATCAGCAGTCCACGCTCATCGCCCGCAAGATCCGCGACGAGACCCTGTTCACCCTGTCGTTCTCGTTCGCAGTGGGCATGGTGCTGTTCGCCTGGCTGCTGCTGCACCGTTTCCGCTTGGCCTACCTCGAAAGCCAGATCGAACAACTCGAGGTGGACGAGGCCTTGGAAGAACGGCGAGCCGAGGCAGGTCTGTTGGACGACTCAGAGGAGCAGTCATGACTCATGTGGGCTATCTCGTTGCCGGTTGGAGCATCTCAGTGGCCGCGGTGGTGGCCTATGCCGGGTGGGTGCTGATGCGGGGCCGATCGCTGAGCCGCCGGGTGCCCGAGAACCGCCGCCGGTGGATGATGCCCGATGACTGATTCTCCGAGCGAGGAATTGGTCGACCCGGAAGAGTCCATGGATCTGAGCCCGAGGCCGGCCCGGCCCGCCCGGAGGGGCATCCGGCGTTGGATTCCGGTGCTGCTGGTGGCCGCGGTGTTGCTGGTGATCGGTTTCGTGCTGTGGAAGGTGCTGGCCGATGCCACGCTGGTATTTCGCGAGGTGGACGATGCGGTGGAGCGCCGAGAGGAGCTGGGCGACGACCGTTTCCGGATGATCGGCTCGCCGGTAAGCGGGTCGCCGCAAGATGTGACTCTGGATGACGGACGCCCGGCGGTGGCGTTCTCGGTGACCCTTGACGGCGTGGTGGCCGACGTGGTTCACACCGGCGGGGTGTCCGACCAGTTCCAGCCCGAGGTGCCCGTGGTGATCGACGGACACTGGGTGCGAAGCAGCGCCTACGGCGGCGTGGCCAACGACGGCTGGTATTTCGCCAGCGACCGGATGCTGGTCAAGCACGACAACGACTACCGAGTGGACAATCAAGACCGCATCGACGACGCCGAAGAGCGCGGGCAATACGAATGACAAGCGGCAGCTGCCTCCCGAAAGGTGAGCTGAGGCGGTGAACATAACCCTGGGGGTTCTGGGCATCTCGGTGGCGATGGCCTCATCGGCCCTCGGGGTTCTTATGGTGGCCGCTCGCCGGATCGACCGGGTGCGGTTGTGCGCCTGGCTGGTGCTGGGCGGGGCTGCGTTGTCGGTGTTCGCCATGGAGAGGGCCCTCATCACTCGGGACTTCTCGGTGTCGTACGTAGCCGAAAACGGTAGCCACGCCACCCCCGCGCTGTTCAACGTGGCCACGCTGTGGGCTGCGCTGGAAGGCTCCATCTTGCTGTGGGCCCTCATCCTGGCCGGGTATCTGGTGCTGGTGGTCACCAAGTTCCGTCATCGCTTGGACGACCCGCTGGTGGGCTGGGCTATGGCCGTGCTGTTCATCGTGTGCCTGTTCTTTTTCGTGCTGATGTTCAACTGGCCCAATCTCGACTTGGCTCAGCCCTTCCGTCGGGTGGACGTGCCGCCGGGCTATAACGGTCCCGGGCCCAATCCGCTGTTGCAGAACCACTGGCTGATGGCGGTGCACCCCCCGATGCTGTACATGGGCTATGTGGGCTTCACCGTGCCCTTCTCCTTCGCCATAGCGGCACTGGCCACCGGTCGTTTGGGAGAGGGCTGGCTGGTGGAGACCCGCCGGTGGACCCTGTTTGCCTGGGCCTTCCTCACCGCCGGGATCATCTTGGGGGCGTGGTGGTCGTGGGACGTTCTGGGTTGGGGCGGCTACTGGGGCTGGGACCCGGTGGAGAACGCCTCGCTGCTGCCGTGGCTCACCGGCACCGCCTATCTGCACTCGGTGATGGTGCAGGAGCGCCGGGGGATGCTCCGGGTGTGGAACCTGTCGCTGGTGTGCGCCACTTTCTCTCTGACCATCTTGGGCACGTTCTTGACCCGTTCGGGGCTGGTGGACTCGGTGCATGCTTTCTCGGCCGATGCGGTGGGGCCGGCGCTCTTGGTGTTCTTCGCCCTGGTGGTGGTGGTCACCGTGGGGCTCATCGCATGGCGGGGTGATCGGCTGCGCTCGCCCGGGCAGATCGACTCCGCGTTGTCGCGGGAGGCCTCGTTTCTAGCCAACAACCTGCTGTTCGGGGTGTTCGCCTTCGTAGTGCTGTTGGGGACGGTGTTCCCGCTGATCGTGGAAGCGCTAAACGGCGACCGGATCAGCGTGGGCACCCCCTTCTTCGACCGGATGACCATGCCGGTCGGGCTGCTGTTGCTGTTCATGATGGCGGTGGCTCCGGTGCTCCCGTGGCGCAAGACCACCGCCGAGAGGCTGTCGGAGCGACTGATGTGGCCGGGCTGGGCGGCAGTGGCCGGGCTGCTGATCGCCCTGCTGGCGGGGGCTCGGGGCCTGGCCCCGCTGCTGGCGTTCGGCCTTGCGGGGTTCGCAGGGGGTGCGGCGGTGCGCCAATTGGTGTTAGCTACCCGCCGGCAGGGGTGGCGAGGCCTGGTGGGGAGGGCCAATGGCGGCATGGTGGTGCACATCGGCGTGGTCGTGGTGGCGGTGGCGCTGGCCGCCAGCAACAGCTATCTGCACCAGAGCGAGCTGACAATCGCGCCAGGGGAGACGGCCTACGTCAACGGACACGAGATCGTATTTGTGGGCACCCAGGACAAAGTGTTCGACAACAAGGTCAAGACCGAGGCAGTGGTGCTGGTGGACGGCACGGTGGTTCGGCCAGGGGTGAGCCGGTTCGCCAACGGGGGAGTGGTGCGCACGCCGGGCACAAAGTCGTCGCCGGTGCGAGACATCCAAGTGGCGGTGTTGGACTTGCCCGACGGGCCCGGTGACCCCGCCGGGGTGCGGGTGACCGTTCAGCCGCTGACGCTGTGGCTGTGGATAGGCGGCGCAATCATGCTGCTGGGGGCGGTGTTCTCGGCATTCCCCGGCCGTCGGAGGACGCCCACCATGCCGGTGTCGGCCCCGGTGCCGGGAGTTCCCCTTCGAGAACGCGGGGTGCCCGTTGGCTGAGCAGCCGCCGTCCGCCGACCAGCCCGTCGATTCCGATCAGTCTGAAAGCCCCCCGCGGCTGCGAACGGTTCGGTGGGTGGGGCTGGCAGTCGGTGTGTTGGCCGTGGCCCTCATCGTGGTGTTCGCCGTGTCTGAGCGTGACCGAAGAGGGCCGCCCGTGCCCGACTTCGCCCCTGAGTTTGCCGGGGAGACGCTGGATGGGGGCGAATTCGACATGGCCGCCCAGCGGGGTCGCTGGGTGGTGGTTAACTTCTTCTCCACCTGGTGCGTGCAGTGCGTGGTGGAGCATCCCGAGTTGGTGGCATTCCACGACCGCTACCGCGGCGATCCCAATATTCGGCTGGTGAGCGTGGTCTTCCGAGACGAAGTGGAGGTCATCTCCCGGTTCTTCGCCGAGCGTGGCGGGGACTGGCCCGTTGTCATTTCCAACACCGGTCGCATTGCCATTGACTTCGGGGTCACCGCCGTGCCGGAGACCTACCTTGTGGATCCCCTTGGACGAGTGGTGTCCAAGTTCACCGGAGGCGTCACCCTGGCCGGGCTCGAGTCCCAGCTGGCCCGTGCGGGAGCGGGCTCATGATCTCCCGCCGTCGGAAGGTGATCTTGTCATGGCTGCTGGTGGGGGTGGCCGCCGCCACCATGTTGGTATTCGGGGTGGTGGACGGTCGGGACGACCGGACCAATGCCGAGCGGGCCCATGACATCGGCGCAACCATCGCCTGTCCCCAGTGCGTGGGACAGTCGGTGGTGGAGTCGGACGTGGCCATCGCCCGGGAGATCCGAGCCGAGATCGGCCGGCTTGTCGTGGCCGGACACAGCGACGACGACATCCGAGCCAGGTTCGCTGAACGATATGGGGACTGGGTTGTTCTGACGCCGTCTAGGTCGGGCGTGAGCGGTTTGGTCTGGATTATCCCGGTGGTGGGGCTGATAGTTGGTGCTGGACTCTTGGCGTGGACGCTGAGCCGGTGGCGGCAGGCGAGCACGGCTGGCGAAGAGGTTTCAGATGACGACCGCACCTTGGTTGAATCTGCCCGTGCCGGGATGAGAGAGCGGCGCGATGGATGATGAGCGGGAATTCTGGCTGGAGTCGCTGGATGATCTAGATGAGGAGTTGGCCGCGGGCGACTTGGAGCCGGAGGATCATCAGGCTCTGAGCCAGAGCTACACCCGGAAGGCGGCAGATGCGCTTCGGGGAGTTCAGGAGGAGCCTGAGCGGGCAAAAGGCGAGGGGCGAGGGAGGTTGATCGCAGTGGTGGCTGGGCTGGTAGTGATAGGTGTGGTCGCCGGAGTCTTTCTGGCCCGAGCAGTGGGGTCTCGGCATTCCGGGGACACCATTACCGGAAACGACGCGGTGACCAGTGTGCCTGGACTCTTGAGAAACGCGGAGGAATCGGCCGCCGCCGGGGACATTGGCGAGGCCATTGCCATCTACGACCGGGTGTTGGAGCGGTCACCGGCCAACCCCGCTGCGCTGGCCTATAAGGGCTGGATGTTGACCTTGGAGGGACGGGAGGCCGAAGCGGCCGATGTGCTGGCCGACGCGGTGGTGACCGCCCCCGACTATCCCGATGCCCGGGCGTTTCGGGCCATCTTGCTCTATCGCACCGGCGACTGTTTCGGCGCGGCGGGGGAACTGGCCGCTTTTGATGCCACCAATCCCCCCGAATTCATCTCCCAGCTAGTGCAAACCCAGGGCCTGAGGACCAACATCGCCCTCTGCCAGATTGTCTTGCAGGCCCAAGAGCAGCATCTGACCCTGGCCGACCTCGGGCTTGCCGCCGATGACGCAGTGGCCGCGGCCCGCGCCCTGTGGGATCCGACATCTCCCAGCTTGGGCGACCCGGCGCTGGCATTGCGGGTGTACCAGGCGGTGCTGGCCGACCAGCCCGATCATCCCGGGGCCCTGACCTACAGCGGAGTCCTGCTCATCCAGACCGGCCTTGAAGACCAGGCCGCCGAAGGGGCCCTCCGACTCGACCAGGCATTAGAAGCCGCCCCCGACTACCCCGAAGCCCTCCTTTGGCGAGCCTGGCTCTCCATCGGCCTAGGCCGATCCGACCAAGCCCGCGCCGACCTCAACCATCTCGACTCACTCAACCCTCCTGCCGAGGTCGCCCGTCTGTCCGCCGACCTCCGATCAAGGTTGAGCTGAGCCGGTCAGTCAGTTGTGGCTGGGGTGGGTGGGGTAGTGGGTGAACCAGGAGATGGGGGAGGATTGGCGGGCGAGGACGGCGGGCCACAGGTCGCCGGGGTCTTCGGTCAAGAGGTCGGCAGGGTCGGCGTCGACCACGAACCAGGCGCCGGAGTCGATCTCTTCCTCGAGCTGGCCGGGGGACCAGCCGGCGTAGCCGGCGAACAGGCGGACTCCGTCTACTGCGCTGGCCACCTCGTCGGCGTCGGCTTCCAAATCGAGGGTGCCCACCAGGCCGAGCACGGGGGTCCACCACCCCTGGTCGGGGTCTTGGCGCACTCGGGCTAGGGCCACTACCGACTCGTTGGACACCGGCCCGCCGATGAACATGGTGGGCGGCGGGGCCAGGTGCGGGGCCCACTGGGGAAGGGCATCGCTCACCAGCAGGCCCGAAGGGCGGTTCAGCACCACGCCGGCGGCTCCCTCTTCTTGATGGGCCAGCATCAGCACCACGGTGCGCTCGAAGTTCCCGTCGCCGATAAGCGGGGTGGCCACCAGCAGCCTGCCGGAGGTGTCAGCCCCAACGTCCATCGCTACAGATTCTCGACCACGTAGTCGATGCAGCCGCACAGCGCGGCGATGTCTGAGGGGGGAATGGCGGGGAACAGGGCTACGCGGAGTTGGTTGCGGCCCAGCGCTCGGTACGACTCCACGTCGACCACGCCGTTGGTTCTCAGCACCGCGGCTACCTCGTCGGCCGACACGCCGTCGAAGTCGATGGTGGCCACCACGTGGCTGCGAATGGCGGTGTCGGCCACGAACGGAGTGGTGAAATCCCTGCTCTCGGCCCAGGAGTAGATGACGTCGGCCGACTGGTCGCAGCGGGTGGCAGCCCACTCCAGTCCGCCGTTGCCATTGATCCACTCCACTTGGTGAACGGCCAAGAACACGGTGGCCAGCGCCGGGGTGTTGTAGGTCTCATCCTTGCGAGAGCTGTTGATCGCGATGCTCAAGTCAAAGAATGGCGGAATCCAGCGGTCGGAGGCGGCTATGCGCTCGATCCGCTCCATCGCCGCGGGGGAGCAGCAGGCCAGCCACAGCCCGCCGTCGGCGGCCAGGCATTTCTGGGGGGCGAAGTAGTAGACGTCGGTCTCGGCGGGATCGAAGCGCAGCCCGCCCGCGCCCGAGGTGGCGTCCACCAACACGAGGCCTTCAGGGGCTGGGCGGCGCAGCTCCATCGACACCCCGGTAGAGGTTTCGTTGTGGGTCAGGGCGTAGACGTCCACCGATGGGTCGGCCACGGCCTCGGGGTGAGTACCGGGCTCTGAGCTGATGATCACCGGTTCTTGCAGATGGGGGGCGCCCGCCACCCCAGCGGCGAACTTGGCCGAAAACGCCCCGAAGCTCAGGTGCTGGCTGCGGGTCTCGATCAGGTTGAAGACGGCGGCGTCCCAGAACCCGGTGGTGCCCCCGTTGCCCAGCACCACTTCGTAGCCATCGGGCAGCGAGAACAACTCGGCCACGCCGGCCCGCAGACGGTGGACCACATCTTTCGCGGTGGACTTGCGATGGCTGGTGCCGAGGAAGTTGTCGGCGGCCGCGGCCAAAGCTACGGCGGCATCCGGCCTCACCCGCGACGGCCCGCTGCCGAAGCGGCCGTCTTCGGGCAACAGGTCGGGAGGGATGGTGATTGCGGGGGTTTGGGCAACACTGCTCACGAAGCCCCACGATACCGATGCTGGGCTCCCATTCGGCGTTGTTCGCCGTTGCGCAAATTGATCATCCACTCCCCGGTTGCGGTGTGAAAAGCTGCGCTCATGGCTCGCATATCCCAGCGTATTTCCGCGATCGCCCCCTCGGCCACGCTGGCGGTGGACGCCAAGGCCAAGGCCCTGAAGGCCCAGGGGGCGCCGGTGATCAGCTTTGGGGCGGGAGAGCCCGACTTTCCCACCCCGGTGGCCATCTTGGACGCGGCTCGAGCCGCCGTGGACGACCCGAAGAACCACCGATATTCCCCAGCCGGGGGCCTGCCCGAGCTGAGGGAGGCCATCGCCGCCAAAACCCTCCGCGACTCGGGATACGAGGCGGAGCCGTCACAGGTGGTGGTGACCAACGGGGGCAAGCACGCGGTGTACAACGGTTTCGCCGTGCTGCTCGATCCCGGCGATGAAGTGCTGTTGCCCGCTCCCTATTGGACTACCTACCCCGAGGCCATCTCGCTGGCCGGCGGGGTCAGCGTGGAGGTGCCCACCACGTCGGTGGACGGGTTCATGGTGACCGTGGAGCAACTTGAGGCGGCTCGCACCGACCGCACCAAGGCGCTGGTGTTCGTGTCGCCGTCGAACCCCACCGGCGCGGTGTACCCCCGAGATCGGGTGGAGGCCATCGGACGATGGGCCGCCGACAACGACGTGTGGGTTATCACCGATGAGATCTATGAGCATCTGACCTACAACGACAACGAGTTCAGCTCCATCCCGGTGGTGGTCCCCGAGATCGCCGATCGCTGCCTGGTGCTCAACGGGGTGGCCAAGACCTATGCCATGACCGGCTGGCGGGTGGGCTGGCTGATCGGTCCTCCCGATGCGGCCACCGCGGCAGTGAGCCTCCAGTCGCACCAGACCTCGAATGTGTCCAACGTGGCCCAGCGGGCTGCGCTGGCTGCGGTGAGCGGGCCGCTGGATGCAGTGGCCGAGATGCGGGCCGCCTTCAACCGGCGGCGTAAGGCCATGCACCGGTTGCTGAACGGAATCGATGGGGTGCATTGCCTTGAACCCCAAGGGGCGTTCTACGCCTTCCCATCGTTCGAAGGCGTCCTGGGCCGGCCCGGTATCCCCGACACCACCGCCGAGTTGGCCGGATGGATCCTCGACGAAGCGCAGGTGGCCATCGTTCCGGGCGAGGCCTTCGCCGGTCCCGGTTATGCCCGGCTGTCGTTCGCCCTGGGCGACTACGACTTGGGCGAGGGCATCGGCCGCATCGCCGACTTGTTGCAGTGACTGAGCCGACAACCCTGCCCTACGGCAGCTGGCCGTCGCCCATTTCGGCTCAATCAATGGTGGCCGACGCCGCTGTGCCGGTGGGCGTGTGGGGCCAGAACGGCCGGATGTGGTGGACTGAGTCCCGTCCCACCGAGTCCGGCCGCAACGCCCTGGTGTGCGATGGTGCCGACGTGTGGCCCTCGGCTTCGGTGCGGACCCGGGTGCACAGCTACGGCGGCGGTGCCTGGTGGCCCGACGGTGCCGACGGGGTGTACGCCTGCGACGACGCCGACGGACGCCTGTGGCATGTGTCGGCTGTCGGCACAGCCCGCCCGGTAACGCCCGAGCCCGCCTTCGCCCACGGATGGCGTTACGCCGACGGTCGGGCCCTCGGCGACGCCACGGTGTGCGTGAGGGAGGACCACTACGCGGCCCGGGCGGCCCAACAAGAGGGCCGCAAACTGGAAGAGGTCAATCAGATCGTGCGACTGAGCGGCGACGGATCGGGCGAGCCCGAGATCGTGGCCACCGGGACTGACTTCTACGCCTGGCCCCGACCCAGCCCCGACGGGCAGCGGCTGGCGTGGGTGCAGTGGAACCACCCCAACATGCCCTGGGATCAAACCGAGCTGTGGGTGGACGGCGAGTGCGCGATATCGGGCATCGGCTCGGTGGTGGAGCCCCAGTGGGGTCCCGACGGCCGCCTCTATGTGGTGAACGACCACAACGGCTGGTGGAACCTCTATTGGCTCGACGGCAGTGACTTGGCGCCTGTGTTCGAACTCGACGCCGAGATGCACCGACCGGCGTGGGTGTTCGACGATTCCAGCTACGCGGTGTGCGAGGACAACACGGTGGTGGTAGCGGCCATGGAGGGGTCGCTGGCCGAGCTGTGGGCCATGCCTCCCGATGGCTCTGGGCCTGTGCTGCTCGATCTGCCCTGGACCTCGTACGCCAGCGTCCGTCCTGTCGGGCCCCATGCTGTGTGCGCCATTGCCGCCTCGCCGTCCCAAGAGCCCACTGCCGTACGCATCGACGTGGCCGACGGGTCGTTCGAGGTCATCCGCCCACCCGGTCGGGCTGCGGTTGATCCGGCGTATCTGTCGAGTCCTCGACCGATCAGCTTCCCCACCACAGATGCAGCCGAGGCCCACGGGCTGTATTACCCGCCCACTCACCCAACCGTTCAAGCTCCGCCCGGCGAGCGCCCGCCGCTGTTAGTGCTGGGCCATGGCGGGCCCACCGGTGCGGCTCGCAGCCAACTCCAGCTCGGCATCCAGTACTGGACCAGCCGGGGGATCGCAGTGGTGGACGTGAACTACCGGGGCAGTACCGGCTACGGCACCGAATACCGGGAGGCGCTCCAAGGCCAATGGGGCGTGAGCGATGTGGACGACTGCGTTGCCGCGGCCCGCCATTTGGTGCGCACCGGCGAGGTGGACGGCGACCGACTGATCATCCGGGGATCCAGCGCGGGGGGCTATACAACCTTATGCGCGCTTGCCTTCCACAAGGTGTTCGCCGCCGGGGCCAGCCGCTACGGCATCGCCGATCTGGCCGCCCTGGCCATCGACACCCACAAGTTCGAAGCCCGCTACATGGACAGCCTGGTGGGGCTGTACCCCGAAGACGAAGAGGTGTACAGGGCCCGTTCGCCCATTCACTTCGTGGACGACTTCGAGGCCCCCATGATCGTGCTCCAGGGCTCTGAAGACGTGGTGGTTCCCCCCAACCAGGCCGAGATGATCGTGGCCGCCCTGGAGCAGCGGTCGATTCCCGTGGCCTACCTACTGTTCGAAGGAGAACAGCACGGATTCCGCAAAGCCGAGAACATCGTGGCGGCCCTGGAAGCCGAGCTGGCGTTCTTCGCCGAGATATTGGGGTTCGATTTGGCCGGCGACTTTCCGCAGGTGGATATCCGCCGATAGCCGAAATCAACTACGAGGCTGACAGTTGATCCCCGGCGGGTCACAGAACTCGGTCTAGCCTGAGAGCCGATGGCTCGGGTATTGGTTGCAGAGAAGATCGCTGACATCGGGGTGGCCAAGCTCCGCCACGCTGGCCATGAGGTGGAGGTCCGCACGGGGATGTCCCCAGGGGAGTTGCTGGAGGCGGTCGCAGGGGTACACGGGCTGATCATCCGGTCGGCCACCGAAGTGACTTCCGAGGTGTTCGACGCGGGCCGCGAGCTGGTGATCGTGGGTCGGGCCGGGGTGGGTCTGGACAACGTGGACGTAGACGCGGCCACCGAGCACGGCGTTTTGGTGGTGAACGACACCTTGTCCAACATCATCTCGGCCGCCGAGCACACCATGGCGTTGATCTTGTCCCAGGCGCGGAACATTCCCCAGGCCCATGCCGCGCTCACCGACGGTCGGTGGGAGCGCGGTCGCTGGGAGGGCATCGAGCTGAGCGACAAGACCCTTGGCATCCTCGGGCTGGGCCGGATCGGGCGGTTGGTGGCCGAACGGGCGCTGGGCTTCGCCATGCGGGTGATCGCCAGCGACCCCTACGTGTCCGAGGAGGTGGCCCTCCGCAGCGTGATGGATCTCGTGTCGCTGGAGGAGCTGATAGCCCAGTCGGATTTCATCACCATCCATGTGGCCCGCACGCCAGAGACCATCGGGCTGATCAACTCTGAGCTGCTGGCGCTGGCCAAGCCCAATCTGAGGATCGTCAATGTGTCGCGAGGCGGGATCGTGGACGAGGCCGATCTGGCCGAGGCAGTGGCATCGGGGCGAATCGCCGGTGCGGCCCTGGACGTGTTCGACGGCGAGCCCATCACCGAGTCGCCGCTGTTCGACCTCGACTCGGTGGTGGTCACCCCCCATCTGGGGGCCAGCACCGAAGAGGCCCAGAGCAAGGCGGGCGACGCCATTGCCGAACAGGTGATGCTGGCGTTGGCCGGAGAGTTCGTGCCCGCCGCGGTGAACGTTCCGGCCAAGAACGTTCCCGACGTGCTGCGGCCCTATCTGCCGCTGGCTGAGCAACTCGGACGCCTGTTCGGGAACCTGTGCGAACGGCTGCCCCAGGTGCTGGAGGTGGAACTCATCGGCGAGATCGGCAAGCCCGACAACACGGTGGCGGTCATGGCGGCGGTCAAGGGCTTGCTGAGCGCAGTGTCGGACATGCAGGTCAGCTATGTGAACGCGCTAACCATGGCCGAAGAGCGGGGGATGGAGGTGCGGGCCATCAGCACGCCCACCTCGAAAGACCATGTGAACCTGCTCACCGTGCGGGGCGGAGGGCACAGCCTCGGCGGAAGGGTAACCGGGCCCCGCCAAGAGCCGGTGCTGGTGCTAGCCGACGACCACGCCATCCACATGCCCCCGGCGGCCCACATGATTCTGCTGTCCAACGACGACCGCCCCGGCGTGATCGGCGCAGTGGGCACCCTGCTGGGCGATGCCGGCATCAACATCAACGACATGAACGTGGGACGGGCCCCTACCGGGGAAGGGGCATCCATGGTGATTGCCACCCCCCATCCCGTGCCCAAGGAGGTGGCCGACGCCTTGGTGGCCATCGACGGAGTGCAGTCCGCCCGCTACATGGGCCTGGCCCCTCCCCAGACCTGATCGAGCCCAGCCGAACAGCCCAGGTGTTTGGAAAACACCGAGGGCTGGCCTAGGATTGTCCCGATGAGCCGCATCCACACCCACTTGCTGCTCTTGTAGGGCGAGCACCCAGAGGTGCTCGCCCCGACCCCCTGAACCCGCAAGGGCAGGGGGTTTTTTCGTGAGTCAATTCCAATAGAGGCCATGCCATGAAAACTGGATTACACCCCCAACAGCCGTCGGGAATGCCGATCCACAAGTACCAGGCGTTCGAGCCGGTCAAGCTTGTCGACCGTGCCTGGCCCAACGCGGTGCTCACCGGGGCCCCCCGGTGGTGCTCAGTGGACCTGCGGGACGGCAACCAGGCCCTTATCGAGCCCATGAACTCCGAGCGCAAGTGGAAGATGTTCACCGCACTGGTGGAGGCCGGATTCAAGGAGATCGAGGTGGGCTTCCCCTCGGCGTCGGAGACCGACTTCGGGTTCGTGCGGGAGATCATCGAGCAGAAGGCCATCCCCTCCGACGTCCGCATCCAGGTGCTCACCCAGGCCCGCAAGGAGCTCATCGAGCGCACCTATGAGGCCATCGACGGGGCGGCCGACGCCATAGTCCACCTGTACAACTCCACATCCACCGTCCAGCGCCGGGTGGTGTTCGGACTGGATATGGACGGGATAACCAAGATCGCCACCCAGGCATCGGAATTGTGCCGGTCGCTGGAGTCGCAGGTGCCCGCCACCGAGGTGTTCTACGAGTATTCGCCCGAGTCGTTCACCGGCACCGAGCTGCCGTTCGCCAAGCGGGTGTGCGACGAGGTGGTGGAGATCTTGGCCGACGGCCACGACAAGCCGGTCATCATCAACCTGCCGGCCACGGTGGAGATGTCCACCGCCAACATCTACGGCGACATGATCGAGTGGATGCACGGCAACTTGGCTCGGCGCGACCGCATCGTGCTGAGCCTGCATCCCCACAACGACCGGGGGACGGCGGTGGCCGCGGCCGAGTTCGGGCTCATGGCCGGTGCCGACCGGGTGGAGGGCACCCTGTTCGGCAACGGAGAGCGCACCGGCAACGTGGACGTGGTGAACCTGGCCATGAACCTGTTCAGCCAGGGGGTGGATCCCGAGCTGGACATATCCGACATCAACGGGCTGCGCCGGGTGGCTGAGGACTGCAACCAGCTTCCCATCCACCCCCGTCACCCCTATGTGGGCGATTTGGTGTACACGGCCTTTTCCGGTTCGCACCAGGACGCCATCAAAAAGGGGTTCGAGGCCATGGAAGAGAGCGGCCAGACCCTGTTCGAGGTGCCCTACATCCCCATCGACCCCAAAGATGTGGGCCGCTCCTACCAGGACGTGGTGCGGGTGAACAGCCAGTCAGGCAAGGGCGGGGTGTCATACCTGCTCCAGGCCGAGGTGCAGCTCGACCTCCCTCGGCGCATGCAGATCGAGTTCAGCCGCGTGATCCAGCAGATCGCCGACGAAACCGGCGAGGAGATCACCGCCGACCAGATCTACAACGAGTTCGCCACCGAGTACCTCGATCTGGATGAGCCCTACCGGCTGAACGGCTACGAATCGGCTCAGAACGCTCGCGGGGCCGACCGCACGGTGGTGACTGCCCGGCTGACCACCGGCAACGAGCAGGTGGTGGTCCACGGCGAAGGGGCTGGTTCCCTGGACGCCTTTGTGAGTGGCTTGAACGAGATCATCGACAGCCCGGTCAAGGTGGTGGACTACAGCGAGCACGCCCGGGGCGGGGGGACTGATGCTGAGGCCGTGGCTTATATCGAGCTGCTGGTTGACGGGCGGGAGCTATGGGGGTGCGGTATCCACACGGATATCACGACGGCTTCCATGCGGGCCATCGTGAGTGCGCTGAACCGTGCTTGCGCGGGGCTGGGGTAGTAGCTGTCGTTACCATCCTCCGGCGGGGCGGCGGGCTGTTTTGAATGGGGTCGTGGTGGCGGGGCCTGTCCCGGCCCAGCCCGCCGTCCTCGACAAGCTCCGGGCGGCGGGCGCCCTGAGCCGGGCCACCCCCCACCACGACCCAATTTTGTGGCCCGCCGCCCCGCCTAGGTTGGGACCCCTCTCTCTTAGTTTGAAGAAGAAGTGAGGGTGAACTGGTCTTCGTAGGCGAAGGTGGTTAGGTGATTCGCTTGGAGGGCGTGTTCGGACATGGTCCAGAGGGTGTCGGCGATCACCAGTAGGCGTTGGATGGGTGGGGTCCAGATCCAGCAAATGATCAGTTTCTCGTCGTCGGCGATGTCGATGGAAGGCCATTCCTCCCTGGCCCACTCCGGTTTCATGGGCTCGCAGTCTTGGTTGCCGTAGCGGTCGGGGGCGTCAAGGGGGCAGATGCGGATTTCACTTTCGCCGCCGAATTCTCGGGCTAGCTCATTGTTGTCCACCGGGCGGCAGCCCTCGAAGGTGATCTGCTGTTCTCGGTGGGACACCCGGCCGAGTTCGGCAATGCCGTCGCGGTTTACCCGCAGAGCGACGGCACCAAAGAAACTCTCGTCGCTGTCGTCGTAGTCATAGCGGGTTAAGGGGATGGCCACCATCTCCTCTGGGGCCCAGTAGAGGAAGGCCCGGTGGTCCCATTCAGCTTCGCTGTGGGCGTTGGGGAACACGATCACTTCTAGCTCGGTTGGGTTGGCAGAATCGCTCACGTCGAACAGCGAGATCTTGGTGCCGCGGGTGCGGCCGGTGTCGTCGGCGTCTTGGCCAACTCCGATTAGCAGGCCATCGCCGATGGGGTGCAGATAGGTGGAGAAGCCAGGGATCTTCAGCTCGCCGGCCACCGAGGGGGCGGTGGGATCAGCCAGGTCGAGCACGTACAGGGGGTCGACTTGGCGGAACGTGACTACATATCCGGTGTCGCCCGCGAAGCGGACCGAGAAGATGCGTTCGCCCCGGCCCAGGTCGCCGACCTTGCCCACCTCGGTGAGCCGTCGGCCCTGTTGTTCGAGCACCGCCACCTGGCTCTCGGAGGTCTCGGTGTCCCACGGCTCGCCGATGGTGGTGGCCACTCTGAAATAGCCATTGTGCTCGTCCATGGAGAACTGATTGAGCAGGTGGCCCTCCACCGTGCCGGTGGCCTCGTAGCGGGCCGGGCCGTCAACCGAAACCGAGAACTTGTGTACGACAGTGGTCCATTCCGTCGGCGCCGCAATGCTGATTGAGTCTCCGTCAGCGACGGTTTCATCCCACACCGGCTCGCTGGTGGCCAGATAGAGCGATTGGCCGGAGCCGTAGAGGGTGTGGCCGTCGGCCAGCACCGAGGCGGCGTCGCCGGTGCCGAGCGGCTCGGACAGGTTGAAGCTCAGCACCGACAGCACGGTGAAGCCGTCGAAGTCGGCCGGGGTGTAGAGCTGGTCGCACTCGGGCAGCAGGCCAGCCCGGGTGCCGTCGGGCCCGTCGAAGCGGTAGGCCGGCAGCCAGGCGCCCAGGTCGGCGGTGGCCGCGATCTCTTTGTTGGCCGCTTCGGCGGCGGATTCGGCGGCGGGGCCGCTGGGATATACGAACTGGAACTGCGCCGGGTAGCTGGACATGGACATCCACACCACGTCGCCCACCGCCCGAGCGCTTAGGTAATTCCCCTCCACCCGGAGTTCCGACACCACGTCCATTGATGCCGGGTTGGACAGGTCCACCTCTTGGATCAGCGACACCGGGCTGCCCCGGAAGATGATGTCCTCGGCGATCACGTGGTCGCCTTCGAGGTTGCTGGCTGCCACCGGCTCAAGCCAGTCGGCGTAGCTGGTGGAGAACACCATGGCCCGGTCGCCCCGGATGAAGATCTCCTGCCCCCAGCCTGAGCCCGACTCGCCTACCAGATCGACGCTGCCAAGGTACCGGGGTTGGTCGCCGGAGACATCCACATAGTGGAGCCGGCCCTGGGCCACGGCCAGGATGCGGTTGCCGTCGGTCTTGATGATGTCGGGCTCGTCCACTCCGGCAACCTGAACGTTGGTGCTGGAGAAATCACCGTCGCTGCCGGCGGTCGGGGCCGACTGGGCGGCGGAATCGTCGGCCATCATCTCGGCTTCTTCCACCATCATTGGCTCGGGAATGCCGAAGCGAGGTCCGTCATCAAGCCCGTAAGGGCCGACCCGGCTGATGGTCTCGGTCCGCAGATAGTCGAGCAGCGTGGCGCAATCCCCAAAGCTCCGCAGTGCCGACAACAGCTCGATGTCATCGAGCACCACCGTCGGCTCCGACGTGCCATCTGGCTCACCATCTGGCTCGCCGGTGGCTTCATCCGTTGGTTGACCTGAAGTTCCTCCAGTGATTCCCGGCGAATCAACCGAATCGGACGAGCAGGCCCCTGCTAGCAATGCCAGGGCAACAACGGCGAGGGCGATTTTCGACAGTTTCATCATGCTCCCTATGACGACGCGTCCGCGCTGGTTGGTTCCCGGCGAATTGATGTTGTCAGGCTACGCCAGAGACGGCAGCCAATCGGGGCGGGTGGTTTCGAAGGTGCTGATGGCGTCGGTGTGGACAAGGGTGATGCCGATGTCGTCTAGGCCGTTCAGCAGGCGGTGCTGGACAGAGCCGTCCAGGGGAAAGGCCGCGCTGACCCCGGCGGCGGGGGCTGAAACGGTGAGCTGTTCGACGTCTACGGTGATATCCATAGAGGGGTCGTCGGCCACCGCGTCGAGCAGGGTGCGGGCCACTTCTTCGCTCACCTGTACCGGGACCAGGCCGTTCTTGGTGGAGTTGTTGCGGAAGATGTCGCCGAAGCGGGGAGAGATGACCGCCTCGAAGCCGTACTGCTGGATGGCCCACACCGCGTGCTCTCGGGAGGAGCCGGTGCCGAAGTTGGGGCCGGCCAGCAGGATGCGGGCATCAGCGAAGCGGGAATCGTTGAGCACGAAATCGGGGTCTTCGCGCCACTCAGAGAACAGGCCCTGTTCGAAGCCGGTGCGCTCCACCCGCTTGAGCCAGTCGCTGGGGATGATCTGGTCGGTGTCCACATCGCTGCGGTCCAATGGCAGCGCGGTGGCGGTGATAGTCCGAACCGGCTTCATGACAAATCTCCCGGGGTGGCGAAGGTGCCGGCCACCGCGGTGGCGGCGGCCACTGCGGGCGATACCAGGTGGGTGCGGCCCCCCTTGCCCTGGCGGCCTTCGAAGTTCCGGTTTGAGGTGCTGGCGCAGCGCTCTCCGGGGGCCAGCTTGTCGGGGTTCATGGCCAAACACATCGAGCAGCCCGGCTCACGCCAGTCGAACCCGGCGGCTTTGAACACCTCGTGCAGCCCCTCAGACTCGGCTTGCGCCTTTACCGCGCCCGAGCCGGGGACGACAAAGGTGCGCACGCCGGGGCGCGCCCGGCGACCCTCCACCACCGCGGCGGCCACCCGGAGGTCTTCGATACGGCTGTTGGTGCAGGAGCCGATGAACACGGTGTCCACCGGGACCTCTCTCAGCGGAGTTCCCGGCTTCAAGCCCATGTAGTCGAGCGCTCGGGCCGCTGACTCCCGCCCGCTGCCCTCGGCGAAGCTGTCGGGATGGGGCACAGTGCCGTTGATGGGGGCGACCTGGGCCGGATTCGTGCCCCATGAAACGTGGGGCACCAGCTCAGACCCGTCGATCACCACCTCTTTGTCGAAAGCGGCGTCGCTGTCGCTAAAGAGGCTGCGCCAGTCATCGAGGGCGGCGTCCCAATCCGTCCCCTTCGGAGCGTGGGGCCGCCCTTGCAGGTATTCGAAGGTGGTGTCGTCGGGGGCGATCAGACCCGCTCGGGCTCCGGCCTCGATCGACATGTTGCACACCGTCATGCGCCCCTCCATCGACAGCGACCGAATGACCGGTCCCCGATACTCGATGACCGAGCCGATACCCCCGCCGGTGCCGATACGCCCGATGATGGCCAGAATCACGTCTTTGGCGGTGCAGGTCACAGGCAGAGTGCCGTCCACCGTCACCGACATGGTGCCGGGCCGCTGTTGGGGCAGGGTCTGGGTGGCCAGCACATGCTCAACCTCGCTGGTGCCGATGCCGAAGGCCAATGCTCCGAACGCCCCGTGGGTGGAGGTGTGGCTATCGCCGCACACGATGGTCATGCCTGGCTGGGTGAGGCCCATCTCCGGGCCGATCACGTGCACGATGCCTTGGCCGGGGCTTCCCATCGGGTAAAGGGTGATGCCGAACTCCTCGCAGTTGGCTCGCAGCGTTTCCACTTGTTGCCGGGAGACGGGATCGGCGATGGGCCAGGCGATGTTGTCGGTTGGGACGTTGTGATCTTCGGTGGCCACGGTGAGGTCGGGCCGCCTCACGGCGCGGCCGTTCATACGAAGGCCGTCGAAGGCCTGCGGCGAGGTGACCTCGTGGATGAGGTGCAGGTCGATGAACAGCAGGTCGGGCTCGCCGTCGGCTTGGTATACGACGTGGCGGTCCCAGACCTTTTCACTGAGGGTTCGGCCCATATTCGCTCCGATTTCTTGCGATGCCCGCGGTGGTTCTGAGGCTATCGGGTGGCCTCAGACGTGGATGGGTCGGGCGCCATACTGCTCTTGGATTCGGGGGAGGGGGGCACCCCCACCGAGTCGAGGGCCTGGCTCAGGCAGTCCCAGAAGCTGTCGAAGTCGGTGACCACCGATGCGTGGCCTCCCCGATAGGAATAGACGCCGATGTCAGCAACCGCATTGGCCAGTTCCTGTTGAAGGTAGTCGGGCACCACCTTGTCGCCCAGGGTGTGGATCTGGGCGATCGGCATCGGCAACTCCGCGACCCATGGCGAGGAGTCGAAGTTGAACAGCTCGGTTCCGGCGTCCAACATCGCTTGCGGGTCGCCTTTGAGGACCTCGGTCTGGGCCCATCGGCCGATATTGGTGCCGATCACGTTGAATACGGTCTGCTCCCAGCCCCAATACCGCAGTTTCACCGGCGTCAACCGGGAGGCGGCGGCCACCACCGGAAGCAGGGAGAAGCGGATGGCCCGCAATCCCCGGCCCCGGAAGCTGGTGGAAGTGGCGCCCAGAACCAGCCCGCTGATCCTGTCGGGGGCAAGGCGAGCGGCCATCTGGGCGATGGCGCCGCCCATGGAATAGCCCACGCAGACGAATCGGTCGATGCCCAGGGCATCGGCCACGGCCAAAACGTCTGACGCGCAGTCGGAGAACGTGAATCTGCGGGTGGGAAGGCCCAGCCCATGGCCCCGATGGTCAAATGCCACCACCGATGCCCGCTGCGACAGCGGTTCGAAGGCCGGATACCAGTTCAAATCGGCGGTCACGGTCCAGCCGTGCAACAGGACCACTGTGGGCGAGCCCGGCGGCCCCTCGGACCGTCTTACAAACAGTTCGCCCTGATCGGGCAGTTCGATGAAGTCTCCCGGCGGCAGGCTGGGCCCAACCGGCGCGCCGCTATCGGTCAAGGGACACGATTTGGACAGTCAAAGTCCCACCGGCGGGACTCTCAAACGACAAAGTTTCTCCGACCCTTGCCCCCATGATCGCCGAGCCCATCGGCGAGGCCGGGGAGATCACATCGAGGCCGTCATGGCGCTCTTCAATCGATCCAACCAAGTAGGTCTCGACGTCGTCGGGGTCGCCGTCGTGAGCCACAGTGACTACCGATCCCACCGTGACCGTGCTGCCGTCGCCGGCTTCCACGATCCGGCAATTGTTGAGCAGTGCGCTGAGCTGGGCGATGCGGGTCTCCATCTTGCCCTGTTCGTCTTTGGCCGCGTGGTAGTCGCCGTTCTCGCTCAGATCGCCCAATTCTCGGGCTGCCTCGATCTTGCGGGCAATATCCACCCGTCCGACCGTGGTGAGTTGTTCGAACTCAGCACTCAGGCGGTCGTGGGCCGTCTGAGACAGCTCATGGGTTTCTGGCATAGCTGAACATTTTAGTGTTCGCTTTCAGCGAGGCGGTATTCGTATTCTGATGGGCCATGGCCCACGTTATTGGAGTTGTCGGCGGCGATGGCATAGGTCCTGAGGTCGTCGCCGAGGGCCTGAAGGTGCTGACTGCGGCTGGCGTGGAGCTCGACACGGTGACTTACGACCTCGGAGGCGCTCGCTATTTGCGGGACGGCACCGTGCTGAACGACGAGATCATGGAGGAGTGGCGGGGACTGGACGCCCTCTACCTGGGGGCGGTGGGGACTCCCGACGTGCCCCCCGGCGTCATCGAGCGGGGGCTCTTGCTGCGGATGCGCTTCGAGCTCGATCTGTACGTGAACCGCCGTCCGTTCCGGGATCCCGACGGCTCCTTCGAATTCGAGGTGATACGAGAGAACACCGAGGGCACCTACGCGGGCGAAGGCGGGTTCTTGCGCCGCAACACTCCGCACGAGGTGGCCACCCAGGGGTCGGTCAACACCCGCTTCGGGGTTGAGCGCTGCGTGCGCTACGCGTTTGAGTTGGCCCGCAGCCGGCCGGGGCGCCATCTCACCCTGGTGCACAAGACCAACGTGTTGACCTTCGCCGGCGATCTGTGGGAGCGGACCTTCAACGAGGTGGCCGAGGACTATCCCGACGTGGCCACTGCCTACAACCATGTGGACGCGGCCTGCATCTACTTCGTTGAAGACCCCAAGAGCTACGACGTGATCGTGACCGACAACCTGTTCGGCGACATCCTCACCGATCTGGGAGGGGCCGTTTCCGGCGGCATAGGGTTGGCCGCCTCGGCCAACCTGAACCCCGATCGCACCGGGCCGTCGATGTTTGAGCCGGTTCACGGCTCGGCACCCGATATTGTGGGCACCGGCCGGGCCAACCCCACCGCCGCGATTTTGTCGGCCGCCATGATGGCCGATTTTCTGGGCGAATCCGATGTCGCGAGCCGGATTCGGGCCGCCTGCGCCGACCCCACAACCAAATACGGGACGACCACCGAGATCGGCGACGCTATCGCCGAGAGGGTGTGAGCCCCACAATGACCGAAGCGCCGACCATGGAGAGGAACTGAGCACGATGCCGATCGAGGCCACGGAGAAGGTGTGGATGGATGGCGAGCTGGTGGACTGGGCGGACGCCACCGTGCATGTGCTCACCCACACGCTTCACTATGGCAACGGCGTTTTCGAGGGCATTCGGGCTTATGAGACCGACGAGGGTGCCGCCGTGTTCCGGCTCACCCCCCACATCCGCCGCCTGTTCGCCAGCGCCAAGATCCTCCAGATCGAGATTCCCTACACGGTGGAGGAGTTGGTGGCCGCCACCAAAGAGACCGTGAGGGTCAACAATATGACGAGCGGCTACATCCGCCCGCTGGCCTACCTGGGCTACGGCGAGATGGGGTTGAACCCGCTGCCGTGCCAGGTGAACGTGGCCATCGCGGTGTGGCCGTGGGGCGCCTATTTGGGCGATGAGGGGATCAGGAACGGGGTGCGGCTGATGGTCAGCTCCTGGCAGCGCCACGACCCCAACTCCATGCCCACTGCGGCCAAGGGGTGCGGTCACTACATCAACAGCCAGCTGGCCAAGGTGCAGGCGGTGAAGGCCGGATATGACGAGGCCATCTTGCTGTCGCCCCAGGGCTTTGTGAGCGAGTGCACCGGCGAGAACCTGTTTGTGGTGCGCGACGGCGCCATCATCACCCCGCCCACCTCGGTGGGAGCCCTGGAGGGAATCACCCAGGACGCCATCCGCACCATGGCCTCTGATTTGGGCATTCCGTATGTGGCCGACAACCTGCTTCGCAGCGACCTGTATCTGGCCGACGAGGCCTTCTTGTCGGGCACCGCAGCAGAGGTGGTGCCCATCCGGTCGGTGGATGACCGAGAAATCGGCGACCCCGGTCCGATCACCCGCAAGATCCAAGAGGTGTTCCAAGACGCGGTGAGGGGACGGCAGGCCCAATATCGGCACTGGAACGAGCATGTCGACCGTTGAGGCGGCCGGTTCCCGGCCACTGCCCAGCTCTGTTGAGATCTACGACACCACCCTTCGCGACGGGAGCCAGCTAGAGGGGATTTCCCTCACGGTGGAGGACAAGCTCCGCATCGCCCGCCAGCTCGATTCCCTCGGCGTCCACTACATAGAGGGCGGGTGGCCCGGCTCCAACCCCAAAGACGACGAGTTCTTCTCCCGGGCCCGCGACGAGCTGGCTTTGGAGACGAGCACTTTGGTGGCCTTCGGCTCCACCCGCCGGGTCAAGGGGCAGACCGACGTGGATCTAACCCTGACCAATCTGGTGGCATCGGGTACCGAGGTGGCCTGCATTGTGGGCAAGTGCTGGGACTACCACGTGCTCGAGGCCTTGCGCACCACCCTGGACGAAGGGGTGTCCATGGTGGCCGACTCGGTGAAGTTCTTGAAGGAAAGCGGCATGCGGGTGTTCTTCGACGCCGAGCACTTCTTTGACGGCTACCAGGACAACTCGGAGTACAGCCTGGCGGTGCTGGAAGCGGCCGCGGTGGCCGGGGCCGACCGGCTGGTGCTGTGCGATACTAACGGGGGTTCGCTTCCCACTCGGGTGGAGGACATCGTGGGCGCGGTGGTGGACTACCTGGACACCCCGGTGGGGGTCCACCTCCACGACGACACCGGGTGCGGAGTGGCCAATGCCCTGGCCGGAGTGCGGGGAGGCGCCATCCAGGTGCAAGGCACCATCAACGGCTACGGAGAGCGCACCGGCAATTGCAACCTGGTGCCCATCATCGCCAACCTCAGCCTGAAGTTAGGCGTGGAGACGGTTCCCCCCGATCGCCTGGAGCGCCTCACCGCGGTGTCCCACCACGTGGCCGAGCTGGTTAACTTCACGCCCGACCCCCAGCAGGCTTACGTCGGATCGTCGGCGTTCGCCCACAAGGCCGGTCTCCACACGAGCGCGATCGCCCGCCGCCCAGACGCCTACGAGCACATCAACCCCGCCGCGGTGGGAAACGGCACCCGGTTCGTGGTGTCGGAGATGGCCGGGCGGTCGACGGTAGAGCTCAAGGCTGAGGAACTGGGTCTTGACCTCGACGGCAAGGCAGTCGGCGAGATTGTGGACACCCTCAAGAAGCTGGAACACGCCGGATACCACTTTGAGGTGGCCGACGCCTCCCTGGAGCTGCTGATGCGGGGGGCATCAGGATGGAAGCAGCCGTATTTCGAGCTGGAGTCGTTCAAGGTGGGCACCGAGCACCGTTCGGGCACGGGAGCCAGGGCCTGGAACGAAGTGGCGGTGGAGATGGAGACCGAGGCCACGGTAAAGCTCCACGTAGGCGGCAAGCGCATGGTGGCCACTGGAGAGGGCAACGGCCCGGTCAACGCCCTGCACGCCGCGCTGATGATGGCGATGGGCGATCGCTATCCGGCATTCCGGTCGATCTCCCTCATCGACTACAAGGTGCGGGTGCTGGACACTGCGGCGGGCACTGCGGCGGTGACCCGGGTGATTATCGACTCCACCAACGGCGACCGGGTTTGGACCACCATTGGCGTGTCCACCAACATCGTGGAAGCCAGCTGGCAAGCCCTGGTGGACAGCCTGGTTTTCGGGCTTCTCCACAGCGATGACGGTGAACCCAAAGAAAGCTGAGGGTAGCGATGGCCGCGCCTGACTATGTTCCCAACGACACCGCAGTGGCCGACCGTCACTATGTCTCGCCACCCAGGCGGCCCCAGCCATGGTTGGCTGACCGGCCGGCGGAGCTGACTGAAGGGCAGCCCACAGGCGCTGGGCTGGGCGTGCCCGGACCTGATCAGGGGTACGCCCTGCGGTTGGCCCGACGCTTCGAGGGCCAGTTGCTGCTGAGTCCCGGAGAGTATGCCGACGATGCCATCGCCGGCTGCGTGGGGGTGGCATTGAAACGGGCGGCCGCTTTCGGTCGGGCCCCGGTGGCCGTCGATTTGGAGGTGGCATTCCGGGTGTTCGGGTTTCTGTCCCCTGCCCCCGATGAGTCGCTGGTGGCCTGGCGCAAGGAGCTGTTCGCCGGGGTCAGCCATCCCCACCACTATGCCGAGGCCCGGCACCTGGTGGGCCTGGTTTCGGATGCGGTTCTGCGGATGGCGCCCAGCGAGGTCGAGGCCGCCTGTGCCGCCGACCGATCCAAGCTGCTGACTCACCTGTGAGTACGGCTGAGCTGCCGCGGGTCCGGTTCGCACCCTCGCCCACCGGCTACCTCCATGTCGGTTCCGCTCGAACGGCCCTGTTCAACTGGCTGTATGCCCGTTCCACCGGCGGGACCATGGTGCTGCGGATCGAGGACACCGACGAGAGCCGCAACCGCCCCGAGCTGACCGACGCCATCTTCGAATACCTGGAGTGGCTGGGCATCGACTACGACGAGGGGCCGCTGTACCAGTCGGAGCGTCGGGAACGGCACCGAGAAACCGTGCAGAAGCTGCTGGACGGCGGCCGGGCCTATCTGTGCGATGCCGACGACAACGAGCTTCCCGGTACCGAGATGGCCGACGGCCGGGCGGTGCGGTTCCGGACCCAGCAGGGCACCACGGTGATCGACGACGTAATCCGAGGCGAGGTTGCGGTGGACCATGCCCAGTTGGGCGATTTCGTGATCTGGCGCTCCGACGGCTCACCCACCTTCGTGCTGGCCAACGCAGTGGACGACGCCGACATGGCCATCACCCACGCCATTCGGGGCGAGGATCTGCTGTCGAGCACCCCCCGGGCGGTATTGGTGGCCCAGGCGCTGGGGACCACCCCGCCGACCTATGCCCACCTGCCCCTGCTGGTAAATGAGCAGCGCAAGAAGCTGTCGAAGCGCCGCGACGACGTGTCGCTGGAGAGCTACCGCCAGCGGGGCTACCTGGCCTCGGCTATGGCCAACTACCTGGCCCTTTTGGGCTGGGGGCCGCGCGACGGAGTGGAGATCCGGCCCATGGCCGAGATCATCGAGCAGTTCCGGCTGGAGGATGTCAACAAGGCGCCGGCCTTCTTCGACCTAGCCAAGCTGGAGCACTTCAACGGGGTCTACATCCGCGAGCTAGAACCCGATGCGCTCCTGGCCGCGCTGGCGCCGTATCTGGAATCCGACCAGGCGCCGTGGCCGCCCGAGCGCTACCGCCCCGACGTGGTCGCCTCGATGATCCCGCTCGTACAGGAAAAGCTACGCACCCTGTCTGACATCCAGCGACAAGTGGACTGGCTGTTCTGTCCCGACCCCCCCATCGACGAAAAGTCCTGGGACAAGTCGGTCGTGCGAGGCAAGGCCTCCGCCGAAATCCTTGACGGCACCATCGCCGCCCTGGCCGACTGCCCATGGAATCCCGACACTGTCAAAGACGCCGTATTTGCTGTAGGCGAAGCCCAAGGCGTCAACCGCTCCAAGTCCCAAGCCCCCGTCCGCGTCGCCGTCACCGGCCGCTCAGTAGGCCCCCCACTATTCGAGCCCATGGTCCACCACCTAACCCGCCAAGAGGTGCTCCGCCGCCTTCGGAACGCTCGATCCCGCCTTTAGAGCATTGAACTAGAGCGCCTTTCTCTGGCTGGAGGAGGGAGCGAGGTTCGGATCTGCGCGAATTGGGCTTCTCCTGGTCACGGGGGTTGGGTTTGAGGGATTGGAGTGCAAATCGCGGGATTTTGAGGTGGATTCGCTGCTTGACGAGCCGGTACTGGTCTAAGCGGCGTTGACGTGAAATCCATCACCGCTGTTCAGAGGCCCGCGATTTACGTAGTTGGAACGGATATCAGCGTTCCCGCAGGTCTGCCAACTGAGGCATTGGGGGGGAGTCGCTGTCCGTATGGCTCTGTGTGGGTGAAAGACCTGCCACTGAGAGCCTCTTGTCTTAGCTAGTGCCCGAAAGCTGCCATGGTTCCGTTGCGCTGCCAAGTTGATGGTGGGTTGCGTTCCATCCCTGAAATTTCTTGCCGCAACGGTGCTCTTCGAGAAGGTGAGCCTGGATTGGGGTAAGTGACAGAAACCTTGTTTGGAGGGGCAACTGTGGAGCGTTATGTCTGGCCACCAGAGGATTTTGAGCTAGTTGTCGAGCGCAATCCTGTGATTGAGGCTGCCGTCTTGGTGGGAGTGGTCGCTTTGGTCGTTTGGATCGCAGTGCTCTGGTGGGGCATTACCGAAGTGAACACCTGTGAAGATCGTTGGACCGACCTTGATGAACCCTTAGCGTTTTGCGTGGAGACGGGCCGTGTATGGCTTCCATTGGGAGCAATGGCAGCCGCCACAGTTGTTTGCATACCCGTGGCTGTCGGCGCAGTCATCGTTCATCAATGCGTTCCCTACTACAGAGAAGTCCTCCAGCGACGCGAACCCACACCTGATCCAAGTCCGTGATTGAACGTCGTAAGACGGTGTTACCGCAGGTCAGAGGCCTTGTCCATGTGAGTGCCGAATTTCCGCAGGCTGCGGGATCCAGGTGCAGGTTGGAACGAGTCGGGACTGCTATCGCCTCCGTGATTGCTAAGTCACGAACCCCAGCACAACAAGGGTGACGACGATCAAGGTCAATGCAATCATTGAGGCACAGCCGACACCTGTGCTGGATTCTGGCTGTTTGATGCCCTCGCTGCCTTTTGGAGGTCTGCTGTTACTGAAGACAGCGGTGTAGACGCATCGGCACATCTCGCATCCGTCGCCTGGTAGCGGCATCAAGTTGAGAGCGTCGACAACTGCGAATTTCTTGCCGTCCACTGTACGGCAGCCAGTGCACACCCGTTCGTCCCTACTTGAAGACACTTCAACCTGCGCGACCCCTGCCTCCTGCATTCCTCGGAGGTTGCATCGGAACGCTTCTTCCAAGACTTGCCGATTGTCCCTGCCCTCAGCGAACAAGACACTCGCTTGGCTCCAATACGCTTGGCGCGCCGCCTCCCAGTCCCCCGCCTTGAGCGCCCGTTGGACCTGATGGCTGAGTTCCTTCCAATACTGATCTCTGGCGTGGCGTTGCAGACTCTCGTGCTGTTGCTCGGTTATGAGTGATTTACGGTTGCCATCTCTCTGGATGTAGATGGCTTGGCCACAGTCACGGCACTTACGCTTTCGCTGCGGAGCATGAAGATCAACTACTGAGACTCCTTGATCGCTTATCGTCCGTGGATGATGGTGATTACATAACCGAGCGCCTGAAGAATGGAAACTTGGTGCGGGTGAAACAAGACGACGGTGAGTGGACTGGCACCCTGAAACTCACTTCCGATCCTAAACTAGTGGATCATTTGGAAACAGGTATGCCAGTTTGGGAACTGAGCATCGTCGACCGTAACGGAAGCAAAGCCGACTTCACCCGTGATGCAACTTGCTTCGAGCCTGCCCCAGGCGAATGATCGACAATGCGACCTGTGAGTTGGTATCAAGGGTTGAGTCTCCGCTGCAATGGACAGATTAGTCTGGTAGGACAGTGGAAGTTCTAATTGAAATTGTAAAGTACCTAGGCAGTGTCATCGTAGGTTTTTTTGATGGACAGAAAATCGATTTTAGCAGGCTGGGCAAATTCAGTGAACAGAAGGCAAGGGATACCGGGCGTGACGCGATCTCTGCAGAATCTGTTAGCACAACGCAGACAACGCAGTTCATACATCATGCTGATAAATTTGAAGTTCACCACCATCATCATCATGGTGACCCTGACGGAAGCATTTGATGAAATTCTGGCGATTACTATGAATCTCGAGTCAGACCAGATTCCGCTACTATCGGATATAAACGATAAAAGTCCTGAATAAGTATAATGGAGACTGGCTAAAAGCCGGTTAGGGGCTTGCTTGCAATGCACTCTCCGTGGTCGGACGATCGCGATTTTTGGGTTTAGGACGGATCTAGAGGCTTTTGCAGGTCAGAGGGCTGACTTACTCAATCAGATGGACCGCATAGCAACGGTTCTAGCTGCCGCTTCTGGTCTTATTGTAGCGGGGGTTGCGGCCAATATTCCGTCGGCGGTGCCGGGCCAGCCGTCCAGTTTCCCAGCGTCGAGCCAATCCCCTGGTCATCCCGACCGTCTCCACCTGCATATGCCCGTACTTGCCAGACTTCTGGTGCTCGACAGCCCGTCGCCGAGGGTTGTTGGTGATCCCGACATAAACGACCTTGCCGCGACGGTTGCGTATTGTGTAGCCCCGCACGGACCGCCGCCGTCCAGTGCGCCACCGCCTTGCCATGCGCTTACCATAATCCGAAGGTCGCGCGCCCAGCGCCAGTGCTTGCTGGCAACCTGCCGATGGTGGGAGTGTCTGCATGGACATGCAGGGCGGGCTGGCTATCCGGTGAGGTTGGCATGCAACAGGATGCCGATGAAGAAAGCGATAGGCAGGATCGAGATGGTGATGCCTGCTCTGGCGAGCCACAGGCAGGGCACCCCGTGACGGACAGCCTTGCGCTCCCCCGCGTAGGAGAATGCCGCACCCAGTAGCCAACAGATGAAGGCGAAGGGAAAGATCCAGATCAATGCCCACCCTAAGGCCGACAGGGCGAAACCAGTGAGAGCCATCGGGTTGCCTCTCATGGATTGAAGGGTAGACGACAAATGTCAACTTGACGCCGGGCGGCTAGAACTTCAGCACGGCATCAGGCTTGACGTTGAGAACTTCGGATACTCGGCTGTGGTGGTCTTGCCAGGCAAGGGTCGGTCTGCTGAGGTGTCCGATGACGACGCGGATTCGCTGGTAGTCGTCTTTGAGACTGCGTTGGAAAATCGGTTCATGGTGGGCGATTCTGTTTCTCAGGGTGCGAAGTCGATCGAGCGTGTTGTGGAGTCCGCCGCGGTCCTTCACTCGAGGTGTGAAGATGTTGTGCAGATCGGTCCGCCAGATTGTCGTGTCGTAGGCATTGGCGAACAGTGTCACCCAAAATCCAAAGGGCAATAATGCGACCACTCGACCAGCGGTGGGCTGCTTGCGGAGGTAATTGAGATGCTGGATTGCTTCATCGATTTTGTCCTGTTCAGCTGGGCGAAGAAGCAGTGGGTTCTCGAACCAGCGCGTACCGTGGGCTTCTCTCATCGCGTCGTGAACCGCATTGCGAAGAGTGATCTCGAGTGTTTGCAATGGCCCGTAGAAGGCAGCGGATGCGGCGGTATTCCATGTGTAGAGCTGTAGTGCTGCCACATCGGAGTCGACTCCCTGTCGGTAGGTGTCGAAGCGGGTCGAGGAGACAGCTGAGACGAGGCCAGCCACCGCGCTGTCGCTGTCGCTGTATTTGTATGGTTGATCAGCCACGGGGTGTCACGGTACAGTACATGTGTACGCCCCCATCAGCCTCTCCCCGGTTCACCGGGTGAAGCGGTTGGGGGCAGATTCTGTTTTGCAGGCCTTGGGCTCCGAGCCGCGGCGGCGACTCTAAAGGGTTCTCCTTTCGCTGGGCAGGGGAGTACACTGGCCGCTGCTTTCGGGAGTGGTGTAATTGGCAACACACCGGGTTCTGGTCCCGTCATTGGGGGTTCGAGTCCTCCCTCCCGAGCGAGTGAATGCCGGCGGAAGTCGCTGGCAGGGCAGCTACGCCGTGCCTATGCGCTGAGTTGGTTGGCCGGTGATTTGGGCGATGAGCTCGAAGTCCTTGTCAAGGTGGAGCACCGTGAGTTCGGCGAGTTCCGCCGTCGCGGCGATCAGCAAGTCAGGAATGGACGGCGCTCGATGTTGGCCTTGTTCCGCGAGCACAAACTGGAGTTCAAGTGCTCGGTCCTCGATCCTGGGAGTGAGGTACTCCACGGGCATCGGCGCAATCGGAGGTTCCGAGACCAGGGTGCGATGATCGGCTGCCGATCGAGCCGAGTAGCCGACCTCGAGTCGGGTGACGGTACTGATGTGGACGAGACCTCGCTCGATTCGTTCAGTCCACTCGGTTGCGTTTTCGGTGAGGTGCAGTCGCCCGATCGCAGACTTGTCGATCAGCCAGGTTGTCACGACCACGCACTGGACATGACGGCGGGATCTTCGAGGTCTTGGGCAAGAATGGCGATCCGCTTGAGATCCTCAACGCTCACAGAGCTGGCGGCAACTACGCGTTCGCTCTCCAATGTTCGGCGGAGGTACTCGTTGCGCGAGAGGCCAACCCGCTTCGCGTTGGCGTCGATTGCTGCGAGCACCTCAATGGGGACGTTACGGATCAAGATGTCAGTCACCACCACCTCCTGTGATATCTAATGATATCAGATCGCGCCATCGTGGCGGCTAGGTTCTCAATAGTCCTAATGGCTCAGTAGTCTCTGCACATCCTGATCTCATTCGACATCGATGGCACGTTGGAGTGCGGGGACCCGCCGGGGCCGATCTTGCTGGAGGCCATGAGGCAGGCCAAGGCCAGGGGATATGTGATCGGCAGTGGCTCCGACCGGGTGCGCTCTGACCAGCAGCGGCTGTGGGACATCCATGGGATCGACGTGGATTTCGTGGGGGGCAAGCACCACTTGGACGAGGTGCGGAACCAGTTTGAGGCCTCCCGTTACATTCACATCGGCGACACCGACGTAGACCGGTATTACGCCGAGGCGGCCGGGTTTGAGTTCCTGCACGTTGACGATCTGAACGGCATCTCCAACGCGTTGGCCGGCGCTGACTTCTTCGACTGGCTGGGCTAGTTCCGCAGCTTGCGCAATTCGGCCAAGGCTTCCTCGAGGGCTTCGATGGCCGCGTCCACATCGGTGTCGGTGGTCGACCACCCCACCGAGAGGCGCAGCGAATGATGGGCGTCTACGCCCATGGCCTCGAGCACCGGCGACGGCTCCAGCGACTCTGAGGCACACGAACTGCCCGAATGAGCGGCCACCCCAGCCCGATCCAAGGCGATCAGCACGGCCTGGGGCTCCACGTCGCCGATGCCCGAACACACCAGGTGAGGCAAGCGATGGGTGGGATGGCCGTAGAGCACGACGCTTTCGATGCTGTGCGCCCTGTCTCGGATTCTGTCGGTTTGGATTCGAGCCCTGCTGGCTTCATTCTCCAAGCCGCCGTCCCCGAGAGCGGCGCACGCGGCTCCAAAGCCGGCGATGGCCGCGCCGTTCTCCAGCCCGGCCCGTCGAGCACGCTCCTGGTCGCCGCCTTCCAACAACGGCACCAAGCGCAGCCCGCGGCGCACCAGCAAGGCCCCGACGCCTTGAGGCCCTCCAAACTTGTGGGCGCTGATCGACATCAGATCGGCGCCGGTATCGGCAAAGTCAATCGCCACCCGGCCCGCGGCTGCGGCGGCGTCCACATGGACCAGAACATCAGGGGACCGCTCCCGACAGGCGGCGATCACTTCGGTCACCGGCTGCACCGTCCCCACCTCATGGTTGGCCCACTGGCAGTGGACCGCGACGGTGTCTGGCCCGACGGCCGCAGCCATGTCGTCAGGGTCCACCCGCCCGGTGCTGTCCACTCCAACCACGGTGACCCGGTGATTCTGGGCTACTAGCCGCTGGGATGACAATCGCACCGCCGAGTGCTCCACCCCGCTCATCACCTGGTGGGTGCCCCGATGCGATGCCCCCCGCACGGCAGCGGCAATCGACTCGGTGGCCCCGCTGTTGAAGACCACTTCCCGGGAGCGGGCGCCGAAGCAGTCGGCCACCTGCTGTCGGGCCTGTTCGATCTCATAGCGGGCGGTGAGCGCCTCAGCGTGCATCCGGGAGGGGTCGCCGTGTCCGGCAGCCCACCATAGGTTCATGGCCGACAGCGCCTCGGGTCGGATGGGCGACGTGGACGCGTGGTCGAGATAGTGGCGGTTGGTCACGGCACAGGGATTTCTGAGTCGATGCCGTAATCTACCGGCATGGCTCCTGCAGGCGACACCTCCGAACCGCCGCGCCGGACCATCCCCTTTTCCGATCCCGGCTCTTCGACGCGGGTGATGCTGATCGCCTCCGGCAAGGGGGGAGTGGGCAAGTCGTCGGTCACAGTGAACCTGGGAGTGGCGTTGGCGGCGGCTGGCCATCGCACCGCGGTGGTCGATGCCGATGTGTGGGGCTTTTCCGTTCCCAAGATGCTGGGAATCGACCAGCTCCCGCAGATGGTCAACGAGATGATCGTGCCCCCTGAGGCTCACGGCGTGCGGTGCATCTCCATGGGGTTCTTCGCTGAGGAGGACCAGGCGGTGATCTGGCGGGGTCCCATGCTCCACAAGGCTCTGGAGCAGTTTCTCACCGACGTGGCCTGGGACAACCCCGATTTCCTGCTGGTGGACTTGCCCCCGGGCACCGGCGATGTCTCTATCTCTTTGGCCCAATTCCTGCCCCGCTCCGAGGTGTACGTGGTGACCACCCCCCAGCCCGCGGCCCAGCGAGTGGCCCAGCGGGCTGCCTTCATGGCCGAGAAGGTCAACCTTACGGTGCGAGGGGTGATCGAGAACATGAGTTGGTTCACCGGCGACGACGGCAAGCGGTATGAGCTGTTTGGCGCCGGGGGAGGCCAAGAGTTGGCCCAGAGGCTCGACGTACCCCTCATCGGACAGGTGCCGCTGCTGCCAGCGCTGCGGGAGGGCGCCGACGCAGGCCGCCCTATCGCGGCAGAGGCCCCTGGCTCTGAGGCTGGCAAGGCGTTTGCGGCCATGGCCGCCCACCTGGTGGACAACCCTCCGCCCCGGCGCATCTATAGCCCGGAGCTCAAGATCAACTAGCTCGAGCCCAAGGAGAATTTGTATGCACGTCCGAATCGGCGTAATCCGAAGCCAGAAGGAGATAGAGGTGGAATTGGATCCCGACTCCGATGTGGAGACGGTGAAGAAGGCCATCACCTCGGAACTGGCGTCCGGCGAGATGCTGTGGTTGACCGACAATCGAGGACGCGAGGTCGGGGTACCGGCCTCCAGCGTGGCTTATGTGGAACTCGATCCCTCAGCCGCCGGTCGATCCATCGGCTTCGGGAGCTGATTCGCCACGAGCCATAAGCTTGGCTGATGGCGAGCCTGGAGGAATTGGCGCCCGGTCTGGCCAAGTCGCGCCTCAACCACCTCCAGAGGCTTATGCGGACGTGGGCGCCGCTGGCTGATATCTCCTTTGCCGACCTACTGCTGTACGTGCCTACTGGGCAGGCGAACGACATCCCGGTGAGCTATGCCATTGCCGGGCAGATCCGGCCCACCACGGCCCGCTCGATCCATCGCAACAACTTGATGGGGGAGGTGTTCACTCCCGAGCAGCGTCCGCTGGTGGACGTGGCCTATAGGGAGGGGCGGATCACCGACGGCGGGCGGATTGGCCACGTCGACCAGCCCCGTGTCCGCACCCTGACCGTGCCGGTGAACTGCCATGGCGAGGTGGTGGCGGTAATGGCCCGGGAGTTCGATCCCGACACCCAGCGAAACCCCGGCGAGCTGGAGATGAGCTACTTCAAGCTCTTTCGGCGGCTGGCGGCCATGATCGCCGAGGGGGAGTATCCATTCCCAGTAGACGACATCGAGACCGAGGAATCGCCCCGGGTGGGAGACGGCCTGATGCTGCTGGACGCTTCAGGCCGGGTTCAGCTCATCTCCCCCAACGCCGCCTCGGCGCTGCATCGCATAGGCCTCCACAGCGATGTCGAGGGCCGACGACTGGTGGAGATCGGCCTGGAGCAGCGGGCTATTCGAGCCGCGTTCGCCTCCCGCCTGCCCCAGACTGTGGAGATTCAACACGGTGACCGGGGCACTGTGGTACTGCGCTGCCTGCCGTTGATTGGCAGAGGGGAGGTGACCGGCGCATTGGTGCTGATGCGGGACATATCGGAATTGCGCCGCCGGGATCGTCTCCTGATGTCGAAGGACGCCACGATCGCTGAGATCCACCACCGAGTTAAGAACAACCTCCAAACGGTGTCCTCGCTCTTGCGCCTTCAAGGACGCCGGGCCGTTGCCGCCGAAGCCCGGGATGCCATCGAGGAATCGGTAAGGCGCATTCGGGCCATAGCAATCGTCCACGAGATCTTGTCGCGCGACGCGAGCAGCGATGTGCCTTTCGTGGAAATCGTTCGGTCGCTGGTGCGAATGGTGGAGGAGGGGCTGACCGGTCCCGACCGGCCGGTGGAATTCAAGGTGACCGGCGATGCCGGAGAGTTGGCTGCCGATGTGGCTACCCCTCTTGCCGTCGTGCTGAACGAGTGCTTGCAAAACGTGATGGACCACGCCTATCCCGAACCGCCCGGCGGACAGGTGCGGCTAGAGCTGGATAACGACGGCGAACGGGTTCAGGTACGGGTGACCGACGACGGGGTTGGGTTGCCACCGGGCTTTGATGTGGACAGCGCCAACGGATTGGGAATCGCCATCGTTAGGAACCTGGTGAGTGCTGATCTGCGAGGGACCATCACCATGGCAAACGGAGATGGGGATCTCCATCGTCCCGGAACTGTGGTAGAGGTGGCGATACCCCTGCTGGGGGCCGCTTCCCGACAGGCGGCTAGGCCAGGATGATGGACGCTTGGCGCTGTTCGGCAACCCAGCGGCGGCGGAGCGGGCGGCGCTCTTCTTCAGATGTGCCTCCCCAGACGCCGGAGTCCTGGTTGGTGGCCAAAGCAAACTCCAAGCACGCCGACTGGGCGTCGCAGGCTTGGCACACCACTTTGGCCGTCTCGATCTGCTCGAGAGCCATGCCCGTGCTGCCAACGGGGAAGAACAGGTCGGGATCGGTGTCCCGACAGGCGGCTTGGCACCGCCAATCGTTGGCAGCGGTTTCTAGTTTTTCCAGCAAGGTCTTGGATATCACGCGGGCATAAGGATAGAGGTGGTCTACTGATGTGGCAAGAGGGGCTTATGGTGAACATGTTGACGGTTGACAACCGTGTTGCTCTTGTGAGGGCACCCTCATGAGGGTGATCGCCCATCGAGGAGCGTCGGCGGCCGAGAGGGAGAACACCTTGGAGGCGTTTCGCGCCGCGGTGCGGCTGAACGCCGACGGAGTGGAATTGGACGTCAGGCGAACGGCCAACGACGTGCTGGTTGTCCACCACGATGCCCACTTGCCCGACGGCCGGGCCATCATTGAGCTCCAAGATGACGAACTGCCCGAATGGGTTCCTACGCTCGCCGAAGTAATGGACGTGTGCCGGGACCCCGCGGTGGATCGGCCCTTCGTGATCAACATCGAGATCAAGAGCGCGCCCAACGATCCGGATTATGACGACAAGCACCAAGTATCAGCAGCGGTGGCAGGGCTGGTGATGGGGTGGGGGATAGGAGAGCACCGCGGGGAGGTGATCGTCTCATCGTTCGACATGGAGGCTCTGAATCGGATCAGAGCCATCGACCCGGATATCCCTACTGCCTATTTGACCTTCGAAGTGCTGGCCCCTGACTTGCTGGTCGCCCGAGCGCTGTCTGAAGGCCACAGCGCTATTCACCCCTACTTTGCATCAACCAGCAAGGCCCTCATCGAGGCCGCTCACGCCTCCGGCCTGGAAGTGAACGTCTGGACCGTCAACGACCCCGATCAGATCACCCAACTCGCCGCCATGGGCGCCGATGCGGTCATCACCGATGTCCCCGATGTCGCCCGAGAGGCACTGGGCAAGATCTAGCTGTCACTCCATTGGCAGGGCCAAAGCGAGGGCTCCGGGGGCGTGGTGGAACTCGAGGCGGGTGGTTTCGCCGAGGTAGTCGCCGTCGAGCTGGTAGGGGAATGGGGTGTCGCTGGCCACAACGGCAGTTAGCACATCAGGGCGGGAGTGGACGTGGCGGTGGGCGATTACCGGGGGCCCGTAGCCCAGGGCGCTGGCCGCAACCCGGAGTAGGCGGCTGGCCCGCAGCGATCGCATGGTCACCATCGAAAGGGGTGCATCAAGGGTGGTGTCAGGCATCACGTTGAAGGGGCGGGTGCCCAGATAGGTGTAGGGGTTGGTGTTGAGGCAGATGGCGAACTGGCCGGTCACGGCCTCGCCATCGGCGTGGTAGACGGTGAACCGGGGCCGCGACCGATCGTAGTGGCGCAGCCAGGTGTCGACTGCCGCGAAGGCGAACAGAGCATGGTTGGCGTACCGCTTCAGCCCCGCCCGCCGTTCCACTTGCTGTACCACGGCCGCGTCGTAGCCCACTCCGGCGTGAAACAGGAAGTACCTCCCGTTCACCTGCCCCAGCCCCACCCGCTTTATGTGGCGGGCGGCCAGCGTCTCCAGCAACATTGCGGCCGCCTCCACGGGATCGTCGGGCAGCCCTATCGTCCGGGCGAACACGTTGGTCGATCCTCCCGGCAGGGGGGCCAGCGCCACATCAGAGCCGGCCAACCCGTTGATGGCCTCATTCAGGGTTCCGTCGCCACCCAGCACCGCCACTGCGTCGCAGCCGTCGGCCACTGCCCCGTGGGCTAGGCGCGAGGCGTGGCCCCGGCGATGCGTGGCGGCCAGAGTTACTTCGTGGTCGGCGGCCAGGGCCTTTTGGATGACAACCTGAGTCCGGGCGGTGACCGATGAAGCGTGAGGGTTGACGAGGAGGAGGACTTTCAGGCTTTCCACGCTACTTGTTGCCCATTGGGACCAGAAAACGCGGCTGTTGCGGTTCCCCTCGTTTGGTTTTGCGCGCCAGAAGTGTGGTGGGAGACTTGCACGCTATGGACATAGTCGTCTGTGTGAAACAAATCCCCGATCCGGCCGATCCAGGGGAGCTCGACCCGGAGACCAACACCCTCAAGCGGGACATGAAGCTCATCATGGACGAGTCGGACTCCTACGGCGTGGAGATGGCCCTCCAGCTGCGTGATGCGGCCGGCGAGGGCGAGGTGACATTGGTATCGATGGCGCCCAATGAAGAGGTGAACGGCCTGCGGTCGGCGCTGGCCATGGGGGCCGACAAGGCCATCCTGGTGAGCGACGAGGCATTGGCCGGAACCGACGCCCTGGGCACTGCTCGAGTGCTGGCCGCAGCCATCGGCCGGGCCCAGGCAGATCTCATTCTGGCCGCCACTGAGTCGTCCGACGGCTACACCGGCACGGTTCCTGAGCAGGTGGCCGAATTGCTGGGCCTGCCCTCGGTCACCTTTGCCAAGGAGATCCAGGCTGAAAGCGGCGAAGTAGTGGTGAAACGCCAGACCGAGGCCGGCTACGACGAGGTGCGGTGCCCCCTGCCTGCGGTGGTCTCGGTGACCGCAGGGGTGGTCGAGCCCCGCTACCCATCGTTCAAGGGAATCATGGCAGCCAAGTCCAAGCCGATGGACCAGGTGGGTATCGGCGACCTGGGCATCAGCTCCGACCAGGTGGGTTGGGCCGGAAGCGGCCAGGAGATCACCGATGTCAGCCCCGCTCCAGAGCGGGAGGCGGGAGAGATCATCACCGACGAGGGCGACGCCCACGAGCGCATCATCGCCCTGCTCGAAGAGCTTCGGATCGTTTAGGAGGCGAAATGGGAACCATCTGGGTTTATGCCGAGGAATCGGGCGGCAAGGTCGCCTCGATCAGCCTGGAGCTGTTGACCAGGGCCCGCGAGCTTGCCGACACCGTGGAAGCGGTGGTGGGCGGCGATGGCGAGCCGGTGGCCGCCGAGCTAGGCGCTCATGGGGCAACCACGATTCATGCAACGGGCGACCTGGACGACGGCTTGGCAGGGCCGGCGGTGGCTTCGGCCATGGCCGCGGCCATCGAGGGAGGCGCCGCTCCCGACGCGATCTTGTTCGGCACCACCTACGACGGCCGAGACGTCGCCGGACGGCTCTCGGTCAAACTCGGTGCGCCGGTCATCACCAATGTCGTGGAGCTTGAGCAAGCCGACGGATCGCTGGTCGGAATCGAGCCGGTATTCGGCGGCACGGTCAACGTCAGCACCCAATTCAACGGGGCGGGCGTCGGCCTGTTCCTCGTTCGTCCCAAGTCATTTGCCGCCGAGGAGTCCGGCGGAGGCCCGGCTGCGGTGTCGGCATTGCCGGTGCCCGATCTGGGCGCCACCGGGGCGGCCCGGGTGGTCGACCGCTTTGCCGAGGAGTCCACTGGCCCCAAGCTGGACGAGGCCGGCGTGGTGGTCTCAGGAGGGCGGGGCCTGGGCGAAGCCGAGAAGTACTCCATGATCGAGGACTTGGCCAAGCTTCTGGGCGGTGCCGCTGGCGCGTCGCGAGCCATCGTGGACGCCGGCTGGGTGCCCTACTCCCACCAGGTGGGCCAGACCGGCAAGGTGGTCAAGCCCGACGTCTATGTGGCCTGCGGCATATCCGGAGCCACCCAGCACATGGTGGGGATGAAGGGCTCTAAGAACATCATCGCCATCAACAAAGACGCCGAGGCCCCCATCTTCGGCATCGCCGATCTCGGCATCGTGGGTGATGTGCACAAAGTGGTCCCCAAGCTGATTGAGGCGCTCCAAGCCCGGAGCTGAACCGCCGGGGCGGTCGCTACACCAGAGGCCAGGGGTGGCGACGGCCGCTGGGGTCGATGGGGAAGCGGCCCTCGCTAACCAGGGCGTTCGCTCGGGTCAACAGGGCGTCCCTCTCCAATACGGAGAGCAGGCTGGCCACGCTTGTTGGCATGCCCTCGTCCAGCAGGCGTTTCACGTCTTCGGCCAGATCGGGGGGCAGCGGCTCACCGGCCCATTCCCAGATCACCGTGCGCAATTTGAATTCACAGTGGAATGACAATCCGTTGTCGATGGCATAGAGGCGTCCGTCATCACCGAGAAGGATGTGGCCACCCTTGCGGTCGGTGCTGTTGATGATGAAGTCGAATGCGCAAAGCCGCTGGAACCAGCGGTGATGGGCCAGTTCTTCCCGGAGGGTGAAGTAGTGCTCGTCGTAGTCGGTGGGCACGTATAACTGCACCGATCCCTCGCCCAGCGGCCCGTCTCTCAACACGGTCGGTGGCACTAAGTCCCAGCCCAGGGTGCCGGCCAATTCGAAGGCGGCGATCTCCCGCTTGTGCAGCCCGGCGGGGAAGTCCCACAAGGGCCGCTCGCCCTTCACCGGCTTGTACACCCCCTGGACGATGGGGGCATTGGGGGCGTGGACGTCCACCAAGAAAGTCATGTTGGAGCTCCAGGGCATGCGCCCCAGTACTTCCAACTCGCCGGTGGCCAAGATCTCGACAGCAGCCTCGTCATTGAGCGCTGGTCGGTCGCGAAACGGAGACTCGGTATTCGACTGGGCGGGATTCATCAGTTTGAGCAGGGACACCAAGTGCCGTCGTCATTGAGGGGGGCGCCGCAGAAGCGGCACGGTGGGCGGCCTGATGCGACCACCTGTCGGGCCCGGGCGATGAACCCGGCTACCTGCCCTCGGGTGATGTGAAATCGGGCGGTGGCCAGTTCCTCGGACTCTTCTTCGGTGGGCATCTCGGTAGCCATGATCAACATCCGGTCGGCATCGGCGTCATATCCGATGCCGATGTCGCCGACTGTCCATTCAACGTCCACTGGCTCGATGAGGCCGATATCGGCTTCGGGTTCGATGGCGTCGAGGTCGTCGGCGACCTCTCGCAGAGCGCCGTCCAGATACTCCGCCAGTGCGGATACCTGTTGTTTTTCCAGCTTCAGCGAAACCAGGGTGCCGGTGACCCCGGCTTGGAGATAGAAGACCCGCTGTCCAGGAGGGCCGATGGTGCCCACCGTAAAGTGTTCGAGATCGTTCAGGTCGAATGAGGGGCTCATGACGGCACAAGTGCTTTCAGGTCGGACGTGTTATTGACGGCCAGCACCAGGGGGCCGTCGGCGCTATAGAGGATGGCAGTGATCGAGCAGGGAGACACAACGATCCGCTGAAACATGTCCAGGTGGGCGCCGGAGGCGTGCGATACCGCAGCCTTGATGGTGTCGGCGTGCGATACCGCCACCACCGTTGAGCCGGGGTGGCGGGCCACCAGCGACTGCACGGCGTGCGTCATCCGGGTCTGCATCTCGGCGAACGACTCCCCTCCGGGGAATCGGAAGCTGCTGGGGGTGCGCTGCACCTGGCGCCAGTCCCGTCGGCGGCGCAGGTCGCTGAGGCGCCGTCCGGTCCACCGGCCGAAATCGCACTCGTTGAGGCTGTCGAGAACCCGTACCCTTCGGCCGACCGCCCGGGCGATGGGGGCGGCGGTCTCCCGGGCCCGCTCCATGGGCGAGGCGTACACCGCTGCGATGCGGTCGGCGCCCAAGGCGGCGATTCGGGTTGCGGCCTGTTCGGCCTGCTCCCGTCCCCGGTCGCTCAGGTGCAGCCCTGGTGCCCGGCCGGGCAACACCGCGCCGGTGGTGGGGGTCTGGCCGTGGCGTACGAACAACACCATTGTGGGTTTGCGGGTCTTAGCGGCCATCTGCTCTGTGGACCATGCCTCTAGGTGTCGCTGCCTGTGTACAAGTCTCGCCGCCCATTTCCTCTAGCTTGCCTGTAGTGGATTCATTTGACGAGTTGGCTGCCGATGTTATCGACTGCCGAGCCTGCCCCCGACTCGTGGCCTGGCGGGAAGAGGTGGCGGCGGTCAAGCGGGCCGCCTATCGGGATTGGACGTACTGGGGCCGGCCGGTGCCCGGCTTCGGCGATCCTCAGGCCCGCATCGTGGTGGTGGGTCTGGCCCCGGCGGCCCACGGGGCCAACCGCACTGGGCGGATGTTCACCGGCGACCGTTCGGGCGATTTCCTTTATGCCTCGCTGCACCGGATGGGGCTGGCCAACCAGCCCAACGCCACTGACGTGGACGACGGGCTGGTGCTGAACGATGTCTACATCACCGCCCCGGTGCGGTGCGCGCCGCCCCAGAACAAGCCCACACCGGCTGAGCGAGACGCGTGTCGCCCGTTCTTGGTGCGGGAGCTGGGCCTTTTGCACCGGGCCGAGGTGTTCGTCGCCCTGGGGGCCATTGGATACGGCGCGGTGGCCGCCGAGTTGGGGTTGCGGCCCCGGCCCAAGTTTGCCCACGGCTTGGAGGCGCCTGCTCCCGGCGGGCAGACCGTGGTGTGCTCCTATCACGTGAGCCAGCAGAACACCTTCACCGGCCGGCTTACCGAAGACATGCTCGACGAGGTGTTCGCCAGGTCTCTGGCGTTGGCCGACGGGGTGTAGACCGGCAATGGTTCGCGACTTCGGGGAATCGAGCGATACCGTTGGGCCCGTGAGAAGGGCCCGTTTGCTAGCTGTGGTGGCCGCGCTGTTGTTGGTGGCCGCCGCCTGCGGCAATTCCGGTGCGCCCACCTCTTGGGACGATAACGCCGCCGACTACAAGGGAGAGCCCAACGTCGGCCAGCCCGAGCGCAACTTTCGCGACGGATGTGAGGAAGCCGGCCAGGACGACCTGGATGAGCAGGTGCGGGAGAACCTGGGTGATGTGTGCGAGTGCGGCTTCGACAGAATCAGGGAGTCACTGACCTTCGAGGAGTTCAAAGAGCTTGACGACGACCTGCGCAGCGACATAAACGCCGATCTGACCCAAGAGGTGAGCCAGATCATGCGCCAGTGCATCCTGGAGGAATCCGGGCTCGGCTAGCTGCTCTCCACTGCCAGCAGCTAGCGGACCCCCTCAAACCCCTACACGGACCGCGCTTTCGGCCCAGTCGGGCCAGCGCTGGCGGCTCTTGGCGGCCAGCTTGTGCATGAGGGCCACTGCTCCGGGGTCGTCGTCGCCGGGCCGGGCCTCGATCACCCCGTCTTCGAGCATGGCGTTGACCACCGCCCGGCCTAATTCGGTGCGGATCACGGTGAGGGTCCAGTCGGAGGTTTCGCCGATGCCTCCGGTGGAGATGTCGGCGTGCTCGGCGGCGAAGTCCGGGCAGAGGTTGCAGCCCTCGCGGGTCCAGGCGTGGCACTCCTTGAGGTTGATCTCGTGGTAGTCGCCGTTTTTCATCCACACCTGGAACACGCCTTTGATGTTCATCTTGGCGATCTGGTCGGTGGGCAGGCCGTACTTCACCCAGAACAGCTCCTCGAACATGGAGTCGTCGAAGCTCTTGGAGCACAACAGCCCGATGTTCAACTTGATGGGGCGGCCCACTTTGCCCACCTTGCGGTTCCACATCACCGGGCCGATGGAGGTCTGGCAGCTCATGCCCACCAGGGCCAGCCGCTCAAGCCCTTGTTCTTTGGCCTCCCGGTAGGCCAGCGGGTTGGCCGAGTAGGTGTAGCGGCTGCCCGCGCCCCGCAGCACCTCCTCCCGGTTGACGGCGAGGCCGGGGACCGCCTTCCAGCCGTCGGCGTCGCCTCCCTCCAGAAATGAGGTGAGGGCGCCGTCGATCACGTCGTTCTCCAGGCACCAGATCAAGATGGCCGACACCAGCCCGCCGTCCTGGCCCACCTCGTACACGTAGTCGTCTGAGGCCCGCACCAGCAGGATGTCGCTGTAGATGCCCGATACCTCGTCCTCGTTGCGGATGCGCCCGAACAGGTGCTCATCGGCCTCGGCCTCCCATGTACGGAACCGGGGACAGGCCCGAGTGCAGGAGGTACACCCCTTCTGGCCGTGGATGCAGTCGGTCAGGCCCAGCTCTTCTTCGAGGTGGAATGGCTTGTACTGGCCGGGCTCGTGCTTGTAGCCGATCACATCGTGGGGACAGGCGATCACACAGCCGGCGCAGCCGGTGCACAGCCCCGAGTCGATGACCTCCTCGTAGAGCTCTTTCCACTGGTGGGTCCAGCGAACTTTGGCTTCGGCCATGTGGAGACTTTGCCACGCCGGGCATGTGATTTGGTCATTCAAGGCCTATTTGCCCAGGAAGTGACGATGGGGGAGGGGCGGGGAGGAAATTGGCGGAAAAGCCGGTAGGATGGCCATTGTTGAGGCCCAAACCGCAGGCCTGCGCCAGAGACCAAGCGCCAGACTGCGAGCCGGACTGCGAGATAGCGCGATAGACGGGAGGACAATCAGATGGGCGACTGGTGGGATGGCCTGACCGGCGACCTCCAGGTGTTCTATCTGATCGGCATAGTCGCCGGCGTCTTCCTCATTCTCCAGCTTCTGTTCTTGGGTTTCGGCGTCGGCTCCGACCTCGATATCGATCTTGACGACGAGGGCGCGGGCACGGGATTTCTGTCCTTGCGAAGCCTGACGGCCTTCTTCTTCGCCTTCGGCTGGACCGGCGTGTTGATGAAGGAGGCGGACAGCTCCACCCCGGTCTCGGTGATCGTGGCCATCGCGGTGGGGCTGGCGGTATTTCTCGCCGTGGCCTACATGTGGCGGAAGTTCGCCCAGATGGAGGAGAGCGGCTCGGTCGATTACCAGAGCGCGGTGGGCATCATCGGCACTGTGTATCTGCCAATCCCGGCCAACCGATCCATGCCCGGCAAAGTCGAAATCCTCATCCAGGGACGGCTTCGAGTGATCGACGCTTACACGAACTCGGACAACGATCTCCCGGCTCAGACCCGCGTCACCGTGGTTTCTGTGGTGGATCAGTCCACCGTCCTCGTCAAACCCCTGTAACCCATACCTAGATAGACCCGAAAGGACTCGTTGATGGCTGCTATAGCCCTTGTTGCCGGCCTAATTGTCATTCTTCTCATCGCCCTGCTGTGGATTTCCTCCCGCTTCAAGCGCTGCCCCTCCGACCGTGTGCTGGTTATCTACGGTCGGGTAGGCGGACAGGGCCAATCGGCCCGATGCCTCCACGGCGGCGGCGCCCTGGTGTGGCCCGTCATCCAGGGCTACGCCTTCTTGGATCTCACCCCCATCCCCATCGAGATCAAGCTCCAGGGTGCCCTGTCCCAGCAGAACATCCGGGTCAACACGCCGGCCACGTTCACGGTGGGGGTCTCCACCGAGCCCGGTGTGATGCAGAACGCCGCCGAACGGATGCTGGGGCTGAGCCTGGTGGAGATCGAGAACCTGGCCCGGGACATCATCTTCGGCCAGATGCGGGTGGTCATCGCCACCATGCCCATCGAGGAGATCAACGCCGACCGGGAGAAGCTGATCACCAACATCACCGAGTCGTTGGAGATCGAGCTGCGCAAGGTGGGCCTGCGACTCATCAACGTCAACATCCAGGACATCACCGACGAGTCGGGCTACATCGACGCCCTGGGTCGGGAAGCAGCCGCCCGAGCCATCAACGAGGCCAAGATCAAGGTGGCCGAGCAGGAGCGGGACGGCGACATCGGCGCCGCCGAGGCCCAGAGGGAGCGGCGCATCAAGGTGGCCCAGGCCAACGCCACCGCCACCGAGGGGGAGAACGAGTCGCATGTGGTGATCGCCCAGTCGGACGGCGAGCGCCGCCAGCAGGAGGCCGAGGCTGAGCGGGCCGCGGTCACCGCCGAGCGGGTCACCCAGGCCCGGGCCGCCGAAGAGTCGTTTGCTGCCGAGGGCCAAGCCGAGCAGGCCCGGGCCTCTCGCGACAAGGCCTCACAGGAAGCCGACATCGTGGTGCCCGCCGAAGTTGAGCGGGAGCGGGTCCGCACCCTGGCCGAGGCCGAGGCCGACCGGATCAGGCTGGTCAAAGGCGGCGAGGCCGACGGCCAGCGCCTGCTCATGGAAGCCGAGGCACTGGGCTTGCTGGCCCTGCTCACCCGCCGGGCCGAGGGCCTGGGGGCGTTGGTGAACAACGCCGGCGGCAATCCCCAGCTGGCCGCCCTGCTGCTCATCGCCGAGCAGATGCCGACCCTGGTGGCCGAGCAGGTAAAGGCCATCTCCAACCTGAAGATCGACCAGATCACCGTGTGGGACTCCGGCGCCAACGACGGAAATTCCGGCAACAGCACCGCCAACTTCTTGTCCGGTCTGGCCAGCTCCCTGCCCCCCATCCACGACCTAGCCGCCCAAGTAGGCATCAAACTCCCCGCCTACCTAGGAGAGCTAGACGACGAATCCGCCGTTGAGCGGCTCCGCGAGATTGCCGACCAACTCGGCACCGAGGATTCTCCCGACCAGTAGATCCAACGCAGGCTCACACCGAGCGCCCACGGCAGGATTCGAACCTGCGACCCCTTGCTCCGGAGGCAAGTGCTCTATCCCCTGAGCTACGTGGGCAGTAACTGGGTGAGTATACCCAGCGGGGCATCGGTACGATGTCTCAGTTCATGGCCGACATCCGCTCCTCCCTTTCTGACGCCCTGCGCGCCGCGCTCGTGGCCTCGGGCGTCGACCTGCCTGCGGACTTCCAGGTGGGGTTGGAGCGACCGGCTCGACGGGAGCACGGCGACTGGTCATCGAACGCGGCGCTGGCTGTTGCGAAGGGGGCGGGGCGAAACCCCAGGGAGCTGGCGGCGGAACTAGCCACCTGGCTAGAGGAGAACCAGCCAGAGCATGTGGCCGAGGTGAGCGTGGCCGGTCCTGGGTTCATCAACTTCAAGCTGGCGCCGAGTTGGCTGCAGAGCGCGGTGGTGGCCGCGGTGGCCGCCGGTGTCGATAGCTACGGGCGCCAGAACCTGGGCCAGGGCCGCTCGGTGATCGTGGAGTTTGTGAGCGCCAACCCCACTGGGCCGGTCCACGCTGGGCACGGTAGGGGAGCGGCCTACGGCGACGCGGTGGCCCGGTTGCTGGAGTGGTGCGGCTACGACGTGCAGCGGGAGTTTTACATCAACGACCGGGGCACCCAGATGGACCTGTACGCGGCCTCACTGGCTGCGGTCCGAGCGGGCGACCCGGTGCCCGAAGACGGCTACAACGGGCAGTACATCGTGGACTGGGCTGCGGGGATGCCCCAAGATGCCGACCCCCGACAGTGGGGTCGGGAGCGGGCGCTGGCCGACCAGCGGGAAGTACTGGGCTCGATGGCGGTGGAGTTCGACACCTGGTCCAGCGAGCAGGTCCTGGTGGACTCCGGGGCCATCGACTACGCACTGGGTGCGCTCGACGCCGCCGGGGTCTCTTATGAGTCCGAAGGGGCCCTGTGGCTGCGCTCCAGCGACTATGGCGATGACAAGGACCGGGTGCTGATCAAGTCCGACGGGGAGTACACCTACCTGCTGCCCGACATCGCCTATCACCGCGACAAGCTCGAGCGGGCCGGTTCGCAGGGATTGCTCATCAACGTGTGGGGGGCCGACCACCACGGTTATGTCGCCCGGATGAAGGCGGCCATGGCCGCGCTGGGCTGCGACCCCGCCAGCTTGGAGGTGGTGGTGACCCAGTTGGTGCGCCTAGAGCGGGGTGGCGAAGAAGTACGTCTGTCCAAGCGCACCGGCGACCTCATCGAGCTGCGAGACGTGATCGACGAGGTAGGTGCCGACGCCGCCCGGTTCACCTACTTGCTCCAGTCGATGGACACTGCCCCGACCTTCGATCTGGCCAAGGCCGCCGCACAGGTGATGGAGAACCCGGTGTTCTACGTGCAGATGGCCCACGCCCGGGTGTGCTCTATCGCGGCCCGGGCCCGGGCCGACGGGGTGGTGCGCCAGAGCATCGACCAAGTGGACCTGAGCCTGCTGGACCACGAGCGGGAACTGGAGATCATGCGCCAGCTCTCCACATTGGATGAGGTGATCGCGGCCGCGGCCGCAGAGAGGGCCCCCCACCGGGTCACTGCCTGGCTGCGAGACTTCGCCGCCGCCGTTCACAGCTTCTACCACGACTGCTATGTGGTGGGCTCTGAAATTCCCCCCGAGCTAACCCAGGCCCGCCTCGTGCTGATCGATGCCGCCCGTGTGGGCCTGGCCGTCGGCCTTGGCACTCTCGGCGTGAGCGCGCCGGAGTCGATGTAGGGGCTGGCAATGTCGGCGCTACCCCTCCACCTTTTGCCCGACAACGCCTCGGTAGGCGACAACGGGCGGCTTTCCATCGCCGGGTGCGACACGCTGGAGTTGGCCCAGCAGTTCGGCACCCCGCTGTTCGTGTATGACGAGGACCACGTGCGCGAGCGGTGCCGCCAGGCCCGAGCTGCCTTCGACGGGTCGGTGGCCTATGCCTCCAAGGCGTTCTTGTGTCTGGCCATGGCCCGCCTGGTGCACGAGGAGGGGCTCGACCTGGACGTGGCCACCGGAGGGGAACTGTTTGTGGCCCAGGCCGCCGGCGTGCCTGGCGACCGGTTGGTGATGCACGGCAACAACAAGTCAGCCGATGAGCTGGCTGCCGCGGTTGAGGTCAGAGTGGGCCGAATCGTGGTGGACTCTTTTGACGAGCTCGACCGCCTCGACTCCCTCCACGCTGCCACCGGCGCCCGCCCCGAGGTGCTGCTGCGAATCACACCGGGAGTCGAGGCCCACACCCACGAGTACGTCACCACCGGAGTAGACGACACCAAGTTCGGGTTCACCGCCTCCACTGGGTTGGCCGACGCCGCCATCCGCCGAGCCCGGGAGGCCGACTCGGTGGAGCTGGTGGGCCTCCACGCTCACATCGGCAGCCAGGTATTCGAGCTGCGCTCCTTCCAGCAGGCGGTAGAGGTGATTGCCGGGTTTGCCCAGCCCTACGGCCTCCCCGAGCTGTCGCTAGGCGGAGGGTTGGGCGTGGCCTATGTGGAGGGGGAGTCGGCCCCCACCATCGCCGAGTGGGCTGCGGCTATCGACGAAGCCTGTTCATCGGCTGGCTTTACCGCCCCGGTGAGCGTGGAGCCCGGTCGAGCCCTGGTGGCTGCCGCCGCGGTCACACTCTACGAAGTGGGCACCATCAAGGAACTCTCCGGCATCCGCACCTACATCTCAGTAGACGGCGGCATGAGCGACAACCCCCGCCCAGTTCTGTACGGCAGTGGATACGAGACGTTCCTACCCCGAGCTGTCGACCGCAACCGCGACAAGACCGTAAGGGTGGTGGGCAAGCACTGCGAGTCAGGCGACCTTCTGGTACGTGAGGGCTGGGTGCCCAGCGACATCGCGGTGGGCGACATCCTGGCTACCCCGGTGACCGGCGCCTACGGCCACTCCATGGGCTCCAACTACAACAAAGTCCTACGCCCCGCCGTCGTGTTCGCCCGAGACGGCGATGCCCGCCTAGTCGTCCGCCGCGAGACCCACGAGGATCTCCTCCGCAACGACGTCTAGGTTTCGAATCCGGCGCTCGCCATGGCGATCTGGAGGATGGAGGGTTGGCCGTTTTGGATTAGGTAACCGCGGCCGGCGAGTGACGGGAGGGTGGGGCGGGTGGGGAGCTGGATGGTGAACAGGTCGCCGTCGAGGGGAGTGGGTTGCAGCAGGACACCGGTACGGGAGAAGCGGATCTCGGCAGTCCAGTGGCCGTAGGCGGTGCGAAGGCGGTCGGCGCGGCCGGCGGCCACTATGTGGAGGCCGGGGCGGCTGTTGGCGGCGAGCGACTTCAGGGCGCCGTCGGGATCGCCCACCGTCTCGGCGTCGTCGATCAGCAGCAGGGTTGGGGGTTCGGCCGATTGCACAGCGGCGAGCAGCTCACCAATATCGGCGACATGCTGGGCATCAGGGCTGTACGCCAGCGGCGATCCCTCATTGGCCAAGGCGATCACTTGCCCGCGGTCCGCAGATGCCATCTCAGCCAGCAGTGCCAGGGCTGCGGACCGGCCCGAGCGAGCTGGCCCCAAGACCAAGGCGTGCTCGCCGGGGTAGAGGGTGAGTCCAACCGGGGTCAGGGATTCGTCGCCCAGCCCTAGCGGCAGATACACCGGCGAACCCTTCAGGCGGGCGGGGTCCAAGCGGGACGGGTCGACCACCGCGGACAGGGTCTCTACCGGCTGCGGGCCGCCGGTTTGGGGGTGTCCGGCAGCCAATTCTGCTACGGCGCGGGCCAGACCGCCGTCGGGCACCGCCACTTGGAGCTCGATGCCTGAAGGGAGAGCGAAACCTCGGCCCGCAGGCAGCGTGGCCGGGTCGTCCACGGCCACACCCCATTGGCGGTAAAGCGCGGGATCGCCGAGGCGAAACACAAAGGTCTGGGGGGTGGCCGCCTGGATAGCCCGATTCACCTTGGACAGCTGGTCGGCGGCGGCGGCCAGATACAGGCCAACGGCGGGACCCTCAGACCACACCCGCTCCAGCGAATTCAGCAAAGCGAGGTCGGACACGTTGTCCAGGCTCTTGGCCAAGCCGCCCCAGTTGTCGATCAATGCCACCACGAGCGGAGGGTTGGATTCCTGGGATGTCCGACCCTGGGCCAACCGCCGGTCGAGCTCTTCTTCCAGTCGTCGGATGAGCCGTCGAATTCGGTCGCGCTCATCAGGGCTCACCACCGCCCCGCAATGGGGCAGACCCTCCAGGGGGGCCAGCTGCCCGCTACCGGAATCCAAGGCGTACAGGTGGCCCTGGCCTGGGGAGTAGCGGCGGGCCAGGGCCAGGGCCAACGACCCCAATGCCGTTGTGGTTCCACTGCCCGGGTTGCCCACGAACAGGGCATTGCCTTGGGAGGGATCCCACCTCAGAGGGTACTGGCACTGCCGGTTTGGGTCGTCGGCGAGGGCGAACGCCACTCCGGCTCCCGAGGGGCCGTCGGCAGTCAGCTCGTCGAGCGAGACCATCGACGGCAGGGGGTCGGGCCAGGGTTGGCGGGGTGGGACACCTTCCCAGCAGTCCCAGGCTTGGCTAATTGCCTCGGCCAGCCGGGACAAGTCGTCGGGACTTTCATCGTCGGTAGCGGCCTCGGACTCGGATTCAGGGATGCCGTCGGGGGCGGGGACGACTCTAGGACCTCGCTGGGCGGCGGTGACCCCGGTGACCAGGGCACACTGAAACTCCACCAACTCGCCAGGGCCGAATCGGGCGTACGCTCGACCGGGCCGGTGACGGCCGATGGCGGCGGCCTGCGGGCTGTCGAGCACGTCGACCGAATCGGCGGCGTCGAGCACTCGCAGGGCGATTCGCAGCGCGGTATTGGTGCGGATGTTGGCGCTCACTGCCCCCGCGGGGCGCTGGGTGGCCAACACCAAGTGCATGCCCAGGCTGCGGCCCCGCTGGGCCACGTTGACCAGCGAGTCCATGAAGCCGGGCAGTTCGGCGGCCAAGGCGGCGAATTCGTCGATGATCACCACGAGCCGGGCCAACGGAGGACAGGGCGGTCCGCTCCCGGTGTGGGCCAGTGTCCGGTAATGGGCCAGGTCGGTTGCTCTTCGATCGCGCAACATGTGCTCGCGGTGGCGGAGCTCGGCCTCCAGGCAGAGCAGTGCCCGCTCGGCCAGCCGGTCATCCAGATCAGTTACCAACCCGACCACATGGGGCAGCGAAGCGCAGGCGTCGAATGCGCTGCCGCCCTTGTAGTCGATCAGCACGAAGTTGACCTGTTCGGGGGAGTAGGTCGCGGCCAGAGCGGCCACCAGCGTTCGCAGCAACTCGCTCTTGCCCGACCCGGTAGTGCCTCCCACCAGGGCGTGGGGGCCGTCGGCGGCCAAGTCGGCCACCAGCGTGCCGTGGCCATCGGCCCCAATGGGAGCAGCCAGGCTGTCGGCGTGCTCGGCCCGCTGCCAGCGAGTAGCAACGGCTTCGGACAAGTGGTGCGAGGCGTTGTCGCCTTCGGAGGCGGGCAGGCCGAGAAGATCGAACAGCGATATCTGGTCGGGAATGGCAGAATCGGCACCGGACTGTTCGGGGTCTTCGTAGCGGGCCAAGCCACGGGCGGCGGACCGGGCCAATCCCAGGCTCATTCCGGTGGCCAGCACCGACGGGAAAGTCTGGCCCGATTGGGACAGATCGACGGTGCCGGATCCATTGTGGGCCTCGATCACCGCGGTGGAGGCAGCCGGCAGTTGGTCGACGCTGGAGGCCAACACGATGGCCGAGACCGGCCCAGCCAGTCCCTGGAGCAAAGGGCGAAGGGGCGGTGTCCGGCCGGTGGCCAGATTCTCCCCGTCGACCACCACCAGCAACTGGGGCCAGTGGGCCTCCCCCCTCTGGGTCCAGGCGTCGGCCAACTCGGCGGCGATCTCGACCGCGGCGGAGCGGTGGTCAGCGAGCAGACGCGATCGGCTGACGGACGGGTGGACGGTGTGGGGGAGCCAGGACGCCCACGCCCAAACCGGCTGGGTGACCTCGTCGGCGGCCACCAGAACTGCCAGGTCGGCCGGGCCGTGGAAGGAGGCCGCCTGGATGAGCAGGCCCCGGGCCATCGCCGTGGTCGCGCGGCGGGGACCTACCAAGCCCAGCAGCTGACCTGGTCGCAGGTCCACGGCGATGGGGGAGTCGGGCAGAGGCCCGAGTTGGTCGATCGCGGCGGCGACCCCTTCAGAGGGCCGCGGTCCATCGACGGCCATGTTGGGGGTAAACGGCAGGGGGCCGTGAGCGGCAACCAGCGCCATGAAATCATCGTGGGCAGGCCGTCGCTCCCAGAGCCGAACGCTGGGTTGCCGGATACGCCTGACAGCCTCGGCCAGGTGGGGGTGCAGGTCGCGGCGACGGTGGATTTCGGCGGCGTGGGCGGCCTCGGCCGCGATTTGGAAACTGACCATTGAGGCTTGAACTCTGCGCCGGGATCGTCGGCGGTCAGAGCGGTCGCGCCGCCGATTGTCGAACCAGTGTGCCCCCATCATCAAGGGACTGAGCAGGGCGAATAAAGCCATGTAAGGGCTGTAGAGCACAGCCATAAGCAGCCCGACTAGCAGCGGTCCGGCCAGCGCCGCCCACCCGAACGCCGCCGTTTGGGGTGATCTCCCCGGCCCTTCAGACGGCGCGATGAGGGGTTCAGATGGTTCGTAGAGCGCTGGTCGGGGAGGTCGATTGAATGCGACTTTTTCCGAGGCGGTACGTCCCAGCAGGCGGTTCGGCCGGTCATCGGGGGTGAGTGATACCTGGACCAATGCACCCCCTAGCCGCAGCGGCGTGGAGAAGTCGACCTCAATCGGCTCCTTGTCGCCGATCTGGGCGAGAATCTGTTGGCCCCGGCGTTCAAATCGGGCGTGGTGGGGTCTCAGGCCGACGTCGGTCAGGGTCACGTCTGCTTCGGGGGAGCGGCCAAGGCTCAGTCCTTCAGAGGGAAACCGATAGCGGCTGCCGGCACACAGCCCACCTGCTACCTCCAGAGCCCACCCCGGCTGTTCGGGTTCCGGACCGGGGCGGACGCCTACTCGGACGCCGTCGGCCACTCCGGCGTCGTCGATCCGGCGCTCGGAGGCCACCCATTGATCACCGACCCAGAGCCCTTCAACCGGTGGGGGCAGACCCAAGATCTCGGCCAGGTCTCCCACGGTGGCTGGCAACCCGCCGACGACGGTCACCTCCCGGGCGCCCTCGGGGCCGTCGTAGAAGAGGCGCACAGGCTTGTGCGATGGGGCGACTCGGACGGCAGATCAGACCAGATTGAGGGCGGCCAGCATGGTCAGATCGAATCGAGGGCCGCGATGGTGTTCTGGCGCTCTAGGCCTACTGCGGTGGACAGCTCGGTGAGCGCCTCCTGCAACTGCCCCAGGGAGGGTGACCACTGCTCATGCCAAGTGCCCCGGAACCGCTCCGAGCGGCTGCCCGTCCACGTGGTTCCCTCCAGGGTGGCGGTCAGGCGAGTGCGGAGATCTTCCACCTGGCCGGCAAATGCGGTGAACTGCTGCTGGAGATGGTCCATCTCCTCGGTGTTCATGGTCAGGACAGACATGGTGGGGCCTTTCATTCAGCTGATCCCTCGGGCGGATCAGGGGGAGCCCCTTGATAGTCTCGACAAGATCAAATAGCAAGAGAATTATGAAAATACACTATAAAGACATGTATTCGTCGAATGCGGCTTTGACCCATGTGAGGTCGTCGTCGGCTACCTGGCTGCGGGTCAGGTCCGGGTCGATCCCATATACCCGGGCTGCGTTTAGCCCCAAGATCTTCTCCTTGATGCGGCTGGTGAGTTCTGGATAACCGTGACGTTGACGCAGCTCTGCGGGAATCTCAAAGGCCCTAAAGGCGTCGATGAGGGGTTGGGGCGATCCATACCAAATCGAGTCGCTGCCCCACAGCACGTTGTCCTCGCCCACCGCATTGAGCAGCTTGCCAATCACGTGGGCCGCCTCCCGGGGCCGACGCGACAACACATACCAGGTGCTCCCCAACTCGGCGTAGACATTGCCTCCCGGCCCAATGCCGGCTTCTTCCAGGCTCTTGATTAGACGGTCGGTGCCGGCAGGGGCCCGCCGGTCATAGGGGCCTTCTTCTTCGTCGCCGACCGGCGTTTCGTATCCAGAGTGGTAGACGAGGAAGTTGATTTCGGGAAAGCAGGCCGCGGCTGGGCCGATATCGGCAGGCGACCCGGCTGGTGCCAAAGCGCTCAGTCCCTTGTGGGCGCACACAATGCCCACCCCCAGCTCCTGGCTGCTCTCCAAGAACGGCAAACCGCACTCTTCGTCGTCGAGTCGCCAGCCAGGCTGACCCTCCCACCCATGGAGGGTGTAGACCTTCCAGCCCGACGGCCTGTTGCGCTCGATCAGCGAACCCATCCGGTCGAGTTCGCCGGGCGCGTTGGGATGAACGATCGAGTGGTTGATCAGCCGGCCGGTCCCCGCCAAGCGATCGATCAGCTCGCGGGTGGCGGCGATTTCGGGATTGGTCAAGATGCTGTGGCCATCGTCGCCGGGTGTGCAGGTGAGCACCGCGGCCGCAGTCTCGCTCTCTAGGAATATGTGACGCAGGTAACTGCCGAGATCGAGATGAAATTCGGGATCGAGCCCCTGCCAACGATCAGGGGCGACGTCGCGTATGAACCCCATGATTCCCTCGACGCCGGGTGCGCTGCTGCGATGGTGAGCGATGTAATGCGTCTGGACATCGATCACCAGCTCATCGCCGCCGAAAGCCTCCTCAGCGGCCTCAGGGTCGGTCTCGGCTTGTGGGCCAACCTTGTAGTAGCCCCCGCCCCAGGCCTGGTCGATGGCCCTCAGCGCGGTGGCCGTTCCCCGGCGGCTGGCCGAGAACTGGAACTGTTGTCGAAATGAGTCGCCGACGCTCTCGGTTCGCGCCATGACTTGTCCGATGGCCCAAAGATCGCGGTTGGACCAAGGCAAGGGCCGGTACTCGTCGTTGCTGCGATGCTGCAACAGCACCGGGATCGGCTGGACTGTAGAAGGTGAGATGCCTATTGAAAATAGCTGGCCTGCATGCCGAGTTCTCGGGCCTCGTCTCGTCGGGCTGCCTCGGCGGCCATCTCGACCCGGTTGGCATCGGCGATGAGCTCGTCAGCACGCGCTTGGAGCCGGCGGGCCACTTGCTCAATCTCGAAGCGGAGCCGAATCAGATGGGTGTGTTGGTGGCGGAGCAGGAGGCGGCTGGCGTCGGCGGTGGCCGACATCCAAACCGCGATCCCGTGTCTCGCCACCAGTCCGGCGAGCACTTGGTCCAACCCGTGCCAGACCCGGTCGACGTCATCTCGAACCCGCTCGCATTCCGCAGCCTGCTGGCGCAGGTCAGCCGCCAATGAGAACAGTTCGTAGGACAACATGCCTTACTTAAAATAGACCGTATATATGGAAAAGCAATGAAAAGTCTTATGGGGAGGAAATCTTGGCGGTTGGGCTACCCGCACCCGGTACGGTGGAGAAGGTGAGCGATCCTTCCAAGACGCGAATCGGCGTGGGTTTGTTGGGCTGTGGAAATGTCGGCTCGGCGCTAGTCGGACTGCTGGAGGAGCAGCGATCGGTGATCGCCGAGCGCACCGGCATCGATTTGAACTTGGTGCGGGTGGCGGTGCGCAGCGCCTCTCGGGATCGCGACGTGGTGCTGGCCGACGGGGTTCTGACCACTGACGCCGCCTCAGTGGTCAACGATCCCGAAGTGGACGTGGTGGTGGAGTTGATCGGTGGCATCGAGCCCGCCCGAGAGCTGTTGGCCGCCGCGCTGAAACTGGGCAAACCGGTGGTCACGGGCAACAAGGAACTGCTGGCCAACTATGGTGCCGAGCTTTACGGCGCAGCCGATGCCGCTGGTGTGGACCTATTGTTCGAGGCCGCCGTCGGTGGAGGGATACCCCTGATTCGCCCGCTGCGGGAATCTCTGGCCGCAGAACCGGTCCGAAGGGTGATGGGAATCGTCAACGGAACCACCAACTACATCTTGAGCCAGATGACCGATCACGGCACCAGCTACCACGATGCTCTGGCCGATGCGCAGTCCCTGGGCTTTGCCGAAAGGGATCCGACCGCGGACGTGGAGGGGTTCGACGCCGCAGCCAAGGCTTCCATTATGGCGACTGTGGCCTTCGGGGCCCGGGTGTTGGCGGGCAGCGTGTACCGGGAGGGTATCTCCGGAATCGGCACCGACGACATCGCCCATGCCCGGAGGTTGGGCTATGTGGTCAAGCTGCTGGCCATTGCCGAGCAGGTGGGCCAGGTCGAGGGCAAGCCCGAGTTGGCCGTGCGCGTCCACCCGGCAATGGTGCCGGTCGACCATCCGCTGGCCTCGGTACGGGATTCGTTCAACGCGGTGTTCTTGGAAGGCGATGCGGTGGGAGAGCTGATGCTGTACGGCCGGGGGGCAGGAGGGCGGCCAACGGCCAGCGCAGTGTTGGGCGATCTCATTGACGCAGCCGGCAACCGCTGCCGGGGAACCTGGACCCCGATCGGCGACTTGGGGGAGGCGGTGATCTGCTCCATTGACGACCTGGAGTCGGAGTACTACATCAACATGGAGGTGCTCGACCGTCCGGGAGTGCTGGCCTCGGTAGCCGGGGTCTTCGGGCGCCACGGGGTGAGCATCCGCTCCATGGAGCAGGAGGGCCTGGGCGACCAGGCTCGGCTGGTGTTCATCACCCATGAGGCAACCGAGCGAGACGTGCAGGCCACTCTGGGGGATCTTCGCGATCTGGATGCGGTGCGGGGCGTACCCGCGTTGCTGCGGGTCGTCTGCCAGTGAGCGTGAAGTACGTCAGCACCCGGGGCCGGGCCCCGGTCTTGGACTTCGGCGACGTTTTGCTGGCCGGCCTGGCCGCCGACGGAGGGCTCTACGTTCCCGACCGGTGGCCGGAGCTTTCCCCCGAAGCGCTAGGCGGACTCCCCGGCCGGGGTGACTATGCCGATCTGGCCGCTGAGGTGATGTGGCCGTTCGTGGACGGGGCCTATCCCCGATCCCGGTTCGACGAAATGGTGCGGGACGCCTACGCGGAGTTCGACCATCCCGATGTTGTGCCGATGGTGGAGCTGGGCGACGGGCTGTGGCTCATGGAGCTGTTCCACGGCCCCACGCTGGCTTTCAAGGACATCGCTCTACAGCTGGTGGGGCGCCTTTTCGACGAGGAGCTGTCCCGGCGGGGCGAGCGGGTGACCATCGTTGGGGCCACCTCGGGCGATACCGGGTCGGCGGCCATCGAGGCGGTGCGCGACCGGGAGAACATTCAAATTGTGATTTTGCACCCCCACGGACGGGTATCGGAGGTCCAGAGACGGCAGATGACGACCATCGACAGCGCGAACGTCCACAACGTGGCCATTGAGGGCACGTTCGACGATTGCCAAGACCTGGTGAAGGCAATGTTTGCCGACGCCGCGTTCCGGGCCGATCAGCGACTGTCGGCGGTCAACTCCATCAACTGGGCCCGCGTCATGGCCCAAACCGTGTACTACGTGGCCGCTGCCACCCGGTACGGCTTGGACCAGGTGTCGTTCTCGGTACCCACCGGCAATTTCGGCAATGTGCTGGCCGGTCACGTGGCCCGTCAGATGGGTCTGCCCGTAGATCGCTTTATCGTGGCCAGCAATCGCAATGACATCCTGACCCAGTTCTTCGCCTCCGGCTCGATGGCAATTTCCGAGGTGCATCCAACGATGTCGCCGAGCATGGACATCCAGGTGTCGTCCAACCTTGAGCGGCTGCTGTTCGAGCTGCTCGACCGGGACGGGATTCGCACCGCCGAGCTGTTGGAGGACTTCCGGGCTACCGGCGAGATGCGGATCGACTCCCGCATCTCCTCTGAGTTGGATAGGAACTGGTCGGGAGTCCGAGTGGACGAAGAAGAGACCGCCGCCTGCATTGCCGAGCTCTACCGGGACACCGGCATGATCATCGACCCCCACACCGCGGTGGGAATGGCCGCCGCCCGCCGCTCCCGGCGCGACTCCGACGGAGCCATTGTGGTCTTGGCCACCGCTCACCCGGCCAAGTTCGGCGAAGCAGTGGAAGCGGCCATCGGGGCCCGCCCGCCAATGCCGCCGGCGCTAGCCGAACTTGCCGAGAGGCCCGAGCGATGCCAGCGGCTGCCCAACGACTTGTCGGCGGTCAAAACCCATGTCGCCCAGTGTTCGGGTATGGACTTCGGATAGCGGCCGCTCAAAGATGATCTGGCAGAATCGGGCATCGTGAAGTACGTGGTGTGCATACCCGACGGGTGTTCCGACCTGCCGGTGCCCGAGCTGGACGGGGCGACGCCATTGCAGGCGGCTCACACTCCTGTACTCGATGCCCTGGCTGCCCGGGGCCAGGTGGGATTGGCCCAGGTAATCCCCCCGGGAATGCCCGCGGGCAGCGACGTGGGGAACATGTCTATCTTCGGGTACGACCCTGCCCGCTACCACACGGGACGCTCGCCCATCGAAGCTGCCGCGCTGGGCCTCACCCTCGCCCCCGACCAGGTGGCCTACCGCTGCAATCTGGTCACGGTGACCGACGACGGCATCATGGCCGACTTCTCGGGGGGGCACCCCGATTCTGCTCGCGCCGCCGAGGTCATTGCCGCGCTGGATGCCGAGCTTGGCGGTGAGGTCAGCTTCCATGCCGGAGTTCAGTATCGCCACACCATGGTTGCCCCGGCCGAGTGGGCCGACGCGGTGTGCACTCCTCCCCACGAGCTCTCCGATCAGCCGATTGTGTGCCCCAGCGGTCCAGCCGGTCCCAAGCTGGCCGCGCTGGAAGATGCCTCCTGCTCGATCGTGTCCCGCTTCGGTTTGAAGGCCAACCGAATCTGGCTGTGGGGTCAGGGCTCTCAGCCGGATATGCCCTCTTTCCGGGAGATGCACGGGGTGGAGGCCGGCATGGTCAGCGCGGTCGACTTGGTGCGGGGGATTGGGGCGCTGACCGGTATGACAGTGGCCAATGTGCCCGGGGCCACCGCCTGGTACGACACCAACTATGAAGGCAAGCGGGATGCCGCCCTGGCCGGGTTGGCCGATGGCGCCGACCTGTATGTCATCCACGTGGAGGCCAGCGACGAGGCCGGGCACGAGGGCAATGTGGCAGAGAAAGTCAGATGCCTGGAGAACTGGGATCAGCGCATTTTGGCGGGATTGGTGGACGGACTGAATCAGATGGGCCCGTGGCGGCTCCTGCTTTTGCCCGACCACGCGACACCGCTGACAACAAGGAGCCACATTGACGATCCGGTTCCCTATCTGATCGTCGACTCAGAGGTGGATGGTCCTGGCGGCGTATACACCGAACAGGGCGCGGCCTCAACCGAGGTGGTTCCCGGCCATCACCTGATGGGAAGGCTTCTGTCTCGGGCCTGACAGGCTAAATCGCCCGGAATGTTGCCAGTAGCGGCCAATTGCTGTATCGTCGCAGGGGTTGGGGCTGCTGTTTCGCAAGCAGTCCTACGGGAAGCCTTCTGACCACTCGGTCGATTTCGACATTCATTTTGTCAGCGTCCCGGTGGTTAACGGCTGCCCAATTCATGTCGTCCGCCTTCGCGGGCGGCGTGCCGAACAAATCGAAGTGCTCCCATATTCATGGCACTTCAAGGGAGAATCGTGAGCGTAGAGACCACTGAGCTCTCTCGGTCCAAACTACAGCGCAAAGACCGGGCGCAGCTTCAGATCATCGCAAGGGCAATGGGTGGCCGCCCAGACGCCAAAGCCCGCAAAGCAGACATCGTGGACATGATCCTCGAGCTCGCTGGCATCGACGCCGACGGCGACGGCCAGCCAACCGCCGATCTTGCCGGAAACGGGGCCGCTCCCGTTCAGGCAGAGGTCAGCGAGGCAGCCAAAGAAGAGAGCAAGCAGAACGAAGAGGCCGCCCCCGAGGCCGAGTCGTCCGAGCCCCAGCAGGCAGACGACGCAGAAGAGACCCAGGATGAACCGGCCAAGGATGCGAAAGTCGAAGAGAAGACCGATCGCAGCCGCTCGGGTAAAGACCGCGAGGACCGTCCGGGACAGAATCGCCAGGAGCGGTCTGGCCAGGATAGGGATCGCCAAGACCGTCCTCGCCAGGAACGGGATCGCCAGGACCGGTCTCGCCAGGATGGGGATCGCCAGGACCGGTCTCGCCAGCAAGATGACCAACCAGAGATCGGCAACCGCCGCCGTCGGCGCCGGGGCCGAAACGACCGAGAACGGGCAGATGAGGCCTGGGAGGGCGATCCCATCGCCATTTCCGGCCATTTGGACCTGAGGGACGATGGCTACGGCTTCTTGCGGATCAAGGGCTTCCAACCCAGCAAGGAAGATGCCTACGTATCGGTCAAACAGGTCCGCCAGTTCGGGCTCCGCAAGGGCGACTTTCTGGCCGGTGGGTGCCGCCCGGCCACCCGTAACGAGAAGAACCCCGCTCTGCTGCACATCGACAGCGTCAACGGGCAGCCGCCCGAATCGGCCAAGCAGCGGCCCAAGTTCGAAGACCTCACCCCGTTGTTCCCCGATGAGAATCTGCGGCTGGAGCGGGTCGACGACCCGGCCAACATGACCTGTCGGATCATCGACCTGCTGTCGCCCGTCGGCAAGGGCCAGCGCGGCCTGATCGTGTCTCCCCCCAAGGCGGGCAAGACCACGATCATGAAGGAGATCGCCCGGTCGATTGAACTCAACAACCCTGAGGTGCACTTGCTGGTGCTGCTGGTGGACGAGCGGCCTGAGGAGGTCACCGACATGCGGCGCTGGCTGCTGCGGGGCGAGGTGGCAGCGTCCACCTTCGACCGCCCGGCCGACGAGCACACCCACGTAGCCGAGATGACCATCGAGCGAGCCAAGCGCATCGTGGAACGGGGCGAAGACGTGGTGATCATGCTCGACGGCATTACCCGCCTGTCGAGGGCCTACAACCTGGCTGCGCCGGCCACGGGGCGCATCATGTCCGGCGGCATCGACACCGGCGCCTTGTACCCGCCCAAGAAGTTCTTCGGTGCGGCCCGCAATGTGGAGGAGGGCGGCTCACTCACCATCTTGGCCACCGCGCTGGTGGAGACCGGATCACGCATGGACGAGGTCATTTTCGAGGAGTTCAAGGGAACCGGGAACATGGAGCTGCGCTTGGACCGGCACATCGCCGAGCGGCGCATCTACCCGGCCATCAATGTCGACGCCTCCTCCACCCGACACGAGGAACTGCTGTTTGAGCGCCGTCAGCTTCAGCAAGTTTGGAAGCTTCGCCGGGTGCTCAATGGCCTCTCCAGCGATGGCAATGGGGGCGGGGCAGCTGGCTTGGAGCTGCTGATGGATCGTCTCCGTACATTCCCCAACAACGCCGCATTCCTGGAGGAAGTGGCGAAGGGCCCCGCCGGGGTGTGAGGCTAGGAGCAACATGAAGCCCGATATCCATCCCGATTACCGACTGGTGGTGTTCCAGGACACCTCCGCGGGGACGTCCTTTCTGACCCGATCCACCATTGAGACATCCGAGACCGTCGAGTGGGAGGACGGCAAGGAGTACCCCCTGGCCAAGGTTGGGATCTCCAGTGCCAGCCACCCGTTTTTCACCGGCCAGATGACCATCGTGGACACCGCCGGACGAGTGGAGCGCTTCGAGCGCCGATACGGCCAGCGCAAGCGCTCTTCCTCGCAGAGCTGACCAGCGCAATCTCGCCAATCCATCCCCGCCGCGCCCTCATTCCAGCGGTAGGTTGAGAGCATGGAGCTAAATTCAGCCTATGAGGAGATTGTGGCGGAGTTTGTCGCGCTCGAAGAGCGGCTGGCCGATCCGGAGGTGCTGGCTGATCGGGATGCTTATACCGCCACGGCCCGCCGTTACAAGGAACTAGAGGTCAAAGCTGCCCGCATCCGGGAACTGAGGGGCCACCGGGAGGACATAGAGGCGGCCACCGAGATGCTGGCCGAGGCCGATGCCGAGGAGCGGGAACTGCTGGAAACAGAGGTCGAGAATGCTGCCGCGGCCGTAGAGGCTCTAGAAGCCGAGTTGGCCGAGCTGATGGCTCCCAAAGACCCCAACGACGGCAAGAACGTGATAGTGGAGATCAAGGGTGCCGAGGGAGGCGAGGAGGCCAACCTGTTCGCCCGCGATCTGTTCGACATGTACTCGGCCTTCGCCGGGCAGAATCGCTGGGAGCTGGAGATGATGAACGCCCAGGGCTCCGACATGGGGGGCTACACCGACGTGGTGTTCATGCTTCGGGGCGAAGACGTATGGAGCAAGATGAAGTTCGAAGGCGGCCCTCACCGGGTGCAGCGGGTGCCGGTCACCGAGTCGCAGGGCCGGGTGCACACGTCGTCGGCAACCGTGTCGGTTCTGCCCGAAGCCGAGGAGGTGGAGGTCCAGATCGACGAGAAGGATCTCCAGGTCGACGTCTACCGTTCGTCGGGGCCGGGGGGCCAGTCAGTGAACACCACCGATTCCGCGGTTCGCATCACCCATAAGCCCACCGGGCTGGTGGTGTCGATGCAAGATGAGAAGAGTCAGCTCCAGAACCGCAACAAGGCGATGGCTGTCCTGCGAGCCCGTCTGCTCCAAGCCGAACAGCAGCGCCGCCAAGACGAGCTGTCGGAGCAGCGTCGGGGCCAAGTGGGCGGCGGGGGCCGTTCGGAGAAGATCCGCACCTACAACTTCAAGGAGAACCGGGTCTCTGACCACCGCATCGGCCTGACCCTGTACAAGCTGGATCGAATTCTGGCTGGCGATCTGGATGTGGTCGTTGATGCCCTGGCCGAGGCCGAGCGCCAGGAAAACCTGGTCGGGTCGTGAGCTTGGCCGCCCCGCGCCTTGTCTGGGGCGATGTGGCGGCCGATGCCGCCCGACGCTTGGGCCAGGCGGGTGTGGCCGATTCCGACGTGCAGGCCCGCCGAATGGTGGAACAGGCCTCGGGGTACGAGGGTGGCGAGTACTACGTAGGGCTGACCAAGGTGCCCACCCAGCGGCAGACGGCCTATCTCGACTCGATGCTGACCCGCCGACTGGCGGGGGAGCCGTTGCAGTATGTGCTGGGACGCTGGGGGTTTCGGGGCTTGGATCTAATGGTCAGCCCCGCGGTGCTCATTCCCCGCCCTGAAACCGAGACGCTGGCCGGGCTGGCCATCGCCGAGCTGGCCCGCTGCGACCCTCCGGGCGGGGTGGCGGTGGACTTGGGGACTGGTAGCGGTGCGGTGGGCTTGGCGGTGGCCGCGGAGTGCGAGTCATCCCGGGTGGTGCTGACCGACGTATCGGCCGATGCGCTGGCCGTGGCCCAGGCCAACTTGTCCGGACTGGGCCGGGCCGCGGTGCGGGTGTCGGTCTGCCGGGGGTCGTGGTTCGAAGCCCTGCCCGAGTCTCTGGCCGGGACGGTGGATGTGGTGGTTAGCAACCCGCCGTATGTGCGAGACGATGAGGCGCTGTCTCCCGAAGTGGCTGACTGGGAGCCCGAGCTGGCTCTGCGGGGCGGCCCCGACGGTCTGGACGGCGCCCGCCGCATTCTGGTCGACGCCGCCGGGTGGCTGAGCCCGGGGGGAACGGTGCTGTTGGAATTGTCGCCCGACCAGATGGACGAGGCCGCGGCCATCGCCCTAACTGGTGGGCTGGCCATCGAAGCGGTTCACCCTGATTTGGCCGGCCGGGACCGGGTGCTGCAATGCCGGAGCCAATGAGCGCGGGCGGCCCAGCCGAGTTGGTGGAGATGGCCGCGTCCGAGCTGCGGTCGGGGCGGGCGGTGATCGTTCCTACCGACACGGTGTACGGCTTGGCCGCTCTGCCCGAAAACGTGGACTTGCTGTTCGAGCTTAAGCAGCGCCCCCTCGACAAGGCGGTGGCCATCTTGGTGGCCCGCCCGGCCGACGCCGAAGGGCTGTTTGATCCCCTTCCCACCACCCGTCGGCTTATGGAGAATTGCTGGCCGGGGGCGCTTACCATCGTCCAGGACGGCTGCGGAGTGCGCTGTCCCGACCACCCACTGGTACAGGCTCTGGCTGCCGCAGTCGGTCCCATCGCCACCACGAGTGCCAACCTGAGCGGCCAGCCCACCCCTGACACCGCAGCCGAGGCTGCTGCCGCATTCCCGGACGTGCAGCTGGTGATCGACGGGGGCAAGCTTCAGTCCCCGCCCTCAACCGTCGTAGAGGTGACCGAAGCCGGGCTTTCCATCCTTCGCCAAGGGGCGATTGACGTGGATGGGATCGTCTAATGAACCGGCCCGAAAGCCCCGCTTCTCGAGGCCGCAAGACCAACCAGGCCCTGCTGATTGCGCTGACATTGGCCTTGATAACCGGTGGCGCCTCATTTTTGCTCGGGAGTTCTTCAACGGCGTGGCTAGTGACCCTCCACGGCGTGCTCGGTTTCGTGGTCTTGGTTCTGGCCCGTCCGAAGTCACCGGTTGTGCAGCGCGGCCTCAGTCGCCGTCGTCCCAACCGCTTTGCCTCTGTGGCGCTGGCCACGATGGTCACTGGTGCTTTGGTCACCGGACTGATCCACACGCTCGACGTCTGGGAGCCGTTCGGGGTGTTGTCGCCCATCGGGCTGCACGTCATATTCGCCATCGGTGCCGTGCCGCTGGCGATGCTGCACGTGGTGACCCGCCCTCAGCGGATTCGCCCGATAGACCTCTCCCGGCGCACTTGGCTGCAAGCGCTGGGAGTGGCGGGGATCGCCTTTGGGTTTCGCTCGGTCTTCGACCGATGGGTTGCGGCCGACCGGCGCTTTACCGGCTCCCATGAAGTGGGCTCAGGCCAGCCTCGAAATATGCCGGTGGTGCAGTGGTTCACCGACTCGCCACCTCGTATCAACCCCGACGACTGGGTGCTACGTCTGCGGGGATCGGTTGAGCGGGACTTGGATTATCAGGAGCTTGTTGCCCACACCACAACCAAGGAGGCCACGTTGGATTGCACCAACGGGTGGTACAGCACGCAGGACTGGACCGGCGCCATGTTGTCCGAGCTCTTGGGTCCGGGTGCCACGGGCCGCAGCCTTGAGGTGCGCTCGGCCACCGGTTACACCCGTCGCTTTCCCCTGGGCGACGTCGACAAGATGATGTTGGCCCATCAGCTGGGCGGAGAGCCTCTGTCGCGGGGCCACGGCGCCCCGGCCCGCCTGGTGGCTCCCGGTCGTCGGGGACTGTGGTGGGTGAAGTGGGTGACCGAGATCCGAACCAGCGACCGCCCGTGGTGGTTGCAATCACCGATTTCCTTCACCTGAGCGGCATAAGGCAACAGCAAGGGCAGAGCGATGGGGTTGGAAGATCGCACTAAAGAGTCATCAATCAGACAGCGGGCTGGGTAGATTGAGGCCATGGCGCGAATCGCCGCCGGGGCCGACCACGCTGGTGTGCAGTTGAAAGATGTGCTGGTGGCCCATTTGCGGGACATGGGACACGAGGTGGTGGACTGCGGCACCCACGGCACCGACCGGGTGGACTATCCCGACTACGGCGAGGCGGTGGCCCGCAAAGTGTCGGCTGGCGAGGTCGAACTGGGCTTGTGCGTGTGCGGCACCGGCATCGGTATCGCCATGGCCGCCAACAAGGTGCCCGGCGTGCGGGCGGCCACCGTGCACGATGTGACCTCGGCCCGGCTGACCCGCCAGCACAACGACGCCAACGTGATCTGCCTGGGTGAAAGGCTGATCGGCCCGGAGGCGGCCCGGGAAGCCCTGGACAGCTTCCTGGAGGTGGCATTCGAAGAGGGCCGCCACGTTTCCCGGGTGGCCAAGATCGATGCCCTATTGCCCAATGAAGAGGTAGCCCTGTGATGTGGCCGGACAGCAGAGACGACCCGGTGTTCGACATGGTCCGCCGGGAAGTGGAGCGCCAGAACACCACCATTCAGCTCATCGCCTCGGAGAACTTCGCCTCGCCTGCGGTGTTGAGCGCCACCGGCTCGGTGCTCACCAACAAGTACAGCGAAGGGTACCCGGGTCGCCGCTACTACGGCGGAAACATGGTGATCGACGAGGTGGAGTCCATCGCCCGGGAGCGGGCCACGGCCTTGTTCGGGGCCGACCACGCCAACGTGCAACCCCATTCGGGGGCCAACGCCAATGTGGCCGCCTATCTGGCGGTGCTGGAGGCGGGCGACACCGTGCTGGGCATGAGCTTGGATCACGGTGGCCACCTCACCCACGGCTCTCCGGTGAACATCAGCGGGCGCACCTATGAGTTTGTTGCCTACGGGGTGACCCCCAGCGATGAGCGCATCGACTACGACCAAGTGCGGGATCTGGCCATCGAGCATCGACCCAAGCTCATAGTGGCTGGGGCTACCGCCTATCCCCGCATCATCGATCCCGCGCCGTTCCGCTCAATCGCCGACGAGGTGGGCGCCCTGTTCATGTTTGACGCGGCCCATATCGCCGGGCTGATTGCCGGCGGCGTTCACCCCAATCCGGTGCCCCATTCAGACATCGTTACCTTCACCACTCACAAAACGCTGCGCGGCCCCCGAGGGGGCGCCATCCTATGCACTCAGGATTTGGCCCCGGCCATCGACAAGGCCCTGTTCCCGGGACTCCAGGGCGGACCTCTGGAGCATGTGATCGCGGCCAAGGCGGTGGCCTTCGGCGAGGCCGCCACCCCCGAATTCGCCGACTACGCGGCCCGCATCGTGGAGAACAGCGGTGCCCTGGTGAAGGGCCTGGCCGAAGAGGGGTTCCGCCTGGTTTCGGGAGGAAGCGACAACCACCTGTTGCTGGTGGACCTGCGGGCATTCGACGACGATCTCACTGGCAAGGTGGCCCAAGAGGTGCTCGACCGGGCGGGCATCACCCTCAACAAGAACACCGTGCCCGACGATCCCCGCTCTCCGTTCGTGACCAGCGGAGTGCGCATCGGCACCCCGGCCACCACCACCCAGGGCATGGGCCCGACTGAGATGGGCCTAATCGCGGGCATGATCGGCCGGACCCTGCGGCAGCGAGACGACGAAAGCGCGGTGGCCGAGGTCCGATCCGAGGTAGCTGGCCTTTGCGGTCGGTTCACCCCCTATTCGTTGGCCGGATAGGCAACCGAGAGGGCGCCTGCCAACGCCATGGCTCCCGGTCTTGACAGCTATCTCATTGTCTTCGCCGTAGCCGCGGGGGTCACGCTGGCGACCACCCCGGTGTTCCGCCGGATAAGCGAGCGTTTGGGTTTCATGGTGGAACCCGATGCCCGCCGAGTCCATGAGCGCTCCACCGCAGTGCTCGGCGGCGTGGCCATGTTCCTGGGCTTTCTGTCGGCTATGGGCACAGCTTGGTTGCTCAGCGATTTCGACGTGGTGTTCGCCACCCCATCAGAGGCAGTGGGAATCGTGATCGCTGGGCTGGTGATGATCGCGTTCGGCACCTACGACGATGTCCGGGAGATGTCGGCGCCGGCCAAAGTGGCGTCGATGGTGCTGGCTGGCAGCATCCTGTCGTTCGCCGGGGTGACCGTGCTGAATCTGAGACTGCCGGTGCTGGACGCGCTGATTCTGTCCCAAGACCTGGCTTTCGTGGTCACGGTCTTGTGGTTGGTGGCCATCGCCAACGCCATCAACTTGATAGACGGCCTCGACGGATTGGCCGCGGGCATAGTGGCCATCGCCGGGCTCACGTTCTTCGTGTACTCAGTCAAGCTCACCGATGAAGAGGTTCTGTTGCCCAACAACATCGGGCCGCTGGTGGCGATCGTGGCCAGCGGAGTGGCGGTGGGCTTTCTGCCTCAGAACTACCATAGGGCCCGCATTTTCATGGGAGACGGCGGGGCCTACTTCCTGGGCACGCTCTTGGCCGCCTCCACCGTCTCTGTAGGGGGGCGCAGCAGCGAGCCGTTCGCCGGGCAGACGTACTTCCTTTTCGCCCCCATGCTCATACCGCTGATCATCCTGGCCGTGCCGGTGGTTGACGTGTTGTGGGCGGTGCTGCGGCGGACTCGGGCCCGTACCAGCATCACCGCCCCAGACAAGGAGCACCTGCACCACCGGCTGATGAGCCTGGGCCACGGCCACCGCCGCAGCGTGCTGATTTTGTGGCTGTTCACTGCCTTGATGTCCACCCTGGTGCTGTATCCCACCTATACCGGGGAAGGAGAGGTGATCATTGTCCCCGTCGCCGCGGCGCTGGTGTTGCTGCTCTACACCGTCTTCCACCCCATCCTGCGCCGCCGCACCCCCTGATCGACCTTTCAGGGAGCCAGGCTGATGATTTGGCCCCGTAGCCTGGTTCGCGAAACGATTTCGGCGAGGCCAATCCACTCGCTATAGGGGCCCAACCCGTGCCAACTGCAATGACGCAGAATCGCCAGTTTCACAACAGCCAGAGCGCGGGAGATGCCCTTTCCATCGCCTTCGAATTGGTGGCCACCCCGGCGGTGTTCGGCTTCTTCGGCTGGCTCATCGACGGAGCGCTGGGGACGACGCCGATCTTCACGCTGGCCTTGTGCCTGCTGACTGTTTCCTACACCTCGTGGAAGGCCATGAGGGCTTATAGCGACCGCATGGAAGCTTACGACCGCAACCTTCCCAGCCGGCGGGCCGAGTCTGCTTCGGAGAACAACGATGGCTGAACAGAGCGACCAGCAAACGGCGATGGGCGAGGAGGCCCCCGAGCGGGCCATGGCCCAAGACATCGTTCGCAGGGGGTTCATTGGCGGCCCGGTGCTGGTAGGAGTGTGCGCTGGGGTGTGGGGATTCGATGGCCTGTGGTCGAGCGGCTATGCCCTCGGGTTGATCCTGGTCAACTTCTGGCTGGCCGCCTCGCTGATCACGTGGTCGATGCGGATTTCGCCCACAATGCTGATGGCTGGGGTGATGGGCGGCTACTTCATCCGCCTGGGAATTCTCACCGGGGCCTATTTCCTGGTGAGAAATACCGGCTGGTTTGAGGCGCTGCCGTTTGTCATCACGCTGGTCGCGGCCCATATTGTTCTGCTGGTTTGGGAGACCCGATACGTCTCCATGTCCCTCGCTTATCCCGGCTTGAAACCGCAAGGAGCCACTCAGTGAACGTGTTTGCCCTGGACTTTCCCCCGGTCTCGCACCTGTTCGTATGGCCCGACTTCTTGTTCACCGACACGCCGGTGGCCCTCAACAAGACCGGGTTGATCTATGTAGCCGCGATGTTGCTCACCGCCGGCCTGTTCTGGGCTGCGGGGCGACGGCGGGCGCTGGTGCCCACCGGGGCGCAGACGGTGGCCGAGGCGGGGATCGAGTTTGTTGACAACAGCATCATCATGCAGACCATCGGCCCTGACGGCCGCCGGTATCTGCCCTTCTTGACCACGCTGTTCTTCTTCGTCTTCTTCAGCAACATCTTCGAGGTCGTCCCGTTCATTCAGTTCCCGGCCAACTCGAGGATGGCCATTCCGCTGGCCCTGGCACTGGTGGTGTGGGCCATCTACCACGTGGTGGGAATTCGGGCTCAGGGCTTCTACCACTATTTCAAGGGGGCGCTGTTCCCGCCGGGAGTGCCCAAGGCGCTCTACGTCTTGGTGGCGCCCATCGAACTGCTTCAGATTCTGTTGATCCGCCCGCTGTCGCTGGCCATCCGGCTCTGGGCCAACATGGTTGCCGGCCACCTGCTGCTGGTGACCTTCGCGGTGTTGTCGGCCGCTTTGTGGGGAACCCTCTATGTGCCCGCGGTGTTGCCGTTTGCGGCGCTGATCCTGCTCACCGCCTTCGAGATCTTCGTCTCGGCCCTTCAGGCCTTCATCTTCACCATTCTCACCGCCGTGTACATCGGCGGATCACTACACCCCGAGCACTAGGAGACACGTACCTTGCTTGCACTGATATCCACCATCCTTGCCCAGTTGACCGGTGACGGTGAAGCGGGCCTGAGCGCTATAGGCGCAGGGCTCGGCTACGGCCTAGCCGCCATCGGACCCGGCGTCGGTATCGGCATCGTGGTGGGCAACGCCATCACCGCCATGGCCCGTCAGCCCGAGTCGGCCGGTGTGGCCCGGACCACGATGTTCTTGGGCATCGCCTTTACCGAGGCGCTGGCCCTCATCGGATTCGTCGTCTTCATCCTCCTTCTCCCATGAGCAAGCGGCTATGGGCCGCGGCTGCCGTATTGGTGGCCGCGGTCGCGCTCAGCGCGTCGGCGGCCAACGCCGCAGGAGAGACAGTGGGCTCCTGCATCTTCGATGAAGTGACCGTTGTCGAAGAACTTGTCACGGTCGACTTCGAGGAGATCAAAGATCTCAAGAAGAGGATCGAGGATGGCGACAAGAAGGCGAAGGAAGCCAAAGAGGAGATCGTTGAAAAATACGAGAAGGACCTCGAGGGCTGTGTAGCGGCGCCCAACCCGATCATCCCAGAGCTCACCGAGATTATCTGGGGCGGCGCGGCGTTCGTGGTGCTGTTGGCTCTGATGAAGTGGAAGCTGTTCCCGGTGGTGAAGAACCTCATGGAGCAGCGCACCCAGCGGATCCAGGACTCCCTCGACGACGCCGACCGGGAGCGGGCCGAAGCCGCGGAGGTCAGGGCCCGTTACGAAGCGGAGCTGGCCGACGCCAAGGCCGAGGCTGCCCGACTGGTGGACGAGGCCCGAGAGCAGGCCGCCTCCGTGCGAGCCGACCTTCAGGCCCGGGCCGAAGCCGATATCGCCGACATGCGGGAGCGGGCCGCGGCCGACGTCGAGGCGTCCAAGCGCCAAGCCATCGCCGACTTGCAGTCGGAGGTGTCCGACATCGCCCTCGGCGCGGCCGAGGCGGTGCTGGGCCGCAGCTTGGAAAACCCGGAGATGCAGCGCCAGCTGGTCGACGACTACATCGCCAGCGTGGGCGCTGGCCAGGACTGAGTCAATGGCCGAGCGATCTGTCAGCTACGCCGACGCCGTAGCCGCGGTGGCCCGGGCCGAGGGCAACCTCGACGTGGTGTCTGACGAGCTCTTCCGCGTTGCTCGGGCGCTGGAGGGCTCTGATGAGCTGCGGATGACGCTGTCCGACCGGCAAGTCCCCGCGGCTCGCCGCCAGCAGATCGTGGAAGACCTGCTGGGCGGCCAGGCGTTGGAAACCACCACCGCGGTGGTGTCGATGATCGTGGCCGCGGGGCGGTCGTCCGATCTGATCGGCATCGCCCAGGAGGCGGTGGAGATCAACGCCCGAGACCGGGGCCGCTCGGTGGCCGAGGTGCGGACTGCGGTGGCGCTGACCGATGACCAGGCTGGACGGCTGTCGGCCGCGCTGAGCGCGGCCACCGGCCATCAGGTGGACATCAAGGTGATCGTCGATCCCAGCATCATGGGCGGCGTGGTGGCCACCATCGGCGACGAGGTGATCGACGGATCGGTGCGCCACCGCCTGAGCCAGCTTCGGGACACCTTCTAGTCCCGTGCACACGAGTTTGATGAATTTTTCTTATCGAGGAGAGCAATGGCAGAGCTGACCATCGACACCGGTTCCATCGCCGAGGCCATCCGCCGCAACCTGGAGGGGTTCCAACCCGAGGTTGAGCTGGCCCAGGTGGGTCGGATCACCGAGGTGGGCGACGGCATCGCCCGCATCTCCGGGCTGCCCGGCGCGGCGGTGAACGAGATGCTGGAGTTCGAGAACGGGTCCATTGGCTTGGCCCTGAACCTCGACGAGGATTCCATCGGCGCGGTGGTGCTCGGCGAGGTGGACGAGATCGAAGAGGGCCAGGCCGTCCGCTCCACCGGCGACATCCTGTCGGTTCCGGTGGGCGACGCCCTTTTGGGCCGGGTGGTGAATGCCCTCGGCGAGCCGGTGGACGGCAAGGGTCCCATTGTGGGTGCCGAAACCCGCCGTATGGAGGTGCAGGCCCCCGGCATCACCGGTCGCAAGCCGGTGCATGAACCGATTCAGACCGGCATCAAGGCCATCGACTCGCTCATTCCCATCGGCCGCGGCCAGCGGGAGCTGATCATCGGCGACCGCAAGACGGGCAAGACCACCGTGGCCATGGACACCATCTTGAACCAAAAGGGCCAAGGGGTGAAGTGCATCTATGTGGCCATCGGCCAGAAGGCCTCCACTGTGGCCCAGGCGGTGGCCACACTGGCCGAGCGGGGCGCTATGGAGTACACGGTGGTGGTGGTGGCCCCGGCCTCCGACCCGGCGCCGTTCAAGTACCTGGCCCCCTACGCCGGCTGCGCCATGGGCCAGCACTGGATGGACAACGGCGGCCACGCCCTGGCGGTGTACGACGACTTGTCGAAGCAGGCCGAGGCCTATCGGCAGATGGCGCTGCTGTTGCGTCGCCCGCCCGGACGTGAGGCCTATCCCGGCGACGTGTTCTACCTGCACAGCCGGCTGCTCGAGCGGGCGGCCAAGCTGAGCGACGAGCGGGGGGCGGGGTCGCTGACCGCGCTGCCCATCATCGAGACCAAGGCCGGCGACGTGTCGGCCTACATCCCCACCAACGTGATCTCCATCACCGATGGGCAGATCTTCTTGCAAGACGACCTGTTCAAGTCGGGGGTACGGCCTGCGGTGGATGTGGGCATCTCGGTATCCCGGGTGGGCTCCGCTGCTCAGATCAAGGCCATGAAGACCGCGGTGGGCACGCTCAAGGCCGACTTGCAGCAGTTCCGAGAGCTGGAGGCCTTCGCTGCCTTCGGCTCCGAACTCGACGCCGTGTCCCAGGCTCAGCTCGACCGGGGCTACCGCCTCACCGAGTTGCTCAAGCAGGGCATCCAGACGCCCATGCCGGTGGAGGAGCAAGTGGTGTCGCTGTATGCCGGCACCCGGGGCTACCTCGACACCATCCCCGTCGAAGACGTGGCCCGCTTCGAGTCAGAGTTGTTGGAATGGGTCCGGACCCGCAACGCCGGCCTGATGTCTGCTGTGGTGGATTCCGGCGCGGTGGACGAAGAGGGGCTGGAGGCCGCGGTTTCGGCCTTCGCCGCCCAGTTCGAGTCGTCGGCCGAGCCCGAGGGCGATGAGCCCGACGCAGAGGCTCAAGCCGCGGCAGAGGCCGGGGTGGTCGACGCCGACCACACACTTCCCGAGACCGACATCCAGCGCCCCGAGGAAGACTGATCTATGCCGGGTGGTCAGGAAAGGGCGCTACGCCGACGCATCTCGTCGGTGCAGTCCACCAAGAAGATCACCCGTGCCATGGAGCTGATCGCCGCCACCCGAGTGGTCAAGGCCCAGCAGCGGGCCCACGCCGCCCGTCCCTATTCGACCAAGCTGACCAGCGTCATCGAGGACGTGGCCGCCGGGGGGGCTGAGGCCTCCCACCCGCTGCTAGAGCGTAGGGAGACGGTGCGCCGGGTGGGGTTCGTGGTCATAACCTCTGATCGGGGTTTGGCCGGCCCGTACAACAGCTCGGTGATCAAGGCGGCTGAGCGGGAGCTGATGGACGCCCAGACCAAGGGGCAGGACTACTCCCTCATTCTCATCGGCAAGAAGGGCCACGATTACTTCCGGTTCCGCAACTACCGCATCGACGAGTCCTTCACCGGCATGAGCGACACCCCCACCTACGACGACGCCCGCCAAGTGGCTGAAGTTGTGGCCGACCGGTTCGAATCAGGCCACATCGATGAGGTGATCCTGGCCTACATGGAGTTCTTCACCATCGGCACCCAGCGGGTGGCGGTGCGGCGCTTCCTTCCCCTGGAGAGCATCGACGTGATAGCCGCGGCCGGCTCGGGTGAGCTGCGGGCCGCCTTCGAGTTCGAGCCCTCCCCCGAGGGAGTGCTGGAGTCGCTTTTGCCCCGGTATGTGGAGTCGAGGCTGTTCTCGGCCCTGTTGGACGCGGCCGCCTCCGAGCACGCCAACCGCCAGCGGGCCATGAAGGCGGCCACCGATAACGCCGAAGAGCTGATTACCAAGCTCACCCGGGCCATGAACAGAGCCCGCCAAGACGCCATCACCACCGAGATCATGGAGATCGTCGGCGGTGCCGAAGCCCTTAAAGAAGAGGACGATGACGGCGACATAGCCGATCTCCTCGCCGCCACTGCCAACCTGTAGGAGTTTTACTGATGTCGGAGAACCTCAAAGACGGCCGGGTCGTGGCCATCGCCGGCCCGGTCCTCGACGCCGAGTTCCCCCCGGACGCGTTGCCGGAGATCAACACCGCCATCGAGTTCGATGTGACCGTGGACGGCCGGACTGAAACAGTGAAGGCCGAGGTGGCCCAGCAGATCGGTGATGGCCGGGTGCGGGCCATCGCCCTGAAGCCCACCGACGGCCTCACCCGGGGCACGGTGGTGCGCAATACCGGCCAGGGCATGACCGTGCCAGTGGGCGACGTGACCCTGGGCCACGTGTGGAACGTGGTGGGGGACTGCCTGGACACCGACCGCAGTACCCTGGACGTGGGCGAGGAGTGGGAGATCCACCGCCCGCCTCCCTCCTTTGACTCCTTGGAGCCGTCCACCCGCATGTTCGAGACCGGCATCAAGGTGATCGACCTGCTCACCCCCTACAAAGAGGGCGGCAAGATCGGCCTGTTCGGCGGTGCTGGTGTGGGCAAGACAGTGCTCATCACCGAGATGATCAACCGGGTGGCCACCCAGCATGGCGGTGTGTCGGTGTTCGCCGGAGTGGGCGAGCGCACCCGTGAGGGCACCGACCTGTTCTTGGAGATGGAAGAGTCGGGCGTTTTGGACAAGGCCGCCCTGGTGTTCGGCCAGATGGACGAGCCCCCCGGCGTGCGGCTGCGGGTGGGCCTGGCCGGGGTGACCATGGCCGAGTACTTCCGCGACGTGCAGAACCAGGACGTGCTGTTGTTCATCGACAACATCTTCCGGTTTGTGCAGGCCGGCTCAGAGGTGTCCACCCTGTTGGGCCGCATGCCCTCGGCGGTGGGCTACCAGCCCACTCTGGCCGATGAGATGGGCGAGCTTCAGGAGCGCATCACCTCCACCCGGGGGCGGTCCATTACCTCATTGCAAGCGGTGTACGTGCCGGCCGACGACTACACCGATCCGGCGCCGTTCACCTCGTTCACCCACTTCGACGGCACCACCGAGCTGAGCCGTGACATCGCCGCTCTGGGCATCTACCCGGCGGTGGACCCGCTGGCCTCCACCTCGACCATCCTCACGCCCGAGGTGGTGGGCGACCGCCACTACGGCGTGGCCCGCCGGGTGCAGGAGATCCTTCAGCGCTACAAGGAGCTTCAGGACATCATCGCCATCTTGGGCCTCGACGAGCTGTCGGAAGAGGACAAGGTGATTGTGTCCCGGGCCCGCAAGGTGCAGCGGTTCTTGTCCCAACCCATGTTCGTGGCTGAGGTGTTCACCGGCATGGGTGGGATCTTCACCCCGGTGAACGAGACAGTGGACTCGTTCGAGGCCCTGGTGAACGGCGACCTCGACGACCTGCCCGAGCAGGCCTTCTTCATGGTCGGCGGGGCTGAGGACGCCCACCGCAAAGCAGCCGAACTAGAGGCCCAGGCGGCCTAGCTGTGGCCCTGACCATAGAGCTCGTCTCCCCCGAGGAGATCGTCTACACCGGCGAAGCCGAGATGGTGGTAGCCCGCACCACCGACGGCGAGATCGCGTTCCAGCCCGGCCACGTGCCCTTTTTGGGCGTCCTGGTGCCCAGCGAGGTTCGGGTGTACACCACCGAGGGCGCTAAGACCACGATCGCCGTCGAGCGCGGCTTCGTGGAGGTCTCCCACGACAACGTCGCCCTCCTCAGCGATTCCGCCACCGTAAGCTGAACTACCACTAACTTGTCAGCGTGAGAGCGTCAGCTTTGCGCTTGATGGAGTTGCTTGGAATGGGTTTGCGAGGGTCTCGGGGGGCTCGCTGGGAGCGGGCGTTGGTGACTGGGGCGTCGACGGGAATCGGACGGGCGATGGCGGTGCAGTTGGCCGCTGCCGGGGTGGACCTGGTGTTGGTGGCCCGCAGCGGCGACCGGCTGGAGGAACTAGCTGCCGAGTTGCGGTCCAGCGAGGGGCAGTTGGACGTGGAGGTGCTGGAGGCCGACTTGTGCGACCCGGAGGGTTTGGCAGCTGTGGAGAAGCGGGTGGTGGCCGAGGAGGCGCCCATAGACCTGCTGGTGAACAATGCCGGATTGGGTTACGAAGGGCCCTTTCACACCCAAGACGCTTCTGAGGTGTGGGAGACCATTGGCGTCAACGTCACGGCGCTGGTGCGGCTGACCCATGCCGCCCTGAAGACGATGGTCGATAGGGGGCGAGGCCATGTGGTCCTCGTTTCGTCTATGGCTTCACTCCAGGGGATGCCAATGACTGCGGTCTACTCGGCGACCAAGGCGTTCATCACCAGTTTTGGCGAGGCCGTTTACGAGGAGCACAAGGGTACCGATGTGGTGGTAACCACTGCATTGCCCGGGTTGACCCGTACCGAGTTCCACGAGCGGGGGCGCTGGAACCTGGACAAGTGGCCTTCAGTGGGGTGGCAAGATGCCGACGAGGTGGCCGCTGAGACGCTGGCAGCTGCGGCCCGATCTCGGCCTGAGGTGGTGACCGGGCGCATCAACCGGGTTCTCGCCGCGCTGTCGGGAATTTCTCCCCGACACTTTCGCCGGGCGCTTATCGGCCGGGCCGCCCGCCGCGCCTGGCCGGAAAGCTCGTGATCTCTGGGAGGAATACATGAATAGAGGACTGCGACTCCTGGCCGTTGTTGCCCTCGTTCTGCTCTTGGCCACCGCCTGCTCGAATGATGATGCTCCGTCCACTGCGTCGACGCCTGACATCACTGCCGCGCCTGACCCGGATCCTGTTGAGCCCGAACCTGTCGAGCCGACTCCCGAGCCGACGGCTGCACTGCCCGAGCCGACCGTCGAACCCGATGATGCCGAGGCGACGGTTGCCCCGCCCGAGCCTACCGCTGAGCCTGTGACGCCCGATGAGAGCGAGGCGATCGAACTGGATGGCCAATCCGCCCTGGAGCAACTTCGCCTTCGCATGGCGGCGGCAGCTCAGTTCGGGGGACTTGTTCCGTCTATGGCCATCGTGGAGGAATTGCGCCGGAATGCCGAGGGGTTCTCCTATGAGGTCGGCGCTCACGGTGGCACGCTCACGGTGGCAACCATCTACGAGCCCCTCACATTCAACTTGGCGTTGTCACGAGATGCCGGATCTTCGGGCGTGCTCGGTTATCTATTCGAGGGACTTACTCAAACCTCGTGGCTGAACGATGAGATCGAGCCGCTGCTGGCGTCTTCATGGGAGCGCTCCGACGATGGACTGCGCTGGGTGTTTCATCTGCGAGACGACGTGCAGTGGCACGACGGCATGCCGTTGACCGCCCACGACGTGGAGTTCACGTTCAACAAAGTCATCTACAACGACGATTTCCAAGCCTCGAGCCGGGCTTCTTTCGAGTTCCAATTCCTGAATGCTGATACCGGCCAGTGGGAGCAGGCGCAAATGACGGTGACGGCCCTGGACGACCGCACGGTGGAGTTTGTCCTCCCTCAGCCGTTCGCACCGTTCCTGCGCTCGATGGGCACCGCCATCTACCCCAAGCACATTCTGGAAGAACCCATCGAGGCGGGTGCTTTTACGGAGTATTGGGGCATCGACACCGATCCCTCGGAGATCATCGGTACCGGCCCGTTCACCATCGGGGAATACACGCCCGGCGAGCGTGTCGTCTTCGAGCGAAACCCCGACTACTGGCTGGTGGACGATGCCGGAGGGCGCCTGCCGTATCTCGACCGGGTGGTGCAATTGATCGTGGAGGACTTGGAGGACGAGCTCGCGTTTTTCCGCGACGGCACCACCGATTTCCACGGCGTATTGGGAGAGGAGTTCGCGCAGCTCGATCCTCTGGCCGAAGAGGAGAACTTCACCCTGCATCGCCGCGGCCCCGGATTCGGCACGAATTTCTTGGCCTTCAATCAGAACCCCGGGTCTAACGATGCCGGCGACCCGTATGTCGATCCGGTGCAACTGAACTGGTTCCAAAACGTGGCATTCCGACAGGCCGTTGCCCACACCATGGACAAGGCAGCCATGATCGACGGGGTACAGCACGGTTTGGGCTATCCGCAGTGGTCTTCGGTGAGCCCGGCAGCCGGGGACTTCCACAATCCCGAAGTGCGCCAATACCCCTACGACGTAGACCGGGCCAACGAGATTCTCGACGAAATGGGCTGGGTTGACACCGACGGCGATGGCATCCGCGAGGACGATGTGGGCAACCCCATCTCATTCACGATGGTCACCAGCGAGGGGAACAGCGTGCGCGCCGAGATCACCGGCATCATTCACGAGGGAATGGAGGCGATTGGCCTCGACGTTGATTTTCGCACCGTGGACTTCGGCGACATGGTGGCCCAGCTCACGGCCACCTACGACTGGGAGGCCATGGTCGTGGGATTGACCGGTAGCCCCGACCCCTTCGGCGGTATGACCGTGTGGCACAGCGGCGAAGGCCTGCACCTTTGGCATCCGAACCAGCCCGAGCCTGCCACGGAGTGGGAGGCGGAGATCGACGAGCTGTACATCGCCGGCAGCCAAGAGCTAGACCACGAACGGCGGGTGCAGCACTACTGGGATGCCCAAGCGATTGTCGCCGAGAACGTGCCCCTCATCTACACCACGCAGTCTGAGCGGTTGGGAGCGGTTCGCAACGTATTTGGCAACTACACGCCGACGCTGTACGGCTACTGGGATCTGCGTTACCTGTACCGCACTGATCAGTAGGCCGCTAGCCGAACTCGATGGCGGAGAAGCTGTTCAGCTTCCCCAGTTGATGGTCGGCGGTGACCAGCCGGACGGTGCCCGACTTGGATCGCATAACCAGTGACTGGGTGCTGGCGTGATTCTTGCTGTAATGGACGCCCTTGAGCAGATCACCGTCGGTGATGCCGGTGGCGGCGAAGAAACAGTTGTCGCCTTGGACCAAGTCGTCGGCGGTGAGCATCTGGGTCACATCTCGACCCAGCTTCTCGGCTTCTTTCCGCTCCCGGTCGTTGCGGGGCCAGAGCCGCCCCAGTAGCTCACCGCCCATGCATTTGAGGGCGGCCGCGGCGATCACGCCTTCGGGGGTTCCCCCGACTCCGAACAGGATGTCGGCCCCCGAGTCGGGCCAGGCGGTGGATATGGCCCCGGCCACGTCGCCGTCAGGGATGAGCCGGATGCGGGCCCCGGCGTCGCGCACCTCGGCAATCAGCTCCGAGTGGCGGTCGCGGTCGAGAATCACCGCGGTCACGTCCCGCACCGACTCGCTCTTGGCCTCAGCTACTAGTTCGAGATTGCGAGTGGGGGAGTTGTCCAGCGAGATGCCATAACCCATGCACTCGGGTCCGTAGGCGATCTTCTCCATGTACACGCAAGGTCCGGGGTTGAACATGGTCCCGCGGTCAGACACCGCAATCACCGATAGGGCATTGCCCCGGCCCAGCGAGGTGAGCGTGGTGCCGTCTATGGGATCGACTGCGATATCGCATTCCGGAGGCGTTCCGTCGCCGATCAGCTCCCCGTTGAAGAGCATGGGGGCTTCATCCTTCTCGCCCTCGCCGATCACCACTATCCCGTCCATTGGCACGGTCCGCAGCAGCACCCGCATGGCCTCTACCGCGGCACCGTCAGCCCCTTCTTTATCGCCCCGGCCCATCCAGCGTGAAGCGGCCAGAGCTGCGACTTCGGTTACCCGAACCAGCTCCATCGCCAGGTTGCGGTCGGGTGTCTCGGTCGAAGCGTTCACGTTGCCCAACCGTAGTGCTGTGCACCGAGGACTTCACCCTCTGCCAGCATGTTTGTGCGGCTTCTGTTTGTGGCGACGATGCGACCCCGCCGGTGCCATCTGAAACTATGGACGGCATGGTCTGGTGCTTCCAATGTGGCGCCCCCTACGACGAGGACGTGTCGGAGTGCGTGGAGTGCGGCGTGGCTACCTTCCCATCACCGCCACAGCCTGCCGAAGGGGTGGGCGGTCCCGACGACGAGCAACTGGCCTACGAGTTCCACGAGTGGTCTTATGGCGCCCGCAATGGCTTGGAAGCAGCGCTTCGAGCCGAAGAGTTGGAGCACGCCTGGCTGGGCCCGACACTGATCGTGTGCGAGGCCGACGAAGAGGAAGTCGACCAGGCAGTGGAAGGGGTATTGCGGGCCCAGCTGCCGGACCTCGACAAGAGCCTGCCTGCGGTGGTGTACGAACTGGGGGACTACGACGACGCCCAAAAGGCCGATGTTATGAGCGATCTCTTGAGTGAGGGCATCGCCCACGAAGTGGATTACGCCGGCAATTTGGTGGTGGGGGAGGCCGACGAGGAAGTGGTGGATGCCCTGTTCGACCGGATGATCAACGCGGCCGCCCAGCGGCAGTTCGGCCCAGGACTCCCCGGGGTAGAGCCCTATCAGGTGTTGGAGGCGCTGTTCTTCTCCTCCGACCGGCTTCGCCGCAACACCTCCGACACCAAAGCAGTGGAGGACTTCGCCATCGCCCACGGCCAAGTAGTGCAGCTCAGCCTTCCGTGGGGGTACGACGCCGAGTTCTGGCGGGCCATGTTGGATGCCGCTGACGGACTGCGGGAAGCCTTGGTAGTCGGTCCCGATCCGACCGAGGGCGACGCTGTTGCCGAACAAGCCGCCACTGCCCTGAGGGATCTCCTGCGCCGGTTCATGTGATGGGGAGGCCGAAGGTCGAAGGCATGGTCCTGACCCACGGTGCGGGCGGAGACCGCGACCAGCACACGCTGGTAGCCATTGCCGAGAAGTTGGCCCCGATGCCGGTGGAGCGGATCAACTTCCCTTATCGCAACCAGGGCCGTCGACCCCCCGACCGGGCACCCAAGCTGCTGGCTTTTCTGCACGAGGAGATCCCGGCCATCGCCGCCCGGCTGGGGACCGAGGCCGACCGCTTGATCCTGGGAGGCCACTCGATGGGAGGCCGGATGTGCTCGATGGCGGTGGCCGAGGGGATGCCCGCCGCCGGGCTGGTGCTGTTGAGCTATCCGCTGCACCCGCCGAAGAAGCCTGAGAATCTGCGGACCGGGCATTTCCCAGAAGTCGACGTTCCGTGCCTGTTCATTTCGGGCGACCGGGACCCTTTCGGCAGTCCCGAGGAGTTCGCCACCCATCTACCTGACATCAAAGGACCGGTCAACACCGTGTGGCTTGAGGGCGAGCGCCACGACCCCAAGAAGTCTGATGCTGCAATTGTGGCTGCGGTGGCGGGCTGGTTGGAAAGCCTCTAGGCATCTTCAGGGTTCAGTTCTTCAAGGGACCGTCTGGTGGTCTCGGGGTAGAACAGGAGCACCAAGACCCCCACCAGCAACGGACCGGCCAACAGAATCGAGAACGCGGTGCCGTAGCCCCAGGTCTCGATCATGTACCCCCCGGCCGCCAGGCCGACCATGCTCCCAGACACTCCGGCCACGCCGAGCAGGCCATTGGACTCCGCCCGGCGCATGGTGCCGAACATCTCGGCCCGGTATACCCCCAGAGCCGGAACGGTTGAAGAAGTCAAGAGCGCGCCTATGGCGATCAAGACCCACATAGGCCAACCGGCCTGAGTGAAGTGCCACAGGATGAACAAAGCCCCTCCGCTCACCCCCACTGAGGCGATCACACGCCGACCTCGCAGATCGGCCAACTTGCCGGCAATGAGCATGCCAGGGCCTGCTGTCCAGGTCGTGAGCAGGGTGAACACCGCGATCTTTGTGGCGCTGAAGTCTCGCTGCTCGTTGAGAAACTCATTTTGCAATTGAGATGCCGGGGCAGAGAAGACCAATACAGCGAAGGAGGTCACCGCCAAGATGGCCAGGCGGAAGCGATACTCTTTCGGCTGTCGGGCTCTCGGCTGACGGCGAGCCGTTTCAAAGCGCAGAGATTCGGGAAGCCGTCGGGCCACGAACACCAGCAAGGGCAGACCAGCCAGCGCGGCCACAAAGGAGAAACGCCATCCCGATGCGCTGAGGTCGGCAAAGGGAACCGAGCCCACTGCCAAGCCTGAGCCCAGGCCGGCAGCCAGCGCCAACATGGAAACCACAAAGGCCCGCGATCCGGCCGGGGCCTCCTCGAGGGCGAACACGAAGATCAGCAGGGCCATGGCGTGGGACAGGCCCCGGGAAACAGCCTGGACAGTGGCCAGAGTGGCCAGATTCGGGACCAGTGAAGTGGCGGCCGCCGCCAATATCGCACCGGCGGCGGCGTAGAGAAGTGTGCGCCGACGCCCCTTCCGGTCGCCGAGGGCGGCAACTGCCAGTGTGATCAGAATGCTGAGGCGGACCAGCGATAGGGCGAGTCCCTGCGCCGATTCGCCTACCTCGAACTCATCGGCTGCGAACGTGATCGTCTGCCCGAGCAGGGTGCCCAAGAATCCGGCGGCAACGGCGAGAGTGGCCAGCAGTGCCACCACCCGAGCCTGTCGGGCGGTGAACCGGTCGGGGGGGTGCCACCAGGGAAGGTCCCGTCCCTTGCGCAGGGCACGGCCGATGGGAACGGTGAAGAGAATCCACCAAACCGGTATGGCCAGCCGAAAGTCGAACTGCTCGGTGATCTCTACCTGATCAGAGCTGATCGGCTCTACGGTTACCGTGCGGCGGTAGTGGTCGACCGGCCCCTCTACCGCGGTGAACACTCCTTCAGGCTCGGCGCGCTCCAAAACGATGTCGGAGCGGGGGGTCAACAGGCCGCCAGGGCCGTTTAGTACGACATCGGCGGAATCGGCGCTTAGAACGCGACGAGAGATCACTCGGGGCATGGGCTGGAGGCAGTCTACTTTTCGGTGGCAGACGCCCCGCAGCGGCATCGGTGCCCATGACTTCGCCGATGGGAGCGCGGGCACCATACTTATCGGGTGGAGCGCGTCCAGCAGGAGGACTTCGATCAGCAGGACCGGATCGAGGTTCGGGCCCGCGGTCCGCTGGAAGGATCGGTGGCCATCGGTGGGGCCAAGAACTCGGTATTGAAGCTCATGGCCGCGTGCCTGCTCGCCGAGGGCACGTCGGTGATCCGCAATGTGCCCGACATCGACGATGTGGTTGTGATGGCCGATGTGTTGCGGGCGATGGGGGCCTCGGTCAGCCGGTTGGGCGACGCCCTCACCATCGACCGACCCGCGGTCATCACCCCCGAGGCGCCCTATGCGCTGACCGAGCAGTTGCGAGCCTCAACCGCGGTGCTGGGCCCGCTCTTGGCCGGTGCCGGCCACGCCCGGGTGGCCCTGCCCGGCGGAGATGATTTTGGTCCCCGGCCCATCGACATGCACATCGCCGCACTGGAGGCCATCGGCTGTCGGTTCGAGATCTCCGGGGGCGATGTGCATGCCACCGCCGACAATCTGGTGGGCAGTCCGGTTCTTTTGGAGTTCCCCAGTGTGGGAGCCACCGAGAATGTGATGATGGCTGCTGTCCGAGCCAAGGGCACAACGGTGATCGACAATGCCGCCCGGGAGCCGGAGATTGTTGATCTGGCCGGATTTCTGAACCGGGATGGGTGGCCAGGTGACCGGGGCGGGCACGTCCACCATCATGGTGGAGGGTGTGGCCGAACTGCACCCGGCCGAGCACACCGCGATGAGCGATCGGATCGAGGCGGCCACGTTCCTGGCCGCCCTTGGGTTGGCCGGCGGGGAGATCATCCTGCGGGGGGCCCAGCCCGACCACATGGCAATGCCTTGCCGCAAGCTGGGGCGAGATGGGCGTGCGAACCTCGTCGGACTCCGAAGGGATGTGGGCCATGAGCAGCGGGCGCTTGCGGTCGGCCGACGTATCCACCCTGCCGTATCCTGGTCTTCCCACCGACTGCAAGCCCCTGCTGGTGACCATGTTGTCCGTGGCTGAAGGGGTGGGGATCGTGACCGAGAACTTGTTCTCGGGCCGGTTCCGCTATGTGGACGAACTGGTGCGCATGGGCGCCGATATCCGCACGGAGGGACACCACGCGGTGATCCGCGGGGTGGGCCGACTGAGCGGTGCGCCGGTGCGAGCGTCCGACATCCGGGCGGGGGCGGCACTAGTGGTGGCCGGATTGGCGGCTGACGGGGTAACCGTGGTGGCCGACCCGCACCACATCGACCGGGGATATGAGGATTTCGCCGGCAAGCTCAGCGCTCTTGGGGCCGACGTCCGCCGCGTGAGGCCCGTCGATTAGCCAGGAATAGCAGGCCGGCCAGCAGGGCCAGAGGCGCGGCTACCAAGAGGATCTCATCCCAACCTCCCTGGTGGGCCAGCACTTCCACAGTGCCGAGTCTGTCAGATGCCCACTTGGTTGATTGAACGAGATCGACGGGAAGGTTGGCGAATCGGGTTTTGGCTGAGACAATTGGGGTGTGCAGAACGCCGTAGCCCAGGTGATTGAGGCCATCCGCCCTGCGGTGCAGGCCGACGACGGCGACATCTTCTTGCGAGAGGTGGACGAGGACACCGGCGTGGTCACCGTGGAGCTGACGGGGGCCTGTGTGAGCTGCCCGGCTTCGACGGTCACGCTGAAGGCTGGAGTGGAGCGGATTCTCAAGGACCGGGTACCCGGGGTAACCGAGGTGGTGAATGTGGGCCAGAATCTGCTGAGCGACGGCTCACCAGTGGGCTTGTAGCCACATACCGCAAGCATGGTCCCGCAAAGAACCGACACCTGGTATGTCAGCTACGTGCTGATCGCCGCCAACGTGGCGGTGTTCATCGTGGGCATGGTGATGGGGGACAGCCTCAACGGCGGGGGCACACTCAACGGCCTAGTAGTCGAAGCCGCCACCTGGGGGGCGGCCATTGACGTCTACAACGAGTGGTGGCGGGTGTTCACCGGCGGTTTCTTGCACCACGGTGTGTTTCATCTCGCGGTGAACATGTACTCGTTGTACATCCTGGGATTGGCCCTGGAGCGGTGGCTGGGCCGAGTGCCGTTCACCGCGGTGTACCTCTCTTCGCTGGTGAGCGGGTCATTCGGGGCGCTGATCGAGACCCCCAACTCGCTGGTGGCGGGAGCGTCGGGGGCGATCTTTGGGCTGATGGGGGCCTATGCCGCTCTCTTGCTGACCCAAGGGGTGGGCTTGTTCCAGACCCCGATTGGACCGATCCTGGTCATCAACCTCGTTATCAGCTTCACCGTTTCGGGAATTTCGCTGGGTGGCCACATCGGGGGGCTCGTCGGCGGTGTCCTCGTGGGGGCAGCTGCGGCTCAAGCAATACGCAAACAGAAGTACACCACTGCGACCCCGGTGCTTGTAGCCATAGTGGTGGCCGCGGCCTCCTTCGCCGGCTCATTGTGGGCCGCCTCCCGCTGGTTGGAGGTGCTCTAGGCGGGCTAGAACTGGGCGCGCAAGGTCTCGAGGTTTCGACGCCACACCCACTCGAGGACGCGGGCGCCGACCATGTCCCCCAGCAGGCCACCCATCCACCATGGGAATTGAAGCTCCTCGGTCCAGCAGAACTCGGTGCGCTCGGTGCCTGCGGGCGCAAGGGTGAAGCGGCCCTCGCCGGTGACCAGTCCGGTGTGGCGCACGCCGATGGCCTTCTTCTCTGCCCATTCGGTGACCACCATGGCGTCGTTGAGCCGGAGGGGGCCAACCCTGGTAAGGCAATCGAAGGCGGTGCCCACCCCCTCGGTTTGAGACCCGTGAAAGGAGATCGACTCAGCGTCGGCCATCCACTCGGTGTGGCTGTCGATCCGGCGCACGTAGTCCCAGACCGAATCCAAAGGCGCTTCAATGGTGGTGGAAACCCTGATTCTGGCCATTCACTGCAATTCTAAAGTGGGTCTGGCAGTCTAAGAGCGGTTCGCAGGGAGAACCACAGCCACCAGGCCGTAGAATTCATGCCATGCCTGATGCCGACATCGAATTCTTCTGGGATCCGATTTGCCCATTCGCGTGGATCACTTCCCGATGGGTGACCGATGTCGCTCAGCAGCGGGACTACTCAGTTGACTGGCGGCTGATCTGCTTGTCGATCCTCAACGAGGACAGCGACTACGAGAACTTTCCCGAGGGCTATCAGGATTTGCACCACAAGGGCCGGCGCATGCTGCGGGTGGCCCAGGCGGTTCGCGACGAGCACGATGCGGACGCAGCCGGCCAGCTGTATACCGCCTACGGGTCCACCATTTGGAACCCCGACGGGGACATCCGCTCGGCCATGGGCGAGGTGGCTTCTGAACAGCACTTGGCTGCTGCCTTGGAGGTGGCCGGCGTGTCGTCGGAGTTGGCTGCACGAGCCGAGGACGAATCGCTGGACGAAGCCCTGCGGGAGTCAACTATGGAGGCGCTGAGCCGTACGGGGCGAGATGTGGGGACGCCGATCATCACCTTTCACCACAACGGTGGCACCACGTCGTTCTTTGGTCCCGTGGTGAGCCAGGTTCCCGCTTCTAAGGACGCCACCCGGCTGTGGGATGCGGTGGTGACGCTGGCCGGGTGGCCGTCGTTCGCCGAGCTCAAGCGCTCCAAGCGCGACGACCTGGTATTCCCATCGGTATAGAGGAGAGGGGGCTGCAATGACATCGGAGGCGATCGCATATCTGGACAATGCCGCCTCGACCCCGCTGTGCTCTGAGGCGGTCGAAGCCATGGCTCCGCTGCACAGGGAGCTGTATGCCAACCCGACCGGCGCGCACCGGATGGCGCGGGACACCCGCCGTCGGATCGACGACGCCCGCGACGTGATGGCCGAAGCCTTGGGTTCGCAGCCGGGTGAGATTGTGTTCACCGGCGGTGGCACCGAAGGCGACAACCTGGCGGTGGTCGGACGACACATGAAGGCCGGCGGTGTGACGGTGTGCTCGGCGATTGAGCACCATGCCGTGCTGGAACCGGTGGAGCACCTGGGCGGGCGGGTGGTAGCCGTGGATGCTGCTGGAGTGATCGATTTGGATGCGCTGGCCTCGGCATTAGACGACGATGTGACTGTGGTCTCGGTGATGCTGGCCAACAACGAAACGGGCATGGTCCAGCCCCTGGAGCAGGTGGCCGAATTGGTGCGCTCGTGTGCCCCTCAGGCAGTGCTGCATACCGACGCGGTGCAGGCGTTTCCCTGGCTAGACGTGGCATCCTTGGCGGCTAGCGTCGATCTGATCTCGGTTAGCGCCCACAAATTCGGCGGTCCAAAAGGCGTGGGGGCACTGGTGGTGCGGGACGGAGTGGAGCTGTCACCGCTGCTGTTGGGCGGCGGTCAGGAGCGGGGATTGCGCTCGGGCACTCACAACGCTGCGGGCATTGCCGGCATGGCGGCGGCCGCAGAGGTAGTGCTGAAGAGTCGAGTCGAGCAGGTGGTGCGCCTGGCCGGTCTGCGGGATCGGCTGGCGGATGGTGTTCTTGGCGCGGTCGACGGCACAGTGGAGACCGGCGAGCGATCGGGCAAAGTGGCCGGCTCGGCCCACCTGTGCTTCGAAGGGATCGAATCTGAGGCGCTGTTGTTCCTGTTGGAGGATGCCGGGGTGTATGCGTCGGCCGCGTCGTCGTGCTCCAGCGGGGCGCAGGACCCGTCGCATGTGCTGGCCGCCATGGGCTATGACCGCATGCTTGCCGGTGGATCGCTGCGGCTTTCGCTGGGCTATGAGACCACCGACGCCGATATCGACCAGGCGCTTTCGGTGATCCCTAGCGCAGTAGCCCGCCTCCGGGACTACGGCCCGGGCTGAGAAAGAGAGCTGAGCGATGCGGGTGCTAGCCGCCATGTCAGGAGGAGTGGACTCCTCGGTGGCTGCCGCCATGCTGGCCGAGCAGGGACATGATGTGGTGGGCGTGACCCTCAAGTTGTGGGGAGGGGAGTCGGACACCGGGTGCTGCTCGGTGTCGGATGTGGAGGACGCCCGCCGAGTGGCCGACCTCTTGGGATTGCAGCACCACGTGTTCAACTTCGGCGACGCCTTCGATCAGCGGGTGGTGGAGCCGTATGTGGATGACCACGCGGTCGGGCTGACACCCAACCCGTGTATCGAGTGCAACCGCCACATCAAGTTCGACAAGCTCATGGTGCGGGCTGAGGCGCTGGGCTTCGACGCGGTGGCCACCGGCCATCACGCCCGTCTGGAGGCGGCGGAGGATGGGTTCCGCGTGCGGCGGGGCGTGGACGACGCCAAGGACCAGTCCTATGTGCTCTACATGCTGGGCCAAGAGCAGATGTCTCGGCTGCTGTTGCCCATCGGTCATTTGACCAAGGCCGAGGTTCGGGAGCGGGCCGCCGATTTGGGCCTGCGGAACTCGGCCAAGCCCGACAGCCAGGACGTGTGCTTCATTGCCAACCGGGCCGGGGGACGGCAGGGCTTTCTGTCTCGTCGATTGGGCGAGTCGCCCGCCACCGTGGTGGACGCCGACGGCACGGAGTTGAGCTCAGTCGAGGCCGTGCAGGCCGTGACCATCGGCCAGCGCCGAGGCCTTAACCTGGGCGGCACCGACGAGCCCCGCTACGTGACCAATGTGGACATTCCCGCAGGCCGTGTAACCGTGGGCCGCCGCGAGGATCTGTACACGCCCATTCAGGAGGTGAGCGACATCCACTGGGTCGATGGAGCGGTCGAGGGACCGGTGGACATCCAGGTGAGCGCCCACGGCACCCCCGCAGTCGGCGTGGTGGACCAAGCCGGCAGAGTCACCTGGGAAGAGCCCCAGCGCCGTGTAGCCCCCGGCCAGGCGGTGGTGTTCTACCAGGGCGAACTAGTAGCCGGCGGCGCGGTAGCGGCCTAAACGAGTCTGCTCAGACAACCAGGTTGCGCAACGAGGCGAGTCGGGGGGCGATCAGATCGGTGATGACCTTCATTCGATCGGCGGGTGACGCCAATGCGGCTTCGCCCCACAGGGCTCGGCCCACTGTGAATCCGGCGCAGCCTGAGGCCATGGCTACTTCCAGTTGGGCGTGATAGTTGTCGAAAGTGCCGCCGCCCGATAGCAGGGTCCAGGGTATTTCGCAGCGGTTGGAGATCTCTGAGCAGGCTGCGGCCCAGCGGGTTTGGTAGGGGTCGTGGTCGGCATCGACGGGGAACGGTAGTTTCAAGATGTCGAATCCCATAGGGGCGAATCGGTCCACGGTGTCGAGCACGATCTGGGGGCGAAGTGACGGGTCGTTGAGGCCGTAGAACAGCGGTTCTACCAGCAGGGGGATGCCCACCCGCCGGCACTCGGCCAAGATGTCGGAAGCGGCCTTCTCTTGAGCAGCGGCGTGGGGGCGGTCGGGCCGGTACAGCACCAGCAGCTTGGCCGCGGCTGCCCCGCAGTCGGCTGCGGCCTGCACCGACCAACCGTCGAGAAGGGCGACGGGGGCGGCTTCAGGATCGGCCATGTATCCCTGGGCTTCGAGGGCGGCGGTGAAGCCCACCCCGGGCGGCAGCGTGCCGTCCAGCAGCTGAGGGATGGAGTACTCCGGCTCCAGCATCACGCCGGTGGCTCCGTCGGCCAGTCCGGCTACCAGGTCGCGCTTTAGATCGACGATGTCCTGGTGGGACACGGATTCGGGGTTGTCGGGGGCCAGAACGCTGCGCAGCGAGTCGCGGTGGTCGATGGCCAGCACCGCGAACCGCCCGTCGTGGGCTAGGTCGGCCACGCTCATCTCAGTTGGAGGGCACCGCGCCGGCCACCGGCAGCGTCCACGCCCCAGCGCCCCAGTCGGCCTCGATCCAGGTGTGCTCGGCGGCGAAGCAGGGGGGCGTGCGCCGCTCCTCGCCGATCAGCTCGCCGGCTAGGTAGTTGAGAAAGTACATGTTGGAGCCAGGACAGGCCACCGACGTGTGGTAGCCCTTGGGAACCAGCGCAGCGTCGCCATCTCGGATCACGACTGCTTCGTCAAAGTTCTCTTCAGTGCGCCAGTTGCGGTGCATGGCATAGCCCTCGGGGCGATCCAGGCGGAAGTAGTAGACCTCCTCCAGATAGGGCGAGCCGTCTCGCCCATCGTGGCAGTGGGGGGGCCAGCCCGACCAGGTGCCCCGGGGTACGAATACCTCGTAGAGGATGAGTTTCTCGGCGGGCAGCGGATGGGCCAGCGAGTGGACCACTTGGCGGTAAGCCTGGCCACCGCCGCGGATTTCGACTCGCATCTCAGATGGCTCGAAAACCCGGGCCGGGTAGCGACCCTCAGCTGGGGCCGAGCCCACCGCGGCTACCAGCGAGCCTTCGGTGGTGATCTCATAGGCAGTGCCCGGCGGTAGGTAGACGATCCGTCCCAGCTCTTCGAATACTGACGTGCGGCTAATGGCGGCGCCGATATCGCCGGCTTTCACCCGACCTGAGCCGGATAAGGGGACGATGGCGGTTTCCCGATCGAAATCGACCCCCGACCACGGGTCGGATGGGGTGAGCTCGACCACCGAGAAGGCCACGTTGTCCCACCCTGCCGATTCTGGGGTGATGTTGAGAACCCGTCCCGGTCCTGGCTGAGGGCGAATAGGACCTGATGCAGGGGTAGTGGCCATGGTCAACCTCCAGTGGTCGGGAGAACAAGATCGCCAGATTCGAGTTCCTGTTTGAAGCGCTCCAGCATCTCGCGGGTGCCTAGCGGCTCATAGTCCAGAATTTCAGTCGTGCGAGGGGTTCGGATCGTCGTGTCGTAGGGGATGCGGGCTCCGGCCATCGACGACATCATCTCCGAATCAGGCGGAACCGATCTCAGCAGCGAGGGATCGTGGCCGAAGACCTCGCAGGCCAATCGGGCCAGCTCCATCCGCCCTGCTGGCTCGGCGCCGCAGCAGTGGAAAATGCCGTCGGCGTCGTCGTTGGCGGCGATCAGCCACATGGTTTCAGCGCACTCGCTGGCCAGACTGGGCGTGGCCGCCATGTTGATGTCGTCACCCTCCCACACCCCGAATGACTGGCCTTGAGACACCGCGTCGAGCACGGTGGTCACGAAATAGCCGTATCCGGGATCCTGGCCCCGGGGCATCTCATCTCGAGCCCAATGGACGCCGTTTACCGCCGACACGCGGGCCACCGCAGCCCGGTCAGCCTGGAGCAGAGCGGCTTGCTCGCTGAGGGCCTTCAATACTCCGTAGTAGTTCACCGGGTTGGGCGGTGTGTGCTCATCGGCCCCGGCCTGGGTGCCGTCGAATACCCAGTCGGTGGACACCAGAATGAGCTTGGCCCCGGCCTGGTTGGCGGCATCGGCCAGGGCGAGGGTGGCATCTACATAGCTGCGCCACGCCAATTCCCGGTGGTGGTAGATCCCGTGGAGGTCGTTGAGGATCATGGAGTGGACGATCACATCGGGGTCGAACTGGCCCACGCTGGCCACCACCGCTTCGGTGTCCAACAAATCCAGCGGTTCGATGGTGTATCCCAGAGGGTTGTCGGGCACGAACGAGCGAACCGGGCAGTGCACGGTTGCGTCGTGGCGCTCGGAGAACACTTTGACGATGTTGGAGCCGATGAAGCCGGTCCCTCCGGTGACGTAGGCCCGCACCGCTCAGCCGATCTCGTTTATCTGCACCGGACGCCGTTCCCGTACGGAGCGCCACGCGGCCAAGCCGATTACCAGCGGGGCCCGCCCGTCGGACAGGGTTACCGGGGAGGGCGCTCCCTGCATCATGGAGATGAATGCATCCCATTCGGCCAGATAGGACGGGATGTACCGATCCAAGAAAAAGTAGGGCAGTGTCGGTGCTTGAGCGCCGTCGGCGGTTCGGGTAACCGCGGTAGCGGTCAAGGGATTCTCCGAGGCGGCCATCCCGGCCGAGCCGAACGCCTCTACCCTCTGGTCGTAGCCGTACACCGCCTTTCGGCTGTTGTCGATGGTGCTGATGGCGCCGTTCTCGTGGTGGCAGACGATCACCGCGGTGTCGAGATCTCCGACTCCTCCGATGGCTTCGTCGATCAGCACCGCGCCGGTGGCGTACACCTCGGTGACCTCGCTTTGGGTGATGAAGCGGATCATGTCGAAGTCGTGGATGGTCATGTCGCAGAAGATGCCGCCGGATTCGTCCAGGTAGACGAGCGGCGGGGGCTCGGGGTCGCGGCTGGAGATGCGCACCAAATGGACATCTCCGATCTCCCCGGCGGCCACTCGGTCGCGCACATAGCGGTGGCTGGGGTCGAAGCGGCGGTTGAACCCTATCTGCACTGGGATTCCCGCGTTCTCGGCGGCGGCGATGCCGCGGTCCACGTCGCTCAGATTCAAGGCCAGCGGTTTTTCCACGAAGGCAGCTTTCCCGGCCTCAGCGGTGGCTACCAGCAGATCGATGTGGGTATGGGTGGAGGTGCAGATGGCTACAGCGTCGACTTCGTCTGCCTCCAGAATCTCGTCGGGCGCAGCGGCGTGGCGCACTCCGAGGTCGTTGGCCAGCGCCGCCGACGCATCTTCGATCACGTCGAAGACCGCGGCCACCTCGGCGCCGGGCACCTGCCGGGCGATGAGCTCGGCGTGCATCCGGCCAATCCGCCCGCAGCCCAAGACCCCGATTCGCACCGGGTTCACGAGCTGACCTCCTCAGATGGGGGTCGCAGGCTGGAGACCACTCGGCCGTTTCGTATTTCCACCGGGTACAAGGCTATGGGGTCGGTGGCCGGAAGACGCACTGCGGCTCCTGTGCGGAGGTCGAAGCGGCCGTTGTGCTTGGGACATTCCACCTCGCAGCCCATTACCACCCCCTCGGCCAGGTAGGCCTGCCCGTGGGTACACAAGCCCTCGGTGCAAACCAGGGTGCCGTCGCCCAAGCGGAACAGGGCGTAGGCCTCGTCGCCCACATCTACCTGGCGGGCCGATCCGGGACTCAGCGCGTTGGCCGGGCCGAGGTCGAACAGGCCGTCGTGGCGGCCTCCGGCCCACACGGTGTGGCCGGTGTTGACGAAGGTGCGGGCGGCGTCGGGCACCGCGGGCACGTCGTCGCGGGGTTCGTCGTAGGCCGGGTCGCGCCATTGGCGGCGCAGGGTGGACAAGATGCCCCGGTAGGCACTCAAGGTGTTGGGGTCTGCTGGAGTTAGGTAGCCCTTAACCTCCTGGTGCAGCGCGGGCAGGGCGTAGTAGGGCACGGTGGGGAAGATGTGGTGCTCAACGTGGTAATTCATGTTTGAGTACAAGAACCGGAATACGGGATTCATGTAAACGGTTCGGGTGTTGAGGCGGTGGTCCAGCACGTCCTCCCGCAGCCCGGCGTGCTGGGTGATGGCGAAGAAGATCATCAACCAGGCGCCGTAGACGGTGGGCAGGCCGACGTAGAGCAAGGGCACGATGGTCCAAGTCGCCACCGACCAGGCCGTTGTCCCGGCGAGAATGGCGATGTAAGCCCGGGATTCCCACTTCAGCTTGGGGAGCTCGTCGGCGGGGATGAAGGAACGGGCCTCGTCGTCAATACGTCCGATTGCGTGCTTGGCCGAGCGCACCACCATATTGGGCACGTTCAGCACCGGCACGAACAGCAGCGCAATTGAGGCAGGAGTGGAAGGACGGGGGAAGATGATCTCGGCGTCGCGGCCCACCACGATGGTGTCGGTGTGGTGGCGGACGTGCGACCAGCGCCACAGGGTGGGCTGGCGCAGAAGCATGAACGAGGCCAGGTAGTACACCACGTCGTTGAGCCACTTGGACTCGAAGGCGGTGCCGTGGCCGCACTCGTGCCAGCGGGAATCGCCGGCGCCGCCGTAGAGGGCGCCATAGGCGGCAAAGGCCGGAAGCGCCCACCAGGTGCCCAGCGAGATGAAGGCCAAGTAGCCGAACCCGGCGAGCAGGCCGAGCCACGCGATGGTGTCGATGGCGGCCCGCGCGTTCCCCCGAACCTGGAGTTGGCGCAGGCGCTCGGGGTCAATCGGCGGGCGGAACCACTCGGCCTCTACGAGTCCCGCGGCTGCGGCTCGATCGGCCTCAGGGCCGCCGACTCGGTAGTCGCGGGTGGTTACGGCCATCGACCCTCCGGCTTCACCATCCCACCCGCTGGTCGGCTTTGCCGGCATCCATTTCTTCACGGGCGGCCCGCACATCGGGGCTGGTGCTCACCTCGGGTACGCCCACCTCCCAGAACGACCCGCCCTCGGTCCAGCGGTAGGCATGGGTGTTCAGTGCGATCACATAGGTGCGGTCAGCGGCCCGGGCCCTGCCAAAAGCCGCCTCGAGCTCGGCAATGGTGGTCACCGTCTCGGCTTCGCAGCCCATCGATGCGGCGTGGGCCGCGAAATCCACCGCGGTCACGTCCTTTACCCGGGAGTCGGCGATGAGGTTGTTGAACGGAACGCCGCCCTGGGCCATCTGCAAGCGGTTGATCACGGCATAGCCGCCGTTGTCGCACACGATGACGATGAGTTTGTGGCCGGTGAGAACGGTGCTGTAGAGGTCGCTGTTCATCATGAGGTAGGAGCCATCGCCCACCAGCACCACCACTTCCCGGTCGGGCAGCGCCATCTTGGCCCCCCACCCCCCGGAGATCTCATAGCCCATGCAGGAGTAGCCATACTCGCAGTCGAAGGAGTGAACGACCTGGCCCCGCCACCCATTCACCAGCTCGCCGGGGAAACCGCCGGCGGCAGCCAACACGTAGGTGGACTCGTCGGCGGCTCGGTCCACCACCCCCACAACCTGGGCATAGGTGGGCAGATCGTCGTCCGCGCCATCGGTGGATTGTTCGGTCGACGCCACCGCTTCAGGGGCGGCGATCTTGTCGATGTAGGCGTGGTACTGCGAAGTCTCAGAAGAAGCCCGGTCGGACCATTCCTCGGGGGCCCGGTAGTCGCCCAGCGCAGCGCCGAGTTCGGCGAGGCCCTCGCGGGCATCGGCCACCAGCGGCAGCGAGCGATGCTTGGTGGCGTCGAAACGGGCCGCGTTCAGGCCGATGACCTGGACGTCGTCGCCCCCGCCGAACACCGTCCATGATCCAGTGACGAAGTCGCCCAGACGGGTGCCCACCGCCAGTACCACGTCGGCTTCGGCGGCCATGGCGTTGGCTGAGGTGCAGCCGGTGACGCCGATGGGGCCGCAGTTGAGCGGGTGGTCGGCCACCAAGGATGTGCGTCCAGCCACCGTTTCCACCACCGGGATGTTGTGCTGTTCGGCGAAGGCCCGGAGCTCGTCCTCGGCCAGCGACCAGTGGACGCCGCCGCCGGCCACGATCAGCGGCCGCTGGGCTGCGATCAGGGCAGCGGCGGCCCGGCGGAGCTCGCCGGTGTCGGGTCGGGGGCGTCGGATCTCATGGACGGTTTCCGCGAAGAAACGGGTGGGGAAGTCGTAGGCATCCCCCTGGACGTCTTGAGGGAGGCTTATGAAGGCCGGGCCGCAGTCGCCGGGATCGAGCATGGTGCCGATGGCGTTGGGCAGTGAATGGACAAGCTGCTCGGGAGAGGTGATGCGGTCCCAGAAGCGCACCACGGGCCGGAAGGCGTCGTTGACGGTGAGTGTCGGATTGCCAAAGTGCTCGACCTGTTGGAGCACGGGGTCAGGGACGCGGCTGTTGAAGGTGTCGCCGGCCAGCAGCAGCAGCGGCATCCGGTTGGCCATGGCCACCGCAGCCGCGGTCACCATGTTGGTGGCGCCGGGGCCGATGGAGCTGGTGGCGGCCATAATGCGGCGGCGGCGGTTGGCTTTGGCATAGGCCACCGCGGCCAGGGCCATGCCCTGTTCGTTCTGGCCCCGCCAGGTGGGCAGTGCATCACCGGCCTGCTCCAGTGCATGGCCCAAACAGGTGACATTCCCGTGTCCGAAGATGGCGAACACCCCGCCGAACAGGGGCACGGTTTGGCCATCGACCTCGATGCGCTGGGCAGCCAGATAGCGCACCACGGCCCCGGTGGTCGTCAAGCGGATGGTTTCCATGGCCCGCCTCCCTTCAGTCGATCCTCAGCGATACCACATCTTCCCAGGTGCCGGTCTCCCAGCTCTTGAGCATGGCCGCTTGCACGCTCACGCAGGACAGCGCCTGCTCCATGCCTGCGCTGTGGGGCCGACCCTCGGCCACCGCGGTGAGGAACTCATGGTCTTGGATGGCCACCATGTCCTCGAAGCCGATGGAGTTGGCATCTCCGGGAACGAAGGCGCCGTGAAAGGGGTGGCGCTCGCTGGCCCGCACGGTGGTGTAGCCCTGCTGTGGATCAGACGACCGGAACATCTGGAGCTCGTTCAATGTCTCATGGTTCCAGCTCAGCGCGCCCTCGGTTCCGTAGACGTCAAAGGCCATCTGGCTTTGGGGGCCGACGATGGCCCGGCTGGCCTCGAAGATCCCGTGGCTGCCGTTGGCGAACACGGCCAGCGCCCCGAAGTAGTCCTCGTTGGTGACTTCGCCGGTCGGGTCGCCCGGACGGCCCCGGTCGTAGTGCGTGCCTGTTCCAGACGGCAGCGGGCGCTCTTTGATAAAGGTCTCCCCGATACCCACCACCCGCGAGATGGGACCGTTGAGCATCAGGGCCAAGTCAACGGCATGGCTCATGATGTCGGTGGTGGCGCCGTGTCCGGCCTGGTCGATCAGAAAGCGCCACGAGAGCAAGCCCATCGGATCGGCCCCGTACATGGAAAAGAATCGGCCCCGATAATTGGTGATCGGGCCGAGCTCGCCGTTGGCGATGAGCTCTTGGGCGTAGAGCACCAGTGGGGCGAAGCGGTAGTTGTAGCCCACGCCATTGATGACCCCCGCCTGGCGGCAGGCCCTTTCGGCTCTAGCGGTCTGACTGGGGGTTCCCCCCACCGGCTTTTCGCAGAACATGTGCTTCCCGGCCTCTGCGGCTGCGATGACCAGAGTTTCGTGAAGCATGTTGGGAGCGCATATGGCCACAATGTCGACGTCAGGGTGCTCGATCGCGGGGCTCCAGTGTTCGGCAACCTCTCGGAAACCGAAGTCGCTTTGGGCGATGTGGCGGCGGGATTCCACGTTGTCGGAGCAGATCACCAATTCAACGTCGTAGGCGCGGTCCTCAAACAGGGTGGGCAGGCGCAGATACGAGCGGGAGTGGGCTTGGCCCATCCAGCCGAAGCCCACCACCGCCAGCCCGAGTCGTCGCCGAGAAGTCATGAACCGGCCTTGAAGCGGCGGTCTACTCCTGGATGGGCCGCGGCAGCATTGAGCAAGTGCTCGGGGTTACCGCCTCTCAGCCAGATGAGGGCCTGATCCAGAGCCTGCCCTACCAGCCTGACAATGCCCACCGTGGTAGTGGAGGCCACATGGGGGGTGACCACCACGTTCTCGCGCCCTAGCAGCGGATGGTCGGGGGGCAACGGCTCGGGTTCGGTGACGTCGAGGCCTGCGCCGCCCACATGGCCTGAGTCGAGGGCGGCCAACAGGGCATCTTGGTCCACCAGCGCACCCCGGGCGCAGTTGACGATGATCACTCCGGTCCGCATGGCCGCCAGCGAGGCCGCGTTGATGATATGGCGAGTCTCCGGGGTGGCCGGGGCATGGAGCGAGACCACTTCGGCTTCTGACCAAAGCTGGTCAATGCCGACCAACACGCCCGCTGGAGCAGTGTCGATGTAGGGGTCGCAGACCAGCACGGTCATCCCCAATGCCTCGGCATAGCGCCCCAGAAGGCTGCCGATTCGCCCGCATCCCACCAGGCCCAGAGTGCGACCATCGAGCTCCAGCGCGCCGGGGCTGGCGAGTCTGCCGGGTCCCCCCGCGGTGCCAGCAGCCAGGCGTGCCTCGGAGCTCTTGAGTCGCTTGGTCACCGCCAGCATCAGCGCCAGAGCGTGCTCAGCGGTAGAAACCGTGGGGGCGTCGGGCGTGTTGCAGGCCGCCACGCCGTGGGCGGCGCAGGCGGCGACGTCAACGTTGTCGTAGCCGATGCCCGAGCGGGCCACCACCTTGAGGTTGGGCAGCCGGTGGCAGGCATCGTCGTCCCAGGGCCGATCAGCGGCCACCACCACGCCGTCGGCGTGTTCTGGGCCATCCACCAACACCACATCAGGGGGAATCACCACTCCAGGCGGGGGAGTGCGGTCGATCCAGATGCGAAGGCGCTGGTCTGCACCACTCATGCCGGCGATTCCGATGAATCGGTATGTTCTCGAGCCAACATCTCGTCAATCTCCCCGGGCGTGGGCATGGCGTCGGAACAGGCCAGGCGACCGGCCACAATAGCCCCAGCAGCGTTGGCCCGGGTGACGATTTCCACCGGGTCGAGGCCGGTCAGCAGCCCGTCGGCCAGCGACCCGCCGAAAGCGTCGCCAGCCCCCAGACCGCACACCACTTCCACCATCTTGGGGAGCACCTCGGCTCGGGACTCGGGGGTAGCCACCAGCACCCCGTCGGCCCCTTGCTTGACGATGGCCAGCGACACCCCTCGCTCCAGCAGCCGATCGGCGGCGGCATGGGGATCGGCGGTGCCGACGGCGATCTCGCACTCGGTGCGGTTGCCCACCGCCACGGTGGCTAAATCCACGGCCTGGCTGATGTGGGCGCCGGCCTCTTGAGGGGATGCCCAGAAGCTGGGCCGATAGTCCAAGTCGAGCACGGTGTGGGGGCGGCGATTGCGCTGATTCAGCACTTCCATCACGGTTGAGCGGGATGGCTCTTGGGCGAAGCGGGAACCAGCGGTCCACAGCACCGGCACAGTGGCGGCGAGATCGGGGATGTCAGAAGGCAGCAAGTTCATCTCCGGGCCTCGGGGCTCGCGGTAGAACAACAGCGGCGGATCGGTGGGAGGGTCGAGAGCGCAGAAGGCCAGCGCGGTGCGCAGTTCGGGGTCGGTGGACACGTAGCGGTTGTCCACGCCGAACTTTCCGGCCAGCTCAGCGCGGATGTACTCGCCGAAGCCGTCATCGCCCACCCGGGTCACCACCGCGGCCCGTCGGCCCAGCCGGGCGCAGGCAACAGCCACGTTGGTGGGGGAGCCGCCTATCGACTTGTAGAAGGTCTGGACCTTGCTCAGTGGCACGCCGCTCTGCTGGGGGTACAGATCGACGCTGACCCGCCCGATGGTCAGCACCTCAAGATAGGTCGCCTGGGTTTCAGCCACGCAGAGATGCTAGTTGTGGCCCGAATGAACCTCTATGCGCCGGCCTGGGCCAGTTCGTGTTGGAGGGCATCTAGTTCGGCGCCGCCGGCCATGAGCTGGGTCAGCTCGGCCTGGGACAAATCCTCCTTTGCCCAGTTGCCCATGGACTGGCCCCGGTTGAGGATCACAAAGCGGTCACCCACCGGATAGGCGTGGTTGGGATTGTGGGTGATGAACACCACCGCCAATCCCTGGTCACGGGCCTCGATGATCCGCCGCAGCACTACACCGGACTGCTTCACTCCCAGTGCCGAAGTGGGCTCGTCGAGGATCAGCACCCGGGCCCCGAAGTAGCTGGCCCGGGCGATGGCCACCGACTGCCGCTCGCCGCCGGAAAGCGTGCCCACGGGTTGCTCGACATCGCGGATGTCGATGCCCATCTTGCCCATCTCCTCTTTGGCGATTCGCTTAGCACCTTCGATGTCGATCTGGCGGAAGGGCCAAATCCCAGTCTTGGGCTCCGCTCCGAGGAAAAAGTTCCGCCATACCGACATAAGCGGGACGATGGCCAGATCCTGGTACACGGTGGCAATGCCTCGACCAAGAGCTTCGCGGGGCGAGTTGAATTTCACCTCCTGGCCTTCCATAAGCAGCGTGCCCTCGTCGTGCTGGTGCACGCCGGCCAGGATCTTGATGAAGGTGGACTTGCCCGCGCCGTTGTCACCGAGCACGCATGTGACCTCACCAGGGTTCACCGTGGTGGTGACCCCGGTGAGGGCGATGATGTTCCCGTAGAACTTCGAGATGTTGTTGAGTTCGAGGAATTCAGCCATCAGCAGACCTCCTTGAGGGTTTTGGTTGTCCGAACGGTTTGCGAAGAACTGGTCATCGGACCTTCTCCGCTTGCGAGCGCACGTAGTTGTTCACCAGCACCGCCACCAGCAGCAGGGCGCCCAGCACTAGGAATCGCCAGTCGCTGTTCCAGGTGGCGAAGCCGATGCCGGAGGTGATCATGCCCCAGATCACCGCGCCGATTGCGGCACCGATGGCCGATCCGTAGCCGCCGGTGAGCAGACAGCCGCCGACCACGGCCACGATGATGTAGCGGAACTCGTTTCCGTCGCCCACGTTGGCCTGCACTGAGTTGAGCCGGAAGGCGATCACCATGCCGGTGATCCAGGCCGACGCCGACACCAGCATGAACAGCGTGGTCTTGGTGCGGGCCGCGGGCACACCCACCGAGCGGGAGGCGTCTTTGTTGCCGCCCACCGCGAAGATCCAGTTGCCGAACTGGGTGCGGGCCAGAACCCACGCACCAAGCACCGCAAAGGCCAAAAACAGCATTACGCCAACGCCGAACCGGGTTTGGGCCCGGGTAATGGCCAGTTCCTCACTAGTAATGAACATCAGCTTGGCCGCAAGGCCCAGCATTACCGAGCCAAGTCCGACAAAGACCAGCGATCGGCCCACGCTCTCGTCGTGGGTGAACAAGGTGCGGTAGAGGGTGGCTATGGCAAAGACTGCGAAGGCGACGATGCCTCCTTTGGCCACCGCCATGATGATGCTGTAGAGGATGCCGTCGCTGTCGGCCAATTCCAGGATCAATGATACGAGTCCGGCGGCCAACCCGAGCACGGTCCCGATTTGCCTGGCTAGCGGGCCGTGCACCGGTGGTGGTGGGGCCGAGGTGCGCCGAGCAGCGATTAGCCGGGAGACGGCGGAGGCGGCCAGGAGGAGGGCGATCAGCAGCAGCGCGGTGAACAGCTCTACCCGGAGTTTTCGGGAACCGGCTTCCGACTGAATGAAAAAGGCCAGAATCACAATTCCCACCGAGGTAAGCAGGGTGAACACCGCCGCCAGCCCGCGGTGCCGGGCGGCCACGCTGAGCAGCACCACCCCCGCAATGGCCAAGATGCCAAAGAGGATGGCTCGGGCGCCCTGCACGGTGATCATGTAGCTGACGCCGGGGATGAGGGCGACGAAGGCACCGATAGCCGGATATCCCACACTGACTCGTCCCAGAGCGGCCAGGACGGCCAAGACGCCGGTAGCCCCGATTCCGATGGCCAGCACGGCGCGTCCTGGCGTGCCGGTCAAAAAGTCGAGGCGATCGGAATTTTCTGGGTCCATGACAGCGGCGATCAAAATGGCCCCAACGATGGCTACGACCCCGGCGATCAGGAATTGGGCCACCCGCGGGTCGTGTTCTGATGGAGCTGATTCCCGCTCGGCTGGCACATAGCGGGCCAGGCACCAACCAGCCACCGCCACCAGCACACCCGCTCCGGTGACGATTCCGAATACCCAGTTTGAGCTCTTGCTGTCCTGGTTGAGCAGCAGGATGAAGCCGAGGGCACCGACGGCCGTGCCGATTGCCGAGACCAGGTATCCGCCCATGTTGGGCTTCTCGCGTCGGGCATAGGCCAACTCCATGGTGCCCAAGATCAAAACGACCGCGCCGATAATGAGCAGGCCGCCCCACGCCCAGTCTCGGTCGTCCCAGACGTGGCCATTCCTGATCCAGGTGGCGCCGAAGATGTTGTTCCAGAACTCGTAGCCGCCCGACTTGTCGAGACCTTCGGCGATCACCTTGTTGGTGAACAGCTTGGTGAATCCAAGCTTGGCCCCTATGAGGATGAAGAAAGTGCCCAGGGTGACGATGAAACTGGGCAGCGAGGTTTTGTCCACCAGCGTCCCGTTGAACCAGCCGATGGCCAGAGCAAAGGCCAGCGAGAGGGGCACCGCGAGGTGAAGGCTTAGCCCGGCACCGCCCAGCTCAGCGGTGTCGCTGCTCAACAGGATCACGATCACCGCGGTGGCGCCGGTCATGGAGCCCGAGGAAAGGTCGAATTCACCCCCGATCATCAACAGGGCCACTGGAACTGCCATCAGGCCGAGGATTGCGGCCACGTCCAAGTAGTTGGCCGTTCCGCCTGCGGTTCCGAACGGCGCCGAAACCAGCCAGAACAACAGCCAGACCCCGACTGCGCCGATAAGGGCACCGATCTCGGGCCTGGTCAACAGCTGCTGGACTGGACCTCGGTGGGCTAATCGCTCGTCTTGTGTTGGCGACGAATCAGCCGCAGAGTCATTCGTGGTGGTCACTTCGGCCACGAGAGTCCCCCCCTCTCAACCTGGGCGATATACCCGACTAGTGAATTTAGTTGACTTTAGACGAAACGAAAGGAGCGCTGCCCGGATACCCGGACAGCGCTCCTCGCTTGTCTGCGACACGCTCAGCGTCGCAGTTCAGGTTCTTGGGTTTTAGCGGGTTCCGTCGGAAACCAGAGCCTTGACTTCCGCCGCGTTGGCGGTGTCGACGAAGCCCGGACCGGTGAGGATGGGCAGGCCGCCGCCTGCGGTATTCAGGTTGGTGGCTTGCAGGTACATCAAGATGACCGGCAGATATCCCTGGAGGTACTGCTGCTGGTCGACGGTGAAGGCCACGTTGCCTTCCTCGATCTGATCGATGAGGTCGCTGGACAGGTCGAAGCCGCCGATGATGAGGTCCCTACCGGCTTGCTCACCGGCCGCGAGGGCACGCAAGGGCAGGTTCGGACCGACGCCGAGCACGCCGTCGATGCTTTCGTCGCCTTGAAGGATGGCGGCGATGGTGTTCTGCTGCTCATCGGGAGTGGCGTCGAGACCGACGAACTCCGAGGTCACCTGGCCGCTGAAGGTCTCGGCCAAGCCATTGCAGCGCTCTTCCAGCGCCACGTTGGTCTGCTCCTGGCGGGCGCAGAGCACGTGAGTGGCACCTAGGGCGTTGAACCGCTCGCCGGCACCGTTTCCGGCCACCGTCTCGGTCTGGCCGATATGGGTGGTAGCGCCCAGGTCCTTGTAGTTGTTCACGCCTGAGTTGAGCGTGTACAGCGGGATGCCCGCGGCAACCACAGCTTCAGCAGCCGACTGAACGCCGGCCGGGTCGGCCAACGAGATGGCGATGCCGCTGGAGCCGGCAGCGATGGCCGCCTCAATCTCTTGGGCTTGCCTCAAGGCGTCGTTGTTGGAGCCGAAGTAGACCACGTCACAGCCGATGGCTGCGGCGGCGTCGCGTACGGCCACCTCGACCACCGACCAGAAGGTGCCGGAGTCACCGTGGGTGATGACGTGGAAAGTGTGGTCGCAGCCCTGGGCTGGGTCGACTTCCACGGCCTCGGTCGGTGCTGGTGCTTCAGTGGCGGGTGCCGCTGCTTCCGTAGGCTCGCTGGGTGCGGGCTCGCTGGTGTCGTCGTCGTTGCCGCATGCCGCGACTACGAGCGTGAACGCTAGGAGCAATGCAAATAGCTTCCATGGCTTTCTCATTGTTGGGTTACCCCTCTCAAGGTAGGTGTTGTTTGGTTTGTGAGGTTCCGGCACTCGCAGATACGGGTTCCAGACTTCGCAGGAAATCGATGCTCTGGCAGGCGTCGAACCTCAGCCGAGCTATGGCAGAGGGATCACCCTCTGCTATCGCTGCATCCTGCTCCAAGACGTACCAGAGGTCGCGTCCTGACTTTTCAAGGAGGTCGACGATCTCGGCGATCGGCAACCCTCCCTGACCTAATGGCGGGAACAAACCCCGCTGTACGCCCTGCATGAGCGACAGCTCTCCCGCCGTGACCTGGGCTGCGATACCCAGATCAACGTCTTTGATGTGTACGAGTGCGATGCGATCCAAGTAGCGCTTGGCCGTGTCCACGACGTCGGCGCCCCCGAGAAGCATGTGGGCAGTGTCGAGCACCAGTGCGGTGTCGATGACCTCCAAGATGCGCTCGGTTTCGGTGGCGGTCTCCACCAGGCAGCCAAAGTGGGGGTGGAGCGCCTGGGTGAGGCCGTGGCCGGAGGCAATCCGGTCTACTTCGGCGAGCGTGTCGGCCATGATCGGCCATTCGTGATCGGCCAGTGGGGTTTGGCGCCAGTCATCGAGATGGCTTACTGCGCAGGAGACGAAGAATTGGCCGCCTCCACCAGAGATCAAGGACGCGGCTTCGATGGCTGAAGCGAGCGTGTCCTCGGCTTTGGAAGGATCGTGCAGTACCAGGGGCACGAAACCCCCGAGCAGCGACAGGCTGTGGCGATCGAGTAATGCGCCCAGCTCGCTGGGGTTTGTGGGCAGATAGCCGAGCGACCCCAGCTCGGTATGGGTGAATCCCGCCTCGTGCATCTCCGCGAGCACAGCCTCGGCGGGAAGCTGGTATCCCCAGCCGGGCATCTCGCACACGCCCCAGCTAATGGGCGCGGTGGCGGTTCGACTGAGCAGATTCATGTGCACGCCCGCGACTCCCCTTCTGACGCCCCTCCAGAGCGACAGTCTTATGGCAGATAGCTACAGGGTCAAGCCGTAAATTCAGCCAAAATCTGGTCGAGTTCGGCCAAGGCGGGAACGATGTCATCTCCTACCAGCACACCGTGCATCCCGAGGTCCCGGGCCGCGGTCACATTTGGCTCAAAATCGTCCAAGAAGGCGCTCAATTCAGGGCGGGATATGTCCATGCGCTCAAGGGCCAGTTGGTAGATCCTCGGGTCGGGCTTGCGCATGCCCACTGCGCTGGAGTCGATCACCGCCTCGAACAGTTCGTCCACCGGGATGAGCTGGCGCCACATGTCGCCGAACTCTTTGGCGTTGTTGGTGATGATGGCCTGTCTGATACCCGCTTCGTTCAACTCCCGCACCTTGGCCACTGCCTGGTCACGTCGTTCTTCGCTGGTGGTGCCCGACATGGCCTTGAAGAACCCATCGAAGGTGAATCCCTCGATGCCGTCAGCCCGGCAAGATTCGTCCGCTGCCTCCAGTGCTTCAGCCAGGGTCCCCTCACCGCGTTCGAGGCGGTGCCAGGGATGGTCGCCGTTGGCTTCGTATCGCCCGAACACATGCTCCAACAACCGGTCGTTGGTGGTGCCCAGCGAGCGGGCATAGTCGTCGAGATAGAACGGCGAGACGGTGAACACCCCGCCGAAATCCCAGAACACTGCTTCGATCAAGAGGATCTCCCCAAAGGTCAGGCCGAAGCGTGACTGCTGCCCCAGCAGCTGACCGAGCCGTTCTCGCGCAAGGCACATGTGTGGTAGTCGCCGGCCGATATGGCGGTGAATTTGCCCTGAGGGATGTTGTCCAACTGCCCGGTGACAGTGCCGTGACCGTCCTCGTTGAAGCCCCAGCACTCAATTGTGCCGTCATCTCGAAGCGCGCAGGAGTGGAACAGGCCGGCCGAGATGTCGATGAAGCTGCCATCGGGGAGGTTGTCCAGTTGCCTATAGCTGTTGTTGCCCCAGCAGTGGATGCTGCCGTTGTCCCCAAGGCCGCACACGTGGTAGCCGCCTGCGGCCAATTTCGCGAAGCTCCTGTTTGGCATACTGCTCCAGGCATAGCTCTGGTCTCCCCAGCACTCAGCACTGCCATCAGTCTGCAAACCACATGCAAACTGGTCGCCTGCGGTCACCGAGGTAAATTGGCCGCTGGGTGCCCTCAGTATGCCAGAACTCTCATAGCCCCAGCATTGGACGGTGGCGTCTTCTCGTAGCCCGCAGCTGAACCATGTCCCAGACGCGACGGCGGTGAATCGCCCTTCGGGAGAGTTGCTAACGACTTCAGCATCGTCGGAACCCCAGCACTCGACGGTTCCGTCTTGTCGAATCGCACAGGTGTGGATGTGGCCGGAAGCTATTGCAGCAAATGCACCCGTGGGAGAGCTGTCCGAGCCGTGAGCTCCACTACCCCAGCACCGGATCGTACCGTCTTCTCGAATGCCGCAGGTGAAGCTTCTACCGGCCTCGATGGCAGTGAACGTGCCACCAGGAACGCCCAAGCCATCGAAATACTCGCCACCCCAGCATCCGATGGACCCATCGTCTCGTGCTCCGCACACATGCCAGAGTGCTGCTTCGATTGCTTTGAACTGCCCGCTCGGTACCTCCAGGGCTCCGTTGGCGTTAGAGCCCCAACACTGTACGGTGCCATCTTGCTTCAACCCACAGGTGAATCCGCTACCTGCGGCGATGGAAGCAAAGGCTCCTATGGGTTCATCCGACTCACCGCTTTCGTTTGATCCCCAGCATTGGGCGGTTCCGTCGGGCTTTAGGCCGCAGGTGTGCCAGGTACCGGCAGCGATGGCGGTGAAGGTTCCTCGGGGGGCACTTGATTGGCCAATGAGCTTGCCGTGTCCGTCGCGGTTTGATCCCCAGCATTGGGCGGTTCCGTCGGGCTTTAGGCCGCAGGTGTGCCAGGTACCGGCGGCGATGGTGGTGAATATCCCGCCAGGCGCATTCGATTGGCCTACGTGGGTGTTGTGCCATATGTCAACGTTGCTGCCCCAGCATTGGACTGTGCCGTTTTCCCTCAGGCCGCAGGTATGGAGGTGCCCCGCGGTGATGGCTGTGAATCGGCCATTGGGCGGACTTGCGAGACCGATCGCATTCCCCGCTTCGTCGTCGTTAAATCCCCAGCACTCGATTTGGCCGGTCGCCCGCAAGCCGCAGGTGTGCCACAGACCAGCAGCAATCGAGGTGAAGGAGCCCGATGGTGCGTCGATGGGCTCCAGATAATTCTCGCCCCAACACTCTGCGGTGCCGTCTAGGCGCAGCCCGCAGCTGTGGTATTGGGCAGCAGTCACGGAGGTGAAGCTGCCTCTGGGGAAGGTGATCTTGCTCAGATCACAGCGGTCGTGTTGAGGCCACCCCAGCTTGAAGATGTCGTCGCAGCCGATGCGGTTCTCGCCGAGGGTGGCACGTGCGCTCGGGGCAGTCATGATGGAGAGAAATTCTGAATCATGGCCCAGATCGAAGACCGAGTGCCCTAGTTCGTGGCCAATGAGGATGGCGTGATTCCTGCGGTCGTTTGAATATCTCTCCAGCGTTGGAACCGTGACAGTTCCGATTTCAGGCGAGGCGTATCCCGCTACCCCGCTTCCTGGAGAAATCCCGGCGAGAATGAGCGGGTATTGATATTGGCCCATGGCAGAGATCTCGGCTTCGCATGGGTTCATTCCATGGGCGTTCGACCAGTCGCCGATCCTCACGCTGTCCCAAGCCACGTCGGGCGATACGGTTCCACCTGGAATGAAGTTCAAAGCGACAGCGTTCGATGATTCCCGCAAATAGAAGCCCCGGACGTCGCCATTAAATCTGTCGACCTCGGCTTGCAGCCTCGCTTGGGTGAAGCCGGCGTTTGCCGGGATGCAGTAGAAGACGTGGACGTCGATTTGCTCGGGTGCGGTTTCTTGGACGGGTTGTGGAGCGCAGCCGCCGGGCACGAGCTGGGTGTCGATGTCGAATCGGCAGCGGTAGACGTTGAGCAGCGATTCTTGGGCGGCTATCAGCTCATCGCGCAACGTGACTTGGTTTGGGGTGGGCGTTCCCGCAAAATCAGCTGGGTCGGTTGGACCCTGGCTGGGGCTGCCGCTGGTGCAGCCGCCGGGCACCTGTTGGGTGTCGATGTCGAATCGGCAGCGGTAGACGTTGAGCAGTGACTCCTGGGAGGCAATCAGCTCATCGCGAACGGTGATGTATTCAAGAGATGCCTCACCAGGCTGAGCGACTGCCGCGCTGTTGCCAAGGAAAGCAACCGCCGTAGCTAACAGTATTGCCGCCAAGGCAGAAATCGAGGATCGCTTCAGAATCCTGTTCATGGGAGTGTCCCTGTCTCGATTAGCCGCTGGAACTGTGCCTCATCGAGAACCGGCACGCCCAACTTCTCAGCCTTCTCCAACTTGGAGGCACCGGGGTTGTCGCCCACCACTAGAGCGGTGGTCTTGGACGACACGCTTCCCGGCGACTTGCCGCCCCGAGCCTTGATGGCTGCGCCCACTCCGTCACGGGTGTAGCCCTCCAGACCCCCGGTCACGACGATGGTCATTCCGTCCAAGGTCTGGGTCAGGGCTTCGGCTTCAGCCTTCACGGTGTCCTGGGAGAAGTTGAGTCCAGCAGCCCGCAGCTTCTCCACGATCTCTCGGTTCGCCTCTGACTGGAAGAACTCGCGCACGCTCTCGGCCATGATCGGTCCGATGCCGTCCACTTCGGCCAACTGCTCAACGGAAGCTGCCATGATCTGGTCCAGATTCCCGAACGCATCGGCCAGCAATTCACTGGTGGTGTCGCCCAGGTGGCGGATGTTTAGGCCCACCAATAACCGAGCCAGGGACTGCTGCTTGGAGGTCTCGATGGCGGCGGCAAGGTTGGCCACTGAGAGCTCGCCGAAGCCTTCCAACTCGCCGATCTGATCGAAGTCCAGCGTGTAGATGTCGCTAATGTCGGCTATCAAGCCGAGGTCGATGAACTGGCCTACCCGCTGCTCGCCCAAATGCTCGATGTCCAGGGCGTTGCGGGCGGCAAAATGCTCAATCCAGCCTCGGAGCTGCTCGGGGCAACGGGGGAAACGGCAGTAGTGGGCGGCATCGCCTTCTTGTCGGGCCAGCGGCTGTTGGTGGGGACAGGGGCACACATCTGGGAACACCCATTCGAGCCGATCAGCGGGGCGATCGGACAAGACAGGCCTCAGCACCTCAGGGATAACGTCACCGGCCTTGCGAACTACCACTGTGTCCCCTGGCCGGACGTTCTTCTCTCGCACTTGGTCTTCGTTATGCAGGGTCGCCATCGCCACGGTAGAGCCCCCTACGAACACCGGTTCGAGCACCGCGAACGGGGTGGCCTTGCCCTTGCTGCCGATGGACACATGGATGTCCAAGAGCTTGGTGGTCTTCTCCTCGGGAGGGAGCTTGAAGGCGATAGCCCAGCGGGGGGCCCGGCTAGTGGATCCGAGTTCCTGCTGGAGATCTAGCCGGTCGATCTTGACGACTGCACCGTCGATCTCATAGGGCAGGCCGTGGCGCTTCGCCTTGCACCGTTCCACGAATTTCCAAGCTGCGTCGACAGAGTCCACCGCGGTGGTCTCGGGATTCACCGGCAAGCCGAAGCTGTTGAGATAGTCCAAGGTGGCACCATGGGTATCCAGAGCCGGGCCTCCCTGAATTTCGCCCACGGAGTAGCACCACATCGACAAGCCCCTAGTTGCAGTGATTGCCGGGTTCTTCTGGCGCAGAGAGCCGGCCGCGGTGTTGCGGGGGTTGGCATATCGGGGCTTGTTCTCTTTCTCCTGCTCGGCGTTGAGAGCTTCGAAGGCAGCCAGGGGCATGTAGACCTCGCCCCGCACTTCCAGCACCTTGGGCGCGTCCCCCGGAAGTCGATGGGGCACCGACTTTATTGTGAGGATGTTTGCAGTTATGTCCTCACCCACCCGGCCGTTGCCTCGAGTAGCGGCCTGAACCAGCCTGCCGCTCTCATAGCGAAGCGACACAGCCAGACCGTCGAACTTGAGTTCGCAAACCAGATCGCCTAGCTCCGCTGAGGGTTCCTCGATCTCCAATGGGCCTGCGCCTTCTTCCGTGCCCCCTTCGATTTCCCGCTCACCGTCTAAGAGCAGCACTCCCTGTCCGCTAGCTACCTCAGCGGCCTTGCGAGCTCGAACAGTTGCTAGACGCCGCCTAGCCCGGTCGGCCCACGCAACCAGCTCGTCCCGGTCAAAAGCATTGTCCAGCGACATCATGGGCAGCCGGTGTTCTACCGGCTCGAACAGCGTGGACGGGTCAGCTCCGACTGTCTGCGTTGGGGAGTCGGGACGGACGAGCTCAGGGTGGGCAGCCTCTAGCTCCAGCAGGTCCCGCTTGAGCTGGTCGTAGTCAGCATCAGAAATCTCCGGGTCGTCTTCGCCGTGATATCGCTGGTCGTGATACCCGATGAGCTCGACCAGCTCCGCGATGCGATCTTCCGCTCCCCTGGTCACTGGCCGGATAGTACTGCCGACCGCCGGTGGGGGTGCCTATCGGCTTTGTGCAGAGACTTCTGATGGAATCCATTCCTGGTGTCGGCCATGCCATCCGGGCTTCGGGCTCTGGACTTTGGCGGCGGTCTAAACTGGTGCTGCCCGATGGGGTCTTTGGCCACGGTGTATCCGCGCTTGTGTACTTTCTTGTGGCACTTGGGGCAGAGCAATACGAGGTTGGGCATATCGGTGGGGCCACCGTTGTCCCACCAGATGATGTGGTGGGCGTCGCAGGCGCTGGCTCGCATGCCACAGCCGATGCAGCGCTTGTCTCGGACGTACAGTGCGAGTTTCTGGGCCGCGGTGGCGGATCGTTGTTTTCTTCCCATGTAGAGGGGTTGTCCGTCGGCGGCGAAGATGGCGGGCACGATGCCGGCGTCGCAGGCGATGTGGCGGAGGTCGTCGATGTCAATGGGCGTGCCGTCTATGAGCCCGGCGTTCTTGAGTTGGCCGCTCAAGGTGTCGTAGTCGACGGAGACAATCAGTGTTGTGGCCTGTGGCGCACTCTCGCAGTTTGAGCCGTCGTCATCGACACTGCTGCTTGCGGGCGACTTAAGGCGGGTTGGCTGTTGGGTAATCAAGGCGACCAGGGCGTCGGCATTGCGCTGCTGGTGGGTGCGGTCGCTTCCGGTCTTGGCGTCGTCGCGGAACATGCGATCGCTCAGGTCGTTCAGAGCAGTCTTGACTCTTTCACCGGCGATGCGGTCGAGCTCAGCATGCAGAACCACCATTTCGTCGTCACCGTCGAACACCTTTCCGCTGCGGCGCTCGCGCTGGCGCTCGTGGCGGGTTAATCCGTCGTCGGCCCGACGCTGGTCCTCGCTGCTAGCCACGGTCCTCTTGAATTCGTCGAGATCCTCGGTGATCGCCGCGGTGATCAGTGCTACTTCCTGTTCGGTTGTCAGCGGGGCCCGCTGGTGCGACTCGGCCATCGTTTGGGCGTGGTCGATAGAGATCCATCCTTGTTTGACTGCGTCCAACGTGGGGGGCAAAGCGTTGAGTGCATTGGCGGTTTTGGCCTGCCGGCGGGCTCGGTGGCGACCGAGGCCGAACTGGCGGCACAGTTCCTCAACTGCGTCCTGGCCTTCCAGGTCGCCGAAGTGGCCCAACAATGAAGCCAGATACCCGTCAATCTGGCGTCGGGCGCTATCGGCCTGGAGAATCAATTTGACCAGATCACCCGATTCCAAGTCGGAAGATTCAGGCAGCTCTACCTCCACACAGCGACTTCTGCGGCCCTCAGGCCCACTACTGGTAAGCGGAGTGTTTCCCCTGGTGATACCACCTAAATCCATGCCACCAGTCTACCGACACCAGTGACAGTTCCATCTTGTAGGCGGAGGTCAGCAACTCAGCCTCTTCGGGACCAGCGACGTGGGTGAACACCCTTTCCATAGCTGTGGTCGCGTCAGCACCCATCATGTCTGTCAACAATTGTTCAATCGAAGTCGGTCTAGGATGCCACTCTGGAACAACGAGTCGGCCGGACTCTTCCTTTCCTCTTTTCGCATCTTGGGCAATAGCATTAGATGCTCCCGGCATCAACCACTGCTACCCCCAATGCGCAGGCGGAGGAACGTTGGGCAGTGGCAGTCTTGAAGTCGATGGCTGCGAAGGAGACGCCTGCTTCATGGGGTGCGGCCATCAGAGCTTCGCTTGGGTCTGCTCAATGAGCATGCCGTATCGCTGCTGGGCAGCCTGCGGTGAGGTGCCCAACAACTCCCCGATCTGGTTCCAGGTGATTCCCCTTGACCGGGCCGCAGCAACGGCTTCCACGATCTGGCCTTCGCAGCGAGCCCGGGCCATCACCGCCCTCTTCAGCAAGTACTCCTCCAAAGGCACCTCATCGCCTTCCGATGGTTCGTAGTCTTCGAACCGTTGGGCGAGTTCGTCTGCGTGCTCAAGGATGTCTTGAATGGATCTGGGCATGGTATTCACTCCAGGAATCTTGGTCTCGCTGGCATAGCGTGGACAACGAACTAGATGCCGTCACCCACTGTTACTCCGATTTCAAGCCACCGAGCGGCTTGGTCGCCCCCAATGAGGACGACCAGGTCATCGTCTCTAAAGACTCGGATCGGGTTGTGGCAGGCGTGCAGCATACGTTGGTCAGAGATCCCGTGCTTTCGGGCGCTTTCCAGGATTACGGGATCCACGTTCTCAAGTTATCTTGACACATGGGCGGTCTTCCCGTCATGTGAGAGCGACTTTGCCCGCAAAGGCTGACATAGGTCGTTGTAGTTTGACTTGGCGTCCTTGCGGGGAACACCGGCGGGGGATCGTTGCGGGCGTTGGGGACACTTCACCAATTCTCGGCACGGTTGTTATACGAGTGTTGTACGCTATATGCGCATGGGTACGAAGTTGATGGCCGTGCGAGTCGAGACCGAATTGTGGGACGCGGCTGTCCGTCGAGCTGAACTTTTGGGCACTTCGGTCTCAGAAATCGTGCGCGAGGCGCTGCGGGAGGCTGTGGATCCAAGCCCCTTGGGCGAGCGGATCGGCCGCCTCCGTGGCTCGATCCAGACCGAGCTTGCCGATGCAACCGAAGATCGCTGGCAATCCGAAATTCGCGCCCATAACTGGCGCTCGTGAACATTTGGCTGATTGACACTGGGCCACTGGTTTCCTACCTCGATTCTGGCGAGGTCGAGCATGACCGGGTGGGCGAGGCATTAGACAGCTACGCAGGCGTTCTGGCGACCACAGCCGCAGTGGTCACCGAAGCCATGCACTTCCTCCGCCGGGCTCGCAACGGTGCACCTGCTCTCAGCGAGTTCATTTCTCAGAGCGGAATGCGCATATTCGGCCTTTGCGAGCCTTCAGACATCCGCGATGCAGTCGCGCTGATGCAGCGATATGCCGATACTCCTATGGACTTCGCCGATGCCACCCTTGTCCTGCTGGCGGAGGAACTTGCTACATCCGAAATCCTGACTCTGGACCGCAGGGGATTCAACACCTACCGCCTCTCTGGCGGCATCCCCTTCAACCTTGTTCTCGACAGTCCCTAGTCTTCGCGTTTCGCGTGCGAAGACCGAGCCAAGGTGGGTTTGGGTTGGGATAGGGGAGATGCTGTAGTGGGGAGGGTGAGAGGTCTTTGGGGGGATCGGGCCTGGGTTTGGGTCGTGCGAGTGTGGTGGGCGGCGTTGCCGTTCACCGCGGGGCCGGTGTTGGCCGATGGGCTGCACGAGACCTCGGCGGCCTGGCGGTCAACGGCGTCGGTGGGGCTCTGGGTGCTGTGGGCCGGTGTGCTGGTGGGTTCCTTGCTGATTCACCCGGTGACGCTGGTTCTGGTCCGGCTGGCGTTGCCGGCCGCGGTGGCGGCTTTGTTGTGGGCCGGCAGGGGTGATGCTGACTGGGGTGAGGTTGCGCTAGTAGTGGCCATCACTGCCGGGGTGGCCGCGGTATTGCTGAGCGCGCCGGTGGGCCAGGTGTTTGTGAACGGTATTTCCTATGGCGACGAAGTCCGCCTCTTGCTGCGACCGTCGGCGCTGCTGTTGGCCGGGCCGCTGCCGGCAACGGCCGCGATCGCGGTCGGCGGCACAGTCAGCGGACCCTTGCTGCTGGCGGCCGAGCAATGGGTACTGGGAGCAGTCATCACGGCGGTAGGCGGGACCCTGGCGGTGTTCGCAACCCGCTCGCTTTACTCGCTCACGAAGCGGTGGCTGGTCTTCGTTCCCGCTGGCGTCGTGCTCCACGACCACCTCGCGGTCCAAGATCCCATCTTGCTGCGTCGCCGTGCGGTGGCCGGCTTCGGGCCCGCTCGACAGGGATCCGAAGCATTGGACCTCAGCCAAGGAGCCGCTGGCCTGATAATGGAGCTGACAACAACCCAACCGATCACCCTGTCCCCGCCGATCCGACGCCAGGGTTCGCCCGAAGAAGTCCAGGCCAGCGGCATCCTCATCGCCCCTACCCGACCCGGCTTTGCAGTGACCCTTGCCCGACAGCGCCAGCTCATTTCTTGAGCCCCTGAGCAGCGACAAAACTTTGGAACTAAGATACCGAGCGCTTAAGCAAATGGGGGGGAGGGATGAACATGGCGAGTCAATTCACTGATGCCGAGTTCTCCGAACACGTCCAGAGGTACGGAAGCAAGGAACTGGACTGGGAGCCTTTTGCCGCTCAGGGAGATCTGAAGGAAGAGTACCGGCGGGCCCATGTCCGAATGGTGGGGGCGAGCATCACTGGCAAGCACTACGAGCCCGGAACCGTGACGGCCAACAATTTCACTTTGTCGGTGATGATGATGCCCCCTGGTGCCGAGGCCCCGTCGCATGCCCACGAGGTAGAAGAGGTCTTCTTCGTGGTCAAGGGAGAACTCACTGCGTGGTGGGAGGATGATGACGGGCGGATCGTCGATACGGTCCTGAGAGAACGGGAGATGATCTGCAGCCCGGCCGGAATCATGCACGGTTTGCGCAACCACACCGATGAGGAAGCTTTGGTGCAGGTGGTCATAGGAGCCGGTCGCCCGCAGAAGCCCACTTATCTCGACTCCACACTTACCAACCTCTGAGGCGCCCGTGAATCTAGGAGAGATGAGCTGGACGGCACTGCGTGAGCGGCTCAAGCAGGGCCCGCTGGACGTGGTGATCCCTCTGGGCGCTCTCGAGCAGCACGGTCCTCATCTTCCCCTGGACACCGACTCCCTCATCGCCGAGGCAGTGGCCGACCGAGCGGCCCATAGGGCGGGGGAGTGCGTGGTATCACCCTGCATTCCGGTGGGTGCCTCCAGCCACCATCTGGCATTTCCCGGCACAGCCAGCCTGAGCGACAAAACCCTCAAGAGCGTGGTTGTCGAAGTGGCCCAAACGCTGCTCGGCCACGGTTTCCGGGGTGCCTATCTGGTGACCGGCCATGCTGGGAACGTTGGGGCGATGGCCGCGGTCATGGCTGAGTTGGATTCCGCCGTACGGAGCCGGGTGGTGTCGTTCGACGACTGGCCCGCCCAAAGGGATGCCGTTCATAGGGTGGCCGAGGACCAGCTTGGATTGGACCGTGAACTGGTGGGAACCCACGGCGGGCACTTCGAGACCAGCATCTTGCTGGCCATCGCCCCTGATCTGGTGGATATGGCATCAGCAGTTGCTGGCCACGTCGGGCCGGCAACCTCGGCCAGCGCCAAGCTGCGTTCCGAGGGCATGGCCGCCCTTTCTCCGGTTGGGGTCATCGGCGATCCCCGAGGGGCCACTGCCGAAGCCGGGGAGCTTTACCTCGACGCGTTGGTCAGCCTGGTGGTCGGGGGAATGGCAGATCATCGCAGCCGGTCGAAACAGCGGGTGGCCCCGTGACCCAGCCCGCGGCCGCCATGGGCTGGGACAAGATCCGGGTCGCTATTCCCCGGGTGGTGGAGGCCGGATTCGCCATCTTTGTGGTTGTCATCCTGGGCGCGGTGATGACTGTCAAGTCCGACGTGTTCTTGACCACCGGAAATCTCCAGAACATCCTGCTGCAAACCTCGTTCTTGGCTTGCGCGGCTTTCGGAATGACCCTGGTGATCATCACCGCCGAACTGGATCTGTCCCAGGGGTCGGTGCTGGCCCTGATCGGGGTGGTGGCGGCCGAGACCATGGTGCGCAACAACAGCATTGTGCTCGGTCTGCTGGCCGGGGCGGGCGTAGGAATAGCCGCAGGGCTGTTCAACGGGCTCATTACCGCGGTGCTCAAAGTCCCTTCGTTCATCACCACCCTGGGATTGCTGATCATGGCCCGGGGCTTGGCTCGGGAGATCACCGCGGGCAACACCGTGGGCAACCTCCCCGGTGGCTGGAAGGCGTGGTGGAGCGGGGAGTTCATCGGCTTGCGGATGCCCATTTGGGTGGCGCTGGGCCTCGGCGTCGTCTACCACATCATCCTGCGCTATTCCCGGTTCGGACTGCGGATCTACGCCGTGGGGGGCAATGCCGAAGCCGCCCGGCGGGCCGGCATCAACGTCACCCGGGTGCGGGTCACGGTCTTCGTACTGGGGGGCCTCGCCGTTGCCGTTGGAGGCTTCACCTTGCTGGGGAGGGTCAACGTCGGCCAGCCCAATGCCGCGGTTCTCACCGAGCTGTACGCGGTGGCGGCTGTTGTGCTGGGCGGCACCAATCTGTTCGGAGGGCGAGGTTCGATTCCCCGCACGCTTGCCGGCGTGCTGCTGATCGGGGTTATCCGCAACAGCCTCAACTTGCTAAACGTTTCGTCCAACATGCAGGACGTATGGCTCGGCGTCGTGTTCGTATTGGCTATGACCTCGCAGTTCTTGCGCCGTTACCTTGAGCGATGGGCCAACCGGAGCGAGGACACCGCCATCGAAGTCGAAGTTGAGCACGAACTCGATGAAGAACGCCGCGCCATCGAGGAGGCCGAGCAATCGGCCCGATCGGGCGACCAAGAACTCCAAGTAGCCGAGCAGGCCGAGCAGTCGGCCCGGTCGGCTCCGGAGCAACCATAGAAACCCGGAGGGGAACAAAATGAAAACCAAACACCTGTTGTTCAAGCTGTTAGCCCTGCTTCTGGCCTTTGGGCTGGTTGTATCGGCATGCGGCAACGACGATGACGACGACGCCGCGTCCGGTGATGGAGGCTGTGAGGAAACCTATGAGGTGCGGTACGCCAACTTGGCCACCTTCATCTTGTACTTCCGCGACCTCGAGGCCGGCCTGAGAGACTTCGGCGCCGACAACTGCTGGAATTTCGTCGCGGCCGACGCCGCCTACGTGATCGAAGACCAAGTAGCTCAGATCGAGGACTTCGTGACCCAGGGGGTCGACCTCATCATCGCCTCGCCTGGCGACCGCCAAGCGCTCATTCCCGCCTATGAGGCCGCCGCGGCCGCTGGCATTCCCATGCTGTCCACCGGCGACAGCGTGCAGCAGGCCGCTCCGGAGATCGGCTTCATCGGCACCGACTGGGGCGTTGAGGGCACCAAGCAGAGCGAGTGGATGGTCGAGCAGCTCGGCGGATCGGGCAAGATAGCCCGCATCGGCGGGCCGGGTGCCAGCGAGTACGTGGAGAAGCGCCGCGAGGGCTTCGAGCACACCATGGAGGCCAACCCCGGAATCGACGTGGTGTTCAACCAGAGTGCCAACAGTTTCACCGCTGAAGAGGGCCTCCGCTTGGCCCAGGACGCGTTGACCGCTAATCCCGACCTCGATGGAATCTGGGCTGACAGCGACGCTTTGGCCCTGGGCGCTGCCACCGCGGTGGAAGAGGCTGGCATCGACCACGCCGACATCCTCATCAGCGGCACCGATGGCGAGCCGGCAGTGTTTGATCAGATCCGGGCCGGAACCGGCGTGGATATGACCATCGCCTTGCGGGGCTATCAGTGGGGTCAGCAGACCGCCGAGGTCGCCCACGAATACCTGATCACCGGAAGCACTGGCCAGGGCTACTTCATCCAGGCGCCCACCATCGTGGTGGATGCCGGCACCATCGAAGGCACGACCAACGCCGACCTCCGGTAGGGGTTATCACCTTCCGGATATTCGATAGCGAACATGACCTATCGGGCCGACGTTCTCATCATCGGCGCCGGTGCCTCCGGCGGGGTGGCGGCGCGCCACCTCGCCGAGCACGGCTTCGACGTGGTCTGCCTCGAGCAGGGCGACTGGCCCGATAGGTCATCGTTCCCCGGAACCCGGCCCGACTGGGAGTTGGCCATCCGCAAGGACTGGGCCATGAGCCCTAATGTGCGGAATCGCCCGGAGGACTACCCGGTTGTCCACGACGACTCGGATATCGAGCCCCTCATGTACAACGCCGTGGGGGGCAGCATGATCATCTACGCCGGGACGTGGCCGCGGATGCTCCCATCGGACCTAAGGGTGCGGACGATGGACGGGGTGGCTGACGACTGGCCCATCGCCTACCGCGACCTGGTTCCGTACTACGACGCCATCGACCGCCAGATAGGCGTGTCAGGCCTGTCTGGGGATCCGGCCTACCCGCCCCACGACGACTACCCGCTGCCGCCGCTGCCCTTGGGCGCGGCTGGCCGGCGGGTGGCCGAAGGGCACAACCGGCTGGGCTGGCACTGGTGGCCCGAGCCCAATGCCATCTTGTCTGCCCCCTACGACGGGCGGAGGCCGTGTGTTCAGCGGGGAGTGTGCACTTCTGGATGCGCGGAGGGGGCCAAGGCCTCCACCGACCTGACCCACTGGCCTAAAGCAACCGCCGCCGGAGCTCGACTCATCACGGGCGCCCGAGTCAGCCAGATCACTCTGGATTCGCGAGGGCTGGCCACCGGGGCGGTGTGGCAGGACCGCTCCGGCGTTGAGTACCACCAAGAAGCCGATGTGGTGATCCTGGCGGCCAATGCCATCGGCACGGCCCGGCTATTGCTGCTGTCGGCGGACGCCCGTCATTGTCCTGATGGACTGGCCAACTCCAGCGGCCTCGTCGGTCGGCGCTTGATGATGCACCCCTTCTCGGTGGTGACCGGGTGGTGGGACGATCAGGTAGAGGGATGGCAGGGCCATTTCGGCGCCAGCATCACCACCTACCAGTTCTACGAGACCGACTCCGACCGGGGGTTTGTGCGAGGGGCCAAGTGGGCGCTCTCGCCGGTCGGCGGCCCCCTCAACCACATCTTGCCCATGCGGGCGGGCAACGAGGTGTGGGGACCCGACCACCACGAGCTCATGGGCCGGACCTTCGGGCGGGGGGCGAGCTGGGCCATCTTCGGCGAGGACCTCCCCGAGGAGTGCAACCGAGTGGAACTCGACCAGGACCGCACCGACAGCCACGGCATTCCCGCGCCCCGGGTGACCTATCGGATCTCTGACCACTCACGGCGGCTGATGGCCTTCCAAGAAGAGCGGGCTGCCGAATCGCTCAGAGCATCGGGCTGCCAGGAGACCGCGGTGGCCAGCATGATCCCCTATTCGGGATGGCACCTCATGGGAACCGCCCGGATGGGCGACGACCCGACTTGCTCGGTGGTCAATTCCCGCCAGCAGGCTCACGATGTGCCCAACCTGTACATCGCCGACGCCAGCGTTTTCGTGACCAGTTCCGGCGTGAACCCCACGTGCACCATCACTGCGCTGGCCTTGCGGACCGCGGACTTGCTGGTTCAGCACCGCAGCGAGCAAAAGGTTCCGGCATGACTGCCCCCGAACCGCCCGCCGCGACAGCTCCGCACCCGGCAACCACAAGCGCGATCAGCGGCATGACTGCCCCCAAACTGTCCGCCGCGACAGCCGAGATCGACATCGGACGGCTGACCGCCCTAGCCGATGTGATGCTGCCCGCCGCACAGGGCATGCCCGCGGTCTCCGAGGTGAGGGCAATGGAGTCTTACCTGGCTCAAGTCCTGGGCTGGCGCGCCGATCTTCGTCGGCCGTTGGTCCGGGCGGTGAATGCGCTTGATCCGTCTTCGTTCACCATCGACAGGCTGGCTGCCTATCACCGCGAGGATGAAGCCGCCTATGTTGCGCTCACCACTGTGGTGGCTGCCTGTTACTACTTGAATACTGAGGTACGCGAGCTGATCGGCTACCCGGGCCAAGTGGCCAAGACCTACGATCCCTTCGCCTACACGGAGTGGGTAGCCCAAGGCCTGCTCGACCCGGTGGTTGAGCGGGGCCCGATCTGGCGGGAGGCCCCAGAATGAGCCGGGCTGTGATTTTGACGGATTATGCCCAGGGTCCCTCGGTCGAAACCCTCGACTTGGGCCCTGTACTCCCGAGGGGCGCGCTGGTGCGGATCGACACCGCCACCGTTTGCGGAACCGATGTGCATATCTCTGATGGCGTATTCGAGCACCTGGCCCGTTTGCCATTGGTGATGGGCCACGAGGGCACCGGCACGATTGTTGAACTGGGAGCGGGGCTGGAGCACGACGCTTTAGGGCAGTCGCTTCGATCCGGAGATCGTGTCGTCTGGGCCCACAATTGGTGCGGTCGGTGCTACTTCTGCGCGGTGGCCAAACAGCCGACCCTGTGCGAGAACACCATGGGCTATGGATGGGGGCCCTATGAGGAGGGTGCCGTCAACGGGACCTTCTCAGAGCACCTCCACGTTTCGCCCGATTCGCGGGTCTTGCGGGTGCCCGAGGGCGTGTCCAGTCCGCTGGCCTCGGCGGCCACTTGCGCGTTGCGCACGGTCATGCACGCCCTCGATCGCATGCCCCGCATCCGCTTCAGCGACACGGTGGTCGTTCTCGGCGCCGGCCCAGTCGGGACCCTGGCCGCGGCGGCGGCTCTGCGAAGCGGGGCCGACCAGGTAGCCCTCATCGGTGCGCCCGAATCCCGGCTGGCAGCTACCAAGGCATGGGATTTGGCCGCTCGCATCGATGTCGATAACACCGAGCCCGACGAGAGAATCGAAGCGGTTCGCAGCATGACGGCGGGCAGGGGAGCAGACATCGTGCTTGAATGCGCTGGGCCGCCTGACGCCTTTGTCGAGGGATTGGAGATGGTGCGAGCCGGCGGTACGCTCATGGTGATCGGCCAAGCCCATGGCGAAACAGTCCCCGTGCCGACCACGGCTATGAAGGTCCGCCAGCTCACGGTGAGGACCTCGCTTTCGGCCGACATCTCCCACTTCTACGACGCCCTCCGGTTTCTAGACCGGCATAGCGCCGAGCTGGGGCTGGAAGCGGCGGTTTGTTCAACGACCTATTCGCTGGATCAGGTGACCGACGCCTTGGTCGCCATGCGGACCGGCGCCGAGATGAAACCGGTGATCGTCCCGTGACTCCCGACCGTTTTGGAGTGGATCTCCGCGACCGCTATCCGCTGCTGGTGGGGGACGGTGAGGTGGTCGATGGCGACATGTTGGCGGCAATTGCTCCAGGCACGGGCGAGACGGTGGCAGAGGTACCGCTGGCCGATGCCACGGTGGTGGATCGAGCCGTCAATGCGGCTTCAGAGGCCCAACCGGGGTGGGCTGCGCTGTCGGCTGCTGAGCGAGGTCGATATCTGCGCGACCTGGCCGATGCGGTGCGGTCGCAGTCTGAGCGCCTGGCTCGGATTGACGCCATGGACAGTGGCAACCCATTGGCCGCCATGCGCAACGACGTGGCCTACGGGGCCGACGCCTTGGACTACTTCGCCGGCATTGCCCGGGAACTGCACGGCAAGACCCTGCCGGCCTCGGCCAACGGCCTCCATCTGACCCTGCGGGAGCCCTATGGCGTGGTGGCCCGCATCCTGCCCTTCAACCACCCCTTGATGTTCACCCTTTTCCATGCGGCCGCCCCCCTGGCTGCCGGCAACTCGGTGATCGTGAAGGCCCCCGACCAAACCCCTATCTCTCCTCTGGAAGTGGCCTATCTGGCCGCGGAGATCCTGCCTCCCGGCGTGCTCACCGTGCTTACCGGTGACGGAACCACCACCGGTGAGGCCCTGGTGGCTCATCCGGGCGTCGGTCGCATCGGGTTCACCGGAAGAGGGACCACCGGGCTGCGGGTCATGGAGGCGGCCGCGGCATCAGGCCATGTGAAAAACGTGACCGTGGAGCTGGGCGGCAAGAATCCGCTGCTGGTGGCGCCTGACGCCGACCCCTCTTATGTGGCCGAGCAGGCAGTGGGGGGCATGAACTTCGAGTCTTCCCAAGGACAGTCGTGCGGGTCGACGTCGCGGCTGTATGTGCCGGCTGAATTGCACGACGATGTGGTGGACGCAGTGGCCGCCCGGCTCGATCAGATCAGGGTGGGCGACCCCCTCGATCAGGCAACCACCATGGGGCCGCTGGTGTCCGATCCCCAGCTCAGCCGGGTGCGAGGCTACGTGGAGACCGGGAAGTCCGAAGGCGCCCGGCTGGTTAGGGGCGGTGGTCGGCCCGACGGCGTACCCGACGGCGGGTACTACCTGGCACCCACGCTGTTCGACCGGGTTTCCCCCGGCCATGTCATCGCCACCGAGGAGATCTTCGGGCCGGTGCTGTCGGTGCTGGAGTGGAGGGACCGAGAGGACCTCATCGCCCAGGCCAACGCCACCCGCTACGGGTTGACCGCCAACATCATTACCGACGACTTGGACTGGGCATTGGACGCCGCCCGTCGAGTGCAGGCCGGGTGCGTGTGGATCAACGGGAGAGGGCAGCACTTCCTGGAGACCCCATTCGGCGGCTACAAGGACTCTGGGCTGGGAGCAGAGGGCTCGATGGAGTCGCTGCTCAGCTACACCCGAACCAAAGTCGTCCACGTTCTTGACATCGGAGCACGACCATGAGCAGCCACCATTCTGAGGCCATTGCCGGCATCAAGGAGAAGATCGCCATCTCTACCCGAATCCTGGTCCGTGAGCGGCTGATCGGGCCCTTCGGCCATCCCTCGACCAGGATCCCCGGCACCGACTTAGTTGTAGTGCTGGGCCACACCCACGACGATGTGAAAGACCTGGCCGAAACCGATTCGAACGATGTTGTGGTGATGGATCTGGACGGCGAGGTGGTCGAGGGGACCATGGAGGCCCCCGGCGAGCGGTTCATGCACACCGAGATCTACAAAGCCCGACCCGATGTGGGAGCGGTGATCCACGCCCACCCCATGCACTGCATCGCATTCTCAATCACTGATGTGCCCTTGGCCCCGGTTTGGCACCTCTGCACCCTGTTTGCCGACGGCGTGCCGATTTATGACTCCGCCGTGCAGATAGACAACCCCGAGCGCGGCCGGTCGGTGGCGGCAGCTATGGGTGATCGCAAAGGCGTGCTGCTCAAGGGACACGGCCTAACCGTGGTGGGCACCTCTATTGAGGAGGCCACCGTCAGCGCGGTGAACCTCGAGCGCTCGGCCCGACTTCAGATCATGGCCGGAGGCCTCGGTGCGGTGGAGGCCATCGACCGGGCCGAGCTGACCGGCGAGATGCTCACCGACGGTCTGACGCTGGAGGAGTACACCCACACCCAGTGGGACTACTGGGCGATGGAGATTGGCTGATGGCGGCCTCGGCTTCCTCCCTTCGTCGCGAAGACCCCAGGCTTCTGCGGGGGGATGGACGGTATGTGGCCGATATTGAGCTTCCCTCTATGCGCTATGCCGCGTTCGTGCGCAGCCCGGTAGCCCATGCCGACGTGGTCGAGGTGGAGCTTCCCACAGATGTTGTGGGCTGGACCGGTGAGGATCTGATCGGCCGGGTTGAGACGATGGCCCCCAACGAAGCTGATGGCGGCATCTACCAGGACAAACTGCTGGAATCTTTGGGTGATGACCGGCTTTTCGTCCGCCATGAGGGCCGGCCGCTGTTGGCAGTGGACCGGGTGCGCCATGTTGGAGACCCCATAGCGGTGGTCATCGACGACACCCCCTACGGCGCGGCTGATGCCGCGGACCGAGTGGGTCTCGATCTGGCCCCCCGGCTGCCGGTAGTCGATCCCTTCGCCGCTTTGGGCGCCGACGCTCCCCGGCTGTACGACCACTGGCCAGACAACCGCTCGTTGTTCGTGGCTGCCGGCTTCGGCGACATCGACGCCGCCTTCGCCGAGGCCGCCCATGTGAGCCGCCGCCGGCTCCATTCCGGGAGGCTGGCGTGCCACCCTATGGAGCCTCGTGGCGTGGTGGCCGAACACGACTCCCGCACCGACTTGCTCACTGTGTGGAGCAGCACGCAGATCCCCCACCCTCTGCGCACCGCTTTGGCCAAGGCCCTGGGGCGGCCGGCGCACCGAATTCGGGTGGTAGCCCCCGATGTGGGTGGCGGTTTCGGGGTCAAGGCCGTGCCCTACGCCGAAGAGCTGATCTTGGCCTTTCTCGCATTGGAGATGGGAGTCGCCCTCAAATGGGTGGAGCAGCGGAGCGAACACGGCCTCGCCGCCATTCAATCTCGCGACCAGATCCACGACATCGAGTTGGCCCTAGACGGAGACGCCCGCATCCTGGGAGTCCGCGACCGCTTCGTGGTGGACAGCGGGGCGGCCAACCCTTTGGGCGTGGTCCAGCCCTACAACACGCTGGCCCACCTGTGCGGGTGCTACCGCGTGCAGGCGCTGGATGTGGAGGCCACCGCGGTGGTGACCAACAAGGCCCCGAACTCGCCCTACCGGGGCGCGGGTCGGCCCGAGGCGGTGTTCGCCATGGACCGCATCATCGATGTGGCCGCCCGGGAGATGGGAATCGATCCAGTGGAACTTCGCCGCCGCAATCTGATCTCCCCTGAGGAGATGCCCTATGAAGTCGGACTCAATTATCGAGACGGCACCCCCATTACCTACGACAGCGGCGATTTCTCCGGCTGCTTCGAGAAGGCCATGGCCATGAGCGGCATAGACGACGGCCTCCGAGGCGGAGCCCGAGATGAGGCCGGCCGGCTAGTGGGTGTCGGGGTGTCCTCCTACGTGGAGGGCACCGGGGTGGGACCGTTCGAAAGTGCCCGGGTGCGGGTGGACGAGACCGGCTGGGTCGAGGTGGCCACCGGTGCATGCTCTCAGGGCCAAGGCCATGAGACGGTATTTGCCGAGGTGTGCGCCCGGGCGCTGGGGGTCGACTCCGAGCAGGTGACGGTGGTCGGGGGCGACACCGCGGCTGTGGAATACGGGTGGGGCACGCTGGCCAGCCGCAGCGCGGTGGTGGCGGGCAGCGCCATCCATCAGGCAGCCACGGTGCTGCGCAATCGGATCGTGGACGCGGTAGCCGAGCGGTGGGAACTGGCTCCCGCCGACATCTGCGTACGAAAAGGCGCAGTGGAAGTGGTGGGAACTCCGACCCGCCGAATGGAACTGTCCGAGGTCGCTGCAGGCTTCGCCCCCGGAGGCGTGTTCGCCAATGGCAGCAGTACCGGCCTGGAGGAGATGGTCTGCTTCGAGCCCCCCACGGTCACCTTTGCCGCTGGCGTGCATGTGGCCCGAGTTGCGGTTGATCCGTCCACTGGCGCAGCGGAGATTCTCAACTACACGGTCGCCCATGACTGCGGGCCGCTGTTGTCTCCCATGATCGTGGACGGCCAGATCGCGGGAGGGGTGGCCCAGGGGATTGGAGCAGCGCTGTTTGAGCGGGTTGCCTACGACGCCGAAGGGCAGCCCCAGAATCCAAGCCTGGCCGACTATCTGGTGCCCGACGCCGCTGGGGTGCCCGAGTTGATGGTCGCCCATCTGGAGACCCCATCGCCGCTCAACCCGCTGGGGATCAAGGGTGTGGGGGAAGCCGGGGCGATATCGCCTCCGGCTGCGGTGGCCAACGCTATCGAAGATGCCCTAGCCGGGCTGGGCGTCGAGGTGAACCGAGTGCCGGTGTCGCCCGATTACCTGTTCGACCAACTGCACGGAGCTAGATCATGACAGCGAGCCCACCTGGATCAGTCCTCGACTCCCCCAGCCCACCCGGCGCTGGGCCATCCGACATCGCGCTGAGCGTGTCGGGGATCCACAAGCGCTACGGCGGGGTGGTTGCTCTCCGAGACGTTTCGCTGGATTTCCCCACTGGCACGCTCACCGCCATCGTGGGCGACAACGGCGCCGGCAAGAGCACCCTGTTGAAGGTGATCTCAGGTGCGGAGCAGCCCGATGCGGGAACGGTGGTTCTGCACGGCGAGGTTCGCCGGTTCCGTTCCCCTTTGGACTCCCGGACGGCCGGCATCGAAACCGTGTACCAAGACCTAGCGCTGGCCGACAATCTCGATGCCGCACAGAACCTGTTCATGGGGCGGGAAATCAAGGTGGGGTTGGGTCCGTTCACCTTCTTGCGCCAACGGGCTATGCGTCGCGAAACCGAACAGATCATCCAGAGGCTCAACATAAAGATCCCCTCCGTTCGCATTCCGGTCCAGCACTTCTCCGGAGGCCAGCGTCAGGGAGTGGCCATCGCCCGGGCGATGAACTGGGGCAACGAGGTGATCATCATGGACGAGCCCACCGCCGCTCTGGGGATCGCCGAGACCGCTCGCGTGGAGGATCTCATCACCACGTTGCGGGAGCGCGAGCTGACCATCGTTGTTGTCAGCCACAACCTCGACCAAGTGTTCCGGCTCGCCGATCGGATCGCGGTCATGCGCCGAGGCCAGCTCATCGAGCTTCTTGACGCCCAGAGCACTGATGCCCAGAAGCTGGTTTCGCTCATAACCGGTCTGGCCACTTCTCATGAAGGGGCATGAGATGGCGCTGCGGGTGGGAGTCCAGATCCGGCCAAATCATGTGAGCTGGGAAGAGATGGTGGCTGCCTGGCAGTACGCCGATGCCGCCGGGGCCGACAGCATCTGGACGTTCGACCACTTCTTCCCCATAGACGGCGACCCCGATGGCACTGCCTTTGAGTGCTGGTCCACGCTGGCCGCCATGGCATCGGTAACCAGCAGGGCCCAGATTGGCCCGCTGGTCACCTGCACCGGCTTTCGGAACCCCGACCTGCTGGCCGACATGGCTCGCACAGTGGACCACGCCTCCGGTGGCAGAGTGGTGCTCGGGTTGGGTTCGGGTTGGTTGGAGCAGGACTACCACTCCTACGGATATGCCATGTCCGGCGATGCCGATCGGATCCGCGAGATGGAGGTCGCCATTCACCGCATCCGCCGTCGGCTGGAAAGGCTCCGGCCCGGTCCGGTTGGGCCGCTGCCCATTCTGATCGGAGGGCTGGGGGAGCGGATGACCCTGGACGTGTGCGCTCGGCTGGCCGACGCCTGGAACGGCTGGGGCACCCCCGAAGAGGTCGGCCACCTCAACCGGGTGCTGGACAACTGGTGTGAGCGGGCCGGTCGCGATCCGTCCCAGGTGGAGAGGACGGTGGCGGTGTTCGAGATCGCCAGCGATGCCACCTACGACGACTATGCGGCCGCCGGGGCCGAGCACCTCATCCTGGTTCGGTCGGGCCCCGATTATCAGATGGAAGAGCTGGAGTCTCTGCTGGCATGGCGGGATTCTCGGAGTGGGCTGTGAACGCGGCTCATCTGGTTCAGTCGACCTCTATGAAGGCGAGACCGTGAGCGGCACCACCGGGGCTCTGTGGATGCCCTTCACCTCGGCCGGCGGCGGCAGATCGCCGGTTGTGGTGGCCGGAGACGGAAACTATGTGACGACCGACGACGGGGCCCGACTGCTCGACGCCACTGCTGGCGGGGTGGCGTGTGTGATTTTGGGCCACGGCCGCGTTGAGATCGCCGATGCGGTGGCCGAACAGCTCCGCATGCTGGAGTATCACTGCCTCTTCGGGTACAGCCATCCTCGGGCCCAAGAGCTAGCCGAGGCGGTAGCCGCCCGCACGCCGGGCGACCTGAACCACGTGTTCTTCACCAACTCCGGGTCAGAGGCAGTTGAGACCGCCCTGAAGATGGCCCGGGGGTACTGGCGCCGGGTCGGACAGGCAGCCAAAACCGGGTTCGTTTCGCTGCACCGGGGGTACCACGGCATGAACCTCGGTGGGATATCGGTCGGCGGCCTGACCGAGAACCGGTCGGGGTTCGGCCCGCTGCTGGAAGGCTGCACCCAGGTTCCAGCCCATGACATCGACGTCTTAGAACAAGAGCTGGTCTATCGCGACCCCAACACCATCGCCGCGGTGATCATGGAGCCGGTGCAAGCCGCCGGGGGCGTGTATCCGCCTCCCGAGGACTACTTGTCCGAGGTCCGGGCAATGTGCGACCGCCACGATGTGCTGCTCGTGCTAGACGAGGTTGTCTGCGGGTTCGGGCGGCTGGGCCATTGGTTCGGCGGTCAGCGTTACGGGGTGGTTCCCGACATAATGACCGTGGCCAAGGGGCTGACATCGGCCTACATCCCGATGGGAGCCGCCATCGCCAGCAGCCGGGTTCACAACGAATTTGTCGATCCCAAGGGCTCCATCGAGCTGATGCACGGCTATACCTACAGCGGGCATCCCGCAGCCTGCGTGGCAGGTCTGAAGGTGATCGAGATCATCGAGCGGGAGGGGCTGGTGGACCACAGCCTCCACACCGGCCGGCACATTCAAAATCGGATCGGGACGCTGGACTCCCTGCCAGCGGTAGCCGAGGTTCGAGGCGAGGGGATGCTGGCCGCGGTGGAGTTGGTCGGCGACAGCCCAGAGCCCTTGGTGGCCGAAGCCCAGCGGCGCATCCAGTCGGCCGGAGTGCTGGTTCGAGCCCAAGCCGACCACCTGGGCATCTACCCGCCATTCACATTCGCCGATTCAGAGGTGGATCGAGTAGTCGACACCATCGGGTCGGTGCTGGAGGAGATGTTGTGACGTACGATCGAGTTGATTCGATATTGGAGCAGTGGGCCGACGAACGCCCTGATCTGGACGCCTCGCCCATTGGGATCTTCGGGCGGATCTCTCGGATCGACCGTTTGTTCGAGCAGTCCATGGCTGTGTTTCTCCGCCCGCACGGCCTCACTCTTGGCCTATTCGACGTGTTGGCGGCGTTGAGGCGAAACGGCGAGCCGTTTCAGGCGAAGCCGAGCGAGCTGGCGGCAATGACCATGCTCACATCGGGGGGTATGACCGGGCGGGTGGACCAACTTGAGAAGTTGAACCTGGTCCGCCGGGTGCCTGATCCCGACGATCGCCGGGTCATGAAGGCCCAACTCAGCCCAGAAGGCAAAGAGTTGATCGATCAGCTTATGGCTGAGCACCTGGAACGCGAGCGTGACCGGCTGGAGTGGTTGCAGGACGGTGAATCGGAGGAGTTCGCCAGCTACCTGCGCATGCTAGAGGCGTCCTTGAGGTCCCTCGACGGCTTGGCGCGGGACGACAATGGGCAGATCCCTGACAGTCGATCCATCTAGGACGCGGTGAAGCACCAAGAGATGGTGCCGGCCTCGGCGGGCCCTATCTCTTGGCGCCAATAGGTCACCAGTACGCAGTTCTGCTCGGCCCGAAGGCTCTCGATCGCCTTCCCCTGGTCGGGTCGGAAGGTGAACCGATTGAGGTTGGGAAGATGTCGTATCTGCCCAGGGGGAATGTCCACTCCGTTTACGGTTAGGCGCATGTCGTAGCCGGCGGCCATGTCGATACCCACGGTCTCCTGGGACAGGACCTCCGCATTGCGCGGGGGAATGAGCTCGTCCACCGCGACGTTGCCGGAGACGGTCACGTCGTTGTCCTCGGTATCGGCTAGGAACAAGGCCAAGAGAATGGCGGCGGCGCCCATCAGGGCCGCAATGCCCAGCAATACACGGCGCAGAACGACGGATTCCAACACGCTCCCAGTGTGCCCGCTGGCAGGACGTGGAGACACCCTGGATGGCGCGGAAATGCCATCGACAGCAAGTACCCTCAATGCGTGTCCCAAGGAAGCGGCGAGATTGGCCGGGTTCTGGGCGGGCGCTACCGTCTCGTTACCCACATAGGCTCTGGCAGATTCACCCAGGTCTATTTGGCCTACGACTTGTCTCAGTCGCGCCGAGTGGCGGTCAAGCTGTTGGCCCAAGAAGTCTTGCCCGACGAGTGGGCCCGGGCTGGGATTTTCGCCAGCCGCTTCCTGGAGGCAGCCGAGGAGGCCGCCGAATTGGCCCACCCCCATCTGGTATCAGTGCGCGACTGGGGGGAATCCGAAATTGGCCTCTATGTGGTCAGCGAGTATTCGGAGGGCGGGAGCCTCCAGGGCATGCTCGACGCCGGGCATCTACTCTCTCCCTCACAGACTCTCATCGTGGGCCTGGAGGTGGCCCGCGGGCTTGAGCACATTCACCGCCAAGGACTCGTCCACCGGGATGTCAGACCCTCCAACATCCTCTTCGACAGTCGCGGCCGGTCCCGTCTGGCTGACCTGGGCACGTCATGGTTCTTGACCTCTTCTGAGACGAGCGGCGCGCTCCTGGCTCGGTCGGTGTTCTCGGCCATCGACGCGGTGCGCTACGCCTCTCCAGAGCAGGCCCAGGGCTTGGATCCCGACCACAAGAGCGACGTGTACTCCCTAGTGCTAGTTCTCACCGAGGCGCTGTCGGGGCGGGTGCCCTTCGAGTCTGACGACCCCGAGTACACGCAGATGGCCAAGATGAGCCGCCAGCTCGATCTCACCGGCCAATTCGGCCGTCTAGGGCGCGTGTTGGAGATGGCGGGGCGGCCGGAGAGGGACGAGCGTCCCAGCGCCCGTGACTTGGGAACCACTTTGCTGGCTGCGGCAGAGACCCTGCCCCGGCCGGCCCCCCTGCCGCTGCAAAGGCCAGGCCCGGAGATTCCAGACACTGCCGAGACGGCGGCAGTCGGCGCGCCAGAGAGGGGCGTGCCCGAGGAGAGCGCGCTGCCACCGGGCAGTCGTCCTGGGTTGCGACGGCTGCTCGTTGCCGTTTTGGCCCTGGTGTTGTTGGGGGCCGCAGGGGTAGGGGCCTATGTCCTATGGGAGACCCAATTCGGCACTGAATCCCACTCGGTGCCCGACCTAGCGGGGGCCGAAGAGGATGAGCTGCTTCGCATCGAGAGTGAATTCGACTGGATCATCAACCGCCTGGAACGGCGCCAAGACGGCACTGTGGCGGGCCAAGTGCTCAGCCAGGAACCCCAGCCGGGAACCGGCTTGGAATCAGGGGAGACCATCACAGTGTGGGTGTCTTTGGGCCCTGAATTGGTGGCTATTCCCAGCAGCCTCGTCGGGCTCGCAGCAGAGGATGCAGCGGTATCGCTTAGTGCAGTGGGATTGTCGGTGGGGGAGATCACCATGCGCTATGACGAGGCGGTGATCGCGGGGGTGGTCATTGAGGTGGACGAACTGTTCGCCGAGGTCGAACCGGGGGCCAGCGTGGATTTGCTGGTGTCGCTCGGGCCGTCGCCCCGCACAGTGCCTGACATCGGGGCCGGATCTTCACTGGTTGTGGCTCGAGAACTCTTGGAAGAGGCTCGCCTGGGGATTCTCGAGTGGCGTGCGTCTGACAACGAGGTGGAAGTAGACCGGGTGGTGAGGGTGGAGCCCTCGCCGGGCACAGAAGTGCCGGCTGACTCGATCGTCACCGTGGTGGTATCCGACGGTCCTGAGGAGGTCTTGGTGCCTGTTCTGGCCACCCTCGGGGTGGATGAGGCTCGCCTTCTTCTTGCAGAGATCGGCCTGTGTTTGGGTGAGGTGGAAGGACCCCCGGATACTGAGGTTCTAGCCTCCAATCCTCCTTCTGACACGTTCACCGAAAGTGGAACGTGCGTGAGTGTGATCACTCGGCCCGAAGAAGGCGCGGAAGAACAGCCCGAAGATGGCTGACCGCTCAGTCGCCTTCCAGAGTGGTGACGGCCCGAAGCCGGACTTGGGCATGACGGGCGAATGCCATTTCCTCATCAGTCATACCCTCGCCGAAGAGCATTAGGACCAGGGCCAAGTCGCCCTCTACCCGGAGAGCACCGGTGAGGAAGCCGCGGGCGACAACATCGGGTTCATCGGTGACGAATGCTGCTAAAGCCGACGGGTAGTCCAGGAGCACGGTGGCATCGGGGTTTTCCAGGCTGCCCGGTATTGGCAGCGGCCCGCCGGCCTCGGTATCGATGTAAGCCCGGAACAGGCCGTGGTTAAAGGGCGTGTCGGTAACCACCAGGTTCACCCGTGCCTCCTGCCCTGAGGACGGCGCAGTTGACGCAAGCTCCTCCCGAAGAATCATCGCGGCCTCGATCCATCCCGGGCTGAGGAATGGGTGAGTCCCCATCCCGTCAAGGTATCGACTTCGGGGCGGGAATCCCACCAGCGAAACGGTACGATGGCGCTTCGGTATGGGGCAGCAACGCATCACCCGGGCTGAGTGTGCCCACGTGGCCGCCTTGGCCCGTCTGGAGCTGACCGACGAAGAACTGGACCTCTTCACCAGTCAACTCGACGAGCTCTTGGACCATGTGGCCGAGGTGGAGGCGCTGGACCTCGAGGGACTGGCCCCGACGATGCATGCCCTTCCCATTGCGAACCTGCTGCGACCGGACACTTCAGGCGAGGTTTTGGATCGCGACGAGGTTCTGGCCCAGGCGCCTTTTGCCGAGGACGGCCAATTCCGGGTTCCCCCCGTTCTTGGAGAGGCACCGTGACCGTTGTCGAGATTGCTGCCGCCGTACGGTCTGGGCAGAAGTCGGCCCGCTCAGCGGTTGATGAGTACTTGGAGGCGATCGCCCAAGGGGATGGCGACGTTCATGCCTTTAACCTGGTGACCGCAGAGCAGGCCCGGGTTCGAGCCAATGAGATCGATGCCAAAGTGGCCGCAGGCAAAGACCCAGGTCTGCTGGCCGGAGTACCAGTGGCCTTAAAGGACAACCTCTGCACCCGTGGAGTGGCCACGACCTGTTCTTCCCGCATTCTGGAGGGCTGGGAGCCGCCGTATAGCGCCACCGTGGTGGAGCGGCTTCGCGAAGCCGGTGCGGTGATGGTGGGCAAGACGAACATGGATGAGTTCGCCATGGGCAGCTCTACCGAGAACTCGGCCTTCGGCCCTACCCGCAATCCCCGCGACCTCAGCCGGGTGCCGGGGGGTTCTTCGGGGGGCAGCGCGGCGGCGGTTGCTGCTGGATTTGCCCCGGTCGCGCTGGGAAGCGACACCGGGGGGTCGATTCGCCAGCCCGCCGCCCTCTGCGGGGTGGTCGGGGTGAAGCCCACCTATGGATTGGTGTCCCGCTACGGGCTGGTGGCCTTCGCCTCGTCTTTGGACCAGATCGGTCCGTTTACCACCACGGTGGCCGACGCGGCAGCGGTGCTGGACGTGATCAGCGGCCCGGATCCTCAGGATTCCACCAGCATTAGCGAACCCCAGCCATCGGTGTCTGAATCGCTCGCCGACGGAGTAGAGGGCCTTCGGGTAGGCGTGCTGGGGGAGTTGAGCGGCAACGGTATCGCCCCTGATGTGGCCGCCCGCCTGCGCGCCGCGGTGGACGCCCTGAAATCAGCTGGGGCCCGGGTGGCCGAGGCCAGCGTGCCGGCGGCGGTTTACGGGCTGTCGGCCTATTACTTGATCGCCCCGGCCGAGGCGTCCAGCAACCTGGCCCGCTACGACGGCGTCCGCTATGGGCTCAGGGTGGACGCCTCCAGTACGCCGGACATGAACACCGCCACCCGTTCAGCTGGCTTTGGCGACGAGGTGAAACGACGCATCATGATCGGCACCTACGCATTGTCGGCTGGCTATTACGACGCCTACTACGGCAAGGCCCAGAAGGTCCGTACGCTCATCATCAACGAATTCGCCTCGGTCTGGGAGCAATTCGACCTGCTGTTGAGTCCCACATCGCCCACTACTGCGTTCTCCCTGGGTGAGCGCACTGCCGACCCCATGGCCATGTACATGAGCGACGTGTGCACCGTTCCGGTGAACCTCACCGGACAGGCTGCCATGTCGGTGCCCTATGGCGTTGGCGACGACGGCCTGCCGGTGGGGGTGCAGATCATGGCCCCCGCCCTGGCTGAGCCGGTCATGTTCCGGGCCGCCGCGGTGCTGGAAGCGAGCATGGGATGAGCGGGGCCACGCTCGACGTACCCGGTTTGGGTGCGCCGGCTGACACCGAGTGGGAAACGGTCGTGGGGTTGGAGGTCCACGCCGAGCTGGCCACTGAGACCAAGCTGTTCAGCGCCAGTCCCAACCGGTTCGGCGGCGATCCCAACACTCATATCGACCCGGTATCGCTCGGACTGCCCGGCTCGCTGCCCGTGCTCAACGAGACGGCGGTGGAGTTGGCCATCCGGGTGGGCTTGGCTCTCAACTGCCGAATCCAGCCGTCGGTGTTCGCCCGGAAGAACTACTTCTATCCCGACATGCCCAAGGACTTCCAGATCAGCCAATACGACCAGCCGATCAACGTGGACGGGTGGTTGGAGCTCCCCTCGGGCAAGCGCATCGGCATAGAGCGGGCTCACCTTGAAGAGGACACCGGCAAGACCGTCCATATCGGCGGGGGTGGGCGCATCCATGAGGCTGGCTACTCGTTGGTGGACTACAACCGGGCGGGGGTGCCGCTAATCGAGATTGTGGGACACCCCGAGTTGCGCTCGGCCGAAGAGGCCCGCCAGTACGTGAGCGAGCTGCGGGCCATCCTGGTGGCGGTGGGGGCGTCGGACGGCAAGATGGAGGAAGGATCTCTGCGGGTGGATTGCAATGTGTCGGTGAGACCGGCGGGCAGCGAACGGCTGGGCACCCGGTGCGAGATCAAGAACGTGAACTCACTGCGCTCACTGGGCCGGGCCATCGACTATGAGACCCGACGCCAGATCGAGTTGCTGACCAGCGGCCAGCCTATCGAGCAGCAGACTCGCCACTGGAACGAGGACGACGGGCGCACCCACGCCCTGCGCTCCAAAGAAGAGGACTACGACTACCGCTACTTCCCCGAGCCCGATCTACTGCCGCTGGACCCCAGTCCCGAGTGGGTGGAGCAGATCCGCCAGGATTTGCCCTCGCTGCCCCGCGACCGCCGGCTTCGTTTGGCTGGGGTGGCCCCGTCGACTGATGCCGACCATATTGCCCTGGCAGTCGAGCGCTCGATGGATGAGCTGGCTCTGGCCGCCATCGAAGGGGGAGGGGCTCCCGAGCGGGTGATGACCCACATCGTCCACAACCTGGCCGACGGCTTTGGACACTTGACCCCGGAGGCGCTGGCGGGCCTGGTGGATATGGAGGACAAAGGCGAGCTAACTGCCACCCAGGCCAAAAGAGTGCTCGCCGTGCTGGTCGACGGCGGGGGCTCGCCTCAAGAGGCGGCCCAGGAACTGGGGTTCGAGGCTATGGACACTGGGGAACTGGATGCTCTGGTGGATGGCCTCATCGCTGACCACCCAGATGAGTGGGCCCGCTTCTGCGAAGGAGACGCCAAACTCACCGGCTTCTTCGTCGGCCGAGTAATGAAAGCCACCCAAGGCCGAGCCGACGGCAAAGCCGTCACCCAACTCCTCTACTCTCGCCGCGGGTAGCACTAATCAGACGGACCACTATGGTGCAGGTTGGCATGTCACTGCTGGAACGGTCGGCCCGGTTCATAGACGAGGGCATATTTGAGGGGCAGCAGTCGGTGCAGCCTATGGACGGCTCATTTCACGAGATAGCCGACCAGATTGCGGTGGTGTGCGCTTTTTCCCACGTCTGGTCGGTAGCTACCGATGAGGGGCTAGTGACAATCGACACCTCACTGCCAGGGTTCGCCCCCATAGCTCTGGACCACCTCCGCCGGTGGAAGGACCAGTCGGTCCACACCATTGTGTACACCCACGGGCACATGGATCATGTCGGCGGTGCCAGAGCTTTCGTAGTGGATGCCGAGGAACAGGGACAACCCGCTCCCCGAGTGTTGGCCCATGAGGCCGTACCGCAGCGATTCGACCGTTACGACCTCACTTCGGGCTACAACCAGGTGATCAACCGCCGGCAATTCGGCGATGGCCCCTTCGCCAATCTGTTCGATGGCGACTGGGTGCGCCCTCAGACCACCTATGCCACCACGCTCGACGTGGAGGTGGGCAGCACATCGATGCAGTTGATCCATGCCCAAGGCGAGACCGACGATCACACTTTTGTGTGGGTGCCCCAGTCTCGGGCGCTGTTCGCCGGCGACCTGTTCATCTGGTTCTTCCCCAATGCTGGCAATCCCCAGAAAGTGCAGCGCTACCCCGCGGAATGGGCCGCGGCCCTGCGCCGAATGATCGAGTTGCGTCCCGCATTGCTGCTGCCCGCCCACGGTTTGCCCATCGAGGGCGAGGAGCGCATCGCTGGGGTCCTCGACGATGCCGCCACCGCGTTGGAGGGTCTAGTGGCTGACACGCTAGAGATGATGAATGCCGGAGCTCGCCTCGACGACATCATCCACCACGTGCGGGTTCCCGACGACCTGCTGGCCAAGCCCTACCTGCGGCCCAACTACGACGAGCCCGAGTTCGTGGTTCGCAACATCTGGCGGCTCTACGGGGGCTGGTACGACGGCAACCCCGCTCACCTCAAACCCGCACCTGATGGGGCGGTGGCCGCTGAGATCGCCCAGTTGGCCGGGGGTGCTTCGGCGCTGGTTGCTCGGGCCGTCGAGCTAACCGAGGTTGGCGAGTTGCGGCTCGCCTGCCATCTCGCCGAATGGGCCGCTCAAGCTGCTCCCGATGACCAAGCGGTGATCGAGCAGCGAGCTGAGGTGTACCGGCAGCGGCGAGAACATGAGCAATCGCTAATGTCCCGCGGCATCTACAACGAGGCCAGGAAGACATGAACATAGACACAGCGGCGGTGGATGCGGCGCTGACCACGACGAGGGCGGTGCGGCGGCGGCTGGATCTGGAGCGGCCGGTGGACGACCAGATCATCCTCGACTGCATCGACATCGCTGAGCAGGCCCCTACCGGCGGCAACCAAACCAGTCGGCGGTGGATCGTGGTGCGGGATCCCGACATCAAGCAGGAACTGGCTCGTCTCTACCGAGAAGTGGTGGGCGGCTTCATGCTGGAGGCTCGCGACCGCTTGGAGGGCACTGACCACCCTCGGGCCAAAACGGTGAGTTCGTCGGCCTATCTGGTGGAGCACCTGGCCGAAGTGCCGGCGATCGTCATTCCCACCATCGTGGGCCGCCACGACGGCAGCGGCGCCTCCGGTCTTTTCGACTCCGTTATCCAGAGCGGGTGGAGTTTCTGCGTTGCCCTGCGGGCCCGAGGGCTGGGCACTGCGTGGACAACGGCAGTGTTGGCCAAGGCTCCTGAGCTGAAGGAACTGTTGGGCATCCCCGAAGAGATCACCGAGATCGCCATGTTCCCGGTGGCTTGGACCAAGGGCACCGATTTCCGACCCGCTCGCCGCACCCCCGCGAGGGAGATCACCTTCTTCGACGGCTACGCCCGCACCTACGAGTCGGGTCCGGGAAACCCGGTGAGCATGGCCGACGGCCCCGGCATGATGGTAGAGACCGACATTGAGGCCGAGTTAGACGAAGTGTGGGCCGCGGTCACCGACATCAATCTGCCGGCGCAGTTCTCCGATGAATTCACCGGCGCCACCTGGGACGAAGGCTTCGACGGTCCCGCACTGGGCGCCACCTTCACGGGCCGCAACTATCTCGAGGTGATGGGCGACTGGGAGGTGCCGTGTTTTGTGGATGTGTGCGAGGAGCCAGTGGCCTTCGGCTGGTGTACTTCCGACTCCGACAATCCCGGCGCCCGATGGCGCTTCGAGCTTCAACCCCTGATGGGCGGCGGCACCCGTCTGCTGTACCGCTTGCTCTTAGGCCCCGGCCCCTCCGGCCTCAACACGTTCATCGACCAGAACCCCGGCAAAGAGCACCGCATCATCGCCAACCGCCTCCGGGTCCACCGGGCCAACATGCAGCGAGTGGTGGATGGCTTCAAAGCCCACATAGAAGGGTTTGGGGGCTAGTGCAGTTGGTGACCTGCTTGGAATATTGGTCACTCAATTTGGTAGCTGTTCCTTGTTGACACTCGGTTGCCGATGACAACTCGCACTACTCTCGGAAATCTGCATTGACAGGAGGTCGATTCTGATGCCGCTGTTCGAGGTCGGTTCAGACGAACTAGTTCCGTTCCGGAGAGTCAAAGGCGGACCGGAACTTTACGAACAGGAGATTGAGGAACTTCTGTGGCAGAACATGGAGGAATTCGTGGGAATGCCACTGTTTCCAGTGGCCCGCCAACCCGTACTTAAGAATGGTTTCAAACCGGACCTCGTGGCATTGGACAGTGACGGGCGCGTTTACGTGATTGAGATAAAGCGGGCGGTGGACCGAAGACAGCTTGCCCAGGCCTTGGAGTATGCAGGCTGGGCGCGGACCACGAATCTGGACGAGATGGCAGGAATGTTCCATAGGGGGGCAGAAGCGTTCTTTGCGGCCTGGACAGATTTCACGGAGTCCGACTCCCCCAAGCTGGTAGAAGGCCCACCGCAGCTGGTTCTGGTCGCCCGCGATTTTGATAGCCGCACAAGGGACGCGCTCAGCTACCTCACTGAGAATGATCTGCCAATCACGGTCTTACGAGTAACCATGTACGAGGACCGGCAGGGGCGACGTTTCGTCGATATCGACAGCGACCACGAGGTTGAATTGATTGACAGTGGGTCCGACGACCCCAAGAAGGCAACAGGCAAACGGACAAAGCGGCAGTTCAAAATCGACGGCCGGCCCGTGGTTGTTGGCGATTTAGTGGAAGCTGGTCTGCTTGAAGCAGGAACTGCCCTGACATGGAAACGACCACGTTCGGGCCGTCAGTTCAATATCTCTCTGACCGCAGACGGGGAGTTGCTCCTTGAAGATGGCAGGACCTTTTTGAACCCATCAGGTGCAGCAAAGGCGGTCAACGATGGCGCATGGGCGGGCTGGAATGTTTGGTACACCCCAGAGGACCGCAGTCTCAGCGATCTTCGAGACGAGCTGATAGCCCGCCATGAACACGATTTCACTATTGCATCTGATGGACACGGGTCTGAGGAAGCCAGCGTGGAAAGACTCTCATAACGGGTTGACCAAAAGACCAGGGACCGGGCGACGCTGCCTTCACCGTCCCGTTATTCGATGAATTCATAAAGAACGCCATTTGTTGAGGAAGTTGAGCCATGTTGCTTGTGTTCAAATAAAGATCAATATATAACAAGCTAAATTCCTGTATACGGGCTCTACGCGACGAAGCTGGGACGTCGGGTTCTGATTTTTGTGACTGGTTGAGTTTCGCGTGGTTTTCGTCCGGCTGCCAGCAGGATTCTGAGCCGGTAGTTGGCGAGGTTGCGGAAGCCTCTGGCTGAGCGTTTGACGTCTTTGATCTTGGCGTTGGCTGCTTCGGTGCGGCCGTTGTGGGTGCGGGTGCGGATGCTGGTTTCGATCTCGTCGCGCCAGCGGTGAAGGGTGGTGGCGAGGCGTCGCAGCTCGGGGCCGGACTCGGGGGCGGCGCACCATTCGATGGTGTCGTCGAGGCGGGCGGTGGCCTGTTGGGGGTCTCGGGTCTTGAACACGGACCGGACTTTCTCCTTCGCCGTCCAGCAGTCGGCTACCTCGTCGTAGGGATCGCCTTGGTCCAGGGCTGATTGCAGGCGCTGGAGGCCTTGGGCGTCGAGGCGCTCGGCTCCTGTCAACAACAGCTTGCGGATCCCGTATAGGGGGTCGCCGGTGCGGCCGCGGTGGCCGGTGGTCTCGTTCTGGGTGCGCTGGCGGCACCCGGTGATCGCCTGGTTCGCCAGGCGCACGATGCGGGGACGGATCCGCCGCGACAGCCACAGCGGGCCGAAGGCCGCCGTCGCGCTTGAGCGATCTGACGGCGCTGCGATAGCCCTCGTGGGGGTCTGTGCAGACCACCTCGACGGCCTCGGCCCACCATCGGGGTTGGGCTTGGAGCCATCGCCGCAGGTCAGCGGCATCGCGCCCGTCGAAGATGTCGATGACCTGGCCGGTGGCGGCATCGACCGCGGCGGTGATGAACCGGCGCCGGCGCCGCCTTGTCGCCGATGCCATCACGGTCTCGTCGAACCCGACCCGCGCGGTCGGACCCACCCGGGCGGGATCGCCGGCCCGCTCACAAGCCACCGCCTCGACCGCGGACCACACCGTGCGCCACCCCACGCCGAGCCGCCGGGCCAAAGACGCAACCGACCCCTCCACCGCCGCCAGCGTGTCTGCAGCCCACCGGACCGCCCCGGCGGTGAGCACCCGCCGCGGCCCGGCCAGCTCGGCCCGCTCGGTCCAGGTCCTCACCCCGCACCCCGGATTCGCACAGGCCCACACCCTTTTGTTCCACAACACCCGCAGCGGCCGCCCGCCCGCCGCCGGGGCATCGCGCAAACACACCTCGCGGCGCCCCTTGGACCGCGCCCGGTGCCCGCAACCATCGCACAACACCCGCTGCCCATCGGGAGTCTGCACGCTCACCACCACCTCCCCGCCCTCCTCGCCAACGCCGGTCACCTCGAAACCGGCCGCGCCGAACCACGCCGCTGCACTAGCTTGAACCACCAGGGGCCTCCTGAATCTTGGACTAGTTGACAGTCACAAGAATCGGCGAGGCCCCCAACTCAGTGGTGGACCCCCACAATCACCCCGGTCCCAGCTTCAACGCGAAGACCCTGTATACGCGCTATTTCAGGGGGTTGTTGTCACTGGGGTCGGTATACTTGCATCTATGGAGTTTAGGCCTTTTGAGCAGGGGAAACGGGCTGATTTTGGGCCTTGCGGTCCGGTGTGGCCGGAGGCGGTTGACGTGGCCGTTCTGTCGCTGTCGGAGCTGCGGAAGCGGCTGGCGTTGATCAAAAGGGCCGAGGCTCGGCTGGCGGCGATGAAGACGGAGACGCTGGCTGAGTATTCCTGCCGGGGAGGCGAGGGTTTGGCCCGTCGTGTTGCCCTGGAGGAGTTGCAGGCTTCCAAGCAGCAGGCCCGCCGTGAGGTGGAGACGGCTGCTCAGCTCTCCAAGGTTCCCGAGACTCTAGATGCGCTGGGTGCGGGGGAGATTCCCGAGGCCCATGCCAAGCAGATCGCCAAAGCTGCTTCTCAGGGGCCGGTTGACGAATCTGTGTTGGTGGAGGCGGCCCGGCGCGAAGATTTCGGCACGTTCTCCCGCACGTTGCGCGACCATCAGCATGAGCAGTCGGGCGACGACGGCAAGTCGTTGATGGCCAAGCAGCGGGAGCGCCGCTCTGTGAGCTTTTTCAAGTCTCCTGACGACGGCATGTTTATCTTGAACGGCCGGTTCGACCCGGTTGCGGGGAACCGGATCGAGGCGGCGCTGGCCGATGAGGTACGCCGCCTGGCCAACAGCAGCAAAGACGGCGATCAGACCGGGTTCGACCAGCGGATGGCCGACGCCTTGGAGAATCTGGTCTGTGCTGACACCAATGACCGCAAGCCGCAAGGCACCACCCTTATCTTGACCGCCGACTGGGACGCGCTCAACCAGAAACTGGCCGACGCCCGCCTGGTTGACGGAACGCCTCTGCCGGTGTCTGAGGCTCTGCGGCTGGCCTGCAACGCCGACATCGTGCCCGCAGTGTTCGACGCCAAGAACCAGGAGCTGTGGGTGGGGCGCAAACAGCGCCTGGCCACCGAAGCCCAGCGGGCCGCGCTCATCATCCGCGACAAGCACTGCATCGGATGCGGACGATCAGCCGTATGGTGCAAGGCCCACCACATCAAAGAATGGCTGAGCGGCGGCCGCACCGACATCGACAACCTCGTGCTGGTTTGCAAGAGCTGCCACCACAACATCCACGATGACGGCTGGACGGTGCATCGAAACCGAAACGGCGCCTACGAACTCAGACCACCGTCTAAGCCCTACGCCGACCTCCCGCCTGGGCAAGCACTCTCGGGGCCATCCTTCGCTGAAACGCAATCCAGTCACGATGCCCTTCCCGACGCCTTTCCTGAAATTGGCATCACCAACTGGCAGCCCAGGGATTCCGAGCAGCTGCTATTGAACTGACACAGGGTTCCAGAGCTTGCTTAATCGCAGAATCATGGCGCCGCCCAGGGGTTCTTGATTCTGACGCCAACCCCAGACCCCTGCTAATGAGCTGGCGACCGCTATGGGATTTACTGCTAGGCGCTCACGTCTTCAGCGAACGGCGCCGGGAACCAGCCAGCGGGGGCTGGCGAAACGCCAGAGCAGGGCTACCAGGCGGGCGGCCATCAGGACCCACATGGCCCCCCACAGCCAGCCGATGCCGGCGTCGGCGGCCATCACCCACCAGGCCAGGGGGATGAAAACCACTGCGGCGCCTGTCATGGCTTTGGCCAAAAAGCGCATATCTCCAGCACCGATCAGGACCCCGTCGAGGGCGAACACCACGCCGTTCACCGGCTGCAGGAAGGCCAAGTGCAGCATCAAGAATCCAACGAGCGACAGCACCGCCTCGTCGCTGGAGAACACCAGGGGCAACCACGGCCTGGCGGCCAGCAGCACCACGGTGGCGGCCAGGCCTGAGGCCAGTCCCCACTCGATCATGCGGCGGCCGGCGGCCCGAGCCTGATCCAGCTCATTGGCGCCTAATAGACGGCCGATCATGGCCTGCCCGGCGATGGCTACCGCGTCGAGGGCCAGGGCCACGAAGAACATAAGCTGGTAGATCACCTCGTGGGCGGCTAGGTCCACGTCTCCCAGCCGGGCGGCTACTGCCACCGAAATGGTGAACGAGGCTCGCAGCGCCGCAGTCCGCAAGAACAGGTCCAATCCAACCACCGCCAGTCGGGCGATCATTGAGCGGTCAGGGGCCATGGTCACCCCGTGGACCTTCACCGCCTCCCGGATCCACCACACGTAGGCGCCTGCTGCTAGCCACTGGGCAACCACAGTGGACAGCGCTGAGGCGCCGATACCGAAGCCGAGCCCGTAGATCAGTACCAGCTCCAACGCCAGGTTCAGCCCGGCGGTGACCACCGCCACCTTCAGCGGACGCAGCGTGTCTTGAAGACCGCGCAGATAGCCCACCCCGGCCAAGGTGATGAGCATTCCCGGCAACCCGAAGATGCTGATGCGCAGGTAGATGCGCCCTTGGGCCAACACATCGCCGTCTGCCCCGAGTATCTTCAGCAGGGGATCGGCGAACACAAAGGCCCCTGCCGCCATTACCGCGCCGACCGCCGCGGCCAGCCACAGTCCCTGCACCGCCTGCTGGGCGGCTTGGCGGTGGTCGCCTGCGCCGATGAGCCGTCCCACGGCGGCGGTGGTCCCGTAGGCCAGGAAGATAAACAGCGAGAGGGCGCCTAACAGCACTTGCGAGGCCACCGCCAGACCGCCGAGGTGGGTGGTGCCCAGGTGTCCCACCACCGCGGTGTCGGCCAGGGTGTAAAGCGGCTCGGCGATCAGCGCGCCAAGGGCGGGCACTGCCAGCCGGGCGATCTCCCGGTCGTAGGGCGACTTGTGCAATCCCGATAGCCCTCTAATCCCCGTCATGCCACTAGGTAGCCTGTCGTCATGAGCGATATGAAGCCACGTTCACACGAGGTGACGTCGGGCGCGGGGCGGGCACCGGCTAGGGCCATGCTGCGAGCTGTAGGCATGACCGATGACGACTGGGACAAGGCCCAAGTGGGGGTGGCGTCATCGTGGAACGAGGTGACCCCGTGCAATCTGCCGCTGGACCGGCTGGCCAAGCGGGCCAAGCAGGGCGTCCGCGATGCGGGCGGCTTTCCCATCGAGTTCAACACCATCGCAGTTTCCGACGGCATCTCCATGGGCCACGAAGGGATGCGGGCCTCTCTGGTGAGCCGGGAGATCATTGCCGACTCGGTGGAGACGGTGATGCACGCGGAGCGGTTGGACGCCTTCGTCAGCTTCGCAGGCTGCGACAAGTCGCTCCCCGGCATGCTGATGGCCGCGGCCCGCCTCAATCTGCCGTCGGTGTTCGTCTACGGCGGTTCCATTCTCCCCGGCCACCACAATGGCCAAGTACTCGACATCGTGAGCGTGTTCGAAGCGGTGGGTGCCCACGCGGTGGGCGATATCGACGACGAGGAGCTCGACGCCATCGAGCGCAATGCGTGTCCCACCGAGGGATCGTGCGCCGGGATGTTCACCGCCAACACCATGGCCTCGATCGGAGAGGCGCTGGGCATGTCGTTGCCGGGCAGCGCCTCGGCTGCCGCGGTGGACCGTCGCCGAGACGACTACAGCTACGCAAGCGGTACCGCCGTGATCGGGCTTTTGCGGGACAACATCAGGCCCCGCGCCATCATGACCAAAGGGGCGTTCGAGAATGCCATCGCGGTGACGATGGCCCTGGGGGGGTCGACCAACGCGGTGCTGCACCTGCTGGCCATCGCCTGGGAGGCCGGAGTGGAACTAGAGCTCGACGACTTCAATCGAGTGGCGGCCAGGGTGCCCCATCTGGCTGACACAAAGCCCCACGGGCAGTACCACATGGCAGACATTGACCGCATTGGCGGCGTTCCGGTAGTGCTGAAGATGCTGCTTGATGAGGGCCAACTGTACGGCGACGAAATCACCGTGACGGGCAAGACCATGGCCGAGAACCTGGCATTGCTCGACCCGCCCGGTCCCGACGGGGAGGTCATCCACCGCTTCGGCAACCCGCTTCACGAGGTTGGGGGCATTGCGGTGCTCACCGGGTCGCTGGCCCCCAACGGCGCAGTGCTAAAGGTGGCCGGTATCGACTTTGACCACTTCGAGGGCCGGGCCCGGGTGTTCGACGGTGAGGATACGGCTATGGATGCAGTGCTGAATGGGGGCATCGAGGCCGGCGACATCGTGGTGATCCGCTACGAGGGACCCAAGGGTGGCCCCGGCATGAGGGAGATGCTGGCCATCACCGGGGCAATGAAGGGGGCCGGTCGGGGAGGTGACGCGGCTTTGATCACCGATGGCCGGTTCTCCGGTGGCACCCACGGGTTCTGCGTAGGCCACATTGCCCCCGAAGCCACCGAGGGCGGGCCCATCGCGCTGGTGGCCGAGGGCGACACCATCCGCATTGACGTGCGGGACCATTCCATCGACCTGCTAGTGGACGAGACCACCCTGGCCGAGCGCCGGGCCAACTGGAAGCCGCCCGAACCCCGTTACACCAAAGGCGTGCTGGCCAAATACGCCCGCTTGGCCCAAGGAGCGGAAAAGGGCGCCATTACCGAGGCCTAGCGGTGCGTCCCTAGGGATCGGGGTTAGACCAGGCGCCGGTGGCGTCGTCGAAGGCCCGGGCTGCGGGCGTCATCCACTCCAGCCGGCCTTGGCGCGCCCCGCTCGACGACACCGCGATCATCTCAGGCTCGATGTCCAGTTCCGCGCCCGACAGCACTTGGAATGGTGGCCGGGGAGCGATGGCCAGGTCCAACCTCAACAGGGCTTTCACCGCCTGGTCGCGTGCCTCGAACGAGTCCCCATAGAAAGCCGGGTCCTGTACTTGGGCCCATTTGTCTGCGCCCATGACCACCACGTCGTAACCCTGGGCGATGTCCACCAAGAGCTGAAGCTCGGTCACTACCACCTCCAACCCGTCGATGTCCGCCACCGACGCTTCCAAGACGGACATGCGATCCTCGAACGCGGGTACCGCCGCCAGCTCTTTGCCTAGCGCCACCCGCGACACGACCAAATCGACCTGGTCAAGCCTTCGCTGGACCATTGCCGCCCGAGCAATGGCCAGATGCCCGATGGTGGGCGGGTTGAACGAGCCGGGATAGACCCCTAACCGTCTTGTCACCAGCAGGCCCTAGCGTTCATACTGGTGGCATCCTATGAAGCGCAATCCTCACTCTGGAGCGATTCTCGTAGTACGCCTATAGCGCACGGTCCCGGCCGACCCGGAGACCGAGCGCTCCCGACCTCCCACACCGGGAGGTCTTTCCATTTCAGGTGACACCCCGAAAGGTTGATCCAAACATGAATATGAACGGCGGACAAGCCCTGATGAAGGCCCTCGAGAACGAGGGCGTGGACATCTTGTTCGGGCTGCCCGGCGGGGCCATCCTGCCGGTGTACGACCCGCTGATCGACTCGTCCATCCGCCATGTGCTTGTGCGCCACGAGCAGGGCGCCGGCCACATGGCCGAGGGGTTTGCCCATGCCACTGGACGGCCCGGTGTGGCCATGGTCACCTCGGGTCCGGCGGCTACCAACATTGTCACCCCTCTGTGCGATGCCTACATGGACTCCATTCCCATGGTGGTGGTCACCGGCCAGGTTCCCTATGCGGCCATCGGCACCGACGCTTTCCAAGAGTGCGACACCACCGGCATCACCATGTCGGTAACCAAGCACAACTACCTGGTGACCGAGGCAGCCGACATCCCCCAGGTGATCCACGATGCCTTCCACATCGCCACCACCGGCCGCCCCGGCCCGGTGCTGGTGGACATCCCCAAAGACATAGTCGATCCCAACAACCCCCGTTCCGCCATGGAGTGGTACACGCCCGACAGCCACGACCTGCCCGGCTATCGCCCCAACCGGGCCGGCGACGCCGAGCTGATACGCCAGGCAGCCAAGCTCATCTGCGAGGCCGAACGTCCGGTTATCTACAGCGGCGGAGGCATCTTGAAGGCTCGGGCCGCCGAGGCGCTGCTGGAGTTGGCTGAGCTCACCGGCATCCCCGTGGTCACCACGCTCATGAACCGAGGCGGTTTCCCCGACGACCATCCGCTGTGTTTGGGCATGCCCGGCATGCATGGCAACTACACCGCGGTCACGGCTATGCAGGAGTCCGACCTGCTCATCGCTCTGGGCGCCCGCTTCGACGACCGGGTCACCGGGAAGGTGGCCGAGTTCGCGCCCCTGGCCAAGATCATCCACGTGGACATCGACAGCGCCGAGCTGGGCAAGGTGCGCCGCCCCGACGTTGCTATTCAGGGCGACTGCCGGCTGGTTATCGAGGACTTGGCCAAGGCGTTGGGTGAGCTGGGCGGAAGCGAGGCCCAGCCCGACCGGAATGCCTGGCGATCCCGTATCAGCGGATGGCAGGAGCGGTTCCCGCTCACTTATGAGCAGTCCAAGGACGACGAGCTGCTGAAGCCCCAGTACGTGCTGGAAAAGCTCCGGGATTCAACGCCGGAGGACACCATCGTGGCCTCAGGCGTGGGCCAGCATCAGATGTGGACCAGCCAGTATTGGAAATTCAACCACCCCTACACCTGGGTGAACTCGGGCGGCCTGGGCACCATGGGATTCGCCATACCCGCGGCCATCGGGGCCAAAGCCGGCCGGCCCGATCGCATGGTGTGGGCCGTGGACGGCGATGGCTGCTTCCAGATGACCGCCCAAGAGCTGGTCACCGCGGCCACCGAGGGGTTCCCGATCAAGGTGGCCCTGATCAACAACGCGTATTTGGGGATGGTCCGCCAATGGCAGGAGATGTTCTATGAAGAGCGTTATTCCGAGGTGTACCTGACCCGCGACGTGCCCGACTACAAGATGTGGGCCGAGGCTCTGGGATGCGTCGGCCTTCGGGTGGAGTCGCCCGAAGAGGTCGGACCGGCCATTGCCCAGGCCAATGAGATCGACGACCAGCCGGTGGTGGTCGAGTTTCGCTGCGAGGCCGGCGAGAATGTGTTCCCCATGGTGCCGGCCGGGATGTCCAACAGCGACGTGGTGGTCGATCCCTCCCAGCAGGACCGGCCCCGATGAGCATGCCACCGGGAACAAACGGCGGAGGCACCACCACCCTGGTGGTTCGGGTGGAGAACAAAGCCGGAGTGCTGGCCCGGGTGGCCGGGCTGTTCGCTCGCCGGGGGTTCAACATCGAGTCTCTGGCGGTGGCTCCTACCGAAGACGAGCGCTTCAGCCGGCTCACCATCGTGGTGGGGGTTGACGCGGCCCCCATGGAGCAGGTGGTAAAACAGCTCGACAAGCTGGTCAACGTGGTGGACATCCAAGAGCTGAATCCCGCGGCCAGCGTTGAGCGGGAGCTGATGATGGTCACCGTCCGGGCCGATCCCTCCATTCGGGGCCAGATTTTGGATCTGGTGCGGGTGTTCCAAGCCACCGTGTTGAATGTGGGCTACGACGAGATCATGGTCTCGCTCACCGGATCGCCCAGCCGAGTGGATGACTTCGAGGACCTTCTGCGACCCTATGGGATCGTAGATGTGCAGCGCACCGGCAAGGTGGCCCTGCCGAAGCTGGTGAAGACCGCCCCCGACCCCCTGGCCCCCTGACGGCCCCCAACCAACCAAGGACAACCAATGGCAACTGTGCTGTATGAGAAGGACGCCGACCGCTCACACATCGCCAACCGCAAGGTGGCGATACTGGGATACGGGTCTCAGGGCCACGCCCACGCCCTCAATTTGAAGGACTCTGGCGTCGACGTGCGAGTCGGCCTGCGGGACGGTTCTTCGTCGGCAGCCAAAGCCGCTGAAGCCGGCCTGCGGGTGATGTCCATTGCTGAGGCATCGGCCGAGGCCGACATCATCATGCTGCTTCTGCCCGACACCGAGCAGGGCGATATCTACCAGGCGCATATTGAGCCCCACCTCCAACCGGGCGACGCCCTGTTCTTCGCCCACGGATTCAACGTGCGCTTCGACTTGATCTCAGCTCCCGAGGGTGTGGACGTAGCCATGGTGGCCCCCAAGGGACCTGGACACCTGGTGCGGCGCACCTATGTGGAGGGTGGCGGCGTGCCGTGCTTGATCGCGGTGGAGCAGAACGCAAGCGGCAACGCCCGGGAGGTGGCCTTGGCCTATGCCGACGCCATCGGCGGCGCCCGGGCCGGAGTGATCGAGACCACGTTCGCCGAGGAGTGTGAGACCGATCTGTTCGGCGAGCAGGTGGTGCTGTGCGGCGGGCTCACATCGCTGGTCACCGCGGCGTTCGAGACTCTTTGCGGGGCGGGATATCAGCCCGAGGTGGCCTACTTCGAGTGCCTCCACGAGCTGAAGCTGATCGTCGACCTCATGTACGAGGAGGGGATCGGTGGTATGCGCTACTCAATCTCCGACACCGCCGAATACGGCGACCTGAGCCGGGGCGACCGCATTGTCAACGATGCCACCCGGGCTGAGATGCAGAAGATCTTGAGCGAGATCCAGAGCGGCTCGTTTGCCGAGGAGTGGATGAACGAGAGCCGCAGCGGCCGTCCCAACTTCTTGCGGCTGGAGGCCGAGGGCCAAAAGCACCCGATCGAGGAGGTCGGCGCTGAGTTGCGGGCCATGATGCCGTGGATCTCCGAGGGCCGACAGAGCGTGGCCGACGTGTCTGGCGGACAGGGCAAAGGGTAGCTCCCCGATAGCTGCCAATAGTCAGTATTTCATTAGTATCTACCCGGCAACTCTGAGAGGAAGAGAGAAGAGCCGTGAGCGACAACTGGGGTTTTGAGACCAAGCAAATCCATGCCGGGCAGGAGCCCGATCCGGCCACCGGGGCCCGGGCCGTGCCCATCTATCAGACCACTTCTTATGTGTTCCGCGACACCGAGCACGCCGCCGCGCTGTTCGGGCTGGCCGAGGTGGGCAACATCTACACCCGCATCATGAACCCAACTCAGATGGTGCTGGAGGCCCGGCTCTCCGCACTTGAAGGCGGGACTGAGACCGCCATCGGCATACCTGGTGCGCTGGCCATGGCGTCAGGACAGGCGGCGGAGACGCTGGCCATCTTGAACCTGGCCGAGTCGGGCGACCACGTGGTGTCCTCCGCGTCTTTGTACGGCGGCACATACAACCTTTTGCACTACACCCTGCCCAAGATGGGCATCGAGGTGTCGTTCATCGAAGACCCCGACGACTTGGGTGCCTGGGAGAACGCCATCCGGGAGAACACCAAGGTCCTCTACGCCGAGACCATCGGCAATCCCAAGAACGACTGCCTCGACATTGAAGGCGTCGCCGCGGTGGGCCACGCCGAAGGCATCCCCCTCATGGTGGACAACACGGTTCCGTCCCCCTACCTGATCCGCCCGTTGGAACACGGCGCCGACATCGTGGTCCACTCCATGACCAAGTTCATCGGCGGTCACGGCAATTCCATCGGCGGGGTCATCATCGACGGCGGCACCTTTGACTACGGGGCCAGCGGTCGCTTCCCCAACTTCACCGAACCCGACCCCAGCTACCACGGTCTGGCATTTTGGCCGGCGCTGGGCAACGGCTCCTTCATCATCAAGGCCCGGGTGCAGCTGCTTCGCGACATCGGCGCGGCCATTTCCCCGCAAAACGCCTTCTACTTCCTGCAAGGCTTGGAGACACTCAGCTATCGCATGGAGCGGCATTGCTCCAACGCCCAAACCGTGTCGGAGTACCTCGAGGGTCACGATCAGGTGGAATCGGTGCAGTTCGGCGGACTGTCGTCCAGCCCGTGGCACGAGCGGATGAACCACTACACCGGCGGCAGGGGCTACGGCTCGGTGCCGGCCTTCCACATCAAGGGCGGACGCGACGCTGGCGAGAAGTTTGTGAACGCGCTCACCCTGCACAGCCATGTGGCCAATATCGGCGATGTGCGCAGCCTGGTGATCCACCCGGCGTCCACCACCCACTCGCAGCTCACCGAAGAAGAGCAGGTCAGCACCGGTGTGTACCCCGGACTGGTGAGGCTGTCGGTTGGCCTCGAGACGGTGGGCGACATCATCGCCGACCTGGAGCAGGGCTTCGCCGCTGCCCGGGCCTGACCCCGCAGCCCGCGCGGCGTCAGCTACGTGCGACGATAAAGGCGTGCGGCTCGCCCGCTTCTTCAAGCTTGCAATTGCGCCACTGGTATTGACGGTGGCCTTGGCCTTGGTGGTCGCGGGCTGCAAGACCCCCGATCTCAAGGGACCGGAAGTGTCGTCGCCTGCCTTGGCCACCCCCACCCCCACCCCTCCGGCCCTCGACGCGGTAGTACCGGAGCCCTCCGCTTCACCGATTCGGACCGGGGTGAGCGATGAGGTGATCCGGATCGGGGTGATCGCCGACATCAGCGCTGGCAACGCGGCATCCGGTGGCAGCGAGGCAGCGTGGCTGGCAATGCGGGCTTGGGCCCATGCCGTGAACAGCACTGGAGGCCTTGGAGGCCGTGACGTCGAGGTGGTCCTCTTCGACGCCAACGTATTTGACCACCGAGCGGCAATCCAGGAGGCCTGCGAGAGCGACATCTTCGCCTTGGTGGGGTCTCATGCCCAGTTCGACGGCGACGGGGTAGACCTGCTGAACGATGAGTCCTGCCTCCTTCCCGACTTTCCGGCTGCTGCTCTAAGCCCGGCCCGACGGGCGTCGTCGGTGACATTCGTCTCCAATCCAACTTCCAACACCGTTTGGCAGGCCGGCCCGGCCCAGCACTTGAGTGAGCGCTTTCCCGATGCCGCGGGGGCAGTGGGCACGGTTGTGCTTGACCTCCCGGTGGCCTTCTACCGAGCCCAGCGGGAAATCGAGTCCGCGACCGAGGGGGGATTCAACTTTGTCTTTGAAGCCACTGCCGACGTAATCGAAGAGGACTACGACGCGCTCTTCTCAGCCATGCTGGAAGCCGGTGTTCTGGGGATCACCTGGTCGGCAGACAGCGGTCGGCTCATGGAACTACTGGAAGCTCGGGCAAGCCTGTTTGCGCAGTTACCGACATTTGAATTTGACCAGTCGGAGGAAGACTTTGGCGCAGTAACTGAAGGTGACCCTGAGGAAGCCGGCCAGGAAGTACCCATTGTCGATGACCAAGAGCAGCCTCAAGTGGAAGAGCCGGTTGAAGAGGAGCCCTCGGATGGTCCGACCTTCGTGCTCTGCTCCACGGACTGCTATTCCCAAAGCTGGGCAGCTGAGGTATCAGAGCTGGGGTCGGATCTCTGGGTGAGCATCGGGATGCTTCCCTTTGAAGAGCCGGGCGAAAACGTCGAGCTGGTCAGATACGTGCTCTTTTTGAGAGAGGAAGTGGACGAGGAAGCCGAGGTGGATTTGATCGGCCTTTCGAGCTGGGCATCAGCGCTCTTGTTCGAAGAGGCGGTTAACCGGGCGATGTTCTCTAGCGGCGGGGGACTGACTCGAGAGCTGGTGATCGAGTCGGCTCGCACCATCACCGAATGGGACGGCCGCGGGCTACACGGTCCCACCAACCCCGCCGAGGGAATCCCGTCGCCGTGCTTCATGCTGGTGAGCCCCACTGCTAGCGGTTGGATCCGCCGACATCCTCCCACTGCGGGCACCATGGATTGCGACCCCGACAACTTGGTGGACCTCGTCGAGACAGCCACCCTGGGCCTCGACTCCTGACGCCCCGATCCGGCTGACTATTCAGGTCCTCGCTAGCGGAAGGTCAAAGCCCGGCGGGGCGGGTGCCGATTACGCCTTTGGCCTCCAATTCGGCCAACTCTTCATCGGTCAGGCCCAGCTCGCCGCCCAGTACTTCGCGGTTGTGCTGGCCAAGGGTGGGGGCCGGAGCAGTGGTCCAGGGGCCGGGAGATGATTCGAACCGGAACGGCAGGCTGGCACAGGGCACTTCACCACACACTGGATGCTGGATCGACTCGATGAACGATCGAGTCCGAAGCTGGGGGTGGTTGCCGATCTCGGCGCCGAGTACCACCACGCTGGCCGGGACCCCGGCGTCGAGCAGTTGCGCCACCGCGTCGACGTCGGTTTGGGGGGCGATCCATTCGCCCAGCGCTTCATCGATGGCGTCAGCGGCGGCCCGGCGTTTGTCGACGGAGTCGTAGTCAGCCCAATCGGGGCGGTCGAGCAGGTCGCAAAGGGCCTCCCACTGGTGATTGTCGGCCACCGCCACCGCTACCCAGCGCTCATCACCGGCCGCGGGGTACACGCCTTGGGGTGCGGCCCGAGGTCCCCGGTTGCCCTCTCGGGGGAGTTGGCGGCCGCGGGCGGAGTACTCCACCAATTGTTCGGCGGCGGCATTTAGGGCCGCCGCCACCATGGTCACTTCAACTAGCCGTCCTTTGCCGGTCTGGTCCCGCTCTTCGAGGGCAGTGAGGGTGGCGAATACCGCGTGCATGCCGGCCAGTGGGTCGCACGGGCCTCGGGGTATCTGGGGATCCTCGTCGGGATAGCCGGTGATGGCGGCCATCCCTGTCAGTTGTTCCATGGTTTGGGCGAATCCAGTGTTGTTTCGCCAGGCGCCGTCGAGGCCGAAGGCGGGCATCCGGGTCATGATCAGCCTTGGATTGAGTTCCGACAGCCTCTCCCAAGTGAGGCCGAAGCCCTCCATTACCCGGGGGGTGAAGTTCTCGATCACCACATCGGCGTCGGCAATCAGCCTCTCGGCCACCGCGACCCCCTCAGAAGAGCGGAGGTCGAGGGTGACGTCTCGCTTGTTGGTGTTGGCGCCGTGGAAGACCATGCCCCAATCCCACCACTGGTCCACGCTGGGCGGGCGGGCGGAAGCGAAGCGCATTCCGTCGGCTCGCTGGATGGACTCGACCTTGACCACGTCGGCGCCCAGCAGGGCCAGCGAGTGGCTGGCTATGGGACCGGCCCACCAGGCGGTGAAGTCGATCACTCGCACTCCGGCCAGGGGCAGGGCAGCAGGCTCACCCCGGTTGGGCTGGGGGCTATGGGCCTCGATCTGGCCGGTGTGCTCTCCCGCAGCGGGAACCGGCTCGAAGGGCCGGGGATCAGCGCCGTGCAGTTGGTAGGGGACAGCCGGCTGGGTGAAGCCGCCCGACGGGTTGACGGTGAAGGCCTCCCGTCCGGAAAACGCCTCCAGGGTCGGCACAGTGGCTCCGTTGCCGATAGGAGCCACTGGGATGCGCCGGGCTGACGCTTCGGCAATCACCTCGGCAGTGGTCCGCTGGGTGGTCCAGGCGTGCATGGCAGCTCGGAACTCGTCCCTCCGCTTCCAGCGACCTCCGTAGCCGCACATCTCCTCGTCCTCCAGCCAATCGGGGCGGCCGATCATCACCAAGAAGTCCAAGAACTGCTGGCGGGCCACCGTGCAAAAGCCCACGTGGCCATCGGCAGTTGGCTCGATGGAAGGCAGCTCCACATTGCGACCGGGTCGTACGGGGTTGGTGTCGCCGGTGAATTCGGCATTGATCCATGCGTAGGTGTTCATGGTCATGACCATCGTCTCGAACATGGACACGTCCACGTGGTCGCCTCGACCGCTGCGCCCGGCGGCTCGGGCGGCGGCCAGCGCTCCCACACCGGCGTAGATCGCCGCGGTCCACTCGCCGATTACGCCTCCGGCCTGCACTGGCGGCCGCTCCGGGTTTCCCCGCTTGCCGATGCCACCGCACTCGGCCTGCAAGGTGAACTCTGTGGCCGGCCGATGAGCGTAAGGACCGGTGCGCCCCCAGGGGGAGATAGACACCAGCACCAGCGCGGGGTTGGCCTGGCGGGCGGTGTCGATGGTTGCGGGAGGCAGCCCTTGGTCGGTGGAGTCAATGAGGATGTCGGCGCTGGCCAGCAGGTCGGCCATAGACGGATCGCTTGGATCGCTGGTCACCGAGCGCTTGGACGTGTTGAGAAACTGGAACAGCGGGCCGTCTTTGTCGCCCAAATCCGCACCTGACGCCGACCAACGGCGTAGAGGCTCGCCGCCAGGGGCCTCGATCTTGATCACATCGGCCCCGGCGTCGGCCAGCAGCTTCCCCGCGTAGGAGGCTGCTATGCCACCGCCCACCTCGATGACCCGCAGGTGCTTGAGGATCATCGCGGGCTCAGGGTGTAGGCAGAGGGCATCGCCCGGCAGGTTACTCAGCAAGGGAACCGGGTACCCACGCCAGCGAGCTGGGTGCCGGTGGGCCATCTATGGCAAGCAGTTGGCCGCAGTGTCTAGTATTCGTGCTCACTCATACCGGTCGGGTAGCCGACAAGAAAAGAGAGGGAGCTGAGATGGCCACAGTGCCGCTGCACGAGGAAATCGAGCCGCTCAAGGACATGTTTCCCATCGGTGAGGTCAATGCGGAGGTTTTGCCCGGGTTGCGGGAATCACAGTTCGGGGAGGTTCCCGAGCTCAGCGACTCGGTGGAGCGCACCGACTATGTGGTGGACGAGGCCAACAGCGTAGTGGTGCGGGTACACCGAGCGGTGGGGCAAGAGGGTGCGGTGCCCTGCGTGTACTCCATCCACGGCGGGGGCTACGTCGCGGGCAGCTACGAGATGGACGACGCCAAGTTCGACCGGTGGTGCCCCGCCTACGGCATCGTCGGTGTGTCGGTGGAGTATCGCCTGTCGCCGGAAACCGCGTATCCCGGGCCGCTGGAGGATTGCTATGCCGGTTTGAAGTGGACGTATGACAACGCCGAAGAAATCGGCATAGATCGGGACAAGATCGGCATCACCGGCGCCAGCGCGGGGGGCGGGCTGTGCGCGGCGTTGGCGCTGTTGGCCCGCGACCGGGGCGAGGTGCCGTTGCAGTTCCAGCTTTTGGACTGCCCGATGCTCGACGACCGCCAGATCACCCCGTCGAGCCAGCTTGAAGACCTGCTGATTTGGATGAGGGAGTCGAACACGTTCGGATGGCAGTGCTATCTGGGCGATCTCTACGGAACCGACGACGTGCCCTACACCGCGGCACCCGCCCGAGCCGAGGACTTGTCGGGCTTGCCTGAGGCCTACGTGTGCGTTGGCGGTGCCGATGGCTTCCGCGACGAGGACATCGACTACGCCATGCGCCTCTACGGCGCCGGCGTCCCCACCGAGTTGCACGTCTACCCCGGCGTCCCCCACGGCGCCGCCCTCTTCGCCCACCTCGAAGTGGCCCAGCGCTACTCCGCCGACCAAGAGGATTGGCTCCGCCGCCAACTGGAGCGGATCGGCTGAAAAGCGGCGGTTCCGCAGTGTTCCCTATCTGGTAATACCCGGTTATACTTGCCCTATGAAGGTAGCGGTATCCATCCCCGATGCAGTGTTCGAAGCCGCCGAGGAGTTGGCGGCCCGCCGCAGGTGTTCCCGTTCGAACTTGTATGCGGAGGCACTGGAGCGGCTACTGGCTGAAGCAGACGGCGATGAGGTCACTGCTCGTCTCGACGCTGTGTATGCCGAGGTGTCCTCGGGTCTTGATGAAACGTTGAGGGAAGCGCAGGCCGACGCGCTGTCAGATCCCTGGTGATTCACCGGGGTGAGATCTACTGGGTGGATTTACGTCAGCCAACCGGATCAGAGCCAGGCCGCCGTCGTCCTGTGCTTGTTGTGTCTAGCGACCGATTCAACCAGAGCAAAATCGACACGGTGTTGGCGGTGGCCATTACCTCGAATCTCCGCCTTGCCGATGCGCCCGGCAACGTTGAGCTGCCTTCGGAAACCAGTGGCTTGGACCGCGACTCGGTGGCCAATGTGTCGCAGATCGTCACAATCGACAAGGCCCAATTGTCTGATTGGGTCGGCCGGGTAGACACCGCCACCATGCGATTGATTGAAGCAGGCATGGGCCTGGCCCTTGATCTGCCGCTCGAAAGCCGATAGTGACGGCCCTTTTTTGGATCCACGGGCCCCTCGCGATGTCAAACTACCGTGACCAGACAGCCTGTGAAATGGAGTTGAAATGGACACGGTTCGGTTAGATCTGGAGATCGAGCGGCTTGAGCATCTGGTGCCGACCCGGGATCTCAGCGCTGATTTCTTGGCTGAAATTCGTGCCAGTCTGCCGGTGCAGTTTCCCGAGCTGAGCGATGCTGTGGAGCGGTCGGATCATGTGGTGGATGAGGCCAATGGAGTGGTTGTGCGGGTGCACCGGCCGGAGGGGCTGGAGGGTGCCGTGCCTTGTGTGTACTCCATCCACGGCGGGGGCTACATCCGGGGCACCTACGACATGGACGACGCCAAGTTCGACCGGTGGTGCCCCACCTACGGCATTGTCGGGGTGTCGGTTGAGTATCGGCTGGCCCCGGAAACCGCGTATCCCGGGCCTCTGGAGGACTGCTACGCGGGTTTGAAGTGGACCCATGACAACGCGGCGGAGATCGGCATCGATCCCGCCAAGATCGGTATCACCGGGGTCAGCGCCGGGGGCGGCCTGTGCGCCGCGCTGGCGTTGCTGGCTCGGGATCGGGGGGAGGTGCCGTTGCAGTTCCAGCTCTTGGACTGCCCAATGATCGACGACCGCCAGATCACCCCTTCTAGCCAGCTGGAAAACCTGGTGATTTGGACCAAGGAGACCAACGCCTTCGGCTGGCGGTGTTATCTCGGCGATCTCTACGGCACCGACGGCATCCCCTACACCGCAGCCGCCGCCCGGGCTGAGGATCTGTCCGGCCTGCCCGAGGCCTACATCTGCGTCGGCGGGGCCGACGGCTTCCGCGACGAGGACATCATCTACGCAATGCGCCTCTACGGCGCCGGCGTCCCCACCGAGCTCCACGTCTACCCCGGCGCCCCCCACGGCGTAGGCCTCTTCCCCCAAACCCAAATCGCCCAACGCTACGCCTCCGACCGAGAGGACTGGCTTAGGCGGCAGCTATCGCGGCTCAGGTAGTTGATCGTCCAGTCGAATTTGGGCAGGGGCTTCTCTTCCAGTCAGTAGCGGGCGTGCCGGTAGTTGTCATCGGGCGTCGCTAATGTACTGATATGGGATTTCATCGGTGTAGTTCGAGCCGCGCAGGGGGTGCGGGGTGAGTGGCGCCCGGCAGTTGCCGCTCGTGGAATCTCAAGAGCCAAGGACAAGAGCTGGAGTTCAAGGCGAGTATGGCGAGGTGTTTACAAGGCGGTGGGTAGTTGACCTGATGCTTGACCTTGTCGGCTATACGCCCGAGGCCGACTTGGGAGCAAAGGTGATTGTGGAGCCATCGTGCGGTTGCGGGGCGTTTCTTCTTCCAATTGTCGAGAGGCTTGCAGAGTCATGCGCATCTCATGGTCGTCGGCTGTCCGAGTTGGAGGGCGCCATCGCTGGATTCGATCTGCTTGACCACAATGCCGAAATCGCCCGCAAGGCAGTGGTGGCCAAGCTGGTCGAGTTGGGAGAGACCCTCGAGAACGCAGAGCGCTTAGCTCAGCGGTGGGTTGTGACGAGTGATTTCTTGCTGAGCGAAGAGCCACTACATCCTGCTGATTTTGTTGTAGGGAATCCGCCGTATGTCCGTCTTGAAGATGTCCCCAAGGAAGCCAGCGATGCCTATCGGTCCATGTGGCCAACCATGCGAGGCCGAGCGGACATCTACGTCGGGTTCTTTGAGAAGGGCTTGTCCTTGCTTGGTCCTGAGGGGCGGTTGGCCTACATCTGCGCAGATCGGTGGATGCGGAATCAATACGGAGCGCACCTCCGCAGATTGGTTTCGAGCCAGTACGCCGTTGACTCGGTCATGGTCATGCATGATGTCGACGCGTTCGAAGAAGAGGTGTCGGCGTATCCGGCCATAACCATCCTTCGAAATGGCGTCCAAGGTCCTGTGCGCGTGGTGGATGCCAAAGCTGCCTTCGATCAACGTGAGGCCTCTTTGGTGCTCGATTGGCTACGTAACCCGCAGCATGCCTTGTCTAGCTCCCGAGGCTTTGAAGCGGGGGAGTTGACAAGGTGGTTTGAAGGTCCAGCTCTGTGGCCGGCAGGATCTCCAAAGACGCTTGAATTGTTGGCTGATCTCGAATCCCAATTCGCCCCACTTGAAGATTCTCGAACGGGGACACGCGTTGGTATCGGGGTTGCTACTGGATGCGACGAGGTCTATATCCGGGCTGAGGCCGAGGGGGTGGAGACCGATCGCTTGCTCCCGCTCCTGACCGCAGGCGATATCGCGACAGGTAGTCCTGATTGGTCGGGCAAGTACCTGATCAACCCGTGGGGAGAGAATGGACTTGTAGATCTCTCTGACTATCCGGGCCTAGCAGGGTACTTCGCGCAAAACAGCAAACTGCTTCGATCTCGTCACGTTGCCCAGAAGCAACCTAGAGCCTGGTACCGGACGATTGACCGGGTCGTCCCTGAGCTCATCGACCGGCCCAAGCTGCTGCTGCCTGATATCAAGGCTCTTTCTCATCCCGTCTTGGACCCTGGTGGGTTCTACCCCCATCACAACCTGTACTACGTGGTCTCCGACAAATGGGACCTCGAAGTGCTGGGCGGGATTCTTCTGTCTGATGTCGCGAACCTCTTCGTTGGGGCCTACTGCGTGAAAATGCGAGGAGGAACCTTCCGGTTCCAAGCGCAGTACCTACGCAAGATCCGGGTGCCCGAACCTGATTCCATCAGTTTGAAGCTGCAACAGCGCCTGCGGGACGCTTTCAGGCAGCGTGATCGAAGTGCGGCCACCGAGGCCGCAACGGAGGCCTATGGCCTGAACAGAGGCGCAGACCATCTTGGGGTCCCCTCAACTCGTTGTTTGCAGTCATCCCGGATTTGACAGGCAGAATCGAAAGATGCCTGCTCCCACGAATGCCCGATGGGCCACGAGCCTGCGTTGCGCTCCGTTTCTCAGCGTGTATGGAGAAGCCGAAGTAGAGACGTATACAAGCTGGAACCAGGTTGAGGAATCGTTTCTGGCCGCAATGTCTGAATTCGACGCGTCCATAGCTGCTTCTGTCGGTGCAGACATGACGGACGACGAGAAGTCTGATCTTGGTGCTGATCTCCAGAACGGAAAGGGCGACTTCTTCAACGATCTACTTGTTTTGCTCCTCAAACAGTGCTCTGGCGTTCAGCTCTTGACATCTCGACGACCCGTACCTGGGCTGATCGTGCCCAAACACAATCTCGACTGCGTGTATCCCGCAGAAGGGGATCTCCAGTTCATGCTCGAAGCGAAGATGATGGGCACACCCAAGCACATCAACTCACCGAGGCAGAAGGCGAGCGGACGTCCCGGCTCAGCCGACATCGACAAGCGGGTCAAAGAGCTTGCTTTCAAATGCATAGACCTGAAGGGCGAATTCAGCAGGCGCCAGTCCATGAGTGGCACAGCGCCGCGTTCTGGTGGGCCGGGTGGAGGAGACCTCACCACCTGGCTCCGCACAGTCGAGCCGAAGATCTATTTCTTCATCGCAGTACGGGTCACCAGCGACAGCGATTTCGAACGAACCCTCAAATGGGCCTCAACTGCACAGCAAGTCCTCGACGCCGTCGGCCTCTACTGCTTTCAGCCTGTTGATGGCTCGCACACCAACTACCAACGACGAGATGGTGTCCCACCAGACCTCCAGCTCGAACGGGTGTTGTACAAGGCGTGCGTTGATTTGCAAGCGATGCACCAATAGCAACAGTTGAGTCAAGCTGCTGGAAATTCTCAACCAGTCTGCACCCAATAGAACAGACAGTACCCTCGCAAGTTTGGCTGCCGGTCGTGCAGGGAAGTCAGCGCTCTATACATAGGCTGCTATCTCCGCTGTCCTGGCCGGAAACTGAAGATTCAGTAGAGGATGTCGAGGGCGTATCTGAGGGCTTGGTCGAGTTGGGCTCGTTTGGGGGGTCCGAGTTTGCCAATGGGTTCGGAGTCGAGTTGGCCAATGGGAATGGTGATGATGTTGTCGCAGGTGATGACGCATGGCTGGGGGAGGCCCTCGTCGGCGCCGATCTCTACCTCAGAGCGGATGCTGCGAATGGTGCGAGTGATGGGGGCGCAGGTGACTGCATTGAGGACAGTGGTTGCCGCGTCCCTCGTGAGGATGCAGACAGGTCGCCTGCCTGCGGGGGGTCCGAGGTCGCTCCAGTAGATCTCGTTGCGGGCTACCACTGGGGCGTGGTCTGGGCTGCGAGTCGAGCCGCAGATTGGACCAGAGCGGGGTCGGCTGGCTGGCGCCGGTATGAGTCGATGAGATCGGCATCGGCTGCCACCAACTCCTCGGCTTCGATAACTGCCCGAGCTCCTCTGCGGAGCAGCTCTGACCGGTTGGTGCCCTGTGCTGCGGCAATCTGAGACAGTTGTTCGATCAATTCGTCATCAAGTTGTACAAGAACCTCGCGGCGGGCCATGACCATATGGTAGTCCATATGGTTCCTTGTCTTAGCAGCTCAATTGGCGGCCGAACTCTATTCGAGGCTGCTCAAGAGTCTTGGGCGAGGCGGGCGGGGAAGCCGCCTTTGGAGATGGGGCCCCATTGGTCGATGGTTAGGCGGATGAGGCATTTGCCTTGGTGGGCCATGGCTTGGCGGTATTCGTCCCAGTCGGGGTGCTCGCCGGAGATCACCCGGAAGTACTCGACTAGGCCGTCGAGGGCCTCGGGCATGTCGAGAACCTCGGCGGTTCCGTCGAGCTGTATCCACTCGCCGCCAAACTCATCGGACATCACCACCATTGAGGCGGCCGGGTTGCGCTTGGCGTTGATCGACTTGGCCCGTTCGGGGTAGCTGGACACCACTACCCGGCCGCTGGTGTCGAGGCCCAGCGTGACCAGCGAGCTCTGGGGTCGTCCGTCGCGGCGGGTGGTGAGCAGCACGCCTCGGTGGCGGGGGCGGACGAAGTCCTCCATCACGGCTCGATCGACGTAGCGGTCGGTGGCAATTGAAGGCATGTAGTGAAGCTAGCGGTCTTGGGCGGTCGTTAGGGCTACTCAGAGCACTACAGAGTGCGCCGGATGGGCAGGAGATTCTGGAAAACCGGGTCGCGGTCCTCGGCTCTCGCCGCGAAAACCTCGGCCATGTCGTCGGGGTGGAACATGCCGGACTGCCAGGTGGCAACGTGGTTGAGGCCGTCGGCCACGCTGTGGTCGCGGGTGTAATTGAGCATCTCCTTTGATCCCCACACGGCCAATGGCGAGCGTTCGGCAATCTCTTGGGCGATCGCTAACACTCCTTCGAGCATGCTCTCCTTATCGGCGTAGACCCTGTTGACCAGGCCGGCTGCCATGGCCTCATCAGCGATGAGCCGGCGCCCGGTGTAGGCCAGCTCACGGGCCAGGCCGTCGGGAATGATCCGAGGCAGCCGTTGCAGAGTGCCCAGATCAGCGGTCAGGCCAATGTTGATTTCCTGGATGCAGAAGAACGCATCAGCAGTGCAATACCGCATATCGGCGGCGCACACCATATCCACCCCGCCGCCGACACAGCCTCCTTGAACCGCGGCCAGCACCGGCATTCGGGCCTTCTCGAGGCAGCTGAACGACTCCTGAAGGGTCATAGCCAAGTTGCGGGTCTCGGCCCGGACCCGGCCGAACTCCGGCGCTTCGCCAGACTCTGAGCCCCCCGAGAACAGCGAATCCGGCTGGGTGAACACCGACAGGTCCATGCCCGCGGTGAAGTGGCGGCCGGTGGAGGAGACCACCAGCGCCCGGGCCTCTCCGGAGTCCGACAGCTTGTTTACCGCAGCGGGCAGCTCAGACCAGAACTCCGGGATCATCGAGTTCCTGGCCTCAGGTCGGCTGAGCCGCAGGTGGGCGACTGCATTTTCGAGGGTGATCTCAAAGCAGGTATACGTCGGAAATGAACCGGCCATCTCTCGGCCTCCTCTCACGCCCTGCCGGCTGTGTCTACCGAAGGATCGGCGTCGGGGGGCGCTGCGGGGCAGACTACCCAAGTGCTCATAGTGGACACCCATACTCACGTGATCTCTGACGACCATGAGAAATACCCCCTTCAGGTGGCCGACTACCCGGGGGTGGAGTGGGTGTACGAGGCGCCGGTGACGGTGGAGGAGCTAAAGGCAGAAATGGCCGCCGCAGGTGTCGACCGGGCTGTACTCGTGCAGGCCCAAGGGGGCTACGGCACGGATAACTCCTATGTGGTGGACGCTCGGGCAGCTCATCCCGAGACATTCAGCGCGGTGGTCATCGTGGACGACCCTGCCGAGCTCGACTCGCTGGCTGCCGCCGGGGCGGGTGGGGTGCGCTTCTACGCCATCGGCGGGGGAGGGCCGCTGCACGAGGAGGCAACTTGGGACACTTCGAGGCGACTCGGCCTGAGGGTCAGCGCAGCCACGGTGCCCGAGTACCTGCCCGCGCTGGTCGAGGCAGTGGCCGCACATCCTGATGTGGTCCTGGCTCTGGATCACTGCGGGTTCGCTCCTGAATCGATTGGCGATTACGCCCACTTGGCCAATCTGTATCTGAAAGTCACCCCCCATGTGCTGGATGCGGGCGAACCGGCGGCCATGTTGGAGCGGCTGGCCGAGCAATTTGGGCTTGACCGACTGATGTGGGGATCGGACTACTCCCAGACCCATGATCGGCCATACACCGAGCTGGCCGACCAGGCCCGGGCGGCCTGCGCGGCGATGTCTCCCAGCGAGCAGGCTCAATTTCTAGGTGGCACTGCGCTGGCTCTGTGGCCCGAGTTGGCCTAGTCCAGCTCCAGCATTTGGTCGATCACCGCGGCCATTGCCTCAGGGTCACGCTCAAACTCGCGGGTCTGGCCACCAGCATCGAGGAAGCGCTGCATGAGGGGCACGTGCTGACCAGTGGCCGAGCAGGCCATCATCGCCTGGGTCTCGGCGATCAGCCCTGGTTCCACCGGTCCCAGTGCAGCGTCCACAGCCTGCTTGGCCTTGGCAATGGACAATCTGGGCGAAGCGGCAATTCGGCGGGCTACTTGGGCAGTGTGGGCCCGGAGCTGGTCGGAGGGCAGCACCCGGTTTACGTAGCCGATGGCCGCGGCCTCCTCGGCGGTCACGTCGTTGCCCGACAATACGATCTCAAGCGCCCGGCTGCGGCCAACCAAGCGGGCCAATCGCTGGGTGCCGCTGGCTCCGGGAATAATGCCCATGGCCACCTCGGGCTGGCCGAGCACGGTGCGGGGTCCGGCGAAGCGCATGTCGAGCGACAGCAAGAACTCCGAACCGCCGCCCCGGGCCACGCCGTCGATCATGCCGATGGTGGCTACTCCGATGGTGCGGCACCGGTCGAACGTGACCGCAGCCATGTTGGGCTCGGTCGGCACTTCGGCTGGCGCCTCCATAGTCAGGATCTGCTCGACATCGCCGTGCATAAGAAAGAAGTCGGGATCGGCGCTCTCGAACACCAGCACCCCCACCTGATCGTCAGCTTCGACCGCGTTCAGCAAGCCAGAAAGCCCACCGATCAATTCGCCGTCTACCAACTGCTTGGGTGCATGGTCGATCACCACCCAGCCAACCCCGTTGTCGACCGTCATCAAGAAGGGTCCGAAACTCTGCTCACTCTTCTGCCTATTCATCAGAGCCCTCCCATTGGTTCCAGTAGGCAACTTCAGACAATGGCCGCCGGCGCACCGGGCCGAAGGGCACCGCGGGCCAGCCCATCGGGATGCCGCACACGATGTGGACATCATCGGGGATGCCGAGCACGGAACGCACCTCGTCGGCTCGGAAGGTGTGCAGCGTGGTCAGCACCGTGCCCAGCCCTAGGCTGCGGGCGGCGACTAGGAGATTCTGCACTGCGGGGTAAACCGAGTGGCTCACCCCCCGCTGAGTGGAGCACACCATGATGAACACCGGTACGTCGCCGACCTCACGTGCGAATGTGGCGGCCTTCTCAACGATTTCAGCCTCCTGGCCCCTCAGCCATTCAGCGCCAGCCGCTGGGTTGTCGTACGACTGCTGCTGTGCATCCAGATACAGCTCGGCCAGCTGGCGGCGCTTGTCAGGATCGGTGACCACAACGAAGCGGGCGAACTGGCCGTTGATGGCGCTGGGGGCCCGGATGGCCGCGTCCAGCACCTTGGTAATGAGCTCATCGGGCACCGGGTCAGGCAGATAGCGGCGCACTGCCCGCTGGGTGTGCATGGCCTCGAACACGCCGACCTCGGCGGTTGCTTGGTTCATGGGCTGGACAGTAGTTGCAGCCGGGGTGGTAGTAGTCACCCCACGCTGGCGGTAGCCTGCTCCCATGGCGCAGAAGCACCGCATCACGATCACCTATTGAGTTCCTTGAAACTATTCCGAGCACGCCGTGAGCGCTGCCAAGGACCTGCTTCAGAACTACCAGCACATCATCGAGGATCTGACTCTGGTGACCGGTGCGTCAGGCATCTTCGACGTGGAAGTCGACGGTGAGATGCTCTACTCCAAAGAAGACTGCTGTCGCCACGCCGAATCCGGCGAGGTGCTGAAGCTGTTCGCCGACCAGTACGCCAGCGAGGTGCTGCGCTACGGCACCTAGCCGCAGGGGCCGCGTAGGCTGCGGGCGTGGACGGCGTCACAGAAAATCTCATAGTAGATTTCGATCATCAGACGCCGGAGTTCGTCGCCGACCGCCATAGCCGCTACCACGAGTTGCGGGAGCGCTGCCCGGTGGTGTTCAACGAGCACTATGGCGGTTTCTGGATGGTCACCGACTATGAATCTGTGGCCCAAGTAGCCCGAGACAACGAGACGTTCGCCCACAAGTACGAGCCCGACGCCCCCGACGGCATCTCCTACATGGGCATCTGCGGCGTTCCCCGTCCGTCGTACATACCCCGCCAAGGCGTTTCCGAGATTGATGGACCTGAGCACGCCGACCTGCGGCGAGTGCTGAACCCGCTCATGACCATCAATACCGTCGAGAGCACCCGGCCGAGGATGGAGGCAGTTTCGGCGTGGTTCATCGATGAGATGGTCGAGTCGGGGGAGGCAGATTTGGTGCTCGACTACGCCACTCCGGTTCCCGCTGTGCTGACGCTCGAGATGATGGGCATGGTGTCATCCAACTGGAAGCACTACGCCGACTTCTTCCATGCCACCTCGTCTTATGAGCCCACCGATGAGCGGTACCTCAGCGCAATCGCTCATCAGCCCGATATGTGGGGCGAGCTGCGCGACTTCGCCCAGTTCCGCCGAGACAATCCGGCTGACGACGTCACCACCGCCCTCGTCTCTTCTCCGCTTGATGGCCGACTGCTGAGCGACGACGAGATCACCGCCATCATGTGGAACCTGGTGGCCGGGGGCCTCGACACCACGACTTCGCTGGTTTCGTGGGGGCTGCACCACCTAGGAACCCATCCCGACGACCGCGCCCGGCTCATCGAGAATCCGAGCCTGATCCCGGCTGCGGTGGAGGAGTTCCTCCGCTTCTACAGTCCCAGCGAGACCCTGACCCGCACCGCCACCCGCGACGTGGAGCTGGGCGGCCGCCAAATCAAGCGGGGCGACATTGTGCTCATCAGCTGGGTAACAGCCAACCATGATCCTGCTGTTTTCGATGACCCCGGCGAGATTCGCATCGAACGCCAGGCAAACAAGCACTTGGCCTTTGGTCTGGGTGGCCACCGTTGCATTGGCTCGTCGATCGCCCGCATCGAATCGGAGCTCATGCTCAGAGAAGTGCTGGCCCGCATCGGTGATTACGAAATCGACCTCGACGGATTCAAGCCCTACCCGGGCAATCTATTGCTGACGGGTGTGGTATCGATGCCGGCCACCTTCACGCCCAGGGCGCGTTCTGGCGCGACCGACCCTTTCGTCTGAGCGCCCGAGCAGTCCTAGATCGATAGGTCGGGCTAGCTCAACCGCTCCACGATCATGGCCATTCCCTGGCCGCCGCCTACGCACATGCTCTCGATGCCGATGGTCTTGTCAGCGTCCTCCAGCCCATTGAGCAGGGTGCCCATGATGCGGGCCCCGGTCATGCCGAAGGGATGGCCCAAAGCGATGGCGCCGCCGTTCACATTGAGCTTGTCGAAGTCGATGCCCAATTCGTCGGCCGAGGGGATCACCTGGGCGGCGAACGCCTCGTTTATCTCTACCAAGTCGATGTCGTCGATGGTCATGCCGGCTCGGTCCAGCACCTGGGTGATGGCCGGAATGGGGCCCAGTCCCATGATCTCGGGGTTCACTGCGGCCACGCCGGAGGCCACAATCCGAGCCAGTGGCTTGACGCCCAGCTCAGCAGCCTTGGTGTCGCTCATCACCACCACTGCGGCGGCCCCGTCGTTGAGGGGACAGGCGTTGCCCGCGGTGACGGTGCCGTCGGGGCGGAACACCGGATTGAGCTGGGACACCTTCGCGATGACGGTGCCAGCCCGGATGCCGTCGTCGGTTCTCACCAGTGTGCCGTCGGCCAGGGGATAGGGGGTGATCTCTCGCTCGAAGAAGCCACGCTCCTGGGCGGCCTCCGCCCGGTTCTGGGACCTGACGCCGAACTCGTCTTGGCGCTCCCGGCTTACGTTCCAGGCTTGGGCCACGTTCTCCGCCGTCTGGCCCATGGCGATGTAGATGTCGGGCAGGCCCTCGGGGGGTGACCATGACGGCGTGCCTTCTCCGGTGCGCTCAGCTGAGCGGGCCTCGGCCTCGGCGAACTTGTCGTTCTTGCCGCCCCGGTCGGAAGCTCCGGCGGCGAAGCGGCTCACGCACTCCACTCCGCCGGATACGAACAGGTCTCCCTCGCCGGCCCGCACCGCGTGGGCGGCCATGCGGATGGTTTGGAGCGACGAGGAGCAGTAGCGGTTTACGGTCACTCCGGGCACGTCGAGGCCGGCCAGCAGCCCCGACAGTCGGGCGATGTTGTAGCCGGCCTCGCCCGCAGGCTGAGCGCAACCCCACATCACGTCTTCGACGTCAGAACCGTCGATCTGAGGGACCTTGCTGAGCACGTCGTCGATGATGAATGCTGACATGTCGTCGGGGCGAATGTCGGCCAGCGACCCCTTGACCGCCCGCCCGATGGGCGTTCGGGAGGTGGCGACGATGACTGCTTCGGGCATGGTGGGCTCCTGTTGGTTGGTTGGGATCTCTCGATCGGTTGAGTTGGGGCCTCTTGGAGGCTATGACAGGTCGGCCTAAGTCAATTCGACCCGTTCGGTGTCGGTGCCGCTGCGGAGGTGCTTGCCGGGTCGGGCGTCGGTGAACTGCCCGTCGCGCACGATCTCCTCGCCATTGCAGAACACGTGGTCGATGCCCTCGGCCTCTCCGTAGAGGCGGGGAGCGCCGGCGGGAAGGTCGGCCACGACCGTGAGAGGCTTGGCTCCCACCTGGCTCTCGTCGATCACCACCACATCGCCGTGCCAGCCCTCTTGGAGCTGGCCCCGCTCCTTGAGGCCATACAGGCGGGCCTGCACGTCGGTCATCAAGTGGATGGCCTCTTCGGCCGAAATGAGCTCTCGTTCCCGCATGCACTGGCCGAGCATGGAGGTGGCGTAGTTGGCCGTCATGAACAGGTCGAGGTGGGCCCCGGCGTCGGAGGCGCCGATAACCGCCCGGCCGTCTCGCCAGATCTCCATGCGGGCCTTCCAGTCCGCGTTGGAGGACACCGGCGGCGGGGTGCCAAAGGAGGTCTTCAGCTCGTCGGCCACCACGATGTCGCACAGGGCGTCGAACGGCTTCTTGCCCTCGTCCTCAGCAATCTGGCCCACGGTGCGTCCCCGATACTGCTGGTTCTCGGGGGCGAAGGTGTCGAAGATGATCTTGGTGGACCAGTCGGCCAAGCCCTTGAGGGGTCCAGGCTGTTGGGCCAGCTCGTCAAGGCGATCGCGCTCGGCTTGGTCGGCCAGAAGCGCCATCTTCTCGGCGGGCGGGGCCAGCATGGCGCCCTCCCAATCGGGCAGAGCATCAAGCACAAAGCCGCCGGCCATGCTCAGGCGAACCGAGAATGCCATGGGCACGGTCAGGGCCACCACCTTGCCGCCATTGGCCTTGGCGTGGTCGCTGGCCTCCAGCTTGGTGTAGCACTCATCCAAGTTGCCGGCCGCCACGGTCATCACGTTCCAGTTGAGCTGGGTTTGAGCCGCCACCGACATGTCGGTCATTAGATTCATTGCGGCGTCGTCGAACGGGCCGACACAGGGGATGATTTCCAGCGAGGTGCCCTCGTACTCCGAGCACACCCGGGCCAGCTCCACCAGCTCGTGGCGGCTGGCGTAGCGACTGGGCACCATGTTGCCGAAGGGGTCGTTGTGGGTGCGGGCATACGAGGAGGAGAATCCCAGCGCACCGGCCTCCAATCCAGCCCGGAGCAGGTCCTGCATCTGGGCTAGCTCCTCGGGGGTGGCCTCCCGCTTGACGCAGTCTGGCCCCATGACCACCCGGCGAAGTGCGGAGTGGCCCACCTTGAAGGCGGTGTTGATCGACAAAGTGCCGTCGAAGGCGTCGAAGTACTCGGCGGTGGAGCGCCAGTTCCACGGCACCCCCACCTGGAGCGACTCCAGGGGCATGCCCTCCACCCGGGCCAGCATGTGCATCAGGTACTCGCCGTCGGCGGGATCGTCGGTGAGAGGAGCGATGGTGAACCCGCAATTGCCCCCGATCACGCTGGTCACCCCGTGCAGAGGTGATGGGCTAAGCGTGGTGTCCCAGAACACCTGGGCGTCGAGGTGGGTGTGAACGTCCACGAAGCCGGGGCACACCGCCTTGCCGGTGGCATCCACCAGATTGGCCGCGTCGGCTGAGCTCAGGTCCCCGATCGACGAGATCCGCCCGTCTTTCAAGCCCAGATCGGCCCGGTAGCGAGGGCTGCCGGTGCCGTCGATGACGTCTCCGCCCTTGATAATGGTGTCGAACATGATTTGCCCCTTGTATGCGCCCCTTCGGCACGCTTTGTGAACAATCTAGGCCATGCCCCTGTCGGAAGGCGAAGAACAAGCCGCTGGGTGAATCACCTTGGCTGCCGCGTCGATAAGCTCTCAGGCCATGGCAGACATCCCCCGCATTATCTCCGTGGACGACCACGTGGTCGAGCCTCCCGACCTGTGGACCGAGCGGCTTCCCCGCAAGTACCACGACCGCTGCCCCCGGGTGGAGCGCGACAAGGCCACCTTCCACTTCGAAGGCGGGGTGTTCAGTTACGAGAAGGGATTGCCCGACGGCACGTGGGGCGACTGGTGGCTCTACGACGACCTGATCTACCCGTTCCCCAAGCTGTCGGCCGCCATCGGCTTCGAGCCCCTCACTAACACACCGGTGACGTTCGACGAGATCCTGCCCGGTTGTTGGAAACAGAAGGAGCGCCTGGCCGACATGGACGCCAACCACGTTGATGCCTCGATCTGCTTTCCCAACGTGCTGCCCCGGTTCTGCGGCCAGACCTTCCATGAGCGGGAGGACAAGGAGCTGGCCCTCTTGTGCGTCAAGGCCTACAACGACTGGATGATCGACGAATGGTGCGCCGGCGATGGCGAGGGGCGGCTGATCCCGCTCACCATCATCCCGCTGTGGGACTCCCAACTGGCTGCTGAGGAGATTCACCGGTGCGCCGACAAGGGCAGCTTCGCGGTGGCCTTCTCTGAGAACCCCTACCACTTGGGACTGCCGTCGATCCATCATCCCAGCAAGTTCTGGGAGCCGTTCTTCGCAGCCTGCGAGGAGACCGGCACGGTGGTGAACATGCACATCGGCTCATCATCGAAAATGCCGAGTACCTCGCCCGACTCGCCGTTCGCGGTCAGCTCCACCATCACCTTCAGCAACGCCATGGGCTCGATGTGCGATTACATACTGTCGGGGGTATTCGAGCGGTTCCCCGGTCTGCGGGTGGCCTATAGCGAGGGCCAGGTGGGTTGGATGCCCTACGTGATCGAGCGCATGGACAAGTTGTGGGAAGAGCGGATCAACGATGATGACGGTGAGTTCGGAGTAAACCTGCCCAACCCTCCGTCGTCCTACATCGCCGGCCACGTGTGGGGCTGCATGTTCGACGACGAGGTCGGGCTGCGGAACCGCGACCTGATCGGCATGGACCAGATCACCTTCGAGGTGGACTACCCCCATGCCGACTCCACCTTCCCCCACACCCTCGAAGTGGCCACCAGGATCGTGGCCCAGGCCGAGCTCACTGAAGAGGAGACCTACAAGCTGCTCCGGGGCAACGCCATCGAGCTTTACGGCCTGGAGAAGTTCGGCATAGCCGCTTAGGCCCGCTTGACAGACGAGCACCGATAAGGGGGATTGCCATGGCGCTGGCCGAGTTGGAGCCGCTGAACGCCGACGAGGAGTATCGCCTGCTGATCGGGGGCGAATGGGTTGCTCCCGGGGCGGGCACCTACGAGATCGTCGATCCCAACACCGCCCGGGTTATCGGCCACGCCCCCGAGGCGTCGATGGCACAGGTGGCCGACGCGGCCGCGGCAGCCAAGGCCGCTCTGCCCGGCTGGCGGGACACGCCCATGGCTGAGCGGTGCGCCCTTCTGGGCCGGGCCGCCAATCTGATCGACGAGCGGATCGGCGGCTTGACCGGGCTAGTGCAGGGGGAGACCGGGGCCACCATCAACATCACCGAGGCCGTACAGCTGCCAGCGTGCGGCGAGCGATTCCGTCAGTACGAGATCCCCGTGGACTTGGACGAGTCAATGGCGCCGTACCCGGTGGAGGCCAACCCGCTAGGACCGGCCGGTTTGGCCGGGGCCCATGTGATCCGCCAGCCGGTGGGAGTGGTGGCCTGCATCACCTCCTACAACTTCCCGCTGGTCAACGTCTCAGGCAAGGTCGCCCCAGCGCTGGCCATGGGCAACACCGTGGTGATCAAGCCGGCGCCCCAGGACCCCCTGGCCATGATCAAAGTGGTGGAGATAATCGAGGAGGCCGGATTCCCGCCTGGGGTGGTCAACATCATCACCGGCTCGGGGGCTGCCGCCGGGGCCGGCCTGGTTACCTCGCCCGATGTGAACATGGTGAGCTTCACCGGCTCCTCCGCGGTGGGGGTGAAGATCATGGAGGCGGGATCAGCCACCATGAAGCGCCTGCTCATGGAGCTGGGCGGCAAAGGAGCCTGCGTTCTCACCGACGACTGCGACGTGGACGCCGCGATTGGGGCCATTGCCTCGGTGTGGGGGCTCCACAGCGGCCAGATCTGCACCGCGCCCACCCGGGTTATCGTCCACCGCTCCCGCTACGACGAGCTGGTGGACAAGCTGACCGCGGTGGCCGGGATGCTCAAGGTGGGCGACGCCCTCGACCGGGAGACGATCGTCGGCCCGGTCATCACCGAGACCCACCGCGACCGGGTGGAGCACTTCATCGCCAGCGGTGTGGCCGACGGGGCCACCTTGCAGTGCGGCGGTGGGCGTCCAGACCTGCCCGGCTATTTCGTGGAACCCACCTTGCTGGTGGATTGCGAGCCAGACATGCGAGTGGTCCAGCACGAGATCTTCGGGCCGGTGGTGGCCGTGCTGGCCCACGACGGCGACGACCACGCCGTGGAACTGGCCAACGACAGCGACTACGGCCTGTTCAGCTACGTGTTCGCGGGCAGCACGGCCCGGGCGTTCGAGGTAGGGCGGCGCATCGAATCGGGCAACGTCGGGCTCAATTCACTGGCTCCCCACGTTCATGCCCCGTTCGGCGGCTTCAAGATGAGCGGGGTGGGCCGAGACCGGGGCGTCTTCGGCCTCCACGCCTATAGCGAAGTCCAAGCCCTCAGCTGGCTGGCCAAGTAAGACATTTCCCCGTTTGATGGAGACCTCAGCAGTAGGCCGGGTCGGATTCATCGGGCTGGGGAACGTTGGGGGGAAGTTGGCGGCCAATTTATTGCGGCAGGGGTTCGAACTGACCGTACGGGACCTAGACCGAGCCGCGGCTGAGCCACTGCTCGCCGAGGGAGCTGGGTGGGCCAATACCGGAAGAGAGTTGGCCCAGCGGTGCGATGTGGTCGTGACCTGCTTGCCGTCGCCCGAAGCTTCAGCCGAAGTGATGGAGGCACCCGATGGGGTGATCGCAGGACTCCGACCGGGGGCGATCTGGCTGGAGATGAGTACTACCGACAACGCTGAAGTCCGCCGCCTCGGTGAGTTGGCGGAGGCTGCCGGTGGCATCCCGTTAGATGCGCCGGTATCCGGGGGCTGTCACCGGGCCGCCACCGGCAACATCGCCATCTTGGCGGGTGGCGAAAGAGCGGCTTTCGAGCGGGCGATGCCGCTGCTGGCCGCCATGGGCCGCGAGATTGTGCACACCGGGCCCTTGGGGAGCGCGTCGGTGCTGAAGGTTGTGACCAACTATCTGGCTGGAGTGCATCTGTTGGCCATTGGCGAGGCCCTCATGGTGGCCAAGAAAGCAGGACTTGACCTCGCCACGGTCTACGAGGGTATCCGGGTGTCGTCGGGCAACTCCTTCGTACATGAGACCGAGAGCCAGGTGATCTTGAACGGCAGCTACAACATCAATTTCACCATGGACCTGGAGGTCAAAGACCTCGCCCTGTTCGATCATCTAGGCGCCAAGTTGGGCGTGCCACTGGAGCTGTCGCCGCTGGCGGTGTCAATCATGCGCGACGGCCTGGAACGATACGGCCCCCGAGCGTGGTCGTCGATGATCGTAAGGCGACTAGAAGACGCCTGCGGAGAAGACCTGCGATCCCCCGGCTTCCCCGCCGAGCTCATCGATCAGGAGCCGCCCGCTACCGGCCACGAAGTAACACGACCAGCCGTTTAACCACTAAATCGGCCGGTAGCCGCCGGGGTAGGGGGTGGTGGCGTCGAGGGTCATGACGGTGAGGTTTAGCTCGTCTAGGAGGGGGAGGCTGGACAGGATTTGGCCGCAGCGGTCGATGGGGGAGTGGCACAGGGCTACGGCTGCTTCCACCATGGCCTCCATCGACTCGATCTGGTCGGGGCGCAGAATGTTGCCCACCAGTTCGTCGGCGCCTTCGGACAGCACGGCAGCTTGGGGTTCGATGGTGTTGATGCGGATGTTGCGGGGGTGCAGTTCTACGGCCAGTGCGCTGGTCATACGGTTTAGAGCTGCTTTGGTGGTGCCGTAGAACCCGAAGATGCCCTTCACGCCGTCGGAGGGGAACGGCGGGCCGACGGCCAGGTTGGCGGTGGCGCTGGAGAGGTTGACGATCCAACCCTCCCCGGTGTCTTCCATGTCGGGCAGAACTGCGTCGATGAGGTCGTGGGGGCCGAGCAGGTTGATCTCCAGCATGAGGCGGCGGCGCTTCAGCGGGTAGCCCACCATGGGCTGGTAAATGGCGGCCGCCGCGTTGTTGACCAGGATGTCGATGGGGCCGAATGCCTCCCGGGCTTGGGGCACTATGGTCGCCCGGCTGTCGGCGTCGGCTAGATCGGCCTGGATGGCTATGTGGGTGCCGGAGTGGGCATTGAGCTCGGCCAGGGTCTCGTTGAGCGAGCCGGGCAGGGTGGGGTGGGAATCCAGGGTTCGGGCGGTGATGGCCACGTTGGCCCCCTCGGCGGCCAGCCGCTGGGCGATGCCCTTGCCGATGCCCCGGCTGGCTCCGGTGACGATGGCGTTCTTGCCTTCGAATCGCTTCATGGCGAGCATCCTAAGTTCACCGGCCTTCGCACCTCGCAGTGAGGCGCTTCCAACTGCTCTGTGTCCAACCGCCGGTACTAGGGTCACCACCCATGTTGAGCGAAGGAACGAAGGCCCCGGAGTTCACTGCGCCAGACGAGAACGGCGACGATCTGTCGCTGGCCGACTTGCGGGGCAATTGGGTGGCGTTTTGGTGGTATCCGAAAGCGTCCACCAAGGGTTGAACCATCCAGGGACAGGGATTCCGTGATCGAATCTCCGAGTTTGAAGCCCTAGGCGCTGTTGTCGTGGGGGCGTCGTTCGACACCGTTGAGGATCAAAAGGGCTTTGTGGATGGGGAGGGCTTCCCGTTCAAGCTGATCGCCGACCCGGACCGGACGGTCGGGCGGGCCTATGACGCCGAGCGGGCCGAAGGCGAGCCTTACTTCGAGCACGGCCTGCCCCGCAGGATCAGCTACCTGATCTCTCCTGACGGCACCGTCGCCAAGGCCTACGACCTCGAAGGCCAAGATCTGGCCCAGCACGCCGCCGAGATAATCGCCGACATCAAGGCGCTGAGTTAGAAACCCAGAGCTAACTCAGAACTCGATGACCCAGCGGCCTCGGGTGCCGCCAGCCTCCAATCGGGCGTGGGCCTCGGAGGCGTTCTCCATTGGTACCGAGCCGGCTACCCGCAGGGATACCTGGCCGTCTTCGGCCTGTTGGCGCAAGCGGTCAAGCTTTGCCTTCTCCTTGAAGTAGTCGAATACCCAGGTGACGTGGAATTGAATGCCCCGCTCGCCGTTGCCTGGCCATCCTCGCACCGAGGCGAAGCCACCGCCGTCGCGCACTGCGGCCACCAGCGGCTCCATCTGCACTGAGCCGTCGGCCAGGCCGTCCACCCCATCAGGAGCATGCTCGCGGATGCGATCGGCCACATCGTCGCCTCGGCGCACGATCACGTCGGCCCCAAATGAGGCCACCAACTCCTCGTCGGCCTCGGAAGAGTCGGCGATCACCCGCAAACCGTCGGCTTTGGCCAGTTCCACCATGTAGCCGCCGTAGCACCCCGCCGCCCCGGTGACAGCCAGGGTCTGTCCCGGCTGGAGGGCGAGCTGATCCAGGCTCAGCCGGGCGGTGAGGCCGTTCATGGGCAGGGTGCTGGCCTCGGCGAACGACGATCCCTCCGGCATCCGGGCTACCGATTCGGCTGGCAGCACCACATATTCCGAGTAGGCCCCGTGAGATCCCCGGGGCAGCACGATGGCCATCACTTGATCGCCCACTTGCATGTCGGTCTCGGTGCCGTCTCCGATCTGGTCCAGCACCCCGGCAACGTCCATGCCGGGCACATAGGGCGGCGGGCCGGTCTTGGCCTGGTCTGCGGCCCGAAGACCCGAACGCGCAATGGTATCGGTAGGGCTGACTGCGGTGGCCCGCACCCTAATCCTCACCTTGCCGGGACCAGCCTCTGGTGTGGGGAGCTCCACCACTTCCAGGGCTTCCGGCCCGCCGTACTCGATAACGCCTACTGCTCGCATGGGCCGAGAGACTAGCGGTCAGCAATCGGTCAACAGCCAGCGCAACTCAGTCCCAGCAGTCGATGTCGTTGTTGTCTTGCACCCCGCACGAATGGTCGGCGCCCGACGAAATGGCTATGAATCGCCTAATCGGCGGGTCGGCCGCTCCGCCGGCGCCCCAGCACCGGGGAGTGCCGTCGTCTCGCAGGCCGCAGGTGTGCCCCCAGCCGGCAGAGATTGCGATGAACTGGTCGCCCGGAGGCTCGGCCCGGCCTCCGGCGTTGTCGCCCCAGCACTTTACGGTGCCGTCTTCGAGGATCCCGCAAGCATGAGACAGGCCGACGGAGACCGCGGTGAACCGCCCCTCGGGAGGATCAGGCCATCCGTAGTCGCCCCAGCACTCCACGCTGCCGTTGTCGCGGACGCCGCAAGAGTTGTTGCCCCAACCGGCGGAAAAATCGGTGTATGGGTCCTGCCGAATGGCTGGCACATCTGCGCGGCCCTTGATATTTGGCCAACATGTGACAGTACGGTCGTCGCGGACCCCGCACGACCGCAATCCTCCAACGGAGATGGCGGTAAAGCGGCTCCGGGGAGGAAGACTGCGAACTTCGTAGTTGTCGCCCCAGCAGTCGGCGGCGCCGTCGTCGCGGAGCCCGCACGAATAGCCCGATCCGGCGGAAACGGCAGTGAAAGTGCCCTTGGGGACATAGGCCCAACCGGCATTGGTCCAGTTGTCGCCCCAACACCAGACGGTGCTGTTAGTTGTTATGCCGCAGGTGTGGTCTTCCCCTGCGGATATGGATGTGAACTGGTCTCCCGGAGTGTCCGCGTCATCTATGACACATGCGGTGGCCAACACCGCGATCGCGGCCACCACGGCCACTAGGACTGTGGTCGATTTCCGGCGAATCGACAAGCGGCTCATTGGATCCACCGAAATTGATCAGGATTGGGCGCGAGAGGCCACCACATCGGTGAAGTCCACGAACGAGCGCAGGGTGTGGCCGCCGTCCACGGTGATGAACTGGCCGGTGGTGAAGCTCGACTCTGGACCGGCCAGAAAGCGGATGGCTTCGGCGATGTCGTCGGGGCGGCCAATGCGCTGGAGGGGCTGCTGATCGAGATACTGGGCCACTACCGAGTCGTTGTTCACCAGTCCTTGGGTGGTGTCGGTGGCGGTCAGCCCCGGTCGCACTGCGTTGATCCGCACGCCGAGAGCGCCCAACTCGTCGGCGGCTACTCGGACTAGGGCGTCTACCCCGGCCTTGCCTGCGCAGTAGGCCGCCAGAAAACGGCACGACTGGATGGCCGCGGTGGACGAAACCGCCACGATGGAGCCGCCGCCGGAGTCGGCCATATGCCGTCCGGCGTGTTTGATCATGATGAACGGGGCTACCACGTTGAAGCTGACGATATCGGCGACCTGCTCGGGCTCGTAGTCGAGCACTGCGGACATCGCGCCCCCGCCGGGCACCGACACCGCCATGTCCAGCCGACCGGTGGGCTCGGCGGCCATGTCCACCGCGGCCAGCATCTGATCGCTGTCGGTGGCGTCGCAAGTGGTCCAGCGGATAGTGCCGCCGGTCTCGGCCGCCAGCGGAGCCAACTTGCCGGCGGTCTCTTGGAGGTGGCCCGAGCTGCGGCTGGCGATCACCACATGGGCGCCGTCGGCCACCAGCGATCGGGCCGTGGATCGGCCGATGCCGCCGGCGCCACCGGTGACCAGGGCGGTCATTCCGGCCAGCGGCAAACTCACAGGTTGGCCACTCCTTCTCGCACGACGGTACACAGCAACTCGGTGTGGCGGTGGGCCAAGTCGTCGGGCATTCCGGCGACGCTGGCCCAGCAGTAGGCCTCCACCATGGGGATGCCCTCGGACAAGCGCCGCAGATGCTCGATGGCATCGTCGGGGGTGAGCACCTCCATCGGGGAGATGACCCCCATTGTGCTGCGGCGCTCCCGCAGCTTCTCCACCGTGAGCGGACTGGGGGTCTTGCCGGTTCCCGACGCCGCCCCGGCGCGATAGGTATTGAGCTGCCACGCCAAGTGGGGCAGGATGCGCTCGTAGGCCTCGTCGGGGTCGTCGGCCACCACCAAGGTCACCACCCCGGCCATTTTGGCTGTGCCCGGGTCGTGGCCTCCCTCGGCCAAGCCCTCGGTGTAGGGCTCCAGCGATGCCGGGTTGATGGACAGCAGCCCGCAGCCCAGCCGCCCCGCCCGGCGGGCGCCCTGCGGGCCTTGGTAGCCCAGCCAGATGGGGAAGGGGTTCTGCACCGCCGGCGGGGTGACGATGCCGCGATCGAGCAGATCCCGCACCTCCCGCACCCGCTGGTCGGTGACGGTGTAGCGCGTGGACAAATCGGCGCCGTAGGCGGCGAACTCGTCGTACACGTATCCCGCGCCCAACCCCAGGTCGATACGGCCGTTGCTGATCTGGTCGGCTACCGCGGCCTCCTCGGCGATCTGGGGGGCAAGCCGCAGCGGGGCCAGCAGAACGGCGGTGCCGATCCTGATGCGCTGGGTTCGGGCCGCTACCGCGGCGGCGAAAGTGAGCGGTTGGGGAAGATAGCCGTCTTCAAAGAGGTGGTGCTCGCTGAGCCACACCGAGTCGGCGCCCCATTCCTCGGCTTGGACGGTCAGCTCCAGCGCTTGCCGGTAGCAGTCGGGCCAGGGCTTTTGCCATTCCGGCGGGTTTCGTATATCCAGGTAGATTCCTATGCGCATTCTGTGACCCTACTGATCCTGGGTAGCTCTACTCATCTTGGGTGGCTCTACTTGTCTTGGGTGGCTGGGGGCATCCAGTCGGGCCAGTGGTCGGCCAGCGTGAGGGACCACTCTGGCGGGCGCTTCTCCAGAAAGGCCATGACGCCTTCGGTGGCGTCGGGCTGGCCCATTACGTGGAGGTGGATGCGACGCTCCAGATCGTTGACAACTCCCTGGTCGCCGGGCGAAGTGGTCCACAGCAGCCGTTTGCTGAGGGCAACCGATACCGGGGCCACGTTGACGGCGATGTCTTTGGCGGTCTCCAAGGCAGCGGGTAGTACTTCGTCGGCGGGCAATGCGGCGGTGGCCAGCCCCATCTCGGCCGCTTCAGTGCCGGTGTACATCTTGCCGGTGAGCAGGATCTCCAGCGCTTTGGCGTGACCCACGGTGCGGGGCAGGGTCCAATGAGAGCGGAAGTCGGGGAGCACTCCCCGGCGATTCTGCACGATGCCCCATCGGGCGTCGGCGGCGATGAAGCGGATATCGCATTGGAGGGCCATGGTCATGCCCAAGCCAACGGCATGGCCGTTGACGGCGGCGATGACCGGCTTGCGCACGTCCCAGGGATGGAACTCGAGGGCGTCGGAGCGGAATCCATCGGGGTTGGGGGTACCGAACACGCCCGGTCCTCCGGAGAAGTCGGCGCCCGCACAGAAGGCCCGACCCGCCCCAGTGACGACCACCGCCCGCACGTCTTCGTCGGCATCACCGCGACGCAAGGCATCGGACAATTCAGTGCCCATCAAAGAGCTGAAGGCGTTGAGCTTCTCCGGGCGGTTCAGGGTGATCACGGCCACCCGGTCATTCACCGAATAGGCGATGTCTTGGTAGTCGTCAGTCACTAGTGCTGGTATCTCCTCAAGGCTCGGGGGATGGTGACCACGCCGGCGCCGGCAATCACCACCGCGGCGATGGTGGGTATCCACATCCAAGCCGGGGGGATGTCCAGTTCGAAGAACTCCCGGGCCCACGGCCATACCATCACCAGCAGGTAAGAACCGGCCATGGCCGCGGCCAGCCCGATCTTCCACGGGCGCAGCGGGCGGCTGATCACCACCAGAATCACCAGTCCCACCCCCAGAAGGGTGAACGTGGCCACCGTGCGGGCCTCGGGCAGGGTGACCTCGTCGTGGCGGCGGGCGATCTCATAGACGAAGAACGATGCCACCGCGGCCAGAACTCCGGCGGGGATCGAGAACCGCAGCACCCGGGGGAGAAAGCCGGGACGGATCAGCTCGGTGCTGGGGGCTAGGGCCAGAAACAGGCCGGGCACGCCGATGGAGAAGGTGCCCACCAGCGTGAGGTGGCGGGGCAAGAACGGGTACTCCACCGTGAAGATGCCCACCAGCATGGTGAGCAGCACGGCGTAGGCCGCCTTGGTGACGAACAGGTTGGCCACCCGCTCAACGTTGTTGATCACCTTGCGGCCCTGGGCCAGCACCTCGGGCAGGGTGGCGAACGAGTTGTCGAGCAGCACCAGCTGGGCCACTGCCCGGGTGGAGGCCGAGCCGCTGCCCATGGCGATGCCCATGTCGGCGTTCTTTAGGGCCAGCACGTCGTTCACGCCGTCGCCGGTCATGGCCACGGTGTGGCCTCTCGACTGGAGCGCGCCCACCATGGCCTGCTTCTGCTGGGGGGTGACCCGGCCGAACACCGCGTGGTCGGCCAGCGCCGCGGCCATCTCGTCGGTGTCGTCGGGCAGTTCTCGGGCATCCATGTGGTTGTGGGCGTTGGGGATGCCGGCCCGCTGGGCCACGGCGGCCACCGTGGCGGTGTGGTCGCCGGAGATCACCTTGAGGCTCACCCCCTGTTCCTGGAAGAAGGCCAGGATCTCCGGGGCGTCGGGGCGGATGGTGTCCTCCAGCAAGATCAGGGCCAGCGGGGTCTGGCTCTCGGGCAGGGTCTCGTCGGCCAGAGGCTCGGGGCTGCGGGCCAAGAGCAGAGTGCGCCGGCCCGCTTCAGCGTGCCCTGCCACCCGATCCATTACCGCGGGGAGATCGCCGGCGATCACGTCGGGCGCCCCGAAATAGAAGGCGCCGTGGCTGCGGAACTCCATGGCCGACCACTTGCGGGCGCTGGAGAACGGAGTGGCGCCGACCGGGGCCCAGCCGCCGGCGGCATCATCGTCGGGGGCGCGATAGGCGTCGCGCACGGCCAGCATGGTGGCGTTGGGGGCCTCGTCGCCGTGGGCCAAGGCACCGAGAGCCGCGGCAACCAGGCCAGGATCTGCGCCGGGCAGGGTCTCCACCTCACCGAAGCTGATATGGCCGGTGGTGATGGTGCCGGTCTTGTCGAGGCACAAGACATCGGTGCGGGCCAGCAGCTCCACGGTGGCCAACTCCTTGGCTAGCGCCCGGCGGCGGGCCAGGGCGACGACCCCGGCGACGAAGGAGAGGCTGGTGAGCAGGACCAGCCCGTCGGGGACCATGGCCACCGCGGCGGCCACCGTGCCCTGGAGGGCGTTCTGCCAGCGGTCCTCGGTGTCGAGCAGCACCAGGATGAGCAGCGCCGATGCCGGGGGAATGATGATGATCAGCCAGCGCAGCACGGTGTCGATGCCCCGGCGCAGCTCGCTGTTGACCAGGGTGAAGCGCTTGGCCTCCTCCGACAGGGAGCTGGCGTATGACTCGGCGCCGATGCGGGTGGCCTGGTACCGCCCGCTGCCCGCGGCCACGAAGCTGCCCGAAAGGAGTTCGTCGCCGGCCTCCTTCTCGATGGGGTCGGCCTCGCCGGTGAGCAGCGACTCGTCGGCCTCCAGGCCGGAGGAGGCGAGCACCGTCCCATCCACCACCACCTGGTCGCCGGGAGCCAAACCCAGCACCTCGTCGGCCACCACCTCGCTGACGCCGACCTCGGATACCTCTCCGTCGCGCACCACTCGGGCCTTGGGGGCGCTGAGAACCGCCAGCTTGTCGAGTTCACGCTTGGCCCGGAGCTCCTGGGCCACCCCAATGACGGCGTTGGACACCACCACTCCGACGAACAGGCCGTCGCGGGGGAACCCGGCCACCAGGATGGCGGCGAACAGCGCCAGCATGATCCCGTTGACGGGGGAGAACACGTTGGCTCGCAGAATCTGGGGCAGTGTGCGCACTGGGGCGTCCGGTACCTGGTTGGTGCGCCCCGCGGCCACCCGCTCTGCTACCTGTTCGCTGGAAAGGCCCCGCGCCGGGTCGACGTTGGCTGCTGGGGTGGAGGCGGTTTCAGGAGCCATCAGACTCCGAAGTTACCGGCTCGGAACTGGGGTGGGTGGGCTTGGGGCTGCTCACTGCCAGATGCGGAGAGAGCCCTCGACGGTGGCCGCGGCCACCGACATGGTGCCGTCGGGGCGGATCAGCACCGCGATGTTGGTGGCCAGCGTGCCTCCGAGGGGGCGGCTCCACATGTCCACCGCTCCGTCGGGGCCGTGGCGGACGCCGGCGATGTGCTGGCGGTCGAGTGTTGGGAGGATCACTTCGACATAGCCGTCACGGTCGACGTCCGCGGCCACGGCCTGCTCCAGGTTCCGGGCGCCGAATTCGTGGGACCGGTAGCCAGTCCGTGTCGCCACAACCCCCAATTTGCCTCCACTCAAGCTCAAAAACCTCACCGATCCCTGGGCGTCGGGGTAGAGGACCTCGACCATTTCGGTTTGTCCGGTGGGACCGATCGGTCCCACCGCTATCAAGTGGCGCCAGCCCAGCAACCGGTCCACCGGGTCGCTTATCGCCACCACGCCGCCGCCGGTACTCGATGCCACCACGATCCACACTTGGCTGTCATTGCTGACGGTCAACACCACATCGTCGATCCCGTCGCCGTCCACATCGGCGAGCAGAGGAGCAATGGACTCAATGACGTCGTCCTCAGATCGGTAGACGGTCTCCACCTCGTTCACTCCAACGGTGACCACCGCTACCGCGGTGGCCTCCAGATTGTCGCCCAATGCCGAATGGGGGAAGCGGTCGGTGGGCTCGGCCAGCACCAGCACCTTTTCAGGGCTGATCTGAACGACCCGGGTGTCGGGAAGCACCTTGAGGTCGGGTCGCCAGAGTGTGCCGTCGGGCTCCAACACAGTGAGCCGCTGAAGGTTGTCCACGTAGGCGGCGCGATTGCCGGTCAAATACACCGGCACGCTGTTGGGCGACGCGTTGGCCGGGGTTGTGGCCATTCGCACCGAGTTTCCCTGCACGGCCAAGACCGGCGGTTGGCCGGGGGCCAGCCGATCGCCGGGGACCTCGATTGGGGATGGCTGGCCCCCAATGGGGATCAAGAAGCCGTACACCGATCCATCGGCCAGGGCCACTACCCAGACATCCCCGTCAGGAGTGATGGTGCCGGTGACCCAGGTCGGGACATCGCCCAGGTTGATGTCCTTGGTGGTTACTTGCTGGATGAACCCGGAACCCAGCCCCGAGCCGATGGCCAAGCGGTTTCCGTTGGGCTGGAAGACGGGGTCGACGTAGGTGACCGGTCCGAGGTCGGGGGCAGGAATGGCGGTGGCCGAAGGTGGGGAGACGGTTGGGGCGGCGGTGGGAGCGACCTGGTTGGTGGAATCCGACCGGCAGGCAGCGATGGCCGCGAGCAAGATGACGAGAATTGCCAGCGGTGAAGCAAAAGCAGCGGCTCGACGGGAAACGCCTCTGATCATGTCCGCTCGAACTGCCAGCCGCCTTCGTTCAGGGTGAGACGGTGCCGGGGGCCGGGCGCGCTGGCATCGTGGGTGTCGTAGCCGGCGTCGCCGTGCCACAGCGACACCGGGACGCCATCGTCGAGGGCGATGTGGGTTTCGTAGTGGGGGATGTCGTGGGCCCGGGCGCGGGCGGCGGCCAAGGCATCGGCGACGGTGGCGTATTCGGTCAGCTCCATCAGGGTGATGAACGTGGGCGGGACCATGTCGATTTCGCCGGCTGTGTGGCGGGACAGGGTGTCGGTTGGACGCCACCAGGCGTGCTCTTTGATTTCGCCGCCGTCCACGGTGACTGAGCCGGCGGGCGCGGGGGCGAGGAAGAACCATGTGGCGAACCGCTTGTTGATGGTGGTGGGGGGCACCCAATGGGAGTAGGGGACCAGATCATCGGCAGCAATGACCAGATCAGATTCCTCGGCGGCCTCTCGCACCGCCGCGACCCGGCTGGCCGCGAATATGTCATCGGGCTGCTCGGTGGAGAAGTCGTCATCGTCTACCCGGCCGCCGGGGAACACCCAATTCCCGCCGACGAAGCTGAGCTTGGAGCTGCGCCGCATCATCAGGGTCTCCAGTCCCCCGGGGGCATCCCGCAGCAAGACCACGGTTGCGGCCGCCACCAATTCGGGGGCGTTGTCGTCTTGGCCGGCCCAGTCGGTGAATCGCTCGCGCCCGGCGCTGCGAGGGGAGTCGCTCATGGGGATTCACTTCCCATCATCCGCGCCCGCACCTCGGGGTCGGTGACGAACACCGGGGCGTTGTCGTCGCCCAGCATGGCCAGCTTTACCGACATGCCGCCGTCCACCGCCAGCACCTGTCCGGTGATGTAGCTGGCCTGGGGGCTGAGCAAGAACGCCGCGGCGGCGGCGATCTCGGCGGGATGGCCCCGGCGGCCCAGTGGAATGGCCCGTTTGGCCGCTTCGGGGGACTCCTCGTCGCCGGCTCGGGGGGTGGTGATGGTGCCGGGGGCGATGGCGTTGACCCGGATGCCGTGGCCGCCCCACTCCACAGCCATGGTGCGGGTCAGCGAGTTGAGCCCGGCTTTGGCCGCCCCGTAGGCGGCCAGGAAGGGCTGGGAGGCCAGGCTGCTAACGGAGGAGACATTGACCATGGCACCGCCGGTGCCCATGTCGATCATGGCCCGGGCCACGGCCCGGTTGAGGAATGCCACATAGCGGAGGTTGTTGGCCATGACCCGGTCCCAGCCCTGGTGGTCGATGTCGACCAGAGGGCCGAAGTCGTCGATGCTGGTACCGCCGGCCACGTTGATGAGCCCGTCGATGCTGCCATGGGCATTGAGTGCGGCCTGGACAACGGCTCCTGGCGCGTCGGGCTTGGTGAGGTCGGCTTGGACTTTGACCACCGGGCGGGAGAGCAGGTCGAGCTTGTCCAACTCCTCGGGAGACTGCTCCACAACCACCACTTCGGCACCGGCAGCCAGCGCGGCCTCGCAAGAACAAGTGCCTATGCCACCTCCTCCGGCCCCGGCCACGATCACAATGGCACCGGTGAGGTCGGCAACAGGGACAGCCATCCCCCTCACACTACGGCCTGTCGACCTGGCTGCCTTGTCATGGCCGCGTCGGCCAGAAATCATCGACTGATAACTAACCCTGGCAATATGAGGCTTCAGCGGAGCAAGAGAGAGGTCGTGGTCATGAAGGAGCTCAATGGCAAGGTCGCCGTGGTCACCGGGGCGGCCAGTGGGATCGGTTTCGCGATGAGCAATCAGTTTGTGTCCGAGGGGATGCAGGTGGTGATGGCCGATGTGGAGGAAGAGGCGCTGGCCCGATCGGCCACCCAACTCGAGGCTGAGGGTGCTGATGTGCTTGGCGTGCTGTGCGATGTGAGCGACGCGGCCTCGGTGCAAGACCTGGCCGAGCAAACCCTGTCTTCATACGGCGGGGTACATGTGTTGTGCAACAACGCTGGCGTGGGGCCCGCCGGGCTGATGCTGGAGACCACCCCCGAGGAGTGGGAGTGGATCGTGGGAGTAAACGTGATGGGCGTGGCCCACGGAGTGATCACGTTTGCGCCGCTCATGGTGGAGGCCGGAGAGGGCCACATCGTCAATACCGCGTCGGAGGCTGGACTGGTCACCAACAGCTTGCTGGGCATGTACTGCGCCACCAAACACGCCGTTGTGGGTTTGACTGAGTCGCTGTGGCGGGAGGTGCATCCCCAGGGTGTGGGGGTGTCGTGCCTGTGCCCCAACCTGGTGAACACCCGGATTTTCCACTCCGAGCGCAACCGCCCTTACGGGGCGGAGCTGACTGCCACGCAGAACGCCATCATGACCCCGCTGCGGGAGACCCTCAGCGCTCGGGGCATTGCTCCATCGGATGTGGCCGCCAAAGTGGTGGATGCCATCACCGAAGACCGGTTCTGGGTGTTCACCCACGACATCACTCCAGAGGCGGCCGCGGTGCGCTTCACCGACATTGAGGCCCGCCGCAATCCCACCGATCCCTATGCGGGAATGGAGTTCTAGCTCGGTCTCCTCCAGCCGCTTCGGGGTCTCTCGGTAACTGTGGACTAAATTCTCGTCATGGCTGTAGTGGACCATGCTCCCCGTCTTCCCCTGTTCGACACCCTGGACTTCGACGATTTCCATGCCGATGAGCTGCCCCGGCGCCTGGCCGAGGGCCATGGAGCGCTGGCCGCGGATATCGGAGCCGGGGCCCTGGTCAAGAGCTTCGCTTGGCGGCTGACCGACGGGCGGTCCATTACCTATGTGATCGGTGATGGCGGCGTGGAGCTCCGCCTTGGAGACGACGCCGAGCTGGTGGTGGAGGTCAGCGAACAGGACTGGTCGAACTACGTGGCCGAGCTGTGGACCTGGGTCGGCTTGTTGTACGCCGAGGCCGCCGAGATGGTCCGAGGTGATTTCGGGCTATTCGAGGACTTCGAGCCGGTGCTGTTGGCCATGTACCACGGTCGCCCCCTGTATGAGGGGTGGGCGCCCACGGTGGACCTCTCCCGCAGCTTCACCCTTGACGACGATCACGAGGAGATGAGCCGGTTCCTCGACGAGGCCGGATTCCTCCACATCCGCGGCGTGTTCAGCGCCGAGGAGATCGAGGCACTGCGGGTCGAGGTGGAGCGCCAGCGAAGCGCAGCCACCCCTGACGATCACCGCTCCTGGTGGGCCACCAACGCCGATGGCGAGGAAGTGTGCTGCCGGGTGACCCACATGGACGACCGCAGCGAGCTGATGCTCTCACTGACCGATGATCGCCGACTGGACGCCATCGGCGCGCTGGGCGGAGACGACTTCGCCACCTATCCCGAGCGGGGCGACGGTATATCGGTGGTCATCAAGCTGCCCAGCATCGTGGAGGGCCTGGCCGATTTGCCCTGGCATCGGGACTGCGGCACCGGCGGGCACTCCATCACCTGTCCCGCGGTGAGCATCGGCATCCAGCTCGACGAGTGCACCGAGGCCAATGGCCAGCTTCATTATCTGGCTGGCTCCAACAAGTCGTCCAACCGGGCTCGCCAGGTGCGAGACGACTGGCCCACAGTGGCCGTCAGCGCCTCGCCCGGCGACGTCACCGTCCACTACGGCCACACCATGCACGGCGCCCCGCCCCCCACCGCGGCTCCTGAATCCGGCGGCCGCCGCACCGTCTACGTGGGCTACCACAAGCCCATCTGGGCCGAGTTCATTCCCCCCGGCCAGGGCTACAACGACATCCTGTTCAAAGACGGCGGCCGCATCAAAAGCCCCGAGGAGTTCCAAGAGCAAAGCAGCTAGGGTCTACGTCGAAAGCAACGATTATGGCTGAGTGGAATCCGATAACTGGCTTCATGGGCAAATGGGTATCAGTAGTTGCGTGTATTCTGTGTTTAGGAATAGCCGCTTTTGCTGGCTATGGATGGTATGCAACGAAATTGAACGGGATGGGCCTATTCTTCGCTGTATGCTTATTTCTCGCGTTGACATTTCTAGCCCAAATATTGGATAAGGCACGGTTTGACAGGGGAGTAAGACCGTACTTTATGGGATTTATCTTGTCATCTGGCTGCATCGTGTTTGGGTCTTTGTTTGCATTATCAATTGATGACTATCTCCTCAGCAGATTCGTGATTTCACAAGGAATTGCGGGGGCTATAGTAATTCTGCTGTCTATGCTAATTTGGTTGAGAGCAACACCTATACATTGGTCGAATTGGAACGCTACAACTTTTGCCACGTTATTGCTTCAGCTTAGTCTTATTCAAGCAGCGTGGCAATATGATAGAGAGGGTCATGTTGGCGACTTTTTTTATCTTACAGTGCCGATCTATTGTGTAGGAGCTATTGCTGTGTTCTTTCTGTTTAGATGGATATATAGAAAGCACGAAACACGAAATGACTTAGCAAGGAACCCGGCCTAGCCAAGAAGCATAAAGCGCTCTATTTCTTCCAGCAGGGGTTCGAGTTTTTTGGCGATGGTGTCGTTGTCTTCGCTGAGGTAGTCGTGGGGGATCACTACCCGGGGGATGTCGGGCAGGCCCAGGGAGCGGGCCACGGTGTCGGCGGCCACGGTGAAGGGCTCGGTGACCACGGTGACGGTGGGGATGCCCAGCCTCTCCAGGTTCACGGCGTCGAGCACACTGCTCGACGTGCATGAGCCTCATTTGGCCAGGCCGTTGACCACCCCGGCGCAGGCCCGGAACGAGGCCAGCATCTCGTCGCCGGCGGGGCGGCTGAGCACCGGCTTGTGCTGACGGACCACAGCGGTCACGTCCAGGCGGTGGCGGAATTCTCTCTCCAGCACCTCGGTGTAGCGGGTGAAGTCGGGGCCTGAGGAGGGGTTGAACTCGTTGACCAGGAAGCCGATGGTCAATGGTCCCTGGATGTGCCCTCGCCGGGGGGCCAGTTCGCCGTCGTTGACGACTACCTCGCCTCGGGGATCAACCAGATTGCCGATCAACTTCATGCTCTAATCCTGCCAGTTCTAGCCCTCAAGCGCCCGGCTCACTGCGTAGCCGCCCAGATTCCCCCAGCCGGCGCACACGGCCATCCAGGGGATCGATTCGGCGCCAGTGACCATCACGTGGATGTCCTCGGGCCGCTCGGTGACCGGCACCAGCGTGTCGGGATCGTCGGCGTCCACCCAGTCGGGCCACCAGGCGTAGGGGGGAACGCCGGGGGAGAGCAGGTCGCCGATGCGCCGCCGGGCCTGTTGCCACAGTTCTTGTTGCACCGCGGCCCGGTCGTAGCCCTGCTCGGCTAGGTGGCGGGCCTCGTTGGGGGTGAGCACCACCAAGGTCTCGCCCATGGTATGGGTGTTGTTGCATCCCTTGATGGCCATGGCGTCGGCCAACTGGGCCAAGCGGTTGACCGGAGTATCGTCGGCCCCCCACATGGCCACACTGGTGGGGGACTCACAGGCGAACACCGTAATGCCGCTGTCGGCGTCGATACTTCGGGCCTGGTGCAGGGCTGGCCACGGGCTGGCCGGCGATTCGGCCACACAGAAGGCGTAGCGGCCGGGATGGCCGAACACCTCTTTAACCGGCTCGCCGGGGGTGGCTCCGCCGGCGTTCCAAAGCAAGAGCTTCACCGCGCGGCCGATGGCGGCGTTGGCGTGGGCTCCGCCGCCGCTGAACACCGACTCGGTGTGAGCCATTTCGAGCCGCTCGACAGCCGGCCCCGACACGATGACCAGCGGCCAGCACGGATGGGTGGTGGTGACCACTCCCCGTAAGTTGAAGCGATCCTCCAGCATGGCCTCGACGGCGGCCAGCACCACCTCGAAGTGTTCGGGCTTGCAGCCCGCCATGACCGCGTTGGCCGCTACCACTTCGACGGTGGCCGCACCGCCTCTGGGCGGAATGGCTCCCAGCAGCTGTTCGGGGTCCCGGCCCGAGGCCTCTACTAGGGAATCCACCGCGGCCCGGGTGGGGGGATACACCGGCAATCCGTCGGTCAGTCCCTCGGCGTGGGCCAGCTCCACCCACTCCTCGATGGTTTGTGCCGTGGTGATGGCGCTCATCTGGTCAGTCCCATCCAAAGAGCCGCTTGGGGTTGGCGTCAAATATCGCCTGCTTGTGGTGGTAGGTGAGGTCGGCGCGGTCGGTGACGCCGGACACGCTGGTGGGGAAGTCGCTGTCCCAGTGGGGGTAGTCCGACGCCCACACGATGACGTCGCTGCCGATCTGCTCGATCACCTGAGGTAGCCCATCCTCGCCCTCGGTGGACACAAACAGCCGCCCCTCGGCCAGGTACTCGCCAGGCGGTTTGGTGATGGCGTCGAACTCGTGGCTCCGGTACTCGTAGTGCTCGTCCAAGCGCTCCAGGGTGTGGGGCACCCAGCCCACACCGCCCTCCAGCAAGGCCACCCGCAGCCGTTTGAACCGTTCGAACACCCCGCCGCAGATCAACGTGGTGGCCGCGAACATGAGGTTGAACGGGAACTCGATCACGTGGAGCTGGGCGTAGGCGTCGGTGAATCGGCCATTGGCGAACCGGCAGCCCCCGGCGTGGAACCCCAAAGGCACATCCAGCTGCTCGGCCAAGTCGTAGAGGGGATCGTTGTCGGGGTGGTCGGGGTTGCGGTCGCCCACCGCGCAAGGCACGGTCAGCGAAACGAATCCCAACTCGGTCACGCACCGCTCGGCCTCGGCTACCGCCTCGTCCATCCACTTCAGGGGCAGTGCCGGGGTGCCCCGCAACCGCTTGGGGTCGGCGGAGCACCAGTCGGCCAGCCAGTTGTTGTAGGCCCGGCAGCAGGCGATAGTGAGATCTCGGTCTGATCCGGCGTACAGGCCGAGCGACATGGCCCCGTACAGCACGGCGATGTCGATGCCCTCGGTGTCCATGTCGGCCAACCGCAGCCCGGCATCCACCCCGCCCTCGCGGAGGGTTGTCGACTCCCTGATGCCCTCTGGAGCCCAGGCCCCTGTGCCCGTGCCCAGAGGGATCACCTTGCCCTCGATCACGTATCGGGTGGTGTCCCGCTCGTCGGTGATCAACCGGGGCCGCTGTTCGTGGAACCGGGACGGCAGGTACTGCTCCCACAGCTCGTCGGGCTCGAAAACGTGGCCGTCCACGTCGATCACCAGATGATCCGGCATCCCATGAAGCTAACCCCTTCGGGGTGCAGTGGCCCGCGCCGGGCGGGCAGTGCGTAATCTTCTGCCCATGGTCAGCCTTGGAGTCCTTCCCCACATGCATGAGTCGGTCGTCACTGATCCCCGCTGGGTAACCCAGTTTGCCCAAGCGATGGACGAAGAGGGTGTGGAGTCGATTTGGACCGTGGAGCATGTGGTGGTGGCCAACAACTATGAGCCCCGCTACTCCTATTCGGAGTCGGGCCGCATGCCCGGCGCTCCCGGCGTGGTGATGCCCGATCCGCTGGAGATGCTGGCGTTCATGGCATCGGTGACCGAGCGGGTGCGGTTGGGCACCGGGGTGGTGGTATTGCCTCTGCACCCGCCGGCGGTGATGGCCAAGCGGGTGGCCACCCTCGACGCCCTCAGCGGCGGGCGGGTGATCCTCGGGGTGGGCAGCGGCTGGCAGGTCGAGGAGTACGCCGCTTGCGGGGTGCCATATGAGGGCCGGGGCGAGCGGCTCGACGAGTGCATCGGCGCTCTGCGGGAGCTATGGGCGCCCGGGTACCGCACCTACGAGTCCAATGCGGCGAGTTTCTACGAGTGCGAGAGCCTGCCTGATCCGGCTCAGCCCGGCGGCCCGCCCATCGTCATAGGGGGCAGCACCGGCCGGGCCGCCCGGCGGGCTGGGCGCATCGGCGACGGCTTCTACCCCTATGTAATCTCGCCCGAGGACTACGCCGACCGGGTGGCCACCATCCGGGCTACTGCGCTGGAGCACGGCCGGGATCCCGATGCCATCGAATTGACGGTGTGGCCGGGCAGCTACCATCGGGGCGGGTCGTTCGACCTTGGCCTTATCGAGAAGTATGCCCAATCGGGCCTCGACCGGCTGATCGTGTCGGCCGCGGAGTCGGGGAGCACCGACATCGACGACATCCGGCGTTTTGTCGGCCGCTACCAGGGCGAAGTCCTGGACAAGATCGGAGGATAGCCGTGGCACTGACCACTCAGATTGGCGACGTGAAGGTCACGCTGGTGCGGGAGACCCTGCAATCGGTTCTGGCCAAGCAGATGTATGTGAGGCCCGATATGGAGGTGTTCGAGGCCAACGCCGACTGGCTGGCGCCCCACTTCTTGGACGAGTCCGGCGATTTGGCCCTGTCCATCCACGCCCTGGTGCTGGAGTCGGGGGGCCAGACCATCATGGTGGACACCTGCATCGGCAACCGGCCCATCGACCCGTTCCCCCAAATGGGCCATCTGGGCAACGGGTTCCTCGACGAGCTGACCGCCGCCGGCTACGAGACCGACGATATCGACATCGTGCTGTGTACCCATCTGCACTTCGACCATGTGGGCTGGAACACGATCCTGGTGGATGGCCAGTGGGTGCCCACCTTCCCCAACGCCCGCTACCTGTTCAACCGCACCGAGTACGAATACTGGGACTCCGGCGCCGAGGGCGCCGCGATCACCTTCGACGACGCCGTGCGCCCGGTGCTGGAAGCTGGCCTGGCCGATCTGGTGGGCAGCGACCATGCGGTGACCGATGAGATCAGCCTCGAGCCCTCACCCGGTCACACCCCTGGCCATGTCAGCGTGCGCATCTCCTCAGCTGGCCAAGAGGCGGTGATAACCGGCGATCTCATCCACCACCCCGTGCAATTCGTCGCCCCCGAGTGGGTGATGACCGCAGACGACGACCCGCCCCGAGCCAGCGCCACCCGAGTGGAGTTCCGCGACCGCTACGCCGACTCCGGCGTCATCATCTTCGGCACCCACTTCGCCGGCCCCAGCTGCGGCCACCTGTCCAACACCGACGGCCGCTGGGTGTTCACCGCGAAGTCGTAGCCAGGGAGGTTCACCCTCCTGAAACAGAGGCGCGGGCCATGAGCCGCCGGGTGGGGTAGTAGTCGTTGGCGCCGTAGTGCTGGACGGCTTGGTTGTCCCAGATGACCACGGTGTTTGGCGCCCAGCGGACTCGGCAGTGGTATTCGGGGATCTCGGCTTGGCGGCAGAGCAGGTTTAGCAATTCGTCGCTGTCGTCGACTGGTGAGCCGTCGGCGTCGATCAACTCGGTGGTGAACCCTGCGTTCACGAACAAGGTGAGGCGGCCGGTGCGGGGATGGGGACGGGCCACTGGGTGGACGACGGGAGGGACTTCGGTTCGTAGCTTGTCCAACTCGTCGCCGTACTTGTCGGCATAGGCCCCGATGCTCCAGTCATGACGGGCTGACAGGGCAGTTGCCCGTCCCTGTAATTCCTGATCGAGGTTGTCCCAGGCAGCGGCCATGTCGGTGAACAGGGTGTCGCCCCCGACCTCGGGGATCTCGATGGCCCGCAAGATGGTGCACACCGGCGGATGCTCGCGAAACGTGCCGTCGGTGTGCCACATGTTCTCTAGGCCAACGACGACATCGTTGCGCTCGAAGGTGAGGGCATCTTGCTGGGCGGCGTCACCGGGGTTGGGGATCAGCTGATCGTCGGTGAGCGGCCCCCATCGGCGGGCCAGCGCTCCTTGGGCGGCAACGTCTATGGACTGTTCCCGGACGATCAGCACTTTCCACTCCAACAGCGCCCGGTCCAGTTCGGCGAACAGTTCGTCGTCCACGTTCTCTAGGGAGAGGCCGCTCAGCTCAGCGCCGATGGTGGGGGCCACCGGAGACACTTCGAACCGCTCGAACCGGGCTGGCTCCCAGCCATCGGGCAGCCGGTGCATGACCCGAGGGCCGACGGGATGACGGCGCATGTTCCATATTGCCCTGAACAGGACCAGTACTCAATTGGTGGCAACGCTGGTGAGATTCAGCCTCAAAACATGCTGTTGTCTTTGACCCAGTTCTCGAATCCACCCGGTTTGAAGGGAAGCCGATACTGCGTAGCTAGCAGGTCGTCGGCTAGTGCGCTCACTAGCGGCGGCGTGAGCAATCCTTCGCGGATGGCATCGCATAGAAGGGCGAGGGTGGGGCGGAGGGCAACGTTGTTTGCCTGAGCGGCCCTTCTGCCCGCGGCATCGTCTATTACTGCTGTACCTGGAAGAGTCTCGGCCACCGCGAGCACAGCAGCCTCTCCAACATTGCGCTTGCCGGTGACAAGCGTGTTGCTGTACCGGATGAAAGCCTCTGCCTCTGCATCAGTTCTCAAGATGTGGTGTCCGATCCATTCGGCCTCAAGAATCAGCTGGAGTATTGGGTTGGTCTGTGTTCCAGCCTCAAGTTCGGTTACGACTGCATCGGGGATAATCGCCCTGCGGTTTGCAACCACAGCCTTCAACACTCCAAGCCAGCCCGCGGTGGCGAAGTGGCTGAGCGGTCCGGTGTCGAACACCAGCGATGGTGCTTCCATATCTGTCCGGGTATTGCACCAAGTCTTCGAGAATCAGGAGACGAAGGACCAGATGGCGTCTTCGGGCAGCAGGGGAAGGTCAGGAAGATCGGCTTCGTCCCAGGTGTTGAAGAGGAGTTCGGTGGCTCGGCCAGGAGAGATGATGTCCTTGCGGTAGGCATTCAGAACGGCCTTCTCATACGGGCGGGGCAGTTCAGGAGTGGTCAATTCCTGGGAGGCGGGTGGCACCACGAGGCCGAAATCCACAATATCTGCCCTCGTCGTGCGAAAGGAGCGCACTTGGGCGGTTTGCTCGGGTGTGGCCAGGCCGGTTTCTCGGAGTCGCTGTGCCAGAGTGGCCATGTCCACTTGGAACTCACTGGCGGTCGTGACCGCCGCGAGCCGAAGACTCTCCTCGTCAGGAGATGCGGGCCATAGGGCTCGCATCGACTTCTGGGGTAGCAGCAGGGCCCGAGCGAAGCGGTCAATGCGGATCTCATGTCCGTCGGTTTGTTCATCGGCCACTCGCCAATCGATGGAGTACTCGTCGGCGAACAGGAAGTGGCCGAGTTCGTGGGCCAGCGTGAGACGGCGGCGCCCTAACCGCTTGGTGCCGTTGACCACTGCCACCCCGCCGACAGTCAACAGGACCGATGCACCGTCTGCGGACTCCTCACCCAAAGGCAGCGTGAACGCCAGCAGTCCGATCTCGGCAACGCGTACGCCAAGTCCTACGGCCGGCTCTTCTAGGCCGTAGCCCAGCAGCTTGCGAGCTTTGCGAGCGCAGTCTTCGATCTCGCTCTCGGTCCTAGGCATCTCGAATGTGGAGGGAGACCGCAGATCGGGTTCGCCGTCGAGCGTCCGCAGGAATTCGACCTCACGGGCTACGCGTTCCACTGCGAGATCGATCTTGGTGCTTGGCTCACCGGGGTCAGATGCATTGCGCCTCGACACAATTGCCGGGGGCGCGTCCTCTAGGAGCCACTCCATGCGCATGTCGAGTGCATCGGCGATGTTCACGAGTTCCAAAACAGTGGTGCGGCGGATGCCGGTCTCGATCTTGGACAGGCTCGACCGGTCCAGCCCAGCTTTTTCTGCGCATTGCTTCTGGGTGAGACCAACTCTTTGCCGGGCTTCGGCGATCCGAGATCCCAGCTCGTCAAAGAAGGTCGCCATGTGTTCGATTTTAGAACACTACCGTCCAAGTGCCATCAATTTTGCGCCAAGGTTTCCAAGCTCGACCCAAAATGGACGACCAGAGATCAATCGGCGGCGTCGCGTTCGGCGAAGATGTCGGTGGCGATCTCGAAGGCTTTCATGGCCGCGGGGAAGCCGGCGTAGATGGCGGCTTGGATCATTACCTCGAGGATCTCCTCTCGGCTTAGGCCGAAGGAGTCCAGGCCCATGATGATGTGCTCGCGGATGGCGAACTCGTTGCCCAACGCGGTCATCATGGCGATGGTGGCCAAGCTGCGCTCCCGTCGGCTCAGCACCGGACGGCCCCACACCGCCGAGGGGCCGACCCTCAACATCTCCATCACATCATCGCGAACTTCCTCAGGAATCGGCAGGCGGCTGAGCACATCGGGCTGGCGGGGTTCGGTCATGGCCCGACCGTACCCCAACGATGGCTGATGTCCGCATGCTGTTCGCGAGGTTGTGCGTTGATTGAATGCAGTGGGGTGTTAGCCGTGGAGTCCGGTATTTTGAACAAGTTGGTAAGTCCGATTGCAAGTGCTTAGGCGTTGAACGTATGGAAAACACAGGCAACCTTAACCGTCCGATTGAAGTGCTACCCCTAGATGGGTACCGAGTATGGCTTCGGTATGCCGACGGGGTCGCCGGCGAGGTTGACCTGTCTGATCTAGCTGGCCGAGGCGTGTTCCAGGCATGGGAGAGTCGAGCTTGCTTTGAGGCAGTGCGAGTTGCCGCAGATGGAGGGATTGCCTGGGGAGACGAGATCGAGCTTTGTCCGGATGCTCTCTACTTGAGGCTCACTGGCAAGTCGGTTGAGGAAATTGCCCGGCAACAGGAGGGCAATCATATGGGCCAATGGCTTGTCGAGAAGATGCCGTGCGGTATCAATCTTGAACTGCCCGGTAGGAGTGAACCTGATCGACAGATTCCCTTTCTTGGCGGCGATTAGGCGTTGCGCTGATCGAGGGCGCCGGCTACGGCGGCGCCAGCGGTTACGCCGCAGGCGACGGCCCATAGCCAGCTCAGGGCGGCCAGGGTTCCGGCGGTGGCCACGGTGATGGCGGTGCCGCCGACGGTCCAGTTCACGGCTATTGCGGCGATGGTCGATACCACCGAGAACCAGAGGGCCGAGACGAAGCCGCCGATCAGGTGATGGCGCAGGGGTTGCCGGGGGCAGGCCACCTTTTGCACGAGGGTGAACACGGCAACCGCCGCAACGAATCCGACCACCGGGGCCAGCCGGGGTTCAACCCACACTGCAATCGCGGTGGGACCAGCGACTAGGGGAATCGAGCCGGCCATAAGCCAGAATCCGGCAAATCTCTCCAGCCACCACGACCGGCGGGATTCGCCCCGCACTCGGCGGACAGCCCGACAGGCGGCTGCCGCGGCCCTCATGGTGCCCCACACCGCGACCACTGCGGCGATCGACGTGGCGGCCACGGGTGCCGATACCACGTCGGCGAACTCCTCGCCGATCGTGCTGTCCACGTCGCTGAGCGCAGTCTGGCCGGCGTCGGCCAGCCACTCGTTGAAGCGATCGGCGATCCGGTCGGACACCGCACGTACCGTGGAGGCGATGGCGGCCGCGGCCACGGCAGCGGGGAACAGCGACACCGCCGACCAGAAGGCGATTTCCGCCGCTCCGGTCCCGCCCTCTCCCTCCTGCCAGCACAGCACTGATCGCTTGATGAGGGAAACGACCCTGGCGAACCGATTGTCAGCCGCGGCCGGTGATTCGCCAGCGCTCATCAGCGAGCAGAGGATCAGCCTGCCGGGGCTTCGGCCAGGCGGGGGATCAAAGCGTCGAACACCTCGGCCCAGTCGCCCACGAAACCGATGTCCACCACATCCCACAACGGAGCGGTGGGATCAGGATTGACGCCCACCACTGTGCCGGCGTTGCGGACTCCCACGGTGTGGTTGAACTTCCCGCTCATGCCGATGGCGAAGTAGAGGCGGGGGCTGATGCTGTGGCCGGTGATGCCCACCTGGCGGGCCCGGGGCATCCAGCCGTAGTCGGTCACCTTGCGGGTGGCGCACAGGGCGGCCCCGATGGCGGCCTGGTGCTTTTCCAGCTTGGGGTAGTCGGCCGGGTCCACCCCCTGGCCTACGCCGATCACCACCGAGGCGTTGGCCAGCTCATCGCTGTCGTCGTCCCGGTAACGTCGGATGAGCTCGAGGCGGCTGCGGCCCGAAGTGTCTAGCGACAATCGGCGGGCCGGTGGACGGTCGGCATTGAGCCGGGGGAAGGGCAGCACGCCGGGTCGCACCGTGGCCATCTGCACCGCGGAAGCGCAGAGGATCTCGGCCACTAGCCATCCGCCGAAGGCGGGCTTCATGGCGATCAGCTTTCCGGCGTCGTCCACTCTCAGCCCTACCGCGTCACCAGTGAGCCCCGCGCCCAGGGTTGCCGCCAACCGGGAGGCCACCTCTCGGCCCCAAGCGGTGCCCGGGGCCAATACGGCCCATGGCTGAGTCTCGGCGGCCCAGGGCGCAATGGCCGACGCTAGGTCTTCCTCGACCGGGGCATTTCCGTTACCTCCGGCGCCGATGGCGATCTGTGCGTCGGCCCCCCACGCACCCAAATCCTCGTCGGGGTCGTCCAGACCGGGACCCAGGGCGGCCACCCATCCGTCGATCTCGGTGGCCAGTTCGGCGGCGGCTCCCAGCAGCTCCCGGTTCACCCGCTCTCGTCCAGGCTCCACCAATACTGCGATAGGCGGGCCGTCGAAACCAGCCCCGGTGCGGTCGGGAATCAGGGGCGTCTCGGTGCTCAAGCCGCTGGCCAGCGCCCCCTTCTCGGCCAAGATCGCCATCGCCTGGTCGATCTGCTCGTGCAGGGTGCCGGTCATCATGTGGCGGCGGCGCTCCACATCGATCATCTGAACTGGGCCGACCGAGGTGGGGCTGGCGGCTTGGCCCCAGGGGCCGGGGCCCAAGTCGGCGGCGCTCACCGTCTTGATGTGCGAGCCGTCCACGGTGGCCCACGCCTCGGGATCTTTGATCTTGCACGGGTCGCACAGCCGCTCTGCACACGACACCACCGCAGGCAGCTCCACCGCCACGTCCACCCACTCGTCGTCGTGCTCCAAACGCAGTTCCAGGCGGTCGCCGTGAAGGGAGAAGTAGCGAACCCCGGTGGCGAACGGCAGTCCCAACAGCTCGGCCAGCTGCGGCGGCACCTGGCCGGTATCGGAGTCCACCGAGTTGCGTCCCATCATCACCAGATCGAACGGTCCGAAGCGCTCCAGAGCAGTGGCCAGGGCCTTGGCGGTGGCCCAGGTGTCAGAACCGGCGAACTCTGGGTCGCAGATGTGGATTCCGGCATCTACCCCGAAAAGGAGAGCCTCCCGGCAGACATTTTCGGCCGACGGCGGGCCCAAGGTGAACACGGTGACCGTGCCTTCGCTGGCTCGGGCCACCTCGGTGCCCTTGGCCACGGCGCGGCGGCAGTAGTCGTTCATGTGCATGTCGATGCCGTCTCGGACCATGCGGCCATCGGGTCCCAGCACCATGTCCTCGAACACGGGGATCTGCTTGACCAACACGGCCACTCGCAGGGGCCGATCTGGGACGATCACGTCGGCAGGAGGGTCAACCATCTGATTCGAGGCTACCTACTGGGCATCGGGATTCTTGGATTGGGCGGCGTGCATCAGGGTTGCTGCGGGCCGCTACGGTTGCCGGATGGCATTCACAAGAAGGCGAGTCGTAACCGGCCACGACGCATCGGGAGCACCGGTGATCATCTCCGACGGTCAGGCCGAGTCGAGTTTCTTGGGACGGAGCACGGCCAGCATGTGGTACATCGGCCAGCATCCCGCAACCGTGGATGACGGCGGGGACGAGCCGGCCGACCGCAAGGACTTCGTCCCCCCGCCCGGTGGGATTTCGTGGCGGTTCTTCACCCTGAAGCCCTCGGGGGGAAAGGCTATCGGCCCCCTCGACGACCCCCGGTTCGACCAAGACCGGGTCGGCTTTCACGCCACCCCCACCATCGACTTCATCGAGATCGTCTCGGGCCAGATCCGCTTGGAGCTGAACGACCATTGGGTGGAGCTCGAAGCGGGCGACTGCGTGATCCAGCGGGGCACGTGGCATCGGTGGATCGTCATCGGCGACGAGCCCTGTGTGTTCAGCGCCACCATGCTGGCCGCCACCGAGGGCGCCGATCCCGGTTTCGCCGGGGCGTCTACCGGCACCGTGGGTCCTCGGCGGATCGTTACCGACGGCGACGGGGTGTGCGCCGATGGCCCGCCCGGCACCGCCACCCAATCGGAGGGCGGGCTGGTGACCGCCGAGCTGTGGCACACCTTCGCACCGGTGGCCAGCGAGCTCCAGGGTGGTGATGCCCCGGTGTCGGAGATGCAGCTCAACCCGCCTGGCGGGGGGATCACCTGGAAGCAGGTGACCATCCCGGCGGCTATGGCCGACCGGGCGGCCATGATGCACCAGACTCCCACCATAGATTTCGTGCGGATCACCCAGGGCACGGTGGATTTGGAGCTGCCCGGCCAGCCGCCGGTACACCTCACCGCCGGCGACTGTGTGATCCAGCGAGGCACCGAGCACGCCTGGCGAAACACCGGCGATGGTCCGTTCACCCTGTCGGCAGTGATGATCGGAGTGGGCTGTGGCTGATCAATCTGGGGCTGATCAATCTGGGGCCGAACTGGATCCCCGGATCCAAGCGCTGCTCGACAAGGACGAGATCACCGATGCCATCCACCGGGTGGCCCGGGGCACCGACCGGCTCGACAAGGAGCTCATCATCTCCGGCTATCACCTCGATGGCTTCGACGACCACAACAACTTCCGCGGCAGCCCGGTGGAGTTCGCCGACTGGGTGCTGGAGGTGCTCACAGCCTTCGACTACACCCAGCACCTGCTAGGCCAGTCCCGCATCCAACTGGAGGGCGACGTTGCCTTCGCCGAGACCTACTGCAACGCCCACCACGTTGTACACCCCACCGAGGAGGGGCCGGGGTCCGACATGCGCATGGGACTTCGCTACGTGGACCGGTTCGAGCGTCGCGACGGCGGTCCCTGGCTGATCGCCACCCGCATCTGCGCCTTCGAGTGGCGCTACACGCTCACGCTGAATTACTCGTTCCCCTACGACGACGACTTCACCATCGGATACCGCGACCGCTCCGACATCACCTACACCCGCCAAGGGCTCATGGGGGAGCCGCGGGAATGAAGTCCGCTCGGGCCGAAGCCAGTCCTCAGCACGGGGGCACAGATGGCGCTCGATAAGAAGCCCATAAGATTCGAGCGCTCAGACCTCGACGAGGTGACCCACGAGATGCTGACCCTGGCCGCCCGGGGCGACGGGTCGGGGTGGATGAACGTGCAGCCGGTGGTGGCCGACGAGAATCGGCCCCCCGAGTCGCCGATATTCAAGCTGTTCACCGCCAAGGGGCCGGCTGTCCCGCTGGGCACATGGGTGCCGGGTCACCACTACCGCGACAAGTGGCAGCCCGCCTCGGTGGGCTTGCAGCACGCCGGTGGGCGGCATGCCGCCAAGCTGCTGGAGGAGCGGGGGGTGACCGAGCCATCGGGGTGGAATCGCCGACAAGACCACATCAAAAGGGGCCTGGTCTACGAGCTGCCTGAGGGCCAAGACCCCAAGGTGGCAGTGGAGTTCTTGCTGGACGCGATGTCTCAGCTCGTCGCATTCCCCATTAGCGAGCGCTGGCTGGCGATAGTCCTGACCCAGCGTTAGTCCTGGGCCAGCCCCACCCGGTCGGCAGCGTCCCTCTTGAGCTGGCCCTTGGCCACCTTGCCCCCCGAGGAACGGGGCAGGGCGTCGACCACAAACAAGTACTCGGGCCACCATTCCCGGGAAACCCCGCGCCCGGCCAGGTGCTCCCGCAGTTCGTCCAATCCCAGGCTGGCGCCGGGCACCAGCTCCACGTAGGCGGCCACTCGCTCGCCGAAAACAGGGTCGGGGGCGGCCACCGCGGCCACCATGGCCACCGCTGGGTGGGTCATCACCTCATCTTCCACCGCGGGGGCGCTGATGTTCTTGCCGCCCCGGATGATGAAGTCCGACGTGCGTCCCACCACCCGCAGGTAGCCGTCGTCGTCGATCTCCACGATGTCGCCCATCAGCATCCGTCCGTCGGCGGTCATCAGCTCGGCGTTGGCCTTGGCGTCGTCGTAGTACCCCAGGGCGGTGGCCGGTCCTCGGCAGGCGGGCTGGCCCCGTCCCCGCAGCTCGGGAAGCCGCAGCCCGTCGTCGGGGTCGTACAGCGCGCAGTCCATCTCCGGTTCGCACCGGCCCCCGGATCGCAGCCGGGCCGACCGGGGGTCGCTGAGGCGGGTGCCGCTCAGCATCCCGGTCTCGTTGGAGCCGTAGAAGTTCAACACCGTGCAGCCGGTGCGGTCCTCGAACTCGGAGGCCCGCTGATAGGGAATGGCCTCGCCGCCGGTGAACATCAGCCGCAGCGACGACAGATCGTGATCGTCGAACACCGGGGAGTTGAGCATCATGATGAACTGGGTGGTCACCGCGCACAGCACGGTCACCCGCTCGGCCTCGATCAGGCGGATCAGGGCATCGGCGTCGAAGTCGGCCATCACCACGGTGGGCACCCCCAAGATGGTGGGGGTGTAGTGGGCGGTCCACAGCCCGAAGCCGAACGGGGCCGGCACCGGCACGCAGAACACCTCGTCAGGGCCTAGCCCGCTGTACTCCACTGCTTTTTGGTGGAAGTAGAACCAGCGGTTGTGGGTCTGCATCACGCACTTGGGCAGCCCGGTGGTGCCCGAGGTGGAATTGAGAAGGCATAGCTCCGAGGCCCCCAGGCGGCGGGCCTCGACGGCTTCGGCGAAGCTCGAGACCGAATCGGGGGACGGGGCGGGCTGGTCGTCGAGGCTGATGGCCGCCCCCTGGCCGGGGCCGTCGATGGTGATGTGGTGGGCAAGGCCGGGCAGGTCACGCCGCAACTCGGCCACCGCGTCAGCCGCCGGGCGGCCCTGGTGCTCGGCGCCGGTGATGATGGCCCGAGCCCCGGACCTATCGACCAGGTGGGCAATCTCCGCCGAACCGGCCCGATGGCCGATGCCCATTACCACCACCCCGGCCTTGTCAGCTCCAGTGAAAGAGGCGTGAACCGCATCACCGTCAGGCAGGATCACCGCCACCCGGTCGCCCCGATCCAGCCCCGCGGCCAGCAGCGCAGCCGCCACCCGATCAGACAACCGGTCGTAACCCGCCCACGAGGTCCGGTCGATGCTCCCCGCCGCATCCTCGGCCTCACCTCTAGGGCGGCTCCATGTGATGTACGCAGCGTCGTCGGGCCGTCCAGCGGCGTTGCGGCGGATCAGGTCGGTGGGCGTGTCGTGCCCCCACCACCCGGCAGCCATATAGCCAGCAGCCACCTCAGGATCAGCGGCTAGATCGTTCAGCGGATTTCCAATCTTTCAGTCTATTTCAATCTATTAGAAGTTATATTAAGAAATATAGTGTCTATCCGTAAAATGATAGGGGCCGCACTGGGCCTGGCGTACAGGCCCGGTGCGGCCCTTGGAGAAAGCGATGCCTTCTCCTCGAGGGGCTGCCCGTTGGTCGGGGCGGCCGAGGCTTGACACTTCACCGCGGGGGTTCGAATCCCCCAGCTCCACCGATGGCATCCTACCGAGCCCACCAGCAGGCGACAACAGCATTCCGGCAGCGAAAGGCATCGATTGGGCGGTATCAGAAGCTGTTGGGGTCGGCTATCACGGAGTCGGGGACGGGATGGCGGAATAGGTCGCTGGCGTTGGCCCAGCAGATGCGGGCCACTTCGTCGGCGGGAATGCCGCTGAGCTGTTTGCGGAGCAGTTCCTGGGTGTTGGGCCAGGTGGAATCGGCATGGGGGTAGTCGGACTCCACCATCAGGTTCTCCAGTCCGATGTAGTGGCGCTGGTCAAAGGCCGATGGGTCGTCGATGGCGCAGAACCAGAAGTTGCGGCGCAGTGTGTCGGCAGGGGAGAGCTCCACATCGTTCCAAGTGCCGTACATGGAGTCGTACTTGCGGACGTGCTCCAGGCGGTCCAACAGCCCTGCCACCCAGCCGAGGCCCCCCTCGCTGAGGGCGATCTTGATGCTGGGGAACCGCACGGGGATCTTGGAGTACAGCCAATCAACCGCGGCGAACATGGCGTAGCCGAAGAACAGCACCCCAACCGTGTCAGACGGAGCGTCGGGAGAGGTGGCCGGCGAGGTGCCTGACGAGCCGACATGCAGGCACACCACGGTCTCGGTTTCCTCGCAGGCGGCCATGATCGGATCCCAGTGGCCGGAGTGCAGCGAGGGGAAACCCAGAGAATGGGGGGCCTCGGAGAAGCTGATGGCCCGGTAACCCCGCTCGGCGTTGCGGTACACCTCGGCCGCGCCCACCTCGGGGTCGAGGAAGTAGGTGATCTGGCACGGGATCATGCGGTCGGGGTAGGCCCCGGACCACTCCTCGATGTTCCAGTCGTTCCAGGCCCGCACCGCGGCCAAAGCCAAGTCAGGATCGTCGGTGAGCTGCTGGAACCGTTGGCCGCAGAAGCCGGGCAGAAACGACGGAAAGCACAGCGAGGCGTACACCCCGTTGAGGTCCATGTCGGCGATCCGGGCATCGATGTCCCATGAACCCCGGCGCATGTCCTCGAAGCGGGTGGGCTCGAAGCTGTATTCGCTTACCGGGCGGCCCACCACCGCGTTGAAACCCACGTTGGGCAGCGAATGCCCCGCATACAGCCAGGTCTCTGATCCGTCGTCGAGGGTGGCCACGCGGGGCGCATCGTCGGAGTACTTAGCCGGGAACCGGTCGGCGAAGGCGCCAGGGGGCTCCACAATGTGGTCGTCCACCGAGACCATCGGCGTCCAACGGTCAGCCCGCTCGGGCTCGGGCAGAAAAGTTACCCGGCCCTTGACGTGTTGGGTGAAGGAGGTATCAGCAGTGAGATCATCGAGCGAGATGGCCATGCCAAAGCTTGCCGCGAACTAGCCCGGTTGAGCCACTGAGAGGTGGACTTGGAGGTCGGTGAAGCTGGGTGGACCGAGGCCGTCGCTGCATTTCAGGGCCAGGTAGCGCTCTTCGGGCTCGACAATCATGCCGGCGTTTCCCAGCCATGCGGTCTCGAGCCCGCCCAGGTCCCAGGCGTTCCAAACCTCCAATCGCTGGGTTTGGGCCCCGACCACGATCAACTCCACCACGACCGGGCTGGTATCAGACCACAAAGAGATGGTCTCGGAGGTGGCCCCATTCACTTCGAGCATGCCGTTTACCGCGGCCAGCTTGAGAGCTTGTCGGCGATCAGCACGGGCGGCAATGCGCTCCACCCGCACTTTGGTGCCGTCCGACACCGCCAATCGCAGCAGCGGCCGGATGTCGCGCCCGCGGAGTTGGACCGTCTCGGCCCCGTCGGCAAAGTGGTCGCTGAGCGTGGGGGAGTCGGTCATGGCCGGGCGAAGGGGTCGAGACCCTGATCGCCCCAGGTGGGGGTGGGCTTGCGCTTGGCGGCCCAGCAGTATCGCAGCATGGGCTCGGGCAGACTCAACTCCTCGATGGTGCCAGTACGGGGATTGAAGCGCTGGGGGGCCTGCCCGACGGCCATCAGCGTCCGGTTTTCCTCGCCGAACACCGCTGACGATCTCCGCTCGGACAGGTTTTTCCAATAGCGGCGGCGTATGGCGGTGATCGACGGCGGCGTCCCCTGGGGGGTGAGCTGGAAAATGGAATCCCCGGCCTGCCACGACTTCGGCGATGGTGCATCATCTTGCCCAAAGGCAGAATTGAGGGCGGGCCGGTCGGCAGGCTCGTCTGTGAACGGTTCAGCGATGACATCCATGTGCTGCTCCACAGCGACGGGTTCGGAGGGAATCACAGGGGGCTGGCCGCCAGGGCTGGCATCGGGATCCGTGCCGGGACCCTCAGATGGCAATGGTGCGTCGAACATCAGCCATGCCGGCGTACCGGTGGTGCGGGGTCGAAAGGTGCGGCGGATGGGCTTTCCCATCCAGTCCAAGATGATGGCCAAAGTGGCCAAGGCCAGCATGATCAGCAGAAAGACGAAGAAGGCAGCAACCGTTGACATAGTTCTGTGGCGTGGATTTTATGCTCAGCGGCCCAGGAAGCGGGGTTCGCGGTGCTCGGCAAAAGCGGTCCGTCCTTCGGTAAAGTCCTCGCTGCCCCAGCAGTCGGCGATGGCATCCAAAGCGGCTTGGCGGTCTCCCCTGCCTGCGGCCGCAGCGATCGACAGCTTCACGGCCCGCAAAGTGAGAGGAGCGTTGGCCTCCAATCGGTCGCAAAGCTGATCAATCTCGTGGACGAGTTCCTCGGCGGCCACGACCTTGTGGGCCAGGCCCATGCTGGCAGCTATCTCAGCGCTGAACCGATTTCCGGTCATCAAGATGAGCGCCGCGTTGGCATCACCCACCCGGCCCACCAGCTGCTCAACGCCCTCGATGGGATAACCCACCCCCAGACGGGCGGCGGGGATGCCGAACTGCGACCGTTCGGTGGCCACTAGCAGATCGGCGTGCAAGGCGACCAGGAGCCCGCCGCCGAGGCAATAGCCGTCCACCGCGGCGATCAGAGGCTTGGTCAGGCGGCCCAGGGCAGCCGGACCCCGGCTGGTGCGGTCATCAGCCGACGGCGGGTTGCGGCTCGGGCCCTTAGCGGAGTCCAGGTTGCCGATGTCGGCCCCAGAGGCGAATGCCCGACCGCCTGAGCCGGATATGACCACCACTCGGATCTCAGGATCTGCCTCGTAGGCGTCGACAACGGCGGCCAGCGCCGCGAACATGTCGGTGGTGATTGCGTTGTGCCGTTCGGGATTGTTGAACACGATGCGGCCGATCGCGCCCTCGATCTCGGCGATCAGCTTGTCGGTACCGGTATCCACGCCCTTGGCCATCGGTTAGTAGTAGCACGATGTCGATGTACGACCGCGCGAATCCGGGAAACGGGCCTCTGGTTGGCCTGCGGGTGATTGATCTCACCCGGGCTCGCGCCGGCCCCACCTGCACCCGGCAGCTGGCCGACATGGGGGCCGATGTGATCTGCGTAACCGATCCAAACCGGAGTTTTCTGATCGGATCGGACAATCACAATCTCCAGCGCAACAAACGATCCATACAGTTGGACCTGACCGATGAACGGGCACGAGAGGCCTTCTATCGGCTGGCTGATCAATCCGACGTAGTGGTGGAGAACTATCGCCCAGCAGTCAAAGATCGGCTGGGCATCGGCTACGAAGTGCTGTCGGCCCGCAATCCCCGGCTGGTTTACGCCAGCATCTCGGGTTTCGGCCAGGAGGGGCCCTACGCCGGCCGTCCCGGAGTGGATCAGATCGCTCAGGGGCTGAGCGGGCTGATGAGCGTGACCGGACCGCCGGGGAGCGGGCCCTGGCGGGTGGGTATTGCAATCTCCGACACTGCGGCGGGCGCGTTTCTCACCCAGGGGGTACTGGCTGCTCTGTTGGTCCGGGAGCGGACCGGTCGGGGCCAGTGGGTTCACACATCGCTGCTGGAGGCAGCCATCAACTTCATGGACTTCCAAGCGGTGCGCTGGCTGTCCGATGGGGAGGTGCCCCCGCAAGAGGGCAACAACCATCCCACCGTGGTGCCGATGGGCATGTTCGCCACCGCCGACGGGCACGTCAACGTGGCCCCGATGGGCCGGTGGGAGACGTTTGTCGAGGCGCTGGGCGCTCCCGAGCTGTTGACCGATCCCCGGTTTGCCGACCGCCACACCCGAACGGCCAACCGCAGAGAACTGGACGAAATCATCGAGGCCCGCCTGGCCACTGCCACTACCGCTGAGTGGGTAGAGCGGCTCAATGCGGCAGGCTGCCCTTGTGGGCCCGTGCTGGCTGTGGACGAGACGTTCGCCGATCCCCAGGTAGAGCATCTAAACGTCTACTCAATGGTTCTCGATCCCGATGGCGGTGAGCTAGCGGTGCTGCGGCTACCTTTGACATTCTCCGCAACCCCCGCCGCGGTGGGCGCTGGCCCCGTTCACCCCGGCCACCACACCCGCCTGATCCTCGAAGAGCTGGGTTTCGGCGGCGACGAGATCGACGAGCTGACGACCGGCTCCGATTGAACCCTGGTCAGGGCAGGCGGGCGAGGAGGGTGAGCAGCAGGTCGTAAAAGCCGTCGGAGTCCACTTCGGTGATGAACTGGCAGTTGGGCAGTCGGTCGGTGACGTCCCACCAGTCCACCACGGTCATGCCCCGGGTGAGAGGGGAATCTGTCTCCACCTCCACGTTGCAGAGTCGGCCCCCGTAGAGGTCGGGGCGGAGCAGGTAGGCGATCACGTTGGGGTCGTGGAGGGGGCCTCCGGTGGTGCCGTACTTTTCCATGTCGAAGCGCTCGTAGAATTCCAGCATCCCCGCTGCTGCTGCTCCGGTGCGGGTGCCCAGGGCCCGCACCTGGTTGATCCAGGCATCGGTCATCAGCGCCTTGTGGGTCACGTCGAGGGGGAGCATGGTTACCGGGGCACCGCAGTGGAGGACGATCTGGGCGGCATCGGGGTCGACGGACACGTTGAACTCCGCGGTGGGTGTGGTGTTGCCTCCGCTGAAGAAACCGCCGCCCATGCAGACGATCTCCCGGATGTGCTTGGCCGTCTCTGGGGCGGTCTCCAGCACGGTGGCCACATTGGTCATCGGCCCAATGGGGCAAATGGTGATCTCCTGCTCCCCGGCAGCCAAGAGCGTCTCGATCATCCAGTCAACTGCATGCTGGGGTTGCAAGGCGGAAGTGGGATCCGGCAGATCGGCACCGTCGATGCCGGTCTTGCCGTGGACATGCTCGGCGGTAACCAGGTCTCGGCGCAGCGGGCGGTCGCAGCCCGCCAACACCGGGACTTCAGGGCGGCCGGCCAGCTCGACGAGGATAAGGGCGTTGCGGGCGGTCAAATCCAGGGGCACGTTGCCGGCCACCGCGGTGATGCCCAGCACCTCGAGCTTGGGGGACGCCAACGCGGCCAGGATGGCAATGGCGTCGTCTTGGCCGGGGTCGGTGTCGATGATGATCGGCCGGGGGGCAGTGGTCGGGTCGGTCATCGCTTCTGTCCTGCTCTAGTGGCGGCAACCGCGTGGGCCACCTCTTCGAAATTGTCGTCCAGCGGCTCCAAGTCGAATGGACCACCAGCTCTGTCGAGGGCCCAGCCCAGCAGAAGGTCGGCCAGCCAGGGATTCTTGGGCAGGAGCGGCCCGTGCAGGTACGTGCCCACCAGTCGGCCGGCCACCGCTCCCTCGCTGCCGTCTTCCCCATTGTTGCCGTGTCCTCGGAGCAAATGGCCGAGCGGCGTACACCCCCCACCCAAGTGGGTGCGCCCGGCATGGTTCTCATAGCCGACCACCGCGCGGGTCTGGCCGTTCAGGGTCACGTCCAGCACGACGTCCCCGATGAGGCGGCGGTCACCTGCGGTGGTCTCCAAGTCCAACAGCCCGATCCCCGGCATTCGCCGGCCGTCGGCTGCGGTGTAGCCATGGCCCAATAGCTGGTAGCCGCCGCACACCCCCAGCACCACCGCTCCGTCCTCTGCGGCGCCGCGCAGGGGATCAGCCTTTTGAGCCAAGTTCTCGGCCACCAGCATCTGGTCGCGGTCTTGGCCTCCTCCCAAGTAGTAGAGGTGGCAGTCGGCGGGGATGGAATCGCTGAGTCCAACTTCAGCCACCTCGAGGGAAAGGCCCCGCCATTCCAGCCGTCGGCGGAATACCGCGATGTTTCCCCGATCGGCGTAGATATTCAAGTGATCCGGGTACAGATGGCAGAGCCGGATGGAGGGGCGGCCGGTGCTCATTGATCTTCCCAGAAAGCGGGCACGAACCCCCGGTCGGCCAGCACGGCCTGGAATTCGAGAAGGGCGGTGTAGGTGGGAAGCACATAAAGGTCGCCGTCAGAACCGCTGGTCCGCAGGGCGGCGTCGAGAGCAGCGGACACCGAGGGGACGACAGACATCCGGTCGGGGTCGAATCCGCCGTAGCGGAATCGCAGCGCCATGTCGTAGGCCCGGTCTCCGCCTAACGTAAGCGACTCCAGCCGGTTATTTTCCAAAAGCAGCTCGTAGTCCACGTCCCAGATCCACGACACGTCCTGCCCGTCGGCGGTGCGGTCGTTGAGCAACACCAACAGGTGGAGGGGATGGTCTTCCAGCAGCATTGTCCGGATGTTCTCGTTGGCCCCAGCGGGGTTCTTGGCCAGCAGGGTCGTCACCCGGATTTTGCTGATCTGGGTGCGCTCGGCCCGGCCGAACGCGGCCTCACGTTTGGCCAGCGCGGGGCCGATGGACTCAGAACCCAGGCCCAAGGCCGCGGCGGTCGCGGTGGCGGCAATGGCGTTATACGAGTTGTGCATGCCCGGCAAGCGCAGCGACAGCTCGATGGGACCCTGAGGGGTGGCCATGGCCAGTCGCTGTCCCCCCAGACCGTGAAGCTCCACTCGGGTGGCCCTGACGTCGGGTTGTCCGCGGGCCGAGCCGCACTCTCGGCACGCCCATCGGCCGAGGTGGGCGATGGTGATCATGTCGTAGTGCAGCGGGGCACCGCATTGTCGGCAATCGGTGGTGTCGGCGGCGTGGGGCAGCCGTTCGCGGCCCACCCGAGGGTCTTCGATGCCGTAGGACACGGTGTTGGGATGGGTGGCGGCGATCTCGGCCACCGCGGGGTCATCGGCGTTGTAGATCACGACCGTGGCCGGATCGAGGCCGGCCACCGCCTCCCGCCAGCGATCGACCAGGTGTTCGAGTTCTCCGTAACGGTCGAGCTGGTCTCGGAACAGGTTCATCAGGGTGATCGCCCGCGGCTGGGTCTGGCCCATCAACCCCGGCAGGGCAGCCTCGTCCACTTCGAACAGGCCTATCTCGGCTCCGTCGGCATGCAGCAGTGCGGTGGCCACCCCCCGCTCCAGATTGGAGCCAGCAGTGTTGGCCACCACCTTGGCTCCGGTTGCGTCGAGGGCGGCCCGAACCAGTCGGGCGGTGGTGGTCTTGCCGTTGGTTCCCGACACGAGGATTACTCCGCCGGGGACAGAGCGGGCCATCTCCGCGGTGGCCTCAGGGCGCAATCGGTTGAGTAGCAGGCCGGGCAGAGTAGTGCCCCCACCTCGCCCCAGCTTCTGAGACAGCCGTCCAGCGCGTCGGGCCGCACTTGCGGCCAGGCCTTGAGGCAGCGACGGCATCCTCATAGTGAGTTTCTACTATTGCTAGCGAAAGCGGCGGAAGAACTCGCGGATGTCCTGGGCCAATGCCTCGGGCTCCTCCATGGCCGCGAAGTGTCCTCCCTCGTCCATTTCGGACCAGTGGACGATGTTGTAGCTGTCCTCCATCCAGCGCCGGGGGGCTCGCATTATCTCCATGGGAAAATTGGCCACCCCAATGGGCGTTTCGAGAGGTTCGGTGATGCCCCCCGCACCGGGGCGCAGCACCTCGTAATACATGCGGGCTGACGAGCCCGCCGTGGCGGTGAACCAATACAGCGAGATGTTCGTGAGCAGGCGGTCGCGGTCTACCGCCGACTCAATGGTGCCGTCATTGTCGGTCCAGGCCAAGAACTTCTCCGCGATCCACGCCAGTTGCCCCACGGCGGAATCGGTCAGGCCGTAGGCCAGGGTCTGGGGCTTGGTGCTTTGGATCTGCATATAGCCCGCGCCCTCGGTGAAGTAGAGGTTGGCCCGGCCCAACCCGACCTGCTCGTCTTCGGTGAGCTCGCCGGGCCCATCGGTAGGGGCATTGGCGAACAAGAAGTTCACGTGCACGGCCTCGCAGTGCTCGGGATCTTGGCGGCCGATGTTCTGGGAGATGAACGACCCCCAGTCGCCACCCTGGGCACCGTAGCGCTCATACCCCAATCGCCCCATGAGCTCGGCGAATGCCTTGGCAGTGCGCACCGCATCCCATCCCCGGTCGGAGGTCGGCCCGGAGAAGCCGTATCCGGGCAGGGAAGGGGCGATCACGTGGAAGGCGTCAGCCGGGTCGTCCGGTTCGGTTAGCGGGCCGATGATGTCGAGGAACTCCACCACCGAGCCGGGCCAACCGTGGCTGATGATAAGGGGATAGGCGTCGGGATGAGGCGAGCGCTGGTGGATGAAGTGGATGTTCTGGCCGTCGATGGTGGTGATGTAGTGGTCGAGCTGATTCAGCTCGGCCTCGGCGGCCCGCCAGTCGTACCCGTCGGCCCAGTAGCGGGCCAGCTCCTGGATGTATCCCATCTCCGCTCCGTAGTCCCAGCCCGCGTCGGGGAGCTGGTCAGGCCAGCGGGTCTCCCTTAGGCGGCGGTGCAGGTCTTCCAGCGCGGCGTCGGAGATTTCGACGGTGAACGGGGTGATCTCGGACATCGGGCTCCTTAGGTTGCTTGAAGTTAGGCGGGGGAACGGGGGATCAGGCCCGCGTTGGCTCTGGCTCGTTGAAGTGTGGCCGAAGCCACAGTGCGGGCTTTGTCGGCGCCGGCGTGAAGCAGGCGGGCGATCTCTCCCGGGTCAGATGACAGGTCGCGATATCGCTCTCGGATCGGAGTGAGCAGTTCGTTCACTGCCTCTGCGGTGTCGGCCTTGAGCGGCCCGTACTGGGCATAGCCCTCGGCCACCGACTCCGGGGTTCGCCCGGTGGCCGATGCCAAGATGCCCAGCAGATTGGACACTCCCGGCTTGGCCTCGGGGTCGTAGCCCACCTCGTTGTCGCTGTCGGTTACCGCTCGCTTGAACTTTCGGGTCACGCTCTCGGGTTCTTCCAACACCCCGATAGTGCCAGCAGACTCCAGTGACTTGGACATTTTGTCGCCGGGGTTCTGGAGGTCCATGACCCTTGCCCCCGCCTCGGGGATGACATGCGCCGGCACAACAAAGGTCTCTCCATAGCGGCGGTTGAAGCGCTCGGCGATGTCCCGGCACAACTCGATGTGCTGACGCTGGTCATCGCCCACCGGCACCAGGTCGGTGTCGTATAGCAGAATGTCCGATGCCTGGAGGGCGGGGTAGGTGAACAGCCCGGCCGACACGAAATCGGTCCGGTCGGACTTGTCTTTGAACTGGGTCATGCGGCGTAATTCTCCGAAACCCACCGTGCACTCCATCATCCAGGCCAACTCCGCGTGCTCATTCACCGCGCTCTGCACGAACAATGTCGATCGGTCGGGTTCGATTCCCACCGACATGAGCATGGTGGCCGCCGCCAGGGTGTTCCCCCGCAGTTCAGCCGGATCGGGGGCCGTGGTGAGGGCATGGAGATCGACAACGCAGTACACCGCGTCGTGCTCGTGCTGGTAGGCCACCCAGTTGCGGAGCGCGCCCAACAGGTTGCCCAAATGCATGCCGCCGGACGGCTGGATTCCCGAGAACACGCGAGCCACGCCGGTCAAACTACCCGCCCTGGTCTCGAAATCCCTAGATGCTAGCCTTGATCCCAAAACCCCGAATTGCCAGAAGGCGAGTTCTACACTTGGCGGGTGGTCGCAGAGGTGAGAACGGAGGTGTCCGAAGGGCCGTTCGAAGTGCGAACCGAGATTTTCGAAGGCCCATTGGACCTGTTGCTGCACCTCATTTTGCGGGACGAGGTCGACCTCTACGAGGTGAGGGTGGGCGACATCGTGGATGCCTACCTGGTTGAGCTCGACTGCATGGAGCATCTCAACCTTGAGGTGGCAACCGAGTTCCTGTTGATCGCGGCCACTTTGGTGCAGCTGAAGAGCAGCCGCCTGCTGCCCGACAGCGAGTCGCTGGATTTGGACGAGGAACTGGCCCTTTGGTCGGAGCGCGACCTGCTGCTGGCTCGTCTGATGGAGTGCCAGACCTTCAAAGCAGCGGCCCAAGCCCTTGAGCAATTGGCCGCCGTGGCCGGGAGGGCCTATTCCCGCCGCTGCGGGCCCGATGAGCGCTACCTCGACTTGGTGCCCGACTTCTTGGAGGGGGTTGGCTCCGGCGATCTCCGAGCCGCGTTCCTGCGGGCCACGGCAACCCGATCCACCCCGCGGGTGGGCATCGGCCACATCACCGACATACCAATCAGCGTCGACGAGGTAACCGCCGAATTGGTGGATCGGCTGTCCGACATCGGCACGGTGGGATTTCGGGAGCTGACCGAAGATTTGGAGACCAGCATTGAGGTTGTGGTCTATTTCCTAGCTGTTCTGGAGATGTTCAAGCGGGGATTGGTGGACGTTTCGCAGGCCTCGACGTTCGGCCGGATCGCCATCACTTGGACTGGCGAGGCCGAATTCGACGAGCCGCTGGTAGGAGTGGACGCCTATGAGGGATGAGGGCGGCGAGGTCCGACGGGCAGTTGAGGCCATCGTGATGGTGGCCGAAGACCCGGTACCGCCGGGGTTGATGGCCCAGCTCATCGAGATCCCCACCGACCAGGTGGAGGCCATCTGCGCCCAGTTAGCCGAGGAGTACCGGGCAGAATGCCGGGGATTCGAGCTCGTTCGGGTGGCCGGGGGATACCGCTTTCGCAGCCACCCCGATGCCGAGTCTTACGTGAAGCGGTTCGTGGTCAGCGGCCAGAGCGCCCGCCTGTCTTCGGCCGCGTTGGAGACATTGGCCATTGTGGCCTACAAGCAGCCGATGTCTCGGGCTCAGGTATCGGCCATCCGGGGGGTGAACGCCGAGGGCGCCATGCGTACGCTCCAGCAGCGGGGACTAGTGCATGAAGTGGGTCGGGATCCCGGTCCAGGCAGCGCCCGCCTGTTCGCCACCACCCCGGCATTCTTGGAGCGGCTGGGGCTCGACGCCGTCGACGAATTGCCTCCGCTGGTCGACTTTGTGCCTGGCGCTGATGTAATCGAGGCCCTGGAGACCAGCCTGATGGCCGACAGTCGCCCGGAATTGGAGCCGGAGAGCGGCAACAGCGATGCCCACACGATGTGAGTGAGGCTGAGCGGATCCAAAAGGTCTTGGCCGCGGCCGGAGTGGCCAGCCGCCGGGCGATTGAGGAGATGGTGGCCGGCGGCCGGATCACGGTAAACGGGCAGCCGGCCCGCCTGGGTCAGCGGATCGATCCCCACCGCGACAAGGTGGAGGTGGACGGCAGCCCGGTGGGGTTGCGGGCCGATCTGGTGTACTACCTGTTGAACAAGCCGGCCGGCGTGGTCACCACCGCGTCCGATCCCCAGGGACGCCCAACGGTGGTCGACATAGTGCCCGGCGACCCCCGGGTATTCCCTGTAGGCCGCCTGGACGCCGACAGCGAAGGGCTGCTGCTGCTTACCAATGACGGGGAGCTGACCCATCGGCTTACCCACCCATCCTTCGGGGTCGAAAAGGAATACTTGGTCCAAGTGGAGGGCAATCCCAGCCGCGGGGCGCTGAGAAGGCTGCGCGACGGAGTGGAACTGGAAGACGGTGTAGCCCAAGCAGCGTCGGTGTCACTGCCCGAGCTGTCGGTCATCCGCATTGTGGTCCACGAAGGCCGCAACCGATTGGTGCGGCGGATGTGCGCGGCGGTCGGCCATCCTGTGATCCGATTGGTCCGCACCCGCATCGGCCCGCTGGCCGATCGCAAGCTACCGCCCGGCAAATGGCGAGAGTTGAGTCAGAGTGAAGTGCGGGAAATGGAACGCCAAGGGACAGCACTCACCGGCAACTGAGTTCAGGGCTGCCATCAGGGGTCGGTACAATTCCGGCCGTGAGCAGCGCCGTGCGCGCCTTGCGAGGCGCCACCACCGTTGATGCCGACACCACCGAGCAGATCGAAGAGCGGATAATCGCGCTCTTGACCGAACTGTTCAAAAAAAACGGGATCCATCACGACGATCTGATCAGCATCGTGTTCACCGCCACCTCGGACATCCATTCGGCCTTCCCGGCAGCCGCGGCCCGGGTCTTCGGTCTGGGCGACGTGCCGCTGCTTTGTGCTCAGGAACTCGAAATAGTTGATGGCACTCCGTTGTGTCTGCGCGTGCTCATCCACCTGAACACCGAGCGGGGACGAGACGAGCTTCACCACATCTACCTGGAAGGCGCACAGGGCCTGCGCGACGACCTTCCAGAATGATGGCGGCCAACGACACCCAGCCGCGGGCAGCCATTGTCGGGACCGGGCTCATAGGCGGATCTATCGGTCTGGCCCTCAGGGAGCGGGGCTGGTGGGTGGTAGGCACAGATCAAGACGAGGCAGTGGCTGCCGAAGCGCTGAAGCGGGGCGCGCTCGACGAGTTGGGACCGCCGGACGATGCCGACATCGCGTTCGTGGCCACCCCGGTTGGATCGACCGCGGTTGAGGCTCGGAAAGCCCTGGCCGCGGGCAGTGGGCTGGTCACTGATGTGGGCAGCGTCAAAGTCCCGATCGTGTCTGCGGTAGCCGATCGCCGCTTTGTCGGTGGCCACCCCATGGCCGGCAGCGAGCAGGAAGGGGTGGCCGGCGCCCGGGCCGATCTTTTCCAAAACGCCGTGTGGGTGCTGACGCCCACTGATGAGACCGACGACGACTCCCTGGTCAAGATTCGCTCAGTGGTGGCCTCGCTAGGAGCCGATGTCGTGTCGCTGGCCCCCGATCGCCACGACGCGTTGGTGGCCGTGGTGTCGCATGTGCCTCATCTGACCGCGGCCACCCTCATGGCGCTGGCCGACGAGCGCTCCGAGGAACATCAGGTGATGCTGCGGCTCGCCGCGGGGGGTTTCCGGGACATGACTCGCATCGCCTCCGGCCACCCGGGAATCTGGCCCGACATATGCGACGAGAACTCCGAGGCCATCTGCTCGGTACTCGACCGCTTCATCGCCGCGTTGGCCGAAGTTCGCTCACTGGTGGCGGACGGCAATCGGGCCGGGTTGTTAGAACTGTTGGAACAAGCGCGAAGTGCGAGGGCCCATTTGCCCTATGGCCTGGATCGAGACGTCTTGCTGTCTGAGGTGAGGGTTCCGGTGTTCGACCGTCCCGGCGAACTTGCCCGCATCACGAGCCTCACCACCGAGGTCGGGGTGAATATCTACGACTTGGAGATTGCCCATTCGGTGGAGGGCGGCCAGGGCGTGGCGATTCTGGTGGTCAATTCGGAAGCGGCTGGGGGTCTGTTAGAAGCCCTGAGGAAGCAGGGCTACGCCCCGACGTCGAGGGTCCTGCCATGACCGCCATCACCGTCGAGGGAGCGCGGCAGTTCACTGGGCGGCTGCGAGTGCCGGGCGACAAGTCGATTTCCCACCGAGCGCTGATGATCGCTGCGCTGGGCCAACGGCCGTGCACCATTAGGGGCCTCTCCGACGGAGAAGATGTGATTCGCACCCGCCTGGCCGTCGAGGCCCTGGGCGCACGGGTGGAGGTGGCGGAACTTGGCTACGTGACCGTCACCGGGGGAGTGCGCGGCGCCCTCGGCCCCATCGACTTGGGGAATTCCGGCACAGGCATCCGGCTTCTGGCCGGTGTGGTGGCCGGCTTCGACTTCACTACCACGCTGGACGGGGACGCATCCATCCGCCAGCGGCCTATGGATCGGATCATCCACCCGCTGACTGCGATGGGAGCGTCAATCAGAGGCAGCGGCGAGGAAGGCTCGTTGGCTCCTTTGACCATTGAGGGCCGCCCGCTGCGGGGCATCGAGTACGCCGTGCCGGTGGCCTCGGCCCAGGTGAAGAGCGCCGTGCTGCTGGCTGCTTTGAGGGCCGAGGGGCCGACCACGGTTCACGAGACGATTCCCACCCGAGCGCACACCGAGGAAATGCTTGCCGCCGCCGGTGTGAGGCTGGAGCGGGGGGCCTGTTCGGTCACCGTATGGCCTGGAGCAGTGGAACCCCCCGATGTCGACGTGCCCGGCGACCCTTCGCAAGCCGCATTCTGGGTGGTGGGCGCCTGCGTGGCTGCCGACAGCGACCTTGTGGTGGAGAACGTCTACCTCGGACAGGCCCGGGGTGGCTTCATCGATGTCTTGCGGCGCATGGGCGCTGACATAACCATCGATTCGGACTCGGGTGACATCCGGGCTCGATCCAGCGAGCTCAAGGGAACTCGGGTGACCGCCGAAGAACTGCCGGGCTGCATTGACGAAGTGCCTATCTTGGCCGTGGCCGCCGCGGCCGCCGTGGGGGAAACAGTCTTCGAGGGCGTCGACGAGCTAAGGGTCAAAGAGACCGATCGGGTGGCGGCCATCGCAGGACTGCTCGACGGCCTCGGCGCGCGATGCAAGATCGACGGCGACACGCTGGCGATCACCGGAGTCGGTCGCGCCGAATTCTTGCGCAGCGCCACTGTGGACTCCCGTGGAGACCACCGGATGGCCATGGCCGCGGCCATCGCCGGAGCAGTGGGCCGCGGTTCGATGACAGTCGAGGGTTTTGAGGCGACGGTCACCAGCTATCCGGGCTTTGCCCGAGACCTGGACCGCAGCACAGGATGGGCGCAATGAGCGCTGCCGATCGGCCAATGGGTGAGGGCGTCAGAGTGATCGCCATCGACGGACCGGCTGGGTCGGGCAAGTCCACGGTGGCCCGGCGGCTGGCCGAGCGGCTGGGGCTGGAGTATCTGGACACCGGGGCGATGTACAGATCGGTGGCTTTTGCCGCCATGGCTCGAGAGATCGACCTGGCCGACGCCGACGCCATAGTGGAGGTGGCCCGGGCCAGCGACATCCAGATAGACGACACCTCGGTAACCGTGGACGGTGTGGACGCCACTACCCAGATCAGAGGCCCAGAGGTGACCCGGTCGGTGAGCACGGTGGCCGCCATCTCTGGTGTTCGGGAGGTGCTCAGGGTGCGCCAGCGAGCGTGGGTACTGGAACGGGGCGGCGGCGTTCTGGAGGGTCGGGACATCGGCACGGTGGTATTCCCCGACGCCGAGCTGAAGGTGTATCTGAGCGCATCCGCCATGGTCCGCGCCGAGCGAAGGGCCGGCGAGGTGAGCGCGCTCGACTATGAGACGGTGGCCGCCGACCTGGCCGCCAGAGACGCAGCCGATTCCACCCGCCAGCACGATCCGCTTGTCCAGGCTCCCGACGCCGTGCACATAGACACCACCGATCTCACTGTGGACGAGGTGGTAGACGAGCTGATCGCTCGATTGGGATGAGCCAAGTCAAGCTTTGTCCTGAAGACCTAGAGGTCAAGGGGCGAGTGGCGGGAGTGGTAGTCCACTTTTTCATTCAACGGCTGGCCCGGGCGGTATTCGGTGCGTACTTCCGCTGTTACACGCGAGGGCGTCGCAATCTGCCCTCAAAAGACGGGGTGATCATCGCTCCCACCCACCGATCCAACCTGGACACCCCGCTCGTCGGGGCGTCGGCCGGCCGCCCCCTGCGCTACTTCGCCAAAAGCGGTCTGTTCCGAGGTCCCATCACCACATGGATTCTGGTGAACATGGGGGCTTTCCCCGTTCGTCGGGAAATGGTCGACCGCAGCGCCTTGAAGGCCGCTCTGACCGTGCTGGAGGCCGGGCAGCCGTTGGTGGTATTCCCCGAGGGGGAGCGCAAGTCCGGCACCCGCATCCATCCGCTGTTGGACGGGGTGGCCTGGCTGGCGGCCAAAGCCCAAGTGCCGGTTGTGCCGGTGGCCATCGGGGGCACAGAGCAGGCTATGGGCATCGGAGTGCGCATGCCCCGACCCCGAGCCGTTCGGATTGTGTGGGGCAAGCCGTTGGCCCCGCCTGAGGTCGACGACCGGGGTCGGCAGAGCCGGGAGTCGTTGAGCCAATACTCGGCGGAACTGCGCGAGATCCTCCAGGGCATGTTTGACGAGGTGCAACAAGAACTGGGCATCCCGACCTGGGCGTCCGAAGAAGGCCAATAAGTCGCTTGGCTGCTCAGCGGCCTGCAATAAGGTCGTCTAGCACGTCGCTGGCCGCCACGTTGCGGTCCACCATCGAGGTGGGCGACGGGGGTCCTCCCAGGCTGAATGAGGCCAGCGAACCGGAGGCCTCGATCAGGTCGCGGAGGTTGCGGGGCGGGGGAAAATACTCGTCCTCATCGGTGAACGAAATCTCTTCGATGCCATCGGCGGGGGCGAGCCGGTCGAGCACCTCGCTGATCAGCTCCTCGGGGGCCGAGGCCCCTGCGGTGAGCCCCACCACCCCGGAGATGTCGTCGGGCAGCTCCACGGCCCGGTTCACTCGGAACACCCGCTCGCAGCCCAGCTCTCGGGCGAGCTTCTCCAGCGCCATGGTGTTGGAGGAGTTGGCTGAGCCGACGATGACAACAGTGCTGCACTGCTCGGCGATGGCGGTCAATGCGGCCTGCCGGTTGGTGGTGGCAAAGCACAGGTCGCTTCGCCCGGGCGTCCACATGTCGGGGAACCGGTCGCGGGCCGCATGCATCACCCCCTCCCAGTCGCGGTGCGAAAGCGTGGTCTGGGCCAAAAGGGCAACCGCTTCGTCGAAGTCGGGAAGCGCCTCCACGTCGGCGATGCTCTCCACTGGATGGATGGCCTCCGGCGCCACCGCCATCGTGCCCACTGCCTCTTCGTGGTCCTCATGGCCGATGTACACGATCCGATAGCCCTTGCTGGCCCGCACCTTGACCTCGTGGTGGACTTTGGTGACCAAGGGGCACACCGCGTCCACCATGTAGCTGGCCCGCTCAGTGGCGGCATCCACGACCTCGGGGGCTGAACCGTGGGCCGAGAGCATTATGGGATGGCCGGGGGGAACCTCGGAGATGTCGTCCACAAACACCACGCCGAGGCGCTCGAAGCGGCGGACCACCAGCTTGTTGTGGACGATCTCGTGGTAGCAGTAGACCGGCGCCTCAAAGGTGCGGACCAGCCATGCCAGTGCCTTTATGGCCATCTCCACCCCGGCGCAGAATCCACGGGGTGCAGCCAAGACCACCTTCTCAACGTTCACGTGTTCAATTTAGTGGTCGGCCAAGGCATTCTCGGCCTCGTATCATTTCCATCATGTCCGCGCCTCGGGTGACAGCGGTCGCCGACGGTTCGGTGGCAGAGCGATTCGGTCTCAGAGCCGGCGACGAACTCCTTTCTGTGAACGGCTGCGTCCCCAAAGACGTGATCGAGTACCAGCAGTTGGTGGACGAGCCTGAGCTGAGCCTCGACATCCGTCGTGATGGGGTAGTAGTGGAGCTCGACGTGCTCAAACGGGCAGGGGAGCCGCTGGGTGCTCAAGTGGACTCCTCGCTGTTCGACCGGGTGCGCACCTGTGACAACCACTGCGAATTCTGCTTCATATACCAACTCCCGCCCGGTCTGCGGCCCAGCTTGTATTTGAAGGACGACGACTACCGCCTCTCATTTCTGTATGGGAACTTCACCACCCTGACCCGCTTCACCGAGGCCGACCTGGAGCGGGTGGTGACCGAGCGGCTATCGCCGCTGAACGTGAGCATCCACGCCACCGACCCCGACGTGAGGGCCGACATGCTCCGCAATCGCCGGGGGGCCACCAGCCTGCGCTGGCTGCGGGCGCTCCTCGACCACGGCATCGAGGTTCACGGCCAGGTGGTGGTCTGCCCGGATGTCAACGACGGCGATGTCCTGGAAGACACCCTGGCCGGGGTGGCCGACGAATACTCCGAGCTGGCCAGCGTCTGCGTGGTTCCCCTGGGGGTGTCGCGCCATACTGCTGAGCCTCGGCTGAGGCCCCACACGACGGCTGAGGCGGTCGCGGTCGTCCAAGCAGTACACGAGTGGCAGGAGATCAACTCCCGTGTCCTGGGCCGCCGCCTGGTGTATGCCTCCGACGAGTACTACCTGCTGGCTGGCCTCGACTTCCCCGAACCGGAGGCCTATGAGGGGTTCCCCATGCACGAAGACGGGGTGGGCATGGCGGCCACGCTGGAGATGGAGTTCTTGGGTCAGACCGAAGAGGTGACCGGAACCCGGGCCGGTTTCTTCTCCTGGGTCGAAGGGGCGCCCGCCGAGGGCTACCGGTCGCCGAGGACCGATGGTTCCACACCGATCGGCCTGCGGCCCCGCAAGGGTGCGCCGGTGGGAGTGGTCACGGGGGAGTACGGGGCCGCGGTACTCGGGCCGTTGGTGGCTTCGCTAGACCGTGGGGATGTGCGGCTGGTGCCGGTGGAGAACCAGTTCTTCGGCGGTACCACCGCGGTGGCCGGGCTTCTGGTGGGCGAGGACATCGCCCGCGCCCTGGCCGACGAGCCAGAGGGCCATCGCTATCTGCTGCCCGATGTCTGCCTGTCGCAGGGCATGTTTCTGGACGGGTTGCGGCCCGCCGATCTGCCCCGGCCGGTGGAGGTGGTTGCCACCGATGGGGCCTCGCTGAGACGAGCGCTGGATGGCTAGCTCGAGCCCCAAGGCCCTGTCTCCCGCGTTGGCCGGCGCCCTGCCCTCGGTGGCCATCGTCGGACGGCCCAACGTGGGCAAGTCCACGCTGATGAACCGGATCCTGGGCCGCCGGGAGGCCATCGTGGCCGAGCAGCCCGGCGTGACCCGAGATCGAAAGGAGTTGCCGGCCAACTGGCAGGGACGGGAGTTCACGGTGGTGGACACCGGCGGCTGGCTGCCCCAGGGCGCGGGTGAGGACTCCTCGATGGACGCCAAGGTCTCAGCCCAAAGCGAAAGGTCGATGGAAGACGCCGATGTCGTGGTGATGGTGGTGGACGCTCAGGCTGGCATCACCAGCGACGACGAGGGGGTGGCGGGGCGGCTTCGGGGCCGGTCCGGGCCGGTCTTCGTGGCGGTCAACAAAGTGGACGATGAGGCGCACGAAAACCTCATCTGGGAGTTCATTCGCCTGGGATTGGGCGTTCCCTATCCAATAAGCGCGCTTCACGGACGGGGGGTGGGGGACCTGCTGGATGCGGTGATGGCCACGCTGCCCGAAGAGTCGGCGGAAGCAGTCGAGTCAGGCGCCGACCGGGACTCTGGTGCCGACATGGTGTCGGTTTCCATCGTGGGGAGGCCCAATGCCGGCAAGTCCACTCTGTTCAATCGCCTCATCGGAGACGACAGGTCGGTGGTCCACGACCAGCCGGGCACGACCCGCGACGCCATCGACACCGTGGTGCAGACCGAGCTGGGGCTGATTCGATTTGTGGACACCGCAGGGATGCGCCGCCGGGCCCGCATCGATCAGGCCGCCGAGTACTACTCGCTGCTGCGGGCGCTGGCCGCGGTTGACCGCTCCCACATAGCCCTATTGGTGGTCGATGCCACCGTGGGGATCACCCACCAAGACCAGCGCTTGGCCGAGCGTGTCGATGCCGCTGGCTGTCCGATCGTCGTGCTGCTCAACAAGTGGGATCTGCTCGACACCGAGGCCCGCGAGGCGATTGTGCTCGACATCGACCGCCGTCTGCACTTTTTGGGCGAAGCAGCCGTACTCCGGGTCAGCGCCTTGTCGGGCAAGGGGTTGAACCGGCTCTTGCCCGAGCTTCGAGGGGTGATCGCCGAGTACCGGCGGCGCATCCCCACCCAGGCGGTGAACCGAGTGCTGCGCGAGGCCCAGGCCGCCCATCCGGCCCCTGACGGCGCCCGGGTTCTGTACGCCACCCAGGGGGCGGCCGATCCTCCAACCTTCACGCTGTTCGCCAACCGCACCCTTCCCCGCACCTATTTGCGCTTCCTGGAGCGCTGCCTTCGGGAGGCATTTGACCTGGGATCAGTCCCGGTCAAGCTGAGGGTTCGCCGCCGCTCCGGCGAATAACTCACTGCAATTGCCAGGAAAGCGGGAAGAAATTCGCCATTTTGCGGGGTAATCTTCGGCGATGGAAACCCTCCTCCTCGTTCTGACCGCGGGGGTTTGCGCATTTGCCGCCGGCGTGTTCGTCCGGGCGGCCCGGCACCGCTACCGGTTCCTGCTCCGGGTCGAGCACACCCACGCGGGCGAGGGATACGACGAAGAGGGCGAGAGCGCCTACGAGGCAGCCCACACGCTGGCCCAGTCCAGCTTCCGCCGCGACGCCCACTCCGCACTGCTGTATGCGGCCTTGACCGTGGTGGCCGCGCTGACCGCCGCCTTGGAGTCCCGGGCGGTGGCCGCCGTCTTGGCCCTGGTGGTGGTGCCCGCTCTTTTCCCGCTGTGGTGGGGCCGTCGATCCGTGGCCGAGGCTCGGCTTACCCAGGAGCGTTTCGAGATGGAGCGCCGGGCCGAGGAGACGTTGAGCCAGGATGACCTGGCCCCACTGGCCTGGGCTGGGCGCCTGGCCCCCGACGACCTCCCCGATTTCGCCGGCTACGAGTTGGGCCGGGTCTACCAGGCAGGCGAGGGGGTGATGGCCGGCGACTTCTTCGATGTGTTCCGGGTGGGCCCCACCCGGGTGGCCGCAGTGATCGGCGACGTGGCCGGCCGGGGCATCGAGTCGTCCATCACCGCCTTTCAGGCCAAGTATCTGCTGCGGGTGTTCTTGCGCCAGTTCCGCGACCCGGCCCAAGCCCTAGAGGAGCTGAACGCCCAGATGTCGTCCATCGAGCGGGCCGAAGAGTTCATCTCGGTGGTGATCGTGGTGTTCGACACCGAGGCCCAGTCCATGCGATACGCCTCGGCCGGTCACCCGGCAGCCTGGCTGTGGCATGAGCGGGAAGTGCAGCCGCTGAGGGCCACCGGAGCCCTGTTGATGCTCGACCCCGGCAGCACATATTTCAGCCGGGAGATCCCCTTGGACTCGGGCGACATGGTGCTCATGTACACCGATGGCTTGGCCGAAGTGCGCTACGGAGACGCCCAGTTCGGCGAGGACCGCATTGCCCTTCATCTGCGCCGCGATCCCACCGTTTCCCCCGATGTGCTGTGCAAGACATTGCTGGAAGCGGCCCGTGATTTCGCAGACGGCACCATCGCCGACGATGTGGCCATCCTCGCCGTCCGCCGGGCTTGACTGCCGCCTGGGGTTGTCGCCTTAGGTTGTTGGCTAGGGTAGGCCAACAGCCTTGAATCGAAATGGGGGCCGATGGCCGACGTAGTGCTCGAGGATGTCAACAAGGAATACAGCAACGGCTTCAAAGCGGTCACCGACTTGAACCTCGAGATCAACGAGGGCGAGTTCTTGGTGATGGTGGGTCCGTCGGGGTGTGGCAAGTCGACCACGCTGCGGATGATCGCCGGTTTGGAGGACATCACGTCGGGAACGCTGAAGATCGGGAGCCGAGTGGTCAACACCCTCGCTCCGAAGGATCGCGACATCGCCATGGTGTTCCAGAACTACGCGCTCTACCCCCATATGAGCGTTTACGACAACATCGCGTTCTCGCTGAAGCTTGCTCAGCGGCCCCGGGCGGAGATCAAAGAGAGGGTGCATGAGGCGGCCCGCATCCTGGAATTGGAGAGCCAGCTCGACAAGCGACCGGCCCTGCTGTCGGGCGGTCAGCGGCAGCGGGTGGCGATGGGACGGGCCATCGTTCGGCGCCCGAGGGTTTTCCTGCTCGACGAGCCGCTCTCGAATCTCGATGCCAAGCTCCGAGTGCAGATGCGGGCCGAGATCACCGAGCTGCAACGCGAGGTGGGCGTCACAACGTTCTATGTCACCCACGACCAGGTCGAGGCCATGACCATGGCCGATCGGGTTGCGGTCATCAGCGGAGGGATTCTGCAACAGGTCGACAGCCCGATGAAGCTGTTCAACGAGCCCGACAACATCTTTGTCGCCGCATTCATCGGCTCACCGTCGATGAACCTGATGGAGGCCGTCGTCCAGCGTCAGGAGTCGGGATTGTCAATGCAGATCGGAAGCCAAACGCTGGCGGTTCCCGAGTCCGTCATGGCCCAGCGGCCGGGCTTGGAGCGTTATCTGGGTTCGACAATGGCGGTGGGCTTGCGACCCAAGGACTTTGAGGATGCCGCCATTGCCACCGACCATCCTGCCGATCAGCGGGTGCGGGCCCATGTCTCGCACATCGAGGCCCTCGGGTACGAGGTGATCGCGTACTTCGAAATGGATGCGAAGCCGGTCATCTCGCTGGAGGCGTTGGAGCTGACTGAGGATCAGGTGGCTGGAGCAGAGCAGAGCGTTTCCCGGGTCCACGCTCGGTTCCACCCCACGACCGCAGTTCGGCCCAACGACACGATCGAAGTTGCGGTCTCGATGGAGAATGCCCACTTCTTTGATCTGGACACCGGGCTGGCGATTCGGGGCTGAATTGCCAAGGCAACCCCAAACCCCAAGGCAACCGCGGTTGGCCAGCGGGTCAGTTCCAGGCCAGGGGGGCGTGGTTCAAACCGGGCAGCACGGTGCGTCCGATTCGCTCGCATTCGGGTAGGTGCGGGTAGCCCGAGAGAATGAAGGAATCGATGCCCACCTGGCGATAGGCCTCCAGTTTGGCTAGCACCTCTTGTGGGGCGCCGACAATGGCCGCACCCGCTCCCGAGCGCGCCCGGCCGATCCCAGTCCAGAGATTCTCCTCGGCATAGCCGTCTTCATCGCTCGTCTCCCGAAGTTCGGCTTGGCGGCTCACACCCGCCGAAGTCGAGTCCAGCGAGCGTCGCCGTATGGCTGCGCCCGTATCGTCGTCCAAGCGGCTGATCAATCGGGCGGCCGCTGCTCTGGCATCGGCCGAGGTGGGGCGCACGATGACGTGGCTGCGCAGCCCGTAGCGCAGTGTGCGCCCTTGCCGGTCGGCACGACGCCGCATATCGGCAACGGTTTCGCCCACGGCCGCCACCGTGTCCGGCCAGGTGAGGAACACATCGGCCGCCGTCGCCGCGGTCTCTTTGGCGGCTTCGGAGAATCCTCCGAAGTAGAACGGCGGGCAGCGGCCCGACATGGTGGAGGCTCGGGGAGGATCCAAGACCAGATCTACGAATTCGCCGTGGAAATCCACCGGCTGGCCGTTGAGCAGCCTTCGCAGCACCTGCATCCATTCCAGCGTTCTTCGATAGCGGGGTCCGGAGTCGAGGGCCTCGCCGGGGATGTCGCTGGAGATGATGTTGATGGTGAGGCGTCCGTGCAGCATCCGGTCGATGGTGGCCAGTTGGCGGGCGAGCTGAGGGAGCCACATCTCGCCCATTCGCACCGCTAGCAGAAGTTGGATCTGCTCGGTGAGCGGTGCCACCGCGGCGGCAAATGCAGTGGAGTCGATGCCCAGCGTGTAGCCCGAGGGCAGGAGGATGTTGTCGAACCCGTGGCGGTCGGCGGCCAGCGTGATATCGCGGCAGCGCTCCCAGCTGCTGGCCAGCGCGGGGTCGGCCACGCCGAGGAACTCGTAGTCGTCGTCGCACAACGCGGCAAACCACGCCACTTCGACGGGCGCCGATTCGTTTTCGGTCGTCGGCAGTCGAGGGCTCTTGGCCGCGGCTCCGAAATCGGCAGTGCCGTCGGAGTCGCTCACGGCAGCGGCACCCCCTCGGAGGCTTCGATGATCGAGTAGGCCTCGGCCCGGTCGAGGGGGACGGCCAATGCCTGGGCCGCGCTGGTCAGGCGCTCGGGATCCTGCGTTCCCAAGATGGCCACTGGGCGGGACGGATGGGCCAGCACGAAGGCGATGGCCAGGGCGGTCCGGCTGGTTCCATGGTGTTCGGCCAGCCGGTCGAGCGCGGCAAGCAATTCAGGCCGCACATCGGTTCCGGCGGCCAGCCTGCCGCCGGCCAGCGGACTCCAGGCGAGGGGCACGACTCCGTCGCGCAGGCAGAGATCCAGCGTGCCGTCGCGCAGGGCTCCCAGCTTGGCGGCAGAATACTCGGGCTGGGTGGACACCAGGGGGAACGGCAGGTGGGCGGCGAGGGCTTCGTGCTGCTGAGGAGTGAAATTCGAGACACCCACTTCCCGGATTTTCCCCTGGTTGCGCAGTGCGGCCAGGGCCTCGGCCAAATCTGCCGGATGGACGAAGAGATCGGGCCGGTGGATCTGATACAGGTCGATGCTGTCAACCCCGAGACGGGTGAGCGATGCCTCGCACGCCGCGGTGATGGCCGACGGACTGGAGTCGTAGGGGGTGGGCGGGGCGATCCCTCCCTTGGTGGCCAGCACCATTCGGTCTCGCAGTTCGGGCGCGGTGGCCAGCACCTGGCCGAGGTTGCTCTCGGCCTCGCCGAAGGAGGTCCCCCCCCAGTCGAGTCCGTAGACGTCGGCGGTGTCCACCAGGTTCATGCCCTGATCCAGAGCGGTCTCCAACAGATCCCGATACTGGGATTCCGAGCGGCCGACGAGGCGCCAGCATCCAAAGGCCAAGCGCCCGATGCGGAAGTCGGGGCCTAAGGGGACGGGATCAGGGTTGATGAGGCTGTTTGGCACCGGATCAAGCTATCGTGTCGAGCCTCCGCCAGCGTCGGTCGAGGGGAAATGGTGATCCGTTACGGTGTGATTGGGACTGGCATGATGGGGCGGGAGCACATCGCCAACGTCTCCCATCTGTCCGGCGCAGAGGTGACCGCACTGGCCGATCCCCACCCCCCGTCGCTCGACGCGGCTGAGGCTCTGGCCCCCCGGGCCAGCTGCTTCTCCGACTACCGCGATCTTCTGGATGCCGAGGTCTGCGATGCGGTGGTCGTCTCCACCCCCAACATGACCCATGTCGACGTGCTGAGCGATGTGTTGGCTACCGACGGCCTCCACGTGTTGGTGGAAAAGCCGCTCTGCACCACCGTGGCTGACTGTCGGCGGGTGATGGACGCGGCCGCCGGTCATCGCGGAGTGATCCGGGTGGGGTTGGAATACCGGTTCATGGCGCCGTTTGCCCGGCTCCTCGAGGAGGTGCTGGGGGGCGGCGCGGGCCGGGTGCGAATGGCTTCGATGCGCGAGCACCGGTTCCCGTTCCTCCCCAAAATAGGCGACTGGAACCGGTTTGCCGAGAACACCGGCGGGACGCTGGTGGAGAAGTGCTGCCACTTCTTTGACCTCATGAACTTGGTCATGCCCGGGCGGCCCGAACGGGTTTTCGCCTCGGGCAGCCAAGCGGTCAATCATCTCGACGAGCGACTTGAGGGCCGCGTCCCCGACATCGACGACAACGCCTATGTCGTGGTCGATTACGACGACGGCGCCCGGGCGATGCTGGACCTGTGTATGTTCGCCGAGGCCACCCACAACCAGCAGGAGTTTGCCGTGATTGGCGATGCCGGGAAAGTGGAGGCGCTCGTACCCGAGAATATCGTGCGAATAGGGCGCCGGGGCGAGCACTCCATTGGCGCGGTGCAAGTGGTGGAGACGCCGGTTGCCGTGCCCTACGAGGGGTTTCACCACGGTTCGAGCTACGTGGAGCACCAGCGATTCCTCGATGCGGTCAGCGCGGGCGACGGCGCCGATTCGAGGGCTCGCTCGGTTCAGGCGCTCGAAGCCGCCTTGGTGTGCGTGGCCATGGGGGTTGCGGGGCAGCGGTCCATGGCCACCGGTCTGCCCGTTGCCCTCGCCGAAGTGCTGTAGTCAGCCCTTGACGGAGCCGGCCAGCAGCCCTCGCACAAAGTGGCGCTGAAGGCTGAAGAACACGATCAGCGGCACGACCATGATCACGAACGCGGAGGCAAAGCGGAGCTGGAAGTTCGAGCCCCGTTCGCCCACCAGATTCACCAGAGCCACCGTCATCGGCTCGTTGTCGGTGAGGAACACCGCGGCGATCAGGTAGTCGTTCCAGGTCCACAAGAACTGGAAGACGGCGAATGCGGCCAGCGCGGGCCGGGCTAAGGGCACGACAAGGCGCCAGAAGATGGTCAAGTGGCTGGCGCCGTCGATGCGGGCGGCCTCGAACACCTCGCGGGGGAGCTGGCTGATGAAATTGTGCAGCAACAGCACGGCCAACGGCAGGCCGAACGCGGTGTGGGTTATCCAAACCGCGGCCGCGGTGTTGGCCACCCCCACGTCGGGGATGAGCACGAAGGTCCAATCCACTCCCGGAATGGTGAGTCGGGCCCCGTTGTTGAACAGCTGGAGCAGCGGCACGAAAGCCATCTGGTTGGGCAGGGCGATCATCGAGACCAGGGCGATGAAGAGCCAGTTGCGGCCCCGGAACTCGATCCAGGCAAATCCGTAGGCGGCAAAGGCGGCAATGGCTATGGGGATGATGGTGGACGGGACAACGATGGCCAGAGAGTTGAGGGCGAACTCCCACATTGACGGCTGAGCGGCGCTGTCTCGAAAGACGTCGCGGTAATTCTGAAGGGTGAGGTTGTCGAGGTCGTTCCACGACGTCCACCAGCCCGAGCTGTTGATGTCGGGCACCTTGCGGAACGACGAGATGAACAGCCCGAGGGTGGGCACGGTCCAGACCACCACGATGAGCCACATCACCCAGCTGGGAGCAGTGCCCGCCAGCCGGCGGATCCGCTGCCCGATGGGCATGAGCGCATTGTCCACCGGGCTCACTTCAACTCCGCTTTCTGCTCATCCGCCGGTTTCATTTCAACTCCGACTGGAGTCGGCGGATGTTGTAGATCATCACCGGCAACACGAGGGCCAAAAGCACTACCGCGAACGCGCTGCTGGAGGTGAAGTTGCGGTCGCGGAGCTGGTCGAACATCTCATTGGCCAACACGTTGGTGCGGTTCGCCCCGTTGGTGGTGGCCTTCACCAGGTCGAACACCTTGGTCACGATGACCATGAGGGTGGTGACCACGACGATGATGGTGGGCCGGATCTGGGGAATGACCACCCGCCAGAAGACCTGGATCTCATTGGCCCCGTCCACTCGGGCGGCCTCGGTGAGCTCCTCGGGAACGGCTCGAATGGCCGCTGACAGCACTACCATGGCGAACCCGGTTTGGATCCACACCATGATGAACATGATCCAAAAATTGTTCCATGGGATCATCGACGAGTTGATGAAGAAGCCGCGGGACTGGAACCCGAGTCCTTGGAGGATGGCGTTGAGCAAACCGGTCTGGTTGCCGGTGGGCTGGACTTCGTAGATGAAGTCCCAGATCACCGCGGCGCCCACCATGGAAATGGCCATCGGCATGAAGATGAGGGTCTTGGCCGCCCGCTCCCCCCGGGCCCGCTCGGCCAAAATGGCCAGAAGCAGCCCGAGCACGGTGGACATCCCGGCCACGGTGACCACCCACCAGATGTTGTTCCACACCACCCCCCGAAGCGTGGACAGAGCACCGAAAATGCCCGCACCGATGGCGAAGGCCAGCATCAATGAAGAGGTCGGCGATCCCCAGTCCAGCTCCACATCGCCGCGGCGGAGCCACACCAAGAACCATGCCCCGAGGAGTGCAGCGGCTATTGCCGCCACTATCACCAGGGTGATCCGGCTCGACACCAAGATGGTGAGCACGTCCACGATCTCCGATCGGTTCGGCTCGCGGATCAGCGATTCCAAAAAGCCGAGCAGGGCGGCCACCCCGAGCAGGGCCGCCACGATGCCGAGGGTGCGCATTGTTCGCCGGGCCAACTTCACCCTCAGCGGCCCGCCGACGATCCGAGATGCGCTGGCCCAGGCGGCTACGCCGGCAACCGCGACTGCGGCCAAGCCGACGATGAAGAGGCGGCTGGTGAATATCGAGCTCCATCCGCCAACGGAGAAGAAGGTTCGATCGGTGAAGATCTCCTGGTAGTACTCAAAGGTGAATCCGGCTTCTTGGCCCCGAGTTCCGTTCTTGAACGACAGGAACAGAGTTCGAAAGCCGGGGATGACCAAGCCGCCGGTGACGAACAGCAACGCCGGGCCCACAAAAACCCACGGCCGCAGCCGGGACTCCAAGCGGATGCGCCCGTCCAGGGCGGGGACCACGCCGCGTCCCGTCGCCATGCCCAAAGCCGCACCGGCGATCCCGCTGATGACGATTGCCAGCCACCCCTCAGAGAGCGGTCCTCCGATTCCAGGGCCTTGGGGAACCCATCCGTTGTGCTGGAGCACGGCGCCGACGAGCAAGCCGAGCACTGATCCCATGCTGGCCATGAAGGCCGGCCACCGGGTCAGGGCAGAGTCAACAGCGCGGTCGGCGCCGACGAACAGCACCGCGGTGACGGCCAGCGCCCCGGTGACGCTGATCAGCATGGTGACGATCTGACCCATGGTGCCCTTACCCTAGGCGGTCGCTCCACATCGGCGCGTGAACGCGACGTGGCCGGGGGCGGAATTGCCGCCCCCGGCCACGATCAGAGTTGCTCAGTCGCTAGCGACTGATCTGCTGGCCTTCGCCTACGGCCACGCGTTCTCGGTGTCGTCGGCGAATTCCTGGGCGGTCTTGGAACCCGACACATAGTCGGTCCCGGATCGCCAGAACTCGCCGGCGCCAACTTCACCAGGCATGAGGTCGGAGGCGTCGAACCGGAAGGGATCGGCGCTCACCAGGATGTTGGCCAGGCCGCGGTCGAAGTCCGAGCTGTACAGCGAGGTGTCGTGCTCGCGGTTGGGCGACAGGAAGCCGCCCTTGTCGGCCATGATCCGGGCGTTGGCGTACTCGGCAGTGCCGATGTACTCCATCACCGCCAGGGTCTCGGGCTTGTCGGTGAAGGCCACCGCGTGGGTGCCGGCGCCGAGCACGACGGTGCCGAATTCATCGCTGACCGTCGGCAGGTAGAACACGTTGATGTCGCCGTTGGGACCGAGCGAAGCGCCGATTTCGGTGTAGAAGGCTCCGGCGAAGCTGGCCTGGCGGTGCAGCACGCAGTCGCCGTCGGCGATCGGCAGGGAGGACTCTTTGAAGCCGGTGGCCGCGATCAGGTCGCGTCCGCCGAGCACGTTGCCCTCTTCGAACCAGATGTCGCCTACGAACTCGGCCACTTCGACCACTCGAGGATCATTGAACGGGATTTCGTGGGACACCCACTGGTCATAGACATCCGGACCTTGGAGGCGGAGCATCATGTCCTCCATCCAGTCGGTGAACACCCAGCCAGTGGCGTCGCCCGACCCGATGCCGATGCACCAGGGGGACAGGCCGTCGGCTTTGATCTGGTCGGTCAGCGCCTCGAGCTCGGCCCAAGTGCCGGGGATCTCGTAGCCGTTCTCGGCGAACAGCGGCGGGCTGTACCACACCAGGCTCTTCACGTCGCCCTTGTTGGGCACGCCGTACACCTGTCCGCCGGTGGTGGCCAGATCGAACCAGAACGGGTCGTAGGCGCCGGCGATGTTGTCGAGAAGCGACTGCGGCAGGGCCACGGCGTCGCCGGATTCCCCGAACTGGATGATGCGTCCCGGCTGGGGGATGATCACGATGTCGGGAGGATTGCCCCCCTCGAGAGACAGGTTCAGCTCGGTCGTGGCGTCGCGGGTGCCGGAGTACTCCACGTTGATGCCAGTGCGAGCCTCGAACGGCTCGAAGCCGGCCAAGAAGCCCTCAGCCTCGGGGCCGGTTTCCGGGCCGAGGATGTTGACCACGGTCCCGGCCAAGCTCATCTCCTCTTCTTCGGGAGCTTCTTCCTCGACCATCGGCTCTTCTTCGGGCTCTTCCTCAGGCATCTCCTCTGCCGGCGCGGCGATAGGAGCTGGTGTGGAAGCTGCCGGTGCGTCATCGTCATCGTTCCCGCAGGCCCCGGCCACGAGGGCGAAGGCAAATAGCAGGGCAATGAGCGCGAGCAGCTTGGATTTCATTCGCATTATTGGGATTCCCTCCGGATAAGCAAGCAATTGCTGAAAAACAGAACGCTAATGCTCCCAGGGAAGGCGGTCAAAGAGTCGAAGATGCGATGCTGTTTCGGTGCCTCTACCGGGAGGATGCGCTGCTGCGAGGCTTTCGCCGCGTCTGCTGGTGCGGGCGACCTTGTGGTCGCCCGTTTGGCTTTCGCCGACCGCGGTTCTTGCTTTGCTGGCCAGACCGGTTGCGTTGGTTTTGGGACTCGCCGTTTGATTTGCGGCCGTCGCTCGGAGATGACGGACCCCTCGACCGAGACGGTTTTTGGGACTCGCCGTTTGATTTGCGGCCGTCGCGGTTGTTGTCTCGGTCGGTTTGGTCGCGGCGCACTTGGCGGCTGCCGTTTGGCTTCTTGTCGGCGCGGCCATCTGCGTGAGATTGACCTGGCTTGCGGCAATGGGCCAGCGCCGCGTTTTGGTCGATTGAGGTGGGACTGGTGATGGGCTGGTTCAGGCCGAGCTGTTGCTGGATCTTCTTCATGTCGCCGTGTTGGCCGGTTTGGATCAGCGACACCACAAGGCCGGTCTGGCCAGCCCGGGCGGTGCGGCCAGACCGGTGCAGATATGCCTTGTGATCCTCCGGTGGGTCGAAGTGGATGACGCACGCCACGCAGTCCACGTGGATCCCCCGAGCGGCGACGTCGGTGGCGACAAGAGCCTCGATGCGTCCGTCGATGAACTCTTTGAGGGTTCGAGTGCGGCGGTTCTGAGCGTGGCCACCATGAATGGCGGCGGCTTTCACGCCGCGCTGGGTGAGCTGGCGAGCCAGCCGATCAGATCCGTGCCGGGTCCTACAGAACACGATCGTCGGGCCTGCGGCTGAAATCACATCGGCGCAGGCATCGACCCGCTCGGTCTTGTCCACCGTCCAGAACCGGTGATCGGCCGACTTGATGTCGGGGGTGGCGTCGCCAACCTCATGGGTGACCGGTCGATCCTGGTAGTCCCGGGTGATTTTGGCCACGTCTTTATCCAGGGTGGCCGAGAACATGACGGTCTGGCGTTTAGAGGCGGTTTGGTCGAGGATGCGTCGAACGGCAGGCAGGAATCCCATGTCGGCCATTCGGTCGGCCTCGTCGATTACCACCTGGTCGGCTTCGTGGAGGCTCACTGCCCTCTGGTCGATCAGGTCCTCAAGCCGACCAGGGCAGGCGACGAGGATGTCGACTCCCTTTTGCAGCTGTTTGCGCTGGTTGCCGTAGCCGACGCCCCCGTAGACGGCGGCCACGCTGATCGGACCGGAGATAGTGCGCAGCTCAGATGCGATCTGGTCGGCGAGCTCGCGAGTGGGGGACAAGATCAATGCCCGTGGCCGCCGGGACTTGGCTTGGCTGACGTTGGCGATCAGCGGGATCCCGAAGGCGAGCGTCTTGCCCGACCCGGTCGGCGCTCGACCACAGATGTCGCGGCCATCCATGGCGTCGGCGATAACGGCGGATTGGATCTCGAACGGCTTGCGGATTCCGTTGCGCTCCAGGGCGCGGCATATGGAATCGGGCACGCCCAGTTGGGCGAAAGTGGGGGGCATGGGGCTCCTCGCCCGCGTGTTTACGGGCACTCAGGCAATGGTTGGCGCCGGAAGTCGTTAATGAGGCGCAACACATCTTCGGGCGGCTTGCCCGGTAACAGAGAAGAAACTCGGAGGCAGCCCGCTTGGCAGAAATCTTCAGCCAAGTAGGCACAGGATACCACCGCAACCGGCAAAACCCTCATCTTTGCTGAACGCCTGATGATCTCTGGCCAACGGAGATAACCTCGGCGGTCCCGGCTGTGGGGTCTCGGCGTCTCGCGGTGGCAAGCTATAGCCGTGCCCTGGTGCGAGCTCTGCGACCGCTTCTGGAACCCTGTCTCGGTAACCGAAGCAGGGGAGTGCCCCACCTGCGGAAACCTTGTCGAGGCTCCTTCAGAGGCGCATTCCCCGGCCCGCCAGAAAGTCCCCTGGCACTTCTGGGTAGCCATCACCGCGGCAGGCATTTACCTCGCCTGGCGCGCCATCCAAGGCGTGGGCCTGCTTTTCTGAGGGGTTTAGAGCGGCCGTTAGCGGCGGCCGGATCGGGAGGCGCGGTAGATCTCGACGAACTCGTCGATGGGGGTTCGCGCCACCACTTCTGCGACAAGTTCGAGGGGCAGGTCGTCGAGCTTTCGGAAGCGCACGCACGACTTGCCCATGTTGAGCTTCTTGCCGGTGGCGAGGTAGCGCTCCTTGAACCAATTCTCCACCGATTCATCGCCGTACACATTGGTGAGATAGAGCGACATGTACTGCTTCTGGGAAGCCAAGGCGATGTACATCAGCGGCTGACCGTTGTAGGTGTCGGACAGCACACTCAGGGGAACGATGTACGAGATCATCCCGTACTGCATCGTCTCCACGTAGCCGTCGGGAAGGTTGTCAATGACCACTTGGCGCACCGTGGCAAGGGCTTCCCGCCGGCCATCGTCGAGCTCTGACAGATACTCCTGCGCGGTGGCGGCATCGCTTTGCACTGGTGATTTGCTCCAATCGGTGGTCGGGCTGCCGGGATTTGAACCCGGGACCTTCGGTCCCCCAGACCGACGCGCTAACCAAGCTGCGCCACAGCCCGCAACGGGGAGAGCATAGTTCGGCTGCATGGGGCGGCCCCATGCGGATAAGTAGGATTGGGGCCGTGTTGGACCTGGTTATCCGCGGGGGCACAGTCATTGACGGCTCGGGACAACCCGGCTTTGCCGGCGACGTCGGGGTCAAAGACGGGCGCATCTACGAGATCGGCGAAGTTGCCGACTTTGGGCAGTCGGAGATTGACGCCTCCGGCAAGGTTGTGTGCCCTGGTTTTGTAGACCCCCACACACACTATGACGCCCAGCTCTTTTGGGATCCGGCCGCCTCGCCCTCCAACCTGCACGGGGTAACCACCGTTATCGGCGGCAACTGCGGCTTCACTCTGGCGCCGCTCAACCCCGGCGATGCCCCCTACCTCCAGCGCATGATGGCCAAAGTGGAGGGCATGCCGCTCACCGCTCTGGAGACGGGGCTGGATTGGGCGTGGCGCACCTTCGCCGACTACTTGGCCAGATTGGACGGCACTCTCGGAGTCAACGCCGGGTTCCTGGTGGGACATTGCGCCATCCGCCGGGCGGTCATGGGGACCGATGCCACCGGCAACGAGGCCGACCCCGGCCAGCTCGAGGCAATGAAAGCCCTGTTGTCGGAGGGCATTGCCGCGGGTGGCCTAGGTTTTTCCACCTCGCTTTCCTATACCCACAACGATGGCGACGGTGCGCCGGTCGCGTCCCGCTTCGCCAGCAACGACGAGGTGATCGCCCTGTGCTCAGTGGTGTCTGAACATGAGGGGACCACCCTGGAATACGTAACCGACGGGTGCATGCAGGGTTTCACCGACGAAGAGCTCGACTTGATGGTGGCAATGTCCAAAGCTGCTTGTCGCCCGCTCAATTGGAACGTGCTCACCATTGACTCGGCCGACCCCGACCGCTACCGAGCCCAACTGGGAGCCTCCATGCGAGCCGCCGAGCACGGCGCCCGGGTGGTGGCACTCACCATGCCAGTGCTGGTGGGCATGAACATGAGCTTTCTGAACTACTGCGCCCTTAACATGCTTCCCGATTGGGGGGAGGTGCTCGGGCTCCCGGTGCCCGAGCGGTTGGCTCGGCTTGCCGATCCTCAAATCAGGGCGCACCTTGCCGAGCGGGCCGCTTCTCCCGATGCCGGGGTCTTCAGCCGGCTCACCGGTTGGGGTGGCTACCGGATTGGCGACACCTTCAGCTCAGCCAACGAAGGGTTGAGCGGGCGCTCTGTGGCCGAAATCGCGGCCGAGCGGGGAACCGGACACTTCGACACCCTGGTGGACATCGTGGTGGCCGATGAGCTGCGCACCGTGCTGTGGCCGGCGCCCACCGATGATGACGATGAGAGTTGGCGGCTTCGGGCCGAGGCCTGGCAAAGCGAGCACACGCTCTTGGGCGGCTCAGATGCCGGTGCTCACCTCGACAGAATGTGCGGTTCCCCCTATACCACCGCCTTCTTGGGCGACTGCCTGCGAGGCCGGCGGCTGGCTTCATTGGAGTCGGCGATCCATATGCTGACCGACGCCCCGGCCCGGTTGTTCGGCCTGCGGGAGCGAGGCCGCATAGAACAGGGGTGGCATGCCGACCTGGTGGTGTTCGACCCCGACACAATCGATGCCGGCGCCATGCACATGGTGGAGGATCTGCCGGGGGGTTCTGCCCGACTGTTTGCCGACGCGGTGGGGGTACACCAGGTGCTGGTCAACGGCCAGACCATCGTACGGGACGGGCGCCCTACCGATGCCCGGCCCGGCACACTGTTGCGATCGGGACGAGACACCGAGACCGTGCTGGTCGGGTAGTGGATTTCGAACAGACCAAGATGGCGCTGGCCCAGTCCCGGCGTCGGCTGGAGATCTTCTCGCTGCGCTGGCAGGCCCGCCTTGACACCAGGCGGTTCGACCAGGCTGTTCCCTGGGTCATGGCCCTGCTGTTGGGAGCGGCGCTCTCGGGCCTGGCCCTGACCCGGGCCCATCAACTGGATGCCGGAGCCGACCTGTCCGTCCACCTTCAAGGGCTGTGGCTCATCGGCGAGGGATTCGAGCCCCGCTCCAGTGTGGCCGGTCACAACCTGTTGTGGGAGCAGGCTGCGTTCATCCTTTACCCGGTGGCGGGGCTGACTGCCCTGTTTCCCGACCAACCAACTCTGCTGTGTCTGCAAGCCGCGGCACTGGCTCTGGCGGTTGTGCCGCTGTGGCGGATTGCCCGAAATGTGGGTGGGCTCAAGTCGGGGGCTGCTGCCGCGGTGGTTTTCGCCTATTGCGCCTATCCCGCGGTCCACTCGATCAACCTGTCCGATTTCCACCCCGAGGCCCTGGCGGTGCCCGCCTTATTCGCCGCCGTTCTCACGGCGTTGACCGGACGATGGAACTGGTTCGCCGTATTCGCATTGATCGTGGTTACCTGCCGGTCGGATTTGGCCTTCGCCCTATCCGGACTGGGCCTGCTGGTGCTGCTTGAGGGCCGTCGTCGCCCCGGAGCGGCAATATCGCTTGGCGGCCTGGCCTACGGGCTGGTGGCGATGACGGCAATCCAGCCTCGGTTCAACGGTGGTCGATTCCCCCATATCGAGGCGTTCTCGGATTTCGGCAGCGGACATCTGGGATCAGTGCTGTGGGGTTTCATATCCGCACCTCATCAGGTGGTGGCCGACACGGTGTCGCAGGCCAATTTTCAGATGATCGTCTTCCTGCTCGCCCCGGTGATGCTGCTGCCGCTAGTGGCGCCCCGCTACGTGCTGCCGGTGCTGCCCCTGTTCGCGGTGTACCTGGTGGCCGACGTGCCCTCCGGCCAGTTGGCAGAGGCTTCGCAGACAGTGCCGATGATTCCCTTCGTCTTTGCCGCCACAGTGTTCGCGCTGGCCCGATCAGGAAGGGTGCTGGTGGAGCGGGTGAATGTGGATCGCCGACTGCTCACCGCTCTGGTGCTCACGGCCAGCCTCTTCTTCTTGCGCGACGCCCCCAGCTCGCTCTATGAACGGCCCTGGAACTGGGGCCAGCGCGACACCATGGACATAGCACGGCAGGAGGCGGCCGATTTGATCCCGTCGGATGCATCGGTGCGAGCTTCAGAGCACGTGCTTCCCCTGCTCTCGGACCGCACTCGGCTGTACCAACTGCACACCGGGGACGACCCCGACAGCGCCGCGGTGGCGGCCACTCCCAAGGTGGAGTGGATCGTATTCGATGCCGCCTCCGCACCCGACTGGAGCCCTCTCGACATCGAGAGCTTCGACTTGGATGTCAGACGCACCGGTTTCGAGCGGCTTGAGTTGGAAGAGGGCGGGCTCTCCCTGCGCATATACCGACTCCGCAACGTGATCCAGAGCTAGCTCGCGAACTCAGCCATCAGAGAGGTGGGAGCGCAGAGTCTCGGCGGCTTGGGCCAGTTCCTCGGGGGGCACCGAACCCTTGGCGTTGGCGAAGCTCAGATCCCCGATGCCGAACATCGGGATCACATGCAGATGCGTGTGGGCCACCTCATGTCCGGCAATGACGAGGCCGACTCGAGGCGGCCCGAACGCGGCCATCTGGGCAGCGCCCACCTTTTGGGCTACGACAAAGAGATGGGCGGCCAATTCCGGGGGAACGTCCAGCCAATGGTCGATCTCGGCCCGGGGCAAGACGAGCGCGTGGCCGGTTTGGGTGGGGTTGATGGACAAGATGGCCACGCAGTCTTCGTCTTCCCATACGAAGTGCCCCGGTAGGTCGCGGTTGATGATCATGGTAAAGACGCTGGCCATAGCTCGATTGTATGACCGGTCCGCGGGTTCTGTCTTTACCATCCTCCGGCGTGGCGGCGGGTCCTGTCCCGGCCCAGCCCGCCGTCCTCGCAGAGCTGCGGGCGGCGGGCGCCCTGAGCCGGGCCACCCCCCACCACGCCTATTTGTGGAACTGCCGACGTAATGTGTGGCTCTGTGAGTCAGGGTAAGACTGAGTGGCGGGTTTGGACGGTTCCTAACTTGATTTCTGTGCTGCGGCTGGGGTGCGTGCCGGTGTTCTGCGTGCTGCTTCTGGGCATGGGGAACCGGGCCGGAGCGGCCATCCTGCTTGGGGTGCTGGGGGCCACGGACTGGGTTGACGGGTACATCGCCCGGCGATTCGACCAGGGCTCCGAGGTGGGGAAGATCCTGGACCCCACCGCCGATCGGATGATGTTCCTGGCCGCGGTAGTGGTGATGATGGTGGACGGCTCCCTCCATGCGGCGTTCGGGGTGACGATGCTGGTGAGAGAAGCGGTTGTCTCGCTAGTCGTGGTGGTGCTGGGCGCAATGGGAGTTCGGCGGATCGACGTGACCTGGACCGGCAAGACGGCCACCTTCGGCCTTATGTTCGCGCTCCCGCTACTGCTCTTGGGCGACTCGAGCGTGGGCGGAGCTGCCGCGCTTCGCGGTGTTGGGTGGGGCCTGGGCATTCCGTCGCTGGCGCTCAGCTACTACGCGGCGGTGGAGTACATACCCCGGGCCCGCCAAGCCCTTGCCGAGGGGAGGGCGGGCCGAACCGCAGCCTCAAGCTGAGGTTGAGAGTTTTCCCGCCAGCCGGTACGGTGTCCACAATGAACGTACCGGTTGAACTCCGCTATTCCGAAGACCACGAATGGGCCAGGGTTGAGGGCAACCGGGTCTGTTTGGGAATTACCGATTACGCCCAGGATGCCCTAGGCGACGTCGTCTTCATTGATCTTCCCCCAGTGGGGACAGAGGTGGCCAGCGGCGAGCCCTTTAGCGAGGTTGAATCCACCAAGTCGGTGTCAGAGATCTATTCGCCTGTGACGGGGACCGTCGTTGAGATAAATGCCGACCTCATCGACAATCCTGAGCGGCTAAATGAGGATCCCTACGGCGAGGGGTGGATCTGTGTGATCGAGGCCGCCGACCTGTCGGAACTCGACAACCTTTTGGACGCGGCGGCCTACACCGACCTGACTGAGAGCGTCGATTGACTTCGCGGCCCCATGATGACGAGGCCGGCGTGGCCTTTTGCCCTCAGTGCGGCTATCGCATCGAGACTGGGGCCAACTTCTGCGCTTCTTGCGGTCATCGCCTAAAGCTGGCCGGCGAGTCCGAGGGAGATATGTCGGTTGACGAGCCCACCACGGAACTGGAGCTTGAGGCCGACTTGGTCCGGCACCCAGCGGTGTTGGTGGTAACCCAGGGTCCGGCTGCGGGAAGCCGCTTCGAACTGGCCGAGGCCCGTGTGTCCGTAGGCCGCCATTCCGAATCCGACATCTTCTTGGACGACATCACGGTGTCCCGTCGGCACGCGGAGGTCTATCGAGACGGCCTAGTGCGGCACGTCAAGGACATGGGCTCGCTCAATGGCACTTATCTGAACAGTCGACGAGTTGAGGATGCCGGGTTGAAGAATGGAGACGAGCTTCAAGTAGGGCGCTTCAAGCTGGTGTACTACGACGGGATCAGCGAATGACTGCCCAGCACCGGTCGATTGGGCAGGTTCTGGATTTGCTGAAGGACGAATTCTCCGACATCAGCATCTCCAAAATCCGCTTTCTTGAGAGCCAGGGTCTCATCGATCCCGAACGGAACCAATCCGGCTATCGCAAATTCACCGAGACCGACATCGGCCGCCTGAGGTGGATCCTTGAGCAGCAGCGAGATCACTTCCTTCCCCTCAAAGTCATCAAAGAGCGGATCGACTACGAGGACTTCGACGGAGTCTCAGGCACTGGGGAGTCCGGTGAAGAAGGAGCCGTCCCAAGCCCACCTGGCGGAAGGCGCCCGAATCCGCTGGACCCGGGTGAAGTCTCGGTGTCGCTCTCGTTGGATGAGCTGGTGTCGGTCAGCGGGCTTAGCCAGTCCAAGATCATGGAACTCCAGAAATTCGGTCTCATTAGTCCTATAGACGACGGAGCGCTGACGCACTACGACGCCGAAGCGGTGATAGTGGCCAAGGTTGCTGCCGGATTCTTGGCCCATGGTCTGGAGCCCCGCCACCTGCGGGCTTACAAATCGGCCGCAGAGCGAGAAGCGGGACTACTGGAGCAGCGGATCATGCCTCTGGTCATGCAGCGCACGGCCAAGTCTCGCAAGCATTCTCAGGATGTCTTGGTGGAGCTGATCAATCTCGGCTCGGATCTGCGGCATTCGCTGCTCCGGGGTGCCTTGGCCAATCACACGAAGAGCCGATAGCGGCGTGGGCCGCACCGAGCCCGAGCTGTTCGCAAGCCGCGAGGCCATTGAACACGCGGTAGAGCGCGTGGCGACAGAGATCTCCCAGCAGTGCTCTGATGGGGCTGTTTTGGTGTCGGTGCTGAAGGGGAGTCTGCCTTTTCTTGCTGATCTGGTTCGGGCCTTGGACATAGCGGTGGAGGTGGACTTCTTGGCCCTGTCCCGGTTCGAGGTGGATTCGGGGAGAGTCCGGCTGGTGAAGGATCTGGACTGTGATGTGGCCGGACGGGAGGTTGTATTGGTTGAGGACATCGTGGACACTGGGCTAAGCCTCGGGTACCTGATAGGGGAGCTCCGCCGCCGGTCGGCTGCCTCGGTGGAAGTGGCTGCCCTCCTCAACCGAAGTGTTCGCCGCATACTCCCGCTTGAGCCCGATTACGTGGGGTTCGAGGCGCCCGACGAATTCTTCTTGGGCTACGGCTTGGACTGGGACGGCCGCTACCGCAACCTCGACAGACTGGTGATCGGAGATCCCGATCTGCTGGCCGACGATCCGGACGCTTACGTCTCTATGCTCTACTAACGTGGAGACAATGAAAGAGATGGAGCTCGTAGGGGTACGGATCGAATTGCCGTCCAATGCTCCAATCGTGCTGCTGCGGGAGACCAACGGTGAGGGTCGGCTGCTGCCCATCTTCATCGGGGGAGCGGAGGCCCAGGCCATCGCCTTGGCCATGGAGGAAGTTGAGACACCCCGTCCGATGACCCATGATTTGTTCAAGAACGTGCTCGACGACCTGGGGGTGCAGCTTGAGCGCATTGTGGTGACCGAGCTGCGGGATCGGACCTTTTACGCCGAGTTAGAGTTGAAGGGGAGCAACGGGGCCCGGCGGATCTCCAGCCGGCCATCAGACGCGGTTGCTTTGGCCGTGCGCACGGGAGCGCCGATCTTTGCCGATGAGTCTGTGTTGGAAGCCGCCGGCCACACGGTGGAGCCCGATGAACCTGAAGGAGAAGAGCCGCCGGCCGAGGAAGTTTTGGACCAATTCCGCGAGTTCCTGGACCAGGTGACACCCGAAGATTTCAACGGCTGACGCTTTTCCGCCGTCCATTCGACCCTTGACAATCCACAGGACGAGGTTTACCCTGTGGAAACTCATTGGCGTAGTTTCCCCGGTGTAAGATGCCGAATTGGGAGCGCGCCCCGGCACCGGAGAGTCAAATGAGCGATCAGGCACAGATAGCTGACGACTTCAGTTCACCGCAGACCATAGAGATCGTCGGCATCACCTACCGCCAGCTGGATTACTGGACCCGGACCGATTTGGTCACTTCTACCGCGCGGATGGCCGAGGGAAGCGGTAGCCGCCGCAGGTACTCCTACAACGACCTGTTGGAGTTAAAGCTGATCAAGCGGCTCCTGGACGAGGGCATCGCGCTTCAACGGGTGCGCGAGGTCTTCGATTACCTGCGCGATGAGCTCGGCGAGAATGTGGCCAGTGCCGATTTGGTGATAAACGGCAACAAGTCGCTGCTGGTTCGCACCGACGAGCAGATCCTGGATGCACTGCGCCAAGGCCAGGGGGCGCTATACCTCCGCATGGAGGGATTGATCGATGAGGTGGACGCCGCAGTGCGAGAGCTGCCCCTCGAGGAGATCCTCCCTGTGGATACCTCTGAGCCGCAAACCGGCGTCACCACCGCCCAGACCGGCACCTAGGGAGGCCTGCGAGAGCGTGTTCGCCCACGATTCCGAGCGGCAGTTCGCCGAGCTGCTCGATTTCTACGGCGTCGAGTGGCGCTATGAGCCCCGGACCTTTGTGCTTTCGCGCAACAAGCAAGGCGAGGTGACCGAGGCGTTCACCCCCGACTTCTACCTCCCTCAATTCGACCGCTATGTGGAGATCACCACGGCACGCCAGAAATACATCACCCGCAAGAACGGAAAGGTCCGCCGGCTTCGGGAGCGCCATCCCAACATTGACGTGGTGGTTTTGTGTCAACGGGACTATCACAGCCTGCTTAGCAAGTACGGCTTCGACGACGTCACCGGGGTAGACGGCGACCTCACCGGGGTAGACGGCGACCTCACCCACACTGGTGCGGGCGCCGGAACTGGCTAATCGGGCTGGAAGGTGGACATGCGTTCCTCTCCGCTGGAGAGCAGGCACAGATCACTTGGGGCCAAGATGGTGCCCTTTGGCGGCTGGGAGATGCCACTGTCGTATCCGTCCGGCACATTGGCCGAGCATCGGGCATGCCGCACTGACGCAGTGGTCTTCGATGTGAGCCATCTGGGTACCCTGCGAGTGGCCGGTCCTGATGCATACGTCCGGCTTCAGCATGCGTTCACCAATGACTTGGCCCGAATCGGACCCGGACGCACTCAGTACACGCATCTGCTGGATGACGATGGATCGGTACTGGACGACATCATCGTTTGGTGGACTCAGCCCGACAGCTTCGATGTGATGCCCAATGCCTCCAACACCGACAGGGTGCGCGACGCCTTGGGCGGGTCAATCTCCGGAGCCGGTTTCCGAGCCGACGACGTGACCGGCAGCCGGGCGGTTCTCGCGGTGCAGGGTCCCGAGGCCCGCCAACTGCTGGCAGGGGTGTCTCCTGGCGCGTCGGAGGTGGCCCGCAACTGCGTGGGGTCGGTTGAGTGGGAGGGCACGCCGCTGACGGTGGCCGGCACCGGCTACACCGGCGAAGACGGTGTGGAGATCGCCGTGCCTGAGGAGATGGCTGGGCAGCTCTGGGATGCAGTGACCGAGGCGGGGGTCCTCCCTGCCGGGTTGGGCGCTCGGGACACGCTGCGCCTGGAGGCTGGCTTGCCGTTGCACGGCCATGAGCTGGGTACGGGTATTACCCCGTTGCAAGCAGGGCTGGGCTGGGTGGTGCGTTGGGACAAGCCGTTATTCCACGGGCGGGAAGCACTGGCCGCGGAGCGAGAGCGGGGCATTCACCGCCGGCTGCGGGGATTGCGAGTCGAGGGCCGCCGCCCTCCCCGGGAGGGCCAGGCTGTGCTTCAGAACGGCGACGTTGTGGGGGAGGTCACCTCGGGCAACTTCTCACCCATGCTGGAGGCGGGCATCGCCTTGGCCTTCGTCCCTCCTGACGCCGATATAGGAGACGAATTGGCCGTGGATATGCGAGGCACCCTGGTGCCCGCCACCGTGGTCAAGCTGCCTTTTGTCTAGGCGCCTACGGCCTCCAGCACCCGGCTCTGTGGTATCTCGCCCCGCCAAGTGGTGAGGATCGTGCCGTTGCCGTCAAGCAGCATTCCCGAAGGCTGACTGGAGATTCCCAACTGTCTCCAAGATTCGAAGGTCGGATCCCACAACATGGTGAACGTGGTTCCGGTGGACTGCACAAATGACTGGGCCAGTCCGAGGTTGTCTTGGGTGCCGACCCCGATGACGGTGAGTTTGTCAGAATTGGTTCGAGCGAACTGCTCGACACCGGGGGCTTCCCGGCGGCAGATGGATCAATGGGGGGCCCAGAACCACAGCACCAAGGGCCGGTCTGAGGGGGCAAAGCTGGCCAAGTTTACTGTGGCCCCGGTATCCACGTTCACCAACTCCACCGAGGGCAGGTCAGATGCCGGGGCCGGAGCAGCGCCCTCAGGGGCTGACTCGGTCGCGGGCTCCTGAGTGGGGGCTGGAGCGGGGGTCGACGCAGGTGACGACTCTGCCGGGCTGTCGTCACCGCCTCCGCAGGCCACGGCGACCATGGCTAAGCAGGCGGCGACGGCGAGGATCTTGAGTCTCATCTTCATGGGTGCATCCACGTTAGGCAGTTCCAATTCCGGCAACCGTGTCCAGGATCCAGCTGTCCGACGGGCTGGCCCGCTGATCGATTTTCTGGCCAAACCGGTTAAGGACGATTACCCGGTGCTGGCTGGTGATTCCAAGGCCGTTCCAGGAGGCACCGGAGGGATCCCACAACATGGCGAAGGTTGTCCCGGTTCTGTTCACGAAATCCTCAGCCTGTCGGAGATCGTCGCGGGCACCCACTCCGATGAGGGTGAACTTGTCGGTGTTGTCTCGAGCCAACTGGTCGAGGCCGGGGGCTTCCCGGCGGCAGGTGGGTCAATGGGGAGCCCAGAACCACAGCACGATGGGCCGGTCAGACGGGGCGAAGTTGGCCAGATTAACGGTGGCCCCGGTAGCCACATTAACTACCTCAACCGAGGGCAAATCTGATTCGGGAACCGGGGTGGGCACGGGGGTCGGAACCGGAGTCTGCACTGGTGTTGGAGCTGTGGAGTTGAGGCGGGCGTGGGCTGTCGGCGCCTGGGTGGGCTGTGGAGTTGAGGTCGGTACGTGGGCTGTGGCGCACTGCTGTGGGCATGCGGAGTTGGAGGCGGGCGTTGGTGCCGAGGTGGACTGCGGTGTCGGCCTGGGCGTGGGCGAAGTCGACTCAGGAGTTGAGGCGGGCGTGGGCTGTGGCGCCTGACGTGGAGTGCTGGATCGGAAGGCGCAGCTGGCGGCCTCAGGTTCGATTCGGAGGCAGGTGCACTCGTCGGGTTCGGGTAGTCCCGGTGAAGCACCCATGTTGTCTGATTCGGAAGTCGGCTCAGCCGGAGCAGCCACCTCGGTGGGAGCTCGGGTCTCAGGGTGCGAGGCCCGGAGTCGGAGCTTGAACAGTGCCTGGTTCGGCGGATGCGGCGGTGGGGGCCGATTCGGTGGGCGGGTCTTCGGGAACAGAAGTCTCCGAGCCTCCGCAGGCCGCGGCGACCAGAGTGAGGGCGAGAGCCAAGGCCGCGGCAGAAAACACCCTTGATTGTCTCCGGGAGCGGGATGCCCGAATTTCACCCCCTGATGCTACCGCTGAGTCTTTGACAAGACAGCAGCGGTAGCAATCAGAAGTTCAGAAAATCGCTAGTTGATGGGTCGGTAGGGAGCAGTTTGCTGGACGCAGGTGGGAATATCGGGGTCGCCGGGGCACGGGAAGTTGAACACCAGCTCGGTCACCACGTCGGGAGCGCCGAACTTGTCGGGGCCGAAGGTGGCGGGAAGCTGGTGCTGGATGTCCACTGAACCCAGGTTTGCGAAGGCGTTGTAGATGTCCTGGCGGGTGGGATTGGGACCGGCGTCGTAGATGGCCCGGGCCGCCATGCGCATCTCGGTACACACCGTGGAGGTCATGCCGTAGGCGCTGTCGTAGCTCCCGTACACGTCACGGATGTGCTGGGCGCCTATGGCGCTGTTGGCCGCATAAGTCTCGTTGCACATGATGTTCAGAGGTGCGTTGAAGCTGAGCACCGGGTCTTCGGAGCGGAAGTTACCGGTGGGGGCATCGTCGATGATGATGGTGCCGTTGTACATCTCCGCGGCGGCGTTTCCGCCGAACTGGGCCACCTTGCCCGACACCAGGTCGCCGGCCTGGCTGTTGAAGTCGGAGTTGTAGAACTGCACGTCGCCGGGGGCGAAGCCCTGGTTGACCATCTCATTGATGAACTGGGGCAGGCTGAGCACGTTGAGGGCGGGGAAGACCACGTCGACGTCCTCTTCCAGCATCCGCTCCACCGCGATGTCGTTGCCCTCACGGCAGGTGGTGGCCCCGCCGCAGCCGATCTGCTCGGCAACGGCGATGTCGTAGCCTGCGGCCTCCAAGACATCGATGATCCCGGCTTGCACGGTCTCGGGCTGCCCTGGGGTGTCGGGCCAGATCACCGCGATGTTCTTGCCGTCCAAGGCACCGGTGTCGATGATGGCCTGGGTCATGTTGACCACCGAGTGCTCGGCCACGGGGCTCAGCGAGTACAGCAGGCCATTGGCTTGCTCGTGGAACTCGGCGGGGTTGCCCTGGGTGGTGAGGAACAGGGTGTCGTGGTCGGCGGTGATGCACAAGATGGCAGTGCCCTGGAAGCCGGTGGTGTTGGTCACGATCACCGCGTTGTGATCCTCGGTGGCCTCGATGCAGGCTTGGTTGCGCAGGGTGTCTATGTCCTCGCCGCCGCCGCCCAGTGCCGACACCTCCACGAGGCGCAGGTCGATCTGGCGGCCCCAGATCCCATTGCAGTCTTCATTGATCACTTTGGTGAACGTTTCGAACATGTCTTTGGGGTCGCCCACCGGAACGGCGAAGCCGATGCCCTCCAACTCTTCGAGCTTGGTGCGCAGGTGGACGATGGTGATGGAGTCCTCGGTGATGCCCGCTTCGGTGGCCTGAGGCGGCGAGTCGGGATCAGGAGTAGCCGTGCAGAACACATCCAGCGGCTGGAACGGGTGCGACCGGTCGAACGTCCTGTGGAAGTCGATGAACATATCGCCCCGGGGCTCGTCGAAGCCGATGTCCACCGGCTCGGCGGGGGCCGGCTCTGATGGCTCGTCTCCATCGCCGGAGTCGGATGGCTCATCGGGGGCCGGCTCGTCAGGAGCATCGGGGGTCTCGGTGGCCGGCTCGTCCCCATCGCCTGTGTCGTCGGGGGCATCGGGCTCGTCAGGGGCTGGGGCGGCGGTCTGCTCCGAGGGAGCGGGCTGGGCACCCCCGTCGTCATCGTCGTTGCCTCCGCAGGCTGCGGCCACGAGCACGAGCACTAGGAGTGCTCCCCAGAACTTCAGCATCCTTCGAGACACGGTTACCCCTCTCCGTAGCTTGGCGACGAACAGTAGTCGATGAAATCGTCTTCTGTGAACAGCCGATGTCGTGCGCGGCGTAGAACTGATGGCCTAGTGTTTTGCCCCGATGGGGGATCAGTGGACGACCCGGTAGAGCCAGAGGTCGAAGAGTCGCAGTTGGACGATCCGGCCAACCTGGCATCGGCGGTCTTCGAGGAGGAGTCCAAGCGCCTAGCCGAACAAGCGGCCAAGTCCGAGGTGGTGGTGCTGCCCGACGACCTGCTGCCCGGTGTAGGCGAAGCGCCTATGACCCTGAAGCAGGGAATCCGAGCCGGCGGGGCGAGCATGCTCGTAGTGCTCTTTTTGCTCAACGTGATCGACGAATTCGATCGGGTGGCAATAGCGGTGCTCCTACCCGACCTTCAGGACGCCTTTGGAGTTTCCGACACAGTTATCTTGGGCATCTCTTCATTCGGCGGTGTGGCCTTGGTGCTGGGGGCGGTGCCGCTGGCCTGGTTGGCCGACCGGGTGAAGCGCACCCTGATCGTGCCCGTGGCCACCGCAGGTTGGGCGGTGAGCGTGTTCCTCACCGGATTGGTGAGGAACCCATTTCAGTATTTCTGGACCCGGGTTCTCACCGGGGCGGGCCAGGCCAACCGGTTGCCGGTCCACTCCTCGCTGCTCACCGACACCTACCCCATTCCTGCTCGGGCTCGGATCTTCGCCTTCGAGGGCATGGGCCGGCCCATCGGCCTGCTCATCGGCCCGGTCTTGGCTGGGGCCATCGCCTCCATCGCCGGTGGAGCTGACGGGTGGCGATGGGCGTTCTACATATTCGCCATCCCGCCGATCATCCTCGCGCTGGTTTCGCTGATCTTGAAGGAGCCCCCCCGGGCGGGCAACGAGCAGCAGGCCATCCTTGGCGAGCAGTACGAGATGCCGCCAATAGGGTCCGACCTGCCGGTGTCGATGTCCACGGCTTTCGCCCGGCTCAAGAAGGTTAAGACGTTTTATTTCCTGGCGGTGGGCGTGGGCACTCTGGGATTCGCGCTGGTCACGCTGCCCAGCCAGCTCAACCTGATGCTGAAAGACGAGTACGGCTACGAGGCTTTCCAGCGGGGCTGGGTGACGTCGCTGGTGTGGTTGGCCAGCCTGGTTGCCATTCCGATTTCAGGCTTCAAATTTGACGGGATGTTCCGGGAGGACCCGTCCAAGATGGTGCGGACTGCGGGCACGCTCATCATCATGTCGGGTGTGCTGGTGCTCATCGCCATGCGGTTCCACCAGCCCGCCATCATGATCTTCGGCATCAGCCTGGCCAACGGGTGTACGTCGGCCTCCTTCGTGGCCGCGGCGCCAACCATCGGCGCGGTTGCTCCCTACCGGATGCGAGCCCAAGCTTTCGCTCTGTTGCCGGTGTTCATCTTCTTGATGGGCGGCTTCATGGGCAGCATCATCGCCGGCTCCATCAGCGATGCCCATGGAGAACGGCTGGCGATCAGCCTCGTGGCTCCGCCCGCCTCGATCATCGGCGGCCTTCTGGTGGCCTACGGATCCCGCTACATAAAACGAGACATCTCCCTGGCGGTAAGCGAGCTGGTAGAGGAGCAGGAGGAGATGCGCCGCATGTCGGAGCATCCCGACGACATTCCGGTGCTCCAGGTGCGAGGCCTCGATTACAGCTACGGGCCGGTGCAGGTGCTGTTCGACTGCGGGCTGGAAGTGCGACGGGGCGAGACTCTGGCCCTGCTGGGCACCAACGGAGCGGGCAAGTCCACCCTGTTGCGGGCGGTCAGTGGACTGGGCGTGCCCGACCGGGGGGCAATTCGGCTCAACGGGCGCACCATCACCTACGCCGATGCCGAGCTGCGCTTCAAGCAGGGGATCGTGCAGGTGCGGGGCGGTGCCGGGGTGTTTCCCGGCCTCACGGTGGAGGAGAACCTCCTGGCCAGCATGCTGTCTACGAAAGCGGAAAAGGACGAGATCTACGCCCGAGTCGAGCGGGTGTACGACGTGTTCGGCGCGCTGCGGGAGAAGCGCAACCAAGCGGCCAGCGATCTGTCGGGAGGACAGCAGCAGATGCTGGCCTTCGGGATGGGTTTGATGCACGAACCCGAGGTGTTGCTCATCGACGAGCTGTCGCTGGGACTGGCCCCGGTAGTGGTGCAGGAGCTGCTGGAGGTGGTGGAGCAGCTAAAGGAGACCGGGCTGACCATGATCATCGTGGAGCAGTCGCTGAACGTGGCCCTGAGTGTGGCCGAGCGGGCGGTGTTCATGGAGAAGGGGCGGGTTCGCTTCGAGGGTCCAGCCCAGGAGCTGGCCGAGCGGGACGACCTGGTGCGGGCCGTGTTCCTGGGAGCCGAGGGCGGTTGAGCGTGATTTGGGCTGACGCCGTGTTGAGCTGCCATAAGGCGGGCGAGCAGTGATCGACATCGGCTGGGAGATCTCCCAGCAGGACTTGTTCTCAGGCAGCGTTCAGGGGCTCATCGTGGCCGCCTTGGCGGCCGGTTTCGTGTTGATCTACCGCTCGACCGGCGTGCTGAATTTCGCCCACGCCGAGATCGGCAGCTTCGGCGTAGCCCTCATGGCCATGCTCACGTTCCGCTACGACGTGCCCTACTGGGTGGCGTTCTTCTTGTCGATCGGGGCCGCAGCCTTTTTCGCCATGGTCACCGAGCTAGTGGTGGTGCGGCGGCTGTTCAACTCGCCGCGGCTGGTGCTGTTCATCGCCACTTTGGGGGTGGCCCAGTTGGCCATATTCGCCTCCATCGAGCTGCCCGATGTGTCTCGACCAGGCCCGTTCCCCCTGCCTCCGAAGCTCACCGCACAGGACTTCAGGTGGGAGGTCACCGATCATCTCCGGATCGGGGGGCGGGAGTTGTTGGTAGTGATAGTGGTGCCGCTGGTGATCGTGGTTTTGGCCCTGTTCTTGGGCCGCACCCGCTACGGGCTGGCCATCCGGGCCTCGGCTGAGAACGCGGACACCGGGCGGCTGTTCGGTATCAGCGTGCGGCGGGTGTCCACCATGGTGTGGACCATCGGCGGGGCGCTGGCCGGGGTCACGCTAATCCTTCTTGCTCCGTTCCGGGTTAGTGCTGCCGATGCGGGAACTGCCAGCCTCGGTCCCGGATTGCTCCTGCGGGTATTGCTGGTGGCGCTCATCGCCCGAATGAGATCGCTGTGGGTGACGCTGATCGCCGGTATCGGCCTGGGCATCTTCCAGCGGCTGTTCCAGGGAAACGTGGACCGCGACATCCGAGAGGCGGTGGACGTGATCTTCTTCATCGCGATCTTGGTGATCACCGTCTTGTTCGCTCGCGGGGGCGCTGAAGACGAAGGGGAGTGGTCGCTCTCGCCCAAGGTGAAGGCCATCCCCGAACGGCTCCGAGGCCTTTGGTACATCCGAAATCTGTCCCGCTTCGGGTTTGGCGCCCTTTTCGGCGGCCTGGTGCTCCTTGGGTTGTTCCTCACTAAGAATTCGAATCTGTATACCTGGACCCGCATTCTGGGTTTCGCGTTGATTGCTTTGTCGGTGTCGATGCTCACCGGCTGGGCCGGACAGCTCTCGTTGGGCCAGTTTGCCTTTGCCGGTGTGGGCGGCCTCACCGTGGTGGCACTGACCGAGAACAGCGACATCCCCATTCCGTTCGACTGGTGGGACTGGTCGTTCGATCTGCCGTGGGGAGTGGCCATGGTGATCGCGGTGGCCGCAGGCATGGTCACTGCGTTCATTATCGGCGTGCCCGCGCTGCGGGTGAAGGGCCTTATGCTGGCGGTGACCACCTTGGCCTTCGCCATCGCCGCCATGTCGTGGATCTTTGTGCAGGACGTGTTCACCCAGGGGGCCACGAACTCGCCCAAGGTCATCCCACCGGTGTGGGGCCCGTTCGATTTCACCGCTTCCCGCAAGTCGTTCTTCTTCTTGGTGCTGGTCTTGCTGGCGCTGGCAGTGTGGATGGTGGCTCACCTGCGAAAGACCGGGATCGGGCGGATGATGATTGCGGTGCGCGACAACGAGGACATGGCGGCGGCGTCCACCGTGTCGGGCAGTCGCATCAAGCTCATCTCGTTCACCCTGGCCGGGGGGCTGGCCGCCTTGGGCGGGGGACTGATTATCACCGGCGAGCCCACCATCAATCCCCAGGTGCTGTTCAACGCCAACGAGTCGATCAATGTCATCGCCATCGCCATCATCGGCGGTTTGGGGTCGATAGCCGGGCCCTTGTTGGGCGTGCTGTGGGTTAAGGGCATTCCCGCCATCTTCGGGGCCAGCGACGAGGTGCGGCTGCTCACCTCGGGTGTGGGGCTTCTGCTATTGCTGATGTACTTCCCCGGCGGGATCATGCAGCTCCTCTACAAGCTGCGCGACTTCTTGCTGGGTCTGGCTGATGAGCGAATGGCGGCCCGGGATATTCCCGTGCCGGTGCCGGCGATGGACAAGCCGGTGCCCATCACCAGCGAGCGCACGGTGACTATGGAGGAGGGGCATCCGTGGCTAGCGGTGCGAGATGTGCATGTGCATTTCGGCGGGAAGGTGGCGGTGGACGACGTTTCCATCGAGGTCTATCAGGGAGAGCTGGTGGGATTGATCGGCTCCAATGGGGCAGGCAAGTCGACCCTCATGAACGCCATAAGCGGCTTCGTGCCGTTCCGAGGCGAAGTGGAGGTGCTGGGGCGAGATATCGCCCATCTGCCCTCATATCGCCGCCACCGCGGCGGCTTGGGCCGGGGGTTCCAGCACGCCAAGCTGTATCCCGATCTCACGGTGCGAGAGGCGCTGATGGTTTCGATGGAGGCCCGGGATCGCTCGCTGCTGGTTCCGTCGCTGCTGGGAGTGCCGCCGTCGCCGGGAATGGAGCGGCGCAAGCGGGCCGATGTGGACGGCCTCATGGACTTTGTGGGCCTGGGCCGCTACGCCGACCACTTCATCTCCAACCTATCCACCGGTACCCGTCGCATCGTGGAGTTGGCCAGCCTGCTGGCGGTGGACGCCAAGGTGCTGTTGCTGGACGAGCCCACCGGCGGGGTGGCCCAGCGGGAGAGTGAGGCCTTCGGGCCGCTTATCCGGCGCATTCAGGCCGAGTTGGGTGCGGCGGTCGTGGTGATCGAGCACGACATGCCGCTGGTCATGAGCATTAGCGACCGGGTCTACTGCCTGGAGGCAGGGCGGGTGATATCTGAGGGGTCGCCGGAAGAGGTGCGGAACGATCCTTTGGTGATTGCTTCTTACCTGGGGACTGATGTGCGGGCTATTGAGCGCTCGGGCGAGCGGACTAGTTAAATCCTTCTGAGGGCCGGATTCGAGACGGCTGGGGGGATGTAGAAGGCGTCGTCGGGGTTTAGGTCTGTTCCGGGGGGGACTAGGTCGTCGATGCGGTCTAGGACCTCGTTGGTGAGGCGCAGGTCGGGGTTTTCTAGGGCGGCGTCTAGTTGTTGGGGGGTGCGGGGGCCGATGATGGTGGAGGTCACCGCGGGGTGGGCCAGGGTGAAGGCGTAGGCCAGGGTGGCCATGGAGCAGCCGATTTCGGTGGCTAGGGCGTCGAGCTCTTCGACCAGGTCGAGCTTGTGGGCTACCACGGGGTTTTCTCGGTCCCAGCGTTTGGCGCTGACCAGGTTGCGGGTTGCTCTGGAGTTATCCGGCCAGTCGGAGTCCTTGCGGTACTTGCCGGTGAGCCAGCCGCCGTTGAGCGGGCTCCACACGATCACGCCCATGTCGTAGGCCTCGCAGGTGGGCAGCACCGACCGCTCGATCTCCCGGGTGAAGATGGAGTACGGGGGCTGCTCGCAGCGGACTCGCTCAAGGCTGCGGCGCTCGGCGGCCCACTGGCCCTCCACTATCCGCTCGGCTGGGAAGGTGGAGGTGCCGATCATGCGGATCTTGCCGGCCCGAACCAGATCGGTGAGCGCAGCCAGGGTGTCGCCGAAGTCGGTGCGGGGGTCGGGGCGGTGCATCTGGTAGAGGTCGATGTAGTCGGTGTCGAGGCGGCGCAAGCTGTCGTCCACCGCCTGGGTAACCCAGCGGCGGGAGCCGCCCTGCATGTTGATGTCATCGCCCATGGGGCCATAGAACTTGGTGGCCACAACCACGTTGTCGCGCCGGCCCTTGATGGCCCGCCCGACGATCTCCTCAGAGATGCCCATGCTGTAGCGGTCGGCGGTGTCGATGAAGTTGATCCCGGCGTCCAGCGCCACCTGCGTCATGGCCGCGCACTCGGCCTCGTCGTTGTTGCCCGCGGGGCCGTACATCATGGCGCCAAGGCACAGGGTGCTCACCTGGACTCCGGAGCCTCCCAGGGTGCGGTATTCCATTGCCGTTCCTTTCTGATGACTCGACGAGCTGGGCCTAATGGCCTGCGATCTTGGTGATCACCGCGGCCACTGCATCGGGCTGGGCCAGCATGGGGGAGTGGCTGCCCTCGAGCTCCACCACCCTGGTAGCGAATCTGGCGCAATTTCGCTGGAACTCCAAGGCGAGCGTCTGGTCTTCGAGGCACACGATGTAGGTGGACTCGACGTCCCGCCATGCCGCCCGGGCGTAGGGCTGGGGGGCTTGGCCCAAGGGCTGGGGGCGTAGCTGCGGACTCGGCCCAGGCGATGTCCTCAGGCGAGCAGTCGTGGTAGAAGAGATCGCCTGCCGCGCCCGGTTTGACCGAGGTGTATCCGTCCTCGCCTTGGACGAGGGCTGGGAAGAAATTTTCGGCAATAACCCCGCTATAGGGATCGGGCGGGTTGTCTTCACCACTCTCGTCAATCGGCAAGACGGCGGCCAGGTACACAAGATGGTCCACCGTGGCCGGGTCGAGTCCGGAGATGGACAGGCCTCCCAGCGAATGTCCTACGGCGATGACGGGCCCGTCGCCACCCAGCTGGGTCCGCATGTCGTTCACATCGGCCTGGAAGGCGGCGATGTCTTCGGCAGTGGTAGGACGGCAGAGATCGGAGGCAGAGTTGGTTAGGCCCTCGGCTTCAAGAAGGGGCTGCACCCGCTCCCAACACCAAGGTCCGTGAAACGCCCCGTGGGCCAAAACAACTCCTGCGGTCATGGGGCCGCACTCTAGTGGTCCGTCTGCAAATTGGTCAGGGCGTCCTGCTAGGCATCGACGCCCCTCGCGGCGTTGCGCCTCCTTGCCGTACGCTCCGGGTATGGCTGCGTCGGTGCGCCTTGCGAGGAACGCCGCTGCTGTCGCAATCCGCTCCTGCCAATTCACAGACGGACCACTAGCGGCCGCTAAGTTGCCGCCATGATGTCCACAGAATCGCTGGAGGAGCGGCTGGAGCGGCTCGAGTCCATTGAGGAGATCAGGGGACTGGCCGCCCGCTACTGCTTGGCGCTGGATATGAGGGCGACAGATGCCTGGGTGAGCCTGTTTCCCGCCGATGTGCAGGTAGGCCGGGGGCGATCGGGGCGGGCTGCGCTGGCAGAGTGGTTCGGCGAGACGATGGGGGGCAAGTTCACCGGGACCGCTCATGTGACCGGCAACCACATCATCGAGTTCGACGGACCTGATCGAGCCCGTGGGGTGGTGTATTCCCGCAACGAGCACGAGACCGGCGACGAGTGGGTGATCATGACCATGATGTACTGGGACGACTATGAGCGGATCGACAGCCGCTGGTACTTCCGGCGGCGGCTGCCCCTGTATTGGTATGCCACCGACCTGAACGCCCCGCCGATCGGGGAGAACAAGATGCGCTGGCCCGACGAGGAGCCCTATGAGGGGGCGTGGCACGAGTTCTGGCCCACTTATCGGGAATTCTGGGAGTCGCGCCTTGAAGAGTCAGCCGATGTGGCTGAGCCTGCCCCAGTGGGGGAGTTCTTGACCTGGCTGCGAGATGGGGGCGGAGAACTGCCCAGCGTGCGGGTGCGCTGACGTGCGGGCCGCCTATCAGGAGTTCCAAGGCGGGCTTGAAGTGTTGCGGGTAGGGGAGTTGCCCGACCCCGATCCCGGCCCTGGCGATGCGCTGATCCGAGTGAAGGCCACCTCGATGGATCGGGTGGACGTGTACTGGCGAGAAGGTTCGCACGGCATGAAGCTGCGCTGGCCCCAGCACGTGGGCGGGCGGGACATATCCGGCGAGGTGGAGGCAGTGGGATCGCAGGTGACGACTGTGGCCGTGGGCGACCGAGTGGTGGCATCGGGGGAGCGGACCCACGCAACGTTGGCGCTGGCGCCGGCAGAGCTGGTTTTTCCTCTGCCTGAGGGGATCAGCTTTGAGGCCGGAGGGGCCACCCCTACGGCAGGCCGCTCAGCCCATCAGGCCCTAATCGAGAAGGCCCAGATCCAATCAGGTGAGACCGTGCTGGTCATGGCCGCCGGATCGGGGGTGGGAAGCTTCGGGATCCAGATCGCCCGGGCCATGGGCTGTCGGGTGATCGCCACCGCGGGCACTGCTGAGAAGCGGGCTCGAGCGATGGAGCTAGGCGCATATCTGGCCATCGACCACTACGACGACGACATCGTTACCGCTGTGCGAGAGGCCACCGATGGGAGAGGAGTCGACGTGGTGCTCGACCATGTGGGCACCCCAGTGTTTGCCGCCGCGGTGCGGTCGCTGGCACCCGAGGGCCGTTTCGTGACCTGTGGAGTCACCGCCGGGCACATCGGCGAACTGCACCTAGGCCAACTCTTCGTGAAGGGCATCACCCTCATGGGAGTGGGCCGCCCCGATAACCAGCGGATCGCGGCCACCATGCGGGGCTTGCTGGCCATGATCGACCAGGGTCAGGTCACGCCGGAGATCGCCGCGGTGTTCCCCTTGGAGGAGATCGCCAAGGCCCATCGGCTGATGGAGAGCTCCTCGTTTTTCGGCAAGATCGTGCTCACTCCCTAGGAGGCTGCCAGTTCATGCGCTCATTCGAGTTTCCCATCGAGACTGGTCATATACAGGAGTTCAAGCGGGCGGTGGGTGATCACGACGCCTCGTTCGACCCCGACGCAGTGGCCCCGCCCACATTTATGGTGGCCGCCGACCGCTACGACCCCGACTACGACCGCCGGTTGCGATCTGACAGCCCGTGGCCGCCGGTGGCGCCCGAGTCGGGCTCGGGGTTCCACGCCGGGATGGTGTTCGAGTATCACCGCCATCCGAAAGCCGGCGAAGTGCTCACCGCCACGGTGGTCGACGGGGAGGAGTGGTTCAAACAGGGCCGCCGAGGCGGGCAGCTGCGATTCCGAGAGATCGTCACCACCTTCACCGACGCCGATGGGCAACCGTGTGTGACTGCCCGGTGGATCAACGTGCGAGCGGCCAACGAGGTGCGGGAATGAAGCCCGAGGTCGGTGCTCGTCATCACCAGGTGGTGGCTGACGGGCTGACCCGCACCCAGCTGGTGGCCTACGCCGGTGCCTCGGGCGACTTCCACCCCTTCCACCACGATGAGATCTACGCCACAGAGCACGGATTCGACCAGCTCTTCGCCCACGGCATGCTGACCATGGGCATCACCGGCCAAGCCCTGGTGACGGTGTTCGGAGACGAGGGACTAGACCGCTACGGGGCCGACTTTCTAAAGCCGGTGTGGCCGGGAGACACCCTGACCGCCGAGGTAGTGGTGACCGCGGTCAATGACGACGGCACTGTAGAGGTGGACATCGCCACCACCGACCAGCACGGCACCCTGGTGCTGCGGGGTACCGCGGCTGGAAGGCTCGCCGCGGATTAGGCCGAATATCAGGCCAGTAGCTCTTGGAGCCGCTTCACCGGGTCGCCCGATGTGACCAGGGCTTCGCCGATGAGGGCGGCGTCGTATCCCGCGTCTCGCACCGCGACCATGGTGGTGCCTCCGGGAACGGCGATACCAGACTCGGCCACCTTCACCACATGGTTGGGGAACAGCGGAGCCATGCGCTCAGCCCGCTGGTAGTCCATAGTGAACGCCTCGCTCTTGGGCTTCTCCCGCTGGTTGACCCCGATGACATCGGCGCCGGCTTCAAGAGCAGCTTCCAGCTCGGCTTCCGATTTGACCTCGGTGAGCACGTCCATGCCCAACGACAAGGCCAATTGGTGCAACTCGGTCAGCTTTGTCGTCGTGAGGTCGGCCACGATCAGCAGCAGCGCGTCGGCCCCCATCGCGTGGGATTCGTGTACGTCGTCGACGCTGGTAATGAAGTCCTTGCGGAGCACGGGCAATCCGGAGGCCTCGGCCGCGGCAGCCATGTCTTCGCCGCTGCCCCCGAACATTTCCTGGTTGGTGAGCACCGACAAGCAGGCCGCCCCGCCGTCGCGATAGGCCACTGCCAGGTCGGCTGGGTCGAGGCTGGCGTTCAAATCGCCCCGAGACGGGGAACGACGCTTGATCTCGGCGATGATGGCCACGTCATCAGAGGCCAAAAGTGCCTGCTTGAATCGCCCTGCTCGGCTGGCCCGGCCATCGGTTCCCATGGGTCGGCATGATACGGGGGAGCTTCACCACCTGAGAAAGCAGATAGCGGTTAGCTATGCCACTGCGGGCATCACCTCAGCGGCAAAGAGTTCGAGAGTCTCCGGAGCGGCGAAGTCGGTGAACTGGAGCACGAACTGCTCGGCACCCATTTCCCGGTCGGCCCGGAGGCCCTCGGCCACCTCGTCGGGAGTGCCCGCCACTAGGGCCCAGTCGCCGAAACGGCGCTGGGCGGTGGCCACCACCTCGTCCCGGGCCGCTGACGACGGGGCCAGGCCGATGGCCCGTTGCACCGATAAGCGGGCGTTGCCGGACAGCGGAATCAGTTCGTCCAATTCAGCCATCCCGTAAACAGGGCAATTCCACCAGTCGGCGAAATCCCGCACTAGCGGCATGGTGAGTTTGCGGCCCGCCCCGCCAATCAGGATGGGGATATGCCCATTCACCGGAGTGGGCTGTTGCTGGGCGTCGTGCAGTTCGAAGAACCGGCCCTTGTGGTTGACCGGCTCGCCGGTGAGGAGCGCCCCCACCACCTCCAAGGTCTCGCGCAGGCGGGCGGCCCGCACCCCCGACGGTTCGTCGCCGAGGCCGAATCGCCCCATCTCATCGGGCACCGAGCCCCAGCCGATACCCAAATCGAAACGGCCCCCGCTGAAGTGATCCAGGCTCACGATCATCTTGGCCAACAGCGCCGGATGGCGGAACTGCCCGCACAGCACCATGTGGCCAATGCGCACCCGCTCGGTCCACGCGGCCACCGCGGCCGCGGTCACGAAGGCGTCATACATGGGCGAAGCCGGCAGCAGAGGCGGGTTCAAGTGGTCTATCAGGTCGATCTTGTGAAACCCGCATGCCTCGGCCGCCTTCACCCGCTCTTCGATGGTGTCCATATCCATCCGCATCTGGGGGAGGAACAGGCTGAATTGAGGGGAGTCGGCCATGTCAGCTTCCCTTTCCCAGGCCGCGGCGCTGCATGTCGTCGGCGTTCACGGTCCAATTGCGCAGGGCTTCCTCTTCTATCGCTTTGGCCTCGGTGAAGCTCAATCCATCGCCCTTGTCGTAGAGCTGCATGGTGGCCGCTGTCGCAGGAGTGGTCGCCGCCACGATCTGAGCGGCCAGATCCCGAGCCCGGGCCAGCAGTTCATCATGGGGCACAACATGGTTGACCAGGCCAATCCGCAGGGCCTCTTCGGCATAGACGAAACGGGCGGTGGCGGTCATCTCCTTGGCCATGTGCTTGCCCACGGCTCGGGGCAATAGCGCGGTCATGCCCCAGCCGGCGATCACCCCGATCTTGGTGTGGGTGTCGGCGAATCGGGCTTGTTCAGAGGCCACGATGAAGTCGCAGCTCAAGGCGATCTCCAAGCCGCCGGTAACGCAGGTGCCGTTCACGGCGCAGATAAGGGGCTTGGCGGTATCCCGGCAGGCTTGTGCTGGGTCTTCGGCTTGGCGCTTGTCGTCGCCTGGGTTCCTCGCGACACCATCGGCGGCTGCCTCCCGCAGATCCACCCCGCCGGTGAACACCGGGTCGGCTCCGGTGAGGATGATGGCGTCCACGCCGTCTTCCGCATCGGCGGCCCTGAGCGCGGCGCACAGGTCGTTGCGCATCCGCTTGGTCATGGCGTTGCGGGCCTCGGGCCGGTTCAAGGTGATGGTGGCGATGCGGCCGCTGACTTCGATGAGCAGGCGCTGGTCTTCGGGGGTAATGGCTTTGTCTGCCGTGTCTTCGATTGTCATCCGCCGCAGTCGATCGCTTCGACGGCTTGCTGGCGCAGCCAGTGGTCGGCCAGCACCAACAGCACTTGGGCCTCCACCATGGGCACCGCCCGGGGCAGAACGCAGGGATCATGACGGCCCCGAGCGGCCAGCGTGACCGGGTTGTTGTCCCGGTCGACAGTGTCTTGGGCCGATGCGATGGTGGCGGTGGGTTTGAACCCCACTCGGATCACGATGTCCTCGCCGTTGCTGATGCCGCCCTGCACTCCGCCAGAGCGGTTCGAGGTGGTGCGGGGCCGGCCGTCGGGTCCCGGGATGAAGGGGTCGTTGTGCTCCCGACCGGTCATGGTCACCCCGGCGAAACCCGAGCCGATCTCGAAGCCCTTGGCCGCGGGCAGCGACAGGGCGGCCTTGGCCAAATCGGCTTCCAACTTGTCGAACACCGGCTCACCCAGGCCGGGGGGCACCCTTCGGGCCACGCATTCGACAATCCCGCCCAGCGAGTTGCCGTCGCGGCGGGCGGCTTCGATGGCCTCGGTTATGGCCTCCGCGTGTTCGGGCGACGGGCATCGGGTGGCGTCGGCCTCCACATCGGCCAAGGTCACCGCGGCCAGATCGACATCGGCAGTGATGGGGCCCACCTGGCGGACCCAGGCCAGCACCTCGATGTTGGCCGCGGTCCGCAGGAGCTGGCGGGCGATGGCTCCGGCTGCCACCCGGCCGATGGTCTCCCGGGCGCTGGCCCGCCCCCCTCCCTGCCAGTTGCGAATGCCGTACTTGGCCTCAGTTGTGTAGTCGGCGTGGGAGGGGCGGTAGACGTCCTTGAAGTCCTCATAGGCGCTGGGCCGGGCATCGGTGTTGCCCACCAGCATGGTAATGGGCGATCCCAGCGTGTGGCCTTCGAACACCCCCGAGAGGATCGCCACTTTGTCGGCCTCGTCCCTCAGGGTGGTGAGCCGGCTCTGACCGGGTCGCCGGCGGTCCAAATCGTGCTGGATGATCTCCTCGGTCAGCGGAAGCCGGGGCGGGCATCCGTCCACCACCGCGCCGATGCCGCCGCCGTGGGATTCCCCAAACGTCGTGACCCGGAACAACCGCCCCGTCGAACTGCTCATTGCGAAACGATGGCGGGCAGGTCGATCGATGCAATCGGGGCGTCATCGGCGTCGGGATCGGTCACCAAGATCACCTCAGGAGAAACGCCGCTCTCCGCAGCAGCTTCCGCGATCAACATGCTCAGTTCTTCGAGCGTGTCAGCTCCCGCGTAGTAGGAAAAGTCGCCCATTTCGCCTTCCGCACACCACGCGGAACCCCTGTCTGGGTTCTCGTAGGCCTTTATCCTGGACATATTCGCCTTTCCGCCTTCGCTCAGAGTAGCGCGTCGATTTCGGCATCAGAGAGACCCGCGTCCTCGACGAGCATCTTCCGTAGAAGCCTCGGGGACAATTCTCGTCCCTTGTGCATCGGCAAGCAGATTGATTTTCTGCCCTCCGCTCGCAGCCACATATGGGAGCCCTTTCCTAGTCCTGGAACTTCCCGGTATCCGATCTTGTGCAGCAGACGCAGCACCTTTGTCACCTTGAGTGCTGGAAATCGAGAGGCTGGATATGGAATAGACATAGAATAACTGGAAATAACAGTAAACAAAGTGACGTAACGCAGAGGGTCAGCTGGTCGTGTGCCTGTATGCCACGATGTAGAGATGGACTTGGGTCTCGTGGAGAAGGTGGCGCTGGTTACCGGGAGCTATCGGGGGACGGGGAGTGGGATTGCTCGGGTGCTGGCTGCTGAAGGCGCCGATGTGGTGGTGCACGGGTTTGAGGAAGGGCAGGCGGACTGGCTAGCCGACGAGTTGGGGTCGTCGGCTCGAGCGGTGTGGGGGGACATCTGCACCGACGAGGGGGCTGAGGCGGTAGCCGAGCAGAGTGGGCCGATGGACATCCTGGTCAACAACTACGGGGTGGCAGTGGGGGGCACCTGGGGAGATGACGACGCCGAGGTGTGGTTCGACGCCTACAACCGAAACGTGCTCAGCGCGGTGCGGATGACCCGGCTCATGGTTCCAGCGATGAGAGACCAGGGTTGGGGTCGGATCGTGCTGGTGTCCACTGTGGGGGCTACTCGGCCCGGAGATCGCATCCCGGGCTACTACGCAGCGAAGGGCGCTCTGCCCGCTATGACGGTCAGCCTGGCCCGGGAGCTGGCCGGCACCGGTGTCACCGTCAACTGCGTGAGCCCTGGGGCCATTGCCACCCCCGAGTTGGTGGAGCTGTGGACCCGCCAGGCCGAGCGGGAGGGCCGCTCCACCGATTGGGACGATATTGAGCGCCACGTGACCACTGAGATCATGCCTACCCTGACCGGGCGCATTGCCACCGTGTCCGACGTGGGGGAGTTGGTGGCGTTTGTATGCAGTGACCGAGCCCGCCAAGTCCACGGTGCCCATCTGCGGATCGACGGGGGCGCGGCCGACGTGGTGACGTGAAGCAGCGCTCGCTGCGCCGGCATCACTAGGCTGCCCGGCGATGCCCACCCTGTATGACGTCATCCGGGACTTCAGCCGCGCCTGGCCCGACAAGCTGGCCGTGCTCACCGAGCAGGACGGCCACCGCACCTACCGCGAGCTGGCTGTTCACGGCGGGGCACTGGCCCACCAATTCCAAACCCGCTTCGGACTGGGTTTGGGTGATCGGGCCTGCATCTGGATGCAGAACCGCCCCGAATACATCGAGTGCCAGTTGGGAATGCAGGCCATCGGCTTGGCCGGGGTGCCCATCAACCCGGAATGGACCGATGCGGAGATGGACTTCGTGCTCAACCACTCCCGATGCCGCCTGGTGTTCGCCGAGGCTGAGAGGGCCGAACGGGCCGTGGCTTTGACCGCGGGAATGGACTGGGTGCAAGCGGTGGTGAGCGTGGATGAGGCGGTGGACGGGGCGCTGCTCTTGGCCGACCTCATTGGCGAGGCGCCGCAGGGCGCGGGTCTGGACCTGCCCCCGGTGGAGGGGTTCGTGGAGGGCAGTGTGCTCTACACCTCGGGCACCACCACCGGGCGGCCCAAAGCGGTGCCGATGAGCCCCGAGCTTTTCGCGGGGGGAGCGGCTCCCTATGAGGAGATGTTCGGCCTGAGCCACACGGACCGCTCGCTGGTGGTGACCCCGCTGTTTCACGGCAACGCCATGGGCGGGGCCATGTCGGCACTGAGCCGGGGGGCCAGCGTGATCATGCCCCGCAAGTTCTCGGCGTCGCGGTTCTGGGCGATGGTCGACCTCTACCGCCCGACCTATTTCCTCACCCTGGTGCCCATCATCAACATTTTGATGGCCCAGCCACCCGGTCCCCACGAGAGGTCGCACTCGCTGCGGGTGATGATCCCGCTGGGCTGCGCTCCGACCATCGAGCAGATAGAAGAGCGCTACGGGGTGCCGTGCATGGACTGGTACGGGATGACCGAAGCCGGGTCGGGTACCTATACCCGCTTGGACGAGCCCCGCCGCCCTGGCTCGGTGGGCAGGCCGTTCGAGGGGTCGGTGCTGCGGATCTTCCTGCCCGATGGCTCAGAGGCTCCGACGGGAGAGACGGGGGAGATCTGCTTTCTGCGGTCCACCATCGGGTTCAACGGCTACATCGAAGACCCGGAGGCCACCGAGGCAGCCACATCAGGGGAGTGGTTCCGCACCGGCGACCTGGGTTACGTGGACGACGACGGCTACCTCTACTTCGTGGATCGCCAAAAGGACATCGTCCGCCGAGGGGGAGAGAACCTCTCCACCATCGAGGTGGAGACCGCGCTCCGTACCCACCCCGCAGTGGCCGACATCGCCGTGGTTGCCCGCCCCGACCCCGTACTGGGCGAGACGGTAGCCGCCTTCATCGTGGTAGCCGACGGCTGCGGTCTCCCCACCGAGGAAGACCTGCGGAACCACACTGATGGCACCCTGGCCCCCTACAAAGTCCCCACCACCATCGAGCCCATCGACGAGCTCCCAAGAACCGGCAACGGCAAGGTAGAGAAGTTCCGCCTCCGCCAGCGGTTCGATTGAGCCGCCCGTTGATCTCGCCCGCGCTGGCTGCCCCGAACTCGTTGCCCTTTGTGCCGGGCTATCGGCTTCAATCGCCCGTGGAGGCCATACTCAGCGGCAATAGGATGAAGAAATGGCGACCGCTCTAGGAGCCGCTGGCGACGCTTCCGGCGATGGATCTCCCTCGCTTGTGGAGACTCGTTCCCAAGATTTTGGCGCAGGACCGGGCCCTCGGGTTCCGGTGACAATCGCCATCAAAGGCGATCCCACCGCGGATTGGACGAAGGCGCAACGTGCCGTGACCGGTGTGCTGCGAAACCGGCCCCGGGGGACGACCGCCCCACAGATCGCTGCTGTCGCGGGCCTGTCCGAACCCCATGTGCAGCGAACTCTGAGGGACTTGGCCGGTCAAGGGTTCGCCCGCTTCAGCGAGGAGAAGGTCCCGTGGGGGAACAACCTGCTGGAAGTTCAGCTATGGCGCCTCGACCTCACCGAGCAGTGCGTGCGGGCGCTGGCGTTCCTCCCCCGGCTCCCCGGCCCGTCAGACAGCACCTGTCCACCGCGGATCCCACCGGAGTTCTGGCCGATGTTCTGGTCCGGCACCCGGGGAAGCGACATCGAGCTGCCAAGAGACTCCCTCCAAGTTGCCTGTACCTTGCTGGGTTGTCCCGACCGGGCAGCCCAAGTGTGGACACTGCAACACCTGCCCATCGAAACACTCAAGCTATGCCGCACCATGCGCGGCTATGACCAAGGAGAGATCGCTACAGCCCTCGACACCGCAATCTCCGAAAGAGAACAGGCCCGCAGTGGGTGAAATCGACGACTGGGCAGACTGCCTCCCTGCTGGTCTGAGGAAGGTGTGGCCCATACTTGCCCGCGTTGTCGGCGACATCGATGGCTCATTGTTCGGGGGCACTGCAATCGCGATTCACCTCCGGCACCGCCAGTCGTTCGACCTCGACTACATGACCGCCGGCCCATTCGATGTCGTTGAAGCGGCCAATGCGCTCACTGAAGCATTCGATGGCGATATCCGAGTGCTCCGACAGGACCGGGAGGGCCTACATGCCATGGTTGGCGGGGTGACGGTGGAGATTTTCCGAACACCGGAGCGGGGCTACAACCCGGGTCGTGTAACGATGCTGGAGGCCCCAACCATCATCGACGATTTGAAGGTTGCATCGCTAGCCGACCTTCTCGCATCGAAGCTGGACGTTCTCCTCTACCGTCAGAAGTTGCGCGACTACATCGACTTGGCAGCCATAGACGGTCAGAGCCCGTACAGCCTTGAAGATGGGCTGCTGTTCCACATGACCCGCTACGGACCCGTTCCTGAAGGCCACGAGTTGTCCCAGATCATCAACTTGCTAGAAGATCCCGGCCAACTCGACGCCGACCCGGTGTTCGCCCGCGAGCGCGACAGGGTGCTAACCCACCTCAGATCCAGGGTCCCAGCGCTCCGCCGCTTCCTGCACCATCGGATACTCAGTGACGCGGATATAGCCGGCGAGAAGCCGGTCGACCGCCCCGATGCCGCTGGCTTGACCGCCAAAGGCCAGGAGATTCTCCGGTCGCTACCCCCGATTGAGAACATCTCCGAACCGTAGAACGAGACTCCCGGCCTTTTGGCCTCTGCCCAGACGGACATCTGCTCGCCCATGCCCTCATAGAATCTCACATCGGCAGGCGCACAACCTCCGCGTTGCCGACATGGGCGTATCGGCCTGGCGTGCAGGTAAGCACGATGACTTGGCAGTCCCTACCAGCGGTGGCAATGGCCGCACCCATGGTCTGAAGGCGGGACGGGTCGCTCCAGCCCAGGGCATCGTCGATCACAACTGGGGCACCCCCGCCGTCAGGGCTGATGATGGCGGCGCAGGCCAGACGGCAAATCACCGCGAGTTGTTCGCGGGCCCCCACGCTGAGCTGCTCAATGTCGAGGGTCTTTCCGTCTAGCGTCCGTTGGGCCACACGTAAGTCGCCGTCTAGTTCCACTTCAAATGTGGGTCCGAACACAATTCGTCCCAGCTGCTCGATCTGCTCTTTGAACGGTGCGACGTAGCGTTGGCGGGCCTCTTGGCGGTGCCGCTCGAAGGTCTGATGGAGCAGGTGAGCAGCCTGTGCTCGCGACTCAATTCGTTCGTACTCCCGTGTTAGGTGCTGGTGCTCGGTTCTTGCATCATTGAGCCGAGAGTGCAGACCAGATTCGCCGTGGGCTTCGAGTCTGACCCTTAGATCCCGCCGCCTGTCTTGGTTGGACTTAAGAGCGTTTTCTGCCTTGGCCTTGACATCGCGGGCATTGTCGAGCTTGGCTTTCAGGGTACCGGGGTCTAGAGCTCGCAGTTCGCTTTCTGACTGGTTTAAAGCGGTGGCCGCGTTTCGGACATCCGTTTCCTTAGCGCTTAGGGCTTCATCGAGATCGCGGTCTGGTTGCTCATGCCGCTCTTCTTCCAGTTTCTGCTCGGCCAGTTTCATCGCACTACGGGCGTCTTTGAGCTTCTGAGCTTGAACGGCCTCGCTGACCTGGGCATTCTGGCTTGCTTCAGCAGCTTTGCTGGCGATGGCCTCGCAACGCTCGAACTCGGCCCGGCGCTGGGCTTCTGTGTTCTTGGCGTCGGACGCAATTTCCTTAGCCTCATCGAAATCTTGAGGAAGGGGAGAGGCCCCCGTCCGGTCGGCTGGGTACAAGGTGACTCGCTTGGAGAGGCCCTCCACCTTCTGTGCCAGAGCTTCAGGGGTCAAGTCTTGGAGGTCCCGCGCGATGGTTTTGATGGCTTGATCGCGTCGGCGGCCAGCATCCTTGCGCTCTTCTGCCTTTTGCCGGGCTTCAGACAGGCCGTCCACCCTGCCTCGATTACACAGGAGATCATGTTCTTGCTGGGCAGTTTCCAGCGCCGCAGCCAGGTCACGCGAGCCGGCCCCGGCCTGAACTCTCACTTGCACCACATCGGGAACCACCACCTCCCAGTTGCCGGTGACGTTGGCTTGATGAGCGGTGCCGACTGTGAGTTCAGTCTCCTCCCCGTCGATCAGCGCAGAGACGGAAGACAAAGCGGTGGTTTCAACTGAGGCCGCTGACGCGCCAAGCGCGGCTCGGGCACCAGCCACGTCGAGGCTGGCCTGCTCAATCTGGTCCACCAACTCGTCGTCCACTAGGGATGAGTCGAGGGCAGCCTCAGCCTCGATAAGAGTTTCTTGCGCATCGATGACCCTCCTGTGTTCAATGAGGTTCCGGTGGTAATCGCGGTCGTCGTTGGACAAGCGCAGCTTGTCCTGTGCAATACGCAGAGCATCTTGGGCCGCGCGGAGGGCCTTGGTTGCCACTTCGCTGTGCTGCACGGCCAGAGCAAGTCCTGGAGCAGCCTGCTCTACCTCTTCTTCGAGGGAGGCCAGTTCTCGACTCCGATCTCTCACCGCGTCGACCAATACGCGACGACGTTGCCTATTGCCCTCGATCACCTCGCGCTGGGCTTGGGTGGCGGTGTGATTGGCGGCTAGGCGCTCGATCTGGTTGCGCAGGCTCTCGGTCGCCTTCCACTGCTCACTGAGCATGTTCACAGTCTTGGCAGCCTCGTTGCGTCGGGCAGCGAGGTCGTCCTCCTGCTCTGCCAGTCGAGCCGCTTCTATGACGTCGTCCTCAATTGACTTGAGCTGGGTTTCGAGAGCTTTGGTCTTGCTTTGAGCTTGATCGACGCCTTCGGCCAGCGCCCTCCTCTCCTGCGATTTTTTTCCGGTGCCCGTCCAATATCTGAGCTGCTCGGCACAAATTCGATCCCACAAGGCGTCATCACTGCTGGCTACCTGCGTGCCACCCGCTGCCAGGTCGAGCGCCTTACCCAGCGAGGGCACGCCGAACTTTGGCAGTCCAGGTTCGACACCCTGCTCAATAGTCAATGCCTTCCAGAGGTCTTGGTCCAGCGTCTCTTCGAGTATCGCCTCTACCCGCTCGTGAGCTTCTCGGCCGGTGAGCTGTTCTCGCTGTGGGGCGATGACCTCAAGCGTCGTCTCTGGTTTGCGATACCAGCGCTTGAAATACTTGAAGCGGTAACTGCCCGAAGAGATCTCGACCTCTACCTCAGGACCCGCATCGTGATGAACTGGTCGGATGGCCTTTAGGGGTTGTTTGCTAGATGAATCCAGGCGGTTCAAGATCATCTCCAGGGCTTCGGGGATGCAACTCTTGCCTACTTCGTTGTCGCCCTCGACGACGGTGACGCCCTCAGCAGGGAACTTCACGTCACTGTCGACCACTCCGCGGTAGTTCTTCAATCTCACTCTGTGGAGTCTCATGAGTCGACCCCCGCGAGCCGATGGAGCAGGGCCAGGGCATCTCGCGCAGCCTCCACCTGGTTGCCGGATTCGGCCAATCCGCTCAACTCGTCCACTGCCTCGCGAGCGAAGCCTGACAACTCGAGCTTGTCCAAGTCGGTGTCGTCGGGTACAACCACCAACTCACTACGCTGCTCCCAAGTCTCCAGAGCGGCCAGCAGGTCGGAGTGGTGCTCTAGTAGTAGGTCGAGCCTGGCCTTTTGTGCCAGTGAGACCTGGCCGATGAGCACAAGCTTGACGATTGTGCGTTCCTTGCTGTCCAGGCTGCCCAACCACTCTTCTAGGTTGTCGAGGTCTTCATCGCTGGTCAGTTCCCGCTCGTCACTGAGGAAACGCCAGTCGCCAATGGGTCGCTCTTGCACCTGAATCTGATCGGCATCGAGTTCCACGACAAGCACGTTGCCCGGATTGATCTCCACGTAATCGGTGGGTTCTGGTGCTCCCGAATACCAGACTCGCCCAGTTCTCCCCTCGTCGGTAGTCGAGTGGCGGTCACCAAGGGCCACGTAGTGGATCAGGCCCTTGTCGATTCTTTCCTCCAGTGACGACAGGGAGATGAGGTCGGGCTTGGACCTATTAGGCGACAGCGTGTCGACTGCGCCGTGGCCGACAATGATCTGCACCGCGTCAGCGTCTTCCAGCAGGTCACAGGCATCGGCAACCAGGTCTGTAAGGGGACGCTTCGTGAACCAGGGCGCTGGGACCAATTCGACCCCGGAAACGACATCTACTGGATTCGAATCCTCTAGTACCACCACATTGTCAGGCTTGTGTTCGGTGAAGGTCGGAGATTTGTACACCGACGACGCATCCAGTGGGTCGTGGTTGCCGGGAAGGAGGTAGAACGGTACCTTCGGTGTGGCGCCCATAGCTTCGAAGGCTCGCAAGATGACCTGGCGGCTCACTTGGTTGGACTCGAACACATCGCCGCAGACCACGACGAAGCTGCATCCTTCGTTTTCTGCCAAAGCGCCGATTGTGCGGATGACATCGATCCGGGCACCGTCGAATCGGGGTTGGGCTTCACCGGCCAAGAAATGGCGGGTCATTCCGAGTTGCCAGTCAGCCGTGTGCAGGAATTTCACCATGAGCGCACTCTACAAACAGGGTGCGACAGTTTGTCTGGGCAGAGGTTCCTGCTGTCGTTGCCGACGGGTCACCGGTCAGGTGGCGGTCGAAGACTTTGGTATTGAGGAGCCCTGTCGCTGAAGTAGATCCCTAGCACGGGCCTCACGGGTTTGCTGTCTGATCTCTTCCCAAGGCACGCCCCGCGTTTTAGGGGAAACTTCTACCACCCCAGCAAGATCGGCTAGTTCACGCATCCTGGCGAGGGTAGTGCCGCATGGCACTCTTCCAACGGTCTTTACCGAGACGAGGGGAACTCGGCGCGGATGTGGGGGCCGTGCTGGTTGAGGGAGGGGAGGGAGGGGGCGCTGTCGGCGGTGGCCTTGTCCCAGTCGGCGGAGGTGGCGGGGGCGGGGAGGTCGACGGTCCCGCCATCGTGGGTGACGGTGATTCGGTTTAGCTGGGGGTGGGCTGAGAGGCCGGCTACGTCGTTGACCGCGCCGAAGGCCATTCGGCTGTCGGTGAGCTTGTGGCGGAGCTCGTCCGTGTCTATTCGGGCAAAGACTTCGGCTACGGCGTCGTCGGTTGCAGTCCGGTTGGTGACTCGGGCCTTGTTGGTGGCGAAGCGGGGATCATGGGCCAGCTCCGGGCGGTCGAGCACTGTTTCGCACAGGGTGACCCACTCCCGGTCGGACTGTACGGCAATCAGCAGAGTTGTCCCGTCGGCGGTGGTGAAGCCCCCGTAGGGGGCGATGGAGGGGTGGGCCATGCCCACACGCTCAGGGCCCTTGCCGAGGTAGTCGTGGTGCAGCAGGGGGACGGTCATCCATTCGGCCATGGTGGAGAACAGCGAGACTTCGATGCTGGCGCCCTCGCCGGTGCGGGCCTGGCGGACCAGCGCCTGGCTGATGGCCCGGGCGGCGGCCTCGCCGGTGGCGATGTCGGCCACCGACACCCCGATTCGGCCCAGCGGCCCGGGCGCCCCCGACACCGAGACCAATCCGCTCTCGGCCTGCACCAACAGGTCGTAGGCCTTCATCTGGGCATACGGGCCGGTCGGGCCGTAGCCCGAGATGTCGCAGGTGACCAGGCGGGGATGCTCCTTGCGAAGGGATTCCGAGCCGAATCCCAGCCGCTGGGCGGCGCCAACGGCCAGGTTCTGGATGAACACATCGGCTCTCTCGATCATCCGACCCAGCAGCGCTTGGTCTTCATCGTCTTTTAGGTCGAGGACGATGGATTCCTTGCCCCGGTTCAGCCATGCGAAATAGCTGGACAACCCGTCGGCGGCCGCGTCGTAGCCCCGGGAGAAATCGCCCTCGGCCCGCTCGATCTTGATGACCCTGGCCCCGGCGTCGGCCAGCCGGCACGATGCCAGCGGCGCGGCCACGGCTTGTTCGACCGAGACCACCAGCACGCCATCTAGTGGCTTGGCCGAGCTCACGCCAGCAACGTACCCCGCTGTTGGCCTGAGCGGCACACCACTAGGCTGCTGCCATGACCCCGCAGGAAATCTTGGATTTGGCCCGCGAGCATGCCGCGGCCGAAGCAGAGAACGACGCCGAGCGGACGCTGGCCACGCTGGTGGACGAGCCCACCTATGAGTTCTGGCCGATGGGCAAGGGGTTCACCGGCGGCGACCTGGCCCGCACGTTCTACCTGGAGCAGTATCCGCAGTTCGCCCAGCGGGTGACCGGCTACGGCGTGTTGGGGGAGTGGACCAACGACCAATGCGCCATCCAGGAGTACTGGGTGGAGATCGATGGCCAGACCCGTCACATGGTCATGTCCATGATGCCCGCTGAAGGCAACCTGCTAACCGGGGAGAAGCTGTACTGCGACGACGCCTTCGTGGAGGCTTTGCTCGGCCCGCTCTGCGAGCACCTGAAGCCGCTCTGAACCGCGGCAGGAGCATGGCAGGCCCCGATTAATCATTGACCGGCCCCGAAGTGTCAGGTGGAGGGTATGCTGACATATCATGAAGCGGACAACGGTCAAGCTATCGATAGAGTTGGATGCCCGCTTGCGCCATGAAGCCCAGCGGCGGGGCATCACGGTATCGGAGCTGACTCGCGAGGCCATCGACAGCCATTTGGGGTCTCGCCGCTTGCGGGCATTGGGGGCAGGTCGCAGCGGCCGAGATGACATCTCTGAGAAGATTGAGAAGCTCCTATTGGAGGAGTGGGCGCCATAGCCATCATGGTGGACACCGGTCCGCTATATGCCTATGCGGACGCCGATGATCGGCACCATGTCGCCTGTGCTGAGTTATTGCAACACCACCCGGGACCGCTTGTCGTGCCGATGTTGGTGATCGCAGAAGCCGCTTGGATGATCGGCCGCAGGCTTGGACCAGAAGTTGAGGCCTGGTTTCTTGCCGATTTGGCGTCGGGGGACTTCTCAGTGGAACCGGTGCTGGCCAGTGATTGGATGCGAATAGCCGAGTTGGTAAGTGGTTATCGCAACCTCCCCCTGGGCACGATCGACGCCTCGGTAGTGGCGACCGCGGAGCGAATGGGCATCCAGCAGGTAGCCACCCTGGACCGACGGGATTTCACCACGGTTCGCCCGTCTCACACTGATTTCTTCGAGCTGCTGCCCTATTGAAGAAGGTGCTTTTGGACCTTGCCCAGGGCGTTGCGGGGGAGGTCGTCTACGAGGTGGAGGATTCGAGGGTGTTTGAAGTCGGCGCACACTCCTTCTAGATGGGTTCGCAGGTCATCTAGCACCAGGGTCTTGCCGGGGGCGGGAACCACCCAGGCGGTGACCAGCTCGCCCCACTCCTCGTCGGGGGTGCCGGTGACGGCTACGTCATCGACGTCGGGGTGGGAGCGCAGGGCGTCTTCTACCTCGCGGGGGTACACGTTCAGCCCGCCAGAGATCACCAGTTCCTTGGCGCGGCCTCGCAGTCGCAGGTAGCCCTGCTCATCGAATTCGCCCAGATCGCCGGTGTGGAACCAGCCGTCTTCGTCGAATGCCTCGGCAGTGGCCTCGGGGCGTCGCCAGTACCCGGCAAAGACATTCGGCCCCCTCACCAGCACCTCGCCGGTGTCGGGGGCGAGCCGCAGCTCCACCCCCGGCAGTGGGACCCCCACCGTGCCCGCCCGGCGCTCGCCGTCATATGGGTTGGACACCAACATGATGGTCTCGGTCATGCCGTAGCGCTCGAGCACCCGTATGCCGGCCGCTTCCCTGAGTCGGCGGTGCAAGTCAGCGGGCAGGGCAGCGGAGCCGGCCACGCACAGCCGCAGCCGAGACAGCTCACTCACTCTGGGTGACTGGGCCAGCCGGGTGTACATGGTGGGCACCCCAAAGAACATGGTGGCGTCGTGGGCTTCGGCCGCGTCCATCACCGCGTCGGGCGAGAACCCGTCCAGCAGCACCGCCGACGCCCCTGCCAGCAGTGTGCCGTGCAGTCCCACCCCCAAGCCGTGCATATGAAAGAGAGGCAGAGCCAGCACCAAACGGTCTTCCGGAGTCCACCGCCAGGCAATACGGACCGATTCCGCCCCAGCCAGCAAATTGCCGTGAGTCAGCACTGCTCCTTTGGGCACACCGGTGGTGCCCGAGGTGTAACCCAGCAGCGCGGGGTCGCAGCTGTCTATCTGGTCCAGGCTGGGGGCAGTTCCGTCATCGAGGTCGAGCCGAGGTGACACCACGGTCATCTCGGGGGCCAGTTCGGCCAGCCATCGAACCCATTCAGGCTTGTCCACCACCGCGGCTCGAGGCTCGGCGTCGCCGACGATGTGGGCCAGTTCAGCTCGCTGGTAGGCCCCATTCACCGGCACGACGATCAGCCCGAGCCGCAGGGCAGCCACGTGGGCCACCACCAAGTCGACCGAGGGTGCGGCAGAGAGGATGATCCGGTCACCCTTGCGCAGGCCCGCGCCGTAGAGCCGCCCGGCCGCCGCCCTTGTGCGCCAGGCCAAGTCGCCCCTTGTGACCCATCCACCGCTGGCATCCCATAGCGTCGGCTTGGTTGGCTGCGTAGCCCAGCGATTACTCCATGCTGCGGGCAGGCTGACATCGGCGGTCAGGTCCACCGAATCAGGATCTACCCCAGGAGGAAAGTGAACAGCATCGGCTCGGGCGGTTGTCACAACTCCCGATAATGTCACTCCCCGTGCCCTTGAATCTGGCTACCGCTTGGGAAGCGGCTGCGGAAGTGGTGCCCGACGCCGATGCGGTGGTGTGTCACCCGGCCAGCCAGACATGGCGGGAGTTCGAGGATCGGGCTGCTCGGTTGGCGGCTGCGCTGGGGGAGTTCGGCATTGGCGCGGGCGACAACGTGGGGCTCTACCTCTACAACGGCAATCCCTATAGCGAGGTCACCTTCGGAGCGTTCAAAGCCCGAGCCGCTCCCTGCAATGTGAACTACCGCTACCTGGCCGGTGAGCTGCGCCATCTGTTGGACGATGCCGATGCCAAGGCGGTGTTCTTCTCTCCGGAGTTGGCCGACCGGGTGGACGAGGCCCGAGCGAACCTGCCTCTGCTGCGGGCGGCCATCTGCGTGGCCGGGCCGGGCGATGAAGTGCCCGACTGGGCGCTGGACTACGAGCAGCTGATTGCCGCCCACGATCCGGCTCCGCCCATCAATCGCAGTCCCGACGACCTGTGGATGCTGTACACCGGAGGAACCACCGGCAAGCCCAAAGGGGTCATGTGGCCCCACGGATCGCTGGTGGGCACCATGGCCGCCCCCTATCGAGCCCTGGGTCTGCCTCTTCCCGAGACCGTTGACCTGGTGAAATCAAATATCACGGCCATCTACGACAGCAAACGAGTATCCCGCCAGCTCGCGGCCTCGCCGCTCATGCACGGAACGGCCAGCATTGTGGCGCTGTCCACCTTCACCCAGGGCGGGGCGGTTATCACCATGCCGGAGCGCAGCTTCGACGCCGACACGCTGTGGCGCTGCGTGGAACGGGATCGGGCGACCGTGCTCACCATCGTGGGCGACGCCTTCGGCCAGCCGATGGCCGACGCCCTGGACGCGGCTGCCGCCCGGGGCGAGCCCTATGACTTGTCTTCGGTGTTCATGGTCATGTCCTCGGGGGTGATCTGGAGCCAGCCGGCGAAAGAGGCCCTGCTGGTACACAAGGACATGAAGCTGGTGGACTCGCTCGGCTCCAGCGAGGGGACCGGCACCGGCATGAGGGTCAGCGACCGCAAGGGCGGGTCGGCCACCGCCCGGTTCACACTGGGTGAGAACGCCGCGGTGTTCAACGAGGACGGCCAGCCGGTGGAACCTGGATCAGGACAGCCAGGAATCCTGGCGGTGGGCGGCCCCATCCCCATCGGCTACTACAAGGACCCCGAGAAGACCGCGGCCACGTTCCGCACCATCGGCGGGCGGCGTTGGTCGGTGCCCGGCGATTGGGCCACCGTGGAGGCCGACGGAACCATCACCTTGTTGGGTCGGGGGTCGGCGTGCATCAACAGTGCGGGGGAGAAGATCTATCCCGAAGAGGTGGAAGAAGCGGTCAAGGTCCACCCCGCGGTGTCCGACTGCCTGGTGGTGGGAGTGCCCGACCCGAAGTGGGGTGAGGCGGTGACCGCGGTCGCTCAGGTGGAGGGGGATGTCACCGACGATGAGATCATCGGCGATGCCCGCACCCGGCTTGCCGCCTACAAGCTCCCCAAGGCGATTATTCGCACCGATGCCGTGCAGAGGGGCGCCAATGGCAAGCCCGACTACAAGTGGGCCAAACAGACCGCTCTCGACTCTCTGTCCCGGTAGGCGCCGATCTGAAAGCATGGTGCTATGAGCATCAAAGTGACTGCGTTGCCGGCGGCTTTGGGGGCCACTGTGGAGGGGCTGGATGCCGATCATCTTGACGACGGCGTCGCGGCTGAGCTGCGGGAGGCGTTCTGGGCCAACAAGGTGCTGTTCTTTCCCCGGATTCATCTGACCGACGAGCAACATGTTGCACTGGGTTCGCTGTTCGGCGATCTGGAAGCAGTGAGCAACGACGATACCGACCATCGCGACCACCACACGGTGGACGACGAGGGCAAGATCCTGGTGCTGGACAGCTCCAATGCCTATTCCCGGGCCAACTTCTGGCACACCGACGTGACCTTCGCCCGCCAGCCTCCGCTGGGCTCGCTGCTGTCGATGAAGGAATCCCCGCCCTCCGGCGGCGACACCATGTGGGTCAACACCCAGGCCGCCTACGAGGGGCTGTCCGATCCGATCAAAGCGGCCATTGATGGGATAACCGCCCGCCACGGCCGAGCCGGGCTCACCGACTTCACCGACCACCCGGCGGTAACCGCCCACCCCGAGACCGGCAGTCGGATCCTGTTCGTGAACCGGGGTTGGACGTCGTCGCTCAACGGGATGAGCCATTTGGAGAGCAGAGGCTTGCTCACCCTTTTGTGCGACCACATGGAGCAGCCCGAGTACACCGTGAGATGGAGGTGGAGCGACGGCGACGCCGCCTTGTGGGACAACCGCTGCACCATGCACTACGCCATCGACGACTATGGCACCGACCACCGCCGCATCCACCGGGTCACCATCTACGACCCGTCTGGTGCCGGGCCGGTCGCGGCCACGCCAGCGGGCTAGCTACAGCTCTAACAGCGCCTGTTCCACCACCTCGGTGAGGGCGGGGTGGATGTAGAGCTGGCCGCGGGCCATCTCGTCGATGGTTAGGCCGAACTGCATTCCCTGAATGAGCTGCTGTATCAGAGTCGGGGCTTGGGGGCCGATGATGTGGGCGCCCAGCAGCAGTCGAGTAACGGGATCGGCCAGCACTTTGGCGAAGCTGGTGATGTCCTCCATAGCCCAGCCATAGGCGGTGTCTCGATAAGGGCGGAGAGCTCTCAGATAGGGCCGACCCTCAGCCCGAAGTGCCTGCTCAGTGGCCCCCACCGCAGCTACTTGGGGGTAGGCGAACACCGCGTGGGGGATGCCGGAGTGATCGGGCACCCTCAGATCGTCGGGATGGGCGATGTTGTGGGCCACCGCTCGGGTGTCCTCGTTGGCGGTGTGCTTGAGCTGGGCGGCGTGGCAGATGTCGCCCAGCGCCCACACTCCATCGACGCCGGTTCGGAGGTACTCGTCGGTCACCACATAGCCGTCGTCGTCCAGCTTTATCCCAGAGAGGGTGACCCCCAGCTGCTCGCCGTTGGGTACCCGTCCGGTAGCCACCAACAGAACATCACCAGTCACGTCTCGGGCTTCGGTGTGGACCGTGACCTGCGATCCGGTCTGGGACACGCCGGTGATGGGGGAGCCCAGCGCGCAGTCCATGCGCTTCGACACGATTTCGGTAAACGCGGACGAAACGTCCTCGTCCTCGGCCCGCAGCAGTCGCTCTGAGCGATTCACGATGGACACCGACACCCCCATGGCATCGAACACATGGCCCAGCTCCGCGGCGATGTAGCCCCCGCCCAAGATCACTATTCGCTCGGGCAGCTCTTCCAGGCGCATCACGGTGTCGGAGGTGTGGTAGGGGATCTCGTCCAAGCCGGGGATTGGGGGGATGAACGGGCGGGCGCCGGCGGCAAGCACAATGTGGTCGCCGGTGAGCTGCTGCCCGTTTACCTCCAGCATCTTGTGGCCGACGAAGCGGGCGTCGCCGTTGAACACGGTCACGTTGTCCAAGCTGTGCCGATAGTCCTCCCCGCCTTGGGCGATGGGATCGATGCGCCCGAACACCCGGTCCACGATCTCGGGCCAACGCACCTCGTCCAGTGTGCTGTCCACCCCCAGATGGCCGGTGTGCCCGGCCTGGTGGGCCATGTCGGCGGCGTACACGAACATCTTCGACGGTATGCAGCCCCGGTTCAGGCAAGTGCCGCCGAACACGTCCCGCTCGATCAGCGCCACCCGCCAATCGTCGAAATCGGGGGTCAGCACGCTGTTGCCCGACCCGGTGCCCACCACTACGAGGTCGAAGTGCTCGAGTGATTCAGACATATAGAGATCAGCCGGCCTGAGGCGGGCCTTTGACGGTTTGGTCCTCGTCAATGAGCTGGGCCCGGCGGCTGGGGTTGCGGCCCAGTTGGATGTCTTCGTGGCGCTGCATGATGGACTCGGCGTACACGTAGTCGGTCCAGATGTAGAACTGGTTGTCGAGCACCGCGTTGTACACCAACTCGGCCACTTCGGGCGGTTTCACTGCGTCCTCGTAGATGGCCATCATCATCTGGATCCGCTCATCGTCCTCGGGAGTGGGGTCGGGCGGGATTATCGGGGAGCGCAGCGTCTCGGGGCGGTTGCGCTCGGAGTTGATGATGTTGGTGGTCACCAGTCCAGGACAGAGCACCGAAACGCCCACGGTGGAGCCGCTCTCCTCAAGTTCCCTGTAGAGCGTCTCGGAGATGGTCACCACCGCGTGCTTAGAGGCGTTGTAGGGGCCGATGTTGGGGTACGAGGTATGGCCGGCGACAGAGCCGGTGTTCACGATGTGGCCGTCGCCGTGCTCCATGAGGTGGGGCAAGAACACCCGGATACCGTGGATTACGCCCCACAGGTTTACGCCGAGGACCCACTGCCAGTCGGCAGTGGTCAAGGTGTGCATCAAACCGCCTGCGCCCACACCGGCGTTGTTGCACACCACGTTGACCTGACCGAACCGGGAGAAGGCCGCTTCGGCTAACTCGTCCATGTCCCGCTCCGAGCTCACGTCGGTGAGCACGCCCACCGCGTCCACCCCGGCGTCGTTCATCTCGGCCACCGCGGCGTCCATAGCCGGGCCCTCTACGTCGGCGATCATGATGCGGGCTCCGGCTGCGCCAAATCGATCAGCCATGGCCCGGCCCATGCCGCTGGCCCCGCCGGTGATGACTGCCGCTTTGCCCTCAAGTGTGTCCATGGGCCGACGCTACCGCTTGCCTGCTGGCCGAGCCGATGTCGGCGGCGACGAAACCAGGACCACTAGGGTTCCCGCCGTGAGCAAGCTAAACGCCGTTGTGATGTACCCGCTGGCCATGGATGAGTCGGAGCTCGATGACCTGCACCGGAGATTTCCTGATGTGCAGTTCCACAACATCGCCTACTTCGAGCCCCACGGGTTACGGGACGCCAAGGCCAAGGGCCGGGTCACCGACGAACTGCTGGCCACTGCACCGCCCCTGACCGAGAAGGAGAGGGAAATCATCGCGGCGGCCGATGTGCTGATGGCCCTCGACTTGCCCCCGGGCATCAGGGAGTGGGCGCCCCGGCTGCGTTGGGTACAGGCCATCGGGGCAGGAATCGGCCAGTTGGAGCCGGCCAAGCTGAATGCCAAGGACATCGCCTTGACCAACGCCGCCGGCGTAGCCTCCACGCCCATCGCTGAGTTTGCCATCGGCCGCCTGCTGGAGGTGTGGAAGGACATCAGGGTGCTGGAGCGTCAGCAGCGCGGCCACATCTGGCAAATGCACCAGGGGCTGTTGGCGAAAGGAAAGACCATGGGCATCGTAGGTCTGGGCGCCATCGGCCGAGATGTGGCCCGCCGGGCCAAGGCATTTGAGATAACCGTTCTGGCCAACCGCCGCTCGGCCCAGCCCGGCGATACTGATCCCGATGCCGACGAGTTGTTCGGCCCAGACGGGCTGGACGAGATGCTGTCCCGCAGCGACGCGGTAGTGCTGTGCGCTCCCCATACCCCCGAAACCATCGATCTGTTCGACGCTGAGCGTCTGGGGCGACTCAAGCCCGGAGCGGTCCTAGTAAACGTGGGTCGGGGGTCGATGATCGACGAGGGCGCACTGGTGGCCTCGCTGGAGTCTGGTCACTTGGGGGCCGCAGTGCTGGATGTGACCCGCGAGGAGCCGCTGCCCGCCGACAGCCCGTTGTGGGATGCACCCAATATGTATCTGTCGCCCCACTGCTCCACAGCCCGCGAGGGGTACAACGAGGCCCTGATGGAATTGTTCTGCGACAACCTGGAACGCTTTCTGGCCGGAACGCCACTGCGCAACGTGGTAGACCCCGACCGGGGCTACTAGGAATAGGAGCTGATCCCACCGAGGAGGAGTCATCCATGCCGTCAGATGCCTACAACGCCGCAGTGGACGCTCTGAAGCAGCAGATGCAGGAGTCTGCCGCCGGCCCTCCGCCTGATCTGGCCACGATTCGGGCCGGTTTTGAGGCGGGGTACAGCTCGAAGCCCGTCCCCGACGGAGTGAGCTTCACCTCGGTTGACGCTGGAGGGGTTCCCGCAGAGTGGGTCACACCCCCAGAGGTGGAGGGGAATCGGACCATCTTGTACTTGCATGGCGGCGGCTATGTGGTGGGCAGCCTCAACACCCACCGACATGTGGTGAGCCGGATGGCGCTAGTCGCCAAAGCAAGGGTGTTGAACGTTGACTACCGCCTCGCCCCCGAGAGCCCCTTCCCTGCTGCCCTGGACGATGCCATGGCGGCGTGGCAATGGCATCTAAGCAATGGGGGAGAGGCAGCTCACACCGCCATCTCCGGTGATTCCGCGGGCGGGGGTCTGACCATCGCGCTGTGCATGAAGCTGCGGGATGAAGGCCTACCGCTTCCGGCATGTGCCGCGCCCATCTCACCGTGGACTGATCTGACTTTCTCAGGCGATTCCATGACCGACCGGGCTGACCGCGATCCCATGCTCGCCGGAGCTGACGCCCTATCGGGCATGGTTATGGCCTACGCCCAGGGCACAGACGCCACCGACCCCTACGTCTCCCCGGTGTTCGGCACGTTCGAGAACCTGCCGCCCATGATGATCCAGGTGGGCACCGAGGAGGTGCTCTACGACGACAGCACTCGAGTGGTCAAAGGCATCGAAAACGCCAACGGCTCCGTAGAGTTTCGCCCCTGGCAAGACATGATGCACGTCTGGCACCTACTGGCCGGCGTCGCTCCCGAAGCCGAGGAGGGCATCGCCGAGTTGGCTGCCTACATCGCCGAGAGAACTTAGCTGGCCGCCAGCTGCGCGCCCAGGGTGCGGAGTTGCTGGGTGCCGGCGCCCAGGCTGCACTCGATGTGCTTGTTCCACAGGGTGTAGCGGTGGAGAGGGTAATCGACGCTGACGCCCATGCCGCCGTGGACGTGCTGGGTGGCGTGGGCCACATCGTGGGCCCAATGGGAGGCGTACCACTTGGCGATGGGCAACCGCACTGACGCGTCGTTGCCCTCATTGAGGTCGTACAGAGTGGCATAGGTGCACAGGCGCACCGCTTCGACGTGCATGAACTGGTCGGCCAGGCGCTGGGTGACCGCCTGGAAGGTGGCCACTGGTCGGCCAAACTGCTCCCGCTCCGAGGTGTACTCAGCGGCCAGCCGCAGAGCCCGGTCCACCACGCCCACTTGGCTGGCGCACAACAATGCCACCGCCCTGTCGGCCAGCCACGCCACGGCCGCATCGTCGGTTGGGCCCAGGGGCTCGCACGGAACCCCGTAGAAGCTCACCTGGTGAACAGGCTGGAGCCGGGTGGATACCCCCTCCTCCAACGTCACTCCCGGGTCGGCCAAGTCCGCCAGGAACAGACCGGTGTCGCTGATGATGCCATTGTCAGTGCCGTCGTCGAGCCCGGCCACGACCACGATCTTGGACGACTCTGCGGCGAATTCCACCACTTCTTTGGTGCCCACCAGATTGCCGTCCACCACTCGGGTCGACGGGCTGGCGATGGCGTCGTTGAGGTACTCCTGAAGGCCCAAGGTCAACAGGTTTGACCCTTCGGCGCAGCCGGGCAGCTCCCGCCGGCGCTGTTCATCGGAGCCGAAGGCGTCCACCGCCATCGCAGCCAGCATCCCGCTCCACAGGGGCAGTGGGGCCACATGACGTCCCTGGGCCTCCAACACCTGGCCCGCGGCAATCAAGTCCAGACCGCCGCCACCCACGTCTTCGCCCAGCGCAATGCCCACCAATCCGGACGCGGCCAGCTCACCATACAGATCCTGGTCGAACCACCCATCGGCGGCTTCAATCTCCATGAGCCGCTCCATGTCGAGGCGGTCGCCCATGATGCGGTTGGCCAGATCGGCCACCGCCTGCTGCTCTTCGTTGAGGGTGAAATCCATCGTCTGTCCTCCTGTCTTCTACTTGCGGCGCTTCTCACGGGGCAGGCCCAGGCCGGCCATGCCGATGATGTCGCGCTGGATCTCGTTGGTGCCGCCGCCGAAGGTCAGCACCCAGCAGCCCCGGTACGACTCCTCCATCCGATGAGAGAAGTCAGCGTGGGGAGAGCCCTTCTTCAGGTGGCCAGTGGCCCCGACCACCTCGGTCAGCCCGGAATAGATGAGGTGCATCGACTCCGATCCCCACACCTTGATGGTGGACGCCAGTGCCGGGTTCAAGCTGGTGCCCACCGTGGACTCGTAGGCCACCTTCCAGTTCAACAGGTCCAAGAACTCCACTCGGGCCCGGCACTCGGCCAGCTTGACCTGCACCCACTCCTGGTCGATAACTCGGCGGCCGTCGGGCAGCTTGGCCTCCTTGGCCCACTCCACCCCCTCATTGACAAGGTTGGCAATTCCTCCTGAGGCGCACAATGACACCCGTTCGTGGTTGAGCTGGTTGGTGATGAGTCCCCAACCCCCGTTGACCTCGCCCACCCTCAGCCAATCGGGAACCCGCACGTTGTCGTAGAACGTGGCAGTTGTGTGGCTGTTGCCCATGGTGACGAACGGCTGTATGTCGAATCCGGGATCGTCGGTGGGCACCAAGAACATGGTGATGCCTTTGTGGGCGGGGGCGTCGGGATCGGTGCGGGCGGCCAGCCAGACGTAGTCGGCATCGTAGGCGAGGCTGGTGAACATCTTTTGCCCATTGACCACCCACTCGTCGCCGTCGCGCACCGCCCGGGTCTTGAGGGCGGCCAGGTCGGTGCCCGCGGTGGGCTCGGAATAGCCGATGGAGAAGTGCATCTCCCCGGCGAGGATCTTCTTCAAGAAGAAGTCCTTCTGGCGGTCGTTGCCGAAGTCCCGAATGGTCGGGCCCACGGTGTTGATGGTGAGGAAGGGCACGGGAACCTGGGCGGCCCACGACTCGTTGAAGAAGATGTACTGCTCGATCGGGGTGAACCCCTTGCCGCCGTACTCCACGGGCCAGCCCACCCCGAGCCATCCGTCGCTGCCGATCTGGCGGATCAGCGCCTTGTAGTCCTCGTTGGGCTCGGTCTCGGTGTGGCGGATCTTCTCGCGCACCTCGTCGGTCATGAGGTTGGAGAAGTACGTCCGCAACTCTTGCTGAAGCTCTAGCTGGTCATCGGTCAACTCGACGCGCATGTGCCAAGTCTGGCAGCCCTAGCCGTAGCAGGGCTATCCAGGGTTGTCAGCTATGCCGATAGCCTCTCGGCAATGTTGGTCGTGGGACTTACCGGAGGGATTGGCGCGGGAAAGTCCACCGCGGCGGCCCGGTTTGCCGAGCTAGGGGCGTTTGTGATCGACGTGGATGCCATTGGGCGGAAGGTGCTTGCTCCAGGTGGGCGGGCCGAGAGGGGGGTTATCGACGCCTTTGGACCGGTAATCATCGACGATAAGGGCCATATCGACCGGGCCAAGGTGGCTGCCGAGGTGTTCGGGAGCCCCGAACGGCTGTCTGCTCTGGAGGCCATCAGTCATCCTGCCATCAACGCCGAACTCAACAGCCAACTGAGAGAGCTGGCCGAGAAGGGGGAAGTGCAGGTGGTGGTGCTGGACATGGCGGTGCTGACCGAGAGCCGCCTTGGCCAGCTGGAGTCGGGTCGGGGATATACCAAGGTGGTGGTGGTGGAGGCCCCTGAATTTGTGCGGCTTCCCCGGCTACTCCAGCGGGGCCTCACTGAAGAGCAGGCCCGGGCCCGCATGGCCAGCCAGGCCACCGATGCCCAGCGCCGGGCGAAAGCCGATCATGTGATCGTCAACGACGCAAGCCCCGACGAGCTGGACTCGGCCGTCGACCAGGTGTGGGCTGAACTGACCAAGAGCTAGTCCGAGCTGGACTCGGCCGTCGACCAGGTGTGGGCTGAGCTGACTGGGGGCTAGCCCTAGCCGGTCAGGAGCGGGGGACTTCCTCCCAGGGCTGGCCCTTGAAGGGGTCGGGCTCTTTGGGCAGGCCCAGCACCCGCTCGCCGATGATGTTGCGCTGCACCTCGTTGGTGCCCCCGGCGATGGCCATGGCCGGGGCGCCGATCACGGCGCTGGCCCACTCACCGGCATCGTCATCTGCGGCATCCCATGCCTGGCCGCACGCACCGGCTAGTTCGATGGCGACATCGGATGCACGGCGGCTCAAGATGGCCGCGTTCAGCTTGGCGATGGAGCCCTCCGGTCCAGGGGCTTTCCCGGATTCAGCGGCTTGGCGGATCCTCATGCCGATGAATTTCTGGATGCGTTCGCGGATATACAGATCGGCTATCGCGTCGCGGACCACCGGGTCGCCGTCGCGTCCCCGCCGCCGGGCCTCGTCGATGAGCTTCACGCTGCCCATCGACTGGGACATGGCCCCGCTTCCACCTGCTCCGATGGCCACCCGTTCGTACATGAGCATGGCCACGGCCACGTTCCATCCGTTGCCCTCGCCACCGACCAGGCAGTCGTGGCCTACTCTGGCGTCGGTCAGGTAGACCTCGTTGAAGTGAGAACTCCCGTTGATCTGGCGCAGAGGTCGGATATCCACTCCGGGCAACGACAGGTCGACGATGAACATGGACAGTCCGCGATGCTTGGGCTGGGCGGGGTCGGTGCGGGCCACGCACAGGCCGTAGTCGCAGTACTGGGCACCTGAGGTCCACACCTTCTGGCCGTTCAGCACCCACTCGTCGCCGTCGCGGATCGCCCGCATGGCCAACGACGCCACGTCGGAACCGGCGCCGGGTTCGGAGAACATCTGGCACCAGATCTCGTCGCACCGAATGATCCGAGACTGATGGCGAGCCTTCTGTTCGGGGGTGCCGAAGTCGTTCATCACCGGCAGGCACATACCGTGGGAAATGGCCGTGGGGATAAGCGGCGCCTGGTACTTGGACAGCTCTTGGTTGAACACCTCGACGTAGCCCTTGTCCAGGCCCAACCCGCCGTACTCCACCGGGTAGGTGATGCCCCCCAGACCGGAGTCGGACAACGCCCCGTGAAACCGGCGGCATTCGTCCACCATCTTGATCTCGGTCCACTCCACTGGCGGCTCGCTGCGAGGAACGGCGTTGGCGGCCAGAAATGCCCGAGTCCGCTCCCGAAACTCATCCAGGGTGAGGGTCATGGTTTAGACACTAGGGGGCAGGGGCAACGGCCAAAGAGCGGGAGGGCCAAACTATGCGGCGGGGCGAACGGCCTCGGCTGGGTCCATGCGGGAAGCTCTCCATGCCGGATAGAGGCCGGCAACCAGGCCCACTCCCACGGTGACGGCAAGCCCGACGACGATGAACAAGACCTCGATCGTCAACGGCCAGTCCAGCACCCTAGTGACCACCGTCACGACCGCCAGTCCGAACACGATGCCTATCAGGCCGCCGAGAACGGTCAGCAGCACCGACTCGATGAGGAATTGGACGGCAATGTGAGACTTCTTGGCACCCAGCGCCCGGCGCACTCCGATCTCTCCTCGCCGCTCCAGTACCGAGATCAGCATTATGTTGCCCACTCCGATGGCGCCCACCACGATGATGACCACCACCAACAGGCTGAGGAGCGATTCGAAGTTCTCGCTAATGATCTCCCGAGCTTGCAGATCCAGCGAGGACACCGCCACCTCGCCGGGTGCTTCAGGATTGGCCTGGCGGGGGAGCAGTTCCCGAACCTGCTCGATCACGTCTAGGTCGGCCTGCACCCAGATGCGCTCAGGATTGGGATCGGCGTCGTAGAGCTGTTCAGCCACTGGGAAACCGATGATTGCTGACCGGTTCAGTGTCAATCCCTGGCTGATGTTGAACGGGTCCAGCACCCCGATTACCGCGAAATCGTGCCCAGAGATGTGAACTGTGGGTTGGGCGTAGAGCTGATCAAAGCCCAGCACATCGGCAGTATCAGAACCCAGTACGACAGTGGGCACTTGCACGGTGGCGGCATCGTGGAATCGTCCGTGAGCAACTCCGCCTCGCAGCGGGATCAAAAGGTCCAGGTCGTCCTCATTCACTGCAAACAGGCGTATGCCTCCGGTCTCAACTTCGGGAATGAAATCAGTCTTGCGGAGGGTGGCCGGCACCCGGCGGATGGAGGCCACCACCTTCACCACATCTCGCATGTGGGTGTCGATGGCCGCGGCTGCTCCCGGAAGAAGTTCTGGATCGTCGGCGAAGGAAGTTCCTGGAGTCAGCTCCAACACGTCGATCCCCTGCTCAAGAAGGTCGCGTTGGGCATCGGCTTCTCCTGAGTTGATGATGCCCACCAAAGCAATGAGCGAGGCCACCCCGATGGCGATACCGATGGCGGCCATGGCCGTACGACCCTTGCGGGTCCGCAATCCCAGAGTGCCCAGAGAAAGGGCATCGCGGGCTCGTAACTTGCTCTCGGCCATCTCCGCTACGGCCTCACGGGACTCTGTTTGCTCTTGGCCATCTCAGGCTTCTGTCGAGTCGCGGCTGATGAGGCCGTCGAGGATGGCCACTGAGCGAGGTAGCCGAGCAGCCAGTTCCCGGTCGTGGGTGATGATCACGATGGTGGATCCTGCCCGGTTCAGTTCCAAGAAAAGCCCGATGATCTCCTCGGTGGTCTGCGAGTCGAGGTTGCCGGTGGGCTCATCGGCCAGCACGATCGCGGGGTCGCCCAAAAGCGCTCGGGCAATGGCCACCCGCTGGCGCTCACCCCCAGAGAGCTTGCCCGGTCGGTGATCCATTCGGTGGCCGAGACCGACGCGCTCCAAGACCTCCCGGGCCATCTGCCGCCGCCATCGAACGCTGCTTCCCTGGTAGAGGGTGCCCGTGGCCACGTTGTCGACCGCTGACAGCCCTTCCAGCAGGTGGAATTGCTGGAACACGAACCCGATGCGACTTCCTCGGACCCCGGCTACCTCGTGGTCCTTCATCTGCGACAGCTCCTCGCCGTCAACCACGATCCTGCCCGAGCTGGGTCGGTCCAACGCACCCATCATGTTGAGCATGGTGCTCTTGCCCGATCCCGAGGGGCCGACCACGGCCACCAGTTCTCCGGCGCGGACCACCAAATCCACACCGTCCAAGGCTCGGACCGGCGGTGAGCCCGGGTAGTGCTTGACCACCTGGTGCAACTCCAGCACCTTCCGGGGCTCCTTCGTCATCAGGGCTTCCCCCTGCGTCGTAGTCAGACTCCTAAGGGATGCGAACCTGGTCGCCTTCTTGGAGATTGCCGGCAATGATCTGCACGAAGGCGTCTACGAAAGTGCCCACCTCAACTTGTACCAGAGTGGTCGACCCGTTGTTGACCACCTCCACTGAGAAGCCTCCGTCAACGGTGGCGATTAGTGCCGAGGCTGGGACCACCAAGGCGTTGGGAGTCACCTCCTTGGTAATTGTCCAGTCAACTGGAGCAGCGTCGAAGCGGGCTGAAGCCTCGCCGTCTAGCAGCACGATGATCACTTCGATGGTGGGATCACCGGGCGCACCGGTCTGGGCATTGGTCTGCCGGGTGGCTACTCGGGCCACTTCCGCGACCGCTCCCGGTGTGATCCGACCGTCGGGCAGCTCGACTTCCACCCGGTCGAGCCGGTTGACGATCTCGGCGTCACCGGGGTCTAAGTTGCTGACGATCTCTTGGTATTGGCCGGTAACCGTGAAGGCAGTCGTTTGGGCGGCGATCGACTGACCCTCGATCACATTCACCGACGAGATGCGGATGGGCTCTGGGATGAACACCACGAAGCCCATGTCGATGATGCCGGTTTCGTCGACGCCCAACCTATTCTGCCATTCCTCCACCACGTCTTCGGTGACTCGGGTGAAGTCCTCATCAATGGTCATGTCCTCATAGCCGGGAATCCTCATGTCGGCCAAGGCTTGTTCGAGCTGCTCCACATCGGGCCCGTCCTCCATGTTGCGCTCGAAGGACCGGAACATGGGGCGATCGCCTCGGAGCAACACCACGGGGTAGCTGTTCACCTCGAAGAGGACGTCTCCCGCATCGAGCACGACCCCCTCTTCGGGGAGACGGCCGGTGACGATGCCCGAAGTGTTGGTGTGCAGCGGCTTAGGATCGCCGAATCCCAGGGTGCCCGGGAACTCTTCGGTATCAACCAAGTCGCGTCGCACCACCTCGGCGGTGTTCAGCTCCTCGGTGTTGCGCAAGATGCTGGGGTTGACTGTGGGGCCCGAAACTGGTGTCGAGGTTTCCGTCTGGGCTTGCGGAGCTTCAGTGGCCGAGCTGGGAGTCTGCGAGCTGGTACTGGGTGCCTGAGCTGGATCGGGGCTCTGCTCGGCGCTCGACAACACCTGGGCCTCGGGGGTGGGGTCGTCGGACGGAGTCGGGGCAGCAGCTAGGTTTGGCTCCCCTCCGCCAAATGTCGGCAGGCACACTCTCAATGCCGCCTGGATATCGGGAGCGAGGCTTTCGCCGCCGCCACCGGCCCCTGGAAACCCGGAGTTGGGGTATTGGGCGAAATCGGGGTCGGGGAAGTCATCCAGACCTTGGCCGCGCATGCACTGAGCAAATGCCACCGCGTTCTCCTCCTGCTCCACCTGCTGGACATTTGTGTCCTGCTGGGGGGCCAGGGCGATCAGCTCGCTGAAGACGCTGCCGCATGTTTGGAGGGCCGGGGCCAATCCCGGCTGGGTGAAGCTCACTCCGGCGTCTTGCATGGCACTGAGGAACGATGCCTGGTCGACGATCTGGGAGCTGTCGATGTCGGGGAAGTCGGGGAAGCCCTCTTCGCGGATACATCGGGAGAAGTCCACGAATGCCTCGTCGCGCAGTCGCAGCAGCTCTTCCTCTGACAGCTCGGTTTCGCCATCGGCCTGCGCTGGCACCAGCGTCTCGAACTGTTCATCGGCCAGGGTCTCAGCCGGTGGATTGGCAGCTTGTTCCGGCGATCCCGCTTCCTCGTCTTGGAGTTCTGGGCCGGGGGTTGGCGTTGCCGGAGGATTGGCGATGCGGTCCAGCGCGTCAAACAGCCCATCTGGCAATGCCTCGCTCAGGTCGGTGGTAACGACGTTGTCGGAGTCGCCGCCGGGAACGGTTCCGCATGCGCCAGCTGCCATGGCAACGGAAATCAATGCTCCGGCGATCCATCCCGAGCGTCGGAAGTGCTGTGGTCGCTTCATGATCAATCCAGTCCAAATAGTCGGCGGGCGTTGTCCCCGGCTACTGCGGTCTTGTCTTCTTCAGAGAGGTCGGATTCCAGGAGCTGGCCCAGGATGTGGCTTATGCGCTGGCCCAGCGGCCAGGAGTACAAGTCGGTTCCATAGACGTAGCGGTGGGCGCCGTGTTGGCGCACGTGGTGGGCAATGAAGTCGAAATTGTACGAAAGGCTGCAATCAAATACCAGATTGGTGTAGGTGGCGGCCAGGTGTCCGCAGTGCTTGGTGCCCTCGTGAGTGGAGTAGCCGTCCAGCACCAGCATGGTGAGGTCTGGGTGCCGGGAGGCGAGCAGCCCCACCTTCCACAGCGACTCCTCCGCGGTTTCGTCGAGCGCGTGGATCACCGGCAACAGACCCAGTTCGCCCATGGCCCCCACGTAGGTCGACACCCAGTGATTGTCGATGCTGACCCCTTGGAAGCGGGTGTGGAAGCTCATTCCGACCAAACCCAGGGGACCCGCGGCCCGCTCCAACTCGCCCAGGCTGACCTCGCCGTCGCGGGGCTCCACAATGCCGATGGCCACGGGGAAACGATCGGGAGTGGCGTCGCGGTAGGCGGCGATATGGTCATTCACCGCCCGGGTGTCGGCATGGCCATTGGGCCGCAGGTAGCCGTGGCCGGGGATCACCGCAGCCTGGCCGACGCCGCCAGCGTCCATGATCTCGATGCGCTTGGCCAGTTCCAATTCGGCATAGGCCTCGGGATCGGGTGCCTCCTCGGGCGGCAAGCCCAGTGCGCCGGAGGCGTCGCCCACGTGGTGGTGGACGTCGAAGACCGAGATGCCCGAGGAGCTGTCCATAGTTATCTCCGCTTGAAGACCGGCTTTCGCTTCTCGCTGAACGCCCGAGGTCCTTCCTTGGAGTCTTCGCTTTGGAACACCGCCCAGCCGTATTCGAACTCGTGGGCGAGGGCTTCTTCTTCGGTCATGCCGTCGGTCTCGTGCAGCGTGCGCAATATGGCCTCGACCGCCAGCGGGCCGTTCTCGCAGATTGTGGCCGCGATCTCCTTGGCCTTGGCCAGGGCCTGACCGTCGGGTACCACATGGCCTATGAGGCCGATGTCCTTGGCCTCGGCCGCGGTGATGTGCTTGCCGGTCAGCAGGATCTCGGCGGCGACGGTATAGGGGATCTGGCGGCGCAGTCGCACGGCCGAACCGCCCATGGGATAGAGCGACCAGCGGGCTTCTGACACCCCGAATCGGGCACTCTCCCCGGCCACCCGGATGTCCATGGCCTGGAGGATCTCGGTGCCCCCGGCGATAGCCACGCCTTCCACTGCGGCGATGATCGGCTTGGTAGGCCGGTAGCTCCGCAGCAGCGCCTTCCAGTGGAGTTCAGGGTCGGCAGCCTGGCGGGCGGCCACGTCGATCTCGGGGTCGGCGTTGCCGGCGTTGCCGCTCATGGCCTTGAGATCGGCACCCGAGCTGAAGTTGCCCCCCGATCCGGTCACGATGATGCAGCGGATGTCGTCGTCGTTGTCCGCCTCCTCGTAGGCGTCCAACATCCTCACCATCATCGCCCCCGACAGGGCGTTGTACCGCTCGGGGCGGTTCATGGTGACGATGATGGTCTGGCCTTCTCGTTCCACAATGGCGTCGGGCACCGGCTGATCTCCTTTGCTGGATCTATAGCTGCGAAGTCGCGCAGCCCCCGCAAACTAGTGGGCTAGCGGTGATATGAGCGAAACGACCAGCCTTAGACGGACTTCAGTCGTCGAGGATTTGAAAGTCCTCGATGGGTGGGCAGGCGCAGAAGACGTTCTTGTCGCCGTGGGCCCCGTCGATGCGGCCAACGGGTGGCCAGTACTTGCGCGCGGCAACCTCGGGCAGGGCGAAAGCGGCTTGCTCCCGGCCGTAGGGGCGGTTCCAGTCGTCGCCCACTACAACCGCCGCGGTGTGGGGGGCGCGGCGAAGCGGGCTGTCGTCCATGGCAATCACACCCTCGGCCACCTGATCGATTTCGGCGCGTATGGCAGCCATGGCCGCCACGAAACGGTCTAGCTCTGCCTTGGACTCCGATTCGGTGGGCTCGACCATCAGTGTGCCCGCTACCGGGAAGGAGACCGTAGGGGCATGGAAGCCGAAGTCGATGAGCCGCTTGGCCACATCTTCCACGGTGACCCCGGTAGAGGCGTGCAGCGGGCGCAGATCGATGATGCACTCGTGAGCCACCAGTCCGTTTTCGCCGGTGTAGAGCACCGGGAACAAGCTGTGGAGGCGGGCCGCCAAGTAGTTGGCGTTGAGCAGGGCGACCCTGGTGGCCTCTGTCAACCCCTCACCGCCCATCGCGGTGATGTAGGCCCAGGAGATTGGCAAGATGCCAGCCGATCCCCAAGGGGCGGCCGAGACGGCCCCAACTCCGGTAGAAGGGCCGGCTTCGGCCACGACCGGGTGGTTGGGCAGGTATGGGGCCAGATGTCGGCGCACCGCCACTGGTCCCACTCCCGGACCACCTCCACCGTGGGGGATGCAGAACGTCTTGTGCAGGTTTAGATGAGATACGTCGGCGCCGAATTGCCCGGGCTGGGCCACTCCCACCAATGCATTCAGATTGGCCCCATCCAGGTACACCTGGCCGCCATAGGCGTGGATGAGGTCGCACACCTCGGTCACAGTGGCCTCGTACACCCCGTGGGTAGACGGATAGGTGATCATCAGGGCGCTGAGCTTGTCTCCGTGCTCGACGACCTTGACCTTCAAGTCATCCATGTCGACGTTGCCGTCGTCGTCGCACGCCACCACTACAACCCGCATGCCGGCCATGACCGCGCTGGCCGCGTTGGTGCCGTGGGCAGAGGCAGGTATGAGGCATATATCACGTTGGGTTTCGCCCTGAGCGGCGTGATAGCCCCGAATGGCCAACAGTCCGGCCAGCTCTCCTTGGGAGCCGGCATTGGGCTGGAGCGACACTGCGGCGTAGCCGGTGATGGTGACCAGCATCTTTTCCAATTCGCCGATCATGGCCCGGTAGCCCTCGGTCTGGTCATCGGGGGCAAACGGATGCATCTGGGCAAATTCGGGCCAGCTAACCGGCTCCATCTGAGTGGTGGCGTTTAGCTTCATGGTGCACGACCCCAGTGGGATCATGGTCCGGTCCAAGGCCAGATCTTTGGAGGCCAAGTGGCGCAAGTAGCGCAGCATCTCGGTTTCGCTGTGGTAGCGGTGGAACGTTTGATGGGTCAGGTATTCGCTGGTTCGGACGTAGTCGGTAGGCAGGGCATCGGGGGTCTCGGCGTCGAGGGCTTCGAAATCGCGGACATCGGCGGCGATGCCGAATGCCCGCCACAGGGCGACCACCGTGGCTCGGGTCGTGGTCTCGTCCAGCGAGAACGCCACGGTGTCATCGTCGACGGGACGCAAATTGAGGCCCTCGCCCACGGCAGCGGCCAGGACTTCAGAGGCTCGACCCGGCACCTGGACGGTGACGGTGTCGAAGAAATGTTCGGCCGCGGTCTCATAGCCAGAGTTGCGCAGCCGGGTGGACGCGATGGCGGTTAGGCGGTGAACCCGTCGGGCGATCCGGGCCAGCCCGGCTGGGCCGTGGTAGACGGCGTACATGGCGGCCATGACCGCCAAGAGGACCTGGGCTGTGCAGATGTTGCTGGTGGCCCGCTCCCGGCGGATGTGCTGCTCCCGAGTCTGGAGGGTCAACCGGTAGGCGACCTCCCCGGCATCGTCGATGGACACGCCGGCCAGGCGGCCGGGCAGAGACCGCATGGCCGACTCCGGCACCGCAATGAATCCGGCATGGGGGCCGCCAAAGCCAAGGGGTACCCCGAATCTTTGCGTGGACCCCACCACCGCGTCGGCGCCAAGCTCGCCCGGCGGAGTGAGCAGGCAAAGGGCCAGCAGGTCGGTGGCCACCGCCACCAGGGCGTTGACGTTGTGGGCGGCGGCGATGATCCCGCTCAGGTCGCCGACGCGCCCCGAACTGCCGGGGTACGAAACCAATATCCCGAATGCCCCATCGGCAATCTCCTCGATATTGGCCTGCTCCAAGTCGGCGACGACCACCTCGATACCGAGAGGTTCCGCCCGAGTGGCCACCACGTCGATGGTCTGGGGGTGGGTGTCGGCGTCGACGATGAATCGGTCGTCCGGCGCCTTGCGGTTGAGCCGCCGAAGCAGCGTCATGGCCTCGGCCGCCGCGGTGCCCTCGTCCAGCAAGGAGGCGTTGGCCATGCCCATGGCACACAGGTCGGTCACCATGGTCTGGAAGTTGATCAGCGCCTCCAGGCGGCCTTGGGAAATCTCCGGCTGATAGGGGGTGTAGGCGGTGTACCAGGCCGGGTTTTCCAGGACGTTGCGGCGTATCACCGCAGGGGTGATTGTGTCGTAATAGCCCATGCCCATCAGCGACGTGACTACCGAATTGCGGTTGGCAAGCGCCCGCAGCTTCTCCGTGGTGGCTGCCTCCGTCAGCCCCGGCGGCAGCTCCAGAGGGCCGTCGGACCGGATGTTGGGCGGTACGGCGGCGTCCACCAGCGCCGACAGGCTGTCGAATCCGAGTTCGGCCAGCATCTCCGCCTGGTCTTCAGGACTTGGACCGATGTGGCGGGCCTGGAACTCAACGCGGTTCTCTAAGGCGGCGAGGCTCTCCGGGGAGGGGGGTGAGGTAGACACGGCGGTTGGCTGACTAGGGCGCTCCGGCGGCCCCGTCAGTCAGGCCGTAGCGGTGGAAGGGTCCAAAGAAGCCGTGCTCGTAGAGGCCGTAGCCCACGTTGCCCTCGTAGGTGTAGCGGCCCACATGGTCGACCACGCCGTACTGCCCGATGGGCTTGACCTCGGTGTCCACATCCAGCACCTTGCCCTGCACCACCAAGCTGGGACCCTGGTACATGCCGTGTCGCCAGTCTGCGTCCATGCCGTACCCGGTACCCACAGAAACAAAGTTTACCAAGAGAGGCTGGCAATCAATCTCAATCCCGGCTTCGGGGAAGGATATGGTGGAGTGGGTCAGCACCCGGGTGCCGGACTCGAAGGTGTGATTGTGCTCGGAACGGCCGAGATCCTCGTCGGGTCGGCCGTCGCCCCACACTCGCTTGCCCTCGACTAGCCGCCGGGTGCCGTCGTCGGCCTCATTGTTCATGTACAAGATGGCGTGGTCGTCGAACATCATCGGGAAGTAGTTCCACATCCCGGACATGACATTGATGCCCTGTCGGATGCCGTCGCCTTCAGGTTCGCCCACCGGGCGGATGCCCCAGGAGCGGTCGCGGGCGCCTCCCCAGCGATCGGGGGTGACCACAAAGTCCTCGCCGCCGACCGACAGGGTTCCCTCCCATCGGCCGAGCTGAGCGAAGCGCTGGGTGTTGAAAACCACCCGCCCCTCGCTGCGAATGTACTGATTGGGCTCTTCCATGGCACGGATGGAGGCATCCCAGGTCACGTCCATGGCGACGGAGTGCTCGCTGGGCTCAACTATGTAGCGAACCTTCTTGAGGGGTTCGATCACCTCAATGCGCATGGGGCCGACCGACATGTCCATCCTGTCGGTGAGCGGGCGAGAGCCTCTTACCACATGGTGTTTGTCTCCCCGGCGGACGCAGCAGAAGGCATCTTGGACACCCAGATTCGGGTACTGGCCCATACCGAAGATTGCAAACAGCTCGTCGCTAGAGCCATGCATGCAGAAGTAGTTGCGGTCATAGAAGTTGCGGTCAGTCGTGCCGGCGTGGCGGATCCAATCGGGGGACTGGTGGACGGGGAACTCGTCCCATGAGGAGATGGCCATTGCTTTCCTTTCGGTAACCGTTGCGCGGTGGCCTACCTTATGTCGTTGTAGCAATGGCAATAGAAAGCAGATGCCCATGAGCAGCTCGATGGATGGCAAGGTGGCACTGGTGACAGGTGGCGCCGGCGGGATCGGACAAGCGGCCGCGGTGCTGTTTGCCCGGAGGGGGGCCAAGGTCGCGATTGCCGACCGCAACACGCAGGGAGGCGCCGAGACGGAAGCGCTGGTCGAGGCGGAGGGTGGTCAGGGCCGGTTCTTCGAAACAGATGTGACCGACGAAAACCAAGTGGCTGCTTTGGTGGCGTCGGTGGTGTCGGCGTTCGGCCAGCTCGACTACGCCTTCAACAACGCGGGCATCACCCATCCCTCCCGGCTGTTCCACGAGCTCACGCTGGACCAGTGGGATGAGATGATCGCAGTGAACCTGACATCGGTATTCCTGTGCATGAAACACGAGATAATCCAGATGCTGGCCCAGGGCGGGGGATCGATCGTCAACACCGCGTCGGGGGCGGCCATAGTCCCCGCCCCTGGACAGCCCCACTACACCGCGGCCAAGCGGGGAGTGCTGGGGCTGACCACCTACGCCGCCGATGAGCTAAACAACAAGGGCATCCGGGTCAACGCCATTTGCCCTGGGATGATCGACACCCCGATGGTGGCCTCGTGGCGGGAGTCGAGCCCCGAGATGGCCGAAGCGGTCATTCAGATGATGCCGGGAGGGCGTCTGGGCCTGCCCGAGGAGGTGGCCGAGGCCGCGGTATGGCTGTGCAGCGACGAGGCCCGCTGGGTGTCGGGCGACACCATGGTGGTAGACGGCGGGATGCTCAACCGCTAGCAGTCCGGTGGGGCCAGATGCCTAAGCTGCTGGCGTGACGACGACTAGGACGCAAGTGGCCGCGGTGGAGGGGCTCTTCACGCTCGACCCAGACGAGCCCCGACTCATCGGGGGGCGGGCCAGCAGCCGAGGGTCATATTTCTTTCCCAAAGCACTGGCTGGCTCTGATCCTGCCTGCCTCGGCGACGAAATCGAAGAGGTGCTGCTCAGCCGCACCGGTCAGCTGTGGTCATACACCACCGGTGAGTACGCCCCGCCCGCGCCGTACGTCATGCCCGGTGACGAATTCGAGCCGTACGTGGTCGCAGCAGTAAGGCTGGCTGAGGAAAACCTGGTGGTATTGGGGCAGGTGGTTACCGGTGTTTCGGTAGACGAGCTGTCGGTGGGCATGGAGATGGAGTTGGTGATCGACGTGCTCTACTCCGATGACGAGCACGATTACCTGGTGTGGAAGTGGGCCCCGGCAGGCCACAGCGAGAACGGAGAAGGATGATGGACGACATCGCCATTTTGGGTGTGGGTATGCACCCGTGGGGCAAGTGGGGCCGCAACTTCGTGGAGTACGGGGTGAAGGCGGCCTGCGACGCCCTGGCCGATGCCGAGGTGGGCTGGGACGAGATCCAGTTTGTTTCCGGGGCCAACAGCGTGCGCTGCGGCTATCCCGGCTATGTATCGGGATCGACGTTTGCCAACGCCCTGGGGTTCACCGGCTGCCAGTTGTCCAGCTCTTATGCGGCCTGCGCCTCGGGTGCTACTGCCCTGAGCATCGCCCGGGCTCAAATCCTGTCCGGCGTGTGCGAGGTGGCCCTGGTGGTGGGCGCCGAGACCACCCCCAAGGGGTTCTTCGCCCCCAACGCCGGAGAGCGCCACGATGATCCCGACTGGCTCCGGTTCCATCTGGTGGGGGCCACCAATCCCACCTACTTCGCCCTCTACGCCCGGCGGCGCATGGAGCTTTATGGCGACACTGCTGAGGATTTCGCCGCGGTGAAGGTCAAGAACTCCCGCCACGGGGTGTTCAACCCCAACGCCCGGTACACCAAGGAGTACGACGTCGACGACATCGCCAACTCGCCGATGGTGGCCGACCCGCTGCGCCTGCTGGAGATATGCGCCACCTCCGACGGCGGCGCTGCGTTGGTGGTGTCGAGCCTGGAGTGGGCGGCCAGCCGGGGCGTGACCGACCCGGTGCGGGTGTCGGGCATATCCACGGTGAGTCCTACCTACCCCAACAGCGTGATCGAATTGCCCTATCTGGCGTCGGACTCGTGGGCCGCAGCAGGCGACGAGACCATGACCTTCAAGGACAACATCGCGGGCCGGGCCTACGAGGAGGCCGCGGTTTCTCCCGAGGACCTGGACTTCGCCGAGGTGTACGACCTGTCGTCGGCCTACGAGCTGGACTGGTACGAGCACATCGGCCTGTGCGAGCGGGGCGAGGCGGCCAAACTGCTGCGGGCGGGCGACACCGCGCTGGGCGGGCGCATCCCGGTGAACCCATCAGGCGGCCTGGGTGCCTTCGGCGAGGCGGTGCCGGCTCAGGCCATTGCCCAGGTATGCGAGATGGTCTGGCAGCTCCGGGGCGAAGCCGGTCATCGCCAGGTGGAGGGAGCCAGGGTGGGTCTGTCCATCAACCACGGCATGTTCGGCCACGGTTCCTCGGTGGTCTGCACCCGCTGACCCGTTCGCTCGGTTCTCGGTACGGGGGAGTTTGCCCTCGCTAGAGTGCCGCCATGGCACCGCCTGATCTGCTCAGTTCCGACGAAGACCGCTACGACGTCTACCGGGTGTACAGGGACGACTACCCGTGCTTTCACGACGAGGCGTCGGACACCTGGTTCGTGAGCCGTTACGCCGATGTGGAGCACGTGTTCAAGAACCCGGCGTTCAGCACCGACATGTACGAGTGGATGATCGAGCCGGCCCACGGGCCCACGCTGTTGTCCAAGCACGGAGCCGAGCACTCCCGATACCGCAACCTGGTGGCGCCGTTCTTCCGAGGGGCAATCCTGGAGAGCGACTTCATGCCCATGATCGAAGCCCAGGCCAGATCGATGATCGACCAGTGGCACGCCGACGGGAGCTGCGAACTGGTGGAGGGACTGTCGCGGTATCTGCCCATCAAGGTGATCGTGGCCATGCTCGGGCTCCCCGATGACGACCATCCCAAGTTCCAGGACTGGTACGAGTCGATCAACCGGTTCGTGTCCAACATCAACCAAGACCCCGACATCATCGCCGAGGGAGAGCAGACCCGGGAGGAGTTCCAGGAGTACCTGATGCCGGTGATCGCCGAGCGGCGCAGCAACCCCGGCAACGACCTCCTGTCTAATCTGGTCACCGCGGAGATCGACGGGAGCGGTCTGTCTGACATCGAGGTCAAGTCGTTCACCAGCCTGCTGCTCACGGCCGGGGGTGAGACCACCGACAAGGCCATAGCCAGTCTGTTCAAGAATCTGCTGGAGCACCCCGACCAACTCGAACAGGTGCGCAACGACCGCTCCATGGTCACCATGGCCGTGGCCGAGACCCTTCGCTACAGCCCGCCGGCCCACTGGATCCAGCGCCTGCCCCATGAGGAGGCCGAGCTGCCTTCGGGAAGCGGCACAATTCCCGCCGGGGCCACGGTGACCGGCATCATCGGAGCGGCCAACCGAGACGAGCGCAAGTACACCCACACCGACCCTGAGCTCTTCGACATCAACCGCCAGGATCTCCCGGCCACCAGCGCCTTCGCCGCCAACGCCGAGCACACCACCTTCTGCTTCGGCCGCCACCACTGCGTGGGCTCTTATCTGGCTAAAGCGGAAATCGAGGCCGCGCTCAACATGGTGCTCGACCGCACCGAGAACCTCCGCTTGGCCGACGGGTTCGAGGCCAAGGAAGTGGGTGTGTTCCTCCGGGCCCCCGCTGAGCTCAAAGTGGAGTTCGACCCGGTGGCGCTCGCTAGTCCCTGAGGGAATTGGTGCCTATTTCACGAGTTTCCTACTATTGGAAGCTCTAGCGTTTGAATTGCGCTGAATCGTCCGGAGAGGGGACAACCATGAAACGATCTTTATGGAGGCTGCTGGCAGGGTTGCTGGCGTTGTCGTTGGTCGCAGGAGCCTGCGGCAACGATGACGACAGTGAAGTGGCTGCCGGTTCCGACATCACCATTGGCTATCTCCAGTGGATCTACGCTGATGAGGCTGGCAAGAGGATCGAAGACGCGGCCAGAGAAGCCGTTCAGTTCTTCGGGTGGGGCTACGAGACCTGCGATGCGGCGGGCGATCCAGCCCAGATGCCGGTCTGCGGCAATCAGCTTCTCGACGCCGATATCGACGTGATGCTCACCGACGGCATTCCCGAGGCGTTTATCACCGACGTGCTTGAGCGGGCCGAGGAGGAGGGCATTCCCGTGCTCTCCGCCGGTGGAGAAGTTGAGCCCCGCGACTTCTATATCGCCAGCTTTGCCTCCGACGACACCGACCTCGGTGTGCAGTTGGCCAACTATCTGGTGGGCCAATTCCCCGGTGGCGCTCGAATCATCGTGCAGTCCGTTCCCACTGCGTGGAGCGACAAGCGCATCGAGGGCTTGAACTCGGTAATCCAGGGCAACAACATCGAGATCGTCGACCAGTGGGAAGGCGACTTCGCCGACCTTGTGGCCGGCACTGAAGCCGATGTGACCACCAAGCTCCAGCAGTTCGACGACATCGACGCGGTGTGGATCAACTTCTCGGTGGCATCCATCGGTGCTGCCCAGGCCATTGGCGCCCTCTACGAGGCCGACGACCCAAATCGCCCGCAACTGCTGACCTTCTATGCCAACCCCACGACCGTGAACGACATCCGTACCGGCCGGGTGGATGCCGCGGTGGATGAGAAGCTCGAGTGGCAGAGCTGGGCCCAGGTCGATGCCGTAGCCGCCTGGCTCGAAGACGGCACGGAGCCAAGCCAAGAGCGGGCGCCGACCTATGACGGCCGGAACTTCTCGGTCCGCCAGGTGGTCACCATCGACACCGTGAACGCCATGCCGGCGGACAGCACCGAGGTTCCCGCCCCGGATCCCCCAGGCGATTACGAGGAGTACTTCCGCAACAAGTGGTGCGACGAGTACGACGGCCTGCCCAACTGCTGAGGCAGTGATCCCCCACCTTCGGGTGCAGGCGTAAACAAGATTGAGCCGGTGACGGGAGCATCCGTCACCGGCTCAATCGCGTCCAGCGACTAGTTTCAACGCAGGGGAGGAAGCGAATGGCTGAAACAAACACTGTTCCGGTGCCGCCCGAATCGGACAATTCGGGATCGAGGGGCTCGCGTTCGGGATTCGATGTCCTGTCGTTCATCTCGACGTATGGGGTCTTCATCACCCTGGTGGCTTGTATCGCGATCTTCACGGTACTCGACAGCGACTTCATCGAGATCGACAACCTTCGCACTCAACTCGGCTTGGCTGCGCCTCTGCTCATGCTCTCGCTCGGGCTCACTGTTGTGTTGGCCATGGGCGACTTTGATTTATCTATTGCCGGAACGCTCTCGGCCAGTGCGGCGGCGATCGTGATCTTGATCGTGAACCACGACTGGCCGTGGGGGCTGGCAGTTCTGGTTGGCGTGGCGTTCGGTCTCGGCATCGGGGCCATCAACGGCCTTTTGGTGTCGTACGTGGAGATGCCCTCGTTCATCACCACGCTGGCCACCTTCCTGATCCTGCTGGGTGTCGAATACATGATCAGCGACGGGCGCAACATCACCGGTGCGGCCGACATGCCGGACATCTATCGGGACCTCGGCATCGGCAAGCCCGAGCCGCTCACCGAGTTCACCTCGCCGGTATGGATAGCTGCCGGTCTGGCCATCATCTTGTGGCTGATGATGTCCAAGACTGAGTTGGGACGGTACATGTACGCCATCGGCGGCAATCCCGAAGCGGCACGACTGTCGGGCATCAATGTCAAGGCCTTGCGGGCACTGGGGTTTGTGGTGGTTGGCTTTGTGGCCGTTATCGCCGCCGTATCTCAAACGGCTCGTACAGCCTCATCCATTCCTCGAGTGGGAATCTCGTTACTTCTGTCAGCCTATGCAGCGGCCTTTTTGGGGGCGGCCGCATCCCGGCAAGGATTGTTCAACGTTCCGGGAACCGTGCTCGGGGTGATCTTCTTGCAGGCCGTGCAGTCGGGGCTGACCATCTTGGGATACGACCGCGACATCTTGGATATCTCTCGGGGTTCGATCTTGGTGTTGGCCATGCTGCTCACCGCATTGGGGGCAAAGCGGCGATGACGGCGACCGCACCGGAGATGTCGGCTTCGCTGCTCGAAGTCTCCGGGGTGACCAAGCGCTACCCGGGAGTGCTGGCGGTTGACAATGTGACCCTTTCCCTGGGAACCGGTGAGATCGTCGGGCTGGTGGGCAAGAACGGCGCGGGCAAGAGCACGCTGATCAAGATCATTGCCGGGGCCGAGCGGGCCGACGAAGGTCATTTGCGGTTGAACAGTGAGCCACTCGATCTACACCGACCCCACGATGCGACGGAGGCCGGACTGGCCTTCGTCCACCAGGACCTCCAGGACGTGCACGACCTATCGGTAGCCGAGAATGTGATGCTGGGCCTCGGCTATCCCCGCCGGCTGGGTCTGTTTGTGGACTGGGCTGAACTGCGCCGTCAAGCTGCTGAGTCGATCGCCCGGTTAGAAGCTGACATCGATCCCCGCCAGCCAGTAGGGGAGTTGAGCGTGGCTCAACAGCGGTTGGTGATGATCGCCCGGGGACTGGCTCAGCAGGCCCAGCTCCTGGTGTTGGACGAACCCAGCGCATCGCTCACTGATGAGGAAATCGAACATCTGTTCGCCGTGGTGCGCCGGTTGCGGGACGATGGAATGGCCGTGGTGTATGTGTCGCACCGCTTGGAGGAGATATTCGAGCTCACCGAGCGGGTTCTTGTGATGCGCAACGGGGAGTTGGTAGCAGACGAGCCCACCGAATCGCTGGACCGTTCGTCGCTCATTGCCCATATCACCGGCCATGAGCACGCCCAAACCGCTGTTGAGCGGCGGGCGAGTCGGGGGGTGGGAGCACGCCCCGACACCGAGGTGGTGCTGGAGGTGGATGGCGTTAGCGCCGACACCGGTGTGCACGACTGCTCTTTCGACGTCCGCAAGGGCGAGATCTTGGGCTTGGGCGGGCTCGTGGGCAGCGGAAGAACCGAGATGGTTCGGGCGGTGTTCGGAGCTGATCACCGTCGAGAGGGGACGGTGAAGATTCACGGCCAGGAGATCAGAGACAACCATCCGTCAGATTCGATGTCTGCGGGCTTGGCTCTTCTGCCCGAAGATCGCAAGACCCAGGGCAACATCATGGACTTCAGCGTGCGCAACAACATCACGCTGGCTTCTTTGGATCGCCATCGGGTGCGACCGCAGGTGCCTGCGCCGTCGCCGCGTTCGGAGAAGCAGGCGGCCGATCGCCGGATCGGTCGATTGAGCATCGCCACGCCCAATGACCGCCAGCTGGTTCGCCTGCTTTCGGGCGGTAACCAGCAGAAGGTGGTGATCGCAAAGTGGCTGGAGCAGGGAGCGGACGTCCTCATCTTCGATGAGCCCACAATCGGGGTGGATGTGGACGGCAAAGAAGAGATCTACGACATCATGGAAGAGCTGGCCGCCGAGGGGAAGGCGGTCGTGTTCATATCCTCAGAGTTCTCAGAGCTGGTCGGCGTGTGCCATCGGGTGCTGGTGCTGCACGAGGGCCGCATTGTCGGCGAACTAGAGGGCGATGCCGTCACCGAGCCTGCCATCGTGGAGATCTGCTACAGCCAGCACTGATTGTCGGCCGATGGTGTGGGTTGTGTCACTGCGTGTCGGTACTGTGTTCGGCCACGGGCTCCATAGAGCCGACAAGAAGATCGACCTCAAGAGGCGGGTATGAAGAAGCTCCTCATCCTGTTGTTCAGCGCGGCGCTGATCGCGGCTGCTTGCTCGGATAGCGAATCGAATATTCCGGTAACCGGACAGAACGACACCGGCGAGGACGCGGTTGCTGAAGGGGCAGCTCCGACCCTTGAGGCCACCGCAGAGGCCACCGCGACGGCTGAGGCTGTGGAAGATGAGGAAGAGGCAGCTCAGCCTGAGTTACCGCCAGCCGATGATGGGTGCCAGACGGTCGGAGTTGAAGAGGCCGCAGCCGAGGAGGGTTTGTTGCCGGTGGACCCCGAGGTGAAGATAGGCACCCTCGACAACGGGCTCACTTACTACGTTCGGTCCAACGACAGCCCGGGCGGCGCTCTCTCGCTGCGGCTGGCGGTCAATGCCGGGTCGCTCAACGAGCCCATCGAGGGCGCCGGGTATGCCCACTTCTTGGAGCACATGCTGTTCAACGGCACCGAGAAGTACCCAGGCAACGAGATAACCGACACCCTGCAAAGCATCGGGGTGGAGTTCGGCCCCGACATAAACGCCTACACCTCCTACGACGAGACGGTCTACATGCTCGACCTGGTGATAGACGAGGAAGAGAGCTCGGTGGACATCGCATTCGACGTGCTGGCCCAGTGGGCGCACGCCGCCACCATCACTCCCGTAGACGTGGATGAGGAGCAGGGGATCATCCGCGATGAGTACCGCTTGAGGGAGGAGACGGGCGACGGTGTCATCCATCAGGTTTTCGACGGGAGGTACGTTCAGGACACCCCCTACGAGGGGAAGGAGCCCATCGGCACGGTGGCCATCATCGAGGCCACCACCGCTGAGGATCTGCGGGCGTTCTATGAGACGTGGTATGTGCCTTCCAACATGGCAGTGGTGGCGGTGGGCGATCTGCCCTTAGACACGCTGGAGGAATTGGTTGAGAAGCACTTCTGCTCCATTCCTGCCGGGGAGGCGCCCCCTGCTCCCGACAACCGGTCGGCGCTGAACCCGGAGGCGACCTTCGATCTGGCCACCTCGCCTGAGCAGTCCTACTCCTATCTGTCGTTGGACATCCGCCTACCTTCTTGGGATCCCAACACCCTCGAGGGCGACGAGCAACTGTGGATCGAAGAGATCATCGGCATCATGGTGGAGAACCGTTTGCAGGACGGCTACGAGCAGGGCTTTTTATCGCAGATCGATCCAACCCACTGGTCGACGTTCTCCTACACGCGCGGCCTGCGGTACTACGGCACCAATCTGCGGGCCGACGACTTCTCAGCCGCTCTCGCCGACTATTGGTCGCTGTTGCTCAGCCTGAGCGAGCACGGCTTCACCGATGCCGACCTCGAGCGGGCGGCTCGGACCATCAGGGCCAACCTTGATTCGGCGATACAGGCAGCGCCCACCACTACAGACCGCCGACACGCAGACAGATATGCGGCCCATTACCTGGGGGGCAGCGATGTCGGCAGGGTGGAGGACACGGCTGAGCGAGTCGACGCCCTGCTCGATGAGCTGCAAATCGACGATCTCACCAGCCGCTATCGCGAGATACTGGATGAGAGCGGGCTCATCATGATCGCGGTGGGCGCCGCTCCCTCAGAAGTCCCCTCGGTTGAGGAGATGCGGGCCGCTATCACCTCCGCCGCACCAGGCGAGCTGCCGGCGATGATCGGCGATGCGAGCGAGCTCCTATCGGTTCCCGAACCGGTAGACCCGGTTAGCGCAGGCCCGATAGAGGCCGTCACCGATGAGCTGGACGATGCCTACGAGTGGTCCTTCGCCAACGGGGCTCGGGTGATGTACGCCTATTCCGCCATCTCCGAAAACGAGGTGGAACTCCAAGCCCTCTCCTGGGGCGGCTGGTCAGCCCTCCAAGAAGGGGACCGTCCGCTGGCCCAGTACCTGGCCACCAGAGCAGTGCTCAACAGCGGGCTGGGCGATCTGAGCCCCGCGCAGATCTCGCGGTATCTGGACGAGCGCAACGCCGGTGTGCAGCCGTTCATAAACGAGACCACAGAGGGAATTGCCGGAGCTTCGGATTCTGCGGGGGTCGAGACGATGTTCCAGCTCATGCACCTGTACATGACCGAACCCCGGGTGGATGATCAGGCTTTCGCCGAAGCGGCCAACATCGGCGACATCATCGCCTCGCTGGCGGAGTCCGATCCCGACTGGCAGGAGGGGTTGGCCTATCTGGAGGCCCGCCATGGAGACGCTTTCGGCTGGTACAACCTCGCTGCCTCTCCGGAGACGTTGGACTCGCTGACCCCTGAATCGCTGTTGGACATCTACCAGCAGCGATTCGGCGGAGTGGACGACCTCGTGGTGATTGTCGTCGGCGACGTGGACCGCGACGTTGTGGAGCAGATGGCCCGCACCTATGTGGGCACGCTGCCCGCGGGGGAATCCGACAGCTTTGTGAATCGACGCGCTCCTGAGCCCGAAGGCGTCTTGCGCCGCGAGATAGTGCTCGGACCGGACAACCAGTCCACCTCAGCGACCTATTCCTATGAGGCGTCGGTCGAAGTCACCCCCGCTTCGCAAGCTGCCGTGGACGTGCTTGAGGTTATCTTGGACAGCCGATTGATCGAGGACATCCGCGAGGACCTCGGCGACACCTACGCCGCCTCGGCGTCGATCGGGATGAGCATTACGCCAGTCCCCAGGGTCGAAGCCGATGTGTTCGCCACCGGCGATCCTGAGCAAATGCCCGTCATCGAGGTCGAGATGGCCCGCATCTTGGCCGAGATGCACGCGGGGGAGATCGACTCCGAGGAGTTCGAGCAGGCCCGCGCCGTGGCCGGCGACAACTACCAGATCGTAGTCAACGCCGATCTGATCAACGTGCTGCTCCGCCGGGCCTATGCCAGCGACGACGTGCTGCCCACGGCGCAGCGCCTGGGCCAGGAGCTGGCCGATCTGGAGCTCGCCGATGTGCAGGAACTGGCCGAGCTGCTGTTCGACCCTGACCAGCACATCCAGATCGCCAGGGTGCTGCCCTGACGGCTTGACGGCTTGTCCCTCACAGATAGTCGGAGCGCTGCCCTTTTGGGGCAGCCAACCCGACGTGAAGTTCAGACTTGGCGTTCTTCGTCGGCCCAGTGGGGGTCGCGTAGCACCCGCTTGAGGATCTTGCCGGTCGGCGCTTTGGGCAATTCGTCCACAAAGGCCACCGACCGGGGCTTCTGGTAGGAGGCCAGGTTCTGGCGGGCGGCGTCGATGATCTCGTCTTCGGTAGCGCTCATGCCCGGCTTGAGCACCACGTAGGCCATGACCGACTCGCCCCAGGTGTCGTCGGGCACGCCGATCACCGCGGTCTCCAGCACGGCTTGGTGGGTGGCGATGGCCTCCTCCACCTGGATGGAGTAGATGTTCTCGCCGCCGGAGATGATCATGTCCTTGGACCGGTCCACGATGGACACGTACCGCTCGTCGTCCCAGGTGGCGATGTCGCCGGTCCACATCCAGCCGTCCTTGATGGTGTCGGCGGTGAGATCCGGGCGGCGGAAATAGCCCAGCATGTTGGCCTCGGACCGCACGATGATCTGTCCCGAGGTCTTGCCGTCGTGGGGCACATCCACCCCGTCGGGATCGACGACCCGCACCGAGGTGACGAACCCCTCCCGCCCGCACGACCGCAGCCGCTCGGTGCGGTAGCCGTCGCGGATGGCCCTGATGTGGTCTTCCTGCGATAGGAAGCACATGGTGGTGCCCTCGGTCTGGCCGTATCCCTGGATCAGAGTGCACGGGAACTTGTCCATGGCCTCGGTGATCACTCGTGACGGCATGGGGCCGCCGCCGTACTGGATGTTGCGCAGGCTGGAGATGTCGTAGTCCTCGAAACCGTCCACCGCCATCATCCAGTTCAACATGGTGGTGACGCCGAGGAAGGCCGATACCTTCTCGGCCTGGATCAGCTCCAAGGCCAGGGTGGCGTCGAAGTTCATCAGCACCAGCGGACAGCCGTGGGCTAGGTAATTCATGGCCAGCACCACCGGAATGTGGAACATCTGCCCGGTGAGCATGTACACGTCGCTGGGAACGATGCGCTCGGCCACGGTCTGGTTGAGCATCCCGAAGTACACGCTGCGGTGGCTGTGCAGCGCGCCCTTGGACTCCCCGGTGGTGCCCCCGGTGTAGAGGATGAACAGCGGGTCGGTGTCGCCGACCTCGTGGGACCCGGCGGGCTCGGCGTCGGAGGACGACTCCACCAACTCCTCGTAGGAGCCGTCGCCCCCCTCGCCGTACTGGAGCCAGTGCTCCACGCAGCTCACCAGCCCCGACAGCTCAGCGGCCTCGGCGGCGTAGGCGCCGTGGGTGATATAGGCCCGGGGCTCGCCGTTGTACACGATCTTGGCCAGCTCCGGTCCGGAGAGCCGCCAGTTCATGGGCTGGGCCACCAGCCCGGTTCGCCCACAGGCGAAATACAAAGCGGCGTACTCCACCGAGTTCTGGCTTAAAATGCCGACTCGGTCGCCCTTCTCCAGGCCCAGGCCCACCAGGCCGTTGGCCAGCCGGCGAACGTGCTCGTCAAAGGCCGCGAACGTGACCCGCTGGCCGGTTGTTGAGTCGATGATCGCCTCGCGGTTCGGCGTCTGCCGAGCCCACTTGGCTGGGATCTGGCCGATGTTCATCTGCGGCTCCTTCCTAGAGGGCGGATGAGATGTTCATGGCCGCGTGCCCCTAGTAGGGCAGATCAAGGGCCAAGAAGCGCTTCTGGATCTTCCAGTCGCTGCCCACCCGAACGCAGTCGTCGGTGTAGACGCCGCTAGAGAGGACTGAGAGCTGGCCGTTCTCCACAGTGATGAGCACCAGGTAGCTGATGGCGGTGATGGAGTCCTCGGTCTCGTTTTCGAAATAGAGGTTGGTCACCACGTGACGACGCTGGTCGGTCTGCTCCTCCATCGCCCCGCTGAACAGCCCGGCGATGGCTTCGGACCCCTCGAAGGCGATCGGATCGCCGCCCGCGATGGTCATCGCGAACACCGGGTTGTCGGGGGCGAACATCTCGATGAGGAAGCCGCTGTCGCCCACGTCGTAGGCCACTCCGGCGTGGTTCAAAAGCTCGGTTACCGCTTGTTTGTCTGCCATTGGATCACTCCATTCCCAGTTGTTCCACAGTGCCCCGCCATGCCAGCGAGCCACCGTCGATCAAAATGTACGCGCCGTTGATGAAGCCGGCCTCTCGGCTGGCCAAAAAGCACACCAGCTCGCCCACCTCGGAGGGGAGCCCCAAGCGGGGGATGAGCGAGGTGTTGATGAGCGCCTTCTCGAATGCCACTGGGTCGTCGGACTGCTTGACGAAGTTCGTGACCATGTCGGTGGCAATGGCGGTGGGGCCGTAGCAGTTGACCCGGATCCCCAGCGGCGCCAGATCAACCGCCAGGTTCTGGGTTTGCAGACGGATACCGCCCTTGGAGGTGCCGTAGGCCGAGTTGTTCGGATAGGCGGACTGCGCCCCGGTTGACGCCGCGTTGACGATCGACGGCCAATCGCTTTCCCTGAGGTAGGGGAGGGCGGCCTTTGAGCAGATCCACGGGGCGACGGCGTTCACCTCCACCACCTTCTTGAACACATCTAGAGGCATTCCCTCCAGGCTGCATTGTTCCGGTGACGCCAGAGCGGTCTCGTGGATGCCGGCGTTGTTGTGGAGTACGTCGATGCCTCCGAAGGCAGCCGCGGCGGCGGCCATCAGCGCCTCTACTTGGTCGGGGTCGGTCACGTCGCAGTGCGTGTATGCCGCGGTGCCGCCAGAGGCGTTGATCTCGTCGGCGACTGCCTGACCCTGCTCGTCGTTGAGGTCGGAGACCATCACCTTGGCGCCTTTGCCGGCCGCCACCTGGGCAGTTGCCGCCCCGATTCCTGTGGCCGACCCGGTGATGACGAATCGCAGTCCTTCGATGCCCATTAATGCCCCCTTGCGCGAGATACGGCCCGCAGCGTAGGCCGCAGGGCTGGTGGCTGTAAAACAAAGGTGGTCATTGAGGCTGAATCGCAGGGCAACAGATGTCTGTTGGTACATTTGGCCGGTGTCCCCTCAGTTCACCACCCCACCGGAGCGAGCGGGTGCCGACCCTCGCCCGGAGCTGGTTTTGAGCGAGGGATGTGTTCTGTTGTCCGGCAGTCGATGTGGCGAGTGTGGTCACCCGATGGCGGTGGCCCCTCCACGTTGCCCAGTATGCGGCCGCGATTCCATGTCACCGGCCACCTTCGGCCCTAAAGGCACAGTCTTCAGTTCCACGGTTCTGCGAATTCAGGTGCCGGGGCGCACCCCGCCGTTCACGCTGGCCTATGTGGACGTTGACGACGGCCCCCGCATCCTCGCCCACGTAGAAGGCCCCGATGAAGCCCTGGTCCCCGGCAGCCGGATTGCACTGTCAGGGTGGAATGAGCAGGGTGACCCGGTCGTGGCAAGGTCTGAGCTATGACCGGGGCGAGCACGTCGATCTGGGGGGTGGGAACGTCGGCGTTCGGAAAGCAGGCGTCGCTGGGTGGTCCGCAACTGGCCTGGCAGGCCACGGTGGAAGCGCTGGATGACGCCGGATTGATGCCCTCGGATATCGACGCGGTTTACGCCGGCACGGTGTTCGGACACCCAGGAACCGTCACTCGCAGCCTCCAGCAGATCGGTATCGTCGAAGTGCCGGTCATCACCATCGAGAACGCTTGTGCCAGCGGCACTTCGGCGTTTCACGAATCCCGCAAAGCAGTGGAGGCCGGTCGATACGAGCGGGTGCTCGCCTTCGGCATCGAAACCATGACCGCCCACTTCGACGGCGCCATCAGCCCTATCGCCTCCGACCCCGACGGCGCCCAGGGCTTTGCCATGCCCAGCATCTACGGAATGTCGGCCACTCGGTATCACCACGAGTTCGGCGTCACCGATGAGCAGATGGCCGCGGTGGCGGTGAAGAACCGCCGCCACGCGTTGGGAAACCCCCGGGCCCAGCATCGCAAGGCCGTCACCATGGAGCAGGTTCTGGACAGCCACATGGTGGCCGATCCAATCACCCTGTACCAATGCTGCTCCATAGCCGATGCGGCCACGGCCGCAGTGATTGGCCCACTGGGCGGATCCAATGATCCCGGCCAGGAAGTGGCAATACGATCTAGTGAACTGCGGTCGGGGCGGCTGTGGGACCACACCACCGACAAAGTATGGGGCTGGGACATTGTTGCCGACACCGCGGCGCAGGCATATGAAGCCGCCGGGGTGGGCGTGGGCGACATCGACGTCTTTGAGGTCCACGATGCATTCACCATCGGAGAGATCATCACCACCGAGGCCCTAGGGATGTGCGAGCTAGGCGCAGGCGGACGACTGGTGGAGTCCGGTCACACCGCTATGGGCGGGGCTCAACCGGTCAACCCATCGGGCGGGCTGTTGTCGCGAGGCCATCCGCTGGGGGCCACCGGGCTGGCTCAGATCGCCGAGATTGTCTGGCAATTGCGGGGCATGGCCGCCGATCGCCAAGTGCCCAACGCCCGCTTGGGGGCAGTGGAAACGATGGGGGGCGGAACCGCCGGTATCGACGGCAACGCCTGTGTTGTGACGGTGCTGGAGCAAGTGGGATGAGCCGGTGAACGACCCTGCAACTTCGGCGATCGACGACGAGGTTCTATCGCCCGAGCGGATCGCCGATCCCCACTCGTATTTCTCGGCCCTGCGGGCCGAAGACCCCGTCCACTGGAATGAGAAATACCGGGCGTGGTTCATCCATCGCTACGACGACGTGCTCGACGCCCTTCGCGACCCTCGCTTCTCCTCGGAGCGCATCGGCGCTGCTTATGACCGCCTAACCGACGATCAGAAGGCCCAGCGCCAACCCACCTATGACATCTTGATGGACTGGCTGGTGTTTCGGGATCCGCCCGACCACACACGATTGCGCCGGCTGGTGAGCCGGGCATTCACCCCCCGGGCAGTGGAGGCCTGGCGGGAACGAATCAATGGCGTGGTGGATGGCCTGATCGACGACTTGTCCGACCGGGAGCAGTTCGATCTGATCGAAGACTTCGCCTATCCCATCCCCGCAGTGGTCATTGCCGAGATGATGGGGGTGCCTGCCGACGACCGCGACCGTTTCAAGGACTGGTCTGATGACGTGATGATCCTGGTGTTCGGCGCCCGGGGAGTGGGGGACCGCCGAGCCCGGGCCCAGCAGGGGCTCATCGAGCTGGCTGGGTATCTGGGCGAGTTGGTCACCCACTACCGCCAGCACCCTGCCGACAACATCATCTCCAATTTGGTGGAAGCCTCAGAGGGCGACGACAGCCTTGAAGATCCCGAGATCGTGGCCAACTGCGTGCTGTTCTTGTTCGGCGGCCACGAGACCACCACCAACCTGATCGGCAACGGCATGAGGGTGCTGCTCCAGCATCCCGATGAGCTCGAGCGGCTGAGAGACGATCCGTCCCTGATCAAGCCGGGTATCGAGGAGATCCTGCGCTTCGACGGGCCGTCCAAAATGGAGGTCCGCACCCTGGCTGATGAGGTGGAGCTGCGAGGCAAGACCCTGCCGGCTGGCGACATGGTGTATCTGGTGCAGCACGCCGCCAACCGGGACCCAGAGGCATTTGACCAGCCTGACCGGTTCGACGTGACCCGCGATCCCAACAACCACATCGGCTTCGGCTTCGGACTGCATTTCTGCCTGGGAGCATCGGTGGCCCGTCTTGAGGGAACCATTGCCCTTGAGGCTCTTGTCCGCCGCTTGCCCAACCTGGAACTGGGCCCCGACCCTGAAGTATGGGTCCCCACCATGCTGAGCCGGGGACTGGAGCACTTGCCGGTGAGCCTGTCGTGATCGCCGGTCGACCGCTGGAGGGCATGGGCGCGGCGGTAACCGGGGCCACCGGCGACATCGGCGGAGCCATCGCCCGGGTGCTGGCCGAGCAGGGGGCACGGGTGGCGCTCATGGCCCGTCGAGTGGAGCGGCTGGAGGAGTTGGCCCAAGAACTCCGAAGCAGGGGCGCTGAGGTGTGCGTCGCTCCCTGCGACGTGACCGATTCCGACGCCATTTCCAAGGCCGCCGCGCAGGTCACCACCGCGATTGGCCCAGTAGACGTTCTAATCAACAACGCGGGCGGCGCCCGGTTCACCGCACCGGTGCTGGACATTGCCGAGCCGGGCTGGTCCAAAACGGTGGCCCTCAATCTGACGGGGCCGTTCCTGGTGTCACAGGCCTTCGGCCGGTCGATGATCGAGCGGGGCCAGGGCAGCATCGTCAACGTGGGCTCGTTGTCGGGGTTGCGCCACCTACCGGGAATGGCGGCCTACTCGGCGGCCAAGGGCGGCCTGTTCCAGCAGACCAAGGCGCTGGCCCGCGAGTGGGCTCCCCACGGAGTGCGGGTGAACGCGGTTGCCCCCGGTTTTGTGGACACCAGCGGCTGGGACAGCTACGACAAAGACGCGGTGGTGGCCGAAGCCGGCATCGGCATCCCCCTGGGAAGGTGGGCAACCGCCGAAGAAGTAGCCCTGCCAGTGGCGTTCTTGGCCTCCCCGGCGGCGTCCTACATCACCGGCGCCGTCCTGGTAATCGACGGCGGCATGCTGGCGTAGTTGGCCGATGAGCCGTCCTGGGCAATTGGTGGCCGTGGGCAGGACGTCAGATGTATATACGTTCGGGCCTGGCGCGGTAGTGAAGGTGTCCCGGCCTTCCGTTCCCGCCCATTGGGCCGGGGACGAGGCAGAGTTCACCGCGGCGGTGCGCGATCTGGGAGCCCCAGCCCCCGCAGTGTTGGATGTGGTGCAAGTCCAAGGGCGGGATGCCATCGTCTTTGAGAGGGTGTGGGGTCCGTCGATGTGGGAGCTGATCGTGGAGGGTCCCCAGAACGCCGCGGCGTTCGGGAAGCAACTGGCAGATATCCACCGGCAAATCCTTCGGGCGGGGCTACCCGTCGCAGTGTCCGGGTTGGTGGGGAGAATGCAAAGGAAGATCATCGAGATCAAACAGTTCTCCGAGGCCGAGCGAGATCGCGCCCTGCATATCTTGGAGAGCCTGCCCTGCGGCGCGGCACTCCTGCACGGCGACCTTCACCCCGGAAATGTCCTAATGAGCCCGGCTGGTCCCGTAGCTATCGACTGGTTCGACGCCGCCATCGGCCATCCTGTCGCTGACGTCGTCCGATCTTCTCTGTTGATCCGGCCATTTGACTCCGTGGCTGACAGGCCGCACATGCCGAGGGTGGCTCGACCGGTGCTAGAGGAGTTGCACAAGTCGTATGTATCGGCGATGCACGATGTGCTGGCGTTTCCCGGCGATGAGCTCTGCCAGTGGGAGGCGGTGGTTGCGGCCAGTCGGCTGGCCGAGGAGGCCGAGACCGACGAGTCGCCGTTGTTGGCGCTGTGGCAGGCCGGAGGAGAAGGCGGGGATGCCTCCTTGCTGGAGGCTCTGCTGGCCGGAGGCGTCAGTCGCTGGGGCTGACCAGGATTGCTCGGAGCGAGTCGAATACGCCGCCAGTGGCCGCGATGGTCAGGTTGCGGTCCGTAGTGGAGGGGAGCTCGATCTTGGCCCCGGCCTCGCTCGCGACAAGAGCACCAGCGGCATAGTCGTACATCTTCAAGTCGCGCTCGAAGTAGGCGTCGAGGCGACTGCATCCAACCCAGCAGAGGTTGAGTGCCGCGGAGCCCATGCACCGAATGTCGCGGCAAACGGGAAGCAACCGGGTCAGCATTTGGGCCTGGGTTGCCCTCAGTCCAGCGTCATAAGCGAAGCCGGTGGCCACCAGTGCGCCGTCGAGATCGGCCAGTTCTGTAGGGGAGATGGGCTTGCCCGCAAGCCTCGCCCCCAAGTCTCGGGTGGCGGAGAACACCTCATCTCGGTGGATGTCGGCAACAGCTCCGGCCATCACTTCGCCATCAATGGTTGCGGCAATGCTGACCGAGACCACCGGTAAGTCGTAGAGGAAGTTGACGGTCCCATCGATGGGGTCGACGATCCAACCGACGTTGTTGCCTCCGTCATCGTCGTCGAGTTCCTCGCCAACTATTGACGATCCAGGACAGCGTGCCAGCAGTTCCGACCGTATGAGCTGCTCGCACTCCATGTCGGTGTGGGTGACCACGTCGGTGGGCGAGCTCTTGGTTCGTGCCGCGGTGGCTTGGCCGCTGCGCACTCGTACATAGCCGGCGGCCGCTGAGGCGACTTCGATGGCCACGTCTTCGAGATGGCGGGCTCGGGCCGACTGGTGGCCTTCGCTCACGCCAGCAACACGGTGGTGCCGAGCGATTCGATGGTGGCGATGATGCCTCGGTCGACTTCGGAATTGGTGACCAGCACGTCCACTTCAGACCAGTCGGCAAAGCGGACGAACTGGTCTTGGCCCACCTTGGAATGATCGACGAGGGCGACAACTCGGCGCGCCGCTCTAATCATGGCCTGCTTCAGAGCCGCTTCCTCCCGGTAGGGAGTGGTAAGGCCCTTGGTGGCCGACAGGCCATCGCTGCTGATGAACAAGGTGTCGACCAATAGCGGCTTGACGGCGGCAACGGCGTCGGTGTCCACCATGGCCAGGGTGTTCTTGCGGAGCTTGCCGCCGATCACGATCACGTCGACATCCTCGTATTCGGCCAGGATCTGGGCGGTATGCAGAGAATTGGTGACCACGCGGAGGTTGCAGTGGCGGGGCAATACTTCGGCGAACCGAGTGAGCGTGCTGCCCGAGTCGATGATGATGGCTCCCGTGTCGGGCAATTCTTGCACCGCCGCTTGGGCCAGCCGGCGCTTCTCAGGGTCGTGCTGATCGGCGCGAACCGACAGGAGTGGTTCAAAATCGTCTGTTTCCCAGGGAATCGCCCCGCCGTGAACTCGGCGCACCACCTGTTGGCGCTGGAGGTCGGACAGATCTCGACGGATGGTCTCGGTGGTCACCCCGAATCGGTCGGCCAGCTCGGCCACTTCGACTCGACCGCTTTGCAGCGTAATTCCCACAATCTCTCGCTGGCGCTCGGTCTGAAAGAGTGTTGTTGTGGTCGGTTCAGTCAGCTGGTCGGTCACCGAGGTCTCTATCCCCTTTCAGTGCTTCGTTGATGGCAGATTCTACTCCTCGTTCCCGCAAGGAGCGGAGAGCCTGGTCGAAGGCATCGGAGAACCGCTGCGAGCGCGGCAGATCGTCTCCGAACACTTCGGTGAAGTCGAGGAAAGCCGGGGAGTTGTGCTGGGCTCGCCGTGCGTGGCTCACACCTAGGTCGAGCATGGGATCGGAGGCCAAGCGCTCCGGCGGCCCCGCGAGATATTCGCACCAGCCGGCCAGGGCCAATGCACTGAGACTGATTGACCCTCCTGCTTCGAGTTGGGCTCTGACCGTCGGCAACAGGAACTTGGGGAACTTCACCGACCCGTCTAGGCAAAGACGGCTGATCTGGTCTCCGATGCTGGCGTTGGAGAATCGAGCGATGATCGACGCCACGTATTGGTCGAGGTCGATCCCGGCAATGGGCGGCAAGACGGGGCGAGCCTCGCGATCTAGGAAGCTCGCCGTGAAGTTGTTTAACTCGGGACAGGTCATGGCCGCGCCGATGGTTTCCATCCCCTTGAGGGCGGCCAGGTAGGCCAAACAGGAGTGGCCTGCGTTGAGCAGGCGGAGCTTCATGAGCTCGTAGGGCCTGGCGTCGGTTGTGGTCAGCACGTCGAGTTGCTCGAAAGGGGGGCGACCGGCGGCGAAATTGTCCTCGATCACCCACTGCCGGAACGACTCGGTGACAACGGGCCAGTTGTCATTGACGCCCTTGTGCTGGGCCAGCCAGGCCCGGTCGGAGTCGGTAGTAGCCGGTGTGATGCGGTCGACCATGCTGTTGGGAAAGGCGACCGAGTCAGCGATCCAGTCGGCGAGGTCGTCGCCCAATGAGTGGGCTTCGCCGAGGGTGGCGGTGCGGGCCACCGAGCCGTTGCTGAGGATGTTGTCGCAACTGATCACGGTGAGCCCTGAGTGGCCGTTCTGGTAGCGCTGTTGGAGCCCGGCAGCGAGGATGCCGAAGGCCGATGCCGGCCCCGCGGTTGGCGAGGTGGAGAGGTAGTCGCCGGTGATGTCGTCTACCGGGTAGCCGCCTTCGGTGATGGTGAGCGACACGATTTGGGTGCCCGGGTCGGCGATGGAAGCGAGCAGCCGGTCTGCGCTGGGGGAGGCGTGAACATAGTCGACGATGCTGCCGATGACCTCTACCTCGGTGGACTGGGGGCCCCGAATGATGAGGGTATAGAGGTAGTCCTGCGGTTTGAGGGCATCGGCTATCGCCTGATCGCTGGGAAGCACGCCGGCCCCGGTGATCGACCAGTCGCGGTGGCCGGACTGGCACAGTTCGTGGATATAGGTGGCCAGGTGCGAGCGGTGGAAGCCGCCGACGCCGACATGGACAATGCTGCGCTGGAGTTGGCTGCGGTCGTAGGTGGGGACAGCGACAGACGCCCGCAGACGGTGGAGAGACCGGCTCTGGAGCAGAGTGTCTGGCGGTTCGGCTGGCACGGCCATACACCCTACTACCAACACATACACAGATAAAGTGGCGGAAATTCAGGACTATAACCACATAAAACCAACCTTATGGCTTGCAATCCCAAATAAACCCAACTAAGTTCGGGCAAAGTACCGTCAGGGAGGAGGTCTCCCACCGGTTCCTACCCAAGGGGGAAAGTGCCAATGACAAGAACCAGCCGACAGAGGTGGAGCATTCGGCTCCTGTTTTTCAGCCTGCTCGCGGCGTTCGCTCTCGTGGCCGCTTCATGCGGCAACGATGATGACAGCGACACGTCGAGTGATGCACCGGCCACTGCTGCGGCCACCGAAGCCCCCGCTCCGGCCACTGAAGCCCCCGCAGCCCCGGTTGAGAGCCGATCGATCAACGTGGCCATCGTGGGCAACCCGCAGATGGAGGACATTGCCAGTCTCACCCCGAGTCTGTTCACCGCCGAGACCGGTATCGAAGTCAACTACACGTTCCTGGAGGAGCAGACCCTGCGCGAGATCGTCACCCGCGACGTGGGCGCCGGGGGCGAGCAGTTCGACGTGGTCATGATCGGCATGTTCGAGGCGCCGCAGTTCGGGGCCAACGGATGGCTCTACGATCTCAACGACTTCGCCGCTGACACGCCCGAGTGGAACGTCGACGACATCATCCCCGCAGTACGCGGCGGCCTTTCCTATGAGGGAGGCCTCTACGCGTCGCCCTTCTATGCGGAGTCCTCGTTCGTCATGTACCGCCAAGACGTCATCGACGCCGCAGGTCTGACGATGCCGGCCGCCCCCACCTGGGATGAGCTGGCCGACATCGCCCGCACCATCGACTCCGATGAGATGGCCGGCATCTGCTTGCGGGGCAAGCCGGGCTGGGGCGACCTCGGTGCCGCCTTCACCACCGTTCTCAACACGTTCGGCGGCACCTGGTGGCTGGCCAACGCTGACGGCTCGATTGGAGCGGCCCAGGTTGATCAGCCTGAGTTCCGCGAGGCCCTCGAGTTCTATGTCGCGCTCATCAACGACGCCGGCCAGGACGACGCAGCCAACGCCAGCTTCAACGAGTGCTTGAGCCTCTACCAGAACGGCCAGGTGGCCATGTGGTACGACGCCACGGTCGCAGCCGGCATCCTCGAAGCCGACGACAGCCCGGTCAAGGGCCTCAACGGCTTCGCCCTCGCGCCGACCAAGGTCACCGATGCCTCTGGCTGGCTGTGGGCCTGGGCGCTGGCCATTCCGCAAAACTCCTCTGACCCCGACACCGCGTGGGAGTACGTGAGCTGGGCCACCAGCGAGGAGTACATCAACGCTGCCGGCGAGTCGCTGCCTGGAGGCTGGGCCGCGGTCCCGCCGGGGACGCGCGAGTCAACCTACGCCAATCCTAACTATCAGGCTGCGGCGCAGGCCTTTGCCCAGAAGACGCTTGACGCCATGCTGGCCGCACCCATCGACAACCCGGGCACCACGCCCCGTCCGGGCCTGCCGGGCGTGCAGTACGTCGGCGTGCCCGAGTTCCAAGATGTCGGCACCCGCTGCACCGAGCAGTTCTCGGCTGCCATTGCCGGGTCGATCAGCGTTGACTCAGCTCTCAGTGCGTGTCAGGACATCGCGTCCGAAGTGAGCAATTAGGAGCACACTCACCCGAGAAAACCCACTGGCCAAGAAAGTGCATGTCCTCTGATTGAGATGCGTTGGCTTGGCCTAGGTTGAACACAATTTCAGGAACAGGCTAGGGGGAGCCGTGTCGCAGCAGACAGATCGAGCGGAGCAGGTAAAGAGACTGCAACGCCGAGAAGGTTGGCGGCGTCGGCTCCCCCTTGTTCCTGCCCTGGTGTTCACCATCGTTGTCACCCAGGTTCCCTTCATCCTGAGCCTGTGGTACAGCCTGACCGAATGGAAGATCGTTCCGCCTGAGCCGCGGAACTTCATCGGCTTCGACAACTACGTCGATCTCCTCGACAATCGGTTCTTCCGAGAGGCTGTGTGGACCAGCGTCTGGATGACGGTCTCCGCGGTGCTGCTCTCATTGCTGCTGGGAACGCTTCTCGCCCTCCTGCTCGACCGAAAGTTCTTCGGACAGGGGTTTGTTCGGACGCTGTTGATCACCCCGTTCCTGATCATGCCCGTTGTTGCCGGGCTGGTGTGGAAGACACAGGTGTTCAACTCGTCATTCGGGGTGTTGAACTGGCTGCTCGATTCCCTTGGGTTCGAGCGGATCGAGTTCGTGACCCGCTGGCCGTTGTGGTCGATCGTGTCTGTGCTGGTGTGGCAATGGACGCCGTTCATGATGTTGATCGTTCTGGCCGGATTGCAGGGTCAGGACCAGTCGGTGTTGGAAGCCGCCCGGGTGGACGGCGCGTCGAGCAGGGCGATGTTCTTCCAGATCACGCTGCCCCAGCTCCGTCCCTATCTGGAGTTGGGGATCCTGCTGGGTTCCATCTACCTCATCCAGGTCTTCGACTACGTGGATGTAATCACCGGTGGGGGACCCGACTCCACCAACGTGCCCTACTTCGTCTTCCAGCGATCCATCGGCGGCGGCTGGCAGTTCGGGCAGGCCTCGGCCTACAGCATCGTGGTGGTGATCGCCTCAATCGTGATTGCCACCTTCGGTCTGCGGGTGCTGTCCAATCTCCTGGAAGGTGAGAAGCCGTGAGGACCGGCAGGACTGGCATGGAAGTTGGGAAGAAGCGAGCTGTCTCCTTCCTTCTGGGACTCTTGAGCTGGGGGGTCGCCCTTGTTTTCTTCTTCCCCATCTTCTGGATGGTTCTGAACGGCTTCAAAGAAGAGATTGATGCCAACACCGACCCGAAGCTTGTTTTCGACCCGACATTCGACCGGTTCGACGAGGTGACCTCTCAGACCCAGGGCTTGCTCGGCTTCAGGGAGGCGTTCATGAACTCGGTGTGGGCGGTGTCGATCTCGACCATCCTGGTGCTGGTTCTCGCCGTCCCGGCTGCCTACGCCCTGGCCATTCGGCCCGTGGCCAAGTGGCGGGATGTGCTGTTCTTCTTCATCTCCACCAAGTTCCTGCCGGTGGTGGCGGCGATCCTCCCGCTATGGATCATCGCCCGGGAGTTGGATCTCCTTAACACCCGGCTGGTGCTCATCATCCTCTACACCGCGATGAACCTCCCGCTGGCGGTGTGGATGCTCCGGTCGTTCTTCAGCGAAGTGCCCAAAGAGCTCATCGAAGCCGCCCAGATCGACGGGGCAAAGCTGCGCGGCCAGATCACCTCGGTGATTCTGCCCATCGTCGCCCCAGGCCTGGCCGCCACCGCCCTGTTGTGCGTGATCTTCGCCTGGAACGAGTTCTTCCTCGCCGTCCAGCTCAACCCGGTGGACGGGTCGACCATTCCCATCTGGGTCACCTCCAACGTCAGCACTCGCGGCAACTTCTTGGCCAAGCTGTCGGCTGCGTCCACTCTCGCCACCCTCCCGGTGGTATTGGCCGGGTGGTTGGCCCAGAAGCGGATGATACGCGGCCTTTCGATGGGAGCGATCAAGTGATTTGGTTCAAGTGCCGAAAGGAGCTGGGACATGGCTGAAGTCCGCTACGAGAACGCCAGTCGAATCTATCCGGGAACCGACATTCCCGCGGTGGGGTCGCTGAACCTCGACATCCCCGACGGCGAGCTCTTGGTGCTCGTGGGCCCATCGGGCTCGGGCAAGTCCACCGCGCTGCGAATGCTGGCCGGGCTGGAGTTCGTCGACCAGGGCAGTGTCTATATCGACAACCAGGATGTGACGCTGACTCCGCCCCAAGACCGCGATATCGCCATGGTGTTCCAGAACTACGCCCTCTACCCCAATATGACCGTGCAGGCGAACATGGGATTCGCGCTCAAGCAGCAGGGTGTCGCGAAGGCGGAGCGGGCCGAGCGAGTGCGAGAAGCAGCCCGCATCCTCGATCTGGAGCCCTATCTGGATCGCAAGCCGAAGAACTTGTCTGGGGGGCAGCGCCAGCGGGTGGCGATGGGCCGCGCCATCGTGCGCCGGCCGCAGGTCTTCTTGATGGACGAGCCGCTCTCCAACCTCGACGCCAAGCTGAGGGTTCAGACTCGAACTGAGCTCGCCGACCTCCAGGCCAGGCTGGGGGTTACCACCGTGTACGTCACCCACGACCAGGTGGAGGCCATGACCATGGGCCATCGGGTCGCGGTCCTCAAAGACGGGCTCCTCCAGCAGGTGGACCGACCGCGAACTCTCTACAGCCATCCGGTCAATCTGTTCGTCGCCGGGTTCATCGGCTCGCCGGCAATGAATCTTGTCGAAGTCTCCTCAGAGGGCGCGGACGGTCTCCGTCTGGGCTCCCTCTCACTTCCCATCGATGAGCAGATAACCCATGATCTGGCTGCTCGCGGCCCGGGTGCCTACACGGTCGGGGTACGCCCCGAGCACCTGCAACTGGCTGACGAGGGCATCGCGGGGGAGGTCACCGTGGTGGAAGAGTTGGGCTCAGAGTCATACGTCCACGTCACCGTGGAGCATCAGGGTGGTCCGCTCCTTCTTGTTGTGCGCGCTGAGGGGGAAACCATGATTCAGCGCGGCGACAACGTCCAGGTCGCATGCCGTGGCCCGGTTCATGTGTTTGCTCCCAACGGTGAGCGCATCGGGACTTGAGGCATGTGATGGCAACTGGCGGCCGAGGCGCCACCCCCTCCCGCGTCTCGGCCGCCGCTGCTCATCGGGCAGACGTAGGGCAGCCCTGAGCGGACGCCACTTCTAGTTGCTGGTTAGCCGCAACCCGGCGTCGAGCCGGACGACCTCTCCGTTCAAGAAGACGTTTTCCATGAAGTGGGCCACCAGCGCCCCGACGTCGGCGGGCGTGCCCAGACGGTGGGGGAAAACGTTGTCTTCCACCAGCTTGGCGATGAATTCCTCATTGAGGGTGGCCAGCATCGGGGTGTCCATGGTGCCCGGTGCGATGGACATCACCCGGATGCCCCACACGGCCAGATCCCGGGCCATGGGCAGGGTCAAGCCGATCACCCCGGCCTTGGACGATCCGTAGGCCGACTGCCCAACCTGGCCCTCGTAGCCGGCGATGGAGGCGATGTTCACGATCAGGCCTCGCTCGCCGTCGGCATTGGGCTCGTTGGCCGACATGGCCGACACCGCGTGGCGGGCCACGTCGAACAACCCGATCAGGTTCACCTCGATGTGGCTGCGGAAATGCCCGAGGGGATTGGGCGTGCCATCGCGGGAAACCACCCGCTGGCCGGAGCTGATACCTGCGCAGCTCACGAGCACGTCGATGCGGCCGAAAGCGGAGGCCGCGGCGGATACGGCTAGTTCAACGTCATCGGGGTTGGTGACGTCAACGGGGACGAAGGCGGCTGCATTGCCCAACTCGTTGGCCATTGCCTCCCCGGCTGATGAGGGCAGATCCATGATCACGGCCCGACCGCCCTTGTCGAGCAGCGTATTGACCACACCGGCGCCCAGCCCGGAGGCGCCGCCGGTGACCAGGGCTACAGATCCAGGAACCTGCATAGCTAGAACTCCCGGAGGCGGGCGCTGGTCGGGTCTACCTCGGTGCGCAAGATGTGCAGCTCTTCGGCGGTGGGCCGTGCGGTGGTGGGGATGTCTCCGTCGGGCATCAACACTTCGAATCCGGTGGCGTCTTGCACCTGCTCAGCAGTGACCTCCGGGTGCAGCGAGGCCAGCCGCATTCGCTTGCTGGCCGGCTCGAAGTCGAACACGCACAGGTTGGTGATGCACAGCTGGGGTCCGCCGGGCATGCCCATGCGCTCCCGGTGGTCGCCGCCGTCGCCCCAGCCGATCCCGGAGCGGAAATGGAGTCGATCCACAAAGGTGCGGGGGTCGTGGGTGGACGACCATAGGTAGATGCGGGGGATCATGGCGCCGAGGTCGGCCATGCCGCCGCCACCGGGCAGACGCACTTTGGGGGCGTCGTAGGGGCCGATCACCGTGTTGTTCACATTGCCGTAGGCGTCCATTTGCGCCCCCCGGAAGGCGAATGTGTTGTAGCGGGCGCCCTGGGCGTAGGTCCAGAAGTCGAAGGGGGAGTTGCTCAGCATGGAGGCCCCGCCCCACAGCGAGTCCGACAGGGTGGAGTCGCCGATCTCATCGGGGTCGGCGTCGATGGCGATGGAGCTGGCCGCCCACACCAGCTCAGGGGCGTGGGTGCGCCGGGCCAGCAGATAGCCGCACACGGGGATGAACGACACCGCGCCGTTGAACGCCCGGGTGTCGTTGGACATGGCCCGGGAGAAGGCCACCACCATCAATTCGTCGATGGTGCAGTCGTATCCGGGGACCGGGGTGCTCATGGCGATACTCCCGTCGAGACGCTGTTGGCGGCCAGGAAGTCCTCCCAGGTGTCCGGGCTCACAACTCGCTCTTGGAAGAAGCGCGAGAAGTCCTGCGGATCACGGGCCGCCATGGAGTACTCCGTGAAGAATCCAGAGTCGTGGCCGTACTCGGGGAAGCACGAACAGGGGTAGGCCCCCATAGGGGCGGGGGCCACCGTGTCGATCATGAATCGGGGATAGGTCGTCCGCTCCGGTTCGGCGGTGAACGCCGCAGTGTCCACCACCCGCTCCACCGAGGCCACCGAACGGGCAGCCGCGTTGACGATCTCGTTGTCCATCCACACCAGCTTGGGGTTGACCCGGGTGGTGCCCCGCTGGTCGGCTTCGTGGGCGTGGACCAGCGCCACGTCCACCGGCAGGCGGGTGCAGGCCACGTAGTGCTCTCCGGTGGGGCCATCCTTCTCCTCCCGCACCGCGCCGCTTTCGGCGTGCAAGCCGAGCACGTCGGTTCCCAGCCCGGCCTTGGTGGGCATGAACGGCAGGTTGTAGCTCTGAGCCTGGAGTCGGCAGATCAGAAGATGCTCGCTGTACTCCTCGATGGCCACTTGCCCCGACTGCACCGCAGCTCGGAAATTGGGGGCCAAGCCAAGACCCTCGAAGCTGACCAGCCCGGACATGACCCGGCGCACGCAGCCCCCGGCTACCAGCCAGTCCACCGCCATGCCGGCCACTATGGCCACCAAATCCAGGTCCTTTTTCTGCTGGCGCACCAGCTCCCGAACCAGGGCCATGGGGGCGCTGTTCATGGACAGCCCGCCGATGGCCACGGTTGATCCGTCGGGTATGGACGCCGCCGCCTCTTCCAGTGTGGTGACTTTGCTCATGGGACTGTTCGCTTCCCCCTGGGCTCGCTGTTCTTGCTGTTCATGCAGCCCGCCGTACTATACGGCCCATGACTGCTGCCCCCGACATCCTCTCCCCGGAGTACGACGCCAATCCATATCCCCTCTATGAGGTGCTGCGCAACGAGCATCCAGTGATGTGGCACGAAGGCACCCAGGCCTTCGTGATTAGCCGATATGAAGACGTTGCTGGTGCCTTCCGCAACCCTCAGATATCCAGCCGCAACTACGAGTGGCAAACCGAGCCGGTCCACGGGCGCACCATCTTGCAGATGGAGGGCAAGGAGCATTCTTCCTACCGGGGCATCGTGAACCCGATCTTTAGGGGCAGCTACCTGGAGCAGAGCATCGTTCCGGCCATCACCAAGGCGGCCCGCAGCCAGATTGGTGAGTTCGTGGCCGACGGCGAGGTGGACCTGTGCAAGCGGTTCAGCACCCATTACCCAATCGGGGTGATCGTGCAGCTCCTCGATCTGCCGATGGAGGACGTGCCCCAGTTCTACGAGTGGTACACGATGATCATGGACTTCGTGTCCAACATCACCGGCGACGAAGAGAAGAACCGCCGGGGCATGGCGGCCAGGGTGGAGATGGGGGAGTACCTCATGCCCAAGATCGCCGAGCGGCGGGCCAACCCCGGCGACGACCTGCTCACCGCCATGGTGACCAAGGAGTTCGACGGCGTTCAGATGACCGACGACGACATCCGCGGCTTTTGCAGTTTGCTGCTGACCGCCGGCGGGGAGACCACCGAGAAGGCCATCACGCTGACCATGCGGAACCTGCTGGACAATCCTGGGCAGATGGCCGAGGTGCGGGCCGACCGCCAGCTCATCGGCCGGGCCTTCGCCGAGACGCTGCGCTTTACCGGGCCGGTGCAGATGATCATGCGCCAAACGGAAGAAGACGTGGAGTTCTCCGGAGGCACAGTAACGGCGGGCCACACCCTGGAGCTGCTGCTGGGCTCGGCCAACCGGGACCCGGAGGTATTCAGCGAACCCGATCGGTTCAACATCCACCGCACCGACATGGAGTTCGACGAGGCGTTCACCGCCGCAGCCGACCACACCGCGTTCGCCTTAGGCCGCCACTTCTGCGTGGGATCGATGCTGGCCCGGGCTGAGCTGACCGTTGCCTTGGACGCGCTGTTGGACGCCATGGACGACATCGCCTACGCCGACGGCTACGAGCAGGTAGAGACCGGGGTGTACACCCGTGGGCTGACCTCTCTGCCGCTGACGTTCACGCCGAACCCGGATTTTGTTGCCGGCTAGCGGGGCACCACGTATCCCGCGTCGTCGCGGTCCCAGGTGTCGGGAGTAATGCCTTCTTCACGCAGCTTGAACTTCTGCACCCGCTCTGACGGGGTCTTGGGCAGATCGTCGCACCAGCGCACGAATCGCGGCACGGCGAAGTGGGCCATGCGGGGGACGCAGAAGTCGAGCAGCTCTGTCTCAGACAGCTCGTGGTCGGGTTTGAGCACCACCACGGCCATCACCTCTTCTTCACCCAGCTCGGAGGGCACACCGATCACCGCTGACTCCAGCACGGCATCGCAGGTGTTGATCACTGCTTCTACCTCGTAGGAGGAGATGTTCTCGCCCCGGCGGCGCACACAGTCCTTCATGCGGTCGATGAAGGTTAGGTAGCCGTCCTCGTCGAGGCGGCCCCGGTCGCCGGTGTGGAACCACAGATTGCGGAATGTCTCCACCGTGACGTCGGGCATGTCGAAGTAGCTGTCGATCATGATGTATGGCTTCTTGGGCCGCACCACGATCTCGCCTGCGGTGCCCGGCGGCACCGGTCGGTCCTCGGAATCCACCACCGCCACGTGGTAAAGCGCTGATTCACGGCCCGCGGTGCCGATCTTGCGCACCCCGCGGCGGTTCTCGGTGGTGATGGCCACCTCGGTCATGCCGTAGACCTCGGAGAGGTGGACCCCGAAGCGCTCTTCGAAGGGCTCCCAGATCTCCACCGGGCAGGGGGCGCCGAAGCCGTTGCGCACCGGGTTGTCGGCGTCGTCGGACCGCTCGGGCTGCTTCCAGAGCATCATCAAAAGCCCGCCCTGGTAGTTGAAGGCGGTGATACCCTCGGCCCGGCAGCGGTCCCAGAAACGGCTGGCCGAGAACCGCCGGTCCATGATTAGGCGGGCATCGGCCTCCATGGCGCACATCACGCTGGTGTACTTGGCGTTGATGTGAAACAGCGGAAAGGCGGTGTAGAGCACGTCGTCGGCGCCATAGCCCACCAGGTCCACGGTGTGTCGGGCCAGGTTCAGATTGGCCTCATGGCACAGCATCACGCCCTTGGACGGGCCGGTGGTGCCTGAGGTGTACAAGATGACTGCGGTGTCTCGGTAGTTGACGTCGGGCTCTGGGGGCGGAGAGTCTAGGTACAGGTCGGATAGCTCATGCACGGTGACGTGGCTGGGGAAGTCGGGGGTGCCGGCGTCGACCGTGCCTGTGGCCCGGTTGACCACAACGTGCTCTAGGCCGGGAAGGCTCGGAGCCGCCTCGGCGATGCGGTCCAAATAATCGGCATCGCATACCACCGCCGAAGAGCGCGACTGGCTGATCAGGTACTCCAGTAGATGGCCTCTATAGGCCTGGTTGATGGGTACTTCCACTACTCCGGCCTTGTTCATGGAGAACCAGGCGTCGATGCACTCAAGGGAGTTCTGCATCATCAAACAGGAGCGGTCGCCCGGTCCGAGGCCGAGTGAGGCCAGGCCGGCGGCCAGGCGGTCGGAGTCGGCATGGACTCCGGCATAGGTCTTGTCCCGACCCTCCACGGTGAGGGCCAGACGGTCGCCGTTGACATCGGCCTTATGGCGGATCCACGTGCCGATGGTGCGCGGGCTGTCTGGGCTGATTGTCCAACTCATAGAAGTGCCCGTTAGTTCAACACTTCGGGGGCCTCGCGCAGCAGTTTTCGCACCGCCCCCTCCCAGAAATATTTGACCGTCATGTGGTGGCTGTTGACCGCGGCCTTCAGCGTGGGGCGCTGCTCAGGGGGCACTGGAACCGGGGTCTGGCCTGCCTGCATGGCGTCGTAGTTGAGGCGGCAAACCCGCTCGAAGTTGGAGGCCCGGTATACGGCTTGCTCAGTGGTCTCGCCGGTGATGAGCACGCCGTGGTTGGCCAGGATCACCGCCGTGGCGCTGCCCACCGAGTCGGCCAATTGCTGGCCCCCGGCGGCGTCGTCCACCCCGCCGGTGTAGGTGCCGAACAAGGCTATGTCGCCGTCGAACATGCAGGCCTGCTGGTCGGTGATGTCGGGCAGCTTGTGCATGGTGGACAGCAGGCTTCCGTAGTAGGGGTGGTTGTGGATCACGACCTGGGCGTCGGGGCGGGCCCGGTGCATCTCGGTGTGGATATGCACCGCCGGGGTCACGTCCCAGCGGCCCTCCAGCACCTCGCCGTCGGCGTCGATGGCCAAGATGTCGGAGGCGGTGATCTCGTTCCACCACAGCCCATAGGGTGTGCACCACATGGAGCCGTCGTCGGCGTCGTCTCGCACCACCGTGATGTGACCGGCCACGTCCAGCGCATATCCCTCGGCGTCGAGGATGCGGGCGGCACAGGCGATCTTCTGAGGAACGGTGAGCGGCTGGTCGAGTCCGGGCATCACCCGAGGAAATCCACTTTGTCCGGCGATGGCTTCGTCAAGTTTGCCCATGCCCTGCTAGATAGCACACTTGGAAGCTGTCCGAAGAATGTAAGGACACCGAGAGGAGTCGGCCATGGGCTGGAGAACAATGGGCGAAGCCGGATATCCGGCCGGTCTGGACTCGAACCCGGCGGTGTCGCCCCGCATTCAGCGGTGGGATCACATCGGCATCGCAGTGCGCTCCATCGAGGCTGCCTTGCCGTTGTTTCGAGATGTGTTCGGCGGGCAGTTCGTGATGGGAGGCGACGATTTGCCGCTGGACATCCGCACCGCCATGTTCAAGCTGCCCGACACCGTGAAGGTGGAGTTGCTGGAGCCGCTGAACGAGCAGAGCTACCTGCGCCGCTTCATCGACAAGCATGGGGAGGGGTTCCACCACGTGACCATCTTCGTAGACGATGTGGAGGCGACTATCGCCGACTTGGAGGCCACCGGCTATGAGGTGGTCGACACCGACCTGAGCGAACCGCACTGGCGGGAGACCTATGTGCGGCCCAAGTCAGGGCACGGATGCCTGTTTCAAATCGTCGACTCTGAGATCGACTGGCTCGAGCCCCACCCGCACTGCACCGTTGAGGATGTGATTGCCGGGAAGTGGCGCTGGTGGAGGAGCCAAATCTGGCACGTCGACCAACTGCCCGATGGCTACGCGGAGTAGGGGGCTAGAGCCCCAGTTCGGCTTGGAGCTTGTCGGCCAGGCGGAATTTTTGGATCTTGGTGGCGGACATGGGCCATTCGTTGGGGGCGACGAATTGGACATGGCGGGGGATCTTGAAGCTGGCGATCTGGCCTTGGCAGAACTCGATCAGCTCTTTCTCGCTGGCCTCGGTGCCGGGCTTGAGCTCGACGAAGGCGGCCGGTATCTCCTGGTACTTCTCGTCGGGCAACGGGACCACCTGGGCGATGGCCACCGCCGGGTGGGTCTGGAGGTAGCTCTCGATCTCCACTGCGGCCACGTTCTCGCCGCCCACCTTGAGCATGTCCTTGGTGCGGCCCAGGTAGCTGATGCGCCCGTCGGGGTCGAGCGAGCCGATGTCTCCGGTGAAGAACCAGCCCTCGTCGTCGAAGCACTCGGCGTTCTTCTCGGGATCCTTGTGGTAGCCCTCGAACACGTTGTAGCCCCGCACCCAGATCTCACCGGCTTGGTGGGGCTCGGTGAGGGTTTCTCGGGTCTCGAGGTCTTTGATCTTGACCTCGATGCCCCGGAACGGGCGGCCAGAAGACACGGCCCAAGTTTCGGGCGGATCGTCGGGGCCGGAGAAGGCCACCACGCCGCCGCACTCGGTGAGCCCGTAGGCGTTCATGTGGCGGGCCCAGGGGAGCAGGGCGTGGATGGCCCGCAAGGCGTCGGGGGGCGCCACGTTGTTCACCAGCCGGATGCGCTGGAACTCGTCGGAGTCCCAGTCGGGGTGGTTGATCATGGCCTGGGTGACCGGCGGGAAGGTGGAGAAGCACACGGTGGCCTTCTCATCGCGCATCTGGGAGATGGCCGACGCCGGTTCGAAGTGGGTGATGGTCACATAGGACGATCCCGCATCGAGGCAGCCGATGAGCGGGAGGATCGAGCTCATGTGGAACAGGGGGAGCGGGTCCCAGAACACGTCGGTGTCGGTCAGCTCGAACCGGGTCCGACAGGCGGTGATGGCAGTTCGCACCAGCGACTCGTGATTCAGGGGGCAGCCCTTGGGCTCGGCCGTGGTGCCCGAGGTGTAGATCATGAGGGCCTCGTCCCGGATGGCTACCTGGCTGCGGAGCAGCTCCACCTCGTCGTCGGTGGCGTCGTCGGCCAAGGCTTCGAATGCGCCCCGGTCCACCATCCCGGCGGGGGAGGTGCTGCCCAACAGCACCACTGCCTTCAATTCGGGAGCAACCCCGAGATCGAGGTTGGCCGGGTCAAGCGCCTCGGCCAAGCCGGGCAGGCAGTCGTGCAGGATCACCACATAATCGGTGAACTGGTCGATGATGTCGCTGGTGACCAGAACCTTGAGGTCGGCGTTCTCGGTGACATAGGCCAGCTCCCGCCCCTTGAAGCGGGCATTGATGGGAACCGGGACCGCGCCGATAAGCGAGGCGCCGAACATGACTTCGATGAAGTCCATGCAGTTGGGCATGAGGATCCCCACCCGATCCTGAGGCCGAACTCCCAACCCGAGCAGTGATCGAGCCGACCGCCTAGCCGCATTCTCCAGCGACGCAAAGCTATGCCGGGTATCGGGGAACACCACCGCATCCTGGTCCCCATACAGCGCCGCCCCCCGCACCACCAGATCCCCATACGTGGTCACATCAACCCAAGTGCTCATCCCCGTAGCTTCGCGCACCCTGCTGGTTTCTTGCCTCCCCAGGGAAATGGGTAGATCGAAAAATGTATAGATAGCTATCACTTTTCGGCTATTTTTTGTGGAATGGTATACACGAGGCTCTTGCCGGTTCCCGAGCGGAGCTTCTTCCTGTTCGGCGTGCGCGGCGTGGGCAAGAGCACCTGGGTGCGCATGATGCTGCCCGACGCCACGCGCTTCGACCTGCTCGACGAGGCCCTTTACACAGATTTGCTGGCTGATCCAGCGCTGTTCGGAAACCTCCTGTCGGGCGCTGAGCCTGATGAGTGGATAGTGGTGGACGAAGTGCAGCGCATTCCCGCCCTGCTCAATGAGGTTCACCGTCAGATCGAAGAACGAGGTTTGCGCTTTGCTCTGCTGGGCTCCAGCGCTCGGAAACTCAAGACAGCAGGCACGAATCTGCTGGCCGGGCGGGCAGCCCACAAGGCCATGTATCCGCTCACCCCGGCCGAGTTGGGTGGCGATTTCGATTTGGACGACGCCCTCAGTTTCGGGACCATTCCGCTGGTGTGGGCGGCCGATGACCGCCGTGAAGTCTTGGAGAGCTACACCCAGCTCTATCTTCGCGAGGAGATCAGAGCTGAGGCCGCAGTGCGGAATCTGCCTGGCTTCATTCGGTTCCTCCCGGTGGCCGCGCTGATGCATGCCCAGACGCTCAATGTGGCTGGATTGGCAAGAGATGCGGGGGTTGCCCGACCCACCGTGGCTGGCTATCTGGAGGTGCTAGAGGACACACTGCTCGCCACTCGCGTAGAGGCGTTCGAGGCCAAGCTCCGAGTGCGCGAGCGGAAGCGTCCCAAGCTCTACTGGGTCGACCCGGGGTTGGTGCGGGCGGCTAAGCGCCAACTCGGCCCGGTTGCCGCCGAAGAGCGAGGCGCTCTGTTGGAGGGCTGGGTTTATGGGCTGCTGAGGACCCACAATGTGACCCAGAGCGTGTTCGATGCCATCGCCTACTGGTCGCCCACCGAGTCCAACGCCGAAGTCGACTTCGTACTTACCCGCGACGGCGAGCACCTGGCGATCGAAGTCAAAGCCGCAGCCCGCTACAACACCGCGATGCTCAAGGGCCTACGAGCCATAGCCGACCTCCCCGGCTTGGCCCGCCGCATCCTCATCTACAACGGCACCCACCACTTCCAAACCGAAGACGGCATCCATGTCTGGCCCCTCGAGTACTTCCATGAAGCTCTGGCCTCGGACCAGCTTTGGCCTTGACCCAAGCCTACGTCGACCTTGGTAATCCGATCCCGCTATTGGCTTATACCCGGACAGTCAGACCGTAGGCATCACGCCCACCGAGATATTCGCGGTATTGCTCGCCATGGGTTGAAATGATGTCGTCGAGTTCCGCGAGCCTGGATTTCGGTACAGAGATCGACCCGATTCTGAGGGCGTGACGGGCTTCCAGCAGTCCTCCAAGCCCGTAGCTGGTATCCGGCATGAATACTGCGGACCCAGCGAATCGATCCATTTGCTTGGCCACTGGGAGCACCACTTCAGCAATTTCAGCGCTGATCGGCTTGTACCCCTGTTCGTTTGCTTCCCGATACGCTGCGGCCAGCAGCGCAAGGCTCATCTTCTCCAGGGTGTCAGGAGTGAACCAGATCATCGCAGTGCACTTGGCCCCCTCCGGCGTGTCCATAGTCGACTGCTTTGTGACTTGGACTCCTTCGAAGCCGCCTGACCTTGAGAAGAGAGCCGTCGCGTCTTCTTCGGTGGGGTACCAGTTGCCAGGTTCCACCGACTCAAGCCGGAGCCTGCCTGCTAACTGAGCGAGCTCTTCGACGTTATCGGGGTCGGCGTAGCTCAAGGCTCGCTGGAAGGTGTACTCGGGGAGGTTCTCGATCACCGTCATCCAAAAGAAGAAGTGCTCTGACTGGTACAAGCGCTCCCCTGAGACACGCCCGACGGGCACGCGGGTGATCCCGGACTCCATCACCGTCACCGCGGGGAGCCTGACTGCGACTTCGGGCATGACTAGAGCTCGGGTGTACCGGGCCACCAGAGAAGAGGTGGTGGTTGCCGGTTTGAGTGCAAGCACGGGCATCAGCTGATCCTATGGTTCTCTAGGGACTACGCGCCGGCTGAACAGGGAGTATTCCCTGCAATCGACGCTCAGTGCGCTGCTTCCTGTGATCCCAGATCAGTGGCCGGCTACGTTGGCAGGGTGCGATCGCTGAGCGACTACCTCGACCTCACAGTCGAGCAGGCTCGATCGCAGTGGAGCCAGATACTTCGCCGCCAGCCGAAACCTCGTCAGGAGCCGTTCACGCCGGTAGAAGCCATCTTGTGCTATGGACTCTTCCAGGTCGTCGACGATCCCCACAAATATGGGAGCGAGTCCATTCGTAACGCCCCGCCGCTGGTGCATGAGCTCGCAGAGCTGTTTGTCAGGCCGTCGACTTCGATCACTCACAAGATGATGAACCTGGAAGGAGGGTCTAGGAATCGGGGCGGAAAATTCGAGCCAGATTTCTACGCCGCTATGAGGAGAGATCCTAACCTGTTCACGCAGCTCTACAACCAGGTACTCTCGGCAGCACGAGAATTGGGAATTACCACTCAGAAACTACCGGACTTTCTGATGCTGGAAGGACTCGATTATGCTGATCTATTGGGTCAAGACGAATTGAATCATCAGGATTTGTTGAGGGTGGTGACCAGTATGGTTGCCCAGCAACGAGGTCGTCATCTGGTAGACGTAGGTGAAACAGAACGAGTCGTCGAGCAAAAGATTCGCAACGGCCAGCACAGATTCGCAACGATAGTGCTTGAAAACTTTAGCTACACATGCGGTTTTTGCGGATTTGCACCCAAAAGGCTTAGGGGCAACAAGCTCCTGGTGGCCTCACACATCAAGCCCTGGGCAGCGTGCGATGACAATGAGCGGTTGGACTTTCGCAACGGCGTAGCAGCCTGCCCGACTCATGACGCTGCTTTTGACACAGGGCTGATTACTGTGAACGGGGGCCTCAGGGTCCACCAATCCCCCAAACTGGAGGCAAGCAGTCGTGCTGATCCCGGAGTCGACCAGTACTTTGGCCAGGCCCTGAGGCCAAAGTTGGTTGTTCCCAAGCGAGGGCAGCGCCCTGGAAACTCGTACTTGGAATGGCATCACGAGCATGTCTTCCAGGGGGACTATCGAAATCTGACGCCGAGGCATTAGTTCACTATGACGATTCGAAGAGCGCGTTGCAACCGATGAGCTAGGGGTTAGTGGAGGCGAGGCGCTGGGTCATGATGCCAATGGGACTGGTGTTGTTGACAAGCAGGTAGTCGCGGCCGTGTCTGGCGGCGACTTCGTTAGACGTGCCTCTGCCAGGGAAGAAGTCAAGCAGAAGGCCAGCCGGTTGCGGTTTGACCTTCACCATTCAAATATCATCCAAAGCAGTCTCGGGGATATCTCGAAAATTGCTGATTTATCAAGACATTCGATCTATGGCAAGATCAATATCTAGGTCAGGCGTACCAATACGTCCGATATAGCTGAGAAACTGTTGTGATAGAGATTCAGCGTAGGGACTATCAATCGATGCGATCTTCTCGTAGTTGTTAAGGTTCTCATAGGCTATGTGCAAGATCTTTTGAAGATCGACAATCAAATCTGGTAGCTTCCACGCCTTCGGCAGATAGTAGTAACGGTATTGTTGACCACCGCTTGGATTTGATCTAAGCAAACGCGTCAAATTCTTTCGTGCAGAGCTGCTTCTACTCTCTAGCCATTGTTTATACTCATTGAATGCGCTAATTCCAACGCATTCGGCCAATATTACCGAGTCGGCTTTGTCGTTGGCCAAGTCGCAGCTCGGTGTCATGATGACGTACCAATTATTTGCAGTCTCACTGCTGCCACTCTCATCTGGGAGCCTTAAGACGTCGCCCATTCTGAACTCTTTAGGTGGGGGGACGATGTAATGGCGAATTGGCGGGACTTTTCCTAACAGGGACGTGGAGTCTTCAGATCTGTCTTCAAAGAGATTGCCGCCATTGTCGAAAGAGACGCCCAGTCTTCTCATCAGCAGATGGGCTATATCTTCTTCGTTGTCGCTCAACTCATTCCAATTCTCTTCCACAAACTCGATCATAAAGTCGCGAGATACGTGATCAATGTGGTTCTGTAGTTCTCTAGAAAGTCGTGGAAACAGGGAATTCAAGCATTCCGATATGCATTGGGCCAATTCTTCATTGAAGTCATCTGTCTGCTTAGATACCACATGCACGAAAGGGGGGTTCTTGTAATGTTCGACCTCGTTCGGGAGCGCAGTTAGGAACACAATTGGGAGAAACCGTGTGGCACGCACTTGCTCAAATACATCGATGCCTCTGAGTTCTTCTTCTGATCTTGGTGTCATTTCTCCTTGTTGAATAACATCTAAGACAAGTAGGTCAATGCCACCCCGATCAAGCCTCTCCAAAGCTTTGTCGAAGGAGCTTTCTGGCATGGCGATAATACGTCCTGTCGGTGAATCTGCGTTCAATTTTAGATGCAAGAGTTCAGCAGTGTCTTTTGCAACTCCTTCGTTATCATCAACTACCAAAATATGCCACGCAGCTCCCAAGTTTCCAGTCCTTTCGCTTCAGTTGACTCGCTTTTTAAGTGTTGCCCTAAACCTTGATCCTCCGAGCGGCCCGGGTGGTAGCAACTCCAGACTTCCTCCGTAGTAATCTTCGACTATTTCTCCTGCAATGGCCAAACCTAGTCCGACCCCGTCGGCTTTTGTAGAGAAGTACGGCTGGAAAATCAGGTCTCTGTGCTCATCAGAGATGCCTGGTCCAGAGTCCTCAACTACGATGGACAGGCTGCCGTCATCGTGTCTTTCTGCTGACACGCTGATCTCTCTTAGTGTTGCCTTAGATTGCTTCAACCAGTAGAGACTGTTGTCAAGCAAGTTGATGAGGATTTCCTGAAACTCACCTTTATCAATTGTTACCTGGTGTGTCGTTGTCGGCAAGTTGACTTTCGCTTTAGCATCAGATATCTGAGAGGAGAGTAGGTCGATTGTGTTGCGGATGGCGTCTTCTGCAATATGACTAGCTGGTCGGCCTCGTTGTCTGCCACCGAACGGTTCGATGCGCCTCACGACGGTGTTTGCAATGTCGGCTTGGTCTTTTATCCTGCTGAAGTTGGCATCAATGTCTTCTAGGATGTCACCCTGATCCTGGTTGGGAACGTCGTCAAGTTTGGCCATGCTCAGTGAAGCAGTTTGCCTGATTGCGAAAATCGGCTGGGCCAACTCATGGACGACCATATCAGTGAGTCTCCCCAATGTGGCCAGGCGATGGTATCTGGATAGTGCTTCGCCCGCATGTTTGAGTTGTTCATCAAAATCACTTTGAGCCTTGTCAACCAATCCTTGAATTTGTTCATCGTGCGGTGCCAACTCGGAAACGGCCTCACGCAGTGGCTCTAGATCAATCGGGTCAAACAGACTGCCACGTCTCTTCTTCGGCTGCCTCGGGCGAAACTTGAATCGTTCCGTCTCGATGATTCCTAGAAGTTGTTTGACGGCTTCGCGGAGATCTGCGAAAGCTGGGGTTTCGACTATTCGTTCTCTGTTGGACTGATCTACAAGATCCGGGTTTCCGTCGCGGCCTATGAGGACGTACCCCACTATCTGGTTATTCGACAGGCGCATCGTCGGATTTTGGACTCTTCGAGCGTCTAGACCCAGCCAGTCATCTCCTATCTCACCGTAGGGTAGGACCCGGAACTCGTCGCGGTAGATGTTCACGCCTGATGCTGCGTCCAACGCATCTCTAGCTAGTTTCTTTTCACCGAAGTATTCGGCCAGGCTGCTCATGGAGTCGGCATCGCGGTCCCAGACGTACAAGAACACCTCGAACGGGCCACATCTGAGCACCTCGCTATCGTGGCTGGGACTCAGGATAAGTTCCTGTTCACGTTCACTTCGGTCTTTCAGGGTGAGCAGAACTGTGGCTTGCCCGTCGGCCTCAACTTCGGCGCTAAGGCTGTAATGGCTTTGCTTTAGCAGGTCATCTGATGTGACCGCCCCGCTATGAGGGCCAAGATCATCGGGGATCTCGAGGAATATCCTGAAACCATCGCCTACTCCGCGTTCCTCTGCGAAAGGGCTTACAAGCCTTGAGAGCGCCCGATGTACGGCTATGGCCAGCGTTGGGTTCCACCGGCTGTGGAGGCCTGCTATTTCGATTAGCGTGCCTTGCCCAAGAGTGGGTCGGATTCGGTCGTCGTGTCTGAAGTCGGACTGCTCCCGCCATGTTCGTTCGGCATCCCCATCCTGCGCAAAAACACCAGTGCTGCCAACTAACAAGTCGATTCCGATGTCCTCCAGATATTTGGAGTCATCATTGAAGGCTCGCCAATCCAGTCCTAGCCGGACTTCTTCACCATCGGCGGTTTTGGAAGTCAGATTCAATATGTTGCCCAGCTTGGCAGCCGCAAACCTGCCGACACCCTTCTCTCCGAGCACACGCCGCCCATTTTGCAGCGGGTCGCGCTCGTTCCTGAACGAGGTGGCAGGTTCTAGCCAGGTGCCGATTATCCGTTCTTCGTCCATTCCGTGCCCGTCATCTAGGACGCTAATAGTGCCTGTGTCAGGTGTGATCGCCCCATCCGCATCGACTTCTCCGGAAATGCGAACCAGCACAAGACTGGAGCCAGCGTCATAGGAGTTCTTGACTAGTTCGGCTAGCGCGACCGTATCGCTGCTGATCAGCTCGCGTCCCAAAGTGTTCATCAGGCGGGCGCGAGGGCGGAACCGCAGTCCCGTGCGCTGTGGATCGTTCGTGAGAGTCAAAGCTCAGCGTCCGAGGATTCGGCGCAAATGTCCGAGACGGGGCACTTGTCGCATAGAGGAATAGCGGGTTTGCAGACTTCTGTTCCGAGGACATGTGATGCGATGTTGAGCTTCCTGGCTTGTCCGCTGATGCCAACTAACTGTGCCAACTCCATCTGTGCTGTTGACCTATGGAGTCTGCCCTCGTTGGCAGCACCTGAAACCCTTGATGCCACGCGCAGGGCTGGAGCCGATGCCACTATCCCGCTCTCGGGGCCATTCAACAGGTCAGTCCACCGCTGGCCGTGTCTTCCTTCTCCCTTAGCCAGTGAGGCCGCTACTCGCTTTGCAACAGGGTCTTCGTCGGTCCAGCGCTGTACTGACTCTCTGAACCTGCTGCGTAGTGCAGTAGTCGAGGGTTGCGGATCTTTGCGAGTTGGTTGGACACGCAGGCTATAGAGGATTGCCTTCCCGATTATCTGCCCTAGCACTGGGGGCACAGCGTTGCCGATCTGTTGGAACTGATGAGACCGATATCCGGCGAATCGGAACGTGTCGGGAAACGTCTGGAGGCGGGCAGCCTCCCGGACGGTGAGGGTCCGGGGCTGCTCAGGATGGATGTACCAGTAGCCGTCCTTTGCTATATGCGCCGTGATCGTCCGGGAAAGCTTGTCCCAGTCAAGTCGGTTGTACTTGTCGTCGAAAATGTCATCTCTGTAGCGCTTCAAGGACTCAGGCAAATCTGAATACAGCGTGTGGCCGTCCATGAGCTTGAACGCCTCAAAGTCATCAGCGCGCACGGCACGCGTCTGGTGGTCGTAGACAATTCCCGGGTTGTCTCCTGCGCATCTTTCACGAGCTTGTGCGGCAAAGCCGCTCAATGGGGCAGCGCCGTTGCCAGCCGCCTCTCCCATTGCTGAGGGATGACCATCGCGACATGCTGCGGCGGCCCCATAACCCATTTCTGATGCTCCGATCTGGGTATTAGGCGCCACATGAAGGCGCGGTAGATCCCAGATCGCGTCGCGCACTGTTGCTTGGGCCGATTCACCGGGCCACGCGAATACAGCCCCGTTCCTCAGGCCAACCAGAATCAGCCGCTGCCGGTGTTGTGGAACGCCAAAACGCCAAGTATCCACAATCCTTGCCTCGGCCTCATATCCAGCCTTGCCGAGACGCTCGATCATCTTGCGCAACACGGTAAAACCGTCTCCAAGCGCCATGTCTGGCACATTCTCCATGAGCACCGCGTGCGGCCGAACCGCCTCCACTATCTCCAGGAATGCTCGCCAAAGCTCACGGCGGGAGTCTTCACCGCTTCGGACTCCCTGTTGGACAAGGCTTCGGATCTTGGAGTGACCTGCCCGCGAGAAGGGCTGGCAAGGTGGCCCGCCAGCGACAAGCCCCACATCGACGCCATCGAGGACCTCTACTAGCGCATCGCGATCCCGCTGTTCGCTCAAGTCGAGGTGCAGAGCCCGTCCAGCCACATTGTGCCCATGGCTTTCCAATGCCCACTCGTCGCTGTCAGCAGCCAGCACAACCTGCCACCCAGCAGCCTCAAGCCCGCAACTCAATCCTCCGGCTCCGCAAAACAAATCGACCGCGATCGGCGCAGTCAACCCCTGCACCCAATCGCTCCAGTCAGATTCCTCCGGTGTGTCAGGGTGTGGATCAAGGTGCAGCGGATCAGACCGCCGATGCGCGACTTTGTACTCGCGTACAGCGGGTCGAGCCATTCACACCCCTTTCCTCGTTAAAGAGAGTAGTTGCCCCTCTAGTCCAGATACGCGAGTCGGCAGTCGAGAATCATGCGCCCGCCTCTGCTTCCTTATCGTACCAGCGGCTATGAGGTGCTCTGAGCAAGCGACGACGATCACTGGTGACTCGACTGGAGAGTCCTTGCCAGTCTTGATGAGGAGAGTGCCGCCGCCGCGGGTCTCGAGGGCGGCTTGGAGGGCGAGGTTGGCGTGGCCACTAGCGCCGCCCAGCTGGCGCCAGCGGCTGGGGGGATCGTCTAGGTGGCCCATCAACTGATCGTGGGTGGCTTCCCAAATGGCATGATGGAAATATATATAATCATACTGAAATACACTTAATCAACAGAGATATCCACATATCCACAAAGAACTCAGACCAAGTTAGATAGGTTCCCTGAGTTCACAAGTTGCTACTTTGAGAATGTGGTCCAGGAGGCTGGCAAAGTCGGGTCGCTGCCGGTGTCATTCTTTGGATGCGATGCGGACACGCTGGGAATCTTCGTCGGCGACCTGTGTGCTGAGTCGGCGTTTGCTGGCGGGGAATGGGAATTGGGGGAGTGCCCTTAGTGCTCTACGGCGTTCCGAGTAGAGCGTCGCAGCCGATGAGTTCGGGATTGGTGGGGGCGAGGCGCTGGATCATGACTTGGATGGCTTCGGGGTTGTTGTCGATGAGGAGGTAGTCGCGGCCGTGTTTGGCGGCGGCTTCGCCGAGGGTGCCGCTGCCGGCGAAGAAGTCGAGCAACAGGTCGCCTGGGCGGGAGTGGACTTTCACCAGACGTTCGAGGACGCCGAGGGGCTTCTGGGTGGCGTAGCCGGTTTTCTCTTTCCCGTTGGGGCTCACGATGGTGTGCCACCACACGTCGGTGGGAGTCTTGCCGCGGGCGGCCTTCTCCTTGCCTACTAGACCAGGGGCCATGTAGGGGATCCGGTCCATCTCCTCGAAGCAGAATGTGTAGTCAGCAGGGTCTTTGGCGTACCACAGGATGCTGTCGTGCTTGGCTGACCACTTCCTCTTGGAGCGGGCGCCGTAGTCGTAGGCCCAGATGATCTCGTTCATGAACGACTCTCGGCCGAAGATCTGGTCGAGAAGCACCTTGCAGTAGTGGACCTCCCGGTAGTCGATGTGGAGGAAGAAACTGCCGTTGTCGGCCAGCACTCGGTGGGCCTCCTCGAAGCGGGGAGCCAGGAAGGCCATGTAGTCGTCGAAGGCGTCTTCGTAGCCAGACTTGCCCAGGCGGATGGTCTGGTAGCGGCGACCGGCGAAGCCTGTTCGATCGCCGTTGGCCTCGTCATGCACCGTCTTGATCCGCTCGCGCTCTTGGCGCTTGCCGGTGTTGAACGGCGGGTCGACATAGATGAGGTCAACGCTGCCGTCGGACAAGCCCCGCAAGACCGGCAGGTTGTCACCGAAAACGATCTTTCCCATCAGGACCAAGCCTAGGCAGCGGCGAGTTGAGCCTTGCGCTCTTCACCCTGCTGGGGATGGCGAGCAAGCCGAAAACCCTTTCGAACGACACTGGCTCCTTGATACACGGAAAAATATTGAAAATAACTGTATCCACAGACATTTCCACATATCCACAGGAGCATGTATGGGCAACAACAAGCCGACAGCAAGGGGGATCGGAAACGCGAGAATGATCTCGGCAAGCGAGTATTTGCGCCGCTGACGCCATGCCCATCCCGTCGTCCCACTTTCCTGCGCTGAAGGCGCGTACGGTGCTGAGAATGCTCAGGAGCATTGGATACCGGATTGAGCGGCAAAGGGGATCACATCGCAAACTGGTTGCGGAGGGGCGCTTGCCGATTGGGTTCGCGTTCCATGACCGGTCTGAAGTTCCCCCCTGGGCGCTTCGGCATATGCTGGTGGAGCGGGCTGGATTGACCGACGACGAGATACGGCAGTTGCTGTAGATGGTAAGGAGTGCTCGAAGGAATGAAGCACCAAGTGCGAATACACCTCAACCAAGATGATGGCGTCCGTTGGTGGGCTGAGGACGACATTGGATTCACCGGTGGTTCGGACGACCTGGAAGAGCTCTTGGCCATGATCACGGAGTGGGCAGAATGCGAAGGCGTGCTTGCTGACCTGACAGTGTCATTCACTCAAGATGCACTAATGGCCAGCTTGACCAAGTCAGCAGAGTTCCTTGGGGTTCCAGAGCGGCTTTAAGAGGGCAACCTGCCGCGGGACACGCTAGCTGGCTGCTGTGATGCCAGCGGCGCGGGCGGCGACCAGGAGGGGGCCGATGGTGCCTCCGGCGCCGGGGTAGGCGGCGCCGAGGGGGCTGGCGGCGGCGTTGCCGACGGCGTAGAGGCCTTCGATTAGGTCGCCGTCTTGGTGGCGGACCTGGCCGTTGACGTTGGTGCGGGGGCCGCCTTTGGTGCCCAGGCAGCCAGGGTGGAGGCGGACGGCGTAGAACGGCGGCTCGTCTACTGGGCCGAGGGTGGGGTGGGGGGCGGCGGGGTCGCCGACGAAACGGTCGTAGATGGAGCGGCTACGGCCGAAGTCGGGGTCGTCGCCCGCGGCAGCCAGTTCGTTGAATCGGGCTACCGATGCGGCCAGCTCGCTTCCACTCACGCCGATGGCGTCGGCCAGTTCAGCCAGGCTCTCGGCCCGGTGCAGCCACTCTGGATCTGACCCTCCCCGACGTAACGGCCCCAGGTGGTATTGGCGGCGATAACCGGCGTCGAACACCAGCCAGGAAGTGGAGGCTGGGTGCTGGAAGCTAGTGGGGTCGAAGGCGTGCATAGCCCGGCCGACGTCGTTGTAATTGCAGGCTTCGTTTGCGAACCGCCGCCCCCGGGAGTCCACCATCAGCGACCGGGGCCGAGCCCGCTCGGTGAGTACTAGACGGTGGAACGGCTGGCCATCGATCTCTTCGCCAGGCACGGTCATGGCCGGGCACCACCAGGCCTCGGCCATGTTGCCCAGTTCGGCGCCCATGGCTAGTGCCAGCCGCAAAGCGGTGCCGTCCATGCCGGGGGCACCCACTGGGCCGGTCATCGGTCCCCGCAGGAATGACTGCACCATGGCGGGATCGCGCTCGAATCCGCCGGAAGCCAGGATCACCCGTCCGGGTAGCACCTCGTCGCCGATCCGCACTCCGTTCACGGTGCCGCCGGACTGGGCAAGGCCATCTACCCCCGTTCCAACATGGATCATCGCGCCGGCAGCTTCGGCCGCCTCTACCAGCGAGGCAATCATCGACCGGCCCATGGTGATCACTCCGTGGCTTGTTCGGTCGGCTACTTCGTCCCAATTGATGTTTCCAGTGGCCAGTTCCCGGTAGGTGATTGGGGCAGTCACGTTGGGGGCAGTGCGGATTCGCTGGTCGAGTTCAGCCCGCACCACTCGGGGCTGGGGCTCCAGGGGCCGGTGGCCGGGTTTTCCACCGGGCAGTTCGGGGTGGTAGTCGGGATAGGGGACGGTCTGCCACGAGAGCCCGGTGGCCGACTCCAGCCAGTCGGCCACAGATGACGCCTGCCCAGCGAAATAGTCCACGAGATCGTCGTCCACGTCCCCCAGCCGCAGGGCCCGCAGGTATTTCCGAGCTTCGGCGGGGGAGTCGTCCACCCCTTCGGCGGCCATCATCGGGTTGGCCGGCATCCAGGCCAGTCCGCCCGACAGCGCTGTGGTCCCACCCAGAACCGGGGCCCGCTCTACCACGGTCACCTCAGCTCCCGCCTGAGCTGCCGTCACGGCCGCGGTCAGTCCTGCCGCCCCCGACCCGACGACGACTACCGAAGGCATATCACGGATTTGTGGGATGGCCCCCGTGAGGGCTGTGGGTGGCGTCACGGCTGGGACTCGGCGCCACCGCGCGCCGAGCCGCCCCGGCGACAGGACCCGCAGCCCGGGCAAATGCCGCAGACCAGATAAACGCGGTCACGCCTGCAACATCGCAGCCAGCGCGGCAGAGTCGAACCACTGGGAGAGGCGGCAGATACGGCCATCTTCGACGTCGAAGATGTCAACCGCGTCGAAGGTCACGTCGAGCCCGTCAGCCGTGGCGCCGGTGAAGGTGATCTCCACCACCACGGTGCTGCCGTCGCAGATGTATCGGGTGGGGTCGTCGGCGTGGACTGGGAAGCGCTCGAAGATCTTCTGAAACATGGCGATGGCCTTGTCGGAACCGGTGCGAGGGCGTGATCCGGTGGGCACCAGATCGACCTCGGGGTGCAGCACCGTGGCCATCAGCTCCCAGTCTTCGGTGTTGAGGGCGGTGAAGTAGCTCTGGATTGTTTCCAACGGGCTTCTCGTATGTTCAGGCTGGCTCATCCCTCGCTCCTCAAGATGTCTTTGACCTCGCGCATGGCCCGGAAAGACCAGCCGGCCAACTCGGGGTCGCCGAAGGCGGTCACGTTCCACATGATCAAATGGCGCAGACCGGCGTCGTAGTAGGTGCGGACCTCCTCGGCGATCTGCTCGGGGGTGCCGCAGAAGCAGTAGTAGTCCACCACCTTGGGGGGGATGCCGGCGATGATGGCCTCGGCCTGCTGGCGGGGCACCGAAGCGGGGATCAGCTCGTGAAATCCCTCGGGCGGTTCCACGCCCAGTTGGCGGAAGATCTGCGGGGGCAGCATGACCATGATGGCTCGCAGCAGCGGGGCCTCCTGCATACGCCGCAGCGTGGCCTCGTCGGGAGCGGCCAGCACGTAGGCCAAGAGCCCCGGTGTGACGGCGTCGGCGCTCCGTCCCGCGTCCACCGACGCCTGGCGAATGGTGGTCAGCGAATCGGAATAGACCTCGGGGGCCAGTTTGGTGGGCAGCCAGCCGTCGGCCAGCCGCCCGGTGATGTTCAGCATCCTGGGGCCGTGGGCCGCAGTCCAGATCGGCGGGGGAGCGTCACCGTAGGGGGACAGGCCCAGCACTGCGTCCTTTAGCTGATGGAACTTGCCCTCGTAGTTGATGGGGCCGTCGGCGGCCCACAGTGCCCGGATGATCTCGATGCCCTCTTCGAGACGGCCGACCGGGCGGTCAAAGCCCATGCCGTAAGGGGTCACGTTCATCCGCTCTCCCGAGCCCAGTCCCAAGATCGACCGGCCTTGAGTGAGGTGGTCGACGGTGAGAGCCATGTTGGCCACCATGGCCGGGTGGCGGCGGATCAGGTCGGTCACCACCGATCCCACCTTGATGGTCTCGGTCTGAGCCCCAACCGCGCCCATCATCACCAGCGGGTCGAAGTACACATGGGAGCTGGGCTGCATCGCGGCCAGCGGGCTCATGTCTGGGGTCCAAATCGAGTCGGGATGCCAGCCCATGAGATGGCACGGCCACCACAGGGCGTCGAATCCGTCGGCTTCGGCCCGTTGGCCCAGGGTCACCGCCCGATCCGCGGGCGGCATGATCTGCCCCGGTACGCCGATTTCCAGGTCTTTCATCCGCCAAACTCCCGGCGGCGCATGTTGTCGGGGTCGATGACATCTCTGATGAGGCGCACCTGCTCACTGGTGGGGACTGGGGTAGTGGGCAACTGCCCTTCAGCGGCGGGCAGCTCGAAGCCGGTGGCCTCTTGCACCTGCTCGAAGGTGACCCCGGGATGCAGCGACGCCACCTGCATGTGTCGGGTTTCCGGGTGGAAATCCATAACGCACAGGTTGGTGATCACCAGCTCAGGTCCGCCTTCCAAACCGGCGTCGGCCCGCTCCGACCCGCCGCCCAAATAGCCCGCGCAGGAGATGAAGTCCACCCTCTCCACCAGCGAGCGGGGGTTGTGGTTGGGATTCCAGTAGTACAGCGCCTTGCCGATGGAGCCCATGTCGCCCAGCCCAGCGGTGCCCGGCAGCCGCACTCTGGGGTTGTGGTAGTCAGAGCCGATCACCGAGTTGTTGCCGTTGCCGTAGCGGTCGAGCTGGGCAGCACCCACGCAGAACTTGGTGAGCCACCGGCCGTTGAGGGCGAAGTTCCAGAAGTCGCCGAACTGCTCCACATACATAATGGAGTCCCGCCACAGCGGGGCCTCCAGGGTGGAGGCGGGAACCCGGTCGGGGCGGGGTTCGAGCCCCACCGCTCCCGCCAGCCACACCAGGTCGGGGGCGTGGGTGAGCCGGGCCAGCCAAAAGGCGCTGACCGGCACGAACGAGGCCATGCCGTTGCAGGCCTGGTCGCCGTCGGCGAAGCACGCGGCCAGCCGGGCGATCATCAGCTCATCGATGGTCCAGTCACCAGCCGGAGGGCTGTTCTGCCAGTCGCTCATTATGCCTCCCACGCTTCCAGGGCAGCCGTCCGGTCGGCGCCGCCCACGGCCTCCAAGTAGGCCGCGTGGTCAGAGGGGCCAGTCACGTACTTCTCCATAAACGCAGCCACCGCGTCGTCGTCTCGGGTGGCGCCAATCCACTCGAGGTGCATTGCCGTGTCGTAGCCGTAGCGGGGGAAGAACGAGGTGGGATGGGCGCCGTAGGGGGCCTCCACCACAGCATCCACCATGAAGCCGGGCAGCACCGTGCGGTCGGGGTTGGCTCGCAGCACTTCGGAGTCGACGATCTCTTCGGCGGTGACGATCACCGTGGTGGCCGCCTTGGGCATGATGCCCAGGTCGGGCCACAGGGCGGTGGGCTCGTAGCCAATGTTGCCGAACCGGTCGGCCTTGTGGGCGTGTACCAGCGCCACATCGGGCACCAGCGCCTTGCAGGCCACCACCGACGGACCGCCGAACGGGTCGTCGAGCATCATCAGGTTGTCGTTCACGTCGATCAGGTCGGTGCCGATCAGCCCCCGGGTGGGCAAGAACGGCAGGTTGCGAGCACCGGCACCCAAGCGGGCATTCAACGCGGTCTCCGAGAGCTCCTCTACCCGTATTGCACCGGCTTCTACCGCTTTGCGGTAGCGCTGGCACAGTCCGAATTGCTCCATGGATACCGCGGCGCCGATGAGGCGGTTTATGGCCCCGGCTGCGGCCAGCAAGTCCACGGGGATGCCGCCTACCAAGCACACCACCCCGAGTTCTCGCCGACCCTGGCGGATCAGTTCTCGCACGAGGGCCATCGGCGCGGCCTGGGTGGCCATGTTCTGGATGGCCACGGTGTCGCCATCGCGCACCAGCGCGGCCGCCTCAGGCAGCGTCGTCAGTTTTTCTGCGCTCATAAGAGCTCAACCATCTCTCGGCCTCCGTGGAGTTCGATCACCTGACCGGTTGCATAGTCGGAATCGGGGGACGCCAGCCAAGCGCAGGCCCCGGCCACGTCCTCGGGGGTTCCGGCCCGCCCGATGGGGATCTGGGCCTCGATGCGCTCGATGATCGACTCGGGGATGCCCAGGCCGGTGTCATCGTCGCGAGCGCCGGTGAGGCGGGTGCCGGCGATATAGCCCGGTGCCACCGCGTTGACGTTGATCCGATGGCGGGCCCACTCCCGGGCCAGCGACTTGGTGAGCGCTATCACCCCGCCCTTGGCCGCCGAGTAGTTGGCGTTGCCCGCGATCCCGTAGATCCCGTTGATGGAGGCCATGTTGACAATCTTGCGGTGGTGGGCCGGTGGGTTGTCTCGGCTGCCCCGAAGCATTGGAAAAGCCGCCCGGCACAGGTTGAACGTGCCCTTGAGGGCCACCTCGCACACCAGGTTCCACTGCTCGTCGGTCATGTTGTGGGCCATGGCGTCGGCGGTGATTCCCGCGTTGTTCACCAGGATGTCCAGGCTGCCGAATGTGTCTTGAGCGGTGCCCAGCATGGCGGCGACATCGTCTAGGTCTACCACCGACCCAGGAGCGGACACGGCCTGTCCGCCAGCGGCGGTGATGGAGGCTGCGGCCTCATCGGCCACGTCGGCGTCCACGTCGTTCACCACCACCGCGGCCCCGTCACGGGCCAGCCGAGAAGCAACCGCCAACCCGATGCCCCGGCCGGCTCCGGTGACCAGCGCGGCGCGCCCCTCTAAAGCGTTGCCCACTAGAAGCTTCGGGGCAGTCCGAAGGTCTCAGCGATGCTGTTCCGTGCCATCTCGTTGGTGATGGGGCCGATGCGGTACAGACGGCTGTCCCGCCAATAGCGCTGAGGATGGGTTTCGAGTGCGTAGCCCATTCCGCCCAGCACCTGGATGGCGATGTCGGAGCACTTGCCGGCGTACTCGGATGCCACCACCTTGGCCATGTTGGCCTCCCGGCCGCAGTCCTCGCCCGACTCCGACTTCCACGCCGCGTAGTAGGTCATCAGCTCGGACTGCTTCTGCATCATGGCCATGTCGGCCAGATTCTGGTGCCACACCTGGAACGAGCCGATCTTCTTGCCGAAGGCCTCCCTCTCCATCAGGTAGCTGAGGGCCTCTTCGATGCAGCCATCGATGATGCCGGTACACAGCGCGGCCACCATGATCCGCTCGTTGTTGAGGGTGGACAGCATTTGGTAGAAACCCTGGCCGGGTTGGCCCACCACATACTCGTCGGGAACGAACACTTCGTCGAGGAACACCTCGCACGACCCCACCGACTTCATGCCCACCTTGGGTATCTGGCGGCATTCGAGCCCTCCAGCCGGGTTCTTCACCAAGAACAGGGTGACCCCTCGGGCCGGCTTGTCTTGGATGTCCTCGGTGCGGGCCATCAAGAACAGGTAGTCGGACACGTGGGCCGCGGTCGACCAGATCTTCTGGCCGGTGATGCTCCAACCGCCGTCCACCTTGGTGGCCCGGGTCTTCATGGCACCCATCAGGTCGGTGCCGCCCGACGGCTCGGTGACCGCGATGGCCACCCGCAGCTTGCCCTCGGCGAGCTGAGGGATGAGCTCCTCGCGGGCCACGTCGGAGGCGAACTTGTTGATCGACTTGGCGCAGAACGAGGAGATGCCGAATATCCAGGTGAGACCGGCCAGCGAGCGGGCCAGCTCACGGGTGAGAATCATCTGGGTGACCACGTCGCCGCCTTGGCCGCCCAGCTCGGGGGGAAGGCCGATGGCGTGGAAGCCGGCTTCGGACATCTTGTCCCACAGCTCGAAGGGGTACTCGAACTCCTGGGCCTCATAGTCGCGGGCCGCGTCCTTGGGGCATTCCTTCTCGACCCAGTTGCGGACCATCTCTTGGAACATCTGCTGTTCGTCGGTGAGGGTGAACTCCATGTGCTTGGTTGCTCCTTGTCTTGAAGAATCAGTCAGTCGCGGTCAGTAGCGCCAACCGTCGCCAAAGGTGGGGATGCGGCGGGCCAAGATGTCCTCCACACAGGTGAGGGCGGCCCGGGCTGCTCGGTCGGTGCCGATGCCCCGGCTGCGGAACGTCTCGCTGGCGAAGTACAGGCCGTCCACGGTGGGCGCCCGCCAATGGGGCCGGAATTTGCCCACCAGCATGGGCTTTTGGGCGACACCGAACGCCGGGTCGAAGGCCAGCAGCCGTCTCTTCCATACGTGCTTGGCCAGGCCGGGATACATCACGTACAGGCCCTGTTCGAGGCGGTCGTACATGTCTTCGATGAAGCGCCGGTCCCGCCCACGCGAGCCGGGGACTATGCCGCCGGTGCAGTAGAGATGGAGTCCGTCGGGAACGCCGGTCGGGTCCATCGCCGTTTGGTCGTACATGTACCCCGGCGTGGGGCTGTGGGGGGTGGCGAGCCAGGTGGCCAGCTCCCGGGGGTCGAACATGGTCACCGGCTCTTCGGTGGCGAAATAGAGGTTGAGCATGGTCACCCGGTACTGGTCTTGGGCCAGGTAGCGGATCTGGCTGGTGTACCACTCGGGCAGCTCCCACTCGGGCACCACGTTGAACACGTTCCACACCGGCAGGGTGGAGATGACCGCGTCGCACTCGATCACCTCGCCGATGTCCCAGTCGTTGGGCACGTTGGGGGTGTGGGGGATCGACACGCCGACCACCGCCCCGTTCTCTATCAGCACCCGCCCGGCCGGGGTCTGCATCCGCAGCTCGCCGCCGTGCTCGGTGAATCCGTCGGCCAGGTCTTGCCACATGCCATCCCAGCCTTGGCCGGGCCAGCAGGAATAGGCGGCCATGTGCCGCTCCTCGTAGTGCATCTTGCGCACCCACAGGTTGTCGCTGGCCGAGTGGTCGTACCATTCGTCGGTCATGCACTCCAGCACGGCTATGAACTCGTACAGGTCATAGACGCCCTGGTCAGTGGTGTGCTGGGCCAGCCAATCCCGCATCGGGCGGTCGTCCCACTCCTCCAGTTCGTCCCAGGAGGTCTCGGTTAGGGCCTTGATGACCTTCTTCACCTCGGCCTTGTCGGGGTAGCGGTCTCGGATCGATCCCCACTTGCCGGCGTCGTTGTCCCAGATCGGCATGTCATGGGACACCTCGCCGTGGATCAGCTCTTTGCCGACGTGCTCGAATACCTTGGTCAGCCCCGAGCCCGGGTCCTCGATGAGGTGACCGCCCAGGTTGACCGTGAATCCCTCGTCGTCCACCGCCAGCGCCCGGCCGCCCAGGAATGGTGACCTCTCAAGGATGGTCACCGAGCGGCCCTCGGCGGCCAGAAGAGCGCCTGCGCTCAGCCCCGCCGCCCCGGCGCCGATGACGACAACGTCGCGTTTGGTCATGGGGGGATACTAAGAGCGTGGGCCTATGGGCGGCACTTCATGAGGGCGGGCCTCACAGGGTCGCCTGGGCTCAGGGCGCGGCAATCCGACTCAGGGCGTCCACCGTGGCCTGTGGGCCGATGTCGTCGCCGACGTGGGCGCCGGTTAGCAGCACGACGGGCAGGTCCACTCCTGCGGCTCGGTAGACGGCGAGGCGGTCGGCCAGGGCATCGGGGCCAAGCGCGCACTGGGCCAGCACGGTCTCGTCGGACACCATCGACAATGCCCGGGCTCGATCGCCGTTTTGCCAAGCCGCGGCCACCTCAGGCAGATTGTCGAAAGTGCCGACGAATGCGGGCTGGTGGGTGGGAACCATGGCGTAGGCCAGCACCTGTCGGCGCATCCGCTCCAGGGCCTGCTCGGGATCGGGGCCGGCGTAGGCCCAAAACGACAGCACGGTGGCCACGTCGTCGGGGTTGCGCCCTGAATTGGCGGCCGCGGCTTCGACGATCTCTCGCTTGGGTGAGACTTCGGCTGGCGGACACCAGGTCATGAACACCGCGTCGGCGATTTCGCCGGCCACGGCCAGCATCCGGGGGTTGATGGCCCCCAACCAGATGGGCACATCCGCCGGGGGCAGGTCGAGCCGGAACCCCTTGGACCTGAATCTCGGCCCATCGTGATCTAGCTTCTCGCCGGCGAGTGCAGCCCGAAGCAGGCCGGTGAACTCCCGCACCGTGGCCAGGGGCTGCTCGAAGTCACCGCCGTGCCAGCGGCCGACGACAATCGGGCTGCTGGCCCCAATGCCGGCCACCACCCGGCCAGGGGCCAGCGAGGCCAGGGTGGCGAACCCCATGGCGGTGAGGGCGGGGGAGCGGGTGTAGGCGGCCACAATTCCCGAGCCCAGTTTGATGCGCTCGGTGCGGGCGGCCATGGCCCCCAGCGTGGCGAACACCTCGGGGCCGGCCACCTCGCCCACCAGAGCGGTGTCGATGCCGGATTTTTCGGCGTGTACGACGAGGTCAGTCAGCCAGCCGATGGAGAGTCCATCCTCCACCGGCATGGTGATGGCGACCGGGGGACTGGCCATGCTCTTGGTCGACTAGTGAATTGGGAGATTCGAAGCCAGCACTAGCCGACGAAGCGATCGCGGAGCTCTTCGGCCAGGGGCTGGTTCTCGGCGTTGTCGGGGTGGGGGAGCCATTCCTCGCCCACCGAGAGGTATCGGGTGGCCAACTCGATCAGCGGTCCGTGGGCTTTGTCGGGGGGGATGAAGTTCCACTTCAGCCACGGCTGGGTATCTGGGTTGCTGGGCTCGTTCAGAACCAAGGGGATGTCGGCATCCCGCACGCCGTCGATCATGGTGTCGAAGTCGTCGGAGCAGAAGGCGATGTGGTGCACGTACTCGCCCTTCTTGGCCAGCACCTTGTCGGGCCAGTGCCCTGGCTCCGACGGCGACCACAGCTGGATGGACACGCCGGTGGGGTCGGGGTTTTGGAACGTCACCCAGCTCATGGGGGTGCCGTCCATGTCGTCGGCGCCTGAGCCCCGGGTGACCTTCATGGTGTGGCCGGGGGCCAGCACTTCCAGGATCTGATGCCAGTCGGCTTCGGCCTGGTCCAGGTCCTTCACCAGAAGTGAGATGTGGTCGATGTGGATGCCCATTGTCTTCGCTGTCTCCCCAATGATTTTTCTTAGACGATCTGTCTTGGCTACGCAGCCAGGTTCTCGATGATGGTGGCGTTGGCCAGACCGCCGCCCTCGCACATGGTCTGGAGGCCGTAGCGGCCGCCGGAGCGCTCCAGCTCATTGAGCAGGGTGGTCATGATTCGGGCGCCGCTGGCCCCCAGTGGATGGCCCAAGGCGATGGCCCCGCCGTTCACGTTGACCTTGTCGATGTCCACACCGGTGTCTTTGGCCCAGGCCAGCACCACAGAGGCAAAGGCCTCGTTGCACTCGAACAGGTCGATGTCGTCCAATTCCATGCCGGCACGGTCGAGAACCTTGGCGGTAGCCGGGATGGGGCCGGTGAGGATTAGCACCGGGTCGCTGCCTACCACGGCCATGGTGTGGATCCGGGCCCGAGGGGCGAGACCGTGCTCGGCTACCGCCTTCTCAGAGGCGATGAGCAGCGCGGCTGATCCGTCAGTGATCTGGCTGGAGTTGGCCGCGGTCAGCGGTCCGTGCTCGGAGAAGGGCCGCAGCTTGGCCATCTTCTCCATGGAGGTGTCGGGACGGATGCCCTCGTCCCGGGCGCATTCGTCCACGGCCAGAACCTCGCGTTCGAAGCGGCCCTCTTCCCAGGCTCGGGCCGCGTTCTGGTGGCTGCGCAGGGCCAGGCCGTTCATGTCCTCCAGGGTCACGTCCCAGCGCTCGGCGATCAGGTTGCCGCCCCGGAACTGGTGGACTTCCTCATCGCCGAAGCGGTTGGCCCAGCCCTCGCCGTCGAACGGGTAGCGCATGCCCAAATCGGGGCCCACATCGCCTTGGCTGTTGAGGGTGATGAGGCTCATCACCTCGACCCCGCCGGCCACCACCAGGTCTTGGGTGCCCGACATGATGCCCTGAGCGGCAAAGTGCACCGCCTGCTGCGACGATCCGCACTGGCGGTCGATGGTCACCGCCGGTACGTGCTCGGGCAGACCGGCTGACAGCCAGGCGTTGCGGGCCACATTGAAGGCCTGGGCGCCGATCTGGCCGACGCAGCCCATGATGCAGTCGTCTACCGCCGCGGGATCCACGCCGGTGCGCTCGATCAGGCCGCTCAAGATGTTGGCGCCGAGATCGGCGGGGTGGAGGTGGCTCAGTCCTCCGCCGTAGCGGCCCATGGGGGAGCGGACTGCGTCGATGATGTAGGCGTCGGCCATTTCGTTGCTTTCTGTTCGGTGTCGCTGGCTCTGGTCGTCAGGTCGCGGCTTGACGGACCGAAGCCTCTCAGCCCACAGCCCGCTCAGCGGCGGCCACGGTGTTTGCCATCAGCATGGTACGGGTCATCGGCCCCACCCCGCCGATTCGGGGCGAGAGCCAGCCCGCCACCTCGGCCACGTCGTCGTCCACGTCCGACACCAGCTTGCCGTCGGCAAAGCTCACCCCCGCGGCCACCACTGCCGCGCCGGGCTTGACCATGTCGGCCTTCACCATACGGGGTGCCCCTGCCGCGGCGATCAAGATGTCGGCATGGCGGGTGTAGCGGGAGATGTCGCCCGCCCCGGTATGCACCACCGTGACCGCGGCGTTGGCGTTGGGCCGCTTCAGCGATAGCAGATTGGCCAACGGCCGCCCGATGGTGAGCCCACGCCCGATGATCACCACGTGCTGGCCGGCGATGGGAATGTCGTAGCGCTCCAGCATCAACTGGATGCCCCGGGGGGTGCAGGCCAGCGGGGCCTCCACCCCCTGCACCAGCCGCCCCAGGTTCACCGGATGCAGCCCGTCAGCGTCCTTTTCGGACAGCACCCGCAACAGCGCTGTCTCGTAGTCGAGCTGGCTGGGGAACGGGTACTGCATGATGTAGGCGTCCACCGCCGGATCTGCGTTGAAGTCGTCCACCACGGCGTCGACCTCGTCTTGTGTCGCATTGGCAGGCAGATGCACCTCCCGAGAGCCCATACCCAGTTCCTCGCTGTCGCGGTGCTTCATGGCCACGTAGTTGGCCGAAGGCCCGTCGTCGCCCACCAGCAGCGTGCCCAACCCCGGGGTCTTGCCCTTCTCGGCCAGAGCGGCGATCCGCTCCCGCAGTCCTTCTTTGATCTCGGCTGACAGCATTTCGCCGTCCAGTTTGATAGCAGTCATCGCCTGGAATTCTCGCATATCGAAGCTGCCTGCAACGGTCAGCCAACGTGTATGAGCTAAAGGTCTCGTTTGGGCTGCTCAGTTCATCGGGGCCGTCAAGAGATACCATTTGCGTACATTGTGTACTTGACGTACGTCACTGTCCAGGTAGTGTTCGGTTATGCAACTTCTCACTTTCACGGATACCCGCCGCCGGCTTCGTGAAGTACTTGACGCAGCCGAGGCAGGCAAGCCAATCGGGATAGAGCGCCATGGCAGAAGGGTTGCACTGGTTGAGCGGGATCGTCTCCAAGGACTCCTCGCCGACTCCTGGCAGTTGGGCAGGCCAGAGGCGGTGGCTGAAGCGGGAGGCTGGTCGGTGTTCTTGTCCGGCACACCTATTGCTGCCGATGGGGTCGACTTGGAGGGGGCCGTCGAGGAGTTCATAGAGGCCCTCAGAGAGTACGCTCGAAATTGGGAGGACCGGCTCAGACTGGCACCCAACCACGAACACCTTTGGCCGCTCGTGCTGTTCGTGTCTATGAGTTCTGACGCTGAATTGGCTAGTTGGGCGTTCGGCAGGACTTCTTGAGTTTTCCAGCGCCCACTCGGCGTGATCATGTCCGGTTCTGCGAGGTTGAGGGTTGGAGGCTGGTCCGCTCTGCCGTCGGCAGGCGAAGCACGCATCATGAGACCTATGAGCTAGAGATGCCTGACGGCGATGTCTTGAGGACGCGGGTATCCAGCCCGCCTGATCGCACCACCTATGGCGATGCCCTGTGGGCACACGTCCTGCGCGACCAGCTCAAAGTGAGCGCTGAAGAGTTCTGGCGATGTGTCCAAGACGGCGTTCCGCCAGCTCGGGGGACCAGGCCAATGTCGGCAGAATCAATCCCGGCTGATTTGCTCTATCTGCTGAAGCACAGGGTGGGCCTCTCCGAAGCCCAACTGAGCGAAATGACGCGGCAAGAGGCCATCGAGCGGATTCAGCGGTACTGGGCCACTGGGGAGTAGGCGGGAGTCGGTCCCCTCGCTGATATTCCATCCCCAATGCGCCTCGGCGGCTTCAATCGGTACTGCCCGGCGGGATCCCGTTCAACTCTGTAGCCCTGCCATCAGGCTTCTTCGTTCGGGAGCCCGCCAATGGCATCAGGCGAAGATGGTTCTGACAGAGCAGGTGAAGCCGGGGAGGACGTCTTGGCCATTGAGGGAGTCGTTTTCGCCCAGGGTCATGGCAGCTGCGCCGGGGTGGTACACGTCGATGGTGCGGGTATCGGGGTGGACTATCCAGACCAGTGGGGCACCGTGGTCGAGCCACATCTGTGCTCGGTCGCGGGCCCAGCGGCGGCTGTCGCTAGGCGAGACGATCTCCACCACTAGGTCGGGGACGACATCGGCATAGCCGTCGATCTCCGCATCCAGTGGGATCTTCGCTGCTGAGGTGAATGCCACGTCGGGCTCACGCACGGTGTCGGGGTCGCGCTCCAGCCACACGCCCGAGTCGGAGGCAACGAGCGTCCCTAACTTCCTGGGCCTTACGAAGTTGCCCAGCTCCATGACGAGATTGACAGCGATCTTGCCGTGTCGGTGTCCTGATGCCATCGTCTCGTGAAGCACTCCCCTCACCAACTCGCCGCGCACGCCTTGGGCGCTCAACCGCAGCAGGTCGTCGGCGGTCAACAGCTTTGTGTCAGCCAATCTGGTTTCAGTAGCACTCATATATTTTAGATAACTTTCAGTCTATTCTCATCATATCCAAATTGGCAAGGGCGTCCTGCTGTAGGACGAGCAGCTGGACCATGCCTAAATCCTACATTGCCCTACACGTAGTTCCAGCCGAAGCGGCCTTTGATGCAGAGGTTGCCTTGGGTGACGTCGTGGTCGTCGGGGGAGGTGCACTTGACGATTTGGTTGTCTTGCACGTGGAGTTCGAGGTTGCAGCCCACGCCGCAGTAGGAGCAGACGGTTTGGGTGACGGTCTGGTCTTCGGGGCGCCAGTCGTCGGCTTGGCGGAGGTCGAACTCCGTCTTGAACTGGAGGGCGTTGGTGGGGCACACGGCCACGCAGTTGCCGCAGTACACGCAGGCTGAGTCGGGCAGGGTGACGTCGAACTCGGTGGAGATGCGGGCGCCGAAGCCCCGGCCGGCTACCGAGATGGCGTAGGTGTGCTGGGCGTCGTCGCCGCAGGCCTCCACACAGCGGTAGCACAGCACGCACTTGTCGTAGTCGCGGATGTAGAGGTTGTCTTGCACCCGTACAGGCTCGTTCATGGTCTCGCCACCGGGGACATAGCGGTCGGGGTCGGCCCGGTAGTGCTCAGCCCAGTGGCCGAGTTCATCGGCCTGAGACAAGTCGACACCGGTGGCCAGGAACTCCAACACCATCTTGCGGCTGTGGCGCACCCGCTCGCTGTCGGTGTGCACCACCATTCCCTCCTCTGCGGGGCGCGAGCAGGAGGGAACCAGGGCCCGGCTGCCGTCGAGTTCCACCACGCATACTCGGCACACGTTCACCGGGGTGAGGGTGGGTCCGTAGCAGATGGTGGGAGTCTCCACCCCGGCGGCGTTGCAGGCGTCGAGTATGGTGGCCCCCACGGGCACGGCGACCTCTTGGTCGTCGACCCGAATGGTGACCGCTGTCTCGGTGGCCACGCCGCTCACAAGCTATTTCCTATCAGGCCCAGCGCCAGAGCGGAGCGCACCGCGGAAGCCGCGGTGTGGCCCAGGCCGCAGATGGAGGCGTCCACCATTGCCAGGGCCATGTCGTCGATGAGCTCGGCCCGCTGGGGGGCCAGGGGCTGGCCGGAGCTTTGCAACTCCACCAGTACCTCGTGTTGGCGCTGGGTGCCCACACGGCAGGGCACGCACTGCCCGCACGATTCATCTCGGAAGAACTCGGCTATGCGGACCACCACGGCCTGCATGTCAACGGTGTCATCGAACACGGTCACGACCCCAGAACCCAAGGTGGCACCGGCCTCCCGGGCGTCTTCCAGGGTGAGGGGCATGTCGAGGGCGTCGGGACCGACGAATACTCCAGCGGCGCCGCCCAGACAGCACCGCGGCCAGGGTGAACCGACCGGACCGCCGGCCAATTCGAGCAAGCTCCCCCAGCGTGGTGCCGAACGGCACCTCGTAAAGGCCAGGTACCGCTACCCGGCCCGACAGGCAGAACAGCCGGGTGCCGGGGGAGCGCTCGGTGCCCACCGAGCGATAGGCCTCGGGGCCGTCGGTCACGATGTCGAGCACGTTGATGAGGGTCTCAGGGATTGTTGATGGCGGTGGGCTGGGAGAACAGGCCGTGAGTGGTGGGGAAGGGAGGCTTGTTGCGGGGCTCTCCCCGGAATCCCTCGATGGAGTTGAACAGGGCGGTCTCCTCGCCACAGATATAGGCCCCCGCCCCTCGGCGCAGCTCGATGTCGAAGCGCTGCCCGCTGCCAGCCACGTCGTCGCCCAGCAGACCGGCGGCCCGGGTTTGGGCGATGGCGCCCTCGAGGCGGGCGGTGGCCCGAGGGTACTCCCCCCGAATGTAGATCCAGCCGTGAGGCGAGCCGGTGGCCAGCCCGGCAATGGTCATCGACTCGATAAGAGCAAACGGGTCGTGCTCGCAGACGATGCGGTCTTTGAAAGTGCCCGGTTCCGACTCGTCGCAGTTGGCCACCACATGCTTGTCGGGTCCGGGCTCATCGGCCACGGCCCGCCATTTGATGCCGGTGGGGAAAGCAGCCCCGCCCCGGCCGGACAAACCTGACTCCGACAGCGCAGCGATGACAGCGTCTGGCCCAATCTCGATGGCCTGGGCTAGGGCCTGGTAGCCGCCGTGTTCTCGGTACGAGTCCAGGGAAGTGGGATCGACTTCGCCCACCCGACGCAGCACCCTCAGACCCGGGTGGCCGGCTTGGGGCAATCGAAAATCCTCGTCGTCTTCGGCCGGCACTCGGTCAGGTCGGCCAACTCCCTGTATGAATAGGGCCGGACCTCGCTCGCACTGGCCCAGACAGGGGCTGGCGTGAACCCTGGCCCCGCTGGCCTCCAACGAAGCCCGCAGCTCGTCATTTCCAGCTATGGCACACGTGGGGTCGACGCACACATGGACGACGTCATCTCGGTGCCCAGGATCAGTGGTACGAAGGAGCTCGTAAAACGTAGCCACGCCGTAGGCTTCGGCCGGCGGCACCCCCAGCCGCTCGGCGGCGCAGTTCAATCCACCAGGGCTGATCCAGCCGATCTCGTGTTGAAGCGAGTGCAGCACGGGCAGCAAGAGGTGACGGAGTTCCTGTCGGCGGGAGCGGCCCCCTCGCACCAATCGCTCGGTCTCGGTGACAGTGGCGGCGTCAACCAGGGGCACTACAGCATCGACGGCGGCCCGTTCGGCATCTGTGGGCTGGTCGTCACCAAAGTGCAGGTCAGCCAACGGTGGCCCCCGCAGTCTCGGGGGCTTCGACCAGCTCAACCCTCACGGCGGCCGCCTTGAACTCGGCGGTGCCAGATTTGGGGTCCCAGTCGGGGTTGGTGAGCACGTTGACATCGATCAGCTCGGGTTGGTGCAGGGTGGTGAAAGCAAGCCCAGCGGGCAGGCTCGACGCCAGTCGGGCATTCATCTCCACCGAACCACGGGGGGAGCAGACCCTCACCCGGTCGCCATCGGCGATACCCAGTGCGGCCGCATCTGCCGGATTCAGGTCAAGCCCGGCAAACCGCAGCGGTGAGTCATAGTTCCCGCTCTGCACACCGGTGTTATAGGAGTCCAGAGCCCGTCCCGTGGTGAGCCGCAGGGGGAACTCCTCGCTCAACTCCTCGGTCGGTCCCTCGTGCTCAAGCACCGAGAAGGGGGCCGGGTCGTGGCCTTCCAAATCATCAGCCCACAGCCAGCCGTGGAGCAACGGGCTGCCAGGGTGATCCTCGTCGGGGCACGGCCATTGCAGTCCGCCAGCAGCCTCCAGGCGCTCCCAGGCCATGCCCCCGTGCATCGACGACAAAGAGCGCAGCTCGTCCCAGGCGGCCTCCGGATCCCGCGGGCCGAGTTCGTCACCCATGGCCTCGGCCATGTCGCACAAGATGTCAATGTCGTGGCGGGCTTGGCCGGGGGGCGACACCGCTGGGCGCACCCGCTGCACCCGGCGTTCGCTTGAGGTGACGGTGCCGTTGCTTTCCGCCCAGGCCACCGAGGCGGGCAGAACCACGTCGGCCATCTCCGCGGTGCGGGTCATCAAAATGTCCTGCACCACCAGAATGTCGAGGCTTTCCATTTGGGCCCGGGCGTGGATCACATCGGCCTCGGAATCGGCCGGGTTCTCGCCGATCACATACAGCGCCCGCAGGTCGCCCTGCTCCATGGCCTCGAACATCAGCGTGAGATGCCAGCCTGGCACCGGGTTGAGCGACCGGCCGTAGGCAGCCTCGAACCGGGCTTGGTGGTCAGGATCATCCACGCTGGCAAAGCCGGGGAACTTGTTGGGAATGGCCCCCATGTCGCCCCCGCCCTGCACATTGTTCTGCCCCCGCAGAGGCACTAGGCCCGATCCCCACCGCCCCACATGGCCGGTAAGCAGGGCCAGGTTGCACAGCGACAAGACGTTGTCGACCGCGTTGTGGTGTTCGGTTATGCCCAGGGTCCACAGGATCTGGGCTTTGTCGGCAGTGGCGTAGGCGTGGGCCATCTCCACCACGGCCTCGGGGGGAATACCGCAAATGGCAGCTACCGCATCGGGAGTGAACGGCTCCACCGAGGCGGTGTAGGCCTCAAAACCCTGGGTGGAGTGAGCGATGAATTCCTGATTGGCCAGGCCAGCCCTAATGATCTCGCGGCCGATACCGTTGGCCAGGGCGATGTCGGTGCCCACGTCGATGCCCACCCATACATCGGCGAAGCGGGCCGAGGAGGTATAGCGGGGGTCGACGCAGTACATGCGGGCGCCGTTGTCGAGGCCCTTGAGCAGGTGGTGGAAGAAGATGGGATGGGCCTCGCGGGCGTTGGATCCCCACAGAAGGATTACGTCGGTTTCCTCGATCTCCTGGTAGGAGCTAGTGCCCCCTCCCGCTCCGAACACTGTCGCCAGACCGACGACCGAAGGAGCGTGTCAAGTTCGGTTGCAGGAGTCGATGTTGTTGGAGCCCACCACCGTGCGAATGAACTTCTGGGCGATGTAGTTCATCTCGTTGGTGGCCTTTGAGCAGCTGAACATCCCGAACGCCTGCGGCCCATGCTCGGAGAGCACCTGGTTGAATCCAGTCGCGGCTCGCGACAGGGCCTCGTCCCACGTCGCTTCCCGCAGGCTTCCGTTGTCCCGCACCATCGGCACGGTCAAACGTTCCCGCCTCGCCATGTACACCCCCTTCCCCCAGAGGCACCCTGAGGTCGATTAAGCCTATCTGCCCTGCGCCGTTGTTTCCCGGTCAGGTTGGAGAGTGGAAGCAGACTGGTAGTGGGTGGATCAGCTATTCGATGTGAACGACAGGCTGGATTCCCCAGCACTCCACTGTTTGGTCAGGTCGCAGGCCGCACGTGTGAAGCGAGCCGGCAGCGATCGATGTGAATTGACTAGCGGGTGGACTCGCTTGCCCGTAGGTGTTGTCGCCCCAGCAGTCTGCGTCTCTATCAGCTAGCAGGCCGCACGCATGATGGGTTCCGGTCGAGATCGCCGTATAAGTCTCGTCATTGGGAGAAGCAGTGCCATTGTCCAAGGGCGGCTCGTCTCCTGATCCCCAGCACCTACTGGACCCGTCTGATTTCAGTGCGCATATGTGCGTCTTGCTGCCGACAATCTGCACAAACGAATCTTCAGTCTGGTCCGGCATGTCATCGAACCCACGGCCCCAGCAAATGACTGACCAATCAGCTCGTTGCGCGCAGGAATGCTCGACTTTGGCAACAACATCCATATACTCGCCGCTAGGAGCCATAGTTTGGCCGTAGCCATTGTTGCCCCAGCAGGCAACCGTTCGGTCAGTCTTGAGTCCGCAATAGTGCTCTGAACCTGCTGAGAGTTTTTCGAACTCTCCTGACGGAAGGCCGGGCAGGTCGTAGTTCCAGCAGACAACCTGTTTGTCCTCCCGCAATGCGCATATCCCTTCAATTCCCCAAGGTGGGGCAACATCCATTTCAGGGAATCTTGTGTAGATACCCGGGGGAGCATCTTCATAGTCTGGCACCGTCTCAAGGCACTCTCGGTCGGAGCAATTGTGCGCTCCCCAACAATCCACATTGCCGTCGGCTTGCAATGCACAGCCATAGCTGGTTCCCATGAAGAGATCAATGTGAGGGCCTGAAGGTGGGGTGAGAATTGCGGCCGGTGGACCTGCAATGTCTCCAAAACAGGAAATATGCCCACTTGAGGATAAGTGGCAAGTTGATCTCCATCCAAAGGCTCTCTTGACTTCTATTTCTCCTTCACCTACGTCGACACTCTCAAAATACTGAGAGCTCCAGCAAGAAATTGTTGTGTCCTCCCGTAAACCGCATGACATGATGTCGCTGGTCGCGACTTCAACATAGGCACCTGTTGTGGTTGCCTCCTGATTGCTTCCGTAACCCCAGCACATCGCCTGAGATTCAGTGCTAACTGCACAGGTACCCGATCCTGCTGATGCGATGTGGACAAATTGGCCGTCTGGGGCTTCAGTTTGCCCCCCGTATGCGCCGCTCCAGCAATCGATTGTACCGTCTACCCTCAAGCCGCAATAGTGAGCCCCACCCACGGACACTGCCTCGTATTGGCCAGAGATGTGCGCAACGACTTTCGGGGCATAGTTGTCAAAGCAGATGATGCTTTGGTCGCTCCGCACCGCGCAAACAAAGTCTTCGCCACTTGAGACGTCGATATATTGCCCTTCAGGAATGAGGGCCACACCGGAATAAGTGCTACCCCAGCAGACAATTCTCTTGTTCGCCAGCAGTCCGCAGTGGCGGTCTTGGCCTGTCGAGACAGTGGTGAAGTGTGATCCTTCTGGAGGGCCGCTCCATGCCCGGACATGTCTTTGCCCCCAGCAGACCATTCGAGAGTCAAAGCGCAGCCCGCAAGTCTCGCCGTCCCCTGCGAAGACAGCTTCGTATTCAAACCGGTCCAGAAGGTCCCAGTTGTAACTTTCTTGGCCCCGTCCGCCTTCACTACCCCAACACAGTATGGAGTGATCTATCTTCACTCCACATGCTTGACTCGACCTAGCCGAAATATCTAGGAACAAACCATCAGGCTCAATAAGCGCATATTCAGAGTTCTCGTATTCGAATGCTCCTCCCCAACAGTCCACCGTGCTATCGGCGAGTAGTCCGCAGGTGTGTCCATTGCCCGCAAAGACTGAGTGGAATAGATGATTGGGGACATTTAGTTGGCCGCGTGAATTGTCTCCCCAGCAATGGGCCGTTCCGTTTGCTCGGAGGCCACAAACATGGTCTTCCCCAGCGGATACGGATTGGAAAGGTGAGTCCTCTGAATTGTCCACCGTAGGGCCAAGGGCCGTATCTGGACTCGACATTGGAGTTGGAAGGGGAGTGGCTGATAGAGAAGGTATCGGTGTCGAAGCAGGTGCGGCAATCGGCGTAGGGAGTTCTGTTGGAAACGCGCTGGGCAGAACAGTGGATTCAGCCGTGGGAGCGACGGTAGCAATGGTGCCGGGCTGATGGGCTGCGGGTTGGGAGTTGTCAGCGCCGCAACCCGCCACCCCGACGGAGAGAATCACCAAGGTGCCGACCAAGACCAAGAGATTTCCGGCACGCGGTGTCATACTTATCCCTGTATAGACGCATTACTCGGCGGATTGGTTCCCTCAGATGAGTGGAATCCTCTCAGCTCAGGCCGACGATCTCGCCGTTCTCGTCGAGGTCGATGCCCATGGCGGCGGGTTGGCGGCCTAGGCCGGGCATGGTGCGCATGTCGCCGCAGATGGGGTACACGAAGCCGGCGCCCACCGAGGCCCTCACTTCCCGCACCGGCAGGGTCCAGCCGGTGGGGGCACCCTTGAGGGAGGGGTCCGACGAGATAGACAGGTGGGTCTTGGCGATGCACACCGGGAGGTGGCCGAAGCCGGCCGACTCGTAGGTGTTGAGCTGGCGGTTGGCGGTGGCCGAATACTCCACATCATCGGCGCCGTACACGGTGGTGGCCACCGCGGCGATCTTGTCTTTGAGCGACAAGTCGTCCTCGTACAGCACCTTGAACGAACTGGGTTCTTCGCAGGCCTCGGCCACTGCCTCGGCCAACTCGGCTGCCCCCGCACCGCCGTCGGAGAAGTGGGTGGTGATCGCGCAGCGGGCACCGTACTCGTCGGCGATCTCGGCGATGGCGGCCAGGTCGGCGTCGTGGTCGCCGGGGAAGGCGTTTATGGCCACCACCGGGGTCACCCCGTGGGCCTTCATGTTGGACAGTTGCTTGCGGAGGTTGTCGCCTCCGGCGTGCACCTCGTCGGGGTTCTCGGCCAGCAGTGCTTCGGGCAGGGGTCGGCCGGCCACGATCCGGTGGTTGCCGGAGTGGGCCTTGAGCCCCCGCACGGTGGCCACCATCACCGCGGCGTCGGGATCGATGCCCGAGTAGCGGCACTTGATGTTGAAGAACCGCTCAGCGCCCATGTCGGCGCCGAACCCGGCCTCGGTCACCAGGAAGTCGCCGGTACGGATGGCGATGCGGTCGGCCACGATGGAGGAGTTGCCGGTGGCGATGTTGCCAAACGGCCCGGTGTGCACCAAGGCGGCACCGCCCTCCAGGGTCTGCATCAGGTTGGGCTTGAGGGCGTCCTTCAACAGTACGGCCATGGCGCCGGCGGCCTTCAGGTCTTCAGCGGTCACCGGGTCGCCGTCTTTGGTGTAGCCCACCACGATCCGGCCCAGCCGGGCCCGCAGGTCCGACAGCGATGTGGCCAGCGCCAGGGTGGCCATAACCTCGGAGGCGGCGGTGATGTCGAAGCCGCTCTCCCGGGGGACGCCGTCAAGGCGCCCGCCCAGACCCACGACGATGTTGCGCAAGGCCCGGTCGTTGATGTCCACCACCCGGCGCCAGGTGATGTTGTGCAGATCTAGGCCCGACTCGTTGCCGTGGTAGATGTGGGCATCGAGCATGGCCGAGCACATGTTGTGAGCTGCGGTCACCGCGTGCATGTCGCCGGTTAGGTGGAGGTTGAACAGCTCCATGGGTACCACCTGGCTGTAGCCACCGCCGGCCGCGCCGCCCTTGATGCCGAACGTCGGACCCAGCGAGGGCTGGCGGATGGCAATGGTGGCGCGCTTGTTGATGTGGCCGAAGCCCTGGCCCAGCCCCACGGTGGTAGTGGTCTTGCCCTCGCCCAGCGGAGTGGGAGTGATGGCCGTTACCACCACATAACGGGCTCTAGGTCGGTCGGCTAGCGCCTCGATCGCATCCAGGCTGATCTTGGCCGCGCCCGCCCCGTAGGGCTCCAGCATCTCCGTTGGGATGCCAGCCTCCTCGGCGATTTCGGTCAGCGGACGGAGATTCGCCCCGCGAGCGATCTCAAGATCGGATGGAAAAGACATGGACCCGCCTCTCATGCTTGTCGCTTGTTTTCAACTCCGTCAGCGTACGCGCAAACGAGCGGCTTCGTGCGGCGAACCTTAGAATCACGCGGCAGATTTCTCGTCGTGACGGAGCCGCACAATGACTGACTTCTTTGACACCGTTCCCGAACCGGTGGCCCATGCCGGGGGTAGCGCCGGACTTGGCCAGCTGGCCTATCGGGTTTACAACCCCGACCGGCAGGTGTTGGGGCGGCGGATGGAGGACCATCTCAGAATTGCTGTGTGCTATTGGCACAGCTTCAACTGGCCGGGCAGCGACATATTCGGGCATGGCACGTTCGACCGACCCTGGCTGGCGCCGGGGCAGGACCCGATGGCCGCCGCTCGAGCCAAGCAGGACGCCGCCTTCGAGTTCTTCGAGAAGCTGGGCACGCCGTTCTTCTGCTTCCACGACGTGGACATGGCCCCCGAGGGCGCTGATCTGGCCGAGAGCCGGGCCAACCTCGATGCCATGGTGGAGCGGGCCGCCACCAAGATGGAGGCCACCGGGGTGCGGCTGCTGTGGGGCACCGCCAACCTGTTCAGCCATCCTCGCTACGCCGCCGGGGCGGCCACCAACCCCGATCCTGAGGTGTTCTCCCATGCCGCAGCCCAGGTGCGCCACATGCTTGAGGCCACCCACCGCCTCAACGGGGCCAACTACGTGCTGTGGGGCGGGCGTGAAGGCTACGAGACGCTGCTCAACACCCGCCTGCGCCAAGAGGCCGACCAGCTCGCTCGCTTTTTGACCCTGGTAGCCGAGCACAAGCACAAGATCGGCTTTTCGGGCACACTGCTGCTCGAGCCCAAGCCCCAAGAGCCCACCAAGCACCAGTACGACTACGACTGCGCCTCGGTCCACGGGTTCTTGGAGCGCTACGACCTCGTGGACGAGTTCAAGGTGAACATCGAGGTGAACCACGCCACCTTGTCAGGCCATTCCTTCCACCATGAGGTGGCCTACGCGGTGGACAACGGCATCTTCGGCAGCGTGGACGCCAACCGGGGCGACCCCCAGAACGGTTGGGACACCGACCAGTTCCCCAACTCGGTGGACGAGCTGTCGCTGGCTCTGTACGAGATCGTGCGGGGCGGGGGGTTCTCCACCGGAGGGTTCAACTTCGACACCAAGCTCCGGCGCCAGAGCATGGCCCGAGACGACCTGTTCTGGGGCCATGTCGGGGGCATCGACACGCTGGCCCGCTCCCTGCTGGTGGCCGAGGCCATGGTGGCCGATGGCACAATCGAGCAGGCCCGGGAACAGCGTTATGCCCAATGGGAGTCGGGCCTCGGGGTCGACATCATGAAGGGCGACGTGGACTTGGCCACTCTGGCCGACCAGGCAGTGGCCGACGGGCTCAGCCCGCAGCCGGTGTCGGGTCGCCAAGAGCGCCTCGAGAACGAGGTCAACCGCATCATCTGGACCACGCCGAGCTGATGGTGCTGGTGGCGGGGGTGGACTCGTCCACCCAGTCGACCAAAGTCGAGCTGCGAGTGGGCGACTCGGGACAGTTGGTGGCCCGGGCCAGCGCTCCCCATGCCCACACCCGCTGGGATCCGCCGGTGAGCGAGCAGGATCCCCAAACCTGGTGGGAGGCACTGGCGGCCTGCTTCGCCCAGTTCACCGAGGTCGACCGGGCCCGGGTGGTGGCCATCAGCGTGACCGGCCAGCAGCACGGCCTGGTGCTGGTGGGCGACGACGGTGAGGTACTGCGCCCGGCCAAGCTGTGGAACGACACCACATCTGCGCCCCAAGCCCGTGACATGGTGGCCCGCTTGAGCCCGGAGGGATGGGCCCAGCGCTGCGGCTCGGTGCCGTTGGCGTCGTTCACCATCGCCAAGCTGGCCTGGGTGCTGGAGCACGAGCCCCATCTGGCCGACCGCATCGCCCGAATCATGCTGCCCCACGACTGGCTCACTTGGCGGCTGTCCGGGGCCCACGTCACCGACCGGGGCGACGCTTCGGGCACCGGTTGGTTCGATCCCGCCGCCAATGAGATGGCTGCTGACTTGCTGGGGCTGGTGGTCGACGATCCTGCCGGCTGGCTGTCCCGGCTGCCCCAAGTATTGGGACCTGATGAGGTTGCCGGACCAATCGCCGGCGAAGCGGCCGTTGCGCTTGGGTTGCCAGATTCAACGCTGGTCGGCCCCGGCACCGGCGACAACATGGGTGCGGCCCTCGGCCTCGGGCTGAAGCCCGGCGACACGGTGATCTCGCTGGGCACATCGGGCACTGCCTATTCCGTGTCCCGCACCCCCACCAGCGACCCGTCAGGGGCAGTGGCAGGGTTCGCCGACGCATCCGGCGGCTACCTGCCTCTGGTGTGCACCCTCAACGCCACCCGAGTCACCGACACGGTTGCCCGCTGGCTGGGGGTCGACTCGGCCGGGCTGGGCGATCTAGCTCTCGCCTCAGCCGACAACGCGAGCACTCCGGTGCTAGTGCCCTACTTCGACGGGGAGCGCACCCCCGACCTGCCAAACGCCACCGGGCTTCTCGCGGGTCTGCGCAATGACACCACCAGGGAAGAGCTCGCCTTAGCCGCCCACGACGGCGTGCTCTGCGGCCTGTTCGACGGGCTTGATGCCCTGCGGGATGCGGGGGTGAGCACCGGTGGGAGGCTGCATCTCATCGGCGGCGGTGCTCGATCGCCCGCCTATCGGGTTAGGGCTGCGGGGCTGCACGGCGAAGCGATCATCGTGCCCGACGACGATGAGACGGTGGCTCTGGGGGCAGCAGTCCAAGCTGCCGCGGTCTCAACTGGGCGCAGCCCCGCCGAGGTGGCCGTCGACTGGGCGCTCGGCCAGGGTGCGAGTGTCGAGCCTCCCGCTGGGGTTGACGGCCGGGAGGTCCGGGCTCGCTACGCCGAGTTCCGGACACGATTGTCCATGCCTGGCACCGGGTGAAGAAGCGACGCTGTGGGAGAGTTAGAGCATGTCCAGTGACCAAGTGATGCGCGACATGATGGCGAACTTGCCGGTGCCGGAGTTTGAGTCCACTCCGTGGGCTTCGCCGCCGCCGCTGGCCAAGGCCACGGTTGCCATTGTGACCAGCGCGGGTCTGCACCGGGCCGACCAGGATCGTTTCGACGGCCGGGGCGACGTCAGCTACCGGATGCTCGACCGGGGCGACCGGGAGCTGATCTTGGGCCATTGGAGCTCGAATTTCGACCGTGCCGCGTATGTGTCCGACCACAACGTGGTGTATCCCATCGACCGGTTGGAAGAATTGGCCGCCGCCGGCACCATCGGGGGCGTGGCCCCCCGCCATGTGGCGTTCGCCGGCAACCAGCCCGACACGGTTTCGGAGGTGCGCCTCGACACCGGCCCGGCTGCGGCCGCCGAGCTGAGGGCCGATGGGGTGGACGTGGCCATCTTGACCCCGGTTTGACCGCTGTGCACGCGCACCGTGTGTGTGCTGGCCCACATTCTCGAAGAAGCAGGCATCGCTACGGTGGTGCTGGCCTCGATGCGGGCGGTGGCTGAGCGGATGAACGTCCCCCGGGTGCTGTACTGCGAGTTCCCCCTGGGTCGCCCAGTAGGCATGCCCGACAACGCCCAATTCCAACACGGGGTGCTCGCCGCGGCGTTCGACTTGTTCAACGCGCCGTCGGGCCCGGTACTGGTGGACTATCCCGAAGTGGTGGAAGCGGTAGAAACGCCGCTGGCCTGTGCGCTGCCGCCCCGCTTCGATCCTGATTTGGCACCGTCAATAGACGAGGCCCAGGGACTGCGGGCCGCCTACGACCGGGCGGTGGCCCGTCGGGGGGCCACCGAGGTGGGCCGGGCCATCGACGCCGACGGTGTGGCCGGGGCGCTGGCCGACCTGGAGCGGGTGGCTGCCGGTGAGCACTGGAAAGAGGTGTACGGCCCCCGGCTGGACACCATCGCCATTGCCCACGACATCCGGGCCTACTACCAGGAGGCTGCCCTGGAGTTAGTCGGCGGCCCGGCCCCCGACGCCCGGCAGGCGGAGGCCTGGTTCTATGAGCAGACTGAGGCAGGCAAGACCCTGGCCGCGGCCCGCGACGCCCTCACCAAACAAGAAGCCCCCAGCGGCATCACGTTCTACATGCAGCCTGTGGGGCGCTGAGCCATCAGGCCACTTCGGCCCAATGGGGTCGCCTGTCGCTTGCCGGCTCAACCCCAGACGATGGCCGACACGGTGACGTCCTCGTCTTCAGTGCTCAGAATGAATGTGATGGACGCATTCGGTCCCTTTGGCTGTACCTCGTGGATCACTTGATAGGCCCTGAGAGTTGCGGGGAGTTTGGATCGGGGCAACTCGGAGGCATTTACCAGCGCAAACAGCCCGGGGGCGATGTCCAGTTCGGCCAGGGTTCTGACAATCCGGTCATATGTGGCCTGCTCTGGGGTGCCCACGAACCTGGTGTGGGCCATACCCAGTTCTGAAGCTGCCCCGGGGGTGAAGCGGAGTGTCATGTCGCTGGCAGTTCTGTGTCGAGAGAGCCGTGGCATCAGACCCTGGATTGCGTTACAATGTTACGGCGGTACACTATAACGTCTTTGCTTCGGTCGTTTGCTGTGGTTGAGTCGGCGTCAGGAGATAACCATAATAACATGGAACATAATGAAATTCTTATTCAACCTGATGCTCGGGGTCGGGTGCTGTTGACAAGAATCACCCAGCAGTTGAGCAGCCACTACGTAGGTCATTCGCTCCAAGACGGTTCCATCTTGTTGATCCCCGCGGTAGTAGAGGCGAAGTCCCCCAACGAGGTGATGCAGATCCACCCGCTGTTGGACAAGGAGATCAATGAGCGGATCGCCTCTGGAGACAGAGGGCAGCCGAGTGATCTGTGGGAGCACGTTATGAAGCCCAGCCATGTTGCTGGATCGCAGGCCTGACCATCGCCATTGCGTGTGACATAGTCGCTCCCCAGGGCCATCACGTTCTAGATGCAGCCCGTGGGGCGCTGAACTCGGGGAGCGGTCAGGCCACCGCAGGCAGGGGATCGCCGATGCGGGCGAAGCAGTCTTCGGTGGTAGCGCCCATGAATGCGGTCCTCACCTCGTCGTCAAGGCCGTCGAGGGCGGGCTGGTAGAGCTCGATGGGGTCGGCGTTGCCCTCCTGGTGGGGGTAGTCGGAGGAGAACACCACCATGTCGGGCAGCTCAGCCAGCACGTCGAGGGCGTCGGTGTCGCCGAAGCCGGGCAGGGGAGTGAGCCGCAGGTTGCGATGTAGCATTTCCTCTCCGCTTACCGGCCACGGCCAGTCGCCCAAAGAGGGCGACGAGAGGCACTGGCGGGACAGAGTGGCCACATACCAGGGGAGCCATCCGGCCCGCATCTCCTCGATCAGCACGGTGAGATTGGGGAATCGGTGGAATACCCCGCCGAACAGCAGACTGGCCACCAGGTTCTGGGCGGCGTGCAGCCGCTGGGTGTTGGCCAGCCGGATCAGCCCGCCTACCCCGGTGCCTTCAGGCAAGTCCCAGCCGATGTCGGCCCATTTCGTGAAATCGGCCTCGGTGTTGCCCACATGGATCACCGCCACCATGCCCAGCGAAGTGGCCGCAGCCCACACCTGGTCCCAATCGGGGTGGCCGGGAGGGCCTCCTGCGGGTGCCCCACGCAAGGTGTAGAGGAAGAACGCCCGAGCGCCCCGTTCCCGGCAGCGCTCCAGTTCGGCGACGGCGGCGTCGATGTCGGAGAAGTCGACGGTGGCCACTGAATGGAGACGGTGCTGCTGATCCCAAAGCTGCTCGGTGAGGAAGTCGTTGCACCGCTGGGCGGCAGCCACACGGTCGTCGGGCCGCAGGTAGTCGAGCTTCTGCCAGTACCCGCCGGGGTTTACCAGACAGTGGTCAATGCCCACCGAGTCCATCCAGGCCACCCGCTCGGCCGCGGTGGAGTCGTGGCGGGGATGCAAGATCACCGGCCCACCCGATTCCCTGGCCCGCTCGAACAGCTTGGGCAGCAGCTCTGCCGGGCTGGGCCGACGCTCCGCAGGCAGCACCTGGAGCAGGTCGCCGGCGATGGCGTTGGCCAGATGCGTCCGATTGTCGGGAATCTGATCGGCCCACGGCTTAATCGGGTCAACCCCAGCCGTGTCCCCCGTGATCTCCCAGTGGGTATCCACATCGATGATCATGGGCCGAGTCTAAGTGGCTGTTGGCAACCCCGCTGTCAGCCGACCTTGGCGATGAACCAGCGCGGGGGTGAGGGGGAGATGGGGCCGGCGAGGTAGCCAGAGGTTGAATCGGACTGGCCGGCGTCGGCGCCGACCTCGACGTCCTCGTACAAGTCGGTTTGGGGGAACTCGAAGGTCTGAACCTGGGCGAGCACGAAATCGCGGCCCACGGCCACCTGGACTTCGGTGAATGAGTTGTCCCCCTCCCTGCGCTCAGGTAGCCCGAAAGCCTCCTGAAGGGACTGCCACTCCCAGTCGGTGCCATCCAATGACCGGCCCACCGAGAGAGAGCGCCAGTCGAACGTTGGGTTGATGTCTCTGGCTTCATCAGTTGCTGTCGCCAGCTCAAGAAAAGTGAAGGTCACTAAGTCAGAGCCGGTCTCAGGGTCTTCAAAGACAACCAGCTGAGTGCCGTCTTCTTCTTGGACCTCTCGAACTCCCTCGGGCGTCGTCTCGCTCTCCACAGCCTCGGCGTCGAAGACGTACACGGCAGTGTCTTCCTCCAGGTCCCACAACGTGATGCCGCCTTCGGGCTGGTTATACCGAAGCTCGAAGCCGTCTTTCTCGACACTGACGTCGGGTAGCCCGGAATCGACATTGGAGTATGCGTAGGGCGCTTCTGGTCCTCCCACCGCGGCAACGCCCGCAGGCCCAACGGAAAGGTCCACGATCCAGCTGATGCCGTCGGGCTTGGTCAATATCTGTCCTGGGCCATAGACACCATCGAAGCGCTCAACAATGAATTCCTGGCCGGTCTGATCGGTTGTCCAGATCGTGTCCGGGCCAGAATCGATTACCTCATGGTCCACGACGGTACTGGTCCATTGACGACCATCGAGCGACTCCACCATTGAGATCTCATCCGGTCCGGACATGATCAGGTGGAAACCATCAGACGCTCCGTAGCCGATGGTGAACCACCCCGGGTACTCCGTGATCCAATCCGCCGGCCCGCCATCGCTCAAAAAGATGTGGACGCTGCTCATGCTTGGCTCGTTGCCCATGTCGTCCTCAGAAAATGCCTCAACGTCGGGCGGTACTGAATGGTTTAGGACCACGACCACGATGAGCTCTCCGGCCACAATCGCGTCGGCGATCCAAGCAGTGCCATCGAACGAGCCCAAGTCGACCACCAGCTCAGTCCAACTCGCTCCTTGGTCGTCGGAGAACAGAATCTGAGTACCCGGAGCTTCGACGGTTGAGTCCCATCCCTGAATCAACCAGCGGTCGCCGATGATGTCGACTTCCCAAGGCAGGAAACCAGCGGGAACTGGGATTGGCGCCCATTCCGTGCTGTCGTCAGTGACCAATATCGTGTCTATGCCTCGGTCGACGAAGCTCATGGCCAGCACCCGCCCGTCGCCCACCGACTCGAGGTTGATGGTCGAGTGCTCATCTGCACCTAGAGCGTCGGTGAGATCGACCTCAGTCCAGACCAGCCCAGAGTTTTCAGGCGACTCGGTGGGTGTGACTACCGGCGCGACCGTGGGCTCTGGTAGCTGAGCAACTCCCTCGGGTGTCGCGACCTGCGGAGCCGGAGCGTCCACAAAGTCCGGGGAATCGCTGGACACGATCACCTCGGAGTCTCCTGAAGAACTGCATCCCGCGATCCCGCCAATCGCCAAGGCAACCAGCGCAGCAACGCCGGCGGCTGCCCGCAGGCTGTTCTGGGCACAAGTCATGTTCACCGCACAATAGATGGGAAAACCCGGCGGCAGAAGTAGCGAAGTTCACTGCGGGTGGTTGGTGTGGAGGGGGTCTCACCAACCACCCGCAGGAGTCCCGCCTTCTAGCCATAACCGTTGGCTATATCACCACCGCTCGACTCATTCTATGGTGGCAATGAACCAAAGTGGCGCATGGCCGGAGAGCATGATGCTGTCATCGCCGGGGGTGTCGGAGGGGACGGCGGAATAGGGCTGGACTCGGGCAATCACGAAGTCGCGGCCAACGGCCAGCTCGACGTTGGCGAAGTCTGTCTCGGTATCTGCGAGTCCAAAAGCCTCAGGGAGGGTCTGCCAGAACCACTCGCCGCCGCCAGCCGACCAGCCCATCCACCGCTCAGGCTGCTCAGTGCTGATTTCGGGCGTGGCGGCAAAGAAACCGCCGCCGATTTGGGACTCCGCTAATTCGTCTGTGGTGAAGGTCACGAGATGTTCGCCGGTTTCGGGATCATCGAATACCAGCAAGTCAGGTCGGTCATCAACGCCGTCCACGGCACGAATGCCCTCGGGCAGCATGTTGGTCTGAGCATTCTCGGCGCCCCATTCGTAGATCGCCCTGTTTTCAGACAAATCCCATAGCATGATGCTGCCCGGAGGCACGTTGTAGCGCAGCTCATAGCCGTCTTTGGCGATCCGGGAAGTCGGCACGACTTCGGTATCGGGGAAGCGTCCTGGTACCGCCACCATGGCGATCCCGGCCGGCCCGACCTCCAGACGTTCTACATGGGCGATGCCGGTGGGAAGCTCGGCCACTAGTGGAGGGGAGTAGACGCCATCGAAGCGTTCGATCCGCAACTGGCTGCTTGCCTGACCCGACGTCCACACGATGCCAGGAGTCGAACTGGAGTGATAGTTGGACAACGAATCAACCAGAACATTGTCATTGGTGGTCAAAGGCGCTTGGGCCCATTGACGGCCATCAGACGAGGTGAGGCGCATAATTCCCTCGGTGTTGAAGATGAAGAGGTGGAAGCCGTCGGTTGCGCCGTAGCCGTCAACCTCCCAGGCTGGGAATTCGCCTGTCATCTCAACTGCACCGTTGTTGCTGTGATACATCTGGATGAAGCTGCGGTCGCCCTCGTAGAGGAAGTCCTCCTCTTCCGCAGTCAGCGTGAACGACTCGGGGGGCGATGATTCGTCGCGGGTGAAGCTCACAGTGTCGCCCTCCACGCTCGTCCAACCCTTGATCGATTCCTTGTTGGGCACCAGGTCGCGTCCCACGATCACCGCAGCGATATCGGGCTGGACGCGGTGCTCTAGGGCGATAACCATATTCTCCCCGGACACCATGGCCGCCGCCACTTCCGAGGTTTCGCCGGCTCTGCTGGGGTCGAATGCCAGCTCGGTCCAGGTGGTGCCTTGGTCGTCGGAGAAGAAGGCTTGAATTGAGTTCCCAAGTCCGGCGGTGTCCCATCCAGTGATCAGCCAGCGGCCGCCGGCGAAGTCGAAACGGTCAGCAGCGAAGTCGGGCGGGATGGGAATAGCGGTCCATTCGGCGCCGTTGTCGGAGACCATCAACTGGTTGCCGTCTGGGCCATAGGTATTGACAAGCACCCGCCCGTCCCCAACGGATATGACGTTGAAGGCATCGATTACTTCGCCCCCGAATACCCCAGTGGCATCGAACTCGGTCCATTCAAGTGTCGTCCCGGTTGAAAGGCTCTCCGCCGTAGGAGGTTCGAAGCTCTCCTCGGAACTTGTCTGAGGGGTGTTTTCTGGTTCACTCGTAGGCTCTGAAATAGGCGCCGGGGTCGGTTCTGCGCTCGGCTGAAGCGCAGGGGAGGCAGTGGGTTCATCGACCACGATGACCTCGGTGGACTGATCTTCCTCCAGTGCATTCCAGGCGGCGATTCCGCCCGCCACCAGGGCGACCGACGCGGCGATGCCCACAACCGCCTGGCGTGTGTGACGGGCCTTGGCCCGGGCGGCGGCCCGCTCCGCGATCGACGACGCCGGCGGCCTAGTGGTCGGTGTTTCGACTCGACTTCGGATGGCGGAGCCAAGAGCCTCGCCGAGGGTCTGATCATCGGCTCCGGTCAGGTTCTCAGGGGTGCGGCGCTCATCGCTCATTGGTCGACCACCTTTCGCAGCTCGGCCAACCCTCGAGAGGTGGCGCTTTTCACCGTGCCCTGCCGTACTCCCATGGCCTGGGCGATCTCTTTTTCGGTCATATCGGCATAGAACTTCATAACAAGGACGGATTTCTGACGGGGTGAGAGTTGGTTGAGTGCATCGAGCAGGTAGTCCTGATCCTCGGGTTGGGGGGGAATAAACGGCCGAAGGCCGATGCGCCGCCTCACCTCGCGCTTGCGCAGCTCGCTGCGGGAACCGTTCACCACCGCAGTGCGCAGGTACGCTCCCGGATTGTCGAGGCGGCTCCAGCGGTCGAATACCTTGGCGAAGGCGTCCTGAACGACCTCTTCCGCGACCTCTCTGGCGTCCACCAGCCCCCGGGCCAGCCGGACCATCGGCTCATATTCGGCACGGTACAGGTCGTCGAAGCTGGCCAGCTTGAGAACCTCTCCAGTTGGCGCTGGTTCACGGGAAACCGGCCACTCGCCTTCAGAAACTCCCGAAGCCATCCAAGGGATAGTCTTCATCACCCAGCAACGACGCCCGGTGATGCTGCTTGGTTCCCTTCGCCTCGCTGAAGTGCCCGGGCGACCCTGGATTGTCTAGCGAGCAGCTCGAATTGTGGCTGGCCCCGTCAGGCTGCGACGGCGTTTTTCAGCAGCGCTTCGTTGGGCTCGGCGGGAAGCTCGCCCAGCGGAACGGCGATCTCGTCGTGGGTCGGGCCGTGCTGGGCGGCCAGCGGGGCCAGGGCGTCGAGATCGAAGCCGTAGAGGTCGGCGGCGTTGCCGGCCAGAATCTGTTGGAGCTCAACGGGATCGGTGTCGCAGAACACCTGGCGCAGGTGCTCTCGGGTGTAGGGGCCGGTGCCCTCGTTGTGGGGGTAGTCGGAGCCCCACATAACTTTATTCACGCCTAGCACCTCACGGGCGGCGGCGTCGTCGTGTCCGGGCTGGCTGATGCCCACCCAGCAGTTCCGCTGGAAGTACTCGGTGGCGCTGCGGGGCAGGATGTGGTTCTCGTCGTAGCGCATCTCGCCCATGCGGCCGGTGTCGCGGATCTTGGCCAGGGTCTCGTCCATGTGGGACAAAGCGTCCAACAGCCAGGCGCAGCCCTGCTCAGTCATCACGAACTTGAGGTTGGGGAAGCGCTCGAACACCCCCGACAACAGCAGCTGGTAGAAGGGCCGGTGGGAGTAAAAGCTCACTTCGGTGATGAACAGCAAATCGGACACCGAATACTTGCCGTAGTTGGGGACGCCGGTGCCGCCGTGGCTGTTGACGATCACCCCGAGGTCCTCACAGGCGGCCCAGAACGGGTCGTAAGCCGGGTCATACAGGGGAGCCAGATCTTTGCAGTCGGGCGGGATGGCCGAGATGAGCACGCCGCCGCGCAGGTTGTTGGCCGCGATGAACTCCACGTCTTTGATGGCTTCGTCCACGTCGTTCAAGAATGTCTGGCCGATGCCGGCCCGCTGGTCGAGGTACTGGGCGCACCAGTCGGCTAGCCAGCGGTTGTGAGCCCGGATGCCAGCCAGCCGGTGCTCGAGCTGATCAGCCCGGGGCGGGCGGGCGAACAGGATGAAGCTGGGAAAGAAAGGGGGCACGGTGTTGGGGAACACCACCTCGCCCACCTGTCCGTCGGCATACAGGTCGCCCAATCGGCGCTCGTTGTCCCAGTTGCGCACCCGGCCGCCGTCTTGGAGATCGCGGAACGGGTTGCGGTACTTATCCCGCCAGGCGTCGAAGTCGCCGTGGTACTTGGATTCCAAGAACCCGCGATAGGTCTCGTGGTTGGCCCCGGCGTGGCAGTCGGCCGAGATGATGGTGTACCGGTCGCTCATTCCACTAGTTTGCCAACTGTGAGCAACTCGCCGGGCATCGTGGAAGGGGAGTGGGACGACCAGCCCCGCAACTGGCGGACATTCTTCAAGCGCTGGCGCCGCAGCAAGGAGCTGTTCCACTTCGAGGTCATCCGCACCGAGGCCATGTCCGCCGACGATTTCTTCGTCATCGGCCGGGCGACTGCGGGCCGCGTGCAAGAAGGCGACGCCCTAGTGGTAGACGTCGGCGGTCAGTCGATCTCCACCCGAGTCACCTCCATCGACCACGCCGTGCAGAACGACGAAGAGTTCCACATGCTCATGGCCTTTCAACTCGACGGCATCGGCCCCGACTCCGGCATAGAACCCGGCACGGTGGTCCGCCAGCCCGGCTAGCTGGTATTCACACAATCCCGCAGGGGAAGGGTCAGGCCTGCTTCGGCCTCGGCGCGAGACCTGCGAAGCGATGCCACCAACTCAGGATCCCTCATGATGTCAAAGGTCTCTTCTAGAGATTCGAGATAGTCGCAATTGACCAGTATGAACGAAGGGCGGCCATTTCGAGTCACCAGAATTCGGTCTTCCTGATGTTCAACGCGATCAGCCAGTTCTGACAGACGGCTCTTGGCTTCGGAAAAGGGGAGGATTGTGTTCATTGGTCCAAATCTTGACCAACTTGGCCTTGTCTTGCAAGAAAGCCGCGTTGTACACGCCCGTCCCGACGTTGTCAAGTGTCAAAACATGACAAAAACTCGTCATGTTTTGACACCCGTTTTGAGTGCAAGACCCGTGAATCCGACATACGTTCACTTGAAGACGCAACAGAGGCGAAGCAAGAAATACATCCCCAAACCCAGAACAAAGAGGAAGCCCAGAATAGGAGAAGCCAATGAAGTGGAAGAAGTGGCAAATCATTTTGCTCGGTACGATTGGGCTGTTTGCCTTTGGTGCAGCAATCGCGGGCACGGTGCATGCGGCTGAGGACAAGCCGTCTAAAGCGACAGAGCGAAGCCCGGCTGTGGAATAGGTGGATGCGGCTGTGGAGTCTTATGCGTTGGAGTACTCGGTGTCCCAGGCTGAGGCCAGCCGCCGCCTTGGACGTATTGGGGCGATCCAGGAGGTTCTGGCGACACTCCGCGGTCTTGAGTCGGCACGGGTTGCGGGGTGGGGCATAGACCACCGCGGCGACTTCGGGGGCTGGGTGCTGCTCACCGGAGACCAGCCGGCTGGCGCTGCTGCGGCTGCTGCGGCCGCTCACAGCGATGTAGAGATCCGCACTGGTGCCCAGCACAGCTACGCAGAACTCCAGGCCGCTCAGCGCGGCCTTTCAGAAAAGCTCTTCGCGGCTCAAAGACCTGCCGTCGGCGGCGGAGCGCTGGGCAGCACCGGCGCTGTTGGGCAGGCCGGGCCCGGCACGCCGGGCGATCTTGAGGGTGCCGGGGTGGACGCGGGTGTGGCCGAGGTGGTCACGTTTTTAGAAACCGACATGGCGGGCAACGCTGTTCGCGTTGGCATAGATCCTGCCCTGGCACCCGAGGTCGGCCCGCTGGGTACGGTTTCCGAACTGGCCTTCGGCCAGGCCGCGTCCATCGTCGCAGAACTACTTCAAGACCACATCGACGTGGCCTTCGCTATCGCCGACGGGCGCGGCCTCGCCCTGGCGACGAACTTCCAAGGCGGCGAAGAGATAACCCGATGCACATCGGGGTTCACCGCCCGGCGAGCCAGCAGCGGCAACTACGGCGTTATCACCGCCGGCCACTGCGGCAATGATCTCCCAACTGAGACCGCAACGTTCAGGATGCACGGATTGGATCTGCCGTTTGACTATGGCTGGCTGAGCGTCACCGCCGACGCCCAGTTCCACAGCATTCCCACTCCTATCAGCGGGTCCCATTATGTGGCCGACGACTATCTGTGCCGCGACCCCGCCAGCTACCCCAACCCCAACTGCGACGTCACCGGTACCGAGGCCCGCGCCAACATGCAAGGCGACTACGTGTGCCACACAGGCAAGAATAGCGGGATATCCTGCGGCAAAGTCACCAACATCAACCACCAGCTGACATGGACGAATGCTCCATGCCGCGACTCCACCGGCGCAGTAGCGGTCTGCGACGAAGTGTTCGTAAGGATAGACGGACAAAGGCTGAAAGGCTGCGAAGGGGACAGCGGAGGACCCGTCTATAGGGGCGGAACAGCCTACGGGATAATGGCGGGCGTTATCGGAGACGTGGAAGATTGCGAATTGCGGGGCAATACGGTCACGTTCTCGGCGATCGATGAGGTCGAGTCCTTCCTCGGCGTGGATGTGCTCACCGTGCCGGTCACCCTGAGTGCCCCTTGACCGTTCCGAGGAACTTGAAGTGACCGGTCGAGATAAACACCAGGGCACGTGGTACACACTGCTGAAAGATGCACGTAGCAACAGAAGGCATCCTTGGCCCCGCCGCGAGGCGCTGCGTGGTGAAGGGACGGTGCGGTGCGGGGTTGTGGCGGTTTGTTTGGCGTTGGTCTTTGTCGGGTGCTCATCTGGGCCGCAGGCGGATGTGGTGCAGCCGTCGGCTACAGAGTCGGCGACGGACGAGTCTGAACAGGTCAGGGCGGAGCCGCAGGCGGATGTGGTGCAGCCGTCGGCTACAGAGTCGGCGACGGACGAGTCTGAACAGGTCAGGGCGGAGCCGCAGGCGGATGGGTTGGGGGCGGGGGGTCATAACGGCAGCCAGCGAGATGGCGAGGGTTGGCCGCGGCCGCCATTGGCGGGAATGTACGCACGCCACCCCGAAATGGGCTTCCCGGCCGAGGGTTGGGAAGGGATTGTGTCTATAGAACCGCCTTGCGTGTACTTCATCTTCGACTCGTACGACTCATCTACCAATTCGTACGACTGGTTGACGGGCGACCGGCGAGTGCGCATAGCGTTGTCGCTGCCCTATCCCCAGGTGCGCTTCGATGAAAGCACCCAGACGATGTGGAGCCGCGATATCCCTGTCTCCCACGGAGACCGTGTCCTCACGGGCGGAGGCGATGGCAGCTACACGGTAGGGGGCAAGGAGCCTCACGAGCTACATCTGTTCTGGGATGCCTGCTCCGCCCAAGGAATCGGCGTGGTCTCCGGTTTGGAGTCGGTGGAGTGGTATTGCGGGCAAGAGCCGCCTGACTGGCCATCCGCACAGCAAGGTTGGCAGCGCATTTGCGTGGAGGATATGAGGCCTTGGAACCAGCGGGATCTGCTGGAGCAGCAGGGCTTCGCCCTTGCTGGCGACTCGCCCGCCGCCGGTCTGGGCACCGGCGGGCCGCCGCCGGTTGCAGATCTGCCGCCCCCGCCGCTTCATGGCATGCATCTGTATCATCCCGACATGGAGTTGGATCTGGCCAAGCTGGTGGGCATTCTGTCGATTGAGCCGGCGGGAAGGAACTTCTACTCGGAGCGGGAGTGCGCGTACCTGTACGTCACGGCGTCCTCGGTGTCGCAAGCGGTGCTGTGGGGGGAGACCTGGAAGCACACCGGGCCCGACGGGCAGCCGCTCGCCGTCCTCTTGGATCTGCCTTACCCCCAGGTCCGCTTCGACGAAGACAACTGGACGTTGTGGAACGGCGACATCGGTCCAATGGCCACCGGAGACCGGGTTATCGTCGACCCGTCAAGCCTGCCCGACTTCAACGACACCGGCTATGGCAGCCCCAAACAGCCCCACGAAACCCTCATAAACGTAGCCTGCGACAAGGCCAACGCGAGGGCCACCGTGTTGGACATTCAAACCGTGGAGCGCTACTGCACACACGATACACCGGCTAGGCACCAGAGCCAATGTGAACAAGCCATGAGCCTGCGTCACCAGACCGAATACCAGCTCATGCTCCCTGAATAGACCTCAGCCCAGCCTCACGGCGTCAATAGCTGGCCGAGGCGGCGGCTGGCTATGGCGGCGCCGACGGCGGCTAGAGCCAGCAAGTAGGCGATGTGGATGACTAGGTCCACGCTGATGTCGCCGGCGATGAAGGCTCGTTCCATGGCTACTCCGTGGTAGAGGGGGGTGGCCTGGACTAGGAACTGGACGGCGCGGGGGTAGGTGTCTAGGGGGAAGAAGGTGGCGGAGAACAGGAACTGGACGATGAGGGGCACGGTTACCAGGTCGAGGTCGTTCCAACTCCGCATGTAGCTGGTGGCGGCCATGCCCAGGGCGGCGAAGGTGAAGCCGATGAGCGTTGCCCCCGGCAGAGCAGCGATGGCCCACACCGAGTCCACTAGGCCCAGTCCGGCCATAATCCCCAGGAAGCCGCCGGAGTAGAGGGTGGCCCGCAGCACCGACCAACCCATCTCACCAAGGGCCAAATCCACTACCCCTACCGGAGTGGCCAGGACGGCGTCGTATATCTTGGCCCAGGTGAGCTTGTAGTACATGTTCATGGTGCTGTCGTAGAAGGTGCCGTTCATGGCCGAGGTGGCCAAGAGTCCCGGCGCTACGAACGTGCGGTAGTCGACGGTGCGGCCCCCGACGGTCACGTCGCCCACCAGCTCGCCGATGCCGATGCCGATGGACAGCAGGTAGAACACCGGCTCGAAGAACCCCGACAGCAGGGTGACCCAGGTGCGCCGGTACACGGTGATGTTGCGCTCGACGACGCGGGCGAATCGACGCGACGGCAGCAAGCCGGCCGTCGCGGCCAACCCCAGCCGGCTGGGGCGGCGTCCCTGGCCCGCGATGCCCACTCTTGTAGGGCTCATTCGTACAGCCTTCGGGTGAAGGTTCTGCTGGCTATCAGCGTGCCGATCAGGATCAGGGCCACCAGGTAGGCCAGGTGACCGGCTAGTTCCCACCCCAATTCGCTGCCGGTGCTCAGCGCCCGGCACAGCCTCACCCCGTGCCACACCGGGGTGAGCCAAGCGATCTGTTCAAGGACTATCGGGAGTTGCGATACCGGGTAGAAGATGCCGGAGAACAAGAACATGGGCATGATCACGAACCGGGTGTAGGTGCTGAAGTTGTCGGCATTGATCCGGGTGGCGACGAAGGCCGCGGTGGGGGTGGCGAAGGCCATACCGCACAGGGCGGCACAGATCGGAGCCAGCACCGCCAGCGGCGACGACACCGACCCGAAGGCGGCCATGACCCCCAAGAACACGAAGCTGGCCAACGTCACCCGGAAGGCCATGTAGGTGAAATGGCCGAGCAGGATGTCGCGGCCCCGCAGCGGGGAAGAAGCCATGGCCATATAGGTGCGGTACCACTTGAAACCGCCCAGTACTGGGTAGGTGGACTCGTTGACGGCGAGCATCATGGCGTTGCCGGCCAGCAGCCCGGGGGCCAGGAAATCCAGATAGTCGAGCCCGCCCAGGTCACGGCCAGAACCGACCTCGGCATCGACCAGCGAACCGAGACCCAATCCCATGGCGGCCAGGAACAGAATCGGACTCAAGAAACTGGTCAGCAGCGAGCCTTTCCAGTTGCGGCGATAGGTCAACAGCCAGTACTCGACGGCCAGTCGAGTACTGGGGACCACTGCGGCGGGGGCCATCAGTCCACCAGCGAGCGGCCGGTGAGGTGCAAGAAGACGTCTTCGAGGGTGCTGCGACGCACGAGCACGCTCTCATGCTCGACTTCCCCGAGCAAGGCCACCAGCCGTTCACCTTGGTCGGTATAGAGGAGCACTCGATCGGGTAGTTCTTCTACTCGCTCATAGAGTTCATCCCTGGCTTGGACCTCGGGGCTCTCGCCCAAGCGGCGTAACGCTTCGGCCATCACGGTCACCTGTCCATGGGTCCGCACTTCCACCACCTCGCGGGTGGAGTAGCGCTCGATGAGCTGGCGGGGCGATCCCTCGGCCACGATCTTGCCCTGGTCCATCACCACCAGGCGGTCGCAGAGCTGCTCGGCCTCGTCCATATAGTGGGTGGTAAGCACCTGGGTCACCCCCCGGCGTTTCAGAGTCCACAGCCGCTCCCACACTACGTGGCGGGCTTGGGGGTCGAGGCCGGTGGTGGGCTCATCCAGGAGCAGCACCTCGGGTTCGCTGATCAGGGCTCGGGCGATGGTGAGACGGCGCTTCATGCCCCCCGAAAGCGGCTCCACGTGGTCGTCGGCCCGCTCGGTGAGCTGCACAAAGCCCAGCAGCTCAGCGATGCGGGTGCGTAGCACCGGCCGGGGCAGGTCGAAATACCGCCCATAGACGTACAGGTTCTCGGCCACCGACAACTCTTCATCGAGGTTGTCCTGCTGGGGGACCACCCCGAGGCGAGACCGGATGCTGGTGCCCTCGCGAGAAGGGTCCATGCCCAAGATGCGCAGGGCCCCGCCGGTGGGGTCGGACACACAGCCGATCATCCGCATAGTGGACGACTTGCCCGCGCCGTTGGGCCCCAGAAAGCCGAACACCTCGCCCCGTTCGACCTCGAAGTCGATGCCGTCGACCGCGGTGAAGTCGCCGAACTGCTTGGTCAGCCCCCACGCTGCGATCAAAGACACTTGGTGAGGATACGGCCACACCGCTGCCCGCGGGCAGTTCTGAATCGATGACTAATCGATGTGGTGGTCCGAACCAGCGCCTGCGTGCAGACCCCGTTGCTGTTGATGGGCCATGATGGGGCCCATGAGCTTTGAGCATCTGCTGTCACCGGGGCGCATCGGCACTTTGGAGTTGCGCAACCGGCTCATCATGGCGCCGATGGGCGAGGAGTTGGGCGACGAGAACGGCGAGGTGTCCGACGACCAGGCCGCCTACCTGGAAGCCCGGGCCAAAGGCGGCATGGCCGTGGTCATGCTCGGCTCGGTGGGGGTGGCCCATCCGGTGGGCTGCTCCAACAAGCGCCAGACCGCCATCTCCGAAGACCGGTTCATCCCGTCGTGGAAGCGGGCGGCCGACCGGGTCCACGCCCGCGGCGGCAAGATCGCCATGCAGCTCACCCACGCCGGCAAGATGGGCCTTCAGGACACTATGGCCGGACGCCCCATGTGGGTGCCGTCGCAGCCGGGGGAGATGACTGTTGACCCGCTCTACGGGATGGTCACCGCCGATGAGGGAGCCATGATGGCCGAGCCGTTCATGGCCCCCACCTCCAACCCCCACTACCGGGTTATGGACCACGAAGACATCGCCACCGTGGTCGACCAGTTCGCGGCGGCCACCGTGCGGGCCCGGGAGGCCGGGGTGGACGGAGTGGAGCTGCACTGCGGCCACGGCTACCTCATCGACGCCTTCTTGTCGCCCACCATCAACACCCGCGACGATGAATATGGGGGGTCGAGAGAGAACCGGGCCCGGTTCCTGGTGGAGGTCCTCACCGAGATCCGCCGACGGGTGGGCGACGACTACGCCATGTGGGTGCGGCTCAACAGCACCGAAGTGGGCATCGACGGCATCGTCCTCGACGATGCCCTCTACAACGCCCGCCAAGCAGCAGCTGCTGGAGCTGACGCCATCCACGTGTCGGCCTACCACGACCCCGGCATCGCCACCGGACCCACCGACTCCTACGGCCCCCACGAGCCCGAGCTGCTGGTGCCCAACGCGGCCGCAGTAAAAGCCGAAGTGGACGTTCCTGTTATTGCGGTGGGGCGGATCAGTCCCGAGGCCGCCGACAGCCACATCGCCGAGGGCAAATACGACTATGTGGCGATGGGCCGCAAGATCCTGGCGGACCCCGACCTGCCCAACAAACTGGCCGAGGGCAAGGCCGAGGACGTGCGGCCTTGCGTGTACCACTACCGCTGCATCGGCAACATCTTTCTGCGAGTGGGCACCCGGTGCGCCGGCAACGGGTTCTTGGGCCGGGAGGACGAGCTCACCGCCGAGGCTGCGCCGACGGCGAAGAAGGTGCTGGTGATCGGGGGCGGACCTTCGGGCATGGAGACGGCTCGGGTGGCTGCTCTACGGGGCCATGAGGTGATCCTGGCCGAGGGGTCCGATCGGCTGGGCGGCCGATGGGCGCTGGCCTCGGCCACCAGCGAGGTGAACGCGGAGCTGATGGAGTGGTTTGAGCGCCAGCTCGACCAACTCGGAGTAGACGTGCGGCTCAACACCCGGCTGGATGCCTCCGGGGTCAGCGCGCTGTTGCCTGACACGGTGGTGGTTGCAGTAGGCGGACAGTGGGGCCGGCCTGAAGTCGAAGGCATTGACGGGCCCAACGTGTGGGGAGTGGACGACCTGGCCCCGTGGCTGCTCGACGGCAATCCGCTGGAAGCCGGCCGGTTGGCGGTGCTGGGCGGAGACCTGCCCGGCCTTGGGGTGACCGAGACCGCCCACCATCAGGGCGCCGAGGTCACGCTGATCGAGTCTGGCCCCGCTTTCGGTTTCTCCCTCGGGTTGCCTGGGCGGTGGCGGGTGGTCAACGACCTCGGCCAAGCCGGGGTTAACCTGGTTACTGGGGCCGAAGTTGTAGCCATCACCGACGAAGGGGTGGTGTGGCGCTCCAACGGCGCTGAGCAGACCACGCCTGCCGATCTGGTGGTGGTGACCTCGGAGCTGGCGGCCGACACATCGCTGGCTGATGAGCTGAGGTTGTCAGGGGCAGAGGTCCATTCTGTGGGCGACTGCGCCCAACCGGGATTCCTGGAAGGAGCCATGCGGTCCGCGGTCGAGTTGGCCGCCACGCTGTAGCCCCAAGGACAAAAGAGTAGGGGAGATCGCGATGAGCTTTCGACTGGCCAACCGCGCTGGACAAGCGGTGCTGCTGGAAGACAGGGACTACTGGGCACTGGGCATCGACGCAATGGACGCCCTGGACCGCCCCCACGAACTGCACGCCCGATGGTCCGGCAGAGGCACCCCCGATGGCCAGGTGAGCCCGTCTGAACTGGGACCGCCGGTACCACATCCCAAGCAGGTGTTCGCTTACGGCCTCAACTACCGCGACCACATCGAGGAGATGGACGAGGTGGATTATCTGGGCCGCACCACCAACGAGGCGCCAGTGGTGTTCACCAAGTTCCCCGACTGCCTGGTCGGCCCGGCTGCACCGGTCAAGCTAGTGGGCGACCACTGCGACTACGAGTGTGAGTTAGTGGTGGTAATCGGGGCCGAAACCAGGAACATCGTTGAGTCCCAGGCCTGGGACCGGGTGGTCGGGTTGATGATCGGCCAGGACATATCCGACCGGGCCCTCCAGGTAGCCGCCACTCCGCCCCAATTCAACCTGGGCAAGTCCCGGGAGTCCTTTGGCCCCACCGGCCCCGCACTAGTAAGCCCCGACTTAGTGGACAACCCCGACGACCTGGCCATCTCCTGTCGCATCAACGGCGAGCTGCGCCAAAACAGCCGCACCAGCTATCTCATGCGTCCGGTGGCCGAGATTGTCTCCTACTTGTCAGCCATCCTCACCCTGCATCCCGGCGATCTCATCTTCACCGGCACCCCCGGCGGCGTCGGCCACGCTCAGGGTCTTTACTTGAAGCCAGGCGATGTGATCCTCTCCGAGGTCGAAGGCCTCGGCACGCTGGAGAACACCTGCGTCTAGGGAACTAGGGCAAGCTCAGCATTTCTGCGGCTTGATCGCATGTGGCTATGGGCCGGCCGACTTCTTCGCATAAGGCCACGGCTTCGGCTAGCAGCTCTTCGTTGGTGGGAGAGCGGTCGGGGTCGTAGAACTCCTCGATGCCCACGTGGAGGTGGCCGCCCAACTCCAGCGCCAGGCGGGGCAGGGGGGTGGCCATGAGGTCGCCGCCCCACACCGACACCGACCAGGGGATATCGGTGCCCTCCAGCATGTCCAGATAGGCCAGCAGGGCGTGTTTGGTGGGGGAGAGCCCGAAGGTCACGCCCTTGGACCGGCGAGTGAGCCCCCACTCGGCTCCGAAATAGAGCTTGGCCATCGACCCGGCGGGCAACTGGCCGGCCCGAAAGTAGGAGAGCACGCACTGCAAGAAGCCAGGCTCGTAGATGGCCAGGGCCGGCCCCCAGCCGTTGTCGCGGCACAGATCGAAGCTGGCCCGGATGTCGGCGTAGTCGTTCTTGTAGGTGCCGCCCACCGGCAGGCCATCAGGCCCCGCCGCGCCGATGTTGGTGGAGCCCGGGTCGACCACTCCCATGCGCAGGGGCAACTCAGCGGCGATCATGGCCATGTGGGCGTTCTTGGCCTGGTGGTCGGCGCCTGAGGTGAGCGTGGGATACCACAGCGCATCGGGGCGGGCGGCCAGCACTGGGGTCATGGCCTCGATGTAGGGGCCGGCCGCGGCCTCGCCCGTGAGGCTGATGTCGAAGTTATGGGTGTGGATGATGGCCGCGCCCTGGTCTAGACAGGCCAGGGAGTCGTCCCTGATGGCCTCGGCGCTGAGCGGGACGTTGGGGTTGATGTCGGGGCTGGTGATGCCGTTGATGGCCACCTCGATGATGACCGGGATTTCCTCGTTTGCAACTGCTGCCATGGGCTGAGACTAGGGGAACGTCGGCGGGCGTGGTTTACTGCGGGGCGTGGTTGCACCGGCAGGAGATGGCCCCTGGTTCGAGGACTTCAGGGTGGGCGAGCAGCTCGACCCCGCCCCGGCCATCACCATCGGGCCAGGCGAAGCGGCCGTGTATCAGGCCATCTGCGGCGACCCGCTGGCCATCAGCCTGAGCCGCCTGCTGGCCGAGGCAATCACCGGGCAGCCCGGCTCGGTAGTCAACCCTGCCTTGGTGTTGCAGGTGGCCATCGGACAGTCCACCGTGGCCACCCGCAAAGTGGTGGCCAACTTGTTCTATCGCGGGGTGCGCCAGCTCCACACCGTGCGGGTGGGTGACACGCTCACCACGGTGGTCACCGTGCGGGGCCTGCGGGAGGCGTCGGCCCGGCCCGACCGCCCGCCCCGGGGCCTGGTGCTTCTCGGCATGCAAACCCACGATGATCAGGGCCGACTGGTGCTGGACTTCGAAAGGTGTGCCCTGGTGCGGCGCCGATCTGATGCTCCCACTGGCCATGCCGATAATTTGGGGGGCACCCCTGAAGAACTCGACATGGTCCCCTTTGTTGAAGCTGCCCCGTCCGACTGGGACTTAAGTCCGCTCGGAGGCCCCCAAGAGTGGCCGATAGGGGAGACCCGGCGCGATCCGCTGCGGGACACGGTGACCGACGCCCCCGCGCTGGTGCGGCTCACCCAGAACCTGGCCCAGCCCCATCGGGATGCGTCATTGGGCCAGGGAGGCAAGCGACTGGTGTACGGCGGGCACACCGTAGGGTTGGCCCAGGCTGGACTCGTGCGGCTGTTGCCCACCGCGGCCACGGTTGTGGGTTGGCAACTGTGCGATCACACCGGGCCTGTGTTCGAAGACGATGTAGTAGAAGCGTCAGCCACCCTCGACGCCATCCATCCGGTACCCAACGGACGTCTGCTGGCATTCACCGTGATCGTGCAGGCCGAGCGCAACGGCGCCGAACCGGTTCCGGTGCTGGACTGGCGGCCGATTGTGCTAGCCCCGTGAGCGATACTCCAGAGCCCACAGACCACGAGCTGGCCCACTGGCTGGCCCACCAGGCTGGTGAGCAGCTCCAGGTCCTGTCAGATGAGATGGAGGAATCCCGCGCCGGTTACCTCCACCGCGAGATGGCTGGCGACCAGCTCAGCCACCGCTATTTGACTGGTGCGCTGGCCCAACTGAGGCCCGACGACAATGTGCTTTCGGAGGAGGGGCGAGATGACCGTTCCCGCCTGGACGCCGAGCGCGTGTGGATTGTCGATCCGCTGGACGGCTCGTCGGACTACGCCGACCAGTGGAGCGACACCTGGGCGGTACACGTTGGCCTGGCGGTGAACGGCGAACCGGCTGCCGGAGCGGTGTCGGTACCTCCTTGGGGGCGCACATTCAGCACGATCAACCCTGATGGTCCACCGGCCGACAATGGCCGAAAGCGGCCGCTGGTAGTGATGTCCCGGTCCCGGGTGCGATGGGACAGCCACCGTCTGGCCCGCCATCTGGATGCCGACGTGTACGGCGTGGGCTCGGCGGGGGTGAAAGCCATGGCCGTGGTAACCGGCGAGGCCGACGCCTGGGTTCATGCCGGCGGGCTCTACGAGTGGGATACCTGCGCCCCGGTGGCCATCGCTTTGGCGGCTGGACTGCACGCCTCCCACCTCGATGGCTCTCCGCTGCGTTACAACCGCGGCGACCTAGCCCAGTGGGGCATCCTCATCTGCCGCCCTGAACTGGCTAGAGACCTCCAGGACGCATTCGCGGCGTAGCCTTCCACCATGAGAATTGGCATCTTGGGGGCGGCGTGGATCGGGCCAATGGGGCTCATCGAGCCGGCGAAGGAGATCGACGGGGTTGAGGTGGCCGCAGTGGCGGCCCGCGATCCGCAGCGGGCCCAGGACTACGCCACCGAGCACGGCATTCCCCTGGTGTTCGAAAGCTACGACGACCTGCTGGCCTGCGATGAGATCGACGCGGTGTACAACCCACTGCCCAACTCCCACCACGCCCGCTGGACCATCGCCTCTTTAGAGGCGGGTAAGCCGGTGCTGCTGGAGAAGCCGTTCACCGCGAACGCCGACGAGGCCCGGCAGGTGGCCGAAGCCGCCGAGCGAACCGGGCTGGTGGTGATGGAGGCCTATCACTGGCGCTTCCACCCTCAAGCCGACCGAGCCATCGAGCTGGTGGCTGAGAGCGTTGTAGGCGAGGTGATTCATGTGGAAGCAGCGATGGTCTTCCCGTCCATGCACGGCCCTGATGACATTCGCTATCGCTACGACCTGGCTGGCGGGGCCTTGATGGACACCGGCTCCTACGCCCTAAGCAACCTGCGGGCATTTGGTGAGCTCGATGTGGTTCGTGCCGAAGCCGAGGAGTTGGCCCCTGACGTGGACGTGCGCATGACCGCCGAGCTGCGCTACCGGGACGGAGATGCCACCGCATCCATCACCTCGGCGTTCACCGGCACCGACCGCAAGGCCGAACTGGGCGACCCCGATGCCATCGACCCCGACGCCTTCGAATTCGAGTTCCAGGCCGATGTCGTGGTGGCCGGTTCCGAGGGCCAACTGGTCATCGACAACCCGCTGGCCCCCATGTGGGGTAGCGGCCTGACCGTGACAGATCGCGACAGCCACACCGTCTACCACGAACCGGCTGAGCAGGTGGCCACCTACACTTGCCAGCTTCGGGCCTTCAAAGCGTGTGTCGAAGAGGGCGGCCCCAACCTGTATCCGCCGTCGGAGTCGATCAAGACCATGGAGTTGATCGACGAGGTATACCGGGCCGCGGGCCTCCCGGTTCGGGTCGGGATCTAGCTAGCCATCGACTTCATCGAGCAAGCGGCGAGTGGCGTCGCCCAGCAGACAGGCGAAGCCCACCGGACCCTGTGCCTCCAGGCGGCCTGAGTCGAACACTTCCAGCGTGATGGGTGCCTGGCAGCCGGCACCCCGAATGGTTCGCAGCGCGTCGGCCAAGTCCATCGCCCCCTCGCCGGGTACACAGCGGAGATACCGAGTAGCCCACGCCAAGTCATCCGGGGGCTCCGCGGGGACGTCGTTGAGTTGGATCGCTCCGATCAGATAGCCGGGAATCGCGGCAAAATCGGCGAAGTCGCCGGGGCCGTAGAACACATGCCAAAAGTCCACGGTGAGCCCGCAGTTGGCCCGACCGGTGGCGGCCACCACCTCGGCGCTGGCCAGCGGGTCGGGGATGGGCCGGTTACGGCTGAACTCCATATACACGTCCACCCCGACGGCAGCCCCATGGTCGGCAAGCTCGGCCATGGCCTCCACCGCCTGCTCCCTGGTTACCGAGCCTGGACACACCAGCAGCGTGTTCACCCCAGAGGCGCCCAGTACGGCGGCCGCCTCGAACACGGCCTCTTGAGGGGCTTCCTCATAGTAAGGCCCACCTGGATCGTCAGGGCCGACCCAGACGATGGCGGCGTCCATGTCCACCACGGCCAGCCCGGCGTCGCGGATGCGCTCACCGATGGCCGGATCGGGCGGGTACACCGCGGGCCAAAGGGTCAAACCGGCGAATCCGCCGGCAACAGCGGCTTCCACCAACGTCTCAATCTGCGGATTGTCCAGCGAACCCGAGCTGAGCACTAGATCGTCAGGGCCAAGAGCCATCTCCCATAGCATGGCACCCCATGTCCTCCGACCACGCCACTCATCCCGACGACGAGTTCCACCCTCCAACTTCCGAAGATCCCTATTGGACCGAGACCTGCTGGTTCACCTTCGCCGCTCCCGAACACAAGCTGTCGGGCCAGCTCTACCCGTTCTTTCGGCCAAACCAGGGGGTCACCTCGGGTGGAGCGTTCTTTTGGGACACTGGGGGCGATCAGATCTGGAACTGCCGCTACGCCAAGAACTTCTGGCACTTGCCGCTGCCGAATCAACCGCTGAGCGATATCGAGTTACCCAACGGCATCCGCTACCAGGTGATCGAACCCCTGAAGCAGTACCGGATCAGGTTCCAGTGCCAAGACGACGGTGAGGCCGAGGTGGACTTGACGTTTAGTGCGGTGTGTCCGCCCAACTATCTGGGTGACGGCCATTTGGATCAGCCGGGCCTATACCAGGGCACCATCCGATTGGGTGAAGACACGTATGAGGTGGACGCCTACGGGATGCGGGACCGGTCGTGGGGGCCGCGCAGCCAGTTCGGCGCCACCCTGCACGGTGCTGTGCGAGGCGGCTACAGCTACGCCACCGCGTCAAACACTGACGGCTTTCACGCACTCACCATGGCCTACGGCGAGGGCGACGATCCCGACTGCACCGTGATCCACGGCTACTACCTACGCGACGGCGAATACTCCCGGCTGGTTCCCGGACAAGGGCGACGCGACGTATTGGAGCGAGACCCCGACACCGGCGCTCCCACGGTGGTTCGCATCATCGCCACTGACGAGTCAGGCCGCGAGTTGCTGGCCACCAGCCGGGCGGTGAACCGAATCGGCGTCCACCTCAACCCCAACTTGTGGACGTGGAACTGCCTGAGCGAATGGACCTTCGGCGACGCCGTCGGCTGGGGCGAAGACCACGACAACTGGAGCGCGGCCGGCTATCGCCGATTCGTTCGCAGCCATCTCGGATTGGACTGATCCTGTTCAGCCGTCTTCGCGGTAGTCGGCCAGATCGACTCCGTCGATGAGATCGGCGAATTCGGCGTTGACCTCGACGTCGAGCCGACCATCCAGACTCGCTAGGAAGAATGCTGTGGCTAAGTGCTTCAGAGCGGCCTGCATGGCCAGTGGATGGGCGTTTTCCGGAGTGCATCCGTCTTCGGCCCGGGCCACTTGTTCAGCGCCGAGGAGGGGTTCAAGCATGTCCAACCCACCTCCGGCAAGGATGACAGGGCAGCTATCGGTGAAGCTGTTGTGGCCTGCCTGGGCCAGGTTGACGAATGTCTTGGGTCCAGGGGCCGAGTCGTAGCTGGCCAGGCTGCGGTCGGTGGGCACGGTGAGGTCTAGTTCGGCCACGATCACCAGAATCGGCTTGTCGGCCGCCTCGGGTGGGACAGAACCTCCGCCAGCCAGCGGTATGGCGGCTAGGACCGCCTCGTTGGCCAGGGCATCGAGTGCCGTTCTGGCTCCGGCCGAGTGTCCGATGACGCCCACCCTGGCGGTGTCGGCGTTGGTGCCAAAGGCGGCGTCGAGAGCGGCCAGAGTGTTGGCCACATCAGCCTGGTCTTTTTCAGGGCTGGACTCTGCGGTTCCAAATGCCTGGGCAGGCAGATTCCTGTGGATGTGTTCGGGGGATGCCACTACAAAGCCATGTGAGGCCAGATGGGTGGTAAAGAAGATGGCGACGTCTCGGTGACCGCCAAACCCGTGGCTGTAGATGACAACCGGAAAGGTGTTCGAGTCGGCTATGGGTGCGTCGCGATAGGAATTGGTCTCAACCGCGCTCTGCATGCTTTCGGGGATGAGGGCCCGAAATGCCGCGGGAATGGCTTGGGCGGAGTCGAAGATCTCGGTTTCCATACCGGCCACCGCGTCTGAATCGGCGGGGTACCAGACAGAAAGCGGCTGCTCGCCGGGTTCTTCTCCTAACTCAAGGGTTATGACCCCCACGGGGAATTCGCCATACTCGGTGAGCGCGACCGGTGGCTCGGGCGTGGGTGCCGGGGTTGGTTCGGGCGTAGACTCAGGTTCGGGTGCCTCCGTGGGCTCAGGCTCGGGTGCCGCCGTGGCCTCAGGAGCCGGCGCGGGCGACTCGGTGGGCTCGGGAGTCGGCGCAGGCGCCTCAGTGGGCGCCTCCGTCGGAGCCGTGGCCGCAGGGGCGTCGTCGTCGTTGGAGGAGCAGCCCATTGCCACCAGGGCCAAAACCAGGACCAGAACAATCCAGGTCTTCTTGGTCAGGCTCTTGAGCCGTCCCGCTTTCTTGGACCCTGGTCTACGCGAATATGCTCCAGTCATGGGCCGAAAGTACAAGGTAATCAGCGCTGATGGGCATGTGGAGACGCCGCCCGACGTATTTGTGAAGTACGTCCCCGAGAAATACAAGGATCGGGCGCCCCGCCTGATCCACCTTCCCGAAGGGGGAGAGGGGTGGCTGATCGAGGGGCAGCCCCTGTTACGCAACGGCCAGAACATCGCCGGGCGCGACAAGGTGAAGTTCTCCGGCGGCACCTACTTCAATGCCGACGGCAGCCCGGCGGAGGGTGCCGGCCCCGCCGAGCAGCGCCTCCGGGAGCAAGACCTAGACGGCATCGACGCCGAGGTGCTGTTCCCACCGGTGTTCGCCAGCCGGTTCCTCGAAGGCATCAAGGACCCCGACGTGTATCGCTCGATGATCCGGGCCTACAACACATTCTTGGCCCAGGACTACTGCTCGGTGGCCCCTGATCGGCTCATTGGCAATGCGGTGACCCCCATCACCAACATCGACCACGCGGTGGAGGAACTGGAATTCGTCGCTGAGGTGGGACTGCCGTCGGTGGCGTTCTACAACTTCCCCAATGGCACTCCCTACGCCGATCCAGTAGACGACCGGTTCTGGGAGAAGAGCCTGGAGTTGGGCCTCAAGCTGGCCCCCCACTTCGGCTTTGGAGCGGGGCAGGCCCCGCTCCAATCAGCGGCCAAGGGCACCTCCGACAGCCCGTGGGCCAGCGCGCTGGTGCAACGGGCCGGCAGCCACTCTCCGGTGTACTGCATGGCGCAGCTCATCGCGGCGGGTGTGTTGGAGCGGTTCCCGGAAATCAAGTTTTACTTTGCCGAGACCAACGCCAGCTGGCTGCCGGGCACGCTCTACTTCATGGATGACAACTATGAGCTGTTCGGCGACTGGTTCAAGGTCAAGTATGAGCGCAAGCCCAGCGAGCAAATAATCGACCACTTCCACTTCAGCGTGATCCGCGATCCGGTGGTGTTCGACATGGTCGACATCATCCCGTGGGACAACATTATGTGGGGCACCGACTTTCCCCACTCGGTGGGGTCGTTCCCCGATTCCCAGGAGTTCATTGAAGAGAACTTCACCAAGGTGGATGAGACGATCTCCCGCAAGGTGCTCCTGGAGAACCCGGCGAAGTACTTCGATTTGGACCTCGAAGCCGACATCACCGAGACGCCGGCGGCCTGAGGCTCAGCCCATCGTCAGCACGCCTCGGGCCAATTTGCCGGCCTCGAGGTCTTCGAAGGCTTTGTCGAGTTCGGCCAGGTCATAGGTAGCCGACACCAGCTCGTCGAGCAGCAGCCGGCCGTCGAGATACAAGTCCACCAGCGCGGGAATGTCGAAGGCGGGGCGGGCCGAGCCATAGCGGCATCCCATGATCGACTTGTTCTGGTAGAGCTTGAACGGGGCGAGATCCATCCGGGCGTCCATGCCCGCCACTCCCAATATCACCATGTTGCCACCGGGGCGCAACATCTCCACCGCATCGCTCATCAACGTTGTGTTGCCCACGCACTCCACCGAGCAGTCCACTCCGCCTGCGGTCATCTCCCGCACGGTGTCGACGGCCGGTACTTGCCCAGAGTCAACGAAGTGGGTGGCGCCGAATTGGCGGGCGAAGCCCTCCTTGGCCGGGTTGTTGTCGACGGCCACGATCTTGGTGGCCCCGGCAATGCGGGCGGCCTGGATCACGTTTAGTCCGATGCCCCCCACGCCGATCACAGCCACGGTGTCACCCCGGTACACCTGGGCCCGGTTGAAGATGGCGCCTGTGCCGGTGAGCACGCCGCAGCCGATGAGGCAGGCGCTGGTGAAGGGCACCCGCTTGTCGATGGCCACCACCTGGCCCTGGCCTACCACCACCTCCTCGGCGAACACGCCTGTGTTGGCGAAGCCCATGATCGCCTCGCCCTGGTAGGTGAAGTAGGCGGGCAGATCGCCGGGGCCGGGTTCCTCGCCCGTCTCATTGCGCTTGGCAATGGCGGCGCCCAGCTTGGAGGTCTGGCACAAGGTGGGATGGCCGGTGGCGCACACCGGGCAGCGACCGCAGTTGTCGATGGTGGCGATCACCACGTGGTCGCCTGCGGCCACGGTGGTCACATCGGAACCGATGGCCAGCACCTCGCCGGCGCCCTCGTGGCCCATGACAAACGGGGGAGAGAACATCTGTCCGAACGTCCCGTCGATCACCGACACGTCGGAGTGGCACACCCCGGCGGCGCCGATCCGCACCCGCACCTGGTCGGGCTCGAGGTCGGTGGTCCCGAGCCCGTCGGTCACCAGCGCCGTCTCGCCGTCGAAAAGAATGCCTCGCATAGCCGTTGCTCCTGTCAAGTCCGGTTGATGTAGGTGTCGTCCTCGTAGGCACTGGGGCCGGTGAGGGTTCCGGGGGCGGGTGTCATCAGCTCCTCCCGAAAGCGGGTCGTGTATTGCTGGGCGGCTGCCCGCCATGCCACCAAGCGGTCATCGCCTTCGATTCCCTCGTCGAATCCGTTAGCGGCATCGGCGGCCTTGTTGAGCTGGGTATACGCCTCGGGTGAGGCAGCCCACACGGTGCAGACTTCGTAATCGTGGTGCAGCACCTCCCATAGACCCATGCAGGTGTAGCCGTAGTCGGCTGCGGCCGGCAGGTAGTCAGCGGCCATGGCGGCCAGGTAGTCCCGGCCGGAACCGGGGCGCACCTCGGTCAGCTCGTGGATGTAGAGCGTGCCCCGCACATCGCCGGCAAGCACCGATGCCAATGGGGGCGATTCGGGCACCGATCCAAGCACCCGGTCGTATCCGCCGGTGCGGAGCTTGTAGGCCTCCTCCCACCAGTCGTCGAGCAGGTTGTTGGACTTGCGCTTCAGGTTGAGCCGGTCCACCCGCTCTAGCCAGCCATCCCAGCCGCCGGAGTCCCACAGATTCACCACCTGGGGCCAGCGGGCGGTGATCCCCATGGTGTACCAGGTTCCCAGCAATTCGAAGCCCACCCGGGCGTCGCGGTTCTGGATCTTGATGTGCTCCATGTAGGGCCAGGCTGCCTGGCCCGTGATGTCGACGTACTCGTGCAGGATGATCTCTCGCTTGACCACGGCGAGGACAATACCGGCAGTTGCTGATCCAGGAGTTGTTGGGGCCGCTAGATCAAAGCAGCCACTACCACGATCACCAGCACCACCACCGCGGCCAAAGCAACCGAGGCCAGCAGCATGGCACCGGGCAGTCGGCGGCCAAACAGGCGGATCATGCGCCGACCGGGGAGAGGGGCAGCCGGCTTATTGAGGGGAATGGCCTGGGGGGCCACCGCGATGACGGGGGGATCGATCCCGGGCTGCTCCCCGTCTCGCACCTTTTCAGTCCATTTGGTGCCATCCCACCAGCGAACATCATGGCGCCCAAACGGATCGGTGTGCCAAGAGGCACTGGGGTCGGGATTAGCAGCCACCTCGTGGCCGAGTCTAACCAGATGAGAGCAGCATGGGTCGCGGCCAAGGGATCGATCCGTCATAAAAGTTGGCCACGGTGCAAAATGGCGAGCGTGGAATCGGGTCAAACCCCTGGCGCCCAGGATCGAGTGGCCGAGTTCTTGGCCAAACGGGAGATAACCGAACTGCTGTACCGGTACTGCCGGGGGGTGGACCGCCTAGACATGGAACTAGTCCGGTCGTGCTATCACCCCGAAGCCACCGATTCCCACGGCACCTTCGAGGGCACAGTGGAGGAGTATCTGGTATGGAGCGAGCGTTTGCTGCGCCGCTATACCGGCTCTGTCCACACCGTGTTGAACGTTCTAGTAGAAATAGACCCAGAGCTGGCGGCCTCAGCCAGCGGGGATCTCGTGCAGTGGGCCCGCTCCGAAGCCCACGGAATCGCCCGCCACTGGACCGAGGGAGGGCCTCCGGAGCTGAACCTGTCGGTGGGTTTCCGCTTCATCGACGATGTGTCTCGGCACAACGGGGGTCCGTGGCTGATCTCGCGTCGCGTGGCTACCACCGAATGGGTGCGAGAGGAGCAGTTCCGGCCGTTCGATGAGCGGTTCCTGCGGGGCAGCCGGGACAGGTCTGATCCGCTGTACGCACCTCGTCCTGGCCAATAGGCCACAGGTGGTACCGAGAACTACCATCGGCTGCCATGCAAACCAAGAACGTAGAAGTCTCCACTGCCGACGGCCCGATGAGGCTGTATGTCGCCCGGCCCGATGGCGAGCCGCAGTCTGCGGTCATCGTCGTCATGGAGGCCTTTGGCGTGAACAGCCATATCGAGGATGTGACCCGGCGAATGGCGGCTGAGGGCTACCTTGCGGTGGCCCCCGACTTGTACCACCGCTACGAGAACAACTTGGCCGGCTACGACCAGATGGCCGAGATCATGGAGATGATGGGAGGCCTGCTCGACGAGCACTCCCTCACAGATGTGGATGCCACCCTCGGTTACTTGGCCGACCAGGGGATCTCCTCAGACAAAGTGGGGATCACCGGGTTCTGCATGGGCGGTCGGGTCACCTTCCTCACCGCCATCAGTCGCCCAGTGGGCGCGGCGGTCACCTACTACGGCGGGGCCATCGTCACCGACGGGTTCACTCCCGGTCAGCCCAAGCTGTCCGACCGCCACGGCGACCTCCAGTGCCCGTGGCTGGGTTTGTTCGGCGACCTCGACGGAATGATCCCTGTCGAAGGTGTGGAGCAGCTTCGAGCCGACCTCGCGGGCAGCGCCCAGCCCACCGAGATTGTGCGCTACGGTGACGCCGACCACGGCTTCTTGTGCGACGAGCGCCCGTCGTACCACCCCGAGGCCGCGGCCGACGGCTGGTCCCGCATGGCGGCATGGTTCGCCACCCACCTGTCGTGACCGGCGGCAAAGAGAAAATCGGGGTCATCGGCTCGGGAGTAATGGGCTCGGGCATTGCCCAGGTGATGGCCATCGCCGGCCACCCGGTGGTGGCCTACGACCTCGATCCCGACGTGGTGGCTGCCGCGCCTGATCTGGTGGCGGGGGGACGTTTCGGCATCCAGGGGGCGGTGGCCCGGGGCAAGATGACCGAATCCGAGGCCGAAGCTGCGCTGGCCCGTATCGAATTCACCACCGACCAGGAAACTGCTGCCGAGGTAGATGTGATCCTGGAGGCGGTTCCCGAGCGCTTGGACCTCAAGATCCAGCTGTTCCGCGACCTCGACCAGCAGTGCCCCGAGCACACCATTTTTGCGTCGAACTCCAGCGGTTATCCGGTGCAGGCTTTGGCCGTGGCAACCGATCGGGCCGACCGAGTGATCGGGTGGCACTGGGCTTCCCCGCCGCCGGTGATGAAGTTGGCCGAGATTGTGCGGGCGCCGCAAACCTCCGACGAGACCATCGAGACCATCTGCCGTCTGGCCGCTGCCGCGGGCAAGAACCCTGTGGTGATCCAAGACTCGGCCATGCACTGGGGCTATGTCACCAACCGGGTGTACGGGGCCATGATCCGCGAGGCCAACGCGGTGGTGGCCGAAGGCATTGCCAGTCGAGCCGAGGTCGACCAGCTGATGGTGGACTGCTTCCGGTGGCCGTCGGGGCCCTACGGCATGGTGTCGGGCGCCACCACCGGTTGGAAGGCCGACAAGAAGTAGACCGAGAAGAGAGGTTTCCATGAGGGCAGCACTGCTGGCATCGCCGGCCTCGCCGTTGGTGATGGCCGATGTGGATTGCGTCGATCCCGGGCCGGGGCAGGTGCGGGTGCAGGTCACCCACTGCGGCCTGTGCCACTCCGATCTGACCATGATCGACGCCCCTGAGATGATGACGCCGATCATCTTGGGTCACGAAGCCGCCGGGATCGTCGACGCGGTAGGACCGGGTGTGGGCACGCTGGCCGAGGGTGACCATGTGATGCTGTCGCCATTCGGCCCCTGCGGGACTTGCTACTGGTGCGTGCGGGGGGAAATGACGCTGTGCGCGTCGGCGGCTTCGATGTTCATGGGAACGATGCCCGACGGCTCGATTCCGTTCTCGATGGACGGCCAGCCCGTGTACCGGGGCCTCGGGGTCGCCGGTTTCGGGGAGCTGACCCTGGTGGCCGAAACCGCTGCGGTGAAAATCGATCCTGATGTACCTTTGGAAGTAGCTGCGGTAATCGGCTGCGCCATCCAGACCGGTGTGGGTGCAGTGCTCAATACCGCCAAAGTGGAAGAAGGCGCCACCGTATTGGTTATGGGCCTGGGCGGCGTGGGCATGTCGGTGGTGCAGGGTGCCCGCCTGGCCGGAGCGTCTCGCGTCTTTGCCTCCGATCCGGTAGCCGACCGCCGCAACGCCGCCGTGGCCTTTGGGGCTACCGACCTGTTTGATCCAAACGAGACCGACGTGGTGGCCCACGTGCGGGAGGCCACCAAAGGCATTGGGGCCGACTACGCCTTCGACGCCGCCGGGGCCGGCCCTCTGGTGGAGGCCGGGTTGGCTGCCACCCGTAACGGCGGTACCACGGTGATGGTCGGCGCCCCGGCCGTCGAGCACACCGTGACCATTAACCCTGCGGTCATGTACCTCACCGCGGAGAAGAAGCTGCTGGGCTGTTTGTTCGGCGGCTGCAACTCCCAGCGAGAGGTTCCCCGCCTGCTCGCCCTGTGGCAGAACGGCCGCCTCGACCTCGAGCCCATGATCACCGCCCGCCGCCCCATCGACGAGATCAACGCCGGCCTAGACGACCTCCGCTCCAGCATCGGCATCAGAACTGTCTTCGACTTGAGCTGACCTGGCTGCGGAGCAGGCGAACCAAATGGGAGACCACTTGGCGAATGGGCGGTGCTTGTCCACTGGCGAGCGGATCGAGGGTGAATTCCACCTGGGTTTCACGTTGGCGCGATCCGGAGACTGGATTCGCCTGCACCGTGGCGGCCAGTTGGCACACAACGCCGTTGTCAGCGGTAAATGTGACTTGGACAATGCCGGTAGAGGGGTCGATGTAGCTCACCTCGCCCAGATCGTGGCCTGCCTCGACCAACCGAGCGAACACATCTCCGGCTGGCAAGTGAAGAACCAGGCTGTCTTCGGTCTTTGCCTCAGCGGCAGTCGGCGGTCTAGGCGGCGATGGTTTCGGAGGGGGCGGAGAGGCTCCAGCCCGCTGGAGCCAGTGGTAGGCCTCGGTGATGCGGGCCGCCACTGCCGTGCTGCCCCCCACATCGGGATGAGCCTGGCGGATCAGCCCCCGGTAGGCCCGGTTGATGTCGGCAGGCTGCGCCCCCTTCTCCAGTCCCAGCGTTCGCAGCGCCCGCTCCCGGTTCACCCTCGCAAGCGTAGGGGGTGGGACAAGACTCAGCTTTCGGCGAGAAACTCCAAGATGGTTGGGTAGGCCGTGGGGTCTTGCATCATGAAGATGTGGCCGCCGTCGAAGGGGGCCAGTCGGGCGCCGGGGATCCGATCTCGCAGCAGTTCGCTGTTGCGCATGGGGGCGATACCGTCGTGGACGCCGGCGCACACCAAAGTGGGAACGTCGATCTCGCCGAGCCGGTCGACCATATCGTGGCCCCGGCGGGCTTCAAGTTGGCCGAGCGCACCGGAAGTGTTGAGCGGCAGGGCAGGGCCGTCGGGGCGGGCCGCGGTCACGAACACTTCTACGCCGGGGGGCAGCGGGCCTCCCCTTTGATAGCGGGTGTCCATGATCTCGAGCGCCACCTCGCCCCGCTCGTCGGGGTCGAGGTCGGCAAGCGTATGCAAGGGCCATGAGCTGTAGTCGGGGCCGCCCGGTGAGGTGCAGTTGAGGACCAGCTTGCTGATCCGGCCCGGATGGAGCACAGCCATGTTCATGCCCACCATTCCCCCGAAGCTGGTGCCAACCACCGGGACCGAATCCCAGCCCAGGAAGTCCAGGAAGGCCACGGTGTCGTCGGCGTAGTCGGCCATAGTCCACGGCAGCGGTGGGGTAGAAGTCTGGCCCAGGCCTCGCTGGTCGAAGTGGGCCACGGTGAATGCCGAGTTCAACGGGTTCTGGTCGGGGGCGGTCATACGCAGATCCCCCCCGCTACCGCTGATGTTGAGCAGGGGTGGCCCTGAGCCGTGCAGCTCGAAGTAGAGGTCGAGGTCGCGAACTTTGGCTATCGGCATCGGCTTATGTTGTCACGGCTTTCGGCCAGCCGGGGGATCAGACGAATGCCGAGGCGAACACCAGCGACACGATGGTCATGACCTTGATGAGGATGTTCATGGACGGGCCGGAGGTGTCCTTGAACGGGTCGCCCACCGTGTCGCCCACCACGGCGGCCTTGTGGGGCTCGGAGCCCTTACCGCCATGGGCACCGGCCTCGATGTATTTCTTGGCGTTGTCCCAGGCACCACCGGCGTTGGCCATGAAGATGGCCAGAGCGAATCCGGTCACCAGGGCGCCGGCCAAAAAGCCGCCCAGAGTGTCCACGTCGATGAAACCGAGCACTAGGGGCACGGCCACGGCCAAAGCGCCGGGCACCAGCATCTCCCGCAGCGATGCCTGAGTGGAGATGGCCACGCACCGGGCGGAGTCGGGATTGACCCCTTCAGCGCCCTCCCGGAGACCGGGAATCTCCCGGAACTGGCGGCGGACCTCCTCGATCATCTTGTTGGCCGCCCGGCCCACCGCATCGATGGTCAGGGCCGCAAATAGGAACGGCAGCATGGCACCCAGGAACAGGCCGATGAACACGTCCACCTGGCCCACATCGAGAGAGAGGGTGAAGTTGGGATCCTCCAGTCGGAGGGCGACCTCGAAGGTCTTGAACAGGGCCAGAGCGGTCAGCGCGGCCGAACCCACCGCGAATCCCTTGGCAATGGCTGCGGTGGTGTTGCCCAGCGAGTCGAGGGCGTCGGTCACCTCCCGCACCTTGGGGTCGAGCTCGGCCATTTCGGCTATGCCGCCAGCGTTATCGGCGATGGGCCCGTAGGCGTCCACCGACACAACCACACCGGTGGTGGCCAGCATGCCGATGGCGGCCACCGCTATGCCGTAGATTCCTGCGGCAGAGGTGTCGCCCAGAGTCTGCTGGCCGCCCCAGTAGGCCACCAGCACGCCGGCACCGATCAGAATGACCGAAGCGGCCACCGACACCATGCCCGCGCTTATGCCCGCCAGCACTGTGGTGGCCGGGCCGGTCTCGGACTGTTTGGCGATTTTCTTGACCGGTGAGTAGTGGTCGCTGGTCCAGATCTCAGCCACCTTGCCGATGGCCCAGCCCACCGCCAGGCCGCCGATTACCGAGATGGGCAGGCCCCACCAGCCATTGAAATCATCTCCGGAGAAGAACCACAGTCCGACCAAGATGGTGCCGATGACAGTGAGGCCCATGGCCACGTTGGTGCCCATGTGGAGTTGACGGGACAGGCTCTTCACATCGGCGCGGGCACTGCCCCGCACCGCGAACGAACCCACGATGGCAGCCAGCATCCCCACAAAAGCCACGGCCAGCGGGAACATGAGCTGGGCCATACCGATATCGCTGCCGGTGGCCTCGCCCCCGGCCACCGCGAAGGAGAAGGCAGTTAGGGCTATAGGGGCGATGATCGATCCGCTATAGCTCTCGAACAGGTCGGCGCCCATGCCGGCCACGTCGCCCACGTTGTCGCCCACGTTGTCGGCGATGGTGGCAGGGTTGCGGGGGTCGTCTTCGGGGATGCCGGCCTCAACCTTGCCCACCAGGTCTGCGCCCACGTCGGCGGCCTTGGTGTATATGCCACCGCCCACGCGGGAGAACAGGGCGATGGAGCTGGCGCCCAGTCCGAAGGCGGTGAAGATCTCGAACGGGTCGTCCACGCTGAGCCACTCGACGAACAGCAGATAGGTGAAGGCCAGGCCCAGAAGGCTCAGCCCGGCCACGGAAAAGCCCATGACCGCCCCGCCCCTAAAGGCCAGGGGCAGCGCCTTGGCCGGCCCTTCGGTAGCTGCCTGCGTGGTACGGGCGTTTGCCATGGTGGCCACGGTCATGCCCACATACCCTGCGCTGGCCGAGAGGAACGCGCCCAGAATGTAGCTGATGAAGGTGAGCTCCACGCCGGTGAGCACCGGAATGAGGATCGCCATTATCACCACGAATCCGGCCACCCAGGTGTACTCCTGCTTGAGGAATGCCCGGGCTCCGGCCTGGATCTCGTTCATGAGATAGACCATCCGGTCGTTGCCCGGAGGGGCCGACTTCACGATCCGGTAGAACAAGAAAGCGAGTGCGAGCGCAAGGATCGCGCTCAATCCGGCAAGATACGGTACGGCGTCCACATTGACCCCCTGTTTAGAGAACTAGGCGAAGTTACCCAGCGAAAATGCGACCTGCCAAGGTTGCCATTTGGGGTAACCAATTTCGGGTAATTCGGGATAATCTGGAACCGTGGTCAGCCTCAACCGGTTGCGGACCGAAGCCCGCGAGGCCCGGCGCTTATTCCCTGATCCTGAAGGCGCGGCGCGGGCGGTGTGCAATGCGGTGACGTCACTCGGGTGGCTCGACGGAGTGAAGCGGGTTTCGGCCACAATTGCCGATGATGGCGAACTCGACCCAGCGCCGTTGGTGACGGCCTGTCGCCTCCGGGGTATCGAGATTCACTTCCCGGTGTTACGCGATCCCGCACCTATGCAATTCGCCCCCGCCAGCCCCGAGACCGCCATGGTGAACAATCGGTTCGGGATTCCCGAGCCCGATGTCGGATCCGAAGCCCTGGTGTCGGCCCGACAGCTAGATGTGGTGCTGGCTCCGTTGGTGGTATTCGACGCTGCCGGCCATCGGGCTGGCCGGGGCCAGGGGTACTACGACAGGGCGCTGGCTTTCCTGCTGAACGGCCCCCGGCCGGCGAAGCCGCTGGTGGTGGGGCTGGCCTACGAATTGCAGTTGGTGGACGCCGTGCCCTCGCATCCGGGCGACGTGATCATGGACGCGGTGGTCACCGAGCAGCGGGTTCGGGTGTTCAGCTCCAGCCTTTCCCGGCGGGCCCGAACCTGATGGTTGGCGAAGCCCTATCCCTCGGGAGTACTCGCCCTCTACTGGAATTTCGGCAAGGATAAAACCGTGCGCATCGTGGTAGTGGGCGCTGGCGAAGTTGGTTCCTACGTGGCTCAGATTCTGAGCGAGGAGGGAAACACGGTGTCGGTGGTGGAACTCGACGCCAAGAAGCTGCACCACTTGGCGGAAGAACTCGACGTGCTGGCCGTGGAGGGAAGCGGCTCCCATCCCCACATCCTGCGAGAAGCGGGCATCCGCAAGGCCGATCTGCTCGTGGCAGTCACGGCCAGCGACGAGGTGAATCTAGTGGCCTGCCTTTTGGCCAAACAGCACGGCGTCGAACGGACTATCGCCCGCATCCAGTCCCGCAACCTGAGGGAGATGGACGCCCGCGAGCTGCGGGAGGCGATGCAGGCCGACACGATCATCGATCCCGATGAGGAGACCGCCCACGAGATCATGGACCTCCTGTCGTACCCGGGAGCCACCGACGTGACGGTGATGGCTGAAGGCGAAGTCGTGGTGGTTGGGGCGAAGCTCACTGCCGACGCACCCTGGGCCAATCGCCGGCTGGCCGACATTGCCAAAGAGTACGAGCCCGACTGGGACTTTCTAGTGGCTGTGCTCACCCGAGGGGGCAAGACCCGAATCCCCCGAGCCGACACCACCTTGGAGCTCGGCGATCTCTTGAGGGTGGTGTGCAAACGCCGGGCCCGTGGCACCCTGCTGCCGCTTTTGGGCTTGGCGCCTGGCGCCCACCGCCGAGTGATGCTGTTGGGCGGGGGCCGGACGGCTGAGATCGTCGGGCAGCGCCTGGCCGAGAGGCACGCCGAGGTGGTGCTCATCGAGCGCAACCTGGAGCGAGCCCAAGAGCTCAGCGAAGACCTCGATGGCGTGCTGGTGATCCACGGCGACATAACCGATGCCGAATTGTTGGAATCCGAGGATGTCGGAAACTTCGATGCGGTAATCGCCCTTACCGGCAAGGATGACGCCAATATCCTGGCCTGCCTCTACGCCAAGTCGCTGGGAGCTAGCGAGACCATTGCCGTGCTTCACAACCTGGCTCTGCGCACTCTGCTGCGCGATGTGGGAATCGATGTGGCCCTGTCTCCCCGCACGGCCAGTGCCAATGGCGTGTTGCGCTATGTGCGGGGGGGGGTGGCCCAGGTGGCCACCTACCTGTCGGGCGATTTCGAGGTCATCGAGGTCGAGGTGAAGCAGGGCTCACCGGCCGAAGGCGCTGTGGTGAGCAAGCTGGGCCTGCCCAAAGACGTGCTGATCGGCGCATACGTGCGCGACGGCAAACCTCAAATCGGCCGGGGCCGCAGCGCGCTCCGAAGCCGCGACCACATCGTGGTCTTTGCCCGTCCCGACACGGTGGACGAAGTGAAGCGCTTCTTCGGGTGAGCCCGGCATGAGCGACCCGTCCCGGGTTCGCTTTCCCTGGCATCGCTCCGCAGTCAGGGTGTTGACCACCGTGGTGGCCGCGGCCACCGTATCGGTATTGGTATCAGCCATCGTCTATCTGGCCTCCGGCGAGGTGAGCCGCGTCGACGATGCCTTCTTCGAATCCATGGCCGGGCTCACCACCACCTCGCTCACCGTGCTCGACCCCGAAACCCTTCCCAACTGGCTGCTCACCTGGCGGGCCCTCACCCAGTGGCTGGGGGGAGCGGGCGCCTTGATGTTCGCACTGGTGGTAGTGCCCACATTTGGAGGCCAGCGGCGCTTGAGCGAGGTGGCCGAGGGGCGGGGGAGGAAGGCGGTGCTGGCCAGCACATGGTTGCACACCTCCCGCCGATTGGTGCTGGCCTATGTGGGGTTCACCGCGGTGGTAATTGTGGCCTACGCCGCAGCCGGCATGAGCATGTTCGACGCCGCCACCTTCGGCTTGACCACCGCCTCTACCGGGGGGTTCGCCAATTACCGGAACTCCTTCGCACACTTCGACTCTGCGGCCATCGAGTGGGTGGGGGCTTGGGCGATGGGGCTGGCCGGCATGTCGGTGGCCGCGTTGGTATGGATTGTGCGGGGACAAGTGCAGGCGCTTTGGCGTTCGACGGAAGTGAAGCTCTACGCCGGTTTGATACTAGTTCCCACGTTTCTGGTGTCCGCCTGGACCTGGCAGGACACCGGCGGGGGAGCCGACACCATCCGACAATCGTTCTTCACGGTCACCTCGGCAATTAGTACCACAGGCTTTCGGGTCACCGATTGGGGCCATTGGGTAACGGCACCCCAGACATTGCTGCTCATGCTCATCGGGGTAGGTTCGATGGCCGGCTCTGCGGGGGGCGGGTTCCGGGTGCTCCGGGTGATCCAGCTCTTGGGCATCGTGCGGCGGGAATTGGTATTGCAACTCCACCCCCGGGCGGTTGTACAAGTGAAAGTGTCGGGAGCGGCGGCTTCGGAGGCGTCGCTCACCCGGGTCCACAACTTCCAGATTCTGTGGGTGCTGGCCGCCTCGCTGGGGGTGTTTGGCGTCGCCTCGCTGGGCGGCGACCTGCTGACCGCGGTGTCAGGGGCGATATCAGCGCTGGCCACCACCGGCACCGGGCTGGGCGAGCTATCGGGGTTCGCTGATGCCACCGTATTGGCCGCCCCGGCTCGGGCAGTGCTGATCGCGCTGATGTTCCTCGGCCGGCTATCGATCTACCCGGTGGTGGTGGTGATTGGCTGGGGTGTGGGTGAGGTCCAGCGGATGAGGCTGAGGCAATGAAGGCCCATCGATGAGGGCCCAGTGATGACTGCGGTGCTGTCGGCGGCCCGGCGAGTGAAGGCGGCTGTGAAGTGGGCTGTACACCACCTGATAGCGGATGCGCCTTGGACCGTCACCAGCCGGGTGGGGTTCGTGGTGGGGTTAGGCCTGTTATTCCTGGTGCCGGGGATGCTCTTCGCCACCCTGGTGGAGTGGGGGTCGTCGACGTCGGACAACGAGGTGGCCCTGGGCTTGGGGGCGCTGGTGACGCTGGCTGCGGGAATGCTGCTGGTGGTCTTCACTCGTCTCGACCAGGACATGCCTCCGGCCTCGGTATTCGCGGCGGTGGCATGGACGTGGATCGGCTCGTCGTTTTTTGCCGCTTTGCCGCTGTGGTTCTCCGGCGAGTTGGGCAGCTTCGACAACGCCCTCTTCGAAGCGGTGTCGGGCATCACTGCCACCGGCTCCACGGTGCTGAGCCCCATCGAAGGGGTGGGCCGGGGCGTGCTCATGTGGCGCCAGATCATGCAGTGGTACGGCGGCATGGGCATGGTAGTGCTGGCGGTGACCATTCTGCCGTTCTTGGGCGTCGGCGGGCTGAGCTTGATCACCGCGGAGGCTCCTGGGCCTACCTCCGACCGACTGGCGCCCCGCGTGAGTTCCACTGCCCGGCGGCTGTGGGCGCTCTACGGCGGCATCACCGTGGCGGTGGCGGCAGCCCTGATGATCGCCAGACTCAGCCTGTACGACGCGGTGGCCCACGCCTTCACCATCGCCGGCACCGGGGGCTTTTCGCCATACGACAACTCCGTCGGCCACTTCGACAGCACGGCGGTGGAGGCCGTGGTCATCGCCGGGATGCTGGTATGCGGGGTGAGCTTCACCCTTCACTGGCGGGCCGTGTCGGGCAATCCCCAAGCTTATGGGAGGTCTTCGGAGTTCCGCACCTATCTCTTAGTAATCGCGGTGGTAACGGTGTTTGCGTCACTGCTCAATTGGGTGAACGACCTGACCGATTTGTCCAACAGCTTCCGCAACGGGATCTTCGCCGCGGTCGCTCTGAGCACCAGCAGTGGTTTCGGCAACGCCTCCGACGCCAATCCGGGGGGTGATTTCGCGGCTTGGGCACCGGGTGCTCAAGCTTTGTTGCTGCCGTTGATGGTAATGGGGGGCATGACGGGGAGCACCGCCGGAGGGCTGAAGGTGTTGCGAGCCCAGGTGATGGCAAAGTACATGCGGGTGGGGCTGTTGCGGGTGAAGCACCCTCAGGTAGTGGCCAGGGTCAAGCTGGGTCAAGTGGCAGTGTCCGAGCCGGTGCTTCAGCGGGTGGCTGGTCTGGTGGCCCTCTACGCGCTGTCCGCGCTAGCTGCCACCATGGTGCTGGCCGCGCTGGGCCATGACCTGATCACCTCCTCGTCTGCGGCTATCAGCGCGTTGAGCAACATGGGACCGGCTCTGGGCGAAGCCGGGCCGACATCTAATTTCCTGGTCTTCACCCGTCCGGCCCGAGGGGTTGTGATAGCGCTGATGCTCATCGGCCGCCTGGAGTTCTTTGCCATCTTCTTGGTGTTGGTGTCGGCCTACGAGCGGGCCCGTCGGGTTTCTCGAGTAAGGCTACGACGCTGAGGGCCGGGGCGAAGACAACCTGAGCCAGGGTCAGGTCGCGGCGCTCAGGAATGCTCCGAGGGCCAACGCGAAGTCGATGGGATCCCGAGCACCACACATCTCGCGGGCTGAATGCATGGAGAGTTGGGCGACGCCGGCGTCAACGGTGGTCACCCCGGTGGAGGCCGCGGCGAACGGGCCGATGGTGGAGCCGCAGGGGAGGTCGTTTCGGTGGGAATACACCTGGTGGTTCAAGCCGGCCTTCTCGCAGGCGGCGGCGAATGCGGCCTCGCCCACCGCGTCGGTGGCGTAGCGCAGGTTGGCGTTGCGCTTGATCACCGGCCCGTCGCCGATGGCTATTGGGTGTTCAGGCTCGTGGCGCTCGGGGTAGTTGGGGTGGGTGGCGTGTGCGCCGTCCGCCGACAGGCACAGCGAACGGGCTAGCGCGGGGTGCAGGGCGTCGCGGCTGCCAGCGACCCGCTCCAACACCGTGGGCAGCAGCGTTGACGAGGCTCCCTGGGCAGACTCACTGCCCACCTCCTCGTGGTCGAACAAGCACAGCACCGCACTGGGAACCGCGTCGGCGGGGGAATCGAGCAGGGCCTGGAGTCCGGCCCAGCACGACACCTGATTGTCGATCCGCGGGGCGAATATGAACTCGCCGTCGAGACCGCCGACCGTCGAGGGAGTGAGGTCGTGGAGCATGGCATCCCAGGCCAGCACCTCGTCGGAACCGAGACCGGCGGCCTCGGCGACCACGTCGGCGAACTCGCCGGGAGAACGCATCCCCAGCCCCCACACTGGTGCAAGATGGGTCTGGGGGTTGAGCAGCAGGCCCTTCTGGTTCACGTCCCGGTCGAGGTGGATGGCCAGTTGTGGTACTCGCAGCACCGCCTGGTCGATGCAGAACAGCCTGGTGCCTGATGGGGTTGCCACCCGGCCGGCCACCCCTAGGTCGCGGTCGAGCCAGCTGTTGAGCAGTACTCCGCCGTATACCTCTACGCCGAGTTGGCGGTAGCCGATATGGCCGGTATCGGGCTGGGGGGTGATGCGCAGGTTGGGGCTGTCGGTGTGGGCGCCGATGATTCGGAAGCCCTTTTCGCAGCTTTGGTGGCGCCAAGCGACCAGGCTTCCATCCCGGCATACGAAACGGCTCCCAGAAGCGTCATCCCAGTCGGCGGCCTCGTCCATCTGGGTGAACCCCGCGGCCCGCAACAGGGCGGCGGCCCGCTCCACCACATGAAACGGTGTCGGACAGGCGTCGATGGAGGCGAGGAGCCCCTCGATACTCCAGTCTTGGGCGTCTACAGCCACTCCAGCCCCGTCTGCAACAAGTGAATCCACCCTGCAATCATGCACCTCCACCCCCCGCGGAGCGCAACAGACTTGGTAGGAGCCTGGATTCCGACGGTAAAATTTCCTTCCTGCCGCTGGCCAACGCTGTCTCGGCGCGCATGGCAAACACGCTTGAAAGGACGCAATGAGGAACCGGCCGCCGCAGACCGCCGAACTGCCACACCCTCAGGGCCTCTACGACCCCCGAAACGAGCATGATGGATGCGGGGTCGGATTCTTGGTGGACCTGAAGGGCCGGCCGCGCCATGAGATCGTGTCGGTCGGCTACGGCGCGCTGTGCAATCTCCAGCATCGGGGGGCGCTGGGAGCAGAAGTCAATACGGGTGATGGGGCGGGCCTATTGATCCAGGTGCCCGACGACTTCTACCGCCAGGTCTGCGACTTTGACCTGCCGGAGGCGGGAGCATACGCAACCGGCATCGGCTTCCTTCCCGACACTCCCGAGGCCGCGGCTCACGCCCGGGCAGCCATGGACCAAATCGCCACCGAGGAGGGGCTGACCCCGCTGGGATGGCGGGAGGTGCCCACCAATCCTGATGAGCTGGGGGCGGGGGCACTGGCCACCATGCCGTCGTTCTGGCAGCCGTTCTACTCCGGCGATGGCCTGGACTCTGATGCGCTGATGCGGCGGGCCTATATCGTTCGCTCCCGGATCCGAAACGAGGTCACCTACGAGACCGACGACCAGGCCGATGCCGGTGCGTTGGGGTCCAAGGCCCGCAAGCTGACCTATGGCTACTTCGCCAGCCTGTCCAACCGGACCATCGTCTACAAGGGGATGCTCACCACCCCGCAGCTCGGCGAGTTCTACTCCGATCTGAGCGACACCCGGGTGACCAGCGCCCTGGCCATGATCCACTCCCGATTCTCCACCAATACTTTCCCGTCGTGGTCGCTGGCCCATCCCTACCGGTTCATCTCCCACAACGGCGAGATCAACACCGTGCAGGGAAACCGCAACTGGATGCGGACCCGCGAGGCCCTGTTGAGCTCCCCTCATCTGCCCGGCGACCTGGAGCGGCTGTTCCCGGTGTGTCCCGAGGGGGTGAGCGACACCGCCAGCTTCGACCAGGTGCTGGAGCTCTTGTACATGGGCGGCTACTCGCTGCCCCAGGCGGTGCTCATGATGATCCCCGAGCCGTGGGAGAACCACGAGTCGATGTCGCCGGAGCTGCGGGCCTTCTACCGCTACTACGCCTCCTTGATGGAGCCGTGGGACGGCCCGGCCGACATAGTGTTCAGCGACGGCACCCTCATTGGCGCGGTGCTCGACCGCAACGGCCTGCGTCCCTCCCGCTACTGGGTGACCGACGACGACTTGGTGATCATGGCCTCCGAGGTGGGGGTGATGGACGTCGACCCTGCGGCCATCGTGGAGAAGGGTCGTTTGCAGCCCGGCCGCATGTTCTTGATTGACACCTCAGAGGGCCGCATCGTGCGAGACACCGAGATCAAGCAAAAGCTGGCCTCGGCTCATCCCTACGGCCAATGGCTGGCCGACAACCAAGTCGATTTGGATGAACTGGCAGAACGCCCCCTGCCCGAGCCCGACGAGAACCCGCTGCTGGTGCGACAACAGATGTTCGGCTACACGCACGAAGAGCTGAAGCTCCTGTTGGCCCCTATGGCCCGGGACGGCAAGGAAGCACTCGGCTCGATGGGCACCGACACCCCAGTGGCGGTTCTGTCCAACCGGTCGCGGTTGCTGTACGACTATTTCCAGCAGCTATTCGCCCAGGTCACCAACCCGCCGTTGGACGCCATCCGGGAGGAAATCATCACTGCGACCTGCGGTTGGTTGGGCCCCGAGGGGAACCTGCTCGACCCTCAGCCCGAATCATGCCGCCAGATCTTCACTCCCCACCCAGTGATCACCGACCAGCAGCTGGCCAATCTGGTGGACGTCGATGGCCCCGGCGGCCACGACCACTGGCACACCGAGGTGGTGCCGTGCCTGTACGCCGTGGACGATGGCGGACCAGGCCTGCGGATTGCCATCCAGCGCATTCGCGAGCAGGTCAGCCGAGCTATCGACGCGGGCAAGAACATAATCGTGCTCTCGGATCGGGGTGCGGACGCCGACTCAGCTCCGATTCCTTCGCTGCTGGCCACCGCAGCTGTGCACCACCACCTCATCAGGGAGAAGACCCGCACCCGGGTCGGGTTGGTGGTCGAGACCGGCGACGCCCGCGAGGTGCACCACATCTGCCTGCTTCAGGCTTATGGGGCCACGGCCATAAACCCGTATCTGGCGTTCGAGACCATCGACCAGATGATCGACGAGGGGCTGTGTGGCTTCACGCCCGACGACGACAAAGAGCTCGCCCACCGCAACTACATCAAGGCCTGCGACAAAGGCGTGCTCAAGGTCATGTCCAAGATGGGCATCTCCACGGTGAAGTCCTACGTGGGGGCACAGATCTTCGAGGCCATCGGCCTGGGCCATCCCATCATCGGTGAGTGCTTCTCCGGCACGGTTAGCCGCCTCGGCGGAATCGGCTTCCCGCAACTCGCCGAAGAAGTCAGGCTGCGACACCGCATCGCCTTCCCCGAGAATCCCGACGAGCGGGCCCACCGCACCCTCGAAGGGGGAGGGGAGTACCAGTGGCGACGGGAGGGTGAGTACCACCTGTTCAATCCCGAGACGGTGTTCAAGCTCCAGCACGCCACCCGCGAGCGCCGCTACGACATTTTCAAGCAGTACACCGAGAAGGTGGACACCCAATCGGAGCGGCTAGCCACCCTTCGGGGGCTGTTCCGATTCCGTACTGGGACGAGAGAGCCAATTCCCATCGAAGAGGTGGAGCCGGTCTCCAGTATCGTCACCCGATTTTCCACCGGGGCCATGTCGTACGGGTCGATCTCGGCCGAAGCCCACGAAACCTTGGCCATCGCCATGAACCGCATCGGCGGCAAGTCGAACACCGGCGAGGGGGGCGAGGACCCCCGCCGCTATGTGCCCGACCCCAATGGCGACCTGCGCCGTTCTGCCATCAAGCAGACTGCTTCAGGGCGGTTCGGGGTGACCAGCGAGTATCTGGTCAACAGCGACGACATCCAGATCAAGATGGCCCAGGGAGCCAAGCCGGGCGAGGGTGGCCAACTCCCTGGCCACAAGGTGTGGCCGTGGATCGCCGAGGTCCGTTATTCCACCCCCGGAGTAGGCCTCATCTCCCCGCCGCCCCACCACGACATCTACTCCATCGAAGATCTAGCCCAGCTCATCCACGACCTGAAGAACGCCAATCCCACCGCCCGCATCCACGTGAAGCTGGTGTCGGAGTTGGGCGTGGGCACGGTGGCCGCCGGCGTGTCGAAGGCCCACGCCGACGTTGTGCTCATCTCGGGCCACGACGGCGGCACCGGAGCCTCGCCGTTGACGTCCATCAAGCACGCCGGCACCCCCTGGGAGCTGGGCCTGGCCGAGACCCAGCAGACGCTGTTGTTGAACCGGCTGCGAGACCGGATTGTGGTGCAGACTGACGGCCAGCTCAAGACCGGCCGGGACGTGATGATCGCCGCGCTGTTGGGGGCCGAGGAGTTTGGGTTTGCCACTGCGCCACTAGTGGTCGCGGGGTGTGTGATGATGCGGGTCTGCCACCTGGACACATGTCCGGTAGGAGTGGCCACCCAGGACCCCGAACTGCGCAAGAAGTTCACCGGCGAGCCCGAGTTCGTCATCAACTTCATGGAGTACATCGCCGAGGAGGTGCGCGAGATGCTGGCCATGCTCGGCTTCCGCACCCTGGCCGAGGCCGTCGGCCGGGTGGAGTGCCTGGACGTCAGCGACGCGGTGGACCACTGGAAGGCATCAGGGCTCGACCTGTCGCCCATCTTGTACGCCCCGGATATCGACCTCAACGCCGACCGGCACTGCACCCAGCCACAGGACCACGGCCTGGACCGGGCGCTCGACCAGCAGCTCATCTTGATGGCCGAGACTGCCTTGGAAGACGGCCTACCTGTGGAGATCAACCTGCCCATCGGCAATGTGAACCGCACGGTGGGCACCATGCTTGGGTTCAACGTGACCACCAAATGGGGCGCCGGTGGCCTACCCGATGACACCATCCGCATCAACTTCTCAGGGTCGGCCGGAAACAGCTTCGGGGCGTTTCTGCCCCGGGGCATCACGATGAAGCTGACCGGTGACGCCAACGACTATGTGGGCAAGGGTCTGTCGGGCGGGCGCATCATCGTGACCACCTTCCCGCAAGCCCGATTCACGCCCGAGGAGAACGTGATCGCCGGCAACGTGATCGGCTACGGCGCCACCAGCGGCGAGCTATTCCTGCGAGGGCTGGTGGGGGAGAGGTTCTGCGTCCGCAACTCAGGGGCTGTGGCAGTGGTGGAGGGTGTGGGCGACCACGGCTGCGAGTACATGACCGGCGGCCGGGCCGTGGTGCTCGGCCCGACCGGGCGGAACTTCGGCGCGGGAATGTCGGGCGGCGTCGCCTACGTATACGACCCCGACGGCGAATTCCCCCCCAAGGTGAACCAAGAGATGGTGGATCTGGAGATCCCCGACCACGGCGACCGGGATTGGCTGCGGGACTGCATCAGCCAGCACATGGTAAACACCGACTCGACGGTGGCCGAGCGGATCTTGGCCAACTGGGCCACTGAGGCCGACCGGTTCGTGAAGGTGATGCCCAAGGACTACAAGCGGGTGCTGAGTGCGCTGGCGGAAGCCGAGCGGACCGGGACCGATGCCGAAGCAGCCATCATGGCGGCCGCCCATGGGTGATATCCGAGGGTTCATCAAGCACGGCCGGAAGCTGCCAACGCGCCGGGCCGTTCCGGTGCGGATCAAGGACTGGCACGAGGTCTACAAGGACTTCGACGCCGAATCAGTGCGCACACAGGCGTCGCGCTGCATGGACTGTGGCATCCCTTTCTGCAACAACGGTTGCCCGCTGGGCAACCTGATCCCCGACTGGAACGACCTCGTCTACAGGGACCACTGGCGCGAGGCCATCGAGAGATTGCACGCCACCAACAACTTTCCGGAGTTCACTGGGAGGCTGTGCCCCGCGCCGTGCGAGGCGGCGTGCGTGCTGGGCATCAACGAGGACCCGGTGACCATAAAGCAGGTTGAGGTAGAGATCGTGGACCGGGCCTGGGAGGAGGGATGGATCACCCCAGTGGTGTGCGACGACCGCACCGGCCAATCGGTGGCGGTGGTTGGATCCGGACCGGCCGGTTTGGCTGCCGCGCAACAGCTCACCCGGGCAGGCCACGATGTGGTGGTGTATGAGCGGGCCGACCGTATTGGCGGGCTTCTGCGCTACGGCATCCCCGAGTTCAAGATGGAAAAGCGCCACCTCGACCGCCGGCTCGCCCAAATGGAAGCTGAGGGCACTGTGTTCAAGTCGGGGGTGAACGTCGGGTTCGATGTAAGTGCGGCAGAGCTTACGGAGCAGCACGACGCGGTAGTGCTGGCCGGGGGGGCTACCCAGTGGCGGGATCTGCCCATACCCGGCCGGGACCTTGAGGGCGTCTATCAGGCAATGGAATACCTGCCCCCGGCCAACCGAGTACAGGAAGGTGACCTCGACGAACATCCGTTCTCGGCAGCCGGTAAACGCGTGATCATCATCGGCGGGGGCGACACCGGTGCCGACTGTCTGGGCACCGCCCACCGCCACGGGGCGGCCTCCATCCACCAGTTCGAGATCTTGCCCCGCCCGCCTGATGAGCGGGACGACTCCACACCGTGGCCGACGTGGCCGCTCATGTACCGGTCGTCGTCGGCCCACGAGGAGGGCGGCACCCAGATCTACGCCATCAACACTGTGGAGTTCACCGGATCGGGCGGCAAGGTGGAGGCACTGCACACGATTGACGTGCAGCAGTCGTTTGAGGGGGGTCGGATGACGTTCAGCCCAATAGAGGGCACCGAACGGGAGTTTCAGGCCGACTTGGTGCTGTTGGCCCTAGGATTCACCGGTCCCGAAACCGGCGGCTTGCTCGACGACCTCGGAGTGGAGATCACCGACCGGGGCAATGTGGCCCGAGACAGCAACTGGATGAGCACCGTGCCGGGCGTGTTCGTGGCGGGCGACATAGGCCGCGGTCAGAGCCTCATCGTGTGGGCTATTGCCGAAGGCCGGGCCTGTGCTGCTGCCGTTGACCAGTACCTGACCGGCGACACTCTTTTGCCCGCCCCCCTAATGCCCTCCGCCCAACAGCTGCGCTAGAAGGGCCGGGCGTCGAGGAAATCTAGAGCGGCGTCGATGAAGTCGAAGGATTTGGGGGTGGCGAAGTGGTCGACGCCTCGGAGGACGACGTGGCGGGCGTCGGGAAGGGCCTCCACGAGGCGATCAGCGGGGTAGGCGAAGTCCTTGTCGCCCAAGACCACAAGGGTGGGGACGGCGACACTGCCCAGGCAATCGGTGTCGAAGGCGGTGCGGCTGGCCATCAGGGCGGCTAGGGCTTCCCGGTCGGCCTCAGGATCGTCGGCCAAGGTGGAGAAGTGGAGGGCCTCGGGGTTCTCGGGATCGGGCTCGCCGGTAATCGCGTGCAGGATCATGCGGCTGTGGCCCTCGTCTCGCTCGAACAGGTTTCTGCCCACTCCGGAAACCACCAGCTTGTGGAATCGCTCGGGCGTCTGGGAGGCAATGGACAACAGGGTGTAGGCCCCCAGCGAGAAACCGATGGCGTCGATGGGTTCTTCGGGGAAGTGGGCGATGACGTGTTGCTCGAAATCGGCGTAACCCTCGGAATGGTGGGGCTTAGGGGCGGTCCCATGGCCCATGAGGTCCACCCCGATCACCTCCCGGTCGGCGTCGGCCAGAAGGTCGAACCAGGCATTGTCTCCCCAGGTTCTCCGGGCCGAGCCGGCCAGTCCGTGCAACAACGCGACAGCGGGTCCGCTCACGGTGCCACCCTACTTAGATGAAAAGGCTGAATTGCGAAGTGCAGGGTTAAAGCAAAAGCAGGAGACCCCGAGTAGCCTCCCGGCCGAAACCGGTCGACTTCTCGGGGCCGTCCCGTGCGGTTCCGGAGCCTTAGCGGGCTTGCGCCCCTCCCGGTTCCCCGGTACCTACCCCCCCAGATCCTCACGGCACCTGGCCGCCTTCCCGGTCCTCGGCTTTCGGTGGTGCCACCGACTTCCTTGGTCCGTTCCAGTGACCCTGCGGACTCTTTCGAGTTCAACCCGCTCGTCTCTGGTAGGTGGGCACACCATAGCGCGGAGAAAAGCCAGGTCAAGCGGAAATCTAAAATCCACAGAGTTATCCACTGCTGTGAGGAGAAATCCCCAAGAAGCTTCGATTTGACCACAGGGTCGAGGCTGATTTGAGGTCTGAAATGGCCCCCTCAGTTCCACTGCCCGCGCTGGATGAGCACGTCGCGCAGCACGGTGGGTCGGTCAGTCATGATGCCATCCACTCCAAGTTCTAGGAGCCGTTCCATCTCGTCGGCTTCGTCAATGGTCCATACGTGCACTGCCAGCCCTTGGGCATGGGCCGCGTCGACGAATCGTTGATGGACCAGTGGAACACCCTTGGCGGTCGGAGGAACCTGGGCACACGCGCCCGCTTTGATCTTTATGGGTAGCCCTGCTGAGGCGGCTTGGAGTTGACCGACTTCTTTGGGGCCGAGTCCGGTGCACAGCCGAGGCCCGCCCAGCCGACGCGCCAAAGCCAGTCGGCGGCCGGAGAATGATCCAACGCAGGCACGGTCAATGGCGTCGGCCTGCTGAAGGATCCCTATCAGCGGGGCGGTGGCTTGGTCGTGCTTGGGATCGACTGCGATTCGGAGATCGGGCCAGGCTTCCAGCAGTTCCTCGAAGCGGGGGATGGCGTGTCCTCCTCCGACTCGCACCGTTTTGAGGTCTCGCCAGTTGAGGTCGGCGATAGATTCCGAGCGTCCGCTAAGCCGCTTCAACCCTTCGTCGTGGAATGCCACTAGCACCTCGTCTCGGGTGGCGTGGACATCGGTCTCTACATAGCGGTAACCGAGATCCACGGCGGCGGCAAACGCGGCCATGGTGTTTTCAGGATTTTCCGTGGCACCGCCCCGATGGGCGATGGGGATTGGACCATCGTGATCGAGGAACGGCCAGAGAGTCACCGGCGAAAGACTATCTGCCGAGATAGATTTCCTGATCGTGGATTGGGAACCCGCCAAGAGGTTCAGCCAGTTGCTTCAGAACGAGCAGTTTGCCCTTGATGAGGGCGCGCTGTGCATTGCTGCCCACGGCTGTCCCGACATGGATGCCGAGGTCGAACTCGAGCGGTTGGACTTGCTGGCTGAGCGATGCGACCGCTCCAGCCGAGAGCAGATGTTGCTGTCGCTATTCGGCGATCTGGGTTTTCACGGAAACCGGGGGGATTACTACGACCCTCGCAACTCGTTCCTGAATGAGGTAATGCGCCGGCGCACTGGCATCCCGATCAGCCTTGCCGTGCTCACCATCGCCATTGGCGAGCGTACGGGCTATGAGTTTGAGGGCATTGGATTGCCCGGTCACTTCATGATCCGGGATCGCAGCGAGCCAGACGTGTTCATCGACGTGTTCGCTGGGGGTGCGCTACTCGATGCCCAGAGTTGCGAAGATCTGTTCCACCAGTTCGCTGGAGGAGACAAGGGCTTCCACCCCGCCTACCTGGCACCGGTGGACCACTCGTCGATCATGGAGCGGATGCTGGGGAATCTCCGGGCTATCTACGCGCAGAACAAGGACTACGCCAATCTGGAGTGGGTCCTGGAGCTGCGGACATTGTGTCCATCGGTTCCCGCGGGGGAGGCCAAGCACCTTGGCATGATCAACATGGAGCGGGGCCGGTTTGACGAGGCAGCCCGCCGATTCGAGCAGCTGGCCCAGGTTGCCGACGACGATGACGAAGAGCAGCTTCGGCGGCTGGCCACTCTGGCTCGAGCCCGTATGAACTAGCAGGCGTCATACCACCAATTGCGCAGGGTTGGGCGGTAGCGTTAATTCTCGTGCCCCGCCGTACCAAGATCATCGCCACCATAGGCCCGGCATCGGAGTCACCCGAGATGCTGCGGGCCATGGTGGAAGCGGGCATGGATGTGGCTCGCATCGGCCTGGCTCATGGAACGCTGGACGAGGCCCTCGGACGGATGCGCCATGTGCGGCAGGTGGCCGAGGAGGCGGGCCGGCGTGTGGGGGTCCTGGTGGACTTGCCAGGCCCGAAAGTACGTACGGCCAGTTTCGGACAAGAGGGTGTGGAACTGCTGCCTGACACCGAAGTCGAGATCAGGGTAGGGGACGACAAGAGCTCCGCCGAGGTGGTGGAGGTGGATTACGAGAACCTCTTCCACGACATTGCAGAAGGCGATCAGGTGGCCTTGGGCGACGGGCAGGTTCTCTTGCAGATTGTGGATGTCGCATCCGACAAGGCCACCGGCTTGGTGCTCCACGGCGACGTGATCCATGGGAGGCCGGGATTCCGCATCCCCTCTGACCGGCTCAGCATGTCGACGCCGACTCCTGAGGACCTGCGCAATCTGGATGCATTCGTGAGCGAGTCAGTGGACATGGTGGCTGTGTCGTTTGTGCGTTCGGGCGATGACATCCGCCGGGTCGACGTGGAGCCCCACCCCTCAGGCCCACTGGTGATCGCCAAGATCGAAACTCAAGCCGCTGTTCATAACCTGGACGACATCATTGAGGCCTCGGCAGGCATCATGGTGGCCCGCGGCGACCTGGGCACCGAGTGCCTTATGGAAGAGACGCCGCATCTGCAGAAGCGGATTATCCGCGACTGTATCGCTGGCGGGCTGCCGGTGATCACTGCCACCCAGATGCTGGACTCCATGGTCCAGGCGTCGACGCCGACGAGGGCCGAAGTGTCTGATGTGGCCAACGCGGTGTTCGACGGAACCAGCGCGGTGATGCTCTCGGCTGAGACTGCAATCGGGGCCCATCCGGCCGCCACGGTCGCCACCATGGCCCGAATCGCCCAGCGGGCGGACGAGGAGTTCGATTACGTCCGCTGGGGGGAAAACATCCGCCGCCTGCGCATGACCGACGTCGATGCCCCCACTTCGGTGACCGATGCAATGACCGGTGCGGCGGCTACCGCAGCAAACGAGTTGAATTTGGCCGCCATCGTGTGCATCTCGGCATCGGGGTTCACCGTGCGCTCAATGGCTCGCTTCCGCCCCCAAGCCCCCATCTTGGGGTTCAGCACTTCAGAGCGCACCGTTCAGCAGCTGACGCTTAGCTGGGGTGTCATCCCCATGCTCGCCTCTGAGTCAGGCAACTATGAAGCGCGGGCGTCCGAGGCCCTGAGTATGGCAAAAAAAGAAGGGCACGTTGTTCCCGGAGACGTGGTGGCAGTGGTCGCCGGCATGACCGAGGCCACTGACGTTCTGCGCTTGGTGCGCGTCCACTGACCATAGAAGGATTGCGCCCATGACCGATGCGCCGGTGAACCTGACCCGGTCGGGGCCGCCAGAGACGATCTTGGACCCTGAACCGCCGCAGGCCGTGGCTGCGCTGGCCGAAGCCATGAGCCAGCCCGCGCCCCACAAGAGAGACGCCGTGGCCGAAGTAGTGGCCCAGTTTCCCCGGTTCCTCGATGGCTGGGCCAGGTTGGGGCTGCTGGCCCGTGACCACGCCGAGGCATATGCCGCCTTTCGAGTCGGCTATCACCGGGGGTTGGACCGGCTGCGCCAGAATGGATGGCGGGGGTCGGGCTATGTGCGCTGGGCCCACGAGGTGAATCGGGGTTTTCTCCGAGCCCTTGCCGGCTTGCAGGCCACCGCGGCAGCGATAGGGGAAAGGGACGAGGAGGAGCGCTGCCTGCTCTTCTTGCACCAACTCGACCCATCGTGGCCTCCAGACGATTGGAGGGCTTGACGTGGCAGCACCAGGCGGCGCGGGTCCCATCGGACCATATCCCGAGCATGTAGGAGACGATCCAGAGGCCCAAGACGCCTATGACCGGCTCCGGAGGCGAGTCTTGTGGAGCCTGCCCTATGGCCTGTATGTGGTGGGTTCGAGGGCAGTGGATCGGCGCAATGGCATGACCCTCAACTGGGCCACGCAGCTGGCCTTCGAGCCCAAGCTGGTGGGTATTGGGGTAGAGCATCCCGCCTACACCCACGAACTCATCTCGGAGGGAGGGGTGTTCAGCCTGTGTACCATCGCCCGAGAAGACCGGGCCATTGTGCGCAAGTTCACAAAGCCAGTGGAGGTCGACCTGGGCGCCATGACCCTCAACGGCTTCGCGTTCCACGACGGCGTCACCGGCGCGCCCATTTTGGACTGTGCCCCTGCCTATCTTGACTGCGAGGTACGCGACGCAGTGGTCACTGGGGCCCACACCCTGTTCATTGGCGAAGTGGTTGATTGCGGTTTCCAGCACGACGAGGACACTCCCGTTTTGCGCATGGAGGACACCCGCATGAACTACGGAGGCTAGAAATCGAATCCGACTTCACGGGTGCAGTGCTAGCTGGAGGCAAGAGCCAGCGGATGGGCGTTGACAAGGCGTTCATAGAAATTCAGGGCAGGTGGCTCATCACCAGCGCGCTTAAGGCATTGACCGGCGCCTCTCAGCGCCTGATCGTCGGGGGAGCAGATCCTCGACTGAAACAAGCGGCGGCCGAGGTGGATGCCGCCCATATTGCCGACCATTGGCCGGGGGAGGGTCCGTTGGGGGCAGTGGCCACTGCCCTGAGCCTGGCCCAGCACCCTGTGACCGTTATCTTGCCGTGCGACCTTCCCTACATCAGCGCTGAAGATGTGGCGGTGCTGGTGCAGGCGGTGAGCGAGACTTCCCCCGCCTCAGCTCCCTCGGCGGCGGTCTTCACTGACCAGCGTCGCCATTACCTACCCTTGGCCATCGACACCCGAGCAGCAGTACTCGCGGAGCGCCTGTTTCATTCCGGCCAGCGCGCCATGGCCTCGCTGCTCGATGAAGTGACCGTTGTCGACCTGGAGGCACCCTCGTCGGCTGTGTCTGACATCGACAGCCCCGATGACCTGTGATCGGCCAACTAACCTCGACGAGGTGGAAGTCCCTGAGATCGGAGTTGCGGAACTCGCTGAGCTGCTGTCAGGTGAGATCGCCCTCATCGACGTACGCGAGCCCGATGAGTATGCCGAAGCTCGCGTGCCTGGTGCGGCCCTCGTTCCTCTGGACACCATTCTCGAGCGCGTTCGAGACCTCCCCGACGGTCACTTGTACATGATCTGCGCTTTGGGCGGGCGAAGCCTGAAGGCTGCGGAGTATCTGACTGCCCGCGGCAGGTCCTGCACCAACGTGGCTGGTGGAACCAATGGGTGGGTGGAGGCCGGCTACCCCTACGATTCCGGGCCGACAGTCGATTGAGCGGCAAGAACGGCCTCCCGGAGCCGATCACTACTCGTCGCAAGCTGTCGGCGATGGTGGCTGACGCATCGGACGCGGATGCTTACGCACTGGACACCGAATTCCATCGAGAACGCACTTACTACCCCCGCTTGGCCCTGGTCCAGATCGCCTGGCATGACCAGTTGGCCGTCATCGACCCGTTGGCGGTTCCCATCACCCCGCTGGCCAAGCTGTTTGACGGTGAAGGACTCGCAGTGCTCCATGCCGCTGAGCAGGACTTGGAAGTGCTCTACCACGAGTGTGGCACTCGGCCCCGGAGGATCTTTGACACCCAGATCGGTGCAGGATTTGTCGGCTACAGCTCGCCTTCGTTGGCCACGCTTCATGATCGCCTGCTGGGAGTGGAACTGGCTAAAGAGGCTCGTCTGTCGGACTGGTTCCAACGGCCCCTGCCCGATCATATGCTGGCCTATGCGGCGGCCGACGTGGAACGCCTCTTGGAGATCAGCGACATCTTGCAAAAGGAACTGCATGCCCGAGGGCGTCTGGAATGGGCTGAAGAGGAGTGCGCGCTGCTATTGGAGCGAGCTGACGCCGGCCGCTCCCCCGAAACCGCCTGGCTTCGGATCAAAGAGGTGCGTCGCATGGATGGCAGGCCGAAGGCGTTGGCCCAGGCGGTGGCCAGATGGCGCGAAGAGTATGCCTCTAAGCAGAACCAGCCGGTCCGCCATTTGCTGTCCGATCTCGGGGTGGCAGCGGTGGCCCAGCGCATGCCGAAGTCCCTATCCCAGCTGCGGGACATCAGGGGTGTGGAACCCCGGAATCTCCGCAAGGGCGCCGACAAGGACTTGCTGGCCTTCCTCGATGAGGTCAGGAATGTCGAATTGACCGTCGAGCCCACTGGCAAGACGCCGAAGCTGGATCCTTCCCTGAAGCCGGCAATCAGCCTCATCACATCATGGGCCGCACAGCTCGCCGCACAAGCCGACCTAGATCCCGCGCTAGTGGCCACCCGCAACGACATCGAGGCCTTGCTACGAGGCGATCCAGGATGTCGGGCTCTCAAAGGATGGCGGGCTGACATCATCGCTGCGCCAGTCCAACAGCTGTTGGACGGGACCGCGGCAGTAGCTTTCGACAACCAGGGCAAACTCACGCTTGAGGAGCGATCCGGGCGGCCGATCTTACCGAAAGGAAACCGATGAGCGAGGCGACCGAGCGGGAATGGCTTGATTGGGACTCTTACGGCCGAGCCGTGCGGGAGTTGGCTGCGATGGTGGCCGATGATGGCTACCGGCCGGAGATGATCCTGGCCATTGCCCGAGGAGGCCTGTTCTGCGCTGGGTCACTGGGCTACGCACTGTCGATCAAGAACATCTACGTAATGAACTGTGAGTACTACACTGGAGTCGACGAGCGGCTCCCGGTACCGGTGATGCTCCCTCCCGCTGTCGACTTGGTGGATCACCGAGATTCCAAGATCCTCATCGCCGACGACGTCGCCGACACTGGACACACGCTCAAGATGGTTTACGACTTCTGCGTGGAGCGGGTGGGTGACGTGCGCTCGGCGGTGCTTTATGAGAAGTCACACTCCCTGGTGAAGTGCGACTACGTGTGGAAGCGTACCGACCAATGGATCAACTTTCCGTGGTCTACTGATCGTCCGCTGGTGAGCGCTGAAGATGCTCGCCACAAAGTCCTTGATGCCTGACAGGGGGCCTATTCGGCCACCATCTTGGAATCGGCGGTGTGCCAATCATCAGAACAGAGTGGCTAGACTGGCCCCCATGAGACGTTAGGGGGCGGAGTTCCCCCTGCTGCCAGCGCTGAAAGCTGCTGGCTTGATATAGCGGAGCCGCCCATGAAAAAGGGACGCCACCGTCGTTATGAAGAGGCTCGTGCGCTGAAGCACACAAGCGACGACTTCGACGTAATGTTCGAAGACAACGAGGATCCATGCGTGGAGTGTGGAGCTATCCCAGGAGAGGAATGCCGACTCGTCAAAGTAGGGGCTAAGCCTTGGTGCGAGTATCGGGACCCGCCGGCTACCGACAGCGTCGACGAGCTATTTCCCAACTGAGCCTGTCTGTTTGGGAGGTGTGACCACGGTCATACTCCTTCGGTCTCATCGAGTATCTCGTCCAGCCGGAGGATGTCGTCGGCCCGTACCACGCCGATGAACGTGCCGTCGTCGTCGGTCACCGGCAGTTGATCGGTATCGTTCGCGTCCATCTGCGCTACCGCGTCGCGCAGAGTCCAGGACGGCCGAGCTGTGGGCAGATCGCGTCGGGCGATGTCGGCGACCAGAGTGTCGTTCCACACGTCGCGCTCCAGGTCGCTCATCTGTTCCAGACCGCACATACCAAGGTAAGTCCCGCCGTCGACCACTGGAACTTCCCGTTCGCGTCGCCCGAGAAGGTGGATGTACACCAGCTCGCTCACCGTGGCATCGGGCGGCACTGTGAGGGTGTCGGTGGTTAGCGCTGAGGTGAGCGGCAGGGCGAGCCGGCGCTCGACCAGCCCCTCTCGTTTTTCAAGCTGGTAGGAGGCCACCGAGCTGGATCCGACTACCAGCTGCGATACGGCGGCGGCTATCAGCGCGGGGACTACGAACACCGACGCGCCAGTGCTCTCGGCTACGAACATGACCGCAGTTATGGGCGCCCGATAACCGGCGCCTAAGAAGGCGGCCAACCCCAGTGTGCGGTACAGACCGATGTCGGCCACGCCCAGGGCCTGACCCACGAAGCTCCCAACGATCACTCCCTGGACAGCCAGGGGGATGAATAAGCCGCCGGTACCGCCAGCGCCCACTGTTGTGAGGGTGGCCACCACTCGAAAGGCCAGCAGGCTGCCGATGAGCAGCAGCGTGTGCTCTCCGTCTCGCAGCCATTCGGTGGCCTCCACACCGGGGCCCAGGCTCAAAGGCTGGTCGAAAACGGCTTCGGTAGCCACCACCAGTCCAGCCAGCACTGCACCGCCAAGCAGGATTCTGACCCCAATGGGGTATCGCTGTTCGAGGTCCTTGGCCTGGCGCACCAACCAGGCGAATCCCCGGCCCCCCAGCCCGGCTACCAAGCCGAGCAGCGCCCCCCCGCCCAAGTGGATGATGCTGAGGTTGCCGGTATGGCTGCCGAGATCAATGACCGGGTCGGTGCCCAGCACAGCCACGTACACCAGGTAGCCCGATGCGGAGGCCAGCAGCGCCGGCAGCAGCGCCCGGCGGGCAACGTCATCGCGATAGGGCGCCTCAAGGGCGAAGATCACACCAGTGGCTGGGGTCTTGAACACCGCGGCTATGCCGGCGGCTGCCCCCGCGGTGAGCAGCAATTTGGCCTCCTCCCGCCGCAGCCACCGGCCGAATAGTCCCTGGGTGCTGTGGCCGACGGTGGCCCCGGCATAGACCGATGGGCCCTCAAGCCCCACCGAGCCTCCCAGGCCAATGGTGGCCATACCAGCCAGCAGCTTGGCGGGAAGCTGGGAGAGGGGCAGCCGGGGGTGGCGCTCATGGAAGGCTCGTACGTACTCGTCGGACGTCGACGGGGTGGCGCCTCGCCCGACATAGCGCAAGATGGCCACCGCGGCGAACAGGCCGACTGCTGGGGCCGCTGCCTGCCACCACAAAGGGCCATGCAAGATGCGCTCCAGCAGCACCTCTACCGTCAGCTGCTCGAACCCGGCCACCAACAATCCCACCAAAGCTCCGGTGAGGATGGACAGCACCATCATCGCCGGGAAGGCCCGCCTCGGCCGGAAGGAGGTCAGCAGCCCCACTCCTGTGCGCGCGATCCTTCCGCCTAGAAGAGCTTGGAGTGCTTGCATCCTGTCGGTCTCACTGCCGGTATCCTACTGGCCGATGAAGCTTCGTCGGACCACCAAGACAGACCCGCTGGTAGACGATCTCCGCCGAGTGCTGCCTGCCGACCGGGTTAGGGCGGCCTCATTGGAACGGTCGATCATGGGTCGGGACGCTTCCATATTCGAAGGCGGCCGGGCCGGCCCGGTGTGCTTTCCAATCAGTACCGAGGAGGTGCAGGGCTGCGTCGACGCCGCTCGGCGACATGGCCGAGCCGTGGTGCCTCGGGGCGCGGGCACGGGGTTGGCCGGGGGAGCGGTGCCTTTGGAGGATCCAGTGGTGGTGGTCACCACCAAGATGAACCGACTTGTGTCGGTAGATTCCAACCGGCGGATGGCCTGGGTGCAGCCGGGCATGATCAACCTGGACCTCAGTCGTGCTCTCGCACCCCACGGACTGCACTTTGCTCCGGACCCGTCCAGCCAACAGGTGTGCTCTTTAGGCGGCAATGTTGGCACCAACGCGGGCGGTCCCCACTGTTTGGCCCTAGGGGTGACCAGCGCTCACGTGCTCGCCGTCGAGGTGGTGCTCATGTCGGGGGAGGCAGTGATGCTGGGCGACCCTGACGGCTGGGCTCCCGGATTGGACCTGCGGGGGGCATATGTGGGTTCGGAGGGGATGCTCGGAATTGCCACTGCGATCGCGGTGCGGCTCACGCCGAATCCTCCCGCCGTGGAGACCCTGCTATTGGCCTTCGACTCGGTTGACGCAGCGGCGCAGACGGTTAGCGCAGTGATCGCCGCCGGCATCGTCCCCTCGGCCATTGAGATGATGGACAAGAACATCATCTGGGCAGTGGAGAATTTTGTGGGGGCAGGGTTCCCAACCGATGCAGCCGCGGTGGTGATCGTGGAGGTGGACGGCCTTCCCGGCGGTGTGGAGGCGGAGGCCGACCGGGTGGCCGAGTTAGCCGCCGAGCGAGGCGGGAGTGTTCGCCGGGCGGCTGACGACCACGAGCGGGCCCTGATTTGGAAGGGACGCAAGAGCGCCTTTGGGGCCATAGCCCAGATCAAGCCCAACTACTACCTGCACGACACGGTGGTTCCCCGGACCCGACTGGCCGAAGTGATGAACCGGGTGTACGAGATCGTCGAGGAGCATGACTTGCAGGTGATGAACGTGTTCCACGCCGGCGATGGCAACCTTCATCCCCTCTTGCTGTTCGACCGCCGAGAGCCGGGAATCATGGACCGGGTTCATGCTGCGGGATCAGCCATCATCGAGGCGTCGCTGGCTGCGGGCGGGGTGCTGTCGGGCGAGCACGGCATCGGCATCGAAAAGCGCGATTTCATGCCGCTGATGTTCAGCGAGGCCGATCTCGACGCCCAGGGCAGACTGCGCCGCGCATTCGACCCTTATGAAATGGCCAACCCCGGCAAGGTCCTGCCCACCGGTGCCAGCTGTGCCGATGTGAACGCGCTCGACAAAGTCCCCGAAGGGGTGTGGGGATAGGTGGCTAGCAGGGAGGCCGGAGAGGAGCTGGAGTCGTTTGCCGCTGAGGTGGGGTCGGACGGTCCGGTGGCTGTGGTTGGGGGGCGCACTCAATGGGAGGTTGGAGGATCGTGCCAGGAGGAGACCCGGTTAGTGCGGGCTCCGGCTGGTGTGCGCGGCTTTGATCCTGCCGACATGACTATCCGAGTGGGGGCTGGAACCCCGGTCACGGAGCTTGACGCAGTGCTGGCCGAGGCCGGCCAGCGGGTCAATCTGCCATTTCTGCCGGAAGCCACTGTGGGCGGTTTGCTGGCCGTGGGTCGCGACGATGTTCATGCCCTGGGCCGGGGGCGGCTCCGTGATGCCCTTTTGGAGGCGGTCTATGTGGCCGACGACGGCCGTCTGGTCACAGCGGGCGGCCCGACGGTGAAGAACGTGTCGGGCTTCGACCTATGCCGCCTGCTGGTGGGTTCGCTGGGCACGCTGGGACTGGTGGGGGAAGTGATACTGCGAACCTGGCCTCGGCCGGCTGTTCAGCAATGGCTAACGGGACCGTGCGATCCGACGGAGTTGCGTCGTCTCCTGTTCAGCCCGTCGTCCATTCTTTGGGACGGCCAGACGGTATGGGTCCATCTGGAGGGCCACGAATCGGACGTGGAGGCTGAAGCGGAGCTGGCTCGGTCGCTGGGGTGTGAGCCAGCCGATGGCGCTCCACCCCTACCCCCTTACCGAGTACCAACCGAAGCGCTGGAGGTTGGGGGAGTTCCAGACAGCTATGTCGTGCTGGTCGGCACCGGATCGGCGTATGTGTCTGACCCCCGCCCGCTTCCCGATCCCGACCCCGCGGTGATTTCGCTACATCAGCGATTGAAGGCCGAGTTCGACCACGGGGGCCGCCTCAATCCAGGGCGCGACCCGCTGGCGGCGGCATGACGGCTCGGGCTTCGCTGGGAATCGATCCCGAGGAACTGGCCTCGTGCGTGGCGTGTGGGCTGTGTCTGCCTCACTGCCCGACATTTCGGGTAACCGGAGAAGAGTGGGCCTCGCCGAGAGGCCGGATCAGCGCAATGCGCCAAGTGCAAGACCAAGGTGCCGCCATCGACCAGGCGTTCTTGTCTTCGATGGACACATGCGTGCAATGCCGGGGGTGCGAGCCGGCCTGCCCTTCAGGGGTGCCGTTCGGCTCCATGATGGAAGCCACTCAGGCCGAGCTGGGCCGTCGGCGACGAGTGGACTGGCGTCGGTGGGGGTTTCGGCTTCTTGGCCACGGCCGGCTGCTGAATCTGCTGTCTCGGATGCTGGCCGTAGCCCAGCGGCTGCGGCTGGTGCCATCCAAGCGGCTCGGGCTGCCCAAGATTCCGCTGATGCAGGCACGGATGCGGGATTCGGGCGACGACGTGTGGCTGTTCACCGGTTGTGTGATGGACGCTTGGCAGCGGTCGACCCATGCTGCGGTGAAGCAAGTAGTGGAAGCAACCGGGGCCGGTGTGGCCCTGCCGGGCGCAGGGGCCGGGTGCTGCGGAGCGCTGTCGCTCCACGCTGGCCTGGAGGACCATGCCCGCTCGCTGGCGGTGCGAACGATGAGGGCACTGGAGGGCTCAGCCCCGATCCTGGTTGATTCAGCGGGCTGCGGGGCTGCCCTCAAGGAGTACGGCAAGCACTTGGGCACACCAGAGGCCATCGCCTTCAGCGAGCGGGTGCTGGACGTCCACGAGTGGCTAGCGGCCCATGCCGACCGACTGCCATCCGCGGGGGAGCAGGGTGAGAAGCTGACCGTGGCCGTTCACGACCCCTGCCATCTGCGCCATGTGCAGCGGACTCATCAGCCAGTGGCCGAGGTACTGGCCCGCTACGCCACTGTCGTAGCTCTTGACGACGATGGCTTGTGCTGTGGGGCCGGTGGCGCTTACGCCGCTATGCAACCAGATCTAGCCGCGTCGATTCGAGAGCGCAAGCTGGAGGCCATCGGCCGTTCGGGTGCCGATATCGTGGCCAGCGCCAACCCCGGTTGCACCATCCATTTGGCCAACGCCGGGGTTGTCGTGCGCCACCCCCTGGAAATCGTGGACGAGGTTTTGGGCAATGACCGCTGAGCACATCCGCGAGCAGCTCGAGCAGATTGCCGAACAGCTCGACGACCTGGCCATGTCAGTGCTGCGCGACGCCGTAGAAGACGGGGCCACAACCCGCCCCGAAGAGGAAAAGAAACTGACCCGGGCTCGTCGGTCAGTCGAGAAGGCGATCTCGATACTGGGGGATTAGAGGTCTAGACAGATACCGCGTCGTACAACGTGGTTCTCTGGCGGAGGGTGCGGCCTAGGGGAGCACAGAGGGCACGGAGATCGTCTTCGGTGATCTCTTGGCCGTGGGAGGCGCCGGCCGCTCGGGAGATGTTCTCGTTGATGAGGGTGCCGCCCAAGTCGTTGACCCCCGCCTGGAGCATCTGAGCCGCTCCGGCTTGGCCTAGCTTCACCCACGATGCCTGGATGTTGGGGATCCAGCCGTGGTAGGCGATGCGGCCCACGGAGTGCATCAGAAGCGCCTCTCGGAAGGTGGGTCCCCGTCGGGATCGCCGTTGCAGATAAATGGGGGCGGCCATGTGCACGAAGGGCAGGGGCACGAACTCTGTGAAGCCGCCGGTCTCCTTCTGGAGATCGCGGGTGCGGACCAGGTGGCGGGCCCAGTGGACTGGCTGCTCGACGGTGCCGAACATGATGGTGACGTTGGACCGCAGGCCAAGGCCGTGAGCGGTGCGGTGGGCCTCCAGCCACTCGACGGTGTCGATCTTGTCGGGGCAGATCACCGCGCGTACATCGTCATCGAGGATTTCGGCGGCCGTACCGGGCAGCGAGCGGAGGCCGGCGTCCATAAGGCGGCGCAAGTAGTCGGCCAGCGGCTCTTCCAGGCGTCGAGCCCCCTCGGTGACCTCTAGAGCAGTGAAGCCGTGCACATGGATATCCGGCACTGCATCCTTCACCGCCCGGGTGACGTCGATGTAGTAGTCCCCGTCGAAGTTGGGGTGGATGCCGCCTTGGAGGCAGACCTCGGTGGCTCCGGCCGCCGCCGCCTCCGCGGAGCGCTCGGCGATGTCGTCCAAAGTCAACAGATAGGGGTCGCCTCGGAGGTTGAGCGACAGCGGTCCCTTGGAGAATCCACAGAAGCGGCACTTGAAGGTGCAGACGTTGGTGTAGTTGATGTTGCGGTTTGACACCCAGGTGACCTCGTCGCCCACCGCAACCTGGCGGAGCTCATCGGCCAGGGCTGCGACGGCGCGAACTTCGGGGCCGCGGGCGCCGAACAGGGTGACAATCTCCTCCACATCGACCTCTTGTCCGGCGCGAACTCCGGCTAGCACCTCGCCTACCGCGCCGTTGACGGTGGCCCGGGACGCAGATGAGCCGTTTCCCCTTGGAGGGGTCATTAGCACTGGCGGCTGAGCGTCGGCTCCGGAATACCAGCCTAGGTCGTCGGGCCGACCGAGGCCCTCGGCGTCACTGCGGTCGAGCACCGGGAAGCGCATGTCCTCATCAAGCCACCGCTCAGGCTTGAGGGCAAACTCTGGATATACGGTCAACCGGGGGGCCAGGGCGAACCCTTTGGCCTCGGTAACAGCCTGCAAGCGTTCGAGGGCCGGCCAGGGGCGTTCGGGGTTCACATGGTCGGCGGTAATCGGGGAAACCCCGCCCCAATCGTCGATGCCCGCGTCGAGCAGTCGGCCGAAGTCATCAGAGAGATTGGGCGGCGCCTGAAGGTGGATCTCCTCGGGCAGGATGAGGCGGGCCAGGGCGATGGCCTCGAGGTACTCGTCGTGGTCGCAGGGCGGAGCAGCGTGCATGGCCGTGCCCGGCTTGGGCAAAAAGTTCTGCACGATGACCTCTTGAATATGGCCCCAGCGCCGATGCGACTCGGCGATGGCCTCCAGCGCCTCCACCCGGTCGGCTCTGGTCTCGCCGATGCCCACCAAGATCCCGGTGGTGAACGGGATGGCCAGCTCGCCGGCGGCCTCCAGGGTGGCCAGCCGTCGCTCGGGGGTCTTGTCAGGAGAGCCCCGATGGCAGTCCAACTCAGCCAGAGTCTCCAGCATCATTCCCTGTGACGGGGCGGTCTTGCGGAGCAGGGCCAGCTCCTCGGGGTAGAGGGCGCCGGCGTTGGCGTGGGGCAGGAGACCGGTCTTTTCCACCACCAGCAGGGTGGCGTGGGCTAGATAGTCCACGGTGGAGGCGAAGCCATGGGTCTCTAGCCACTTCGCGGCATCGGGGTAGCGGAGCTCGGGACGCTCGCCGAGGGTGAACAGAGCCTCGTGGCATCCGACTGCTGCCCCCGACTCGGCGATGGCCAGCACCTCGTGATCGCTCAAGTAGGGCGATTCCAAGCGGGCGGGCGGCTGGGCGAAGGTGCAGTAGCCGCACTTGTCCCGGCACAGCATGGTGAGGGGGATGAACACCTTGGGGGAGTAGGTGATCCGAGTGCTGTGTACTCGATCTCGCACTGCCCGGGCTCGGGCCATCAGATCGGCCAAGTCTAGTTCCAGCAGGTTACGGCTGGCGGCAATGGTCACCGAGAGACGTCCATCAAGCGGTCGGCGGTGGTGGTCAGGCTCTCGAGAAGGTCGTCGAATGACTTCACGAATGCCGAGACCCCCTCGTCTTCCAAACGGTCAGCCACGGCTTCCAGGTCAACGCCGACTTCGGCGACTCTGTCGAGTGCGGCCATGGCGGCGTCGGGGTCGGCGTCCACGGTGCGGTCCAGGGTGCCGTGGTCGGTGAACGCTTCCAGAGTGGCGTCGGGGAGCGTGTTCACGGTGTCGGGTCCGATGAGCTGGTCGACATAGAGGGTGTCAGGATATGCCGGGTTCTTGGTGGAAGTGGAAGCCCACAGCGGCCTTTGCACCCGGGCTCCCCGGGCGGCAAGGGCCTCCCAGCGGGGTCCGGAGAACTTCTCTTTGAAGATTTGATAGGCAACCTGTCCCTGGGCCACCGCGGTCTGGCCCCTCAGCCCCAGGGCTTCGGCGGTTCCGACGGCCTCCAATCGGCGGTCCACCTCGGTATCGGTGCGGCTAATGAAGAACGACGCCACCCCGGAAACTGACGACAGATCCCCCTCGCAGGTTTCAAGGCCGCAGAGATAGGCCTCGATGACCTCGGCGTAGCGTTGTAGTGAGAACAGCAGGGTCACGTTGATGCTGCGGCCCTCAGAGGTCATGGACTGGATGGCGGGCAGTCCCTCGGCGGTGCCGGGGATTTTCACGTACAGATTGGGGCGATTGATGCGCCGATGAAGTGCTCGAGCCGCGAAGAGGGTGCCATCGGTGTCGCGGGCCAACTTGGGGTCGACTTCTACCGAGACGAAGCCGTCGATCCCGTCGCTGGCTTCGTGGACCGGCTCGAGCACGTCGAGGGCGCCCCCGATATCGGTCAGCACGAGCTCCCAGTAGGCGTCGGCCACGCTCATACCATCGGCCAGCAGTCCGGCAAACTGCTCGTCGTAGTCGGTGCCCGCGGTCATGGCCTTTTGGAAGATGCTGGGATTGGAGGTGAGTCCTCGCACCCCGCGCTCCACCCACCGGGACAACTGACCGTTGTTGATCCATTCTCGGCGCAGATTGTCCAGCCACGGACTCTGGCCGTAGTTCCGATACAGGTCATGGAGACTGCTCATCGTTGTTACTCCTAACTAGCGAAAAGCGTCGCGGCCTCAGCTGCGACATTGGCCGGGTTCATGCCCAGCTTGTCCAAGACCACTGAGCCCGGGGCTGAGGCCCCGAATCGGTCAATGCCCACCGGGAGGTCCACCCAACGCTCCCAGCCCATGGTCACCCCAGCTTCCACTGAGAGTTTGGGCACTCCATCGGGCAGTACCGCGGCTTGATAACTGGGATCCTGTTCAGCGAACAACTCCCAGCAGGGCATGGAGACCACTCGGGCGACTATGCCCTGCTCATTAAGCGCGATGGCCGCGTCTACGCAAACCGACACCTCACTGCCGGTCCCCACCAGGATCACGTCGGGATCAATGCAATCGACCAGGGTGTAGGCACCGCGGGCCACCCCGTCAGCTGCGGCAGTCCCCTCCAAGGAGGGAACGTTCTGGCGGGTCAGGATCATCGCGCTGGGGCCGTCGAGGTCGATGGCCAGCCGCCAAGCCTGGGCCACTTCGTTGCCGTCAGCTGGCCGGAAGACCCTCAGACCGGGAATTGTTCTCAGCGACATGACGTGCTCCACCGGCTGGTGAGTGGGACCGTCCTCGCCTACGCCCACCGAGTCGTGGCTCCACACGAAGATGCTGTGGGCTTCCGAAAGCGCGGCCAGCCGTACCGCAGGCCTCATGTAGTCGCTGAACACCAGGAAGGTGCCTCCCACCGGGACCACACCTCCGTGGAGAGCGGCCCCGTTGAGCACCGCGCCCATGGCATGCTCCCTGATGCCGAAGTAGATCTGGCGCCCGGCCGGGTGGGCTGAGCTGAGCGGTTCGGCATCGGAAAGGCTGGTTCCGGTGTTGCCGGTGAGGTCGGCACCCCCTGCTATCAAGCCGGGAACGACGTCGGCAATGGCATTGAGGCAAGCGGAACTGGCTTTGCGAGTGGCCACCGAAGCGCTGGCGGGCCACGACGGCAGCTTGTTCTCCCAGCCGGGCAGGCCTCGGCCTGCCAGACAAGCCTCGTACTCCGAACGCTGGGGTCCAAGGGCTTCTACCCTCTGCTGCCACGATGACCGCTCGAGGGCACCCCGTCGACCAGCCGCCCGGTAGGCATCATTCACCTCAGCGGGCACGTAAAACGACTCACCAGCCGGCAGCCCCATAACCTCCTTGGTGGCGGCGATCTCGTCGTCGAACAGCGAGTAGCCGTGGGCCTCGTGGTTGTCGGTCTGGCCGGGGGAGGGGTAGGCGACATGGCTGCGCACGATGACCAGCGAAGGAGCACCCTCAGCCGCCATGGCTGTACGGATACCCGCTTCCAGGGCATCGAGGTCCTCGGCCGCCTCCCCCAAGTCCACGACGTGCCAGCCGTAGGCGGCAAACCGCTGAGCGGCGTCGTCGGAAAGGGAGAGATCGGTGGGGCCGTCGATGGTGATCCGGTTGTCGTCGTAGAAGCAGATGAGCCGGTCGAGGCCCTGATGCCCGGCAAGGGAAGAAGCCTCGTGGCTGATCCCCTCCGACAGGTCGCCGTCGCTGCATAGAGCGAACACCCGGTGGTCGCAGACCTCGGCACCGAAGCGGTGGCGCAGCCAGCGCTCCGCCACCGCCATGCCCACTGCGTTGGCGATTCCCTGGCCGAGCGGCCCGGTGGTGACTTCGACCCCTGCGGTGTGGCCAACCTCGGGGTGACCAGGAGTTTGGCTGCCCCATTGGCGGAAGTCCCGCAGGTCGTCCAAAGTGAGGCCTTGGCCGGTGAGGTGGAGCATGGAGTACAGCAGGATGGATGCATGTCCGGCGCTGAGCACGAATCGGTCTCGGTCGGGCCAAGCCGGGTCGTCAGCGTCGTAGCGCAGAATGCGAGTCCAAAGCACGTGGGCCAGCGGCGCCAAAGCCATGGCGGTCCCCTGATGCCCGGAGCGGGCCTGGTGGGGAGCGTCCATGGCCAGGCCGCGGATAACGCTTATGCCTTGGGCTTCGAGTGCGGCGGGAAACGCAGCCATAGAAGGATCGATCCTTTCAGTTGGTCAAGGGAACAGCACCACCGAAGCGGTGAACCCGTGCAGGAAATTATGGCCGCCGATTGGGCCGAGCTCTCCGGCGCAGAACATTCCTGCCACCGGTGCTCTTTCCAAGGCCTCATGGACTACCGCGGCGTCATGGTCAGGGCCGTCGAACAGATGCGTGCCCCGTCCGTTGCAGGTGAACACGAGGGCCGACCCTGCTGAGGCATCGGCCATCAGCTCGCGGAGGTCTTCGTCCGCGGTGGCCGCATCCCGCACCTGGAATTGAACGGTGGTACCAATGTCCACTGAGTCGCCCACCGCCAGCGATCCAGATTCCTCGTCCGCGCCGATCAGACCGCGAATCAAGAAGTCGCCCCGGTTGAATTCGGATTTGTGCTCGTCGATGACGATGCCGATGTGCAGGCCCTTCGCCACCAGTGCACGCTCGGCCTCGTCCAATCCCAGCAAGGTCTCCCGCAGTCGGTCGACAGCCGGGCGACCCCCCATTTCAGCCACAATGTTGCCGTCCGACTTGGTGATGGTGAACGGCTGGCCAATCGGGCGGCAGCCTTGGGATACGACGGTGCGAACTTCAACCGCCGGATCAAGCAAAACGCCTACCGCGCCGTCGTTGAACACCTGTTGATCCAGAATCAGGCGGTTGCCTCCCGGTCGGCCGGCGGCCGACGCCAGTCCGCCCACCACAGTTAGGTCTGGGCCCGTCGTCAGCAGGGCATCGCTGGGGAAGGTAAAGGGGTCGGGGAGCACCAAGAGGGTTCCCTCGGCCGTGTCCGGCATTCCCCCCACCGCCCATCCGTCGGGACCTCGTACTGCTTCTAAGCGAATGGCTTGGGCCTGGCACTGTGCCGCGGCCCAAAGGGATACGGCTGGGCGCTCTTCGATTTCATGGGGTCCGCCGATTACCGACACTGCGGCGGCTCCAACGAGTGCCGCAGGAGCGAGGACTTGGTGGATGGCGTCGGCGACTTCGCCGATTGCCTCTCGGTGCGAGGCCGAGGTGAACAGCACGGCCAAATCAGGCGAATGGCCGACTGTTTCGAGTATCTCGCCGATCACCTCACCGACGGCACTGGCCGAGTCGGGATGCTCGGATAAAGCGGCCCCATACCTGCTCACTACCTGCACGCTAGCCCGGTGGAGGGCGCGGTCAGCGGAAAAAACAGTTGGTTACACAATGGGTGGGATCAGACCGGAACTGAGGTAGTTGCCCGAGAGGCCAGCGAGTCAACGTCGGCATGGCGGATTCGAGCCAGTCCCAGCTTGCTGGCCAGGCTGATAAACCACCACCCCAAGTCGAAATTGTGCCAGCGGCGGGCGAATCGGGCCGATGTCGGGGCGGCATGGTGATTGTTGTGGTAACCCTCGCCGCAGGTGAGCCAGGCCAACCAGGTGACGTTGGTGGCGCTGTTGTCGAACGGACGGCGCCCGAAAGTGTGGGCTACCCCGTTTACCGAGCCCCCGAGGCCGATATAGCCCACAGTGTGTACAGCAACGGCCACAATGCCCGGCACCAAGCCCAGCCACCAGACCAATACGACCACTCCAAGGGCCAATCCGATGATGCCGCGGCCGAGTAGCCATCGGTCGGGCGCAGTGACAGGGATGTCTTTGGCATAGCGCTCAGTGGTTTGGGGATCGCGAGCCGACCGCCGGTAGAGGGCGGCATTGGTGAGCTGAACCCGCAACCAGCCCAGTCGGGCCGGGGAGTGGGGGTCTTCGGGGGCATCGGTGTAGGCGTGGTGCTTGCGGTGGACTGCGGCCCACTGCCGGGCAGAAATCCCGGTTGACATCCACAAGAAGACCTTGAAAGCGCTGCGAAGGGCAGGGTGAAGTTGCACTGCCTTATGGGCCAAGTCCCGGTGCAGGTACACCGTCGTGGCCAAATTGGCCAACTGAGTGAGGGCGAGCCCTACTGCGATCGCGATCACTATCTGCACTGATCAAACTCCCAACGGGTCAGGCCGACCGCCGACATAGCAGTCACGAGTGTGACCCTAGAGGACAGGCGGGGGTTACATGAGGTTCTGAACTCTCGCACTGTACTGGTCCTGTCCGCCTCTTGCTGCGGTGGTCGGAGTGAGCAAGGTGGGGTTGGACAGGTAGGTTGGGCGGGGATGGGGGTGTTGTCGGAATTCGAGTCCAAACAGCTCTTGGCGACCCATGGCTTGATGGTGAGCCGGGACAGGCTGGCCAAGTCGGCGGACGAAGCTGTAGCCGCGTCGGCAGAGATCGGATGGCCAGTTGCGGTGAAGCTGTGCAGCCCGTCGCTGGCCCACAAGAGCGAACGTGGTCTTGTGCGGTTAGGGCTCGACAACCCCGACGGAGTGCGGTCTGCGGCCGAGCAACTTTTGGCCGCGGCCACCGAGGAGGACGGTGACGTGGCGTTGCTGGTTTCGGAGATGGTGACCGGGCACCGGGAGCTAATGGCCGGAGTAGTCCGCACTGATCAGTTCGGTGCCGCGCTAATGCTCGGAGTGGGCGGAGTGCTGGCCGAGGCCGTGGGAGAGGCAGTGTTTCGCCTGATTCCGGTTAGTGAAGCCGACTGCCAGGACATGATCGACGATCTGGGCATGGCCGCTCTACTGGGCCCGCTGCGCGGCGAACCGGCAGCTGACCGGATTGCCTTGACGGAGGCTCTCTTGGGGCTAGCCGAAGCCGCGGGCCGGGAAGGGGTTGAGGCTATAGATGTGAATCCCCTGGTGATCAGGGAGGGGTTGCCGGTGGCGGTGGATGCACTGGTGATTATGAGCGACACATGAGCCTGTCGCAGTTCGATCTCCTGTTCAATCCCCGGGGAATCGTGTTGGCCGGTGCGTCTACCCATCCCGGGAAGTTTGGTTTTGTCGCTCTTCACAACATCTTGGCTGGCGGATTCGGCGGTCCGGTGTTCGCCACCAACCCAGACAGGCCCACCATCTTGGGGGTCGAGACCATGGCGGAGGTCGAGGAGGTGCCCCAAGGAGCGGCAGATCTGGTGTTGGTCTGCACTCCACCTCAGACCTGCGCCAACATATTGCGGTCGGCTGCTAGCCGGGGCGTTGGTGCGGCTTTCATTGCCTCGGGAGGTTTCCGAGAGACAGGCTCTGAAGGGGCTCGAGTTGAAGAAGAGCTGGTCGATCTGGCCCATTCGCTGGGCATGGTGTTGGCCGGGCCCAATGGGCAGGGGTTGATTTCCAACCCGGCTAGATTGGCGGCCCAGATAGTGGCTCCGATTCCGCCCTCCGGGCCGATCTCGGTTGCCAGCCAGTCGGGCAATCTGGTTTCGGCATTCATGAACTATTCCGCGCACAGCGGTGTGGGCATCAGCCGGGCAGTGAGCGCAGGCAACGCGGCCATGGTGGAGGTTGTGGATTTCCTGAAATGGTTCGCCGGCGACTCCCATACCAAGGCAATGGCCGCCTACGTCGAGGGAGTGGGTGATGGGGGGAAATTCGCGTCGACGGTTCGAGAAGTAGCTGAGGCCAAGCCGGTGGTGCTCGTCAAGGGAGGGACCACCCCGAGAGGAGCACAAGCGGCCGCCAGTCATACTGGAGCGCTGGCCACCAACGACCGGGTGTTCGACGGCATGGTTCGTCAGAGCGGGGCGGTCAGGGCTTCTACCATCGAGGAGGCGTACGACGCGGTGGCGGCCTTCGCAACCCAGCCCCTGCCCGCTGGTCCCCGCACGCTAGTACTCTCCAGCGCGGGTGGCTGGGGTGTGATCGCCGCAGATGCGGTGTCAAGATCGAGTCTCGAACTGATACCCCTGCCCGGAGATCTGATGGCGGCCATAGATGGTTTGGTGCCTCCCCGATGGAGCCGCAGCAATCCGATCGACCTGGCCGGCGGCGAAAGCCGCGACACCATTCCGGATGCAATCAACCTGGTTGCTGATCACCCGGAGGTCGATGCGGTGATTTATCTTGGAATGGGGATCCAAGCCAACACCGCGTCCCACTTGCGATCTGGCCCGTACTTCGAATCGGCTGAGCTGGAACGCATCTGCCAATACCACGAGCGCCAGGACAGCCGCTTTGCCCAAGCAGCGGACGATGCCTCGACTCGAACCGGCAAGCCAATACTGGCGGCCACCGAGCTGGCCGTCACCCAGTCCTCAAATTCAGGGCCGGCCACTTTGTCTGGAGAAGGTCGCTACTGCTTTCCTTCCGCAGATCGAGCGGTGAGGGCTCTGAACCACCTGTGGTGGTACGCCCGGTGGCGACAACGCCATCTAGGCGGAAAAAAGACGCACCACTAGGATGACCTAAGTGCGCCGGATCGCCACGCCCGTTCTGCTGCTTGCGGTTGCCCTAGCGGCGCTCTTCGGCTCCAACTACATGAACGAACAACTTCACGAGAACCTGGGTGAGGTTGCCACCGACGACGCGGTGCCTCCCGGTGTGGGCACCCCTCTTGTCTCCACCCGCCGCCTGAAGGCGCTAGTGGCCCCGCCGCTTACCGAACCTGGATTTTTCGACTCGTTGGACGAAATGATGGCCTCCGCTCCCGCGGCGGCTTGCATCAACGTAACCCTCAACGATCGAACTCCTCCGTTTTACGAGAGCAATGCCGGCATCCAGGTGATGCCCTCCGAGGCATTTCTCCTCCTCACACTGGCGACCGCGCACAAGGAACTGGGTCCAGATCACACCTTCACCACATCGGTGCAATCGATCGTGCCAATGGAAGACGGGGTGGTGAACGGCGACGTCTATCTGGTCGGCGGGGGCGACCCGCTACTTTCGACCCCGGAGTTTGTCGCCACCTTTGGGGAAGACGAGAACCGGCTTCACACTCCTATTGAGGACCTGGCCCAAGCACTGGTCGATGGGGGTTTGGCCCTGGTTACCGGCGCGGTGGTGGGAGATGCCACCAGGTACGACGATCTGTTCTACGTCGGTTCTTGGCCGGAGAGAATTATTGAGTCCGACAATCTGGGCACTCTCCTAGCTCTTCAATTCGATGATGGCTGGGTGCAGTTCCCTGCCCTGGATTCGTCGCAGGGCGAAGAGCATGAAGGCGGTGAAGCCTCCGAAGAAGCCACCGGCTATCAGGCCGCTGAGGATCCGCGGTTCTATGCCGCGGCGCTCTTCGACGACATGCTCGAGGCCCGCGACGTGGTAATTCGCCGCAGCCCTCGTTCTGAAGCGGTTCCCGAGGAAGAAGAGGTGTTCGAACTGGCATCCATAGAATCAGCCCCGCTTTCCGACCATTACCAGCAGATTCTCGACAACCGAGACATCGAGACCGTTGAACTCCTCCTCAAGGAAATCGGTCGGGTGACTTCGGGAGCAGGAAGCACAAGGTCTGGAACGCGGGCGGTAGAGACGGTATTGGCGGGAATCGGGGTCGATGACGAGGAGTTCCAACTGCTCCAATTCGACGGTTCTGGGCAAGACCCCGCCAATGTCGCGACCTGCCCGGTTTTCACCTCGCTGCTGCAAAGCGAAGAGTTCAGCCCCTTCTTCCACGAACTGCTGCCCACCGCCGCCGACTCGGGACCTCTCCAGAGTCGTTTTGCCGGCGTGGAGAACCCGGGGCGGATCAGGGCATTTTCGGGCGGTTCAGCGGAAACGACCGTGATGTTGGGCTACATAGACATAGGCCGCGGTCAGGAAATGACGTTTGCGTTCATCGCCAACCGGCAGGGAGCAGTGGACAACCAAAGCCTCCGAGAGTTGGAGACTCGCATCGTGGCCCATTTGGCGACCCTGGAAGCCAAGCCGAGCCTTGACGATATCCAGCTTGAACCGCTCCGGGTCGGCTAAAGGCCTCAATCGGGAAGTCAATCTTGAAATACGCGTCGACCTTGTCAGTGCTTCCGAGATGAAAGACGTGTCGACCCTGCCAATGTTTCCATTGGGCATGGTGTTGTTGCCCGCGATGATGGTGCCCATCCATGTATTCGAACCTCGTTACCGGCAGATGACAAAGGAGTGCTTGGACGGCGATCGCGAGTTCGGGATCGTGTTGATCGAGCGGGGGAGTGAGGTGGGCGGAGGCGACGTCCGCACCAATGCTGGAACGGTGGCCAGAATCATCGAGGCTCAGGAGTTTCCCGATGGGAGATGGGGCCTCGTTGCCAGCGGCACCCGCCGGATTCAGGTTTGTCGATGGCTGGAGGATGACCCTTATCCCCGAGCTGAGGTCCAAGACTGGCCCGATGGGGAGTTGCGCCACCACGAGGGTGGTGGCATCAGCGCCCGGCTGCCTCCGGTTGTGTCTGCCTGGCGCCGGGTTCTGGCATTGCAGTCCGAGTTGGGGGCTCCCGGACTCCCCGCGGAATTTGAGTTGTCCGAGGATGCCTCTACCGCAGTCTGGCAGCTTGCCGCCTTGTCTCCTTTGGGGCCCATGGATCGTCAGCAACTCTTGACTGTGGACAACTCCGCGCAGCGGTTAGATCTATTGGCTCAACTCCTCACCGAGGCTGAAGAGCTCATCCGGGCCAGAATCGAGATGGGGTAGGGGAGACCGCCGGGGTAGGCTGGCTGATTGCTGAAGAGACTCGCAGGAGGACAATTGCCGAAGCGTTCAAAAGCCGCCAAAAAAAAGCCCAGTTCGCCCAAGAAGTTCGCGGAAGAACTAAAGGACCTCCTGACCGGCTATGCCCGCCAAGAGATCTTGGCGCCGCTGACAAAACTGGGAAAAACGCTGAAGTTCGGCATTCTCGGCGGGTTAAGCATCGGTGTGGGTTTTGTCTTCTTGGCAATTGCCGGTTTGCGCCTGCTCCAAACTGAGGCCTCCGGAGTGTTCGACGGAAATATGAGCGCCCTGCCCTATGTAGTAGTGCTCGCCGGAGTGGTGGTGGTTCTAGGGGCCGCAGTGCTCATCAGGGCTCGGCTATCGAAAGGAGACAGTCCGTGAGCGACGTCTATATGAACCACGAAGTCATCAGCCGGGACGACATTAGAGACAAGTTCCAGGAGCTGAAGGGCGACTTGGGTCAGACGGCTGACGCAGCTCGCACTCCAATGCTGGGCGCGGGCATAGTGGCAATCGGGGCGCTGGCGGTGGTGGCCTTTTGGCTGGGACGACGGCGCGGCCGGGCGAGCCGGACCGTGGTCGAAGTCCGAAGGGTCTGATCGGATTCGGAACATGCCCGGTCCCCTTGGGTATCTGCGTCGTCAGGCCATTGTCCGTGGCCTAGTAGGCGGGAGTCGTGGGTGGCTCCTATTGGGGACCATCGCCTGGGGGATTCGCCTCTTGAACCGGTTTGCTAACACCCGGCGTCTGCGAACGGTGCTGAGTGAGGAACTGCAACCAGGTGAGCGCCTGGTCATCACGCATTTGTCCGACGAATCACAGTGAGCCAGCTGCTTCAAGCCGGCGAACTGGTCTTGCTAACCGATCGAAAAGGCCGACGCTATCTGGTCGCGCTGGAAGAGGGTCGCGAATTCCACACCCACGCGGGATCGGTGAACCACGACGCATTGATCGGCAGCAACGAGGGAGTGCAAGTGCGGACGAACCGCAATGCCGAACTGACCGTCTGGCGCCCCACCCTCTCCGACTATGTGCTGAAGATGCCCCGGGGAGCACAGGTGGTGTACCCCAAAGACAGTGCGGCCATCTTGTTGCAAGCCGACGTATTTGCCGGCGCTCGGGTATTGGAGTCAGGGGTGGGATCAGGGGCGTTGTCGCTGAGCCTGCTGAGAGCAGGGGCAGAGGTCTTGGGATATGAGATCAGAGAGGACTTCGCCCAGCAGGCAGTCGAGAACGTGACGGGTTTCCTTGGCTCTGAAGTTGTCGAACGGTTTCAGGTAGAGGTCAGAGACTGCTACCAGGGCATTGATGCAAAGGGATTGGACAGGGTTGTGCTGGATTTGCCCGAACCCTGGCAGGTAGTGCCCCACGCGAGCGACTCGTTGCGACCCGGCGGAATTTTAGTGGCTTACACCCCGAGCATCGTGCAGGCGGTGCAGCTGCGTAAAGCCTGCGAGTCGGGAGCGTGGGCCTCGGCATCGACCGTGGAGGTTCTTCATCGGGGATGGTATATCCAAGGCGACGCGGTGAGACCTGAGCATCGAATGGTGGGCCACACCGGATTCATTACTGCCGCGAGAAGACTCGCCGACTAGTTGGAGAGTTTGGGAGCTCGGATCAGACCTCTATGAAGATGCACTCGCCAGGGCATTCTTCAGCCGATTCGATGGTTGCCTCTTCTTGCCCTTCGGGCACGATGGCCAGTCCTTCGACTCCACCAGGCTCAGCAAATACCTTGTCGCCCTCTTTCACGTAGGCCAGACCATCGTCGAGCAGAGTGAAGACATCGGGAGCGATCTCTTCACAGAGACCGTCACCAGTGCAGAGATCTTGATCGATCCAGACCTTCATTTGCATCGGTGCTGTGGCCCCTTTCATGACAGCCAGCGGACGGCAAGCATGGTAGACGCTGGCGGTACCTACAGTGTAACCGTCCTAGGGTGGATCTCATCCAACCAGCCGAAATTGGCTGAAGTGAGTTTCCCCCCGGCGAACATCTGGCGACGGCAAACCCATCTGTGACGTGTAAAGTCGAGTTGGTATGGCAGACGGCGACGGGGCGGAATCGGACAGCCCGCAGGAGGAAATTTCTCCGGCGGAACTAGCGAAGGCGCTGGAAGAAGAGGTGGCCGTGCTCCGCCAGCGGCTCCAAGACGCCCCCAAGCGGGTTCGGACTCTGGAAGAACGGCTGTTGGAGACCAAGGGGCAGTTGGCCAAGGCGGTTTCTCAGAACGAAAAGCTCACCTACACCCTGCGCGAGGCCCGTGAACACATCTCCGCACTGCGCGACGAGGTGGACAAGCTGACCCAACCGCCGTCGGCCTACGGGACACTCTTGGGCCGGAATGACGACGGAACCGTGGATGTTTTCTCCGGGGGCCGCAAGATGCGGGTTGCACTTCATCCCGAGATCGAGTCAGAGGAGTTGAACCGGGGACAAGAGGTCGTGCTGAATGAATCTCTGAACGTCGTGTTGTCCCGGGTGGGCGATGGAACCGGCGAGGTGGTGACGGTCAAAGAGGTGTTGGAAGGCGGTGTGCGGGCTCTCATAGTCGGCCGAGCAGACGAAGAGCGGGTGGTAGAACTAGCCACCGAGCTGATCGACCAGCCTCTGAAGAGCGGAGACACCGTCCTTATGGACTCTCGCTCGGGGCTGCTGGTCGAGCGCCTGCCCCGCCCCGAGGTGGAAGATCTTGTGCTTGAGGAGGTGCCCGATATCACCTACGACCAGGTCGGTGGATTAGACGAGCAGATCGAGCAGATAACCGACGCGGTCGAGCTTCCCTTCGTACATCACGACCTGTTCGCCGAGTACCAGTTGCCCGCCCCCAAGGGCATCTTGTTGTACGGACCGCCGGGCTGCGGCAAGACCCTGATCGCAAAGGCAGTGGCGAACTCCTTGGCCAGCAAGGTGGCTGACATGAGTTCCGACCGGGAGGCGCGGTCGTACTTTTTGAACATCAAGGGCCCAGAGCTGCTGAACAAGTATGTGGGAGAGACCGAGCGCCAAATTCGATTGGTTTTCCAGCGAGCCCGGGAGAAGTCGGCTGAGGGATGGCCGGTAATCGTGTTCTTCGATGAGATGGAGTCGCTCTTCCGCACTCGGGGAACTGGGATCAGCTCAGACATGGAATCCACCGTCGTCCCCCAGCTCCTCGCCGAGATCGACGGTGTGGAGGCGCTGCGCAATGTAATCGTGATCGGGGCTTCGAACCGCGAGGATCTCATCGACCCGGCCATACTCAGACCTGGACGCCTAGATGTGAAGATCAAGATCCAGCGTCCCGACGCCGATGCGGCCTGCGCCATCTTCTCCCGCTATCTCACCTCCGATCTGCCCATTGCCGCGGAGATGGTGGAAGGGCTGGGCGGAGGTGATCCGGACAAGGCGATCCAAGCCATGGTCGAGCAGACGGTGACCGAGATGTTCTTGGAGGAAGAGCGCAACCAGTTCTTGGAGGTCACCTATCAGAACGGTGACAAAGAGATCATGTACTTCAAGGACTTCGCCTCTGGGGCCATGATCGAAAACGTTGTTCGGCGGGCCAAAAAACTGGCCATCAAGCGCCTTCTGGCTGGAGGGGCCCCGGGCATACATGTCAACGACCTGTTGGATTCAGTACACCAGGAGTACCGAGAGCACGAGGATCTGCCCAACACCACGAACCCCGACGACTGGGCCAAGATCTCAGGCAAGAAGGGGGAGCGCATCGTTTTTGTCCGAACCCTCCTGTCCAACGAGGAGACGAGCCAAGGCGGCCGTTCCATCGAGGCCATCGGCCCCGGCCAATATCTCTGACCTCGATTACCGCCAGACTTGCCGCCCAAGTCAACTAGCGTGCCGAGCATGGCGGTTCCCAAGATCTGCGGCATCGAGACCGAGTTCGGGATCGCGCATACCGGCACCGAAGACGCCAACCCCATCTCGGCCTCTTCGCTGCTGATCAACTCCTATCTGTCGGAAGTGGAGCGCACCGGGGAGGGCGGGCCGGCGACCGGAGTGACCTGGGATTTCGAGGACGAGATGCCCGGCAACGACATTCGAGGCATTGCCCCCCTGGGGTCGCTGGCTCCCGAGATCGAGACTCATCTGGTGAACGCAGTGCTCACCAACGGCGCTCGCTACTACGTGGACCATGCCCATCCCGAGATGTCCTCCCCAGAATGCAGCAATGCCCTGGATGTGACCCGGTATGACAAGGCTGCGGAACTGATCTTGATCCGCTCAATGCAGGCGGCCTCCCAAGTGCTGCCTTTGGGCCAGGAATTGGTGGTGTACAAGAACAACTCCGATGGCAAGGGCAACAGCTACGGCTGTCATGAGAACTATCTCATGGCCCGCGCCACCCCCTTTTTCCAGATCGTGGTCCATGCCACTGCCCACCTGGTGACGCGCCAGATCTTCACGGGCGCGGGCAAAGTCGGTTCCGAGGCGCCGGGACTGACCACCGCGGAGGTGCCGTTCCAGATCACCCAGCGGGCCGATTTCTTTGAGGAGGAGGTGGGCCTGGAGACCACGCTCAAGCGACCCATCATCAACACCCGCGACGAGCCTCATGCCGATGCCCGGCACTACCGACGCCTTCACGTGATAACGGGCGACGCCAACATGTCAGAAGTGGCCACCTTCCTCAAAACGGGAACGACGGCCATCGTCTTGGCCATGGTCGAGGACAACGTCTTGCCACGAGAATTCCGCTTTCGAACCCCGGTGCAGGCCATGCGTCAGGTGTCCTACGACCTGAGCCTGTCAACGCCTCTGGAGTTCGCTGACGGAACGTCTGCCACCGCTTTGGAGGTTCAATGGGACTTTTTGGACCAGGCCCGCAAGTACGCCGACAGCCACGGGCTTGATGCAGTGGGAGGTTCGGTTGGCGAGATGGTGCTCGACCGGTGGGAGCGGGTTCTGACTGGCCTGGAGGCCGATCCGATGACCATGGCCCGCCAACTCGACTGGGTGGCCAAGTACCGTTTGATCCAAGGCCTGTCCCAACGCCACGGGCTGCGGTCTGACGATGCCCGGCTGGCCGCTCTCGACCTTCAATACCACGACTTGCGGCCCGACCGATCAGTGGCTGCTCGGGCGGGGCTTGAAACTCTGATCTCGGACGAGGAAGCCCGATCGGCCATTTCCGAGCCGCCGACTGACACTCGTGCGTACTTCCGGGGCCAGTGTCTCAAACGGTGGGCTTCCAACATCGTGGCCGCCAATTGGGACTCGATCGTGTTCGACGTGGGTGATGAACCGCTGCGCCGGGTTCCCATGATGGAGCCAACCCGGGGGACGGTCGACCACGTCGAGCGACTACTGGCCGATTGCGACACCGCCGCGGAGCTCCTTACCCGCTTGCGAGAGCCGAGCTCTCGCTGAGACGAACGTAGAATTTGCACTTGTTTCGGGGTCGGCGCGATATCGTGATCGTCACGCACTCGGGCACGAGGGGAATGAAATGGCAGAGAGAGAGCAGATCAAGAAACCAGCGCCTCAACGGGAGCAGTCTGAAGTCGAAGACGCCCCTGCGACTTCGGATCAAGGCGAGGAGCTGAAGGCCGAGCTCGACGAACTGCTGGATGAAATAGACGAGGTGCTGGAGTCCAACGCCGAGGACTTCGTGAAGTCGTATATCCAAAAGGGTGGACAGTAGCGGTAGTCTGCTAGCTGTGACGTTGCCCCTTTTTGAAGCCGGGGGCGACCCGGGCCCCAACTTTGCGGAGTTATTACGCTCCACCGGGCTGACACCGCCCGTACCCGACGCCCCGGCTGCTGAATTGGCCATTTCCCATGCCACCACCGTGGTTGCCATTCGCTGCCGCCAAGGGGTTGTCATGGCGGGGGATCGTCGGGCGACAGCCGGACACCTGATCAGCCATCGGACAATTGAGAAGGTCTTTCCCGCAGATCAACACTCCGGTGTGGCCATTGCCGGGGCCGCTGGGCCGGCCATGGAGATGGTACGGCTGTTTCAGTTGCAGCTTGAGCACTACGAGAAGGTGGAAGGCAAGGCCCTCAGCTTGGACGGCAAGGCCAATCAGCTCGGCATGATGGTGCGGAACAACTTGCCGGCGGCAATGCAGGGCTTTGCAGTGGTCCCGCTCTTCGCGGGTTACGACACCGCGCGCGACGTCGGTCGCCTCTTCCAATACGACGTAACGGGGGGCCGCTATGAGGAGCGGGAGTATGCGGTGGGGGGCTCGGGGAGCCTGCACGCGGGAACGGTGATCAAGTTGGGCTACCGATCCGACGCGGACGCTGACGAGATGATCGAACTTGCGGTGTCAGCCCTTTTCCGCACCGCAGAGGAAGACTCAGCCACCGGCGGGCCAGATTTGGTTCGGGGAATCTATCCAGTGGTGGCGGTTATCGGTGCCGAAGGATTCGAGCGAGTGGCCGACAGCAACGTGGAAGCCCGGTTTCGCGATCTTCTGGCCAGCTTGGAGAACCGGGGAGGTGATTCAGAGTGACTATGCCCTTCTACGTTGCACCCGAACAGCTGATGAAGGACCGTGCTGACTTCGCCCGCAAGGGCATCGCCCGGGGGCGGGCTCTCACCGCGCTCAGCATCCGTGACGGCATTTTGATCTGCGCGGAAAATCGATCCAATACTCTGCGCAAGGTCAGCGAGATCTACGACCGCATCGCCTTTGCTGGCGTGGGCCGCTACAACGAATTCGACCAACTTCGCATCGCCGGGGTGCGACACGCCGATCTCAAGGGCTACACCTACAGCCGGGACGATGTGGACGCCAGGAGCCTGGCCAACCAGTACGCCCAAGTCCTGGGCCAGACTTTCACCCATGAGATGAAGCCAATGGAAGTGGAGATCTTGGTGGTCGAGGTGGCAACGGAGCCTGATAGGGACCAGATGTTCCACGTGCTCTACGACGGCACCGTAAATGACGAGTCCGGGTACACCGTGTTGGGAGGGGAGGCGGACTCGATTGCCGAGCGGCTGGGCCAGGGCTATGACCGCGACTGGGCGGTTGGTGATGCCATCCAAGCGGCGGCGTCGGCACTGTCCGGTGATGAGCGAACGTTCGAAGCCGATGATCTTGAGGTTGCCATCATGGTGCGGGAATCTGGGCGGAGGGCGTTCCAGAGAATCGAAGGCGACGAGCTGAATGGATTGTTGGGCTTATGACCCAGCGAGCTCGCGGAATAGGGAACGGCTAAATATGGACCGGCGCATATTCGGGATCGAGAACGAGTATGGCGTCACCTGCGCGCTTCGGGGGCACCGCCGGCTTAGTCCTGATGAGGTGGCCCGCTACCTGTTTCGCCGGGTTGTGTCCTGGGGCCGCAGCAGCAATGTTTTCTTGGTCAATGGTGCCCGGCTTTACCTGGATGTGGGCTCCCATCCTGAATACGCCACACCGGAGTGCGACTCGGTCTATGACCTCGTGGCCCACGACAAGGCTGGCGAGCGCATCTTGGAGACGCTCATCGAGAGCGCTGAGCAGCGGCTTCGGGAAGAGGGAATCCAAGGAGACATCTACCTGTTCAAGAACAACACGGATTCGGCCGGCAACAGCTACGGCTGCCACGAGAACTACCTGACCAGCCGACGAGACGACTTTTCGGAGTATGCCGAAGTGCTGATTCCGTTTTTGGTCAGCCGCCAGATTTATGCCGGGGCGGGCAAGGTGCTCCAGACCGCCCGAGGGGCTACCTACTGCATGAGCCAGAGGGCCGAGCACATTTGGGAGGGGGTCTCAAGCGCCACAACCCGGTCGCGGCCTATTATCAACACTCGAGACGAACCCCATGCCGACGCCGAGAGGTACCGGCGCTTGCACGTGATTGTGGGCGACTCGAACATGAGCGAGTACGCCACCTATTTGAAGACGGGAGCGACCAGCATTCTTCTGCGGATGCTGGAAGATCCCTCGGTAGCGCTGCGGGACATGACCCTGGACAACCCTATTCGGGCCATCCGGGAGATCAGCCATGACCCGACCTGCACTCGGCGCATACGTCTTGCCAGTGGCCGGGAGGTCAGTGCTCTGGAAATCCAGTCCGAATACCTCGATCGAGCGCTCAAGTACGCCGAAAGCCGCGATCTTGAACCCCAGGAGAAGCAGGCTCTGCAGATGTGGGAGCATTGCTTGACTCAAATTGCTGAAGATCCTCTTGGCCTATCCCGTGAATGCGACTGGGTGATGAAGTACCACCTGATCGAGACCTATCGCGAACGTCACGATCTCAGGTTGAGCGATGCCCGGGTTGCCTTGTTGGATCTCCAGTACCACGATGTGAATCGGTCGCGCAGCCTGTTCTACCGAATGCAGAAACGGGGCATCGTCGAGCGAATGTGCGTGGACGACGACATCAGCTACGCGGTGGAGAATCCGCCGGCTACCACTCGTGCCCGACTCCGTGGAGAGTTCATTCGCCGGGCCAAGGAGCGCAAACGGGACTACACGGTTGACTGGGTCCACCTGAAGTTGAATGACCAGGCTCAACGGACCGTTCTCTGCAAAGACCCGTTCCGCGCCCACGACGAACGGGTGGAAAAGCTGATCGAATCCCTGTGATGGCCAGGCGAAAGCCGGAGCAGGTCAGATTGGAGCGCTTGCTTCGACTAATCGCCGCGTTGATCGACACTCCTCGCTTCCTCTCCATTGAGGAGCTTCACAAACGGGTAGGCATCTCCCGAGGGGCTGACTCGGCCGGCTATCCAGAAAACGAGGCAGCCGCCAAGCGAGCATTCCACCGGGACATGAACGAACTGGCTGACGCCGAGATCCCGGTTATCTCGGGTCCGGTGCCCGGCCAGGAGCGCGAGACCCTGGGGTACCGCATCCGCAAACAGGATTATTCCCTCCCCGAGATGGATTTCGAAGCTGACGAACTGGCGGCCCTGCATCGCGCAGCCACCGCGGTCCGCTTCGACGGGGTCTCGGGACCTGAGGCGCTGTGGAAGCTGGGCGGCAGGGTAGGGGAGGGTACGGAGGCCGAACTGGCCGCGGTCCCCGTGTATCCCGCTCTGGCCGACCTCTTCCAAGCTGTCAGTGAGCAGCGGGTAGCCGACTTCGCGTACGGCGGGCAGACGCGGGCGTTGGAGCCGTGGACCCTGGCCTTCGATCAGGGCCATTGGTACGTCGTGGGCCATGACCGGGGTCGCAACGACAAACGCACCTTTCGGGTCGATCGGATCGAGGGTGAAATCGCATTGGGGCCGTCCGAGGGGTTCCAGCAGCCAGAGGGCACCGCGGGCTGGGTCCCGATCCAACCGTGGAAGTTTGGAAGCGGCCCGGCTGTCACCGCCCTGCTGAAAGTTGACCACGAACAGGCGGTGTGGGCGGCTCGGCGTCTTGGACAAGAGCCCTCCGATAGAGAATCCGATGGCTCTGCGGTTTTCGAGGTAGAAGTCCGCAGCCCCGACGCCTTCCGGTCGCTGGTATTGGAGTTTTTGGAGCATGCCGAGATTCTCGGACCTCCAGAGCTGCGCGCCGACATGGTGGCCTGGCTTGAGGGGTTCAGCCAATGAGCCGGCTGAGCGCGGGGGACCGTCTCCGGCGGATGCTGGAACTGGTTCCGTGGATCATGTCCCAGGGTGGAGCTGAACTGAGCGAGGTATCACAGCGCTTCGACTATCCAGAGGCGGAGCTGCGAGAGGACCTGGTGAAGGTGTTGTTTGTGGTGGGGCTGCACCCTTTCACCCCTGACGAACTGATATACGTGATGGGCTTGGATGACGAAGACAACGGCGGCTGGGTGGCTATCACAAACGCCGACTATTTCTCCCGGCCGCTCCGGCTCACTCCGGGCCAAGCCTTGGGGTTGATCGGAGCCGGAGAGGCAGTGCTTTCCGGAGCTGATCCAGATGGTCCGCTGAGTCGGGGACTGGGCAAGCTGGCCGACGGCTTGGGGGTGAGCGTCGGAGAGGATTTGGCCGTGAGTCTGGGGGAATCGGCCGAGGAATGGGTTGAACCGCTGCTGGGCGCGGCCGGTGACCGCCGTCAAGTCCGGATTCGCTACTTCAGCTTTGGGAGAGGACAGGAGTCCGACCGGGTTATCCATCCCCTCCGAGTGTTCTCAGAGTCGGGCAATTGGTATGTGCGAGGTCATTGCCAGCACGCAGGAGGGGAGCGAGTTTTCCGAATAGATCGGATCAGGTCCCTAGAAGTGCTGGAGACGCACTTCGAACCGTCTGATGAGACGGGAACGCCGTCGGCATTCCAAGCCCGGGAGGGCGATCCCCGAGTTGTGCTGCGGTTGGCCCCGGGCGCGTCTTGGGCCATCGAGAAATACCCAACCGACGACCAGGTGGCTCTCGACAGCGGGGAGATCGACGCCACCATGTCGGTCAGCCATGTCAGCCGGCTGGAGCGCTTGTTGCTCCAGCTCGGGCCTCAAGCCGAATTGCGTCACGCTGATCCGCCCATTGCCGCCGATCAAGCACAGGTTGCCGCCGAGCGTGTGTTGGCCCGGTACCGGTAGAAGTGCGGCAAGCCATGAGCATCGACCGGCCGGAACCACAGGTGGCCCCACCGGCCGCGTCTGCTCCCGAAGACGATGATGGCGAAGAGACCGGCGGCAAGAAGAAGAAGTCGAGCGCCCGGGTCGTTGCCGAGTGGGTGGCGGTATTGGCCGGGGCATTGGTGCTGGCTCTGGTGCTTCGCTCGGTGCTGTTCCAGGCCTACTACATCCGGTTCACTTCTATGGAGCCCACCCTGAGCAACGGCGATCGAGTCCTGGTGAACAAACTGGGCTACGACATTCACGACGTCAACCGCGGCGACCTCGTGGTATTCGAACGCCCGGCAATAACCAGCGGTCGGCAGGAAGACGACCTCATCAAGCGGGTCATTGCCCTGCCCGGTGAGGTGATCAGGTTCGTCGAGGGAGATGTGTATATAGATGGCCGGAGGCTGCACGAGCCCTATCTGGAGTCCTCTGGCATCACTACAGGGACGAATCCATCGGGATGCGCGGCCATCGTGGATGGTGGCTGTCTGATCGGGGCAGGTGAGGTGTTTGTCATGGGAGACAACCGGGCCAACTCCACTGATAGCCGGTCTTTCGGCCCTATCTCCGAACACGTGATCGTGGGGCACGCCTTCTTGCGACTTTGGCCGGTGACGGAATTCGGCCGGCTCTAGGTTCTTTGTCCGGCGAAGATTGTCGCGATTTCAGCTATCAAAATGGTCGTGGCCGTGTCCGTGATCATGGAAGACGTGGAGCACACCGCTCTCGTGGCTGTCGTGTTCTCCGTGAAAGACGCCATCTTCCTCGTCTCCGTGAGCCATACGAAGACCGAAGGCTTCTTGCAGGTTCTTTTTGGTGAGCACTTCGCTGGGTGTTCCCACGGCGACCATCCGTTTGGCCAGGAGAAGGACCTGGTCGCAGAGCTCAGCCTCGTCCATGTGATGGGTGGAGATGACCACGATCCGGCCCCGCCTGCGCTCATCATCAATGGTTCGAATGATCACCTCCTGGCTGGGCATGTCCAGACCGGTAATGGGCTCGTCCATCAAGAGCACGTCGGCGTCGTGGGCTAAGGCCTGGGCTACCATCACCCGCTGGCGTTGACCCCCCGATAGCTCTCCGAACTGGCGATTCACCAGGTCGAGTACCTCCATGCGCTCGGCCGCGTCCTCAATGATGATCCGATCCGCAGGGCCAAAACGCTTGATTAGGCCTCGGTTGCGGAAGCGGGACATACGCAGCACGTCGGACACCGTCAACGGCATCCACGCTCGTAGCCCATGCTGCTGGGGAACCAATGCGACCGATTTCTTTGTAGGGCCTGGATTGATCGTTCCATTCGACGGCTGGATGAGGCCAGCGACAAGATGCAACACGGTCGTTTTTCCCGAGCCGTTGGCGCCGACTAGGGCTGTGGAGGTCCCGTGCTCGAACTGGCAGGTGACTTCCCGCACCGCTACGTGGCCGTTGCCGAAGGTTGCAACGACATTGTCAAAGTCGATGGGTTTACGGTTGTGAGTTACCAGTTCCTTGAGGAAGGCGGCACGCTCGCTCATCGCTCGTCAGGGTACCAGTCGGCAAGCGCTGCTCCCATGCGGTCGACGTGGTCGCTGTAGACCGCGTCGATGCCCATGTCCAGCAGTTCGTCGAGCACCCGGGGCTGCTGCGCATCCCAACCGAAGCACAGAACTCCAAACCGGTGGAACAAGGTGACCAGTCCGCCGGTCCAGTCGGTTTGATGGAGGTTCACCGAGTCGATGCGAGATTCGGCCAAAACAGCGGCCCGCCGTTCCGCCCCACCGTCCAAACGACTCAGCCGAGTGGAGTTGCACAAGCGCACATCCGGCCACAGTTGCCGCAGTCCAACCAGGGTCTCGACATCGGGGTGGCACAGCCATAACCGTTCCCGCAGCGGGAGTCCGGTTCGGGCCGCTGCGGCGTCCACGCTGTCGATTACTGGCGAAGCGGCATCGGGGTCTTTCAGGTCAAGGGACAAATGAAAATCGGCACCGCACTCCAGATATAGCTCAGCCAGAGTTGGGATGTGTTCGGGCAGTTCGTTTCGCAGGCAATCCGAGATGGGCTGCCTGCGACGCCAGCGTCGCGATCTAACCAGGCCATCGTGATCGAGCACAGCCTGTCCGTCGGCGGTCGCCCAGGCATCGCTCTCCAGGCCGGTGGCCCCCATCTCCAGTGCTCGGGTGAACGCGGCCAGCGTATTCTCCTGTTCCTGGGCTCGAGCGCCCCGATGTGCGAATCCGATTGGGGGGGTGCGGAGGGGGGAGATCCGGGGAGCCATCTCAGTTCTGCCGCAGTTCAGCCATTCTGCCATCTTCGACTGCTGTCGATTGCCAGGACAACCTGACATCGTGAATCCAGGGGTTCTTCCGGCTAGAGATGGTACGCCGCTTTCGACACTTTCTACGGTTTTGGTGAGTCAAGGTGATCTATCCGTGCAGATTCAGAATCCAGGGGTAGCCTCTGGGCGTGGGGAACCTCGGATGGGCCGAAATCGCGGTGATCGCGGTGGTGGCTCTGATGGTCCTCGGACCGGAGAAACTGCCCGGAGCGGCCCGCCAGATCGGCAACGTCATCCGTCAGGTGCGAAAGATCTCTACGGGGTTCCAACAGGAGCTGCAAAATGCCCTAGACGAGCCCATCGAGGCTGAAGCGCGCCAGCGAGGCAAGCTTGCTGTCGAAGAGGCCAAAGGAGAGAGCAACCAAGCCGGCGATCCGTCGCAAAACAGCCCGTGAGCGACGCGGCACAGGGGCGCTCCCGGCCCAACGACGGAACCATGCCGTTGATGGAGCACTTGGTGGAACTGCGGTCGCGTCTCATCAAGAGCGCCCTGGCCGTCCTGGTCGGTGCGGTGGTGTGCTGGGTGTTTTACCCCCAGATCCTCGATGTGATGGTCCAGCCCTACTGCGATGCGGTGCCCGAAGAGGCAGTGGAAGAAGAAGCCGCTCGCCAAAACCTCTTCGGCGGTTGTGAGCTCTTGGTGCTAGACCCATTGGAGCCGTTCTCGGTGCGGCTGACAGTGGCCGGCTACGGAGGACTGACGCTGGCCATTCCAGTGGTGCTCTGGCAGGTTTGGAGGTTTGTGCAGCCCGGCCTGTATCCCCGGGAGCGCCGCAATGCGGCATTGTTCACTGTGGTAGGCGCGCTGTTGTTCGCGTTGGGTGCCGGGCTGGCCTACTGGAGCATCCCCCGGGCGCTCAAGTTCCTGGCCACCATCGGAGGAGAAGATCTGGTGACCGGCTTCTCCCCGGCCAAATACTTGTCGTTCGTGATCAAAATGATGGCCGCGTTCGGGATCGGTTTCGAGTTTCCCATCCTGTTGGTGTTCTTGCAGATGGCGGGGATAATCCACTATCGACAGCTCATACGGGCCCGACGCTTTGCCATTGTGGGCATTGTGGCCCTTGTAGCGGTGATCACACCTAGTGGGGACCCCTTCACCCTTATGGTTCTGTCGGTGCCCATGTATCTGTTCTATGAGGCCGCCATCGGCATCGGCTGGCTGCGTGCCCGCCGAGAACGCCAGGAGGCTGTTGAAGAGACTCCTGAGGGTGTTTCCAGCGCGTCCGAAGGCAATGCTCCCGGCGAGGACTGAGGCCGATGCCCATTCGGCGAGGTGAGGATTGGGGTGAATCCGGAGGTTTGGGGCACGAAGGCGTGCTGGTAGACGGTGATGCTCAGGCCCGGACCGTGATTGAGGACGCTCGCCGGGCCAACCGTGGATTGCCCGAGATCGGCTTGTTGGGAGGCGATCTATGCCGGACCCTGGGGGGTCGGGGCGACCCCGATGCCATCCGCTCACCAGAGGCATGGCGGTTTGCGGTGGATCTGGGCGCGGTATTGCTGGACGGCCGGCTCTTTTGGTTCTGCGCCCATCTCGTGGCCCGCAAGAGAGGATGGGCTGGCGAGGCGCTGGTGGCCATGAATGCGGCCTGGTGGGGTAGATGGAACCTGGGGCCAAAGGCCCATCCCGGTGACGGGCTGTTGGACATATCCCATGGTCGCCTGTCGACTGCCGACCGGCTGCGGGCTCTTCGCCGCGTCGGCACCGGGGACCACCTGCCGCATCCCCAAATCCGCTACCACCGCACCGGAGCATTTCAAGTGGTGCTCGAGCGGCCGATGATGGTCGAGCTAGACGGGCAACCGGTGGCGAAGGCTTCGAATCTCTCGATTCGGCTGGAGTCGGCAGCGCTGACTGTGGTCGTGTGATGGCCGCCGGTCAGATGCACTATGGCTGGCAGCTGTGTCACTAGGATTCGCCCCGTGACACCCGACGCAGCCAAACAGTATTTGGCCTCGGAGGTCGATGCCCGAGCCGCACGCTTGCTCAGCGTCTCCCATCAGATTCACGACACCCCCGAGCTCTGCTTTGAGGAGCACGCCGCCCACGAATTGCTCTGCTTGGTCTTGGAGGATGAAGGGCTCGAAGTGGAGCGTTCGGCATTCGGCCTGGACACCGCATTCATAGCCCGAGCTGGCCGTACGGGGGCCCATATTGCGGTTATCTGCGAATACGACGCTTTGCCCGAGATCGGGCACGCTTGCGGGCATAACGTGATTGCCGCTGCCGGTCTGGGCGCCGGGCTAGCGGCTGCTTCTCTGGCAGAGGATCTCGGAGGACGGGTCAGCATTATCGGCACGCCCGCTGAAGAAGGCGGAGGAGGTAAGTGCTACTTGCTGGATCGTGGTGCCTTCGACGGCGTGAGCGCTGCCATGATGGTTCATCCCGCCAATCACGAGCTCACCAAGATGACAGCCATCGCGGTGGAGCAATTGGAAGTGACCTACACGGGGCAGCCAGCCCACGCGTCGGCCTCGCCTCACAAGGGCCGAAATGCCCTCGACGGCGCGGTCTTGGGGTACATGAACGTGGCGGCGCTTCGCCAGCACATCCGACCGGACGAGCGTATCCATGGCATTTTCACGCGGGCGGGGGACAAGCCAAATATCGTGCCCCAGGATGCTGCGGCCGAGTGGTATGTCCGGTCCCCGCAGCTCGACAGCCTCGCGGAACTGCGGGACAGGGTCGTGTCTTGTTTGGAAGCCGGTGCCACCGCTGCCGGAGTCGACATTGACTGCCGCTGCAAGGCGCCGATCTATGCCGACATGATCAACAATCAGGTCATGTTGGACTTCTACTCCGACAATGCGGTCGCCACCGGGCGAGTCTTGAGTGAACCCCGATCGTCATTTGCGGTGGTAGGCAGCACCGATATGGGCAACGTCAGCCACGCGCTGCCCTCGATCCATCCCATGATCAAGGTGGCCCCCGACCACGTGCCCATCCACACTCCAGAATTTGCCCATTACGCGAAATCGCCGAGCGGTGACCAGGCGGTGCTCGACGGGGCGAAGATCATGGCCATGACGGTTGCCGACCTGTGGCTGGACCCCGACGCTCTAGACCGGGCGGCCGATGAATTGGGCCACAGCCTGCAATGACCCAGTACGTCGCCGAGCAGTTCACCGCCGAGGAAGAAGACGTCCTCCGCCGGTATTTCACAAACCTCGACCAGCCGGTGTTCGCGCTGGTGAATTTGCCCGAGGTAGTCAAAGGCGCACTGTTCGCCCGCTACAGCAGGTCCTCCAAATCGTTGCGGAGGCTGTTCTTGGATGAATTTGTGGGTGAGCTGGACATCAGCGGCGACGTGACAATCGATGCCACAGTAGGGCTGCGACGCGCAGAGGAGCTGTACGACCGGGTGTTCATCGAGTACGGAGATGACTCGGTGGCCCAGCTTGGGGGCGTTCACTTGGCCTGCGAGCAGGCCTCCAACATCCTGACGAAAGTGTTGGAGTGGGGTCGGCTGATGTCCTATTTGGAGCAGTCCACCCGTTACATCGACTACCTGGCCCGAATCGGCGGCCGCTATCGCTACTACCGCGATCCCCAGATCGGAGAGTCACCTCTATCGGGCCGCTACGTGAGCGACATGGACCGGATGTTCGAGTCATACGGTGAACTCCTGCCCACTATGTCGGAGTTTTACCGTCAACACACCCCCAGGGACTCGGATACGTCTGACTTCGCCTATCGCCAAGCGGTTAGGGCTAAAGCGCTGGACTCGGTTCGCGGAGTGCTTCCCGCGGCAACCGTGTCCAACGTGGGTATCTACGGCACCGGTCAGGCGTATGAGCTTTTGCTGTTGCGAATGCGGGCCCACGAACTGCCCGAGGTCCAGGCTTACGCCAATTTGATGTTGACCGAGCTGCGCAAAGTTATCCCCTCCTTCTTGAAGCGGGTGGACTTAGAGGATCGGGGAGTGGCGTGGAGCCACTATATGGAAGACGTGCAGGAGTCGATGGAGAATGTGGCCGACTACCTGCTGCCCGCCGATCTGCCCGCTGAAAAGGCCCCCACAGTTCGACTGGTGGACTTCGACCCGGAGGCCGAGCTCAAGATGGTGGCCTCCATGCTCTACCCCTATACCCACTTGCCGGAAGAGCAGCTGGAACGGGAGGTCGGTTCCATGAGCACCGAAGATAGGCTCTCTGTGGTTCGGGCCTACGTGGGGACCAGGGCCAACCGTCGCCACAAGCCGGGGCGGGCACTGGAACGGACTTTCTACCGGTTCGACATCTTGGCCGACTACGGCGCTTTTCGCGATCTTCAGCGCCATCGAATGCTCACGCTCGAGTGGCAGAAGCTCAGCCCCCGCCACGGCTATACGCTTCCTGATTCGGTGGAAGCCGCGGGTTGCGCTCCAGCATTCGACGAGGTCATGGAGAGGTCTGCGGAGCTGTACGGCCTCTTGGACCGGGATTTTCCCGAGCAGGCCTCCTACGCGGTGAGCTTCGCGTACAAAGTGCGGTTCGCCATGAGCATCAACGCACGAGCGGCAATGCACCTCATCGAGTTGCGCACTACACCCCAAGGCCATTCGGTGTACAGGGGGATCGGGCAAGAGATGTGGAGGCTCATTCGGGATGAGGCGGGCCATGCGGCGGTAGCCGAAATGATGAGATTTGTGGATCTCAGCGAAGAGCCACCGCTAGGTCGCCTGGACGCCGAAAACCGTGCTGAAGAGCGGCGCAGGGTTCGAGAGCGGGCGTGAACCCAAGGCGCACAATTGAGCAAAAGGAAGATTGGACCGCTAAGTCCGCACATGGCAGGGGTGAGGATGTCTATGATCCGCGCTGATCGATTTGCCTGAGGAGGTAGCAGGGGAGAATGACAGACCCTGACGAACACGACGAAGTTACGGACGAAGAGTTCGACGAAAGCGAGATCGAGGATCTCGGCGAGGTCATCGATGTGGACATCGATAACGAATTCGAAAGCGCTCTAGAAGGCGACGACGTCGACGGTGATCTTGACAATGATCTCGACGACGAAGAGCTGGATAAGGAAGAAGAGGGCGACAAGAACGGCCCGGTTCGCAACGCAACCATGTCCGAAGACGAAGACGCCGATGGGGAAGACATCGACCCCGACAATGTGGAGGCCGACCTCGACACCATCTTGAAGGATCGCCTGGCTGCCGGTGACGATGAGGATGAGGATGAGGAAACCCCCGACCCGTCTCCTGAAGCCTCAGGCCAAGTAGCGCCCAAGCGTGACAACGAGTGGACCTGCGAGGGGTGTTTTCTGATCGTCAGCTCCAGTCAATTTGGACCCCGTGACAATCCCCGTTGTCCCTCGGGGGAAGAGCCCTGCCCCTCGTTGGCCCGGCTGTGAGTTCGACCGAAGGCGGCGATTCCTCTCAGGAGGCGCTTGATCGGCTACTTGATGCCGTCCTCTATGCTCCCGTGGGTCTGCTGCTCTCGACGGACACACCTCCGTCAGAATTGGCGTCAAAGGGACGCCGTCACATGGAAGCGGCCCGTTTGCTCGGTCGTATGGCTCTCGGCCATTCTTCGAAGTCGACTGTGTCCAGCCTCGACTCAGCCGATCCGAAGCCGGGCTGAGCAGTGGCGAAACTGGGTACAGCCCGGCCAGCCCGTACCGAGGACATCGGTGTCGTGGCCGGTTTGGCCCGCGAGGCCCGCCACGAAGCTCAACAGTATCGAGGAGGAGACCGTTGGCTGGCCACAGAGGCTGCTCCTGAGCCACTGGAGGATCATTTCGCCCGGCTGATGGCGGATCCAGGGCACGTCTTGGTTGCCGGGGTCTGGGAGGATGAAGTTGTGGGGTACGGATGGGCTCGCCGGCTTGTCCGCCTCGATGATTCGCCTATTGCCCGGATTGAAGAATTGTTCGTAACACCTGAAGCCCGATCGGTTGGAGTGGGAGAATCGGTCTTCGACACGTTGAAACAGTGGGCTCAAGAGCAGCAGTTGGTGGCAATAGACGCCTTCGTGCTGCCAGGGCACCGCGAAGCCAAGAACTTTTTTGAGACGTTCAAGATGACGGCCCACGCGCTGATCGTCCACACTCGCCTCGACGCCGACCCAGGGGCATGAACGGGCCTGAGCTGTGCGTTGGCGCAGTGGCGGTACGCGACGGCGCTATTTTGCTCATCCGCCGCGGCACCCCGCCGGGGGAGGGGCTGTGGTCGGTGCCCGGAGGACGGGTGCAGCGAGGGGAAACCCTGGTTCAAGCAGTTGGCCGGGAGTTGCAGGAGGAAACCGGTTTGGAAGGGGAGGTAGGCGAGGCCGTGGGATGGACCGAGCTCATCGGCCGCCGGCGCCACTATGTGGTGGTGGACTTCTGGGTCACGGTGGTGTCTGATGCGGTACCGAAGGCCGACACCGACGCCTCCGATGCCCAATGGGTGCCCATTGAAGGTCTAGGGGAGTGGGACTTGGTAGACGGTCTGCTCCAGTTCTTGACCGACCACGATGTGATTCCTAGGTAGAAGTCTTAGATGTTTTTGGAGCGCCAGCGCCTCGGCGGCCCCGCTTGGGAGGTGGTGTGGGCTCTACCCCGAAAAGGGCGGCTATGTGGGGTACTCGCTCAGAGAGCTTGGTGACTTCGGCCAGCAGTTCCTTATCGGGGTTTTCTGGGATTCCCTGGGGCTGCACGGTCCGTCGCACCGGCGAGAATGCCACCGCGCCCAGTACTGTCGTCCAGCGCTTTGACGGGGTGTCGCTGGTCAGCGCCGCGCTGGCCGCTTCGGTGAGCCGGGTAACGATGTCCTGGGGGAGCGGCACACCGGCCTTAGGAGGGCGGGAACTGAGCCGCAACGCTCTTACCATGCGCCCATCGGCCAGTGTTGCCGCCACTTCGGCTAGCCATTCGGCGTGCTCCCGGTCGACCCTTTCGCTGAGCTTGGTGCGCAGTTCTTCGGCCAGCGTCTTGGCCTCGTCGTCGACTGCCCCGGTTTCCGCGGCGACAACGACGGAACGGAGATCGCGCAGGTCGACCTCGTCGATGCCGGCCAGCGCAGCTTCGACCCGGTCCCGCCACTCAGCGGCCCGCATTCGGGGGAGCAGCTTGGCGGCTGCGCTCAAAAAGTCGTCGGCTGGTTCATTGTCGGCGGGTTTGGCCTCGGCTGGTTCTTTGTCGGCGGGTTTGGCCTCGGCTTGTTCCGTTGGGGGGGTTCCTGGTTCGGCAGGCGTTGGGTCGGGGTCCTTGGCGGTCGATTCGGCCGCCTTCTTTTTGGCCGCGGCGGCGTCTCGGGCCTTTTTGCGCTTATCCCGCAGTGCTTGTTCAACCGAGCTGACACCGTCGCGCGCAATCTTCTCCGCTACCGGTCTCTGGTCCTCCGACAAGCCGTCGATAATCGACTGGCGGTGCGCCCGGCTAGGACGCAATCGCTTGGCCTTGAGACGGTCGTCCTCCGGGCGGGACTCCCTGCCCTCATGAACCTTCCGGCCATCCCTGCTGCGGCGTTCTTGCCGGCCCCGGCGATCGCCGCGGTCTCGGTCCCGACCTTTGCGCTTGGCCACCAATTGGGTCGTGACCAAGGGTTGATCCCGACCGGAGCCCAGGATCTCCAGAGTCTCCGGCAAGGGCCGCTTTTTCTTGGATTCGAATGCCTCGATGATCTCAATGCCGTCCATGTGGAACTCGGCTTCGACGGTCAGCTCGTCGCCCACGCTGGCAGCAAAAGCGATCAGGTCGCCGGCCAATTCGCCCTTGGGCTCGCGCGCCCCTGCCGCTCTCCATGTCCATGAGCCATCGGGCCGTTGGCTGGTCAGCTCTATTTCAATCCTGCGAGACACCGGCGGTCACGCTACCGCATCAGCGCTTGCTTACAGAACTGCAACTGGGCTTCATGGTGATTCTTCAGCATGGATGCAAAACGGCAATTGCAGTCGCGCTGAATCCCCCGAGGTGGACGGCGACCAGGCTGCGGGCGGGGGTGAGCCCGGTGAACACTCGAGGAGCCCACGGTACGCGGGTTTCTACTTGGAGAACGGAGCCTCCTTCAGCCTGGCGGACGCAACCAGCCAAGGCAGTGCCGTCGAGGCGAGTGGTGTTGACGAGGCTCTGATCACAGCCCTCGCTGCCGCAGCTGCGAACGAATGCCGCTGCGGCCCGTTCCGCCCTCTCGACCCCCAGATTGCGGCTGGTGATCAATTCTCCGTGATCAGCCAGAGCTCCGGTGGCCACGGCCACCGCCAAGCCCAGTGACAACAGGACGATCGGCGTGTGCATGGCCCTACCCGACGGGCTCCACGCTGGCGACAACAATCCGCGTGGTGGTTAGCAATCGGCCCAGTTCAACCGGGCAGCTGACTATGACGGCCACTGAAGGTGATGCGCTGAGGTCGCCTTGAGATCGAGGCTGGGAGACCAAATCGATGTTGAACGCAGCGTTGGCCTGATCGCAGACCCCTGCAGTAGCAGCTAGGCCCGATTGCTCAACCGCGGCAGCAACCTCATCCCACCGAGTTCGAGCTGACGGGTCAGAGCCCGGACCGGGAGAGTTGGTCAGGGTCTCCGCGGCGAGAGCAGCGGCAGCCTCGGTATAGGTCGATGTTCGGTATCGCGCCGTACCCAGCGTTCCGGCGGCGTCTAGCACTACCACTCCGAGTGCCAGAGCGGGCAGGATCAGCAGAAAGGAGATGGCATCGCTCACGGGGCTTCCCTCAACACGGCCCGGGGACGCTAAGGGTGGCTGCTCTTGTCGCTGCGCGACAGGCAGTGGCCGTGGTGTGCAGAGACGAGACCCTGGTGTTCAGCGGGGCGGCGGTGACCGCGGCGTACAGATTGCAGGCATCGGCGAACACCTCCACGGCCAATGGTTGCACCGCAAGGTGGTCGATGTGGCCGAGGGCCGCATGAGCGGCCGCGGTAACCGCTTCGGGTGGGGGAGCAGCTTGGCACTGCCAGCTGGCGTCGGTTGCCGCCTGAGCCGCCGCAGCCGCGGCCGACTGGGCCGCGGCTGTGGCGGAGAGCCGGGTGACGTGGCGCACATACAGCCCGGTGACAATGGCCAGTAAGAACATGACAAGCACCGAGGTGCGCAGGACGACTAGGGAGGAGACCACGGTTGGCTAAGCGCACTTTGGGGTGTTGTCTTTGTCCCATGTTCCGCCCACTGCCTTGCACAGCACCTCGGTGGTGATCCGGGATTTGTCGATGTTGTCGCCGCTCTGGGGGGCGTTACCGCTGAGCTGGGCGTAGACGATGATGGCCACGATGGCGGCCGCGGCGATGCCGACCACGATCAGGATCATTTGGACGATGGCTGACTGCATTAGGTTTCTCCAAGGGGTGAGGGGCCGCCCGCGGGCTTCAGAGCACGAAGATCACAGCGGCCATGACCACAAGACCAGCGATGGCGGCCACCAGGGTGACCGTGGTTCCGATGGCCCGACTGAGCTGGTCGATCGCCAGGCGCCGCTCGGACTCCAGGGTCCGAACCGAACGGGACAAGGAGTTGTCCAATAGATCAGAGGAGGCCGCCCCCGCCCGCTCAGCCGCCACCACCGAGGCCAACAGCGGCTCGGCGGGCGAGCCGGCAATGGCTGCCGTGACCGCGGGCAGCGGATCCCGGCCGGCATCGAGGGCAGCCCCGATGGCCCCTTGGGCCAAGGTGAAGGCTCGGCCTGAGACGGTCAAAGCGGCGTTGACCGCCGCTGCGTTGATGGGCTGGCCCGCAGAGGTCAAGAGCCGCAGCTTGCGCATCCACTCGAGCATCTTCTGGTCTCGCTCGCTGCGATAAGCCGCCGCGGCGAACAGTCGGATAGCCGCAGGCAGCAGCCGCGGCAGCCATGTTCCAGCTATGACCGCCACGGCTAGGCCCTTGGCCCATCCAAGAGTGGCCAGGCCGGACACTCCGGCGAACACCGTTGCGGCGACAGCCAGAGTCCGGCCAACCGTCGAGGTCAGGTTGGGCGGCCATCCCATGGCGGCCGCATGGGCCGCTGCCGGGCTGCTGGACTTGGCCTTGGCCAGCAGGAGTACTGCCACTGCGGCCACACCCGACGATCCCGCCATCCAAATCACTGGCTCATCCGCCAGGCCGGGGCCAGCACACGGGCGCATAGCGCAGCGCTCAACACCGCCAACAGCAGCAGAAATTGCTGTCCCACCGAAGAGGTCAGCCAACGACCCACGTCTTGGGCAGCGAAACCGGCGATGCCCAGCATGCCAACGGCCATCACCACGGTGACGGCAATCTGGGGCATCAGTGCTGCCACGTACCGGTGGAAGTGACGGGCGGTCTCGGCCGCCTCGGTGGCTTCGTCGGCCAAGACTCCAGCCAGGCCCACCCACCGGGATCCGCCTCGGAATGCCTCAGACAAAACGGTGGCCAGCATCTCGGCAACCGGCCGCTGGATGGTGGTGGCAAACCGATTGGCTGCCTCAACCAGGCCCCCGGTCTTGCACTCAGCGGCCATCAGTTGAGCGGCAGCGCCGACTCGGCCGGGAATCTGCGGCGCAGCCTGGCGCACCGCCTCCACCACTGTGGGTGCCACGAGCGCTTGGTTGGCCAACCCGTTGGCCAACTGGGCCAGTTCATCGGCCTCCCGCAAGCTGCGGCGCGACCGGACTTGAATTGCTATGGCCCAGATGCCCACGCCGGTCAAGATCATGGCCGCCAGCCCAGTGGTCGCTCCCACCAGCACTTGTCCGCCGAGGAATCCAAAAACAGCCAAGGCTGCGGCGGCAAGGGGCCCGACTCGAAATCTCTGGCGTCTGGCCAACACCATTCGACCCAGCAGGAGCGCCGAGGGACTTCCAGCCGACGTCGGCCACCAGATCAGCGCCATGAGTGCGAGGCCTGCGGCCAGAGCCATCACGGTTGGCGCGGTCATGAGTTGTCCATGGGATAGGCAGTCGATGGGGGAGTGACCCCAACTGGCTCCCGATCGATGCCTTCGCGAGGGTCATTGGCCGGGCGGAGGTTGATTCCCACCGATTCATAGAGCTGGTGGACCTGTCCGTGGGGCCGACCAGCCGGTATGGCCCAGCGTTGCCCGGGGCGAAGTGACCACAGACACCGGGTTTGGATGGTGTCGTGGTGGTCGTCATAGCTGACGATCTGGGAGACGTCGGAAATGACCCGTTCTCCCAACTCGTTGCGCCCCATCCAGACCAGCAGGTGAACCGCGATGGCGATCTGCTGGCGGGCGAATCTGGGGTCGGCCCCCTCGCTGCACGCGTACGACAGCAGCTTGGCCAGTACCCCGGGACCGGGCTGGCTATGCAAGGTGACAAGGCAGCCGCTGAGTCCGCTGCTCATGGCATCGAGCAGTGCGAGGGTGCCCTCGCCCCTGGTCTCTCCGATCACCAGTTTGGAGGAGTTGGCCCGCTTGGCGTCGCGGATGTGGTCGCTCATCGAGAGTTTGCCCACACCGTCGTTATTGGCGTCTCGAGTGAGTCGCTCGTAGCTGTTGGGGTGGATGCCGTATTGGGCCAGCCGGAGCTCAGGGGTGTCCTCGATCGTGTCAATCCGTTCAGAGCCGTTGACGGTGGCCAGCAGAGCCTGGCAAAGCGTGGTCTTGCCCCCGCCCATGGCGGCGGCGACAACGATGTTGGCCCTGACCGGTCCGGACACCGCTCCGATTAGGATTTCTTGCAGCGCCGGCGCGGCGACATTGAGGTCGTGCAGGGTGGCCTTTCCGGCCATGTTGGATCTCAGCACCATGGTGGGGGGATGGCACATGAATGCCTCGGCGTGGAGCCTCCAGCGATCGCCCAGCCGAATGTCCAGCCGGCTGTCGAGCACGTCGAAGCGCTGAGGCTGGCCTCCGGAGAAACTGGCCAGGTGGCGGGCCGTTTCTATCAGCTCATCGTTGGACGAGAATGGCGAATTCCGACGTTCCCGCTGTCCCTCGGCGCGGTGGACGATCATGCACTCTCCACCCCGAATCTGGAACTCCTCAACCCCAGTTTCTTCTAGCAGTTCGGCTAGCCGGGTCTGGGCGGCCTGTGAGGCCGACCACAGGTGGGTTTCGCGGTCCAAAGGGTCGAGTCGGCGAGGCGCAACCGCAGTCCACGCCAGTCGGCGCCCTATCCGGAGGAGTCGCCGCTGGTCGCGACGGGTTGGATTGGGGGAGATCCACAGGCTCATGACCTTTTGGCGGTGGAATCTGTCGAGGTCGGGCTGGACTTCGGATACCACCACCGAGACGATGGGGGTGGCGCGGCGCGACCCTGTATCCAAGCGGAGAAGAGAGCGCACATCGCTGCTATCGGCGGTGGTAATCCAAAGCACCGCGGCGGCCGACGCCACCGCCGACTCAAGGCGGAGTTCTGGCTCGTCGTCTCGCATCGACAGCACCGTGGGATGGCCGGCGGCCGACGCCTGGTCGACTTCGGTGGGAGTGGTGGCGAGAACTACGCCAGGGGCAGAGCCGGACATGCCCTCGAGCACGCCGTCCAACACGAGCTCCACAGCCTCGGCCTTCAACCAGCGATCACCGATGGCCAATAGCATCAGCCAATCGCCTCCCGCCCGCACCGAGGCCAATTTCCGGGAGGGGACTCCCATATCCACCACTGGTTATCGGCCAACAGGGCGGCCAGCTCGGGATCGGCCTCCAGGCTCACGCGCGCCGAGGCACCGTCATCGTCAACGGCGACCAACGTCACGAGAGCCGCGGCGCAGCCGCCGGGGGCAGGGGAGAATACGGCGCGGTTTCCGGGGACTGGACCGGGGTCGGGCCACAGGTCCGAATTCACCGTGAATCGCATCAAAGCGGTGGCACGAGAGTCGTCGTCGCCGTCGCGGGGACGCAGCATTTTGGCTGACACCAGGGTGCCTTCCGGAACATCGACAGCCGACACGGTTCCGACTAGCACTGAGGGATGGATGAAGAGTGGTGCCAACTCGGCCGGCACATGGACGATGGTGTGGTCGCCGGGGGGATGGTGAGCGGGCCACCATTGCGCAGCGGCAACTACCGGCACTTCTACAGCGACATCACCGTCGCGGGACAAAGCAAGAATCGCCGTGACCGTTGCTACCAAAACGATCGCCGCGGCGAGCAGGCGCCATCTGAAGCTCACCGGCCAGGAGGACGGTGACCACTGCTCGCCGCTGAGCCGGGCTACCACAGGGTTACCTGCTGACCCAGATATCCGGTCGGCTCACGGAACCAGGAGAGGTCAGAAGCCAGCGTCTCGGTGTGGTTGTCGCCCTGCTCTGAGGTGTATGTGATCAGGATCTTCCACTCCCAGAAACCGCGGCGTGGGATGGCCCATCGACATCGCCCATGGCGGTCTTCCCAGTCGCTGGACAGGGAAAGCACTTTGTCAACCGGCACGGTCCATGGGGGCAGATCAGTGGGAGGGCACCAAGTGATTGAAGGGTCGCTACGGGGAAAGGCTGCCTGGAACCACCGCTGGCGTTCGGAGCTCAGTCGGCCCCACAGAGCTGCTGCTTCTTGCGCTTCCCTCGCAGCTGCGACATTTCCTGGCGAGTGGAGTCGGGACAGGTCAGATGACTGGTGGGGGAGCAGCTCCCGGAGCGAAACTCCGACGGCGTTGGCCGTCCACAAGCACCCGTCAACCGGAGCGTCGATTACGTTGAGCGTGCTGCCTGGCTGCTGCGCCGTCCAATGGCGGGCAGGGCTTCCCGATGTTGACGCTGCGGTCAAAAAGAGCTGTCCCCCGGGGATTTCGGGATGGTGATGGCCCGTGAATCCGGAGGGGTAGGGAACAATCGACTCCCATCGCAAGTGGCTCAGCAAACGCTTACGGGTTGCGCTGCCCCACGCGGTCGTACAGACCTTGGGATCGGGGATTTCCCACGGGCAATTGCCGGGGATGCCATCGGTCATGCAAGAGGGCAGGCATCCGCCGTTGGCGCACGGATTGAAACCAGTCAAGTCAATGGGTTTGGGGGAGGGAGTGGGCTCCTGCGTCGGTCTGGAGGTAGGCACCGGGGCCGCAGACGGTGTTGGACCAGGGGAAATCGGATTCCCTCCGCCGTGATCGTGGTCAACAGGTACCCGTCGCTGCCCTGACCACCGATAGTTGACGTTGCGGTGGCCGTTCCAGGTGGTCCATGTTCCGGGGCCTGAGGGTCGGGGAGAGCTGTTGTGTGGCCCATGGCCGCAATTGCTGGTGCCCGAGCAGGAGCTAGTCGCCGTCCTGGAGGTCACGGTGATCCCACATTGGTCGATGATCTCCACAGTGCAGTTCGAGGGCACACGGGCGGTGTAGTGCGTCCAAGAATTGACGTGGGTCCATGACTCCGTGCAACCCCGCACCCCAGTGGGGCACCTCCCAGACCCGCTAGCTGGGACAAATTCGGTCTGTTCGTGGGCAAGAACGGACTGGTGGTCGGGAGATAAAAGCGCTAGCCCGACGCCGAGCAAGACCACCAACACCAGTCCGGCCGTTATTGGCGTTGTCCCAGTCATGGGATCGCCTCAAATGCTCGATAATGGCAGCCGATGGCCAGGTCGTTGGGCGGGCGGCTATCCCTCCCAGTCTGTCTGGCCCACACGTAGCCCAAGAAAGCGTGATAGCAATCGTGGGGACTGTCGGGGAACCCGATTTCGACGTTTTCGGCAGCTTGATCCTCGAGAATCTCGACGAGAGGCGCCCAGCAAGAAGGAAGCGGCTCTTGGGATACCGCCGGGTCGGTCGGGTACCTGGAATTGGGATTGGCGGCCACAATGTCTGCGCAGCGCTTATGCAACCATCCCGGATGCTGCAGGGCAGCCGGGTCGTAGCCGACTGATGGGCATATGGACAGAGGGCGGGGAAGGGCATCACCTCGAAGGGAGTGGGCTGTTACCTCGTCGGCCACACAGGCCACCCCCGAGTCGGTCCACCAGTATCGGGCAAAGAGCTCGATGAGGTGGGCGAATCCTCCCAGACAAGAAGAGACGCTCTGGGCGGTCACTGCCCCGTACACCGCGTCAGATGCGTTGAGAGCTGGATCGGCGTGGTAGCGAGCGCACTGCTGCACCCATGACCGGGATTCCGGGGTGTCCTCGATGTTTCCGTCTGTATGCCCCTGGAGATTTCTGATCTCCTCCAGGGCCGGGTGGTCAACCGGCATCTTGAGGATGACGATTTTGCGATCGCTGTTCCAGGTGTACACATCGTCGCCAAATTGATGAAACGTGCTGTTTTGAGCAGCCTCAAGGAGCGAGGTCGTGCCGGCGAGAGCAGCGAATGCGGTCACAGCGCCCTCTGCATCTGGGTTAGCTGTGGTATTGGCGCTGGGTCTTGGCACAGGCGCCGGAATCGCCGTGACGGTCGCGCTAGGTCTTGGCACAGGCGCCGGAATCGCCGTGACGGTCGCGCTGGGTCTTGGCACAGGCGCCGGAATCGCCGTGACGGTCGCGCTGGGTCTTGGCACAGGCGCCGGAATCGCCGTGACGGTCGCGCTAGGTCTTGGCACAGGCGGGGCTGTTACATCGCTGGCGGGACTGCAGGCCGCGTTGGCCAATATGAATAAGGAAACCAGGAATCTAGATAGCCAGGCAACACCCATTGGCCCTCCGTACGACACGTCTCGATGGGGGCCTGTGAGGCCGATAACCCTGGCTCAAACCAGTAGAGGCGACTCTAACTGGTGTCGCCTCAGTTGTCTACAGAAATTTTCGATCAGTTCCCGTCACCAAAAAGTTCTTGAACGTTGAGAATACATGTTATGTAAAGTTATGTGGGCGACCTGCCCCTTACGGGGACGATCCTCCTGACGCTCCGAAGGAGGTCCACGCTCTCTTTGAAGATGTCTTCACGTCACCAGACTGGCTCGAACTCCCCGCATTGACCGCCGGCATTCACATGTTCCATCGGAACCGAAAGATGGTGCGAGGAAGATGCGTTGAAGCTGTACGAGGTCGGCACCATGTGCGAGCCAGAGCCCAGCGCCGCATCTGTCGTTCTGGCCAACTCGCTGGTCAACTCGACGCCCCTCGTGGTTGGGATTGACGACCCAGTTGAGGGTCAGAAATTGTCGCAGTACGTCTACAAGGTGTCGCGGGCGCTCATCGGCGACACACTGGCCAATCAGTTGAACTATCCCCAGCAGTCCACCTTCGGCGTGCTTCCCTGGTTCCGCGTACAGGCCAGCTACGACCGCTTCATGTTGCGGTTCCTCCCCAAGATCGCACGCAAGAGCAACATTTCGAACTTCACAACACTCTTATCGGGATCCTGGTACCACGACGAGGGCATCACCTACCACTTGCCCGACCATGTCTACGCCGAGGAGTCCAGCAAGTGGTGAGGTTTCTTGACCGGCCCGAGGGGCCAATCGACTCCACCGCCTGAGTGATGAGTGGATGATTGTTGCATGTTGAGACTAGGGGTATGCTTCGCGCATGGCTCTGAATGACCAGCACGATTGGTTGCTCAATAAACAGCTACCGGACAACACACCATCCGACTATCAACACTCGGGCTACTCGCGAGCCCGGGCCCTTGATCCGGAGATGGCCGACAACTATGTGTCGCACACCATGGTCCGCGATCCCCTAGCCGATGCGGCGATCAAGGCGCTCTCTTCGATGAAACGGTCGGAATCGAACAAGCTCACCGCTGCCTTTATGGACAACACGAACGGGAAGGACCTGCCCGATGCGCCCCTGGCGGTTCACGAGTTCTTCGATCATGCGAAAAAGCCGCCGGACTGGCTTGATCTGTCGGCTCTAGCACCGGGCGTCCGCATGTTCCACCGGAACTCGCAATTGGTTTTGGGAGGGATGGTCGCGGGCGTTCTCGTGGAGGGCTTCACGACCAACATCAGCAAGTCGTTCTTCATCACGGGACGCCTACGTGACCAGGGCGTGCGGCGCCTTCAGCAGAACAACCGCCATATGTTGGAAATATTCTTCCCCAGCGGGCTGGAGCGCTTCGGAGACGGATGGAAGCTCTCGGTCAGGATCCGGCTCGTCCACGCGCAGGTCAGGCACCTGCTCGAGGACTCCGAGGATTGGGATGCTGACGCGTGGGGCGTTCCGCTGAGCGCGGCCCACACCGGCTACGCGCTCGCTGCGTTCTCCGCCAGGCTTCTCAAACATATGAGATCCCTGGGAGCGCGATACAACAAGGAGGAGGCCGCCAGCTTCATGGCGGGATGGCGCTACTCGGGGTACCTGATGGGGATCCCCGAGTCGATACTCTTCCACGACGAAAAAAGCGCGCTGAAGCTGTTCGATATCGGTGCTTTGTGCGAGCCGGAGCCCAGCGCAACATCCCTCGTGTTAGCGAATTCGGTGGTCAACTCAGCCCCCCTCGTGGTCGGCATCGGCATCGACGACCCAGCCGAGCGGCAGCAGCTGGCGAAATACATCTACAAGGTATCGCGGACACTCATCGGGAAGTCGCTGGCCGATCAGTTGAACTACCCCAAGCAGTCCACCTTCGGGGTGTTACTCAGGTTCCGCTTCCAGACTATGTTCACCCGCATCCTGGCGAAGATGTTCCCGAAGTACTCGCGGAAGAACAACTACTCCAAATTCACGTCGTATATGTCGGGAACGGTATTCGACGACGAGGGCATCAAGTATCTGATGCCCGACCAGGTATACGCCGAGCAGTCCAGCAGCTGGTGAGACCCGCTGTCTTTCGGGGCGGCGCCGCAGTCTTGTCGGATGGTGCCCCCGGCGACCACAAGTGCTCCCCTCCGTCCAACCACCAGGAGATCTGCTGGTCCTGCTGCCCATGCTGAGCGTACTAAGGTCGCAACATGTTCGACTGGCAGGCCCGTGCCATTCAAAAATCACCGAAACTGGTCCTCGCTGCACTAGGCGTGGTCACGCTCGCCCTCCTTGGCGGGTTTATCGTGCGCGACCAGCCAGAAGGCCCCGTAGACACCACCGGCATCTTCCTTCCTGCTGACAGCGACCTGGCCGAAGCCACTGATGCCATCCGGGAGAGCTTCCCGGCTGCAGCCGATCTGCGGGTGGTGCAGATACTGGCCAAGGGCGATGTCTTCACCGCTGATTCCCTCCGGGCAATCAAGAACTTGCAAGCCGCCATCATCAACGATGCGCAGGTGGAGCCGTTCTTGGTGGAAGAACCCCTGTACGGATACGTCCAGCTTATCGAGCTCGCGGCGGCCGATGTGGGGCTCAGCGTGGACACGATCACCGACTCCCAAATCGCTCTCGGGCTGGCGCAGATGGCGCAAGACCCCGAACGCGCCGAGCTGAACGACCTCTTGGGCCGCTTCGTGGCCCGCGACGACGCCGGTGCTCCGGTTGCCGGACTCTCACTGGTCATCCTCGACGACATCGGCGACCCGCTCGGCCAGGAAACGGCGCAGTTGCGGGCCCATGAGATTGCAGAATCAATGGACACAGCCTCCCTTGATGTGTCGATCATCACCATTGCCAAGAGCGATGCCGAGGCCAAAGAGGCGCGGGACTCGAGCCTTCTGCTGCTCACGATGATCGCACTCGCGGTAATCGGCGTCCTATTGGCCGTGTTCTACCGGACCCAGTCGGACGTCCACATCACCATGATGGGCCTCGGCATAACGATCCTTTGGACGTTCGGCGCACTCTTCTGGCTCTCCCCCGGCGGGGCCGGCATCGTCGACCCCGACAACCTCCTGCTCGCGCTGGTTCCCGTCCTTCTAATCAGCCTGACCGTCGACTACGCGCTGCAAATCACCGGGCGCTACCGCGAAGCCCTGCGCGCCGACGAAGAGCGGACAGGTGACGCCCCCGGCCGGGCCATGGCCAGCTCTGTGCGGCTCTGCGGTGTGCCGCTCCTGCTGGCCGCGGGCACCACCTCGGTCAGCCTGCTCGCCAACCTTTCCAGCCGATTCGAGCCCATCGCCGAATTCGGCATCATCGCCAGCATCGGGGTGATCTCGGGCTGGGTGGTGATGACAAGCTTTGTGCCCGCCACCAGGCTGGCATTGGACCGACGCCTAACTGCCAAGGGACGCGAGCCGGCTGACCAGCCCGTAGCCGACACGGTTCCCGGCGCGGCGGTCATCTTGCCCCGTATCGCCGCCGCCGTCGTGCGCCGCCCGCTCCCTTTCCTCACTGCCGCCATAGTGGTCACTGTTCTGGCCATTGTGGCCGCCAGTAACCTCAGCAGCAGCTTCGCAGTTAAGGACTTCCTGCCCAAAGACTCCGAAACGGCCAAGAACTTCAATTTCCTCGATGACAACTTTGAGGGCAGCGCCACGCTGATGACGGTGCTCATCGAGACCGACCTCACCGACGGTCGCACCGTCCGAGACCTGACCAGCCTCCATACGATCCTGGTCGACCCGGCGCGTCGGCCTGACGGTATCGTGGGACCTCCCCTGGCCTCTGCCGGAACGCTGCTGGCCGACTGGACCGACCAGAGCGGGCTGCCCGGCGACAACTATGACCCCGCTGTGGACGCCGCCTTCAACCACATGAGCAGCAGCATCAGCGCGACCAGAGAGGATGCCCAAAAGGCGTGGGCCCTGCTCGAGGGAGTGGATCCGACCGGTGTCGCCGAGGTGCTTGACTTTCGCTCCAGCGGCTTCGACCGCACCATTGTGCAGATTCCGGTGGCGGTAAATACCAACGAGGCCCTTCAGGATTTGATCGCCGAGATTGAAACGCTCTGGGGGGGGGGCGACAGCTCGGAGATCACCATAACGGGGGGCGACGCCCTCATTGCTTTGATCACCGAGGAACTCGCCGATAGCCAGGTCTACAGCGTTGGCCTGGTAGTCGCCGCCGCCTTGGCGATCCTGGTGCTCTACTTCGGCTTGAGCCATTCCCGCCCCGTACTCGGGTTGATCACCATCCTTCCCATCATGGTGACCCTCTCTTGGCTGTTGGGGGCTATGTGGGTGTTCGGGATCTCCTACAACATGGGAACGGCGCTCATGGTGGTGCTGACGATCGGGATAGGCGTTGACTACACGATCCACCTGACCCATCGCTTTCTGGAAGAGGAGAAGGGGGCGGAACGGGTTGCGGACGCTGTTCGCGAATCGATGGTCACTACCGGCGGTGCCCTCTTGGCCAGCGCGCTCACCACCGCACTCGGGCTCTTGGTGTTGGTGTTCTCCCCGCTGGCGCCGATGCAAGAACTGGGCATCCTCGCCGCGGTCACGATCCTGCTCGGACTGGTCGCCACCTTTACCGTGTTACCGCCTCTGCTGGCTCTTTGGGCCCACTACCACCGCTGGCACGCTCACGAAGCCCGGCTTGAGAACAGCGGCTAAAGCGCCGCTCGGCCCGCGCTGAGGCCTCCGTCAACGTAAATGACCTGGCCGGTGACGTAGCGGGCGTCGTTGGAGGCCAAGAATCCTACCACATCGGCAATGTCCTCGGGGCGGCCGGTTCGGCCTAGCGGCACAGCCCGGGCCCGCTGCTCCCCCTTCTCGCCTTCATAGTTCACCTGGGTGCCCTCAGTTTGAATCATTCCCGGGCCGACGGCGTTAGCTCTGATGCCGCGAGGGGCCAATTCAAGGGCGGTCTGTTTGGTGAAGCTCTCCACCGCTGCTTTGGACGGCGGGTAGATGCCCACTCCCGGGGAGTTGGAATAGGCCGCGTTCGACGAGAGGTTGACGATGGCCGATCCCGGCCCCATCAGTGGTGCCAATGCCTGGGTGCAGTTGAACACCCCCATCACGTTCACCTCCAGCACTCGGCGCACGTCGTGGGCCGTCATAGCGTCTAGCTTGGCGAAGATCCAGATGCCGGCGTTGTTCACCAGTACATCCACCTGGTCCAGCGAATCGGCCAGTGCGGCCACCGATTCCGGGTCGGAAACATCGCACTGCCGCCATTGGCCGCCGAGCATTTCCGCGGTGGCCGCGGCGGTGTTCGGGCTTTGATCCACCGCCACGATCTGGTGTCCATCGGCGGTCAGGCGCTTGGAGATCGCCCGCCCGAGCCCCTGTCCCGCACCGGTTACAACTGCTAATCCCATCGATTCAGCATGACAGATCAACTGCGGAGGGTTGATACGTTGCCGACGTGCTCCACCATCGCCATCCCTACCGCTGGGTGATGCTGGGGGCACTGTGGCTGGTGTACTTCTCCTTCGGAATAGCGGTATTCGGCATGACTCCGCTGGTGAACGTGATCCGAGAAGACTTGGATCTGAGCAAAGGGGCCATGGGAACGATCCTGGGGGCTTGGCCTCTGGTGTTTCTCGTTGCCGCGATGCCAGCTGGAGCACTCGTCGATCGGCTCGGGCTGCGCCGCTCGCTGGGAATCGCCACCGTGATCATCTCCGCCTCCGCGCTGTTGCGTCCGGTCGTTACCAACTTCATCGGCATGTTCGGCTCGGTGGCATTGTTTGGCCTCGGCGGGCCGCTGGTTTCCGTGGGTGCTCCCAAGCTGATCAGCGTGTGGTTCGACGAGGAAGAGCGAGCGCTGGCCATGGGGATCACCATGTCTGCACCGGCCATCGGCGGAGTTTTGCCCTTGGTTACCGCCAACAGCCTCCTCATGCCCGCTTTCGACCAGAGCTGGCGGGCGACGCTTTTTGTGTACGCCCTCATTACCGTCGCCATCATCGCCGTCTGGTTGGTCGCCGCATCTGCGGGTGAGCGGCTCGCTCCTGGGGTGGACCGCGATGCCAATCCCGACCACGGCTTCTCTGGTGCCAGGGGCCTGTTGCGCCACCGAGCCGTTCAGCTCATGCTGATCGTGGCCCTGGGCATGTTCTTCTTCAACCACGCCCTAAATGGATGGCTGCCAACCGTGATCGAAGACCGGGGATTCTCCAGTTCAGCAGCGGGCTACCTGGCTGGTGCGGTAACTGCCCTCAGCATCGTCGGTGCGCTGCTTGGGCCGCGCCTGATCCCAGAAAGCAGTCGGATCGCGGTTATGGCCGGGGTTTATGCCGTGTTCGCCGCTGCCTCCATTCTGCTGTATGTGGACGTCAAGGCAGCCACCTTGGCCGGGTTGGCCATAATCGGCATGAGCAGAGGGCTGGCTGTACCGATTGCCCTGGTGGTGATGATGCAGCTCCCCGGCGTTGCGCAGCGCAATATGGGAGCGGCCGGTGGATTGTTCTTCACAGTTGGTGAAGCCGGTGGCGTAACCGGACCGATCTTGTTCGGCGTTCTCGCCGACATCGGTGGTTTCGGTGCCGGGCTCGTGCTGCTTTCTGGGGTAGCCGGCCTAACCGGAATCCTGACCCTGGGCCTTCGCTCGGCAATGGCCCGCGTGAGGGACTACTAGGCGCCCCGACCGTGGATGAGCTCCTGCAAGGCGTCGTCTTCACTTACCAGCTTGGTCACCACCGCCTCGTCGACGTCGGCGACGATGATCTCGCCCACCTCGTCGGATACTGAGGCGAAGAAGCCGAGCTCCTTCATGCCCACGGCCTGGCGATAGTTGTCCTCGGTTGGCGTGAGGTATTGGATCGAAACCGCGTTGTAGCGGCGTATGAGGTACAGGTGCATGAGCGCCATGAGCCGCTTGCGGCGCAGAGCCGGGCTGTGGGTGTTCTGGTCCCGAACGGAGAGGATGGCCCGGCCCCGTCGGTCGGTCAGCACCCCGAACACCACGTTGGCCAAGTCGTTGTCGCCGCTGTACACCACCAGCTCGAGGATCTCCGACCCGGCGGTGTATGGACGCAGCTTCACTTTCAGCTGGGCATCGATGGTGTTGTGGGCCGCCCAACGCTCCAGCCAGGCCTCGAGCTCACGGGTGGGCACCTCGGTCTGCACCAGGTGCTGGAACTGGGTTGAGCCCTTGCCCATGGCCCGGGTGGTGGCGGTGCGCCCCGAGCTGGCCATAAGCGCGGCATCCAGACGAGGCCCGCCAACCAGGGTCTGCGGCGTCCTGTACGGGGAGTCCACCAGGCGGAACCTCCGCTGAAGCCGGGCCAGCGCCAGCATTCCGTCCTGTTGGAGGGAGGCGGCGAACTCCTCCCCCGCCATCCCATCCACTTGGTGGCCGCCGTAGGTGATGAAGTTGAACACGAACCCCAGGCGTCCCAGCTCAGCGGGGAATTGCCGCATCTCGTCCTCGCTCATGCCGGTGGTGTCCCAGTTGAACGACGGCGACAAGTTGTAGGCCAGCATCTTGTCGGGATGCACAGCATGGACGGCCTCGGCAAATTCTCGGGCATCCTCCAGGTCGGCCGTTTTGGTCTCCATCCACAACAAGTCGCAGAACGGAGCCACCGCCAACGACTTGGCCACCGCATAGGGGATTCCGCCCTGCACCTGGTAGTAGCCTTCTGTGGTCCGGGCCACCTCGGGATCCCAGGCTACGTCCAGGCCCATCTCCACAGCCCGTTCCCGAGCAGTTTCGGTGTCAACCGTGCGGGCGTAGCTAAGCCACTCCCCCACATCCATCCCGAAGGTCTCGCCCTCCGCTGACCGCATCACCAGCTGGTCGGCTACCGCTTGGGCATAGGTGGCCAAACCCGATGCCCGGTGCCACGCCTCGGCCAGTGCGTCAGAGACCCGGTCTACTGCGTCGTCGGCCCGGGGGTCGGGCGAGGAGTGGTAGGTGACCGCGGTCTTCTCGATGATCTGGTTGACCCCGGTCTGATCGAGCCAGCCCATTGCTCGCTTGTAGCGGTTTTCGGGCACGGCATACAGCAGGTGGCCGTTTACCCCTTCCACGCCAACCTCAGCCAGCCGGCGCAATACGGCCAAGTAGGCGTCCTTGTATGAGGGAACCGATAGCTGGGTAGCTCCCATGATGAACGGTTGGTCGCGTTCGTCGGTCCCGCCGTCCAACAGGTTGGCAGCTTCTGCGTCGGTGCGGGCCACGATGATGCCGGGCACCCCCATCACGTCCAATTGGAATCGGGCTGCGTTCAACCGCTTGATCTGCTCATCGCACGGCACCAGAACCTTGCCCCCCTGGTGGCCGCATTTCTTGACACCGGGCTTTTGGTCTTCGATGTGGTAGCCGGGTACGCCAGCCTCAACGAAGCGGCGGATCAGATTACGGACGTGGGCATCGCCGCCGTGGCCGGTGTCGGCGTCGGCGATGATGCTGGGGGTGAAATCGACTGCCGGGTTGGCCAGGCGCTCAGATGCGGTCATCCGGGACCGAGCGAAACGCTGGTTTCGGTCGGCGGTCAACAGCGCCCGCACCAGTCCGGCCGCCTCATCGGGAACCATGCCCAGTGGGTAGCTGGCTAAATCTGGTCCAGGATCCTCGTGCAAAGAGCCCTTAGCCGATGTAGCCCATCCTCCCAGGTAGATGCCCTCAATCCCCGCGCGCTTCATGGCAACGGCCTGGCCCGGCGAGTACGGGCCGAACGTCGAAATGCACTGGCCCTGGTCGAATAGCTCTCGCAGGCGGGTGTGGAACGCCTCGGCGGCAACCCGAGCCACCGGGTAGCTCTGGTCGATCACCCCGCGCTGCTCCACCACTTGGCGAGCCGAGTACAGGCGGGTCACCCCTTCGAAGCGGGGCGAAGCCATCCACGCCTGGGTGGATCGGACCTCGGCATCGAATGAACCGGCAACATTGGCGGCCATGCTGATACCTCTTTGGTGGCTAGAGGGTTGTTGTCGGGGCAGGCTAGCAACAGGACCGCTTCTAACTGCACCTTTATTCGCGGGAATTCTGATCTTGCTTGAGAAAACAGGCTCGCCCGGACATACCCTGACTTCTCGTGGTGTACGAGACGATTGGAAGGCTCGAGGTGGCCCGCCCTTTGGCCGACTTCGTAACCAACCAGCTGGCACCAGGTACAGGAGTGGAACCTGAAGGATTCTGGGCCGCATTCGGCGGGATCGTCGAACGCTTCCGACCGCAGATTCAGGCATGCCGCAATGAGCGAGACGATCTCCAAGCCCGGATTGACGCTTGGCACCAAGACCCTGATACACAGCCTGAGGCAGCCAACGCCTTCTTGCGATCTATCGGCTATATGGTCGATGACCCTGGTCCCGGGTCAGTGGTCACCGCGGGGGTCGACCCGGAGATTGCGCTGCTGGCCGGACCGCAACTGGTAGTGCCCGTGGACAATGCCCGCTATGCCCTAAATGCGGCCAATGCCCGTTGGGGCAGCCTTTATGACGCCTTCTACGGGACCGATGCCATTGACGAATCTGGTGGAGCTGGACGGGCCGGGCCCTACAACCCAGAAAGAGGTCAGCGGGTGATCGACCGGGTTCGATCCCTTTTGGACAGCTATTTCCCCCTGGACTCAGGGTCGCACGCCGACGCAGTGTCCTATGCGGTGTCCGGAGGTGGGTTGCGGGTTGGCCTGCCCGACGGCCAATCAGCTGGGCTGGCCAATCCCGAGCAATTCGCCGGCTATACGGGGCGTAAGTCGGCTCCCGAAACGGTGCTCCTGCAAAAGCACGGGCTCCACATTGAATTGGTGATCGACCGAAACCACGACATCGGCCGCGACGACCCAGCGGGAATTGCTGACGTGATGATGGAGTCGGCCGTCACCACCATCATGGACCTGGAGGACTCGGTGGCCGCCGTAGATGCCGATGACAAGGCCTTGGCTTACGCCAACTGGCTTGGACTGATGCAGGGCAATCTCACAGCTTCGTTCGCCAAGGGCGGCCAGTCCATGACCCGCAGTCTGAGTGCTGACACTGCGGCGATTGATCCGTCGGGGAACCCGATGACGGTGCGTAGGCGCAGCGTCATGCTGATTCGCAGCGTGGGCCTGCACATGGACACCGACATGGTGCGAGCGAACGGCCAGCCGATTCCCGAGACCATCATCGACGTTGCGGTTGCCGCTTGGTGTGCGATATTCGACCTCAACGGGACCGGGCCTCACCGCAACAGCCAATCGAGGTCGGTCTACATAGTGATGCCGAAGATGCACGGCCCCCGTGAGACCGCGTTGGTTCGGGATCTGTTTGCCGCCATTGAGGGCATCTTGGGATTGGCCTCAAACACGTTGAAGATGGGGATCATGGACGAGGAGCGCCGCACGTCGCTCAACTTGGCCGCTTGCATTGCCGAAGCCTCCAAGCGGGTGGTGTTCATCAACACGGGATTCTTGGACCGCACCGGAGACGACATCCACACCAACATGGACGCCGGCCCCATGATCCCAAAGGCGGAGATCAAGACGTCGAGGTGGCTGACTGCCTATGAGGTGGCCAACGTGGCCGTCGGGCTGGAGATGGGTCTGCCAGGTCACGCGCAGATCGGCAAAGGGATGTGGGCGAGGCCCGACGACATGGCTGCCATGCTGGACGAGAAAATTGGTCACCCCATGGCCGGGGCATCTACCGCGTGGGTCCCCTCTCCCACCGCGGCCACCCTTCACGCCCTCCACTACCTGGAGACCGACGTGGCCGCGCGTCAAAGAAGGCTGGCCACCTCTCCCGCAGACCGCAAAGCCGCTGTTCAGGCCATGCTGACCCCAGCCATTATTCCGCATGACCGCGAGCTGTCTCCCGCCGAGATCCAACGGGAGTTGGACAACAACGCCCAGGGCATCTTGGGCTACGTAACCCGGTGGGTGGGCCAGGGAGTGGGCTGCTCCAAGGTGCCCGATATCGACAATGTCGGTCTGATGGAAGATCGAGCCACCCTGCGGATCTCCTCCCAGCACATCGCCAATTGGCTCCACCACGGGCTGCTGTCCGAAGAGCAGGTCGTAGAGGCTATGCGGCGGATGGCCTCAGTGGTGGACGCCCAGAACGCCGACGATCCCGCCTATGAGCCCATGAGCGAGGATTTCGCGGCCAGCATCCCGTTCAGCGCCGCCCTGGCCCTTGTGCTCGCGGGTCGCGACCAGCCCAACGGCTACACCGAGCCCATTCTCACCGCCCATCGCCGCCGTCAGAAGGCAGCAAGCCAATAGACAGGCTCCCTGCCTCATAACCCCCAAGGGCTCAGGTCGACGTCTAGCTCTCGCAGCCGGTCGATGATCATGGGGGGATCCATGGTCATGGCCGGCCAGTGGTAGTCGTAGATCCGGATGTTCAGCACGAAAGCGATGTACTCGGCCACCTGGTCGACGGTGAAGTAGATGCCTCGCCGGCCGATCGACGCCTCGTAGGCGGCCCCGTTCTCACGGTTCAACACGAAGTTGGTGTGGTCGCACATGTGCTTCATGTCGGTGCTCACCCAGTCCCAAATCACCTCGGTGCACAGAATCAGGGGTTCAGAGGGCTCAGCTGAGATCAGCTTGAAGTCCCTCGACACCAAGGTGATGGGCTCCAGCGTGTGGGCGTCATAGGTCCGCAATTCCACTTCCTTGCCCCGGAAGTACGGGGTCCACGACACGCCGATCCCCTCATGAGCACACCCGATATAGCTGTGAAACTCCCCGTCGATGAACATCTCCACCTGGCTGGGAAACGCCGAGAACGGCGGGGCCTTCAAGATGTCGCAGTTTGGCGAACCGTCGTCGATCACGAACACGATCCCCAACTGAAGGAGCTTGAGCGCCTCCATCAAGCGGCGCCGTTCGATTCCGGTCCCGGCGTGCATGGCGGCCAGATTGGGGGCTCGCTTGTTCTCTCCCCAGAAGTCGAACACGAATTTCCTCAGTTCCAGGGCATCCTCGGTCCACTCGATCTCGGGCACATGTTGGGGCATTGATCTCTTCCCTTTCTGTTGCGACTCAGATCTTGGCCGCTGAGCCTCCGTCCACATACAGCTGGCTGGCGTTGGTGAATCCGGAGGCCTCAGAGGCCGCGAACACAATTGTCCGGGCCACCTCGTCGGCTCGGCCCACCCGGCCCTGGGGAATCCGGCCGCCGAGCACTTTGTCGGCGAATTCCTGGGGGCTCAGCCCCTGGGCTTCAGCGGCACTGGCCACCATCTCCATCAATCGGTCGGTGGCCGTGGGCCCGGGGTGCACTGCCACCACCCGGACCCCGTCGGGGGCCACCAGTTGTCCCGCCGAAGCAGTCACATGTGTCAGCGCGGTCACGATGCAAGCCAGCACATAGCCAGGCGATGCCTCCGTGCCGGCCACCCCGAGCACGTTCACAATTGAACCCGAGCCCTGCTGCTGCATCGCCGGCAGCACCGCTCGCATGGCCCGCACATACCCCATGAGCTTCAGGTCAATTGTCTCCTGCCAAGCCTCATCGTCGGCGTCGAGAATCGAGCCCCTGGTGGAGGAGCCGGCATTGTTGACTAAAACGTCCACACCTCCCAGTTGATCCATGGCCTCGTCCATGGCCGCCACCACCCCGGCGGCAGTTGACAAGTCGGCGATCACCGGGATCCCACCAATTTCCGCGGCCACTGCCTCCACATCGGCACCGGTGCGGGCCACAACCGCCACGCGAGCCCCCTCATCGCCAAAGATCCTGGATGCAGCCGCTCCGATGCCCCGGCTACCCCCGGTCACAATCACCCGGGCTTCCTGGAGTCCTAGATCCATGCGCAGTGAGATTATCCTGCCGGACGTGAGCAACCGACCTGACCCTATTCGCATTGAAGATCTCGTAGATCCGGTACTTGCTCCTGAGATCGTTCAAATGATGGAGCAGACGGCTCCCATGGCCGATCAGATCGAGCTGAGCCCTGAGGCGATTCTGGGGGCGGCCACCGCTCAAACCGGGTTAAGCGACTTCGGCCCCGACGAGTTCCGGGCCCCGCTGGAGGTGCTGTGCCACTCATTGGACACGGAGGCCGACCACTCTCCCATGGGCCGGGTGAGCAGCTTCAGCCAGCTCACCACGTTTGCCGCAAATCGACTGCGCATCGAGCAGTACATCAAGGACCACCCCGATGCTCTAGATGTCCCCATCGACCAGCCCATCGTCATCGCCGGGCTGCCCCGAACCGGTACTACCCATTTGCACAACCTCATCTCGGCTGACCCCGCGCTGCGGTCTCTGCCCTGGTGGGAGGCAATGGAGCCGGTTCCCCCTCCCGAGGAGGCCGGAACGGTTGAAGGCCGCATCGAGCGAGCCAAGAACGGCCTGGTGATTCACAACACGGCCATGCCCCACTACGCCCGCATGCACGAGATGACTTGGGATCACGTCCACGAGGAGATCCACCTTCTGGGCATCGACTTCTCCACCATGCTCTTTGATTGTTTGGCCGTTCTGCCCACGTGGCGGTCCTACTACAAGGAGCACGACCAGACTCCCCATTACCAGTACCTCAAGCGGATACTGAAAGTGCTCACCCACCAGCGCCCACCCCGGGAGCGCTGGGTGCTCAAGTCGCCGCAGCATCTGGAGCAGATTGGCCCCCTAATGAACGTCTTTGGCGACGCCACCGTCGTATTCACCCACCGCGATCCGGTGTCGATCACCGCCTCGTTCGCCACCATGATCTGCTACTCGGCCCGCATGAGCGCTACCCATCCGGTGGACATACACGGCATTGGCCAGTGGTGGGCTCAGCTCATCGCCGACATGCTCCAGTCGTGCACCGACGACCGCGACCTGGTGCCCCCAGAACAGTCCATCGACGTCTTGTTCCATGAATTCATGGCCGACGACGTGGCCATGGTAGAGCGCATCTACAAGCTGGCCGACCAGCCGTTTACCCAAGACATTAGGGCCGCCATGGACTCCTATATGGACGACCACCCCCGCGGCAAGCACGGCCGGGTGATCTACGACCTAGCCGACTTCGGCATGACCGCCGAAGAGCGCCGTCAAGCCCTCAGCTTCTACACCGACCGCTTCGCCATTGAGCTGGAGCACTAGCCCAACTCGGCCAGCTTCACCACCTCGGCGCTGATGGGGTCGGGCGTCCGCTCGGGCAGGAACCAGCGGAACCAGATGCGCCCGTGGGGCCGACCCTGGGTGGACACCCAATTGGGCACGCCCGGATCGTTCGCCGCGATCACGATGGTCCACGAACCGTCGGGGTCCAACTCCACCTTTGAGCCGTTGGTGGTGACGTCGTCGTAGTCGTAGTTGAAGCAGTGCAGGAACTGGTTCCACAGACACATGTTCCAGAAAGCGCAATCCGGTGAGACACCCTTTAACACCAGTGCCTCGTCGTCATCCAACTCGAACGCACCCATGGCGTAAGAGGCGTCCCCCGCGGCCCAGCCGAAGGTCTCGGTGGGTACGGGGAACGGGTCGTCAATATGGTTGAGCGTGCCCAGCGGGATCGGGACCATGGCGGCCTGCTCCTTCACCCAGGTAGTGGCAGCCTGGAAGCGCCGTGCCACTTCGGCATCGGTGTGCACGTCGCTCCACGCTGGGGCCGGGTCCAGACACTCGATGCGCCAGCGGGCCTTCTCCCCGCTCACCGGGTCGTCCATGTAGTCGCGGGTGCAAGCCACGACCGCGTCGGGGGCCAGCTTTAAGAAATTGCCGTCGTGGTCGTTTGGACTGACGATCATCTCGTAGATGCCGTCGGGGTTGGGTGTCATCTGCGTGGTGTTGAGCGTCCCGACGATACGCTCGGAGTAGCGGCCGTCGTCGGGGCCGCCGTACACAGTGAGCGATAGGTACACCGCGTCGCCGGGGTCCACAGTCACCCGATAAGTGCGGGAAGGATCGACCCGGGTCATGAAGTAGAAGGCGTCGGAGTTGTCCCCGCCCCACTTCTTGTACGGGCCGACGATCTCGGTGAACCGGGGGCGGCTGGTATCGGCCCATACGTACACGTCGAGCGCCACCTGGGTGATGGAGAAGATCCACCGATAGCCCTCAAGCACAGCTTGGTCGTCGGCCAGCGCTTTTGGACCCGCCAAGAACTCCTGGTCTAGGGCCTTCATGGTGTCGAGCAGCTCTTGAACCGCGGCGCTGGTTTCAAATCGGGTGTCGGTCATTGGTTCTCCCCTGGTTGATGTGCTTTTCGTGGACTAAAGGTCGTCGATGAGTAGCCGGTTTGCCCGTATGAATGTTCCCTCAGCGGAAGCGGTCACCGTCCCGTCGCAGACCATCTCACCCGACACATACAGCTTCCGTCCCTCGCTGCCCGATGGCCAGGCCCTGAGGGTGATTTCCTTGAGCAGCGGGGTGGGCCGCTGGTACACCACCTTCAGCGTTCCGGTATATCCCCCTTGGCCGTTGACCACGTTGACCACGCCCAACAGTTCGTCGAAGATCATGGCGATAATCCCCCCATGGACCATCCCCGGCGGGCCGGCGTAGACCGCGGACAGGTTCATGGTTCCGTGGACTTCCTCTCCCTCAGCCCAGAATTCAGCGGGAGGCGAGGCCGGGTTCAACCGTCCGATGATCGGGCTGTAAGGGAAGAACTGCATCGGGTCGCGTGATTCGAAACCGGCTTCTAGATCTCCCATCACCCCTTGGCGGTGGAGCCCTTCCATCTGGGCGGCCTCCAAGAGCTTGGCCGCTTGTTCCAGCAGATCGGTGGCTTCGGAGACCGCGCCATCGTCGACCGCCGTTACCCTGGCAGCGTTCAAGAGCCGCCGGGCCGCCCCGGCCATTTTCAGACGCTCGATGCCAGCGCCGTAGTCGGGACTGGAAGCAGCGCTGGGGGCTTCCCAGAGTGGCTTTTGGCTCAATGTGAGTACAGGAAACCGAACGCGTCAGTCGGGGTTGTAGCCGTAGTCGACCACATGATCGGTGCCGGGAAGGCCGGGGGTGACCGCTCCGGCTCGCCAGCCGCCGTCCACATTCAGTTCGGCGCCGGTGACGTAAGATGCCTCGTCGCTGGCCAAGAAGAGGGCGGCGTAGGCAATCTCAATGGGCTCGCCGACCCGGGGAATGGCCTGGAAGACGTAGGGCTCCTTCTCGGCCCGAGGATCATTCATGGGGTTGCCCATGGGAGTGTTCACCCCGCCCGGGTGGATGGAGTTGACCCTGATGTCGAACCGGCCCCACTCGATGGCCGCGGTCTTGGTCATGCCCCGGATGGCGAATTTCGAGGCGGTGTAGCTGATGAGGCCGTTCTTGGACTGCTGGCCGTCGATGGAGCTGATGTTCACGATGGAGCCCCCGCCGGCCATTTTCATGGGCTCAAGCACGGCCTTCATGCCCAGGAACGTGCCCACTTGGTTGACATTGATGACCTCCATGTAGTCCTCCAGGGTGGTGGCCTCAATGGCTGCCGGCCTGAGGATGGCCGCGTTGTTGACCAGGACCGTCAGCGATCCCATGCTGGCGGCCGCTTCCACCGCCGCGGCCCAGTCGCCCTCTTGGGCCACGTCGAGGTGTACGTAGCGAGCGTTCTCACCGATGCTGGCCGCCACCTGCTTGCCGTCGTCGTCCAGGACATCACCCAGCACCACTTTGGCCCCCTCAGATGCGAACAGCCGGGCCTCGGCCTCACCCTGCCCCCGGGCTGCTCCAGTGATGATTGCTACTTTGCCGTCCAGCCGTCCCATCTCGGTGTCTCCTTCGCTGATCGGGCGGTGATTGCCGGCGCCACCCTACTTGCCATCCTCATGCAGCCCTAACCTGTGCGCATGGATCTGGGATATCAGGTGTTCGACGCCGACAATCACTACTACGAACCCCGCGACGCTTTCACCCGATATATCGATCCGTCCTTCGCTGACCGGGCAGTGCGCCCCGTGATCGAGCCCGACGGCTCTGAGGAGGTGTATATCGGCGACCAGCGGTTCACCTTCTTGGAGCACCGCAGCTTCGACACCGCTCCCAAGCCGGGAATGCTGCGGGAGATGCTCCAAGCCATGAAGCAGGGCCAGGGCGGAGGCCAAGTGGTCAAACGCAGCCAGGTCTCCGAGCCTCACCGCCCCGAATACGTGACCCGCGCCGCTCGGGTCGAGGTCCTCGACGCCCAGGGTGTGGAGGCTGCTGTGCTCTTCCCCACACTGGCCGTGTGCGTGGAGCACTTCATGGTCGATGACCCCGACCTTCTGTACGCCAATCTGGCGGCCTTCAACCGCTGGTTGGACGACGAATGGGGGTTCAATCGGGACGGCCGCATCCACGCCCCTCCCCTGCTGTCGCTCGTCGACTCCGACCGGGCAGTAGCGGAGTTGGAGTGGGCCCTGGATAGAGGAGCTCGAATCGTGTCCCTGCGCCCCGGACCCGCCGGGGGCCGCAACATCGCCGACCCGGTGTTCGACCCATTCTGGGCTCGGATCAACGAAGCCCGGGCGGTGGTCGGATTCCACATTGGCGAGTCGGGCTACAACCAGTCGATGTCGGTGTACTGGGGAGAGGATCCCAATCCCCCCTCGCACCGCCAATCCGCCTTGCAGTGGACCTGCTTCTACGGCGACCGTCCGATAATGGAGACTATCGCCGCCCTGATCTACGCCAACCTCTTCACTGCGTTCCCCAACGTTCGAGTAATGAGCGTGGAGAACGGCAGCCTGTGGGTGGACTACCTGATGGCCGCCATGAACAAAATGAACCGCATGGGCCGCAACGGGCCGTGGCTGCGAGGCCCCTTAACCGAAAAACCCAGCGACATATTCCGCCGCCATGTGTTCGTGTCTCCCTACCACGAGGAGCCGATCGCCGAACTGGCTGCCACCATCGGAACCTCGCAGGTGCTGTTCGGCTCCGACTGGCCCCACGCCGAGGGCCTGGCCGAACCGCTGGACTTCACGGAATCCCTGGTTGGCATGTCCGATACTGAGGTCCGGATGATCATGCGCGACAACCTGGCTGGCGTATTGGCCTCCTAAGCGGCTTCCTCTTCCCGTTTGTCGCGAAAGAGCCGGGGATCGTAGGAGACATCACACCGCTCCAGTGCTGCCTGCCACGCGGGACTGTTCATCATCACCCGTCGAAGCCCGAGGATCATCGCGGTGGCGGCCACTCGGGCTCCAGGGGCGGCGGTCAGGCCCAAGACCGTGGTCAACTCACGGGGAATTGTGGTGATGGCTCCATTCATCAACACCTGGTACCCCGTCCGCTGGGCCGTAGAGATCGGGGGTTTCCGAAGGAATCTGATGGCGTCACGCATACCCGGACTGGAGGCCAGTGCAGGGTGCCCGGATATCCAGGTACTCAACTCTGACGCCGTTGCCGGCAGGGGCGACGCTCCCAGCATCTCCCCCACCTTCATCTGCTCGACCACGAATTGGTCGGCTTCGTCCACGGTCAAGCGGCCTCCAAAGTGCTGGTAGGACACCAAGAAGGAATCGGTGAGGGAGTTGTGGACCCATGCGGCCAACTCTGGGGTTGATGCGCTGTAGGCCTGTCCCCGATGCGAGGTCCCGCTCACGCCTTGGTGGGCCGACTTCACCAGGTTGATGGCCTCGGCTACTTCAGGCATCGCACCGTAGGTGGCCGATGTGACATAGAACGATGTTCGGCTGAGCCGGCCGAGAGGATCGTCTCGATAGCGGCTGTGGTCGTCCACCCCGGCCACTACTTCTGGGTGGGCGGCCTGGATCAATAGCGCTCGAATTCCACCGATGAACACGCTGACATCGCCGATCACCCGCCAGCTGATGGAATCTGGACCGCACAGTCCCGGATCTCCGGGGAAGTTGCCAGTGTTCTTCAACGGCATCTCGGCGTGGGCAAACATGCCGCTTACTGAGTTGATTACTCGACTCTTTGCCCAGTGCAGCATGGCTAGTTCACCCTATCGCCACCATGAGCTGCTCAAAACGGCGGATGGAGGCGTAGGGGACCCACTCCGGCTCTTCGGCCAACTCGATTCGCGGGTAACGATCCAGCAGCATAGGAAAGGCCACCTGACCCTCCAGACGAGCCAAGGCCGCGCCCAGGCAGTAGTGGATACCTTGGCCGAAGCTCATCAGCTTGCCTCCTGGCCGAGCGATGTCGAATCGGTCGGGATCGTCGAAAGCGGCTGGGTCGCGATTGGCCGCCAAAGACATGGTGGTGACTGTCTCCCCCTGGGCCACGGGCACCCCGAACAATTCCAGAGGCTCGGCCGAATCCCGCCCCGATCCCAGAACTGGTGCTTCAAAGCGGAGGATCTCGTCAACCGCTTGGGCAGCCAGCCCAGGCTTGCCACATAGCAAGTCTCGTTGATCTGGATGAGACAGCAACAGTGCCACCCCGATCATCAGCATTGATCGGGTGGTGTCGTGGCCGGCGAAGAGCAAGTTCTCCACCATGGCCACCAACTCAGTCTCGCTCAATACATCGCCGTCAGCCTCGGCGGCGATGAGGTCGCTGAGCATGTCATCGCCGGGCTGTGCTCGGCGATCGGCAATCAGCTCGGCGACATACTCGTTGAGGCCGTTGATAGCCCTCTCCAGGCGGTCTAGCAGCTCGGGGGTATGGACCGAGGAGAAGACCAGACCCAAATCTGCGGTCCATGCCGCGAAGCGGCGGTGATCGCCTGAAGGAACCCCGAGCATGGCCGCCATCACCCTGATCGGCAGTTCGTGGGCGAATTCGGCTACCACGTCCGCAGTGTGGCCGGTGAAGCTGTCCATCAAATCTTCGGTGATCTCCACTACCCGGGGGCGAAGGCTCTCAACCGCCCGAGGGGTAAACGCCCGGCTGACCAGTCGGCGCAGGCGGGTGTGCTCCGGTGGATTGGCGGAAAACATGACCTGACCCCACCACTCAGCAATGGGCCCCTCGGTGATTCCCCGGGGCGCCAACAAGTCGGTGGTCAGGAATCGGGGGTCCCTCAGCACCGACTCCACTGCGTCGAAGCTCAGGGCGATCAGGCTCCCATCGATTCCCCGGGCCAGCGGGTGATGGTCCCTGGCCTCGGCCAATGCCGGGTAAGGGTTCGACCAGAATGTCGGATCGGTGAGGTCTACAACAGCCAGTTCGTTCACAGTCGCTATTGTCCCCCGGCATGGAGATACTTCCCAGCCCTGAGCCCTTCGTCGGCGGAATCGATTTTGGCGAGGGGCCTCGGTGGCATGACGGTCGGCTCTGGTACTCGGACTTTTACCAGTACGCCGTGAATGCCGCTTCGCTGGGCGGCACAGTCGAGGTAATCGTTGAGGTACCGGGGCAGCCTTCAGGCTTGGGATGGATGCCAAACGGCGACCTGCTGGTGGTGTCGATGAGGGACCGCCGAGTGATGCGCTACGACGGCGTGGCCCTCCATGAGCACGCCGACTTATCGGAGATTGCCACATCGCTCTGCAACGACATGACGGTGGATGCCGAGGGTCGGGCCTATGTGGGCAACTTCGGGTTCGACCTGCACGGCGGTGAGGATGTGGCCGCAGCCACTTTGGCATTGGTGCAGCCCGACGGTACGGCTGAGGCTGCGGCCGGCGACTTGCTATTTCCCAACGGCGCGGTGATCACCCCCGACGGCGCCACCTACATCGTGGGCGAGAGCTTTGGAACCCAGTTCACCGCCTTCGATATCGGGCCGGAAGGCCGACTGGAAAACCGGCGTCTGTGGGCTGCGGTTCCCGGCACCGTCCCCGACGGGTGCTGCTACGACGCCGAGGGAGGCATCTGGTACGCCGACGCGGTGGGCCGGGCCGCCCTGAGGGTGCTTGAGGGGGGCGAGATCACCCACCGGGTGGACACGGAGCTCAACTGCTTCGCGGTCATGCTGGGGGGAGACGACCGGCGTACCCTCTTTCTGGTCACTGCACCGGGGTCCCATCCTGATGAAGTGCAAGGCCTTGGCCAAGCCCGGATCGAAACCGTGCGAGTGGAGATTCCCGGAGCTGGGCTTCCCTAAACCGCAGACCGAGAGAAAGAGGACAAAATATGAGATTTTCCGGGAAGGTTGCTCTGGTTACCGGAGCAGGATCGGGAATCGGCCAGGCCATTGCGGCACGACTAGCCAGTGAGGGATCTGTCGTTGTCGGCAGCGACATCAACGGGGCGGGGCTGGAGGAAACCGCAGAAATGATGGGCGAAGATGCCGCGTTCTATCCCCAAGTCTCCGATGTGCGCAGCAGAGACGCCTGCTATGAGCTGGTGGACTCCACAGTGGCCGATCACGGTCGCCTCGATGTGCTGTGCAATGTCGCCGGAGTGGCCCGGGGCCATCGTGTGGGCGACGTTGATCAGGAAGTCTGGGATCTGATCATGGGGGTGAATGTTGAGGGCGTGTTCTGGATGTCGCAGGCCGCGCTCCCCCACCTGGAGTCTTCGAACGGCAGCATTGTGAACATTGCCTCCAATGCCGGGCTGATGGGACAGGCCTACACCGTGCCCTACTGCGCCAGCAAGGGAGCAGTGGTGCTGATGACCAAGGCCATGGCCATGGAGACGATGAAGACCGGCATGCGGATAAACGCCATCGCGCCCGGCGGGGTGGAAACCAATCTGGCCGCGGCATTTGGCTTTCCCGATGATCCCGACATGGAGCTGATGGGGCGGTACATGGGGATGCGGGGCATGGCCCAGGCCGAAGACATCGCCTCTCTGGTGGCCTACGTCGCCTCCGATGATGCCCATCGAATCCATGGCTCAGTCCTGAGCATCGACGGCGGTATGACCGCAGGATGAGCTGGGTTCCGGCTGGCCAAAGGGTGCTGATTACCGGGGCCTCCTCGGGCATCGGGGCAGCTTTGGCGGTAGAACTGGCCCGGGGTGGGGCCTACGTGGGTCTGGCCGCCCGCCGAAGCGACCGGCTCGAACAGGTTTTGGGCGAGGTGCGAGACGTGGGCGGCGATGGCTGCTGGTGGAAGCTCGATCTGGCCGATTTGGACAGCGTGGCCCCGTTCGCCGATCGCGTCTGGGCTGAGATGGGGCCCATAGACGTTTTAGTGAACAACGCGGGTGCCCCTCGACGGCGGTCGATGAAGCGGCTCACGCCTGGGGAATTGGACGAGACGATGGCGGTGAACTTCACCGGTTCGGCTCGGCTCACCCTGGCTCTTCTGCCATACATACTGGAAAGGGACTCGGGGTCCATCGTGAACGTGTCATCGATGGGCACGCAGTCGATGGCCTTTCGAACCGGTGCCTATGGTGCGGCCAAAGCCGCACTCAATCTGTTCACCGAGGGTCTCTATTTCGATCTGGCCGGTACCGGTGTTCGAGCCCATCTGTTCACCCCCGGCTCTACCGCTACCGAGTTCTCAACACCAAAACCGGGGAACGACGACCCGTTTCCCCAACCGCCCGGCGCGTCCATGGACCCGGTGGATGTGGCCAAGGCGCTTATCGCCAAACTGGACAACGACGACTTCGAGGGATTCGCCGCACCCGCCCTGTTGGAAACCGCCCAAGCCAAACGGGCCGATCCCAACGGCTATTTGGTGCAGGCGATAGAGATGATGATTCGGCGCTAGCTAGTCGATTCTGGAGAAGGTGCGGCCGGGGAACAGGTCCACCACCGGCTTCCAGAGATACTCCAAGCGCCAAGCCCGGCGGGCCAGATAGCGGAGGACATCTGCCTCGCTTCCGGCCCCATGGTCTTGGATGGCCTGGTCCAGATCCATCAGCCCATCTTCGAGCGTGTCGGATCGGCGGCCAGTGAGGGCGGCAATCTCATCCAGTTCGATGTCTGCCAGCTGTGGACCGATCTGCTTCTGTCGGTCCAGGCACTCCACCAACAACGTGGCGTGATCTAGCCGGTGGCGGGGATAGTCGCCCTCTACCGCGGGCAGCACCTCATCGCGCAGGTTGGCAATGACAACCCCTTCTAGCGAGCTGGCCATCTCAAACTCGGGTAGCTCAGGGCGCTCCAACTCGATTCCCATGGCGTCGGCCAGCGCCTCGCACGTGGCCCGCTCACATATGTAGCGGTAGGCCCAATTCATGCCGTTGGGCATCTGTGGATCGTTGATCACGGTGATCCGGGCCAACGACACGATTGATCGCACGAACTGCTGCACCCGGTAGTAGCGCACCGAGTCGAGGTGCACCGGGAAACCGGACAGTTCCTCGTAACGGCGGATGATCGGGGCAAGACCCTCGTCCGGGGTCGAAGGACAGAAGAACTCCCGCGTGCAGATGTTGCCGAAGTCCTCCATGGGATCTCCGAAATGAGCCCATTCCCAGTCGACGATGGCGCTCACCTGCCCATCGTCGAACATGAAGTTGGCCGGTCCAGTGTCGCCCTGCAAGAGGCTCACCCGGTCGAGGCGCTCGGGTACGTGGTTCCGGATCCACTGGAGCGAATAGGTGTACAGCGGATCGGTCACCATGCCCCCAAGGAACTGCTCCACAAAGTCGACTTCGCCCAACGCGCACTCGGCTGAAGTGGTGGGAATTGGCATGTGGTCGAGACCTAGCGATTCGGGATCCAGTGAATGAAGCAGCGCCAGTTGCTGTATGAAGTCCTCGAGCACCGCGGCCTGCTCTTCGGGATCAGCGTTGTCCAAGTCGGCCCGACCGGGCATCCGCTCGTGCAGGGCAGCCTGTAGATCTTCGCTCCACGCGCAGATAGCAGGCACCTTCATGCCGGTCTCGACCAGCGCAGTCTGCACCTTGGCCTCGCTCTTCACCGAATGGGTGCCGCTGCCGTCCCCTTCTCGGTCGAGGCGCAGGAAGTACTCAGCCACCGATTCGTCGGGGCGGGTCACATCCACCACCCACGCTTCCCGCCGGGCGATGTGGCGCTTCAGATGGGTGATGCGACCACCACCCGCCTCGGCAATCCAGTCGGTCATTCCATCGGGCAAGTCGTGTTTGAGCTCCTCAGCCATCCCGATGGCTTAGCACGCGCCTACCCCACGGGTCTCTTTCCCCAGACAGCAACCCAGAGGCAATCGATGTAGCGGAAGGTGGGATCGTCAAAGCAGGCCAACAGTTCGTCATAGCCGGCTTCGTCGTAATCGTCCCGGCGAGCACTGAGAGGGCGGGCCACCTCCATGGTGAAGCGGCGGTACCGGGCCCGAAGTGATCCGCCGCTAACGATGTCAGTCAGCCCTTCTGAGGACATATCATCAAGATGGTCCTCAAGTACCTGGTGGACGCGGCGCCCAACGAATGCGTCCATACGGGTACCAGCAGCCGATCGCTCCCGGAATCGACGGAACACCTCAGCTCTGGGATGGTCGGGGTCGCACTCCATCATGGTTCCGTAATCGGGCTCAGCGACCATGACCCATCCCCCCGGTCTAACCGAGCCCAACAAGTTGTCCACCGCCGCATCGAAGTCGGATACATGGGCGAGCAATGCGCGACAATGCACTAAGTCGAAGGCCGATTCCTCCACCGGGCCGTCGCAAATGTCGTGCGTGCGAACATCGGGGCCACTCAAGAACCGGGGCATGATGTCGGCCGAAATCACCTCGGCACCACGATCTCGCAGCCAGTTCGATACCGACCCTCGACCAGCCCCCACATCGGCACACCTCCAGCCGCTCTCCACCCCGATTCGCTCCAGTCGGGCGAAGGTGGGCCCGTCGAGAATGGCCTCCAACAGGGCCAGGCGAGGTCCTTCTCCCTGCTCGTCGATCTCCGACATGGCGTATCGCACTCCCGGGCGTTCTGCGCTTGCCATTCCGTGAGCCTACGATGCGGGTATGAGCGAAGAGCGAGTATTCGGCGATGTAGCCACCAAGCTGCTGATGGAAAACGATCGAGTGAAGATTTGGGAGATGCGCCTTGATCCTGGTGAACGGTCGGATCTTCACCGTCATGATCACGACTACGTGCTGGTGCAGGTTTCGGGCGACAAGATTGCGGGAGATTTCGAGCCCGACACGGCTGGGGAATTTTCCGGCCTGGTGGAGGGCGACGTGATACCCGGCCAGCCCATGTTTATCTCCAAAGGCGGCATCGAGTCCGCGGTCAACACCGGCACCGAGCCCTACTACGAAATCCTGATCGAGCTGAAAGACTAGCGCTTCATGCGCACTGCAATTGTGAGACTTGCAATTGCGCTGGCTCTTGTAGCCGCGGCATGCGGGGGAGACTCTGACGACCAGTCTGTTGCCGATCAGGAAGAGCAGACAGGCACGCCAGTCCCGACTCTACCCCCGACCCCGCAGGCCACTTCAGAACCACCGCCTAGTCCGTCTCCAGAACCAGCAGGAGCACCCACACCCGAGCCCACCCCAAGTCCAACGCCAACACCAGAAATCGAGCCCAGCCCAGCACTCGTTGAAGAACTGGCGACCGTTGCCCTGAACCTCTCGCATACATGCTGGTCACGGCCGAATGGTCCGGTTGCATGCTGGGGATCGACCGAAGGTGGCGCAACAGATGGGCCCGACAGCCACTTCACCGCGCTCGTCGGTGGCATCGACTTCTCGTGCGGAATTCGAATCGACCAAACCCTTGAATGCTGGGGTGACCAGCGATTTTCAAGTGGCTTGGTCAATGTGCCTTCCGGGTCCTTCACCCAGATCACAGCCGGCGACGATCATGTCTGCGCCTTGGATGTAGAGGGAAGGGCCAAGTGCTGGGGGGAATCGTGGAAGGTGCCCGGATCCTTAAACCCGCCGTATGCGAAGTTCACCCAGCTGACTGCAACCCGCCATGGAGTCTGCGGCCTTCGAGAAGACCAGACCATCGAATGCTGGGGCGAAGACATATTTGAGCAAGGCTTGCTGGACCCACCTGAGGGTCATTTCCGTTTCTTGACGGCTGAAGGCGGGGCTGGATTTGTGTGTGCGATTCGAATTGATGACACCGTCGCTTGCTGGGGTCGCAACGACATAGGCCAAACCGTGGCTCTAGATGGGCCGTTTGCCACAATATCTCTGGGAACATTCCATGTCTGTGGCTTTCGGCTCGATCATTCCGTCGATTGTTGGGGCAGCAGCAGGGACGGAGCGATCCATCCGCCCAGCGGGCCATTCAAAACTGTCTCTGCCGCCGACGGATTCACCTGTGGTCTCCGCCTAGATGACTCGGTCGAATGTTGGGGAGGCAGCTGGTTTGGTGCTACCGATCCACCTGAGGGCTCATTCTCACAAATTGTTGCTTCAGATTGGGAAACCTGCGGTCTAAGAATCGACGACACGCTGGAATGCTGGGGACGCATGAACTACGGGTTCCCGGGAATCCCAGAAGGGACATATACGTCCTTTTCTAGAGCTGTTCCTGTAGGCGGCGAGTCACACGGCCACTTGTGTGCATTGCGAACGGATCAGTCTATTGCCTGTTGGGGCGACAACGGTGAAAGACAATCCGAGCCGCCCGACGGCCAGTTCATCGCTGTTGCTACAAGTTTTCAGCATTCATGTGCCATCAGAGTGAATGGGAGCATTATCTGCTGGGGAACCAGTTACTGGGACGATCAATCGATTCCCTATGGCACATTCAAGTCCATCACCGCTGGCACGTACCATACCTGCGCGCTTGAGCGCAGTGGAGAAGTGAAGTGCTGGGGTGACAATTCCTATGGTCAACTAAACGCTCCCGAGGGCCAGTTTGCCGCTATACGGGCACTAGATGCGTTCACTTGCGGTTTGCGCCTAGACCGCAAAGCAGAATGTTGGGGGACAAACACCTGGGGCAGCGATGATGCTAGGAACTTGCTCAATCCGCCGGATATTCCATTTGTTGAGATTTCCTTGAATACTCACCGCATCTGTGGCCTTCTCCTAGACTCGACAATTCTCTGCTGGAATGAGCGGGGGGAATATGTAGCCGAGCAGCCTGGGTCCCGATTCCGCTCAATTTCTGTTGGCGGTGGCGCGTTGATCTGTGGGTTGCTCTTGGATAACACAATTGACTGTTGGCATCCCCATGCGTCCTCGGACTTGGAACCTCCCGAAGGGCAGTTCACCGCGATAACAGCGGGGGCAAGTTACGCCTGCGCAATCCGCATTGATGGGATTATCCTGTGCTGGGGAAGTCCACCAGCATTCGCGGCGCCACCGGACGACGTCGTTGTCGTCGGGCACGATGTGCCGCCCACATTCACGGAATCTCAGCCTTCTCCCTTCCAGACATCCGAACCTTCCGGGATTTCCGTGGGCCCACCAACTCCCACGTTTGACGATGAACGCTTCGTCGCAGTTTCAACTGGAGATTGGCAGGCATGTGGACTCCGGGGAAACGGGCACATCGAATGCTGGGGTCTGAACCGCTATGGACAGACGGATGCCCCGAACGGCGAATTCACCGCGATCTCAGTCGGTGAAGAGCATGCCTGTGCGATTCGGACAGACCGTACTATCGCCTGCTGGGGATACGATCAACAAGGACAAGCGAGCCCTCCAAACGATCACTTCTTGGCGATATCGGCAGGCAGATCCCATAGTTGCGGCATTCGCACCGACAGCACACTGGCCTGCTGGGGAGACAGCGGCTGGGAAGTGGGCGAATTGGACTTCGAGCAGTTACTGTCTGATGCCCCCGAGGGCGAGTTCACCGCCGTCTCGGCCGACGACGGGCACACCTGCGCGCTGCGTTCTGATGGGAGAATCCTCTGTTGGGGTCGCAACGAGTTCGGGGAACTCAACGCACCGATGGGCCGGTTCGTTGCTGTGGAGGCCAGTCGAGATCATTCATGCGGCATCGACCCTGACGGCTACATGGTCTGTTGGGGTCGCTCCCATACGGGGGCTTTGGATGCGCCTTACACACAATTCATCCAAATGGCAGCGAGCGGGTGGCACACCTGCGGTTTGCGCTCCGACAACGACATCATGTGCTGGGGAAGGCGCTTCAACGAGAGAGTTAGCCAGCCATACGGCAAGTTCCTGTCTGTTACCACCTCTGAGTCGAGATCGTGTGGAGTGCGGCCGGAAGGCACCATCACTTGTTGGGGACGAGATGACTCTGGCTCAGCTATAGAACCCCGAGGCTCCTTCGAATCGCTTTCGGTTTCGGTAGATGGCGGAGTCGGTGAAGGGTATTTCTGTGGATTGCGCACCGATGGCACGGTCACGTGTTGGGGAGACAACTCATCAGGACAGTTAAACGTCCCAGATGGGCAATTCACATCGGTTGCGGCCAGCAAATACGCCGCGTGTGGCATAAGGCCCGACAAGAGCGTCACCTGCTGGGGATCGCTGGATGCTCCGCCAGGAGAATTCCGGTCGATTGCCGCGGGCGGATTTCACTTCTGCGGTGTTCAAGAGGATGGCAATGCTGCGTGCTGGGGTGGCAACAACTACGGGCAATCCGATCCGCCCGACGGACAGTTCAATTCCGTAGCAGCGGGCGGCTGGCATTCATGTGGAATACGAACTGACGAGACAATTGCCTGTTGGGGCACGAGCAATGCTGGCGAGTTCAATCCGCCATCTGGCCAATTCACCGCAATAGACGCTGGTGAGCAACATACCTGCGCCCTTGACACGGACGGAAGCGCAGCATGCTGGGGTGTTGATGACTTTGGAGAAACCGATCCACCCAGTGGCCAATTTCTCTCGATTTCTGCAGGCGGGTCTCGTTCGTGCGGACTGCGGCCTGATGGCATCGGGGAGTGTTGGGGGGGCTACCGTTCCCAAGGTCCACACCAGGCTGATGGTCGTGTCCTCGCTGTTGAAGTTGGCCCCCGTTACACCTGCGTAATCTTGGCAGGCAACATCATCCAGTGCTGGGGAAATCTCCCTCGGTTCTCTCCACTTCCTGATGGGGTCGAGCACATTCGGCCGTAGGCTGCCTGTTCCCTAGAGACAACCCCTTCTTGATCCAGTGCCAAGCACCCTCGCTAATGAACCCCGGTACGCCTGGCGGCTGCTGGTAACCCTGTTGGCTGGACAGGTGGTGTTCGGCTCCACCATGACGATCATCGGGGCCTCTCTTTCGGACATCTCGGAGAGTCTGGGCACCACCAACGCCACGTTGTCGTGGGCGGTCTCCGCCCCATTCCTGGGTTTGGCCGCGGGGACCACGGTCTTCGGGACTTTGGGCGATTCGTGGGGCCATCGGCGGATGCTGATCCTCGGCCTGGCGGTGTTCACGGCAGCCACCGGTGTGTGCGGGCTGGCCTGGGATGCCCTGAGCTTCATCGGCTTTCGAGCCCTGGTAGGGCTGGGCGGAGCCATGATGATTCCTAACGGGATGGCCATCATGATGGCTGCGTTCCCGGTCAATCAACGAGCTCGGGCCATGGGTTGGTTCCAATTTGCGGCCGTGGGAGGACCAGCTATCGGCTTGGTCACCGGGGGTGCTCTGGTGGACGCGTTGGGCTGGCGGGCGATCTTCGCGGTCTACACCCCCATTGCCGCAATCGGATTGATCGCCGCAGTCCTAGTGGTCCGTCCCTCCCAAGCCGGCGAAGCCAAACCAGTTGACGTCGTGGGCGCGCTCAGTCTGGTGTCAGCGGTGGTCGTTTTGATGGTGGCTCTGGACCGGGGCGCCAGCCTTGGTTTCGACCACCCTGTGGCGTTGGCGTTTTTGGCCCTCGTACCGGCAACCATTTGGACGTTTGTGGCCATCGAGCGGCACACGGCTCACCCGATGGTCCCGCTTGAGTGGTTTCGCCGCCGGAACTACGCCGGGCCGGTGGTGGCCTCAGCCACGGCCAACGCGGCCTATATGGGAGGGTTCATCCTCGCCCCTCAGCTCCTGCAGGTGCGCTATGGGTACACCCTCACGGCGGCCACTGTGTTTCTGGTTGTTCGGCTGATCTCATTCAGCCTCAGCTCCCCGGTGGGTGGCCGGCTGACCGCGACCCGGGGCGAGCGATGGACGTCCTGTCTGGGAAGTGTGCTGGTGGTCTTGGCCATGGTGTCGTTTGCCGCCGGAGCGCTGGTCGACGCGGTGGTGTTGGTGATTCTGGGCCTAGCGCTGGCCGGCGGAGGACTGGGAGTAGCCGGTCCTGCGTACCAGGTATCGGTTGTGGGGGCAGTTCCGATGGACCGTCTGGGGGCGGCAACCGGAATGTTTCAGACGATCACCAGCCTGGGCACCGCGGCCGGGGTCCAAGTTCTGGTGCTGGCCGTAGGCGAGAACGTCACGGGAATGGCCTTTGCCAGCGCGTTTTGGCTAGGCGCGGCGGTTGCCGCAGTCGGCGTCTTCGGGGCGTTGGCTATTACTTCAACCAACTCCGCTATCGCGAAGTAGCAGTCAGCTTCGCCCGGTCAATGCGGCCAAGACCTTGGGGGCCATGATCTCGGCTAATTCCAGGCACTCCTCTTTCGACCAGATGGCGATGGGAACCCATGGATAGTCGACAGTGAGGAACTCGTAATCAGCACAGCCGCTCACCCGGGCAATGGCCTGGGCTGAGCCTCTCATCTCCTCGTGGACGATGGCGACGCTGGGAACGCCTGCCCACTCCAGCTCCACTGCGTCCCGCAAACTGCGGGCACTACAGCTGCCTCAACCGCCGAAGCCGGTTATGGCGACGGTGGCCTCCTCAGTAAGGCGGCTCCAGTCTCCCGGATCAGGCGGAATCGACACAGAGCTCTTCACCACCTTAAGCGGGAGCCAGCGGATCGCTCAGCTTGGCCAACTCGTCGTACAAGGCATCCAGGAAGATCTCTCCTTCGCCGAGGCCGTTGGCCACCAGGGCGACCACCGCCCCATCCAAGCTGGCCGGCCGAGGGGAGAATTCGTGGTCGTCGGTGCGATCAAATGGGCCGGACGTGGGGTCGAGGCCGATGAGGGCAGTCATATCGTCAGATTAGCTGATCCGCGCCCGCTAGGAGATGGGCTCGGTGATGGCGAGGGCGAGGTGGGGTAGCAAGAGCCAGCTTGCTCCCATGCCGGCTCCCCCGGCGGCCACGATCAGGATGCCCTCGGGCTTGCCGACGCGGGCCATGCGGTCGGTGGCGCTGGTGGCGGGCGCAATGAGTCGGGGCCACAGATGCTGCTGGATATCGGTCTTCGACCACCCCTCCTCGATGAAGAAGCGATGGTGCTCATGGCCGATCACGATGACCACGTTGCCGTCCTCTCCCAGCCACGAGTCCCCGGCGATGCCGTTGGCCCGGATATTCGTCGCCAGGGTGTCGCACACGCCTTCGGCGGAGCGGCTGGTGAAGTCGGTGGCCTCGACCATCTTCATGAGCGAGTGAACGGTCACCGCGCTCTGTTCAGGGTTCAGCCCTCGTTGCACATGGAGCGGCTCCCAGTCGGAGGCCTCCTCGTTCTCCCCGAAGCAGAAGGAGTAGCGGGCCGGGGTGGAATAGCTGGCCCGATCCAAGAATCCGGGAATGCCCCGGCACACGTTGCGGATTACCAGGCGCAGCGCCCGGCCGATGGTGGCGTTGGCTCGGAATCCCGGCCCGAAACAGCCCGCGGCCGAGGCCACACCCAACTCGTTGCGAACGGGCCCGTTGATGATCACCGCTTGGGCCGCACCTGAAAGCGTGCCCGTTGTTGAGTGGCAATTCCCCTTTGGGTGCAGGTGAGCCCGCACCGCGGCCACCACCGCGGGAAAGTACTCCGGCAGGCAGCCGGCCATAACCGCGTTCGCGGCAGCCTGCTCCGCGGTGCAGGTCACCTCCCGGGTGGGAACTGTGCCTAACACCTCATCACCGGAGAGCCCGGCACACTCCAAGAACGCACTCACCTTTTCGGGGGTGGGGGGCATGATGGGAAGGCCGTCGGTCCACCCTTTCTCGAAGTAGTCCTCTACCAAGGCTTCGTAGCTGTCGTAAGCGTGTTCGGCGGCCGCGGTCATGCTCAAACCCTAAAGCTCGTGGCGGGTGGTCTCCCATACAGAGCGGATGGCAAAGCTCGACCTAAGGCGGCCCATTCCGCTAAATCGCGACAAGTACTGGTTGTGGATCCTCTCGAAGTCACGCTGATCGGCCACCGCGAGGTGGAGCAGATAGTCGGCATCCCCGGCCATCAAATGGCACGACATCACCTCGGGGCACTCCACTACTTCCTTCTCGAACTGGCGTAGAGATGCCTCGCTCTGACTCACCAAAGAAATCTCGACGAACACGTCAAGAGACCGGTTGATGGCTTGCGGATCGACGATCATCACGTAGCCGGCGATCACCCCGTCGGCCTCCAGGCGGCGGACCCGGCGATAGCAGGCCGAGGGCGACAACCCCACTCGCTCGGCCAACTCGGCATTGGAGATGCGGGCATCGCCTTGAAGCTCGTTGAGGATGGATCGATCTATGGAATCCAAGTCCGGAACAGCCATGACCCCTCCTTGATGCCGTCAGAATCATCAAATTATCGATTGAACACAACTTATTCGATAATACAAGAAAATGCGAAGAATCTGTTCACTTTAAGTCCTTGTAGCAGTGAAGTTTCAAGATATATTCACCTTTAGCGCGGGTATAATTGCATTGTCGTCATCGGATTGCGGCGGAGGCATGAGATGCGAATTGGGGTTCCGAAGGAAATAAAGAGCGAAGAGCGTCGGGTGGCCTTGACGCCCGGTGGCGCCACCGAACTTGTCAGCCGCGGCCATCAAGTGATCGTGGAGCTCGGATGCGGCGCAGGGGCAGGCTTCGCCGACGAGGAGTACGTCGCCCACGGCGCGTGCATTGCCGATTCCGCCGAAATGGTGTTCCACCAGGCTGAGATGATTGTGAAGGTCAAAGAACCCCAGGCCGAGGAGCGGGCCCGCCTCAGGGGCGACCAGGTGATCTTCACCTACCTGCATCTGGCGGCAGACGCAGTTCAAACTGCGGATTTGATCGAACGGGGAGTCACGGCCATCGCCTACGAATCGGTGGTAGGGCCCAATGGAGGCTTGCCCCTGTTGGCTCCCATGTCCCAGGTGGCAGGGCGAATGTCGATTCAGGCTGGGGCCCACTGTTTGGAATCCTCGCAAGGCGGTCGGGGCGTCCTCCTCGGCGGCGTGCCCGGCGTGGCTCCGGCAAAGGTGGTGATCCTCGGCGGAGGCGTCGTCGGGCGCAACGCGGTGCAGATGGCTGTCGGCCTCGGCGCCGATGTGACGGTGATCGACCGGGACGTGGATGTCCTGGAGGGCCTGAGCTCGCGATACGGCTCGGCACTGCATACCCTGCATTCCAGTGGCGGCGCACTGGAAGAGGCTGTTCTCGGCGCCGACCTGGTGATCGGAGCGGTCCTCATCCGAGGGGCGCGAGCTCCGCGCCTGGTCACCACCGAGATGATCAAGATGATGCGACCCCGATCGGCCGTTGTCGACGTAGCCATCGACCAGGGCGGCTGCATTGAGACCTCTCGGCCCACTACTCACGCCAATCCCACTTATCTGGCTTACGACGTGGTCCACTACTGCGTGGCCAACATGCCCGGTGCAGTGCCCCGGACATCGACGTTTGCCTTGGAGAACGCAACTCTCCCCTACATGGTGAAGCTGGCCGATCTGGGGCCCACAGAGGCAATGCGGTCTGATGCCGGGTTGCGGGCCGGCCTGTCGGTCTGCCAAGGGCAGGTCACCGAGCCGGCCGTGGCTGAGTCGCTCGGCCTCAGCCACACCTCTCCCGAGGAGGTGCTGGGTCTGACCCAGCACGCCGCCTAGATCAGCTCGGCCATCCGCTCAGCCACGGCGATGACGTTCAGGTTGGTGTTCGCCCTCGGAGTCTCCGGCATGATTGAGGCGTCGCAAACCCGCAGGCCCTCAGTTCCCCACACCTGACCGCGGGGGCCGACCACCGCGGCCGGGTCATCGACCGGGCCCATCGCGCACGTACCCGCCCCGTGGTAGAAGGCCACATGGTTGGCAAACACATGGGCCAGCAAGTCTTCGCGGTCGAGTCTTTCGGGCAGGAAGATCGGGCCGTTGGCCACCTCCCGGTACGAGGGTGACGACAGCAGCTCCAACCCCAGTTCAAAGGCCTCAGCCAGACGCTCTAGATCGGGCCTGTGGGCCAAGAAGGGATAGGTGATAACCGGCGGGTCCACAGGGTCGGTGGACACCGGACGGACCGATCCCCGGATCTCCACCCGTTGCAAGGCAGCGTTGAACGCGAAGATGGTGTCCAAACCTCCAGCCTCGGCTTGCCGACGGGGGTTGGCCGACAGGTCGATCATCCCCACTGGGAAGAGCTGAAGGTCGTTTGCAGGGCCCGCCGAGCTGGTGAACCGCAAGAGAGTCTGAATGGTGACATCTCCTGGAGACACCATCTGCGGTTTGGGTGCCGCGAACAGATAGATAGCCGGATGATCGGAAAAATTGGCTCCCACGCCCGGACGGTCGACGACAACGGGGACCCCCAATCCGGCCAGTTCCGAAGCGGGGCCTATGCCGGAGCGCCACAGCAGCATCGGCGACTGGACCACGCCCGCGGCCACGATCACCTCCTCAGCCGGGATTGTCTCCTGTTTGCCATCGACCACCGTGTCCACTCCATTGACTCGATTGCCCCTCCAGCGCAGGGCTGTTGCCAGGCAATCGCCTTGAACCTCCAGGTTCGGGCGGTTTCGGACCTCAGGAGTCAAGTAGGCGTCAGCGGCCGACACTCGCTGGAGACCTCGGCGGTTGCGGGGAAGCGGTCCGGCACCGAAGGAATTCGGGGCATTGTGGTCGACGATGTGGCGGTGGCCGGCTGCCTGGCAAGCCTCATAGAACACGGCATGCACCGGGTTGAGCTCTGCCTCCGGCGTTCGAACGATGGGCAGAGGGCCGTCTCGGCCATGCCATCGATCTTCACCATCAGGATCGGACTCCAGCCGCCGGAAGCTGCTCAGCACCGCTTCCCAACGCCATTCGTCAAAGCCCCAGGCATCGAAATCTGCCGGCATGGCCCTCACAGCGATGCCGCCGTTTACCGCGGAGCTGCCCCCGAGCACCCGTCCCCGGGGATAGGGCTGGGTCCGCCCCCCGGGCAGCCTCACTTCGTCTCCCCAGTCGTGGTGGGGATGCGAAGAAACGGTGATGTCGGCAAGTTCTGGGGGCAGCCGTGTGCCGTGGTCGGGGCCAGCCTCTAGGAGCAATACCCGTCGGGTGGGATCTTCTGACAGCCGAGCAGCCAACACCGATCCCGCCGAGCCCCCACCCACGATGACCGTGTCAAACGGATGTCCAGCTTGCACTGGTACATGACAGTAGTGACGAGGCCGTTAGTTTGGCGGCATGGGCAGATCGTGTGAGGGACGGGTGGCTCTGGTCACCGGAGCCAGTCGGGGAATAGGCGAGGGAGTGGCACTGAGGTTGGCGGCCGAAGGGGCGGCCGTGGCTGCGGTAGCCCGCACCCGAGCCGACGGTGACCATCGCCTGCCCGGGTCGCTGGAGCAGCTGGTGGCGGCCATTCGGTCTGGCGGGGGTCAGGCTGTGGGCATTCCCGCCGACCTGTCCGATCCTTCACTGGACCGAGCTGAGATCGTGGCCCAAGCCGAGGAGGAGCTGAACGGCAAGATCGAAATACTGGTAAATAACGCGGCCCGAGCCTTCTACCAGCCGTTTGCGGAGTTGACCGAGAAGCGGTGGCGCATCGCCTACGAGCTGAACGTGTGGGCTCCATGGGACTTGGCCCGCCTGGTATTGCCGGGAATGCGGGAACTCGGGCGGGGAGCCATTGTGAACATCTCCTCAGGAGTGGCCGAGCCCCCTGATCTGCCGCCCAATCGGGCCAGCGGGCCGACGATGACCGGATGCCTGTACGGGTCGAGCAAAGCAGCCCTCAACCGTTGGACCACCGGGCTGGCCGCGGAGACCTGGGATGACAACATCACCGTCAACGCGATTTCGCCAGAAGCGGCGGTGATGACCCCCGGCGCCGGCGATTACGCGAACTTGCCGCCCGAGAGCCTCGAGCCCATGGAGACCATGTGCGAGGCCATCTTGGCCCTGTGCACCGCGGAACCCCAGCAGCTCACCGGCAGAATCACATACTCACTGTCGCTGATCTGCGAGCTCAACCGCTCCGTCTACACGCTTGACGGCTCCGAGCTTCTCCCCGGCTGGCAGCCCGCCGACATCAACCCGCGTCGTCTGCGTGGCTGAAGCAGGACTTACTGGGCGGCCTTGTTGGATTGGCGTTCTCCTCGAACAAATGCCTCCCGAGCCTTCTCGCCTTCTCCCATGAGGTTCAGCTCATAGGTGAACCCCTGCTCGAAGCGGTAACTGCGATGCACGTCCACCGGGTCGATCCCGTTGATCGACCACTTGGCCTTGCGAATCACTCCGGGCGGTTTGGCCGCGATCACTCCTGCTAGTCGGCGGGCCTCGTCCATCAACTGGTCGCCGGGCACCACGCTGAGCACGGTCCCCCATCGGTGCAGATCTTCAGCACCCACCGGTTCACAGCTGTACATCATCCAGCGCATGACCTTTTCTGGCACCAGCCGAGCGGTGTGGGTGGCAGCCCCTAGGGCGCCGTTGTCCACCTCGGGCATGGAGAACTTGACCCCCTCGGCGGCTACTACCAGGTCGCAATTCCCGGCCAAGCCGATGCCCAGGCCCAAGCAGAAGTCCTGCACGGCGGCGATCACTGGCACCGCGCAGTCATAAACCGCCCCGAATGCCTCATAGCAGGCGTCTCCAGTGCCCAAGACCCCTTCGAACCCCTCCATAGCCTGCATTTCCTTGATGTCCACCCCAGCGTTGAACCCTCGGCCCACTGCGGTGAGGATGGCAACCCGTACGTTTGAGTCGTGCTTGTAGCTCCGGAATATCTCCGCCAGCCGATAAGTGTCGGCGATGTTCAGGGCGTTCACCGGCGGATTGTCCATGGTGACAACCGCGATGCCCTGGTCATCGATCTCAGTGTGAATGGCCACAGTGCGCTCCTCTGCCCGACTCTGGTTCCCGGCGGCTCAGCGTACGCCTACCCAGCGGCGGCTACTAGCTTCTACGCCAATAGACTTCCCGATCCCAGAAAGCGAGTCCACCTTGCGCATCGGCTATCTGATCGACACCAACCACGGGTACTACGACCAACCCCTGCCCGAGCCCGAAAACGCGGCCGATGCCCTCGACGCCATGATCGAAGAGGGGATCCTGGCCGAGCAGTCCGGCTTCCACTCCATTCAGGTGCCCGACCGCCACGGCCGCACTGAGTCATATTTCGGTTCGCCGTTGAACCTGCTGATGATCCTGGCTCGAGAGACCAGCCGGGTGGCCATCGGCTCCTACTGCCTGGTCAACACCCTCTACCACCCCATGGAGGTGGCCGAGCAGTGCGCCATCATTGACAACCTCTCCAGGGGTCGGCTGTACATGACCTGGGGCCGGGGCTTTCATGCCGGCTACTGGGGCCAATTCGGGGTTCCCCCCGAGCGGATGCTGGGCCGCTATCTGGAGAACGTGGCCATCATCGACAAGGCGCTGCAATCCAAGGGCGAGCGATTCAGCTGGGACGGCGACTTCTACCGGGTAAACGATGGGCTGCTGTCCCCTAACTCATACCAGCAGCCCCGGTTCCCGTTCTGGGGCGGCGGCCAGTTGCCCGCGGCCATTGAGCGATGCGGGGTTTACGCCGAATCGTGGACCTGCGACGACTTCCCCATTCTCAAAGAAGTCTGGGACCAGCAGGCCGGCGCCTACCGGGCCAAGGCCATCGAACACGGCAAGGAGCCGTTCATCGTGTTGATGCGCAAGGCGTGGGTGGCCGACACCTTCGAGCAGGCCGCCGAGCAGTACGGCAGCCACTATGTGCCCGAGATGCGCTTCTACTGCGAGCAGGGCATCTTGGCCCACCATCCCGAGTTTGACTCGCCGGAGAAGATCACCACCGAATCGGCCCGAGAGCACATCGTGGTGGGCTCCCCCGCGCAGTGCCGGGAGCGGTTGGAGCAGTATCACGAGGAGCTGGGCGTGCAGTATTTCACCGTGCAGTTCCGCATGGTTACCGGCCCCTCCTTCGAGGCCACCCGAGAGCAGATCCAGCGCTTCGGCGAAGAGGTGGTGCAGCCGTTGCACCGCAAGTACCCTGCTCCCGATCATCCGTCCATACCCGACGCCTGCCGGTGGTGACGAGATGACTTCGGTGACACAATCTCCGACCATCGAGGAACTGGAATCCCTGGTGGGAAGGCAGTTCCCGGGTGGAACCTACGACCTGGAACCCTGGCGGGTTTGGCTGACCAACGATGTCATCGGCGCTCCGCAGCGAACCGACGGTATCGCCCATCCCATGTTCTGCTATTACGCGGCCATGGCCGGTTTGGGCATCTCCATCGACGAGATGTTCACCCTTTGCTACGCATCGGCCGACGATGGCCCGATGTTCGGGGAATGCGACATCCAGCAACTGCGTCCCTTGGAGATCGGTGCGACCTACACCGTGCGGGGAGAGATCACCAGCGCAGTACGCAAGCAAGGTGAACGCACGGGAACCTTTGACATTGTGGCCTTCCAACTTGAGGTAGTCGCCCCCGATGGCGACGTGTCGTCCGTTGTTTCCAACTCCTTCATCTTTCCCAGGAGGCCCTAGTGAGTGCGATCCCAAGTCCATCAGTGGGAGACGAGCTTCCCCGTTTGGCAATTGAGGCGGTAGATGCCGAGAAAATGAAGACGATGGCCGCCCTGCTGGCCGATTCCAACCCCATCCACTGGGATGTCGAAACCGTTAGGGAGCTGGGAATGGGCGACCAGCCGGTGAATCAGGGCCCCAACAACTTGGGCTACGTAATGAACATGCTGGGCCAGTGGGCCGGCGGTGCCGAGCGCATACGGCAAATTCGGGTGCGATTCCTGGACAATGTGTTCGCCGGCGATCAGTTGGAGGCGGGCGGCAAGGTCACCGCGGTCGGCGATGACGGAACTGTCGACTGCGACGTCTGGTTGGCCCGCGATGGTACCCACCCTGTGCTAGCGGGGACCGCCACCCTGCTACTGGACTAAGTGGCCATCCGGACGTTGAAAAACCCGGAAATAGACCGGACCGTCAAGGCGGCCAAGAACAGCACCACCGTGCCCAAGGCCATAGTTGCACCCGCTGCTGTGTCGTGGTGGTAGCTGATGAGCAGCCCGACCACCACCGCCAAAGAGCCGAGGGCGACCGCGGTGATCATGATGTACGGAATACGGCGGACCAACATGGCCGCAGCGGACGGCGGAGCCACCAAGAAAGCGAACACCAGCAGATTTCCCACCGCCTGGAACGACGCCACTATGGAGATGGCCAAGAGCGCCAACAGTGCGGCGTGGGCTAGGCGGGGTCGGAGGCCCAACAGCCGAGCCTGGGCCTCATCGAAGGTCATCACCAAGAACGCCCGGTGAAAGAACACGACTCCCAGCAACACGACTCCGGCAATGATTAGCTGGCGAATGAGGTCGTTGTCGGTGACGCCGGTAATGGCGCCGAACAGGAATCGGTTGAGGTCGCCGGAATACGCCCCTGACCTGCTGGACATGATCACAACGGCCAAAGCCAAGAAGCCCACGTAAAGCAACCCGATCGTGCTGTCATCAGGCAGCGGCGAACGGTTGCGGACCAGGTTGATTCCGGTGACCATTACCAATGCGGCGATCAGTGCCCCGATCGTAGTGTCGCCTCCGATGATGAAAGCTATGGCCAGTCCGGGCAGCACCCCGTGGGCCAAGGCCTCTCCTAGGAAGCTCATTCCTCGAAGCACTACCCAAGTGCCAACTGTGGAGGTGGCTAGCACTGCCAACAGCCCCGACCACAGTGCATTTCGCATAAAGACGTTGTCGGTAAAGGGCTCGATCCACCAGTCGAACGGGCTAGTCAAAAACTCCACAAGTCGAACCCTAGAACAGCTTGCCGAGCGAATTTGTCAGCCGAGGCTCTCGGCAATTCTCTGCGCGTTGGTGCGCATAAATCCAATGTAGGTATCAGTACTGCTACCGACCGGACCCAGCGAACCGGTATTCAGAGAAACCACCTGCACACCAGCCTCTCGGCCAAGAGCTTCAGCCTCATCTGAGCTATGTGTCGACTCTGAGAAGATGGCAGCCACACCGGTCTCGTTGATCAGCTCAACCAATTCTTGGAGCTCCGCGGGGCTGGTTGTGCCCATGGTGCTGCCTCCAGGGATGACCGTCCCTACCAGCCGGAATCCGTAGCTTTCAGCGAAGTAGCCGAGGGCGTCGTGGTTGGTGACCAACAGGCGATCTTCAGGATGCAGAGGCGCAAGGATTTCCTCGATTTCGGCATCGAGGGCTATGAGCTCACTGCGGTATTCCGCGACGCAGTGATCGATGGCACCGGCATCCAACCCCGCTTCAGCAGCCAAGGCTTGGCTGAGTGCAGGTAGAGCTTCGGTCACCCGGACCAGATCGAACCAGACGTGAGGGTCATCTCCGCTGTGGTCATGACCTTCGTGCTCGTCGTGGTCCTCGTCTTCGTCGTGGCCCTCGTCTTCGTGCTCGTCGTGGCCTGCCGCCTCGGTCGTCATGGAGAACTCAATTGTTGAGACATGGTCGGTTATGCGAAATACCGGAGTACCTGCTTCCTCCACTGCGCCGATCGTGTCTTCCAAGCCTTCTTCCAGACCCAATCCGTTCGCAACGATCAATGTCGCGTTCTCCATGCGGCCCCTATCTTGCAATGACGGCTCGAAGCCATGCGGATCGCCCCCCGGAGGAATGAGTGTCTCTACTTCCGCTGCCCCGTCGCAGGCCACGTTGGCCACAACGTCGCCCCAAATCGAAGTGGTAGCGATCACCATCGGTGCATCAACACTTTCAACAGAGTCGTCGTCATCCCCACATCCCGCGGCAACCAATGCCAGCGTGGCCATCAACCAGAGCAGCCGGCATGACGTCTGCTTGATACTGATAATCGTTCTCATTCCTGTCAGGGTATTCTGGAATGAGCGTCACCGCCAAACATCCGATGAAATACTGAATGCAAATGACGGTCCAACCCCCTCATACCTCCGAAGACAGCGATCTCCACTCCCAATTGCATGCCCAAATCGCTGGCAATTTGGCCCAGCAAGGCCACCGGTATACCAGCGGCCGACAGGAGCTGGTGGAAGTCCTAATCCTCACTGGCCAACCAATGACACTGCCAGACATCGTGGAGGCAGATCCGAGGTTGGCCCAGAGCTCGGCCTATCGCAACCTGGACGTCTTGGTGCGCAGTGGAGTCATCCGGCGGATCAAGGCCGGGGGTGATCACGCCTATTTCGAACTGGCCGAACCGTTGCTCGGTCATCACCACCATCTCATCTGCATCAGCTGCGGCAGCATCGAAGACATTCACTTCGACAGCGAGGTCGAGCATTTGGTGGACAAGAGCCTGAGCGAGATCGCGGCCCGAACCGGATTCACCCCCACCCAGCACAGTCTTGACCTTCACGGGCATTGCGCCGACTGTTGAACCGGCTGCTAGAGGCTCCTGCCAGGCGATGCGGCTGACCGAACTCCGACTAAGCCCCGAACTGGCCGAGTGGCGCCGCGAGATCAGAGACTTCTTGGCTGCCGAGATGGCGTCGGACAACGTGGCCGAGCACGTCGATCCCACCGATCTGACCGGCCTCGATCTGGACTTCGAGCGACGCCACCAGATGGAGGCTGCTAACCGGGGCATGCTGGCCGTCGCATTGCCGGTGGCCGAGGGCGGCCAAGGCCGATCTCGAGCCTGGAAGCACGTGTACGACCTGGAGGCCGCCTTCCACGGTGCGCCGTCCATCGACACCGGCGTGACACTGTGCGGGTCTGTGCTCTCACGCTTCGGGAGCCAAGCCCAGAAGAACCAATGGCTAGCACCAATGGTCTCGGGGGAGATCTTGGGCGCCATCGCTTATAGCGAGGCCGGTGCCGGCAACGACCTGGCGGCCATCTCCACCACCGGAGTGAGGGACTCTGGCGGTTGGGTGCTTGCGGGAACCAAGTCGCACGTTACGGGAGCCCACAAGGCCGACGTGGCCGTGGTGTTGGCCGTGACTGATCCCAAGGGAAGTGCCCGCCTGTCGATGACCATGTTCTTGGTTCCCCTGGATGCGCCCGGAGTCGAGATCAAGCGGAGGTCCACAATCAACCGCTGGACTCTCGGCGAGATCGACCTTCGCCGGGTGCGACTCGATGACGACTGTGTGCTGGGCGAGGTTGGCGCTGGGTGGTCGCAAGTCATGGCCGCAGTGGCCACGGAACGAGGCTCTTTGGCCCACTACGGGTGGGCCGAGCAGTGGTTGTCGCGGCTGCCGGCGGGAGTTTCCCCGCCGGAGCGGGCCAGGCTGCACGCGGCCGCGGCTCGAGTCCGCGCCTTCGGCCAGCGGCTGATCGACTACGAGGAGGCTGACCGGACCATTGGCTATGAGGCATCGGTGGTCAAGGTGGCATCTACTGAGCTTCTCCAGGACATTGCCCGCACGGCGCTATCAAGTGCGGGGCAGGACGAAACCGACTGGACTCCGATGTTTGAGGACGGTCCTCCTTACGCCTATGACGTTTTCGAGGCCATTCACCCCACTGTGTCGGTCGGAGCGAACGAGACCCACCGGGACATGATTGCGTCAGAACTGTTGAACCTCGACCTGTCGGCGGCCGCTCCCCCGGCTGCAACCCCCAATGACCCTGTTCTTTCTGCTTGCGCTGAGCAGGCGGTACAGGCCCGTCAAGTCTTGGCCTTGACTGCCCAGCACGCTCTCCGGCGGCCGTTGTACGGGAAGCAGGTGGGAGACTTTCAGGCGGCCCGCCACCGCTTCGTGGATATGGCTATCGCGGTTGAGGCCATGGAACTCACCGCGGCGGAGGCCGCCCTCTCCCCCGCCGGCGCCCAACACGACTACCTGGTGTCCTCGGCCAAGGTGACGACCAACGAGGCCTTGCTCGACGTTCTGGCCAGCGCCCATCAGTTGCACGGCGCCGACGGTTACTACGACGACCACTATCTTGCGGCGTTCACTCGCCGGGCCTGGGCAGCCCAGGCCCGGGGAGGCTCCACCGCCGACCACCTGGATCGGCTGGCCCGGTTGACAGAATGATGGACTAGCCAGCGATCGTGACCCGGTGGAGCACTCGCTCCTCACCCGTCACATCCCCGACGACGGCATGCTGGGTAGATCGGTTGTCCCAGATCACCAGGTCGCCGTCCCGCCAGCGATGCCGATAGGTGTTCTCGTAACGCCCGATGACCCCATAGAGGTACTCCAACAGGGGCTGGCTCTCCTCTGGGGTCCACCCATTGACACGGGTTACGTAGTTGTCGTTGACGAAAAGCGCTTCGGCACCGGTGTCGGGATGGGCCCTTACCATCGGATGGACAGCCACAACCGCATCGTGGTCCAACCCGGCGTCGGCGGCCAGGCTGGTGCCCTCGTGAACGGCGGAAAGGGTACGGAGCATGGCCTGTAATCCGGGTGACAACGACTGGAACGCTTTGACGGCGCTGGCAAACATCGTGTCGGCCCCCACGGCGGGCAAGACCCGAGCCAGCAGCAGGGTGTAGGCGTGCGGGTCGGTCATGTGAGTCGAGTCGGAGTGCCACGTTTGGGTGATGGGGTTTGGGTCGTAGATCTTCATGATCCCCGGGTATCCCTCAATGGACGGCACATAGGGGTGGATTGAGATATCTCCCCACTGGGCGGCAAAAGCGAGCTGGTCTTCAGGGGTGATCGCTCCCTGATCGCGGATGCAGATGACACCGTGCTCATGGAGGGCGTCGCGCACGGCGGCAAACACGCTGTCGGCGATCCCTGTGGTCAGATCAAGCCCGAGCACTTCCGCTCCCAGTGCCCCCGCCAGGCGCCGGATCTCCATATTTAATGAACTCTATTCAACCGTCGCTAGCGGAGCAGCTTCTCGAGAGAGTCTTCGAGGCCGCCAGGTCGGCTGGAAAGCAGCCAGGCAGCGCGCTGGGCACGCAGGGCTTGTTCGACTTCACCGGTGGTGGGAGCTTCGAGATCGAGACCGGACTCAGAACCGAGACGGCGCAAGCCGAGTTCGGCCAGACGACACACTGCATTCATCTCCGCGGCCACTTCCGCGCCCCGGGGACCACCGATCGGCTCGGAGAATCGCTCCCTGGCCTCGGCGAGCCCCTTCATCCCGCGGGCGACTCCTTCTGGGTCTGGCTCTCCAAATCCGGGCATCCCCGTGGCACATAGAGAAGCAAACACAGGACTGGAGTTGAGCGACACCATCCCGAGACCTTCCCCGATCCTGCCCAACCGGTCGATGAGCCCCCCGATCCCCTGCTCGCAGCCCAACACGGCGTCGATCCTCTCGGCAACAACTGCATCGTCGTCGATGGGTTCTCCGGCTGCGGCCGCGCCGCCCCTCACCATGGACGGCAGTGAAACGGGCACCGGCTGGTAGTGCCCATTGTCGCCCCAGTCGGTCAACAAAAGGCCAGGTGAGTCATTGGCAAACCCAACGGCCACTGCGTCGGCGATGTTGGCGGCCGCGTTGAGATTGCGGCCTATGAGGGAGTTCCAGCTGCCGGTCCCAGGAGCCACCCAGAATGGGGTCTTGGATTCGACAAACAGGCGGGCGTGGGACGCGAATCCCAGATGAGGGTCGTTGGGAAGTCCGAGGAGGTCAACCATTTCGGGAGGCAGAAGAGACTCCCATCCACCCTCAGAGGGAGCTTCGTAGTTCCAGACGACCGGCATCGCACCCTCGGGAATCCTGGAGATCAGAGAACGATCGCGGCGGAATTGGTCAGCCCAGAACATCACTTGATATCCGTCGTCCATCAAGGGCTCGATTATTCGGGACAGGTGCTCGAGGTACACGGTCTCACGGCCACGCTTGGCGACGTCCGTTGCGGAAACGCCCTGGCCGAGCTCGAATGGCTCATCACCGCCAATGTGGATGCGGCGGCAGCGGATTGCTCCAGCCAACTCCCGGGCCAAAGCCACCCCGAAAGCGGCATTCTCGGCGGTGGGTGCCAGACATCCCGGTCTCATGATGCTGGAGCCGAACAGTGCTGGCGCGCCATCAGGGCACTCGGCGAGACCCCGGTACCGCTCATGGGCCAACCATCGCTCCATGTGGCCGAAGCAATTCATATTGCCAACCAGATGAACACCCCTGGCCTCGCACACGCGATCCAACCACCGCAGATCGTCAGAAGTTAGTGCAGACGCCGCCTCCCACACCTCTTGATGCCCCTCATAGGCAAAACTGTGCTCAACGTAGAGTTGGAGTTCATTGAACCCAAGGGCGGCCAATACATCTACCAACCACTCCAGAGTCTCCTGCGTTGGTACGCGGTCCCTTGAAATATCCAGCATGTATGCCCGTCGTTCAAACACAGTTCTCCCAGAGATCTAATCATCCGGCATACGCCAAACCTGTTCCACATGACATACCCATAACTCAGTTATAGACAGATCACCGTTCATCAACCGCCCCAATCCAGAAAGCTACTAGAAATCAGAACGATGCTTGCCCTGTTCTGCCCACTGCATAGTAAGCCTTACTGCCATAAAGCGACAGGTTGATTCTTTGCGGGTAAACTTGCTTCGATGGGAGAGTCCAGCAAGCTCAGAAAGTACCGCTCCGACCACGAAGATCTGAACACTCATAGTCGTTCGGCAATAATCGAGGCGGGCCAAGTCTTGTTCTTGGATCAGGGAATCGCGTCCACGACCATGGGGGAAATCGCCGACCAAGCGGGAGTGAGCCGCGTTACCGTGTATCGCCACTTTCCTGAGTGCGGAGCAATCGCCTTCGAGGTGTACGGCCAAATGCTGGAGTCGATACTCGAAGCCACCAGAGCGCAAGTGCCTTCCGGGGTCAGCGGCCTGGAGGCTGCCCGCCACTGCCTGGATGCCCTGTTTTCGGCGTATCCGGCGCAGGAAGCCGCATTCCGCTTCTGCGCGGCCTTCAGCTCCTACCACGCGATCGAGGAGCGCTCTGACGAATTGGCAGAGTGGTATGACAACCGAGAGTTCCAAGGACTAGCAGACGCCTGCGCCCAATTTTTTGGCCCCCAACTGGACCAAGAGGCATCGAATCGCCTAATGGCCCTCACCGATGCGGCCACCAGCGGATTGTGCAGTTTGGCAGTTGCCGGCTCTCCGCTCAACGGGATCGACGTCGAAGCCCGACTCCGCAACCTTAAAGAGTTGATCTTGGGCCAATTCGACGCCGTCGTCGACTAAGCCGAACCAGCCTCTAGAATCCAAGCAACTGGGTCGCGGTGTCGCGCCCGCTTCGCAACAGCGTCCCCGATCGAGCGCTGGTCAATCTTCCTCCGCGAACCACCACAGATCCGTTGACCAGCACACTGTCGATCCCGCTCGGCTCGGCATACAGGCGACCAGCGCCAGCGGGGAGGTCGAATCTAGTTTCGAGCTCCCCGCAGGCAATGGTGTCGAAATCGAATACCACAATGTCGGCGAAGGCGCCTTCAGCCAAGCGCCCCCGGTCGCTTAGTCCGTAAAGCGCGGCTGGTACCTCAGTCAAGAAATGGACTGCGTCTTCAAGAGAGAGCGTCCCATGAAGGCGGACCGCCTTCTCGATGATGTAGACGGGATAGTCAAAGTATGCAGTGAAATCCAGATGGGCCCCGGCGTCAGAGGCGCCGATCACCACATGCCCGGTGCGCCAGGCATCCACCATCGCAGCCCAGTCGGCGCGAGACGGCTCGGTCACCGGGCGGCGGAACTTGGTCTCGAGGCCATCTGACACCGCGATGTCGAGAAGGGCATCCAAAGGCGCCTTGCCCTCCTCCGCGGCAACTTCAGCAATCGACCGACCCAAGTAGGGGTGGGCGGCGTCGGTGAACGTCTCGCAGATGATCCGGTTTTCCCAATCGGCAATCTCCCGCAAGGGAGCCGGTTCGATATGCACGGCGGCCAGTCTTCGGCGAAGTCCGGGATCGGCAAGCGCCTGTCGGCGCTCGTTAAGGGGAAGGCTCATCACCTCTTGCCACCCTGGAAGCGCTTCGATCACGAAACCCGACTTGAAGGAGAACTGGGCCCGCGACGGGATTGGCATGTTCAAGGCGACGATCCTTGCGCCGAGGCCCTGGGCCCGTTCCGCCACCTCGATCAGGTGATCTAGCTCAGACGGATTGTCGGCGTGGATCCTGAGCACATTCCAATTCACCGGCCGCTGGGCGGCATGAGACATTTCGACCATCGTTTTGAATTGATTGTCATCGAAATGGTCCACTCGGGGTGGGAGGAATTCGAGCGATGTTCCGGGGAAATCGGCACAGACCCGGGCAAGAGAGACCAGCTCATCGCGACGGGCAAACACCGACGGAACGGGATCGCCGTTTCCGTCGAAATGGGCTACGCCCCACGAGGACGAGAAGCCCAAACCTCCCGCTTCGAGTCCGTCGGCCAGCAACTCCTCCATCGCGTGCTGTTGCCGGGAATTCGGTGTGCCGCCTACTGCGTCTTGACCCATGACTGCTCGGCGTATTGCCGAGTGGCCGACCATGAATCCGGCGTTGATGCCCAGGCTGCCCTGAACCCGCTCAAGGAACTCCGCAGTTGAGTTCCAGTTGCAAGGCACTCCGGTTTGGAGAGATTCAAGCGGCATGCCCTCAACCACGGCGAGCATGCGGACCAGGTAGTCAGCTGACTCGGCATCGCTGAGCGGCGCCAGCGTGAACCCGCAATTGCCGGAAGCGGTGGTAGTCACGCCATGCAGAGGCGAGGGCGTGAGGGCTGGATCCCAGAACACCTGCGCGTCGAAATGCGAGTGGACGTCCACGAATCCCGGGGCCACGACTCGGTTGGTGGCATCAATAGCAGTTTCGGCTTGGCCAACCTCCCCCACTGCAACGATGCGGTCTCCGGAGATTCCGATGTCAGCCCGCTTGGCCGGTCGTCCTGTTCCGTCGACAACGGTGCCGCCGCGGATCGCGATGTCGACCATGTCTATCCCTTTGGACCTTCAATGCCATAGAGATCGGCTGCGTTCTCCCACAGGAGTTTGCGCCGCACTTCTTCGGAGTGGCCGGCAAGCGAAGCCTCGATCCGCTCCCGAACGTTGCCGTAAAGACAGGTCGGGTGGGGAAAGTCAGTCTCGAACAGCACGTTGTCGACGCCGATCTTGTCGAGCAGCCGCTGGGGCGCGGTCTCCTCAAACCAGTAGCAGGCATAAACCTGGCGACGGAAGTACTCACTGGGCATCATCTCAAAATTCGACGCCTCTTTGAGGCCACCGCATTCATTGAAAGAGTGATCAACCGCCTCGAGCACGAAGGGGATAAAGCCGATGCCACTCTCCACCGACACGAACTTGAGGTTGGGGTAACGGGGCAGTACACCGGACCCCAACAGGTCGGTGAGCTGGATGCCGTTCTTCAGGAACATCTCCAGCGACGCGTAGGCGTAGGTCGAAGGCTTGCCGTGGGCTGCCATCCGCTCAGGGGTGAAACCGGTCGTGGTGTCGCCGCTGCCGATGTGGAAGCTGATGGGCAATCCAGCCTCCTGGGCCACCGACCACAGCGGATCCCAGTGGGGGTCGCCGAGCAGGGGCAGACCGAACCGCTGCGGCTCCCCGGTGAACAGGACAGCCCGGTGGCCGAGTTCGGCGCATCGGGTGACCTCGGCCACTGTGTCATCGATATCCCAGAAGGGAGTAGAGATGACAGCCACGAACCGTCGGGGGTCGGGTGAGATCCAGTCCAGCTGGAAGTTGTTGTAGGCCTGTACGCAAGCCAGCATCAGCTCGCGATCCTCCAGCTTTAGGAAATGCTGCGCGCCGAAACCACCGACGTTCGGGTAAAGCACCTGGGCCCAAATCCCCTGCTCGTCCATGAGTTTCAGCCGCTCGTTGGCGTCATAGGCCGCGGGGTGGATCTCCTCGAACACCGAAGGGCCCGCGGGAAACGGCTCGGGCCACCCGGCCACCGCGGTCATGCCCACCGACGAGAACACCTCGCCTCCCACGAACCAATGGTCCTTTCCCTCCTCGGTGCGTTCGACCCGGGGCACCCGGTCTTTCAACTTGGCGGGAACACGGGAGACAAACGTGTCTGGAGGTTCAGTCACATGGGTATCGACGTCGATAACGAGCTCGGTGCTGGGCATCCCTCAAGTCTGCCTCACTCCTCTGCCAACCGTCAGGCTGGCTGCATTGATCCCTATTTGGTGATACGTGCCATGCCGCCGTCGATAACCACGGTCTGGCCGTTCATGAAGCTAGATTCGTCTGAGCACAGGAACACCAGCAGCCCAACAAGGTCTTCGGGTTGGCCTGGTCGTCTCACGGTTTGGCGGGCCAGCAGCCTCTTCACCTGTTCTTCTGGGAGCTTTGCGGTCATCACGCCCGGAGCAATGCCGTTGACCCTGATGTTGTCATCGGAGAGTTCATCGGCGAGCACCTTGGTAACGCCGTTGAGGGCAAGCTTCGAAACCGTGTAGGCGCCGGCATCGATCAACGCGCCGTTGGACGACTGGTTGATTACCACTCCCCCGCCTCGGTTGCTCATCGTCTCTCGGCAGGCCTTGGCACACATGATCGGCGCAACCGTGTTCACGGCCAAGATCTCCATCCATTCCTCCGCGGAGAGGATCAGCGCCTCGCTCCACTTCCCCCGAGCCAACCCCGCGTTGTTGACCAGGATGTCCACCCCGCCGAACGCGTCAACGGCAGCTTGCACCAATGCGTCGATGTCGTCACCTGAAGTCACATCACACCGAACCCCGATGGATTGAGCCCCAGTGCCAGCGATCTCATCGGCAACCCGGCTAGCGGCGTCCCCGTCGATGTCAGCTACAACTACCGCGGCGCCTTCCGAAGCAAGGGCATGGGCGTATACAACACCCAACCCCCCAACACCGGCACCGCCCGCACCGGTGACAATGGCCACCCTTCCTTCAAGTCTCATTCCCATACCTTCAACCTACGGGGCAAAGCTTGGCCGTCCACCAAGTCGCACCCAATGTCCTAGAACACGACTACGCCGCGGGCGTTGTGGCCGTCTTCCATCTTGTCAACGGCACCGTTGATCTCTTCGAGGTCGAACCGGTGGGTAATGAGCTTTTCGATCTCAAGCTGGCCTTGGCGGTACATCTCCACCAGCATCGGAATATCAGTGGTGGGACGGGATGTGCCGTACACACACCCCATGAGGGTCTTCTCGGTCATGCAGAATTCGAGGCCGGGAAGCTCGGTGAGCGCGCCGGCCGCTTGCACGCCGATAGCCACCACAGTGCCATCTTGGCGGAGGCAGTCCCAGGCCAGGCGAACAAGTGCAGGGATGCCGACTACTTCAAAGGCGTAGTCGGCCCCCTCGCCCCCTGTGAGCTCAAATATCTGGGCCACTGTGGCTTCAGCACTCTGGTTCTTGACGAGATTGGTAGCGCCAAAGCTCTGGGCCATGGCCAGCTTGTCGTCGTGAATATCGACCCCGATGATGACGCTCGCCCCGGCAAGGGCAGCAGCCTGGATGACGTTCAGCCCCACGCCGCCGCATCCGATCACAACTACCGAGGAGCCAGGTTGGACTTTGGCCCGGTTGAAGACCGCCGAGGTTCCGGTCAACACGCCGCAGCCGGTCATTGCCGCGATCTCCAGCGGTACGTCCTCGGGAATCGGTATGGCGCGCCTCTCGTTGCAGATGAGCTCTTCAGACAGGGTGCCGATGGCCGAGAACTGATAGAGGCCCCTGCCCTGCGAATCGGCCATCCGGGTCGCTCCATCGGCGGCATCTGTTCCGGGGAACGTCAAGTCCAGGTTCGCTGAGCACAAGTTCGGACGGCCCTTCAGGCAGTTCCGGCACACCCCACAGTGGATCAAGGCTGACAGCACCACATGGTCGCCCACCTGGCAGGTGGTGACATCGGCCCCTACCTCTTCGACCACGCCTGCTCCTTCGTGGCCGAGAATCATCGGGAGCGGAAACGGCAGGTCCCCCGTTTGCACGGCGACATCGGAGTGACACAGCCCGCTGGCCCCAACTCTGACCCGAACATCGCGGGCTCCCACTGAGCCCGACGTGAACTCGACAACGTCAATTGGCGCGCCGGCCTCATAAACCACCGCCGCTTTCACTTGGCTCCTCCAGGTTGCTGTTGTTTGGGTCGCAGATCGGGAGCCGCCACATTGGGGTTTCCCTCGGTCCATACCCGGCTGAGAATGCGCTGTTTGATGCGCCATCCGTCACCAGTACGAACAAGCTGGTCCTCGTATGTACCAGCCACCATCCACAGATCACCTCCCTCGGTGCCCCGGAGCACGTGCTGGGCCTGGAGGTAGCATTTGTGGGAAGCCTCGTCGCCATCGACTTCCACAATGTGGCTTCCCACCAGGTGATGGCTGACATCAAGTCGGGTGAGGGCGCTGGAAATGCGCCTGATTATGGCGTCGATGCCATGGCATTCCGTGCCGCCCAATATCGCGAACGCGTCGGGCGCGAATACGTTGTGTAGTTCCTCGAAATTCTTGGAGTCAAGGGCCCAGCAATAGCGGGACGCGAGGTTGATCACGGCCCGCTCATCGGCCAGTGTTTGCACATTGGGTTCCACGGCTTCTCACCCTAACCGCCTTAGGTGACCACCCCTTTAACCTTGAGGTCGACAACGTCGTCCCAGTCCATTCCCAGGTTCTCGGTGAGGATTTCGTCGCCGTGCTCGTTGAATCCCGGCGCCCTTCCCGGTGCCGCGGGCTCGCCGTTGAACTGAACAGGGACCGCCACCAGCTTGAACGGAATCCCCTCTTCGGTTACCGCATCCTGCACGTAGCCGTTGGCCTGCACCTGGGGGTCGTCCATGATCTCCAGGGTGTCGAGCGCCGGAGTCCATTGGCCGGAGAAGTCGGCGAACAGCTCCCGGATCTCGTCCAGAGTCCGGCTGGTGACCACTTCACTCACGATGTCGCGGGCCGGGGCGGCGTTGGCCATCAGCGCCTCATGGGTGGCGAACCGCTGGTCGTCGATCAGCTCTGGGCGGTCGATCACCCGGCAGAACTCCTGCCAGTACGGGAGGGGCTGAAGGCAGGTGATGTTGATGGTGTACCCATCAGCGGTGGCGTAGTTGCCGAGCAGCGGCTGGGAGAGCCCGCTGAGGTCGAGCGGGCGCCATGGCGTGTTGTTCACATGGGACATAGCCACGCCCGCCCCCATGGCCCACAGGCCGGTCCCGAGCAGCGACACCTCCAAGGAAATGGCCTCGCCGGTGCGGTGGCGGTGGAACAGCGCGGTGGCGATCCCGCCAGCAATGGTCATCGCTCCAATGGAGTCGCCGAAAGCCGGTCCCGGCTGCGAGGGCATGCGCTCATCGTCGGTGTACCAAGTGCCCACCGCGGCCCCCGACCTCACCCAAAACGAGGTCATGTCGTAACCGCCCCGATCGGCCTCGGGACCCTTGTGGCCCCACGCGGTGCCCGCGGCGTAGACGATGCTCTCGTTGTGGGGCCGCACTTCTTCTTCAGTGATGTGCAGTCGCTCCCGGACATTGGGCGGCTTGTTGGTGAGGAAGACATCGGAGATGGCTATGAGCCGGTGCAGCACTGCCATCCCCTCCTCCGTTTGCAGGTTGAGGCCGAGGCTGCGCTTGCCCCGGTTGGCATGCTCCATGATGGCGTGAACCTGGCCGGTGAGGTCGAGCGCCCCGCTCGATGCCAGACCCCGGGCGGCGTCGCCCCGCTGAGCGTGCTCGATCTTGATTACGTCGGCACCCCAATCGGCCAGAACCGCGGAGGCCGCGGGAACAAATGTGTGGTCGGCCACATCCAGGATGCGGATGCCCTCCATCGGTTGAACCATGAACTGCCTCTTTCTACTTCTACCCTGTCGTGGCGACGCTACCAATACAGTCTCAGCATGAGCGAGATTGAACCTGCATGGGATCGCTATCCCGGCTATGCAATCGACCTGGTCCCATGGTCGGGACGGGGGCGGGCGCAGTTCGGCGACACGGTGGTGGCTGAGAGCAATGCCTGCTTGATCGTCAAGGAGTCGGATCACCAAGACCAGCTCTACTTCCCCACCGGCGATGTGGCCTGGGAGCACTTCACCGAGACCGATCTGCACACGGTCTGCCCGTTCAAGGGCGAGGCCGACTACTGGTCGCTAACCGTCGGCGACGACACTGCGGAAAACGTGGTGTGGACCTATCGCGAGCCGTTCCCCAAGGTGGCTGGGATCGGTGGCTATGTCGCCTTCTACACCGATCGGGTGCAGCTCGAACTCTTGGAAACAGTGGAAGAAGACGACGGCGATGTCGTGGCCTATCGCTTTCCGGTTTGGGGCACTGCCGCCGATCTAGCCCGGTTGATCGACGTGGTTCCCGACGGCGATGGGCGTTTCACCAGCCCGTCGTTCCCCGACCCGCCGTTGGGGACATTCGTGGAGATTCCCGAACGCTTTCGACCCCGACAGGTGATCGAGGGCGGCCAGCTCTTGGGTCAGGCCATTGTGGCGGCGTCCAAGACAGTGCCCGACCAGCGGGTGGTGTCGGCTTCAATGGTGTTCACCAGAGCGGCCCGGTTCGATTCTCCGTTGGCCGTCCAAGTGGACGTATTACGCCAGGGCCGGACCTACTCCACCGTGGAGACCCGCATCATCCAGCACGAAAAACTGTGCTCGGTGGGCCTGGTTCTGCTCGACAGCGACGCCGAGGACGTATACCGGGTGACCGCGGATATGCCTGATGTCCCCGGTCCGCTGGAGTGTCCTCTGCGCGACTTCCAGGTGATCGGGCGAGACATCCGGGTGGTGGACGGCGCTTACAACTTCGACCCCGACGATGTGGGTCCCCCGGAGCTGTTCGTTTGGATGCGCTACCGCGATCGGCCCGAGGCCCCGGCCATGCAGGCTGCCCTGTTGGCCCAGGCCACTACCCACTACACCATCGGCGCGTCGATGCGGCCTTTCCAGGGCATCACCGAGGCGCTAGCCCATAAGACGCTGTCAACCGGTCCCATGACCGTTGACATGTCTTTTCACGATGACGCCGATGCTGCCGACTGGCACCTCTACGAGAATCCGGCCATCTACGCCGGACGCGGCCACGTGCAGGGTCAGGGGCGCATCTTTTCCCAGGACGGCCGGCTAGTGGCTTCCTACTCGCTTCACGCCATGGTGCGATCCTTTGACGCCGACCCCAAGCAAATGGGCGGATTCACCTCGGCGATGTAGGCAGGGCGCTAACCCGCTCGGCCGACCTTTGTCACCCTGTCCAGGACGCTCGTGGCAGTTGCTTCTCCTTGTCGATGAAGGGCAGAAACTCCACAGAGGCCTCGTGCAGATCGCCATCATGGTCTTGCAACTGGACCGTTTTGCCCACCCACTCGTCCCCGGGCAACGGCCGATCGAAGCGCACGTAGCCCACTCCCTCATCTCGCGTGGGTGACCATGTGCCGATTGTTATGTGCCCTGCCGGGGCGTTATCAAAGTGCACCGACATAAAGGTTTCTGGGGTGGCGGTCGGGCAAGTCAGCCCAAGTAAGAGCTGGGTGCGATCGGCGGTCTCCAGCGCAGCTCGACCGATGAAGTCTCCCTTGTCGAAGTTGACGAAATGCCCGAGGCCAGCGCTGAACGGAGTCAGATCAGGCTCAATGTCGCTGCCGTTGTCCAAGATGCCGGCCTCGATACGGCGAATCCCCATCGATGACGAGGTACTGAACTCCATGCCAAACTGCTCACCGCTGGCGAACAAGTGGTCCCAGAGGGCATCGTGATCGGTCGGTTCAGAACCGCTGTTGCTGTAGACCTCGATTCCCACTTCCCCCGTCCATCCGGTGCGGGAAACCCATAGAGTTTGACCGCCAAAGTCGAAGAATCCGGCTCGGAAGTACCGGAAGTCAGCCGAGAGTCCCCCGCCAATGGCGGCATTCAGCACATCCAGGGACTTTGGACCCTGGATCTGGAGCACTTGCGACTCCGGATCGGATACCTCAGCATCAAGCCCTATGGCGGCGGCCTTGAGCCAGCTGATGAATTCGCCATTGGCCTTGACGTACCAGTAGCGGTCCGCCTCTAGCCGCATGACCACGCCATCCATAACAATTGCGCCGTCCTCATAGCAGGCGAGGCCGTAACGGCATCGTCCTACACCCAGCGTCTCCGCCTTACACACGAGAACCCTCTCGAGCACCTTGACGGCATCGGGCCCGACGATCTCAACCGGCTGCTCCGGAACGTCGTACAACAAAACGCCATTGCGCAATTTCCAATACCTAGGAACCGGATCTTCCTCGTGGGACGCCTTCAGCGGATACAGGCGACCGCAGTACAAGCCGAAGATGGTTGACTCAGTGGCATACCGATCAGCAAACGGCGACAGATTCTGCCGGTAGGAACTGAGTTCGACCGTGTCGAACGCCTCAATGTAGTAGTGCTGATCTCCCGCCATAGGGCATTCAATTTACAACTGTCAACATTGTCCGGGTGAATGCCCTTCGCGGTGTTAGGAACGGTCCCGGTCAGGTCATCTGGCGGCGTCCCGCGAAGCTCAGCGGCCAAGCGTTGGCCGGGATCCGTGCTCATCCCTCTAGCTCCCAAGAGATCTTCATCCATGCATCCAGCGTCTCCCCCGGTTCGAGAATCTTGGGGACGCGGTTGAATGCATCAGGAGCGCCGCTTTGGGGTTCTACACACACCAGATCTGGCTCTTCGTTGTACACCACCCACGAGGTCAGGTTGGATTCCAGGCGTATCGACCCGAACCCCGGCCAGCGCACCACCGGAGGCACAGCAACATCGCCGAAGCAGTCGTCCCACGGACCCGGTGGAACCGGCACCCGATCCCCCGTCGGAATCCCGGCATCGTCCCGCTGCCACATGTATCCGGCGGAGAAGTCGAGTTCAGCTTCATCGCCCCGTGAAAGCCGACGCTGAAAGCACGGGTGCCACCCGGCCATGACGGGCATCCGCCGAGTCGCCTGCACCGACACTGCGACGGCAAGCGACTGTTCTGATACCTCGACCCTTTGCTCCACCCAACCGCCGAAAGGCCAAAGCCCGTCCAAATCCAGGTGAACTACTCCCGGGCCAACTTCGTTCCAAGCCGTTCGGTACCCCACGCCGTGAATGGCATGCGGGGGAAGATCCAACTCCAGTTGGTACTCCTCGCCATCAAAGCTGAATTGGCCGTCGCGGACACGCCCGGCCCAGGGCACCATCGGGTAGCACCCCCATAGCAGCCAATCGCCGCCCTGGCGCGGGGCCAACAACTCAACCCCGTCCACCTCCAGAGAAGCGATCCGACCTCCGCCCTCCGGATCGAGGCGCACCGCCGCCACGGTCACTTCTTCAGCGAATTGCGGATTACTCAGGCCAATCTATGTTGTAGTCGTCGAACCAGAACCGGGCTTCGCGGATGGCGTTGGGCTCGGTCCGCAATTCGAGGTCTTGGTTGAGCTGCTCGGGGGTGGGTCCGATCTGGCTGGCGATCGCCGATAACCCGTCGATGTCGAGGTCGTAACAGCGCACGGCGTTGAGCCCAAGCAACAGGCGGGTCTCCTCCACCGGGATCTCCTGGAAGTCGGTCTCCAGGCGCTCGATCGTGTTGGGCCAACTTCCCTCAGGATGGGGATAGTCAGTGCCCCACATCAGCGCGTCGACACCGTTGACGTAGCGCCGTCGCAGCTCGACTTTGCTCATGGTGGAAGCACCGATGAACACGTTGGTGCCGATGTACTCCGAGGGCAGGCGCTGGATGAGGTCCTTGGTGCGCGAGCTCATCTTCTTCACTTTCCAATTGCGCCCCCCGAACATGGCGTCGGCCTTGAACAGCAGGTCGCCGAGCCACCACGAGCCGCATTCCACCGGTGCGTATCGAAGGTTGGGGTGGCGGTCGAAGACACCGGAGAACAAGAGCTGCCACAGGGGGCGATGGGTCCAGAACGCGACCTCGAGCATGTACTGGGCCATGTTCTCGTTGTACGACGGGGTATCGGCTTCGCCCGAGTGGGTATGCACAACGAGCCCGGCCTCGGCGCAGGCGGCCCACACCCGGTCGTAGCTCTCGTGGCCGTAGGAGGGATGCTCATGCCACATGGTCGGGATCATGATGCCCCGCACGCCGGGCTTGCCGGCCAGCGACTCGATCTCTTTCACCGCCTCGTCGACGCCGTGGGTGATGGGCACCAAGGCAACACCGGCGCGTCGCGGCGGATTGGTGGCGCAGAACTCTTCAAGCCACCGGTTGTGAGCCCGGGCACCAGCCCAAGCCCGCCGCGAGTCGGTGATCTGCCCGGCCGACAACCCGGCTCCGAACGGCGGCGCCTCCATTCCAGTGACCGCATCGCCGTCGGCGAAGATGATCTCGCCGGCAACACCGTCGGCGTCGAGGGTCTTGTCGCGGATGTCGGGATCGTAGGCACCCTTCAGCCCGATCTCGTTCTCGCTCTCCCACTGCTCGACGTACTCCCCGTTGAGCTCTTCGACCATCGCCCGGTGCTGGTGGCGGGTGACCAGCCACTCGTCGAACTCGGGGTGAAGCGACGACTCCAGATACTCCCGGTAGTCCTCGACGAACAATCCGGCGTGGGTATCGGACGAAACGATTATGTACGGGGCGTTGCTCTGGTCAACACCGGCGACAGGGTTTGGCATGGTCGGCTCCCTCTCGAATTTCGGCTGAGTACAACAGCTAGAGCGCTGATCACACTGTACTGTCACACCGGCAATCGCTTGCCAATGGCACGCTCAAGGAGGACAGATGACCCAGATTCTCGCTCAGTACTGCATCAACGTGGAGGACATGGACAGAGCCCTCGAGTTCTGGGTGGACGTGTGCGAGCTCGAGCTCCAGCACCGCCTCGAGATTCCTGGCGCCCTCGAGGCAGTGATCCAGTCGCCCCACGGAGGGTCACGCCTTCAGTTGGCCCAACACCTCGACAATGAAGGGCCCATCGACATGGGTACCGCGATGTGGAAGATATACATCAATACCTCGGACTGCCATCGGCTCTACCAGCGAGCTATCGACGCTGGCTGCGAGTCGGTCATGGAGCCCACCCACCTGGATCGCTGGCCGGTGATAATGGCATACGTGAAGGACTTCGACGGCTATCTCATTGAGTTCGTCGAGCACAAAGAGGGCACCCGCCCCGGCATTCCCGATCCGAAGAAGGTATGAGCGACACCCCTAGATGGGGATAGTTAGGGAATTTTGTCCTGACTCCGCTTGAGATCATCGTCATCGTCGGGTTCTCCGCGGCTGGGGCTATATCTCAAGGCTGTCTGGGTATTGGACTCGCTCTGGTTGCTGGACCAGCCCTGGTGGCCATCGACCCGGCTTTTGCCCCTGGGCCGCTCATCGTCGTCGGCCAAGTTGTGGGCATTCGCAATGTCATCGTCGAACGCAGCCATACCGACCGTCAGGCCGTCCGACGATGCGCATTCGGACTGCCATTTGGATTGACCGCTGGGCTCGTCGTGCTCGCCATGGTGAGTGACGAGGTCATCGCGCTGTTGGTTGGAAGCCTTGCCGCGGCCGGTGCCCTAACGCTTCTCTGCGGGTTTCGGATTGCCCGGACGCCGCCCGTGGAGGTTGCCACCGGAATGGCGGTTGGATTCTCAAGCATGACCGCCGCATTGCCAGGTCCGGCATTCGTGCTCACCTTCAGCGATATGAAGCCGGCGACGCTTCGAGGCACAGTCGGCTCGGTATTTCTCATGGTGGCGGTTGCCGCGATGATCGGCCTCCTCGCCACCGGGGAGTTTGGTCTCTACGAGGTCGAGCTAATCGGCTGGCTCATCCCCGGCATCATCTTGGGACTGTTCTTGGCCCGATTCGTGCGCCCTCTCCTCGACAGGGCCTGGTTCCGCCCCGCAGTGCTGCTAGTAGCCCTGTCCGGCGGGATCGCCCTCATTGTCCGCCAGGTCCTGTGAATGCAGACTTCAGCATGGGCGCCACAGCATCAGGCTCCACTTATGGGAGTGGTAAGCAAAGTAGGCCCCCAAGAGGAGACACTATGACTGAGACCTACCGCGATCCGAGCGCAGCCATAGACGATCGAGTTGCCGACCTCCTGGGGCGAATGACCCTCGAGGAGAAGGTGGCCCAACTCGGAACGGTCTGGCTTACCGCGCTGGTGAATGACGAGAAATTCGACCCGGACAACGCCGCGGAACTGCTGGCCGACGGCATCGGCCAAGTCACCCGCATCGGCGCGAGCACCGGATTGCTGGCCAACGAGTCGGCGCAGCTCGGCAACGAAATCCAGCAAGTACTGGTGGAACGCACCCGGCTGGGGATCCCTACGGTGATCCATGAGGAGGGTGTCGGCGGATTTCTTCACCGCGGGGCTACCACATTCCCTCAGGGTCTGGGCCTAGCGGCCACCTGGGATGTCGACTTGATGGCCGAGGTCGCAGAAGTGATCCGCGCCCAAATGACCGCCGTTGGCGCCCGCCACAACCTCTCCCCCGTCCTGGACGTCGCCCGCGATCCCCGATGGGGCCGGGTGGAGGAGACTTACGGAGAATCGCCCGAGCTGTGTGCCCGGATGGGTGTTGCCTATGTTCGAGGGCTCCAGACCGACGATTTGGCCAACGGCGTGGTGTGCACCGGCAAGCACTTCCTGGGTTACGGATACTCTCTGGGCGGCCGCAATCAGGCACCGGTCCACCTGGGCGATCGTGAACTTCGCGAGGTGTACGCCGAGCCGTTTGCGGCCGCCATCCGCGAGGCCGGATTGGCGTCGATTATGAACAGCTACTCGTCCATCGACGGGGTGCCCGTGGCGGCCAGCCGGGCGATACTCACTGACCTCCTGCGGGGCGAGCTGGGCTTTTCCGGAACGGTGGTGGCCGACTACTTCGCGGTCATGCAGTTGCACTTCAACCACATGACCGCCGCAGATCCCACTGAGTCAGCCATCCAAGCGCTCAGCGCGGGACTCGATATCGAGCTGCCGGCGCTCGATTGCTACAAGCACCTGCCCGCCGCAGTTCAAGATGGCCGAATCGATGAGTCGATCATCGACGAATCGTGTTCTCGGGTCTTGGCCCAGAAATTCCAACTTGGGCTCTTTGAGAACCCCTATGTGGACGCCGGTTCCGCCCTTGGCGTCTTTGACACCCCCGACCAAAGGGCGTTGGCCCGGCGGGCCGCGGCCGAAGGGGTGATCCTGCTCAAGAACGACGGTGTGCTGCCCCTCAGCACGACGATCTCAAAGGTGGCGGTCGTCGGCCCCCACGCCGACGATCCTCGTCTCCTCCAAGGCGACTACCACTATCCCACCCATCTGGAGATCATCTACCAGAACCGCAGTGCTGAGATGCTCGAAGCCATGGAGGCCCTAGGGATCGACCAGGGAGTCGACCAGCTCCCCGAAGCCGGCGGTTCGTTCTCCCCGGGACCGCACTTCACGACCCATGTGACACCGCTTGAGGGGCTACGGGCCGCGCTGCCCAACACGGAGATCATCCATGCTGTGGGATGCGCCGACACCGGCGACGACGCATCGGCCATCGAGGAAGCGATCGCCGCAGCGGCTTCAGCCGACGTCGCCATAGTGTGCGTGGGCGCCCGCTCTGGGCTGGTTGCTGACGCCACTGTCGGAGAGGCCCGCGACGCCACCGACCTCGGCCTTCCCGGAGTCCAGGCGCAGCTGGTGGCCCGAATCGCGGCGACCGGAACCCCGATGGTCGTGGTGGTGATCAGCGGCCGGGTCCACACCCTTGAAGCCGAGGCCGCGAATGCCGATGCCCTCATCTGGTCGATCCTTCCCGGCGAAGAGGGCGGATCGGCCATTGCCCAGGTTCTGACCGGCGTGGTGAACCCGTCGGGCCGGCTCCCGGTCACGCTGCCCTTGCATGTCGGGCAGATCCCGCTGCACCACGACATGCGGAGGCGCGGCGACCGGTCGGAGTTCTACGGCAGCTACGTTGACTGCGACACCGACCCGCTCTTCTGGTTCGGCCACGGTCTGTCGTACACCACATTCGAATACGGCGAACCCTCAGCGGTGGCCGGGACGACAACGGAAGCCACCACTGTCTCAATTCCAGTTGCCAACATCGGTCAGCGCGATGGCGATGAGGTTGTACAGCTCTACGCCACCGACGACGTAGCCTCGGTGGCCCGACCGATCCGCGAGCTGATCGGATTCACCCGGGTTGCCATCCCAGCCGGGGAATCCCGCACCGTCACGTTTACCGTCCATCCCAGCCGGCTGGCCTTTCACGGCGTCGACATGGCTCTGGCCACCGAGCCGGGAAAGTTCACCTTCCGGATAGGAGGTTCGGCATTCGACCCCGCAATGCGCGAGGCCCACGTCGAGCTCTCCGGCGACACCACCCCCTACGATCGCCGTCATATTGTCGCCACGACGGTAGAGATCAACTAGCCAGGTGTCGGGGCAGGCGGCTGTCCCGCTCGTTGGCGTGTCCTAACCTTGCTGCGTGACCCCTCGCCGTGGCACCGATGTCCTCGCGGAAACCGTCGATGTGGCTGGCCGGGATGTCCTGGATGTGGGTTGCGGTGACGGCACACTGGTCCGATGGCTGTGTGGCCAAGGGGCACGCGCCATCGGAGCCGATTGCGGTGCTGAGATGCTCCGACGAGCCTTGGAGGCCGACCCCGACCATACCGATAGGTACGTCGATGCGCCGGGCCAGGCCATCCCCTTCGGCGATGACTCCTTCGATGTCGTTGTCTTCTCGAATTCCCTGCACCACATCCCAGCCGATGACATGGCCCAGGCTTTAGTAGAAGCAGGCCGCGTGCTGCGCCCCGGGGGGACGCTCTATGTGGCCGAGCCCGAAATAGAGGGCCCCGAGGATTCGATGGGCTATCCGGTTATCGACGAGACCGCCGTGCGAACTGAGGCCCAGCAGGTGCTTGACAACCTCGACCCGAACCGATTCGACTCGCTGCGCCGCTTCACTTACACCTCAGAAGCTGTATACGAAAGCTTCGATCAGTGGTGCGACCGGGTGGTGGGAATCGACCCCGAAAGAGCTGCCGCCCTAGACAAGCACAGAGAAGACCTAAGTGAACGATTCCACCGCATGGGCGAACGCCGGCCCTCCGGTTGGGCTTTTGCCCACAACAGCCTCGTCACCGTCACCACCGCCCGCTGAGACGACGTCGCTCATGACAGCGGGTGGGCGTCGAGCAGGACAAAGGCCAGACGGGCGGGCTCGGCGCCTCGGTTCTCCCAATGGTGGGCGGTGCCGCGCTGGACCACCGTGTCGTACTTGTGCAAGGTCACCTCGCCTTCGTCCAGCAGCAGCGTGACCTCGCCGTCGAGGACGACCATGTAGTCGATCGTCCTGGTTGTGTGCATGCCGGGTCGGCCGTCGCTCTGGGTAACGGCACCCTCCCTTGCCAGCCGCTCAGCGGTTTCTGCAACTGCCTCAGGGGCCAGCTCGCGGTTCGGAGGGAGCTCGACCAGCCAGAACAGCGAGCCCTGCGCAGGGGCTTCGAGGCGAGTCTCCCGCAGAGCGGCATCGGTGGCCTCTCTGGAGTTGTCGGCTGGGGAGCCCTCTGTCGTCCAGATCTGTATCCGGCGCTTGTAGTCGTGGACGTCGTTGAAGACGATCACCGACCGACCGTCGGCATCGTGGCCGGTGACCACCCGACGGACCTTGTTGGCGTTGTCCATAGTCTGCCTCCCTATAGATCGAACAGAAGATGCTCCGGCTGCCCTCAGAGCGGCATAACCCTTCCGCCGCTGGCGTGAATGGTGGCTCCGAGCATTGCATGGCTCGGTGCAGAGGCGGCATAGGCGATCACATCAGCCGCTTCGTCGACCCCCAGCAGCCGACCCCACGGCAGCAATCCGCGGTGCACGATGTTGAGCATGTGTTCGTCGTGTTCCGGCGTTGGCGGGTTCTCGCTGCCCATGCCGCCGGTAGAGATTCCCCCGAGGGCGACGACGTTCACCACGATGCCGTAGGGGGCCAGTTCTGCGGCGGCCGACTTGGTCCAGGCGATCAATCCCCCCTTGGCGGCGTTGTACAGGGATACGGGACTCATATCGGCCGGGGGCGGGTTGAACGGCGCCGTGGAGGCCACGCTTACCACCCGGCCGTAATTGGCCTCCTTCATAGCTGGGATCACTGCCTGGGTGCACAGCATCGGACCCAGCAGGTTGACGCCGATGACCTGGTTGAATTCCTCGACTTCGAAGTGCTCGGTGCTGCTCGCCCCGCCGATGGCGGCGTTGTTGACCAGAGCATCGATGCGGCCGAACTCTCCGAGCACAGTGTCGGCCATCCCGACGACATCATCACGACTGGAAACGTCGGCGCGTACCCAGATCGCCCGCCGGCCGGTCTCTTCCCTGATGACCCCAGCGCTCTGCTCCCCCCAATCCTGGCGGAGATCAACCAGCGCAATGTCGTAGCCCTTTTGGGCAAGGGCCCGAGCAGTCGCCCCACCCACTCCCCAAGGGCGAGCTCCGGTGACGATGGCAACTCTGTTCTCGCTGCGAGTGGTCATACTCTGTGCTCCTTTGGCTCTAGTGAAGGGGGGAATTGGTGGGCTCTGGTGAGTTATCGGTTGCGTCTCGAGCGGGATCGAAGGTGACCAGCAGCTGAGTGCGACCGCGAAGGATGTAGCTGTCCATAAAGGCGTCTGCGTGATCGTCGGCGAGCGTCAGGTTGGGCAAGTCCAACATGGCGTTGGTACCCACCTTGGCCTCAAGTCGGGCCAAGCCTTGGCCGATGCAATAGTGCTCGCCGTAGCCGAAGGCAACATGGTCATTTGACTCTCGGTCGACATCGAAATTGCTCGGCACCGGGCACAACTCGGGATCGCGATTAGCTGCGGCGAACGCCAGCCACGCGAACTCGCCCTTAGCCACGAGTTGTGCCCCCAGCGTTGTGGCACGGGTGGCCACCCGGTACAGGCCCGTTACCGGGCTTTCGTAGCGCAGCGCCTCCTCCACGAAGGTCGGCACTAGGTCCCGGTCCGTTGCCAGCCGATCTCGCAGTTCGTGATCGGTGGCCAGGCGGTGTCCTATGTTGGCCAGGAGTGTGGTGGTGGTCTCGTTGCCGGCCAGTAGAAACTGCCGCAGTGCTCCCATGCGCTCATCGTGGGTCAGCGGATCGCCGTCGACCTCGGCATTGGCCACATCGGTGATGAGGTCGTCGCGGGGCTCGGTCTGGCGCTTTTCGACCAAGACCGAGAAGTAATCCTCAAACTCTGACTCCGATCTGATGTAGCTTCGCACCTCGGCTCGGGTGGGATTGGCCCGACCGATGGGTATAGCGAAGTCGTCAGACCATTTCTTGAAAACCTCAAGCTCGTCCTCGGGTACGCCGAGCATCCGCGAGATCATCACCATCGGCAGCAACACGGCGTACTCGCTCACCAGATCGGCCCGTCCCTGAGAGGCGAAGTCGGCGATGAGCCCATCTGAAACCGACTCCACCTCAGGTTCCAGGGCCCGGAGGCGAGCGGGGCGGAATGCCCGATTCAATGCCCTTCGCTGCCGCACGTGCTCGGGCGGGTCTGCGGTATTGAGGACCCGCCCTCGGTTGCGGCTGCGGAACCGACGGACCGCGTCGGCCATCTCTGGCTCCTGTGCGATTGCCTTGGCATGGTCGGCCACCGGGTCCCGGAACTCGTAGGTCGCCGTTGGCGACCGGTTCGACCACGTGGCGGGATCTAGAACGATTTGGTGGAGCAGTTGATGGCTGGTGATGACCCATGCCCCCATGGCCTCGCTGTAGAACGCCGGTTCTGAAGCGGCCCGCACTTCGTCAAAGAGTTGCCAGGGCGACGCGATCAGTTCGTCATCACGGCCAAGCAGCCGCCCGATTCTGTCGTCCAATGATTCGATCATCTTCTGGCGTGAGTGTCGATCGAGGCCGTCTCGGCGTCGAGTTCCCCCAGGTTGATGTCCAACAACTCGGCGCCGAGTGCCGCTGTGAGTGGTTCAATTCGCATTCTGCTGATCCCCTTTAGTCCAGGGTGAGAATTGCCCCGGTTCGGCTGGCGGAAATTAGTGCCGTGCGGGCACCGGCCACCTGATTGACGGCGGTGCCTCGGAGTTGTCGGACAGCTTCGAGCACAAGGTTGAGCCCGTGGATGTAGCCCTCCCCGATCAGCCCGCCATTGGTATTGGTGGGGAGCTGTCCGTCGATGGCGAGCCTGCCTTCGGCGATGAAGTCCTTCGCTTCACCGAATCCACAAAACCCGAGGCCCTCGAGCTGCATGAGAAGTATGGGTGAAAAGGCGTCATAAATCAGAGCAACGTCAATATCGTCACGGGAGAAACCGGCGTCATCGAACAACCGACGGGCTAGGGCCACGGTACCGTCCATGACCGATAGGTCGGGCCGGTAGTGATCGGTGGCAATCTCCTGTTCAAAGAGCCCGGCCGTCGACGCGACGCCAATGCGAACAGGGGTATGGGGCAAGTCAGCTGCTCTTTCTGAACTGGTGATGACCAAGGCGACAGACCCGTCGGTCTCCTGGCAACAGTCGAGGAGGTGGATGCACGGCTCCACAATCCACCGCGACTCCTGGTGGTCCTCCAGGGTGATCGGACTCTCATACCCCCAGGCTGCGGGGTTGGAAGCGGCATAGTCGCGCAGTTGGACAACCGCTCGCCCGAAGTCGGCGCTCTCAACCCCGAACGTGTGCATGTATCGCACCGAGTTGAGTGCCATCCACGATGCCGGAGACAGCATTCCAAAGGGCATGCACCACTGCATCGCTGTTGTGCCCGAATGGCCCGAAGTCGGTGAGGGTGCGGTCTTAGCAGACCCGAACCGGGTGGCCCCAGATCGTGCTCGGATCGCCCGGTAGGCGATCACTACTTGCGCGGCGCCGCTGGCCACCGCGGCCGCAGCATGCTGAAGCACCCCGACTGAACCACCGCCGCCATAGGGGATCCTGGCCGAGTAATTGATCTCCTCGAACCCGACCGAACGGACAAGTTCGGTCTCCTCAACAGGGTCAACCGTGTAGCTGACGACTCCGTCGACATCGGCTGGCCTGAGGCCGGCGTCTTTCAAGGCCCCAGTAACAGATTCGCAGGCAAGCTGAAGTTCTGTCCGGCCGGCCCGACGGGAGAACTCCGTGTACCCGACACCGGCAATTGACGCTTTACCCCGAGAGGTTGTGCCGCTAGCCATCACGATCCCTCGATGGGACGGAATACCGGAATGAGAGGTCCGTCCGCGGTGGCCACGAAATGGGCTTGAACCCTCATGCCGATACGAACATCGTCCTTCGACACGCCGGTGATGTTCGACAGCAAGCGGATCCCCTCGTCGAGGTCCACCAGCACTCCGAGCACTGGATAGTCGAACGCTGGATGCTGGGGGTGGTGGAGGATCGCATAGCTGTAGATGGTTCCGAGCCCGCTGAGCTCAGCAACTTCCACTTCGAGCGACGAGCACCCCGGGCACATCGGACGCGGCGGGTGGCGCATAAGCCCGCAGCCCGCGCAACGCTGGGCCACGAGGCGACCTTTGGCCGCCTCATCCCAGAACACCGCGCTGTCATCGGTGACCAAAGGCGATGGCCGGGTCGGCATAGCCGCAGTCATGGGTCCCCTTTCTCTTGCCGAAGGGATCGCCCAGGCCCCTCAGAGCCCCAGACTCCAAACCCGGGCCGCGTTGCCGCTCAAGATGAGCTCCCGCTCGTGCGCCGGTATCCCTTCGAAGTCTTGGTTCACAAGCTCCCGTGAGTCGGGCCATGTGCAGGCCGGATGGGGATAATCGGTGGACCACATCATGTTCTCAACACCGATGTCGTAGCGAAGACTGTGAACGGCAAACGGCTCGTGGATGAAGGTCACAAACATGTTCCGGTGGAAATAGAAGCTGGGAGGTTCGTCGATCTCGTCGAAGGGGTAGTTGGTCACCGTCTTCATTTGGTCGATGATGAACAGCCACCACGGGATCCATCCCACTCCCGGCTCAACCCACACTGTCTTCAGCTCGGGGAACCGCACGAAGATACCGCTCAGGATGAAGTTGGCGTACTGCACCGAGGTGAACATCGCCGACATCGGCTGAATGCAGCCCTGGGCAAATTGAGGCAGGTCACCCTGGAAGTAGTCGATTGGCGCAAGCCCGATGTGGAAACAGGCGGGAAGCCCGGTTTCCTGAATGGCAGCCCACAGCGGGTCGTAGACCCGGTCGTAGTAGTCGGGAGCGCCCAACTCGGTCGGATACACGGGAAGTTGCAGAGATTTCCCGCCCAGCCCGGCCACTCGGTGGACCTCTTCAACCGCAACGTCGATGTCGTGGATCGGGATCTGGTATGACACAACTAGGCGGTTTGGGTCAGCTTCTCCGAAGGCGACCAGCGAGTCGTTGAACGCCCGGGTCGCGTCGCGCCACCCGTCTTTCATGAGGTACAAGTAGCGGAATGCACTGAATTCGCAATAGCAGACTTCGACATCAACGCCGTCTTGGTCCATGTCCTTCAGCCGCTCGTTTCCGTCGGAGTTGCCCAGCCGGCCAATGGCATGGCGAACGCCCTCGAAACCCGGGGGCATCGTGTTCTGTCCGGCACGAGTGGCCACTCCACCGCCCACTTGGTCGACTGCCTGGTCGTAGTCGTTGTGGAACTTGGCAGCCAGGCGGCTCTTCACCCCCTCGTGGGTCAGCCGGACGTGTGAGTCCGACGACACCAGCAGCTCGCGTGTCACCCCGTTCCCCGTGGATTCCAGCTGGGTTGTCACCATGGCTCCATTCCCCTTCGTGTGCCTAGAAGTGGGCCTCATCATAGGTCAACACCCTGTAAGGCTAGATCTGACGTCGGACCTGACCCATAGGGTATGGAGATCGTTATACATCCAAGAGGAGGAGCAAATGGGGATTTTGAACGGGGTGCGGGTGCTCGATTTGTCTTGGGGCATTACCGGGCCCATGACCACGATGATTCTGGAGGACAACGGCGCCGAGGTCATTCGAATTCAGCCCCCACAAGGCGATCCGTTCGCAGCCCAGTCGGGCTACGCGGTGTGGCACCGCGGTGCCGATCGCATGGTCCTCGACCTCCAAGACGACGACGGTACCGAATCGTTTCGCGAGATGGTGAGGGAGGCAGATGTGGTTGTCAGCTCATTCTCCAGCGAGGCAACCAAGAGGTTGGGCCTCGACCATGCCACATTGGCCGGGATAAATCCCCAGGTGATCTCCTGCGCCATTACCGGCTACGGACGACATTCCGGACATAGCGATCGACCGGGGTATGACGCCCTGGTATCGGCACGGACCGGTTTGTTCTTCGACCAGCGGGGCCGGTTGGGGACGGCCATGAACTTCATCGATAAGCGCGAGCCGCCATCCCCCGAGTTCGGCCCTCCCGATGGAATGGTCCGAGGGGTCGACCGTTCCGGTCCGACCTTTCCCCGGTCGACCTGGCCTAGCTTGGGCGCGGCGCATCTAGCCACGTTCGGCATCGCCGCGGCTCTGCGGGCCCGCGAGGTGATCGGCAGAGGGCAGGCGGTGGAGACTTCGTTGCTCCAGGGTGCCCTGTTCGCCGGATCGCTTACCTGGCAGCGGGTTGAGCGCCCCGATGACAGCCCCCTCTACTGGATGTGGCCAACGGACAGCAGATCCATCGAGGGGCTCTTCGAGTGCGCCGACGGCCGTTGGGTTCACCACTGGGCGATCCGCCCAGCCTGGATACGGGAGGCCAGTGCGGGAACCGACGCCGTAGCCTACAACCCCGATCACGATTATCGCAGCGACCCCGACCGGATCGGGATGGGTGCAGAAGACCTGCTCGTCACCCATTTCATCTATCCAGAGCTGGTTGAGGCCTTTAAGAAATTCCCAGCCAGCGAGTGGGTTGAGGCCGGCGAGGCGAGCGAAATGGGGATCGCGCTGGTGCGCTCCCCTGTTGAGGCCTTGCTGGATGAATCGTTCTTGGCCGATGGATGTGTAATGGAGGTCGACCATCCTCGACACGGTCGGATCCGCCACATCGGCAACCCCCTCGAGTTCGGCGAGCCGTTTGCCGAAGGATCAGAAAACCGCAAAAGCGATTCAACCGAGCTCAAAGGCGGACCCCTTGCCGGCATCAAGGTACTCGACCTCGGGCTCGGTGTGGCCGGCCCCTTCGGGCCAAGAATGCTCGCCGACCTGGGGGCGGACGTCATCAAAATCCACGCGCTACATGACACCTTCTGGGCGGGTACCCACATGGGATTGGGCACCAACCGGGGCAAGCGAAGCCTGTCTGTCAACCTCAAGGACCCCCGTGGCATGGAGATACTGCATTTGCTGATTGATGAGGCCGACGTCATTGCCACCAACTGGCGACCGGGGGCGATGGCCCGCCTGGGAATCGACGAGGAGTCGCTGCGCCACCAACGACCCGACCTGGTGATCTGCAACTCCCGCGGCTTCGAGAAGGGGCCCCGATCCGACCTCCCCGGGACCGATCAGACCGCCGCCGCGCTGTGCGGCACGGAGTGGGAAGATGCTGCCTGTTCACACGGCAACCCGCCCCTGTGGTCGCGCTCGGGTATGGGAGATACCGGCAACGCCATGCTCAGTGCCACTGCCATCGCGATGGCGTTGTTCGACCGGGAGCGAACCGGAGTTGGCCGCTCGGTGAGCACCTCCATCGTCAACGCGACGCTCCTGGCCACTTCCTACGCCTGGATTAATCCCGACGACCCGGCTGTGACCTGGGAGCAAGTCGATGCCGACCAATGGGGGCTCAATGCCCTCTACCGCATGTATGAGACCACGGACGGCTATATCGCGGTGGCGGTTATCGGCGAGCCAGCCTGGGGCGCTCTGGCAACAATCGCAGGCTGCGAGCATCTGGGCACCGATCCGAGGTTCGCCAACGCCGCTGCCCGGGCCGAACACGACCAGTCTTTGAGCGAGGAACTCTCAGCATGGTTCCGAGCCAGATCGGCCATTGAGGCGTTCAAGCTGCTCGACGCCAGCGGCGTGCCAGCTGAGATCGTGAATGAGGAGTTCTGCCGCGACTTCTTCGAGGACCCTGAGGCCCTTGCCCTCGGTCTGCGGGCGCAGACTGCATCGGCGTCTGTCGGCCTGTTTGAGGACGTCGGCCATCTGGTGAACTTCAGCGACACCGAGGAGGCGGTTCAGCGAGGCCCCTGTGAGTGCGGGGAGCACACCGCGGAAATCCTGACCGAACTCGGGTTCACTGCCGACCAGATCGCCGCGCTGGCCGCCGACCGTGTCGTGCTCGTAGGCGGTGCCCCATTGACCGCGTGAGACAGCCGCCTACCAGATCGCGGTGAGTGCCATGGTCGTCTATGTTCAGGGCGTATATGACGGATTGGCGTGAATTCTGCGATCGCATACGGGTTCTAGGGGAAGGGCTCGACGACGAAGGGCAGAGGCATCTGGCCAACCAAGTGGCTTGCTGGCTGACCTATTCGATCGGCCACAACGATCCCCGCCATCCTGCCTTATTCCGGAGCAGCGATCCCGTCTATCAGTGGGGCGGGCCCAACGCCGACCAGGTAGCTCGCCGGACTCGTATCGATGGCGACGGGGTGTACCGGATTTCTGGGCACATGGGCTCCTGCGAGGAATTCGTCCTTCAAATCAAACTCGGGGCGACTCAGAGCGGTGGTGCGGGAGTTGGGCTAGAGGTGACCGGGTCAAGTCTCGGGCTGGGCCCCGGCGATGACATCGACATAATGCTGGGCGGTGAAGAGCGTGACAACCAGAATGGAAGCTGGTTGCCGCTCGACCCCGAAGGCTCATTCGTCCACATCCGCGACTACTACTTCGACTGGCAGCCCGCCGAACCGGCTACGTTCGTCATCGAGCGACTCGACACAGTTGGCGAGCCGAAGCCGGAGATTGACGCCGCTGCCATCCTCAGCACCGCGCTGGGTGAGATCGAACACTCCTTTGAATTCTGGAACGGCTATCAGGAGCGAATGCTCGGCGACCAGCCTCCCAACACGTTCCTCCCCCCGGCCGGGATGGGCCGCGGCGTCAAGACGCTCATCTACAGCCACGCTGGGGTGGCCCTCGATGCCGACCAAGCCCTTGTCGTCGACATCGACCACCGGGGGGCCGCTATGTGGGATATCCAGCTCTACAACCGCCCGTGGTACGAGGCACTCGACTTCACCAACCGACTGACCTGCCTCAACCATGCTCTCATCGAGCCCGGGCCCATAGTCATCGCCGGCTCCGATCCCGGCGGGGCTAACTGGCTCGACACCGAAGGCCGTAACTCTGTGCTGTGCACGATCCGCTGGTGGCACCCACCCGAAACTCCCGTGGTAGACGCCCAGGTTGTGCACCTCAGCGAGCTCGACCTGCCACTGGTGGACCGCCAAGCCCAGATCGCCCGCCGCTCCTCCCACATTGCCTGGCGCTACCGCACCTAGCTCGCGCTGCGGCTTGGTTCATGTGATCTATTGTCCAGATCGCACCAGTCCGCAGGAGGTGTTATGTCGATGAAGCCACTCACCGGGAAGGTCGTAGTCGTAACTGGCGCAGGGCGTGGTATCGGACGGGCGTGTGCTGAGCGTTTGGCCCAAGAAGGCGCCGCGGTGGTGCTTGCGGCTCGTTCTGCCCATGAACTCGATGGGGTTGCGGCCGGGATCCAAGCTGCCGGCGGACGGGCCGAAGTGGTCGTGACAGATGTGTCGGCACGGGCTGATGTCCGCCGCCTTTTCGAACGCACCGAAGAAGTCTTCGGCCGACTGGACATCCTGGTGAACAATGCCGGGGCGATGCAGCCGCTCACCCCGGTCGGAGAACTCGATGATGAAGACTGGGACCGCTGCTTCGACGTCAACGTGCATGCGGTGCACTACTGCTGCGACACCGCACTTGAGTTGCTTGCCTCTGGTGACGGCGGGCACATAATCATGATCGGCTCCGGCCAGGGTCATTCGCCCTCACCGGGCGCCGCCGCTTACTGCTCGGCAAAAGCAGCTGTGTCTATGTACGTCCGCGTGCTGGCACTAGAACTCCGGCCCCGGGGCATCACAGTCAACGAGATCGTCCCGGGTGCGGTTGCCACTGAGCTGTTGAGCTGGACGGTCGGGTTGCCGATGGAGCGCCTGCATGAGCTGGAGCCGGCTCTTGGAGGAGATCGCATGAAGGAGCCCAGCGAGGTAGCCGACTACGTCGCGTTTCTCGCTACCCGCTCAACGCAAGCCGGCCCGACCGGTCAGTGCTTCAGCCTGCTCGGGCGCGACCTGTGAAACCAGTTCTAGGAATAGGGGCCGTTGGTGCGGAAGGCGAAATAGCCGTAGCCCTGGCGCTCCGGTCCGTCTAGGGCGGGCACTGCCTCTAAGGGCGTGGTGATCTCCTCGATAGTAGGGCCGATCTGATCGGCGATCCCCCGCAACTTGTCGTCATCGAGCCCATAGACTCGGGCCGCGTTCTCGCCGACGATGGCCCGGACCTTGTCGTTGGGAGTGCCGGCCATGGCGTGGCGCAGCGAGAGATGGGTCATGGGCGTCTCATCGGGGTCGTCGGAGTAGCGCCAAGTGCCCTCAGGGTGGGGATAGTCGCGGCCCCAGAAGATGTTGGTCCACCACCAGTCCCCCACTGCGGCCTCGACCTCGAACGGGGCGACGAAGCTGGTGCCGACGAAGACGTTGGACTTGAAGTATTCGCTGGGTGCCTTCGAGAGTTTTCCGTTGCTCAGCGGCAGGGGGGCCTCCGCGGCTGAGTCGAGTTCGACAAGCGCCGAAGGGATCCACACACCGGGCTGTTCGGTCATGGCCAGCTTGAGTCCCGGGAACCGCTCGAAGACCCCACCCAGGATCATGCGGGCGATCGCCCTGCGGTTGTAGGCACCTCCGGCTTCCATCAACAGCAGCGGCGTCCCGTTAACCGCCCGCACGGCTGGGTCGGTTGCTGCTCCAGCATGGGTGGCCAGCACCATTCCGGCTTCTTCCACCGCGGTCCAAAACGGATCCCAATGGGATTCGTTGTACTGGACCCACTGCGGGCGGGCGCTGGGGAAGTTCACCGCCCGCAACCCGTGAGCCGCGGCCCACCTCACTTCTTCGATTGCGGTGTCGATATCCCACAGCGGAATATGCGCAAGCCCGATCAGGCGCTCGGGGGCCGCCGAGCAGAAGTCGGCCAGCCAGCGGTTGTAGATCCGGAACCCTGCGCCGGCCAGTTCAGGATCATCCAATTCGGGCCAACCCAGGTCGTTGAACGGCATGGGTTCGCCATTGAAGCTGTTGTGGAACATCACTTCGGCGGCGATGCCGTCTCGGTCCATGTCAGCCAGACGAGCCTGCGGATCGTCGTGTCCCGAAGTCTTCAGATACAGCGCTCGCCCTTGTCGCGCTCCTGCCCGCATTTCCTCGACCTGCGGGCTGATGACGAACTCATCAAAGGCCTCTAGGTGTTCCTGGGGACAGTACGCCCGCAGCGCATCCAAGGTTGGCCCCACATGGGAATCCCCCGAAACCAACAACACCCGCTCATCGCCAACGCTTGTCAACTGAACCCCCTCAGTCACCCGCGGACAGCACACGTGTTTCGAGTTGGGTAGGCTGTTCGGTCGGAAGCAGGTAGCGCCAGAAAATGGTTCCGGTGGGGGCGCCCGCGGTGTCCAGCCAGTTGGGGACGCCGGGGTCGCGGTGGGCGAGGATCATGCGGAACGAGCCATCGGGCTCGAGCACTGTTTGGCGTCGGTTCAGGGAAACCCGGCGGCTCCGGTATGGCGGGGTCTGGATGAAGCGGTTGTTGAGCACCACGTTGGCGAACCGGCATTGCGGAAACCGGCCGCGAATCTCAAGCGCTTCGTCGGGACCCAGCTGATAGCGGGTCGAGCGGTAGGCGTTGTCGGCCGCGGCATAGCCGATGGCCCGATTGCCCTCGTCAAGCGGTGGATTGGTGAACTGGTTGGGAACGGTTGAGCTCCACGCCAGTGGTTCCCGCGGGCCGGAGGGCCAATCCACGGTCACGCTGCGAAGAAAGGTGATCGCCCGCTGGAGTCCTTCGGCGCAGGCCTCGTCGTCGGGTATGGCCGGCGGGCCGGGATCGACCGTTGGCTCGATGGACAGGGGAACGTGCATGTTCGGGTCGGTTGCCGCAGGACGATCCCACTCGAAGTAGTGCCGAGTGGTGATGCTGCCGGACTCAGGCGAGAGTGCTAGCCAGTTGCCCGCCTGGGGGTTCTGGCTGACGTGCAGTTCGTAGCTCCCGTCGGAGTTGATCTCGATCTCATCGTCGTTGAGCGTGGCCCCTAGTTTGGCCGACATCGCCCCTCCGGCAGTTCCCTGCTCGACCGTAAACGAGGTGTACACCGCCCCGGCCAGATTCCCCCGGATCACATAGTCGCGATCGGGGTCGATCACCGTGCCGTAGTAGATGGCGTCAGGATTGTCCCCCAGCAGTTTCTTGGAGGGCGAGAACCACCGATAGAACCACGGTCGGGCCGGGTCGGCACCCGACCAGAACTCCAAGGCATGCTGCAAGCAGTTGAGCGCAAACGCCCGCGCCTCGGCCCGGTCGTTAGGGCCCGGCATTCCCCTGGCCTCTTTCCACCAATCGCGCTCAATGTCGCCCATTAGCCCAACAAGCTCGTCCCACCTCTGTCCTGATTGGTCAGCCACCTGATTCTCCGTCCTTTAGCGGGCGTTCGCGTATCGAGCAGTACCCGATTCGCGAGTCAACGGTAGGCCCGACGCGCTCTGACTCGCCATGCTCAACAACAAAAGTGCCGATCAGTGGTCCGGGTCGAGCAGAGGACCGAAGGCGGCGGCGCACCGCTGGGAATCGTAGAATTCACGGAATCGGCTGATCAGTCCGTCTCGCATCTCTACCAGCGTGATGTAGCTGTTCTGATACCGCTCACCGGAACCGAGCATGTGGCCGTCGCTGTCGTACTCAACCAGAAAACGGTCCTGGCTGGTGAGCTCGTAGATCTCGGTGATGGAAAAGGCCATGCTCACCAGGCCATACGAAGTGGACAGCCGGTCGTACACCGCCTGCTTGCCAACAGTGCGCGAGGGTTTCCCGGTAAACGAAAACGGCGCCTCGAACACGATGTCCTCGCGCCAGTACTGCGCCAATTCATTGACATCTCCAGTGGCGATCAGATCGAAATACTCCCGGATCCGCTCAAGGTTGACCGCTCGGCGGGAATCTGGGTCCACAAACGGAATCTACCGTCTGCGGGTAGGGCGCGTTTCCAACCGGCGACGATCCCACCCCGGAGGCTGCCGACCAGTCGTAATGATCGACCGCACACTAAGGACCACTAGGGTGTTTTCCAGTGCGCGTCATGATGACAGGGGCAACGGGATTCATCGGCGGTCACACCGCGGCGCGAGCAATTCAGGCAGGTCACGAAGTTTGTGCGCTGGTGAGATCGCCCCAAAAACTTGAAGACCTTTGCGACGCCTTCGACTTGCCCCCGATCGACTTTGTCGTGGGCGACATGACCGATCCTGATGCCGTCACCTCAGCCCTCGACGGCGCCGACGCGGCCATCCACTGCGCCGCCGTCGTTTCCCTCGACGCCCGCGGCAACGCCCAGGGGATCGAGAACAGCATCGCCGGCGCCCGGCTCGTGCTCCAGCAGGCTCATGCCATGGATCTCGACCCGATCATTCACGTCTCCAGCGTGGCCGCCCTTTTCGCCCCCGGAACCGGCTCGCTCACGGTCGACCACCCGCCTTCGTCAGCCGGTTACACATACGGCCAAGCCAAGGCCGACGCCGAGATGGTGGCCCGGAAACTCCAGGCCGACGGGGCTCCCCTGACCATCGTCTATCCGAGCGCGGTGATCGGTCCGCCCGCGGGCTCGGCTCTTGGCGAGGCCAGTGAGGACATGGCTCGATTCACCGCAACCGGCATCCTTCCCACTCGCAAGGCCGCGGTGGCAATCTCCGATGTCCGAGACATGGCCTCGCTGCTTGTGGCGCTGCTCGAGGCTGGCCATGGGCCCCGACGTGTCATGTGCGGCGGCCATTTGGTCGACATGAACCTGTTCGCCAGCGTCTACCGGGGCCTCACCGGTCGAAGGTTCCCCATCATGCCGCTTCCTCCATCGGCGCTCCGGGGAATCGGCCGACTGGCCGACGCGATTCGCCCTATCGTGCCGGTCAATGCGGCCATGAACAGGTTCAGCATGAGCGTGCTCACCCAGTGGGAGGGGTCGGAAGACAGCGACCTCACTGGCTACGGCGTCGAGTTCCGCGCCATTGAGGAGACGTTGGCTGACAGCCTGGCTGCTTGGCATGAAGCCGGCCTCCTCTCCAACCGCCAGATCGGCAAAGCTCGCCCCGACCCAGATCCCAGCAAAGCGCCGACACCGCCCAAGGGATTCCGGATGCCAGCCCGTGTGGTGCTCTCGCGCCCGTTCAGGACTCTCGGCCCGCACATCGTTCCACGAGCCCACCGGGCGATCAACCGGCTCACCCGGGGGCGAACGCTGCTCGATTCCGCCGCGCAACCCATGCTCATGCTCTACTCCACCGGCGCCAAGACTGGCCAGATCCGCGAGACCCCGCTCGGCGCGGTCCCGCTTGAAGAGGGCCGCTTCTTGGTGGTGGGTAGCAACTTCGCCCGCGGAGATCATCCCGCGTGGACAGCCAACCTGCTGGCCCACCCCGATGCTGAGATCGTGTTCCGCGGCCAACGCACACCCGTGCGGGCTCGACTCCTCACGGGCGCAGAGCGGGAGTCGAGATGGAAGACCGCAGTGTCCTGGTATCCGCTTTGGACCCAGTACGACGCCGTAACCGAACGCGAGCTGCGTTTGTTCGAACTTGAACCCGCAACCGATGGAACGGGCAGCTAGAGCACTGGCCTGCCTGGGATCTTCGCCGAGCGATCTCCTAGTGGTAGGTCAGATACTCGCTTAGCTCCCAGTCGGTGACCGCTTGGGAGAATCGGCGCCACTCCTCGCGTTTCATGGCCACGAAATTGGCCACAAGTTCTGAGCCCACGGCTTCGACCAAGGCCTGGTCGGCCTCGAGGGCATCGAGGGCCAGGCTCAGGTTCTCGGGAGCGCAGCGCTGTGTATTTGCCGTCTCTAGGCCGTCGCCTTCCTCGCACGGGGGTGGGGAGATTCGGCCTTTCGCTCCGAGGAGCGCGGCCTGCAACAGCGCTGCGGTGGCCACGTAGGGATTCGACGCGCCATCGGGCACTCGGTTCTCCAGACGGGTGGCAGCACCGCGATCACGGGGAACGCGAATCGCCACGGCGCGGTGGTCGTAGCCCCAATTGGCCCAATAGCCCGACAACTGCCCGGGAATGAGCCGCTTGTAGGCGTTGACGGTAGGGGCGCACAGCGCCGTCAGCGCCTCGTGATGCTCGAGCATGCCCCCGATGCCGTGGTGGGCGAGGGCGGAGAGCCCATCGGCGGCCTGAGGGTCTTGGAACAGATGCTCGCCGGCATCGTTCTGGAAGCTGATGTTCACGTGGAGGCCGTTGCCACCGCGATCGCCAAAAGGCCGTCCGAGAAACGTCAACAAAAGCCCGTGGCGGGCGGCGATCTCACGGCACAGCAGCTTGAGGAGGAAGGTGTTGTCGATGGCCTCTAGGGGCTCCTGGTGCTCGATGGTGAACTCAAATTGAGGGGTGTCGTATTCACTGGCGACGGTCTCCAATCCGATGCCCGCAGTTGCGGCCGCGGCCATGATGTCGTCCAGCAATCCGGAAGGGTCCACCAGCGGGCCGGTTCCGTAGCAATGCGAACCCGGGGTATCCCACTCCTCCCAGCTCCCCTTTCCGTCGGGCTGAAGCACGTAGGCCTCGAGCTCGATCCCGACTCTGGCCCGGTACCCAGCGGCTTCGAGGTCATCGACCGCCTTGGCCAACGCGTTCCGAGGCGAGATGGCGAGGGGCTTGCCGTCCTGGTCGAGATTGGCGATAACCACGCCGGTTCCCTCCTGCCAGCAGTCCCTGACCCGCTCAAGGTCGTAGACAGCACGGAAATCACCGAGCCCATCGAGCACTTCAGCACCGGGGGCGGGGATCAAGGCCCGGTCGTATCCCACACCGAAAATGGCGATGGAGAAGCCCACCTCCCCGGTGGCTGCCGCCATCGGGATGTACTTTCCGCGGGCGAAGCCGAACATATCGGAGTAGAGCACCCGCACTCTGGTGTGGTCAGGATTGGCCATGGAGTACCTCCCAAATCCGGTTCGGTGAAAGCGGTGTGGTCACATTGGTCCAGTCCACGTCGGGCAGGGCAGCGCAGACAGCATTCACGACCGCAGCGTATGCGCCGTTTGTCCCCCCCTCCCCCATGCCCTTCATCCCCCCAGGGGTGTACGGACTGGGAATCTCCATGTGCTCGATGCGGATATCGGGCATCGATGCGCTGTCTGGAACGTGATAGTCGAGCAATGTCGACATCAGCGGCTGGCCATTGCTGTCGTAGACGAACTCCTCGATCAGCGCCGCGCCCAAACCCTGCGCCACACCCCCTTGGATCTGGCCTTCGACAATGGTGGGATTGACCATGGTGCCGCAGTCGCTCACCACCACATAGTCCTCCACGGCTACCTGTCCGGTGCCGGGGTCAACCGCCACCCGGCAGGCGTGGGTGGCGTAGGAAAACGTGGCGCTGGCGGGGTCATAGGAGTACGACTCCGCCAGCCCGGGATCGATCCCCTCAGGAAGCCGGAACCCCTGCCACGCCCGTTTGGCCACGTCGGGGAGGCTTACCCCGACTTCGGTTCCCGCCACGCGAGCTTGACCTTCACTGAGCTCGATATCCGCCGGACTCGCCTCCAGCATCTCGGCCGCGATGGTTCTGACCTTTTCCGCTAACCGCTGGGAGGCGACAACCGCGGCTCCACCGCCCACCGCAATCGATCGCGAGGCGGCCGTGCCGTACGGCGAATATGGAGAGGTGTCGGTGTCGCCGTGCACCAGCTCGATCTTGTCCAGTCCCACGCCGAGCTCGTCGGCGACCAGCTGGGGAATGGTTGTCTCCAGACCCTGGCCATGGGGAGAAACCCCAGTGGCCACGCGAACCGACCCGTCGGGTTCAACACGGATGTCGGCGCTCTCGAACCCGCCAATGCTGAGGCCGATGAACTCATTTGCGGTGCTCGGGCCAATCCCGGCCATCTGCACGTAGCAGCAATAGCCCACCCCGCGAACTCGCCCATCGTCAGGGGCAACCCGACCGCTGTCAATGAGGTCTCTGGCCCATCGCAGCGATTGGGGATAGTCGCCGTTGTCGAACTCGATCATGGTTCGAATGCGATACGGCTGCTCATCGGGACCGATCATGTTCTGAAGCCGAAGCTCCACAGGATCACGGCTCAGCTCCGCGGCCACCTGTTCAACTACTCGCTCGCGAATGCACGCCGCCTGGGTCTGGCCGAATCCCCGGTAGGCACCTGTGGTCATGGTGTTGGTGGCCACCACCCGTCCCTCGCAGCGCACGGCATCCCAGTGGTAGGGCCCTGGCACCACGCCGAACACCGTGAAGAGCGGCCCTCCGCCGAAAACGGCGAAACGACCCCCGGCGTTACGAAACCCCTTGACACGCAACCCCCGCAGCGTTCCGTCATCGTCAAACGCCACCTCGATGTCATGGATTTCATCGCGGGCGTGGGTGGTGGCTATGAGGGACTCGGTCCGGTCCTCAACCCACTTGACCGGGCGGCCTAGATCCATGGCCGCCGCAGCCACAATGACCTCGTCCTCGTAGACGTGGTCTTTGAGCCCAAATCCGCCTCCGACATCGGGGGCGATCACCCGCACCTGGCTCTGAGCCATGCCCAGCGACTCGCACAACGAATCGCGCACCGAATGCGGCGCTTGCGTCGATGCGTAGGCCGTGAGCTTCCCCCGGGGTCCGGGCACCGCCACGATTCCCCTCCCCTCGATGGCCAACCCGTGAACCCGCCCGATCCGCAACCTCATTTGCAGCGTGCGGTCCGCCGCCGTGAACACTGCGGCGGTGTGATCCTCAGAGTCGCCCGCTTCGAACGCGGCCAGCACGTTGGATCCGAACTCGGGATACAGCAGCGCGGCATCAGCGGCTAGCGCTTCATCGATGTCCAGCACCGGGTCGAGTTCTTCGATGTCCAGGCCAATCCGTTCGGCGTGGTCTTCGGCCAGATACCGAGATTCTGCGATGGCCACGGCAATTGGCTGGCCCACGTATCTGATCGCGTTGTCTATCACCGGTGTGGAGTGCTGCTGCTGGCCGTCCAAGATCCACAAGACGGGCAGCTCGCCCGGTATGAGTTCTGCCAGCCGATCGGGGCTGTAGACCGTGGTGGGGCCGTCGTCGGCAGGATCGAATCCGATAAGCCGCCCGTGGGCCACCGGACTCCGAACAATGGCGGCATGGACCATCCCGGGCAGCACGATGTCATCGAGGTAGCGGCCCGTGGCGCGCAGCAGCCCGTCGTCGTTTGTGCGGGGAACCCGCTGGCCGACCAACCGGTGCTTCATAGGTGTCGCGACACTAGCGAGCGATTGCCAAGCCCATCAGCGGCGATTGCGCTGTCACCGGCCCAAAGGCGAAACTCGCAGGAGATGCCAGACACCTTGATCCGCAACATCAGCCACCTGGTCACCTTCGACGACAGCGACCGGGAAATGGAAGGCGCAGACATCCTGGTGTCCGGCCAGCGCATTGCCGCAGTCGGCCATGGCCTTGAGGTTGATGACTCGGTAGAGGTCATTGACGGCAGTGGGCTCCTGGTGCTCCCTGGTCTGATCAACGGGCACCAGCACCTCTACCAGGTGGGGTTGCGCTCATTTGCCGAACTGGAGCGGGCGCCCATTCACCCCTGGCTGACCGCGCTCCATGTGAAGACGCTGTATCTCTGGCGCCAGGGCCATTACACGCCAACATCGGTGGGCGCGGTCGCCCGAGCGGGGATGGTGGAGTCTCTGCTGGGCGGGGTCACCACGGTGGCAGACCAGCACTACGTGTTCGTCGAGGGCAAGACCGAGCCCTTCATCGAGGAGATGATCGAAGGCGCCCTCGAAACCGGCATCCGGTTGCACGCCGGCCGGGGCTCGATGACCAAGGGCAAGAACCGAGGCGGCGTGGTGCCCGACATCGCCTGTCAGTCGATCGACGAGGTCCTGCGCCACTCGCAGGAGCTGATCGACGGGTACCACGACCCCGATCCCCTGGCCCGTATCAGAATCGATCTGGCTCCGTGCGGGGTGCACACCGACGAGCCTGAGATGTACCGCGAGTTCGCCCAACTGGCCGCCGAACGGCCGGGAATTGGCATGCACACCCATCTGTACGAGGTCATCGACACCGGGTTCTGCGTCGACACATATGGAGTCACGCCGTGGAACTTCCTCGTCGAAAACGGCTGGGACAACGACCGGGTGTGGTTGGCCCACATGGTCGATCCGCCCCATGAGGAGATCCCAGAGTTTGCCCAGGCTGGGGTGGGCATAGTGCATCTCATCGCCCCGGATCTGCGCATGGGGTGGGGATTGGCGCCATTGCGGAAGTACCTCGATGCCGGATGCAAGGTTGGGTTCGGGACAACGGGTTCGGCCTCCAACGACGGCTGCAACCAACTCGGCGACATCCGATTGGCGGCTCTGGCCCACCGCGACATGCATTTGCCCGCACACAAGTGGCCGAGGGCGTACGAGTTGCTCCGGCTGGCAACCAGAGGCTCAGCGGCGTGCCTGGGACGCCACGATCTGGGAGCCATCGAACCGGGGATGGCCGCAGACATAGCCGCTTGGGATATGACTACCGTCGACCGGGTAGGGGTCCACGACGCAGTAATTGGCCTGGTTCTTGGTGGGCTCTCCGATAGAGCCTCATTGGTAATGGTGAATGGCGAGGTCGTCGTGAGGGACGGACGCTGCACGACGGTGGACGAAGATGCCATAGCCGAAGCGGCGCGGGACGCATACCCCGTGCGTCCAGACCCAAAGCGGCGACGCAGCTGACATCCCGGAGCCTTCGTAATCGACGCTCCTGCGAGAAAGGGGTAATGTCGTTTGTTGTCCGACACGAGCGCTGTTCTGGTGGCAGCGCCGTACGAGGGGGAGGTACCCGTGTCACGACGTTCTTCGTTCCTATTCAAGATCTTCGCACTGCTGATGGTCTTCGGTTTGCTTGCCGCAGGGTGTGGCAATGATGACGACGGGGAGGCGGAACCGGCACCCGAACCGGCAACAGCAGAGCCCGAACCGGAGCCCGAGCCAGAGCCCGAAGTCGAAGACGAGCCGGAGCCGGTGCCCAAAGACGACGGAGACGCCATTCGGGTGGCCCTCCTATTGCCGGGGGTCCGCAACGACAACTCGTTCAGCCAGGCTGCTTACGAGGGCTTGCGCGACGCGGTAGCCGAAGATGGCAACGTCGAGACCCAGGTTCTCGAGGAGATCATCGACCCCACCGACTCGCTACCTGCCATTCGCGACTTCGCCAGCCAGGGATTCGACCTGATCCTGGGGCACGGCATCGAGTACGTGGATCCGATTCAGCAGCTTTATGCGGAGTTCCCTGATGTGTCGTTCTCTATGACCGGCGGCATATTGGTGCCCGGCTCGGTCACGAGCGACAACGTGGTGGACTGGCTCTACAACGTGCAGGACATGGCCTATCCGAACGGCATTCTGGCCGCAAAGGCAGTGGTCGGCGAAACCATTGGGATCGTCGGAGGCCCTGAGTTCGACTTTGTGAAGACCATGCACCAGTCGTTCCGCGACGCAGCTTTATCGGTGAACCCCGACATCGAATTCCTCGAGGGCTTCGCCGGTTCGTTCGTCGATGTTCAGGCCGCGGCCGAGGTCACTCAGCAGCTCATAGACCAGGGCGCGGACTTCATCTACTGCTCAGGTGACGGAATCTGCATTGGTGCGGCTCAGACCGCATCAGCTGCGGGGATACCGATCTCGGTGGGATTCGGTTCCCAGGAGCAGACGGCACCCGATGTCTATCTGGCCGCCACCGTCATTCGCATGAAAGACCTGTACCTGGACTTCTTCGCCCAAGTTCGCAACGGAACCTTCGGCACCCCCGACGGTGAAGTGCACGCGGTGGGCGAAGAGGGATACGCGTTCTATCCCGGTGGCATCTTCAACGCCCAAGTTGAGGTCTTGCCAGTCAATACCAATGCGACGGTTGAGACCGCAGTGAGCCTTGACGAACTGCAAGCCGCGCTCGACGAGCTGGTCGCGTCTATCGAGGCCGGCGAGTTCTCAATCCCCTTCCCCGGCTAGCCGGCTGCACAATCATTGAATTCTGAACCTGGCGCGGTCCCGATCCGCACGCCCCTTTCGGTTCGGGGCGCTTCCCGGCGGTTCGGGGCCGTCCAGGCCCTAGACGACGTGGATTTCACCCTTGAGGAGGGCGAGATCCACGCCCTGGTCGGCGAGAACGGGGCCGGCAAGTCCACACTGGCCAAGATTGTTGCCGGATCAATCCATTCTGATGCCGGGTCGATGAGCCTGTTCGGAGAGCCCTACCAGCCGGCATCGCGCCGCGAAGGCGCCGCTGCCGGAGTCGCCCACGTAAGACAGCAGCTCTCGCTGGTCCGAGGGCTCACCGTCGCCCAAAACCTCCAACTGGGACGACCAGATGCGCCTGCGGTTTTCAACGCGGGGGCAGCTCGGTCCGAAGTGGAGCGCTGGTCCGACGAATTCGGGTTGGGCGTCCCCGCGGAGACGCTCATCGACGACATGCCGCTGGCTGTTCGACAACAAGCAGAAATCCTCATCGCGGTTGCGTGGGGGGCACGGCTGCTGATCCTGGACGAGCCCAGCTCGGCGCTGGGGCCTCTCGAAACCCAGGCCCTCATCGCACTGTGCCACCGTTTGCGCGCTGAGGGCACCCCGATCATCTACATCTCCCACCGATTGCCCGAGTTGACGGAGTTGGCCGACCGGCTCACAGTATTGCGAGCAGGCAAGGTCGTGGTTGAGGGAGCCGACGTACGCAACGCCGACCTCCGCGAGGTAGCGACGCTAATGATCGGCGATGTCACGTTGCTGGAGGTCGATCGGCCCGAGATCCAGCGGGGGCCAATTCGATTGGCAGTGAGCGGCCTTTCGGTTTCTTCGCCGCACGGCGTTGGATGCCACGGCCTCGATTTCGAAGTAGCCGCCGGTGAGATTCTTGGAGTGGTCGGCATCGCCGGAAACGGCCAGGAACCACTGGCCAAAGCACTGACCGGACAGGCCAAGCTAACCAGCGGCAACGTCGTGGTAGATGGCATAGACATCTCGGGATCGGCAGGCCAGGCAATCTCGGCGGGAGTGGCCCACATACACGAGGACCGCTCCAACGGTCTTGCAGCATCTTTCTCGGTCGCCGACAATGCCACCGCCCGGCATATCGGCAATCGGCGATTCACCAGCTTTGGCGTGCGTATGGGGGACAAAATCGCCCTCCACGCCCGGGAGCTGATCGAGCGATTCCAAGTCCGTCCTCCAGAACCCGCAGCCAAGGCCAGTTCGCTTTCGGGGGGAAATCAGCAGAAGCTGATGGCGGCCCGGGAGCTGGAGCAGAATCCCGCAGTGCTCGTAGCCCATGGGCCGACCAAAGGACTCGACCCCGAAGCTGCCAAGGCCATGCGCGATCGCTGTTTTGCCGCGGCCCAGGCCGGGGGGGCCGTGGTGGTAATCTCCGCCGACCTCGACGAGGTGGCCGATCTAGCCCACCGGATCATCGTGCTCTACCGAGGGGTGGTGACCGATGCGTTCTCCAGCGAAGACATGACGCCAGAGCGTCTGGGGGCGGCCATGGCCGGTTTGACCGAGGCCTCGGGAGCAACCGGTGACTGATGTGGTAGCCGGGGGCGAGCAGGGCGAAATCGAGGACGCACCCACGGGGACCGAGGAGCGCAGTTTCACCACTTCATTATCGACGAGCAGCCTTGCCGTTCTCATTGCGGTGGTGGTTGGCGGGCTGATCATGCTCTTTTCAGGAGAGAATCCGCTCACCGCCTATGGGGCCATGCTCGACGGCGCCTTCGGATCGAAATTCGCGCTGGGCGAGACCTTGTCTCGGGCCGCACCCCTGGCCATCGTGGGGTATGGCACCGCGGTGGCGCTTCGAGCCGGGCTCATCACTATCGGCGCCCAGGGCCAAGTTGTCGCCGGTGCCATAGGGGCGCTTTTGACCGCCCAATTCTTCGAGACTGCACCGTCTGCGGTGGCCATTCCGGCCGCCGCCATCGGAGGCGCCCTCTTCGGCATGGCCTGGGTGTTGATTCCGGCGATGCTGCGGGCCTACTTCAGCGTGAACGAGATCCTCTCAACCCTGCTGTTCACCGAGTTCGCCGCCCTGCTTATCGAATACCTCCTCAACAACCCGCTCAAGCCGCCCACCGCGATCACCCCGCAGTCCGACCCCTACCCGGACAACGGCATCCTCGGGCTGGTCATCGACGGAACTCGCTTCCACACCGGGGTCTTCGCCGCTGTCATCATCGGCCTCGCCTTCATCTGGTGGGTGCGTTCAGATCGGGGATTCAGCTACGACCTCTACGGTGAGAACCCGAACTTGGCCCAAAGCCTGGGCATCTCCAGCAACCGGGTGATCATCAACTCGCTCCTCATCTCCGGGGCCACCGCCGGCTTGGTCGGTTGGATCCAGGCCGCCGGCCTTCTCCAACGGGTCTACGTGGGGATCGCATCCGACATCGGGTTCTTCGGCCTCGTCGTCGCCTTCCTCGGAGGCGCAACCGCGGGCGGCGTGCTGGTGGCCGCGCTCCTATTCGGGGCTCTTCAGGCCGGCGGGCTGGCCATGCAGTCTTCCGAGGGCATCCCCGCCTCGCTGTCTGACATCATTCAAGCGCTGCTCCTGCTCGGGTTCTCAATCCGATATGCCCCCCAGATCATTCGCCTCACCCGCGGGGTCATGGCCAACTTCACGCTCGTCGGAAAGAGACGCCGATGAGCCAATTGCTGGAGGCCACGTTTTGGAGTGCCACGGTGGCAGGCGGCCTGCGGTTGGCCACCCCGCTGATCTACGCCTCCATCGGCGAGACCTTCGCCCAGCGGGCCGGCGTCTTGAACTTGGGGCTTGAGGGGTACATGATCATCGGCGCCCTGACGTCGCTCTATGTGGCCGACCCCACAGTGGCCCCGCTTGGATTCTTGGTGGGAGGCCTGGCCGGGATGCTGTTGGCCGCCTTCATGGTCTTGCTTTCGATTCGCCTGTACGCCAATCAGGTGGTCGTCGGTTTCGGCCTGACCATCCTCGGCATCGGGACGACCGGGTACATCTTCCGGGTCACCACCGATGTCGGCGGAAGGGACCGCCAGGTGTCGTTGCCGTCAGAAGTCGACATTCCGCTCCTGTCCGACATCCCCTGGCTCGGCGACGCCCTGTTCGGCCACAGCTGGTACACGTGGCTGGCCTTGGGTCTGGTGCTGGTGACCGGATTCATCGCCTCTCGGACCATCTTCGGCCTCGAAGTAAAGGCCGTTGGAGAGGATCCCGATGCCGCGGCGGCCCGAGGCGTGGACGTAGTGCGCGTCCGCACCATGGCCACGCTGATGTCGGGATTCCTCGGCGGGCTGGGCGGTGCCGCCTTGATGTTGGGCAGCGTGGGGCGGTTTCAGCCCTGGCTCACTGCGAATCGCGGTTTCATCGCCCTGATCGTCATAATCATGGCCAGCTGGAGCATCTGGGGTGCCGCCGTGGGCGCATTCGTATTCGGGTTCTTCGAGGCGCTGGGGTTCAACTTGAACAATGTGTTCGTCGACGTTCCCGTAGAGGGGCTAAACGCCATCCCGTTCTTCGTGGCCTTGTTGATTCTCACCGCCAGCGCCCGCTGGGCCCGCATGCCTCAGGGGTTGGGCGAGAACTACGTCCCGACTGTTTGATCGAGCAGGGCTCGCAGGACCGCTCTGTCTTCATCCGAGCAAAAGGCGGCGTCGATGGCACGATGTTGGGCAGCGGCCAGATCGGCCACATCCCAGTCGAGATGGCTTGAAACCAACATGAGCTCGCTGCACAAGGTGATCCCGAGAGTCTCAGGATCATCGGTGTTGATGGTGTAACGCACCCCGGCGGCGTCCAGATCTCTGATCGGATGGTCGTCCAGGCTTGAGTACAGCAGGGTGCAGTTGGACGTGAGACAGACGTTCAGCGTGATGCTCTTGTCCAATACCATGGCCAAGACCGCTGGATCCTCGGCACAGCGAACCCCGTGGTCGATGCGGCTCACGCCCAGAAGCTCGATGGCATCTCGGACACCATCGGCGCCCGACGACTCGCCCGCATGGGCAGTGCGTCCCAGACCGATTCGCGCCGCGTCGGCATAGGCGGGGGCGAAACGAGGTCCGGTCCGACCGGCTGAATCCTCGTTGCCGTCTATCGATAGCCCGACAATCCGGGCCAACCCTGAACCCTCGATCCACCCGACCAGTTCTCTGGCCTCCTGTTCGGATTGCTGTCGCAGAATTGATGGGAGTAGGCGATAGTCGCCGAGCCCATCCGCCTGGGCCCTATCGAATCCCCGGGCACACGCGGAGAACAGCCCAGCCGTGGACAGCCCCGACCAGTGGGTGGGGTTCACGATCACCTCGGCGTAGACGATGCCCTGGTCATGGGCGTAGGCCGCGAAGTCATAGGCCACCTGCTCGGCGGTCGGCTCGTCGCGGACCAGGCCGCAGACCCAATCAAGGGTTTCCAGGAAATCGGCGAGATTGTCTGCCTCAAAGAGCCGGTCGACCGGTCGGGGCGGCTCTTCGCCGGCGATGGCGGCCAGTTCGGCGACCCGCGCGGGGCGAAACGTGCCCTCAAGGTGGATATGGAGCTCAACCTTGGGGACGGCGCGGACCTGCTCTGCGCTGAGCGGCGTCATGTGTAGATGCCGGGGGGAGGATCCCATCCTGTGAGGACGTGCCGGCCAATCTCGACGTGCTTCCACTCGACTGGATCGTGAAGCGTGAGCGTGCGGACGTTCCTCCACCATTGATCGAAACCGAGGGGGCGACGAGCCGAGCGAGTGCCCATGAGCCCGTACACGCCCTGAGCGGCGGCCAACCCGGACCGGTCGGCGGCCGACCGGGCAGCATAAATGGGAATGGCCAGTTCGGTCCGACTCATCTCGCCCCGCTCAAATGAATCAAGGGCGTGGCCACACCGCATGGTCAGCTCGTGGGCGGCCGCGAGATCGGCAACCAACTCCCCCATGGTCCGCTGAACCATGGGATCCTCAGCCGCATTGTCCACCTCGGCTGAGGGCCATGGGCGGCTCTGCTCGTTGACGAACGGCACCGCGGCCTGAAGCGCGCCGATGCCGATGCCCACGTTCACCGCGGCAAAGCCAGCCTCGAACCGGACCCCGGAATGGGGCAGCGGCGCTCGGCCGGGGATGCTGGCCACCCACTCGGGGCCCACTCGGACGTTCTCAAAGCTGATGCTCCCGGAGTCGGTGGCCCGCTGACCGAGCGCATCCCAGTCGCGGTGGACCGTCATGGCCGGGTTGTCCTTGGCCACAAGGTTCAGTTGGAGGGCGAAGAATGGGTTCTCCGGCGTGAATCGCTCGGGATTGAAGCCCCACACCGCCACGTAGTCGGCCTCCGCGGCGCCGGTTGTGTAGATCTTCTGGCCGTTGACCAAGTAGCCGCCGTCTTCTTGCTCGAGGGCCAGCGTGGTGAACGGCTCGGCCACCGTCTTGCCCGCCTCAGCCACTGCCAGGCCCAGTGTTGCGTTCTGGTCAAGGACCAGCGAGGCCAGGCGGGGCTTGAGGTCGTCGGCGCAGTAGCTGAAGATCTCCCGTACCAGCTCGTCGTGCACCTTGTAGACCTGGGCCACCGACGAGTCAGCCGTGGCCAGCCGCACCTGGGCGTGCAGGCTGGCGGTGTGCGAGGCGCCGACCCCTCCGAACTCCGCAGGGACGGCCAGCGCGAGGATTCCGCAGCCCTTGAGGGCGTCAACGGCCCGAGTGGGATACCGACCGGCATCGTCGTGCTCGGATGCCAACGGCGCCACCACCTCGGCAATCACCTCGTCCAGCGTCTCCAGAGCGCTCTCTTCATCGCTGCTGAGCTCGGGGGGCGCGATCGCCGATCCCAAGAACCGTGCCAATGTCATCGTTGTCTCCTCGTAGTTCGACCAGCCGGCTTCATCGTGTCACTCCCCCGCCATCATGAATGTGCTGGGGGCACCGGCAGCACAACAGCACCGGTATGAACGACTGGGTCATGGTGTCGATGAGCCCCTTCTCGGTGAGGCCGTAGTCGGGCACGCCGGCCAACCCTACGAAGGCCAGGATCATGTACGGCGACGCTATCTCGCAACCGAGCGAAGCCGCGGCATGGTTGGCCTCGATCGACTCGTCATACACCCGCTCCCACGGCTGGTCGCTCATGATGCCCCCGAGGGGAAGCGGGACGGTGGCCAGCACCTCGCCATCGGCCACACAGACGTAGCCCCCTCCGATCTCCTGAAGAGTGCGGGCGGCGTGGGCAAGGTCTTCGTCGCTGGTTCCCACCACCACCAGGTTCTGGTTCTCGCAGTTGCTGGTGATGCCCAGCGCGCCGCGGGCAAGGCCGAACCCCCGCACGAATCCCGTGGCCCGGGTGTCGGTTCCGTGGTGGCGGTCGAACACCGTGATCTTGGCGATGTCGATTGCAGGATCGGGGATCACGTTGCCGTCCACCACCTGGAGCTCGGCCTCGATGGCCCGCTTGAAATAGCCGTCGTACATCTCCATGGCCCGGACCACGGCCACCTCGTCGGCCGCGGCTTCGGCTTCCACCCGGAACAGGTCGGAACCGAAGTCCTCCGGCAAGCGCACAGTGTTTCGCACCCAATCCGGCATGGTGTCGGGGTTGACGAAGGTTGCCTCGCCGTCTCTACCGGCGATCTCGCCCCCCACGATGACCATCGACGGTCGCACATCGCTCAAGTCATCGAGGATCATCACATCAGCCAGTCGGCTGGGGGTGATCGAACCGAGCAAGTGATCGAGTCGGTAGTACTGAGCGGCGTTGAGCGTAGCCATGCGATACGCCTCGATGGCGGGCACACCATGGGCTATGGCGCTGCGCACGTGATGGTCGATGTGACCCTCGTCCCGAAGATCCTCTACATGGCGATCGTCGGCGCAGAAGCTCATGTAGTCGAATCCACCGGACACCGCAGGCACGTCCTCGAAGACCAGAGGGACGTTGTCGTTCATCGACCCCGACATGACCGTGATCATCACCCCGAGGCGCAGCCGATCGATGACCTCGGCGGTGTTGAATGCGTTGTGGTCGTCGCTGACGCCGCCAGCAAGGTAAGCCCACAGCGGCTCATCCGCGATGCGGGCGGTGTGACCGGTGAGCCTTCGACCGGCGGCCATCGCGGTGTGGGCCTTGCGGGCGGCCGAGATGTCCAGATCGAAGGGGTTGCTCTCGCCCAGGGTGGCCACATTTGTGGCACTCAGGCGTTCGATCACGTCGATCTCCGGCATGACCGCTCCACCCAACTCCAGATCGGGCACCCGGGGAATCTTGTGGGAGATCTGCTGGAAGATGCGCATCGGCGTGCCAGTGGCGGCCATAGCGTCGGCCCCCCGAGTTCCCACCACGTTGGCCAAACAGTTGGGGTCGGCCAGCACCGTAGTGGTACCCCGGGGCACAACCAGTCGGGCCAACTCTCCGGGTGTGAGCATTGTGTACTCGATGTGGAGATGGACGTCGATAAACGTCGGAGCGACAAACGACCCCGACGCATCAATCTCTGTGTCAGCCTCCAGGCGACCGACAGGCGTAACCGCGGCGATGTGCTCTCCGACGACCAGAACGTCGCGTTCTATGAGTTCGCGGTTGTGGAGCGCGAGCACCGTGCCTCCCCGGATGGCCAGGTCGGCGGGCTGCTCACCTCGGGCCACGGCCTGAAGCCGCAAGATCTGCTCGGGTTCGGGAACGAGGTTGGCGCCGATGAACATCTGGCTCACCGAAGTTCGAATTCGGAGACGGCAGTCAGCCGGGTCACGACAACACGAGGTCGTCGACGAGCTGGCTCAATGTGCCGTCCACCACGCCGATGTCGGTCACATGCGGTCCCGTCAAGCAGGCCAAGCTCATCAACATGACCGAGAACAGGGGTTGGGTGAGCGGCCCGGGCGGCAAGCCGATGGATTGGGCCGCGGCGCCGACCTCTGACTGGAGCCGGGCGACGTCGGTGGCCGGCAGAGGTGACAAGATCCCAGCCACAGGAAGCTCGAGGATCGAGAGGACCTCGCCATTCTGGACCACTGCCACTCCTCCCCCGGTGGCGATCACCGCGTTGGCTGCCACCGCCATGTCGAAGGGATCGCGGCCGAACACCGAGAGGTTGTGGGTATCGTGGCTAATCGTGGTGGCTACCGCACCCGTCCAGTGGCCCCAGCCGCCGAGCAGCCCGGCAACCGGCGTGGCCGGAATCCGCCCGTGGCGGTGCACAACCACGTTCAGCAAGTAGTTATCGGGAACGGTGACGACCCCGTCGGCCACATCGACCTCGGCCTCGCCCCACTCAGTCATCACCACCCCCTGTACGACCCTCATACGGTGGCGTCCGTCCGGAACACCGGGCAGGCGGAATACGAAGTCGTCGGCGGTCACCGTCGACAGCCTGATCGTGTCGAGCGGCGGGTTCGACGGAGCCTCGGAGACCGATTCGAGCATCACTCCCCCATGGGCCACCTGACGGCCGTCGAAGAACACATCGTCCACCGCGACTTCTTCCAAGGAGGACAACACCACGATGTCGGCCCGGCGGCCGGCGGCAACCATGCCAAGATCAGTGCGCTGGAGGCGATAGGCCGCGTTGTAGGTGGCGATTCTCAAAGCACGCGTCGGCTCTAGGCCATAGCGGATCAACCGGCGCAAGAGATCGTCGATGCCGCCTTCTTCCAGCAGCGTGGCGGCGAACAAGTCGTCAGTAGCGGCAATGATGTGGGTGGGGAACTCCGGCAGCTTGGCCAGTTCCTCGACCAGGAGCGGCAGCACGAAGTCGAAGGCACCCCGCAACTCAACGGTCATGCCGGCCCGGAGCTTCTCCATGGCATCGACATGGGCGAACACCTCGTGGTCGGAGAAGATTCCCGCGCTGAGATAGGCCTGAAGCGCGGGCCCGGTCAATCCGGCCGCGTGGCCGCTAACCAGCTTTCCGCTTTCGTGGCCGGCCGCCACGATGTCAACCATGCGGGCGTCGCGGCCCAAGACTCCACCCATGTCCATGACTTCAGCCAAGCCGCCGACCTCTTCCCAAGAGAGCATCTCGGCAATATCGGCGGCGTGCAGGTCGTGACCGGACAACTCCAAGCCCGGTAGCGGAGGAACACAGGAGGGGGCCTGCACCACGAACCGGACCGGCAGACCCCGGCTGGCGTCAACGGCGTACCTCACTCCCTCGACTCCGGCGATGTTGGCCAGCTCGTGGGGGTCTATGAAGACTGTGGTGGTGCCTCGGGGACAGATGGCGGCGGCGTACTGACCGGGGGTGAGCATGGAGCTCTCGAAATGCACGTGCATGTCGATGAAACCGGGGGCGATGTACCGGTCGGTGCAGTCAAAGGAGTCGGCGGTGTCGGTGCGGGAACCCGTTGGGTGGATGCTGGCCACGACCGGGCCGACGATTCCCACGTCGGATTGGCGCAGCTCTCCGGTTCCGACGTCGACCACGGTGCCGCCGGTCAGGATCATGTCGAAGGGTTCGTTGCCGAGCGCGGCCCCAACCGCTCGAGCCCGGGTCTCCTCCTCAAGATGGCTGTACATGAAAAGAAACTAGCCTCTAGCCATTACCGTGACCCGCAGAGGCGGCTTTGAAAGGCAGGCACGGTGACCAGTTTCTTGTTGCGCGGCGGAACGGTGCTCCCGATGGAGGGTTCGAAGGTCGTCTTCGATCCGGGATCGGTATTGGTGATCGATGGCAAGATCGAGCTAGTGGGCGAAGTGGCCGACATCGATCAGCACCCCGCCGCGTCCAATGTCGAGGTGATCGACACCACCGGCCATGCGGTGGTCCCGGGCTTTCACAACTGCCATCTCCACTCGGGCCTGCTGCGAGGCACTGCCGAATCACTGGCCCTTTGGGAGTGGCTGGAAGATCACATCGATCCCGCCCACCGGGCGCTGACCCCTGAGATCGCCGAGGCGGCCTCGTGGATGGCCTACACCGAGGGGCTGCGGGGCGGCACCACGTCGGTACTGGACATGTGGCGGCACATGGAGGGCTCGGCGAGGGCCGCAGAGGCGATCGGCATTCGGGCCACCCTGGCTCCCTACACCGCCGATCTGTACGACTACTTCGAGACCTTGGAGACCAATCGGCGCCTGTTGGAGACGCACCTGGTGGCCGCCGACGGCCGGGTTCGCACGTGGGTGGGCTTGGAGCACATCTTCTACTGCTCACCGGACATGTTCCGGCAAGCGGCCGCGCTGGCCGAAGAGTTCGACACCGGGATCCACACCCACTCGTCGGAGTCCATCTGGGAGGTGCAGGAATGCCTGCGCCAATTCGGCCGGCGCCCCATCGAGGAGTTCTACAACCGGGGAATCTTGGGAAGCCAGAGCGTGATCGCCCATGGCGTGTGGCTCGACGACCGAGAGGTGCAGTTGATGGCCCAGACCGGCACCAGCGTCACCCACTGTCCCTGCTCCAACATGAAGCTGTCGTCGGGTCCGGCCCGGATTGGCTTCTACCGGGAACAGGGCGTGACGGTGGCTTTGGGCACCGACGGGGAGAAGGAGAACAACAACCTCGACATACTGGAGGAGATGAAGTTCGCATCACTCCTTCAGAAAGTGAGCACCCTCGACCCCACCACTGGAGACCCCTGGGACATCCTCGACATGGCCACGCTGTCGGGCGCCCAAGCGCTAGGCCTCGACGACGTGACCGGCTCGCTCGAGGCCGGCAAGGACGCCGACATCGTCACCGTGGACCTGGGTGCCCTCCACTTCGTGCCGATCATGCACGGCGACGACTTCAACATTGCCGCCCACCTCGTGTTCACCGCGTCATCCCACGATGTGGCCAACGTCTGGGTGCAAGGACGACGACTGGTAGCCGATGGCGAGGTGGCCTCTGTTGACGTCGGCCAAGTCGCCGAGCAGGCCCAGGCCGCGGCCGAGGAGCTATTCGAGCGTCGCCGCCAGCTTCAGGGCGCCACCCCCAGCCCCGCCACAACGCTGGGAAAGAACGCCTAGTTCAGCCGCACCCAGCGGCGCCATATGGCCAGCTGGGGTGCGCCTACCGTTGGCATTGGGTCAGCCCTCGTCAGCGGGAGTCGGGAAAGGCCGGTGACCCCAAAAGCTCGGGCGGGAGATCTGGTAGGTGCCGGCATGGTCTGGGTCCTCGACCCGTAGCCCACCCCATCCGAACTCGACCATCATCGAGTCGGGCGCTTGGCAATAGAAAGAGATCATCTCGTCGTTGGTGTGACGTCCCAAGCACATGCGGACAGGGGCTCCCTGGTCGAGGCAGCGGTCTTGCGCCATGCCGACATCATCGATGGTCGCCGCTTCGACCATGATGTGCCCAAGCGGATGGGTCCGAGGCAGACCGGCGCTGAATCCCAGCGTGTGGTGACGCGGGTTGCAGCCCAAAAACGCCATCGATATCGCACCGACATGCCAGGTGTTCCGCAGGTGGAAGCCGAGCACCTCTCGGTAGAAGTTCAGGACCGGCTCGAGTTCATCGACCTTCAAAATGGCGTGTCCGAAGCCCATGTCTCCGGTCACGAAGCTCGAAACAAGGGGTGTCACCACTGGAATGTCGTTGCGAATGGGGCCGTGGTAGAGCTCCAGCGGCGTGCCGGCGGGATCTTCGAATGAGACGTAACCGGTCACGAGACGGGCGGCGGCCTCTTCGTCGGAGCCTGCTCTCACGTCGACACCCGCCCGCTCGAGGCGAGAGACCTGGGCGTGCAAGTCAGTGTCGTCGATGACTTCGAACCCGATGGCGTCGACTCCCGCGGTGTCAGCTTCGGCGACGACCAGGCGGTAGGGGTAGTTGTCCCATCGGAAATAGGCCGCGGTCGCGTCGGGGCCGGGTGTGGGCATGAAGCCGAGCACGTCGGTAGCGAACCTGCGCCACTCGTCCAGGTGTGGACTGGCGAGCCGGACGTACCCGAGGGACAGGACAGCGCTCTTTCGTGTGCTCATAGGGTGGTCTCCGACTCATCGCGGGTGAGGAACTCGATCACGACCCGCTCAAACTCGTCCTTGCGTTCGATCATCGTCCAGTGCCCACAGTCCGGGAAGATGTGAACTTCGCAGTCGCGAATCAGGCGCATTGCGGGGATCAACCCGTCAGGGGGCGTGACCCGGTCGTCTCGCCCCCAGGTGACCAGCGTCGGCGCCTGGATCCCGCGCAGCGTCACGAACTCGTTGGTGTTGTCGAGCATGATGTCGCGTAGAAACGACAGCATTTCCCGGCTGTAGATCTGGCGGATACCGGCGAGCGCCTCGGGCTCGGTTGCTGCCTCCCAGCGACGGTCGATCATCTCCTCGGTAAGGGTGGCGGTGTCGAAAACCATCGATCGCATCCAGGCGATGAGCAGTTCTCGGGTGGGGTTCTCAACGAAGTCGACGAGCCGACTGATGCCTTCCGACGGCAACGGGCTGAACAGCGGAAGTCCGACCCCGCCGATGGTCGCCAGCCGCCGCACCTGGTCGGGGCGAGCCGCCGCCACCTGAGAGGCGAACTTTCCCCCCAGTGAATTGCCGAGCAGCGAGAACGAATCCAGGCCGAGCCCGTCAACGAAGGCAGCAACGGCCTCGGCCCCGTGAAGTACAAGATTGGTGGGCGGGGTGTAGCTGCGACCGAAGCCCGGCAGATCCAGCACCAGGCAACGGAAGTGGGGAGCGAACGCCGCGAGGTTCTCGCCGAAGTTGGCCCAGCCGGTAGCCCCCGGGCCAGAGCCGTGCAGCATGACCAACGGCGGACCATGGCCCACCTCGTGAAAGTGCAGGACACCGTGCTCGGTGCGCAGCGTTCGGCTGGTGTCCTCTTCGGTGAAGGGTGGCGTCGTTGCGTTCATGGACTGAGAACCTCTGCGCTCAGATGGTGACCGCTGATGGACCGGTGGGCGGCAGGCCCATCAGGACCCCTCCGGCGAGGTCGAGCAGCGGGCCTCGGAGGAAAATGCCGTGATGGAGCCCGGCGTGCATGCCCCGCCAGAATCGCTGCACCGGCTTGTCGAGACGGATCGCGTTCCCACCGCAGATGTCATAAACGGTGTTGGCTGCCTCCGCCGCCCGCCACGCCGCGCGGACCTGATCGCGCCGAAGCGCAACCCGCTGGTCGATCCCAATCGTGTGGCCGGCTCGAACCGCGTCGTATGCCTCGCCGATGTTGTGGACCAACTGAATGCGAGCGCTGGCGATTTCGGCGGCCGCCTCGCCGAGCACCCGCCGAGAATGGGGGTCGTCGGCCTGCACGACCCCTAGGTTGGAGACCCGCCCTGCCTGGTATTCAATGCCCCGCTGGAGTACGCCTTCGGCGATTCCGATCAGCCCTGCTGCCACCCCACCGGGAAACACGGCTGACCACGGCACGTTGAACAGGGGATCGTCGCTGCGGACCGACTCCTTGGCGGCGCGACCGTCGAGGAGCTTGCGCACATCGAGTGTGCGATAGTCGGGCACGAACTTGCCATCGACGATGACGTCTTTGCTCCCGGTCCCTTCGAGTCCAATCGTGTTCCACGAATCCTCGACGATTTCGTAGTCGGCGCGAGGCAACATGACATGGAGACTGCCGATGGGCGGATCGTCCGGTCCGGCGGAGGCCGCCTTGACCATCGCACCCAGCACGATCCAGTCGCAGAGATCGGTGCCGGAGGAGAACGACCAGCGGCCATTGACGATGAAGCCGCCGTCGGTCGGCGTTGCGACTCCCGAGGGTGCGTACGGCGATGCAACCCATGTGTCAGGGTCGTCACCCCAGACCTCCTCTTGCAACCGAGTGTCATTGAGGGCCAGCTCCCAGGGGTGAACGCCGACCACACCAGCGGTCCAGCCCGCCGAGGGGCAGTAGTTCCCGATGTCCATCACGGCGTTGAGGAAGTCGCGGGGATCGGCCTCCAGGCCTCCGAAGTCCCGCGGCTGCAACATCCGAACGACTCCGGTCTCCTTCAGCAACTTGCCCGTGTCGTCGGGAAGCCGTCCGAGTGCATCGGCGTGGCTCGAGTGGTCGGCCAGGTAGGGCCCGAGCTCGGCGATCTGTTCGATGGTGGGATGGGCCATGCGTGTGTGTTCTCCGGATAGCACGATGGGTCAAGGGGCGGTCAGTAGCGTCACGCAGGCGTCGATGAGAATAAGCTAGTAACTTATCGCGACGTCTACTGCGACGGGACGCAGCCCTGCATGAAAGTGATCAATAAGGCCCAGGGAACGATCGATGCTGGCGACCGGGTCGAGATTCTTCCGATGTCTCAGCACACGGGTGCGGAGATTCACGGCGTCGATCTCCGCGAACCGATGGATGACTCCACAATTAGCGCCATCCGCGCCGCTCTCTTGCGGTGGAAGGTCGTGTTCTTCCGGGACCAGGAACTCACCCGAGACGAGCACGTGGCGTTTGGCCGCGGCTTCGGATCAGTGATCTCTGGCCATCCGACGCTGGCACCGCGGTTCCCGGAGCATCCGGAAATCGTGATGATCGAAAAGGAACACCACCGCGACGACCCAGACGCCAACGAGATCGAGCACCGCTGGCACAACGACCTGTCGTACACGGCCGCGCCGCCGATGGGGTCGATTCTTCGCGCAATTTCCGTGCCGCCGTTCGGTGCCGATACCGAATGGACGAATCTCGCGGCGGCGTACGCGACCCTGTCTGCCCCCATCCGTGAGCTCATCGACGGGCTTACCGCGGTCCACCACAACGTCTTGCACGTCGTGAAGGGGGAACCGAACAAACTCGCCCGCGAGTTCATGGCCACTCCTCTCCGAGCCCGGCACCCCGTGGTGACCGTGCACCCCGAAACTGGCGAGCGCCAGCTGTACGTGAACCCCGACTACACAAGCCACATCGTCGAACTCTCACGCCAGGAGAGCGGCCATCTGCTCGAAATGCTCAACGAACACGTGTGCAGCCGAGAGTTCACGGTTCGGTTCCGTTGGCGCCCAGGCAGCATCGCATTCTGGGACAACCGGGCGACGGCCCACATTGCGCCGGCGGACGTGGTGCCGGGCCATCGGCGCGTCATGGAGCGCATCACGCTCGACGGTGCTTCGTTCCTCGGCCCGACCGGCTTCGAGTCGGTGACGGTGGACGAGTCAGGTGCTCCCGTGGTCGGCACCCGGAGCCCGTGAGCAACCCGGAGTACACAATCACACGAGCATGAACGACAACCATCGGGACCAGCCGCAGCCCTTCGGCGGCCACATTGCCCGTCTGGCCGGCGATTCGACCCCATGGTGGCCCGAACCGGTTCGGCCCGCTCAGGGCAACCCCAACATCATTGTCGTCCTACTTGACGATCTCGGCTTCTCCGACATCAGCCCCTACGGCTCGGAGATCTCCACCCCTACCCTCGACCGCCTCAGCGCCGGGGGCCTGCGCTTCACCAACTATCACACCGCCCCGCTGTGCTCACCGTCTCGTGCGTCCATCCACACTGGGATGAACCCGCACCGGGCCGGGTTCGCCGGAGTCGCCAACTTCGACCCGGGCTTTCCGGGTTGGACGATGGAGATCGATCCCTCGATCGACACGCTCCCCCACCTCCTTCGCAACGCGGGGTACGCCACCTTCGCCGTCGGCAAGTGGCACTTGACTCGCGACGGGGCGATGCACGACGGCGCTCCCCGCAATTCGTGGCCGCTACAGGTCGGCTACGACCGGTTCTACGGCGTGCTGGAGGGCTGGACCAACATGCACCATCCCCATCGGCTCGTGCGCGACAACTCACCGGTGGCGGTCGACACGTACCCCGACAGCTACTACTTCACCGACGACATCACCGATGAGGCGATCTCCTATCTCAAATCGCTGCGATCCCACGACTCGACCCGCCCTTACTTCCTGTACCTGGCCCACGGGGCGGTCCACGGACCGCTCCAGGCCAAGGCGAACGACATCGCCACGCATCGGGGCCGTTACCAGCAGGGGTGGGATGAGGTCCGAGCACGCCGATTCGCAAATCAGATCGAGCTGGGCTTGTTCGACAAGGGCACGGCGCTACCGCCGCGCAACCACGAGCCTGGCTACGAGGTTGAGGCTTGGGCCACCCTCCCCGCTGAGGCTCAGGACAGGTACGCAAGGTACATGGAGGTCTACGCCGCGATGGTCGACAACGTCGACCAGAACCTCGCCCGCCTCTTGGCTGCAGTCGAAGCGCTGGGCGACCTGGACAACACGGTCGTCTTGTTCACCTCCGATAACGGCGCGACCCGAGAGGGCGGGGCGCAGGGAACGCGGAGCTACTACCGCCAATTCGGAAACCCAGCAGGGTTTGGACGCGACTTCGACATCGAGCGCGATCCCGATCTCATCGGCGGTCCTCAAGCGATGGTGCACTACCCCCGCGGATGGGGGATGGCGTCTAACACGCCGTTTCGGCTCTACAAGTCCTGTACCCACGCTGGCGGCGTGCGGGTGCCCATGATCGTTTCGTGGCCAAAGGGCATCGGACTCGACCGCGCCGGCACGATCCATCGCCAGTACCAGTACGTCACCGACCTCCTCCCGACAATCCTCGAACTCGCTCAGGTCGAGACGCCAAAGGACCTCGACGGCGCCAGCTTCGCCTCCGCCATCACCCATGGAGCCACCGAAAGCACCCACCTGGAGCAATACTCTGAGTGCTTCGGCAATCGAAGCTTCTACCGCAATGGATGGAAACTCGTCACGCTCCACCAGCGTGGGGCCGCGTATGACGACACAGAGTGGGAGCTCTACAACATCACCACCGACCCCACCGAGGTCAACGACGTCGCCGCCCAGCACCCAGAAGTCATCGCGGAACTCGCCGATGCCTGGGAACGCACCGCCTGGAACAACCAGGTGTTCCCGCTCGACGACGGCCTCGGGCTTCTCCAAGTGTTGCGCCGACCCGATGAAGCCTCGCTCAACGAACCCGTCCGTCTCCTGGCGGGCACACCGTCACTCGAGCGCTACCGGTCCCAGAAGCTCGTCGCACTCCGGGACTTCGACATCGAGATCGACATCGTGCACCAAGACGCCGACGGTGTCCTCGTCGCCCACGGTGACCAGGGAGGCGGATACGTGGTGTACATCGAGCATGGCATCGTGCATTTTGGATATAACGAGTACGGCATCGAAAAGATCGTCGCGGCGAACCTCTTGGACCCGGGCCGGCACCAGATCCACATCGCGGCTCGTTGTGGCGAGCCCTACACCTGGAATTTCACGATAAGCGTGGACGGCCGCCCGCAGGCAACCCTCGACGGAGTAGAGATGCTGATGGGCTTTGCTCCATTCCAAGGCATCGACGTCGGCATCGATCGCCGCTCTCCTGTCCTGTGGTCGACGTTTGAGACCCACGGCGCCTTCGCCTACCCCGGCGTCATCGAAGCGGTTACCTACCTACCTGGCCCCCCGGCACCCTACGACCCGGCCGAACTCATACAGCTGATGCGTAGCGCAGGAAGACGAACGGAATAGCAGAGATGTCGGAGGGGGACCCACGAGGATCTATAACTGCATTAAAATACAACCAGGGTGTGCCCCCTCCCGCGGAGTGCACCTGGTGAGATGACGTGCTGCCACGGAGCGTGCGTGAACGAGCAGCCGAAAAAGAACGAAATGACGGACAGTAACAGCGGTGCGACATCGGTCAACGTCATCGGCCCGGTGCCACCTGATCCCGAGCAGCTCACCAACTAGAGCCGTCGTCTCCGTGTTCGTCGGGAAGGGACCGGTGAGAAGCGCTTTCCCTTCCCGGTCCCGAACTGATGGTTCGTCGTGGACGAGTCCCGAGTGCTCGCTGTAGGGGAGATAAAGAGCTTCTATGCGTTCGGCAAGGACCTCGTGCTGTACCGGACCGAGAGCGGCGAGGCTCGGCTGATCGACGCCTACTGTCCCCATATGGGTGCGCACATCGGCGCGGGTGGCAAGGTGGACGGCGACGGAATCCGCTGTCCGTTCCACGGCTGGCGCTTCGACGGCGAGTCCGGCCGGTGCACCGACATCCCGTACGCGGAGAAGATCTCGCCGAAGGCGAATCTGCGCACCTATCCAATCGTCGAGCGCAACCACATGATCTGGGCGTGGCACCATCTAGAAGGAGGCGAACCCTTCTACGACGTTCCCCACTTCGCGGAGCTCTTCGAGCGCCGACGTCAACTCCAAGGCGACACCCCTAGCCCCGCGACAACTCTGGGCAAGAACGTCTAAATCAGCTGGCCAACTGGCGAATTGGAATGCTCAGCACCTGGGCTGCCTCCAAGAGCGGTCGGTTCTGATCGGTGGCAGCAAGGCAGATCTCAGCCTCTAGGTAACGGGCGGCCGCCAGTGCTTCCAACGACAACAGGTTGAGGCGTATACCGCTTCTAACGAGTTCAGCCATCGGCCACCCCAGCGTGCGCAGCGTAAGCAGCTCGATGGTGTCAGGTAGGTCGACAACCACGGCAATGACGTCGGCAGCCATAGCCGAGTCTCCGCTGCCGAGTCGACGCGACATCGATCCCAAAACGGTCTGATCCGCCAGGGCTCGACACAACCGGTGGTACCACAATCCAGTGGTTGCTAACCCAGCCCCCAGCGGTCGCAGCTCGTCGGGCTCGTCGTCCAGGAAGATCCTTAGCAATACGTGGTCGTCAACCAGGACGGTGCTCATCACGCCAAGTCAGGATCACCAGCTGCAACCCGATCAGCGAGCAGGGCGTACCCACCGGCGTCGTGGATAGCCTCCTGGAGGAGTGACCGCAGTCCCCCCCGGCCTGCGGGGACGATGACCAATGCATCACCGAGGTCCGCGATCTCCACCTCGCCCCCGTCGAATAGATTCCATCGGCGGCGGGTCTCAGCCGGCAGAGCCATCTGACCCCTCCCCGACACTCGATAGCTCGCTATAGTCACACGCCTAGTTTACAAAGCTACAAAGTAAATGCACACAAGTCCCTTGTAAACCGTCCAACTTGCAGCAGCGCGGACGCAGGATTCGGCAATCTACTCCGGGGACTAGCGATCGTCGGGGCTACTTGCCGGTTGGGGTGAAGGTGAGTGGCATGGTTTTGGGGGCCCGGGTGAACACGCCTTCTGGCGTGGGTGGGAGGCCTTCGAACGCGACATTATCCATGGCATCCAGCAGCTGGTTGGTGGCGATGTCGACCTCGGTCTTGGCCAGCATGGCCCCGATGCAGAAATGCCGGCCCAAGCAGAATCCGGTGTGGTTGGCGGCTCCGGAGAACGCCTTGGATACGTCGAGGTCCTCACGGAAGATGTTGAATTGGTCGGGGTCGTCATAGCGGCGGGGATCGCGGTTGGCCCCGGCGATGAGGCAGGTCACCGTAGAGCCGGCCGGGATGGTCACGCCATGCATCTCCACGTCCACTTCAGGCTGGCGCATGATCATCTGCACCGGTGGCGAGTGCCGCAGCGTCTCGGCGAAGGCATTGTCGATGAGGCTGCGGTCGTTGCCAACGGCCTCCAGCTGATCTGGGTTGGCGATCAGGTTCATCATCATGTTGGCCATGGCCTTGTCGGTGGTCTCTCCCCCGGCCACCAAAAGGAGTGATACAAACGCCTTGATCTCTAAATCAGTCATCTGCTCGCCGTCGATAACCGCGGTGCATAGCGTGCTGAGGAGGTCGTCGCCGGGATTGGCACGCCTCTCGGCGATGATCGGCATCAAATAGGCCTGGAGCTCGTCTTTGGTCTGGAGCCCCTGGGCCATGACTTCCTCGTCGCCAGTGAGGTTGCTGAGGAACATCATGATCGAGTGGTACCACTTCTGGAACCGCTCGTGATCCGACTTGTCCAACCCCAGCATGTCGACGATCACATTGATCGGGAAGCGGATCGAGAACTGGTCGACCAGGTCTACCTTGCCGTCGGTGCGGAAGCCGTCGATGAGGTCGCGGGCATTGGCCGCGATGACCGGGACGAACTTTGCCGTCAACTCGCTGCCCCGGAAGGCGGGAGCGATCAGATTTCGGTGGGCGGAGTGGTCGCGCCCCTCCATCTGGAGGATCGTCCGTCCGTGGACCGGCTCGAGCTGCCACTCATAGTTCTTGTTGGTGAAGGTCTTATCCTTGAAGGCCCTCTCGACGTCGTCGTAGCGAGAGATCAGCCATGCCTCGGTCGCCTCGTGATACACGACGGGGTATTCCTCACGCATCACCGCCAAGACGGCATTGGGGTCTTCGGCAAATGCTGTGGACAGAATGTCCGGTTCGATGGCGGCCACAGACCAACCTTACAGATCGAAGCGATCCAGGTTCATTACCTTGACCCAGCCCGCCGAGGAGTCAAGGTGACCGCTGGTCGACCATCACAGGCTGAGTGCGTTTCGCAGGATCTCGTCTATTGCCCGCAAGCGCACAGGATCGAGCCGACCTAACCGTTCCACGAATCGATGAGTCGACACCGCCCGGACCTGTTCGACTTGGAACGCAGTGGCCGAAACAAGGCCGGTGCCAACGTCGGGTTCAACCACAACATGCAGCGGCACCGAGCGAATCGTCGATGTGCCCGGCACCACGATCACCATCTTCAGACTTGGATGGTGCAGCCGGTCGTCAGAGACAATCAGCGCTGGACGGCGAAAGGCCTGCTCAGGATGCTCAGGGTCGGCGCCGAAATCCACCGACCACACATCACCCCGAGCGAACCGCCCCTCAGAGTTCATCCAAACCGTCTATTGCGGCAGCATCCAACCGCCTGCTCTCCATCTGGTAGGCGTCAACCTCCGACGGGGCCAGATCATCAAGGGCATCCCGGACCGACGACCACCACTCGTCACGGCCGAGCCGATGTACCGCGTCGGCCACGACGTCAACCATGGACGTTCCTCGCTGTTCAGCGATCCAGGCGATCTCATCCCGCAACTCGCTCGGGACCCGCAGTGTTGTCGTCTTTGAAGGCGCTATAAAAGTAGACTACCACGGCTACCCAACAGGCCTCTATCCAGTAAGGGCACGAAGGCTGCCAGCCAGCGAGAGAGGGGGATCCCGCTGGCCGGCTTGCCATCACTGGGCTCAGGTCAGATCGAAGCGATCCAGGTTCATTACCTTGGCCCAGGCGGCAGCGAAGTCGTTGACGAACTTCGCATCGCCGTCGTCACAGCCGTACACCTCGGCGATGGCCCGGAGCTGGGAGTTGGAGCCGAACACCAGGTCGGCGGCCGTCGCGGTCCAGCGGAGTTCGCCGGTGGCCCTGTCGTACCCTTCGTATACCCCGGCCTGATCGGTGGAAACCCGCCACTCGGTGTCCATGCTCAACAGGTTGGTGAAGAAGTCATTTGTGAGGGTGCCCGGCCGGTCGGTGAGCACACCGTGTTGGGACTGGCCGGCATTGGCGTCCAGCGCTCGCATCCCGCCGACCAGCGCGGTCATCTCGGGTGCGGTCAGGTTGAGCAGGAACGCCTTTTCCACCAGCAGCTCCTCGGCGGGACGCTTGTGGAAGTCGGCCAAGTAGTTGCGGAAGCCGTCGGCGGTGGGCTCGAGCACGGCGAAGCTCTCGACGTCGGTCTGATCCTGGGAGGCGTCGGTGCGGCCAGGCGAGAACCGAACTGCCACGTTGTGGCCGGCATCGCTGGCTGCCTTCTCCACTGCGGCGCATCCGCCGAGGACGATGAGATCGGCCAGTGATACCTGCGGGCCGCCTTGGGCGTTGAAGTCGGCTTGGATCTGCTCGAGGACGGCTACCACGTCGGCCACGCCCGCTTGGACGTTCACGTCCCAGCCGCTCTGCGGGGCAAGCCGGATGCGGGCGCCGTTGGCCCCGCCTCGCATGTCGGTGCCCCGGAACGTGGAGGCCGAAGCCCACGCGGTGGAGACCAGCTGGGAAACCGACAGCCCCGAGCTCAGGATCCGGGCCTTCAGGTCGGCGATCTCATCGGCACCGATGGGCTCGCCCTGGGGAGCGGGCACTGGATCTTGCCAGATCAACTCCTCATCGGGAACCTCGGGGCCGAGGTAGCGGGCCACCGGACCCATGTCGCGGTGGGTGAGCTTGAACCAGGCCCGAGCGAAAGCGTCGGCCAGCTCGTCGGGGTTCTCGTGGAAGCGGCGGGAAATGGGCTCGTAAATCGGGTCGAACCGCAGCGCCAGGTCGGTGGTCAGCATCATCGGCGCGCACCGCACAGATGGATCATGGGCATCAGGAACGGTGTCATCCGCGGCCCGGTCGGTCGGGCGCCACTGGTGGGCGCCAGCGGGGCTCTGGGTCAGCTCCCATTCATAGCCGAACAGGTTGTCGAAGAAACCGTTGTCCCATACCGCGGGGTCGTTGGTCCACGCCCCCTCGAGGCCGCTGGTGATGGCATCGCCGCCCACTCCGGTTCCGAAGGTGTTCTTCCAACCCAAACCCTGCTCTTCGATGCTGGCTGCTTCGGGATCATCCCCGACATAGGTGTCGGGGGCGGCTCCGTGAGCCTTGCCGAAGGTGTGGCCGCCGGCGATCAGCGCCACGGTCTCCTCATCGTCCATGGCCATGCGGGCGAAGGTCTCCCGGATATCGATTCCGGCGGCGATGGGATCGGGATTGGCGTTGGGGCCTTCGGGATTGACGTAGATGAGGCCCATCTGCACCGCGCCCAGCGGGGTTTCTAGGTCGCGCTCTCCCGTGTAGCGCTCGTCGCCGAGCCACTCGTTCTCCGAACCCCAGTAGATGTCTTCCTCCGGGGCCCAGATGTCGGGGCGGCCACCGCCGAATCCGAAGGTCTCAAGACCCATCGACTCGAGGGCCACGTTGCCGGCCAGGATCAACAGGTCGGCCCACGAGAGCCTGCGGCCGTACTTCTGCTTGACGGGCCACAGCAGCCGGCGGGCCTTGTCCAAGCTGGCATTGTCGGGCCAGCTGTTCAGGGGGGCGAATCGCTGGGCGCCGGTGCCGCCACCGCCCCGACCGTCGCCGATCCGGTAGGTGCCTGCGGCATGCCAGGTGAGCCGGATCATCAGCGGGCCGTAGTGGCCGTAGTCGGCGGGCCACCAGTCCTTGGAATCGACCAACACGTCGGAGATGTCCTGTTTCACCGCCGCCAGATCGAGTGTTTCAAACTCTGCGGCGTAGTCGAAGCCATCCCCCATGGGATCGGCTTCAGGGGAATGCTGGTGCAGGATCTTCAGATTCAGCTGCTCAGGCCACCACTGCTCGGTGGCCGATGTGCCCTTGGCGGTGTTGGCGCCCGAAAACGGGCACTGGCTGGTGCTCTCAGTCATGGGACTCTCCCCTTACTAACTCTGGTTAATGGGCTGAATGCCTCAAACAATGTAGACGGCTACATGAGCGGCTGAGCGACATGAATGTCGGTCTGGGGGAAGTCTCCGCCGACGCACAGCAGGGGCACGCTGAGCCGGCGGGCGAGGGCATAGGAGAAGACGTCTCCGTAGTTCAACCCAGCTGGGTGTCGTCCCTTGCCGAAGCGCCGCCAGCCGGCCAGAGCTTCCTCGGCCATGCTGGCATCGACCGGTTCAATCTGGACCTCGATGCGGGCCAGAAGCTCTTCAAGCAGCAAAACGCCGGCTGGTCCAGTTTTGGCCTCGACCACGATCCCCAACTCAACTCGGGTAGCAGCCGACATGACGCACGACGCGCTCATCAGTTTGTTCTCGATGGATTCGCTGCCCGGTTCACCAAATAGCACTGCAACGATCGCCGAAGTGTCGACCACGTTCATTCGGGAAGCCCGTGGTCGCCATAGCCGAGGATTTCATTGGCAGTGCGTTCATCGAGCAGTGGCAGTTTCCGAAACCGCTCTACGATGTCGCCCAAGGACTGCCGACGGCGACGGCGACGCTCCAGTTCCAACTGGGCTTCCAACGATGAGGTGACCGCATCAGTGATGGATGTCCCCGTCAATTCGGCTAGATCGCGGGCCAACTGGTCGGCCCTAGCGCTCTTGATGCTAAGTACCATGGTTACCAATATACCTGTTTAGGTAGAACGGCATACAGATTCCACCAACGGGCTTTTGAAAACGACATGTTCGCGCCCTCGCCAGTCAGGCCGGGTGGTTCTCGACGAGGCGGCGGATCCCGTCTTTCCAGTTCACCAGGCGGTCGGGCCGCAGGGCCTCAATGCGGCTGGTGTCCATGACGGTGCTGGGAATGGCGGTATCAGACTCCACGATCTTGGGCGGGTCGCAGCCGTCTATCTCGGCCATGAACGCGCACCATTCGGCCACTGACACCAGTCCGGGGCTGGCCCAGTTCAGCGTGGTGGACGGTACTGAGGCCTGGTCCAGCAGCACCGGCAGATCGGCGGCGATGTCCTCGTCGTGGACGAGGTTGTAGCGGGCGCCGTCGGTGTGGACTTCGATGTCCATGCCCGCCCTCATCATCAAAAGATGGAAGAAGGGCCAGCCGGTGGTGTCGCCATAGGGCACGTTGAGCCGGGCGATCACCGTAGGCAGGTTGAATTCCTGAGCCCCGAACCGGGCCACCGACTCCCCCGCGATCTTGCAGATCGAATAGGTCGGCATCATGTGGGCGTGGTGGTTGCCATGAGGGCTGTCCTCGGTGAACGGCTGGCCGCCGTTGGGCTGATAGACCGCACCAGAGGAGCAGTGCAAAAACGCCTCGGCGTCGCGGAAGTGGCTCATCAAGTGGCCGGTGGCCTCTGAGCACACGGCCAGATCGGTCTTCCAGTCGCCGGTCTTGATAACCGCCAGGTTCACGACGACATCCACATCGCGGGGAACCGCCGAGAAATCAGCTTCGACGAAGTCCACGGCGATGCACTCCACTCCCCCAGCCTCAAGATCGGCCCGAGCATTGGCATCCGAGAACCGAGCTAGCGCGATCACCCGATTGTCAGCCGCCAGGGTCTTGCACAACGGCGGCCCCACCATCCCCGTCGGCCCCGTCACCACGATGGTCTTGTTTCTTAGCTCCACTTTGTGCTCCTCTATCAACCAGAGGGCCCACAATCTAGTGCGAGTCTTCTTCGCTCAGAATATTCACATGCAGAGGTGAGAAGTGACGACGACAACTACTGGATACAACCCCGACCTCGTCCCCACCGGCATGGAGGGCGGCGTCGACACCAACGCCCTGCCTTGGATCGAGACGCCCCAGGCGCCGGGATGGCGGATCAAGCCACTTCGCGCGTCGAGAGAATCCGGTGTGTTCTCCGCGATCGTGGGACTCGACGCCGGGGTCACGTTGCGCCCCGCTGTGCATTTGGGTGCCACCGACTTGTTCGTGTTGTCGGGGCGCATGCGCTACACCCAAGAACCGCTTGCCGCAACCATCGAGACGGGCACGTGGGGCTACATTCCTGCCAACGCTCGCATCGAAGGCCTCGAAGTCGAAGAGGAAACCGAGCTGTTGATGAACTTCTTCGGCCCGGTCGCCTTCCTCGGTGCCGACGGGCACAGCGTGACCACCATCCTCACTGCACTGGACGTACAGGCCGTGGCCCAAGCCAATGGCCTGGCGCTGGTGCCCAACACTTTGGCCGAGTGCATGGTGCCGCGACCTCAGAACTCCGACCAATCGCCCGCACCGCTCCGCATCGCCGAGGATGCGGCCAATCAGTTGCTGATGACGGCGGAGAACCTGCCCGAGGATGCGACGACCCACCCGCATTTCGTGGACACCCGGGCGTTCGACTTCTTCTCCAATCCGAACAGGCCCGGCTTCGGCATAAAGGTCCTTCGGGTCAGCGAGGAGACCGGCCACGTTTCGATGATCATCAGGCACATCGGTGTCGCCGGGCCCCACTTCCACCTGGGCGCCGGCGACTTCCTGGTCATCAACGGCCGCATCGGGTATCGGGCCGGCCCGCCCGAGGGCTACGGCTCCGGCGTGTGGTTCTACGAACCCGCCGGCGCCCGCCACGAAGCCACCCAGCAACTGGGCGACGAAGACCTCATCTACACCGCCAACATCTACGGCCCGATCCAGTTCGACGACGGCCCCGGCACCCCAATCACCACGGTCTCGTCGTGGATGCAGTACAAGGCCACCGCCGAAATCGCCGGCACACCGATGGTGGCCAACGTCTTTGAAGGCGACACGTCGCTGTTGGCCTGGGCGCCCCTGGGCAGCGACGCCGCCGCAAGCAAAGGAGCGGTCCGTTGATCCTCATCGTGGTCAAGTTCAAGACCAAACCCGAGTGGTCTGACCGGTGGATCGACCTGGTCGACGAATTCACCAAGGCCACCCGGGCCGAGCCCAAGAACCTGTGGTTCGACTGGTCCCGCAGCGTCGAAGACCCCGACGAGTTCGTGCTGGTCGAGGCGTTTGAAGACGACGGAGCAGCGCCCCATGTCGAATCCGACCACTTCAAGCAGGCCATGCAAGACATGCCCCAGGCCCTCGCTCAAACACCCAAGATCATCAACACCACCATCGAGGGCGCCAATGAGTGGTCCCAGGTGGGCGAGCTCAGCGTCGACTGATCATCCTCGAGGTTCGGCGCCCAAACAGGTTGGCCGCCCCGTCACCTAAGAGGCCCGCTCAGCAGCCAGTTGGTCCATCATCTCTTCGAAGCTGATATCGCCGCGGAGCATGCGCTGGGTGACTTTGGACAGCGGGCTTCTGGGCCAACGCTCTTCGCCTACAAGGTGGGCCTCGCTGAAAACCGAACCGTCTTCGGTGAACTCGTATGTGCGATAGCCGGGCGGCATTGTGGTGAAGTTCTCGAGGTCGATGTTGACAGACAGCGACGGGCACTGGTGAATGGGACGACCGGCGACCTCCAAAGTCGTATTGGTGTGGGTATGGCCAGCTCCGATCCCACGAATTGCCGGGGCCATGTCGACGAGTCGGGCGAACTCGGCGTCATGGTCGGCCATGTGGAAGAAGCCGAACGCCCCCGGAGGGTGGTGGGTCCAGACGAAGGCGTGCTCCGCGTCGCTCTGCTCGACGGTCTCGGCCATCCAAGCCACTTCAGCATCGCCGAAGCGCCCGTGCTTATGGGTCCGATCCTCACGATCAACCAGAGACCCGTCTGGGCGCAGATCCCGCCCTTCGGCATTGGAGTCGGCGAACAAGAACAGCCAGCTCCCGACCCGCAAGGTGCGCCCGTTGCTCACCCCCGGGCGGGGCAAAATGGCATCGAAGGGCACCTGCCGGTCGTGATTGCCAGGGCACACCACCGCAGGCACCGGCAGGCGGGCAAGCTTCTCAGCGGTCTTCTGGTATTCGGCCTCGGTGCCGTTGTGAGCGATGTCGCCGGTGATCACCACAAGATCCGGAGCGGGCCGACCCGAATCAAATGCATGGTCGAAGACCGCATCCCAGGAGTCATCGGTATTGCGCGGCTCCCCTTCCGGCTCGGTACAGAAGTGCATATCCGAAAACTGAGTGACACGAAACACGTCCTGAGTATTCCAAACTCGCGGTCGCAAAGTCGCGGTATTTACCGTGGCTCCAGCATCAACGATTGAATGTCACGGGTGCCAGTGCCTCGGATCCGATAATGCTCTCTAGGGTTTCGCCGAGCCGGCCGGCCAGCACCTCCTGTTCGGCGATGAGGTTGCGTTCACCGTCGCGTTTGATGCGGGTTTCGATGCCGCAGAGACCGCTACGGTTGTCCGGATGGTGTCCAGCACCGCCAACGCGTCCCGCGACGACATTGTGCGAGACCATCCCAACATCGTTCTGATCAACTGCGACGACCTCGGATACGGCGATCTCGGCTGCTATGGGTCGACGGCACACGACACCCCTGCGCTCGACCGGATGGCTGCCGAGGGCGTGCGGATGACTGACTTCTACATGGCATCACCGGTGTGCTCGCCGTCGCGCGGGGCAATGTTGACCGGCTGCTATCCCGCTCGGATCGGCTTCGACAACTTTGACGGCATCCATGTGCTGTTCCCGGGTATGGGTGTCGGCCTCAACCCGAATGAGATCACGATCGCCCGACTGCTCCAGGACAACGGCTACGCCACGATGATGGTCGGCAAGTGGCACTGCGGCGACCAACCCGAGTTCCTGCCCACCCGGCACGGGTTCGACCACTGGCTCGGTCTTCCCTACAGCAACGACATGGGGATCCAGCCCAAAATGCTCGACTTCACCCCCGAAGAGCGGGCCGACATCGAGGAGAACCTGGGGATCAAACTGCCACCGCCGCACCGGGTTCCGCTGCCGCTCTTGCTGGACGAAGATGTCATCGAGGCTCAGCCCGACCAGGCGACGTTGACGTCACGCTACCTCCAGGAGTCGGTCCGGTTCCTTCGAGAAAGCCGCGACCGGCCGTTCTTTCTGTACTTCGCGCACATGTACGTTCACCTGCCCATCTATGTACAGGAGCGATTCGCAGCCGAGTCCCGCAATGGACCCTACGGCGCCGCGGTCGCATGCATCGACTGGGCCGCCGACGTGTTGCTGCACGAGCTGGCGGCACTTGGGCTCGACGACGACACGATCGTGATCTTCACCAGCGACAACGGCGCCCTCGCCCGGCCAGGCGAGGGCAGCAACAAACCACTGCGGGCCAACAAGGGCACGACCTGGGAGGGAGGCCAACGCGTCCCGTGCATCGTGCGCGGACCGGGCCGGATTCCCTCAGGCACAGAGTGCTCGACTCTGGCAACGGCGATGGACCTCTACCCGACAATCGCCGCGTGGTGCGGCATAGAGGTTCCCGGTGATCGGATCATCGACGGCAAAGACATCAGCGGTGTGCTGGAGGGCATGACAACCGAATCACCCCACGAGGCTTTCTTCTACTACTCGGGCCCGAACCTGGAGGCGGTGCGGGCCGACAACTGGAAGCTCCACGTGTACAAGACTCCCAACCACCGCGGCGGCGAAGGCCCTGTCGAACAGCTCTACGATCTCGCAACCGACATCGGTGAGACCAACAATGTCGCGGCCGATCACCCCGATTTAGTGGCTCGCCTCCATACACTTCTCGATCGAGCGCGCCAAGATCTCGGTGACGCCGTGGCCGGAGTGGAGGGCAACGGTCGGCGAGAAGCCGGCCGAGTCGATGACCCGGTACCACTCGCCCAGTTCGACCCTGACCATCCCTACTACATGGCCGAGTACGACCTTGCTGACCGAGGGTGAAGGGCTGACCGAGGGTGAAGGGCTGACCGAGGGTGAAGGGCCGATCGAGGGTGGAGGCCACGTGATGCCCATCCGCCCCAACATCTTGTGGGTGTCCTTCGAGGACACCAATCCGTTCTACGGCTGCTACGGCGACACCGTGGCCCGCACCCCGACCGTCGACCGATTGGCAGCCGAAGGCACTCGATACCCATTGGCGTTCTCGACCGCGGGGGTGTGCGCGCCGGCGCGGTCGGCAGTGATCACCGGCATGTACCCGGTCTCCATCGGCACCCACCACATGCGCACGACCCACGAGAACCAGCACATTCCCGAACTGCCCACGCCGTACTCCGCACTCGTGCCTCCCCACGTGAAGTGCTTCACCGAGTACCTTCGCCGCGAGGGTTGGTACTGCACCAACAACGCCAAGACCGACTACCAGTTCACGCCGCCCCGCAGCGCCTGGGACGACTGCTCCGATACCGCTCACTGGCGCAACCGCCCTGACCCAAGCCAACCGTTCTTCGCCGTCTTCAACCCCCACGACAGCCACGAGAGCGGCATGTGGCCGGGCATGGTCGAGGAGATCACGTTCGACCCAGCAGAAGTTGTGGTGCCGCCCACGTTTCCCGACACTCCCAAGGTGCGGACCGCGTTGGCGCAGATGTACACCCAGATCGAGAAAGTCGACCGGTACTTCGCCCAGCTCCTGGCCGAGCTCGAAGAAGACGGCCTCGCCGACGACACCATCGTGGTGCACTGGTCCGACCACGGTCCCCTCCCCCGCGGCAAACGCTGGCCCTATGACTCTGGCATCCACATTCCGATGATCGTGCGCTGGCCCGGCCACATCGAGGCCGGAGCCGTCAGCGATCAGCTGGTCTCCACTATCGACCTCGGCCCCTCCATGCTCTCGGTCTGCGGGGTCCCGGTCCCTGGCCATCTCCACGGACGAGCGTTCCTCGGGCCCGCCGCTGCCGAACCGCGACAGTACGTCCATGCGTCTCGAGACCGCCACGACAGCGCCTACGACCGAGTCCGGGCTGTGCGGGACCGCCGCTGGAAGTACATCCGGCACTACTACCCCCATCAGCCCTACGTGTCCTGGGTGCCCTTCCGGAACGCGCACCCGATCATGCAGGAGCTGATGCGCCTCCATGTTGAGGGCGAGCTCTCAGACGTGGCCTCGCAGTTCTTAGCCGACCAGCGACCGGTCGAGGAGCTCTACGACTGCCGCGCCGATCCCCACGAGACCCACAACCTCGCTGGCGACACTGACCATCACGAGACGCTCGAGCGGCTTCGGACTGAATGCGACCGCTGGCTCGACGACGTCGGCGATTTCGGTGAGATCCCCGAGGCCCAGATGGTCGCGACCTGGTACCCCGAGGGTGTACCCCAGGTCCCACCGCCGCTGGTCGTGGCCGTGACTGCTGCCGATGCCGGTTCGGCGCCGATCGACGGTGCGGCCGAGCTCGACGGGCCGGCGCTGCTCCAGATGCACTCCGGCATCCAAGGCGCCTCCATTGAGTACCGCCTCGACAGCGATCCGCATTGGCGCATCTACCGCGGACCCCTTCGGGTCGGACCGGGCGAGTCGCACACCGTCCACGTGCGAGCCGATCGCATCGGGTTCGAACCCAGTGCCGAGGTCTCGGTCGATGTCACATGCCGGCCCCCAGCCCAGGCTGAAGAGGCGCGGTGACCCCGGCACTCGGTTCGACCCCGACACTGCCGAGAGCGACACCGGGTTTGTCGAGGTTCCTCGATGACTGCGGACTCGTGAACTCAGGCGTCGAGCAAGTTCGAGCCCCGTGACAAGCATGATCCGACGGTTTTACGTCTTGCCATTGATGCCCGGGGTGCCCGACGTGAAGGCGCAGGAGATGATCGCCGTGTTGGGCGCCGCCGATCGTTTCATACCGGGCCTGTTGGATTCCTCCGCCGGAGTCGATCTCGACTCGCGCACGGTGCTGTGGGAGAACACCTTCGTCGACGAGGCCAGCTACTCCGGGCCCTACATGGTGCACCCCTACCACATCGGGGCCATCGACAATTACGTGATGCCCGACAGCCCCGAGTGCATCACCGACAACACATACGCGATGCGCTATACGACACCCGACGCCACCCAAGAATTGCGAAGCGGAATCCGCCGGGTGCTGCTGTTGAACGCAAGCACCGACGCCGACGCGGCGGCGATCGAAGCCCTCGCGGCGCAGCCCCAGGAGATGGCAGCATCCGCCTTCGGTGCCGACGACGTGGGGTGGGTGTCGGCCAAGGGCCGGGCCTGGACCCATATCTGGGAGCAGGCCTTCACCGACATGGCCCAGTTGAAGCGCCACCTCGGCACACCCAACGGCATGGCCTGCTCGAGTGTGGAGGGCTTTGCCAGCCTCGGCATCAGGCTGAGCTCGCTGAAGACCTTCACCTGCCCGTTCGAACTCTCACCGGTCGAGGACCAGTCGCCCCCCGCGACACCGCCGGACACCTCCCCAGTGCTGTACACCATCACCGCCCGCACCGCGGTGGCCGACGCCGACACCTACGTCGAGTTGCTCGAACGCTGCTATGACCCATTCATGGTCGAGGGTGGCTGCCCCCTGCTGAATCGCTGGCGCACGGTCGATCAGGGCTATCTCGAGGCCGAGGTACACTCCACTTGGCAGATCGACTCCCTTGCCGCCTATTGCGACCTCCGGGCCACAACCATTGCCGACCCGCACTGGACAGCCTTCGTCAAGGATGCCATGCCGTTGGTGCAGGGCGGCTCTCGACGCTTCCACCGCGCTGTTTAACCGCCAACGCCGTCCGGCCCCGGTCAGCGGGGAACGAAGGCGTCCAACTCCGCGTCGTAGACGAAGAGCCAGGTCAGCCTTCAGGGTGGGCGGGCTCCATGTCGAAATTATTGAAGAGCACGTTGTAGGCGTGCCAGGTATTCCAGTGCTCGGTGAGGTAGGCGATCTCGCCCCGGTCGTTGAATCGGAACACAAAACAGTAGACGTTGCTGTAGTCCTGGCCTCGCAGGGTCGTAGCGGAGAAAGTCTGTTGCCGGACGACGTAGTCGCCGTCGGCCAGCGTGACGACGTCGCTGATGGCCATCGTGGCCAAGTCGTACTTGTCGCCGCCGGGCCTCGGCGGGGCCTTCGACTGGGAGGGCAATATGTTGCGGATCGCCTCGCGGCCTTTGTGTTCGGTAACGCCTTCCGCCCCGGGAATGAGCGGTAGCCCGTTCCACCAAACGGCGTCCTCGGCGAAGAGTTCAGACTTGTCGGCCGGACCGTTCTCCTCGCCGAGGAACTGGCGAACGATGCTGAGGTTGCGCTCTTCGATATCGGTGTAGTTCGGCATCAGCCCGCTCCGTTCCAGCAGATCAGGTCGGCCAGGTCCTGGCGCGCTCCCGCTCCAAATTCTGTACCCACTGTGTGGGCGATCGGGAACAGGCCGACCTGCGTGTGCTTGGTGGCGTCGATCCCAAGAAGCTCGGCCATCTCGGCTTCTTTGTGCAAGTGGATCGTCGTCCATGCACTTCCCAGCCCCCGGGCCCGCAGTGCGAGCATGAAGTTCCAGACCGCGGGCAGGATCGACCCCCACACACTGGCTTGGAGGAAGATATCGGCTTCGTCCATCCGACCTCCGACGGTCGGGATCAACAACGCCGGTACCTCGTGCAGGTGGTCGCGGAGGTAGGCCACCGAAGAGGCGATCCGTCGTTGCTCGTCGGTGCTGTAGTCGATATCCCGGGTGGCCCGGTTCGGGTCGGCCTGGTGGCCGCTCATTCCACTCCGGTAGACCTCGGCGACTTCAGCCCGCAGGTCCGGTTCGTCGACAACGTGCCAGTTCCATCGTTGTTGGTTCGATCCGTTCGGCGCCTGCACCGCGATCTCGAGGCACTCTGTGATCAGCGCCCTCGGCACCGGCCGAGTCAGGTCGAGCCGCTTGCGCACCGTCCGCGTCGTCGTAAGCAACTCGTCGAGGGACAGGTCGAGCAGGTCCGCACCATTTCCAGCCATCTCGCCACCCTAGACGAGACCAATCCGAACCCATCTGCCCGCGCTAGACCACCGCCATAAAACCCAACGCCGGGCTCGTCCGTCGCGACGCGGTCAACTCGGAGTAGTACGCAAAGACTTCGCTCCGATTTTCAGATTCCCGGGTCGACGCTGGTCATTTCGATGGACAGGCCCCAGAGGCGTTTCGCCTTGTCGGGGTCCTTGCTCGCCTTGCTGGAACCGACTTGTTTGGCCGGCCCGGAGATTTCGCCGAACCGGCTGGGTCCGAAGTACTGGCCGCCCTCGACGCCCGCGGCAGTCGCGGCGAGTTCAGTCGACCAGGCGCCTTCGGTTGCTGAGCTCAGGAGTGGTTTCATGCAGCGCCACAGCAGCGCCATAGGCTTGGAGAGATGGCGGGCAAGATCGGTGCTGGATCCGCCGGGGTGGACGGCGACCGCGATGGTCGATGACCCCTTGGCTCGAAGCCGTCGATCGAGTTCGTACGTGAACAGCAGGTTCGCCAGCTTGCTCGCGTAGTACCGCTTCCTCGGGTGGTAGCTGTCGTCCGCGTTGATGTCGTCCCAGAATAGGTCTCTGTTGCCCAGCCGGTGGCCTGTGCTCGAGACGGTCACTACCCGACCGTTCGGGGTCGCCTCGAGTGCGGGTAGGAGGAGTCCCGTGAGGGCGAAGTGGCCGAGGTGGTTGACCCCGAATTGGGATTCGAAGCCATCGGCGGTGAGGGTCTTGGGGTTCCACATGACCCCGGCGTTGTTGATGAGGACGTCGAGCTTCGGTTCTCGGGCGACGACTTCGGCGGCCCGACGCACGCTGGCCAGGTCGGCGAGGTCCAACTCGACGAGTTCGACGTCGGCTTCAGGGTGCGCTGCGGTGATTCGTGCAACGGCGTCGTTGCCTTTGTCCGGGTTGCGGCATCCGAGCAAAACCCGGGCACCCTTGCTGGCGAAGACTTTTGCGCCCTCGAAGCCGACGCCGGTGTTGGCGCCTGTGATGAGGAATGTCTTCCCGCTCTGGTCGGTGACATCTGCTGCGGTGAACTTCTTGATCATTTGGTTGCTACCTAGCTCCGTTGGAATGCGGATGGAATCCACGAAGGATATTCGGGTGGAATGCGGGAGGTCCGGGAGGATCCCGCCGGCCTTCAATTACCCTTGCCCGATGACGGCATCCGTGCCTGCCTTGTTGCAAGCCTGACCGTAAACTGAAGGAACCGACTATGGACTACCTCCCGCTTGGCAACACCGGCCTCTACGTGTCGCGGCTGTGCTTCGGCGCTATGACCTTCGCGGAGCCTGAGCAGAAGTACATGGCGTGGCTCGGCAACGAAGGCCAAGAATCTGCCGACCAGATGGTCGGGACCGCCCTCGACGCGGGCATCAACTTCTTCGACACCGCGAACATCTATGCCAACGGCGCCTCGGAGCGCATGCTGGGCAAGGCGCTGGCAGGAGAGCGCGACAAGGCCATCATCGCGACCAAGCTGTACTACCCATCAGCAGCCGACGCGAACAGCATGGGCACCAGCCGCGTCGCCATCATGCGGGAAGTCGAGGGCAGCCTCGAGCGGCTGGGCACCGACAGGATCGACCTCTACCAGGTGCACAACTGGGACACCACTACGCCCATCGAGGAGACCCTGAGCGCGCTCGATGACTGCGTTCGGCAAGGCAAAGTGCGCTACATCGGCCTGTCGAACTTTGCCGCCTGGCAGATCGCCCACGCCGACGGTGTGGCCCGTCTGCACGGAACCGAGCGGTTCTGCTCGGTCCAGGCGTACTACTCCCTGGTGGCTCGCGAACTCGAGCGGGAGATTATCCCCGCAACCAAGCACCTCGGCCTGGGGACCATGATCTACTCACCGCTGGCGGCGGGCTTTCTCTCCGGGAAGTACACCGACACCGACGACACCGAAGGCCGTCGCACCAAATTCAGTTTCCCGCCGGTGGATCCTGCCGCGGGCGACAAAGTCGTGAGAGTTCTTCGGGAGATCGGCGACACCCATGGCGTGTCACCCAGCCAGGTTGCAATCAGTTGGCTTCTTCACCAGGACGGCGTGACCACAGTGATCGTTGGTGCTCGCAAACACGACCAACTCGTGGACAACCTCGCCGCGATCGATCTCGAACTCAGTGGCGACGAGATGAAGCGACTCGACGACGTCAGCAAGCAGCGACCTGAGTATCCGCAATGGAGGCCATTGCTGGAGCGGGCAGGGCACCCGGGGGAAGCAATCAAGAAGTCAGCCAAGGTCACCATCAGTTGACCCGATGATGAGAAACATCAATGAGTGACCTGCCACAGGCGGGAGTTCCGGGAGCTCTTCCTGGGTGAGCCGATCTCCTAATGTGTCCGATCACGCGATCGTCGCCCTCCAGAGGGATCGGAGCCGGCTGTGGACGAAACGAAGAGACTCGCAATCGGGCCTGACAGCACAGACGCAGAGATTGCCTATGAGGTTGAAGCCTGGATCGCGGAACACGTCCCTGAACCTTGGCAGGCAGCTGCCCCCGGCGGGCGCCAGGCGATTCGAGCCGTCCGGCCGCGATCCGTCAGGCCCGGCTGTCCGAAGACCGGCTGGCGCCATTCAATCTGGGCCGCCTCGATCGGCAAGGTCCATCAGGGCACCCTGAACCAAGCGATCAGATGATGGCCACCGACCTGCTCGGCCCCGATGCCCTCGCATTCCCGTCAGCCGACACCTGGGCCGAGTCGCTCCCGTACGAGCTGAGCGGCATGATCCGCAGCCGCGCCAACACCATCGAGGGCGGCACCACTGAAGTAAACAAGAACGTGATCGGCGAGAAGGTGCTCGGCCTCCCTCGAGAGCCAGACCCGTACCACGGAGCAAGCTGGGAGGACACCCCGAGATGAGCACCTGTTGGTGTCGGAGGGGGGACTTGAACCCCCACGCCCGTAAAGGGCACTAGCCCCTCAAGCTAGCGCGTCTGCCAATTCCGCCACTCCGACGTGGACGCCTTGAAGCCAGCGCAGAGGGCACACTATCGCGCCGAACCCGTGTATCACTATGAGATAGCCACGGTGTCGGCTAGCTGCCCGAACTAGCACGTCTGCCAATTCCCCCTTTCCGAGCCCCACCGAACCCGAAAAGCCGATACCAGCGCCCCTTGGACCAAACAACGAATTCGCGCAAAGTTGGCTTGGCTTAGGAGTTACGACCCATTACCGCCGTACAGTCTTGGGCGGGTGGGTCACGGGACCTACTCGAACGAGAGCAAAGGGACATGCAAGGAACTGTCAAGTTTTTTAACAATGAGAAGGGCTACGGCTTCATCTCGCGAGAAGGCGGCGACGACGTCTTCGTCCACTACTCGAACATCGCCGGCGAGGGCCACAAGTCTCTCGACGAAGGCCAAACGGTCGAGTTCGACGTCGCCCCAGGCCGCAAGGGCGAGGAAGCACAGAACGTGCGAGTCATCTGAACAACCGACGCTGTGTGAGTCCCACAGCGTAACCATCTTGCCGGGTCACCTCTTATGACTCAGTATTACGACGAGTACTCGCCTACTTACGCGGATCGAACGGGGTGGAGTTCTCCTCGGGTGCTCCGAGACCGCGCCGCTCGGCATCCTCACCGCACATATCTCGACGTGCCGTGGTCCGGTGAGTCCTACACCTTTGCCGAGACCCTCGATCTGGCCGAGCGTGTCGGTTCGGGAATGTTGGCTTCAGGAGCCCAATCGGGCGACCGGGTCCTGATCATGATCCCGAACTGCTCCGCGCACATACTCGCGTGGCTGGGGTCATCGGTCGCCGGCCTCGTGGAGGTGCCGATCAACACGGCCTACCGAGGATCGTTCTTGGCCCACCAGGTCCGAACTACGCAGCCGGTGCTAGCCGTCATCGCGCCCGAGTTCGTGGAGCGCATCATCGACGTCGACGACGCGGTGGCGTCCATCCGCCACTTCTTCGTAGTTGGAGAAGATGCTGCGGTTGCGACCGGGATCGCCGAACTGGCGGCCGCCGGCTATGAAGCCAGCCCGTGGATTTCGCTTATCAACTCCGCAAGAACGGAATTGCCTGATGTGGAAGCCCGCGATCTCGGGTCGATCTTCTTCACGTCGGGCACCACCGGGCTGTCGAAGGGCGTGATGATGCCGCACGCCCACATGCACCTGTTCGCGGACCAGTGCGTTTCGTTGACCCGGCTCACGGAAGCCGACACCTACATGTCGGTGGGCCCGCTCTTCCACGGCAACTCGCAGTTCCTGGCCGCCTACCCGGCGCTGATCGCCGGCACCCGCTACGTGATGCACGAGCGCTTCAGCGCGTCGGAATGGACCGACCAGATCCGAGCAGCTAAAGCGACGGTCACCAACTTCGTCGGCGTGATGATGGACTTTGTCTGGCAGCAGGAGCCCCGACCCAACGATGCAGCCAACGACTTGCGCTGCATCTTCGCGGCACCAACGGCCAGCTCCATCCTCGACCAGTTCAAGGAGCGCTTCGGCGTCGAGGCCTTCGTCGAGGTGTTCGGCCTCACCGAGACCTGCATGCCGATCCTCACTCCCTATGGCCTCGACCGTCCCCCGGGCGCCGCCGGGCTCCTCAACGCCGATTGGTTCGAAATCCGCCTGGTCGATTCCGACACCGATGAGGAAGTGCCGGTTGGCGAGGTGGGCGAGCTCGTCGTCAGGGGCCGCTACCCGTGGACTACCTGCCAGGGATATTTCGGGATGCCCGATAAAACGACCGACGCCTTCAGAAACCTGTGGTTCCATACCGGCGACGGGCTCCGCCGCGACGCCGAAGGCTGGTACTACTTCGTGGATCGCCTGAAGGACGCCATCCGGCGGCGGGGCGAGAACATCTCGTCGTACGAGGTTGAACAGGGTCTGGTTTCCCATCCGGCGCTCGCCGAGGTCGCCGCCATCGGCGTCCCCGCCGACCAGGAGGCCGGGGAGGATGAGGTGATGGTGTTCTTGGTGCCAGAGCCTGGGGCTGAGATCAGCGCCGAGGAGATCTGGGCTTTCGCCGACAAACAGCTGCCGGCCTTCGCAGTGCCCCGCTATCTCCGGGTGGTCGACGAGCTGCCGAAGACCCCGTCGGAAAAGGTACGCAAGATGGTTCTGCGCGAGCAGGGTGTGGATGACGACACCCACGACCGCGGCCCCCAGCCTCGCCGCAAGAGGGCTGCGACGAGCTGATCCCGGAGCACACCCGGTTCTGAGGAATTCAGCGGGGCTCTCGGGGCAACCCTAGGACGCGTTCGCCCAGGATATTGCGCATGACGTTGGAGGTGCCGCCGGCGATGGTGTACGAGGAGGCGTAGCAAATGCCCCTGGTCCACTCATCGTCGAGCAGGGCCGCCGGACCGAGACAGGCAGCAGCGAACTGGGCTACCCGCTGTTCGTGCTCGGTACAGAACGCCTTGGTGGCCGCGCTGAATCCGGCGGGAGCCTGGCCCAGCGCTTCTCGGTACACCAGCAGCCGACCCACCTGATGCTCGCTCTCCAATCGGGCCATCTCCTGGCGGACCCGGGGATCGGATCGGTCGGCCCTGGCGCGGGCGTGCAAGAACAGCGCCCGGTTGGACACCAGCCGGTCGATGCCGCCCCGCTCGTGAGCCAGTTGCGCCATGGTCTGCTTGAAGGCGTCCCCCTCGGCCCCAACCAGGTTCTCGGCCGGTACCCGCACGCCGGAGAAGTAGATCTCGCAGAAATGCCGATTGGCGATCATGTCGGTGATGGGCCGCACCTCGATGCCCGGGGTGTCCATCGGCACGATGATCTCGCTGACCCCGCGATGGGGCGGCCCCTCGTCGCTGGTCCGGCAGATCAGATAGCAGTAGTCGGCCACATGCCCGAAGCTGGTCCAGATCTTCTGGCCGTCAATCACGAAATCGGCGCCGTCCCGAGTTGCCCGAGTGGAGATGGAGGCCAAATCCGAGCCGGCGTCGGGCTCGCTCATCCCGATGCACCAGGTGCTCTCGCCCGACAGCATCCGAGGCAAGAACTCCTCCTTTTGCTGCTCAGTGCCGTAGGCAATCAGCGTTGGGCCCATCTGGCGGTCGGCGAACCACATGGCCGCCACCGGCGCCCCGGCGCTGATCATCTCTTCGGCCACGACCAACCGCTCGATGGGCGGCCGGGCCCGTCCCCCGTATTCGGTAGGCCACCCCATGCCGATCCAGCCCTCTTCGGCCATGACCCGGGCGAACTCCTTGGAATAGCCGTTGATCCAGGAGTCGTTGTGGCGTCCGAAGCGGGCTACCCCTTCAGCGGCAACCGCCCGCGCTCGTTCGCGCAGGTCAATGAGTTCGGGGCTGAGTGCGAAATCCAAGCGACAGCTATTGGCCCGCTACTAGCTGGAATCCAGCAGCAAGGCCAGCGCCAGCGTGGAGAATGCAAAAATCAAAGCAGCCACAATGGTGAGCCGGTCGAGGTTCTTCTCGATGACCGTCGACCCGGCGGCCTGGGTGCCGAATCCACCGCCGAACATGTCGGAGAGCCCGCCGCCCCGGCCGCTGTGCAGCAGCACCAGGAACAACAGGCCCAACGCGGAAACCACGTCGATCACCACAAGCACGATGGTCACAGCGGTGAATTCTACCCGCTGCACTCCGCTGCTGACCCACCCAACACCCATAGTTGGGCGGTCCACTTTTCGGGGCTCTCAACTCGTTAACCTGACCCGATAATGATGGGCGTTTTCCGCCGCAGCTGGAAGCAGGTCGGCGCAGTCAGGAAGTACATCTTCTCCGCTCGCGGACTCGGGGTGCTCGCTCTCGTTGCTGTTGGGTTTGTGCTGGGGGCCATAATCGCCCAGATTTGGACCTCCGATGGCTCCAACGGCGACAGTGCTACCCAGTCTGCTGCTGATGCCGCCGAGCCGACGGCTACCGACCCTCAATCCGACGCCGACTCGGGGGCCGCATCAGATTCAACGGATAGCGCGAACGAGCAGGCGCCGACCGATTCGACTTCCACAGGACCCGTAGAAGATCAGTCTTCGACCGCGCCCGGTTCAAGCGCCGAGCCGGGGGCCGCAGCACCCGAAGCATCTGCCGAACCGGTTGTCGTCGTTTTGGAACAGGAGCCGCTGTCTTACGAAGCGGCGCTGGCCATAGCTGCCGGCCTCGCCCCTCACACGATCTATCCCAGCGACTGCATGTCCCCGCTCCCCCGTCCAGACCTGCTTCCCAACGCCCCCAGGGCCTATCGCTTCGGCATCCACCAAGGGGTGGACTTTCTGTGCTTCTCGCTGGGCCGGCATGCGGTAGCTGCGCTCGACGGACGGGTGGTGCTGGCCGTCGGCGACTACCAAGACCCCGATCCCGACGATCGCGATCAGCTGCTGGAGGTAGCTGGCACGCTGGAGGCAACGCCACCCTTCACGCTCTTGTCGCTATACGGCAACTATGTGGTGATCGACCACGGTGTAGTCCCATTTGTCGGTCATGTGGTCACTCTCTACGCCCACCTTCACGGAGTAGACCCCGACATCCGGGTAGGCCAGACGATCAGAGCGGGACAGCGAGTGGGCGAGATCGGAAACCGGGGAACCCACGCGGCAGCCAACGGGGACTTCTACGAAGACCCCCATCTCCACTGGGAGCTGCACATCGACAACCAGTTCCTGGGTGCCGGCTTGAACACGGAGCGGACCCGCGAGGTGTACACCACCCTGTTCTCGGAGGCTTTGGGCTAAACGCCCCTCTGAGGACTAAAGAAATCCAACTTGGCTCTGCCAAACTTCCGGGTATGGATTCCGAGTTCATCAGACGAGCAGTGGAGCTGGCCGATTTGGACGCGGTGAGGGTGGCGCTGTTCCACCACACCGACGATCCCGAAATCGAATCACTGCCCCGAGCCCTTGAGCTCGACGACAACGAGCGTGAATTGCTGATCACCAAGACCGTGGCCTGGTTGGAGGAGAATGCCGGGCCGGGGATGCCCGATGAGCCGCCGGCGCCCCGGCTTCGCCAGCTGATGAACCTGGCCACCAAGGAGGAGATGGGCGATCTGGAATTCGAGTCACGGCGCGACTTGATGGCTTTCAAGTCCTTCCCCTGGACCGTTGACTGGACCAACGGTAAGCCCGAGCTGCCCGAGGGCTTCCAAGTGGCGATTATCGGCAGCGGGTTTAGCGGGCTTGCTGCGGGCATCCAGATGGAGCTATTGGGAATCCCCTACGTGATCCTAGAGCGCCGGTCGGAACCCGGTGGCACCTGGAGCCGGCACCGCTATCCCGACATCAGGGTGGACACCATCTCGATCACCTACGAGTTCGCCTTCGAGAAGAACTACCCGTGGCCCGAGTACTTCGGGAAGGGCCAACTGGTGCGGGAGTACCTGCTCCACATCTCCCGCAAGTACGGCATGTACGACAACACCCGGTTCGACCGCGACTTGACGCGGGCCACATTCGACGAAGACCGCGATGTCTGGGTGCTCGAGGCCGACACCCCCGACGGAATCGAAACCATCGAGGCCAACGTGGTGATCAATGCGGTAGGGGCTTTCGCCAACCAGAGAACCCCTAATTTCAAGGGTCTCGCGGACTTCCCTGGTCCGGTCATCCATCCTTCGCAGTGGCCGGAGGACTTCGACTACCGCGGTCGCCGAATCGCCGTCATTGGAAACGGCTCGACCGGGGTTCAGCTGCTTTCTCCCATCGCCGAGGAAGCAGAGGAGGTCTACGTATTCCAGCGCTCCAAGCAGTGGATCAGCCCGCGTCCCAAATACGGCCAGCCCATCGAACCAGAGATTCGCTGGTTGCTCGACAATTTCCCGGGTTATTGGAACTGGTGGCGCTACATGGCCATCGCCGCCCTTTTCGCCACCCACAACTACCTCTACGCCGACGAGGAATGGCAGGCGGCCGGCGGCCACTGGAATGAGATGAACGACCAGCTGCGCGACTTCCTCACCAACTACATCCACGAGCAAACCGACAATCGCCCAGAGCTCGTTAAAAAACTGGTACCCGACTACGCGCCCTTCTCCCGGCGGCCGGTAGTGGACAACGGCTGGTATCGGGCGCTTACCCGAGACAACGTCGAGTTGGTCACCGACCCGATCGCCCGGCTTACACCGGAAGGTGTCGAGACCGACGACGGCACGGTCCGCGAGGTCGACGCCATCGTCAGCGCCATTGGTTTCGATGTCGTCCAATTCCTGTGGCCAGCCGACTACTTCGGCCGAGACGGCCTCAACGTGCACGACTTCTGGTCCAAGGACGGCCCCCGGGCCTACCTCAGCATGATGGTGCCGAAGTATCCGAACATGTTCATGCTCTACGGACCGAACTCCCAGCCTCTGTCGGGCGGCACCGGCCTTCCCATCTGGTATCAGGTGTGGTCGGGTTACGCGGCCCAGCTGATCGTAAGGATGCTCGAAGAGGGCAAGACCAGCGTCGAGGTGACGATGGACGCCTATGAGCGCTACAACGAAGCCCTGGACAAAGAGGCCTCCAAGCTCCTCCTCATGCACGAGGAGGGGGCCCCGGACAAGAACTACTACCTCAACCAGACCCACAACCGGCTCCAAATGAGCGCCCCGTGGTACGGCCCGGAGTACCACCGGCTGTGTACCGAGGTGGAGTGGGACGACATCGAGATCACCTGACCACCGTCTAGCCGACAACCGCCCTCAGGGGCGCAACATTTGTAATGCCGCTACTGAAGCCGGAAGCGGACGATGCGGGAAAAGCTGTCAACTTCTAGGGAGGCGCCGCCGACGAGGGCGCCATCGATGTCGGGCTGGGCCATGAGCTCGGCCACGTTGACTGGTTTGACCGAGCCGCCGTACTGGACGCGGACCCCCGCGGCGGCGTTTGCACCGAAGTTGGCCGCCACCCGCTCTCGGATGAGCCCGCAGCCGGCCTGGGCATCTGCGGGGGTGGCGGTTCGGCCCGTGCCTATGGCCCACACCGGTTCGTAGGCGATCACCATGGCCCCCACCTGATCTCGCTTCAGTCCGGCCAGCCCGGCATCTACCTGGGCGGCGATACGGGCCTCGGTTTGGTCGGCCTCCCGCTCGTCGAGGGTCTCCCCGCAGCACATGATCGGTGTCATGCCTGCGGCCAAAATGGCCTTGAGCCTCAAGTTCACGTTGTCGTCGGTTTCTCCGAAGAGCTCGCGGCGCTCGGAGTGACCAGCGATCACGTAGCTCACCGCCAGCTTGGCCAGCATGGTCGGGGACACTTCCCCGGTGAATGCTCCGCGCTCCTCCCAGTGGCAGTGCTGGGCTCCCAGGGCAATGGGTATGTTGTCGGCGTCGAGCACCGTCTGGGCCGAGCGCAGGTTGGTGAACGGCGGGTGGATCGACACGTCGGCGGACTTGTAGTCGGTTTGGTCGAGGGCATACGACAGCTTCTGGATGAGCTGGATGGCCTCCAGATGGTTCATGTGCATCTTCCAGTTGCCGCTGATCAGCGGCTTGCGCTCAGCCATTGCGGTTCTCCTCGTGTGTGCCAACGGATTTTCTCAGTGCTTTAAGCCCAGGGAGGTCACCCTGCTCGATCAATTCCAACGACGCGCCGCCCCCGGTGGACACGTGGTCCATCTCCCGATCCAGCCCGAACTGGCGGACCGCAGCCGCGCTGTCGCCTCCGCCTACCACGGTGAACGCCCGGCTTTCGGCCAGGGCTTGGGCCACCACTTTGGTTCCCGCCGCGAACCGAGGGTCTTCAAATAGCCCCATGGGGCCGTTCCACATCACGGTGCCAGCTTCGGCAATGAGGTCGCTGAACTCGGCCGCGGAGCCCGGCCCGATGTCCAGCCCTTTCCAGTCGGGGTGCAGATTCACCCCGGCCTGCACCACCCGCTCCCCCGGCGCCAGTGCGGTGATGTCGGAAGGAAGCCGGATGGACGCACCGGAGCTCAGAAGCCGACCGCATGCCTCAATCTGGTCGGCCTGTAGCAGCGAGTCACCCACACTGTGACCCAGCGCGGCCAGAAAGGTGAAGCACATGCCCCCGCCGATCACCACTTCATCGGCCGTCTCCAGCAGCGAGTCGATCACCCCCAGCTTGTCGCTGACCTTGGCCCCGCCCAACACGGCGACGAACGGTCTCCTGGGCTTGGCTCGCAGTCCGAGCAGCACTTCGGCCTCTTTGGCCAGTAGGCGACCCGCTGCGCTGGGCAGATATCGGGGCGGTCCCACGATGGAGGCGTGGGCCCGGTGCGATGCCCCAAAGGCGTCGTTCACATAGCCATCGCAGCCGTCGACGAGTTGGCACACCAGGCTGTCGTCGTTGCCGGTCTCGCCAGGGTCGAAGCGCAGGTTCTCCAGCAGTTCCACGCCGGGGGCGAGTTCACCCAGTCGAGTCTGCACCGGGGCCAATGAGTATTGGGGATCGGGCTTTCCGTCGGGGCGTCCTAAGTGACTGCACGCCACAACCGCGGCCCCTTGATTGGTCAGCCACCGGATGGTGGGCAGCGCCGCCTTGATGCGGAAGTCGTCGGCGATCTGGCCGGTGGCGTCGAGCGGGACGTTGAAGTCAGCCCGCAGCAGTATGCGTTGGCCGTCTAGCCCGCCCAGGGCCTCGCTCAGCGTGTCAAGGGTGGGCAGCACCTCGGTGCTCAGCGGCCCGCTGCGCCCACGATGGCAACCAGGTCGACCAGCCGGTTGGAGTAGCCCCACTCGTTGTCATACCAGCCCGACACCTTGACCAGGTTGCCCAGCGACATGGTGAGGCCAGCATCGAGGGTGCAGGACGCGGCCGAACCAACGATGTCGGTCGACACCAGAGGGGCCTCGCTGTATTCGAGCACTCCGGCCAGCGGTCCGTCGGCGGCCGCAGCAGCAAAGGCGGCGTTCACCTCATCGACCGAGGGCTCTCCCCGCACCACCGCGGTGAAGTCGGTAATGGAACCGTCGGGAATGGGCACACGCAGGGATATGCCGTCAAGCAGCCCGTTCATGGCCTGGAGCACCAGCCCGGTGGCGCGAGCGGCGCCGGTGGAGGTGGGCACGATGTTCACCCCGGCGGCCCGGGCTCGGCGCAGATCCGAGTGGGGGCCGTCCACCAGCGCTTGGTCGCCGGTGTAGGCGTGGACGGTGGTCATCAGGCCCCGCTCCACCCCGAAGGCATCGTCGAGCACCTTCACCATGGGCACGAAGCAGTTGGTGGTACACGAGGCATTGGACACCACCAGGTGGTTTTCCGGGTCGAAGTCGCCATCGTTCACCCCCACCACGAAGGTGGCATCGGCTCCCGACGCAGGGGCAGACACGATTACCCTCGGGGCACCGGCGTCCAGATGGGCTGCCGCTTTATCGCGGGCGGTAAAGAAACCGGTGGATTCCACCACCACGTCCACACCCAAGTCTTTCCAGGGCAAATCGGATGGGTTGCGCTCTGACAGCACTTGCAGGACGCGTCCTCCGATGTCCAGTCCTCCGTCGACCACCGCAACCGGGTCGGTGAACCGGCCCATCACCGAGTCGTACTGCAACAGATGGGCCATGGTCTCCAGGCTGCCCAAGTCGTTTACGGCAACAAATTCCAGGTCGGCGCCGGCCTGACGAGCCGCCCTGAAGAAGTTCCGACCGATGCGGCCGAACCCGTTGATACCCACGCGAATGCTCATGCGGCTGACACTAACGAACGACCCGGCACTTTCTGATGATGGGGCCAACGAAATTGCCCAAACGAGGCTCGACTCAGAATCTTGGCCTTGAGGCTGGGTACTAGCGGACGTTTCCTTGGCCGCCGTCGACGGGGATGAGTTGGCCGGTTATGAACCGGGATGCATCTGAGGCCAGAAACACCATCACGGGACCGAGGTCACGATCGGGGTCGCCGTATTCCTGGCCCAACGCGATGCTGTGGATGTTGCGCCAGAACTTCTCGGTGCGCTCCTCGTCGGTGGCCTGATCCCAAGATGCCTGGAACATAGGAGTCCTGATGGCGGGAAGAACAGCGTTCACCCGCACGCCGTCGGCCCCCCAAGCGCCCGCCGCCGTGCGGGTCCAGGCGTGTACCGCACCCTTGGACGCCGAATAGGCCGCAGCCAGCGGCTCGGCCCGCTGGCCGGAGATTGACCCGAAATTGATGATGGCCCCGCCCCCAGCAGCCTTGAGCCGCCGATATGCCGCCTGGTTGGCCAGCACAGTGCCCCGAACGTTCACCTGAAATATTCGGTCCCACGCTTCTACGGTGACCTCTCCTGGCGTGGACGCGGCATGGATGGCAGCCGGGTGCGCCAGCGCATCCAACCCGCCCAAGAGGTCGTCGGCCTCCGAAAACGCCGCCTCCACCCGAACGCCATCGGCGACGTCAACTGAGACATACGCAATTTCTCCTGGTCCGCCTGTCGCCGCATCAGCGCAAATCGCCCGTCCCGCATCGTCGGCAATATCCATCCCCACCACATGGGCCCCCGCATTCACATAGGCCCGCACCGTCGCCGCCCCCATCCCACTCGCACAGCCGGTGACGATGATCCTCTTGCCGCTCAATTCCACAACGGGCCTCCCTAATCTCAAGTCGAATTGTACACATTGAAGTGTATAATGGTGTCATGAGCCGCACGAATATCGATATCGACGATGAACTCATTGAGCGCGCCATGCAGACGTTCGGACTTCGCACCAAGCGCCAAGCGGTACATCTCGCCTTGGAGCGCCTGCTGGGCGGCGGACCGATGACCATTGAAGAGCAACTGGCCATGGAAGGAGTCGGCTGGGACGGCAATCTCGATGCCATGCGCGCCGACCGGTTTGCCGACTGGGACACCAGTGCTGATAGCTGACACCTCCGCCTGGATCGACTTCTTGTCGGCGACGGGGTCAGCCCAGGCGCAGAGGATGCGCCAGGCAATCTCCAGTAGAGAGGTCATTACCCTCGACCCAATCCTGTTGGAAGTAATGGCCGGCGCTCGCCGAGATGCTGTAGCCCGAACCCAACGGCTTCTTGAGGCACAGCAACACGAAGCGCTCTCCCCCAAGCTCGATTGGCTCGATGCCGCAACTATCTACCGAGAACTCAGGTGGCGGGGAATCACCATTCGTTCTCAAACCGATGCCCTCATCGCGGCCGTCGCCATTCGCCTCAACGTCCCCGTGCTCCACCACGACCGCGACTACGCCCACATCGCCCAGCACACCGCCCTCCAACTCGTCGGAGTCTGACACCACCGCCTCTGGGCCAATGAAGGTATGCCCATCGGGCGGCGTGGGAGTACGTTGCCGGGGTGAATGAGGTGTTATTGGAGGGCTTGGACGGCAGGATTGCCTGGGCCTGAGTTGGGGAGCAGTCGTGCGAATAGTTGACCTGTTGGAGCGTGATGCTGCGCTCTATCCCCAGCGGATTGCGGCAGCGGTCGAAGGAGGTCCTTCGGTGACGTTTGCCGATCTGCGCGACCGGGTTCGCCGGCTGGCGACCGGTCTCGAGGCCGCTGGAGTGGGCCGAGGTGATCGGGTGGCGCTCATGGCCGACAACGGGCTGGACTTTTTTGACGTTTATCTGGCGGTGGCCTATCTGGGAGCGGCGGCTGTGCCGCTGAACACCCAGCTCACCGACCCTGAACTGTCCTTCATCCTGTTCAATGCCGAACCCACCCTCACCTTGGCGACCAGCAACTATGCCCAGCGGCTGGAGGCCATCGGCAGCACCGGCCTGGTGATCGACGCCGACGGTGATGCCTACGAAGACCTTCTGGCATCAGAGCCGTTCATCGATCTGGATCGCGCTGCCGAGAACGACGTCGCATTGGTCATCTACACCAGCGGCACTACCGGGCGACCCAAAGGGGTGTGCCTCACCCAGCGGGGGTTGGCGTTCAACGGGCTCACCATGGCGCTGGTGCAGCGGTTCCGGTCCGACGATGTGTTCTTGTCGACCACGCCGCTGTACCACGCGGCTACCGGCACTCGGGTGTGCTCCATGCTGGCCGACGGCCAGACCCATGTCGTGCTGCGCTCTTTCTCGCCGGAGTCGTTCTTCGCCGCCGTTGCCGAGCACCGAGTGACAATCTCGATACTCGTCCCCGCCCAGCTGCGCCGCATCCTCGACCATCCCGGATTCGACGAAGCCGACCTCTCTAGCCTCCGCCTCATCGTCTACGGCGCAGCCCCCACCGCTGGGCCGCTCATTCGACAGGCCTACGAGCGCTTCGGCTGCGGGCTGTATCAGGGCTATGGCATCTCCGAGTGCGTCACCAACCTCACCGGGCTGCTGCCCGAGGATCACGACATGGCAATGGCCGGACGTACTGAGCTATTGGACTCGTGCGGGCGCGTCGTGCCTGGCGTCCGGATCGAACTCCACGACGACGATGGCACCCTCGTGCCCTCGGGAGAGGTGGGTGAGATCTGGGTGAAGAGCGAGAAGGTGATGGCCGGCTATTGGCGCGATCCCGCCCAGACTGCCGAGGCTCTGGTCGACGGTTGGTTGCGAACCGGGGATCTCGGTCGATTCGATTCCGATGGCTACCTCTACATCGTGGGCCGGACTAAGGACATGCTCATCAGCGGCGGCGTCAACGTCTACCCCAGCGAGATCGAAGCGGTGCTCTACGACCACCCGGCTGTTGCCGATGTTGCCGTGGTCGGTCGCCCCGACCCCGAATGGGCCGAGCGCCCAGTGGCTTTCGTTGAGCTGAGGCCGGGGGGAACGCTCGACGGGCTCCAGGATTGGTGCCGCGATCGTCTTGCCAAGATCAAAGTCCCCGACGAGTTCATCGCCGTCGACAGCTTCCCCCGCACCGTCACCGGCAAAATCCGCAAAGTTGAACTCAGAGAACACCTCTCCGCCGACTGACCATCCAACTGCGCCGAGAAAACGCTTTAGACGAGGTGGGGCTTGATCTCGGTGTCGGCGTCTATGTCGATGTCGAGGATTAGGGATTGGTAGGACTTGCCGTGGGGGTCGGTGCGCAGGCTGCGGGACACTCCTCCACCCAGGGCCTCGGTCATGACGAAGTTGAGGCCTTTGGTACCGGGAAGTTCGTAGCGGGTGACCTCGCCCTTGACCAGGCCGCCGAACTTCTCCCGTACTTTTTCGACGGTGAGCTCGCGTCGCAGTACGTCCCAATTTTCGTCATCGTAGACGAATACGCAGAGGTTTGAAATGTCGCTCTTGTCGCCGGAGCGGCTGTAGGCGAACTCCCGCAGCTTCATGCTTCGATCACCTCGGTGATCAGCTTCACATCCTCGCGGGGCAACAGTGCGGGGGTGACGCCGATGGCCGGGGCCGTCTGGGTGTTGACCCCGCCGCCGCCCGCCGGTCCCATCCACAGGAACTGGCCCTCGAAGGCGACCGCATCGGCGGTTTCCCGATCATCGCAGCGGGCCGCAATGCGCAGGCGGACCTCGGCCGGTTCACCGCCGGGAAGCTGGCCCTCGAACAGGGCGCTCATACCGTGGAGGTCGTAGCGGATCTCGTCGATGCCCGACTGGTATGGCTCCAGCCGCTTGGCCACTACCTCAGCGCCCAGCTGGGCCCGATCCACGCAGCCAGAGCCGCCGTAGGAGATCTCGGTAACCACCTTCCATCCCTCGTCCACGCCCACCAGCACCTTGAGCATGTCGGGGCGGGGACGGCCAGCCGCACCGCCGACCCGCACCCGGTCAGGGCCCACCTCTTCCACCCATACTTGGGTGAAGTCCGCGGTGCTGTCAGGAGTGAGGTAGGCCGCCGGGTCGTGGATCTCATAGGCCAGCTGGGTCTTCATGGTGCCGATGTCCACCGCCCCTCCGGTGCCCTCCAGCTTGGTGATGATCAGCTCGTCGTCGCTCACGTGGGCCAGGGGAAAGCCAAGGTGGACGATGTCGTCGAGCACCCGGTAGGGAGGATCGACGTAGTTTCCGCCGGTGGCATGGGTGCCGCATTCCAGCAGGTGGGCAACCAGGGTTGCGGTGCCCATCTTGTCCCAGTCGTCCAACGCCCAACCCATCTCATAGGCGATTGGCCCCACGTAGAGAGAGGGGTCGGCGATGCGGCCGCCGAGAATGAACTGTGCGCCCTCGTCCAGGAGATCGACGATGGGATCGGCCCCAATGTAGGCGTTGGCCGAAACCACCCGGGCGGCAATGGCCTGGGCGGTCACCCCCATTTCGGGCAGCTCTAAGTCCTGATCGAGCACATGGTCGAGCACGTCGTCGCCGTGGATCACCCCGACCCGCACCCCGGTGACGCCGTTGAGCTTCAAACCCCTCAATACATCGTCGGCCGCCGCAGCAGGATTGGCCGCGCCGAAGTTGCCTACCATCTTCCCGCCGCGCCCCAAGTACCTGGCAAAGCGGCGCATGAGTTCGGGAATGCGCTGGTCGTGGCCGGTGGTCTCGTCATCCAGGCGGCGCACATGGGCTAGCGCCATGGTCCGCTCGGCCAGGCAGTCGAATCCCATGTAATCCACCAGGCCGCTGTCGGCCAGCTCCTGAGCCCAGTCCAGCCGATCAGTGGAGTACGCCGACCCGCTGCCGATGGAGATGCCCCTGCTCATCGCCGAGCGCCCTGGATGAGTTCGAAGACTTCGCGGGGGCCGAGGGGAAAGGTGTCCACCCGCACGCCGAGGGGGGAAAGGGCATCGGCCACCGCATTGGCCACCGCGGCGGGGGCTCCGATGGTGCCACCCTCCCCCATCCCCTTGAAGCCGCCCTCGGTGTTCGACGGCGTCTCGATGTGGCCGCACTCGATGGGCGGGAGTTCGGGGGCGCTGGGAATGAGATAGTCCATGAAGGTCGATGCCAGGGGGCTGCCCTGGTCGTCGTAGGCCATGTTCTCCCACAGTACGCCGCCGATGCCCTGCACGACGCCGCCGGCTATCTGGCCGTCCACGACCATGGGGTTGATCATGCGCCCGCAGTCCTCGCTGACCACGAAGCGCTCCAGACTGACCAGACCTGTCTCGATATCCACCTCACAAATGCAGATGTGGGTGGCGTTGGAGAACGTGAACACGTTGGGCGGCTGATAACGGTGGCTGGCCTCCAGACCCGGCTCCATTCCCGGAGGCAGCCGGTCGGTGCTGCGGTAGGCCATCCCAGCGATCTCGGCCAGCGTGACCTGGCGGGCCGGCGTGCCCACCACCGAGGCCACCCCATCGCTCACCTCTATGTCGGGAGGGGCCGCTTCCAAATGGTGGGCGGCAATCTCCACCACCTTGTCGTGCAGCTGACGAGCCGCGCCGATAGCCGCCCCGCCGCCGATAACCGCTGATCGGCTGCCCCCGGTGCCCGCCCCGAAAGGAGTGGCGGCGGTGTCGCCCTGCATGAACTCAATGTCATCGAGAGCACAGCCCAGGTGCTCGGCCACCAGCTGCGACATGGTGGTGGCCAAGCTCTGCCCGTGGTCCCCACTGCCCATGAAGATGCGCACCTTGCCGCCCGGATCGATCCGGAGCGAGACCTGCTCGGTAGCCAAAGAGGCCCAGGCCATGCCGGACGGCTCCACGTAGGAGCTGATGCCCAAGCCGAGGTAGCGGCCTTCTTGACGGGCTTCCCGCTGACGCTGGCGGAATCCGTCGTAGTCCACCATCTTGGCGGCCTGTTCCAGGCACTCCCGCAGCGACACGTTCTCGTACACCATCCCGGTGGCGGTGGTATAGGGGAGCTCGTCGGCAGTCACCGTGTTGCGGCGACGCAACTCCAGCGGGTCGATGCCCAGCTCGCGGGCCACATGGTCCATCATCTGCTCGCGAGCGGTGGTCTCCGACAGCCAGGGACCCCGATAGGCCGCCCGCCCCACGGTGTTGGTGTAGGCCGACCGGCTGGCAAACCCGTAGACCGGGATGCGGTACGGGCCAGGGAAGAACCGGGCCAAGTTGCCTGATGCGCTGCTGTGACCGCCCACCGCATAGGCACCGACGTCTTCCACATGGCGCAAACGGCACCCGATAATGCGAGCCTCCTCGTCCAGCGCCATCGACACTTCGAGCACCTCGGCCCGAGCTTGATTGGCTGCGGTCAGGTTCTCGCTGCGGTCCTCAATCCACTTGACCGGCCGGCCTAGATACCGGCTGGCCAGCACGATGCAATCCTCATCCCGGGTGACCATCATCTTCTGGCCGAACCCGCCGCCGATATCACCCATGCGCACATGAACCTGGTGATTGGCGATCCCGAGCAGGTTGGCGAAGTGAACGTGGTACTCGTGGGGATTCTGCGAAGACACCCAGGCTTCGAGGGTGTCGGCGAACGGCGTCCAACTGGCGATGATGCCGCGGGGCTCCATCGGCGCGTTGGTGGCCCTCGACTGGGTGAACGTGCGGGTCACCACATGGACGGCCGACTCGAACACCGCGTCCAGTTCTGGCGGGTCAGTTGACGGCATCGACTGGGCTTCATTGGAGTCGCGTTCGGGGTGGACCAGTTCAGCTGAGTTGTCCAGCGCGGCCTGCGCTCCGATCACCGGTATCTGCGGCTCGATGTCCACCTCAACCATGTCGGCCGCATCCCAGGCGGCATACGGGCTATCGGCCAGTACCACGGCGATGGGCTCACCCACATAGCGGACATCCCCATCAGCCAGAGCCCGTAGCGGTGGATAGGGCACTTGGTCGCCGATCAATGCGGCAAACATCGGCCCGGCCAACCGATTCATCTCCGCGGCGGTCAGTACATCGACAACGCCAGGATGGGCCTTGGCCGATTCGGTATCGATGCTCCGAATCACCCCCCTAGCCACACTGCTGCGAACAAACCGGGCATGCAGCATGCCCGGCACCCCCATGTTGGCGATGTAGGTGCCTCGTCCGGCAGTGAGCCGCCGATCTTCTCGGCGGAGAATGCGCTGTCCGATGAACCTTCCGGCGCTCACTGAGTCATCGAGCCAGGTAGCCGCCATCGACGGGCAAAGTGACCCCGGTCACGAAGCTGCTGGCGTCGCTGGCCAAGAACAGCGCCACTTCGGCGATCTCCTCGGGTTGGGACGGGCGTTGCAGCGGCACTGAGGTCTCCAGGAACTCCTTCATAAGGGGCTTGACGTCGGTACCAGGCTCCCGCCCGAAGAACAACGGCAGCATGGGGGTGTCTACCGGGCCGGGGCAGATGACGTTGACCCGAACCTTGGGGGCCAGAGCCAGGGCTAGTGACTTCCCGTAGGTGACGATTGCCCCTTTGGTCATCGAGTAGAGCGGCGAGAACGGAGAGCCCACCACGCCCGACGTCGAGGCCGTGAGGATGACCGATGCGTTGCCCGACGCCTCCAACAAGGGCACGGCCCGGGCGACGGTGAAAAAGGCCGACTTCATATTGATGGCCGCGGTCTCGTCGTAGTCGGCCTCGCTCATTTCGAGCCCGGCGGGACCGGGAATGCCGGCGTGGGCATAGAGCACGTCGATCTTGCCGTGGATAGAGCCGACCTCGGACATCAACGCCTCGATCTGATCCACCTTGCTGACATCGAGTACGAACGAGCTGGCCGATCCTCCGGCCGCCGCTATCAGATCGACGGTCTCCCCAGCCGCTTCGCCGCGGATATCGGCCACCACCACGTGGGCGCCTTCGCTGGCCATGCGGAGCGCAGCAGCCCGGCCCATTCCCGAGCCCGACGCGGTGATCACTGCCACCCGTCCTTCCAGCACTCCCATATCAACCCCCATGCGGCGCAGCCGTGGCGCTGGCCGCTTGTCCAGTCTGTACGGGCAGGGATGCTACCCGTACGGCGAGAACCTACTATTCGCCTAGCTTGGTTCGCGACAGCGGTCACCTAGCTGTGACCACGAGAGAGAACACTATGGACCCACACGACCCGCTTGACGGCTTGAAGATCATCGACTGCGACTCCCACTTCACCGAGCCGCCCGAGCTGTGGACATCGCGGGCCCCGGCAGCAATGCAAGACCGAGTACCGGTGCAAAGGACCGTCAACGGCGTCACCGCCTGGTACCTCGACGGCGAGCTGTGGGCCAGCACCGGCGGCAACACCATCCAAACCGGCCACGAGAAGATCCTCGGCAGCCATGTGGTCCAGCCCTTCGACATCATCGACACCAGTGCCTGGGCGGTGAAGGAGCGCCTGGAGCTCTGCGACGAGATGGGGGTCCATGCCCAGATCCTCTACCCCAACGGCGTCGGCTTCTCCTCGAACCACGTCTTCGCCATCGAGGACCTGGCCCAGCGGCGGATGGTCCTGGAGATCTACAACGACTTCTTCGTTGACGTGCAGCACGAGTCCAATGGCCGGCTGTTCCCCCAGGCCATGCTTCCCATCTGGGACATGGAATTCACCGTGGCCGAGATGACCCGGCTGCTGGACAAGGGCATCACCGGGTTCACACTCTCCGACAAACCCGAGATGGTGGGCCTCCCCGAGCTGTGGGAGCCCTATTTCGAGCCTATGTGGGACGTGTTCAACCAAACGGGAGCGGTGGCCAACTTCCATATCGGTGCTGGCATGAGCCGGGCCGAGATGGAGACCATCCGGGGCGCCCGCTTCCAACAGGCCCGAGTGGGCGGTGAGGTCGGCCCTGAGGATCTGCCCCGTCCCATCCCTTCCGCCCCCAAAACCTGGTGGGGCCAGTTCGACCACCAGCGGCGGCTGGCCATCCACGCCACCCAGATGTACATGAGCAACGTGCGCATCATCGTCAACCTATGCATGAGCGATCTGTTCGACCGCTACCCCAACCTCAAGGTGGTTTCCGCGGAGAGCGGCATCGGCTGGGTACCGTTCATCCTCGAAGCCCTCGAGTACCAGTACGACGAGATGGTCACCGAGGCCCACGAGGTAGCCCTCAACGCCCGCCGGCCCCGGGAGTACTTCAACGACCACATCTGGGTCATGTTCTGGTTCGAGAAATCGGCCCCGGCCAAGCTCATCGAAGACGTCGGGGTCAACAACGTGCTGGTGGAGACCGACGTCCCCCACCCGACGTGCCTTTACCCCTCCACCCGGGAGCACTTCGCCCGGGTGCTGGCCGACGTCGACCCCAATGTGAGGCGCCGAGTTATCCAGGACAACGCCGCCGAGCTCTACGGCATAGCTGTATAAGGGGTTTCCATGCAGTTCGGCATGATCATCAGCGACGTGCCGCGTGAGGTTGACCCGATCGAGCAGTTCGACGGCATCCTGCGCCAAGTGGAGGCCGGACAGCGCAACGGTCTGAGCCATTTCGTAATCGGCCAGCACTTCTTGTACGGCGACCTGCGCTGGCTACAGCCAGTTCCCCTCCTGGCTCGCCTGGCCGCTGAGATTGACGACCACGTGCGGCTGGCCGCCACCGTGCTTCTGGCCCCCAAGTACCACCCGGTGATCCTGGCCGAGGAACTGGCCACCCTCGACATCGTCACCCGGGGCAGACTGGACGTCGGCCTAGGGCTCGGATACCGGAGCGAAGAGTTCGACTTGATGAATATCCCGTTCAACAAGCGGGTGAGCTTGTTCGACGAGTGCCTCGACATCATGAAGCTGTGCTGGGCCATGGAGGACTTCGACTACCAAGGCCAGCATTGGCAGATCCAGGGCGCTACCCCTCATATCCAATGCGTGCAGCAGCCCCATCCCCCCATCTGGATGGGAGCGCACTCCCGCAAGGGGGCTCGGCGGGCTGGTCGAGTGGGCGACCGCTTCATCATCCCGCCCGAATACGACATCGAAGAGATGCGAGTCCGTTTGGGCATCATGGCCGCCGGATTTGCTGAACGGGGCAAGCCGATGGGCCACCAACCCCTGCGGCGCAACGCCTTCGTCGGCGCCACTACCGAGGAGGCCATAGCCAGCTTTGTGGAAGTCAGCAAAGACCGCTATCTCACCTACGCCCGCAAGGAGCTCGACATATTGGACGAGGAGGCGCTCGTGAACAATTTCTTCGACGAGGTGAAAGGCTCGGTGGCCGTTGGCACGGCCCAAGAGGTGATCGCCCACTTCACCGAAGTGGCCCGAGAGCTGCCGATAGACCCATTCGTGGTCAAGCCCCAATGGCCCGAAATGCACATAGACGAGGTGATCGACTATCTCGACACCATGGGCCGCGAGGTCATACCCGCGCTGGCCGAAATCCCGCCTATGCCCGTCGAGGACATACCTGCTTCGCTGGCTCCCGCGGCCGGCGAGGTCGCCGAAGCATTGGAGGCCATGTGACATCAGCTTCATTCGACGAGGCCATCGCCCACACGCCGCTGGGCGACGGCCTGTTCCGCACCGCCACTCCCCCGTCGTGGATGTCCTCGGGGCGCGCCTCCGGCGGACTGTTGGAGGCGCAGTTGATGGCCGGGCTGGAGGCCACGGTCACCGATCCCCAGTACCGGCCGCTGTCGTTCACCGCCCATCTGCTGCGAGCACCCGGGGAAGGCGACTACGAGGTGCAGACCGAAGTGCTGCGCACTGGCCGCACGCTCATAAGCACGGCGGCCAGAGTGGTACAAGAAGGCAAGCTGATCGCCACCGCGTTGGCCAGCTTCGCCACCGACCGGCCCAGCCCCGACTTCGACGAACTGCCCATGCCCGAGGTGGCACCGCCAACCCCAGGACGGGAGGCGAACGGCTATGTGCCCGAATTCGCCTACCCCTACGGCGACAACGTGGTCATGCAAGACCGCCTCGGGCCGAAACCGTTCGCTGCGCCGGACGGCCCCATGGAGCGGGTTGGTTGGGCCGGTTTCGCCCAGGCTCGGCCCGTTGACGCCCCCGGTCTGCTGATGATCGGCGACATCGGGATGATGGGCTGGTGGGTGCGCCTCGACCGCATGTACACCACCGCCACCTTGGACCACACCACTTATTTCCGGGCCGACCTGTCCACTGTGCAGGCCGACGACATGGTGCTGCTGCGGTCGCGCACCGGGCTGGTGCGGGGCGGCTACCTCGATTGGGACCTCGACATTTGGGCCCCGGACGGCACGCTTCTGTGCCAGTCCCGCCAGATCCTGGCCATCCTCGGACCAAGCTGACATGACCCAGACGGAGCCGCTTCGCATAGTGGACTTCTCGACCCACATGTCGGGCCCGCTGGCCTCGCATCTGCTGGTGGAGATGGGCGCCGATGTCATCAAGGTCGAACACCCTGTTCAGGGTGATGGCAATCGGGGCAATGAGCCCAAGATCGCCGGGATCAGCGACTTGCACCTAGCCCTCAATCCCGGCACCCGCAGCATCGCGGTCAGCACCCGGTCGCCCCACTGGGCCGACGTGGTGGCCGGGGTCACCGGGTGGGCCGATGCGGTAATCGTCGGCTCCCGCCCGAAGGACTCCGTCCGCCGGGGCCTGGACTTCCACACCCTGCTCGAGGCCAACCCCCAGCTCGTGTACTGCGTGATCTCGGGCTACGGCCTGACGGGACCGTGGGCCGATTACAAGGCCCATGGCCAGAACATGGATGCGCTGGCTGGACGGGTTGACATCGAGTGGAACGACGGCCAGCCCCAGACCCGGGTCGGATGGCGCTCAGCCGGGGTGATGCTGGCCGGCGTGTTCGGCGCCATGGGGGTGCTGGCCGCCGTCGTGAAGCGAGATCGGGGCGGTGGGCCGCAGTTCGTGCACACATCCATCTGGAACACCGCGCTTTGGTGGAACTGGCGCGACGTGAACACCTGGGCCAACAAGAACGAACCCTGGCACGAGTACCGCTCCCTCGGGTCGCGCTACTCCATGTATGCCACCTCCGATGCCCGGGCGCTGCTTATCTGCCCGTTGGAGAAGGTCGCCTGGGAGCGGTTCTGCGATTTGGCCGGGCTGGACGAACTGCGAACCCGGGGTGAGTGGACCCACAGCATGGACTTCGGATACGACGACGAATACCCGCTGATCGCCGAGGCCTTCAGCCGGCGCACTTTCGACGAGTGGAACCGCCTCCTCGATAAGGCCGAGATCCCGTTCGCCCCCATTCTGACCCTTGATGAGGCAGTGAACAGCGAGCATGCCCAGCTCAACCGGGTTCTGCGGGGAACCGAAGTGCCCGGAGGCCGGGTCCAAATGGCGGCCTCACCGGTGCAGCTCTCCTCCGACCCTGACGAGGCTGCTCAACCCGGCCTCGACGACCTGCCCCCGCCCCCCGACCTCGGTGCCGACACCGACGAGCTCCTGGCCGAGGTCGGCCTGGACCAGCTCGTCGGAGAAGACCTCTCAGGAGGACTCGCATGACGAGGCCCCTCGACGGCATCCGCGTGCTGGACTTCACCCGCCACATGGCCGGCCCCTACGGCACCATGATCTTGGGCGACTACGGGGCCGACATCATCAAGGTGGAAAGCCTGCCCCATGGCGATGGCAGCCGAGGCGTCGGCACCGCGTTCGTCGACGGGGAGAGCGCCCTGTTCCTCATCTGGAACCGGGGCAAGCGCAGCCTCGCTCTGGACATGCGCACACCCGAGGGGCTCGAGGTCATCCATCGCTTAGCAGCCACTGTCGATGTGGTGGTCACCAGCTACCGGCCCGGTGTCGCCGACGAGATCGGCATCGGCTACGACGCCCTGTCGGCCATCAACGACCAGATCGTGTACGTCTCCCTCACTGCTTTCGGCCCCGAGGGTCCACTGGCCCCCTACCCGGGGACCGACCCGGTGGTCCAAGCGGTCTCGGGGGTGATGTCGGTGACCGGTGAGCCTGACAGGGGGCCCAGCCTGGTCGGCGTCCCGATGGCCGACTTCACCGGCGCACTGGTCGGCGCTCAGGCCGCCATGCTCGGGCTGTTGGCCCGAGAGAAAACCGGCAGCGGCCAGATGATTGACGTGTCGATGCTGTTTGCTCTGATGTCGTCACTGACCACCCGTCTGGCTTCACACTGGGTGGACGGCGATGATCCGGAGCGCCACGGCAGCGCCCACAGCGTGGTGGTGCCCTATGAGGCGTTCCAGACCGCCGACGGCTACGTAGTGGCCGGCGTGTGGGGAGGCGTAGACGGGTGGGAGCGCTTCTGCCAGTCCATCGGGAAGCCGGAGTTAGCCACCGACGAGCGCTACCTGACCAACCGGCAGCGGGTGGACGCCCGAGCCGAGCTCACCGAATACCTGCAAGGCATCTTCATCACCCGGACCAGCGCCGAGTGGGAGGAGTCGTTCAACCAACACCGAGGGCTGTTCGGGTCGGTCAATAACTTTTCGCAGATCCTCAACCATCCCCAGGTGCAGCAGGCCGGACTGGTGCAGTCGGTGGAACACGCCACCCTGGGAGAGATTCCCCAGTTGGGCCCAGTGATCGGCCTGCACGACACCCCCGGCGCGATCACCGGTCCCCCGCCGGTGCTGGGCCAGCACAGCGAGGAGATCCTGGCCGAGGCGGGCTACAGCCCAGAGGAAATCGCCGCCCTGCTCGACGCCGGGGTGGCGGGCTCAGCCTGATCCCTAAGAGCCTGAACCCAGATGCTGGCCCAGGGCTTCGGCCGCCTCCAGGGTCTCGGTGGGGTCATACGAGACGACCACCATGTTGATGGCATCGGCCCCGGCTTCGCCCAACTCAGTCAGAGTTCCCAGCGTGGCGTCCCGATCGGTTAAGTCGAGCACATTCGGGTTGTGACCCCCCACCGCCGCTGGCCAGGTGGTGGCAACAGTGAACGGCTGGTCGGCCCGGGCCGATTGCTTGCGCTCTTCGCGCAGGAAGCTCACATGTTCCCGCAACCCATCCGGAGTCATCCGGGAAGCCAGCCAGCCGTCTCCCACCGCTGCGGCCCGGCGAAGCGCGGGCCGGGAGTGGCCGCCCACAAGAATGGGCACGGGAGACTGCACCGGCTTGGGCCTCATGTTGAGGGGCAGAAACGAGTGGGTTTCCCCCTCATAGGAGGGATGCTCTTGCTCCCACAGGGTGCGCAGGATCTCGATGCCGTCCTCCAGCGCCTGGCGACGCCGGGGATAGTCGGCACCAAGGGCTTCGAACTCCTCGCGAAGCCAACCGAGCGTCACCCCGAAAATCACCCGTCCCCCCGACAGGTAGTCGAGGGTGGCCACGGCCTTGCCGACGATTACGGGGTTGCGCTGGGGAAGCACGCAAGCGTTGACCGCGAGCCGAATGGTGGACGTCGCCCCGGCGACGAAAGCCAAGGTGGTGAGTGCCTCCATCCGGGGGTTGTCGGTGGGATACGGATACTTGCCGTCGGCCGTGGTGGGGTTCGGCGAGGAGAACTCCACCGGGAAGGCGATGTGGTCGCCCACCCATACCGAGTCCAGCCCGGCTAACTCTGCCGCTTGAGCGACGTCCACGATGTCCTGGGCCGTGGCCGGGCCTTCATAGGGCAGACAGAGGCCGATCTTTGGACCCCGGTAGGGCGTGTTATCCGATCCCATAGGCTCTGCTTTCGGTGGTTGGGGTTTTCGGTATCCGGGCTAGCCGGACAATAGCGGGATCACCTCGGCGCCGAATCGCTTGAGCTGGGCCATGGCATGGGCATGGTCGTATCCCGGCCACTGCGGCTTGTAGATGAAGTGGGAGTGCTCGACCTGGGCCATGAGGTAGGAGAGCCCCTCGGCCACATCAGAGGGGCTGCCGAGCACGAACCGGCTGTCCAGCCAGTCGTTGCGGCCGAGGCCGTCGTCCACATCGAGCCCCCACGAGCGATAGGTGCCATAGCGCGACGCTGCCCCTGCTGAGACCGCCGCTTCGGCTTCAGCCGGGCTGTCGGCGATGTAAACCTCCCGGCGGACCGGGATGGCTGTGTGCGGCCGATGGCCTTGAGCCGCCCGCTCCTCCAGGAACGCCTGGTACAGGTCGACGAGCTGTCGATGGGTCGGAAACGGTGCGGCGTACCAGGCATCGCCCACCCGTGCGGCCCTCCGCACCGACGCCTCCACCTGGGCCCCGACCCAGATCGGGGGGTGGGGTTGGTGGACGGGAAGCGTGGACAACTCGACGTCGTCGAGCTGGTAGAAGCGGCCATTGTGGTTAAGGGGCTGGCCTGCCCACAGCGCTCGGATGATCTCCACCGACTCTTCGAACCGCGCTGTACGAGTGGTGCGGTCTACGCCGAAGGCGTCGAATTCGTCTTGGCTGTAGCCGATCCCCACTCCCATGATCACCCGCCCGCCGGTCACCGCATCCATGGTGGCTACTTCTTCGGCAACGGTCAGGGGATGGTGCAAGGGCAGCAGCAGGATGCCGGTGGCGACGCTGACCGTCGGAAACTTCATGGCGATCGAGGTCAGATACGGGATGGGCTGGAGGTAGCGCAGCGTGGGCGCGGCAAAGTGCTGGCCCGCCACGACGAGGTCGAACCCGTGATCCACGGCCACGGAGATCAGTTCATGGTGCTCGGCGATTTGCTGGTGTACGAGCGCTGACCGGTCGTGTACCGAGGTCAACAGCAGGCCGAATCTCACCGAGCCATCTTTGTTCAAGCAGACCACAGTGTGCTGAACCCGTGTTGCCGCCGGTCTGCAGGCGTCGCTAGACAGTCGCCATGCGACGGATTGCTATACGACTGCTGGGCGCATTTCGGCGGATCTCCCTTCTGATTCGGAAAATGCGGGGCAAGACCCTCGAAGACGTGGCCGAACAGCGGGTGGTCAGCGGCAAAGCGTGGGAGGAGTTCTGCGATTCCTTGAAAGCGGCGGGAGCGGCGATGAATTTCCCCGGCGCGCCGCGGGACCCGTTCAACCAGGCGGAGGGCTACCGGCACCTGAGCCGCCTCGCCCGTGCCGGGCTGATGGCCTTCGTCGAACACGCCGATCCCAAGGCGCCGGTGATGCATCGCGTGGCCAACGAGACCACCAAGCTGGGCGCGGACAACCCCGACAACTACTACTACACGGCCTCGTTGGACGGGAGCTACGACTACAAGATCACCGGGCGGCGCAACACCATCGCCTACCTGAGCATCGGAACGCAATCGGGCAACTACGGCCAGGGAGGCGGCCTGCCCCCCACCGGACACATCGAAGCCGACCAGATCGAGATGGATGCCGACGGCTGTTTCGAGCTGATTCTGAGCAGCACCCCCCAAGAGGGCAACTGGCTGCCGATGACCCCTGAGACCGGCACGTTGGTAGTGCGTCAGACCTTTGCCGACCGCAACACGGAAGTTTCCGCTGAGCTGGCCATCGAGCGCATCAACTGTGCTCCCGAGGAACGCCAACCCTCACACCTCACGCCGAAAGCCTTGGATGAGGGCTTGAAGAACGTCGGGGCGCTGGTGATGGGCGCACCCCTGCTGTTCACCAAGTGGGCTCGAGACTTCTCCAAGCACAGCAACCAACTACCGCAGTTCGACCCCGACGTGTCGCTGAACGCGGGCGGCGACCCCAACATCACCTACTACCACAGCCACTGGGCCCTGGAACCCGACGAAGCGCTGGTGATCGAAGCCACTCCCCCCGAATGCGAGTACTGGAACTTCCAGCTCAGCAACTATTGGATGGAATCACTGGATTACCGCCACTACACGATCCACACCAACAGCCATCTGGCCCACTGCGAAGCCGACGGATCGGTGCGGCTGATCGTGGCCCACCGCGATCCAGGCCTGCCCAACTGGATTGAAACCGCAGGCCACTTGCTCGGCACCATGTCGTTCCGCTGGGTACGAGCCACCGAGACTCCCCAGCCTCAGTGCCGTGTAGTGCCGCTGAGCAGCCTGCGGGAGTAGCCGCTTGACGTCCACCGACTATCAGAGCCCCTTTCGCCCGATCCCTGTCCGGGCGCTCAACCGCCTGGCCCGCGCCGGCGAGCGCTTCGGGGTCACGGGCCGCTTGGACGTCGACAAACTGGTCAAACACGCTAAGCGCAAGGCCGGGCTCTCCGACTTCGGGGACGACGGGCACCTGGAGGCCTTGCGAGTGCTGGTGGAGTCGGTCAATGACGAGGCCCGGCTGACTCCCACTGGCTTGCTGATTCAGAAGTCCAGGCTGGCCGGCGCTTTGATTCAGCGGCTGCGCATTCAGGACCTGCTCAAACAACATCCCCAGATCGACGACATCGACCTCGGCACAGTCATCGTGATCACTGGGCTTCAGCGCACCGGCACGACGCTTCTTCACCGCCTCATCTATTCCCACCCCGAGATCCGGGGCATCTCTGGTGAGGAAGCGCTTATACCCGTGGCGGCAACCGATGCGCCTGAACGTGCCGAGCGATCCCGCAGGCGGCGGGCGGTGCTGGCCGAGCGGACCATCTCCTACCTGTCCCCTGATTTCATGGCCGTCCACCCCATCAACCGCGAACAGCCCGAGGAAGACGTACTGTTGCTCGACCTCAACTTCATGAGCCAGTCAGCGGAGGCCATCCTGCACGTTCCCAGCTATTCCCGCTGGCTAGCGGAACAGGACCACACCGCGACGTATGAGTACTTCCGCCGGGTGTTGAAGGTGCTGACCTGGCAGCGGCCGGCCCGGGCCTGGGTGCTCAAGACGCCTCATCACCTGGAATACCTCGACGTATTGCTCAAGGTGTTCAGCGGCGCCACGGTCGTGCAGACCCACCGCGATCCCCGGGTGGCCGTCACCTCCTTTTGCAGCATGGTGGCCCACGGTCGGGGCATGTTCAGCGATCACGTGGACCCGGCCGAAATCGGACGCCACTGGTGCGACAAGACGCACCGAATGGTGGAGTGGGCCATGAAGACGCGAGCGGAGACCCCCGGCGGTCGATTTGTCGACGTTTCGTACTACGACCTGACCCGCGACCCGATGTCCCAACTCCGGCAGATCTACGAGGTGGCAGGAATCGACTTCGACGACGAAGCCCGGAAAATGGCCGAGCAGTACGTGGCCGCGAACCCGCAGAACCGCTTCGGAAAGCACCACTACCGGCTCGAACACTTCGGCCTGAGCGAGCAGGTCATGGACGAGACTTTTGCGGCCTATCGGGATGCCTATGGCATCCCCTTCGAATAGGCCACGCCACGCTCACAGAGGGCCAAACCGTCCATGATCAACGAGGTACCTTTAGCCATGAGTCAAGCACCGAAAAAGCGCACTGTGGCCAACGCAATCGCCGGGGCTGTTCGCGACTTCCGCAATCTGAAGACACCTGATGTCGAACCAGTCCCCGACGACGTGCGGATCAACGGCAAGACGTGTTTGGTGACCGGGGCCAACAGCGGATTGGGCCGAGCGGCGGCCATCGAGCTAGCCCGACGGGGCGGCAACATGATCCTGGCCTGCCGCCCCGGCCACGACGACACCTGCGACGAGATCAAGGATGCGTCGGGATCGGAGACCGTGGAGATGGTCGAGGTGGACCTGGCCGATGTCCGCTCCGTGCATCGTTGCTGCGACGAACTGCAACGAAGCGGCATACGCATCGACATCGCCCTAATGAACGCCGGCCTGATGACGCCTACCGCGAGGGAGACCCCGCAGGGGTACGACACCATGTTCGCGGTCCACTTCTTGTCCAAGCGAGTGATGATCGACCGATGGCTGAAGGACGGCGTCATCCGTCCCGCAGACCGGGGTGGCGATCCGCCAAGGATCGTTTTCGTCTCATCGGAGTCGCACCGGTCCTATGAGGCCATCGAGTTCGATCACTTTGGCGAGTACTCCGAATACGGGATCAAAGAGAGCATGCGGCACTACGGCCTCAGCAAACTGGTGTTGAGCACCTATGCCACTGAGCTGTCGCGCCGACTGAATCCGAGCGAAACAGCCGACGTAGCCGTGCACGCCTTGTGCCCCGGTGGCGTCTCCACCAGAATCGCCCGCGACGCTCCGGCGTTGCTGAAGCCGATCGTCAACCCGGCGTTGCGGCTGTTCTTCCGGTCCCCCGAGAAGGCCATCGCGCCGATCATCTATCTGTGCTGCGCTCCAGAAGCAGGAACATCCACCGGGATGTACCTGCACCTGATGAATCGCAAGCAGGTGTCGGACAGCGCGGCCGATCCTGACAACGGTGCCAGGCTGTGGGAAGCCAGCGACGCCATGGTGGCCAAATCCCGGGACGCCACCTGAACCCTGCGCCGCTGCCGAACCGAGCTATTTGTCGATGTCCCGGTGTATGACGAGGGGGCGGACACCGAGTTCTTCATTTTCGATGAGGCGGCGGTTGATGTCTTCGGCCACAAATACTGAGCGGTGGTGGCCCCCGGTGCAGCCGAAGGCGATGGTGAGATACGACTTGCCCTCCCGCACATAGGCGGGCACCAGCATGGTCAACAGATCCTCGGTCTTTTGTAGGAAGGTCTCGGCCATGGGCTGGCCGTTGAGCAGGAAGTCCTTCACCGCCTCGTGTTGGCCGGTGAGCGGGCGGAGCTCCTCCACCCAGTGGGGGTTGGGCAGAAAGCGGCAGTCCAGTACCAGATCAGCGTCGAGCGGGATGCCGTGTTTGAAGCCGAATGACATGATCCGGGTAGTCACTGACTCCGGCCCGGCGTCAAGGTCGAACACCTCGTCGATGAAGCGGTTTAACTGATAGATGCTGTACTCGGAGGTGTCCACCACCACATCGGCCTCGCTGCGGAGATAGCCCAGTGCCTCCCGCTCGGCCTCAATGGCGTCGGACACCCCCATCGGCGAGGTGCCGGCAAACGGGTGGCGGCGCTTGGTGTTCTCGAACCGCTTAACCAGCTCTGGGGTGGAGGCGTCGAGAAAAAGGATCCGCACCGAGCCATCGGCAGATTCCTTGAGATCGGCCAGGGCAGGGGCCACCTCGTCGTGGTAGAGGTTCAGGCCGAGCACTAGGCCCACCCGGGAGACGCCGCTGTCGGGGGCGTCGGCGAACTCTCGAACCTTGGGCAGCAGGGCGGGGGGCAAGTTGTCCACCACGTACCAGCCCAGGTCCTCGAAGTGGTTGGCAGCCTGTGATCGGCCGGCACCCGACATCCCAGTGATCACGACGAACTCGGCCACCACTTCAGGCTAATGGCCGAGATGAGGCCGCTCTGGCTATTCCCGAATCGCGAGGTTGAAGGGGCGGACTAGGCCGACTGGGGCTCTTTCCGACACACCAGTACCAGCAGGCGGGGAATGGTCTCGGCCTGGGAGTATTCCGGGGCCGCAGCCAGAAAACCCGGCGGCGGGGCGGGCTCCAGCATGCGGTCTATGGCCAGACCTGCGTCGCGCAGTGCATTCACATAGCGGCTCAGTGGGCGGTGCACGAACGGTAGGAACACGTCCTTTTGCACCTCTTCGATCATCACGCTCTCCCGAAGGTACGGACCGATCCGCCAGTACTGCTCGGGCGGGTCGAGAATGTGGTCGTCGATCCAGCCGCTGTCGGGCGTTTGCAGCAGCGGATGGTTCAAGAAGAGCAGGAACCGCCCGCCGTCGCGCAGCATTCGGGAGGCCTCGGCCACTGCGCTGTCCATGGCGTCAATGTGCTCGAACACCAAGCAGGCCACCGCGGCGTCGAACGATCGATCGGCCAGCGGCAGCGCCTCGGCCCGTCCCCTGGCGTAGACCGGTCCCCCGACTCGGCGGGCTGCCTCGGCCATTTGAGCTCGGGTGGGGTCGACCCCAACCACCAGGGACGCGCCCAGCCCGGCCGCCAGTCGGGAAAGCTGCCCTTCTCCAGCACCGATGTCCAGTAGCCGGTCGTACCCGGCCAACAGCTCAGCGGCCAGCGGGACAATCAGCTCGGCGTACTCGGGGTCGGCTCCGTCGGTGCACTGGGCCTGCCACCACCCGGCGTTTTGCTCCCACAGGTCTTCGCCCGGGAGTTCTGCACTCATTGCGGTCCGTGGAGCTTTTCGTACACGGCATAGGCCACGGTGTCGGGAAGCCAGCTCAACGCCTCCAGGTCATCCAGCGAGGCCTGCTCTACCGCTCGCACCCCGCCCAGTTCTTTGACCAACCGGGTTCTGCGGGCCGGGCCGAGGCCATCAATGCCGTCCAGCGACGATTTGGTCATCCGCTTGCCCCGCAGTTGGCGGTGGTAGTCGTTGGCGAAGCGGTGGCTCTCGTCCCGGATTCGCTGAAGCAGATAAAGGCTCTCCGACGGTCGGGGTATCTCCACCGGGTGGGACTGGCCGGGCACGAAAACCTGCTCGAACTCCTTGGCCAGCCCAGCCGGGAAGATCTCCCCGTCCAGCCCCAGCTCGGCTAGCACCCGTTCGGCCACGCCCAGCTGGCCCTTGCCGCCGTCCACCACCAGCAACTGCGGCGGATAGGCGAACTTCCCCCGCTCCTCCACTGGGCGGTCCCGCTCTGCCAGGTAGTTGGACAGCCGGCGGGTGAGCACCTCCTCCATGGCCGCATAGTCGTCGTTGCCCTCCACCGTGCGCACCTTGAACCGGCGGTACTCCGACTTGCGGGGCAGCCCGTCTTCCATCACCACCATCGAACCCACGTAATCGGAGCCCTGGAGGTGGCTCATGTCATAGCACTCGATCCGCAGGGGGGCCTCGGGCAGGCCCAGGCACTCTTGAAGGTCGTTGAGCGCCCGGGCTCGGCTGTTGTGGTCGGAGGTCCGCTTGAGCCGGTGGCGGGCAAACGCATCGGCCGCGTTGCGGGCCACCGTCTCCTGAAGTTTGCGCTTGGCCCCCCGCTGAGGCACAGAGATGCCCACCTTGGAACCCCGCTGCTCCCGGAGCCACTCCTCGTACAGCTCTTGGTTGTCAGGCAGGTCGGGAACCAGCACCTGCTTGGGGCCGCCCAGCGGGTTCTCCTCGAAATACAGACGCTCCAGCACCCGGCTCACCAGCTCGGGGCGGCTGAGTTGGCCGGCTTTGTCCACGATGAACCCCCGGCGGCCCATCACCCGGCCCTTGCGGACGTAGAACACCTGGCAGGCGGCCTCCAGCTCGTCGTCCACCAGGCCGACCACGTCGTAGTCCTCCGAGCGGCCCCCCACCATCTCTTGGCCCTCGATGGCCTTGCGCACGCTGGCCAGCCGGTCTCGGCTGCGGGCGGCCTGCTCGAACTCCAGGGCGGCCGCGGCCGCGGCCATGTCGTCCTCCAGCCGCTTCACCACCTCGTCGGTGTCGCCGCCGAGGAAGGCCAGCAAGTCGTCCACCATCTGGTCGTAGCGCTCCCGCTCCACTTCGCCCACGCACGGGCCGGCGCACTTCTCGATGTGGTGCAGCAAGCACGGTCGGCCCAGCCGGGCATGGTGGTTGAACTTGTTGTCGCTGCACGTGCGGATGGGGAACGTGCGCAGAAGCTGGTCGAGGGTCTCGCGGATGGCGTAGGCGTGGCCGTAGGGGCCGAAATAGCGGTTGCCCTTCTTCTTGCGTCCCCGGATGACCATGGCCCGGGGCCACTCGTCCACCATGGTCACGCACAGGAACGGGTAGCTCTTGTCGTCCCGGTAGCGGACGTTGTACCGGGGCTGGTGCTGCTGGATGAGGCTGTACTCCAGCATCAGCGCCTCCACCTCGGTGTCCACCTGAATCCACTCCACCGATTCGGCCTCGGCCACCATCTGGGCGGTGCGGGGGGCCAGGTAGGCCGGGTTCTGGAAATAGCTGCCCAGCCGGGAGCGCAGGTTCTTGGCCTTGCCCACGTAGATGAGGCGTCCGTGCCGGTCTTTGAACTGGTATGAGCCCGCGGCGTCGGGGATGGTGCCGGGGGTCGGGCGGTTCAACATGCTGGTCCCATCCTATGAGCCGGGCGGCACGCGGTTGCCGTGGAGTGTGCCCCCGGCTGTTGCCCTTTGATTCTGTGCTCCAAACGGGTAATGTTTGCTCCCACGCCGGCCAGGTATCCGGCGACATATCCAACTCTGAGGCCGACATCCCCGTGGCGAGGCGACCTGGCTGCCCCCACCGGCCGCTAATTGGAGTTCCCTCACCTCACGGAGGTTCCCAGAACATGTTGCGCGTTCAGCGACCGCTTCCCGAGCGGTACACAACGGCATCGCCCGAGCAGTTGGCGGGCTGGATCGCCGACGCCAAGGAGGCGTTGGGCGACAGGCTGTTCATTCTCGGGCATCACTACCAGCGTGACGAGGTCATGGCGTGGGCCGATGCCCGGGGCGACTCCTTCCGTTTGTCGGTGCTGGCCCAGCAGCGCCCTGAGGCCGAGTACATCGTGTTCTGCGGTGTGCACTTCATGGCCGAGTCGGCCGACATCTTGACCGGCGACCACCAGCAGGTGGTGCTCCCCGATTTGAACGCGGGCTGCTCCATGGCCGACATGGCCGACATCGACCAGGTGGAGGAGGCCTGGGAGGAGCTGGCCCGGGTGACCGACATCGACCGGGTGGTGCCCATCACCTACATGAACTCGGCCGCCAACCTGAAGGCGTTTGTGGCCCGCCACGGCGGGGCGGTGTGCACATCGTCCAACGCCCGGGCTGTGCTCGACTGGGCGCTGGAGCGGGGCGACCAGGTGCTGTTCTTCCCCGACCAGCACCTGGGCCGCAACACCGGCTTCGACATGGGCTACGACGAGAGCAATATGGCGGTTTGGAACCCCCGTTTCGACCTGGGCGGCCTGACTGAGGCCCAGTGCAAGGAGTCGGTGCTGTTGCTGTGGAGGGGGCACTGCTCGGTACACCAGCGGTTCCAGCCCGACCACGTCGCCTCCTTCCGGGCCGAGCACCCCGACGGGATCGTGGTGGTCCACCCCGAGTGCAGCCGGGAGGTGTGCGCCCTGGCCGACCAGGTGGGCTCCACCGACTACATCATCAAGGCGGTGGCCGCGGCGCCTTCTGGCTCGGTAATCGGGGTGGGCACCGAGATCCACCTGGTGAACCGGCTGAACAATGAGACCCCGGACAAGACGGTGGTGTCGCTCGACCCGCTGATCTGCCCGTGCTCGACCATGTTCCGCATCGACGCCGCCCATCTGGCCTGGACGCTGGAGGGCCTGGTGGAGGGCAAAGTCCGCAATCGCATCACCGTGGATCCGGATACCGCGGCCGACGCCCGCATCGCCCTCGACCGGATGCTGAGTATTACCTAGCGGCTGCTTCTGGGCCGCGGGAGCTTGCCTCCCGGCACGCTTAGCTCTCTCTTTCGACGCTCAGCTCTGCGTAGCGCTCCACCGCGTGGTGGTAGTGCTGCAAGCTTGGCTCGTTGCGCCCGAACAGCACCTCGGCGGTGGCCCCGCTCTTCAGGGCGTTCTGGATCTGGAAACCCACCCAGTAGTCCTCGTCGCGCACCGCCTGAAGCACTAGGGCGCTGAACTGCTCGGCTGCCTCGCGCTCCTCGTCAGTGGACGGCTCGTGGCGGCACAGCACGGTTTGAATGGTGAGGCTGGTGTCGACGACAGGGCCGGGGAAGAGCTGGCTCAGCAGGCAGTAGTCGCCCAGGATCCCGGAGATCGAGACGTTGGGGAAGATCGAGTGGATCAGGCGGATGTGCTCGTCGAGGTCCCACTCCTCCTCGGGCTGGTCGACCAGCTTGGGCAGCGACTTGCGGCCGAACACGATGCGCTGGTGGGGGCCCCAGGTGTCGTGGGCCATGAGATTGCCGATGGTGTTCAGCCCCACGGTCTTGGGGTGGAGCCGCTCTTGGTGGTAGCCCTCCAGGTAGCCGTCCCAGGCCACCTTCCAGCCGGGGCCGTCGAGGGTGCGCTGCTCGAAGATGTGCCACTGGTCGAGGTCGAGGGCGGTGACGTAGGGGGCGAAATCGCCCAGGAAGGCGTCGATGTCGAAGGTGACGCCGGGGGTGAGGCAGGCGAACACGAAGCCCGCCTTCTCGGCACAGGCCAGCGGGGTGAGCGAGAGGTGGTCGCGGTCGACGTCGCCAAAGGTGTGGGCGCCGAACATGCCCACCAGGTCGCCGGCGGTGTCGTAGGACCAGGCGTGGTAGGGGCAGCTCAGCCGCTGGGCCGACCCCGACCCCGGCTCGCACAGCGGCGACCCCCGGTGCTTGCAAACATTGAGGAAGGCCCGGGCCGCGCCGTCGGCCCCCCGGGTGAGCAGCACCGGAACGCCCATGACGTCCATGGCCTTGTAGGTGTCCGGGCCGGGAAGCTCTGATCCCAGGGCCAGTGCCAGGGGTAGGTGTTTGAAGATCCGCTCCACCTCGTACTCGAAGCGCTCCTGGTCGAGGTAGGCGTGGACCGACTGGCGCATCACGTCGGGGGCCAGGTCGGTGGTGTCGTCCTGCCACAGATCGAAGACCCGGCGGGTCAAGTCCCGAATCGCGTCGTCGGTGTAGGCCATCAGCCAACCCTACCTAGTGGGGAAAACCGACTCGGAACCAGACTGGGCGGCTGTTGCGACCCTTCTCTACGGCTGGCGGGCCAGGTATTCCTCGCGCAGGGGCCTCTTGTCTGACTGAGGGAGACTTGAGTCACTACGCCCGGGCGTTCAGAACCGTCAGTCCCCCGGATTGGGCAGCCCAAGAGATGATGGACTTGTCGGTCGTAGCCAGACCGCAGCTCTGGTCGATGGCAGTGGCCACGATGAGCTGGTCGAAGGGATCGCCATGGAATCCCCGCCCCCGCAACCAGGGGGCTGCCGCCACGATTTCCACCGACAGCGGTAGCAGTCTGATGCCACCGTCCAAGCAGCGTCGACACCAGTCCAGCACCGGCACGGCCAACTCGATCACTCCCCTCTCCACCAGGCGGGAGACTTCGTTGAAGGAGGCAGGCGATACCGCCAGCATTTGCGATTCGAACCGCTCAGCCAGCATTTCTCTCGCAGTAGCCCCCAGAAGAGGATCATCGGTTCGAAGTCGGATTAGCACATCGGTGTCGAGCAGGGTCAGTGCCAATCTGTCTCCCCATCGAGTACCCGTTTCGGATCGACTGCCGAGTAGAACTCCTCGGTCGGAGTGATGGACTCCGGTATTTCTCCGGTGATCCTCAGAATGTCCTTGTCGCACCCGATGATGCCGCCGGTGTGCTCGATCTCCCGCACGACCCGAGCGTATGGCTGTCCCCGGTTGGTTACGACCACATCGCAGCCCGTTTCACGCACTTCGCGCATCAGGGCAAAGAAGTTGTCGCGAAACTGGCGCGTCGTGACTTCGCGCGCTCCGAGGGATGTCGAGATGGCCTCCATGCCAAGCACGATAGCACCTTGTGGACTCAAAAATAGGGCCACAAATATCTAGCCGAAGATTGCGCAGCCGGCATCGGCTCCCCAATGGTTTGACAGCCTGCCCTGCGATGATCACAACTCGTTGCAGCCCCGGAAACCAGGGTCGGGTCCGCCGCGTCGGGGCGGGGCGAAGAAGTCGTTCTCATCGTCGTCGAGCCGGTTGCACTTGCGCAGCATCGCCCGCCGCTCCGCCTCCAAGAACAGGTAGCGGGCCACGTCGTCAGGGGTGTCGTCGCTGGTGAACAGGTCGCTGGCCACCGGATCCCGCATGAGCTCTCGGCGGACGTCGTCTTTGGTGACCACTGTCCCGTCCGGGCCGACGGCCCGCACCTTCTTCAGCTTTCGCCGGTACCACTTGTTCCTCAAGTACGGGTACAGCAACCCCAGGTTGAACATCATCAACCCGACAGACCCGTACGCCGCCACCGTCAGGAGCACACCCATCTCGCGTTTCTCCTCGCATATGCAAATTGCCTGGGCGCCCTGGTTACCGGGTGCGATAATATCTAGCTATTACAATATATATCCATATATTCTAAGTCAAATGAAGATTTCGACAGTGGGTCAGCAGTATGAATCCTTCCGACCCGCAGTGCCTCGCTCAAGCTGGATGACACGAGACGAAAAGCGATTGCAGAGAATCCGGAATAACCCGGACGATGTTTCGTGGGCTGACCTGGTCGCTGTTTGCGACCTATGCTTTGGCAAGCCGCGGCGACGCAAGGGCAGCCACCTGATCTATAACACTCCGTGGATGGATCACCCTTTGCTGGTTCTTCAGCCCCGCAAAGGCAAGGCGAAGCCCTATCAGGTACGCCAGGCGCTCCGAGCGTTAGATGAGAAGGAGAAATACGATGGCGACTGATCGGTATCGGTTCTGGACCGAGTGGTCTGATGAGGATGGCGAGTGGGTCGGCCTGTGCGACGGGTTTCCCCTAATCAGCTGGCTGGAGCCGGATCGGGAAGCGGCAGAGTCGGGCATCCGGGCCGTGGTTGCCGAGGCCGTAGAAGACCTAACTTCTGAAGGCAAGCCGCTGCCCGAACCTGGTGTGGCATGGCCACCACAAGTGGCAGCCCAGCACCGTTAGGTCGATAAGAGATCCCAAACGGGAATAGCACGGACGCGTCCCTGGAACGCAGCGGATCACCTGCGGACTGAGGACGACATGGTTGCCTACTTGGATACCGTTCTCGTCGAGAGCAACCCAGAATTGACGGTCGCTGCCCTCAAGGACATCGCCCGCGCCCAAGGCAAGGCAGAGGTCGTAGAGGATGCAGGGCTCATGCCCGACGAGTTGTCAATCTGCAAGGATCTCGAACTCGGGTCAGTACTCAAGGTGCTTGACGCCCTCGGCCTACGCCTCCTTGCTGCTCCAGCGTCTCTCCCCTGACTGACTGTCAATCCCCCAAGCGACGACTCAACGGGGAGCAATCGAGCCAAATCGCCGTCAGGGCAGCGCCAATCAGGCAATAGACTTTTGGCGTGGCCCAATCTGACCATCCCGAGACAGAACCTCGTCACGGGCACCACCAGGGCCCAGACCGTGAAGCCTGGCTCGACCGCTGGCACCACCTTCCCCACGTCGACCCCGACAAGATACGCCGCGACATCGACCAGATCATCGATCCTTCGCTGTGACTTGCGATACGGCCTAGGCCGAGTGCTCGTCCCCAATCCCGGACAGTCGTGAAACTGTATGTCCCGCGATCTTTGCTATGACCCTGACTATGAATGCCAGTCCCAAGAACTAGAGGTCTACAAGAGTACGGATGCCAGCGACTTCTGCATCAGATAGGTAGGCGCGGTGGTGGCGGAACTCCAAGCCAATATTGAGAGCGGCCAAGTAGAGGTCCTCCTGCCATTCAGCGGCCTCCCCGAGATAGGCCCTCATCCAATACTCAACTTCGCCTGCTCTCCATAGTCGATATCGGCTTCGGGGGTCGGTAGCTGGCGGTGGAAACCCCCCAGGCCCTCGCTTGCCTGCAACCAGGAGCCGAATGCTCTCGCGGGTGCGGCCAGTACGAGCCGCAATCTCAGCCATCGTGATGAGACCGGCATCAGCGATTCTGGTCACCGATAGCTCTTCGACTGATTCGACATCCCCCACCGCGGATAGCACTGCCTCCCCAAGTGTGTCTGCCTCCCGATCGAAATCCAGGAACTGAACCCCATCAGAAGACCCAGCGAGGGCATCGTCACAGCCGGCATCGAACAAGGCATCGACGACTTCAACATCCTGAATGTCAGAACCCTCGACAATCAGAGTGAATGCAAACGTTGTCATCTCAACCGCCCTCCTCCATCTGGGCAAGAGCCTTCTCGACATCCTTCTTCGGATGCCGAACTCTCGTCACGTTGACACGATACAACACCATAGCCTACGAATGTGGCCCCGGCTCCAGCTGCTCCACACAGTGACTCCGGTAGGGGTTGGGGCGCAATGCCCCCAGAAAAAGGAACGCTCGCCCTGCCTCAGGGCAGCGCACAGTCCCGATAGTCTGCCCCTGTCTCAGCACCGGCTTTCGAACAGTCCCTTGGTAGTTGATCGACTGAAGTCAGATCTTCGAGAGATCTGCACGGGCCTGGCCGACCAGTTCAGACACTATTGGGGGGCCTATATTCCAGGAAGTTGCTGATTTTCAAATCCATCTGTGCTTCGTTTAGCCCACCGCATGAATGAAACAGCACTCGGATGATCGGTAGCATGGATCATGTGGTACTGTGGGCGACCTGTTGCTGGATCTTTGATCAATTGAGGAAGCACATATTGGTATCCGAGACAGCGCAGCTGCTCTGCGAACCGCTCAATCAGTATCTTGAACGTTTTACGTTCCTCCCATAGTTCCCACCAAGCCTCTCGACTTCCAAAGATCCGATCTAGAGTTTTAGGACTAAATGATTCGGGAAATCTATCTCGATCATGAGGCCACAGTCTGCTCATTGCCTGATGTGAGTTGAATAGAATCCACAATTCCACTTTACATTTCTTGGGTCTTCCACTATCAGTTGGAGGTGGTTCGTAAGTCTTCCAGTTCGCTAGCCTCTCAATTGTATCCCAGTCAAGTTGAGTAGATTCTTGATCCAGCAACGCAAAGCAAGGCTTTTGCATGTCAAGTTCACCGCCTCCCAACAATTCGCGTATTTTCGAATTGCAATCATCATGATACGTATGAATTCTAGAAGACTGACGGGAGTTTAGAACTTTGACTTCGGAGTCGAGCAACTCGAAATGGTCCTTGTTCTTCTCTATGAGATGAAGAGTAGAGAAGGCTCCGCTTTTGCTCGCAATGAGCGACGATCCATCCCGAACGAAACTTTGGCCATTCTCGACGAGCCTACCTTTTCCTGTGCCCGCAAAGGCATCAATATATGTTCCACCTCCCGCGACCCGACGGTACATCTTAAGGTAGTTTTCAAAAACATCGAGCTTGTTGAGAGTCCAACCATGGAATTCTCGTATCTGTGTTGCGATATCTCTAGCTTCAGGAACACTGCGACCTGAATCGATCTCCACAATCATGGCATCCAAGTCAGCGTCACTGAACAATGGAACGCCTTGGTCAGCTTGTGGCACTGTCATGAAGCGGCAAGATGGAAGCCCTGCGGCATCTCACCATGGTAAATGCCATCTAATACGCGTCCATTTGCTTTGGGAGTGCGACCACCCCACTGTTTGAAGAAGAAGGCAGTGCTGGCCGCAACACACTGATCGCGAAGATCACGAACCCACGCCTCTAGGACGGGTCGAGCACCGTGGCCACTTTCTCCTCCGGCGATTAACCAGCCGATATCCGTCAAGTCGAGTCCTGGGAGTGGACCGAGAAGGGGTTCGGCGCTGATGAATCGGACCGCGGCATCTACCGAGCGCAGGTGGTCGATGCGGAAGGCGTAGCGATCCGTTTCCACGGTCACGCCCATCCAGACGTTGGATGGCCAATGAAGGTCGCTTGCGAGAGCGGCGAGCCGTTTCGAGCGCTTGGTGAGGATTTGGTAGGTGTGCTGGGGTGTCTCGGCCATCACCGTGAAGACTCTCTGGATGAACTCCAGCGGCACATCGTTGTGGAAAAGGTCACTCATTGAGTTCACAAAGACCAACCGAGGTGCTCGCCAGCGGTAGGGAAGTTCGAGTTGGTAGTCGTGAAGTGTCAAACCGAAGCCTGGGCCGCTGGAGTTTGGGTCGCCGTCGTTCTGGTACTTGGGGTTGCCCATGGCTTTGAGGCGCTTGGCGAGGGTGAGGGCGTAGCAGTTGTCGCATCCGACGGAGACCTGATCGCAACCGGTGGTTGGGTTCCAGGTTGTCTCAGTCCACTCGATACCGGTTCGGTCAGCCATGATTGCTGTCTTTCCGCTGCGAAGTTTTCCACAGGCTATACAAGGGGCGCAGAATACCCCCAAGGTGCGACAGGCTCACACTTCGTTTCAGCTTGAAGTACCGAGGCCAGTGGGTTCGCCGTCTGCTGAAAGACTCTCGGCGAGGGCTTGGATTTCGGTGAGGGCGGATTGGAGGTCTTCGGCGATTTCGGCGGCGAGGACGGCGGGGGCGGGGAGGTTGTCGATGTCTTCGAGGCTTTCGTCGCGTAGCCAGAAGAGGTCGAGGCTGACCTTGTCGCGGGAGATGAGCTCGTCGTAGGTGTAGCGCTTGAAACGCTCGGACTCCTGGCGCTGGTGGCGGTTGGCGGGGTTGTAGCAGGCCACGAAGTCGTCGAGATCAGCCCTGGTGAGCGGGTTCTGCTTGAGGGTGAAGTGCTTGTTGGTTCTGAGGTCGTAGACCCACAGCTCCTTGGTCCAGGCTTGCTCGGCCCCTTCTCGGCGGCGGAAGAACAACACGTTGGCCTTGACGCCCTGGGCGTAGAAGATGCCGGTGGGCAGGCGCAGCAGAGTGTGGACGTCGCAGTCATGGAGCAGCCGGCGGCGGATGGTCTCGCCGGCTCCGGCCTCGAACAGCACGTTGTCGGGGACAACCACCGCGGCGGTGCCGCCGATATTGAGCAGGCTGACCACATGTTGGACGAAGTTGAGCTGCTTGTTCTTGGTGGTGGCCCAGAAGTCCTCCCGCTCGTAGCTGTCCGATGACGACCGGCCGAAAGGCGGATTGGTCAGCACCATGTCGAAACGCTCGCCGGGGTCGTCGCGCAGAGCATCGTCCACGTTTATGGGCGAGTCAGACTCTGGGCTCTCGATGCCGTGGAGCAGCAGGTTCATGGCACACAGGCGGGCGGGCAGGTCGGCGATCTCCCAGCCGGTGAAGGCGCCTGATCGCAGGTGGGCAGCCTGGTCGGGAGTGAGGTGGGGGAACCGCTCGACGATGGACTGGTAGGCGCCGAGGAAGAATCCGCCGGTGCCGCAGGCCGGATCGCAGATGCGGTCGCCGGGCTCGGGCTGCATCACGTCGACGATGGCGGAGATGAGGGACCGAGGCGTGAAGTATTGCCCCGCTCCCCTAGCGCCTTCTTGGGCGGTCTTCTCGATCAGGCCCTCGTAGGCATCGCCTTTGAGGTCGGCGTCATAGCTCATCCACTCGTGCTGGTCGATGAACTCCTTGATGAGCTGCTCCAGCTTGGCCGGGTTCTGGATCCGGTTACGGGCCTTGCGGAACACCACGCCGAGCATGTCGTCGTAAGAACCCAGCTCGGCAAGGGTGTTGTTGTACTGGGCTTCGAGCAGTTCCCCCGACCGGTTCAGCAACGTCGGCCAGTCGTAGCCGACGGGCACCACCCTCTGGCCCAGCAACTCCTCCTGCTCATCGGCCATCTTCAAGAACAGCAAGTAGGTGAGCTGCTCCAGATAGTCGCCATAGGACAGCCCATCATCCCGGAGCACATCGCAGAAGTCCCACAGCTTCTGCACCATTGCCTTGGGATCAGAGTTCATCAGCCCCTCACCGTGTCAGAACGCAGCAACCGTTTCCAACCACGTTGGGAGAGTTCCGCGATAGTTTCGACTGCTCTGTTTTCCAGACTTGTTGAAACTCTAGAGAAACCTACGACTCCTGAGTTCAGATCTGCGCTCAGGCGAATTGGCAGCGGTGCTGTTTGTTGACATGTACGATTCGTACATGACGGAAGTGGCAGTGAGCGAAGCGCGGGATCGGCTGGCAGAGGTGATCGATGAGACTCGTCGTTCGGGCGAGCCGATCTCAGTGACACGGCGTGGCCGACGGGTCGCCGTGATCTTGGACTCTGACGCCTTCGACCGACTTGTCGATATTGCAGACGACATTGAGGATCGCCGCGAACTCGAGGCAGCTCGGGCCGAAGACGACTATGTGCCCTGGGACGAGGTCAAGGCCGCGCTGGAACTCGGGTGAGCTGCTATCGCGTCGAAGTTGCCAGCTCATCGACGCCCGCCGGATAGTTCAGGTGATCCGAGTCGGCCATCTCACAGTTGGATCGCATCACCCAAGATGCGTCGATGGCGCTTTTTCAAACCGCCTCTGGAAATGATGTCTACCTTGCAGCCCAAGAATTCCTCTAACTCGATGATCAAGCCCGCTTGATCGAGCAGTGAACTGCCGTCTTCAAAGGTTGCCAGGAAATCGCAGTCGCTGGCGTCTGTGTCCTCACCACGCGCCACCGACCCAATGAGGGCAATGCTGTGCGCCTTGTTGCGCGCGGCGATGTCGCGGATCGCTTCACGCCGGAGCGTCATTATCTCGTCGCGTCGGCTCACGATTGCCATCGTATGGCGTTTAGCCCCTTATCCGCTGTCGGATACCGCTCACCTAGGTGATCATCCGGCCACGCTTCACTATGGCCATCGCCAGAAGTAAGCTCGTCTTGCGGACCGAGATCACGGACTGCCACTGACGAGGAAGGTATCGGGCATGGGCGAGGTCGAACCGAGATTCACTCCAGGGGAGGTCCTGAACGATGAGTTGGAGGCGCGCGGCTGGAGCCCGGCTAGATTCGCTGAGACCCTGGGGAGAACTGTCGAGGCGACCTCGGCGATACTCGAAGATCGGACAGAGATCACCGCTGAGATTGCCGACGACATCGGGCAGGCACTCGGAACCGGGCCCGAACTGTGGCTGAACCTACAGGACAACTGCCGTGTCCGATCACGACGGCTACGACATTGACACCCATCAGCGGCGACAGAGGGTGTCTCCAAGATCCGGGAGAACACCCATCAGCAACCTGGCACTGTGTAGCGATGGCTACTCGATATGTCCAGCGAGCAGCACAAATCAGATGAGTTCCCGCAGCTAGGACCGGCTACTTTAGGCTGCTGTTATGGAACCTCCAGGTGGGCCCGAGCCGTACGGCACCCTCCCCACAGCAATTGACCTGTTTGCGGGAGCCGGTGGGTCTGGCCGAGGTTTGGCTGACGCTGGCTTTCGTGTGCTTGCTGCTGTCGAGCAAGACAGAGATGCAATCAGAACCCTGGCGGCTAACCACCCTGAAGTCAAAGTGCTCGAAAGAGATGTCAGCGAGATGTGCCCACGGGATCTACGTATTCGCTTGGGCCTCGCTCCTGGCGCCCTCACTCTGCTTACCGCTTGTCCACCATGTCAGGGCTTTTCGTCTCTCGGATCACGCAACACCAGCGACGAACGAAACGGGTTGGTCGGAGAGATTTGGCGGTTCACGCAGGAATTTGAACCATCAGCGATTTTGATCGAGAACGTGCCTGGACTCGCACGCAACTGGCGTTGGGCTGAACTGCGAGGCCAGCTAAACAGCATTGGATACCAGATTGGGTCCTGGACAGTGGACGCAGTCGACTTTGGCGTCCCTCAGCGCCGCCGGAGGCTCATCGCGATCGCTGTGCGCCATGGAACAAACAGAATCCCTAGCGACCTCCGCGACTTACTGCCCCCATGGTTCGACCTGAAGGCTCCTGACGCTCATGAGGCCATTGCACTCGCAGGTCCAATTGGCGACAGCGACGACGAACTGCACCGGGCGCGGACTCCGACACCGCGTGTACTAGAGAGGATTCAAGCAATCCCTTCAGGCGGTAGCCACGCTGACCTCCCTGCGGCGCTTCAACTCGACTGTCACCGAAGACTCCGTCAGCAGGGGCGCACGGCCGCCACTGGTCCATATGGGCGGATCCACCTAACGGGACCAGCGCCGACGATGACGACTCGTTGCACGACAGTCTCATGTGGGCGATTCATCCATCCGGTTGAAGACCGCGGCATCAGCCTACGCGAGGCAGCACTGCTCCAAACCTTCCCGTCTGACTATCGCTTTGTAGGCAGTCATGAGTCGATCGAGCGGCAGATAGGTAATGCGGTTCCTGTGCGGCTCGCGCATGCCCTGGGGCTGGTGGTCCGCAGTCTGCTAGCAAGTCTTGAGAACAATTAGCTATGTCCCGAGCTGTCTCAAGGCGACGAGCCGATCTTCGTGCACTAACTAATGGCTGAGGACAGAACCATGGAATTCCAGGATGAGGGCGAGCAAAGGAAGCTGCGACTGCGCTTCTTGGGCTCCTTGATCGAGCAACTCGGCGCTCAGCTATACCCAGGCACAACAGCCACCATCGCTGAACTAATTTCGAACGCGTGGGACGCCGACGCTAACAACGTGTGGATCGATATCCCACTGGGACAACCTTGGGGTGACGGGGATCAAATAGTCGTCACCGATGACGGCTCGGGGATGTCTTACGGGGATGCAGAAACGCGCTATCTACTAGTGGGACGCAAGCGACGAGTTGAACTTGACCAAGATTGCACCAACAGCGGCAGACCCCTGCATGGACGCAAGGGCATCGGAAAACTCGCCGCATTCGGCACCGCCAAAGTACTCGAATGCCTGACAATCGCCGCAGATGGAAGTCTCACAAGCTTCCGCCTTGACTATGACCACATCCGGGATCTTGACCCCGCTGAGGACTACGAGGTTGAGCCAGCACAGGGGGACCAGGTGCTGTGCGACCCAAATGGCAACTCCCTTTCACGAGGCACCCGCATCACGCTTTCGGCACTACGATCCCAGCGTGCAATCAACGAAGACCAGTTCCGCCGTTCGCTGGCACGCCGTTTCGCGCTGGATGCCAATGAAATGCAGATTTCCGTCAACGGTACGCAGATCGGCCGTTTCGATTATGACCTGGACTTTCGGTTCCCGGGCGACGGCCAGCTGTTTGACACTGATGCCATAAGCGAGTCCGCCGATGGCTGGGCTGAAACGGAACTGGCTGATGGGACGGTTCGCTGGTGGATAGGGTTCACTGAAAAGCCGCTCCGCGAAAAGCACCTGCAAGGTGTGTCCGTGCTCGCCCGCGGCAAGATGGTCCAGCGACCATTCTTTTTCCAACGTACCGCCGGTGCAGAGGGGCAGCTAGGGCAGGAGTATTTGATAGGAGAGGTGCAGGCTGACTGGCTCGACCAGGGTCACGACATCGACACCGATCTCATCCAGGCCAACCGAGATCAACTCCAGTTTGAGGATGAGCGGCTCAACGGCTTTGTCGAGTGGGGACAAGACCTGATCCAGCGTGCGCTGCGCAAATGGAGCCATCTCAGACAAGAGCGAGTGGCCCAAGGTCTGGACCTCAACAACTTCACAGACCTATTGGAGCGACTGACGTCAGAGGAACGGCAGCGGATGACGCGGGTGGTCCGGGCGGTGTCGAAGATCCCTGCTATCGAACTCGACGACGCTCGCTCTCTCGTCGGGTCTGTAGTGGATGCTCACCAAGACACGATTGTCAGAGAGCTCCTTGAGAACATCGACGCCGACGAACCCAACTTCCAGACTCGAATCTGGGAGGTTGTCAATCAGTTCGCTCTCATCGACGCACGCCGGAACCAGACGGTCATTGAGGCACGTCTCAAGGCCATTGCTGAGCTCCGACAGTTCGTAGACAGCGGAGCGCTGGAAGTGCCTACGATCCATGAGCATATAAAGCGGCATCCATGGCTCCTCGATCCTCGCTGGTATTTGCTCGACGACGAGGTTCGCCTTTCAGACTTGGGTATTACACCTGAGGAAGGCGAAAGCGGCGGACGGATGGACTATCTTTTCGCCCTCGGCCCATCATCTCCGTACACGCATGACGAATTGTTGGTCGTGGAGATCAAACGAGGCATCCTGAAGGACGGCAGATTGCGGTCGGTGAACGCCGATGAAATCTCTCGGTTCCATAGGTATGTGTTGGCAGCTCAAGAGAGCCAGCGCATAAGTAGCGATCCCCTTCGAGTCACTGGACTCATGGTCGCCCAGCGTTATACCGAAGACGCCGACCGACAGCGCAAGAGCTTGCAGACCCTGGGGGACGTTCGTCTGGTGTTCAGCACTTGGAACCGTGTCTTGAAGGAAACGGAGCGGCTGCATGAGGGTTGGTTGGCAGTAACTATCCGGCGTGCCCAAGATGACTTAGATTCCCAAAGTCCTGCTACAAACGACGGAACTCAAGCGACTCAATCTCAGTTGCCCTTGGGATCTTGAGATACATGGATACGCCCCAACAGGGCTGAGGCTGGTTCGTCGTTGGGGTCTTGAGGTACTAGGCGACCTGAGAAGGCATTAGCCAAGATAGAACGCCGCAACGCCTGGCTCTTTTTAGCCAATTCAGCTAACTGCTGTCTGGTCCGCTCCTGCTCACTGAGCATCAGACCAATCTTGGCTACCGCCTGTTCCTGGTAGCTAAGCGGTGGCACTGCTATCGGAACTGTCTTGAGCTGAGACCCGGAAATGCCGACCTGACCAGCTGTGGTCTTGAGCCGCTTCTCGATCTCACTTCGACCCTTGCCGGCCGTGACGTAAGCAGCGATCCATTCGGGAAGAACTCTCTCCCTATCGGCAATGACCCGGATTAACTTGTCTGGATGGAGGACCCCGGCACCTTCTGGAGGGACAACAGCCGCCGCCCCCACATACTGGGGGTTACCGCTATACCTCGTAAATAGGACATCCCCAATGTCCACTGCATATGAATCAGCCTTGTCTGGGACTGGGTGTGCATATCTAAAGTCGCTGACGCGGAGAGTAAGTGGACGAACGGCACTAATTCGATAGATGGGCATTCCAGGTGGGTCTACAGATGGCCTTGATACGAATACACCGTTCTTGAGAGAAACGATCAATTCAGAGAGAGCGGTTTCGGGCCACGACCCCGTACAAGTCTCTCTGAGAATCGAGAGCCACAAGGCTTCAAGCTTTTGCTGGGCAGCTTCCACAGCGATGTCAACAGCATCAAGGCGGGAGAAGTGTTCTTCGATGGCAGCGACAATCCGTTTCTGCGCTGCAATCCCTGGCAGTAGAATCGGGAGTTTACGCATTGCTCGTTGAGTCAGCTTGAGCCTTGTAGTGCCGGTAACATGGCCCGCGTAAGATGCCCAATCCAATTGGTATTTCAGGAACTCGTTTGACATCAGTCCATCAATTGCCCTCAACACATGAGCGTGGTTGTTGACCCACGCAGGTCCCCTGATGATGTATGACTTGGGTTTAATGGGATCTAGAAAAGGTGCCCCATCTTCACCCAAAAGCAATAGCTCCTCGTTGAAGATTGGCTTGTCGATCCAACCAGCTAGCCCTGTTGCCCCGTAGTACGGCACAATGCCTGGTCTCTTGTCCCGCTCGCTCTTCTTGACCGGGACACGCTTGGAATCGAGGATGTCCACGACATGCTCAAGCGTTGTGACTGCCCACTCTTCGCTAGGTGGCTTGATCATGCCGCTAGGGCCTCAGTCAGCTCATCGAGAAGAGAGTTCAGGTCACTTCCGAAGAGTTGGCGGGCCTTACCCAATCCCCCATGAGCGCTGAAGGGTGGGTGTTGGAGGTCGGCGGGGGCGATGGAGAGGCTGGAGGCGATGCGGTCTTTGATGAGGTCGAGGTAGGCGAGTTGGTCGGTTGTGAAATTGGTGCCGGTGGCGTGCTGTTGAGTTAGCCAGATTTGGAAGCGTTCGTTTACGAGGTCGGGGTAGGCCACTAGCTCTTCGACGTTGCCGAGGGTGTAGCGGACCAGGCTCACGAGGTCGGTATGCACTCGGTGGCCGGAGCCTCGGACTTTGGATTTGTCGAGGGTTTCGTAGGCTTGCCAGAGGATGTCGGGGGTCCAGCGGTGGGGTGGGCGGTTGATGGCGCTGACCAGCTCCTTGATGTCGGCGTAGGTGAGGCCGCGGCCGTGGGGCTGGTGGTAGAGCACTTCTAGCGCAGTGATCTCGTCTCGGTTGTCTTCGATGAACTTCTTCCACGAATCGACCTGGGTGCGGGCTCGATCGGCGGCGTCTACGGAGAACTCTCCAGAGATCACCCGGTCACGGGAGGCTTTGTCGATGACCTGCTCGTAGCTGCGGCGGATGTCCACCAGCTTCTGTCGTAGTTCGGAGTTGCCGGCTATGGGTTGGATTGCCTCTGCAATCAGTTGTCGGGCGGTTGCGGCCACTTGCTCGGGGGGCGGGTCGTCGGTGCCGGTCTCGGCTGCGGCTGCTTCGTGCTGGCGGTCGGGGTCGAGGGCGTCGGTGATATGTCGGACCAGATCGCTCAACTCCACCCCGGCGACCGACTCCACTTCGGCCCGGTCTTCTGCGGTTATTCGGCGGTTGAGGCGTGCGAGGCGCGACGCCACTGACGACACGACGTCGGGATCCCTGGAGCCGAGGCCGATTTGGTTGAGCAGCTTGTCGAAGCTCACGTGGCGCTGGCGCTCTAGTGGGACGGTGTCGTGGAGGTCGGCCTCGGTCACGCCTACCGCATCCACGATCATGAAGCGGTCTTTGGCCTGGGCGTCGGGGGTGACGGTGCGGAGATGGTCATCGTCGATAATCCGCACGCCTCGGCCTTTCATCTGCTCGAAGAAGTTGCGGCTGCGCACCATGCGCATGAACACCACGCACTCGATGGGCTTCACGTCGGTACCAGTGGCGATCATGTCCACGGTTACTGCGATGCGGGTGGGATAGTCGGTGCGGAACTTCTGGAGCAGTTGCTCGGCGCTCTCGCCCGACTCGCCGGAGCGGTAGGTGATCTTCACCGCTCCCTGGTTGCCCAGGCCGAACTCCTCCCGCACGATCTGCACTATGTCGTCGGCGTGGCTGTCGTCTTTGGCGAAGATCAGCGTCTTGGGGATGTTGACCAGGAAGCCGTCGTCGTCTCGTTCCCGGTCTTCAAACATCTCGGGCAGAGAATCGCGGAAGGTGCGAACAATCGTGCGGATCTGATCGGGGGCCACCACCCGGCGGTCGAGCTCGATGGCGTCGTAGGCGATATCGGCGTCGGCCTGCTCAAGGCGGATGCTGCGGGTCTCCCGGTCGCGGAACTCGGTCACGAAGCCGGAGGGGACGGTGCCGCCGGTCTCGGTGATCTCGGTGCGGATGCGGAATATGTCGAAGTCCACGTTCACCCGGTCGGCCACTGCTTGGGTATGCCCGTACTCCATCACCAGGTTCTGGTCGAAGAAGGCGAACGTCTGGATGCCGGGGGTGGCGGTGAGGCCCACCAAGAAGGCGTCGAAATACTCCAACACCTGGCGCCACACGCCGTAGATCGAGCGGTGGCACTCGTCGATGATGATCAGGTCGTACGACTCGATCGGCACTCTGGGGTTGTAGGCCACCTCAATCGGCTGTTCGGGGGCGGTGTCGAAGCCGGTCCGCTCGTCGAGGTCGTCGGGGAGCTCCACGCCCCGCAGAATGGAATAGAGGCGCTGGATGGTGCTGACGTGGACTTTGGCGGCGGCCTCGTCGGCCATGTCGAGCTGTGATGAGGCGAGCCGGCGGACGTTGTACAGCTCGGTGAGCTTGCGGCGGTCGCCGGGCACGTCGAAGCCCTCGAACTCTCGGACGGCCTGGCGGCCCAGGTTGGCTCGGTCGACCAGGAACAGGATGCGGTTGGCCCGGGCGTGGCGCAGCAGCCGGTAGCAGACGTTGGCCGCGGTGAAGGTCTTGCCCGAGCCGGTGGCCATCTGGATCAGCGCCCGGGGGCGGTTGGCCTTGAACGACTCCTCCAGGTTGCCGATGGCCTCGGCCTGCGCCGGCCATAAACCGGGCGGACCATCGCCCAGGTCGGGCAGTTCGCCGAATCCGTTGCGCAGGGTGGCGATACCGTCGAACTCGCTGTAGTCGTCTCGCCAGCGGGCAAGCGTCTCAGGACGGTGGAAGGCGAACACCCGCCGGGAGGTGGGCTTCGGATCGAGCCCGCCGGTGAAGCGAGTCTCGGTGCCGGTGGCCTCGTAGCCGAACGGCAACGCGCCATCGACCAGGAAGGCCGGCAATTCGCCGGGATAGGCGGCCTGGTACTTGCGAGTCTGGGGCTCCACGCCAGTCAGCGTGGTGCCCTCCTTCTTGGCCTCAATCACCCCCACCGCTTGTGAGTCGACGTACAGCACGTAGTCGGCCGGTCCAGCCTCAGTGGGCACCTCCCTCACCGCCATTCCCCTGGCGGCAGCCACCGCAGCGTGCTGGTAGTCCTGCACCACCCAGCCACACTCCGCCAGCTGCTCGTCGATCGCCATACGGGCACGCGCCTCTGGATTGAGGTAGTCAGAAGAAGCGGTCATCTGCCGTTAGGACTATCAGCCCAAAGGTCTGGGCACTGTTTGTTGTGCCATGGGGTAGGCATGCTGACGGGCAAGTGTAGATGAGTCGGGACAAGCTGTCACCGGTGGTGGGTATAGTTCTTTTCATGGCTGATGAGGCTTTGACCAGGGACTTTGGAGTCACTTTGAAGGTGCCGGAGACGGACCCGACGGGGATGTCGGGGGTCGAGCGGCGAGCTGCATTGGTTTCGGTGGGGCGGGTTGAGGCGCAGCTGGCCGGATGGAAGTCTCGTCTCATCAGAGCGGAACGGGAGCAGCACGGCGAGGAGGCCGCTGAGCGTGTCTTGCGCGATGAACTCCAATCGTCTCGGCGGGACGCCTTACGGGATGTGAAAGCCTCGACTCAATTGGCAGAACTGCCGACAACCTCGGCGGCACTGGAGATGGGGTTGATCCCTCCGGGCCATGCTCGATTGATTGCTCGTGCGGCTTCAGAGGGCCCGATCAATGAGGCTCTGCTGACCGACGCCGCCCAGCGGGAGACCTTTGACAAGTTCGCCAAGACAGTGCGCCGAAATCAACAGGAGATGTCCGAGGACGATGGCCAGTCGATCTTGGACCACCAGCGGGAGAAGCGCTCGGCTAGGGCATTTGTCAGCCGAGAGACCGGGATGTATGTGTTGTCAGGCGAGTTCGATCCCATGACCGGCGCTCGTATCGACACGGTTCTGGCAACCAAAGAGCGTGAGTTGTGGAACGCGGAGGACCCCAAGGCCCGACGTACACCGCAGCAGCGGATGGCCGACGCCCTAGCCGAGTTGATCCTCGAACCTGGCAAGGGCAAAGCCAAGGGCACCGCGCTGATGGTGGTGGCCGACTATGACGTAGTCAATCAAGAACTGGTCAATGCCCGCCTCGCCGACGGCACTCCGATCCCCACCGCCGAGTTGATTCGGCTGGCCTGCGAGGCCGATCTCCTGCCGGGAGTGTTCCGTGCCGCCACCCAGGAGATGAACCTCGGACGCAAGCGGCGCACGGCTTCTGACCTACAGCGGGCCGCTTTGATCTACCGAGACAAAGAGTGCATCGGCTGCGGGGCCAGCGCCCACCGGTGCTTCGCCCACCATGTCCGATTCTGGAAGAACGGCGGGCCCACCGACATGCCCAACCTGGTGCTGGTGTGCAACAAGTGCCACCACAACATCCACGACCTCGGCTGGGAAGTTACCCACGATCCCAACCAGGGATTGCGCAACGTCGAACCCCCACCCGATCCCTTCCCCGACACCGGGGTCGCCTCATACCGGCCATCCCAGCGCAACCCGGTACTTCTGAACTGAGAAACCCATATCAGGGCACTCCGGCAATACCCGCAATCAGGCACCCCGCCTCAGAAACGCTGAGAAGGGACCCGCCACAACCAAACCGGACACCGCACCTTGACAACTGATTGGCGGCCTTGACTACCAGGAGTGACACCAAAATGGCATGCTTTCCCCAATGACGATGCCACAGGGAAGAGAAGATTGGTGGACCGTTCGCTACCGCACCCCCCGCGAGGCGCTAGCCGCGTTTCTGTCGACGTTCATCATGTGTTTCTTGATGGTTGTCTTGCGCCAGTGGTTTGAGTGGAGCTCCCCTGCCTATCTCGGAATTGTCGTCCCCGTCTTCGTTCTCAGTATCGCAGGGTGGCTCACTTGGCAGCGATGGGGCCGTGCTGCATTCCCGCTGCGCCCTCCTTCGGACGATGCAACATGACGCTATGGGACATCTTGTTCCCACGCCGTAGGGTTCGACCATGCTGACTGCGGGGATTGACCACGTTGCCACGATTACGAAGGACTCTGACCGGCTTCAGCGGTTTTATGTGGGCAACTTTGGGGCTTCGATCGAGTTTGACGGGCCGGAGTTTCCGGGTGGGCCGCGTATGAGCATCATCAACATCGGGCCCGACTGCGAGTTGAACGTGTTCGAGATCGAGGGCAACACCGAGGCTGACAACCAGACTCCGATGCATGGCCGAGGGCGGATCGACCACATCGGGTTTCTGGCTGCCAGCCTCGAGGAGTTCTCCGAGATCAGGACTCGGCTGATGGCGGCTGGTGCTACCGACGGCGTCGTCACCGTGTTCGGGCGCAAGCTCAGCATGTTCTTCCGGGACCCCGACCTGATGGAGTGCGAGGTGCTGGTGGCCAACCCGGACTTCGATCCCGAGAACGTGCGCTTCGGCGAGCCGTCGGCCCGGTTTCAGTAGGGGCGGGTCGAATCCCGGCCGATTGGGAACTGTCTGCTAGGTGGCTCGCCGACGTCGCACCGTCACGAGTGCGGCAGCTACCGCAGCTACTGCCGCCACTCCCACGCCGACGAAGATCCCGGTGTTGCCGCCACCGCCACCGCCATTGCCGCCGGAACTGGCTGCCGCGGCGATGGTCTCGGTCGGTGCGGGGGTCGCAGCTCTGGTTGGAACGGCCGTGGGCACCGGGGTTGGTGCTGGCGTCGGGGCTGCCGTGGGCACCGGGGTGGAGGCCGGGGTTGAGGCGGCCGTTGGGGTAGTCACGACGGTTGGAGCAGCCGTTGGGGTTGGCTCTGGCTCGGGCACGATGCCGCGGAAAGGGCCGGTCACCTCGTAGGTGACGCCGGTGGACTTCCCGGTGATCCCCGATTCGGGGAGGACGTCTTCCGCGTTGTTGAGGGCGGGACCGCGCTGGCTGGAGAAGTAGAGACGATCGCGCCGGGGGTTGAATACCGGTCCGGTGATCTCTGACCCGTCCTGGTTCACGACGCGCAGGAACGGGGCAACCTCGCCCTCGGGGGTGATAATGACGATCTCCATGTTGCCGCCGTCCTCAGCCACGTACACGTCGCCGCTGCCGGCGTCCACGGTGAGGTTGTCGACTCCCGAGAGGATTGCGGTGCCCTCCGACACCATGGCCGGATCGGCCTCGTAGATCCGGCTATAGGTCTGATCGGCAGTGTTGATGGCGTGGATGATGTTGTCGAACTTGGTCGACCAGAACACGACGTCGCTGTGATACCAGATGCCCTCGCCGCCCAAGAATGCCGTCGCCTCTCCGGGCAGCTGTTGGCGAGTGAGCGTTTCGGTAGCCGAGGGGTCGGGAACCTCGATCCAGCTGACCGTCCCGTCTTCCTCGATGCGGGCGGCCTCGAGCAGGCCCTCGCTCAGGTCGGGGTAGTTGGCAGGGGTGAACCGGTAGAAGAGCCCGTCGTACTGGTCCTCGGTCATGTACACCTGCTGGCGGTCGAAATCCACCGCGGCCGCCTCGTGGGTGAAGATACCCATGGCCGGGCGCGACACCGACGGGGTGGCGCCGGTCGGGTCGCACTCCCAGATCACCCCGTAGCCGCTGAAGTCCTCCTCGCCCGACAGGAACGTGCCCCAGGGAGTCGGCCCGCCCCCGCAATTGGAGTTGCTGCCCTCCAGCAGCCGATAGGAATCGAGGATCTCGCCTTCGGGGCCGTAGTGGATGGCCGAGACGCCGGCAAACCCGGGGCGGAACACCTCGCTGTTGACCGTGTGGTACCAGCCGTCCTCTCCGTCGTCGAACACGGCCGCCCCGTCGGGGTAGACAAGCCACCGGTAGTCGCTGTTGCCCACCGGCTCGCCCGCTATCGCCACGATCCGAGAGGTGAAACCAGGGGGCAGGAGGATGCCGTTCTCATCGGGCTCGATGCCGTCGAGGCTGCCGTAGGGACCAGGGCCGGGCTGGGCTCCGACTGCACTGCCTACCAAGGGCACGGCAACGGTGCCGCCCGCGGCGACAACCGCTCCGCGCAAAAAGCTGCGGCGATCCACGGGTTCACCATAGCCATTTGGTTTGATGGCTGCCCGTGGACGCGGTGGTGCCGGAGTCGGTGCCTGAGCCTCCCCTAGATGCCCAGCACGGGGCGGAGGAACTTGCCGGTGTAGCTGTGGTCGGAGCGGGCCACCAGTTCGGGGGGGCCCTCGGCGACCACGGTGCCGCCGTTGTCGCCCCCCTCGGGGCCGAGGTCGACAATCCAGTCGGCGGTTTTGACCACGTCGAGGTTGTGCTCGATCACCAGCACAGTGTTGCCCTGGTCCACCAGGCGGCTGAGCACGGCCAGCAGCTTGCGGACATCGTCGAAGTGCAGGCCGGTGGTGGGCTCATCGAGGATGTAGATGGTGTGGCCGGTGGGGCGCTTGGCCAGCTCTGAGGCCAGCTTCACCCGCTGGGCCTCTCCCCCCGACAGGGTGGGGGCGGGCTGGCCAAGGCGGATGTAGCCCAGACCCACGTCCACCAGGGTCTGCATGTGGCGGGTGATGGCCGGCTGGTTGCCGAAGAACTCCAGGGCGTCGGCGCACGACATGTCGAGCACCTCGGAGATGGTGCGGCCCTTGAACTCGATGTCGAGGGTGTCGCGGTTGTAGCGGGCCCCCTTGCACACCTCGCAGGGCACGTACACGTCGGGCAGAAAGTGCATCTCGATCTTGATGGTGCCGTCGCCCGAGCAGGCCTCGCACCGGCCGCCCTTCACATTGAAGGAGAACCGGCCCGGCATGTAGCCCCGCACCCGGGACTCCGGCGTCTGGGCGAACAGCTTGCGGATGTGGTCGAACACGCTGGTGTAGGTGGCCGGGTTCGACCGGGGGGTGCGGCCGATGGGCTGCTGGTCGATGTTGATCACCTTGTCGAGGGCCTCGGTGCCGTCGATCCCCTTGTGCAAGCCGGGCGGGATCTTGGACTTGTAGATGCGCTGCATCAGCGACCGGTACAAGATGTCGTTTACCAGGGTGGACTTGCCCGACCCCGACACGCCAGTGACGGTCACGAAGCAGCCCAGCGGGATGTCGATATCGATGTCGGCGAGGTTGTGCTCCCGGGCGCCCCGGATGGTGAGCCAGTCGTCGCCGGGATTCCGGCGGCTCTCGGGCACCGGGATCGACTTCTTCCCCGACAGGTACTGGCCGGTGAGCGACTTCTTGTTCTCCAGCAGGGCGGCCACCGACCCGGAGTGGACCACGGTGCCGCCGTGCTCGCCGGCGCCGGGGCCGATGTCCACCACGTAGTCGGCCACCCGCACCGTCTCCTCGTCGTGCTCCACCACCAAAACGGTGTTGCCCAGATCCCGCATCCGCTCCAGGGTGTCGATGAGGCGGCGGTTGTCCCGCTGGTGCAGGCCGATGGAAGGCTCGTCGAGCACGTAGAGAACGCCCACCAACCCGCTGCCGATCTGCGACGCCAGCCGGATGCGCTGGGCCTCTCCCCCGCTCAGGGTGCCCGCGGAGCGGCCCAGGGTCAGGTACTCCAGCCCCACGTCGAGCAGGAACTTGAGCCGGGCGTTGATCTCCTTGAGCACTTGGCCGGCGATGGCCTGGTCGCGCTCCGACAGCTCCAGCGAGGCCAGGGCAGCGGCCGCATCCCGGATCGACTGCCCGCACACATCGTCGATGGTGCGACCGTCCACAGTCACCGCCAGCGACAGCGGGTTGAGCCGGGCGCCGTTGCACCCCGAGCAGGGCACCTCCCGCATGTAACCCTCTATCTGGGCCCGAACCGCATCCGAGTCCGACTCGCTGTGGCGGCGCTGAAGATAGGGGATCACGCCCTCATAGCGGGCGTTGTAGCGGCGGACCCGGCCGTAGCGGTTGCGGAAGCGAACCTCGGTGCGCTGGTCGGCGATCCCCTTGCCGTACAGCAGCAGGTCGTGGTGGTGGCGATCCAGGCTCCCCCACGGCTGGTCCATGGGGATGTCCCGGTCCTCCGAAACCGACTCCACCAGGCGCTTGAAGTACTGGTTGTGGCCCTTGGCCCACGGGGCGATGGCGCCAGCGGCCAGGCTCAGGTCGGGATCGGGGATCACCAGCCGGGGATCCACCTCGAACACCGACCCCAGCCCATCGCAGTGCTGGCACGCCCCATAGGGCGAGTTGAACGAGAAGTTGCGGGGGGCCAGCTCCTCGAACGACTTGCCGTCGGAGGGCCGCGACAGGTGCTGGGAGAACGTGATGATCTGGGGCTCCTCGTCGGATTCGGGATCCGGTGGCATGACCATCAGCTCGGCCACGCCCTCGGCTATGCCCAGCGCGGTCTCCATCGACTCGGTGAGCCGCCGCTCGATGCCCTCCCGCATGATGAGCCGGTCGACCACCACCGAGATGCTGTGCATCTCGTAACGGGCCAGATCAAGGTCGTCGATGCCGCCGTCCAGCTCGATCAGGTCGCCGTCCACGATGGCCCGGGCGAACCCGTCGGAGGCCAGCTCGGCCAGAAGCGTGTCGTAGGTTCCCTTGCGGCCCCGCACCACCGGAGCCAGCACCTGGAACCGGACCCCCTCGTCCATCTCCATCACCCGGTCGACGATCTGCTGGGGGGTCTGGCGCACCAGGCGCTCGCCAGTCTCGGGGTCGTGCGGGATGCCGATGCGGGAGAACAGCAGCCGCAAGTAGTCGTACACCTCGGTGATGGTCCCCACCGTGGAGCGGGGGTTGCGCGACGCGCTCTTCTGGTCGATGGAGATGGCCGGCGACAGGCCGTCGATGAAATCCACGTCGGGCTTGTCCATCTGGCCCAGGAACTGCCGGGCGTAGGCCGACAGCGACTCCACATAGCGGCGCTGGCCCTCGGCGTAGATGGTGTCGAAGGCCAGCGACGACTTGCCCGACCCGGAGATGCCGGTGAATACGATGAGCCGGTCGCGGGGTATCGTCAGATGGACGTCGCGCAGGTTGTGCTCACGCGCTCCATGGATGACGATCTCGTCGGCCACGCAGTGAACTTATCGGCCCGCGCTGACAATTGAGACAGGAGAGATGCAAAGAGTCGCAGAATTGGGACCCGAATAGCCCCATGCCCTACCCCAACGTGTTCCAGCCGCTCGACATCGGCGGCTGCACCCTGCCCAACCGGATCGTGCGTGCCGCCCACAGCACCGGCGCGGTGGGCGAAGACCTGATCGCCTACCACGAGGCCCGGGCCAATGGGGGCGCCGCGCTCACCATCCTCCAGATCGCCGGCGTCCATCCCACCTCGCCCACCGACATCCCGGTGTTCACCGACCGCGTGCTCCCGTTCTACGAGGAGATGGCGGCCCGCCTGCACGCCGCCGGCGGCAGGGTGTTCCAGCAGCTCTGGCACGGGGGCGCGGCCATCGAGCAGCGGTCGCTCAACAACTACCAGCAGCCTCTGGCCCCCAGCGCCATCCCCAGCCCCATGGTGGGCGTGGTCCCCCAGGCGCTGACCCAAGCCATGATCGATGATCTGGTGAGAGCGTTCGCCGCGGCTGCCCGGCGCTGTGAGCAGGGCGGACTCGACGGGGTGGAGCTCCACGGCGCCCACGGTTATCTGATCGGCCAGTTCCTCTCCCCCGCCACCAACCGGCGCGACGACCACTACGGGGGCAGCCTGGAGAACCGCACCCGCTTCTTGCGGGAGATCCTGGCCGCCATCCGTACCGAGACCAGCCCCGGCTTCCCGGTCGGGATCCGCATCTCTGCCGACGACCAGATCGAAGGCGGGGTCGAGCCCGAGGAGGCCGCCGCCATCGCCAAGCTGGTGGAGCCCGCCATCGACTTCCTGGACGTGTCGCTGTCGTCGTACTGGCGCTTCCACCGGCTGCTTTCCACCCTCGACGAGGGGCTGGGCTACGAGGTGCCCACCAGCGAGGTTGTGACCAAGGCGGTGGAGGTGCCCACCATCGTCACCGGCCGCATCACCACCCTCGACCACGCCGAGCACCTGATCCAAAGCGGGGTGGCCGATCTGGTATCCATCGTGCGGGGAATGATCGCCGACCCCGAGCTGGTGGCCAAGGCCCGAGACGGCCGGGAGAGCGAGATCCGGCCGTGCATCGGCACCTCGGTGGGCTGCGTGGCCCGGTTCATGGTGGCCGGCAAGATGCGCTGCGTGGTCAACACCGCCGCCGGCCAGGAGACGAGGGTGCCATTCGAGCCGGTCGACCGGGTGGCCCAACCCAAGCGGGTGCTGGTGGCCGGGGGCGGCCCCGCCGGCCTGGAGGCGGCCCGCGCCGCGGCACTTCGAGGCCACGAGGTGGTGCTCTACGAGATGACCGGTGAGCTGGGCGGCCAAGTGCGGATGGCGGCCACGGCCCCGCCCCGGTCCGACCTGGGAGCCATCACCGCCTTCTTGGCCGACGAACTCGACCGCCTAGAGGTGGCCGTCAAGCTTCGCTCCCCCGTCGATCCCGACGTGGTGGCCGAGGAGAAGCCCGACGAGCTGATCATCGCCACCGGCACCACCCCCCGTCGGGGCTTTCAGATCTCCGCGCCGTCGAAGCCGATCCCCGGCGCCCACCTGCCCCACGTTTACACCAGCTGGGAAGTGCTGGGCTTCGGGGGCCAGGCCGCCATCGGCAAAAAAGCAGTGGTGTTCGACGACACCGGCACGTTCGAGGCCATCTCGGTGTGCGACGCGCTGATGGCCGCGGGCGCCGAGGTGAGCATCCTCAGCCGCCACGAGCAGCTGGGGGCGACGATCCTGTACCCGCCCGCCACCGTGGAGGCCAGCCGGGAGCGGCTGTTCAGCGGGCCGTTCTCATTCACCCCCGCGGTCGCACTGCGGGAGATCACTCCCGAGGCCGTCACAACCCGCGACCTGGGCACCTACACCGAGCGGAGCTTCGAGGCCGACACCGTGGTGATCGTGAGCTACCACGACTGCAATAGCGAGCTGGCCGACTACCTGCGCGCCGAGATGTCCGGTCAACCTGATGCCCCACCGTTCAACATGCACTTAGTGGGCGACGTGAACGGCACCAACAGCATCATGGCCGCCATCCACGCCGGCGCCCGGGTGGGCCGGGATATCTGAGGAACCTCAGGCCATAGCCCGTAGGTCGCGCTGCAAATCCTTGATCTCGTCGCGCAGGCGGGCGGCGTATTCGAACTTCAGGTCGGTGGCGGCCTCGTTCATTTCCTCGGTGAGGGTGTGGATAAGGCGCTCGATTCCACCTGAGTCCAGGTCGATCACCTCGGCGCTGCGCCGAGACCGGTCCATCGTGCGGGAACGCTGAGCGCTGCCGGGGATGGGCGCGCCGTCTTCGGCGGGACGCAGCTCGGCCAGGATGTCGCTGACCGCCTTGCGGATGGTCTGGGGATTGATGCCGTGCTGCTGGTTGAAGGCCTGCTGCAACCCCCGCCGCCGGTGGGTCTCGGAAATAGCCCTCTTCATGGAGGCGGTCACCACATCGGCGTACATGATCACCTGGCCGTCCACGTTGCGGGCCGCCCGGCCGATGGTCTGGATCAAAGAGGTCTCGCTGCGTAGGAACCCCTCTTTGTCGGCGTCGAGGATGGCCACAAGCGACACCTCGGGAAGGTCGAGGCCCTCCCGCAGCAGGTTGATGCCCACCAGCACGTCGAACTCCCCAAGCCGAAGGTCGCGCAAGATCTCGATCCGCTCGATGGTGTCCACCTCGCTGTGCAGGTAGCGGACCCGCACCCCCAGCTCTAGCAGATACTCGGTGAGATCCTCGGCCATCTTCTTGGTGAGCGTGGTGACCAGTACCCGCTGCTCTTGTTCGATGCGGCCCTCGATGAGCTTCATCAAGTCGTCGATCTGCCCCTTGGTGGGGCGCACCTGCACTTCGGGGTCCACTAATCCGGTAGGGCGCACGATCTGCTCCACCACCTGATCGGACACGTTGAGCTCGTAGTCGCTGGGCGTGGCCGACAAGAACACCACCTGTCCCACCCGCTCCATGACCTCCTCGAACCGCAGCGGCCGGTTGTCGGCCGCCGAGGGGAGCCGGAAGCCGTGCTCCACCAGGGTCAGCTTCCGGCTCCGGTCGCCCTCGAATTGGCCGTGCAGCTGGGGCACGGCCACATGCGACTCGTCGATCACGGTGACGAAGTCGTCGGGGAAGTAGTCCAAAAGCGTGAAGGGCTGCTCGCCCGGGGCCCGGCCGTCGATGTGGCGGGAGTAGTTCTCGATGCCGTTGCAGAAGCCGATCTCCTGCATCATCTCCAGGTCATAAGTGGTCCGCATCCGCAGCCGCTGGGCCTCCAGCAGCTTCCCCTCTTTGTCGAAGTAGGCCAGCCGCTCCTGGAGCTCGGCCTCAATGCCCTCGATGGCCCGCCGCATCCGCTCCTCGCCGGCCACATAGTGGGTGGCGGGGAACACCACAACCTCGCTCAGGGTGTCAAGCCGCTCACCGGTCACCGGGTCGACGGTGGTGATCTGCTCCACTTCGTCGCCGAAGAGTTGGATGCGCACCACGTATTCCTCGTAGGCCGGGTGGACTTCGATGACGTCGCCTCTCACTCGGAACCGGCCCCGCACCAGGTTGGCGTCGTTGCGCTCATATTGCATGTCCACCAGCCGCCGCAGCAGATCCCGCTGGTCGTAGCTCTGGCCCACCCTGGAGATGCACAGGAGGTTCTCGTACTCCTCGGGCGCACCCAGCCCGTAGATGCACGACACCGACGCCACCACGATTACGTCGCGGCGGGTGAGAAGGGCCTCGGTGGTGGAGTGGCGGAGCCGGTCGATCTCGTCGTTCACCGACGAGTCCTTCTCGATGTAGGTGTCGGAGGTCGGCATGTAGGCCTCGGGCTGGTAGTAGTCGTAGTACGACACGAAGTACTCCACCCGGTTGTCGGGAAAAAACTCCCGCATCTCGTTGGCTAGCTGGGCGGCCAGCGACTTGTTGGGGGCCAGCACCAGCGTGGGCCGCTGCACTTGCTCGATGGTCCAGGCCACCGTGGCGCTCTTGCCCGACCCGGTGATGCCCAGCAGGGTCTGAAACCGGTCACCCCGCCTCAATCCCTCAGAAAGCGCCGCAATCGCCTTGGGTTGATCTCCAGCGGGGTCGAACGACGACACCATTCGAAAGGCCGCTTCCCCCAGGCTGCTCACCGAATCGATGCTACCGGCCCTTTTCGAACCACCCACCCCTTCGGACGTCGCAATCTCAGCGTTTGTCCAAGGCCAGATCTGCTTCTGGCAGCCACTGCTCGGCGAATTTCCCGGCGGTTAGCAAGTCCAAATCCTGAAAGAGGATCCCTCCATCCGACCACTTGAATTCACCGAGCGCCTCTCCCGTGGCAACCAGGCGCACCATGAGCTGTTGGCTCGACGGAGACGGCCCAAAACCCATGGTCAAAAAGCCGACGATCAGGGACCCAATCACTCGAAGGGCGTTCTTCACTTTGGGAACCCGAACGGGATCGATTCGAAAAACCGAGCCAGCAGGCGCATCAGCATCGAAGTTCACCGCGTCAAAATATCTCATGGGGTGTCTGAATTCACTCCAGGCAGAACTCCGACTCGAGTGCCTCAAGATCGTCATCCACAAAATCAGCCGTCTCCCAGGCCGCGGGCAAACAGCCGGTCAGTTGGTTGCCGCTGAGGTACAGGCGCGTCAGCCTGCTGAGAGCACCCAACTCGGCGGGAATCTCCCCACTCAACTGATTTCTATTCAGCCACAGCTCACGCAAGTTGGAAAGGTTTCCCAGGTCGGCAGGAATCTCTCCCGACAGTTCGTTGTCGTCGAGGTCGAGCCTGGTGAGTTTGGACAGACTGCCCAACTGGGCGGGAATCTCCCCCGACAGCCGGTTGGCCCACAAGTTGAGCCGCTCCAGGTTGGCCAGTTGGCCCAATTCAGCAGGTATCTCCCCCTCTAGCTGGTTGTGGCTCAGATACAGCGCCCGGAGGTTGGCCAGTTGGCCCAATTCCTCGGGGATCTCCCCCGACAGTTCGTTGCTGTCGAGGTCGAGCCTGGTGAGTTTGGACAGACTGCCCAACTGGGCGGGAATCTCCCCCGACAGCCGGTTGGCCCACAAGTTGAGCCACTCCAGGTTGGCCAGTTGGCCCAATTCAGCAGGCATCTCCCCCTCTAGCTGGCTGCGGCGAATCACCAGGTGCTTGAGGCTAGACAACTGACCTAGTTCGGGGGGCAGCTTGCCGGTCAGGCGGTTCAAGCTCAGATACAGCGCCCGGAGGTTGGCCAGTTGGCCCAATTCCTCGGGGATCTCCCCCGACAAGAAGTTGATGCTCAGATCGAGCCACCGGAGGTTGGCGAGTGTGCCCAATTCGGCGGGGATCTCCCCAGACAACTGGTTGTCTCGCAGCAGCAGGTGGGTAAGTGTCTGAAGGCCCGCGAGGCTGGTGGGGATATCTCCCGAGAGCCGATTGCTGCGCAGGTCCAGGTACTCGAGGCTCGACAGTTGGCCGATTTCCGTCGGAATCTCACCAGTCAGCTGGTTGTTGGACAGATCCCACACCTCCAGCTGGCGCAAACCGCCGATGCCCCCCGGGATCTCTCCTGTGAGCCGGTTGTTGGACAGATCCCACACCTCCAGCTGGCGCAAACCGCCGATACCCTCTGGAATATCTCCCGACAACAGGTTGTCGTGGAGCAACAGGCTCTCGAGCCCGGCCATTGAGGCAACTCCCTCGGGAATGGCTCCCGACAGCCAGTTGTCGCTGAGGTCGATGTCTACCAGTTCGGCCAGGTTGCCCAGCTCAGCGGGAATCTCCCCGGACAAGCCGTTGTCTTGGAGGAACAGTTGAGTCAACTCCGCCAGATCGCCCAGCTCAGCGGGAATCTGCCCCGACAAGCCATTCATGCTGAGGTCCAGTTCCCTGAGGTCCGTCAACTTGCTCAGCTGTGGAGGTATCTCCCCCGAAAGGTCGTTGTCCTCCAGCGACAGCAGGCTGAGTCGGCCCAGTTTGCCCAGCTCATAAGGAACTCGCCCCGAGAGCCTGTTGTGCCCAAGCTGGAGTACTTGGAGGTTCTCAAGTCGGCCCAGCTGATAGGGAATCCTCCCCCGCAGATCGTTGGCCGACAGCGACAGATACCTGAGCTCAGTCAGGCCGCTGAGGCCCGCCGGGATCAATCCCGAAATGTCGTTGCCGGTCAAGTTGAGCCGCCGCAGCCGCTTGAGATTGGCCAGCTCAACGGGAATCTCCCCCGAAAAGCCGTTGTTGCCGAAGTCCAACCACTCAAGGTTGCGAAGATCGCCCAATTCGACGGGAATCTCCCCCGAAAAGCCGTTGTTGCTGAAGTCCAACCACTCAAGGTTGCGAAGATCGCCCAATTCGACGGGAACCTCCCCCGAAAAGCCGTTGAACCTGAGCATCAGGTGAGTCAGCTTCGACAGGCTGCCGAACTCGACGGGAAGCTCGCCCGACAACTCGTTGCCCCGCAGGTCGAGGATGCGAAGCTCGCTGAGCTGACCGAGATCGGCGGGGAGTGCCCCCCATAGGCCGTTGTACTTGAGATCGAGAATCCTCAACTGCGATAGCCCGCCGAATTCGGCGGGAATGCCGCGCTGCATGCGATTGCTCTGAAGATCCAGTTCGACGAGGTTGGAGAGGCCGCCGAGTTCGGCGGGAAGCTCGCCCACAAGGTCGTTGTTGCCCAAGTCGAGGTACTCCAGAAACTCGAGGTTTCCGATCTCGGCGGGCAACTCCCCCACCAAGCCGTTGGACGCCAAGGACAATCCGGTAACCCGCTCGTCGCTATCGGTGGTGACGCCGTACCAGCTATCCAGCGATCCGTCGCCGAGCCAGCCGCTCGAGTGGCCCCAGTCGTCCCCGCCGGTGGCCTCATAGAGGGCGACCAGCGCATCTCGGTCGCTCGCTGAGTTCGACTCCTCAGAGTTCTCCTGAGCGCTGACAGGCATGGCCAGCAGCGTGGCAGCGAGTGAGACGACTGTGATCAGCGCAATGGCGAAGCGACCAATGTGTTGCATCTGTTCAGGCTAGGCAACGGCCTGACACAATAAGGGGATGCTGCGGCGGAGATGTCGGAGCTCAGAAATCTCCGAACGGGATTGCCGCTAACCGGGGAGGGCTAGACCGAATCCTCCACTGAATCCTCCACCAGATCCTCTGCCGGATCCTCCACCGGGACTTCTATTGGCTGTTCAAGAGCCTCAGCACCGGTGTCTTCGGGGGCGGGAGCCTCGCCTACCTCCACTCCGGGGGCGGGGGCGATGACCTCGCCGGTCTCGGAGTAGTACTGGGCCCAGGCTTCGTCTTCGTCAGCGGCAACTTCCTCGTTAACCGCTCCGATGTAGTTGCCCTCGGCGTCGTAGGCGTGCTCGCCGAAGTGCTCTTGGAACTCGGCGGCCACCACGCCGCCCTCGGCAGCCTGCTTGATCGAAAGGCTGATGCGGCGACGATTGATGTCCAGGTCGATGATCTTCACCCACAGCTCCTCGCCGGGGGTCACCACCTGTTCGGGCAGATCGATGTGGTGGGAGGAGATCTCCGAGATGTGGACCAGGCCCTCGATGCTCTCGCCCACCTGGACGAATGCGCCGAAAGGCACCAGTTTGGTGACCCGGCCGTACACCAGCTCGCCAACTTGGTGGCCGGAGGCGAACTCCTGCCAGGGATCCTGCTGGGTGGCCTTCAGCGACAGGCTGATGCGCTCCCGGTCGAGGTCCACTTCTAGTACCTGGATCTCGATCTCATCGCCCACCTGCACTACAGCGCTGGGGTGGTCGACGTGCTTCCACGACAGCTCGGACACGTGAACCAGGCCGTCCATGCCGCCCAGGTCGACGAATGCCCCGAAGTTGACCACCGATGACACCACGCCGCTTCGGCGCTCGCCCGGCTTGAGGTTGTCCAAGAACGCCTCGCGTTGTTCCTTCTCGGTCTCCTCTAGCCACGCTCGACGGGACAACACCACGTTGTTGCGGTTCTTGTCCAGCTCGATGATCTTGGCCTCGAGCGTCTGGCCGATATAGGGCTGAAGGTCGCGCACCCGGCGCAGCTCCACCAGCGACGCGGGCAGAAAGCCCCGCAGACCGATGTCGAGGATCAAGCCGCCCTTGACCACCTCGATCACTGGGCCCGAAACGGTGCCTTCCTTCTCCTTGACGTCTTCGATGTTGCCCCAGGCCCGCTCGTACTGGGCCCGCTTCTTGGACAGGATCAAGTGGCCGTCCTTGTCCTCCTTCTGAAGGACCAAAGCCTCAATCTCCTCGCCGAGGGTGACGATCTCGCCAGGGTCGATCACATTGCGGATAGACAGCTCCCGAGCGGGGATGATCCCCTCCGACTTGTAGCCGATGTCCAGCAGCACCTCGTCGCGGTCGACCTTGACAACCTTGCCGGAGACGATCTGCCCGTCCTCCACCTGGACCATGGTGGCGGTGTAGGCATCTTCCAAGAACTGGTCTTCGATGTCGTGATCGGTTATCTGGCGGGGGATGTAGTTGCCCTCGGCATCAAATGTCCCCACACCGTCGGGGGCTTCTAGCACAGCCGTTGCGGCAGTTGGGGCGGATGGAGAGGTATCGAGATCGGACACGTTTGATTGAGCCTCACGGGAGGAAATGGATAGGTCAAAGGGCGCGGCACAGCAGCCTGAACCGGCCTGTGGATGCTAACAGCCACCCTCGGCGCTGGCTACTTAGCGTCTGCCCAAGTGCGCCCCGAGGACAGATGCACCTCTAGGGGAACCCTCAGCTCGCAGGCCCCGGCCATGGTGTCCTCAGTGAGCCCGGCCACATCGTCGTGCTCGCCCTCGGGAACCTCCAGAATTATCTCATCGTGCACTTGGAGGATGATCCGGCTCTCAAGCCCCCGGTCTTCCAGCGCGTGGTCAAGCCGGACCAAAGCCACCTTGAAGATGTCGGCGGCCAGCCCTTGGATGCCGGCGTTCATCGCCTGTCGCTCGGCCGCCTGGCGGAGTCGGAAGTTGGAAGAGCTGATCTCAGGGATCCGACGCCTTCGGCCGAACAGGGTCTCGGTGTAACCCCGGGCTCGGGCCTCGGCCACCGTCCGGTCCATGTAGTCCCGCAGCGCGGGGAAGGCCTCGAAGTAGGCGTCGAGGATCACCGCGGCCTCTCCGGTGGGCACGTTCAGCCGCTGCCCTAGGCCGTAGGCCTCCATTCCGTAAGCCAGGCCGTAGGACACCATCTTGGCGGTGGACCGCTCTTCTATGCCCACCGCATCGGGATCGATCTTGAACACCTGGGCGGCAACAGAGGTGTGGATGTCCTGGCCGGATTCGAAGGCCTGGATCAACCCGGGGTCCTCGGCCAGATGGGCAATGCAGCGCAGCTCGATCTGGTTGTAGTCGGCCACTATCAACTCACAGCCTGAGGCGGCCACGAACACCTGGCGAAACACCCGTCCGGTCTCGGTGCGAACCGGAATGTTGTGCAGATTGGGGGCGTCGGAGCTGAGTCGTCCGGTGCGGGCTACTGTCTGGTTGAATGCGGCCCGGATGCGGTTGTCGGGCTCGATTGCCACCGCGGCCACTAGCCCCTCACCGTAGGTGGACCGCAGCTTCTCCACCTCCCGGTAGTCCAGCAGAGCGTCCACCACCGGGTGCTCGCCCCGCAGCTTCTCAAGGGTGGCGGCGTCGGTGCTGTAGGCCCCCGTTTTGGTTTTCTTCTGAGGGGGAAGCCCCAGCTTGTCGAACAGCAGTTCGCCGACCTGCTTGGAGGAGTTCACGTTGAAGCTCCCCTCGCCAGCGGCTTCAATCACCAGAGTCCGGAGCCGCTCGGCATCGGATACCAGTTGATCGCGCAGACGGGTCAGGCCATCCACGTCTACGCCAATGCCCACATGCTCCATGCGGGCCAGAACCCGAACCAGAGGCACCTCCATCTCGTCGTTGAGGTGGCGCAGGCCCTGGGAGTCGAGTGCCTCCAGCAGGGGTGGGGCCAGATGGGCGACGGCCAGGGCCTCGAGGCCGGCCTGCATCGAAGACTCCACCGGATCGGCGGAGTCGTCCCCGAACAGTTGGCCCTCTTCGGGCTGATCGGCGACCCGAAGCTCCAGGGAAGTGTTGGACTTCAACAGGTCGTCCAACTCGAAGCGCCCGCTGGCCGGGTCGAGCAGATAGGCCGCTATGCGGGTGTCCAGCACCAGTCCATCAGTTTCGATCCCCCGCGACAGCAACCACAGAACCAGCGGCTTGGCATCGTGGGCGATGAATCCGAATTCGCCGCTGAATAGGTCGACCAAGGCGCCCCGCCCTGACGACCCCAACATGTTCTCCAGCAGCTCGCCGGGGAGCCACACCACTTTTCCTGCTTCGCGGTTGGCAACCAGGGCGATACCGATGAGATGGCAGCGATGAGGCTGGCGAAGATCGAGCGGATCGCCCCAGCCCGCGGCCAGCGCCACCGGTTCGCCGTTGGCAGCCAGCCGGTTCAGCGCATCGGTCGCGGCCTCAGTCGTCCATACCGTCTCAACTGAGGCCTCTAGCAGCCCTGCGCCGTCATCGGGTTCGTCCAACTCGACGCCCAACACCTCGGCCACAAAGTCGCCGAATCTCCTGAACTCCAAGAAGTCGAACAGATCCTTGACCTCGGCGGCATCCGGTTGACCGAGGCCGAGATCGTCCACCCCCACATCCAGGGGGACGTCGCGCAGCAGCTCCATCAACTCCAGGTTCAACTTCACCCGGTCTTCGGCCGCGCCCAGATTCTCCTGAAGCTTGGGCGTCTGGTCTCCCACGTGCTGATACAGCTCTTCGATGCCGCCGTAGGCGTTGATGAGTTTGGCCGCGGTCTTCTCCCCCACCCCGTCTACACCGGGCAGGTTGTCCGACGGGTCGCCTCGCAGGGCGGCATAGGCCACGTAGTCGGCCGGTCTCACCCCGGTGCGCTCTTCGATGCCGGCCTCGTCGTAGAGGGCGTAGTCCGACACCCCCCGCTTGTTGTAGAGCACCCGCACGTGGGGATCCTCCACAAGCTGGTAGGCATCCCGGTCGCCGGTCACCACGATCACGTCTTCGCCCCGGTCGCGGGCCTGGGTGGCCAGCGTGGCGATCACATCGTCGGCCTCCACTCCGGCGTGTTCCACCGCAGTGATCTGGAGGGTGTTAACCAACTGGCGGACCAGCCCCATCTGCTGGCGCAGGGTGTCGGGGGTCTCCCGGCGGTTGGCCTTGTAGCTCGCAATCCGCTCGTGGCGAAAGGTGGGCTCGGGGCGGTCGAAGGCCACCGCCACTCGGTTGGGGCGGTGGTCGCGCAGCAGGGTCAACAGCATCATGGTGAACCCGTAAACCGCGTTGGTCACCTGGCCGCTGGCGGTGGTCATGTCCTCGGGCAGGGCGAAGAAGGCCCGGTAGGCCAGGGAGTTCCCGTCTACCAGCATCACCGTGGGGGGCTCAGCCATCGGTCTTGTCTCCGCTCAGGGCCATCAACTGTTCTGCGCTCATCTCGACGATCTCGTTGGCCACATCGGCCATTGGCCGGCGCTCGCCCATTGCCTGGTGCTGGATGTGGCTGTAGGCATCGGCCTCCGACATGGAGCAGACGTCCATCAGGCGCCCCTTAGCCCGGTCGATGGCCTTGCGGGCCTCCAGCCGGGCCTCAGCCCGCTCTACCTGGTGGTTGAGAGCCACCAACTCCTTGAACCGCACCAGGGCCACCTCCACTGCGGGCACCAGCTCGGCCCGTTCGAAGGGCTTGACCAGATAGGCCAGCGCGCCGGCGTCGGCGGCCCGGGCGATCAGGTCCCGCTGGCTGAACGCGGTGAGCAGCAGCACCGCGCACAACCTCTCGTCGCGGATTTGACCAGCCGCGGTGATTCCGTCGGTCCCCGGCATCTTCACGTCCAAGATGGCCACGTCGGGGCGCTTTTCTCGCACCAAGTCCAGCACTTGGTCGCCCCGGCTGGTCTCCCCCACCACGATGTAGCCCTCCTCTTCCAGAGTCTCCCGCAAATCGAGGCGGATGATGGCCTCGTCCTCGGCCAGCACGATTCGCACAGGACCAGACGATTCCGGGGCGCCAGGCTGGGCAGATGGGTCAGACATCCGAGTAGAACCTGTCCAGCAGATCGTCCTGCTGCTCCTCCAAGCTGCGGATCTCCTCTCGCAGTTGGGCACGGTGCCGGGCCATGGTCTCTGCTTGGCGAGCAGCGTCGCGATGCTGGCGCTCTGCGGCGGGAGTTTCCGAGACCAGCGCCCGCAACCGGGCATCCTCGGCCAGTTCCTCAAAGTGGAGGAACTGCTCCTCGGCCACTTCCAGGTCGGCGCGCAATCGCTTCAGGCGGTCGGCCACATCCGACAATCGGCGTTCCACCCTGTTCTGGGTCACGAGCCGATGCTACCGCTAGATTCTTCACGATTGAGCGGTCACAACGACACGAGGAGTGCACCGGTGAGCGATGAGATCCGAGACAACGCGGTCAACGGGAAGGCGTGGGCCGACTTCTGCGACAACCTGAAGGATGCCGGCCAGATCATCCTCGACAACAGCACCGACGACCTCGATCGGCTCGAGGGGTTCCGTTATTTGAGCCGCCTCACCCGAGGAGAGCTCGGACGCCTGGAGAACCAAGGCCCCGCCTTTCCCCAAATCTTGCCGATACCCCACAACTTGAAGATCGGCTGTGACAACCCCGATGCCCTCTACCAGAGCGTCACCATCAGCGGCGCTTTCGACTACCGCATCCGCGGGCCGCGGGGCACGGTCAACTACCTCAGCCTGAACGCGTTTTCAGGCGGTTTTGCGGTGGGGTCCGCCCCGCCCGACCGGCAAGGGGCTCTGGCATTCAACGATCCCCAACCCGGCGAGCAGGTTGACGTGATCGCCAGCGTGAACGAGCCCGATGATCTTGAGCCCGGGCAGAGGTGGCTCCGGATGGCACCCGAGACCAATCAAATCGCCATCCGCAACTTCTACCTCGACCGCACCGCTGAGCGGCCTTCCGAACTCCAGATCGAGTGCCTCAACGGTCCTGAAGGACTACCGCCTCCGCTGAGCGCGCAACGCCTGACGAAGGGACTGGCCCGGGCCGCGCTAGGGGTGCACGGCATCGCCCGGCGGTTCGTCGAGTGGCTGGACATGTTCCAGGAGCGTCCCAACACGCTCGAGTTCCTTCCCAAGCGGGATGGTCCCGGCGGGTGGGGCGACCCCACCCAGTTGTTCCGCCACGGCTACTGGACGCTTCAGCCCGGCCAGGCGCTGGTGATCGACGTGCCCCCCATCGACGCCTATTACTGGAACTTCCAGCTCAACAACATCTGGGAGGAGTCGCTCGACTACGACTGGCTCCAGGTGACGGTCAACAAGCACACCGCGGTGTACGAGCCCGACGGGACGGCCCGCCTAATCGTGGCCGACGATGACCCCGGATTCGCCAACTGGATCGACACGGCCCACCGCCGCCACGGCACCATGGGCTTGCGCTACAACCAGGTGGTCGAGGACATCCCGCCGACGCTCCGGGTAATGGACGTGGCCGATCTGCCCAGCCTTCGCTAGAGCGATAGGGCGACTAGCCCTTGGCAACAAGGTCGATGATTCCGATCGACGGGCGGACACCGAATCGGATCTGGGGGGCGTTGCCGCGTTCTCGACCCACGCCGGTGGACACATAGACCGGGGTTCCGTGGAGTTCGTGCAGCCCGCCTGCGGCGATATGCCTCGGCACACTCGACGCGGTGATGGGAGGGCCATAGAGCGGGATGGCGACTTGTCCGCCGTGGGTGTGGCCCGAGACAAGCAGGTCCAAAGTTGTTCCGTTGAGCAGCTCGACCGCGTCCGGCTCGTGAGCGAGCAGTATCCGCACCCCGGCGAGTTCGCTGCCCGCGAGCCGTTCGACAATCTGTCGCGCCGCAGGCTCATAGTCGCGGCCATTCAGCGACACTCCGGCAAGATGGATGACTGCGCCGTTGATCTCAAACGTGTCGATCTCGTTGTCGAGCACCCTGGCACCGGTTCCATCGGTTATCCGCCAGAGGTCGGAGACAGTGTCGGAATGGCCGTTCACCAGATAGACGACGGGCACTGTGTCAACCAGTCGCTGAACGAGGCGTGTGAATTCCGGGGCCCGCTCATCGAACTGGCCAGTTTCGATCTGATGCAAGTCCCCCGGGAACACGACAATGTCGGGCTCCAAGGAGATCAGGCGGTCTATCGCCTCATTCTCATAGCTGCCGATGGAGGTGGTCTGAAGATCGGCGATCACACCGATGCGGATGTCCTCACCGATGCCGTCGACGGCCAGTTGCACCGCATCCGTCCTCAGCCAAAACGGCTCGATGTGTGTGGCATAGACGCCGGCAGGGATCGCTGCGAACGAGACGAAACAGAGGGCGGTGATGATTAGGGGGCACGGTCGACCAAACGCCAACACGATCGCCCCGGCCAACGGAATACCGACCACGAGAACCAGATACACGACATGGACGACCATGAAGTGGTCTGGTCCGGTGAGAACCAGCGCGACCGCCGTCAAGACCATGGTGCAGACGACGCCGACGCCCGCCGCGCCCAGCACGATCCAGCCGGTTCCGACCCCCCGGTGAATCCAATAGACCGAAGCCGCACCCATGGCCGCCCCGGCCACGATGCCGGCCGCTATCACGTAATAGTTCACTTGTTGTGGTCCTCAGAAGTCTTGGTTGCGCCCCCCTGGGAACCACCCGCGACCAGGATCATATGGCCCTGTGGAGTGAATTACTGGTCGGGTCCCCGGCTTCGGCAGGGGCACGGTCAATTCGCCCTATTGTCGGAAAAAAGTGCTGGAACTACCCTCAAGACATGAGTCCAGAACCTGGCCACGACGTTCTGGGAATCTCAGGAGCAGACACACCGTCTGCCGAGTCCCGCACGAGGATCAAAAAGAAGGACTACGAGCGCGAACTGGCCCGTCTTCAAGAGGAGCTGGTGCGGTTGCAGCGCTGGATCCGCCACAAGGGCCTCAAGGTGGTGGTGATCTTTGAAGGGCGCGACGCCGCTGGCAAGGGAGGGGTGATCAAGCGGATCGCCGAGCGGACGAATCCCCGGGTGGTTCGGGTGGTAGCGCTGGGCACGCCCAGCGACCGGGAGAAGACCCAGTGGTGGTTCCAGCGCTATGTGGCCGAGCTGCCCGCCGCCGGCGAGATGATCCTGTTCGACCGCAGTTGGTACAACCGAGGGGTGGTGGAGCCGGTTATGGGATTCTGCACCGAGGAGGAGTACCGCGAGTTCCTGCGGTCTTGCCCGGAGTTCGAGCGGATGCTGGTGCGGTCGGGGATCATCTTGATCAAGTACTGGTTCTCAGTGAGCGATGAAGAACAAGAGCGCCGGTTCCACAACCGCATCAACGATCCGATGCGGCGCTGGAAACTCTCCCCCATAGACATCGAGGGCCGCACGCGGTGGGTGGAGTTCTCCAAGGCCAAAGACACGCTGTTCGCCCACACCGACATCAAGCAGGCTCCGTGGTACGTGGTGAATGCCGACTCCAAGAAGGCAGCCCGGCTGAACTGCATCGCACACCTCTTGTCAATGATCCCCTACGAAGAGGTGCCCTGGGAGGAGGTCGAGCTTCCCGAGCGCCAAGATCGAACCGGCTACGTGCGCCCGCCCATTTCCGATCAAACCTTCGTACCGGAGATCTACTGAGCAGCGCCCCCTTCTCTTGGCCGCCACATAAACCGCTCTTGGCGGTGGGGGTCGGATTCCACGGCCGAGGTGCCGTCCAGGATCATCGTCAAACGCAGGTCGAGGTCGTAGCGGGGCCAAGGGCCGAGCTCATCAGTTGAAGGGTCGCCGCTCCCGGCAAAGGCGGCCCAGGCCGACCGCATGCCTCGGCCCAACGCTTCGGCAGCGATACCGGCGCCGATGAACTCCCGCCAGCCGTCCACGTCGAAGCTGTCGAATACAAAGGGCAGATCGATGGCGTGGAATGCCCCCTTGTCCGGGTCGGCCTGCGAGCGCCACCGAAAGTCGTACACGAAGGTGCGGGTCCCGGCCCTGGCTCGAAAATCGGCGATTCGCTGCATCGGCTCTCGCATGGAGACGTCGGTGTTGATGGCCGTCAGGATGTCGGAATCAGAGCACCAGGCAGTACCCATGGCCGCCTCGCGATACTTCCCCACCACTGCTTCTGCGTCACTCGCCGAGGGCTGAGCGCCGGTACGCTCGGCGATGTAGCGGCTCACCGTGCCGTGCAGGATCTTCTCGGAATCATGATCGGGCAAGTCCTGTTGAAAAAGGCGCAGTTCATGGGCCGTGGCCCCGATAATCACGGGCACGTCGATCGCCGTGCCCGTTCGAAGCAGTTCCGACGGGGTGGCTGGAACGAGCGATCCGTCGACGACGGGGTGGAACGGCATCGGACCCACATCGGCGAACATGGCCATCACCGTCGGCAATTGGGCCGAGACCACCGCCTCAGGCTCCAATTCTCGCAGCCCAGCGACATCGCCCACACCGGCGCTTTCCATGAAGGCCCGGGCCACCGTGGCAGCCACCTCGGGCGACTGGGTCATATCCACCCCCGGGCTCTGCATGATGGCCCGTCGCAGCGCCGACGAGATGCCCGGAGAACCGAGCAGATGCAGGATCGACCCGGCTCCGGCCGACTCCCCGAAAGCAGTCAGCGTCGCCGGATCGCCGCCGAAGCGGTCCGCGTTGGCCGTTACCCATTCGAGGCCGAGCCGGATGTCATGAAGACCGCAGTTCGCAGTAGTACCTTCCCCACCTGGGACCTGGCGCAGGTCCATGAACCCCAGCGCCCCCACCCGGTAATTCACCGAAGCCACCACCACCTGTTGCTCGGCCGCCAACCTCGCCCCGTTGTAGAGCGGGAACGAACCTCCACCGGTCAGAAACGCCCCGCCGTAAATCCACACCAACACCGGCAGATCAGCAACTTCTCCAACTGGCATCCACACATTGAGCGTCAAACAGTCTTCCGAGACCGAGGTTGCATCGGCCCCCGGGATCAAACCCGTAAATGGCCCGTCGACCGACTGAATCGGATCAGGTCCGAACGCACTGGCATCCAACACCCCACCCCACGGATTTGCAGTCTCGGGAGCACAGAATCTCCGCTCCCCCACCGGAGGCCTGCCGTAGGGAATCCCCAAGAACTGCCGCACCGGCCCACATGGCGTGTCGACAACCGTCCCCCGCACCGGCCCGTGTGACGTCTCAACCAGATCACCCGCAACTGCTTTGTGGTGTGCCATCGAAACGCTCCTATCCGTGGCCGAGGAGTCGATAACCGGGAACAGCCTGTTCCGCCGGCGGCTCCCTCGCAAGGTATCAGGATAAGGCGGCCGCAAACCGCTCCTGAGGTCGGTTGATCGCCACAGCTATGTGGAGGGGGTCCAATGGAATTACGACGATCTTTGAAGTCACTGCTCGGGGTCTTTCTGGCCCTTGGTCTGTTGGCTGCCGCTTGCGGCAACGACGACGACGGTGAGTCGGCTCTGCCGGGCGAAGGGGTGACGGTGAACATGGCCCGGTCCAATTGGTCGACGGGCTACATGCAAGCTGCCATCTTCCGGGCCCTGTTGCAGGAACTGGGCTACACCGTGAACAACCCGGCAGAGGCGGAGTTGTCCCCGGCGACGTTCTATCCGGCGCTAGGCGAGGGCGAGTACGACTTCTGGGTGCACGGCTGGTTCCCGAACCACACCCCGCTCATCGCGGAGGCGGGAGTTGATGACCAAGTGCAGTCGATCGGCAGAGAGATCGTGGCCGGGGGCTTGCAAGGCATCCTCGTCGATATCGCCACCGCCGATGCCCATGGAATCACGATGATGGATGACATCGGCAACAACCCGGAGATTGCCGCGCTGTTCGACGTTGACGGCAACGGCAAGGCCGATCTGATGGGCTGCAACGATGGTTGGGGCTGCCAGGTGGTGATCAATGAGACGATCGCCCTGAACGGCTGGGAGGACACCATCGAGCAGGTGTCGGCCGAGCACGCCGTCTTGTTCTCCGACTCAGTCGGCCGTCACGGACGGGGCGAGCCGATCTTGGTGTATATCTGGACGCCGGGGACATTCACCGCTCAGCTGGTACCCGGGACCGACGTGATTTGGTTATCGGTGAGCAACCCGATCGAAACCCAGGTGGGAGCCGCGGCGCTGCCCGCTGACCAGTGCCCGGGCCAGCCCTGCGAGACGGGCTTCGTGCCGGCCGATATCCTGGTGGTGGCCAATACCGAGTTCTTGGACGCCAACCCGGTAGCAGCCAAGCTGCTGGAGCTGATCGAGATCCCGGTGCTCGACATCGCCCTTCAGAACCTGGAGTACGACGGCGGCGCCAACACCGAGGCCGACGTCCAAACCGCTGCCGCCGACTAGATCACCGCCAACCGAGCCAATATCGACCAATGGCTCGCCGAAGCCCGGTCTGCTGCCTAACGAGAGGTCAATACGCAGGGCAAGGGACAAGCACCACAAAAGAAACCCAGCCGCAGGCTTGAATGTGAGCTAACTCTCGGTCGGCTCGCTGTCGGGGTTGACGTGAATAGTGACGATCTCGAGCTCGTGGTATTGCTGATGGAGGACTGACGTCGCGTAGTGCTGAAGCAGCCGCAACGAGACATCCCGTTCGACGGGCCTGTCTGCGGTCGGCTCGTCGAGCACGGCCAGCCGGTCCTCGATGTTCTCCCCTCGGGCCGCCGCCACGAACTCGAGCACGGCCCTCCCGTCCTGCTTGCTGGCCGTGACCCGCAGCGCCCGGTCGATTGGGGCCTCTCCGGCCTGCTCGGCGTCGAGCAGCGTGACCAGTGTCTCCTCGGCGACCGCGTCGAGCCTCTGAGTCATCGGTGTCCCCCAGCGGTGGCGGGTTGCGAAGGCGTTGAGAAACTCCTGGATGCGGGGGAGTTCCGGCAGCGCCAGATTGGTGCGCAGCCGGTGGCGGCGGGATTGGGTGGCTTCGGTGAAAAGCGTCAGCACTATGGCCACAAGGCCACCCGAAGTCATGCCGTTCTCCAACAACCCACCGGCGAAGCCCTCCAGGTATTCCGGGAAGATCAGGCTGTTCTGGAATCCGACGCCGAGCCAGAACGCGATGCCTGCGATCAGGCCCTTGCGGTAGTCCGCAGCCTCTTCGGAGACGATCCTCATGCCGACCACGAACAGCAGCGCCATGAGAACGGTCACGTACGCCGCGACGACCGCGTCCGGGATAGCTAGCACCAACGCCAAGAACTTGGGCAAGAACGCCAACATGATGAATATGACCCCGATGGCGACACCCACGCGGCGAGCTGCAACGCCGGTCAGCTCGGTGATTGAGACGCTCGTCGAGTAGGTGGTGTTCGGCACCGTGCCGGCCAGCCCCGACAGCAGATTGCCGGTGCCGTCGGCGGCCACCGCTCCCTGCACGACGCGATAGTCCACCGCTCGAGGCTTGCGCCACGACACGCGCTGGATGGCCACAGAGTCGCCGATGGTTTCGACCGCTCCGATGATCGTGACGATCACGAAGGCGGGCAGCAGGCTCCAGAATGCCGTATCGAACGAGACGTCCAAGCCGGGCCATCCGCCGTCGGGCACACCGACCCAAGAGGCATCCCCCACCTGATCGAGGTCGTAGAGCCCGAAGGCGGCGGCTGTGATCGAACCCGCCACCACGCCGATGACCGGCGCCCACAGGCGCAGGCTGCCGGAAGACTTCAGCGCGATGACGATGACCAAGACAATGGTGACGAGGGCGCTCGTCGGCGCACTCCAGTCGGAGCTGCCTTCCGGTGACGCTTTCACCATGTCGAATATGAGCGGCATCACAGTCACCGCAATGAGCATCAGCACGGTGCCGGCCACCACTGGCGTGACCAGTCTCCTGAACAGGGAAAGCCTGGCGGCGAGCAAGAACTGGAACAGCGACGACGCCACCACCAGCACGGCCAGCAAGCCCGGGCCACCCTGGACCAAGGCCGCAACGCATACGGCGATGAATGCGCCCGATGTCCCCATGAGCAGCACGTACCCGGCGCCGATGCGACCGAGCCGGACCGCCTGGAGAATTGTGCTGACACCGCTGACCACTGCCGCCGCGAACACCGCCCATGTCAGATACGAGTCGCTTCCGTCAGCGGCTCGAATGACGATCGCCGGCGTGAGCACAATGCCCGCGATGGTCAGCACCGCGAACTGGATGCCCATTCCCGCAGTCAGCGCAGCAGGCGGCCGGTCGTCGGGTTCGAACCGGATGTGACGCTGCCCCGCTGGGTCACCCTGTTTCATGGCGCCCATGCTTGCACAGTGTCCGGGGAGAAGATATCAGTGGCCGCTCAGGTGATCTCAGGGGTTCCCATGAGGTCCCGAATATGGGGGCTGACCTGGGAGTTTGTTGGTTTCCGAGATGTCAGACGGTACCGTCGAATCCGAGGGCTTCCAAGATGAATACAGCCTTATGCCTGCCGCCGACTTACACATGCGGGGCACTGACACCTCTTGAAGTAGGCGCTGTCATGGATTAGCCCATGCATCCGACCGTTGTCCATATCGAATTGAGACCAAAGCCGCCGCACGTAGCGCTCGTCCCTCCTTCCTCTTGGCTTTGAGTAATACCTGTACAAGGCATACGCGACCAGATCTGCTGCCTGGAGAGCTCTAGACGCTCGGGAATCGGCGAACATAGGGACATCAGCAAGATTTCTCAGAGGCCCAAGTGAGCTACTGGCAACTCGCCACTGATTGGTCCAGCTTTGAAGAGTTCCTTCGACGCTGCTGCGGTCATGGACAATAAGCCCAGTCTGCTGCTGGCCGCCACGGCTCGCACGGCCCACGAAGTCATCGAATTTCTTGATCAGGAGTTCATACGCTCGAAGCCTCTGCTGTCCAGAGTCTCGTTCCATTACAGCGCCAATGAGCCGCCATGGCAGGTTGGGATTGACCGGGCTAAAACCAGCCAGAGCGCCGTAGGCACCGTTGAGAATTCGATGCCGGTCGGGCTTGTCAACATTTCTCCACTGCTTGGTGCCGCGCCGAAGCTCAGTGGCATGAAGCTCATAGATGGTGTGGTCCTGACCTAGCGGATGGAGCTTCCGGAACAGGAACGAGTCAAGGCGCTGCTGGAGATGCCACGCATCCAATTCGTGGATGATGATCCCTCCCACCACGAACACAGGACTTCCACCGTGTGTTCCAGACTCATCAACAAAGCACAGATACACCAGCCCCTCCTACGCGTCCGTGCCCCGCCAAAGGCGGGGCACGTTCTGCTTTGTCGGCAGAGGAGCAAGCTCACGGAACCGAATAGGTACGGTCCTCTCCGCCGAGAACATCTTACCCCCTGATGTACATGCAAGCCACCTATTCAATCGACGTCGAAGAACTCCGAGGCCGGCCCGCTCATCGGGCTGCGAGCAGATCGGCCTCGAAGAACACGCCGTGCACCTTGCAAACCGGCGGCGCCTGAGACACCACCCACCGCCCCCAATCAGAGTCAGTCGGACGCCCAGACATCGTCACCGGAGAGTCCAAGCGCTGCGACCAAACCCACTCCGGGACGCCACTCCCATCGCGCTCGCACAAGCCGTGCACGACTGCGGCCAACAACGCCAGATCACCAGGGGTGCCGCCGGGGGGAGCCGCACCTCCGCACAGCATCTCCACCCGCCGCTGCGGCTGGTCGTTCCAGTCCATGATGAACTGCACCACGGGCCGGAACCGCCCATGGCAGAACTGCGGATCACACATGGCCTCGGGAAGGTCCTGCACCGTCAACACCGAACGCAACGCCATACGCCCATCCTACCTCCGCCAAGAAACTGAACATCTCCGCGTTTTACGCAGGCGGTGGCGTGCTACGACAGCGGGACGACAACACGAAAAGCCCGAGGCGCTTGGTAGCCGAATAGTTCCGTCACAGCCCCCATCGTGCACTAACCGACCGGTCGGAACCGGTCGCAACCAATCTCCAATACGGACGCAGAGCGCAAGACCGGTCGCGAACACCCCTCAAAACGGTCGCGGGCCACCAAGACCCCCGACAAGTCCTGCCACCGCGCCCTGAACAACTACGACCCGCACTCACCAGCCGAGGCCCGCAGTCCTGCGGCCCGTGGCACCCCCAGCAAATGGCACGCCCAGCCAAGTACTCCGACAAGATCCGACGCAGTCCAGAAGCCGAACAAGGTCACATTCAGAAACCGAACAGCCAGATCACGATCAAACTCACTCCAACCCGAGCCCAGATGAGTCAACCAGCCGACACCAACCCAAACCCGAGGGTCTGTCAGGAATTTTGTGGTTGGGCTCATGCGGTCATCGCACCGATTTGGGCGTAGCGCTCTGATGGTGTCATCCATCCGAGGATTCGTCTAGGTCGGCCGTTGAGCTCATCGGCGATCATCTGGAGTTGGTGCGTTGGCACGGCCGCGAGGTCGGTTCCTTTGGGAAGGTATTGGCGTAGTAGCCCGTTGGTGTTCTCGTTCGTTCCCCGCTGCCAGGGGCACGAGGGCTTGCAGAAGTAGATCGGGATCCCGGTCGCGGCGGAGAGGGCTTCGTGGTCAGCCATCTCCTTGCCCTGGTCCCAGGTCAAGCTCGCGAGCAGCTGGCGCGGCATCGTGTTGAACGTCGAGGTCAACGCCTCTGTTGCCGACGCGGCGGTTCTGCCGTCGGGCAACGGGACCAGCACGGTGTATCGGCTCTGGCGCTCGACGAGGGTCGCGACCGCTGAGCGGCCGCCACCGCCGATGATCAGGTCGCCTTCCCAATGCCCTGGTGAGGTCCGTTGGTTGATCTCTGCAGGACGATCCTCGATAAGGACCATATTGCGAAGGGGGCCACCCTGGCGCCGTCCCCGCGGCCGGCGATGCACCCGGCGAGTGCGGAGCCGTTTCGCCAGCCGACGCGGCAACGCCCGCCTCGAGTCGACGAAGAGCGCCTGGTAGATCGCTTCGTGAGAGACCCGCATCATTGAATCGTCGGGGAACTCGATGCGCCCCCGAGCCGCGATCTGCTCAGGCGACCAATGCTGATCCAGCCGACGCTCGACGGCTGCGCGCAGCCGCGAACACGCGGCCAGCTTCGACAGCCGAGGCCGCAGCGCCAACTCGAGAGCCCGCCGGTCGGACTCGGCGGCCCGATACACGAAGCGGCCACCGTTCCTCGCGATCTCACGACTCACCGTCGACGACGACCGGCCCAGCTCACGAGCAATCGCCGCAGCAGACTTGCCCTCGGCAATGCCGACCACGATCCGCTCGCGCTCCTCCAACGAAAGCCGCAGCAGTGAACGGCACCGCTGATACGGCCGCAGCCCTCCATCGTGCATGATCCACCGAACCACCGCGCGCACATCGCACCCGATCAACTCAGCCACCCGCTCCTGGGTCTCACCCGCCGCGACCAACCGCTGCAACTCTGACCGCTCGACGCCGCTCAGCCGAACACCACGCTTCCCCGCTCCCACAAAAGCCTCCAATCATCATCGGTCCAGACCCAGCCTGTGCGATGACCCATTGAAACCGCCTCCTGTCCGGCTATACCAGGGCGGTTCAGGTTCTCCAACTGGATCTTGGCGCTTCCAAACGAGTTTGGGCAATCGGCTGATCAGGGGTGTTGCATTCTCGCGACAGCCACACTGTGATGGCGACGCAGCAATGTCCTACCAGTAGATGGCAATGATCTCTGCGTCCAGGAACCGAACCGCGGAGCTAGGGCCTGTGGAGGGGGGTATTGGAGCCTGGGATCTGCCTGAACCTAGATGGCCAAGCCCCGCTTCCAATGCGGCCACAGATCGCAGGTGACAGGCGGTCTCAGGGGTCGTCGACACGCCAAGTGCTGAGTCGACACGGCGAGTCACTTCCGCGAGGACCGGGCGGCGGCTGTCGACCGTGTCGGCCCAACCGGTGGGCCGCTCCACGGCAGCGACCAAGTCGGCCACTTCGGCGGAGTCAAGTGCCCTAACGTGGGTTTCGGCCAGCATTGTGACGTAGCGCCGGAGCAAGGCATCTTGCCCCTCCTCTGCGAGCGAGTGTGGTTGTTGCGATGCATCTACGGCCACTTCCATCGCATGGAGAGCGGTCTCGCCCAGATCTCCGATCTGCTCGCCAAACACGGGGTGGATGTCATGGAGGACGTCCATGAGCTTGATTGGGCGCCACCGGTCTTGGAGGCCCTCGCCGCCGAGCCTGCAAAAGACAGTGAACCGGCTGCCTGAGAACAGGACGCGGCGGATGTCTTTCCAGAAGAGGTCCCGTTCAGCGACGCCAACCACAACAACATCGCAGAGTGATGCGTCTTCCGGTTCGCCAAACTGTTCTAAGACGTCACGGTGGACCAGAAACTCTTGGCCACCGATCTCCGCAACTTTGAAGTCGACGAGGGTCCCGCGAATCGGAATGAGGTCGGCAAGGAGGCTCTCGAGGAGCCGTCGGATCGACCGAATCTCTGCCAGCTGGCCGACGTTCTCAGCACTGAATAGCTGCAAGTTTTCTTCGAGGATCTCGCGGATGGTCGTGATGATGGCGCTGACACGAAATATCGGGTCTGCCTCGAGAACGACCTCAACCTCAATGAGGTCTCCGCGGCTGAGCGTTTGGGGAGCGACTACGTGGCCCGCAGAAAGGTGTACCTCACAGTCCTTCTCGAGGTCGGAGCGACTGCGCACGTTCGGCTTACCCAAGCAGTCGCGTGGGCCAGCCAACCCGAGTCTTGCTCTTTCGAGGTCGTGGAGCTCTTTGAAGCTTGTCTGGACGATCGCCTTGCGGAGCACCTGTGAGGTTCGAGAATTTGCGGCCTCGATCCGCGACTTCACCTCTGCTTTGGCCACCCCGAAGCCCCCGCCCATTGAGCCGCCGACTTCGCTGTTCAGCGAGGCGGTCTGACTCTCGGTGAACTCAGTTGCGATGGTCCCATTACGGGAAGCAAGCAGGCTGTAGATGGATATCTCGTCAAGGTACACAAACTCGCGGGCAGTTCCCGGCTGATCCCTCGCTTCTCGCTCGTCACTTCGCCGGTGGCGCCAGGCTCGGAGGCGTTTGAAGGGGTTCATGCGGCAGCCCCGGCCTTAGTGGACCGGTACCCGATGCGCTCGCGCTGCCGCTCAACACGCTCGAATCCGCCGATGTAGTCCTCAACGAAAATGGCGCTTCGATCATCCGCTACAGCGAGCAGGGATGCCTCAGTCCAGATCGCTGCAAGCTCGGCTGACGACCAGCCGTTGGTTCTGGAGGCCACCAATTTGTGCGGCAGCGGATCCAGCGTCTGCAGCTTCCGAGCAGTCTTGATGAGGATGTCCAACCGATCCTCCTCGCTCGGCAGGGGGAACTCGATCTCCCAATCAAGCCGCCCAGGTCGGCGGAGGGCAACGTCCAAGTCCTGCGGCCGATTTGTTGTCGCGATCACCACGACGTTGCTCGTCGAGTCGAAGCCATCCATCAAAGTGAGCAGCTGGGCCACCACTCGCCGACTTGCTTCGTGAGCGTCATCGTCTCGCTGGGCCGCCACGCTGTCGATCTCGTCGAAAAAGATGATGGCCCGCTCTTCCTTCGCAGCTGTATCGAAGATTCGTCGTAGGAGCTCTTCGCTTTGCCCGTACCACTTGCTAAAGATCTCGGGCCCGGAGATCTCAAAGAACGTTGCGTCAGCCTGGGACGCAATGATCCGAGCCAACATCGTCTTGCCGGTACCCGGCGGGCCAGTGAAGAGCACGCCCTTTATCGAGCGTGCCCCGATCTTGGCCAGCTCTTCATGCTGCTCAAGCGGTCGCTCGATCAGCTCGCGTGCACGATTGACTACCGAACTGAACCCCCCGAAGTCGTCAAAGGTCAACTGGCTGTCGGAATTACCCTCGGTCCGGAATCGCTTCACATCCTCCTCGTTGATCGCCGGCAGGTCGATGTACTTGATGGGATCTTCCGAAAGGACGCGGACGACGCCCTGGACGTCCCCTGCCTCAACGGTATTGCCGACCTCATACGCGACATCCGCTCGAGTTGCAACCCTCCGAATCCGACCACTCGCCTCGATTGCAGTGACATCGTCCAGCTTGATCTTGACGACACCAACCCATAAGTCCTCGGGCCACACACTCGCGTCAACCCGTTCGATGTGTTGGCTGGGACCTTCACCCGAGATCAGGACCACGTCACCCGTGCCGAAGTCATTTCTGTCATGGTCGAACCAACCGCTCTTGCCATTGCGGAAATCGAAGAACACCCTGTCGCCGTCATCGCTGACTCCGATCACGCGAGCGAGCATTCCGGCATTTACCCTGGCATCGGTCACGGGGTTCTCCGCCGGTACTTCATGGTGCGTTCAGGCTACCGACCCCACTGACAAATTACAGCAACGAAAGTATCCGTTGTTCTAGTCCACCGGCGGGGCTGCAGCCTCCGCCATTTCGAGTCGATGATCGGGCAGGACGGGGCAGTAGGCCTGGAGGCCGAGAGTGACGTTGGCTTGGCCGAGGCGTTGGGAGACTTCATGAGCAGTGCCAGTACCATCTCGAAAGCACAGAATCGCCCGGCCGCGCGGGCCTGTCCTTGACCGAGGGAGTATCTGACAGACCCTCACTGCCAGCTTTAGAAAAGGTAGGAAGGAACTGAGACGAACGAGGCCGAATGAGAATTGGCGTCAATTTGGGCGGTGCCTTGTCATGGCTGTGTCTCAAGCCGCTGTCCGAGATGGATTCTGGTGGGTCGCCAGATTGAACCTCCAAGGGTCCATGTCTGCAGAATCCAACATCAGCCCTCCGCCAAACCCATGGAATGCCAATCCTGAAGAAGTGCCAGTGTCGTCGTTGACTGATTCGGGGGTACCACCGAGTAGCCCCAAACCAAATAGGACGAAGGCATTGCTAGCGAAGGCTGACGTTCCGGCTAATCGTTGGCATCGCTTTCCAATGGGGTCCTGTGAACGAGGAGGTTGTGCTAGGAACCTACAAGGGTCGAGTGTCGCTAGAGGAACACAACCTCATCCTGTTCGCGGCGCAAGGGATTGGATCACCCGAATCAGGAAAGAGTACGACCTGCACAGGAGGTGAGAGCTATTTGGCTGAAGGAGTATTGAAAGTGATAACGAACAACCATGAATTCCCCATTTTAGCAGGTCATATGGCCTATAATAGATTTGTTATGGTGCCCGGGGAGGGACTCGAACCCTCACTCCCTTGCGGGAACCGGATTTTGAGTCCGGCGCGTCTACCAATTCCACCACCCGGGCGGGTGGCCAGCGCATTGGCTGGCGAAGGGGCAGTTTACCGAGCGCAGACCCAGGAAGGCTCGCCGGATACCGTGCTGGAGCACCCGTCCCGTAGAGTGTTGAAACCCCGCTGTCGTCTGAGAGGTCTGACACCTGATGATCTGTTTCACCTATCCCGGCCAGGGATCCCAAAAGGCCGGCATGGGTTCGGCTTGGGTCGACCATCCTTCGTGGGAGTTGGTGGCCGAGGCTTCTGAGGCAGCTGGGCGCGACGTGGGCCGACTACTGCTCGAGGCCGATGACGACGAGCTGCGCCACACCCGCAACTCCCAGCTAGCCACGTTCATGGTGTCGATGATTGCCCTGGATGCGGTAACCCGAGTGGGGATCGAGACCGCAGGCCACGCCGGGCACAGCCTGGGCGAATACTCCGCACTGGTGGCGGCCGGCGTGGTGGACTTCTTCGACGGGGTCCGGCTGGTCTCCGAGCGAGGCGAGGCCATGCAGGTGGCCGCCGAAGAACAAGACGGCACCATGGCCGCGGTGATGGGCCTCGACGATGACCTGGTGGAGCAGGCCTGCGAACAGGCCGACGGCGACGTGTGGGTCGCCAACTACAACGCCCCCGGGCAGGTGGTGATCGCCGGGTCCCCCGCGATGGTGGATACAGCTGGCGCCATCGCCAAGGAACTGGGCGCCAAACGGGTCATGGCCCTTCCGGTGGGCGGCGCCTTTCACACTCCGTTCATGGCGTCAGCCCGAGACCGGCTCCAAAAGGCAGTGGACAAGACCGAGTTCCGGGTGCCCGACCACCCGGTGTACGCCAACGTGGACGCCTCTGCCCACACCGGCGCCCACGACTGGATCGACCTGCTGAGCTCGCAGTTGACCAGCCCCGTGCGCTGGCGCCAGTCGGTGCACAACATGTGCGACGACGGCTATACCACTTTCGTGGAGCTGGGCCCGGGCGCCGTGCTCACCGGCACGGTGAAGCGGACCGCCAAGGAATGCCAGCCGCTCAAGGTGAACGCCCCCGCCGACATCGACGCGGTGTTGGAGGCCCTGGCCGGACCACCGGTGGCCGCCGCCGGACCGCTGGAGGGCGAGGCCCTGTTCGCCACCGAGCGGCTGGTGGTGAGCCCGGCAGTCGGCGTCTTCAAGCCAACCCAAGACGAGTTGCTGGGCACCGGAGTGCCCGCCGGACAGCTCTTGGGCCACGTAGGCGACACCGAGGTCCGCACCCCGTGGACCGGGGTGATCATGGGTTTCTTGGCCGTGGACGGCGAGCGGGTAACCGCCAGCCAGCCCATCGCCTGGCTGCGGACACAATAAGGAGAACGGGCTGATGACGAGAGCGGCCATCACCGGCCTGGGAACTGCTGCCGGCCACAAGGTGGTGACCAACCACGACTTGGCCCAGACCCTCGACACCAGCGACGAGTGGATCGTGGAGCGGACCGGGATCCACGAGCGCCGAATCGGGGGCAGCTGCCTGGAATTGGGCAGCCAAGCGGCCAAGATCGCCATGAAGCAGGCCGAGATCGACGCCTCCGACCTCGACCTGATCATCTGCTCCACCTGCACCCCCGACCAAGTGTTCCCCGCAGTGTCCAACCGCATCCAAAATGAGCTGGGGGCAACATGCGGGGCATTCGACCTCAACGCCGCCTGCTCGGGCTTCACCTACGGCGTCTCGCTGGCCCAAGCCCAGATTGCCGCTGGCATGGAGCGGGTGCTCGTGATCGGCGTGGACACGCTCAGCCGGTTCACCGACTGGGACGACCGCTCCACCGCAATCTTGTTCGGTGACGGCGCCGGCGCGGTGGTAATGGAGCCCGCCATCCGCGACGACCGGGGCGTGCTCAGCACGTTCATGGGATCCGAGGGCCGCTTCGCCGACCTGCTGACCTGCGATTTCAGCGACCTCTTCATCAAGATGGACGGCAAAGAAGTGTTCCGCCAGGCGGTGCGGGTCATGGTCGCGGCCAGTCAGAGAGTGCTGGCCGACGCCGGGCTCGAGGTGGCAGATGTGGCCGCGGTGGTCCCCCACCAGGCCAACTTCCGCATCATCGAGAGCGCCATGAAACGCCTGGGCATCCCCTTGGAGAAGGCGGCCACGGTGCTAGAGACCACCGGCAACACGTCGTCGGCGTCGATCCCGTTGGCCATGGACGGAGCAGTGTCGAAAGGCGCCATCAGCGACGGCGATGTCGTGCTGCTGGTGGGCTTCGGAGCGGGCATGAGCGTGGCCGCCGCGCTGCTACGCTGGGGCCAGTGAGCACATCCAGGGTTGTCCTGGTGACCGGAGGGAACCGGGGCATCGGGCTGGCGACGGCCACTGATCTTGCCCAAGGCGGCCATCGGGTTGCGGTGACCTACCGAAGCGAACCCCCACTGACCAACGGTCAAGTCGATCTGCTGGGCGTGCGCTGCGATGTGACCGACGAGGACCAGATCGAATCCGCCTTCGCCGAGATAGAGGATCGCCTAGGTCCGGTAGAGGTGTTGGTGTCCAATGCGGGCATCAACCGGGACAAGCTGCTGATGCGCATGAGCGAAGCCGACTTCACCGACGTGATCGACGCCAACCTGACCGCGGGTTACCGAGTGGCCAAGAGGGCCACCAAGTCGATGATGCGCAATCGCTGGGGGCGCATCGTGTTCGTGTCCTCGGTGGTAGGCACCATGGGACAGGCCGGCCAAGCCAACTACGCCGCCTCCAAGGCCGGGCTGGTGGGGCTCAGCCGCTCCCTGGCCAAGGAACTGGCCAGCCGCAACATCACCGTCAATGTAGTGGCGCCCGGGCCGGTGGGTACCGACATGCTGAACGAACTCGATGAGGATCGACGCTCGGCCATCATCGACGCGGTTCCCCTCGGACGATTGGGCGAACCATCCGAAGTAGCTGCCACCATTTCATTCTTGGCCTCCGATGCCGCCGGATATGTCACCGGAGCGGTGATTCCGGTAGACGGGGGCTTGGGCATGGGAGGATGAATGCCCGTAAACGCAGCCGCGAACCCATCCAAGGACAACTGGTCCACGAATAGGAGATAACCAGCGTGAGCGAAGACAACTTCACCCGCTTCCAAAGCTGCACCGTGGAGGTGCTGTCGGTGGAGACCGATCAGGTCACTCCCGAGGCCACCTTTGCCGACGACTTGGACTCCGACAGCCTCGACTTGGTCGAGTTGGTGATGGCCCTCGAAGAGGAGTTCGACATCACCATCGACGAGGAAGAGCTGGAGGGCATCGAGACCGTAGGACAAGCCTTCGACTTGGTAACCGTCAAGCTGGGATGACCTCCCAGCCGCCTGACGAAAAGAAGGCCGGGCCCTTGCCGAGGAGCGCGAACCGATGACCGATCCTCGCAGAGTTGCCGTTACCGGCATCGGGGTCTTGGCCTGGCCTGGCATGGGACGGGACGACTTTTGGCAGGGACTGTTGGAAGACCCCGCCGAGGGCCGGCGAGTGATGGACCACTTCGACCCCCTCCCCCATTTCGACAGCCCCAAGGATGCCCGGCGCACCGACCGCTTCGCCCAAATGGCGCTCGCCGCAGCAGCCGAGGCGCTGGAGCAATCGGGCGAACTCAGCGCCGACCCTGACCGGATTGGCGTGTGGGTGGGAACCGGCGTGGGCGGCCTGCGCACTCTGGAAGATCAAATCCAGGTCCGCATTGAGAAGGGCGAGCGCCGGGTATCGCCGTTTCTGGTGCCGATGCTGATGGCCAACGCCGCATCGGCGGCCATCTCCATGCGCTATGGCTTCTCCGGGCCATGCGAAAACACGGTTACCGCATGCGCGGCGGGCACCCAGTCGATCGCCAACGCGGCCATGTTGATCCGCTCCGGTCGCTGCGACACGGTCATCACCGGCGGCAGCGAGGCCTCTAACTCCATCACCGGCGAGGCCACCTTCAAGAACATGACCGCAGTGTCCAGCTGCCACATCAGCCGCCCATTTGACTTGGAGAGGGATGGGTTCATCCAGGCCGAAGGCGCCGCCATTTTGATCCTCGAGGAATTGGAGTCGGCCCGCAATCGGGGAGCGACCGTGCTGGGCGAAATCCTGGGGGGCGCCAGTACAGCCGATGCTTACCACATCACGGCCCCGTCGCCGGGGGGAGCAGGCGCCGTGCGGTGCATGGAGCTGGCCTTGGCCGATGCTGGGCTGGAACCTGACGACATTGTCCACATCAACGCCCACGGCACTTCCACGCCCCTAAACGACGCGGCTGAGGCCGAGGCCGTCCAAAAGGTGTTCGGAACCCCGGGCCCGCTGGTCACCTCGACCAAAGGGGTCACCGGGCACGCCTTGGGGGCTGCCGGAGCAATTGAAGCGGCCGCCGTGCTGTTGGCCATGGAGCACGGTCTTATCCCCCCCACCTACGGCTACGTCAATCCCGATCCTGATATGGCCCCTATCCGCATCGTGGCCCCCGAGCCCGCCCCGTGGACACCGGGACCGTCGCTGTCCAACTCCTTCGGCTTCGGCGGCCACAACGGAACCATCGTGATCGGGCCCCCGCCCGAATAGCAGGCGTCGTTCACTTGGCGTCGATCAGCCGGCGTCGACCACCACGAACAGCAGCTCGCAAGAACAGGCCAACTCGCCGTCAACCGAAGCCCGCCCCTGGCCCCGGCCGGCCCGGGCCGACAAGCGGGTCATCTCTACTTCTAAGTCCAGGCGCTCACCGGGGTTTACCTGGCGGCGGAAGCGAGCACTGTCGAGGCCTCCGAACAGGGGCAGCTTCCCGGTGAACCGCTCGTCGTGAAGCACGATGTAGGCCCCGAGTTGAGCGATGGCCTCGGCCATCAGCACACCGGGCAAAGTAGGGCGACCGGGAAAGTGGCCGGCGAAGAACGGCTCCTCGCCGGTCAGGCGCCAATAGCCCTCCGCCCGCTGGCCCTCCTCCATGGAAGTCACCTCGTCGAGGAACAGAAACGGGGGTCGGTGTGGGAGAACCTCAGCTGGAGGCCTCATCAGGCTGTGCCGGTCCGCTACTCCGCGATCAGAACCGCGGCCAGCTTCTCGGGTGTGTTCTTGGGACTGACCTTGTAGAAGGTGTGCTCGATGCGGCCGTCCTCACCCACGACAAAGGCCGAGCGGACCACGCCCCAATAGGTCTTGCCGTACATCTTCTTCTCCCGCCACACTCCGTAGGCCTCCGCGGCCTCATGGTCAGAATCAGACAACAGGGCGTAGCCAAGATCGCACTTCTCGTCGAACCGCCTCTGGCGGTCGGGCTTGTCTCCGCTGATGCCCACTGCGGCCAAGTCATCCAGTTCTAAGGCGATGTCACGCACGCCTATCGCCTGGGTGGTTCAACCGGGGGTGAGCGCTTTCGGATAGAAGAAGATCACCAGTTTCTGGCCGACGAAATCGCCCAGCGACACCTCATTGCCGTTTTGATCCGACAGATTGAACGCCGGCGCAGGATCGCCGGGAGACAAGAGCCAATCAGCCATGGGGTGACCCTAGCCGATCAGGTTCCTTTGACAGCCGCCTTCAGCCGGGCGCCTGCGCTTACCTTGCAACCCTTGGCGGCAGCAATCTGAATGGTTTCGCCAGTGCGGGGGTTGCGCCCAGTCCGGGCTCCCCGCGAGGTCTGCTCGAATGACACGAAGCCGGTGATCGACACCTTGTTGTCCAAGATCACCTGCTCGGTGACCGTCTTTTCGAGACTGTTGAGAACAGCCTCTACGGTGCTCTTGCTCTCCCCAGTGCGCTCGCTGATGGCGCTGACCAACTCTGACTTGTTCATGGAATCCTCCTGATTTGTGAATTACGAGAGTGTAATTCACATGCCTTCATACACAAAGTTCCAAGAGTCAAGCAGCCCACACGGGAAAAATGCCAAGTTCGAGCCGGGAAAGCTCAGCCTCGATCCAGGGCTTGGCGGAACCGGCCAATCAGCTTCCCGACAGCGGCGGGGCCATCCTCGTCGAGCATCCGGCGCACCACTGCCGACCCCACCACCGCCCCATCGGCCACCCGGCAAATCTCCTCGGCCTGCTGGGGAGTACCCACTCCAACTCCGACCAGAACAGGTACGTCGGTCATCTGCTTGAGCCTGCCGGCCATTACCACCGCAGACGATGCCAGCTCGTCGCGAACTCCGGTCACCCCCAAGAGCCCAACTCCGTATACGAAACCCCGAGTTCGAGCGCAGATCCGGCCCAGTCGCTCGTCAGAGGCGGTGGGAGCGGCCAACAGCACGGTCTCCACTCCGGCGGCGTCGGCTGCCTCGGTCCACGGACCCGATTCCTCAAGGGGCAAATCGGGAAGGATGGCGGCAGCCACTCCCCTCTCGGCCAGGACGGAGGCGAATCGCTCCAGCCCGAACCGGAAGGCGATGTTGTAGTAGGTCATCACCGCCAGCGGGATGCCGACGTCGAGTCGGCCGAGGGCGTCCAGCACTCCCAGCGGAGTGACACCGCCGGCCAGCGCCCGGTCGTTGGCCTGCTGGATGACCGGGCCGTCCATCACCGGGTCGGAGAACGGAATGCCCACCTCAACCGCATCAGCTCCCCCATCGGCGGCTGCGGCCAGCGCGGCCTGCCATTCGCCCAGTCCCCCGGTTAGGTAGGGAACCAGCGCTTTGCCGCCTTGGGACCGACGATCTCGCAGTGCGGCCTCCAAAGGGCCGAGGTCAGCGCTCACCCAGTCGATCCGTCGTCTCCGTTGGACACGCCGTCCACCGCCAGTCGGTCCATCATTTGGTCGACGTCTTTGTCGCCCCTTCCGCTCATGTTCAACAGCACTGTCTGGCCGGCCAACTCCCCGCGAGCTCGCGATACCCAGGCCAGGGCATGGGCCGGCTCCAGCGCGGGGATGATCCCCTCGGTGCGCGACATCAGCTCGAAGGCGGCCACCACTTCATCGTCGGTAACCGACTCGTAGTGAGCCCGACCTATGGCTGCCAGATGAGAGTGCTCCGGACCGATGCCGGGATAGTCCAACCCCGCGGAGATCGACTCGGCCTCCAGCACCTGGCCGTGCTCATCCTGCATAAGAAACGACTTCGACCCGTGGACCACGCCAGGCACGCCCCGCCCGATTGCCGCGCCGCCAGCCGGCTCCACGCCCACCAGGGCGGCATCGCCGTCGACGAAGCCGCTGAAGATGCCAATGGCGTTGCTGCCGCCGCCCACACAGGCAGTCACCACGTCGGGATCATGGCCCAATAGCCGTCGGCACTGCTCGCGGGCCTCGTCTCCGATCACCCGGTGCAGTTCCCGCACCATCCAGGGGTAGGGATGGGGGCCCATCACCGAGCCGAGGCAGTAGTGGGAGGCCTCCACGGTGGCCACCCAGTCGCGCATGGCCTCGTTTATGGCGTCCTTCAGCGTGCGGCTACCCGACATCGCCGACCGGACCTCGGCCCCCAGCAATTGCATCCGGAAAACGTTGAGGGCTTGGCGCTCCATATCCACCTCACCCATGTACACCACGCACTCCAAGCCCAACAGAGCTGCCGCCGTGGCGGTAGCCACGCCGTGCTGACCAGCGCCAGTTTCGGCCACCAGCCGCGTCTTTCCCATTCGCACGGCCAAAAGAGCTTGTCCCAGCACGTTGTTGATCTTGTGGGAGCCGGTGTGGTTGAGGTCTTCGCGCTTCAAGAGCAGGCGCAATCCCAGTTCCTCGGACAGGCGGTGGCACTCGGTAAGGGGCGACGGGCGACCCGCATAGTCAGAGAGAAGCCGATCCAGCTCGCCTCGGAACTCCTCATCGGCCCAAGCGGAGCGGAATGCGGCCTCCAACTCCTCACAGGCCGGCACCAAGGTCTCGGGAACGAACCGGCCGCCGAATTCCCCGAAGCGCCCATCGACGGGCTCGGCCATCGTCACCTGAGGTCCTCCTCCTGCCAGTTGTAGGGGGTGTCTTCGGTGGAATCCTGCTCCCCCGAACCGGGCTTGGCCGGCTCTGTTTGTCGCACCGCGTTTATAAAGGCCCGCAGTCGGGCCGGATCTTTGCGGCCCGGTGACATCTCCACCCCGGTCGCCACATCTACGCCCCACGGGCGGACTTTGGCTATGGCCATGGACACGTTTTCCGGAGTCAGCCCGCCGGCCATGAGCAGACGGATGCCGCCGGGCGCTCCCTCGGCCAGAGACCAGTCGAACACCTGGCCCGAACCCGGAGTGTCGGAGTCCACCATGACTATGTCGGCGCCATAACGGTCGGCTACCGACAGGGCTGGACTGCCGCCGGGAAAGGCCTTGATCACCGCCGGCACGTTCTCTCGAATCAACCGGGTGTCTTCCATGCTCTCTCGACCCGAAAGCTGGGCGGCCTTGAGGCCACAGCGATTGATTATGTCGATCACCCTGCCGGGGGCCTCGTCTCGGAATACGCCCACGGTGAGCACCCCGGAAGGAAGCCGCCGAACGATTTCCTCCACTCGGGTCGGGGCGATCTGGCGGGTTGACGGGGCCATGATGAAACCCAACCCGTCGGCACCCAATGCGGTGGCCAGCAAGGCGTCGTCGGCGGTGGTGATGCCGCAGATCTTGATGAACACTGGTTCCAAAACTACCGGCTGATCCCCTCCGAATTGGGATCGTTAGCGGGGAACGGCTGTTGCCTGGGCCGGGCAACCGGCCACCCGCACTTCGGCGGGCATCGACACGGCGCGCTTTATGTAGCCCAAGGCAACGGTGGCCCCGGCCAGTGCATCCCAGGCGGCGCTGGTGACAGAGCCGATTTCGGCGCCGTCGGCGCTGGTGATCTGATCGCCAAAGGCCAAGCCGACGCGGTTCTCCAAGGTCAGCAGCCGCAGGTACCGAGGGGCGGCGCTGCCTCGGGAGTCCATGCGGGCAACCAGCTCCTGGCCGGTGAAGCACCCCTTGGTGAAGCTCACCGTCCACTGCACCACCTCGGCCTCCGCGGGGATGGTGCGGTCGTCGATGTCGACTCCCATACGGGGAAGCCCGCATCTGATCCGGTGGGCCTCCAGCGCTTCGGCGTCGATAGCGGGCACGGCCTCTGGTACTTCGGGATTCGGGCCGAGAACATCAACCCCGCCGGTCGGTACCGGGCCGATGATCTCTCCGCGGGCAGCTATTTCTGCTGCGCCCGGGCCCCGAACCGAGAGGCATCGCCAGTCCAATGACTCCAGGGTGACATCGGTTCGGAGCATGAATCGCTTCAGTCGGGCGATGACCTGGTCCAACGGCCCATCGGTGTCGAGGACAAACCGGTCAGACCCCTGGCGGGTTACCCGCACGAAGGCGTCGATTCTACCTTGGGGCTGCAAGATGAGCGACCAGGCCGATTGGCCGGGGAGCAGCGCGGCCACATCCTGGCTGAGCTGGCCCTGGAGGAAGTCCTCGGCGTCGGGTCCGGCCACCGCCAGCACACCGCGCTCGGATGGGCAGGCTCCCACCGAGGTCGACAAATCCACTGGGCCGCTCATGCCGTTCCCCTCATGCCGCTTCGATCATGCCATTTCAAACATGCCGCATCGATCATCATGGCCGGCTCTGGCTCATCCGCCGGGCGGCGGGCACGGCCAACAGCAAAGCCCGGGCCTTGTTTTGACACTCCAAGTCTTCTTGTTCGGGGATGCTGTCGGCCACGATGCCGGCTCCAGCCTGCACTGAGGCCCGACCTCCCTGGATGACCATGGTGCGGATGGTGATGGCGGTGTCGATGTTCCCAGAGAAGTCCAGGTAGCCGACCACACCGGCGTAGGGGCCCCGTTTTACCGGCTCCAAGTCATCGATGATCTCCATGGCCCGCACCTTGGGCGCGCCCGAGACGGTGCCCGCGGGCAAAGTGGCCCGAAGCACGTCTACCGGCGTGCGCCCCGGCGCCAACTCGCCCGATACCTGGGAGGTGAGGTGCATGACGTGGCTGTATCGCTCCAGGGTCATCATCTCGTCCACCGTCTCGGTGCCGTAGGTCACTACCCGGCCGACATCGTTGCGGGCCAGGTCCAACAACATGATGTGCTCGGCGATCTCTTTGGGATGCTCGGCCAGCTCCGCAGACATGCGGCGCTCCTCAGCCTCGGTGCGGCCCCGGCGACGGGTGCCGGCGATGGGACGGGAGATGACCCTGCCGTTGAGCAGCTGGACCATGGGCTCAGGCGAGCAGCCCACCAGGGAGACTTCGGGCAGACGCACGAAGTACATGTACGGGCTGGGGTTCACCTGGCGCAATGAGCGATACACGTCGAAGGGCTCGGCCTCCAGATCGAAGTCGTAACGCTGGGCCAGTACCACTTGGAAGATGTCGCCGGCCAAGATGTGCTCCTTGGCGGCCTCCACCGCGTCGCAGAAGCTCTGTCGGCCCATACTGGACTCAACTTCTGGCAGATCATCGTCTTCTCTTGGTGGCTCTAGCAGTGGCTCGGCCACCGGTCGGGACCCATCGGCGGCCAGCTGTTCGAGGGCGGCAACCGCGCCGTCATAGGCGGCGTCGATCTCGGCCGACGACGCGCCGGGGGGGATGATCACGTTCTCGATCAGAGTGACCCGCTGACGCCAATGGTCGAACACGGCCAGCTCCCCGATCACCGACAGCACTGCGTCCGGAAGACACTGGTCGTCGTCGGGCACGTTGGGCAGGTGCTCCACCTCCCGGACTATGTCGTAGCCCAGATAGCCCATGAGACCGCCGTGCAGCGGGGGCAGCTCATCCATCAATGGGGATCGCCACCGTGACAAGATGTGCTCGATGGCGGCCAGAATCCCCTGATCGAGCGGGGTTCCCTCGGGCAATTCACCGGTGGTCGAAACGGTGCGGCCGCGGGCCACCAGAGTGCCGAGCGGGCGACGGCCGATGAAGGAGAACCGGCTCCAGCGCTCGCCGTGGTCCACCGACTCCAGCAAGAAGCCGGGCTCGTCGCCCACGGTGCGGACAAACGCCGCCACCGGAGTGGTTAGGTCGGCCACCAGCTCCCGCCACACCGGGACCACCGTCCATTCGGCGGCCAGCCGCTGGAACTCGCGGCGATCGGGGCTGATCATGGACATTCCGCTCTAATCACGCCGACGGCGTCACCGGCTCGTCGAACGAGCGGAAAAAGCACGAGTACTCCCCGGTGTGGCATGCCCCCCGGCCCTCTTGCTCCACGGTGAGCAGCAAGGTGTCGCCGTCGCAGTCGTAGTACGCCCCACGAAGGTATTGGCGATCGCCGGACGTCTCTCCTTTGCACCAATATTCCTGCCGAGACCGGCTCCAGAACCAGGTTCGTCCGGTTTCCAGGGTGCGCTCCAGCGACTCCCGGTTCATCCACGCCATCATCAACACCCGTCCCCCTTCGTACTCCTGCACGATGGCGGGTACCAGCCCGTCGTCGTTGAACACAACCTCGTCCAGCGCTCCAGGAGCAGCTTCTATTGGCGTCGTTGCCGGCATGGCCCCATCGTAGGATCAGCGCCCGGCCCAAATAGAGCCATTTGGCCCTGATGTTGCCTCTCCGAGGTTGGGATCAGAGGTAGAGGCCGGTACTTCCCTCGTCGAGGCGGGGGGCGGCAACCGCGTGGATGTCCCGCTCGCGCAAGATGAGGTAGTCGGCGCCCCGCACCTCCACCTCGTAGCGATCTTCGGGGTTGAACAGCACCTGGTCGCCGGATTCGACGGTGCGGACATTGGGGCCCACCGCGATGGCCTCGGCCCAGGCCAGCCGCTTACCCACTTGGGCCGTGGCCGGTATGAGAATGCCGCCGGTGGAGCGACGCTCACCCTCGGGCAGGTCGATCTGCACCAAGATGCGATCGTTGAGCATCTTGATGGGGAGTTTGTCCTGGGGAGCGACCTGACTTGCGTTGCCTGCTGCCTTGGCCATGGAGATTCAACGCTACCGTGACCGGTATATGACCGACGACTTCGGGCCAGCGGCCACCACACTGACCAGCACAACACTGACTACTGGCGACGGCCTCAGCCTCGAGGCCCAGTGGGCGGTGCCCGACCAGCCTAGGAACCGGGTGGTGATCGCCCATCCCCACCCCCAACACGGAGGCAACATGCACTCCCTGGTGGTCTCAACCCTGTTCAACCACCTGGTTAGATCTGGCTGCGCGGTGCTGCGGTTCAACTTCCGAGGGGTGGGGGTCTCTGAGGGCGAGCACGACTTCGGCGAGGGCGAACAACTCGATGTGCAGGCCGCAGTGGAGGCCATGGCCGCGGCTGGCGATGAGCAGTGCCCGCTGGTTCTGGCCGGATGGTCTTTCGGCGCCGACACGGCGTTGACCTGCGTCGCTACGGAACTGTCCGGGTGGTTCCTGGTGGCCCCGCCGCTGCGGGTGCTGAGCTCCGACCGATTCAAAGCCGCCCTCGATCCCCGGCCCAAGTGGCTGGCCGTGCCCGAGCGAGATCAGTTCAATCCTCCCGATCAGGCCCGAGCCGCCATCGCCGACTGGGACAACGCCGATATCCACCCCATCGGCGGCGCCGATCACTTCCTCGTGGGCCGCACCGACAAGCTCAACGAGCTGATTGACGAGTTCCTGTCCGGTTTGTAGTCCCGGGCCTATCGCCGGTCACGCGTCGGCGGGGCGGATGGGGATGCCGGCGGCGGCCATGTGGGATTTGGCCTCGGCCACGGTGTGCTCGCCGAAATGGAAGATGGAGGCGGCCAGCACGGCGTCGGCCCGTCCTTCGAGCACCCCCTCAACCAGATGGTCGAGCGTGCCCACTCCCCCGCTGGCGATCACGGGGACATTTGTCACCTCGACCACCGCCCGGGTCAGCTCCAGGTCGAAGCCGTCGCGGGTGCCGTCTCGGTCCATGGAGGTGAGCAGGATCTCCCCTGCGCCCAGTTCGGTCACCCGGATGGCGTACTCAATAGCGTCAATACCGGTGGAGGTGCGGCCCCCGTGGGTGAATATCTCGAAGGGAAAGGCGCCGCCGTTGGTGCGGCGGGCGTCAATGGAGGCCACCGCGCACTGGCTGCCGAACTCGTCGGCGATTTCGGCCACCAACTCGGGGCGGTTGACCGCAGCCGTGTTCACCGACACCTTGTCGGCCCCGGCCCGCAGCAGCAGGCGGGCGTCGTCCACGGTGCGGATGCCCCCGCCGATGGTGAATGGGATGAACACCTCCTCGGCGGTGCGGTGCACCAACTCCAATGTGGTCTCCCGACGATCTGACGACGCGGTGATGTCCAAGAACACCACCTCGTCGGCACCCTGCTGGTCGTAGCGGGCGGCCAGCTCCACCGGATCGCCGGCATCGGTGAGGTCGACAAAGTTGACCCCTTTGACCACCCGCCCAGCGTCGACGTCCAAGCAGGGAACGACCCGGGCGTTGCTGGGCAGGGTGGCCGGCGCACTCATGAGGCCAGCGTCTCCAGGGCCTGTTCCACGGTGAAGCGGCCCTCATACAGCGCCCGGCCCACGATCACCCCGGCCAGGCTTCGACTGGCGTCGCCGATGGCGGCCAACGCGGTCAAGTCTTCGAGCGACGCCACCCCTCCGGAGGCGATCACCGCCAGCCCGGTAGCGGCCAGCACTGCGGTGAGTCCGGCGGTATCGGGGCCGCTCATGGTTCCGTCCCGGCTGATCTCGGTGACCACCACAGCCTCGGCGCCCGAGGACTCGAAGCGGGCAGCCAGATCCAGCAGGTCTCCCCCGCTGCCTCGCTCCCACCCGTGGGTGGCCACATCCCGACCCCGGGCGTCCAGTCCCACCGCCACCGGCTGTCGAACGGCCACCTGCTCCACCAACTCGGGGTCTTCCACCGCGGCGGTGCCGATCACCACTCGGGCAACGCCGGCATCGGCCAGCGCGGCGGCCGCATCCAGGCTGCGGACCCCGCCGCCGGTCTGCACCGGAACATCCACCGCCGCGGCGATGGCGGCGATCACCGCCAGGTTGACCGACTCGCCGGTGCGGGCCGCGTCCAGGTCCACCACGTGCAGCCACGATGCGCCGGCATCGGCGAACTGCTGAGCCTGGCCCACCGGGTCGTCGCTGTAGGCGGTCTCGGCGTCGTACGACCCCTGATAGAGCCGCACACAGCGCCCATCCCTCAGGTCTATCGCCGGGTAGAGCCGCATCTCACGCCCCCACCGCGGCGGTTCGGGCTTGGTCCACGAAGTTCTCCAACAGCCTCAGGCCCGGTCGGGCCGACTTCTCGGGGTGGAACTGAGTGGCCCACACGTTGCCGTCGGCCACCACCGCGGCCACCGGACCCCCGTAGTCGCAGGTGGCGACCACGCTGTCGTCCATCGGCGCGGCAAAGGAGTGCACGAAGTACACCCAGGCACCGTCCAAGCCCGCCAGCATCGGGCCAGGGGTTCGCACGTCAAGGCGATTCCACTGCATCTGGGGACGCTTCACATTGCCGGGCAGCAAGCGCACCGTGCCGGGCAGGATGCCCAAACCGGCGACCCCCGGGGCTTCTTCAGAGCCCTCATAGAGAAGCTGCAAGCCGATGCAGATGCCCAGAAACGGCCGCCCGTCGGCCGCCGCCTCCCGAGCCTGCTTATCGAGTCCGGTATCGCAGAGCGCGGCCATGCACGGCCCGAACGCCCCCACGCCGGGCAGCACCACCCCGGCCGCGTCGGCTATCAACCCGGCATCGGCGGTCAGCCGGGCGTCGGCCCCCATGCGCTCCAGGCTCTTCTGGGCCGAGCGGAGGTTGCCGATGCCGTAGTCCAACACCGCGATGAGCGGTCGGGTCACAGAACCCCTTTGGTGGAGGGAATGCCCGTGCCCTCTACCCGAACGGCGTCGCGCAGCGCCCGGGCCACCGCCTTGAAGCTGGCCTCGATGATGTGGTGGGTGTTTCGGCCCCGCACCAGCGTGATGTGCAGGGTCAGCGCGGCTGAGGTGGCGAACGCTCGCCAGAACTCCTCGCAGAGCTGGGGGTCGAACGGCGGATCGCCCAGGATCTTCTGGCCGGGTGGATTCACGTCGTAGTGCAGGAATGGCCGGCCCGACAGATCGACCACCGCCTCAACCATGGCCTCGTCCAACGGCACCGATATTGACGCGAACCGGCGCACCCCGGCCTTGTCGCCCAGCGCCTCGGCAAAGCACGACCCCAGCAGGATGCCCACGTCTTCCACGGTGTGGTGGGCGTCGATCTCCAGGTCGCCGGTGGCGTCCACCCGCAGCTCGAAGCCGCCGTGGCGGCCGAGCTGGCTCAGCATGTGGTCGAAGAACGGCAGCCCGGTGGTTGCCGCGCCGTTGCCGTCGCCATCGATGTCGATGGAGATATCGATGCTGGTCTCGGCGGTGCTCCGAGATGCAGTGGCGGTGCGGGATGGGGTTGTCATGTCAGCACCTCGCTCAAGGCAGACAAGAACGCTTCGTTCTCAGCCGGGGATCCCACGGTGACCCGAAGACAACCGGCGAGCCGGGGCCAAGAAGAACAGTTTCGCACGAGCACCGACCGATCCACGAGACCCTGCCAGACACCGTCCCCATCGCCGGAATCAGGGCGAAGCAATATGAAGTTGGCTCCCGAGGGCCAGTGGCAAACCGGAAGTTGGTCGAGTGCCGCGGCTATCCGCTCCCGCTCGGACACCAGCGAGGCCACCCGGTCGTTCATCTCGTCCTCGTGGTCAAGCGCCAGGCGACCGGCAATCTGCTTGAACGAGTCCAAGTGGTAGGGCAGCGTCACCTTGTCCAGTTCGGCCACCACCCACGAGGGGGCCACGAGGTAGCCGAGCCGGGCGGCGGCCATCGACCACGTCTTGGAGTAGGTGCGAGCCACCGCCAGAGGACGGCTCTCGTCGATCAGATCCACCGCCGTGTGGGGATCGAACTGGCCGTAGGCCTCGTCCATCAGCAAGATGCCCGGCAGAGCCGACACATCGGCCAGCAGCCTCTCAACCAATTCCGGGGGCTCCACCATGCCGGTGGGGTTGTTGGGCGAGCACAGGAAGGTGACGGCCGGCCGGTACTCGGCCACCATGGCCGAGGCGTAGTCGACGTCGAGTGAGAAGTCGTCGCGTCGCTCGCCGGTGACCACCTCGGTGGCGGCCAGCCGGGAGATGTGGGAGTGGAGGGCATAGGTGGGCTCAAAGGCCAGCGCGCACCGACCCGGCCCACCGAAGGCCAGCATCAGACACTGGAGCACTTCGTTGGAGCCGTTGGCCGCGAACACCTGCTCGGGCGCCACCCGTTCGTGTTTGGCCAGGGCGGCCCGCAGCTCGTGCGCCCCCCGGTCTGGATAGCGGTGCCAATCGATCTCGGACAGGGCCGCCCGCAGAGCTTCGGCCCAGCCGTCAGGCGGGGGCACTGGCGACTCGTTGGTGTTGAGACGCACATCCACATCAAGTTGCGGGGAGTGGTAGCCGGACATCATGGCCACGTTCTGTCTCACTGGCAGGCGGTCGGGGCTACTCATTCCCTGTTCCTCTCTGGATGTTCTCGTCGATGCCGCGCCGGCGCACCGACTGGGCGTGGGCTTCCAAGCCCTCGGCGTCGGCGATGGCCGCCACGTGAGGGCCGACCGCGGCCAAGCCCTCGGGCGCCACCGAAATCTCGTGCATGGGTTTGACGAAGTCCCGCACACCGAGCGCGCCGGCAAAGCGGGCCGTTCCATTCGTGGGCAGCACATGCGAAGGGCCGGCCACGTAGTCGCCGATTGATGCTGGGGCGAGTGGGCCGCGGAAAATGGCGCCGGCGTTTCGCACTCGGTCGATGACCGCCTCGGGCGTCTCCGTCATCACCTGCAAGTGCTCGGGGGCGATGAAGTTGACCACCTCGGCAGCAGCCTCGGGGCTGTCAACCAGTACGGTGTGGCCGCTGCGGCTGAATGTGGCCTCGATGTCGTCGCGTCGAGCAGCGGCCGAAAGCAGCTCGCCCACTGCATCTTTCACTGCGTCGGCGGCATCGGGATCCCACGTGATAAGCCAGGCCAGGCCGTCGGGGCCGTGTTCGGCCTGCACAATGAGGTCGATAGCGGCGTAATCGGCCGGAACAGTGCCGTCGGCCACCACCACCACCTCGGACGGTCCGGCGAACGATGCCGGAACGCCGACGGCCCCGGCCACCAGCTGTTTGGCGATAGCCACGTAAACGTTGCCCGGCCCCACGATCACGTCCACCCCCCCAATCGACTCGGTGCCGTAGGCCATGGCGGCAATAGCCTGCGCGCCGCCCACCGCGTACACCTCGTCGACCCCGGCAATGGCGGCCGCGGCCAGGGTGACATCGGCCACCCTGCCGTCGGGGCCGGGGGGAACGCACAGCACCACCTGATCCACTCCGGCGGCCCGAGCCGGCAGCGCGGTCATCAGCACCGTGGAGGGATAGGCGGCCCGACCCCCAGGCACATAGCAGCCGGCCCGGTCCACCGGCTGGTCCCAGCTGCGGATGGTGATGCCCTGGCGATTGTGGGTTTGCTCTTTCGAAGCCTGCCCCCGGTGGAACTCGGCAATGGAATCGGCCGCTGCTTCCAAAGCAGCCCGCAGCGAGGGCTTGATGCAATCTCGGGCGGCGGTCACTTCAGCAGGGGAAACCTGCCAACTAGGGGGCACGACACCGTCGAATTGCTTGGTGTAGCGGGCCAGCGCGATGTCGCCGTCAGCTCGCACCGCCTCGACAATCTCGCGAACCGCGGCCACCGAGCCCTGAGAAACGGGCTCAGGCCGGGGTAGACGGCCAGAGATGTCGGCCACGCCCCGCAGGTCCACTCGGTCTAGCACGACCCCCAAAACTACAAGCCCAGGTGACCCGCAAACGAAGGGTTTGCCGCTAACAGCCGAGGGCGAACGCCACCGATTGGCAGATGTGCCGCATTGTCAGGTCGCTCAGCTTGCCGACACGGTTCGAAAGCGTGGAACGCCGCACGGTGTACACCCCATCGCAGTTCACCACCGACGCCTGGGAGACACCGGCCTCGTGCTCATCAATTCGCACTTCGACGGCAAGCCCTCGAATTGTGGTAGTCAGCTCGGCGACGGTAACCAACTCTCGCACGTCGACAACCTCCGGTCGGGTGAGAATTACCACCGGACGGCGCTTGCCGCCGATCTCAGACCACCACACTTCGCCGCGGTTCACCCATCACTCCCTGGTTCGGTCCCATCCCAGTCGCCCCACGCCTGAGCCTCGTCCCAGAAGTCGTCCGGCTCTTCCGGATGTCGCAGATAGGCCGCTCGGTCAGCCTCCCCCAGGGCACGCCTCACTGCGGCCAAAACACCCTCACGAGCCGCCGCCGACATGTTGATCTCTAGCTTGCGAGCCTGCTCGGCTAACTCCTCGTCGAGAGTAAACGTGGTGCGTGTTGTTGCCACCACTTGATGCTATCAGCATTGCTAGCGTCGCTTATCCCCGAAATGAGCGATGCAGTTTTGCGGTAGAACCTTCCCCGTGGACGACAGGGCGATAGCGGCGGATGGGGCGGAGCTCAGCTCGCTGAGCAGTGTGATACGTGATCTGGTGGAGCGGGTGTCGGAGGTGGCCCGCCGCTACGAGGGTACCGACCGCGAGGACGTGTCGTTTGAGCTGTACGAAGTGGAGCGAGGCTTGCGGGGAGCGACCCGCCGTCTCGACCGCTTGACCCGAAGTCTGTAAATCTACCTACACCCATCGATCTCACCGGGAGAAGAAATGTTCAATCTGCGCTTCGATCTGCGGACCCCTCCATTCACCGAGGTGACCCACGGCGATCAGTACCGCGCCATGCTGGAAATGGTGAAGTGGGCCGACATCCGAGGCTTTGCCGGAGCCATCACCAGCGAGCACCACGGCACCGAGGACGGATTCATGTCGGCGCCGCTGGCCATATCGGCGGCCATCTTGGGGTCGACCGACAACATGATGTGCACGCTGTCGGCCCTGTTGGTGCCCTATCACGATCCCCTTCGGCTGGCCGAGGACATTGCCACCATCGACTTGATGGCGCCAGGACGGTTCATCGTCATCGCCGGCCTGGGCTACCGAGAGTTCGAGTTCGAGATGTTCGGCAAAGACCGCACCCGGCGGGGCCGCGACACCGAAGAGGCCATCAGGGTCATGCAGCAGGCCTGGACCGGGGAGCCGTTCGAGTACGAGGGCCGCACAGTGTGGGTGACCCCCAAACCGGTGACCCAGCCCCACCCCCTTGTGATGGTGGGCGGCTCGGTGCCGGCGTCGGCCAAGCGGGCCGCCCGGCTGCGACTGCCTTACATGCCGCCCATCGGCGACCAAGAGCTAGTGGACCTGTACTACGCCGAAGCCGCCGAGATCGGTTTCGAGGGGGCGTTCGCCATGGCCCCGGACGGCCCGGGGTTGGTCCTGGTAACCGAGGATCCCGATGCTCTATGGGCCAAGATCGGCCCCAACATGCTGTACGACGCCGCGGCCTATGCCAGCTGGCAATATCCCGACCAGCGCTCTGGCTGGCATGTGGATGCCGACGATGTGGCCGGCCTCAAAGCCTCCGGCCAATTCGAGGTGCTCACACCCGATGAATGCGTAGAGCTGGTCCGCACCAAGGGGGCGGCCACCCTGCATCCGCTGTGCGGAGGCATCGACCCCGCCATCGGCTGGGAGACGCTGGAATTGGTGGTCGACAAGGTCATGCCCGCCCTCGCTGAGGGCTCATAACCCCGCTGCTGGGCGGGCGCTAACCGGCCAGGTCGTCGATTACCGCCCGGCCCACGTACTTGCCGGACTGGAGCTCCTCGAAGATGTCGTCGAGCTCCGACAGAGCACCGGTGCGTCCGACGTGCGTGGTGACCTGTCCGGCAGCGGCCATGTCGACCAGCTCGCGCATGTCCTGCACGGTGCCGACCGCGGAGTAGATGAGGGTGGCATCCCTCATGAAGAACTCGAACGGGTTCAACTCGATATTGCCTTCGCTGGTCGGCGGCAGCCCCACAGCCACGAACAACCCCTTGGGCCGAAGCAGCCTGAAACCGAGGGTGAAGCCGGCCATGGCCGCGGAGAAAACGATGCTGGCATCCACCCCGCCGATCTCTTTTTGCACGGCCTCTATGGCGTCGTCGGCGCTCACCACCATGTCGGCCCCGAGCGACTCCACAAACCCGAGCCGGTCGGCCCCAACGTCGACGCCGACCACCTTGTAGCCCAGCGCTTTGGCGATCTGGACGGCGTAGTGGCCCAGCCCGCCGGCAGCGCCGATGATGGCCACATGGCGACCGGGGGCCACCTGATGGCGGAACAGCTTCTTCACCGCCCCATAGGCGGTTAGCCCCCCGCACGCCAGCGCGGCCTCCTCGTCGCCCACCGAATCGGGCAACACCACCAGCGACTTCGCCCACACGCAGAACTGCTCGGCAAAGGTGCCCATGATCCCCTGGGTCTGCGGGCAGTGCCGGGGCTCTCCCCGCAGGCAGAACTCGCACGCTCCGCACCAAAAGCCGCCGCCGGTGCCCCCCAATCCGAGGATCACCCGGTCGCCAACCTGGCTGTAGCGCTCGGCCCCCGGCCCCAAGGCCTCGACCATACCGATGGCCTCATGGCCCAATACCTCGATGCCGGAAACCCCCGCCCAATCGCCTCGGGCCAGGTGGAGGTCGGAGTGGCAAACTCCGGTGGAGCTGATGCGAATACGCGCCTCCTCGAAACCCGGCTCTGGCACCGGAACATCAAGGATGCCGAGCTGACCGTCAACCAATCGTGCTGCCTTCATCGCTGGTCTTCTCCCGTCTTCTTCGGTTGTGTTTGCGACATGACACCCTAGTGGTCCGACGCTCCGCCATCACTGGGCAACAGCAAGGTGGCTTAGCATGGCTGCCCGGAAGACAAGGATTGGCAATTGGTGATTGCGGGCAAACGGTTTCTGGCGGCGATTGCGGTGGTGGTGGTTGCCGCGGCGGGACTGGGATTCGCCGCGTCGGGCTCAGCAGTAGCCAACACGGCGGCCGACCTGTGCTTCGAGCATCACAGTTTCGGCCAAGAGCCCGTACCGGTGGCGAAAACGGCCGACGGCACGCAGGTTCTGGCTGAAGTCCAGTGGAGATGGAACGGCTCAATCGGCTGCTACCTCGTCCTCAACGACCAGGCTGTCAGCACACTCAGAGCCAGCGCTGCTTCCATCACACGCCCCGACCCCCTCGGGGACGAGACTTCCGACCAGTGCTTCGAGCACCACAAGTTCGGCCGCGAGTCCGTCCCCGTGGCCAAGACCGCCGACGGGGCAGCCGTGTTGGCTCAAGTGCAATGGGGATGGCAGGAATCTATCGGCTGCTACCTGGTTCTCGACAGCCAGGCTGTCGATACCCTCCGCGCCGCAGCGGCCATACCGGTGCCGACCTTTTCTGCCATCGCGGTGGGCCGAACCGGCGCATGCGGTTTGCTCATCAACCAGTCCATTGTCTGCTGGGGCTCCAACAGCAACGGCCAAACCAACACCCCCGAAGGCCAATTCACCGCACTAGCCGCCGGCAGCTTCCACACCTGCGCATTGCACACCGACCAAACCATCGCCTGCTGGGGCTCCAACAGCAACGGCCAAACCAACACCCCCGAAGGCCAATTCACCGCACTAGCCGCCGGCAGCTTCCACACCTGCGCACTGCACACCGACCAAACCATCGCCTGCTGGGGCTCCAACAGCAACGGCCAAACCAACACCCCCGAAGGCCAATTCACCGCACTAGCCGCCGGCAGCTTCCACACCTGCGCACTGCACACCGACCAAACCATCGCCTGCTGGGGCTTCAACAGCAACGGAGAAGCCAATCCCCCAGACGGCAGCTTCGGCGCGATCGAAGCCGACAGCTCGCGATCGTGCGGATTGCGCACCGACCAGACCATCAAATGCTGGGGGTGGAACAGCTTCAGACGGGGTGGCGCACCGGAGGGACCGTTCACCGACCTCGCCGTTGGCAGCGACCACACGTGCGGATTGCGCACCGACAAGACCGTCGAATGTTGGGGATCAGACAGCGGTGGACAAGCAGATCCCCCTGAGGGCCAATTCACCGATATCGCCGCGGGGGGCCTGAATTCTTGTGGGCTTCGGACCGACAAGACACTTGAGTGCTGGGGCGAGAGCGGCTCTGAACACATCAAGGTGTCGCAAGAGCGATTCCAGGCCGTCGACGCCGGACGGTGGCACACCTGCGGGGTGCTGAACAGCCACCGCATCCGGTGTTGGGGACTGAATGCCAACGAACCGGCCAGCACGGCTCCTTGGTATTTCAATGAGGTTATTACCGGAGGCGGACACTCATGCGGGCTGACCCCAAATCGACTCATCGAGTGCTGGGGACACAGCGCAAGCCAAGCAACCGATGCTCCCGATGGACGATTCTCTGATGTCGCCGCCGGTTTTGCACACAGTTGTGGCTTGCGAACCAACGGAGCCATCGTCTGCTGGGGAAACAACGAATACGGGCAAACTGACGCCACAGAAGGCCATTTCGAGGCGGTTGCGTCGGGGAGTTTCCATTCCTGTGGACTGCGAGAGCACATGTCCATTGCTTGCTGGGGAGACAACCGTTATGGGCAAGGCGACGCCCCTAAAGGTGAATTCACTGCCATCACTGCGGGCGACGGGCATTCATGCGGGCTCACACCGGACAGATCGGTGGTGTGTTGGGGACGCAACGATCGCGGCCAAACTGAGGTTCCCCCAGCCTGGTTCACCGCCGTAAGCGCAGGAATCTCGCACACTTGCGGCTTGCTCGCCGACGGGGCTATCGACTGTTGGGGAGACAACAGCAACGGTCAATCCGATACTCCCAGTGGCCGGTTTACCTCCGTTAGTGCGGGAATGTGGCATTCATGCGGCGTGCGCATCGATCAAGCTCTCATCTGCTGGGGCAGCATGTCGGGCCTGTTCAAGTCATAGGCCATAGGCAAGCCAGCCTGCGACCACAAACGGACCAGCTCATTCTCCAGCAGACGGGCAGAACGAGGCCAGAACGCACTCGTGGCAGCGGGGGCGGCGGGCGACGCACACCCGGCGGCCGTGGAGGATGAGCCGCAGGGAGAACTCGCCCCGCTCAGCAGCGGGCACCATGGGGTTCAGCTCCATCTCTATCTTCACCGGGTCTTTCTGCTCGGTGATTCCCAGCAGTCCGGTGATGCGGGCCACGTGGGTGTCCACCGGCAGACCGGGCAGGCCCAGCGCCACGCTGCGCACCACGTTGGCGGTCTTGCGGCCCACCCCCGGCAGGCTCACCAGATCCGACATCTTGCCCGGCACTTCGCTGTTGAAGTGATTCACCAGATCTTGGGCCATGCCCACGATGTTGCGGGCCTTGGTGGCGAAGAAACCGGTGGACCGGATCAGCTCCTCCACATGGGCCAGAGGCGCTTCAGCCAGTTCCTCCGGGGTGGGGTAGGCGGCAAAGAGATCGGGGGTGACCATGTTCACCCGCTTGTCGGTGCACTGGGCCGACAAGATCGTGGCCACCAGCAGTTGGAACGGATTGTCATGATCCAGCTCGCACACCGCCACGGGGTACTCCTCAGCCAGCAGTTCATGAGTTCGCCTTGCCCGGCCCTTGGGGGTGCGCGGCCTCGCCATCGACGGGATGGTAGCCACCCAGACCCCGGCATCGGCGATCAGGGCCGCTACCGTGGGTTTTGTGACGCTGACGGTTACCCAACCCGACGGGGAAGAGTTCGCCTGGTCGGTCACCATCGCCCCCGAACTGCCCCGAGACAAGGCCGCCGCCGACCAGGTTCAAGCGATCATCGCCGACTCTGAAACCGGAGTTTCGGTGCAGCTTTGGATCGAACGGGCCACCGCCAGCGACGACGCATTCGCCGCCAGCCTGGGCTTTCGGCCGTATCGGGACCTGTGGCGGATGCAGCGACCGCTGCCCACCGAGCCCTCCACCATCGCCACCCGGCCATTCGTGCCCGGCTCTGACGACGAAGAATTCCTGCGGGTCAACAATCGGGCATTCCACTGGCACCCCGAACAAGGGGGATTGACCCATCGGGATTTGGCCGACCGCATGGACGAAGGCTGGTTCGACGCTGAGGGGTTTCAGCTCTATGAGCAAGACGGTCGCCTGGCCGGTTTCTGCTGGACCAAGGTCCACCCCGACGAAAACCCGCCGGGCGGAGAGATATACGCCATCGCGGTGGACCCCGACTTCCACGGCCAAGGACTGGGCAAGCCCATGACCCTGGCCGGGCTGGACTACCTGGCCGACCAGGGCCTCACCGTTGGCTTCCTCTACGTGGAGTCGGACAACGATCCCGCAGTGGCCACGTACCGCAGCTTGGGCTTCGACCACCACGCCACCAACCGGGCGTATCGGCTCGGTGTCCGATGAGATCTGATTCCGCCCTCCCCCAGGGCCAGGACAAAGTGGTCGCGGTGCGGTCGATGTTCGATGCCATCGCCCCCCGCTACGACCTGCTCAACCGCATGCTGACCTTCGGCATGGATTGCCGGTGGCGGCGGCGGTCGGTGCGTGACCTGCAACTTCCAACCGGGTCACGGGTTTACGACCTGGCTTGCGGGACCGGGGACCTGTGCCGAGACCTGGAGTCCGCCGGCTTCAACCCGATCGGGTTCGACCTGTCGGCGGGCATGCTCCATGCGGCCCAGAAATACCGGGCCTCGGGCAAGCTAAGCGCTCCAATGGTGCTGGGCGATGCCCTGCGCCTTCCGGTTCCCGATCTAAGCGCCGACGGGATCACCTGCGGTTTCGCCCTGCGCAATGTGGTGGATCTGAACAGCCTGTTCGCCGAGCTGGCCCGGGTTGTGCGTCCGGGAGGGCGAGTCTCGCTGCTGGAGGTAGCCGAGCCTTCGAACCCGGTCTTGCGGCTTGGCCACAGGTTGTATTTCGGCAAGGTGATCCCCTTGATCGGCGGTCTGCTGTCGGACCGAACCGCCTATGAGTACCTCCCCAAGTCGGTGGCCTATATGCCCCCCACCGATGAATTGCTCGGCCTCCTGGCTGGACACGGGTTCGGGGCGATAGACCATGTGCTGCTCTCCGGGGGTATCGCCCAGTTGACCACCGCCACTCGAGAGGGCTAACCCCGGCTATCTCAATGTCACTTCTGGCTCAGCACATCCCCGCCGACGACCCCGACCAGATGGCGCTGACCGATCAGCGAACCACCTTGGGCTGGGCCGAACTCGACCGGGTGATGAACCGGGCGGTCAACCTGCTGCACTCGCTCGACCTGGGTCCAGAGCGACGGCTGGCGGTCTTTGCCGAGAACTCGGTGGAAACAGTGATCGCCTACGTGGCCACCGCGCTGGCCGGGGCCTCGGCGGTGCCGGTGAACTTCCACCTGACTCCCGACGAGTTGGCCTACATCCTGGAGGACTCGGCTGCGGCACTCCTGCTGGTGGGCCCGGAGACTGCCGAGCGGGGCATCCAGGCGGCCGAAGCGGTGTCGAACACCACCGGAGAGCAGCCCATCGCGGTGATGGGATGGCGCTGCTCCGAGCACTCCGGGGCAATCCCCTGGGAACAGGGCCTGGCCCAGGCCCTCGACGAGCCCCCGCCCACCGACACGCCACCGGTCCCCCACCTCTTCTACACCTCGGGCACCACCGGTCGGCCCAAGGGAGTGGACGCACCCCCCGCTCTGTTCCGGGGCGGTGCCACAGTGGCCGAGTATTTCGCCACCTGCTCCACACCCAACGCGGCCATCGGCACCCACTTGGTGGTTGGGCCGCTGTACCACGCCGGGCCGTTCGCGGCCACCAGAAACCTCATGGGCGGTGCTCCGGTGGTGGTGATGAGCCGCTTCGATGCCGAGGCCACCCTGGCCGCCATCGACCGCTACCGGGTGAGGAGCGTGTTCATGGTGCCCACCCACTTCAGCCGTCTGCTGGCCCTGCCGGCCGAGGTCAGGCAGCGCTACCGCACCGACAGCCTGGTATCGGTGACCCACAGCGGAGCCCCGTGCCCGGTGTCGGTGAAGCGGGCCGTCATCGACTGGCTCGGACCCATTGTCTATGAGGGCTATGGCTCCACCGAGGTGGGCGGCTCGTGCCATATCAACTCCGAGGACTGGCTGGCCCACCCCGGCTCGGTGGGACGGCCGGTCCCCCCGTTCGAGGTGCTCATCGTGGACGACAACGGCAACGAGCTGCCGCCAGGCCGAGAGGGCCGGGTGTACTTCTTCGATACCAGCGGCCGGGGCATCCGCTATCGCAACGCCCCGGAGAAAACGGCGGCCGCCCATCTGCGTCCGGGGGTGTTCACCCTGGGCGAGATCGGTTACGTCGACGCCGACGGCTTCTTGTATCTGACCGACCGGTTCTCCGACATGGTGGTGTCGGGCGGGGTGAATATCTACCCCGCCGAGACCGAACAGGTGCTGGTGGAGCATCCGGGGGTGGCCGACGTGGCCTGCATCGGCGTGCCCGATGAGGAGATGGGCGAGCAGCTCAAAGCCCTGGTTGTGCCCGCCGACCCAGCCCAGCCGCCCGCACAAGCCGAGATCATCGCCTTCTGCCGCGACCGGATAGCACACTTCAAGTGTCCCCGATCAGTTGAGTTCATCAGCGAGGAGAACTTGGGGCGCTCCGCCATGGGCAAGATCAACAAGCAGGCCCTGCGCGCCCCCTATTGGAAGGGCTAGAGGGCAAGCCCGATCGTCAGCAGGGTGCCCAATACCAAGTGCAGGCGGGCAGTGTGGTTGAGCAGGGGGGATTTGTCCGCTGACGTGCGGGCGAGGTGCACCGCGGGCATGGCCAGCGCGAGCGACGCCAGCGCCAGCGGTGCCCACGGACGGGCCACAGCCATCGAAGCCGCCACCCCGACAGCAACCAGCACTAAGGCGATATAGAGCCAGATGGTCCCCCTGTCGCCCAATCGCACTGCCAGGGTCAGCTTGCCCGCCGCCCGGTCTTGGGAGATGTCCCGCAAGTTGTTGGCCACCAGCAAAGCGGAGGCCATAAGACCCACTGGAACCGCGGCGGCAACGGACAGTCCGGTGAGTTCCTCGGTCTGCACGTAGGCCGTGCCCGTAGTGGCAACCAGTCCGAAGAAGACGAAGACGAAGACCTCGCCGAACCCCGCGTACCCATAGGGTCGCTTGCCCCCGGTGTAGTACCAAGCAGCAATCATGCACACCAGCCCCACTGCCACCAGCCAGAGAGCCACCGCAACCGCCAGAGCCAGCCCAGCAATCGCCGCCACTCCGAAGGCCCCGAACGCGGCCCGTCGCACCAGAGCGGGGGCCACCGCGCCGCCGCCCACTAGCCGAGCCGGGCCCACCCGGTTGGCGTCGGTGCCCCGGACCCCGTCGGAGTAGTCGTTGGCGTAATTCACCCCCACTTGGAGGGCCACCGCCACAACAAGGGCAACCGCGGCCCGCCACCACACCACATCGGGAGATGCCGCGGCGGTGCCCACCGCCACCGGCACCAAAGCGGCGGGAAGCGTCCGGGGCCGCGCCCCCTGTATCCACTGCTTCATCAATGCATCACCTCGCCAAGTCTTGCCCATCGCCGGAGTTGGTTAGTGTCGGAGCCATGAACCGACTCGGGGCCGAAACCAGCCCCTATCTGCGCCAGCACGCCGACAACCCGGTGGACTGGTACCCGTGGGGCTCCGAAGCGTTCGCCGCCGCCCGAGCCACCGACAAGCCCATCTTGTTATCGGTGGGCTACTCGGCCTGCCACTGGTGCCACGTCATGGCCCACGAGTCGTTCGAGGATCCCAAAACGGCAGCGGTCATGAATAACCTGTTCGTCAACGTCAAGGTGGACCGCGAGGAGCGCCCCGACGTGGACACCATCTACATGGAGGCCGTCCAGGCCCTCACCGGTCGGGGCGGATGGCCAATGACCGTGTTCATGACCCCCGACGGCCGTCCCTTCCACGGCGGCACCTACTACCCCCCGGTCAGCCGGGGCCAGATGCCGTCGTTCACCGAGATCATGCACCGGATCCAAGACGTGTGGGCCAACCGCCGCCAAGACGTCGACGACCAGGCCGACCAGCTCACCCAGTCGCTGAACCGCACCGCTCTCATTCAACCCGACCATCAGCGAACGACAACCGGCAACGGATCGGAGGCCCTGAGCCAGGCCACCGCCGCCCTGCGCCAGCAGTACGACGCCGCGTGGGGCGGCTTTGGCGGAGCCCCCAAGTTCCCCCAGACCATGAGCCAAGAGGTGCTGTTGCGCTCCTACATCCACAGCGGCGACCAAGACGTGCTCAACATGGTGATCAACTCGCTGGACGCCATGGCCTCGGGGGGAATCTACGACCACTTGGGCGGCGGGTTCAGCCGCTACTCGGTTGACGCCCAGTGGATCGTGCCCCACTTCGAGAAGATGCTGTACGACAACGCCCTGTTCGCCCGGCTGTACCTTCACGCCTGGCAGGTGACCAGCCGGCCCCGATTCCGGCAGGTGCTGGACGAGACCATCGGATTCGTGCTGAGAGACCTGCGCCACGACAGCGGCGGCTTCTACTCGGCTCTCGACGCCGATTCCGAGGGCGAGGAGGGCCGGTTCTACGTTTGGACCCCCGATCAGATCACCTCGGTGCTGGGCGACGATGCGGCAGAATTCATGGCGTGGTACGGGGTGACCGAGGCCGGCAATTTCGAGGGCCACAACATCTTGTGGCGCCCAGTGCGGGGCGACTTGCTGCGGCCGGCCAGCGTGGAACTGAGCCGCGAGCGGCTGCTGTCGGCCCGCGAACTGCGCATACCACCGGGTCTGGACGACAAAGTGCTGCTGGAGTGGAACGGCCTCATGCTGGCCGCTCTCGCCGAAGCCGCCGCGGCCACCGGCAACCAGCAGTGGCTGGAGGCGGCCATCAAGAACGGCGGATTCCTGCTCGACCGGCTGCGCCGGGCAGACGGACGCTGGCTGCGCTCGTGGCAGGCAGGCGACGGCGACCGCGCCGCTCAAGCTCGGCATTTGGCCTATGCCGCCGACTACGCCGCGGTGGCCGACGCCTTCACCCGCCTGGGCGAGGCCTCCGGCCAGGCCCGCTGGATCGACGAAGCCGTCCAGGCGGCCGACGGGCTGCTGGAGTTGTTCTGGGACCACGAGCGAGGAGGGGTGTTCACCACCGGATCGGACGCCGAGGAACTGATCTGCCGGCCCAAGGAGATAACCGACAACGCCATCCCCTCGGCCAACAGCGCAGCCGCGGTGGCCCTGCTGCGGTTGGGAACCCTCACCGGCAAGAGCCACTACCTGGACCGAGCCCAGGACATCTTGGCCCTGCTGGGAGAGGTGGCCGCCAACCACCCCAGCGGCTTCGGCCACCTGCTGGAGGCGGTGGACATGAACGCCACCGGCCTCACCGAAGTGGTGATCGGAGGCGACCGACCCGACTTGGTGGACACAGTGAGAGAGCAATACCGCCCCAACACCGTGCTGGCCTGGGGGGAGCCATATGACTCCCCCCTGTGGGAGGCCCGCACCGATGGTCTGGCCTACGTGTGCCGTAACTACACCTGCGAGGCCCCTGCCAACAGCAAAGAAGACCTGTTGACCCGGCTGTAGAAATTGACCGTTTCACATTTGGGGTTCACCAGTCAGTAACTTGCCTGAGATATGCTGGGGGGCCGCGAATCGAGTGGCGCGCGGACCGCAACGATGGAGGGCAAAATGTCCAACGGCACCAGGAAACCCAGGCGGGCAATGCAGTTGGTGGGAGCATTCATTGCGGTCGTTGGACTCGTAGCCAGCATCACCGCGTACGCTTCTGCGCAAACCGCGCAATCGCGCTATTACTCCGGGGTAATCACCGGACCCGACTTCTGCATCAACAACAGCCTGGGCGGCCCCAGGACCTACCCATTCGATCGAGACCGCGACGGCGTAGCCGACATCTGTTCGCTGCCCACCACCCGCCGAGCCACCGTTGCCCGCCAAAACGCGATGGAGCTCCTGGCTCTCGACTTTGTTGCCCGGTTCGGCCAGCTGTACGCCTACGAGTGCACGGGCGTATTGGAAACCTATGGCGAACCCGCAAATGAGAACACCGACGAATGCGCCGCCCCCCGGCTAGCTGATGCCGCTGGACAGCCCACTCCCCCCGTGCCGGCCTCCCGCGTCTCCCCGGTCCTAACCACCTGGTGGCCGAGCGGCTTCTTCTCCGGGCCCGTGATCACCAGCTCTACATTCTGCCTAAACCGGAGTCTTGGCGGTCCGGTGACCTATCCGCTGGACCTCAACGGCGACAATGTGGCCGACATTTGCTCGCTGCCCACCACCCGCCGGGCCACCATTGCCCGCCAAAACGCCCTGGAGCAGTTGGCCGCCGAACGCAGCAGCTTCTTTGACGCCTTGTTCTCCAGCGAGTGCGCCCGACTGATCAACGTCAGCTTCGGAGAATCCCAAGAGGCCTTTGACGAGTGCGCCGACCGTGAAACCGGCACCGGAAGGCCGCTTCCCGGCGACGACGATGAAGACGACGGTGGAACTGGCGGCGGCGACAGCAGTGGAGGGTCTACTGGTGGTACAAGCGGCGGGAATACCGAAAACCCCAACCGAGGCACTGGCCCCACGCAAAGCATTAGCGCTCCGAAGGCCACCATACCCAGGCCCTATAGCAATCGAGCCGCCCAAAACGTGCAGTTGGCTCCTGGCCACAGGCAAATCACCGTCAGCTGGGAACCGGTTCCGGTGGAAGACGATGGTGAAAATCCTGTTGTTGACACCGACATTTACGACTCGGGCGAGGTGTTCGAGTACGTCGTGGCCTACAGCACCTCCACCAGTATGTCGAACAGCCAGCAACTAGTCGTTAACCCTTCCACCGGCGCAATTATCAATCAGCGAACTGGATCTGGATGGTCTTGCACCTCGGGGACTAATTGCACCATTACCCAGCTAACGAACTTCACCACCTACTACGTATGGGTCTTGGCCAATAGAGGTAAAAGCAACTCCACTGGGTCGGGAACTAGCGCCAATTTGGATTACTGGACTCCCACCCTGTCGATCACTCCTGGACTTGCCGGCCCGCCGACATGGGTAGATCAGGATGCCACCGAGGACGGCGTACAAGGGCTTGTCGCCGGGGACTACGGCGAGATGAGGGCATTTTGGCAAGCCCCAGTCGGGGACACGCCCAACAGCTACACACTCCAGTGGGGTACCAGTCAGAGCTTTGCCAACAACTGCAACACCAGCAACAACTGCGAACAGAAGACAGTGACAAGCCCCCCCGGAGCGGGAGAGCTAATTGAGGGTCTGAGCAACAACCGGACCTACTACGTACGAGTGCAAGGATCTACCTCGAACGGCCCCGGCACATGGTCCCTCGTCCAATCCCTCAGACTGGCCAGCAATGATCCTAATCCCGGCAAACCGACAGACGTGAGCCTCACTTCTAGCGGAGGCGGCACCACTTTGGCAGTGAGTTGGACTGCCCCAGTGGAGAACCTACCCGACGACCCCGCGGCAACTAGCTACCGGGTCCAGTGGCGTAACGTAAGCGACAACGAAAACTGGGATGCCACAAGAAGACAGGAATCCCCGACCGCTAGTCCCCAAAACATCACCGGGCTGGACGCCTTAGACCGATACCAAGTGCGGGTACTGGCAGTCACAGGCAAGGTCGCTGGGCCGTGGTCGGACATCAAGGAGATCACCCTGGGTAGACCAGGGGCGCCAATGATCAATTCCATCAACCCGGGTAGTCGTGACCTCGAAGTCGCGTGGAGCGCCCCGGACAGCAGCCCGTCGCCGACCGGCATTGTCATCCAATGGGACACCAGCAGCGGTTTTGCAACCAACTGCGTGGCCGACGCTTCGTGCAACGAGATGGCTCTGTCGTGGTCAGCTACTGGAACCACGCCACTAACCGGCTTGAACAGCAACACCGTCTACTACGTGCGGATGCGATCCACTAATAGCAACGGGTTTAGTTCTTGGTCCGAAACTCGGTCAGGGGAGCCGGGCACAATAGACGCTCCGACTAGCGTGAGCCCGGCCGCAATTGGCAGCCCCGCGACTAACGATGACTACAGGAAGCTCCATGTAACTTGGAGTTCTGGAAGCGAAACCGACAAGCCTGACTTGACTGGATTCGGAATCCGATACAAGCGCACCGGAACCACGAATTGGGAGCGTACACACACCCTGAATGATTTCACCGTCAGAGATGACACCACCTACAACTGCAACAGCGCCGATATTGATGGAGTTGTGACGGGCAATAGCTTTGGCTGCACCCTCACTGGGCTACTTTCCGCTACCTCCTACGATGTGCAGGTGCGAGCAACAAATAGTTATGGCAGCGGCCCGTGGTCGGACACAGTCACAGGTTCGCCCGCAGACGGCAAGCTCATTTCTTCATCAATATCAACAGTCGAGGATGTTGCCAGCCAGAGTGGGTCACTGAGGGTGACATGGACTCAGGCAGATGAATCCCCCAAACCTGCCGCGACCCGCTTCCAAATTGAATGGTGCTACACCCCAACCAACGGCTCTGATATATGCCGAACTTCCGGCGATCTGTCCGTCAGTGCAGATCAAAATGGTGACTACGGATACACCATTTCCGGATTGACTAACGACACCCAATACAACGTGAGAGTTCGAGCAAGGAACACCCACGGATACAGCGAGTGGTCCTCCTCAGTCTCTGCCACCCCAACCAACACTAACTGACCGGCGTAGGCCGGGGTGGCAGAGTCCCCCCGGCCTACGCCGGTCAGAGAAGTACCAATAAAATCAGGCTCTATTCGCGGGGATCGTCGATGGTGACTGCGCTCACATCACCCAGACGAGCGCTCACCATGTCCAGTGCGATCTGCTCAAGGAACTCTTTGGGCATGACGCACTCGCGGCAATCGGCGCCTTCCAATATCAACCTCAGCGCCACGGTGCCAGCGTCGGCTGACACCAGCTCGATGTCGCCGCCGTCGAGGGCCACCAGGGAGCGCAGCTCTCCGACGGCCTCATCTAGTAGAGCTTGATCCATCACGGAACCTCCTAGCTGGCGTCTTGTCCGAGATTGGGTGGTCGGGTACGAGATAAGAAAGCCCCGGCATCGGCCAAGATGAGCTGGCCGGTGGTGCAGCGGGCCAGATCGGAGGCCAGGTACACCGAGAGGCGGCCCAGTTCTTCGGGCAGGGTCTCCCGGCGCAGCGGGGTGGCGGCCACGATGGCGTTGTAGTGGTCGGCGGGGAACGCCTCTTTGATGAGTTCTGTGGGGGTGGTGCCGGGGGCGATGGCGTTGACCCGGATGTTGTGGGGGCCGAGTTCCACCGCCATCGACCAGGTGAGGTGGTTGATGGCCGCCTTGGCTGCGGCGTAGCTCGACATCATGGGCGACGGCCGGGTGGTCTCCCCCGAGCTGACGTTGATGATCACGCCGCCGCCCTGCTCCATCATCACCAGAGCCTCAGCCCGAGCGCATAGCGCGGTCAGGATCAGATTCTGATCGACGAGATCTCGCCAGAAGGCACCGTCCATGTCCACAAACCGAGCAGGTGAACGCCCCGCCATCATCCCTACGTTGTTCACCGCGATATCTAGCCGCCCGCCCCAAGTCACCACATCGGCTACAAGTTGATCGACTGCGGCATCGTCTCGCAGATCGGCCACGAACGCGTTAGCTGTGCCACCTTCTTCGGATATGAGGGCCACCGTCTCGTGGGCAGTATCGCCCCGGACGTCGTTCACCGCCACCGAGGCACCAGCCCGAGCCATCCACCGGGCGATCTCCCGGCCGATGCCCGCACCCGACCCGGTGACCAACGCCACCTTGCCGGAGTGGTCGATCTCGACGCTCATCCTCGGGTGGCTCTAGCTGTGCCGGAGTCCGACCCGTACGGCGTCGCGGTCGGCAGTGCGCTGGAGAAGGGCCATGGCCTCGTCAATCTCATCGATGCCGAACACCTCGCCCAATAGCGGGCCGGTGGGGAACTCCCCGGTGTTCAAGATGGCCACCGCCTCTCTCATGGAGGTGGGGGTGGAGCCGCTGCCCCCCTGGATTCTGAGGCCCTTGTACACAATGAGATCGGTGATCAGCTCCACCGGGGACAGGTTCTTGAGCCCGGCCAGCAGCACCTTGCCCCCCGAGCGAACCAGCTCGACGCACAGCGGCACAGTAACGGTGGTATCGGCGGCCAGATCCACCGCCATGTCGGCCATGGCCCCGCCGGTGATCTCGCTCACCAGCGCCACCGGGTCGGTGGCGGTCACATCGATGGTCACATCGGCGCCAATCTCGCGGGCCACCTCCAGGCGCAAGCTGTCGGCGTCGGTGCCGGTAACTATCACCGTCTCCGCGCCCCGGCGCTTGGCCTCTGCGGCGCACACCAGCCCCATATGGCCGGGTCCCTGCACCACCACGGTGTCGCCCTCGTCAACCGGCAGCATTCCGAACCAGTTGCACACGCTGGCCAGTGGTTCGAACAAGGTCAGCTCTGCGGCGTCGATGTCGTCGGTCAGCTTGATCAGGTGGGTGCCGGGCAACAGGCCCATGTACTCCCCGTAGCCGCCCCAAAGCCCGTGGTCGTCCCCGACGCCCAGCGTGTATCCGTACACCTCGCCCAGCCCGAAGGGGTTGTCGCCGGTAACCGCAGCTCGCACAACAAGGTCAACCGCCACTCGGTCGCCCACCGCCACGCCCAGGTTGGCGTCGTCGGCCAGGGCATGCACTCGGCCAACGATTTCGTGGCCGGGCACCACCGGTGATTTTTCGCCGGGGACGTGCTTGTGCCCGTGAAGCTGGGCCACATCGCTGCCGCACATCCCCACAGCCTCCACCTTGAGCACCCCGCCACCAGACGGCGGCTCGGGCACCGGGAAGTCATCCCGCATCTGGAAAGTGCCGTCGCCGTTGAAGACAACGCCCCGACAAGTGCTGCTCATGGTCGCCGCCTCTCTCTCAGGGCTCTCGAGATCAGCTGATCCCGCTCTTCTCCAGAATGTGGACGCCGCAACTGGAGCCAAGCCCGATCACGTGGGTCAACCCCACGCTGGCCCCTTCCACCTGGCGGTCGCCGGCCTCGCCCCGCAGGTGGGTGGCCACCTCATAGACGTTGGCCACGCCGGTGGCGCCAATGGGATGGCCCTTAGAAATTAGTCCGCCGGACACGTTCACCGGGGTATCTCCGTCGCGCCATGGTGCGCCGCGGTCGATGAAATCGCCGGCGCCGCCTGGCTCGCACAGCCCCAGGTTGTCGTAGTGGATGAGCTCGGCGGTGGCGAAGCAGTCGTGCAGCTCCACCAGGCTGAGATCCTCAGGGCCCACCCCGGCCTGCTCGTAGGCGGCCTGGGCCGCGTTGCGGGTGAGGGTGTTCACGTCGGGTTGCATGGCACCCGATTCCACGTAGGGGTCGGTGGTCAACACCGAAGCGGATATCTTCACCGCTCGGGACTGCTGCTCCCGGCTCAAAGAAGCGAAGCGCTCCTCCCCCACCAATACACAGGCTGCGGCCCCGTCGCCGGTGGGGCAGCACATCAGCAGCGTGTTGGGGTACGACTGCATGGGCGAGCCCATGACCTCTTCCAGGGTGAACTCCTTTTGGTACTGGGCCAGGGGGTTCAGCGTGGAATGGGCGTGGTTCTTCTGGGCCACCTTGGCGAACTGCTCAAAGCCCACTCCGTCGTTGTCGTTGGCGTACTCCATGCCGGCCTGGGCGAACACTCCCGGCATGGTGTCGGTGCCCAAGATGCCGTCGATGGGCATGACCGCGCCGTAGCGGCCCGAGGGCTCGTAAACGTTCTTCTCCTTGCGGGCACCGCCGGCCAGAAGACCCATCTTGCCCATCTGCTCGACGCCGATGGCCAGACCCATGTCGGCCTCACCCGCACGGATAGCCATGATCACCGTGCGCAGCGCGGTGGCCCCGGTAGCGCAGGCGTTGGAGACGTTGTATACCGGAATCCCGGTCTGGCCAATCTGCTTCTGCACCTGCTGGCCCATGCCGGCGTTGGCCTGGAACAATGTCCCGCAGGCCAGCAAATCCATGTCGGAAACGCTCACCCCGCCGTCGTCCAGGGCGCCCAAGGCCGCAGCGGAGGCCAAGTCCACCGCATCTTGGTCGGGATAGCGCCCGAATGCGGTCATGTGCGTTCCCAGAACCCAGATGTCTTGTGCCATTGTCGGCCTCCTGTCGGTTGATTTGGTCAGATTGTCATGCCGGGGCGTAACCGAAGGCGACTGCCTCTTGGCCGTCGTCGTCGGTGCCCACAACGTAGGTGTCGAGCTTCACCTTCATGCCCAGCGTGATCTTGGATGGATCGGGCTCCACGTTTATGAGATTGGAGCGAACCGAGGTGCCGTCGTCGGTGAGCACGATGGCCGAGACATAGGGCGTGGGGATGGTGGGGGCGGCTCGGTACACAATGCTGAAAGTCCTCAGCGTGCCGGTATCGCTCACCCGCACAGTGTTGAATTCCCGGCCCCCGCACTGGGCGCAGGCATTGCGCCGGCCGAAAAACCGAGCGCCGCAGCTTTGGCACTCGTTGGCTTGCAAATAGGGGCCGTTGTCCAGGACGAGATAGTCCACCAGGGGGATCTGCACGTCGAGAGGATACTCCAGCGGTCCCTTTGCTGGCCCAACCGCTCTCGGTGGCCCAACCGCGATGATCCGCTATTGGGGGATGTCGAAACCCTCGGGAAAGCCGCCATCCATGTAGCCCGATGTCTCCACCTTCTTGACGATGCGAAATCCGTCGGGGGTCCGGGAAACGGTGTCGTGGTACCAGCCGCCCACGTAGAACAAGTGCAACTGCGATCCATTGGGGTCGAACTTGCCCTCGTCGTTTATGGGCATGCCCATCGGATTGTGGAACAGCGTTGTGCACTGGGCGGTGTCTCCGTCCCAGCTCCGGATGTAGGTCTTGCCCACCATGTGCTGGGTCATTGGGAAGATGGACAAGGCCATCTGGAGCCAGCCCTTGACCGTGGGATAGTCGGCGTTGGCATCGTCCACGCCGGGGGCCGACGAGGAGTAGTCCAGATGGGCGTCGGGGGTGAAGACCGTGTCGAGGAGGTCCCAGTCCTTCTCATCAATGGCGATCGTGTACCGGACGATGGTGTCTTCGATGGCCAGGCGGTCGACAGGATCAGGCATGTTCATAGCGGGTCACCGTAGTAGATGACCTCATCCAAAGACCTACGGGGGCGGGTGCTGGAAGAGCTGGGACGGTTTTGGGCGGGGTAGCCCAGGGCCACGGTTCCCACGATGCGGCGGCCCTCCGGGATGCCGAGGCCCTCGATAACCGCAGGCTCGTGCTCGAAGGCGCCGAAAAAACATGAGCCCAACCCGGCAGCCGACGCCCCCAACAGCAGGTAGTGGACGGCCATGCCGGCGTCTACCCACCAATAGGGCACGGGCCAGGCCTCGGAGGTTTCGCCGAGTTCGGTATGGGCTTTGTCGGGTTCGGAATAGCGCTTCACGTAGCACTCCGGGGAGGTGAGCACCACCACGAGGACGGGAGCGGCCAGCAGACCGGGCCAGGGGAACTCGGCTCGCCGCTCGGGGGTCAGAGTCAGTTGCCAGTAGTGCTCCGGGTCGGCGACCACGCAGAACTCCACGGCCTGGGTGTTGCCCGCCGACGGAGACCGACGAGCCTGATCGAGCAGTTCGACAACCAGCCCGTCGGGTAGCGGATCTGAGAGGAAGTTGCGGCACATCGGCCGCCGAATAGGCAGTTTGTCGCTCAGGCGTACTTGAGGAGGTCTTCGGCCATGATCCAGCCGAATGCGATCATGGTGTCGCCGCCGTCGCGGTCCACCTTTTCAAACAAGGCCTCTACTTCGGCGTCGATGCTCTCCGGCTTGGACGTCTCGTAGTCCAACAGGCAGGACTGGCCGCCGTCTCCCACAACCCGGAAGTCCCGGTCGAGATACCGGGAGGCGCCGATGCTGAACCGCTTGGCCAAACGCCGACCCCAGGCCCGCTCTTCCCCAGAAGCCTTGTGTCCCGGACGGGGAACGATGTCGACCAGTGGCTTGAACGCATCGAACCCTCCGGCGTTGTCGAACTGGGTGCCCATCAGCACATCCTCGTCGGGGAAAGCCATCAGCGCCCGATGGAGCTGGGCCTCGGTCAGTTGACGGAGGACGGTTCTGCGCTTGGACGTGCGGGCCACCGATGCCAGACCCACTAGCACGCTTGGCGTCCCGCCGATGCGCTCGAGGGTGGAGAAGGCGAATCCTCGAAGCTTGCCGTTTTCGCGAGCGGTGGAGATCAGCACCCATTCCTCGGTTTGCTTGGATAGCAACCCCACCGAAAACGGGTTGGGGCCGTCAGCACACATATCGGCCATTTCAGCCAGCTCTGCGTCGGTGACCGCTGTGCAGTCCTTGGTTTCGACGTCGATTGCCATGCGCTGTTCGCCCTCCTAGCTCGCTGATCCCCCACAGATTTCCCCCCGTGGGCACCCCTATAGTCCATCAATCGCTCCGGTAGGCGCGCAAACCCGCAGGGATACAAGGGTTTTGGGCTTCGAACTCAGTCGGCAAAACGCCAGCGTGTCGAGCTACACCGCGACCGCGCTCTCTCCCAGCATTTCCCGCAGCTCGCCGATCAACCCCCGGCCCGTGTCCACTCTGTAGGCCGATGAGAGCTTGATCCCCTTGTCGTCGCCGAGCATGAGAATCACCTCGGACTTGCCGGGATGGCTGGCAAAAATTGATTTCAGGGATTCAATTCGCTCCTGAGACATGACGTTGGACCCGAGCATCAGTTTGAGGGCGGTCTGGCCGTTGGCCGAAGCAGGATCGATGGGCTCCACCCCGTAGCAGATCAGGTTGGGCTCATCATCGCGCCGGTCCAGGCGCCCCTCTAACACCACAACCAGATCATCGGCCAGCTTGTGTCCGTGCTCCTCCATAGACCGGGGGAACAGGGTCACCTCCATGTTCCCGTACATGTCCTCCAGGTCGCATGACGCCATCTGGTCGCCTTTGCGAGTCCATCGCTTGCGCAGATTGCTGACCACCCCGCCCACCTTCACCGAGGTGCCTTCTTCGACTTCGGCCAGCTGGTCGATCCGATGGGTGGTCTTTCTAGCCAGCACCCCTTCCATGCCCATGATGGGGTGGTCGGACACGTAGAGCCCCAGCATCTCCTTTTCGGCGGCCAGCCTCCGGGTCTTGTCGAACTCGACGTCGGGGATCTCTAAGCGCTGCTCGAAACTCTCCTGGCTGTCCTCCCCGAACAGGCTCATGATCCCCTGGCTGCGCTCCCGCTGCTCTTGTATGCATCGGCGCACGATTGTCTCTGACACGTTCAGCAGCCCTTGCCGGGGATGGCCCATCGAGTCGAAGCAGCCCGCCTTGATTAGGGCTTCGACGACTCCCTTGTTCAGCACCATCGGATCAACCCGCGAGCAAAATTCATGGAAGTCGGCGAACGGTCCGCTCTCCTTCCTCTCTTCGAGGATCATCTGGGCGGTGCCCGCGCCCATGTGGCGTATGGCCGAGAGCCCGAAGGAGATTGCGCGCTCCCCCGCCGCGGAGTTGGTGGCGGCAAAGTCGGACTCCGATTGGTTCACATCGGGCAGTGCCACGGTGATCCCCATCTGGCGGCATTCGGCCAGGTAAACGGCCGCCCTCTCCAACTTGTTCTTCACGCTGGTCAACAACGCGGCCATGTACTCCACCGGGTACTGGGCTTTGAGGTAGGCGCACTGGTAGGCGATCAGCCCATAGCCGTATGAGTGGCTCTTGTTGAAGGCGTAGTCGGCGAACTGCTCGATGATGTCGAACAGCTCTGTGCCCAGCTCCTTGCCGTAGCCCTTGCGCTCGCAACCCTCCACAAAGGAGTCCCGCTCCTTGGCCATCAGCTTGCGGTCTTTCTTGCCGCAGGCCTTGCGAAGGTTGTCTGCTTCGTCCAGGGCATAGCCGGCGAATCGCTGGGCGACCCGCATCACGCTCTCCTGGTAGATCATCAGCCCGTAGGTGTCGCCCAAGATGTCGGCGGCGTCCTCGTGGAACACACTCACCGGCTCGCGTTCGTTTTTCCGGTCGGCGTAGTCGTTGTGCATGTTGGCCGCCATCGGGCCGGGCCGGTACAAGGCCACCAGGGCGGCCACGTCGTCGAAGCAAGAGGGCTTCAGCGATCGGATGAGCGACCGCATCGGTCCGCTCTCCAGCTGGAACACCCCGATGGTGTCGCCCCGGGACAGAAGCTCATAGGTGGCCGCGTCGTCAAGCGGCACGTTGTCGATGTCCACCTTGACACCTTGGGACTGCTCGATCAGCCCGACGGCGTCTTCGAGCACGTCAAGGTTCCGCAGGCCTAAGAAATCCATCTTGAGCAGGCCCAGATCCTCCACGGCGTGCATCTCGTACTGGGTGACGATGGGAGCCTCGTCGAGCGATTGGCCCGGTGATGCCTTGCGCTGGATGGGGAGATACTCGGTGAGCGGCTCCTTGGTGATGACCACCGCGGCGGCGTGGATACTGTCCTGACGGCGCAGACCCTCCAAGCCGCGGGCCACGTCGACCACTTTGCGGGCATCCTCGTCGCCCTCGTACATGGTCCTCAGCTCGGCGGCCGCGGTGTAGCCGTCGGCGTACTCCTCGGTTTTCTCCAGGCAGGCCCACAGCGGGGTGTCGCGGCCCAGCACCAGCGGGGGCATGGCCTTGGCCAGCTTGTCGCCCAGGGCGTAGGGGTAGTTCAGCACCCGTGCGCTGTCGCGCACCGCGGCCCGGGCCTTGATGGTGGAGAAGGTGATGATCTGGGCCACATGGTCCTCGCCGTACTTTTGGGAGGCGTAGCGGATGATTTCGTCGCGGTAGCGGGAGTCGAAGTCCATGTCGATGTCGGGCATGGAAATTCGGGACGGGTTGAGAAAGCGCTCGAACAGCAGGTCGTAGCGGATCGGGTCCAGATCGGTGATGCGCAAGGAGTAGGCCACCGCGCAGCCGGCCGCGCTGCCCCGGCCCGGGCCCACTCGGATGCCCCGCTCCCGGGCGTAGCGGATCAGGTCCCAGGTGATCAGGAAATAGGAGGAGAAGCCCATGTCGGAGATGACCTTGAGCTCGAAGGCCAGCCGATCGGCCACTTCTTCGGACAAGGGATTGCCCCACCGGGCTTTGGCCCCTTCCAAGGTCAGCGCTTGGAGGTACTCGTCGGCGTTTTCGTATTCGTCGGGAATGGGGAAATCGGGCAGCAGCGGCTTGCCGAACTCGATCTCCACATCGGCCCGCTCCGCGATCCACAGCGTGTTGTCGCAGGCGGGGATTAGGTCGGAGAACACCTGGCGCATCTCCGCCGCCGTCTTGAGGTAGTGCTCGCTGCCGTCGAACTTCAAGCGGTCGGTGTCGCTGACCAGTGAGCCGGTTTGCACGCACAGCAGGGCATCGTGGGCCTCGGCGTCATGGCGGTGGGTGTAATGGCTGTCGTTGGTGGCCAACAGGGGAGCATTGATCTGGCGGGCCAGCCGGACCAGATCGGGGTTGGTGCGCTGCTGCTCGGGAATGCCATGGTCCTGGATCTCCACAAACAGGTTCTCCTTGCCGAAGATGTCCTGGAGGCGGGCCGCCTTGGCCACCGCGCCGTCGTAGTCGTTGCGCAGCAGGGCTTGGAGCACGTGGCCGCCCAGACAGCCGGTGGAGGCGATCAACCCCTCGCTGTGCTCGGCCAGCAGTTCCCAGTCGAGCCGGGGCTTGTAGTAGTAGCCCTCGAGGAAGGCCCGGCTGGACAGTTGGATGAGGTTCTTGTAGCCGGTGTTGTTCTCGGCCAACAGCGTGAGGTGGTAGTAGATCTTCTGGCCACCTTCGGTGCTCCCCCCGCTGTCGTCCACCTTGCCCCGCCGCGGCGGCCGCTCGCTCCGGTTCTCGTGGGCCATATAGGCCTCGGTGCCGATGACCGGCTTGATGCCCTCATTGCGGCAGGCCCGGTAGAAGTCGATGACCCCGTACATGTTGCCGTGATCGGTCATCCCCAGCGCGGGCTGGCCGTCGGCCGCGGCTGCCTTTACGAGTTCGCTGACCCGGGAGGCGCCGTCGAGGATGGAGTACTCAGTGTGGACATGGAGGTGGGTGAAGGAACTGGACACGGTTCTCCTGTGGACAGTCTGTGGCCTGGGTGTGGATAACTACAGGCTTGTGGTTTGGCCTCACCCTGACCATACCAAGACGGGAAGACACTTGCTGATCTCCGCATATTTGAGGCGTTTAGCCTGGTCAGCAGGGCCCTAAAGGTACGTACCCGGTTTGCCGTCAGTCTGAGACTGAGCGCTGGAAGGGAGTTCGGCGCGGATGTTGGCCAGCTGCTGCTGGGCCGTGACCTGTTGGGCGAACAGGGCGGCCTGGATGCCTTGGATGAGTCCTTCCAACCATCCCACCAGCTGGGCTTTCGCCACCTGCAATTCGGCTTGGCTGGGAGGGTGGTCTTCGGGGAAGGGCAGGATCAGACGGTCGAGCTCCTCGCTCAGGTCGGGGGACAGCGCCGAGCTCAACTCCTCTATCGACGTTTCGTATATCTCTCTGAGCCGATCCCGGCTGGACTCGTCCAGGGAGGCTTGGCGGACCTCCTCTAGGAGCTGCTTCAACATCGTGCCGACCCTCATGACCTTGGCCGGCTGCTCAATGGCCTCCCGAGCTGACGGCAGCTCACCCGGGTCACCGTCTAGGTGCGTCCCTTCGAGCACTACCTCGGCGGGCTCCGACGATGGCGTCTGGCCGGTGTTGGTCATGGTCGGAAATCTACCCGCTTGCTGCCAATTCCCGGCAACACCCTCAAGTCCGCGTACCGAACGCGCCAAGGCAGGGAACCAGTACCTCCGACGATGTCAGCGACCCGTGTCGAGCCACCAGCTGGAATCCCGACTTCCCCTCTCGTCGGGGCGAACCTTGCAACGCTGGCTTGGGCTCGATGAATGCCACCGGGTCAAGGGGCACCAGGGCCACATCGCCCATCCGGGCGCGGGCTTCCGGGCCCACGAGAGGACCGAACCACTCTTCATCCAGCACCTGCTGCCGGCCGACCACCAGGCCGTGGTGGCCATAGTGCTCGGCAGCCGCATCCAAGAGCTCGCCGGCCCGGCCGGGGCGGGCGTGAAGCCAGCGGAATCGAGCCTCGCCCGATGTCACCGTGGTGAGTGCCATAACTTCGCGGCCCAGCTCCACCTTGTTGTCGCCCACCATGACCTGTCCGTGGTCAGAAACGACCAACAAAGCCGCTTCGGGGGGCAGCACGGCCAGGATCTGAGCCACCAAGCGGTCCACCTCGGCGAATTCAGCGTCCAAATGAGGTCCGAATCCGTATTCGTGGGCAATCCGGTCGGGACCGTCGTAGTAGACGTACACCAGCGGGGCACCGCCTTCCACCAGCGTCTGCACCTCCACAGCGATGGAACTGCTCAGCTTGTATCCCCTGTGGTCAACCCCGTCGAGGTGAGCCCGGGTGAAGCCGGTTCCCTGAAACTCGCTTCGTCCCACCGCCGGCACTCTTCGTCCGAAGAATGCGGGCCGGGTCTGCATCTGCTCGGGGACGATGGACCTGCGGGCATCCGAACCCTTGGAACCTGCGGTCCACCGCAAGGCATTGAGCACCTGCCCTTGGACATAGATCTGATAGCCGATCAGACCGTGTTCGCCCGGTGCCGAGCCGGTGACCAGAGAGGTCAATGCCGTGGTAGTCGTGGTTGGGGCCACCGTGGTGATGGGACCTCCATCCATGGCCGACAGAACCGGGGCCAGCTCAGCCCGGTCTTGGAGCTGCTCCCAGCCCATCCCGTCCACCAAGAACAAAACCACTGCTTTGGCCTGTTGGATGGGGGCGGGCAGCCAGTCGGAGGCATCAGTGGGGCCGAGCAGAGCGGGCACTACGTTACTCAGACAAGACCCCCGATAGTCGGGCAGCACCGGAAACTCGGTGATTGAGCCGCCGTTGGAGGGACTGATGCTGTGGCTTTTGCTTCCCATTCCACATTCAACCTATCGGCTCAACCCCGCAGGGAAGATTGAGAAGTAGTGTGATGGGTCGTGAGGGTCTCGACTCGAGGGGACTACGCCAGTCGGGCGTTGCTATCGCTGGCCCTGCACGCCGACGAGGCTGGACCCACTTCGGTTCGCGACATCGCCGAGCGCACCGGCCTCCCCCAGCCTTACCTAGAGCAGATCCTCCAGGCGTTGAAGGGCGCTGGCCTGGTCCGCTCCAAGCGGGGGGCGGGCGGTGGCTACGTGCTGGCCCGCCCAGCCACCGAGATCAAGCTGAGCGAGATTGTCAGCGCGGTGGACGGTCCCATTGTGCTCGGGGATTTCGGCGAGCCCCACCAAGATGGCGCCTGCGATCACGAAGGCCAATGCGTGCTGCTGGCCATCTGGACCCACGCGGGCGACATCATGCACGACCTGCTTAGCAACTACACACTAGATGACATCGCCAAGACCGCTAACGGGCTCCTTCCCTGGCCAGGATCAAACTGACGGTTACCGCGACTGCGAGCACAAGAGCCGATAAAGGCGGGAGAAATCATCGGGCGCCTCAGCTTCAAACCGCAGAGGCTGTCCGGTTTCCGGGTGGTTGAAGCCCAGGCTGCGGGCGTGCAGGGCCGGCCGGCTGATACCGGGAGCGCTCGGACCTCCGTACTGTTCGTCGCCCACCACCGGATGGCCAATCGCCGCCAGATGGACTCGAATCTGATGCGTGCGCCCGGTCTCCAGCTGCAACTCCAGTCGGGCCGAGTCAAAGGGCACGGGCCCATCGGGGGGTTCAGTCGGAGCCGGCATGCGATCTGATACCTGGTAATGGGTTCTGGCCGGGCGACCGTCGGCGGCAACCGCCATCTTGGCGGGGTGGCGAGCGGAACGGCCTACCGGGGCGTCGATCAACCCTCGGTCATCGGCGGGCATCCCCCTGACCAGCGCGACATAGCCCCGGTGCACCTCCCGACTTCCCAGCGCGGCAGTCAGGGCTTCGTAGCCTGACTGGCTGCGGGCGATCACCAGCAGCCCAGAAGTGCCTCGGTCGAGCCGGTGGACGATACCGGGACGCTCCGGCTCCCCCACCCCGGCAATCTCGGGAAACCGGGCAAGTAGGCCATTCACCAACGTCCCGGCGGCATGGCCAGATCCGGGGTGAACCACCAAATCGGCCGGCTTGTTGACCACGATCACCTGCTCGTCGGCATGGACCACATCCAACTCCACCGACGGATCAGGCCCAGGTGCCTCCAAGCCGACAACCGGGTGTTCGGAAAGAGAGATCTGATCGCCGGCTACCAACCGCTGTGACCTAGAGGTGGCGGGGACGCCGTTTACTGCCACCTCTAGCTCTTCGATCAGCCGCGCTGCCTCAGCCCGGCTGCACTCCCACACCAACGCCACTACCCGGTCGAGGCGTTCGCCGGCGAGGGCGTCGGGAACCACCCCATCAAGGCTCATCGGGGGGGATCAAGCTCATTGTCATCACGGATTATGGGGGAATCGGTCTCTCCACCAGGCTGGGGTTGCCGGTAGCGCGGGGCGGTCAACACCAAGATGGCACCGGCCACCACGATGGCCGAGTCTGCGGCGTTGAAAACCGGCCACCATTGGAGATCGATGAAGTCGACCACGGCCCCGCCAAGGAACCCGTCTCCAGCGCGCACGGCGCGGTCGGCCAGATTGCCCACGGCCCCGCCGAGGATCATCCCCAGAAGCGATGGCGGCAGCGACAGTCGGCGACCGCTCCAACTGGCCCAGGCCACCACAACCACGAACAGAAAGGCCGCCACCGCAATGAAGATCTCCAGGCCTTGACCCAGCCCGAAAGCCGCACCGGTGTTGTGGACCAAGTGCAGCCGCAAAGTCCAGAACAAATCGATGTCCTGGTCGTCAAGTGCTTCCAGGGCCCACCACTTGGTCAACTGGTCTACGGCCAACACCAGAGCGCCAACCCCCAGCAATACCTGGTTGTGGCGGCGAGATCGGTGCTGTGTCTCGGCCGGGCTAGCGGTCCTAGAACCCACCGGCTTTGTGCTCAACCCGCTCCGCCGCCCACGGAATTGCGTTGAGACGCTGCCGGGGAATCGGCTTGCCCGATATCTGGCAAATCCCATAGGTGCCCTCATCGATTCGGTCCAGGGCGGCGTCGATCTGGTCGACCGCGGCGCGGGCATGGGCGCTGAGAGCCAAATCCCGCTCCCGCTCCACCGCCAAGGTGTCGCCCTCGCCCGATTCCTCGTCAAACTGGACGTCGCCCGGCTCTCGCTCCTCCACCAGGGAATCGGCCTCGGCTTTGAGCCGGGTGGCCGAGTCGATATAGCGGCTGCGCTCCTCCAACAGTAGCCGTCGCTGCTTGTCCAGGTACTTCTTGTCGAACAGCGGCTTTTTTGCCGCTGGCTTGCGCGGCGATGACTTGGTATTGCCGGATTCCTTTTTTGTCGACACTTTTGGCGCCGACTGTTTCGGTGCGGTCTTCTTTGCTGCCATTGCAGGCCGGAGTGTAGCCGCCGCTGAAGCCAATTACTCCCAAATGGGCCGAGAGAGGATTAACGATGTCAGAACCGGCTTGGACACGGGTTATTTTGTGTCTTGCCAGTTTGCCCTGGAGGCCCGTTGTCCGATCCGACCACCCCCTATCCCGAGGTCGACCCAAAGCCGTTCTTCCCCGAGATTGAGCGCCGGGTTCTGGAGTCGTGGGCGACAGATGAGACTTTCAGCCAATCGGTGACCGAACGGCCGGCGGGAACCAATGGCGACAACGAATACGTGTTCTACGACGGACCCCCATTCGCCAACGGGCTCCCCCACCACGGCCACCTTCTCACCGGCTACGTGAAGGACGTGATCCCCCGCTTCCACACCATGCAGGGCCGCCGAGTGGAGCGCCGATTCGGGTGGGACTGCCACGGCCTTCCCGCAGAGATGGAGGCGGAGAAAGAGCTGTCGGTATCGGGACGGGCAGCTATCACCGACTACGGCATCGACCAATTCAACGAATACTGCCGCCAATCGGTGCTGCGCTACACCCAGGAGTGGGAGACCACGGTGACCCGCCAAGCTCGCTGGGTGGACTTCGCCAACGACTACAAGACCATGGACCTGCCCTACATGGAGTCGGTCATGTGGGCATTCAAGTCGCTGTGGGACAAGGGCCTGCTCTACGAGGCCTATCGGGTGATGCCCTACTCCTGGGCAGCCGAGACACCCCTGTCCAACTTCGAGATCCGCCTCGACGACGCAACTCGTCCCCGCCAAGACCCAGCTATCACCGTGGCCTTCGATCTCGGGCCCCAACCGGGGGATCCGGGGCCCATGCGCATCCTGGCATGGACCACCACGCCGTGGACCCTCCCTTCCAACCTGATGCTGATTGTCGGGCCTGAGATCGAATACGCCGTCGTCGAGCATGAAGAAGGCCACATCGTGCTGGCCGCGGCCACGTTGGAGGCCTATGGGGCCGAGCTGGGCCAGAACCGCGTGGTGGGAACCGTGTCCGGTACCGAGCTGGTTGGCCGGCGCTACCGGCCCCTATTCGACTACTTCGCCTCTCTGGAGGCCGACGGAGCCTTCCAAGTAGTGGGGGCCGACTTCGTGGACACCGCAGAGGGCACCGGCGTGGTCCATGCCGCCCCCGGCTTCGGCGAGGACGACCAGCAAGCCGCCGAGGCCCACGGGGTGCCCATGGTGGTGCCGGTGGACGACCAGGGCCGCTTCACCCAAGAGGTGGCCGACTGGGCAGGGGTCAATGTGTTCGAGGCCAACAGCGGCATAATTGCCCGGCTCAAGGAGCAGGGGCGGATCCTGCGCCACGCCACCTACGAGCACAATTACCCCCACTGCTGGCGCACCGATGAGCCGATCATCTACCGGGCGCTGAGCTCGTGGTTCGTCCGGGTCACTGAGATCCAAGACAAGATGCTGGCGCTGAACCAGCAGATCAACTGGGTTCCGGGCCATGTGCGCGATGGCCGGTTCGGCACCTGGCTGGAAGGGGCCCGAGACTGGTCAATCAGCCGGAACCGGTTCTGGGGATCACCCATACCGGTATGGCGAAGCGACAACCCGGCCTACCCGCGAGTGGACGTCTACGGCAGCCTGGATGAGATCGAGCGGGACTTCGGTGTGCGACCGGCCGACCTGCACCGGCCATACATAGACGAGTTGACCCGGCCCAACCCCGATGACCCCACCGGGACGTCGGTCATGCGCCGGGTGCCTGAGGTATTGGATTGCTGGTTCGAATCCGGTTCGATGCCCTTCGCCCAGGTCCACTATCCGTTCGAGAACAAGGAGTGGTTCGAGCACCACTTCCCGGCCGACTTCATCGTGGAGTACATCAACCAGACTCGGGGATGGTTTTACACCCTCCATGTTCTGGCCTCCGCGCTATTCGACCGCCCGGCCTTCAACAACGTGATCTGCCACGGCATCCTGCTCGATGCCAAGGGGCGGAAGCTGTCAAAGAAGCTGAGGAACTACACCGAGCCCGAGGAGATCTTTGCCACAAAAGGGGCCGACGCCCTTCGCTGGTATCTGATGGGCTCGCCCATCGTTAGAGGCGGCGATCTCCGCCTCGACGACTCAGGCATCGACGACGTGCTGCGCCAAGTGATCATCCCCATTTGGAACGCCTATTACTTCTTCGCCCTTTACTCCAATGCCGACGGGATCCAGGCCAAGCCTCGGGCCAGCTCCGAGGAGCTGCTGGACCGCTACATACTGGCCAAGACCCGGCTGCTGACCGAAGCGGTGACCCGGCACATGGACGCCTACGACCTTCCCGGCGCCACCGCCGAGTTGGAGCGGTTCATCGACTCTTTGAACAACTGGTACATCCGCCGCAGCCGGGACCGGTTCTGGGCCCCGTCACGCCCATCGTCAGCTGATGATAAACAGGATGCCTACGACACCCTCTACACGGTGCTGACCACGCTGGCCCGGCTGCTGGCGCCGTTTCTGCCCCTGGTGTCCGAGGAGATCTACCGAGGCCTCACTGGTGTGTCAAGCGTGCACCTTTGCGACTGGCCTGATCCGGCAGAGCTCCCAGCCGACCCCCAACTGGTGGCCGCCATGGACCGGGTGCGCGACGTGTGCTCCACCGGGCTGCGGGTTCGAGAGGACGAGGGGATACGGGTGCGCCAACCTCTGCCGTCGCTCACTGTGGCCGGCAGAGGTGTTTACGACCTGACACCGTTCACTCCTCTGATAGCCGACGAGATGAACGTGAAGGAGGTCCTCCTCAGCGACGACCTCACCGCCTACGGGCAGTTCGTGCTCCGCCCCAACGGCCAAGAACTGGGTCCCCGCCTGGGCAAAGACGTGCAGGCGGTGTTCGCCGCCTCCCGGGAGGGCCGCTGGGAGGAAAACCCCGACGGCACCGTCACCGTGGCCGGCCACACTCTGGTCGACAGCGAGTTCGAATTAGCACTGAACCCGGTTGACGGGACCACTGCGGCGGCGCTGCGCACCAACGATGCCCTAGTGGCGTTGGACACCGCGGTAAGCCCCGAGTTGGCCGCCGAGGGAATTGCCCGCGACGTGATCCGAATCGTCCAAGCCGAGCGTAAAAGCCAAGAGCTCGACGTCACTGACCGAATCGATTTGTCCATCGCCGCCGAGGCCGAGATCATCGAAGCCCTTGAGGCAAACCTCACTTACGTGTGCGAGCAGGTGCTCGCCGTGGGCAGACCTCAGCTCGCTGGCTCTGATGCCGAATCCCTGGCAGCCAGCAAACTTTCCATCGACGCGGGCCGACTGTCTATCCGCTTGGCCAAGGCCGAATTGCCGTAGTCAGGAGGTCTGGTAGTCGGCCTGCTCCATGCGGCGCCGCTCCTCGGCCGACACCTCTACGTTGGTGGGGGTCAGCAAGTACACGTGGTCGGCCACTCGCTCCATGCGCCCATCCAGCCCATAACACAGGCCGCTCGCGAAGTCGATGAGCCGTCGAGCAACCTCCCTGCTGCTGTGTTGCAGATTCACGATGACCGCTTGGCCGCCTCGGAAGCAGTCCCCCACGTCCTTGGCGTCGTCGAACGACATGGGAGAGACCACTGAAGGCTTGGAAGAGGTTGAGGGAATAGGGCGGACAAAGCTGGTCCTGGGCTGCTCAGCCGTCCCCTCGGCATCCGACGGCTCCGTTGGAGGAATAGGGCGCACCGATCCCATATCGGTTCCTGGGGCGTACTCAGCTTCGGGCCCCTGAGACACCAGACGCATATCGGAGTCCTGTTCCTGATAGCCCCCGGGAGGGAACTCCTCTTCAGTACCGAACCCGAGCCAGAACTTGGTTTTCTGCCATACGGACGACATCTGTTCATCCCCCTCTCGGCAGGCATTCACTTGATGTCGCAGATGGTACAGGAAGCAGCCCCCCAATTCGGGGACGGGCACTTACCTCGGTGCTGCCGCTAGCGGGGTCGAGGGCCGAATAGGCCGGTGCCGACCCTCACCATGGTGGTGCCCTCCTCCACGGCCACCTCGATGTCGGCCGTCATGCCCATCGACAATTCGGCAACACCGAGGTCTTCTGCCTGCGAAGCCAAGAGGCGAAAGCCAAGGCGGACGTCTTCCGGCGGTCCGAGCGCGCCCACGGCCATCAGCCCGGCCACCTCCAAGCCGGCACTGCGGCAGTGTTGCACCAGCCCAGCTGTGTCGGTAGGAGGACACCCTCCCCTCCCTCCGATGCCGGCGACGTCCACTTGCACCAGAATGCTGGCGCCCGGTGCTCGCCGGGCGATCTCATCGGCCAATTCGGGTCGGTCCACGCTCTGCCAAAGATGGACCAAGCCGGCGATCTTGCGGATCTTGTTGCGCTGCAATCGACCGATGAAGTGCCAGCGAGGATCAAAGGGGGCTCCAGGCTGGAGACCAGTATCACTGGCCTTGGCAATCAACTCTTGGGCGTAGTTCTCGCCGACGTCGGTCAAGCCGGCTTCCATGGCAGCGGCCACCGCATCGGGTCCGAAGCCCTTGGTTACCGCCACCACCTTCACATGATCGCCCCCGGCCCGGGACAACCGATCGCGCAAAGCGCCCAAGCGATCGACTACTTGTGAGGCGCTGATCACTGGTTCGACCAACCGCAGCTGGCCCTCAGTCCTCTACCGAAGGAAGGAGGGAATGTCGAACTCGTCTTCCACCTCGGAGGTCAGAAGGTCGTCTTCTCCGAACACATCGGGAACATCCGATGAGCCCGGCCCGTCGGTGGCCGACATTCTGGTCGCCCGCTCGCCTTCCCACCGGTCGAAGCCAGCGGCAATCACCGTGACCCGGATGTGGTCGCCCATCGAGTCGTCCACCACCGTTCCGAAGATGATGTTGGCGTCGGGGTGGGCCACGCCTTGGACAATCTCTGCGGCTTCGTTCACCTCGAAGATCCCGAGATCGGGGCCGCCGGAGATGCTGAGCAGGATCCCGCGGGCTCCTTCGATGGAGGCCTCGAGCAGCGGGCTGGCGATGGCCTTGCGGGCGGCGCTGACCGCCTTTCCCTCGCCGGAGGAAATGCCCACGCCCATCAGCGCCGAACCGGCGTCTTGCATAACCATCCGCACGTCGGCGAAATCGGTGTTGATGAGCCCGGGGGTGGTGATCAGATCGGTGATTCCCTGTACCCCGTGCAACAGCACCTCGTCGGCCTTGCGGAAGGCCTCCACCACCGAGGTGTGGTCATCGGAGATGCTGAGGAGGCGGTCATTGGGAATGACGATCTGGGTATCGACTTTGTCTCTGAGGGCCTGAATGCCGCTCTCCGCTTGAACGGAGCGCCGGCGGCCTTCGAAACCGAACGGACGGGTCACCACCGCAATGGTGAGCGCGCCGAGGCTCTTGGAGATCTCAGCGATAACCGGAGCTGCACCGGTGCCGGTTCCGCCGCCCTCGCCGGCGGTGATGAACACCATGTCGGCACCGCTGAGCGCCTCTTCGATGTCCTTGCGGTGATCGGTCGCAGCCTGGGCGCCGACTTCAGGATCGCTGCCCGCGCCCAGCCCTCGGGTCAACTCTCGACCTATGTCAAGCTTTACCTCAGCTGAACTCATGAGCAGGGCCTGGGCATCGGTGTTGACCGCGACAAATTCCACGCCGCGAAGACCAGCTTCGATCATGCGGTCAATCGCGTTGACACCGCCGCCGCCCACGCCGATTACCTTGATCACTGCTAGATAATTCTGGGGTTCATTCATGGAAATTCCTCACTCCAAATCTCTACCCTTCACTCTCTACTTTTGGTTTATATGAATGAAGGGTTGAGGCTTTAGAACCTATTCCTCTAGTAGAGGTATATCCAGCTTACGAGCAATCGTCGATTGGGGTCAAGGCGGGAAGTTCAGGGATGCTCAGATCGAGCAACTCGAAGCAGTGCAGGTCGACTCGGGCCAAGAATGTGGCGAGGGCGACTGCCTTTCCGTGGGGGTCGTCACGGCCTCCCCAGTGGGCCCGTGTTGCCCCGGGCAAGTCCACCATCACCTTTCCTTCGACCCAGAAAATCACCCCTATGCCATCGTCTCGGAGAGGTACTAGGGCTTCGCTTACCTCCAACAGCGGGAGCGCGCGGCCCGCCAGCCACTCCCCCGGTTCGGGCACCTGGCCAAAAAGCACCACCGGCAAGTCCCATTGGATCGAGTCCACTTGGAGCACTCGGCCCTGTAGATCGACCACAGCCCATCGATCATCGACAGGGATCTGGGCAATTGCCGTCCTCTCGGTTACATCAAAGGTGACCTTGCCTCCCCATGTCCGATTGGATCGGACTTCATCTACCCACGGCAGGGCGGCAATTGACTCCCGGGGACCGGACAAGCCCAGTCCCAGCAGCGGAGTACCTGGCTCGATTCCCGCCACTTCCAGAATCATGTCGGTTCCGGTGCGTCGGGCGCCGATGACCTCTACCTCGTCCACATCCAAAAGCGGGCTCTGGGTTATTCCAAAGCCGATAGCGAACAGCACCGCCAACGCGCCGACGGTGATCCATACTCGGAGCCTCCGGCGAGAATTGATGTCGTTGCGCCGGGCTTCGATTCGTGGATCGACCGGAGGGTGAGGACCTTCAGCCTCGCTGGGGATCCGGTCCTCGGGAGTCTCTTCCGATGGCACTTCAGCCCACCTGACCGTCCCACGGGCCTGCCTCGAATCCAACAAGACGGGTCTCAGGCGACAACGCAAGCCCAGATGCGAAGTGGACTCGTGCGAACACCTCGCCCATAAGGGTGTGGATATCGTCGGCCGAGCCCCCCTGATCGGCGATGAAGAAGTTGGCATGCTTGCCGGAGACCGAGGCGGAGCCCATCCGGAGTCCCTTCAGGCCAGCTGCATCAATGATTCGCCCTGCACTGTCCCCCTCGGGGTTGGTGAACACTGAGCCGGCGTTCTGCCCACCCGGTTGATTCTCCCGCCTCCACGCCACAATCTCGGAGATCAAGGCCTGAGACGCCGACGCGTCCCCAGCAGCCAGACCCAATTCAGCTCCCACCACCAAGTGATGATCGGCCAACGCAGAGCACCTGTAGCCAAGCCTCAGCCGCTCCCCGCTCCACGGTTGGATGCTTCCCGTCCTCAGGTCGGCGACCTCAGCATGGACCAGTGTCGCGGCCAAGTCGGACCCATGACCGCCGGCGTTCATGCGCACTGCGCCCCCCAGCGACCCTGGAACCCCTACTGCCCATTCAAAGCCGGTGAGCCCAGCCGCGGCACTCTGGCGGGCCAGAACCGGAAGGCCGACCGCCGCCCCTGCCCGTACCTTGACCCCATCGATCTCCACCCAGTCGTATCCGGGGCCCAGCCACACGGCGATACCGTCGAAGCCGGCATCGGCCACCAACATGTTGGATCCCTTGCCCACCACGAGCACGTTGGCACCGCCAACCGCGACCATCTCGGCAAAGGCATCTAGATCGGCACCAGCGGCGAGGGTGACTCCCACCCGCGCCGAACCACCAACCCGATAGGTGGTCTCGGGCCCGATCGGCCGCTCGCGAATAACCGCATCATCCCCAAGGACCCGGACCAGATCCAAGGTCAGGCGATCCCAGTCGATTGAGCTCATCGCCGATCGGAAAGCCTTGAGATCACCCAGTCGGGGACCTGGGTGAGGTCGCCGGCGCCCAGAGTCAGACAAAGATCACCGGGACGGAGCACTTCCACCAGTTGGTCGGCCGCCTCTTCCAGTCCAGGCACGTAGGCGGCGCTCCCATCCGGATGGGCATCGTTGACCGCCTGCCAGATCAGCTCGCCGGTGATTCCGGGAATCGGCCGCTCGCCCGCCGAGTAGATGTCGGTGATGATCACCACATCGGCGGCCTCGAAGCAGTGGGCAAATGTCGTCCATAGATGTGAGGTTCGGGTGTAGCGATGGGGTTGGAACACGCAAACCACCCGCTGCCATCCTCCCTCCGCGGCTGCCTTGAGCGCGCTGGCCACTTCGGTGGGCAGGTGGGCATAGTCGTCGACGAAGTCGATCCCGTTGGCGGTGCCCCGTCGCTCGAACCGACGGGTCACACCTTCGAACTCGGCCAAGGCCGCGGCCGCGTCTGAACCGTCTACGCCGAGCTCGCAGGCCATGGCCACCGCTCCCAGTGCGTTGAGCCCGTTGTGGTCCCCCGGCATGGGAACCGCCACCTGCCCCAACAGATCGCCGCGGTGAGCCACCTCGCCGACGATTGATGTGCGACTGCGGCTGACAAGGCGCCAGCGGTAATCCGCCTCAGGCCCGGTTCCGTAGAGAACGCGGGGGCACCCCTCAGAAGCCGCCAGGGCTCCGGGGTCGTCGGCGCACACCACCAGACCATCGGCCGCTCCCGCACAGAACCGGGCGAACTCGGCCTCCAGTACGCCCACCGGGCGATCAGGCCTCAGGTGGTCGGGCTCCACGTTGGTCAGTACTGCCCGGCTCACGCTCAGCTCTCCGAAGGTGCCGTCGCTCTCGTCGGCCTCTACCACGAACCAGGGGCTCTCAGACCACCGAGCGCCGATGCTCCCGTTGGCCAAGACCGCTCCCACGACGAACCCGGGGTCGGCGCCCACCGACATGAGCACATGGGACAGCATGGCCGCAGTGGTGGTCTTGCCATGGGTTCCGGCCACCGCCAAGGTGGAGCGCAACTCGGTGATGGACGTCAGGATCTCGGCCCGGCGGTAGACCGGTACGCCGGCTCTTCGAGCGGCAACCACCTCGGGGTTGTCGTCGCCAACGGCAGTGGAATGGGCGACCATGTCGGCCCCGGCTACCTGGGAGGCGTTGTGGCCGAGGTAAACGTCTACTCCAATCCCACGGAGGCGATCGAGCACCGGGGTGTCGGCCAAGTCGCTCCCGCTCACTCGGCATCCCAACCCGCGCAACACAACGGCGATCGCCGACATGCCAGCACCGCCCACCCCCAATAGGTGAACCCGACTCGCCGAGGTCAAGTTGACCATGGTCCCTATTGTCGATCTTGGAGAGGGCTGCGAGCGTGCTCATCGAGAAGATCGGCCACCTGGGTGTCGGCGTCTCGACGTCCTAGACCGGCTGCCTCCCGGCCCATGGCGTCAACGAGGCCGGGAACCTTCAGGAGATTGTTCACCTCGAAGTCCATGCGATCGCCGTCCATCTCGGCATCGGGCACCAGCACCGCACCACCAAGGGCCAGCAGATGAGAGGCGTTGGCGGTCTGATGATCCCCGGGAGCGCCCGGCAGCGGAACCAGAACCGACGCCAGCCCGACAACGGCCAACTCGGCCACGCTGGATGCACCGGCCCGGCACACCAGCAGATCGGCGGCGGCATACACACCGGGCATGTCGTCCTCATACTCCACCGCCCGGTATTCCAACGCCGCGTCAGACAGGTCGGGGCGCAGATGGGCCAGTTCTTGCCAATCCCGCCGGCCCACCACATGGTGCACAGCCAGATCGCCCCGATCGGCCCAGTGCTGGGCGGCCTCGAACGCGGCCCGATTGATGCGGGCGGCGCCCAGCGACCCGCTGACCACCACGACCAGCCGGCGCCCGTCCTCCACTCCGAGTGAGGACCGGGCCGCGGCCCGATCTCTATCCCGGTTGACCCTTTGAACTTCTTCACGCACCGGATTGCCGGTCAAAACCGGTCGGGGCAGCGAGGTTCCCGGAAACGACACCGCCGCGGCCCGAGCCCAGCGACCGGCGAGGCGATTGGCCAACCCAGGCACTGCATTCTGCTCGGCAACGACAACCGGGACCTTGAGCAGTCTCGCGGCCAGGGCGCAGGGCACACTGGCATAGCCGCCCAGTCCCAAGACCACCGCAGGCTGAAGTCGCCGCAGCAGGCGGATGGCCTGAATTGCGGCCTGGGCCAATCCCCAAATCGACGAGAGGTTCTGCAAGGTCAGGCTGCGCTTGATGCCCCGACCCGGCAGCACGGTCAGCTCGAATCCGGCGGCAGGGACCAGATCCCGCTCCACTCCCCGGGCCGAGCCCACAAAGTGGATGGTCTCGGGGCTATGGCCGCGCCTTACCAAAGCGCGTGCCACCGCCAAACCAGGGTGTACATGGCCGGCGGTTCCTCCCCCGGCAATCACCGCCCACACCGGTTTTCGGTCGGAATCCGGACTTTGCCCCTCCGACTCTCCCGGGCGGGCGCGGCGGGTCACGGCTCGACCCGTATCTGGCGGGCGATGTTCAAGAGAATGCCGGTGGCGATCATGCTCGTCAGCAGAGATGATCCTCCTACCGACAAGAACGGGAGGGGCACCCCGGTAATCGGCAGCACACCGACCACCGCCGAGACGTTCACGAACGCCTGGGCCCCCAACCACACGGTGATGCTGGTGGCCAAGACTTGGCCGAAGCGATCAGGGGCGTTCAGGGCCACCCATATCCCGCAGACCACGAAACCGGCGAATAGTCCGATGACGAACATCGCACCCAGCCAGCCCATCTCCTCGGCCAAGACGGCGAAGATGAAGTCGGTCTGCGCCTCGGGGAGGAAGCCCCATTTGATGCGGCTCTCCCCCAGGCCCACCCCAGAAGCCCCCCCGGAGGCGATACCCACCCGCGACTGGATGGTCTGCCACCCGGTGTCGAGAGGATCGGACCACGGGTCGAGCATCGAGGTAACCCGGTCGCGGCGGTAGCCCGACCCCCATGCGGCCAAAGCGGCCGCTCCGCCGCTGATCAGCGACCACCCGGTCAGCGGCAGCAGGGGCACCCCTGCTATGAACAGTGCGGCAAAGGCGATCACCACAATGACGACCGCGGTCCCCAGATTGGGTTGGAGCAGGATGAACCCGGACATGATGCAGCAGATCACCAGCACCGGTCGGATGGTGGTTCGGGCATTGCGCTCTTCGCCTGTTTTGTCGGCCAGCCAGGCGGCCGCAAACAGTGCCATGGTCAGCTTGGCCAGCTCAGAGGGCTGGAAGCTGATCGGCCCCACGTAGATCCAGCGAGTAGCACCATTGGCCGTAGTCCCGATTCCGGGGATCAACACGGCTACGAGCAGCAGCATGGTCGCCGCCACGGCGGCGTTGGCGTATTTCTTCCACTGCCGATAGTCGGTCCGCATCACCAAGACCATGGCCACCAGCCCTCCTGCGCACCAGACGAACTGGCGCTGGAAGGTGAACCAGGTGGACTGGCCCACATACAGGCTGGTCACCGAGGAGACCGACAGCACCATGACCAACCCGATGGCGTTGAGGGTCGCAATCGTTCCGAATATCAAATAGAAGGGGACGGTGGCCTGGCCGATTGGTGCCGACCTGATGGCCGCGGCCCACTCCCGTTTGGGAACCCGGGGAGCAAGTGCGGTCATGGTGACCCTCCGATCATCTCGCGTACTAGTAGTGAGAAGTGACTGCCTCGCTCGGCGTAAGAGCTGTACCAGTCGAAAGAGGCGCAACCCGGCGACAACAAGACCGCGTCACCGGGCCGGGCGAGTTCGGCGGCCATTCTCACCGCCTCTTCCATCGAGCCGGCGGCGGTGACCGGGCATAGATCGGCGAACACCTGCTGGATCTCAGACGCGGCCTCTCCGATGGCCACCACAGAGCGCAGCTTGTCGGCCACCTCAGCCATCGGCCCCAGGTCCAGGCCCTTGTTGCGCCCGCCCGCAATGAGGACCGCACTTCCCACCGACCGCACTGCGGCGGAAACGGCGTGGGGGGTGGTGGCCTTGGAGTCGTCGATGAAGCGAACCCCATTGCTCTCCTCCACCAAGACCGCCCGGTGGGGCAGCCCGGTCCAAGACAGCAAGGCGGCCCGAACCCCTTCACGGTGGGCCCCTCCGGCCATGGCCACGGCCGCCGCCGCCAGGCAATTGGACAGCTCATGGGGTTGGGTACGGCGCAGCTCGGCGATTTCGACCAGCTCATCCGACCAAGCCCTCAAGGCTCCTCCACTCACTCGGAAGTCGCCATCGTCGAGTCCGAATGTCACTGCTCGGCCGGTGTCCGGGGCGTGGGCGACAACCACTGGATCGTCTCGGTTGACCACCAACGTGGTGTGCTCGTCGGCCCGGCTCCACAAGGCCGCCTTTGCGGCCCGATAGCTCGTCAGTGAGGAATGAACGTCGAGGTGGTCGGGAGCGAAGTTCAGCCACGCACCCACCGTTGGGCGAAAGCAACGGCTGTGGCCCAGTCGGAACGAGGATGCCTCAACGACGAATGCCGCGGGCCGACGGTCTCGGATGGCCTCAACCAGCGGCGTCTCGGTGTTTCCGGCCGTGGTGACCGCAATACCGGACGCTTCCAGCATGGCCGCGGCCATAAGGGTCACCGTGGTCTTGCCATTTGTCCCGGTGACCGCCAGGGTGGGACGGGCGTCCCAGCGTTGGGCCAAATCGAATTCAGAGATCACCGGCGTGCCCGCGGCGGCAGCTGCACTGAGGGAAGGATGCGACTCCGGCAGCCCCGGGGTGGGAACAATCGCTCGGGCATCGGACACAAGGGAAGGCCATTCTTCGGGAGCGGGCTGCTTGAGGAGATCAACCCCTAGGTCGGCGGCATGGCCTCGGACTTGATAGTCGGGAGCATCGTCAGCGGCAACCACCGGATGGCCGCGCTCGACCAACTGGGCGCACACCGCCCGATTGGTCACGGCAAAGCCCACCAGCATCACGGGCGCCCGGCTCAATCTGCCCCTCCGATTGAAACGAAGTCTGCATAGAAGAGGCCTAGGGCCACAGCTGTGGCGAATCCGGTCATGATCCACAGCCGGATGATCACCGTGGTCTCGGGCCAGCCGCCGAGCTCGAAGTGATGGTGGATGGGGGCCATGCGGAACACCCGGGTGCCGAAAATCCGGAAGCTGAACACCTGGATGATCACCGACAAGGTCTCCATCACGAACAGACCGCCGATGATGGGCAGCAGCAGGTGGGTATTGGTGGCCAGAGCCAGGGCGGCCAACCCGGTTCCCAGGGCCAGCGATCCGGTGTCGCCCATGAATATGCGGGCCGGTGCGGCGTTCCACCACATGAATCCGGCGGTCGCCCCCACCATGGCCGCGGCCAAGATGGCCAAATCCAATGCGTGGGGAATGCCGTAAATGTCCTCGTTGCGGAAGGCCCAGAAGCCGATGACCACGAATGCGGCGAAGGCGAACACCGAGGAGCCGGCGGCCAGGCTGTCGAGGCCATCGGTCAGGTTGACGGCGTTGCTCGTGCCCAGGATCAACAGCACTGCCCAAAGCCCCCAGCCCCACGGTCCCAAGTCGATGTTCAGAGAGTCGAAACGGGTGAACGAGAGTTCGGTGCGGACATCGGTCAGGTGGATCATCAGCAGCGCGTACCCCACCGCCACAACGAGAAGGCCCAAGATCTTGGTCTGCTTGCCGAGTCCCAGGTTGCGCTCTCGGGACACCTTGAGCCAGTCGTCGATGAAGCCGACAACCCCAGAGCCAACGATGGCCACCATCACGATCAAACCGGTTCGGGTGAAAATGCCGTTGTACAGGTCGCTTATGCCGTATCCGGCCAGTGCGCCGATCACAATGGCCACCCCGCCCATGGTGGGAGTTCCCGCTTTACTGACGTGGCCCTGGGGACCGTCCAAACGGATGGGCTGGCCAATGGAGTGCTTGCGCAAGAAGGTGATCAACAGGCGGGTTCCGATTACCGAGACCACCCCGGCAACGGCGACGGCGAACAAGAGCCGGATCATCGGGCTGCCTTCAAGGCGGCCAACAGTTCTCGGGCCACAACTCGATCATCAAAGGGAATCTGTTGGTCGCCCACGGTCTGGGTGGTCTCATGGCCCTTGCCCGCCACCACCACAACATCGCCGGCGGCGGCCTCGCCAAGACTCCGGGCAATGGCGGCGGCCCGGTCAGGTTGGGTCAACACGCCCCGGGTGTGGCGGGGCACACCGGCCAGCACACCGGCAATGACGGCGTCGGGATCCTCTGAGCGCGGGTTGTCGGAGGTAACGATCACATGGTCGGCCATCTCGGCCGCCACCCGGCCCATTATCGGACGTTTGCTGGGGTCGCGGTCGCCGCCGCAGCCGAACACGACCCACAGGCGTCCTGAGCCGGTGACCAACTCCCGGGCGGCGGCCAGCACCTGGGCCAAGCCGTCGGGCGTGTGGGCGTAGTCAACCACCACGGTGAACGGCCGGTCGGTCTCGATCGTCTCGAATCGGCCCGGCACTGGGGCAGCCGACTCCAGGCCCGCTACAACCTCGGGCACGCTGGACCCCAGCAATAGGGCAGCCTCGGCCGCGGCCAATGCGTTGGCGGCATTGAACCGGCCGACAAGGGACATCTGGATTTCCTGGCCTCTCCACCGCAGGTCAAACCCGCGAGGGCTCAGCCGGACCGACAAGCTCCGAGGGTCATAGGCCACAGTGGAAATCTGGGGGTCTGTGACCAGCCGCTGCCCGTGCTCGTCACCTTGGTTGACCACCGCTCGATCGGACAGATCAGAGGTGAACAGTCGGGCTTTGGAGGTGAAGTACTCCTCGACGGTGCCGTGATAGTCGAGGTGGTCGGTGGTGAGATTGGTGAACACCGTGGCGTCGTAGCGGATTCCGTCCACCCGGTGTTGGTCCAGCGCGTGGCTGGACACCTCCATGGCCACTGCCTCCACCCCCGCCGACCTCCAGCAGGCCAGTTGGTGCTGCAAGTCGAGGGACTCCGGGGTGGTCCTAGTTCCAGTAAGTGTCCCGAGAACCTTGGTTTGCAGTCCCGTCGCCTCCAGCACTGAGCCCAGCAGGCTGCACACGGTGGTCTTGCCGTTGGTACCGGTTACTCCGACCACCTTCATTGCTCGCGAGGGGTGGCCGTAGAAGGTCGAGCTGATCGGTCCCATGGCCCGGCGCACCGAATCGGTTTGCACTTGGGGACAATCCAGGTTGAGCGAGCGCTGCACCACCAAACCGACGGCTCCCTGATCCAGTGCGTCAGATGCGAAGACATGACCATCATGGTTGGCCCCCGGCACACAGAAGAACAGGTCGCCAGGATTCACTGCCCGGGAATCGTGGGCCAGCCCGGTTATCTCGACATCACCGGTTAGGCCGACCAGCCCAGGAGCGGCATCGGCCAGTTGCCGCAGTGCCATCGACCGGGCGCTCATGGCTGATCCTGGGGCGGGGACGACTCGCTGTTCACCTGTTCAGACGTCCCCTCCCCTTGGGGCTCAATGCTCGGCGAGGGGTTTTCCGACCCCGGCTGGGGGTCCACGGCCTCAGCGGTCGGCGTCGCCTCAGGGGTTGGCTCCGCAGCACTGGTCGGAACCGGGGTCGGCTGCGGCGTGGCCGCAGGCACGATGGTCGGTGCTGGCTCCGGAGTGGGCGCCGGCTGCGGGGTAGGTGCCGGCTGCGGAGTGGGTGCCGGTCCCAGCTTAGGCTGGACGGTGACGATATCGGCTGGAGGGGCGATGCGGAGGCGTTGCAGGGAGTAGCTGGCCAACTCGGCGAACAGAGGAGCTGCCGCCTGGCTGGCGTAGAAATTTGTCTGTGGCTCGTCGATCACCACAATCATCGAGAGCTGGGGATCCTCGGCGGGAAAGAAGCCGGCGAAGGTGGCCGTGTAGAGACGCAAATCTCCGGCTTCTCCGTAGTTGCCGTCTGACAGCACTTTCTGGCCGGTCCCGGTCTTGCCGGCAATGGTGTAGCCGTCGACCTGGGCGTTGCGTCCCGTCCCTTCACGCACGACTGTGGCCAACATGTCGGTCATGAGAGAGGCGGTGTTGTACGACACGACCCTTACCGGTTCGGCCTGCTCCAACGAGATCTCCTGGCCGTCGGAATCCACCGCTGAGCGCACCAGCGTGGGGGGCACTCGCAGTCCTCCATTGGCAAGGGTGTTGTACACCATGAGGACCTGCAATGGTGTGGCCAACATGCCCTGGCCCAGTGCGAAGCTGGCCACATCGGTTCCGCTCCAGGTCAAGAGCTGCGGAACCAGGCCAGACGACTCTCCCTTGAATCCCAGTCCGGTGGTCGAACCCAGTCCATATCTGGACATGTAGGCAGCCAGGCGAGTGGAGCCCAGCACGAGCGCCCACTCTATGGTCCCGGTGTTGGATGAACGGGCCAGGATCTCCTCCATGCTGTAGAGCGCGGTCCCGTACTCGGTGTGGTCGGTGAACTCCTGATCGTAGAGGTGAAGCCAGTGATTGACTTCGCGCACATGGTGGGGCTGTCCCAACCCCTCCTCGATCACCCCGGAGAGCGTCACGCTCTTCATGACCGATCCGGGCTCATAGGCCCAGGTGACGGCCCGATTACCGCTGAGCGGTACGGCATCGCCATCCTGGTCTCTTCCCACGGAGGCCATGGCCAATATTTCCCCGGTGTCGGGAACCATGATGATGACGGAGCCGCTGGACGCCTCGACTTCGTCGATCTGGCGGATCAGGGCCCGCTCTGCTTCGAATTGCAAGGAGCGATCAACGGTCAGATGCAGATCTGCACCGGGTTGCGGGGGCCTGATGTGGCGGGCGCCGGTGGGGATGGTGCGCCCATCCTGGCTGCTCTCCAGCACCAACTCTCCGGGCACGCCGCCAAGGACCCCGTCGTATTGGTATTCGATTCCGCTGACGCCCTTTTGGTCCACGTCCACGATGCCGACAACAGCCCTACCCAGACGAGAGCCCGCGGGGTTGAACCGAGCCGACTCCTCAAGCTGGTACACCCCATTCAAGTCGAGGTCGGCCACCGCCCGTGACATGGAATCGGGCACCATCCGAGCCAGATAGGCGTGTTGGTCGGGCTCGCTCAACAACTGAAGCAGCCAGTTTTCGTCCATCTCCAGCACCGGGGCCAAAGCGGCCGCCGCCGCGGCCGGATCTTCTACTTGGCTCGGGTCGGCCCACACCGTCCACTGAGGCACCGACACAGCCAGCTCCAACCCGTTACGGTCGAAGATCTCGCCCCGATCGGCGGTCAGCTTAACCGTCCGAGTCCGCTGCTGCTGGCCGTATTCCACGTAGGCGTCGGAGCGGAAGAGCTGGAGATCGGCCAGCCGAACGCCCAACACCACCGCTATCAAGGCGAACACCACCGCCATCGCGGTGCCCCGTCGCCGCCGCGACTTGGTTGCCTTAGCCCCCTCGGAGGAGTTCATCCTCATCCAATTCCACGGGCGACAGGTAGATACGCCGATCGGGCTCCACCATCCCCAATCGATACAGAGCCTCAGCGACAATGCGTTCGGGGGCCTCGGCGCGGGCCACATTGAGCCGCAACCGGTCGTTGATGGCTTGAACCTCTTCGAGCTCTTGATTGAGGTTGTCGAGGGTTGTCTGCCGGTCGACGATCATGGCGTGGAAGAGAGCCAAGGCAAACAGGGCAATCACTAAGGTGACAGCGGCAGCCCAGCCCACCATGGGCATCAGTTTGCGGCTAGGACGCGGTGCCGCCCGAAGGTGTTGACGAGTACCGGTCTCAGGCTTGGCCGGGGCTGGGCTTGGGTGGCGTTGCGGGACAGCCATCACGCAGCTCCCTCGCCCTGATCGTCGGCCAGCTTGCAGAATGCCCGAAAGCGCACACTGGAGGCTCTGGGATTGTCGGCCATCTCCGCAGGGCTGGGCCGGCGACTGCCCCGCGGGGTCAGCTCGATAGCCGGCGGATTTTCGGATGCCGATCGGGGCAATCCCCGAAAACGAGCCTCGTCATTGAGACCGGCTCGACGGCGGAGAACCTGCTTGACGATTCGATCCTCTCCACTGTGGTAGCTGAGCACCACTCCCCGACCTCCGGGCACCGTTCGGTCGATGACATCTTCCAAAGCGGGCTCGATCTGGCTCAGTTCGTCGTTGACCGCGATGCGGACTGCCTGAAAGGTCCGTTTGGCGGGATGGCCACCCCGTCGACGAGCGGGAGCGGGGATGGCCTCTTTCACAACTTCGGCTAACGCGGTGGTAGAGGCAATCGGCCGAGCGGCAACAATGGCCGAGGCGATGCGACTGGCGTAGCGCTCATCTCCGAAGGCCCGCAGGATTCTGACCAGATCAACAGGGGGCCACTGGTTCACCACTTCCTCGGCAGACAATTGCTGGTTGCAGTCCATCCTCATGTCCAGCGGGCCGTCGTGCCGATAGCTGAAACCCCGCTGCGGCCGGTCGAGCTGGGGTGAGCTCACCCCGAAGTCGAACATCGACCCCGCAATTCGATCCACACCCAGGGAATCAAGCACCTGGCCCAACTGGGCGAATCTGGCGTGGCGGATCTCGGCGCCTCGGCCGGCCAAGAAAGTGGTGGCGGCCTCGACCGCGGAGGGGTCACGGTCGAGGCCTATCAGTGAGAGGTCCGGACGGGCGTTCAAAAGAGCCCGAGCATGTCCTCCCCCACCCAGTGTGGCGTCAAGAAATACTCCTGACGGCACCTTGGACAGATGTTCCACCACTTCGGCAACCATGACGGGGTGGTGGACAAATCGACTGTCTATTGCTGTCGGTGTCCCCCCGCTCATGGTCATTCACCTCCTCGGCGACTTGGCGGCCCGAATGTTGAGGGAGCAGTTTTTGCGTCCGACCGGGTCGGGCGATAAAAATGGCGCCCATCGGCAGTCCTCCGCCTGGCGACCGCACTCCGGGATTTCTCCCCGGCAGTGTCAGATGGCAAGCGGGCGGAGTAGGGGCCTTCCATCTCGTCAGACGGAGGACTGCCCATGAGCCCTTTTCTCTTTTTCCTACAATGCGCTTCCCAGTCGTTTTCTCCTTCCATCAGGCCTCATCAAAGCCACCTGTCGACGTCGGCTTCACCCTGTTCGGCTTGAAGCGACTCCCACTCCACTGCGTCCCACACCTCGCCCCGATTGAACACACCGACCAGCACCACGTTCTTGTCCAAGCCCAGCACCTCGCGCTTGGAGGTAGGCAAGCTCATGCGGCCCTGGGCATCCACGGTTGCCGGTTCAAGGCTGGAGGAGAACCGGCGCAACTCGTCACCGGTGGCCTCCCCGGCCCGAACGGCGGTTTCAAGCCGCACCAGCGCATTGCGGGCTTCCTCTGCGGTCCAGATACCGAGACACTGCTTGTAGATCGCCACGTAGGCCCCTTGGGCCAGCACCGAGCGAAAGGCCGGCGGCAGCGAAAGCCGACCCTTGTCGTCCAGAGAACGAGCATGCTCACCGGTGAGCATGTCCCACTCCATTGGGTCCCGAGGAATTCCCCTTTTCTCCCACTGAGTCCCACCCTATCCCCCACAGCCCCACCACTGCAACCCAATCGACGTGTTTCGAGACAGGGGATACCACCGCGCCTGAAATTGGGTTGTCAGCTGGTGAGGGCGGGTCGCTAAGGCTCTACCGCGGCAGGGAGCTCAAGAAGGCGGCGATGATCTTCTCGGCCGGGGCATCAAGCTGATAGGCCGACTCCGCCAAGACGCTGCGAAGATCTTCGATCTGGCCGGTTGGCACCGCGAGGCGAGATAGCAGTTCCTCGGGATTCCAGCGGCGATACACCAGCATCTGGAAGCGGGCCGTATTCCGGGTGCGGCGCTGAGAAACTCCCACCGCCTTGGCCCCGCCAGCCAGCACCTCTCCCGGTCCCCGACTGGCGAAACACACCAGCCGACCCCAGCGACCCGGTTCGTAGCGGTCCACCACCTCGGCTTCGGCGACGCCCAATGAGGCCAGAGCTTCCACCCACACCTCACCCAGCCATTGGCCAGCCCGGTTCACATCGTCAATCCACAGCAGGTCGCCACGGCCGATTACGACGTCAATCCACACCGTCTCCTCCGGGATCACCACCACCGCACCCCCGCCGCTGCGGCGCCTCACCACGCCAGCTTCGCTGGGGCCCGCGAGCTCGGCGGGCTGGGCCGAGCCCAACACCACCGCGGTGTCGAGAGGCGACATCAGCCACACTTCCCGACCAACTTCGGAGTCGGGGTGCAGATCGTGCAATTCCCCCACCGTTCCGCTCAAACGACGGGTAGTCCACCCACCGTCGGCTGCCATGGAGATAAAGCTAGGCAGTCTGGGCGACGGAATCTGCGGTGGGGTCCAGGTAGGGCAGCCAGTCGGACGGCACATGGCCGACAGCGGAGGCCACCCAGGCCGAGCGGGGCGGCTCGGCTGGTGGACGCAGCAGCCTCATCGGGGTCTCCGATAGCAGCCGATCCCGCTTGGCCATGTTGCACCGACGGCAGGCAGCCACCACGTTCTCCCAAGAGTGGGTGCCTCCCCGACTTCGGGGCTGAACATGATCGATGGAATCGGCGTGGCGACCGCAGTACTGGCATCGGTATCCGTCCCGGGCGAACACTCCGCGGCGACTGAGACCGCCGGTGCGGAAGAACGGGACCTTGACGTAGTAGCGCAGTCGAACCACCGACGGAACTGTCAAGTCAAGCCGCTCCGAGCGGAACCGCTCGCCGGACTCCAGCACGACCTCCGCCTTCTCGGACATCACCAATATGACGGCGCGCCGGGGCGAAACCACACTCAGCGGTTCGAAAGAGGCGTTGAGCACTAGCGCCCGGGTCATGGTGAAAACCATAGTGAACCCGCCGGGCCGCTACGGGCGGTTTACCTGGATCGCTCCCATTCCTTGCACCACCGCAAGTAGGTGACCAGGTCGTCAGGCTGGGATCGGGCGTGGGCGTCGCCGTACATCGTGACCATCCGAAACTTCAGATAGGCCGGATCGGGGAACATCCTCAAACGCCAACCCACCCGCATTGCGGTAATCCAGATTCCCGGTTGGACAAGCAATTTGGCCAGCGATCGAACCACGATTCCAGGCTACGTCTTGTGACAATTCATCGGTACGATGGGCCGATGGGAACACTTGCTGTCACCGGCGACCACGACGCCGATCAACTCCTCATCGAAGATCCATTCGCGCTGCTGCTGGCCATGATGCTCGACCAGCAGATCCCCATGGAATGGGCATTCAAGTCGCCCCTGCGGTTGAAGGAGCGCATCCCCGACGACTTCTCGCCCGAGCGCCTAGCGGCCCTCGATCCCGAGAAGGCCGAGGCCGCGTTCAAAGAGAAGCCCGCTCTGCACCGGTTCCCCGGATCGATGGCCCGCCGGGCCCAAGAGCTGGCCCGCCACCTCGTGGACCACTACGACGGCGACGCCGCCCGAGTCTGGACCGAGGCCGCCACCGGCCAAGACCTGCTCAAGCGGCTCAAGGCCCTGCCCGGCTACGGCGACGAGAAGGCCAAGATCTTCCTGGCCGTGCTGGCCAAGCGCTTCGGTGTGACCCCCGAAGGCTGGGAAGCCGCCGCCAGCCCCTTCTCCGACCCCACCCCCCGCACCGTCGCCGACATCGACAGCCCCGAAGCCCTCGCCCAAGTAAGGGCCTGGAAGAAAGCCCAAAAAGCCAAAGGCAAAACCAAGCAAGACTGACCGCAGCCAGCTGATTCAGTACGGTTGCTCGCGCATGACCAACCCAGCCTATATACCGCCCCCGCTCCCCTGGGACCAGCGCGCCAAAGGGGTCAACTCCATGCCCGGGGGATACACAGGCTACGTCCAATCCCTTCATCAAGTCTGTGGGTATGTCGTCGAAGAGCGCCCTTCGTCTCCAAGTTTAGCCAGCTGGGTTCAGAAGCACTTTTCTCTCAGTAAAGGAAGCGCTAATGGTCGCGTGGCCTTCTTGCAGAAAACAGGCGTTCTCGAGTCAGCCGCCGACCAAATCTGTCTCAGCGAATACGCAACCCGCTGGTATGTGGCTTCGGATGACGGAATCCTGATCGGGCTACTGCACAGTCGACTCCAGTATTGCGGCGAAATGCTCGCTGAGCTGCGTGATGGTGCACAATCGATTGAAGAGTTACGTCAGACGGCCAAGAAATACGGCTTGGACTGGGACAGCCACGGTGAGGTGAACAGACGACGGGGCTGGTTGGAGTCCGCCAAGCTGATCGAGCCTGCTAGCAATGGCCAATTTGCCCTTACGGACGCAGGCCGCGACTTGCTAGCCATACTGGTTGTCCATTCACCTTCCTCGAAACTGGAACACCCTCGGCCACAGCTTCCTCCTCAACCTCCACCAGATAGCACACCCACCTCCACACCCAAAACCGCGCCGCCCCCTTCTAGCGCTACTACTCCTGATCCACGTACAGGGGAGAGTGAGCCCTCCCCCGCAGAAGCACTTGCCTTTGAGATCCGCGATGCATCCACCGACAGCAAGAATCCCGATCGCTTGGAGTTTGCAATCCGGGGTGCATTCCAGTTTCTTGGGTTCGACGCTGAGAAGCTCGGTGGCAGCGGCAAGACCGATGTGCTCGTCAAGGCGCCACTGGGAAAGGACAGCTCCTACTCAGTGACCATCGACGCCAAGACCGTCGGCGCTGGCTCATTAGGCGATGGCCAGGTGGACTGGGTCACTTTGGATGAGCACCGCAAGCAACACAACGCTGATTATTCGATGCTCGTTGGACCCAACCCATCTAGCGGACGACTGATGGCAAGGGCAGGCGACCAATCTGTGGCAGTGCTCTCAACCGACCAACTTGCCGAATTATGCTTGTAGCATGCCGCCGCGCCGCTAGGCCTTGAGGACTATCGAGCACTCTTCGACACTGGTGGCCCGGTCGATATGGCCTCGATCGCCGAAGCAACCCAAGACTTGACTCGACTTCGAGACCTCTCAGCCGTGCTTTGCGCGAAGTTGGCTGAAAGGACCAACACATTCGGACCGCTCACCGCGTCGCAACTAATGGTGATGCTCGATCAGCCAGACAAGCCCAGTTCAGCGCAGGAGATCCAGCAAGTGCTCGACACTCTGGCCGCCCCACTGGTGGGTGCCATCCAAGGCACAGCTTCAGAGGGATATGTTCTCGCTACTGCTCTGCGCGTCACCCAACAGCGACTCCACCAACTCGGAGATCAACTCACGACACTCGAATCGACTCCGTAGTCAGTCTGCCTGAGACTGCCGCAGCCATCTCAACCAGAAGGACCACGATGTGCTCCGCCGACTCCAGAGACAGGAAGCCCTCTCACCTGAATTCCAGATAGACCACTCCGACAAATCCGAGGGCATCTTGCAGATCTCCGACCTACTTGCGGGTTCTCGTACCGACTGGCTCTGCGCCAAGCGGCAAGACCAATTTTCCCTGATCTCGCACCGCATCCATTCAATCGAGAGCGTCTTTTCGAACCCCTGACATGCAGAGGCCCCGGGACTGCGATCCACAGCCGATCCGGGGCGTACTTCCGATGAGGGCCTTTCGGCTAGGTCACCGGCCACTACAAGTATGCCCCCCTCACACAAGAGAGGGCAAGGCATCTCTTCGCTTTCCACCTGTGACTGTCCCATCAGGGGATGATGATGTGGTGGGCCACACACCATTCTGGTTCCTTGCGGCATCCGATGCAGCCGTCGTCTCGTTCGGAGAAGCTTGCGGTACGAGCCTTCCTTTGGCGCTCTGCGCGCTTTGCTCCGTCGTCGCCAGCCAACTCGTCTTGGTGATCGCGCACCGTTTTGCGCAACTGCTTTGGCGTCAGGGGATGAGGGTGATTTGGGAGTCGAGCCAGCCTAGGAGGATGGCGATGCAGCGGGGGTCGGAGTGGAGGCGGTGGCCGGCACCGCTGATGATGCGCAGGCCGGCTTCGCCGTGGGCATCGGCGATGGCTCGGGCATCGAGGGGCGACACCTCCCGGTCATCGGAGCCGTGCAGCACCAGCATGGGCCGGGGAGCGATCTCCGCGGCGCACTGGTCAACTTTGAATGACCGGGCGGCCTTGGCCCAATAATCAACTGAGGTGGGGTATTCGGGCGTGGTGATGATCCCAAGCGACTTGGCGTACTCCACCACCCCTGAGGCATCCAGCCCCCAATGGTCGAAGTCCGCTGGGGCCCCCATGGTTGCTACTCCCCTGACCCGGGGGTCTTCGTGAGCAACATAGGCCGCCAGCGCCCCGCCGATTCCGAATCCAGCCAGCCAGACTCCTTCGACCTGTTCAAGCAGGTTGAGGTGTTCGACGGCGCTTCCCACGTCGGCAGTCCATCCATCTAGCGAGAAATCGCCCTCGCTGTCACCGCATCCCCGGTAGTTGAGCACGAGGGCGGCCCACTCCATGTTCTGCGCGATGCGATCGGCCAGGGGGTAGAGCCGCTCCGCCGCCCTCGAGCCCCCGTTGGCCGCCGATGGGAAGCCAGGACACAGCACCACTCCCGGCAGCGCTCGCATGCGACGGCTCTCCGGAAGCGCCAAGTGCCCGGCCAGCTTTAGCCCGCCGGAAGTCTGCCAGTGAGTCACACCGCCCGGGACCGATAGCCCCGGTTTCGGGCTTCGGCCAGGGTGTCGGGTCCGAACACCAAGAACTTCTCCGATGCCACCAGTTCCTCGATGACCGACTCGTCGCTCACCTCATCCAAGTCGTATACCAACTGGGACCGCTTGTCCCCCACGTATCGGAAGCCCTCCAGCGACCTCGGCCTGTCCATTCCCCAACCGTACCGTTTCGCTAAGGGGATTCCTCGGCTGGAGGGCCGAGTGCTCCGATGGTCTTGAGGTACTGGCTCTCAAGGTCGAGGACCACGACGACGTCCAACGCATCGATGTCCCGTTCAGATTCTGAGGCCATGGCCAGCACGTAGTCAACCGAGTCGTCGTCGCGGGTCACCACCTCTTCGTTGCGGCCCTCTGCTTCCACAGCAGTCACATCGCCTCGCCCATAGGTAGCCGATCCCTGCAATCGCAGGTGGTCCAACCGCCAGAGCAAGATGTCCTGCACGTCGTCGTAGCTCAATTTGGCCGACAGCTCGTCGGGGAGGCGATCGGCCACAAAGTCAACCGCCTCGAACAGGTCGTACACTGTTCGAGCCCGGGTGTGGGCCAGCCGGGAGGACACCCGCATCACCGCATAGGCGGCCAGCCCGACCACCAAGACTGCGGCGAGGACGAGTAAGAGCGTCAGATCCCGATGCGCTGAGCGAGAAGCTCGCGGTGATACGTCGGGTCGCCGAACAGCAGTTCAGACGACTTGGCCCGCTTGAAGTAGAGGTGGGCGGGATGCTCCCAGGTGAAGCCGATCCCACCGTGGATCTGGATGTTCTCCGCCGAGGCGTGGAAGTAGGCCTCCGAGCAGTAGGCCTTGGCCAAGCTGGCCACCGAGGGGAGCTCATCGTTGAGCTCCGAGGCGCACCAGCCGGCGTAGTAGGCGGCCGACTTGGCCGACTCCACCTCCAGCAGCATGTCGGCGCACTTGTGCTTGATGGCCTGAAACGACCCGATGGGCCGTCCGAACTGCACCCGGTCTTTGGCGTATTGAACCGACATGTCCAGGCACATCTGGGCGCCGCCTACCTGCTCGGCGGCCAGGGCCACCGCAGCCAGGTCGAGAACCCGCTCCAGCACCGCCCAGCCCCCGCCCTCGGCGCCGATCAGCGTGACCGGGGTGTTGTTGAAGTCCAGGCGGGCCTGCTTGCGGGTCTGGTCCATGGTGGACAATGCCGTAGAGGCCAAGCCATCTGCATCGCTGGGACACCAGAACAGGCTCACCCCATCAGCGGTGCGGGCGGCCACCACCACCACGTCGGCGGTGTGACCGTCGATCACGAACATCTTGGTGCCGCTGATCCGCCAGTCGCCGCCATCGGCGGTGGCCTCCATGGTGATACCCGACTCGTCCCAGCGGCCGTTCTCCTCGGTGAAGGCCAGCGCGGCCACCGTCTCGCCGCCGGCGATACCGGGCAGAAGCGCAGCCTTGGCCTCGTCGTCGCCGCTGTGGATCAGGGCGTTGGCGGCCAGCACCACGCTGGAGAAGAACGGAGCACAGAGCAGCGCCCGGCCCATCTCCTCCAACACCACGATCAGCTCGATATAGCTGAAGCCGCTGCCTCCGTATTCCTCGGGGATGATGAGCCCCTGCAATCCGAGCTGCTCGGCCATCTGATTCCAGACCGCGTCGTCGTAGCCCTTCTCGGTGTCCATCTGCTCACGGACCGCCGACTCCGGAGATTTGTCCTCCAAGAACTGCCGGACGAATCGCCGCAGCTCTTCTTGTTCCTCGCTGAAGGCAAAGTTCACGGCTCTGTTTCTACTAGACCACAACCCTGGTAGCCACGCTCGAACCTGTCACTAGGCCGATGCATGGGGCACAATCGGGGTCGCAACGTGACCCACACGCGAAAAGAGCAGCCATGACCCTGCACTGGCAAGACACCCAGGCCGAGATCCACAAAGTGGTAGTGGGTCCGATGGACAACAACGTGTTCGTCGTCCGCTGCCGCGAAACCGGCGATGCGGTGCTGATTGACGCGGCCAACGAGCACGAGAGGCTGTTGGAGCTGTGCTCTTCTCTAGGGGTCCGCACCGTGTTGGAAACCCACGGGCACTGGGACCACATCCAGGCCATCCCAGCGGTGCGCGACGCCGGGTACGAGGTGGGCGTCACCGCCGAAGATGCCGCCATGCTCGACTCCTACGACTACCTGCTGGAAGACGAGTCGGTAATCGAGGTGGGGCGACTCCGCCTGCACTGCATCCACACGCCAGGCCACACGCCGGGGTCGATGTCGTTCCGACTGGAGGGCTCGCCCATCTTCTTCTCCGGCGACACCCTCTTCCCCGGCGGGCCCGGAGCCACCGGCTTCGAGGGCGGCGACTTCGACACCATCATCGAATCCATCGAAAAACGGATGTTCTCCCCGCTGCCCTCCGACACCCTGGTGCTCCCCGGCCACGGCGATCAGACCACCATCGGCGACGAGACTCCCCATCTCCAGGAGTGGATCGACCGGGGTTGGTAGACCCGCCCACAGGCTTGCTATGCGGCTTTCCGGTGATAGGGATAACGACTCCTCCGACGTAGACTGATCAGGTGAGCCAGCCCGAGGCCCCGCTTTTTGAGGTCGAGAACCTGCATGTGGCCACGGCCGACGGCGGCATCCCGATTCTGTCGGGCATCGACCTCACCGTTCGAGCGGGTGAGGTGCATGCCCTTATGGGGCCCAACGGCTCGGGCAAGTCAACTTTGGCCAACGCTCTTTTGGCCAGCCCCGAGTACGAGGTGACCGGGGGGCGGATCTGCTTCAAGGGCGACGACATAACAGACTGGTCAGCCGACGTACGGGGCAAAGCCGGACTGTTTTTGGCCTTCCAGTATCCCCAGGAGTTCCCCGGCGTTTCGGTGATGAACTTCTTGCGGCAGGCCCTGTCGGCCCGCAAGGGCATCGACTTGTCGGTGCTTGAACTGAGGCTGGCGGTGATGGAGTGGATGGAGCGGTTCGACATGGACCCCTCCTTTGCCGACCGCTACCTGAACGACGGGTTCTCCGGGGGCGAGAAGAAGCGCAATGAAGTGCTTCAGCTGGCCATCTTGGAGCCGGAGATGGCCATCTTGGACGAGACCGACTCCGGTCTGGACATCGACGCCCTCAAGATCGTGGCCAATGGGGTGCAAGAGGTGCGGGACTCCCGCTCTGAGATGGGGGTGCTGGCCATCACCCACTTCCGCCGGTTGCTCGACCACCTCAAACCCGATCACGTCCACATTCTTATGAACGGGAAGATCGCGGCCAGCGGCGGCTTCAAGTTGGCCGCCCAGCTGGATGCTGAGGGGTACGAGGCATGGCGCTAGACCCAGCCTCGATCCGGGCCGATTTCCCCATCATGTGCCGACAGGTACACGGCCGCCGCCTGGTGTACCTCGACTCGGCGGCCACTTCGCACAAACCCAGACTGGTGATCGACGCGCTAACCGACTATTACGAGCGCTACAACTCCAACGTCCACCGTGGCTCCTACCAGTTGGCGGTGGAGGCCACCGAGGCATTGGAGGAGGCCCGGGCCAAAGTCGCCTCGTTTATCGGCGCCTCTCGGGATTCAGAGATCATCTTCGCCAAGAACGCCACCGAGGCAATCAACCTGGTGGCTCGAACTTGGGGGCGGGCCAATCTAGGGCCGGGCGACCCGGTGGTGATCACCGAGCTTGAGCACCACGCAAACATCGTTCCCTGGCACATGCTGACCGCGGAGCTGGGCATCGAGCTGCGCTGGATTCCCATCGACGCCAACGGCCACCTAGACCTGACCGACCTCGACCGCCTGCTCGACGGGGCCCGGCTAGTGAGCGTGGCCGCCGTTTCAAATGTGCTGGGCACCATCAATCCCATCCGGCAGCTGGCCGACGCCGCCCATCAAGCCGGCGCGCTGATGATGGTGGACGCCAGCCAGTACACCCCGCACCTGCCCACCGACGTGGCGGAGATGGGGGCCGACTTCGTGGCCTTCACCGGGCACAAGATGTGCGGACCCACCGGGATCGGGGTGCTGTGGGCCAAGTCCGAGCTGCTGGAGGCCATGCCACCGTTTCTGGGCGGGGGCGAGATGATTCTCAACGTGACCAAGGAGGGGTTCAGCACTGCTGAGGTTCCGTGGAAGTTTGAGGCTGGCACTCCGCCCATCGCCGAGGCGGTAGGGCTGGGGGCGGCGGTGGACTACCTGGTCGGCTTGGGAATGGAGCAAGTACGGGAGCACGAGGTGGCCCTCACCGGATATGCCCTGCGGACCCTGACCCAGCGCTACGGGGACGACATCACCATCCACGGGCCAACCGAGCCGGCCGAGCGAGGCGGGGTCCTGTCGTTCGAATACAAGGGGATCCATCCTCACGACGTGGCCCAGGTGCTGGACCGCTCCGGGGTGTGCGTGCGGGCCGGCCACCATTGCGCCAAGCCGCTCATGCGGGTGCTGGGCTGCACCGCCACCAGCCGGGCATCGATGTACGTGTACAACGATGAGTCTGACGTTGATGCCTTGGCCGATGCGCTCAGCGATGCCGACGCCTTCTTCATTGAATGAAATCGCTTAGAGCAGAATGACTGCATATCTTCAGGTATTCGCCCGTAAACTAACGATTCGCTGCCATGCCTGATCTTGAAGACCTCTATCGCGAGATCATCCTCGACCACTACCGCAATCCCCGCAACCGGGGAGAGCTGGACACCCCGCCTGCGGTGCGGGCCGAGGGGTTCAATCCCCTGTGCGGCGACGAGGTGATCGTCTACGTCCGCTTGGCCGACGGGGTGATCGACGACATCAAGGTGGGCGGCCAGGGCTGCTCGATCAGCCAGGCCTCGGCGTCGATGATGTCGGCCACCGTGATAGGTCGCACCACTGAGGAGCTGCATCGGCTCAACCGGGCCTTCAAATCCATGATGTCGATTGAGCCCGATCCCGACGACCCGCCCCCCATCAACGGCAACGGGGCCGATATCAAGCTCGGCGACCTGGAAGCCCTCAAGGGAGTAGTCAAGTTCCCCGTGCGAATCAAGTGCGCCACTCTGTCGTGGCACACACTCACCCAGGCCCTGGAAGAGGCCCAAGCCACCACCTGATTCGGCAAAGCCGTTCCATCTTGAACGGTCGTTCAATCCTGCTAGTTTGGAACCATTGCTGCGGGGCCGTATTCGAATCCAGAACGTCGCCCAATGAGCGAAGGGGCTGTTGTCGACATCGGGCAGGGTTGGCATCCCGACCCCGGCGCCTCGTACTCGCTGCATGCCGATGCGTACACCAAGAAACGGTGGTTCGACGCCGACCAATCGGCGATCATCGGCCGGACCTGGCAGTGGGTCTGTCATAGCGAGAAGCTCCGCGACCGGGGAAGTTTTGTGGCCGAAGCCATCGCCGGGCAGCCGATTGTTGCCATCCGCGGACACGACGGCGAGCTTCGAGCGTTCTACAACGTGTGCCAGCACCGGGCCCACGAGATCGTAGAGGGCGAGGGTCGGCTGAAGAACCTGGTCTGCCCCTATCACGGATGGTCCTATGACCTAGCGGGCCAGCTTCAAGCTGCTCGCCACACCAATCACCTCGTCGAATTCGACCCCGATCAGATCTGCCTCGACCCGGTGCAGATCACCGAATTCGGCGGATTCGCATACGCCAACCTCGACCCCGAGGCCGCTCCCCTACAGGAGCAGTCGGGCGACCTCGGCGCCGAGATCGCCCACTGGGCCCCCGATGTGGAACAACTCACCTTCGCCCATCGCCTCTCCTACAAGATCAAAAGCAACTGGAAGAACGTGGTCGATAATTTCCTGGAGTGCTACCACTGCCACATCGCCCACAAGGACTTCGTATCGCTGGTTGACATGGACACCTACGTGGTTACCACCCACGGCATCTACTCCAGCCACATGGCCGAGGCCGGCAAGACCGCAAACACCGCCTACGACGTAAGCGAGGCCACCGTTACCGACCACTCTGTGTGGTGGCTATGGCCCAACACCTGCATGATGCGATACCCGGGGCGGGGGAACTTCATCGTGTTGAAGATCATCCCTGTCGCCCCCGACCTCACTTTTGAGACCTACGACTTCTACCTGGAGACCGCCGAGCCCAACGAAGCCGAGATCGAGTCGATCCGCTATCTCGACGATGTCCTCCAGGTGGAGGACATCAACCTGCTAGAGAGCGTGCAGCGGGGCATGTCGACTCCGGCGTTCCAGCAGGGTCGAATTGTCAACGACCCCAGTGGGTCGGGGCTATCAGAGCACGGTGTCCATCATTTCCATGGACTCGTGCTGGACGCTTACAAGGGAGCCGCAATATGACGGGAACGCTGGAGGGACGGGTTGCCTTGGTGACCGGCGGTCGAGGCGGTGCCGGAAGCGCCGTCTGCCGACGCTTCGTGGACGAGGGCGCCCATGTGTACGCCGCCGGGCTCAGCGACGAAGGCTCGATCAGCGGCGAGCCCTCGGCTGGGGAGTTCCTCCGGTTCGATGTCACCTCCGAGGACGAGGTCACGGCCGGCATCGCGGCCATTGAGTCGGCTCGGGGCCGCATCGACATCGTGGTCAACGCAGCCGGCATCGAGATCGAGAAGACGGTGGAAGACACCTCGCTCGAGGAGTGGGACCTCATATTCGCCATCAACGTGACCGGCACGTTTCTCACCTCGAAGCACGCCTTGCCGCTGCTTCGCCGGTCGGCTCACGCGGCGATCGTGAACTTCGGCTCCTACGACGGCTTCATCGCCGACCCCAAGCTGGCCGCCTACTGCGCTACCAAGGGAGCAGTGCACGCCCTCACCAAGGCGATGGCCTGTGACCACGGGCGAGAGGGCATTCGGGTGAACGCCATCTGCCCCGGCTACATCGACACCCCGATGCTCGACCAGTTCTACCCCGATGGCGTCGATCCGGCCGATGCCCTCGCCGAGGCCGAGCGGATCCACCCTCTGGGCACCATCGGCACACCCACCGACATGGCCAACCTGGTCCACTGGCTGGTCTCCGACGAAGCCCGCTATGCCACGGGCCAGTTGTGGGTGCTCGACGGAGGAATCTCCGCGCAAGTCCAACAAATGAGGTTCTAGCCGTGGCGGAGGCCGTGGCCCAGGCCGACGAGCGAATCCTCGACGCCACCCTCGCCGTTCTCGCCCGAGAGGGCATCGCTGGCGTCAGCATGCGGGCCGTGGCCCGCGAGGCCGGCGTCGCCGTCGGCCTGGCCAACTACCACTTCGAGAATAAGACGTCGCTGATCTGCGCCGCGCTGCGCCGGGTGGGCGAGCAGGATCTTGAGCTGGTCACTCCCCCGCCCGATGCGGCAGCCCCCGATCAGCTTCGCCACTGCCTGCGACAAGCCCTCGACCCCGCCTTTCTGGCCCCCGACTACCTGAGCCTGCGCCTCCAGCTGTGGTCGCTGGCCGGTGTCGATCCCCAGTTCGCCGACATCAACCAGACCGCCCAACGTCGCTACCTCGCAAAACTCGCCGACCTCATCGCCGCCGCCCGCCCAGACCTCGGCCGCCCCGAAGTCGATCGGCGAGCTTCCGACATCCTCATTGAACAGAACGGCGTCTGGCTCACCGCCATTCTCATCCCCGACCGCAACGCGGTCGAACGAGCCCTCAACCGCTGCGAAAAGCTCGCCTTCGGTTGAGGTAGAAACTGGCTAGGTTCTGAGAGTGACCATCAATGCCCAGGCAACGGCCAATGGCTAGCAGCGGTGAAGTGGTGATCGTGTCGGGCCCACCGGGCTCGGGTAAGACGACCGTGAGCGCCACTCTTGCTTTGGGCTACGAACGAGGTGTCCATCTGGAGTCGGACTGGTTCTATGAGTCCATCAAGTCGGGTTTTGTTGCACCATGGTTACCGGACGCGCACAGCCAGAATGCCGCGGTAATGGTGGCCGTCGCGGATGCTGCGGCAGCATATGCCGATGCTGGCTACACGGTTGTGTGGGACGGAATAGTCGGGCCGTGGAGCGTTTCTAAGAGGGTCAGCAGCAGAAATGTCGGGTAGTGGGCCAACTCCGACCGCTATACTGACTAGTGCGCTGACTAGTCAGTATAGCGGTCGGAGGGAACATGGAAGAAAAGGCGTGGCAGGTGCAGGAGGCGAAGGCTCGTTTCAGCGAGTTGCTGGAGACCAGCATTGCTCACGGGCCCCAAGTGGTCACGAAGCGGGGGGTGGAGACGGCGGTAGTGGTCCCAATTGACCAATGGCGCCAGCTTGTGGGGAAGGCCAAGCCGAGTCTGAAAGAGCTACTTCTCGACACGGAGGCTCGTACAGAAGCGTTGACCCCGCCTCGTGGAGGACTCCGCCAACGAGAACCGTTGACTTTTGACTAGACCATGTACCTCCTTGACACCAACGTGGTCTCCGAGCTTCGTCACCCCCGCCCCCACCAATCGGTGCTGAACTGGATACAGGACATTCCGGCAGAACAACTGCAATTGTCAGCGGTCACCATTGGCGAGATCCAGGCTGAAATCGAGATCACCCGAGAGCAGGATCCGTCCAAGGCAGGAGAAATCGAGGCCTGGCTGGAACGAGTACTTGATGCCTACGACGTCTTACCGGTAGACGCCGCCGCCTTTCGTCAGTGGGCCCGGTTGATGCACCGACAGGCTGACAAGCTGCTTCAGGATGCCTTGATTGCTGCCGTTGCCATTGTCCACCGGTTGACCGTGGTCACTCGAAACACACGCGACTTCGATCAATTCGATGTCCCAGTGCTCAATCCCTTTGCCTAATCCAGGGCGTTGACGCGGCGGGCGAACTCCAGATCCAACTCGGTGAGGCCGCCGGCGGCGTGGTTGGTGATGGCTATTTCTACGGTGGACCAGACGTTGGACCACTCGGGGTGGTGGAAGAGGCGCTCGGAGATCAGCGCTACCCGGGACATGAAGCCGAAGGCTTCGGAGAAGTCGGAGAAATTGAAGGTGGCGGCCAGCTTGTCGCCTTGGCGCTCCCATCCGGGAAGGTCTTCCAGGGCGGCGGCGATCTCCTCGTCGCTGAGCAGTCTTTTGGCATCGGCGTCTACGGCCATGGGTCTCCTCCTAGGTGGATTTCAACGGGGGCGACAGAGCGGTCATCGACCCAAGGATCGTAGCCAGTGTCCTCCAGTTGGGCGGCCAGTTCTGGGCCTCCGGTTTCTCGGATCACACCGTCGATGAGGATGTGGACCACATCGGCGTGGAGCACGGTCAGCAAGCGGCTGAAGTGGGTAATGGCCAGCACGCCCAGATTGTCCTGGTGGGTGGCCAGTTCGATGCGATGGCTCACCGCGGCCAAGGCGTCCACATCGAGGCCGCTGTCGAGCTCGTCCAAGATGGCGATTCGGGGGCGGAGCACTCCGAGCTGCACCGCCTCGCTTCGCTTCATCTCGCCCCCGGACAGGTCTACGTTCAATGACCGGTACAGCAAATCAGGGTCGAAGCCGACGAGCTCAGCCTCGGCAGCTACTTGGGCTTCCACCGCGCTGCGGTCCCCTCCGGTAGCTGCCACTGCTTCTTCCAGCATGATCTCCAAGCCCACACCCGGCACCTCGGTGGGGTATTGCTGGGTGGAGAACAGCCCAGCGTGGGCCCGCTCCCACGGAGACAGACCCACCAGATCGGAACCGTTCAAGGTGATCGAACCGGCAGTGACCTCATAGCCGGGACGGCCCATGATGGCGTAGGCCAGGGTCGACTTGCCCGAGCCGTTGGGCCCCATGACGGCATGGACTTCGCCCGATGCCACCCGCAGATCCACCCCATTCAGCACCATTTGGCCGCCGACCCGGACATGCAGGCCCGAGACAACCAGCTCACTCTTGGCCGAATTACCCATCTTGGCCGACCTCCAACCAAACCTGACCGTCCTCCACACCCACGTCATAGACCGGTACCGGTCGAGTGGCGGGCAGAGTCTCAGCCTCACCAGTGGCCAAAGAGAACAAGCTGCCGTGCTTCCAGCACTCGATGGTGCCCTCGTCCGCGTCTACTTCGCCCTCAGCCAGGGAGTAGTCGGCATGGCTGCAAATGTCCCCCAATGCGTAAAGATCGTCTCCCAACCGGACAACCGCCACTTGGTGAGCCAAGCCGCCAATCTCGACGTCAAACCGCCGGGCCTCGCCGTCGCCCACCTCGTCTAGCGGGCACAACACCAATCGATCCCCCGTCATGCCCTCTACCCGCTTCTCTCAATGGCATGGTGATGGCTAAACCCTTCGATCTTGGACTGGAGCCGATCTCGCACCGCAGGCACTGCCTCGAGAACGGGAAATTGATCAAGCACTTCGTCGAAGAACCCGGTCACGATAAGGCGCTCGGCCGTCTCGGTGGGCACCCCCCGGCTCTCCAGATAGAACAACTGCTCCCCGTCGATCGGACCGACTGCGGAAGCGTGGCTGCAGTGCACCTCGTTGTTCTCGATCTCCAAGTTGGGCACCGACTCGGCCCAGGCGTCCTCCGACAGCTTGATGTTCCGGTTGGTCTGGTAGGCGTTGGTGCCTCGGGCATCGGGCCGAACCCGGATCAGCCCGGTGTAGACCGAACGGGAGGAGTCGTCCACCGCCCCCTTGAACAGCAGGCTGCTGGTGGTATCGGGAGCGGCGTGATCTTGGAAAGTGCGAAAGTCCAGAGTCTGGTCGCCGTCGCCGAAGTACAGCGATATGAGATCACCGGTGGCACCCCGGCCGGACAGATGGGTGTCCAGCCGCATTCGGGCATACCCTCCGCCCAGCGCGGCAGTGGAGGCTCGCATATGGGCCTGCGAGCCGATGTGGCTGACCTGCGAGCCGATGTGCCACACCTTGGGACCGAGGTCCTGCACCGTCAGATATCCGACGCGGGCGGCGGAGGCCACCCTGATCTCAACCACTGGGCTAACCAATGCGACAACGTCGGCTGAGCCGTATAGCTCCAGCACCTCGACCGAGGAATCGGCCCCCGCGTCCACGATCAGCCGGGGGAAAACCGCGGCTCCTTCGGCGTCGAGCCAATGACGCACCACGATGGGCCCCTCAACGCTCACTCCCCGGGGCACCCGCACCAACACAGGCTCAACGGAGAACGCGGCGTTCATAAGGGCAAACAGGTCGACGTCTACCGATGCGGCCAGATCGGCATCGCCGTCGCCCAGCGGGCGGACTTCCACCCCTTGGTCGGCCGCCTCAGTGGACAGCTCCACGCCACACAACCGCCCATTGCTGGTGTCGGCGATCGCGCAGTGACCGGGGATGGCAGTCGGTGATTGGGTCCCGGCGTCGGTAGCCAGCTGATAACGGCCGAGGTCAAGCTGTCCGATGGGGGTATACCGCCAGAGTTCTTCTTCTACCGAGGGCAGGGCCGAGGCGGCTACCTGCCCGGCAGCAGCCACTCGACGGCGGGCCAGCCAATCGGGGCCGGGTATGGCACCGGCCGCCTCGGGAGTGAATTGTGAATCGATCACGAACGCCGACGGCGCTTTCGCCGCTTGGCCTTTCCGCCGCCCCCCGCTCTTGACCTTCTCCGGGACTTCTCCTTCTCCAGTTCAGCCATCACTCGAGGGCCGGCCTCGTTCACAATGTCCTCGGCAGCGTCCAGCAGGGCGCCGATGCTCTCGTCGCTTCCCACACTGGATGGCGCCTCGGGGGTAGGCGGCGTGACCAGAGTGCCGTGCGACCAGTTCACGTCCACCATTCGGCGCTCATAGGCCGAGCAGTCGTCGGGACAGCGCCACGGGGCCTCAGGGGCCAAATCCAAATCGCACTTCCGCACAGTCTCTCCATTGGGGTACGACCGGCTCTCGAAGTACTTGCAATCTTGCCGCATGGGCATCAGCCGACAGATCCCTCCATCTGCAACTCGATAAGCCGGCTCCACTCCACCGCGTACTCCATCGGCAGGGTGCGGGTGATGGGCTCGATGAAGCCATTGACGATCATGCCCATGGCCTGCTCTTGGGTCAGGCCCCGGCTCATCAGATAGAACAGCTGCTCATCGGCCACTTTGGAGACGGTGGCCTCGTGGCCGATCTCCGCGTCCCGGGTGCCCACCTCCATGTAGGGGTAGGTGTCGGACACGCTGTCCTCGTCCAAGATCAGGGCGTCGCACTGAACGTGGCTGCGGCACCCGTAGGCGTCGTCTTCCACCCGGACCAGGCCCCTATAGCTGGTGCGACCGCCGCCGTTGGAGATCGACTTGGACACGATCTTGGAAGTGGTCTCGGGGGCGGCGTGGGTCATCTTGGCCCCGGCGTCTTGATGCTGATTGGGACCGGCGTAGGCCACCGACAGCACCTCGCCAGAGGCCTTGGGGCCGACCATCACCACCGCGGGGTACTTCATGGTCAGGCGGGAGCCGATGTTGCCGTCGATCCACTCCATGTGGCCCTCGGCCTCGACCTTGGCCCGCTTGGTGACCAGGTTGTACACGTTGTTGGACCAGTTCTGGATGGTGGTGTAGGTGACCCGAGCCGACTTCTTGACCAGGATCTCCACCACCGCGGAGTGCAGCGAATCGCTGGTGTACACCGGGGCTGAGCACCCCTCGATGTAGTGAACCTGCGAGCCCTCGTCGGCGATGATCAGGGTCCGCTCGAACTGCCCCATGTTCTCGGCATTGATGCGGAAGTAGGCCTGAAGCGGCATCTCCACCGTCACACCGGGCGGGACATAGATGAAGCTGCCCCCTGACCACACCGCGGAGTTCAGGGCCGAGAACTTGTTGTCACCCGGCGGGATGATGGTGCCGAAGTGCTCTTTTACCAGCTCGGGATACTCCTTGAGCGCGGTGTCCATGTCGCAGAACAGCACTCCCTGTTGCTCCAAGTCCTCCCGGTTGCGGTGGTACACCACCTCGGACTCGTACTGGGCGGTCACCCCGGCCAGGTACTTGCGCTCGGCCTCGGGGATGCCCAGCTTCTCGTAGGTGTCCTTGATTGAGTCCGGCACGGCATCCCAGTCGTCGGCCAGACCCTCGGTGGGCTTGATGTAGTAGTAGATGTTGTCGAAATCGATTCCCGACATGTCGCCGCCCCAGTTGGGCATAGGCCGCTTCTCGAACCGGGACAGTGACTTCAAGCGGAAGTTGCGCATCCACTCGGGCTCGCTCTTCATCCACGACATCTCTTGGACGATGTCGGTGTTCAGCCCTCTTTTGGGCTTGAAGACGTAATCTTCCTCGTCGCTCCAGCCGAGCTTGTACCGGCCTAGATCAAGGGCGAGGGCTTCCGACGACATATGAAAATCCTAGCGAAGGTGGCGACGTGGCTTACCTGAATACTACCGGCGATCAGCCCAGTAAGCGCATCTCAGCCCGATATCGGTGACCCCGGGCCACATAGCCCTGGGCGTCCTCTCTATTTTGCCCCTCGGCCATGTGGCCCTCGCGGATCTTGGCCGGCACCCCGATGGCCAAGGCCAGCGGTGGGATCTTCATGTGGTTGGTGACCACTGCGCTGGCTCCGACCAGCGCCCCCCGGCCGACAACCGCTTCGTGCAGCACCACGGATGCAACCCCTATCAGGGCTTCGTCCTCGATCGTGCAGCCTTCCAAATGGGCCAGATGGCCGACGGTGACGTCGTTGCCCACCACCGTGGGCAGCTCATCGGTGTTGTGGATCACGGCATTGTCCTGGATGGAGGTACGGGCTCCGATGGTGATTCCCGCTCCGTCGCCCCGGAGCACCGTCCCCGGCCAAATAGTGGACTCGGCTCCCACACTCACTTGGCCGATGATCACGGCCAGCGGGTGAATGTAAGCCTCCAGGTGGATGTCGGGCTCAATGTCTCCCAGTGCATAAACCGGCATCGCTCGTCAGCCCAGCGGATTGAACGAGCCGTATTTGCCGGCCAAGAACACCAGCGGCCCCACGTCATCTCGCTGGATGCCCAGGTCCAACACCCGGCCCAGGACGATCCAGTGGTCGCCGCCTTCCACCACCTGGTGGATCTCGCAGTCGATCCACGCCAGCGAGGACTCAAAGATTGGAGCGCCGGTGATCTTCGTCGTCCACTCCAGGCCGGCGAACTTGTCCTCGGCCTTGGAGGCGAACAGGTTGGACATATCTCCTTGGTCCTCAGCCAAGATGTTCACGCCGAAATGGCCGGCGGCTTCGATGGCCGGCCAGCTGGTGGATGTCCTGCCCGGCATGAACATGACCAGCGGCGGGTCGAGCGACACCGAGCCAAATGACCCGATCGCCAACCCGGCAGGTCCATCGGGCCCGGCGGCAGTGACCACGGTCACACCGGTGGGGAACTGTCCGAGCACTTGGCGGAACATGGCCGAGTCGAACGGGGGGCTGTCAGACACTTGGACTCCTCGGGGGGGGACAGATTTCGCCCCTCAACTGAACGAACGTTAGTGCCTGCCCTCAAACAACCCCGCGTCGGGCATGTTGCACCCGTGTTCAGATGGCTGCACAAAACAACTCGGGGACCACTGGACAATCGGTGCTTGACACCGCCTCGGCCACCGAGACCAGCCCATCGGGGCCGGCGACTCGATGTACCAATGCGAGCGGAACGATCTCTTCGTCGGCCTCCCACGCTTCCACCATTCCCAGCGCTCGCTCGATCAGCGAGTCCCACATGGGGCCGGGAAGGACTGTTCCCTTGCTGGCGATCAGCCATACCGGAACGCCGGCAGCGTGGGCCACCGCCGCGGCTGCTCGAGACCCGGCAACGGCAAGAAATCCATCGGGGCCGACGGCGGCCGTTTCCAATAGCACTAGGTCGGCTGATGCCGCCGCCGCTCCCAGCCCGCTCTCGTCTACTTCATCAACCCAGCCGTCCTGCTCCGACAACCGCCGAACCAGATGATGACCCTCCCCCAGAACGTCCACGACCAGCACTCGGAGATCGCCCCGCAACCGCAGGGCACGGCCGATCTGGTCCGGCCAGCCGAGTACGCAGACAGTGGCCTCCAAGGGAAGTTCGCGAGACAGCAGGCGCGAGGTCTTGTCCTCGGACATCGCCTCCATGCATGCCCGGACCTCAGATCGCGGGTCGGCCGCGGTGAGTACCCGCGAAGCCAGCCACATAAGCGGACCCGAGGAGGGCTGACGGGCGAGCATCCGCCGACAGGTGGTCACCAGCCCGGCGGGGTCGTGGCCGAAACTCATTAGCGCCCCGGCCGTCTCACGCACCAGTGACTCCTGTCCCACGCCGGACGACCGGGCCACGTAGCGCAGATGCTCGATCGGGTGCACGACATGAGGTTATGCCACCGTCCTGCGGTAACTTCCAATGCGATGGCCGCCATGCTTGACGCCGAAGTGAACCTGACGCCCCTGAACGGAGATCCTCGCCCCATTGGCGACTGGGTCACCGTCTTCCACCTGGTCATGGTGGTGCTCGACCCCTACACCTACGAGAGTTCGTGGATGATCGACACCTCCGGCCGCGTTCTCCGCAACTTTGTCGGTGCCGACTGCCGGGTGGCGTTCCTGGTCACTTCATCTCCTCAGGAGGCAGGGGAGTTCCTCGGGCCGTGGACCAATGAGATTCTGACGTTTGCCGACGAGGATCGCTCAGTGGTGCGAGCGTTGGGGCTGGAGTCTCTGCCCGCCATCGTCCACCTCGACCACCAGCTAAACCTCCGGGCCTCCGCCGAGGGTTGGAATCCGCCTGATTGGAGGGACTTCGCTGCTCAGCTAGGTCAGGCGATGAGCTGGCACCCCCCGGTGATTCCCGACGACGGGGATCCATCGCCGTTCGCCGGAACCCCGGCGTTAGGCTGAGTACAACCCACGTTGAATGACCGAAACGCATGGCCGAATTCGCCTACACAGAACTGCTCCCCAAGGGGCCTGACACCACCACCGAATACCGGCTGCTGACAACTGACTACGTCTCCCCCATCACGCTGGGCGACCGCCAATTCCTCCAAGTAGACCCCGAGGGCATCCGCCTGCTCACCAGCGAGGCGATGCGGGACATCGCGCACCTCCTCAGATCGGGCCATCTGGCCCAACTCGCCGCCATTTTGGATGACCCCGAGGCATCGGCCAACGACCGATTTGTGGCCACCGAACTGCTCCGCAACGCCAACATCGCCGCTGGCGGGGTCCTCCCCGGCTGCCAGGACACCGGGACCGCAGTGGTGATGGGCCACAAGGGCGAGCGGGTGCTGACCGACTCCGACGACGAGCGGGCCATCGCCCAAGGGGTGTTCGACACCTTCCAAACCTCGAACCTCCGCTATTCGCAACTGGCCCCGCTGTCCATGTTCGAGGAGCGCAATACCGGCAACAACCTGCCGGCCCAGATCGAGATCTACGCCACGCCCGGAGATGCCTACTCGTTCCTGTTCATGGCCAAAGGCGGCGGCTCGGCCAACAAGTCGTACCTGTTCCAGGAGACCAGGGCGCTGCTCGACCCCGAGTCCCTCACCCGATTCATGGACGAGCAACTCCGCACCCTGGGTACCGCCGCATGCCCGCCCTACCACTTGGCGGTGGTGATCGGCGGCACCTCGGCGGAATACACGCTCAAGGTGGCCAAGTACGCCTCAGCCCGTTATCTGGACACCCTTCCCACCGAGGGTTCCGAGACCGGCCATGCCTACCGCGACCTGGAGTGGGAGGATCGCATTCTGGAGCTGACCCGGCACTTCGGGATCGGGGCCCAGTTCGGCGGCAAGTACTTCTGCCACGACGTGCGGGTGATCCGGCTGCCCCGCCACGGCGCCTCCTGCCCGGTGGGGGTAGCGGTGTCGTGCTCGGCCGACCGCCAGGCTCTGGGCAAGATCACCTCCGAGGGGATCTTCTTGGAGCGGTTGGAGACCGATCCGGCCCGCTTCCTGCCGGAGGTCACCGACGACGATCTGAGCGACCAGGTGGTGCGCATCGACCTGAACCGACCCATGGCCGACATCCGAGCCGAGCTGTCAAAGCACCCGGTGAAGACCCGTCTGTCGCTCACCGGCACCTTGGTGGTGGGCCGAGACATCGCCCACGCCCGAATCAAGGAACGGCTCGACGCTGGCGAGCCCATGCCGGAGTACCTGCGCGACCACCCGGTGTACTACGCCGGCCCGGCCAAGACCCCCAAGGGATACGCCTCCGGCTCGTTCGGCCCCACCACCGCGGGGCGCATGGATGCCTATGTGGACCAATTCCAGGCCGCGGGGGGCAGCCTGATCATGCTGGCCAAAGGCAACCGATCCCGCCAGGTGGTCGACGCCTGCGCCCGTCACGGCGGCTTTTATCTCGGGTCGATCGGCGGCCCGGCGGCCCGACTGGCCAAGGATTCAATCCGCAAAGTCGAGGTGCTGGAGTACCCCGAGCTGGGCATGGAAGCCGTCTACAAGATCGAGGTGGAGGACTTCCCCGCCTTCATCGTCACCGACGACAAGGGCAACGACTTCTTCACCGAGGTGGCCACGCCGGTTTCGCTGGGCTAGGGCTTCTTTCCCAGTCAGTTGATGTCGCGGTCGTGGCTGGCCCAGTAGGGCTCGCGCAGGCGGTACTTCTGGAGCTTGCCAGTAGCAGTGCGGGCCAGCTCCTCGCGGAATTCCACCGACGTGGGGCACTTGTAGTGGGCCAGTCGGCTGCGGCAGTGCTGGATTAAATCGGCCTCGGAGGCCGACGCTCCCGGGACCAGTACCACCAGGGCTTTCACGGTTTCGCCCCACTTCTCATCGGGCACTCCTATGACGGCCACCTCTGCCACTGCCTCATGGGCGAATAGGGCGTCCTCCACCTCGATGGACGAGACATTCTCGCCGCCGGAAATGATCACGTCCTTCTTGCGGTCCGACAAGGTGAGATAGCCCTCGTCGTCGATGTGCCCGCCGTCTCCGGTGTGGAACCAGCCCCCGGCCAGGGCCTCAGCAGACGCCTCGGGCTGCTCCCAATATCCGGCCAGAACATGGTTGCCCCGGGCCAGCACCTCGCCGGATTCGTCGACGTCCATCGATATGCCCAAGGCGGGAACACCCTGACGGGAGAGCTTGACGGCCCGCTCGGCCGGGTTCAGGTGGTCCCACTCGGACCGACGTCGATTCATGGTCAGATAGGGGGCGGTCTCGGTCAGGCCGTAGAGCTGCATGAACTCCCAGCCCAGCTCGGTTTCCATCCGCTCGATGGTACGGGTGGGCGGGGGCGCACCGGCCACGGTCATCCGCACCCGGCCCGAACCGGGAATCTCACCTTCCCATTCCTGGGCGGCGTCTAACACCGCGGCCACCACCGCCGGCGCCCCGCACATGTAGGTCACCCCGTGGCGCTCAACCCGGCGAAGAATCTCCTCTCCGTCCACCTTGCGCAACACGATGTGGCGGGCCCCCGCTCCGCTGACGGCGTAGGGCATGCCCCACCCGTTGCAATGGAACATGGGCAGGGTGTGGAGGTACACGTCCCGATCGCTTACGCCGGCCGCCCAGCCAAAGGTGGTGGCGTTGAGCCACAGGGAGCGGTGGGTCATCTGCACGCCCTTGGGGCGGGCCGTCGTGCCCGAGGTGTAGTTGACGGTGGCGGTGTCCTCCTCATCTGGGGTCCAAGGCTCAGGTTCGACTCCCATTCGATACAGAGCCTCGTCGGTTTCAGCGCCGATCACATAGCGATGTCGACACTCGACCCCGGCCAGCGCGTCGGCCAGTTCAGGGTCGATCAGCAGCATCGTCGCCCCGCAGTGCTCCACGATGTAGCTGATCTCGTCTTGCTTGAGCCGGAAATTGATCGGCACGCACACCCGGCCGTACCCGCTCACCCCGAACAGAGAGACCATCAGCCGCGATGCGTTGTGAGACACGATGGCCACCCGCTCGCCAAATCCGATGCCGTGCTCGTCCAACCCTGCCGCCTGGGCCCGGGCCAACTCGGCCATCCGAGAGTAGGTCAGCTCGCCCCACCCCTCGGCCGGCTGATCCGGTTCGTCCACGATTCCCACTCGGTCGCCGTAAACGGTTTCGGCCCGGTCCAAGAAGTCCCGAACACTCAGAGCTACCTTCATCGCCCCACCGTATCTACCCCGCCGACCCTTCTTCCTAGCGGCGCGCGGCCTCGACCTCCGATGCGAGGCCGGTAGAGGGATCACGCCCAACATGGGATTGCTGCCGACTACTCGTACAATTTCGCCGTGGCGGTCGCGCGTGTTCTCGGGGCGTTGGGTAAGACCGTCATCGCGCTCGGACTCATCATTTTGCTGTTTGGTGTCTTCCAGCTCTGGGGAACCGGTGTAATAGAAGCCAGGGCCCAACAGGACCTCGACAGCGAGTTCACCGACCTGCTCGAAGCCTCCGGCGCACTGGGACCAGCTCCGCTGGAACCCTCGACGGCCACCACCCCTGTCCCCCCTCCTGCGCCTGAGCCCACTCCAGACGCTGTGCCGACCCCGGAACCGGCGGCCCAGAACCCTGGATCTCCTTCGACTACCCCCATTTCCACTCCGAGTCCGACACCAACTGCCGCCCCCGAGCCCACGCACACCCCAGAACCCGACCCCGCTTGGCTGGCAATGCTCTATCGGGATCAGGGAACGGCCATTGCCCGAATGCAAATCCCCGCCATCGGTGTGGACAAGACAGTTGTTGAAGGCGTCCGGGTCGGCGATCTCCGCAAGGGCCCCGGCCACTACCCCACCACTCCTTTGCCCGGACAGGCCGGGAACGCGTCCATCGCCGGCCACCGCACCACCTACGGTGCCCCCTTCGGCGAGATCGACAAACTTGTGCCCGGCGACCAGATCTTGGTCACCACCATCCAAGGAGAGTTCATCTATGAAGTGGTAACTCAGGGAGAAGGCCACGGGCACTTCATTGTTGCCCCCCACCAGGTAGAGGTACTCGATCAGGACTTCAGCGAAGATCCCAATCGCCTCACGCTCACCGCTTGCCACCCGAAGGGATCCGCCCGCCAACGGATCATTGTGGTGGCTGCACTGGTGGGCGACCCTGCTCCCACATTCCCTCGGCCCGACCAGGAAGAACTGGGAACCCCCGAATTGGCCACCGAGAACATCGACGCCGTCGCCGACACCGAACAGACTGTCACCGCCACCCCAGAACCAACCCCGGCGCCCTCAGTTGAAGCTGACCCGGCTCCCGCTCCCAGCCCGGCGCCCACCGACCAGGCAAAGAGCCTGACCACTGCCCCTCTACCCACCGAGTCTGCTCCCCCGCCGACGCCCTCCCCTGCACCTATTGAAATTTCGACCGACCCGGCCCCGGCACCCTCAGAGGAAGCCGCAGCCGGCTCCTTCGGCGAAGGCCTCGACGGCGACTCCGACGGGCTGGTACCGGCCGTGTTGTGGGGTCTGGCCTCGCTGGCCATCTGGTTCTTTGCCCTGTTCGCCGCGCAGCGGTGGAGGAAGCTCCCGACCTACGCTTTGTCGGCTTTGCCCTTCTTGGTTGTCATGTTCATAGCTTTCTGGCACATCGACCGCGTCCTCCCCTCCTATTGATCCCGAGGCAACAATGCTGAGTAGACGATGCTGATCATCAGACGCTTCTGGCTCCCACTAGCCCTGGCTCTCGCGGTCGCGGCGGCTGGCTGCGGAGGTGAAGAGTCCGAAGAACCCGTGCTCAACGAAGTGTTCGTCGAGCCCACCGCCGAACCCGATCTCCTACCCACTGAAGAAGATCTGCGCGACCGGTTCGAGGGAACCGTCACCGATCCCTACGACCTCTTGGTGGGGACGTGCTTCAACCAGTACACCTATCTGGACCGCAACGACCTTCCCGCCCAGCTCACCACGGCCATCGGCTGTTCCCGCCCGCATAACGGCCAGGTGTACGCGATATTGACCCATGACGCCCCGCCCGGCGCCCCCTATCCCGGTGAAGAAGCGGTCAGCCGCTGGGGAGTGCTGGAGTGCCTTGACCGGTTCGAGCCATTCGTCGGACTCGTCTATGTGAAATCAGAGCTCGACATCGGCATGATCACTCCCAGCCGCACCGACTGGGAGGGAGACGACAATCTCCGGGCAATCTCCTGCTACGTGTTCAGCCGCAAGCGACTGCTCATCATCGGCAACATGCAGAACATCGGCCTGTAAGCCGATCAGGCCATCAGCGCAGCCAAGGCCGTCCACGATTGCGGGACCGCCCCGCCGCCCGTGCCGTCGTCAGGATCCCAATACTCGGCGAAACCGCTGCACATGGCCCCTCTTACCGTGGACGCGGCCACCTGTTGGGCTGCCGCATGGCGTCCGTGCCGGCGCAGCCCCACCCACACCAGATAACTGAGCTGGGGCCAAGCCGGTCCCCGCCAGTAAGAACGGGGATCGAATCCGGGCTCGCCTCGATGGACTCCGGCGGGGCCGCACTGCCCGCCATAGGCCGAGGGATCGACCAGATCGGCAGCCACGGCATCTATCCGGTCGGCCTCGTCGGCAACCAGCATCGGCAACAGGCCGTCCAGCGTGCGGGCCCTCCCCGAACCCGACTCCGACGCGCCCGAGTCGGCCCAGGTGCGACGAGACCCGTCCCACTGAGCCGCCAGATGGACGGCCAGTTCGTCGGCCCTCTCGGTTGCCTCCGAACGTCCGGTCACTGTGGCCAACTCCCAAGCGTTGAACACTATGAGGGCATTGAACCCCGCGGAAGCGGAATCGAACGCTGGATTGGTAACCGGAGAGCCCGTCGGGCTGCGCTCGATGGTCGTCACCATCTGGTTCTTGGTCCGGCGCCAGGAATCCAGGGAGAACCCGCCAGGACAGAAGTCGTCCCAGCGAGGGCTGTCGTCGGCACCGCTCTCCCATGGATGGCACAGCGCCACCTGCCCGCTGGGGAGGCGGTGACGGTCGAACAACAAGAACCTCAGGCCGTGCTCGGCCTTGGCCACGGTCTCCGGGTCGATGTCCACTCCCCGGCGGACCAACTCCGCCACGGCATGGCCGTACATGGGGGGCTGGGTGATGGACGACGCACCGTCCCGCCCCCACAACTCGGCCGCCACACCGGGATTGCGCCCATAGTTCATATGAGGGACAAAGCCGTCGGCCGCCTGCACCGACAGCGCCGTCTGAAGCTCGGTCAGGCCGCGCTCGTCGCCCAGATCGGCCCAGCACACCGCGTGGAAGCACGAATCCCACAGCCACTGCCAGGGATAGGTCGCAGGATTGGGCACGGCGTAGCCCTCGGGAACCCAGTGGGCTTCCAAAACCGCCCGTGCCGCCTCCCTCACCGCCGAGCGGTCGTGTTCCGCGGGCCCATCCATGTCTCCAAAGTCTCACAAATCGGGGATATCTGGTTACCTCGTGGGAATGGCCCGCGGCGCGATCGTCTCATTTCGACTGGGGTTGAGCGACGGCGTGTCGATCGTCGCCCGGCTCTGGCAGGAGATGTTGACCCACATCGGCTTCGACATGGTGACGGTGGCCGGCGAGGGTCCCGTCGACCGGCTGATCCCTGGTCTGGGCATCGACCAACTCGATGGACCGGACCCCGACGCATTCTCCGCCGCGGTAGCCGACGCCGATTTGGTTGTGGTGGAAAACCTCTGCACCATCCCGCTGAACCTCCCGGCCGCTCGCACCGTTGCCCGAACGCTGGCCGGTCGTCCCACCGTCTTGCACCACCACGATCCTCCGTGGCAGCGAGAGCGGTTCGCCTCGATAACCGAGCTGCCCGCCCACGATCCCTCTTGGCGCCATGTGGTCATCAACCGGCTCACTGCCGAGCAGTTCGCCCAGCGGGGAATGCAGGCCGAGGTGATCTACAACGGCTTCGACACTCTGGGTCCTGACGGCGACCGGGCGGCGATGCGAGCCAAACTGAGGGTGGCTGACAGCACTCTGCTCGTGGTCCACCCTGTGAGGGCCATTCCCCGCAAGAACATCCCCGCAGCCATCGCCATCGCCGAAGAGCTGGGGGGCGCCTACTGGCTGATGGGGCAAGCCGAAGAAGGTTATGACACCACCTTGGAGCACCTCCTTGGCGATGCCCGCTGCCCTGTGATCCATCGCCCTGTGGCCCGGACCCCTGACATCTACGCGGCCGCCGATCTGGTGGTGTTCCCCTCCATTTGGGAGGGGTTCGGCAACCCCCCGGTGGAGGCGGCCATCTGGCGGCGACCGTGCGTGGTGGGCAGCTACCCGGTGTCCACGGAGTTGGCCGAGTTCGGATTCCGGTGGTTCTCCCCCGATCGCCTTGACGAAGTCCGGTCATTCCTGAACTGCCCCGACGTCGCGCTGTTGGACCAGAATCAGGCCATTGCCCGTCAGCACTTCTCCCTGGAACGGGTCCGATCAGACCTCGTCGCGCTGTTGGGCGAGGCGGGATGGCTACCGTGAGCACCGACGACCTGGCCGCCCGCCGACGCCGCATCGCACAATTGACCACTACCGGCCAGCGGTTGGGCTACCTCCTGTACCTGGCCGCCGCCGCCCTGTTCTTCACCGGCTTCGCCACCAGCTTCCGCGGTCCGCTGGTCACCGCCATCGTCGTCTGCCTCCTCGTCGGCTCCCTCGTCTTGGCCCCTGCCATCATCTTCTCCTACGCCGTACGCGCCGCCGATCGCGAGGAGCCCCTGAGCTAGGGGCTTATGTCGATCGGCTCATCAGGCAGCCGGCCGGCCACCACATCAGGCAAGAACTCCCGCAACCGCTCCGGCAACACCATCTCCTCAGAGGCGAGCAGCTCCTCCAGCGTCCACCAGCGGGCGTCCTCGAACGCCGCCGCCTCCAGCGCCTCGAGGTGCTGCGGGTCCCACTCGCCGCCATCGGGGCACCAGGCCACATGGATGCGCTCGTTCGAGTCGAAGTGGATGCCGGCGAAGTCGAACTCCACGTGCTGGGTCCAAATGCAGGGGCCAACCTCGACGTCGGCGAACCCGGCCTCTTCCCAAAGCTCGCGGCGGGCGCCCTCCGCCGAATCCTCGCCCGGGCCCAACCCTCCGCCCGGAATCTCCCACCACGGACCCTTGCGGGGGTCGATGGGATCACTGGCCTGCATCAGAAAGATGCGCCCGAGCCGGTCCAGCAGCACCACTCGGGCTGCCGGTCGGCGCAAGGTCCATGCCATGGCCGCCGACCATACCCGCCGATGCCGCGGAGCGGCTGATTCGGCCCCTGGATAGATCGCCGACGGCGAGCGCCGGTACAGTCCCGCCAGACAAGCCAATACCCGGGGGTTGCCCAAGATGGAGTTCGGATATTTCGCCCAGTGCTTCGTGCCTGATTTCGGCTATGAGGACCACCCCGACTGGGAGGCCCAGCGCATCCGCGACAACCTGGAGATCTCGCAGCTTTGCGACAGCAACGGCTTCAAGTACATCTGGGCCTCTGAGCACCACTTCCTGCGGGAGTACTCCCACATGTCGGCCCCCGAGGTGTTTCTGTCGGCGGTGGCATCGACCACCGAGAACGTGCATCTGGGCTCGGCCATCTTCAACATAACCGCTCCGGTGAACCACCCGGTGCGGTCGGCCGAGCGGGCCGCCATGATCGACGTGCTGTCGAACGGCCGCTTCGAGCTGGGCACCGGCCGGGGCTCCTCTTCCACCGAGGTGATGGGATTCGGCATGCCGGGCACACCCCGCGACCCGGCCACCGGTCTGGCCGACACCGAGATCACCCGGGGCCTGTGGGACGAGGCCATCGCCCAGATCCCCCACATGTGGCGGGAGGGGGCCTACAGCTACGAGGGCGACAGCTTCTCCATGCCGGCCCGGGAGATCTTCCCCAAGCCGGTCACCAAGCCCCACCCCCCGCTGTGGGTGGCCTGCGGCAGCCCGGGCACCTTCGAGAAGGCCGGCAAGCTGGGCATCGGCGTGCTGTGCTTTACCATCGGCACCCCCGACGAGATCGCCCCGCTGATCGAGATCTACAAGAACGAGGTTGCATCCTGCAAGAACCCGGTGGGCGATTTCGTCCATGACAACGTCATGTGCGTGGGATTCGGCATCTGCTTGGACGACCGGGATATGGCCATCGACCTGGCCACCCGCAGCCACATGTACTACTACCAGTGCCTCGTGTACCGCTGGCTGGACACCTTCCCCAAGCCTGACGGGATTCCCGAGTGGCCGGCGGTCATCCCGGAGCCGACCCACGACGACGTCAAGATGGCCATCGATGGCGGTTCGCTGTGCGTGGGCAACGCCGAGGACTGTGTCCAGGTGTCCCGCCAGTACGAGCGGGTGGGCGCCGACCAGTACGTGATCAGCCCGCTGACTTCGACCCTGCCCATGGACGTGGTGCGCGACACCATCGTGAACTTCGGCAAGCACGTGATCCCGGTGATCGACACCGACCCGGTCCACCGCTCCACCCGCCAGCGCGAGGCGGCTTTGGCCGCGGCGGGCTAGGGATACAGCCCACTGGCCAAGCCACAATAAAATCTTGCGCGGGTCTAGTCAGGCCGCGATTCAGCCGCTAGCGTCTTACCCATCCCTTGAGTCCAACGTTGGGAGCATTGACATGCAGAAATCCGTTCACCGTTTGCTGGCCCTGCTCGGGTTGGTGCTGGCCTTCTCGTTGATCGCCGCCTCGTGCGGCAACGACGACGATGACGGCGCCGCCCCTGAACCCACTGCGGCCAGTACACAAGCCCCTGATGAGTCAACGCCTGAGGCAACAGTCGTAGTGACTCCCACCCAGGGCGTGGACCCAGGAGGCACCTTGCAGGCCGTACTGGATCGCGGCCACGTGCTGTGTGGCTCCCGCGACGACGTGCCCGGCTTCGCGCTGCTTAACGCGGACGGCGAATACGAAGGCTTCGACATCGACATGTGCCGCGTGGTAGCCGCCGCCATCTTCGGCGATGCCGATGCCGTGGAAATCGTGCCGGTCACCAGCGCTGAGCGCTTCACCGCCCTGGCATCGGGCCAGTTTGAGGTGATGAACCGCAACACCACTTGGACGGCCACCCGTGACGGTACCGAAGGCGCCAACTTCTTGTTCACCACCTACTACGACGGCCAAGGCCTCATGGTGCCGGCCTCCACCGGCTTCACCACGCTGGACGACCTGGCTGACGCCAACATCTGCGTGAGCACCGGAACCACCACCGAGCTGAACCTCACCGCAGTGTTCGCCGCCCGCGGCATCCCCTTCAACCCAGTCACCTTCGAGGGCTTCGACACCTTGGTGCCGGCCTATGAAGAGGGCCAGTGCGAGGCGATGACCGCTGACAGCAGCGTGCTCGGCGTGTTCGCCTTTGAGATTGCGGCCAAGGGCGGCCCCGACCAGCACATCATGGCCGAGCTCATCTCCAAGGAGCCTCTCGGCACCGTGGTGCGCGATGGCGACACCGAGTGGGCGCAGGTTGTGAACTGGGCCACCATGGCTACCGTTCAGGCGTGGGAGTTCGGACTCGACTCCACCAACATCGGCAGCTACGCTGGCACCGATCCCAACATCTTGAACTTCCTTGGTCGCGACGGATTCGATCCCGGCCTTGGTCTGCCCACCGACTTCGCTGTGAACGTAGTGGAGCAGGTTGGCAACTACGAGGAGATCTTCAACCGCTATCCGCAGTTGGGCGTCCTCGACGGCAGCGTCAACGACCTCTGGTCCAACGGCGGGCTCATGTACGTCCCGCCCTACCGCTAGGGAAAACCCCGCTCGTTTCAAAGCGAGCGAACATTGAACGATGAGCGGCCCACCGGTCACCGACCGGTGGGCCGCTCTCGTCTAGTGTTCAAGGTCACACTGCTATGAGCAGCACCGCTGATTTCGCCAGCACACAAGCTGATCTCACCGCAGTGCCTTCCGCGCCCTTCAGCCGCCGGATGCTGGCGCTTCTGGCCGACCTCCTGATTTTGGCCCTGGTGGGGGTCATCTCGGTTTGGCAGCTGGGATTGCGCCTGCTCGACAACTACAGCGATGCTCCCGAGCTTGCCCTCGCCTGGCTGTTCGCCGCAGCAGTGCCCGGGGCGATCGTTGCCGTCACGGTGATCGACGCAGTCCGCATCGGCCAGACACCGGGAATGGCCGCTTTGGGCATTCGCGCCGTTCATGACGGGTCGCAGCGAAGGATCTTGCCTTCCAGCGATCCGCGAGTGCCCGAACCCGGCATTCCCGCACTATGGCGGGACGTGCGAATTCTGAGAGTGGCTGGGCAGGCCATGGCCGTGGTTGTGGTCGTGGCCCTTCTCCGGTGGATGTTCCACAACCTCATTCAAAGCATGGATGAGATTGGCCTCCCCAAAGACTTCGATTTCCTGACCAGGCCCTACGGAGTGGCCTTGCGCGATGCCCAAGGCTTCGAAGTTCGGGACCCTGTTTGGAGGGGATTGCTCATCGGCCTCCAAAACACATTGGTGGCGTCGATTGTGGGGATTCTCATAGCGACCGTCGTTGGCGTATTCGTGGGCATCTTCCGCCTCTCGTCCAATTGGCTTGTAGCTAAAGGGGCCAGTCTCTACGTGGAGACCCTGCGCAACATCCCGCCGCTGGTAGTAATCGTCTTCTTCGGATTTGCCCTCTTCACCTACGGCCCGTTCCCCCGTTTCAATCCCACCAACCCGCCGTGGCAGGGCACCTTCTTTGGGTCTGAAAGCAACTGGATCATCATCAGCAAAGACCGTTGGGCTATTCCCTCTCTGGCTGCCGAGAACAATTTAGGCGTCTTCTGGCTGCTCACCCTGGCCGCGGCGATCATCGCCTTGGCCGTCTGGAACTGGCGGACTCGGCGCAACGATGCCACTGGCGAACCGCACCACCGCGTCCTCTGGTCGTTGGGGGTGTTCGCAGCGATCGTCGTGGTGTGCTTTGTGGCCTTGGGCGGGCCCTACTCGTGGTCGTGGCCCGCGGTGTCGGAGAGCGGACGGACAGTGGAGGGTGGGTTCAGCACCAACTCCGGCTATATGGCGCTCACCGCAGCTTTGGGCCTCTATACGGCCAGTTTCGTGGCCGAGATCATCCGCGGTTCCATCCTTGCCGTGCCCAAGGGCCAGACGGAGGCGGCATCGTCGGTTGCGCTGAAATCCAGCCAGCGCTATCGCCACGTGGTACTGCCGCAAGCAATGCGAATCGCCATTCCCCCCTACATCAGTGAATGCGCCAACCTCATCAAGAACACCTCGTTGGGCATCCTCGTTGCCTACCCCGATTTGGTGCTAGTAGCAGTCACCGCCTGGGGGATCAACTTCCCCGCCCCGCAATTGATCCTTCTCCTCATGGTGGCGTACCTGCTGATCAACCTGATCGTGTCGGCGCTGTTGAACTTCTACAACCGATCTATCCAGCTCAAAGAGCGATGAGCTGATGACCGCCACCATGCCGCCTTCCGAATCCCAGGCCCCCGGCAGTCCGTCCAACCTGCCCCCTGAAATGCGACTATCACCTCGCGTTTGGCTCCGCAAGAACCTGTTCAACAACTGGTACAACGGACTAGCCACCGTGATCGCGGTCGTGGTCGGAGCAATTCTGCTCTATTACGCTGGGCGTTTCGTCTTCGTGACCGGCCAGTGGGAGGCGGTGCGCAAGAACCTCACCCTCCTCATGGTGGGTATCTTCCCCCGCGATGAGCAATGGCGGCTGGTAGCTCAGATGTACATCGTGGCCTCGGCCCTCGGCCTCGTCTGGGGCACGGTCACCGCCAGAAGCCAAGACAGGGCCGAAGAAACCGGCACCTCCGCGCCACGGCCCACCCCGCTGGACCTGCTGCGGCGCTACTGGCCGATCTTGCTGCTGCTTGTGGTCATCTTGGTGTTCACCCGTACCATTTGGCCGACGCTGTTCACCATTTCCACCGTTGCGGTGGGACTCGCCGTGCGCGCCGGTGCCCTGCGCTTACCCCGATCCGCCCGACGGATTTGCTGGTACGCGGCGGCCTTCATGGCGATCGTGTCATTCCAGGTGGTCTCAGGAGCGAACGGAAACGCGTGGTGGTGGACTAGTGCGCTGTTCGCGCTCGTCGCCTACCAACTCACCGGCGCAAGGGACCTCACCAAGTACTTGGGAACGACGATGACCTGGCCGATATTCGGCCGCACACGGCTCGTCACGGCAAGAGATCTAGTCAGGCTGAAGCGGGTAGCCCAGGTCGTTGCCGTGATCGTTGCCGTGGTTGTGGTCCGCATCGCCTACTGGCTCATCGGCGACACCTCCAGCGTGAGCTGGGACGACTGGTCGGGTCTGTACCTCACGTTGTTGGCCTCAGGAGCAGCGATCATCCTGTCTTTCCCCCTGGCCTTGCTGTTGGCAGTGGGAAGGCGCTCCTCGCTTCCCGTGGTGCGCTGGTTGTGCGTGGGCTACATAGAGATTTTCCGGGGTGTCCCGTTCATCGCCCTGCTGTTCGTGGCCAAGATCTTCATCGACTTCTTCCTGGACGTCGACACCCCCTTATCACTGATGACTCGAACGATCATCGCGTTCACCATCTTCAGCTCGGCCTATGTGGCCGAAGTAGTGCGTGGTGGACTGCAAGCAGTGCCCAGGGGGCAGATCGAAGCGGGTCAAGCGGTGGGCCTCCAACCTCCCGCTGTCATGCGCCTCATCGTGCTTCCTCAAGCGCTGCGGGCGGTGATTCCCGCCATGGTCGGCCAGTTCATCAGCCTGTTCAAGGACAGCTCGCTATTCGCCATCATCAGCATGGTGGAGTTCTATAGGGCCCGCGAGCTGATCCACTCCCAACAGGAGTACACGACCGTCGCCATTGCGGAGACGCTCGTTTTCGTGGCGTTCGCCTACTGGGCCCTTAGCTACACCATGTCCAAAGAAAGCCAGCGCCTTGAGCGCCACCTCGGAGTGGGAGAACGATGACAGACACAACAACTACAACATCCAGCGTATACAGCGACGCCACCCAGATCGGTGGGCGGCAGCTCATGGTCGAGATGGCTGGCGTGGACAAGTTCTTCGGGACCTTCCAGGCGCTCACCAACATCAATATGAGGGTAGGTACGGGCGAAGTCGTGGTGGTTATCGGACCGTCGGGATCGGGAAAATCCACCCTCATCCGCTGCATCAATCGTCTCGAACACCACGACCGAGGCCACATAGTGGTCGACGGGGTTGAGCTCACCGACGACGTGCGCAGCATCGCCCTCATCCGCCGGGAAACCGGCATGGTCTTCCAGCAGTTCAACTTGTTCCCCCACCTCACCGTCATCGACAACATCACCTTGGGCCCTCGACAAGTTCTCAAGATGCCCAAGAAGCAGGCCGAGGACCGGGCCATGGAGTTGTTGGAGCGGGTCAAGATCCCCGAGCAGGCCCGAAAGTTCCCCGGTCAGCTCTCCGGTGGCCAGCAGCAGCGGGTGGCCATCGCCCGCTCGCTGGCCATGCAGCCCAAGATCATGCTCTTCGACGAGCCCACCTCGGCGCTCGATCCCGAGATGATCTCCGAGGTCCTCGACGTGATCCTGGAACTGTCACAGACGGGCATGACCCTGATCGTGGTAACCCACGAGATGGGCTTCGCCCGGGAGGCCGCCGACCGGGTCATCTTCATGGCCGACGGCGAGATCGTCGAGGTCGGCGAGCCCGAGCACTTCTTCACCAACCCCCGAGAAGAACGCACCCAGCTCTTCCTATCCCAGATCCTCTAGTCCCCGACATAGCGGGCTCGGAAGCGGAAGCGGACCGGGTCTTCGTCGTATTCCTCTAGGGCGTGAGCGATCCAGCCCGCGGTGCGAGCGATGGCGAACACCGCCTCGCCGGCTTCGGGTCGCATGCCAGCCAAGAACGTCATCGCACCCAACGGGAAGTCCACGGTGGCGGGTGCAGCGGTGCGCTCGCTTGCCAGGCTCTGCACGGTGAGCACCTTGGGAAGATGCTCGTGAGATGCCCACGCCCCGGCCACCGCTTCCATAAGCGCGCTGCAACGAGGATCCCGCTGGCGGTAAACGGCATGGCCGAACCCGGGGGTGTAGCCAGTCCTCCGCTGGGCCTCGCCCAGCGCTCCAGCGGCATCGCCGTTGGCCGCAGCCTCCTGAAAGATGCGGTGAACAGGACTGCTGGCGGCCCCGTGCAGCCGCCCGCCCAGAATCCCAAGGCCGGCCGACACTGCTGAATAGGGGTCAGCTCTCACCGACGAGGCCACTCGAACTCCCAGCGTGGAGCTGGCCAGACCATGGTCAAGCAGTAGGACTAGAGCACGATTGAGGACGGCCCGCTGCCGCAGATTGGACCGCCCCGGAGCCAATCGACACCAGAGCCGCTCGGACAGATCACCCTCCCTAGGCTCAGCGACCAGGGGAAGTGAATGCACCATCAGGTACAGCAGCCTTCGGCCTACAGCCCGTACTGATGAGGCCGAGAGGTCGTTGCGGAGTGGGTCGGTGGCCGACGCGATGCTCACTGCGACTCGGAGGCGGTCCATCATCGGGGCGGTGTCGGGAAGCAGACCTTGGATTTGGTCAGACAATTCCTCTGCCTCGTCGCTGTTGGACCATCCAGCATCAGGTTCAGCCCCCCACACCCAATCGACGGCGTCTTCAAATCGAGTCTCGGCAGCCAGCCCGATCAGGTCTCGCCCTCGAACCCGAAGTTCCCCATCAGCAATCTTGGTAATGGCGGTGGAAACCAGGACACCGATCTCGTTCTCCCGTCGACGGCCCGTACGGGAGCGCAACCGATCCACTTCCTCGGGGTCGAAGCGAGAGCTGCGGCCGTCCGAGTCAACCAACCTTTGCAATAGGCCACGGCTTACATAGGAGTAGAGCGTGGCCCGCTTGACCCCCAGCCGGGCCGCTGCTTCTGCGCTCGTCAGCCAATCATCCATCTGCACCCCAACACATTGATTGATCAATATAGATATTGATCAATGTTGTCTATATATCAATATAGCGGCATCATGGGCGGCATGAATGTTGACTCCCTGCTGGCTGAGAATGTTGCTCCTCCTGGTCTCAAGGGTTTGATCGTGGCTGACACGGAGGTGGGCTCGGTTCGCGGGGATGAAGGGTGGTTTCACTACCGAGGCTGGAACGCCGCCGCATTGGGCCGTGATCATTCTTTCGAGGCATTGGCCCACCTGCTGTTGAACGGCGCGCTTCCGGACCACGAGGCCGAGGAGGCGTTTCAAGCCGAGTTGGGTACGGCGCGACGCCTGACTCCGGAAGCGGCGGAGATGGTCGCTGCGCTGGCGCAAACTGATCTGCCCCCGATGTCCGTCCTACGCAGCGTGCTGGGGGTGGAGGTCGATCCACGGCCCACCTTGGACCTCGAACATGACGAACGACGAGCTGCGGTCATGAGGGCTATCGGCATCACCCCAACCGTGTTAGCCGCGGTCAACCGCATTCGCTCTGGTTCTGAACCGCTGGACCCCGACGAGTCGCTGTCCCACAGCGCTGACTATCTGCGCATGACTTTGGGGCAGAATCCTTCGCCTGAGCACGCTCGAGCGGTGGAGACCTACCTGTGCTTGACGGCCGACCACGGCTTCAACGCCTCCACCTTCACAGCCCGTGTCATCACTAGCACCGGCACCGACGTGGGCGGGGCCATGGCCGGGGCGCTGGCCGCGCTGGCCGGGCCGCTGCACGGTGGGGCTCCGGGCCGGGTGCTGGACATGCTGCGGGCCATCGGCCATCCCGACAATGCCGTGCCCTGGATCGCGGCCGAGCTGGACGCCGGTCGCAAGATAATGGGATTCGGCCATGCCGTTTACCGGGCGGCCGACCCCCGCTCGGAGACCTTGAAGGCCGTCGCCTTGGAGCTGGGGGGCGAGCTAGTGGACCGAGCCCTCGACATCGAGTCCCGGATCCTGGGTTACCTGGCCGAGTGGAAGCCCAACGCGGTGATCGTGACCAACGTGGAGTTCTACGCCGGCGTGGTGCTCCACCTGGCAGGTTTGCCCCAGGAGGCGTTCACCCCCACCTTCACCACCAGCCGTGTCGTCGGCTGGGGCGCACACCTCCTTGAGCAAGCCGCCAACAACAAAATCATGCGCCCCAGCGCCCGCTACACCGGGCAACTCCACAGCGCCAATTGATCCAAATGCCTCAGAGGCTCAGGCCTGGAGTGCAGCCTGGATATGGTGTCCCGCCACGGTCTCGTCACCCGCATCCACCGCTTCTTTGAGGGCGATATGGGCAAGTTGCAAGACCCTTCTCAGTGACGCCCCCTCTTCGTAGGCGCTGAACAAGTCTTCAACTGCGGGCTTGCTCACTAAGTCCGCAAAATCCCACCCGTCAGATTGTTCTCCAAGGTTTGACTCGACTCGACGTTCGAGAATCCGGCTCAATTGCTCAGTCGACGGCACCCTGGGAATTTCGATTCGCGTATCCAGATACTCAAATAGTGCAGATGCGTCATTTGATTCGAGGTAGTGAGAATGAGTTGCGACCACCACCGATGCAGGCATCTCTGTCAACCAACGAATTGCTTCCCCGAAGAAACCCGCAACTGTTTCAGACTCGGAGGAACCACCCCAGCGGTCAGTGTCATCAAACACGAAAACAGGCATTAGAGAATCAGCATGGAAGGCCTGGAGAACCTGAAATACCGAATCGATCTTCTCGTCGAGCGCGATTGGTTGGGACGAGCCGATTTGCAATTCGACTTGTTTGGCAACTCTGCCCTTCAGCCAACTCGGACCAACTTCCGCACCACCGCTCCGGCTCTGCTTCTGCACAAGCTCGCGTCTCTGCCCTACCGCAAAAGTTGAAGACCCAGAAGCTCCATGGGCTACCCGAATTTGTCGACCAAGGTGCCCAAGAATGGCATCGGCAACCGAGCCTGCGCTGGCCGCATCTGGCCCCAGACCGTGTACAGGAACGACCATGGGTGCCACCCGCTCTGCGGCTGGACCCAGCACATGCGACACCAGGCTCGACTTCCCGCACCCGCTCTCCGCGATCAGCGCAACACGCTCCCCTCGCTCTGTGCACTCATCCAACTTCGTCTCAACATTGGGTCTCCCGATCATCGACTCGAACGGCACGTGGTAGACGCCCAAGTCAAAGAACCGGGGGGTGCCATCAAAGGCGTAGCGGTCTGCCAGTTGCCGTAGTAGAACTGAGGCCACTACGGGCGTCCCTGGAAATCGCCTGAGGGATCAGCGCCCTCCTCATCCGGTGTCGCGGGCTTTGGAAACGCGGAAAAGAGCTTCTTGCGTCCGACCCGCTGCGCTGTTACCAACCCTGCTGTCTCGAGTTCTGCCAGCAGCTGGACTACCCGGCTCCGAGTAACACCAACCTCTGCGAGTAGTTGTTCATCGCCTGCGTGGGTTGGCCCGTGAACCATGAGCCCGTCGAGTACTCGGGCGGCTGAACCGGAGAGATGGGAGCGGGCTTGCTGCATCTCCTCAAGGCAACTGCTAGCACCCATTGCATCGTCAGAAAGAAAGACGTCTCTGGCTACCGAAAGCGCCCGACGCGGCGTGCAAGGAGCGACTGCGGCTGACACGGAATCGGCAATATCTCGAAAGACAGCCCGCTCATCATCTGTGCCCGACTGTGCGCGTCGATATAACAGCTCCCGGAGAGCCTCGTGTTCCAAGTGCTCCAACCTGATTACAGTCTCAAAAAAAGCGTCCGCTGGAGCTTCCAGGTAGGGCTCAGTCCCCGACACCACCCATTGAATGGGCAGCTCCCACAGCTCGTCGCGCAGACGGCCGAATAGTTGCCGTCGGCCTCCCTCGTCGAGATCATCAAGCAGCACCACTTGAGGTGGCTGATCTGAAGGTTGCCCTATCGCCTGCCTCAGAATTTGAACCAGAGATTTCACAGGCACCGCGTTGATCGACGTCCTGATTATCTCCATCGTCTCCAAGAAACCAGACTGGCCAACGACAACGCGTTCCAACTCAGCCAGAGTTTTCTTGGATGTTTCGGAATCCTTGATACGGCAGTAGTGGGCTCCGGGGTGAGACCGTTGCACTTGATGAAGAAACGTCGTCTTGCCCATACCGCGAGCTCCATGGACATAGACATTGAGTCCCAAGCTGAGTGATCGGTCAACTCTGTCCAGTTCGTTGCTACGATCAAAGAACAGCCGATGGTCGGAATCGGAGGAGCTCAGCGGGCGCTGGCTCAGTGAGAGCATTTACACAATTTACAGTAAATAGTGTAAGAAACGCAAACAGCCAGGTCAGGTGTCGAAGGCTTTGAGGATTTGGTCAGCGGCGGCGGCGGCGGTTGTTTGGGCGGTGGCTACTTGGTGCTCTAGGTCGGAGGCTAGGTCGGACACCTCCGGGGAGGCTTGCAGGCGATCGCGGAGGCGGTCCTCAACCATGGCCCACATCCACCGCACTTGCTGGTCGGCCCGGCGGTCGGCCAGTTCACCGGAGTCGGTCAATACCCGGTAGTAGGCCTGGATCTGTTCCCACACCTGGTCGAGTCCGGTGCCCTCCATGGCGCTGACCGCCAGTACGGGGGGAACCCAGCTGGGATTGGCCGGTGCGGTCATGGCCAACGCGGCCCGGTAGTCCCTCACCGCTCGCTGGGCGGCGATCTCGTTGCCGCCGTCGGCTTTGTTCACCACCAATGCGTCGGCCAGCTCCAGCACTCCCTTCTTGATGCCCTGGAGCTCATCGCCTGCTCCGGGCAGCATCATCACCAAGAAAAAGTCCACCATGTCGGCCACCGCGGTCTCCGACTGACCCACGCCCACAGTCTCCACCAGGACGACATCGAATCCGGCCGCCTCCACCACCGTCATGGTTTCGCGGGTAGTGCGGGTCACCCCGCCCAGCGATCCAGAAGATGGCGACGGCCGAATGTACGCGGCATCGTCGATGGCCAGGTTGGGCATCCGGGTTTTGTCACCGAGGATGCTGCCCCCCGATACCGACGAGGACGGGTCCACCGCCAGCACTGCCACCCGGTGTCCTTGTGAGGTGAGGTAGGTGCCCAACGTGTCGATGAAGGTGGACTTGCCCACCCCGGGCACACCGGTGATTCCCAACCTTCTGGCCCCACCGGTGTGGGGCAGAAGCCGATTCAGCAGCTCGGTAGCCGCCACCCGGTCCTCAGGCCGGGTGCTCTCCACCAATGTGACCGCCCGGCCCAGCCAGGTTCTATCGGCGTTCAGCACCCCCTCGACACAGTCGTCGAGGTCGATCACTGACGGTCGTCCAAAGCAGACAGCAGCTCTAGGGCGGCGTCAGCGATAACCGTGCCGGGACCGAAGATGGCCTGCGCCCCCGCCGCCCGCAGCTCGTCGTGGTCGCTGGGCGGGATCACCCCGCCAACCACGATCATTATGTCGCTCCGACCCAGCTGCTTCAGCTCGGTCCGCAATTCGGGCACCAGCGTCAAGTGCCCAGCGGCCAGCGACGAAGCCCCCACGATGTGCACATCGGCCTCCACTGCTTGGCGGGCCACCTCGGCCGGGGTCTGGAACAGCGGTCCGACGTCCACATCGAAGCCCAAGTCGGCAAACGCGGTGGCGATCACCTTCTGGCCCCGGTCGTGGCCGTCTTGGCCCATCTTGGCCACCAGTATGCGAGGCCTGCGGCCGGTTCGGGACGCGAAGCCGGCTACTGCGTCCCTCACCTCGCCGGTGCCGCCGCCCTTGCCGTCGCTTTGTCCCATTTCTGATTGGTACACCCCGGAGATGGTGCGAATTCGGGGCGCATGGCGACCATACACCTTCTCCAGCGCGTCGCTGATCTCCCCCACCGTGGCCCGGGCCCGAGCGGCGTCCACCGCGAGGGCCAAGAGATTGGCGCCCGCGCTGCCCACTGGGCGCTCGGCCCCTGCTGTCAGCGCGTCCAAGGCGCGACCGCAGGCCTCGTTGTCCCGCTCGGCTCGCAGCCGCTCCAGTCGGGCGATCTGGGAGGCCCGCACTTCGGCGTTGTCCACCTTCAGCACCTCGATGCCCTCTTCGCCGTCCACCTGATAGCGGTTGACCCCCACCACCGTCTGGGCGCCGGAGTCGATGCGGGCCTGGGTGCGGGCGGCAGCCTCCTCGATGCGCATCTTGGGAATACCGGCCTCGATGGCCTCGGCCATGCCGCCGGCGGCCTCCACCTCGCTGATGTGCTCCCACGCCCGCTGGGCCAGGTCGTGGGTCAGCCGCTCCACGTAATACGAGCCGCCCCAGGGATCGGCCACCCGGCAAGTGCCCGACTCGTGCTGCAACAAAAGCTGGGTGTTGCGGGCGATCCGGGCGGAGAAGTCGGTGGGCAGGGCCAGCGCCTCGTCCAGGGCGTTGGTGTGCAGCGACTGGGTGTGGCCCTGGGTGGCGGCCATGGCCTCGATGGTGGTGCGCACCACGTTGTTGAAGACGTCTTGGGCGGTGAGGCTCCACCCCGAGGTCTGGCTGTGGGTGCGAAGCGACAGCGATCGGGGGTTGGACGGACTGAACGGACGCATCAGCTTGGCCCACAGCAGGCGGGCGGCCCGCAGCTTGGCCACCTCCATGAAGAAGTTCATGCCGATGCACCAGAAGAAGCTGAGCCGGGGGGCGAAGGCGTCGATGTCCAGCCCCGAGTCCAGCCCGGCCCGCACGTATTCCACGCCGTCGGCCAGGGTGTAGGCCAGCTCCAGATCAAGGGTGGCCCCGGCCTCTTGCATGTGGTAGCCGGAGATGGAGATGGAGTTGAACCTCGGCATATTGGTCGAGGTAAAGGCGAATATGTCGGAGATGATCCTCATCGACGGTGCCGGCGGATAGATGAAGGTGTTGCGGACCATGAACTCCTTCAAGATGTCGTTCTGGATGGTCCCGCCCAGCTTCTGGGGCTCTACCCCCTGCTCCTCTCCAGCCACGATGTACATGGCCATGATCGGCAACACCGCGCCGTTCATAGTCATCGATACGGTCATCTGATCCAGCGGAATGCCGTCGAACAGAATCTGCATGTCGGCGATGGAGTCGATGGCCACCCCGGCCATGCCCACATCCCCGCTCACCCGCTGATTGTCGGAGTCGTAGCCTCGATGGGTGGCCAGGTCGAAGGCCACCGACAGGCCCTTCTGGCCGGCAGCCAGGTTGCGCCGGTAGAAGGCATTGGAGTCCTCGGCGGTGGAGAATCCGGCGTATTGGCGGATGGTCCACGGCTGGGTGGCGTACATGGTGGCGTAGGGACCCCGCAGATAGGGCGCCAGCCCGGGGTAGGTGTCGCAGAAGTCCAGCGGGGCCCGATCCTCGGCGGTGTACAGGCGGCGCACGCCGAATCCCTCCGGCGTGGCCCAGGCGAGGCTGTCAGGGCTCTCCCCCACCTCGGCGGCCACCAGATCGGCCCAGCCAACGTCCCGTTGGCCCCCGAACCGGTCTCGGAATAGAGGTCGACGCTGGTGAAGTCGGGGACGGTCACAACTCGAGCCTCTGGTGAATGGCCCCCAGGGAGGCCAGCACATCACAGCCCATGTGGATGTAGCCGTCGGCCCCCCAGCTCTCATCAGGGCGTCCGGCCAGCAGCACATATCCGCACCCGGCCTCTTTGAGCGCGGCAACGGTGGCCGAAGCATGCTCTTGATACAACTCGTCGGATGAGCACACCACAGCAATGGGCGAGCCCGAATCAGCCCAGGCCTCGGCCGCGTGGCTCGGCGTGACGTAGCCGCCGTTGGAAATGGGGTGAATCCCTCCCGCGGCCAGCAGGTTTGCCGCGAATGCAGACCGGGCGGTGTGGACTGCCACCGGGCCCAGGCTGGCCAAGAACGCGGTGGGACGACATGGGGCGGCATCGGCGGCATCCCGCAGTGCCTCGAACGGCTCGGCCAACCGGCGCAGACCGGGGTCGGACTCCATCGGCGGCCGCTCCACTACGGTGCTCATCGAGGTCGGGGAACTCGCTCACCCCGGTGAGCGGCAGCCGGCGGGTGGCCACATCCCGGCTACGAGCGGCATGGGCGGCTTCAATGCGCTCGTTGAGGTCTGCTCCCGCTTCCAGTTCTTGGAACAGGCTCCAGGCGGTGGCCGCCAGGGCATCGGTCAGCGATTCGGCGTAGAAGGAGCCGCCGGCGGGGTCGATCACCTGATCGATGTGGGACTCCTCCCGCAACAAGAGCTGGGTGTTGCGGGCGATTCGCAGACCCAGTGAATCGGGTACTCCGATGGCGGCGTCGTAGGAGCTGACGGTAATGGCGTCGGCGCCGCCCGCCGCGGCGGCAAAGCAGGCCACCGTGGTACGGATCATGTTCACCCACGGGTCGCGGCGGCTCATAATGGCGCCGTCGGTCACAGCGTGCTGACGCTGGGAAACTGGCTCGATACCGCAGGCCTGGGTCGCCCAAGCCCACAGCCGACGGGCGGCCCGCAACTTGGCGATGGTCAAGAACTGGTCCACCCCGGCGGCGTAGCGGAACTCCAGCCGGTCTGCCGCCAATGCCAGGTCGAGGCCCGCCTGTTCACAGGCCCGCAGGTAGGCGACTCCGTCAGACAGCGATCCGGCCAGCTCCAGTGCTTCGCCGGCCCCTTGGTCGGCCAGTCGTGCCCCATTGACAACCGCGACCAATACGTTGCGGTAGTTCCGGTTCAGGGTATTGGCAACTGCGTCGGCCACCGCGGGATCGCGGGGGTCCATACCGAAGCCGCCGAGAGCCTTGTCTCTAGCCACTCCCCTTTTTTCCCACAGACTGACCAAATGCCAGATCGCGGCCTCGCTCCCCGGCGCCAACATGATCGGCACCGAGGATGGAACGCCATCTAGCAGGTCGTCGAGTTCTTCCAGGCTGGTTTCACCGTCGATGTGGAGCTCTATGGCATCAGCTCCCCCGCTCAAGTCGTCCAGCACCGCGTCGTTCCCGGTAGCACGGCTATGGGCCTGCCGAACTTGCCACGGTCCGCCGGCAACCTTGCTGCCGCGGGTGAACGGCGCCACCCCGGGCAGGCCGGTATCGCCGACATGATCGGCTCCGGTGTAGAGCGGCTGGATCCGGATGCCGTCGTAGGTGGTGCTCACCAGCTTCTTTTCGAACGGCGCCCCCCGCAGCACCTGCTCCACCAGCTCCATCCACTGGTCCCGCCCGGCCAGGTCGAAATCCCCGGCCAGGCTCATCACGGCGTCGCTCACAGCCACGATGGTACGCCCTGCCCCCCGGCGATCCTGCCTCGGAAAACGAAGACGGACCTTCGTGTCTGCCAGTGCAACTTGTTGCCGATTCCCGACGGCAACGAAAATCAAGGCAACTCTTCCCCACCACATCCCATTCACATTTGCGAGGTAGCGACATGGCAGAACTGCCGTTCAAGGTGTTCGACGCGGACAACCACTACTACGAGGCCACCGACGCCTTCATCCGCCACATCGACCCAGCCATGAAGAAGCGCTGCATGCAGTGGGCCGACATCGACGGCAAGCAGCGCTTGCTGGTGGCGGGCAAGGTGAACCGATTCATTCCCAATCCCGACGTTCGATCCCGGTGTCCAAGCCGGGGGCGCTTCAGGACTTTTTCCGGGGCCGCAACAAAGACGGCGTGGACGTGAAGACCATGTTCGGCGAGCTAGACCCAATCTCCGAGCGGCCCGAGTACCGGGACAGGGACAAGCGCTTGGAGTTGATGGACGCCCAGAACATCGAGGCCGCCCTGTTCTTCCCCACACTGGGAGTGGGCATGGAGCAGTCGCTGCGCCATGATCCCCCGGCCGTGGTCGCCGCCTTCACCGCGTTCAACCGCTGGCTGGCTGAGGACTGGGGATTCGCCTATCAAGAGCGCATCTTCGCCGCCCCGGTGATCTCGATGATCGACGTGGACTGGGCGGTATCCGAAGTGGAGTGGGCCCTGGCCAACGATGCCCGCATGGTGGTGATGGTGCCCGGGCCGGTGCCCATCGCCGACGGCGGAAGCCAATCGCCGGGAATGCCCGACTACGACCCGGTGTGGGCCCGCATCGCCGAGGCCGGAATCACCGTGGGCATGCACGGCGGCGACGGCGGACTGCACGAATACAACGAGATGTGGGAGCCGACGGAGGATTTCCAGTCGTTCCGCACCTCCACGTTCAAGCAGATCACCGGCCACGACCGCCAGATCTTCGACACCATGGCCGCCATGGTGTGCCACGGCCTCTACGACCGCCATCCCAACCTGCGGATTGCCTGCATCGAGAACGGGGGCATGTTCGCCCCCCGGCTGGTGGAGGAGCTGAAGATCGCCTACGGCAAGATGCCCCAGGAGTTCCGAACCGATCCGGTGGAGCAATTCGTGAACCACGTCTGGGTGTCGCCCTACTACGAGGACGACATCGACCTGATCAAAGAGACGATTGGCGCCGACCACATGCTGTTCGGCTCCGACTACCCCCACGCCGAGGGGTTGGAAGTGCCCACCGACTTCATCTACGACATCCCCAACTTCACCGACGCCGAGGCCAAGGCCATGATGCGCGACAACGCCTGGGACGTGATCACTCCCCGCTCCGCACTGGCCGCCTGAGAGAGGAAGCACACCATGGCCATGCCAACCGACATCCCGATCATCGACACCATGATCGGGTTCCCCAAGCCCGACTTCTCCACTTACGACTTCATCCGGGCCCAGACCAAAGACTCCCAGTCGTCCGAGGAGTTCGACTTCCCAGTGGAGTACATGTTCAAGGGGGTGCCCAAGGAGCTGTACGGCACCGAGGACGACCCCGTTCAGGTAACGCTCAAGGAGATGGACCGCTTCAACGTCGAGCTGGCCCTCATCTCCTGTGAGGACGAGTCCGGCCAGCGGGCGCTGAAGGACTACCCCGATCGCTTCATCGCCTCCATGAGCGTCGACCCCAACGATGTGATGGGCCAGGTTCGCCTCATAGACCAGCTCCACCGGGAGTGGGGCGTCAAGGCGGTGGGGGCGTTTCCGGCGGGCTGCTTCCCCCAGGTGCCCATCGACGACGCCAAGTTCTATCCGATCTACGCCAAGTGCGTGGAGCTGGATCTGCCCATCTTCGTGTGCGCCGGGGTGCCCGGCCCCCGGTTCCCGTTCTCGCCCCAGCACGTGGAGCGCATCGACCGGGTGATGTACGACTTCCCCGAGCTCACCTTCGTCACCCGCCACGGATGCGAGCCGTGGGAGGATCTGGCCGTGAAGCTCATGTTGAAGTGGCCAGGGCTGCACTACTCCACCTCGGCGTTCGCCCCCAAGCACTATCCCGAGGCCATCATCCGCTACGCCAACACCCGGGGCGCCGACAAGATCATCTACGCCGGCTACTTCCCCATGGGCCTGTCGCTGGAGCGGATCATGACCGACATGAAAGACGTGCCCTTCCGAGACAAGGTCTGGCCCGGCTTTTTGCGGGAGAACGCCCGCCGAGTTCTGAAATTGGATTGAGCTACAGGAGACAGAACATGAGCGATCAGCGAGTGGAGCAAACCTGGGAGACCCCCTCATTGGAGGAGATCCCGGTCATCACCAAGATGCACGTGGAGGCCATGGAGTCCAGCGACGACCCCCTGGTGTGGGCCCAAGTGGGCATGCACCATGTGCTGATCCGCACCATAGGCCGGCGCTCGGGCAAAGAGCACAAGGTGGCCCTGCCCTACTGGCGCGATCCCGATGGCCACCGCATTGTGGTGGCGTCTTTCGCCGGGGCCAAGGCCCACCCCTCGTGGTACTTCAACCTGGCTGACAAGGAGGCCAACCCCGAGCTGCTGGTCACCGACGAAGGCCGGCAATTCTGGGCGGTGGCCGACATCTGCGAAGGCGACGACTACCAGGCCACGTGGGAAGGCTTGGTGGCCGACCGGGCATGGTACGCCGATTACCAGGCCAAAGCCCCTCACCGCCAGATCCCCCTGGTGCGGCTGGTCGAGCAGCGCCCGGCCTAGAGTTCACAGCCATGGCGAACCCACCCCTACGCACCCTGCCGCCCGCAGGGGCCATCCAAGACGAGCGCGAGATCGAAGCAGTGCTCGAGGTACTGCGCTCCGGCAACCTCAACATCGGCGAAAACGTGGCCCGCTTCGAGGACGAGGTATCCACGATTTTGGGCAAGGAACGAGGGGTGATGGTCAACTCCGGCTCTTCGGCGCTTCTGCTGGCCATCAGCCTGCTCGACTTGGAGCCCGGAGACGAGATCATCACCTCGGTGCTCACCTTCTCCACCGACGTATCGTCCATCGTGCAGTTGGGCCTGATACCAGTCTTCGTCGATGTGGAGCCCGACACGTACCAGATCGACGTGAGCCGCATAGCTGAGATGATCGGCCCCCGCACCAAGGCCATCATGACCCCCAACCTGATGGGCAACTGCCCCGACTGGGACGCCATCCGGGCCATCGCCGACGAGCACGGTCTTAAGGTGATCGAGGACTCCTGCGACGTGCTGGACACCCGGTTACGAGGGTCCCGGATCGGCGCCCGCAGCGACATCAGCCTGACCAGCTTCGCCATCTCCCACTCGCTCACCTGTGCGGGCAACGGCGGCATGGTGGCCATGGACGACCCGGAGATGCACGACAAGTGCCTGACCCGGCGGCGCTGGGGGCGGCGCTCAGAGTCGTATCTGTATGGCTCCCGAAAGGGGCAGGACACCCGTTGGGGCCCGTTGGACGACGGGACCATGTACGACCAGATCTTCATCTTCGATGACCTGGGCTACAACTTCGAGCCCTCCGAGCTGGGCGCGGCCTACGGACTGGTGCAGCTCTCCAAGCTCGAGGAGTTCAACGCCCGTCGCCGTCACGCCTTTGATCGCTACAACGACCTGCTGGTCAATCACACCGACAAGGTGATCCTGCCCCGCACCACGCCCGAGTTGGAGACCACTTGGATGCGCTACGGGTTCATCCTTCGGCCCGAGTCGGGTTTTGACCGCACTGATGTGCAGAACTATCTCGAAGACCGCAATGTGCAGTCCCGTATGGTGTGGACCGGAAACATCCTCCGCCAGCCCGGCTTCTCGGGAATTGAGCACCGGGCTCCAGGCGACGGTTTCCCCAACGCCGACCTGGTGATGAACCACGCTCTGTGCATCCCCACCCACCACGGCATGGGGTCGGACGACGTCGGTTACGTAGTCGACACCCTCTCTCAGCTTTTCGGCGACTAGCCCCCTGCGGAGCCGATTGCTCAGGTGCGGCCCAGCTGGCCCATGTCGAAGTAATCCGACCAGCGGGCAATCCGCCCGTCGCGTATTTCGAATACGCCGCACACCGGTAGAGCCACTTGGCCGTCGGCGGTGGTGATGTAGTCGGTGCGCTCGTTCAGGACGACATTGCCATTGGCCGCCTGATGGTGGGTTTCAAACGAGATGCCTCCAGAGGCGGGGAAGAACCCCTCCAAGAATGCCCGTATGGCCTCGGCCCCTTCAAGAGGGTCCATCGGGACGTTGTGATAGACGGCGTCATCGGCGAAAAAGGCCATCAGCTCGTCGGCGTCGCCGTTGGCCCACGCCGCGCAGAATTGGCTCACCAGCTCATTCGGGTCGGTCGGCAGATCAGCCATCGCATTCTCCTGTGATCGGGAAAGACCAGCATGGCGCGCCCCGCACCCGCTCTGCCAAATGCGAAGACCCTCTAGCGCACGGCTGAGCGATGTGCTAGCTTACAAAACAGTCCAGCTGGCCTGTTTTGGCATTTCAGATAAGAGGGGGACCCCATGCGGACTAATGAGACCAAATCACTTCGAAGCTGGAGGCTTGTCGCCCTGCTCTTGGCTGTATTGGCGCTCGTCGCCGCCAGCTGCGGCAACGACGACGACTCCCGGGGCTCGCAATCGACGATCACAATTGCAGTAAATGGATGGAACGGGGCTGCGGCGAACTCCGCGGTGGCCGCCCAGTTGCTTGAGAGCGAACTCGGATACGACGTTGTTCGGGTGGACATCGACGAGAACGCCCAGTGGCCGGCGATCAACACCGGCGACATCGACGTATCTCTTGAAGTCTGGCCATCTGGGCACGCCCAGGACATCGTCGACTTCATCGACATTCCAGATGCAAACATCGAGAACGCTGGTCTGCTCGGACCTGTCGGCAAGATCGGCTGGTTCATCCCCACCTACATGGTGGACCAGTACCCGGAACTGGCCACTTGGGAGGGGTTCGCCAATCCTGAGCTAGCCGGGATGTTCGCCACCGCCGAGACCGGTGACCTCGGGCAGTTCTTGGGCGGCGACCCAAGCTTCGTGCAGTTTGACGAGGCGATCATCAACAACCTGGGCCTGCCTCTCCAGGTGGTCTACGCCGGCTCCGAGGCCGCAATCCTGGCCGCGGTTGACTCGGCATACAGCCGTCAAGATCCGATCCTGGTCTACCTGTGGACGCCGCACTCGGCATTCAACAACTACGACCTCACCAACGTGCTCCTTCCCGACTACACCGAGGCATGCGGCGAGGCCGCGGCGAGCGCGCCCGAAGATGTTGACTGCGACTACCCGGCTGACTTGCTGTTCAAGATCGTCAACAGCGACTTGGCTGAAAACGCCCCTGATGCCTATGCCTTCTTGCGAGCGATGAACTACACCAGCGCCGACCAGATCGCGATGCTGGCCGCTATCGAGAACGACGGCATGTCAGTGGACGATGCAGCAGCCGCATGGATCGCGGACAACGAAAACGTCTGGAGCGCTTGGCTCCCCTCCTAGGCTCCAGCTGAGAACCGGTGTCGGCGGCTTGCGGGAGCTGCCGACACCGGTTCTGTGATTTCCATTGAGGAGCAGTCGTTGTACGACTTCATCATCGTCGGAGGGGGCTCTGCTGGCTGCGCACTGGCCAACCGGCTGAGCGCGGACCGCGGCAACCAGGTCCTGGTATTGGAGGCCGGGCGCCGAGACTACAAGTGGGACGTGTTCATACACATGCCCGCTGCTTTGGCGTTTCCCATCGGAAACCGCTTCTACGACTGGAAGTATGAGAGCGAGCCCGAACCCCATATGGGGGGCCGCAGGGTTTACCACGCCCGGGGGAAAGTGCTGGGCGGCTCGAGCTCCATCAACGGGATGATCTTCCAGCGGGGAAACCCCGCCGATTACAACAAGTGGGCCGCGGCACCCGGTATGGCGTCATGGGACTATCGCCATTGCCTGCCGTATTTCAAGCGCATGGAAACCTGCTTGGCCGGCGCCGACCAGTGGCGGGGTGGCGACGGACCGCTGGTATTGGAGCGCGGTCCGGCCGACAGTCCCCTGTTCACTGCCTTCTTCAAGGCCGTCCAGGAAGCCGGGTACGAGCTGACCGATGACGTCAACGGCTATCGCCAAGAAGGGTTCGCAGCATTCGACCGCAACGTCCACCGTGGCCGGCGGCTCTCGGCGTCTCAGGCCTACCTGCACCCGGTGATGGGCCGCAAGAACCTCAAAGTGGAAACCGGAACTCTCATCAGCCGGGTGCTGTTCGAAGGCAATCGAGCCACGGGCGTGGAGTATCGCCAAAGAGGACGCAAGCGCACCGCCCGGGGGGCAAACATCCTGCTGTGCGCGGGGGCATTCGGCTCCGCTCAACTGCTCCAGCTATCGGGGATCGGGCCGGCTGGCCTGTTGGGGAACCTGGATATCCCGGTGGTGGCCGACCGGCCCGGTGTGGGGGAGAACCTTCAAGACCACCTGGAGGTGTATATCCAGTACGCCTCTCGCCAGCCAGTGTCGATGCAGCCCCACCTCAAGCTGTGGCGCCGTCCGTGGATCGGCCTGCAATGGCTGGCCCGCAAGGGGCCGGGAGCCACCAACCACTTCGAAGGCGGCGGCTTCGTGCGCTCCAACCCCGAAGAGACCTACCCGAACCTCATGATCCACTTCTTGCCCCTGGCCATCCGCTACGACGGCTCAGCGCCGAGCGGCAGACACGGCTACCAAGTCCACGTCGGTCCCATGTACTCCGACTCCCGGGGACATCTCCGGATCAAGTCTCGAGACCCCCGGGTCAAGCCGGCCATCCAGTTCAACTACCTCTCCACTCCACAGGATCGACGCGAGTGGGTGGAGACCGTACGGGTGACCCGCCGCATCATGAGCCAGTCGGCGTTCGCCCCCTACAACGCCGGCGAGCTGTCTCCCGGTCCCGAGATCACCACCGACGACGAGATCATGGAATGGGTGGCCCGCGACGCTGAGACCGCTTTGCACCCCTCTGGAACGGCCCGCATGGGCACCGACGACCTCTCGGTGATCGATCCGTCCACGATGAAGGTCCACGAAACCGAAGGCCTGATGGTGGTGGACGCCTCGGTGATGCCCACGGTCACCAACGGAAACATTTACGCGCCAGTGATGATGATCGCAGAAAAGGCGGCCGACCTCATCTTGGGCAGCCAGCCCCTAGCCCCCCAGGATGCCCCGGTCTATTCCGCCGAGGCGATCAGGCCCCGAGCCGCTCCATGATCGGCAATCAGGTTGGACACCAGGTCGATCACTTTGCTGCGTTCCTCCGCGGTGGGCGGTGCCAGTCCGAACAGGTCGATGAGCCAGAGGCCGTCACCGACGATCCGGGCCAGCAGCGCCTCCACCTCGTCGAGCCCGTCGTCTCGGCACAGCCGGTCTTGCCAGCGCCGAAAGGTGGCCCGAGTGCTGTCCAGCAGGTCGTCGTCCACGGCGGCCGCGGCCAGGATCGACACCGCGGTGTCGGTGGCCGCCTTGGTCGGCTCCCGCACGTAGTCGAGATAGGCCAGGGCGAACGCTCCCTGGCCGACATCGATGCCGTCGGCCAGCACATTGAGCTCGTCGTCGAGTACTCCCATCACCTGATTGAGCAATCCGATGATCAGGGCGTCTTTGGAGCCGAAGTGGTAGAGGAAGCCGCCTTTGCTCACCCCAGCCCGGGCCGCCACCTTGTCGAGGGTCAGCGACGACACGCCTTCCTGGGTTATCACCTCGGCAGCCGCTTGCAGAATCCTGTCGCGGGTGAGCACGGCCCGCTCTTGCACCGGCAAGTTCCTGGGCCGTTCGCCCGCCTCTCCCATTGCCGGGTCAGGGTAGCCCAAACCATTACCCGTCTGTTCGGACGGTAAAGTCGGGAGCCGGGGGTGTCAATGGACTCAGCGTCGGATGCAGCCAACGATTCGGCCCAGGTCAGAGTCGAGGGCGTGTGGAAGGTCTTTGGGCGCAAGGTCCGCGAGGCACGGGCAATGGCCAGCGCCGGGGCATCCCGAGAGGAGATCCAGACTGCCACCGGCAGCGTGGTGGCGGTGCGAGACATCACCTTCGATGTGGCCCCTGGTGAGACGTTCGTGGTCATGGGCCTGTCGGGCTCGGGCAAATCCACCCTCATCCGGTGCGTCTCCCATCTGGTGGAGCCCACCGAGGGAAGGGTCAGGTTGTGCGGCACCGAGCTCACCCGGGCCGACGGTGCCACGCTGCGCGACCTGCGCCGCCAGAAGATGGCGATGGTGTTCCAGCACTTCGGGCTGTTCCCCCACCGCAAGGTGGTCGACAACGTGGCCTACGGGCTCGAGGTGCAGGGGATGGAGCGCCAGGAACGGCACGAGCGAGCCCAGGAACTGCTCGACACGGTCGGCCTGGACGGCTGGGGCGACCACTACCCCCAGCAGCTCAGCGGCGGCATGCAACAGAGGGTGGGATTGGCCCGAGCCCTCGCCGTCGACCCCGAAGTGCTGTTTTTCGACGAGCCGTTCTCCGCCCTCGACCCGCTCATTCGCCGCGACATGCAAGACGAGCTAATCGACCTCCAGCTCAAGTTGCAGCGGACGCTGGTGTTCATCACCCACGACTTCGCCGAGGCGCTGAAGCTGGCCGACCGGATCGCCATCATGAACGACGGGGCCTTTGTCCAGGTGGGCACCCCGGTGGAGATCCTCACCAAGCCGGCTGACGACTACGTGCGGGCATTCACCCAGGATGCCCCGGTAGCCAAAGTGCTACAGGCGTGCTCATTGATGCAGCCCCTCGACGGGAGGGGCGTCAGTCCTGATTGGCCCCAAGTCTCGGAGACCACGCCGCTGGAGGACGCGCTCCCCCATTTGCTCGGTTCCACCAACCCTGTGGTGGTGTGCGATGAGCAGAACACACCGGTGGGGCTTCTCCAAGGAGACGATGTCGCCGACGTTATCTCCGAGAATCGCGGATGACGGCGGTAGACGAGGTCCGCACCAGAGCCGCCGGGCTCCGCACTGCCTCTGACCACCTTCTGGCCCGCTTCATCTTGGCCGCAGGCACCATCGTGGTGCTGGTCTTGGTGTTCCGTCTGTTCACCAATTTCGGGGTGTTCCCGATCTCTTGGGACGTCGGGCTGGCCGATCCCATCGACCGAGCCCGGCGGTGGCTGATCAGCAACCAAACCTCCCACTGGCTGTACACCGTCTTTCTGAATCCGATCACCGACGCCGTCGACTGGGGCATCCGCCGGTTGGAGTCCATCCTCAAATGGTTCCCGTGGTTCTCCTACCCGCTGTTCACCGGACTGGGCCTGTGGTGGACCAGGGGACGGATCGCCGGGGCGCTGGGCCTGGCCAGCGTGGCGCTCATCGGAGTAATCGACCTCTGGGCCGAGTCGTTCGCCACCCTGGCGTTGATGAGCGTGTCGGTGCTTATCGCGGTGGTCATCGGCATACCGCTGGGCATCGCGGCCTGGCGCAGCGAGGCGGTGGCCCGGGTGGTTCGTCCCACTCTGGACGCCATGCAGACCATGCCGGGATTCGTCTACCTCATCCCCTTCGTGCTGCTGTTCGGGTTCGGGCGGGTCCCGGCCTTGATCTCCACCGTGATCTTCGCCCTGGCGCCGGTGGTGCGGCTCACTGAAGTGGGTCTGCGCTCCGTGCCCCAGGTAACCGTCGAGGCGTCGGAGATGTTCGGTGCCACCGAGCGCCAGACGCTCCGGCTGGTGCGGCTGCCCCAAGCCCGCCCGGCCATCTTCGCCGGCATGAACCAGACCACCATGCTGGCCATGAGCATGGTGGTCATCGCCGCCTTTATCGGCGCCGGCGGCCTGGGCCAAGTGGTGCTGCGATCCATGCAGAACATCGACGTGGGAAGGGCCTCCGAGGCCGGCATCGCCATCGTGATCATGGCCATCGTGTTGGACCGCTTCTCCACGGGGATTGCCACCGCCGACCCCGGCCGAGATGCCCGGGCCATGCGATTGCTGGCCGCAGTGGTCTCAGTGGTCGCGGCGATCGGGGGCATTCTCGGCCTGAACGAGTTCCCCGAGTCGCTGAACTGGGAATTCGCCCCGTATGTGAACGACGCGACCGATTGGGCCCGTGACAACCTCTATGACATCGGCGGCTCGGGAATCGGCACAGGCCCGTTCAGCGACTTCGTAACCCTGGAATTCGTGACCCCGCTGCGGGAGCTGCTCTCAACCGACATCCCGTGGCCCGCCATGATCGGGATCGGCGTTGTGCTCGGCCTGTGGGCCCGGGGCACCCGCCTGGCCATCGGCATCGGTGCGGCCTTGTTCGCCATCGGTTTCCTGGGCATGTGGGAGCTGTCCATGGACACCCTGGCCCAGACCATCGTGGGCGTGGCCATCACCCTGGCGATCGGTGTGCCGGTGGGGATAATGACCTCCCACAACGATCTGCTCCGAACCGCTCTCAAACCGGTGCTGGACTTCTTCCAGACCATCCCCAGCTTCGTGCTGCTGGTGCCGGTGATCACCCTCTTCCACGTGGGTCGCATCCCCGGCATCATCGCCTCGGTGATCTACGCCCTGCCCGCCGCGGTCCACTACACCGATCTGGGGCTGCGCCGGGTGCCCGCGGAGATTCACGAGGCGGCGGAAAGCTTCGGCGCCACCCGCAGCCAACGCCTGCGCCGGGTGGAGATGCCGCTGGCCGCCCCCGAGCTGATGGTGGCGGTAAACCAGGTGATTATGCTCATCTTGGCCATGGTGGTGATCGCCGGCTTGGTGGGTGGCGGAGGTCTGGGATTGGAGGCCGTGCGAGGCCTGCGGCGCAGCGACGCGGTAGGCCGGGGCTTCGAAGCCGGCATCGCCATTGTGCTATTGGCCAGTATCCTCGACCGCCTCACTCGGGCCATCGCCGACCGCCTCCGCCCCCCAGCCGCGGTCTAAACGGCAGAGATCAGCGGCTGTCCTCGATCCACGCCGCGGTTTCGGCGGCCTGCTTGGTGCCGTCAAAGGAGATGCGCTGGGTGGGCTCCACCTCGAGTATCACTCTGCGAGGAGTGTCCAAGAACCGGGTGAAGTGGCGTTGCATCTCCTCATCGGGATGGAGGGCGGCGGCCAGATCGGGATAGAACCAGGCCTTGGTCTCGTCGTCATCGTGGAGGCGGCAGATGCCCTTGTAGGTCACCGTCTGCCTGCGGGGCACCCCGGCGGCACCGGTGCTGGTCACCACAATGCACACTCGAGGATCGCGGCGCACCGCGGAAATGCGGGCTCGCTGGCTGCTGGCGGTCAGCCAGAACCGCCCTTGGCGCCAGATGAAGCTCATGATGACCCCCACCGGCCACCCCTCTTTGTTGGCCCAGATGAAGGTGCACTCGGTCTGGGCCGCCAGCATGGCCTCCTCGTCGTCGGAGTCCAGCCACCACCCGGTCACATCCTCGTAGTCGGCTGCGTCCAAATCTGATCTCTGTTCGTCGCTCATCTGTGCCTCCGCACTCTCAGCCCTTGGCCATTGTTTGCACTTGGGATCGGGCGATTTTGCCCAGAGGGCTGCGAGGGAAGGATTCCACAAAGCAGACCTCACTGGGAACCTTGAACGAGGCCAGATTGGCCCAACACAGGCCGATCAGGTCTTCTCCCGTTACTTCGACGCCAATGGCTGGCTGTACGAAGGCCACCACTACCTCACCGAGACGATCATCGGGCCGGCCCACCACACAGCACTCGGCCACCCGGCTGTCGGCCCCCAGCACCCGCTCGATCTCGGCGGGATAGATGTTGTTGCCCCCTCGGATAATGAGCTGGCTTCGGCGCTCCACAATGTACAGCTCGCCATGGGCGTCAAACCGGCCCAGGTCGCCGGAGTGGACCATGCCGCCTCGCAGAGTCTCGGTCGACAATTCAGGGAGACCCCAATAGCCCAGCATGGTGCGATACACCCCGGCCCAGGGGCCGTCGCGGCGGGGGCCGAAGCAGATCTCCCCCACTTCTCCGGTCGGCACGGGTTGTTCATCCTCGCCGAGCACTTGCACTTCGATGTGAGGTAGCGGCCGCCCGCAACTCCCTTCGATGATCGGCCGGTCGGGGTCTTGGCGAGCTACCAGAGTCGGTCCCTCGGTGAGGGCATAGCTGGTGGCGGGCTTGGCTCCGAAGCGCTCTTCGAACAACAACTTGATTGGTTCGGGCATACCCGCGCCCCCCACTCGAGGCTTGGTGAGGGTGGCCAGATCATGGGGATGTACATCGGGATGGGTCAGCAGGTCGTAGGCCACTGTGGGCACCACCGCAAAGTGAGTGACGCCCTCCTGCTTGATCCAGCGAGCCAGCGATACCGGGTCGTGGTGGTCGGCGACGGCGCAAGTGGCGTGAGCCTGGATTGTGGTCAGGGGGTTGAGCACTTGAAGGTTCAGGATCGTCAGCGGCTGGACGCACAGGAAGACGTCGTAGGCGTCGTAGCTGCCCCTGGCGACGGCCACCGCCCCAGGCAACAGGGCATTGTGCTGACTGTGCATCACCCCTTTGGGGTTGCCGGTGGTGCCCGAGGTGTAGGCGATTGCTGCGACCGCCATTGGGTCGATTTCAGGCCAACGATTCATGGGCTCGGCATCAGCCAGACGCGACCGCCACTCGTCTAGGCCGATCACGCGGGGGGTGCCCGCTTGTTCGGATGGGTCGGAGGTCAGATACAGGGAAGGCTGGCAGTCGTTGATCAAATAGCGCTTCTCGGGTGGAGCCAACACGGTGTGGACACCGACAAACACGGCGCCCCGGGCCCAGATGCCCATGAGCGCTACCACGATGTCGACGTCGTTGGGAAGGCACACGGCTACCCGGTCGCCGGCCTGAACCCCGAGCCCGTCTAGCGCGGCAGCGACTCGGGATACCTCGTCGGCCAGCTCGACATAGCTCAGCCGCCCGCTAGCCCCCACCACCGCGGTCTTGTCCGGAACCTCGGCCACCGACCGGTCCAGCAGCGGAGGCAGCGACAGTGGACGGCTGAAGTCGATCGAGGGTGCCTCCGCGGTTGGCATCAAACGCCGATGGTACGCGGATGCCGGCCATGCCTCTATCCTCGGGCCATGAGCCCCTCTATCGCATTCGGCACCGGAAAGGTCCCCGAGGATCTGTCGACCTACGGGGCCTGGGCCCGCCAAGTCGAGAGTTCCGGGTTCTCGATGGTTGTGGCCGGTGACTCCCAGTCGCTGTGGGCCGATCCGTTCATGACCCTCACCGTGGCTGCCAATAACACCGAGAACGCCCTACTGGCCACCACCGTCACCAACCCGGTCACCCGCCATCCGGCGGCGGCCGCGTCCACCGCCATGGCGCTCCAGCAAATTTCCGAGGGGCGATTTCGCTACGGGATTGCCTCGGGCGACAGCGCACTCCTCAACATCGGGGAGAAGCCGGCCACCGTGGACTATCTGCGGGACTACACCGCGGCGGTCAAAGCGCTCAGCAATCGCCAAGTGGCCCATTGGGAGGGCAGGGAACTGAACATGCGCTGGGGTCCGGCCCCGGTACCGGTGTGGATCGCCGCTGAGGGGCCCCGCACCCAGTTCATGGCCGGACAGATCGCCGACGGCGTGATTCTGTCCAACAGCCTTCCCGCCGACGTGTGCGAGATCGTTCTGGGCAACATCGCCGAGGGCGCCCGCTCAGTGGGCCGTGATCCCGACGAGGTCGAGGTGTGGTGGTTCGCCAACCTGCTTGTTCGCCGAGTCAGAGGAGGCCGGCTTGGAGCAGATCAAGTTCTTGATCGCGGGCACCGCCAACCACGTGTACCGGTTTCACATGGACGGCAAGGGCCTGCCCGAAGACATCAAGCCCAAGGTGGCCGCCATGATGGCCGAGTACGACAGCCGCCACCACGCGTTTGCCGACGGTGCCAACGTGAATGCCGGGCTGGCCGACAAGCACGGCCTGACCGAGTTCCTGGCCAGCCGGGGCACCATCGCCGGCCCGCCCGAATACTGCATCGACCGATTGACCGAGTTGGCCGAGCGGGGCGTGAACAAGATGGTGTTGGCCCAGTTCATGGAGGACAAAGAAACCTGGATGCGCAACTTCGCCCAGCACATCGCCCCCGTTTTCTGCTGACCGTCAGTCGTACCTGCACAATCGCATCGGATATCTGATTCGGACCGGAAATCCCAGGTTAAGGCTATTGCGGTCACTTTATTTGTTAGTTATGCTTACAAACTAGTGCGAGGGGCCTCTGATTCACGTTTGCTCAGGCTGCTAAACGGGCAGCGCATCGTCGATGCCATGTTCGACGCTGCTCCCCAGGGAATCTCGAGGGCAGACATTGCTCGCGTCACCGGGTTATCCAAGCCGACGGTCTCAAATCTGGTGGCAGATCTGGAGGCCTCGGGGCTCATCCGCTTGTCTCCAGTGCCAACCACAACCGGAAACGTGGGCAGGCCAGCCATGCTTTATGAGTTCGTGCCGGAAGCAGGGTTCGTTGTGGCGGCCGATATCGGTGCCACCAAGATAATTGTCGGTGTGGCCAACCTCCTTGGAACAGTGGTCACCGAGCAGGAGTTGGAGACCGGCCCGAACGCTGAGGCAGCGCTCAACCGCGTGGCGGAAACGGCCCGTCAGATGCTGTCAGAGATCGGCGGGCAGGCCGGATCGGCCTGTATAGGAGTCCCCGGCATTTACCGCCCACATTCTGACAGCGTCGAACAGGCGCTGAACTTGCCCGGCTTTGAGGGACTGCGGGTTCGAGCGAAGCTCGAAGAGTTGCTCGACATGGAAGTCCACGTGGACAACGACGTAAATCTGGCTGCTCTAGCCGAGGCGGATCTGGATATAGATCAAACCAATTTTGCGGCCATCTCGATCGGCACCGGAATCGGAATGGGCATCATCGTGACCGGGGAACTGTACCGGGGGGGAACTGGAGCGGCTGGAGAAGTCGGGTCGCTGGTGCTGCACGATTCGCCCGCCGACTCCAATTCGTCTTTCATCCTGGAAGACGTCTCATCGGCACCCGCCATCCGCAAGCAATTCGGACAGGCAGCAGAGTCCGGTATTCCGACAGAGCTGCATGGCAGTGCCGATGTCCCGGAGATCTTCGACGCAGCCGCTCAGGGCGACCCGGCTGCCGTGCATGTCTTGGAAAACGCGGCGTCCGCCATGGCGACCGCAGTCATGCAGCTGTGCCTGATCATCGATCCGGAGCGAATTGTCTTCGGCGGCGGCGTGGGGGCCAATCAGGTGTTTGTGGAGGCGGTAAATGCCGAGCTACATCGGCGGCACTCCCAACCGGTGGAAATCTCTGCTTCAACGCTCGGGCGGCGCGCCACATTCCTCGGGGCTGTGTCATGGGCGCTCGATGAGCTGCATGAGTCACTAGTCACCGACACTCTCGGGAGCCAGCGGTGACCCCTAAGGCCGTTGCCGATGCCGTCAACCCCGACGGACTCGTCGAGCTCGTCCAAGAGGCCGTCCGCATCCCCAGCGTGACTCCCCATGAGGGGGACTTCGCCCACTGGGTGCATGGGCAGCTCCAAGATGGGGCTTGGGACCGAGCCGAGCTCTCCCCTTGCGCCGACGACCGCCCAAATGTCTACGCCAGCGCCGGACAGACAAGTCCCTCTTTGGTTCTGGCCGGGCATCTCGACACCGTGCATGCCGACGACTGGGAGGCGCACTGGGCTGGGACCGACCGTGCTGATCCTTATGCGGCCCCGATCATCGACCGGGCGATCTGGGGCCGGGGGGCCGCAGACCAGAAAGCAGGCATCTGCGCCATTCTTGAGGCCTTCCGGGCGATCGGTCGAACTGGCTGCCAACCGAAGGGCCGCGTCACTGCACTGTTCGTCTGTGACGAGGAGTCAGGCCAGCCCGGCAGCGGCGTTTCGGCCGGCATGAAGACAGCCATCGCCGATGGGGTTATTCCGCAAGATCACCGGCCCGACTTCCTCATCTATACCGAGCCCTCTACCTCGGCCATCTACACCGCTCAAATGGGCTTTCTCATCGCCCAAATCACGCTGACCGGGCAATCGGCCTATTTCGGACGACCCGAACTCGGTGTGGACGCCCTCCAGGCCGGACACCACCTTCTGTCCGCACTGTGGACGCACTCCGATGGTCTGCGCGCCCAGCCCCAGCACCCTCTGATCGGGCCGGCATTTCTGCTTGTGACCGAGGTCAACTCAGGAGGGAACATCGCGGTTCCCGGACAGTTCCACCTGTCGTTGATCCGCAAGGTCCTACCCGATGAGCGCCTAGACGACGCGGCGGATGCCATCCGAGACATCGCATCCCAGGTGGCCTCAAATTACGCAGTAGAGGCTTCGGTAGAGTTCTCCGCCTCTCGCGACCACCCGGTGGGCGGCACTCCAGACGAGATCCCCACCGACCATGCCGCGGTACGAGCGCTGGGAGAGTCTATTTCAGCGGTAACGGGCGAAACGCCCCGGATCGAGGCCGCGCCGTTCTGGTCGGAGAAGTCATTCCTCGCTTCTCTCGGTGTGCCCGGCGTGTACTTCGCGCCCGGTGACATATCCAACTGCCACACACCGTTCGAGCACGTTGAGATCGACGAACTCATAGCCGCCACCCGCACCCTGGCCCACTTCGTGGCGTCGTGGTGCGGACTCGAGCCAGCCCCAACCACCTAACGAAGGAGAAACCCATGCACCCACAAAAGAGATCGAGATGGCTCGCACTCAGCGCCTTGCTTGCTGTCCTCGTTCTGTTCGCCGCAGCTTGCGGCAACGATGACGACAGCGAAAGCGACGCCCCGGCTGCACCGGCAACCGCCGCGCCCACTGCCGCTCCCGAACCAACTGAAGAGCCTGCCCCTGAGGCCACACCCGAGCCTGAGCCCACCGAAGCAGAGGCCCCGGCGATGGAGGCCCCGGTAACCCAGGGGCCGAACGGCGAGCCAGCCAGTCCGTCAGGCGACATCACGCTGACCGCCGACGAGCTGAGCCAGATACAAGAGGGCGGCTACACCGCCGCCCTCCTTTGGCACATCTCCGGCGCGTTCACCGACGCGGTGAGCCAAGGGGCACGAGACGCTTTCGCGGAGATGGGCATCGAGGTAGTGGTCGAGACCGAGGCGGGTTTCGACGCGGCCCAACAGGCCAATGACGTTGAAACCGCCATGGCCCTGGATCCCGACATCATCCTCAGCCTCACGATCGACCCCGTTTCTGCGGCAGAGGGTTTTCGGCCCGCTGTGGACGCAGGGGTGCAGCTCGTGTTCTTGTCGACCACTCCCGAGGGGTATACGCAAGGCGAGGAGTTCGTGGGTGTGGTGACCGACGACTTGGCTGCCATGGGCATTGCCGCGGCCAATCTGCTCGGCAACGCGCTCGGCGGTGAAGGCGAGATCGGCTTCATCTTCCACGATGCCCCGTTCTACGTGACCAACCAGCGCGACCAGGCGTTCAAGTCCTGGATCGAGATCAACTTCCCCGGAATCCAGATCGTTGCTGAGCAGGGTCTGGCCGACCCCGCGACCGCGGAGGACATCGCTTCAACCATGCTGACCCGCAACCCCGGCCTAGATGGCATCTACGCCCCGTGGTCGGCCGGCCCGGCCGATGGCGTGCTCGCCGCGCTGCGGGCGGTGGGCGCCAGCGATGTGGCCGTGGTGACCATGGACCTGGACACCAACGTCTCCCTCGACCTCGTGGAAGGCGGCAACATCGTGGGCATCGCAGCCGACGAGGCCTACGAAATCGGCCGCACGATGGCCACCGAGGGCGCCTACGGCCTGCTCGGGAAGGAAGCGCCGCCATTCGTGGTTGTACCTGCCATAGAGGTAACCGCCGACAATATCGTCGAGGCATACAGGGTGTCGCTGGCCGCTGATCCACCTCAACAGGTGCTAGACGCCCTCGGCGGCTAGACCTGGACAGGTGACCAGGAGATCGATCCAGAGACAGGCCTCGACCGGACTCCCCTCCCCGGTCGGGGCCTGGATCGACCGCTACAAACATGACGGCGGACTCCGCCGGTTCGTCGTCTACTTTGCGTTCGCTCTGATTCTGGTGACGTTCAGCATCATCCTGCACGACGACGGTTTCCTCAGCTCCTCCAATCTGCTCAATATCGGCCGGCAAGCAGCCCCCATCGCGGTCATGGCGGTCGGGATGGCCTTCGCCTTGGCCGCGGGGGAAATCGACCTCTCGGTTGGCTCAGTGGTGGCGCTTTCATCGCTGGTGGCCGCGGAAATGGTGGGCAACTATGGATTCCTGATCGGCGTGCTGGTGGCCTTGGCAGCATCAGTGCTCGTCGGTCTCGTGAACGGGCTGATCACTGTGAAGGTGCGAATCCCGTCATTCTTGGTCACGCTGGGCATGCTGGGAATCATCAGTGGGATTGCCCGCAACTGGAATGACTTGCAGTCGTTGCCCATCCGCAACGACAGATTCAGCGGACTGTTCGGCGCCGGCGGACTGGGTCCGGTCTCCTCGCTGCTCATCTGGATCATCGTTGTGGGCGGCCTTGGCCACTTCGCGCTGCACCACCTGCGCTGGGGACGCCATGTCCTGTCCACCGGCGCCGACCGCGACGCGGCCAATGCAGTCGGAATCAATACCGCCCGAGTGAAGATCTCAGCGCTGGTGGCCAGTGCCACCGCGGCGGGCTTCGCTGGGGTACTCCTCGCCGGCCGACTCAGCATCGGACGCCACGACCTCGGAGAGGACTACCTGCTCACCGTTATTGCTGCGGTGGTGATCGGCGGGACCAACCTGTTCGGAGGGAGGGCCTCGGTCATCGGAGCTGTCACCGGCGCCCTCATCATGGCCATGCTCAACAATGGTTTGATCCTCATGGGACTGGAAGTAGCCGATCAGCGCATTGCCCGAGGAGTGATCATCATCTTGGCCGTGGCTCTGAGCATGAGAGAAGCCAAGGAGAGCTGACCGTGTTCCTGCAATCACTGCTGCGCCAAAACCCGGCTTTCATGGAAGCCGTTGTGGCGCTGCATCAGGCCGGTTCCATCCCGGCCAACAGCTACGTGATCGACCTCGACGCGGTGGCAGCAAACACCTCGCACCTCATGGACGAGGCCAAGAAGCTGGGATTGACAGTGTACGCCATGACCAAACAGCTGGGCAGGGCACCAGGTGTCCTCGATGCCATGAGCGGTGCTGGGGTGGACGGATATGTGGCTGTGGACATGACCTGCGCCCGGCCCATTGCCGCCAACGGGCACAAACTCGGACACATCGGGCATCTCGTGCAGGTGGCTGCGGGCCAAACCGGCGAGGCCATGGCCATGCAACCCGACTACTGGACCGTGTTCTCGCTCAACAAAGCGGCAGAGGCGTCGGCTGCCGCCTTTCGCATCGGACGGGTCCAGGATCTGCTGGTACGAGTCTTTGCTCCCGGCGATCAGTTCTACCCGGGCCACGAGGGGGGCATTCCGCTCGAAGACCTGCCCGCAATGATCGCCCACATTGCCGGGCTTCCTGGGGCCCGGTTCGCCGGACTCACCACGTTTCCGGCGCTCCTCTTCGACCCGGCCACCGGCCGCGCCCGAACCACTCCCAACATGGCAACACTGGCCCGGGCCGCGGAGTCGGCCGGGCAGTACCTAGGCCTGGACAACCCTGGGCAAATCCAGATCAACGCCCCGGGCACGACGTCCACCGCGGTGCTGGCCCAGCTGGCGGAGGCAGGCGCCACCCAAGTGGAGCCGGGGCACGGGCTCACCGGAACCACTCCCCTGCATGCGGTGGACGATCTGTCCGAGCAGCCCGCGGTGTGCTACGTCAGCGAGATCGCCCACATCCACCAGGGCACGCCATTCTGCTTCGGCGGGGGTCTCTACATCGACCCGGTCTTCGGGGACTACCAGACCACTGCTGTGGTGGCCCGCGATCCCAGCGAAGCGGCCACCAAACCCATTCCTGTGGACATGCCCGACCCTGCGGCCATCGACTACTACGCCAGACTGAACCCCGAACCGGATCGCACCATCAGCGAGGGCGACACGGTGGTATTCGGCTTCCGCATCCAGGCCTTCGTGACCAGGGCATTTGTCGCTGGGGTGGCCGGTGTGCGGTCTGGGGCCCCGTCGGTCGCCGGTATCTGGGATGTGCTGGGCAATCCTGTGAACTGGGAGGGCAGCCGATGAGCACGACTCCCGCGCTGGCTGCCTCTGGAATCTCGAAGTCGTTCCGGGCCGTGCAAGCCCTCAAGGACGTATCCATCGAGTTGCACCCCGGTCGAGTCACCGCGCTCTTGGGCGATAACGGCGCTGGCAAGTCCACGATGGTGAAGTGCCTTGCCGGCATCTATCAGCCCGACGCGGGCAGCATCTTTGTCCAGGGGACCGAGCATCGCATCAACTCCTCCCGCCATGCGCGAGAGCTGGGCATCGAGACAGTTCACCAAGCCCTGTCGGTCATAGATCCGCTCGATGTGGCGGAAAACCTCTTCTTGAATCGAGAGCAAACCCGAGGCGGATGGCTGGGTGAGCGCATCGGCCTGCTCGACAAGCGGCGTATGCGCGAGGAATGCGCGGCCACGCTGTCAGGCCTCGACATCCGGATCCCGTCGCTGCGCCGCTCAGTGGGCTCGCTATCCGGTGGACAGCGCCAAGCGGTCGCCATTGGCCGAGCGGTGGCATGGGGCCAGAAGATCGTTCTGCTCGACGAGCCAGCCGCAGCACTCGGCGTGGAGCAGACCCAGAGAGTTCTCGATCTCATCGCCAACATGCGCGACCAGGGAGTGGCGGTTCTGCTCATCACCCACAACATGGACAGAGTGCTGGCGGTCTGCGACCAGGCGGTTGTGCTCTACCAAGGCCGGAAGTGCGCCGAAGTCGAAGTGCCCGATGTCACCAAAGACGACCTGGTGTCGTTCATCACCGGTGCCCGCGGCACACGGTGAGCGCCGAGGACCAGCGGTGCGCTTCCATATCGCCGCCGATGCCGCAGCCACCGCCGAGATGGCAGCCGACTCTGTGGAAGGTGTTATCCGGTCGAATCCCCGGGCGAGCATCGGGCTGGCCACCGGCGCCACGATGGTGGGGGTTTACCGCTCTCTGGTCAGACGATGCCGAGAGGGCCCGCTCAGCTTCGCCGAAACGACGGTCTATCTGCTCGACGAATACATCGGCCTCGATGCCGACCACCCGCAGACCTACCGAAACGTCATCACAAGGAGCTTCACCGAACTTGTCGACCTGCGGGATGACGCGGTGTTTGCCCCCGATTGCCGAGCACCCGACCTCGACATAGAAGCCCGGCGCTACGACCGCCTCGTGCGCGCCGCCGAGATTGACATCCAACTTCTCGGAATCGGGAGAAACGGCCACATCGCCTTCAACGAACCCGGCACCCCATTCGATGCCAAGACCACCGTGGTCTCGCTTAGCGAGGCCACCAGGCGGGACAACGCCCGCTTCTTCGACTCAGCAGAAGAGGTTCCCCTCCAGGCCATCACCCAGGGGATAGGAACCATCCTGCAAGCAAAGCAGATCCTGCTCGTGGCTCAGGGATCGCACAAGTCCCGACCCATACGAGACGCTCTGGAAGGGCCGGCGACAACCGAAGTTCCGGCGTCGGCGCTCCAACTTCATGGCGACGTCTCCGCGGTTTTCGACCTCGAAGCAGCTTCTCGCCTATCGACTGACCACCCGCAGGTTTGACGTCTAGCCCAAGTTGAGCAGGTGGCCGAGGCGCTGTTGCTTGGTGCGGAGGTAGTCCATGTTCTCGGATCTAGGGGCCACTTCTAGAGGAACGCGGCGGGCGATCTCCAAGCCGAAAGAGGCCAGGCCGTCGTGCTTGGTGGGGTTGTTGGTCATCAGCGCCACTCGCTTGACCCCCAGCTCGGCCAGGATGGCCGCTCCAATGCCGTAGGTACGGTCATCCACCGGCAGGCCGAGTTCCAGGTTGGCGTCTACCGTGTCGCGACCCTGGTCTTGAAGGGCATAGGCCTGCACCTTGTGGCCGATGCCGATGCCTCGGCCCTCATGGCCCCGCAGATACACCAGAACACCGGTGCCGCAGGCAGCGATGGAATCCATGGCCGCGTGAAGCTGGGCGCCGCAGTCGCAGCGCCACGAGCCAAATACATCGCCGGTTAGACACTCGCTGTGTACTCGTACCAGCACCTCGTCGGCTAAGTCCACGTCGCCGAGGGCGAACGCCACGTGCTCTTCACCGTCATCTTTCGACTGGAAGGCGTGACAGGTGAACCGGCCCCAGCTTGTGGGCACCTCAGTGGTGGCGATCAGCCGGATCTCGGATTGGCGTCTCATGAGGTGGCCCTGAGAGTAGCCCTGCCAGCAGCGAAATTGGCAGCCAAAGAGACATACGATTCCGCAATGAGATTCGGGGTGATGATGCAGACCACCGACAGGTCGATGTCGCCGGTGCGCCTGGCCCAGGAGTCCGAGGCCCGGGGGTACGCCTGCATCTACCTACCCGAGCACACCCATATCCCCACCAGCCGGCGCACCCCGCCGCCTACTGGCGAAGAGGATTTGTCAGATACCTACTTCCGGACGCTGGACCCCTATATCGCCCTGGCCGCCTGCGCCCAAGCCACCAACACCGTCGGTCTGGGAGTGGGAGTGGCGCTGCCCGCCCAACACGACCCCATTACCTTTGCCAAGCAGTGCGCCACACTCGACTGGATCAGCGGAGGCCGACTGGTCTTGGGCATCGGCTACGGGTGGAACCACGAAGAGATGGAGAACCACGGCATCGACGTAAGCCGACGCCGAGCGCTGGTCAGAGAGCACTTGCTCTGTGCCCAGGCACTATGGAGGAACGAGATCGCCGAATTTCACGGGGAGTTCGTTCACATGGAGCCTTCATGGAGCTGGCCCAAGCCGGTCCAGCAGCCCCGCATCCGCACCATTATCGGCGCGGCCCCCGGGCCAACCACGTTCGCCCACATCGCAGAATTCGGCGACGGATGGATGCCCATCGGCGGGGCCGGAATGAGGTCCGCATTAGCTGACCTGACCCAGGCCATGGCCGCAGCCGGCCGAAGCATCGACGAGTTGGAGCTCATCACCTACGGCACCCACCCCGACCCCGGCAAGCTGACCTACTACCGCGACCTCGGCATTACCGAGGTGGTGCTGCGGTTCCCCCACGGGGGCTCGACCGACGACGTGCTGCCGGTGCTCGACGACTACACCCGCTGGATCGAGGAATTCGGAGAGGACTGATAGCTGTGCCTGACTGCCCGGCGCTCTCCTTGATGGCCCGGCGATAATCCGCCGGGCGGGGTGCCTGCCGGCCTATTCGTCGCCGATGTCCAGCACAGTGCGGACCACTCCGCCGGTGTCCAGTTCGTCGAGGGCGGCGGTGACGTCGTCTAGGGGACGGTGCTGGGTGATCAGCTCGTCGAGAAGCAGCTCGCCCGATCGGTAGAGGTCGAAGATCCACGGAAAGTCCCGAGCGGGCGAGGAGTTGCCGTACATGCTGCCGGTCAATGCCTTGCCGAAGTAGATCTCGTTGGCGTCGATGTGAAATGGGGTTCCCGCGGGGGGCCCGCCCACCATCACCGCCAAGCCGCCCATGCCGATGGAGTGCCAGGCGTTCATGTAGGTGGCCCCGGTGCCGATCACCTCGAAGGCGTAATCGGCCCCCCGGCCCCCGGTCATCTCCATCACCGCGGCTACCGGGTCGTCGTCCGAAGCGTTCACGGTGCGGGTGGCCCCAAACTTCTCGGCCAGAGCCAGCTTGTCGGCCAACAGGTCCACCGCCACAATTTCGGCCGCGCCCATGAGGCGGCAGCCCTGGATCACGTTGAGGCCCACACCACCGCAGCCGTAGACCACGCAGGTGCTGCCCCGGCGCACTTGGGCGGTGTTGACCGCGGAGCCCACGCCGGTGGGTACCCCGCAGCCCACCAGACAGGCCACGTCCAAGCCAACGTCGTCGGGCACTCTTACCGCCTTGGAGAAGTGGACCACGGCGTGCTCGGCGAAAGACCCCACTGTGCAAAACGAGTGGTGCACCTCTCCGTCTCTTTCGAAGCGATGACCGCCGTCGTAGTAGGTGCCGATGGGGAAAGCAGGCAGCACCTGGCAGCGGTTGGCGTAGCCCGAGGCGCACGACCGGCACCGCCCGCAACTGGCCACCAGAGAGAGCACCACCCGGTCACCGGGCTTTATCCCGGTCACGCCCTCGCCCACCTGCTCCACTACACCGGCTCCCTCATGGCCCAAGATCATGGGGGTCTCCCAGTCGCGGTTTCCGTGGTACACGTGCAGGTCGCTGTGGCAGATACCGCTGTGGGTTATCCGCACCAGCACGTCCTGGGCAGCCAGATTGCAAATATCCAGCTCAACAAGGTCCAGCGGCGCATTCGGCTCCCGATACACCGCAGCCCGTGTCTTCATCGTCTCGCCTCCCCTACAGCAGCCGTCTCCACAGCCCACCCCACGGTACTTGTCGCATCACGACGGGGCTCACCTCGATCCAGCAGCTCCTTCTGGGCCGAGATCGAGTCCGGCGAAGCCATCGGATCGGATCGCGGTAATGAGCCAGAACAAGGCCAGCAGGCCTCCGAAGAGCAAAAGCACGAACCGCATCGACAACAGATCGCCCAAGAACCCTCCCACTAGCGATCCAATCGGCAGACCGGTCAATACCGACATCAGCCATACCGACATCACGCGGCCCCGATACTGCTCGTCCACCTGCATTTGCAGGGCGCTGTTCACCGTTACCCCGTGGGCCATGTGGGCTGCCCCAAACACGAAGTAGCCCAAGAGCCCAAACGCCAACCACGGGGTGGCCCCCACCATCAGCACCCCGAGGGCGTACACACCCACCGCGGCCATCTCCACCCGGGAGCGGAGGTGGCGGTCGCCGTGGCGGGTCACATACAGACCCACCGCCAGCGATCCGCATCCGAACGTCGCCGTGAGCCACCCCAGCCCCCCGTCGCCCAAGGAGAACACGTCATCGGCCACGCTGGCCACAAGCGCAAAGGCGAATACCGCTCCAATGCTGGCCACGAAGAACGACGTGGACACCACCAGCCGCATCTCCGGCCGGCGCCAGATGTATTCCATGCCGTGGCGAAACTGCAACAAGAACGGCTCCTGCTCAACCGGCTCCGCCACCCGAAGCCTCATCGGGACCATTAACAGCAACCCGGCCGCAAAGCCGACGATGGTCGCCGCGAACGCCGGTCCCGGCCCCCAATACAGCAGGGTGAGCCCGGCCAAGGCCGGACCGAGCGCCCGTCCGGCGGTGAACGACAGCGATACGAATCGAACCGCTGACAGCAAGTCCTCCGGTGGCACCAGCAGAGCGGTCATCGCCTGGGTGGGGGCCCACTGGAATCCTGACGCCATCCCCACTACCACCTGGAGCCCGAGCATCAGCCACGGGGTCAGCTGGTCGGAGACGAACAGAACCAAGAACGCGGCCGAGCAGGCCAGCTGGGTGAAGAACGACCCGAACAAGATGGCCTTGCGACTGATCCGGTCGCTCCAGATGCCCGCGATCGGGGTCATGATCAGCGATGGGATCAGTACGGCGAAAGCCGAGCTTCCCACCCAGAAGTTCGAGTCGGTCAGCTTGTTCATGTAGAAGGGCACGGCGAGTGACTGCATGAACTGGCCCGATGTGGCGATGGATACCCCGATGAAGAACAGCAGAAACGATCGATGAGAAAGAGCGCGGAGGGGAGATGTCGATTCAGGCACGATCAACCGACAGTACTTGCCACAGTGACCCGTCGGGTCGTCCGATTGCCTCCGCTGCGGCCCACCACGACCCCAAACCACCGGCTTCGGTGTGCCAACATCGGCCAGTGTCCCAACATGAACCTCAGCCCGAGTTGGTCCGCAATCGACACGGCAGCGGCGCGTTCCGCCGGCGGCTCCGCATGATCGCCACCGATCTCAACACCGTGGTGGTGGGCCTCGAAGACGACATGCACCACTACGAGGCCTCTCTGACCCACGACTCCCGGCGGATCACCGAGGTTCAGGCGACCGGTCCCCGCATGCCCTGGGAGCCGTGCTCAGGAGCCCTCGATCAGCTCCGCCTCCTGGTGGGGTGCCCGCTCACCGACTCCGCCTCCGAGGTCTTTGCCTGGACCGAGGTCCGCGAGCAATGCACCCATCTCTACGACGCCGCCGTCCTCGGGGTGCTCCATGCCGCCCGGGGACAGATCGGCACCCGCCAATACGACGCCACCGTCCCCGACTGGGACCAGCCCCCCTTCGACGCCTGGATCACCCGAGACGGAAAAGAGGTGCTCCGCTGGCGGATGGCCAAGACTCTGGAGATCGAGTCCCCTGAGCCGTTCTCCGGCCGGCAGATCAAAGGCGGGTTCGTCCGCTGGTGCGAGGACGTCCTCGATACCGAAGCGGCGGAGGCGGCCTGGGTGCTCCAGCGCACGACCTGGCTGTCCGGGGCCCGGCGCAGCGAGCTGGAGGACTGCGACGACGCCATCGGATCGGGTCTGGTGGCCAACGTGTGCTGGACCTCCCAACCCGAGCGCTACCAGGTTGCCTTTCGGCGCCGGGGCACGCTGCGAGACCATGGCCCCAGCCCGGATGGAATGCTCGTCGACATGCCCGCCCGCTGGCCGCAACTCCGAAGCACCTGAGAGAATTAGCAACGTGGCGATGAACAGACCCGAGGAGAATCTGTTCACCGAGCAATTCCAGTCCATCACGGCCAACATCGGCCGGGCGATCATGGGCAAGCCCGACGTGCTGGAGTTGGCCGTCACCTGCCTTTTGGCCGAGGGGCACCTGCTCATCGAAGACGCCCCCGGCGTCGGCAAGACCAGCCTGGCCAAGGCGCTGGCCATCACCGTGCAGGCCGAGTTCGGCCGCATCCAATTCACCCCCGACCTGCTCCCCACCGACGTAGTAGGCGCCACCATTTGGAACCGGGCCGCCAACACCCTTGACTTCCAACCCGGACCGGTTTTCTCCGGCATCGTGGTGGCCGACGAGATAAACCGCGCCTCCCCGAAAACCCAGTCGGCGCTGCTGGAGGCGATGGCTGAGCGGCAGGTCACCGTTGATGGAACCACCCACCCGCTCCCCCGGCCGTTCATGGTGATCGCCACCCAGAACCCCCTTGAGCACGAGGGCACTTACCCCCTGCCCGAGAGCCAGCTAGACCGGTTCATGATGCGAATCGAGGTGGGCTACCCCTCCAAGAAGGCCGAACTCGACATTCTCGACGCCCACGGCGCCGAGAACCCGCTCGACTCCCTTCGTCCCACAGTGGACGCCCAGGACGTGATCGCGCTGGCCGACCACGCCAGCGCGATGTTCACCGCCCCGAGCATCAAGCGCTACTTGGTGCAGATAGCCAACGCCACCCGAGACCACCCCAGCCTCGTGTTGGGTATGTCCACCCGGGCCACATTGGCGCTGCAACGGGCCAGCCGGGTGCGAGCGGCATCGCAGGGGCGCGATTACGTGCTCCCCGACGACGTGAAGCAGCTGGCCGTCCCGGTGCTGGCCCACCGGCTGCTGCTGAACCCCCAGGCCCGGGCTCGGGGCACACCGCCCGCGCAGATCGTGGACGAGGTCATGAGCTCGGTTCCGGCCCCCGTCGACTAGCGTCCCGCCGAACGTGCTCACCCCATCAGGCTGGCTACTTTTCGCCGGGTCGGCGCTGCTGGTGGCCGCGGGCCGGGTGTTCGGCTCTGAGGAATTGCTGGCCGTTGGAGTGGCCGGGGCCGCAGTGGCTGTCCTCTCGGTGGCCTATGTCAGGCTCCGCCGACCTCTGCGGGTGATCACTCGATCGCTAAAGCCGCAGCAGATACACGTGGGCGACCACTGCCAGGTGCGCTTGGAGCTGGCCAATACCGGTGTCCTCCGCACCCCGGTACTGCGATTGGCCGACGAGGTCTCCCTCACCACCAAGAACTCAACCAGCATGATGCAATCACCCGACCTGATGGTGGCGCCGGTGAGAGCCGACGAGGCGCTGACGGTGGCCTACCAGCTGCCCACCGATGAACGGGGCCAAGTCGTCGTGGGGCCGCTCACCTTGACGGTTGCCGATCCGCTAGCCATGGCGGCCCGAAACTTCCAGATCGGCGACCAAGCAGAAGCGCTGGTCTACCCCGCCACCCACCCCATCGGGCCTCCCCCGCGCCTGCCGGGGAGCTCCTTCGATGCGGTGCGGCGCAGCCCCATGGCCCAAAGCGGCGACGAGCTCTACGGCCTGCGCCCGTTCCAGCGGGGCGACGACCCCCGGCGCATCCATTGGCGGTCTTCGGCCCACCACGACGAGCTGATCGTCCGCCAGTTCGAGGAGTTCTCCCACACCCACACCACCGTATTGCTCGATACCAGGGGGGCGGTGGGCCCCGAGGTCAAAAACGAACGCTTCGAAGCCATGGTGTCGGCCGCGGCCAGCATCTGTCGGGCGAGCCAGCGCCGAGGCGACCAGATCCGGCTGACCACCACTGCGGACTTCGACAGCGGCTACAGCGCCGACTCTGCCCACCTCCACAAGATCTACGAACACCTGGCGCTGGTCAGCCCCGACATCGGCAGCCTTGTCGGCGCCGTTGAGCGGCTCGGCCGCGAGCACGGCGGAGGGCTGATTGTGGCAGTGACCGCGGCAATCGACGGAACCGAACCGCGGTCGCTCATGCCCCTGGGCTCCCAGTTCAGCTCCAAGACGGTGGTGCTGTTCGCCAGCGCCGAACCAGCGGCATCGGCTCAGGCGCCACCGGCGTTCGTCCCGGACACTTCCATTTTGCCGGTGAGCGAACCCGGAAGATTCCCCCAAGCATGGGCAGCGCATTCGGCCTCCGGTGAGGCCACCCCGACGATGCCACGCCCAACCGATCCCCGGTTCGCTCCCAAGCGTCCATGACCGGCCCCCGCGCGTCTAGTGGACATGGACCGGCCGTCTGGCAAACGGCCCTGGAGCTGACCGGCCCATTCCTGACAGCGGCCACCGCGTTCAGCCTCATTCGCGTTTTCGAGGGCGACCAGTGGGTCTTGCCCGTGTTCTTGGCCGCGGCGATAAGTCATCTGCTGGCGCTGGCTGTTCGCAGGCTGGGGTGGGGCATGCTTGTCTCGGCTTCGATCTCTGCCGCTGGCCTCGTGTTGACAGCCACCTGGACCCACTACTGGGAAGCTGCCTACTGGGGGTTGCCCGCCAAAGGTGTCTGGACTGCGTTGGCCGACGATCTGGACCAAGCCTGGGCCGGGTTCGGAGAGCTCAGCGCTCCGGTGGAGCCGGTCAATGGCTTCACCGTGTGCGTATTGGCTGCGCTGTGGCTGGTCGCCTTTCTCAACGACTGGATGGCCATGCGGTTGCGGGCCCTGTTCGAGCCCATGGTCCTGCCCATCATCGCCATCAGCTTCGTGGGGCTGGTGGGGGGTGACCAGTATCGGATTCTGACCATCTCGGTGTTCATCGCCGCATTGTTGACATTCGCGTTGGTGCACCGGGTGGTAGCCCGCACCGCCGGGGCTGCCTGGCTGGGAGGCCAGGGGCGGGCTTCGACCGGACGCCGGGCGCTACTGGGGGGAGGCGCGGCCATCGCCGCTATCGCCCTGGCCGGGGCAATTGTGGCGGGACCGGTTTTGGGCAGCACCGAGGATCCGCTGGTCGATTTGACCGAGGCTGTTGAGCGGAACCGGAGAACTTCGGGAAGGGTGGTCATCAGCCCCCTGGTGGACATAAGGGGTCGACTGGTGAACCAGGCCGACACGGTTATGTTCCGAGTGCGGGCCGAGGAGCGCTCCTACTGGCGCCTCACCTCGCTCGATCAGTTTGACGGACAGGTGTGGACATCCCGAGCCGACTATGCCTCTCGTCCCACTCAGCTGCCGTCGCTGTTCCAGTCAGGTTCCAGCGTGCAGGAGTCGGTGCAGCAGTTCGACATCGAACAGCTCGGCGCGGTGTGGCTTCCCGCGGCGTTCGAACCCCGGTCGTTGGTCTCGGCCACCGCAAATGTCAGCAATGCCGACATCAGCTATGAGCCCACGTCGTCAACGCTGATCGTGGGCCGATCGCTGGCCAGCTCCAACACCCTGTCCTACACCGTCACCTCCGCACTGCCCCAATTCGACCCCGAGGTGCTGAAGGCCATTCCCCTCGATGCCGGATTCGAAACCCCGGTGGAGCCCTACACCTCACTGCCGTCGGATTTCAGCCCCCGAGTCCGCGAGCTGACCGCCCAGCTGACCGCCGAGGCCGGTTCGGGCTACGAGCAGGCGCTAGCCCTTCAGAGCTTCTTCCGCAGCGGCGGCTTCGCCTATGACGCCAACGTGGCTCCCGGCCATTCCGGCAACCGCATCGAGGAGTTCTTGAGCACCCGGAGGGGATACTGCGAGCAGTTCGCCGGGGCGTTTGCGGCCATGGCACGGTCGGCGGGCCTTCCCGCCCGGGTGGCGGTGGGCTTCACCGTGGGCGAGGCCGACCCCGACGATCCCGATCTCTATGTCGTCCAGGGAAAGCATGCCCACGCCTGGCCTGAAGTGTTCTTGTCCGGCGTGGGTTGGGTGGCATTCGAACCCACACCGGGCCGGGGAGCCCCCGGCGCTCAGAACTACACCGGCTTGGCCGAGGACCAAGCCGTCTTCGGTGCCGAACCGGCCGATGCAGAACCAGAGCCAGTCACCGATCCGGTTGACGCCTTTGAACCGCCAACCGACTTCGAGAGCCTGTTTCCGCCCGAACCGCTGGAATTCGGCGACAGCACGCCGGACGCCGCCGGGGGCGGACGGCTGAGCTGGAAGGCCTGGCTCTCCATTGCGGTGCCCTCGATGGTGGTGCTGGCACTATTGGCCATCCCGTGGATGAGGCGGTTCCGGAATCGGCGGCGATTCCTTAAAATCACCGGCAACCGGGGCAAGATCATGCTCCTGTGGACGGAGACGGTGGAGTCGCTGGCGCTCATCAGCATGACCCCCCGCCCCGATGAGACCTACGCCGAATTCGCTCACCGGGCCATCGAACAAGTCCCCCTCCACAGCCCAGACCTGCGAGGACTTGGTGACCTGGCTGCGGCCGCCACCTTCGCCCCCACTGAGCCCACCGATCACAACCAGTGGCTGGCCCGAACCTGGTCGCTGTCGGTGCGCTCGGAGGTCAACTTCCGAGTGAGCTGGTGGCAGAAGCTGACGGCTGCGTTCAATCCCCAGCCGCTTCTCAGCACGCGCTGGCGCAGAAAGCGGGGTCCAAGCTGGACTGTCGGCCCCTGATCGACGCGATCAGGAATTACCGGTCAGGAGCGTTCGGCGTCGCCCCGGCGCAAGCGGTTGGCGATGCGGCGGCCCGGTGACCGCAAGAAATTGCTGACGTCACCCCGGTTGATGCTGTCGCTGATCTGTTGAAGCCCGAATCGCCCGAGCTGTCGCAGGTTGCTCCACGCCCACAATGACGCGGCCAGCATCACCAGAAACCCGATGAACGACAGCCAATAGGAAGTCGAGAGGGTGATGATCATGAACACCAGCCCCACGATGCAACCCAGAATCGCCAGACGCAGGTTGCGGGCCGGGTGGGTGAACACCGTGGTCCGACCCACCTCGCGGGCCAGCGCCGGGTCGGTTTCGTAGAGCCGTTCCTCTATTTCGCTGAGGATCCGTTGCTCGTCCTCGGAGAGTGGCACATGCTAAGTGTCTCACAGCCCGACCCTTCAGACAATGCCAGCCCGCCGCGATTGGTGGCCTGACAGGCTTATTGGGGCCGGGTCCAGCCCCCGGCCCGAGGGCCGCCGTCGGCCGATCCCCCGGTCTTGATGGACTTGGCCCCAAAGCGGTCTCTGATGCGGTCGATGGCCCGGTCCACATCGTGCCATGACCCGGCCGCGAAGTCGTCCAATGACAACTGGCGCTGACCGGGGTCTTCGAGCTCGGAAACGCCCACCCCGATCAAGCGGACCCCCGTAGCCACGTCCACCCCGTCCAACAGCCGCTTGGCCTCCCGGGCCAGCACAACCCCAGAGTCAATCGGGCTAGCCAGGGTGTGCGACCGGGTGATGGTGCGGAAGTCTCCGAAGCGCACCTTGATGGTGACGGTCCGCCCCGCCACCCCGGCAGCCCGAAGCCGGGAGGCCACCGAATCGCTCAATGCCGTCAACTCCCCGCCGAGGTCGCCATGGGTGTGCAGATCGCGGGAAAAGGTCTTCTCGTGGCTGATCGATTTGGGCGCCGTCTCAGGAATGACCGGCCGGGGATCGACGGCGTTGGCCAAGTTGTGCAGATGCCGGCCGTGAGCCTTGCCCACGACCGCCTCCAGCCTCTCAATCGGGAACTCGGCCAGTTCTCCGATGGTGGCGATCCCGATGCCGCTGAGGCGGGCCAGCGTGGCTGGCCCCACTCCCCAGATATCGCCCACCGGACGGGGTGCCAGGAAGGCCCGCTCCTGTCCCACCGGCACCTCGAACACGCCCGCCCCACCCGTGGGCCCCGACGGGGTGGGCTCGGGCTTGGCCAGCTTGGAGCCCATCTTGGCCAGAAACTTGACCGCGGCCACCCCCACCGCGCAGTTGATGCTCTCTTGCTGGCGGACCTCTTGTCGGATGAGATGGCCGATCTCCACCGGGCCATGATGGGCGCCGGACACGTCCAAGAATGCCTCGTCCACCGACAATGGCTCCACCAGCGGGGTAAACGACCTCAGGATGTCCATGATGCGCCCGCTCACCTCCGAGTACAGCTCGTGGTCGCCGGGCAGAAACACGATGTCGGGACACAGTCGGCGGGCCTGCCCCGAGGGCATGGCCGAATGCACGCCATAGGCCCGGGCCTCATAGGAGGCCGACGCCACCACCCCCCGGCTGCCCGGCCCGCCCACCGACAGCGGCAGGCCCCGCAGCTCAGGGCGGCGAAGCTGCTCCACCGACACGAAGAAGGCGTCCATGTCCACGTGCAGAATCGCCCCTGACTGAGCCTGACTGGATTGAGCCTGGCTGGATCCTGTGCCGGAATCCTCCATCGCCATTGCTACAGCCTTGCCACTGACTGGCTAGAGCCTTGTGACCGCGAGGCCGTCGATCTCGGTGCCGGTCACCTCGTAGTGGTAGCTCAGCATCTGGTCGGGGCGCTGCCGCCACCATTCCACCAGCGGCTCCCGCACCCAGCGAGGGCTCTTCACCAAGCGGGCCTCGCACTCGCCGGGGTCATAGAAATCAGCGTGCTCCACGATGCCGTCGGGGTCTTCGAGGACGATCTCGCCGTTCCATTCCACCGCCCTATGGACTTCCACCCGCATCAACCAGCCTAAGTCAGCGAAGTCCACGGTTATCTCATACAGCGGACCCTTCCAGACGAGAACTTCGATGCCGGTTTCCTCCCTTACTTCCCGGCCCAGCGCCTCCAGCATTGTCTCGCCCGGGTCGACCACCCCGCCGGGAGTGCTCCACTCGATCGAGTCGTTGCGCCGCCGGTTCCGCACCAGCAGCAGCTTCTCCCCTCTCAGCACCACTCCCCCGGCCACTGCCCAGTCCCGAACTCGCCTCGGTCTCGAATCCGGGGCCCCCTCTGCCATCCCCCCAGTATGGCCTGACCCGGTGACAGCACGCCCTAGGCAATGCAGTCTGCCCGGCGCAGCATCAGTTCAATAGCAGCTGTTTGGAACTCTCAGGCTGCCAGGTGGTGACTCCAACTTCGGGGAAGGTATCCATAAGGGCATCGGGGCTGGATTGCGCTTTGGCGGAGGATGGCCCTGAGCGTGCCTGCCCAGGGGGAAAATTGGCGTAGGGCTTGGGCGGCGGTCGAAGTTCGTAGGCTCCGTTTTGGTTTCGGTGGACTGTCCAGCCGTCGTCGTGGATGTTGTGGTGGCAGCTCTTGCAGACCAGCACGAGGTTGTCGATGTCGGTGCGGCCGCCGCTCAGCCATTCTTCGATGTGATGGGCCTCACACCATACGGCTGATCGTCCGCAGCCGATGCAGTGCTTGTCGCGGATGATGAGCGCGGCCCGCTGGGCCTCGGTGGCCAAGCGGTGTTTGCGCCCCACCCACAGCTCCTGGTTCTTGGCGTCGAACACCGAGGGCACGATGTCCGCGTTGCAGGCCAGCCGCAGAGCCTCAGAAACAGGCAAAGGCGTGCCGTCGAGCAGACGGGCGCCGGCCAGCTTCTGGCTCAGCGCGTCCCAGTCGGCAGTCAAGATAAGCGTGGTGCCCTGAGGCTTGCGGTCTTTGGCGTCAGCACAGACCAGATTCTCCAAAGCGTCGGCCATCCGCTGGTCGAACGCCGTCTGGTCGCCGTCTTTGCTGCTGTTGGCCAGGCGGCGCACCTCATCGGCCAGCGCAGCCTCCATACGATTCCCCGCAACCGGATCGAACCGCCCGTTCACAACGAACATACCGTCGTCAGGAGACTTGAAGAAACTAAACGAACGCCGCTCCCGCTGCTTGGCCATCAACGACTTGCCGTCATCGTCCGACTGCTCATGCTGATGGTCGCGCAACGTCTTGGAGAACGTGCCGAAGTCCTCGTGTCGAGCCGCCTCAACCAGCACGGATTCGTCAACCGGACCCTGCGAAGCGGCCCTGGCGATCTGCTTGGCATGGCCCTCAGGAATCTCCCCAGCGCCCAGCGCATCGAGGGTCTCGGGAACCTTGGAGAGCTGAGCAGCGGTCTCCACCTCCCGGCGGGCCTGCTGCTTGGAGGCCTGCAACTCCTCCAACACCACCCGCCGGGCCAAACCCTCGCCACCCCGACTGGAATACGCGGCCAACGCGGCCGACTTCATCGCCGCCAGCCGAGCCTCGGCTTTTTTAATCAACCCCAGCCGCTCCCGCAACTCCGACAACGACAAAACGTCAACATCAACCGCCTCCGGCCACACCGGCCCACAAGGCCCAAGATCAGCCCGTCTCCCCTGCTCAGGGGGCCTAAACTCCATACATGCAAGTATACCGACCCCAGTGACAACAACCCCCTGAATAAGCCTGTATAGGCGAGAATATCTTGTGAAATGTTGAATATGAATTGAACATAAGAAACATCACTCACATTACAGGGCGACAGTATGAGACGCACAATATGGGCAATGCCCCGCTAACGCGTTGTATCTGCCCCCAGTCCATACGGCGCGTACGCCTTCGAGCCCTGCCGAATGCCCCTAATCGCTCGATTGGAAAGGAGGCGGAATGAGGTCTTCGTACATAGCCGGGTCGGGAGGCACAACTGCCACCTTGCCGTTGTGCCGCGTCACCACCCCCGTGCCGGTTTGATAAGCCAAGAGGTGCGCGTCCTTGGCGGCCAGCCTCAGCGACCGCAAAATGGATTCGGTCAACTCCTCGCCGCGCAAGACAGGAGGATGGTCGGCAGAGCCCTCCTGGTCGTTATCGCTCGGATCAGTCACGGTTCATGCCTTGCTCGACAAGCAGCGGCACCGGTCCAGAGTTGTCCAACACCCTCCACTCGTCAACCCTACCAATGTAGTGCTCATACAAGTTCCGCAGCCCGGCATCGAATCGCCTGCGAACCACATCTTCAGGCACCGGATGGCCCCCCCTGTCTCACCTTCTCCGCTACCCGCCTCATCGCAAACGTGGTCTTTCCCGCACCGTTAGGGCCAGCAATCACGTAGATCTGCTTGTCGGCCATGCAAGAACACGATAGGCGGCTCGAACTCTGCACCTCGGATGCGAAATGGATTCACAAATCCCGATTGGGGAGCCTCGAACTTCAGTCCTGGCCTGGACACAGCTCCGCCTTGTAGTGCATGCCTCGACGATAGGTGGGTGACTTACGAAGCGTGACTCACCGAACTGGGGCGATGTGGCTCCGGTGGCAAATCGGCAGGACATGAGGGCGACGGAGCGTATGCTCAGCCCGAGCGCAGAACGTCCCCCATGTATGTCGGATGCCTTGCGCTGGTCAACGGGCGACAGGAGAAGTACGCCTCAAGGAGGTAGCGGCTAGTTGTACGGAGAGTGGTGGATCGAGACGCGCGAGCGTCCGCCAAAAAATTACAAACCTCCAAAGCACACCGTCGCGGGCGAACTCCTGGCTGATGGAATGTCTGATTGGACTTTGGAAACGATCGGAAGTCTGACCGCTGAGTCCATTTGGCAACATTTGGGAAATCGTGTTGTCAAGACCGAAGACGACCTTGTCACCATCAGAGGCACGGACAACACTGGGAAGTCATACAGCCTGCTTGGGTGCTACGACACCCAGTCGATTATGCAGTCCTCAAGCATCCGCTATGGCGTGCAGCGCTGGGCGGTGAGCACCATTGTCGAAGGTGATGGCATATGGGTAGACCTCGACTCGGAGGTCGAGGAAGCCACTATCTCCTTCCGTGACCTCGCCGCGTGGGCGGCTGACATCAGGAATCAGCCATTCACCATCGATGCTGACGCGCATGTCATGTCGTTCCATGGGACATGGAACGACGAAGAGAGCCTGGTGCAAGGACTGTCCGGTCAGAATTCGTCATGGCTTTAGTTGGTCGTCACTCCGACAGCCGCTTCGTTGCAGACGCGTCGGCATCAATCACGATCTCCGACACGCTGAAGCTCCAGCAGGTCGCCGAAAAGTGGATTCACCCGATCAATGACCTGATGTCTCTGCTCGCGATGCGCCCGAGCTTTCCAATAGGCATCAGTGCACATCTCTTAGAGAGGTTCGGGCGAGGGCGCCCCATCGAAATCGACATTCGGATTCCACAGCCATTGGACCATGTAGATAAGGACGACGCGGAAGAGGGCAACGTCCCCCGACAGTGGGAGATGCTTGCCACCCGTGATGGGCTACAGGAAGCGGGAATGACTTTCGAGGCCTTGTTGGGAGGCTGGTTTGCTGTCCGGGACAGTGCCAGGCTTCGCGTGGCTTTCGAGCGTCTCGCGGACTCCCAAGCGAAGACGTCAGGTTTTTCGTTCGATGACTCGCTCTTGCATGCCTGCAACGGCCTCGAGAGCCTTCACGCTGCTTGCTTCGTTGGAAGCGTGTCTGAAGACGCCGCCACGAAGGAGGTCCTGACTCGACTTCAAGATTCCGTGCCCGACAGTCACAAGGACCTGCTCTCAAACCGGCTGGCGACTACCCGGAACAAGAGATTTATGGAAAAAGCAGACGAGATCGCCCAAAGCTGTGGGGACACAGGACGAGCCATCTTGGAGGCTTACCCCAACTTGGTCACAGACATCAACAAATTCCGCACGAGAGCAGCGCATGCCAACACGAAGCCGAGAGATGCCACCGGGCAGATTGACGTGCTCATCGGCAGTCAATGGCTACTGCGCCATTCCCTGCTCCAAGCACTCGGAATCTCGACAGCGGAATGCGACGCCATCATCCTCCCGAACTTCGCCTTCAAGGGTCACCTGGCACGCCTCGAGGCACGCCACGCATCAGGCACTGCCTAACCTCTGGTGGGGATTGCCGTCGAGGTGGTGTGGCGAGCTGCAACGGGTACCGAGGGATGTATACCCGATAGTGACGTGCCGTAATCGCAGATCAATCACCTGCTCTCAGCGCCTGCCTCTTAGGGGCCGAGCGGATAGGCGCTGACCTGCGGAAACATCTGAACCCCGGACGGCGGCTTCAATTCCTTGACCTGCGGTCTTGCTGGGGCCCATCGCGGTCCGAACGGAATCCACCGAGATCCGTGTCGCCTATCCGCGCAGCCTCTTAATTCCAGGGCCAGCACTCCTGTGAATGCGCCGGTCACCTATTGTTGAGTGCGCCTCTGAGCACCGCCTTGGCTCTGTGATCTGGCGTTGTGGGCCTCAGCTCGTCTTTGGCGCGATTCGTCGCTGGTCCTGCTTCTGTCCCGCACATGCCGCTGCCCGAAAACCTCGCGCTTTTCGCCCATATCAACTCCAGTCGGTGAGCCGCACCGTTGACATTAGATTAGCGGTGCTTTCCTGCGAATCAATGCCCACGGACGGCTCCCGCACAGATATTCCACAGCCAGGCAGACTATTTTGGCTGCTCAGACAGTATTTTTTGGCGCTCCTGCTGCTTGAACAGCCCTTCGGAAAGCTCTTCCGGCGTCGCGTCGAAGTCGAACACCGCTTCCGGGTTGAAGAACTCATCATGCCCAGGGGCGGGGAAGATGGCTTCGGCACATCGGAGGCGACGCCGATGATGGGCGGGGGTGCAGCAGCAGTTTGATCTCAAATTCATGAAGCCGCAATAACTACAGGTGCATAGCTTCTCAAGAATGCCCGAAGAGACCTTCAGCGTGGACCGCCGCCTCGCCTTCATCTACGAAACTGAAACAGCGGTAACCCTCGTCGGGGAAGGCATCCAATCCATCGCCGAATGGGACGGCAAAGAAGATCGAAGGGTCGTCGGCTTGCACTTGCTGGCGCAGGGTTTTGAGCGTCTTCTCAAGGTGACCAAAGCACTTATCCAGTTAGGCGAAGAAGGCGCCCTCCCATCGTCGCGGCAATTGAGGACCGACTACGGACATGTCCTCTTTGATCTGCTCGACGACGTTTTGGCAGCTTGCCGTCGAAACGAGACTTTCACCGCTCGCCCTGCCATCCGATGCGACATCGAGTTCCTCGCTTCCAACGACCTCTGGCGAGCCATGCTCGATGCGTTGAGCGAGCTTGGGTCAGGCGGTCGCTACCACGACCTCGACACGATGCTCGACGGAAGCGCAAGATCGCAGCGACCCCTAGACCTCTGGGAGACCATAGAAATGGACATCTGCAAGGCCGACCCGAAATGGTTCGCCCTAATGGAGTCTGACCCAGCCTCATTCAGCCGCCAGTGGTATCCCGCCTTGTCGTCCATTCAAACAGAGTGCCTCCAAAGAGCAGCCAGGGCCATCACCAGAATGTGGACCCTGGGCCCGGCCCAGGAGAATGGTCGCACGATGACAGGCACCATCAGCAGATACTTGTTTCTAATGGACGACCAGCTCAAGACGCCGTCGGCCTTGTGATCCTTGTGTAGCCCAATGGCCGACAGACAAAGCTGAGCAAGGGAGCCGTTGGATGACCTCGGGCATTGAGATTGCCGCGGCAGTGGCGGCGAGGCACCACGACCTCGCCAGCGTTCTTGAGGCCACCGATCTAGAGACCCTGTGGGAGGAGTCTGAGCTCTTCTGCGGCATCCCCTCAAACTGTCACCGCAGACCAATACACTCGCAGCGAAACAGCTAGCCGCCTGCAACCAGATCACTTGCAGGCGATCACAAGATTCTGGCGATGTGCAAGGAGTCTGATGTCCAAGCAGCGAAAGCAGGAGGGCATGGAGGAAGCAACAGAAGGGGTGAGCAAGACGGTGAAGATTGCTGTTCCCGAGTTTGTCGCAGAAGTGGACAGCCCCTTTGCCAATGATCTGTTGGATCGTGGGCCGCGGGTGAGGCTGCTTTGCGATTTCGGCAGATCGGTCTCCGACCATGCGGTAATCGCCGTCGATGGGGGGTGGGGTACTGGCAAAACTGCGTTTCTGATGATGTGCAAGGCCTACCTAGAGCAGCAGGAAGTTAGGGTCGCCGAGTTCAACGCATGGACGGAGAGCTATACCACTGACCCGTTGTTCAATCTCGCCTCGGCACTGACTGAAGTGGTGGAAGAGGACCGGCGTGCCGAACTGCTTGAAGCGGCGAAAGCCATAGTCGTGGCTGCTGGGAAGAATCTGCCGTTCAGGATCGGCGAAGTTGTGACCGAGGCGGCAGAGGCAATTACCCAGGACCAAGCATTCCCAAACGGCCTGCCTGAGTACCGCGATTGCGTCCGACGATTCAAAAAGGCGCTGGAACAAGAAGCAGAAAAAGCAGACGGCCCGCTGGTAGTGCTGGTGGACGAACTGGACCGCTGTTTGCCCCATAAGGTCGTCGAATATCTGGGGGCCGTCCACAACCTGCTGGCAGCGCCAGGGGTGGTTGTAGTGCTGGCAATCAACCTAGAAGAGACGGCGAAAGGGCTGGAAGCAGTCTATGGAAGCGCATACGGCTCCGAGCGGTACTTGCAGCGGTTCTTCGACCTGCGGATGAGTCTCTCCGGCACAATGGGCAGCGACGACCTATCCGTCTTAGTCAACCACCTGCGGGAACACCTGGAGATCGAAGTAGAAGCAGACGCTAGCCGCGGCTACATCGACGGATTGCTGACGACCACAGCGCTGACAACCGGCGGAGCTCTGAGGGACTTGCAGCGGGTGGCTCAGGCTCTCCGGTGGACGATGGCTGTCGGCCTTGAGTCGGCGGCAAGCTGGCGCATCAACAGCCCGGAGCGGTACGCCGAGTGTGTCCGAGCCGCGCTGGCGCTATTGATCCTGCGGCATCTCGACCCGGAGGGCTACCGGCTCTTCACCGAGGCAAAGGCGAATCCCCATTCGGTCATGTTGCGATTGCACAGCCAGTTCTTGGGGGCCGAATCGGAATCGGCTCACGCAGCGTTCGCGATGACCGCGTATTTTGACTTGCTCTCAGCGGAAACTGGCGGGAATCAGGTCACCGAGGAACAGTTCCAAGAGATAGCAGACCTCTACTCCTTCCAGAATCTCCGAGAGACATACTCCCGCTACAGCAGCTTCAGACAGCAGTGTGGGCAGCACCTCAACCACCAGGTTGCACGGGTGGTGTTGGCAGCCGTAGAGATGACAACCGAATAAACCAGGGTGGGCTCCATCAGCGGTTGCAGCGGATCGGTCACGATGTCCGGCGTGTTGCAACAACCAACCGATGGAGGCCGTTCTCAACTGGCCCCTGCTTTTCAAGCACGGCCGTGACGAGGACGCGTACCCAAGGTTCTTGCTCATTGGCCCGATGAACCGAAATGCCCTGCGGCGAACGCGAGGCTTGCCCCCTTACTGCCGTTCATCCGACGATGCAGCAAGGGCTGCCCGTGATTCTGGGCTGCATTGTGATCTGGGCTTGCTGGCGCGGGCAGAATGGGGCGACTGTGAGAGAGGATGGGCGTGGCGACGGACCTTGGTGAGTTGCAGGGGAAGCTTTGGGAGGCGGCGGATCAGCTTCGGGCGAACTCGGGGTTGAAGGCTTCGGAGTATGCGTCGCCGGTGTTGGGGCTCATTTTCTTGCGGTATGCGGATGAGCGGTTTGCGCAGGCTGCGGAGGTGGTGGGGTCGGGGTCTGAGCGACGGCCGATTGGGCCGGAGGACTACCAGGCGGCGGGGGCGCTGTTTCTGCCGGAGGAATCGCGGTTTGAGGGGCTGCTGAATCTTCCTGAGGGAGCAGATGTTGGCAAGGCAGTGAACCAGGCGATGGCTGGCATAGAGGCTTGCAACCCGGACCTTCAGGGGGTGCTGCCGAAGGACTACTCGCGCATCCCAGACGACATCTTGGGGGAGCTGTTGCGGCTGTTGAGCCGTTTGCCGGAGGCGATCGAGGGGGATGGGTTCGGGTTGATCTATGAGTACTTCTTGGGGCAGTTCGCCTTCTCTGAGGGGCAAAAGGGCGGGGAGTTCTTCACCCCGACCTCGATCGTGCGGCTCATCGTGGAGATCCTCGAGCCGTTCCACGGCAAGATCTACGACCCCGCGTGCGGCTCGGGCGGGATGTTCATCCAGTCGGCCCACTTCGTGGAGCGCCACCGCAGCGACCCCAGCCGGGAGCTGTCGGTGTACGGGCAGGAGAAGACCGGCGACACCGTCAAGCTGGCCAAGATGAACCTCGCCGTCCACGGCCTGGCCGGCGACATCCGGGAGGGCAACACCTACTACGACGATCTCCACGACGCGGTCGGCGAGTTCGACTTCGTGATGGCCAATCCCCCGTTCAATGTCAACAAGATCGACAAGGCCAAGCTCGAAGACGACCCCCGGTTCCCGTTCGGGCTGCCCAAACCCGACAACGGCAACTACCTGTGGATCCAGACCTTCTACTCCGCGCTCAACCGAAACGGCCGGGCCGGGTTCGTCATGGCCAACTCCGCGTCAGACGCCCGAGGCAGCGAACTGGAGATACGCCGCAAGCTGATCGAGGACCGCAGCGTCGACGTGATCATCGCCGTCGGCACCAACATGTTCTACACCGTCACCCTTCCCGTGACTCTGTGGTTCCTCGACCGCGGCAAGAAGTACACCGACCAAGCCGACCAAGTGCTGTTCATCGACGCAAGGGAGATCTACAACCAGATCGACCGAGCCCACCGCGACTGGACACCCCAGCAGATCGAGTTCCTCGCCAACATTGTCCGACTCTGGCGAGGGGACGAACCGGAGTTCGACGCCGGTAGTGGAGAGATGCTCAGCGACAGGTTCCCCGACGGCTCATATGTCGACGTGGCCGGTCTCTGTGCTGTCGCGACGTTGGAGCAGATTGAGGGACAGGACTGGAGCTTGAACCCGGGCAGGTATGTCGGACTTGCTTCCCGCGGTGTCGATGACATCGAATTTTTCGCCACGATGGAACTCTTTGAAGAGCAGTTCGCGACTTTGACAGCAGAAGCGACGGCGTTGTCGGATTTCGTGCAGACGAAAGTTGACAGGGTGCTGCGCCAGTGACGTGGACGACCTCTACGTTGGGGGATCTTGCCTGCCAGGCAGGAGGCGAGGTCCGTACCGGCCCGTTCGGCACACAACTCCACAAGAGCGACTACGTCGATGACCCTGCCGCCACACCGGTCGTAATGCCGAAGGACATGTCAGACGGCAAGATTGATTCGTCTGTGATCGCGCGAGTCGACGCTGAGGTGGTCGAGCGCCTGAGTTCACACATGTTGCGCACGGGTGACATTGTGCTCGGCAGGCGAGGAGACATCGGTCGCCGAGCTTGGACCAGTGAAGCAGAGGAAGGCTGGCTTTGTGGCACAGGATCCATGCGGATTTCCGTCAATGGGTCTGTGAAGATCCGCCCTAGGTATCTCTTCTATTTCCTCGGACTCGACCAAACCATCGGGTGGTTGAAGGGCCATGCGGTAGGGGCGACTATGTCAAATCTGAGCGCCGGGGTCGTTCAACAGATGCCGGTGCAGTATCCATCGCTTGCCTTGCAAGATGCCATCGTGGAAGTACTGGACTCGTTCGACGACCTGATTGAGAACAATCGGCGGCGGATTGAGATCTTGGAGGAGATGGCTCGGTTGTTGTATCGGGAGTGGTTTGTGTGCTTCCGGTTTCCGGGGCATGAGGATGTCGGGCTGGTCGACTCCGACCTCGGCCCGATCCCCGAGGGGTGGGAAGTCCGGTCGTTTGCAGAACTCGCTGACTTTGTGAATGGATTCGCATTCAAGCCGGAGCACTGGCTCGACGAAGGGTTGCCCATCGTAAAGATCAAGGAACTCAAGAATGGTGTTACTGCTGATACCCCTCGGTACCACGGGGCAGATGTCAGCGAGAAGTACTTCGTCGACGACGGATCTGTCTTATTCAGTTGGTCGGCTGATCTCAAGGCGTATGTGTGGGCTTCCGGGCCAGGGCTGTTGAATCAGCATCTGTTCGATGTCCGCCCCTATGAGGTGTCCCCTTTGTTCATCTTCCATTCACTGAACGAGAGGATGGACGAGTTCCGCGCTAGGGCACAGGGAACGACCATGAAACACATCAAGCGCTCTGCACTCGGCGAGGTCAAGATGGCCCTGCCCACAAAGATACTTCAGGGCGAGTTTGAGAGTACCGCTAGGCCGATGCTCGATCTTCAGCTGAACCTTTCGAAGCAAAATCGGGTTCTTCGCGAGGCCCGCGACCTGCTCCTGCCGCGGTTGGTGTCTGGTGAGCTCGATGTATCCGAGCTTGATTTGGGGTTAGAGGCTGTGGGGGCGTGAGTCCGGGGCGGTTGAGTGAGGATTTGCTGGTGGAGCAGCCGGCATTGCGGTTGTTGGCGGGGTTGGGTTGGGAGGTGGTGTCGGGGTTCGACGAGGTTTTGGGGCCGGCGGGGACGCTGGGCCGTGATTCTCAGTCTGAGCCGGTGCTCGGCCACCGGCTCTCAGATGCGCTGCGGTCTTTGAATATTGGGCTGCCGCAGTCGGCGTTGGATGAGGCCGCGGAGCAGTTGCTCCGGGATCGCTCGGCGATGGGTCGGGTTCGGGCGAATCGGGAGGTTTATGGCCTTTTGCGGGATGGGGCGAGGGTGGAGGTCTCCGGCGACGGCGAGCGCCGGATGGCAACGGTCCGGTTTGTGGACTGGGATCGTGCTGGGGCGAATGACTGGCTGGCGGTTTCGCAGTTTTGGATCTCGGGCGACATGTACCGGCGGCGGGCCGATGTGGTGCTGTTCGTCAACGGGATCCCGCTGGTGCTCGTCGAGTTGAAGGTGTCGCACAAGAGCGTCCGCGATGGCTTCGACGGCAATCTGCGCGATTACCGCGACACGGTTCCGCAGTTGTTCTGGTTCAACGCGTTCGTGATGCTCTCCAACGGTGGCGACACGCTGGTGGGGTCGACGTTCGCGGATTGGGGGCATTTCGCGGAGTGGAAGAAGATCAACTCGGAGGGCGAGCAGGGGGTGGTGTCGTTGGAGACCGCCTTGCGGGGGACGTGTCAGCCGCAGCGCCTGTTGGATCTAGCAGAGAACTTCACCGCGTTCATGGAGCGCCCGGGCGGGTTGGTGAAGGCGTTGGCTAAGAACCACCAGTTCTTGGGGGTGAACAGTTCGCTGGAGGCGTTGCGGGAGGTGGCACTTCGCGAGGGCCGCCTCGGGGTGTTCTGGCACACGCAGGGGTCGGGCAAGTCGTTGTCGATGCTGTGGTTCACCCAGAAGGTGTTGCGAAAAGAGCCGGGCAATTGGACGTTCGTGATGGTCACCGACCGGGCCGAGCTCGACGAGCAGTTGTACGGGGATTTCGCCGATTGCGGGGTGGTCACCTCCGGCCAGCAGGTCCACGCCGAGACGTCGGCTCATCTGCGGGAGCTGCTGGGTCAGGATCATCGGTATGTGTTCACGCTGATCCACAAGTTCATCCCGCCCGAGCGGGGTCAGCAGATGCCGGTGCTGTCGGAGCGCGACGACATCGTGGTGGTCACCGACGAGGCCCACCGCTCCCAGTACGACACGCTGGCGGCCAATATGCGCCAGGCGCTGCCGAATGCGTCGTTCATCGGGTTCACCGGCACTCCGCTCATCGCCGGGGAGGAGGAGCAGACCCGGCGGGTGTTCGGCGACTACGTGTCGATCTACAATTTCCGCGACTCCATCGCCGATGGCGCCACCGTCCCGCTGTTCTACGAGAACCGCATCCCCGAGCTCCAGCTCATAAACGATGACTTCGACGAAGAGCTCGAAGAACTCCTCGAAGCTGCCGCCCTGGACGACGCCCAGGAGAGGGCGGTGGCGCGTCAGTTCTCCCGGCAGTACCAGCTGATCACCCGGCCCCGGCGACTCGAGGAGATCGCCGCCGATCTGGTCGGCCATTTCGTGAACCGGGGATTTAGGGGCAAGGCCATGTACGTGGCCATCGACAAGGCCACCGCGGTGCGGATGCACGGCCTGGTCGAAGCCGAATGGGCCCGCTACCGGGCCGAGCTCGAGGCCGAGCTGGCGGAGACGCCCGAGCCGGGGCGGCCCCATCTGGAGTCGCTCATCGAGTTCATGGCCACCACCGACATGGCAGTGGTGGTGTCGCAGGCCCAGAACGAAGTGGCCGACATGGCCGAGGCCGGGCTCGACATCGCCAAGCACCGCAGGCGCATGGTCGAAGAGAGCCTCGACGCCAAGTTCAAAGACCCCGACGACCCGTTCCGGCTGGTGTTCGTGTGCGCCATGTGGCTCACCGGCTTCGACTCGCCGTCCACCTCCACGGTGTACCTCGACAAGCCGATGCGCAACCACGCCCTGATGCAGACCATCGCCCGGGCCAACCGGGTGTTCCCCGACAAGGACAACGGCCTCATCGTCGACTACGTCGGCGTGTTCCGAAACCTGGAGAAAGCCCTCGCCATATACGGCGCCGGGCCGGGGCTAGGCACCCCCATACGGCCAAAAGACGAGCTGATCGCCGAACTGCACGCCGCGCTGGCCGAAGTCGCCGATTTCTGCGCTGACAACGACATCGGCCTCGCCGAACTGGAGAACGCCTCGGGATTCGAGTTCATCGCGCTCCAACAGGCCGCCGTCGAAGCCCTGCTCATCGACGAGCAGACCCGCCGCCGCTACGTGACGCTGGCCCGCCAAACCCGGAAGACCTTCAAAGCCCTGCTGCCCGACCCCGAAGCCCTCGCAGCCGCCCACAAGGTTGCGGTCATCCGCACAATCGCCTCCAAGATCGAGTCTTCAACCGAGGCCCCCGACATCTCCGGGGTCATGGACTCGGTGTCAGAGCTGCTCGACCGCTCCGTCGCCGCCAACGAGTACATCATCCCCACCGCCGACGCCGACCCGCTCATCGACCTGAACCAACTCGACTTCGAACAGCTCATCGGGCGCTTCGAAGGCCGCAAACGCACCGCCGCCAAAGCCATCCAAGACAACATCGAAGAACGCCTCGAAGACGCCGTGCGAAAGAACCCCACCCGCCACGACCTCGCCGAGCGGTTCCGACGCCTCATCGACGAATACAACGCCGGAACCCACAACCTCGAAGAACTCCTCCGACGGCTCAAAGCCATCAACGACGAGCTCACCGAAGAAGAACAACGCTCCGTGAAAGAAGGCATCACCGAAGATGAACTCGCCATCTTCGACCTGCTCACCAAACCCGAACCAGAACTCACCCGCGCCCAAGCCATCGAAGTCAAAGGCGCTGCCAAGAAGCTGCTCGACCGCATCGCCGACGAACTCGTCCTCGACTGGAAACGCAAACAGCAAACCCGCTCAGCCGTCAAAGTCGTTATACGCAGGACCCTCGACAACGAACTCCCCATCGACCTCTACGGCCCCGAGCTCTTCAACCGCAAAGTCAACGCCGTCTTCGACCACATCTTCATCAGCTACTACGACAACGGCGAGTCTGTGTACAGCTCACCGCCCCCATAACATGGACCGATGGTCGATCCGGGATCTCCTGAGGAGCGCTCGGCGCTTCCTCCCAAGGGGGCGCGGTGGCTGGCGTTCGCGGCGATATTGGTCGGGGGGCTGTGCGGAGGGCTGATTGGGTTTGCCTTCATCGACCTTCAGTGCGACGGCGACTGCGGCTTGTGGACCGGGCTCGGAGCGCTAGTAGGCGCGGTGGCCGGGGCGGTGGGCTTGGCCGTGGTGTCTATCTTGACCCTGCGGGCCATGGAGGAGTGGCGGCTCTTCGGCGGCCGCCGCCAAGACCGAAACGGGCACTAGCCGCCAGATCAGCCCGGCGCGGAGGCCAGGGCCGCCACGGCTCGGTCGATGTCAGCATCGTCCGCATCTAGGTGGGTCACGAACCTCACGATGCCAGGGGCCAGGAGCCCGGCTCGGATTCCCGCCTGGCGCAGATGCTCGAGCAGGCCAGCCGCATCGGGGTGGCGAAAGGCCACCACGTTGGTGAGCCGGCGCCCGCAGTCGGCCTCGGCCTCGCCTAGCCGGGAGCCGGGCCACCGCTCGCCCACCGCTTCGCCTAGCCGCTGAGCCCGGGCATGGTCGTCGGCCAGCCGCTCGATGTGGTTCTCCAGCGCATACAGCCCGCCCGCGGCGATCACCCCGGCCTGGCGCATAGCCCCTCCCAGACGCCGTCGGTGCAGTCGGGCCTCGTCGACCAAGTCGGTCGATCCGGCCAGGAGCGATCCCACCGGCGCACCCAGCCCTTTGGACACACACGACATGACCGTGCTGGCCGCTGCGGCCAATTCGGCGGCCGGAGTGCTCAGGGCAACGGCGGCGTTGAACAAGCGGGCGCCGTCGAGATGCACCGGCGGCCCCACGGCGGCGGCCGCGGCCATGGAGTCGGCACCGATGGCCAACCCGCCCGAGGCCAGATGGGTGTTCTCCACACAGATCAGCGACACCGGGGGCCAAAAGCCGCTCCGGCCCGCCTCCACCGCCTCGGCGGCGATCCCCAGATCGATAACGCCGCCGGCATCGTCGACGGGGTAGGTCTGGAAGGCGTTGTTCAGCCCGGCGGCTCCGCTCTCGTAGGACATCAGGTGCTGGCGACGGCCCACCACCACGTTGCTGCCCGGCGCGGCGTGCAGCCGCAGGGCGATCTGGTTGCCCATGGTTCCCGAGGGCACGTATACCGCGGCCGGCTTGCCCACCAGCTCGGCGAACCGCTCCTCAAGACGGTTGACCGTGGGGTCCTCCCCGTAGCGGTCGTCGCCCACCGGCGCGGAGGCCATGGCCTCCCGCATAGGGTCGGTGGGCTGGGTAAGGGTGTCTGACCGAAGATCCACCAAGCCGCGAGTTGCCATCTCCACCAGCGTAGAGTTCAGCTGTGCCAAAACCAGGACTGTCAGTCGTGCCCGATCCTCCCGTGTGGGACCACCTGGAACTAGTGGCTGCCGAGGCCGCCGAAGTGGCCGCCTCGCTTTTGCGAAATGACCCCGGTGAAGACCTCCTGATCAGCGCCAAGTCCTCGCGCACCGATCTGGTGACCGACATGGACACGGCCTGTGAATCGGCCATTGTGGAGTTCTTGGCCCACCGTCGGCCCGACGACGGAGTGATAGGCGAAGAGGGCTCGGGCCGCGACGGAATCAGCGGGGTGCGCTGGATCATCGACCCCATCGACGGAACGGTGAACTTCGTCTACGGCCATGTCGGCTACGGCGTGTCGGTGGCCGCAGAGCTCGACGGCGAGGTAGTGGCCGGGGCGGTAATCGACCCCGTTCTGAACGAGACCTTCACCGCCTGGCGAGGCGGAGGGGCCCGGCTCAACGGCCGGCCCATCACCGTTCGCCACGACGGCGACCCAACTATGGCCCTAGTGGCAACAGGGTTCTCATACGATCACAGGCGGCGCCCCCGCCAAGCCGAGGTGCTCGGCGAACTGCTTCCGCACATCGGCGACATTCGGCGGGTAGGCGGAGCGGCGGTCGATCTCTGCTCAGTGGCCTGCGGCCGGGTGGACGCTTTCTTCGAAGTGGGTCTGAACCTGTGGGACTACGCCGCGGGGGCACTGATCGCCCAGGAGGCCGGTGCGGTGGTCAGAGACCTGCTGGGAGGCCCTCCCAGCAGCAATTTCGTGTTCGCGGCCGCCCCTGCGGTGGCCGATCCCTTGGTGAAACTGCTGCAAGACGCCGAAGCCGACCGACTATAAGTCCCCCTGCCACGCATTTGTGCCGAAAATCAGGCACCATTTCAGGGTGGGAACTCGCATCCTGGCCATTGAGGACGACGAGAGGATTCGCACCGCAGTCCGTTTGGCCCTCGAAGACGAGGGCTGGGACGTGCAGGAGGCGGCCAACGGCCAAGAGGCGTTCGACGCGTTCTCAGACACACCTGCCGATGTGGTGCTCATCGACATCATGCTGCCCGACATCGACGGGTTTGAGGTGTGCCGCACCCTGCGCCGGACCAGCGACGTGCCCATCATCATGGTTACCGCCCGGGCCGACACCCATGATGTGGTGGCCGGCCTGGAGGCCGGCGCCGACGACTACCTGACCAAGCCGTTCGCACCCAAGGAGCTCTCCGCCCGCATCCGCGCCCTGTTGCGCCGAGTGCGCACCACCGACACCACCATGACCGATATGCGGTTCGGGCAACTGGAGATAATGCCCGAACAAGGGGTGGTGACCGTCAACGACGAAGTAGCCCCGCTGACCAAGACGGAGTTCCGGCTTTTGGTGGAGCTGGCCACCAACTCCGGCAAGGTCCTCAGCCGGGAGGTGCTCCTCGAGCGGGTATGGGATCTCGGCTACTTCGGCGACGGCCGTCTGGTGGACGTTCACATCCGGCGGCTGCGCACCAAGATCGAGACCGACCCGGCAAACCCGCGCTACGTGGTGACCGTCCGCGGCCTGGGATACAAGCTCCAAGCGTAACGGCGCCGATGGACAACAGCGGTCAATCGGGGCAGCGCACCCACATCTGGCGCCGGGCGGGTTCCAGGGCCCGGCGGCTGAGGCTTCGCACCCGCATCATCCTGGCCTTTGTGCTCACCACGCTTTTGCTGTCGGCGCTGCTCAGCGTGACGGTGTTCGCGCTGACTCGCCAGAACCTGCTCAACGGCAGGGAGAACGATGCCCTGTCCACGGTGGGGTTCAACGCCTCGGTGGTCAACCGCCGCCTCAGCCCCGACATCGACTCTGAAGCGCTCCAAAACCTGGTCAGCACGCTGGCCACCCCCGAGGGCTCTCGTCCGGTTCTGCGAGTGGGCAGCGACTGGTTCCAGCCGTCGTTCGAGTTCGAGCAGGGCGACATCGACGAACGCCTCCGCCGTACCGTAGAGGGCGGCAATCCGGCGCGTATGCGGTACCGGGTGAGAGACAAGCCCTTCTTGGTCGTCGGCATACCCATTCCCGGCCACAACGCCTCCTATTACGAGGCCACACCACTGGATGAGATCGAGGACACCCTGGGCTCGCTGGGTCTGATCTTGGCCTCAGCGGGCGGGGGCGTGACCCTGGCCTCGGCGGGGGTCGGGTTCTGGGCCAGCCGCCGACTGCTCCGCCCGCTAGTCGACATCGGCGAGGCGGCCCAATCCATTGCCGGCGGCGATCTCAGTACCCGATTGGAGGCCGGGGCCGCCCGAGAGCTGGTTGCGCTTACCGACTCTTTCAACGACATGGTGGGCGCGCTCCAGGACAGGATTGCCCGCGACGAGCGCTTCGCGTCCGAGGTCAGCCATGAGCTGCGCTCACCGCTCATGACCCTCTCGGCCTCGCTAGAGGTTATGAACACCCGCCGGGCCGAGCTGCCCGAGCGGGCCCGAACCGCGCTCGACCTGCTGACCGAGGACGTCAACCGCTTCGAGCACCTGGTAGAGGATCTGCTGGAAATTTCGCGCTTCGACGTAGGCACCGCGGAACTCGACCTCGACGTGTTCAACCTGCTCGAGTTCGTGGAGAACGCGGTTTCGGCCACCAGCCCGGTGCAGATCTCCATTGACTGCGACCCAGCCACCGCCCGCACCAGGGTGCGGGCCGACAAGCGCAGGCTGATGCAGGTGATCGACAATCTGGTGACCAATGCCCAGAAATACGCCGGAGGAGCCACCAGGATCACCCTCGGCCATCACGGGAGAGCGGTTGTGATCGCAGTAGAAGACGCGGGACCCGGTGTGGCCGACGACGAGCGCGAGCACGTCTTCGACCGATTCTCCCGGGGTCGCCAGGCAGTCGAGCGGGGAACCAGCACCGGTGTGGGCCTGGGGTTGGCGCTGGTCGCCGAGCACGTGCACCTGCACCAGGGCAGCGTGTGGTGTGAAGACCGCCCCGACGGCCAGCCCGGGATCAGATTCGTCGTCCAACTCCCCATCGCCGTGACATGACCAGGCCATTCGCACTCCGACGCCGCCGAGCAGCTTGGGCCGCAGCCCTGCTGGCCTCCGCAGCCCTGCTGGCCTCCGCCTGCTCGGTTCCCGAAGACAGTCGTCCGCGGGCCGTCGACTTCTCGCGGCTACCCGATGATCTGGCGGCACCCACCGCATCGCCTGAGCCCACACCGCTGATCACCCAAGAAGTGCTGATCTACCTCATCGACGAGAACAACCTCTTGTCTCCCGTGGCCCGCAACGTGGCCAGCCCGGCCCGGCCCATCGCGGTGCTGGAGGCCCTATTCTCCGCTCCCAACGAGGCCGAATCGGATCAGGCCCTGTCTACTGCCTTGCCGGCTGATGTGGAGGTGGTGGCAGTGGACGTCAACACGAACACCAACCTGGTGACCGTGGCGCTGGAATCGGAGGTTTTCGAGCAGCGGTTGGAGGGAGAGAATCGCCAGTTGGCCGTGGCCCAGCTGGTGTTCACTGCCACCCAGAACACCGGCTCGAGCCGCTTCTCCCTCATGTTGAACGACAACCCCGTGCCCCTGCCCACCGACAGCGGGGAGAGTGATGTGCCCGTGACCAGGGACGACTTCTACTCGCTCGACCCTGAATACCAGCCCGAGCCCACTCCCGAGCCCACACCGAGCGAGACTCCCGCACCTACCGAGCCCCCCACGCCGACAGCACCTCCCGTGACCTCTGCACCGGCGCCATCACCCACCGTGGTGGTAACCGCCACCCCCGAACCTGGGCCCACTCTGCCACCCGGGCTTCCCCCCGATTTCACCCTCGACTTCTCCTGAAAAAGGAAGGGCGCCGGCCAGCGAGAGTCAGCCAGCGAGAGTTAGCCAGCGAGAGTCAGCCAGCAAATGCAGGCTAGGGAAAGAACACCTTGGCTACGTCGTAGAGCGCGGGGCTGACCGGCTTCAGTTCGGCCACCGCGTCGGTCAGGCGAACCCGTGTCATCTCCCCGCCCTGGAAGGCCACCATCGAACCCCAGTCGCCGTCGTGGACGGCGTCGATAGCCGCGATGCCGTACCACGAGCACAGCACCCTGTCGAACGCCGAGGGGGTGCCGCCCCGCTGGACATGGCCCAAGACCGTGACCCGGGTGTCGTATCCGGTCCGGGCCTCGATCTCGGCCGCCACCACCTGGCCGATACCACCCAGTCGGGCATGGCCGAACTGATCAACTTCCGGCTCGGGCAGATCTAAGGTGCCCTCCTTCGGCCGAGCCCCTTCGGCCACCACCACGATGGAGGCCCAGCGCCCCCGCTGGTGGCGCCGGGTGATCGCTTCGGCCACCTCTTCGATATCGAAAGGCTCCTCGGGAATCAAGGTGAGGGTGGCTCCCCCGGCGATGCCCGCCCAGGTTGCGATGTGCCCCACGTGGCGGCCCATTACCTCCACCACCATTACCCGGTCGTGCGACTCGGCGGTGGTGTGCAACCGGTCGATGGCACCGGTGGCGATATCCACGGCAGTGTCGAATCCGAAGGTGAGCTCAGTGAGCCCTATGTCGTTGTCGATGGTCTTGGGCACGCCGACCACCTTGGCCGCCCCAGCCTCGAACACACCCACGCCCGCCGACAGGGTGCCCTCGCCCCCGATGACGATCAGCGCGTCTGCACCAACGGCCTCCATGGAGGCCCGCACCCGATCGATTCCGTCGTCGTACATCCGGGGAGACATCCTCGAGGTGCCCAGCACGGTGCCGCCCCGAGGCAGGGTTCCCCGCATCCGCTCCACATCCACCTCGATGAACTCACATTCGAGCACTCCGCGCCACCCGTCCAAAAAGCCCACCACCGTGTCGCCGTAGTGGCGCTCGGCTTTGCGCACGATCGCCCGGATCACCGCGTTCAATCCCGGGCAGTCGCCGCCCCCGCTCAACACCCCGACTCTCATGGGATGCTATGAGTCCAACTTGTCCAGCGATTGTCGGAGTTGGCGAACCGCCTGGGCGGTGCGTTGCTCGTTCTCAATGAGGGCGAACCGAACGTGGCCCTCCCCGCCGGGTCCGAATCCAACGCCGGGCGACACGGCCACCCGGGCGTCTCGAACCAACCAAGATGCGAACTCCACTGATCCCATCTCCCGATAGGGCTCGGGGATCTTGGCCCACACGAACATGGTCCCCTTGGGCGGCTCCACCTCCCAACCCATGCGGTTCAGGCCCGAGCACAGGGCGTCGCGGCGGCTCTGGTAGACGTCGCACACCTCTTTGGGGTGGCCGGGGGCCTCGTTCAACGTCACCGTGGCGGCGATCTGGATGGGTTGGAAGGTGCCGTAGTCGAGATAGGACTTGAGCTTGGCCAGCGCCGCCACTACCTGGGGATTTCCCACCATGAAGGCCACCCGCCAGCCAGCCATGGAGAAGGACTTCGTCATGGAATAGAGCTCCACCGCCACATCTTTGGCCCCCTCCACCTGCATGATGGACGGCGGCAGGTAGCCGTCGTATCCCAGGTCGGCGTAGGCGAAATCGTGGACCAAAAGCACGTCGTGCTCTCTGGCAAAGTCCACCACGCCGGCCATGAACTCCAAGTCGACGCATGCGGTTGTGGGGTTGTGGGGGAACGACAGCACGATTATGCGGGGCTTGGGCCAGGAGTACCGCCAGCGCTCCTGCATTGTCCCGAAGAAATCGGTGCCCGTGCTCAGGGGGATCTCGCGCACCTCAGCACCGGCAAACAGCGGTGCATAAAGGTGTATGGGATAGGAAGGAGAGGGCACCAACGCGGCATCGCCGGGCTGGAGCAGGGTCCACATGAGATGAGAGAAACCCTCCTTGGCCCCGATGGTGTTGATCACCTCGGTGTCGGGGTCGAGATAAACACCGAATCGACGGGCGTAGTACCCGGCGACGGCCTCGCGCAGCTTGGGGATGCCCCGGCTGGCCGAATAGCGGTGGTTGCGAGGGTTGCGAGTGGCCTCGGCCAGTTTCTCCACCGCGATATCGGGCGAAGGCAGATCGGGGTTGCCGAAGCCCAGGTCGATGATGTCGTGGCCGGCCCGGCGGCCCTCCACCTTCAAGTCGTTGATGATGGTGAAGACGTACGGGGGCAGGTTGTTGATCCGGCGGAACTCCACTGTTCCAATCTACTTTCCGGCCAGCGGCTTTACTGTGGTTTACCGGCGCCGGATTCGGCCCGGCGGCGCAGGTTTTCCAGCGCAGTCCGCATTACTCGGGCCTCGGCCCTGCGCTTAACAAAACCGGGCATCGGCATCGCCATTTGGACGGCAAGGTGGTAGGTAACCTCGGTGCGGTCCGGTTCGCCGGGCACCGGGTTGAAGCAATACTCCCCGTCGAGGCGCTTGGTGAGATCCCCCTGCACCAGCCGCCAGGACACCCGCAGCGGGTTCGAGCCGTAGTAATACTCCAACAGATAGCTCGTGCTGCGGCCCATGGCCGCGGCGCGAAACGACACCATGCCGCCCCGTCCATCGTCGTCTCGTCGTACAACCTCTACCTGCTTCACCTCGGTTGCCCACTCGGGATAGGACTCGAAATCGCACACCACCTCGAAACAGCGCTGCGGCGATGCCTCTATGGAGATGCTCTTGGTGGCCTGGTCAAACATCGTCACCGTTCCTGCTGGGATCAACGCGTTCTGGAGTCGTACTGGAGGGCCGGGGCGGAAAAGTCCCGTACCTGGCTCCCCATGCACCGGACAAGCCCAGCGCATAGACAGGTACCAGGATACCGAACGCGGAGGCGGTAAACGGGCGTACCGAGGCCGCGGCCAGCGCCACGACTAGCTCAAGGACCAGCGCGGCCATCATCGACAGGCGCACAGTGCGGGGGGCGCAGCCGGCCAGGAAATAGAGGCCCCCCACCCCAATCAGCTCGTAGCGGCTGCGCTGCAATGCCCGCTGGAAGGCCCAAATCATGGCGGCGCATCCGGCGGCCAGCAGCACGAGCGAGACCACCGCGATGGGAACCGCCAGGGGATCGGGGAATGCGGTGGTCAACACCGCGATAGCGGTGAACACGCCGGTCCCCGCCCAGCACGCCCGAAGGATGCCCCGGCCCTCGGCTTGGGGGGGCACCAGGCGTTCGCTGAGCGTCATCGGCGGTTCCCTCCTCGGGCGATGACCTCGGCGATTACGGTGTTGAGCCGATCAGCCATGTGGTCATAGGAAAACTCGGCCACTGCTCGCAGGCGGCTGTCCAACCCCATCTGCCGAAGGCGAACCGGGTCGGATAACAAGGCATCCAAGGAAGCGGTCACCTGGTCTAGGTGCGTGGGCTGGTCCACCACCAGGCCGGTGCGGCCGTGCTCCACCGCCTCGGCTGCTCCCCCGCTGTTACCCGCCAACTGGGGCACGCCGGCCGCGGCGGCTTCCAAGAACACGATGCCAAACCCCTCTTGCTCCAGGCCTCCCCACCTTTGGCGGCACATCATGGCGAAGACATCGGCACAACCGTAGAGATCGGGCAGATCGGAGTCGTCCACCCGGTCGAGTAGGCGGGCGGGTGCGCCGGTCCGCCCGATGAGCCGGTCCAGACGATCTCGGTCGCGCCCGGCCCCGGCCACCGCCACGGTGAGGCCCGGATGGCGTTCAGCCAGTCGAGCCGAAGCCGAAATCAGCACATCCATACCCTTGCGGGGCACCAGTCGGCTGATCGACACCACGACCGGGGCATCCACGGGAAGTCCGAATCGCAGCCGGGCCGCCCGCCGCTGTGCCGCATCCAGTGGTTTGAAGCGGTCGATGTCGACCCCGGGGGGCACGATCACCGCGGGCAACGGCCCGCCGGCGGCCCGTTCGGCTTCGATCACCGAATACCGGCCGGCGGTGATCACCACCTCTGCGCCGCGCAGCACCCGGGCCAAGATCTGCCTGCTGCCCGGCAGGCGACCGGGAACCGTCACCTCGGCTCCGTGGAGGATCACTCCGTAGCGGTGGGGCAGGCGGGGCGCCAGCGCTCCCAGCGGAACCGCGGGGTCGTAGAGCACCAGTTTGGCGTCGATCTCCGCGACCAGATCGGCGATCTCCTCCCCCATGTCCCGGGTGGGCAGCAAGAATTGGCGGGGCGAGCGAATCACTTGGTGGTTCTGCTGGAGGTCCCACTGCACGTCTCCGGGATGGGTGCGGGTGAGCACGCACACATCGTCGGGGGGCAGCCGGCGCCACAGCTCCCACAGGTAGTTCTGGATGCCCCCAAGCTTGGGGGGATAGTCGTTGGTCACCAACAGATGCCGGGCCATGGCTCAAGCCGGCTCCTTTGCCCCAATGCCGAGGCGGCCAGAGGCCCATTCGGCATGGCGCACCAACATGGAATCGGAGTCCGACAAATATCGAGCCACGGTCTCGACCACGTCGGGGTCGGCTCCCCTACCGGAGTTGCCCAGCGCCACCAAGGCGTTGCGCCGCACATAGCGGGGTTCACGGCGGGGAATGTACCAACGCCCGTGTCGGGCCATCAGCTCCTCGTCGTCGAGCCCGAGCAGCTCCACCAGGTCGACCCAGGCAGTGCCCTCGTCGAAGTCGCCGGACTCGGCTGTCTTGTTGGGCGGGCACACCTCCTGGCAGTCGTCGCAACCGTAGATGCGGTCGCCCAGGGCCTCTCGGAACTCCAAGGGGAAGTCTCCGTCGGCTTGCACCAGCCATGCCAGGCACCGGCGGGCGTCCACCACGCCGGGAGCCACGATCGCCCCGGTCGGGCAGCCGTCCAAACAGCGCCGGCACGGACCGCACTGCTCGGGAACCGGAATCGACGGATCCAGCGCGGCGGTAGTGATGACTGATCCCAGAACGAACCAGCTCCCCTTTCCCGGCAGCAGGATATTGCTGTTCTTGCCGTACCAGCCCAGACCAGCCCTCTGAGCCGCCTCCCGATCCACCAGGGCATTGTCGTCGGCCGCTACCGCGGCGCGGTGGCCGGATGCGCTCAGCAGATCGGCCACTTGGCCGAGCGCATCTCGCAGCTCGGCGTAATGGTCGCTGCGGGCATACGCCGCCACCCGGCCAACTGGCCGCTCAGGCGCCTCCGGTGTCCGCCTCCGATAGCCGAGCGCGCCTACCACCAACGACCGGGCACCGGCCACCGTGCGGCTGGGATCGGTGGAGCGGTAGGGGTTGCGGTAGGTGAAGGCCATGCCCCCGTGCAGACCTAGCTCCCGCCTCTCCTCCAACGCGGACCGAGTGGAGGCGAACGGCGCGGCCGGTGCTACGCCGACGGCGTCGAGCCCGGCGGCCAAACCAGCCGCGATCACCTCATCGGCGCTGGGGGTGCTCACCACTCTCCAAAGCTCGACCAGCCGTCGGGGTCTTCAACTTCGAGGCCCATAATCTCGAGCAGTTTGCGGGGGTGGACAAGGTTGGCCCCCCGGTCTCGGGCCCGCTCGCGAACGTCTCCATCCTCCGACACCACCACGATCGGCCGGGTCAGCGGATAGGAATCGCACTGGTCGATTATGTGGTCATCGGCAGTCACCCCCGGCAGGGAGAAACGAACGATCACCCCCAGTGAGCGAGCCGTTGTGGAGATGTAGTCGTAATCGGTCTCGCTGCCGTCGAACACAACCACGAACTCGGCCCCAGAGTACCGGGAGCTCAACTCCTCGACATTCCGCAGGAATCGATGCCGTTGCTCTTGCACCGGCAGTTTGTCCCAATTCTTGAAGGTCACGTTGTAGCCGTCGATCAGCACCACGACGTTGCTGACCTGGCGGAACAGGTATTCGGCGGCCTCAGGCGAGTCATTGCGAAGCCCGCCGGGCATGGGGACGCGCACCCGCTGCGTCGGAGGAGGGGGCACCTCCGGCTCGGGTTCGGCAGGAGGCTCAAACCCGGCCTCCCGAGCCAAGGCCAACGCATCTTCGGCGGCCGCCAACCGCTCTTTGAGACTGCTGAGCTCCTCTCCGTGCTGCTCGCGGGAAACCCTCAGCTCCTTCTTCTGCTGGTCGATCTGAGCCAGAGAGCTCTTCAGCTTCCCCTCGGTGCGGGTTGATTTGCGCCGGACCTGCGCCAAATCGTCTTGAACCCTTTCGAGCTCGGCGCGCGCCACCTCCAACTCGCCAGTCAGCTCGGCGGCCCTATCATCGGCTTGGCGGGCTTCGGTGCTGGCTTGTGCGGCTTGACGCCGAGCTTCGTCGCGTTCCCGAATGGCCTTGTCCCGCTGGCCACCGGCCTTTGCCGCCAGCGCCTCGGCCCGCTGTAGTCCCTGCTCTAGCTCCTGGATTCTCTGAGCATCAGCAGCCCGCTCTGAATCCCGTTCGGCAGCCAAAGCCAGAGCAGCACACTCCTGCTCCCACCCGTCGGGCCGAGTCAGCCACAACCAACCGATTCGGCCCATCTCCTCCTCGTTGACGGCGGCAACCACCCGCTCTCGGAACTCCCCATCGGCCTCCACCACCTCGCGCACTTGCTCCAAAGCCCTAGCGGGGAACTTCCTCTTGTTGAAGTCCATAAACTGCTTCAGCCGAGCCGGGGGTTCGATGGGGGGTTTCTCCTTCTGCCCGGCCTGGGCGACCTCCACCGATCTGATCAGTGAGTCTTTGAGTTCATCTGTCGAAGGAATATGCCCCGGTTTCATGCTACGTCTCCTTCGCTTGGGGCGGCATCGTTCGAGATAGCTATGAATGCGTCGAGCGCCTCGCCGGCCCGGCCGCCGTCTATGGACGCCGCCGCTGCCACCAACCCGTCGCCCAAGGTGTCGGCCGCCCCGGCCACCACCAGGGCCGCAGCCGCATTGAGCGCCACGATGTCGCGATGGGCCCCCGCCTGGCCTTCCAAGACCCGTCGCAAACAGGCGGCATTCACGGTTGCATCGCCGCCCACCAGGTCCTCTGGGGATGCAGGGGCCAAGCCCAACTCAGCAGGGTCCACCGTGTGGTGGTGCGTCTCGCCGTCGCGCAGTTGCCAAACATCGGTGGGAGCGGTGGTGGAGAGCTCGTCAAGGCCGTCTTGGCCGTGCACGATCATGGCCCTCTGCGACCCGGTGGCGGCCAGCACCTCCAGCATGATCTCGGCCATCGACCGGTCGCTGACCCCCACCAGCTGGCGCTTCACGCCGGCTGGATTGGCCAGCGGCCCGAGGAAGTTGAACACCGTGGCCACGGCCAGTTCTCGGCGGGCCGGCCCGGCGTGGCGCATGGCCGGGTGGAATCGAGGAGCCAAACAAAAGCCGAATCCGGCCTCGGTCACACACCGGGCCACGCCGGAGGGGCCGAGGTCGATGACCGCGCCCAGCGCCTCCAGAACATCAGCTGAGCCGCATTGGGACGACGCCGACCGGTTGCCGTGCTTGCACACCCTGGCTCCCGCCCCGACGGCTACCAGTGCCGCCGCGGTGGACACGTTGATGCTCCCGCTGTTGTCGCCACCAGTACCGCAGGTATCGATGAGGCCGAGGCCAGTTGCATCCAGGGGAACCGTCTCCGCTGCGGCACGCATGGCCGACAGCAAGCCCACCAGTTCTTCCGCCGTCTCACCCTTGGTCCGCAAGGCGATCACGAAACCGGCAATCTGCGCCGCGGTGGCTTCCCCGCTCAAGATCTCGGTCATGGCCGCATTGGCGACGTCGGACGAAAGGCTGTTTCCGCCAGTCAGCTGCCGAAACACACCGGCCCATCCCCCGTGCTCGCCAAGGCTCACCGCCTTAGTGTGGCCCATCATCCGGGCATGGCGACAATTGGTTATCGCATTTGATGGAATTGCATCGGTTTTGCCAACACCAATGCCCGGTGCCCTACGAAGGCGCATTTGTGCGTGTCATCGGAGGAATTACACCGATTACTTCTGAATAATATCTACGCAACTCAAAGAACATTATCTTGACGTGCCATTCGCTTGCACGCATGAATCACATGGGGGCTAAACTTGTATCGTGGCTCTACCACCTGCTCTCCCATTGACTGCGGAGCGGCTCGATGTTCTCGATGATCTAGACAATCAATCCTTCGACGTAGCCATCATCGGTGGTGGCATTACTGGAGCAGGAGTAGCACGAGACCTCTCCCGTCGCGGTTTGTCGGTTGTGGTCTTTGAGGCCAACGATTACGCATCGGGGACCTCAAGCCGTTCCACCAAATTAATCCATGGTGGGCTTCGTTATTTGGCTATGGGTGAATTCAGGATCGTTCGCAAAACAGCCAGCGAGAGAAAGGTGATCCACCGGATGGCCAAGCATCTCGCGGAGCCCCGCTGGATGGTCTACCCAACGGCCAAGCGCAGCGAGCAGGCGCTGGTTCGCCTGGGGGTCACAGCATATGAACTGCTCGGCGGCGTCGCCCGGCATGAACGCCACCAGACATGGAATCGTGCCCTGCTAAAGGCCAGAGAACCCCTCATCGACCAGAGGGCCTTTCGCAGCGCAGTGGTATTTCGGGAGTACGTCACTGACGACGCGCGGCTGGTGCTGGCCAATCTGCGGGACGCCGCCGCCCATGGCGCGGTGGTCCTGAACCACTGCCGAGTCGTCGATCTCCACGGCGAGCCCAAGGCCAGCGCAGTACAAGCCTCTTGCAGCTTGACTAGGCGAAACGTCACCATTGGTGCCGGTGCAATAATAAACGCCAGCGGCCCTTGGGTAGATCCCGTCCGACGGTTGGAAGGGGCCATGGACGACCGCCTGATTCTGAGCAAGGGCGTACACCTGACCCTGGCCAGCGACCGCCTCCCGGTCAACAACACTGTAACCATGCCCATGCCCGACGGACGTACCCTCTTTGTCGTCCGCCGGGGCGATGCAACCTATGTGGGCACTACCGACACCCTGGTTGACCGCGACCCGGAAGTGTGGCCGTCGATTACCGACGAGGACGTCGCCTACATTCTCCGAGCAGTCGAGCGCACTTTCGACGTTGCCTCGATCGAGCCATGCGAAATTCAGGCCGCCTGGGCGGGACTCCGTCCTCTCATCGCAGACGGGGAAGATAACCCAGGCGAGATATCCCGCAAAGACGAGATCCGGGTAGGAGAACGCGGCATGATCACTGTTGCCGGCGGCAAGCTCACGGGATACCGGCTTATGGCCGAAAAGGTGGCCGACACTATCCAGGCCAATTCCTCAGTTACCGTCGGCACTTCTCCTAAAGAGTCTGACTTTTTGCCAGGCGGGGCATTTGACGGAGAAGTAGGAGATTTAGCCGCTCACATATCGCAAACACACAATTTGGGAATCCATACTTCCCATCGCCTTGCATCACTTTACGGCTCTGAGTGTTCCGAAATTCTGAACCTCGGATCAGATCCAATTGCTCCGGACAGCAAAGTCATCTTCGGCGAAATACCGTGGGCCATTGAATACGAAGGGGCAGCAACATTGGAAGACGTGTTCTATCGACGCACTCGGGCAGCGTGGTATGAACCGAACGCCTGCGAACTCCTCCAACCCATGGCTTCGATCATGGCCCAATACACCGGGTGGTCACAGGAACGGGTTGAACAGGAGGTCGCCGCTACCAGCGCCGTCTTCCAAAGCGAACTCTCGTTCCAAGCCGCATGAGCTGAAGCCCGCCTGTGCCGAATATCGACCGCGGGCTCCACCCGCCGATCACGTCGAACCCGTACGGTCAGCCGCGTATGGCCTCGCCAGTAGAGAGGTCGAAGAAATGTATGGCGGCCACGTCTAGTGCAACGTCGATGCGCTGGCCGACCAGAACCGTGCTCTGTTGGGAGAACCGGCCGATGAACCCGGTGTCGTAGTCGTCCCCCTCGTCATCTGCGCTGCCAAGCGCAGTGCCGGATGAGTCGATCCGCTTCACCCCGACTTCGAGGTGGGCGACGATTTCCGAGCCGAGCTCCTCAAGCATGATCGCCTCTCCACTGATGCGTTGATCGAGCCCGCCGGCAATTGTCCCGTCGTGGACATCCTCTGGTCGGATGCCGCAGGCCAGCCGGGCCCCGTCGTAGCCCCGCAAGGCAGGCTGCTGGTCGAGGACGGTGAGCGGCAACTCCACGGATTGGCTGCCCACTTCCACGGTCACCGCTTGGCTGCCGATGCTGATGGTGGACTCGAAGATGTTCATGGCCGGCGATCCGATGAAGCCGGCGACAAACATGTTTGACGGGTAGCGGTAAAGCACTGAGGGCTTATCGGCCTGTTGGAGCACGCCGCCCTTGAGCACCACCACCCGGTCGCCCATCGTCATCGCCTCCACTTGGTCGTGGGTGACATAGATGGTGGTAACCCCCAGATCCCGCTGGATCCTCGAGATCTCGCTGCGCATGTACACCCGCAGCTTGGCGTCCAGATTGGACAGCGGTTCGTCCATCAAGAACACCGACGGCTCCCGCACAATAGCCCGCCCCATGGCCACCCTCTGGCGCTGGCCGCCCGACAAAGCGCTGGGCTTGCGATCCAAGAACTCGCTGAGCTGAAGCACCTCGGCTGTGCGCTCCACCCGCGCGTTTATCTCGGCTTTGGGCGTCTTGGCCAGCTTCAGCGGATAGGCGATGTTCTTGCGCACGGTTAGGTGTGGGTAAAGGGCGTAATTCTGGAACACCATGGCGATGTCGCGTTCTCGGGGATGGACGCTGGTCATGTCCGCTTCTCCGATTCTCAGCACCCCATCGCTTATTTCCTCCAGTCCGGCGATCATCCGCAGTGCTGTCGACTTGCCGCAGCCCGACGGGCCGACGAAAACAACGAATTCGCCATCCTCGATCGAGAGGCTCATGTCGTCCACTGCGGTGACGCCCCCCGGGTAAATCTTGGTCAGACCTTGTAGCTCAACCGTTGCCATCAGAATTCCCCCTCCAACCTTGGACGAGACAAGTTAAGGCCCTGTAGCCAGCGACAAAGCGGCATGACCAAGGGCGGATCGAACAATTCCCCATATCGGGCCCGATTGACCGCCACCAAGGTGAACAGCAGCCAATTGAGGAGCAGCAGAATAAGCAGAAAGATGCCGACCGCCACGAGCACCCCGACCGCCTCGAAGCGGACCGCTGTCTGAAGCAGGCCGTAGACGCACAATGCATAGGTGGCGATGGAAATCGAGAAGTCGACTGACCTGACCCAGTGATCAAGGCCCGCCTCGCGGTTTCCTGCCAGCAGTCGGCCCACAACCAATGGTCCCAGCGGCAAGACGACAGCCGCCCACAACGCCGGCCGGCCAATGACAGCCACGGCAGCAGCCGCGGGCAAGATCGGAGTGAGGTGAATAACGGCATCCCGAAGCCGCTGTCCAGTGGTGCCGGGACGGACAAGGTGGCTCCGGCTCATGATGCCGGCCCTTCGCTGCGCCTGACCAACACGATCTGATCGGCCAATATGCCCGCGAACTTGGAGATTCGGCCGTCAGGCCAGACTACTTCTAGGTCCACCGTGTCCCGGTCAGCCCCGAGTCCGAAGTGGGCGGAGCGCGAGGCGCCGGAAAGATAGCCGCGAGATGACTCCACGGTTCGCACCAACCGCATGCCATCATCGCCTTTGACGATCACCTGGGAGCCAATAGCCGTCGGGTTTCCGGTCCCCTCCCACGCCAACCGCACAGTGACGGACCTGCCGCCGCACAGCCGGTTCTCATAGAGGCGGGCCGGAGCGTTGAGGTTGTTGACCACGATGTCCAGGTCGCCGTCGTTGTCCAGATCGGCCATAGCCATACCCCTCCCGCCGGAACTATCGTCGAGACCCCAGGAGTACTCGGGCTCGAAGCGCTGTCCGGCGATGTTCCTAAACGCCTGATTGGGCTCGGTGAGGCTCGCGCCGGGCAGGTGGTCAAAGAGGTTGTCGGCCACCATGCCGTTGACGACGTATAGGTCTTGAAAGCCGTCGTTGTCGAGGTCGCCAAACAGCCCCGACCAGCTCCACCCCGTGGCCTCGATGCCGAAGGACGGGGCGGCGCTCGAGTACCCGTCATCACCCGCCACTAGTAGGACGTTCTCCGGGATCTGGATGTCGTCGGTGTCCGGGGAGGCTTCGATGTCGGCGATGACTCCCTCATAGGCCGAGAGCGTCTCGGGCTCTTCGTCCATAGGCTTCATATCGGTGGCGAACAGATCCAGATCGCCGTCGTTGTCGATGTCCCCGCTGTCGACGCCCATGGTACTGAACGCCGTCTGGGAGAATGGGGTGACCTGTTCCCAGCCACCATCGTCGGCAAACCAGATGTGGTCGGGAGTAGCGAGGTCGTTGCCCACAAAGATGTCGGACACGCCATCGCCGTTGATGTCGCCGATGCGGATGGCCAGCGCCTGTGACTCCTCGGCCAACTGGGTATGGGTGAACGAACCGCCCTCCTGCTCGAAGAGCCCCACTCCGCCCTTGTCGCCCAAAGTGAGACGGCGGGCCGCGGTCAGCTCGGCGTTGTAGGCACCGGTCACCGCATCCAGATCACCGTCGCCGCCGAGATCGCCCCAGGCGATGGAGTAGGTATAGGCGTCGAGACCCGCAATCTCGGCCCGGTCGAACATTTCGGCCGCGCCGGGGCCCCCGCCGGTGTTGACCATGGCCAGCGGCCGGCCTACCCCAGTGGTGAGGACCACGTCATTGCGCCCGTCGCCGGTGGCGTCCACGATCACCACGTGGCGGAAGCGGCCTTCGGTGAGCGGCTCCCGCTCGAAGTCGAGGGCGCCCCGGTTCCACAGCACCGAGGAGTCACCGCTCAAGTTGGCCAAGGCGATGTCCTCATCGCCATCGTGGTCGAGATCGCCGACGGCCAGACCGGCGCCCATACCGTCGAACATCGACTGGCTGGCGCCCGGTCCCCGGGTCTCATGTTCCAAGTCGATGGGCACGAACCTGTCCTCGCAAGAACCGCGGTCGGCGTGGCCAGCGGTGATCGCTGAAGCGTCGACCGTGTTGGACCCTTCGCCTCCGCACGCCGCAGCGACGAGGACGACTGCGAGCGCCGCCGAATAGAGCGGGGCCCGGACCAGCACCCGCCGCGCCACCATGCCGAAGGGGAGGGGAAAGCTAACCTCCGGCATTTCGCAGGCTGTTCTGGTCCGGGCCATCGCTCAGGAATCGACTCCGCTAGGAGCCGAGAACCGAATTGACCTCGTCAGCCACCTGGCTGAGTCGGTCGGCGGCGTCAGCCTGGCCTCGCAGGATCTCCTGCATGGCCGGGCCCACAATGGCCTCGATTTGGCTGGCGCTGTCGGTGATCGGGAATAGGAAGGTGGTTCCTTCGTCCACGTGAACGGTGAACGCCGTCACGTCGACGCCGTTGGCCTGGTGAGAGGCGACGGCGATATCAGCGGATGAGGGGATGGCCGGGAAGACCACCGCAGCCCCGCCGATGATGTCCTGGCAATCTGCCGAAGCCATGTGCTTCACCCACTGCCAGGCCTCTTCTTGATTGTCCGAGCTCCGGTTGATGGAGTCGGCCAGGCCGTTGAACATAGAGGCCCGCGATCCGCTCGGCCCCACAGGTAGCGGAGCGAACTCCACCGGGAACGGTGTATCGGCGCCGATGTAGGTGCCGATCTTCCAAGATCCGTCGGCCATGACCGCCGCCGAGCCGTTCTGGAAGACAGTGGTGCCGCCGAGCGACTCCACATCTTCGATCGGGACGACGTAGCCAGCATCGATCATCCGCACGTACCAGTCGATCGTGGCCGCCAGGCGGGGATCGTCGTAGTTGGCGGAATCGCCGAAGGGGTTGACGTCGAGGAACTGGAAGCCAGTCGATACCGCGAGCCCGGAGAATGTGGTCTGTCCGAACGCGCCAAAGTTGCCCTCAAGGCCCATGCCGTACACCTCAACGTTGGAGGAGTCGAAGTCCGGGGAGTCGCCCCGGTTGCCGTTGGCGTCCACGCTGAGCTTGGCGATGAGCTCCTGGAAGCTGCCGCCGTCGTCGGGATTCCAGTCGGCGGCGGCGAAGTCGGCCGCGGTCAAACCGGCGTCGGCGACATGCCCGGAGTTCATGACCAGCGCAATGGTGTCGAAGTCCTTGGGCAGGCCGTAGCGGTTGCCTTCGGCGTCCACCCATAGCTCGGCCAGGCCGGGGAAGTATGCCCCGGTGTCGACCCCGTCGCGGGTCACATAGTCGTTGAGCGGCACCAGCACGCCGCTGGCCACGAACTCGGGATAGCGGGCCAGGTGGTCGGTGAACACGTCGGGTCCGGAATCGGAGGCGAAGGCCGCCGTCAGGTTGGTCCAGTAGTCGCCCCAGCCGAACTGGACGATCTCCACGTTGATGTTGGGGTTCGCCGCAGTGAAGTCGTCAGCGCACTGCTGGTAGTACGGCTGCTGATTGCCGTCCCACAGCCAATACTCGATGTTCACAGCCTCGACCGGAGCCTCGGTGGGAGCTGGCGCGCTCTCCTCGGCCGCTTCAGTGGCCGCGGGAGCGGGCTCGGATTCTCCGGCACTTCCGTCGTCATCATCGCCGCAAGCCGCGGCGACTAGGGCAAAGGCAATCAAGATTGCTATGAGCCTCCATATTGTCTTTCTCATTTTTTCTCCCTCCCAGGGATTTCATATGGCGACCCGGGTCGGGCCGTGGTTGATACGGGGATCACTTGATCCCCGAAAAGCCGATTGAATCGACCACTTTGCGCCCGAAGGCCAAGAAGATGACGATGATCGGCAGGGCGGCGAGCAGGATGCCCGCCATCAGGCCCGACCAGTCCGGGGACGTCCCGGGCTGTTGAGCCGTGAACTGTCCGAGGGCAACCGTCAACGGCTGCCGCTCCGGGTCTCTGGCCACAACCAGCGGCCAGAGGAACTCGTTCCACGCGGTGATGTAGGTGAGGATGGAGAGCGTGGCGATGGGTGCAGCGCTGATCGGCACGATGATTCCGAAGAAGGTCCGGAAGTGGCCGGCGCCATCCAGCAGTGCGGCCTCCTCCACCTCTCGGCTGATGCCTAGGAAGAACTGGCGGAGGAAGAACACCGCGAAGGGCGTCATGAAGAAGAACGGGGCGATGATCCCCGGATAGCTGTTGAGCCAGCCGAGGTTCTTGATGAAGATCAGATTCGGAATCAGCGTGAAGATGGGCGGGATCATCAAACCGCTCAGAAACAGGAAGAAAAGCTTGTCGCGGCCCCAGAACCGCATCCGGGCAAAGGCGTAGGCGGCCATGCCCGAGAACAGCACCTGGCCGGCAGTGATCGCGGTGGCCACGATGACGCTGACCCTCAGCGACTGCCAGAAGTCGAACGACCCGGTGTTCTGCCGGCCGAGACTGTCGAGGATCTCGGTTTCGCTGGCCGTGCCCAGCACCCGCTCGAAGTTGTTGTTGGTGTAGCCGACGGGCAGCAGGCTCTGCTCACCGGCGAAGAGGTCGCTGTTGCTCGACAGCCCGGTGCGCAACGCCCACCAGAACGGGAACAGGCTGACGACGAGGATCGCGATGAGGATCAGCCAGGCCGTGCCCCGGCCGATGCCCAGCTTCCGCAGGCGAGCCGAGGGCTGGAAGGTGCTGCTGGAGCGCTCGATGCGGTCGGCGATGGCGGTCATGACAGATCGCTCTCCCCTGCTCTGAGCAGCTTGAGCTGGACGAAGGTGACCGCCAACAGGATCACCACCAGCAGCACCGATATAGCGGCCGCGTAGCCGAGCTGATTGAAGTCGAATGCGTTCTGGTAGATGTAGAGGTAGATCACCCGGCTGGCATTGGCTGGTCCTCCCGGCTGGCCGCCGAAGCCGCCGGTGGCCACGTAAACCGTGTCGAAGACCTGGAGCGAGCCGACGATGGTGATCACCAGCACCAAGGCCAGGATCGGCCGCAGCAGCGGCATGGTGATGCCGAAGAACATCTGCCTCTCAGTGGCGCCGTCGAGGGCGGCGGCCTCGTACAGGCTCTTGGGGATGGTCTGCAATCCGGCGAAGATCAACAGAGCCGTGTAGCCCATGTGGCGCCACGTATTGATTCCCGCCAAGGTGGGGATCACCTTGTCGGTGTCGGTGAAAAAGCGGATGGGATCGACGCCGAACCAGCCCAGGAACTCGTTGACGATGCCGAGGTTGCCATCGAGCATCCACACCCAAAGCATCGCCACGATGACATTGGGGATCAGCCAGGGGAACAAGAGGATGCCCCGTATCACCACTGACTTGGTGAGCCGGTCCATCAACACCGCGATCCCGACGGCCAAGATCGTCTGAGAGACGATGTTGATGACGGTGTAGCGGATGGTGACCTTTAGCGAGTCCCACACCCGGCTGTCGTCGAGCAGTCGGTCGTAGTTGTCGGTGCCGATCCAGTCGCCCTGGTTGGCAATCAAGTTCCAATCGGTGAAGCTGATGTACACGCCCCGGATTGCGGGGTAGAGGTAGAAGACGACAAAGCCGATAAGCGCGGGCAGCAGGAACCAGAAGGCCGAGGGCCATCCGCCGTGCAGGTTCCCCGACCTGAGCAGCGGCCAGCGGCGGGGCAGCGCCCGCTGCGCCGCCGTCATTTAGTCCGCTCCTTGGGCGGGAGCCGCAGGGGCTCGGGGATGAAGTCGCCGTGGGCTTCGATGAGCGCGTCGACCAGCGCCCAGATCTGGTCAAGGTCAAGCTCGGCGGCGGTGTGGGGGTCGAGCATGGCGGCGTGGTAGATGTGCTCTCGTCGTCCGGTCTTGAGGGCTTCGACGGTGAGCTCTTGGGGGGCCACGTTGGTCCGGATCAGGGCGGCGAGATGAGGGGGCATCTCGCCGACGGCCTCTGGGGTGATGGACTTGTTGTCGACCGTGGCGGGCACCTCCACAATGCAGCCTGCCGGCAGGTTGTCGATGAGGCCGTGGTTGGGCACGTTGACGTACACGTTGCGCTCCTGGCCGGTTTCTAGGCTGTGAATGATCTGAGGGGCGTACTCGTCGCTCTGGGGGACTTCCGGCGGCGTAGTGGTGTCTTCGAGGCGAGCGCGCAGTTCATCCCACTCCTCGATCTGCACCCGGCAACGCCGCAGGTACTCGCCGACGGGAACGTGGAAGCGCTCGATCAGATCGGGGCGGTCCTGCTTGAGGAAGAACGGCGTGTACTCGGCAAAATGCTCGCTCGACTCGGTGACGAAGTACTCCAGCCGGCGCAGCATCTCATAGCGGACCGCATCGGGAAGATCCCATTCATTGCGACTCGGGGCATCGGCCGGGTCGAGAAACAGCCGCTTCAGGTCGGGATAGAGGTTGCGGCCCTGGTGCTCCAGCCGCAAAAAGAACGACATGTGGTTGATCCCGGCTACCAGGTAGTCGAGCTCTTCGGCGGGGATGCCCAGATCGGAGGCCAGTTGCTGGGCGGTAAGGGGCACGCTGTGGCACAGCCCGTAGGCCTCGACGTCGCACATCTCCGACAGCCCCCACATGTTTATAGCCATCGGGTTGGCGTAGTTGAGCAATACCGCGTCGGGGCAGAGCCCGCCCATGGCCTCGCCCACTTCCAGGAGGGCGGGAACCGTGCGCAGGCCGCGCATGATTCCGCCGATTCCGATGGTGTCGGCGATGGTCTGCTCCAGGCCGTAGCGCTCCGGCAGTTCGAAGTCGAGCACCGTTGACGGCTCGTATCCGCCGACTTGGAACATGGTGATCACGTAGTCGGCGCCTTCGACCGCGGACCGCAGATCGGTGGTGGCCGTTACCGTGGCGTCAGCGTCGAAGGACGCCACCATCCGCTCAGAGACGATCTGCGAAGTGGACAGCCGCTGGGCATCGATGTCGTGGAGCCGAAACTCAAGGGAGTCGCGGATCTCTTCGAACCTCAACAGGTCGCTCATCAGGTTGCGGGCGAAGACCGTGCTTCCCGCTCCTATGAACGCAATTGCGGCCACTGGCTAACCCCCTCTTGGACTACGCCCCTCCGAGTTCGGCGAGACCCATCCTGTGCGCAGTTGGGCTGCGACGGGCAGGACCCTAGCGCGTTGTAGAGGTTACGTCAACGTTGACGCCACCGTTGACGTCAACGTTGGCTTATACCACTTGACCGGAAATTCGCCTAGAGTGTTTCCTTGCGTTGCCTGAGCTTGGGCGAACAGCACCCTTCTTCCGATGAGAGACAGCATTTCTGCGTCAACCAACGGGAGTCTGAATCAAGATGCCGAGAGAAATAACCCTTCGAGATGTAGCCACCCAAGTGGGGGTGTCGCCGCGCACGGTTTCCAGGGTGGTTAATGACGAAGGGGGCTTTTCGGAGGCCACTCGCCAAAGGGTGCTAGACGCGGTCGAGAAGCTCGGATATCAGCCCAACATGCTGGCCCGAGGCCTGATCACCCGCCGAAGCGGCACGATCGGACTCGTTGGCGGCGGCATGACCGATCCGTTCTTCCCTGCGCTGGCCGAGGGGATCCAACGCGAGGCCCGAGAGGCTGGTCGAACCATGTTCTTCGCCAGCACCGACAGCGACCCGCAGCGCCAAGCCGATGTCCTCAGATCGCTTTGGTCCCATGCCGTAGACGGGGTGATCGTGTTCCCCGCGCTCGACACCATCGACCAATTGACCAGCTACGCCCGCCGAGGACTGCCGGTGGTAATCGTGGACGACCAGGCCGAAGCCCCCAACCTGGCCTGCGTTTCATTCGACCTGGAGGCGGGAGCCGCCATGGCCACTCGGCACCTGTTGGAAACGGGCCGGCAGCGCCTGGCAATGATCGCTTCTTCGCTGTCTCCCACCCGAAGGCGCAACCGAGAACGGGGCTTTCTCCGGGGCCTGAGGGAATTGGGGGCCGGCACTTCTCCCCCGGAGGTGGTGCGCTTGTTGCCTACAGTCGAGGGCGGAGAAGCCGGTATGCACCAACTGCTCGACCGGAGGCCAGACATCGATGGAATCTTTGCCTACAACGATCTCGTCGCTGTTGGCGCAATGAGGGCGGCCAAAGCCCGAGGCCGAGGGGTGCCCGATGACCTCGCGGTGGTGGGCTGCGACGACATCGACATGAGCTCTTTGGTGACCCCGGCCCTGACTACCATTCGCCTTGATCGCCCTCACCTCAGCGAGAAGGTAACCCGGGCTCTTACCGAACTAATCGACGCCCCTGGCTTACCGCGTGATCCGGTGATCCTCCCGGTGGAGTTGGTCGTTCGCGAGTCCACATGACCGGCCCAGCCAGCGCAGCAATGGCAATGTCCGACACGCCCCGGCCCGACTTGCCCGCCCGAGAGCGTGCCGCGGAGCACCACCACCGACGGTGGGGCTCCCCCGCCCTGGTCAGCCGGGCACCAGGACGGGTCAATCTGATCGGCGAACACACCGACTACAACGATGGATTCGTTCTGCCCATGGCCCTGCCTTTCGACGCTGCCGTGGCCGCCAGCCAGGCGCCCGGAGGGCGTGGCGTGGAGGTTCATGCCGAGGGATTCGGGAGCGTCGAGTTTGATCCTGATGGCCCGATAGAACCCGTTGACTGGTCGGTGCATCTGCGCGGCGTGTGCCACCTGCTCGCAAAGCAGGGCGTGAACCCAGGTCCATGGCGGGCGATCATTGCCAGCGACATTCCTGCCGGGGCCAGCCTGTCGTCATCGGCTGCGCTCGAAGTGGCGGTTGCATTGGCCGTTCTCGGTTTGGCGAGGGTCGAGTGGGCTCCACAGGCCATCGCCAAGCTCGGCCAACGGGTGGAGAACGAGGTGGTCGGCGTACCCAGCGGGATCATGGACCAGCTGATCTCGGCTACCGCGGTGGCGGGACACGCCTCTCTCATCGACTGCCGATCACTGCGAGCCACACCTGTTCCCATTCCCGACGGTGCAGTGGTGGCGGTGATGGACACCAGCACCCGGCGCCAGCTGGTGAGTTCGGCCTACGCCGACCGGCGGGACTCGTGCGCCCGGGCCGCAACCTCCCTGGGCCTATCTTCTCTACGGGACGCGCAACTCGGCGATTTAGACCGACTCCCCTCTTCGCTCGGCGTTGAGAACCGCCGAGCCCGCCATGTGATCACCGAGAACCAGCGCACGCTTGACGCGGCACAAGCCATGTCCGACGGAAATGCCGATGCGGTGGGGGCATTGATGGACGCTAGCCACACCAGCTTGCGGGACGACTACGAGGTTTCGGGCCCAGCGCTCGACCAGTTCGTAGACATCGCCCGGACGAGTCCGGGCTGTCTCGGGGCCCGCATGACGGGGGGCGGTTTCGCCGGATGCGCGGTGGCCCTGGTGAGCGCCAAGCACGCCGACGACTTCTGCACCTTGGCTACCGATCGATTCCGCAACGCCAGCGGCTTGGAGGCCACCATCTGGCTGTGCGAACCCGCAGCAGGAGGTTCGATATGAACATCTGCGTCATCGACGTGGGCACCAGCAGCATCCGCTCGGCGGTGACCGACGGGCACCGGGTGACCTGCTTTCGCCAACAGCGCACGCCGCCCGACATGCCCGAGCCGGGACTGGTGGAGTTCGACGCCGACGAGATGGCCGGGGTCATTCTTCAGACCGCCACGGATGTGATCGAAGAGGTTGGTGGCGTCGACGCGGTGGCCGTCACCAACCAGCGGGGATCGGCGGTGGTGTGGGACCGACAGACCGGCGACCCGGTGGGTCCGGCGCTGGGCTGGCAGGACCTCCGCACGGTGGGCGAATGCCTGGGGTGGCAGGCCGAGGGGCTTCGGCTGGTGCCCAACGAGTCGGCCACCAAGCTGGTCTGGCTGCTCGACCAGCACGACCCCGACCGCACCCGCGACCTTTGCTTCGGCACGGTGGACACATGGGCGGTGTGGTGCCTGTCGCAGGGTGCAAGCCACGTGGTGGATCCCTCCAATGCCGCCATGAGCGGGATGCTGAGCGACGACGGAAGCCGCTGGTCAGACGAGATCACCGACAGGATCGGGGTGCCATCTAGCTGCCTGCCCGAGATCGTGGACTCCACCGGGGTGGTGGGTGCCGCCACCGCCCTGCCGGAAGCCCCTCCGATCGCCGGGATAATCGGCGACCAGCAATCGTCGCTGATCGGGCAGCGCTGCGTGCTGGAGGGACTGGCCAAGCTGACCTTTGGCACCGGCGCCTTCTTGGATGTTTGCACCGGCCCCGACCGGCCCATTGCCGACAAGCGCAGCGACCGGGGCACGTTTCCCATCGTGGCCTGGCAGGAAAACGGGGACATCGTGTGGGGCGTGGAGGCGATGATGATCGCCGCCGGGTCGAACATGAGCTGGTTGATCGACGACGTGGGCCTGCTGGCCGACGCGGCAGAGTCAGCCGAGTTGGCCGGCAGCGTGGCCGACACCGGCGGAGTGGTGTACGTGCCGGCCCTATACGGGCTGGGCACCCCCCACTGGGACTTCGGTGCCCGGGGCGCGCTGTTCGGCCTCACTGGAGGCACCACCGCAGCCCACATCGTAAGAGCGGTGTTCGAGGGAGTGGCCCAGCGGGCCGCCGACCTCATGGACGCCGCCGAGGCCGATAGCGGCTACCGCATCGAGCGGATCCGAGTGGACGGCGGGATGTCGCAGAATCCGGTTTTCATCCAGATCCTGGCCGACACCCTGGGCCGATCGGTGGAGCTCTGCCCGGTGCCGGAGGGCACAGCGCTGGGTGCGGCAGTGCTGGCCGGACGGGCGCTGGGCCAGTGGTCTAGCTGGCAAGAGGTGGCCGACTCGTGGTCGCCCCGAGCGGTAATCGAGCCCCAGGACTCCGTGGAGCGCAATCGTTGGCACGATGCCGTGCAGCGGGCATCACGCTGGTACCCCGAACTTTCCGATATCGGCCTGTGAAATGCCCTCGCCTCAACACGGCGAGGCTGGCAGACTGGATGCGACGGTGAGTCGGCCGGGTGGCCGCGGCGTCGGGGCTTCGGCCTCGATGTCGAGGAAGGTCGGGACTCCGCAGGGCAACGGTGCTGGCTAACGGCCAGTCGGGGCGACTCGAAGGAAAGTGCCACAGAGAACAGACCGCCGATGGCCCGGCATTCCGGGCACAGGCAAGGGTGAAACGGTGCGGTAAGAGCGCACCAGGGGCCGGGGCGACCCGGCTTGCTCGGCAAACCCCACCGGGAGCAAGGCCAAGCAGGGGACATGGTGGCCCGCCGCCCCGTAAGGGGCAGTCCCCGGGTAGGCCGCTTAGATGGATGGCCACCTACGGTCCGCTAGGACCCGGACAGAATCCCGCCTACAGGCCGACTCACCGTCGGCGCCCCGTTGGGCCCATCTGGGCTCGGTCGAGCCGGCCCTTTGTGCACAGCAGTCGCAGTCGCTGGCGGTCGGTGAGGCCGTAGCGGCGCACCGCCCAGGCGCCGACGGCCAGGCCGACCAGCTCCAGGATTATGAGCGCACCCAGCGGCCTGAACTCGGGCAAGTCGGCGCTGTCCACTGAAACCCCCAGCACGGGCCACCAGAACAGCTCGGCTCGTAGCCAAGACCCCTCCAGCACCAGATAGAGGAACAGCCCTATGGGCAACCCCAGCCAGCGGCGGCGAGCCAGGCGGCGGCCCCGAGTGACCAGCATCACCGCCACCAGCACCGCCAGCGGAGCCAGCAGGGTGTGCAGCGCCCACGGACCCCCGACCAGCAGCTCGACTACCGGTAGCACTGAGCCGAGCATCACCATGCGGTAGTCCAGCGCCGGAGAGTCGAACACCAGCGCCACCAGCACAAAGCTGAGGGCCGCGAACCAGAAGAACATCGGGCGGGTGTCGGCTAGACCACTAGTTGCGCACCAGGATGCGACCGCATTCCTCGCAGTGGCACATCTCATCGGCTGGTGCGTGGCGTATGCGGTCGACCTCCATGGCCGACAGCCCGAGGTGACAGCCCTCGCAGGTGCCATTGCGGAGCCGGGCTACCGCCACCCCGCCCATTTGGCTCCGCAGGCCTTCGTAGCTGGCCAGAGCCGCTTCGGGAATGTCAGCGGCCTCGGTTGAGCGGGCGGCGTTCTCCTGGTCGATCTCGGTCTGCACCACCGCCTCGGCGTCGGCCAAATGCTGTTGCGCGGCGTTCACCTCGGCGTCGGCCGCTTCGAGGCCCGTCGCCAGAGCCTCCACCTGGGCGTCGATCTCCTCGATGGCCTCCATGAGCTCCAAGGCATCGCTTTCCATAGCGGAACAGCGGACTCGCAGCCCATCGACCTCTTCTTGGAGGGTCAGCAGTTCGCGTGTACCGGTGATCTCCCCCGAGTACAGCCGGTCGCGCTCTCGCTTGGTGCGGTCTTCCAGGGCGGCCAGCTCGTCCTCGTTTCGCTTGAGGGTCCGCTGAAGCTCCAGCCGCTTGAGCTGCATGGCCTCTCGCTGTTCGAAGATCCTTTTGCTGTCCTGTTGGCGGGCGGCCAAAGCGGCCCTCTCGGGAAGGGTGTCGTGGCGGTGACGGAGCTGGTCGATTCGGGTGTCGTGGTCTTGCACCGACAGCAGGCGCTGGAATTGATCGTCGCTCACAGTGCGATCCTAGTTATCAGGCTTCGGGATCAGTCACTGTGCCCGAAACAGGGCCGTCAACAGAATCGGTCTCGGCGTCGGGGCCGACTTCGGCCGGCGGCTCCGAGCCTGCACCCGGTCCCACGCAGGTGTCGGCGACCCCGTCGTCATCGGAGTCCAAGGGGAACTGACCATCGGGGCACACCACCTCGATGGGCGTGGGCGTGCCGCAATAGAGCGGGATGGGTTCTCCGCCTTCCACCGCAAACTCACTGAAGCCACAGGGCTCCACCCCTGCGGTGACCAGCAGGTCCACACAGGCGTCGTGGGTGCCGTCGCCGTCGGTGTCCACCGGGACGATGATCGGCACGATCACCTCCGGATCTTCGGGCGCAATGGGAGTCGCGCAGGGGATGCCCACCGTGAACACGTCTTCCAATTCGACCAAATCACCGAGCCGGGGCTCGCCGGGACAGCTTGGGAAGTCCACCTGCTCAAGGTCGGCGTGGTAGGCGGTCATAAACCGTCCCCACGCCACCGCCGGATAGGAACTGCCGGTCACCCCCCGCATGGGGATTCGCTCGTTGGGGTTCCCCAGCCACACGGCGGTGGCCAGATGAGGGGAAAACCCCACAAACCAGGCATCGGCCGACTCCTCGGTGGTGCCGGTTTTGCCCGCTGCGACCTGATTCGGGATCTGGGCCCGCCGCCCGGTGCCGTTGACCATATTGTTCTCCAGCACCTCGTTGGCCCAGCAAGCCGAGCGTTCCGTCACCACCCGTTGGCCCGAGAGGTCGTGGCTGTAGAGCTCATTGCCCTGGCGATCGACGATCCGCTCAATGAAGTAGGGCTCGTAGCGGATGCCGCCGGTGCCGATCACCCCATAGGCGGAAGCCATGTCGATGGGGTGGACTTCCTCGGAGCCCAGCGGCAGCGATGCCACCGGCTCCAGCTCGGTGGTGATGCCCATTGCGGTGGCGGTTTCGATTACCGGCTGAATGCCTGCCACCCGGCCCAGCCGCAAAAAGGCGCAGTTAGAGGACACCCTGATCTGGTTGGTGATGGTTTCGACCTGGCCGGGCGAGCTGGCGAAGTTGTTGGCCACGTAGGGGTCGGGAACGCCCCCAGGGTTGGGGATCTGACAGGGTCCCCGCCCGCTGATCCGGTCGCTGGGCTGGAATCCCTGCTCGAACAGGGCCACCATGACGAAGGTCTTGAATGCCGACCCCGGCTGGCGGGAGCCTTGGGTGGCCAGGTTGAACTCCTCTTCATCCTGGGCGAAGCCCGGCCCGCCCACCACGGCCCGCACCGCCCCGGAATCGGGCTCAACAGCGGCCAGGGCCATGGTGGCCTCGACGCCGCCGTGCTCGCCCTCGTTGTACTCGGCCAGGGTCTGCGCGACAGCCGCTTCGGCCTGTCGCTGGGCGTCGGGATCGAAGGTGGTATAGATGCTGAGGCCTCCGTTGAACACCAGGTTGAAGCGCTCGTCAGGACTTCCGCCTAGATAGCGGGGGTCGTCAAGAAGCTGCTGTTTCACTTCCTCCACGAAGTAGCTCTTGGGAGGCAGCTCGATCTCGTTGACCTCTTTGGGCAGCAGCTGGAGGTGGAATGCGTCGGCCTGCTCGGTGGTGATGTAGCCGAGCTCGGCCAGCCGGTTCAACACGATGCCCCGCTGGCGAAGGGCTCGCAGGGGGTTGTTGATGGGGTCGTAGCTGCTGGGGTTGCTGATGAGAGCGGCCAGCAGCGCCGCCTCTCCCCAGCCCAGATCAGCAGCGTCCAACCCCCAGTACACCTCGGCCGCGGCCTGAACCCCGTAGGCCCCCTGTCCGAAGTACACCGTGTTCAGATAGAGGTTGAGGATCTCGTCCTTGTCCATCTGCTGCTCAAGGCGCTTGGCCATCGCCATCTCCTGAAGCTTGCGCTCGGCCTCGACCTTGTTGCCTACCACGAGGTTCTTGATGAGCTGCTGGGTGATGGTGGAGCCGCCCTGGGTTATGCCCCCGGCCCCCACGTTCTCGAGGCCGGCCCGGAAGACTGCGCTGAGGTCGACTCCGGTGTGCAGGTAGAAGTTCTCGTCCTCGATGGCGATCACCGCGTGCTTCACTTCTTCGGAGATGTCGTCGAGGTCGACCAGCACCCGGTTCTCGACATAGCTGAACACGTCGATGATCCGGCGATCGGAGTCGTAGACATAGGAGCGGATGGCAAGCTCGTCGAGGCTCACATTCTCGGTCAGGTTCACCTCTACTGAGGTTGACTCCCACGATCGCAACAAATCGGTAGCCGGGGGCCATACCACGAACAGGGTGGCAGCCAAGGCCAGTGCCAGCATGGGCATCAGCACGGTCAGGCGGAACAGGTGGGACAGCCACCTCAACAAGTCCTTCACCAGACCCCCAGGATTACCGGTCTCGCCATAAACAATGGACTCACGCGGCCCGCATATGTGCCCAGACCCCCAACGCTACCGGCCGGTCAGTCGACAGTGGGCGCGGACCCGGGGACGCGATGCTGAGGTGACAAGCGGTGTCAGTAGCTGCCGCCCAGTTTGGTGTGGTCCCAGCTGATGGTCTTCTCGGCCTTGACCACCACCGCGGTGCGCTTCAAGGCCATGCCCTCGGCTGCTTTGGACAGCATTTCCCGGTCGATGTCGGGGTTGTTGCGGTCCATAACCTCCAAGGCGTAGCGGTGGACCACCGCGGGGTCGGTGTGCAGCTCGGCATGGCCATTGATAGCCACCCCCCGGAGCTTGTCGTACTCAAGGCCGTCCTCCAGCAGAAGGGCGATGCGACTGTCCCGCTCCAAATTCTTGATCTTCTGCGACTTGGTGTAGGTCTCGAACACGATGTCGCCGTCCACCACCGCGAACCACAGGGTGCTCAGATGGGGAGTGCCGTCCTGGTTGATGGTGGCCACTTGCAGGCTCTTCTGCTCCTCGATGAAGACCTCGAGTTCCTCGGGAGTCAGCCGGATCTTGTCACGACGCTTTGCCATGCGCTTAGCCTCCCATACCGCTGTGGGCTGCGGTCATTCGTCCAGCAGCGCTCGTGAGCGACGGGGGTTGCCTATGGTCAAGCAGCGTCCTAGTGCGACGCGCCGGCAGTGCCAGCCAGCCACCACCACGCTGCGACCGCCACCACGCCGAATACCAGGGCGACGATGAAGGCCCTTTTCATCAGCTTGTACAAGAACACCAGTGACGCCACTACCGCAACGACCACTGCCGCCAGCGCCAGTTCGGGATTTGTCGTGGCGAATTCGATCAATTCGTCGGGGATCTGGTCCCGAACGTCGGCGGGCAAGCAGTCAAGAGCGCTCTCGGGGAGCTTGTCAATCACCCCATTCCGCAGTTTTTCCAGCAGATCGGGGTCGACGCAGTCCAGCCCGTCGGGCAGCTCAGGGTTCTGGCGCTGCAATTGCATCCCGATATTCTCCCCGACCAGCGGCCCGATTCCGCGCACCCCGTTGTCGGAGGTCACAATTGAGCCATGGAAGGCCTGCTGATGATCTCCGCCGACTGCCATGCCAGTGCACTGCCCGACACCTACCGGCAGTACCTGGACCCCGGCTTGGAAGACGCCTACGACCAATGGCTAGGCGACACCGAGAGCAAGAGGAGGAGAAAGGCCGAGCACACTGGGGCGGCGATCTACAGCGAGCAGGCCCTCGAAGAGTTCGAAACCATCGAGGAGGTGGCCGCCGGCGGCGTCGGCGGGGGCTGGGACTCGGCCCGGCGGCTGCAAGAACTAGAGGCTGACGGGACGGTGGCCGAGGTGCTGTATCCCGGCGCGGGCGACCCATCGGTGACCCCCTTCGACGTGGGGCTGATGACCTACCAGTACGAGCAGGATCCCGCCCTATGGCTGGCCGGTTGCCGGGCCTACAACCGCTGGCTGGGCGACTTCTGCCAAGACGCCCCTGGGCGGCGGGCCGGGGTGGGCCTCATCACGGTGGACGAGATCGACACCACTGTGGCCGAGATCCGGCAGATGCGAGATCTGGGGTTGTTTGGAGGCGTGCTGTTGTGCAGCGGCACAGGTGACAACCCCTTGTACAACCACCCCCGCTATGAACCGGTGTGGGCGGCCTGCGCCGACGAAGGACTGCCGGTTCACACCCACTCGGGCTGGACCCCCAACTACGGAGACTTCACCGGCTCGCTGGGCATCTTCCTCAGCGAGATCAGCTGGTTCGCCCACCGCCCCTTCTGGCTGCTCATGTGGTCGGGGGCTTTCGAGCGCCACCCCGACCTGCGCATGGTGATGAACGAGCAGGGCTCAACTTGGGCACCGGCAACGCTGGATGAGTTGGACCACTTCTACGAGCTGCGCATGTTCGACCAGCTCCGCCGAGACCTGCCGCTCAAGCCCAGCGAATACTTCCGCCGCCAGGTGTACCTGGGAGCAGGCTTCACCGATCCCGAGGAAGTGGACGTGGTGGATCAGCTCGGTGCCGGACAACTGATGTGGGGCTCCGACTACCCCCATATCGAGGGCACATGGCCCCGCTCTCAGGAAATGCTGATAGAGCAGTTCGCCGGGCGACCTGACACCGAGGTGGCCCGACTGGTTGGGGGCAACGCCGCTGACCTCTACGGATTCGACACGAAAGCCCTTACTTCTCTCAGCGCAGATCTGAGAACTTGACCAACTCCGGTTCTATTCGCTCCACGTCACCCGTCGGCAGGAAGAATCGCCAGAAGATGCTGCCGGAGGGGCGGCCCTCGGTGTCCAGCCAGTTGTACACACCGGGGTCTTCGTGGGCGATGACCATCTTGAACGAGCCGTCGGCCTCAAGGGTGGTGTTGGCCCGGTTGCGGCTGGTGACGCGGTTGGCGTAGTCGTAGGTCTGGCCAGCCGCGTTCCACAGGCACAAGTTGCCGAACTTGCACTCCGGCCACCGCCCGGTCATAACCAGGGCCTCGTCGGGGCCGAGCACATAGCGACCCAGGGTGTAGTAGGCATCGAATGCCGCGAAGCCCATGGTGCCGGGGGGCTGGGGGTCGGGCAAAACGTTGGGCTCGCGGCTGACCCATGTCGGCATGGGATAGGTGCCGGGGATGGGCTGCTGGAGGGTTTTGCCCAGTACATGGTTGTTGACCCGGTTGATGGCTGCGGCCACCGTCTCGTCGGTCCACAGCGTGGCCGGGCCCACCGGCGACAGGCACTCGATGGTGAGGGGAATGTGGAGCGACTCGTCAGCCGCGGCCGGCTTGGGAACCTCGAAGTAGTGCCGGGTGGTGATCCGGCCCGCGTCGGCGGGCAGGTCCAGCCAGTTGCGGTCCCGGGGCTCGCCGCCCAAGAACACCTCATAGTTGCCGTCGGAGTCCACGTCGATGTCGTCGTCGTTGAGCACGCCGCCGGTGCCGGTGGCGTACTTGCCGTCGGCAGAGCCCAGCTCCACGGTGAACGACGTGTAGACCGCTCCGGCCAGGTTTCCGGTGACCCGGTAGGCCAGGTCGCCGCTCACCGGGGCCTCGAAGTACACCGCATCGGCGTTGTCGCCGGTGAACTTGCGGGTAGGCGACACGATTCGGCGCCACACCGGGCGCTCGGGATCGAACTCGGCGTGGGAGTACAGCGCCGACTGGAGAATGTGCAGCACCAGTCGGTGGCTGTCGGCGATGTCCTGATCGCCCGACACCCCCCACTCCTCGCCGCAGAAGCGCTCGCTCACCTCTGACAGGGCGTCAACCATCTCGGCCCACGCCGCCTGGGTCTTGGTCTGATCAGCCATTTCCATCTCCCCCTTGGTTTTGGCCGGACGATACCGCAGCCGCTTGGCTGCGCCAGTATCCACCAAACCGTCACCCCCCGTCGATATGGTCGCACTGTGAGTTCGACCCTCTTGGACACGGCATTGGATGCCGCAACGGACACTTCCGTTGACGCAGCTCCAGAGGCGCTGCCGCAGCTACCGATCCGCGTTATCCGCAGTCCAAGGCGCCGCAAGACGGCCGCAGCCAAGATCCTGCCCGACTGCATTGAAGTACGGGTTCCCGCCGGAATGACCCCCGACGCCGAGGCCGAGATGGTGGCGAGCCTGGTAGTCCGCCTCGAGCGCAAGCGTGCGGCCGAAGCCGGCGGGGTGAACCTGGCCGAGCGGGCCGTACAGCTGGCATCCCGCTATGGCCTCCCCCAACCCGAGTCGGTCACCTGGGCCGAGCAGAACGACCGCTGGGCCTCGTGCACCTCGGCCCGAGGCACCATCCGAGTCTCCACCCGCCTGGCCCGAGTCCCCGGCTGGGTGCTCGACGCGGTCATCGTCCACGAACTGGCCCACCTCAGCGAGCCCAACCACAGCCCCGCCTTTTGGGAACTGGCCAACCGCTACCCCCGCCAAGAACGCGCCTCCGGCTTCCTCGAAGCCATGTCCGCCGGCCACTCCGACCCCTGCCACACGGTCTGATCGCAACAAGTCGACCTGTTCTGCGAGGGCTTGAGCCGCCGCTTCGATCACTGCTCGTCGACGCGGGTGGGGCAGACTGAGAATCAATGGGCGAGCGGATCTTCTATGCGGCCAGTGTTCACGATGAGGCCGAGATTGAGGCCGTTGTGGAGGTGCTGCGAGACGGGGCGGCGGCCTTGTGGCCGGGGCGCAACGTCACCGCATTCGAGTGGGAGGTGGCCAAGCGGTTCGGCAAGCGGCGGGGGCTCATGTGCAACTCTGGCTCATCTGCGCTGTATTTGGCGGTGGAGTTGGCCGACCTGCCGCCGGGCAGTGAGGTGATCACCGCTTCGGTGACCTTCTCCACCGATGTGGCCCCGCTGGTGCGGGCCGGGCTGGTCCCGGTGTTCGCCGACGTGGACCCCGACACCTACCAAATCGACGTCAATTCCATCGAGGCCCTGGTCAGCCCAGATACCAGGGCCATCTTGGCCCCCAACCTCATCGGCAACGCCCCCGACTGGGACGCCATTCGGGCCATTGCCGACCGCCACGGGCTGTTCGTGATCGAGGACAGCTGCGATGCCCTGGGGCCGGTGCTGCGGGGCTCCCCCACCGGCACCCGCAGCAACCTGACGGTCACCAGCTTCGCCTCCTCGCACATCATCACCTGCGCGGGCAACGGCGGCATGGTGCTACTCGACGACGAGGACCTGCGGGACCGGGGTCTTTTGCTGCGCCGCTGGGGACGCCGCTCCGAGCTGCACTTCTATGGGTCCAAGCGCCGGGACCGGGACTTCTGGGAAGATCTCGACGGCATCCACTACGACAATCAGTTCATCTTCGACGAGCTGGCCTGGAACTTCGAGCCCTCCGAGATCGGCGCCGCCTTCGGCCGACAACAGCTCGACAAAGTGCCCCAGAACTTCGCCCGGCGCACCCGCAGCTTCGACCTCTACACCGATTTCTTCTCCGCCCATGCCGACCGCTTCCGCCTCCCCCGACAGACCGAGGGACTGGAGACCGCCTGGCTGTGCTACCCACTCACCATCGCACCCGACGCCGGTTTCGTGCGGGCCGATCTGCAAGCCCACCTCGACGGCAAAGGCGTTGACACCCGCACTGTGTGGACCGGCAATGCCACCCGCCAACCTTTCATGTCCGGCGTGGAATTCCGCCAGCCCGACGGCGGGCTGCCCAATGCCGACGCCATCATGGAGCGGGGCGTAGTGCTCCCAATGAACCACTCACTAGACGACGAAGACATCGGCTATGTGATCAGCCTGATAGAAACCTTTTTGACCACTACCTAAACCCCACCACAAAGGAGAACCCCATGCGCGGCGCTGTTTTGCACACCAGTCCAGGCGAGCTGGTTGTCGAGAACCTGACCGTCGACAAGCCCAATGCCAACGAGGTGCTTATCAGCACCACCCATGCCGGGCTGTGCCACTCCGACCTGCACTTCATGGACGGACATTGGCCGGTGGCGGAGTCGATGGTGATGGGCCATGAGTCGGCCGGGGTGGTGGCCGCAGTGGGCGAAGACGTGACCTACGTGAAGCCCGGCGACCACGTCATCACCTGCGTGTCGATGTGGTGCGGGGTGTGCCGCACATGCCTACAGGGCAAGCCCTACCTGTGCCTCGACGCCGACTCCATGCGCTCGGGCCGACCCTCCCCCTCGCTGAGGTTCGAAGACGGCCGGGGCTGCACCGCCTTCGCCGGGCTGGGATCGTTCGCCGAGGAGCTGCTGGTGCACGAGCGGGCGGTGGTCAAGATCCGCGACGACATGCCGCTTGACCGAGCCGCTCTCATCGGCTGCGGGGTCACCACCGGGCTGGGCGCAGTGATGCGCACCGCGGCGGTTCCCGCCGGCTCCAGCGTGGTGGTGGTTGGCTGCGGGGGCATCGGGCTGTCGGCCGTGCAGGGAGCCCGCATCGTGGGCGCCACCCCCATAATCGCAGTGGACTTAGTGGCCTCCAAGCTGGAGATGGCCCGCACCCTGGGGGCCACCCATACCGTGAACGCCTCCGAGGTAGATCCGGTGGCCGCGGTCCACGAGATCACCGGAGGCGGGTCCGACTACTCGTTCGAGGCCATCGGCCTGTCGGCCACCGCCGAGCAGGCTTGGGCCATGATCGGCATCGGCGGCACGGCCACGGTGATCGGGATGCTGCCCATGACCAGCCAGGTGACCATCCCCGGCGGGGAGATCATCTTGAGCGAGAAGAAGCTCCAGGGATCGCTCATGGGTGGCAACCGCTTCCGCCTGGACATGCCCAAGTTCATCGACTTGTACCTCGATGGTCGCCTCAAGCTCGATGAGATGGTGTCGGCCACCATCGGCATCAGCGAGGTGAACGACGGGTACGCCGCCATGAAGGCGGGCGAAACCCTGCGCTCGGTTATCGCCTTCTGAACAACCAAGACCTGAAAGGAGCACAACATGGGACAACTAGACGACCGGGTGGCGGTGGTCACCGGCGGCGGGGACGGCATCGGCCACGGAATCAGCCGGCGGTTCGCGGCCGAAGGGGCCAAGCTTCTGGTCACCGACATCGACAACGAAGCTGCCGAGCGGGTGGCCGGCGAGCTGCGCGACGAATTCGGCGCCGATGCCCGGCCTATGCGGGTAGACGTGGCCGAAAAGGGCGAGGTGCTGGCCATGGTGGACGCCGCCGTCGAGAACTGGGGGCGCCTCGACGTGCTCATCAACAATGCGTGGGGTGGCGGCGAGCTGTGCCGGGTGGAGGTCAAGACCGACCAGCTGATGAACGACGCCATGCACGTGGGCCTCTATGGCCCGCTGTGGGCCATGCAGGCCGCCTTCCGTCCTATGCGGGATCAGCAATACGGCCGAATCGTGAACCTGTGCTCGCTCAACGGGGTGAACGCCCACATGGGCACACTGGAGTACAACTGCGCCAAGGAGGCGCTGCGCACCCTGAGCCGCACCGCGGCCCGGGAGTGGGCCCCCTACGGCATCGTGGTGAACGTGATCTGCCCGGGGGCCAAGACCGCGTCGGCCCGCCGGGTGGAGCAGATGATGCCCGATCTGATCCGCAACGCCGAGGCGGCCAACCCCATGGGCCGGATGGGAGATCCTGAGGGCGACATCGCCCCAGTGGCTCTGTTCTTGTCGACCGAAGACGCCCAATACCTCACCGGCAACACCCTGTACGTGGACGGCGGCAGCCACATCAACGGCGCCAACTGGGCCCCCGACATGCCAGAGAGTGATTGATTGATTATGAGCGTCACCCGCTCGATGGCCGGCAGGGTGGCCATCATCACTGGGGCGGGTCCGGGGTTGGGGCGGTCGTGTGCGCTGGCCATGGCCACCGATGGCGCCGACCTGGCCCTGGCGGCCCGCCGGGCCGAGCCGCTCGAGGCGCTGGCCGCCGAGGTTGCCGCGGCCACCGGACGGCGGGTGCTGGCCATACCCACCGACATCGCCCGCCACGACTCGGCCGCGGCCCTGGCCGACACCGCGGCCGCCGAGTTGGGCCGGGTGGATGCGGTGGTGAACATAGCCACCGCCGGCGGCGCCCGCGCCGCGGTGGCCGACATCGACTGGGACGACTACCGCCATTCCTTCGAGCTGAACGTGGTTGGCACCCTGGAGGTGAGCCGTCGCGCCGCCGATCACATGAAGGCCGTCGGCGGAGGCTCCATCGTGCAGATCAGCACGCTCAGCACCCATTCGGTGCCCGAGAAGATGGCCGTCTACACCTCCACCAAGTCGGCCATGCACACCGCTTCGATGGTGATGGCCCGAGAGCTCGGCCCCCACAACATCAGGGTGAACATCGTCACCCCCGGCTACATCACCGGCGCCAACCTGGACCGGCTGTGGCAGGGCATCGCCGATCAGACGGGCAAGACCGCCCAGCAGGTGTCCGAACAGGCCGCCCGAAGCGCGGCCTTGCGGCGGCACGTCGACCCCGACGACATCGCCGAGGCGGTGCTGTTTTTGGCCTCTGAGCGGGGCCGAGGAGTTACTGGCCTGGAGATCAGGGTGGACGCCGGCCAGATGATCGGCTGAGGGCTCTAGCCCTGCTCATCCCCCCGGGCCAAGACATCGACCATGGCGTCGAACAGGGTGCCGATCTCGTGGTCGGTGATGACCAGGGGCGGGCAAATGGCCAAAGCGGTTCCGATGGGCCGGAGCACCACTCCGGCTTCCAACAGCCGCATCCGGGTAGCGGCGGCGTCGTAGCCCAGCTCGGCGGCGTACACCGCCCCGGTGCCCCGGTAGCTCTGGATGAGCCCGTCGGCTTGGAGCGCGGCCAAGCCCTCGGCGAGCTTTTGGGCCAAGTGCGGCACCCGCTGCACGAGCCCCTCCTTTTCCATCAGGGCCAGGTTGGCCACCCCGGCGGCCATGCACGTGGGGTGACCGGCGTAGGTGTAGCCAGTGCGCAGCAGAAAGCCGGGCTGCTCCAGCACGTCGCACACGTCTCGGCTGCAAATGACCCCGCCCACCGGCAGGTACCCCGAGGTGACCCCCTTGGCGAACGTCATCAGATCGGGGACGACGCCGTAGTGCTGGGCCCCGAACCACTGTCCGGTGCGGCCGAATCCGCAGATCACTTCGTCCATGATGAGCAGGGCTCCGTGCTGGTCGCAAAGGCGCCGCAGTCCCTCCAAGTAACCGTCTTGTGGTGGGAACACTCCCCCGGCACCCTGCATCGGCTCGGTGATGACGGCGGCCACCCGACCCTCGTTGGCGGCCATGGCGGTGCTCACCGCCTCGATGTCGTCACGGGGGACTTCTACGAAATGCGGCACCAGATCCCCCCAGCCCTCCCGGTTTCCAGCAATGCCCTGGGCCGAGGTACCTCCGAAGTTGGTGCCGTGGTAGGCATCGGTGCGCCGGATGATCACCTGGCGGTCGGGCTCGCCCCGAAGCTGGTGTATTGCCCGGGCGATCTTGAGGGCGGAATCCACTGCCTCGGAGCCCGAGCCGCAGAAGAACACCCGGCCATCGGGGTGAGGCGACCGCTCGGCCACCATCGAGGCCAGCTCCTCAGCCGGCTGGTTCGTGAACGGGGCGAAAGTCTGGTAGGCGTCGAGCAGCCGCATCTGGTCGGCCACCGCGTCGATGATCTCGGCCCGGCCGTGGCCCACCTGGCAGTACCACAGGCTGGCCAGGGCATCGAGATAGCGGTTGCCCTGGTCGTCCCACAGGGTGCAGCCCTCGGCCCGCACGATGGTGATGAAGTCGTCGGCCGCGGGCGGGGTGAATGAATGCAGGAGCTTGGTTGGCACCGCTGGATTCTACCTGCCGCCAATTCACCTGCCGACCACCGGGAGTGCGATAGTCAGGACATATGAAGCTGGGAATCGGGGTAGATCTTTGGAACCAGGCCAGGCTGGATATTCCGCTGGCCAAAGAGCAGCTGGCCAGGGTGCAGTTGGCCGAGCGGCTGGGGTACGACTCGGTGTGGTCGGCAGAGATCTACGGGATTGATGCCATAACCCCGCTGGCTTGGATTGCGGCCCATACCCGCCACATCCGCCTCGGCACTGCGGTATGCCAGGTGGCCGCCCGGCCGGCGGTGACCGCCGCCATGCAGTTCGGCACCCTGGAGGCGCTGGCCGGGCCGGGCCGGGCCATCTGCGGATTGGGACTGTCGGGTCCGCAGATTGTAGAGGGGTGGTACGGCCAGCCCTGGGGCAAGCCCAACGCCCTGCTTCGCGACTACGTCTCCATCATCAAGAAGGTGTTCGCCCGGAAGGGCCCAGTGAGCCACGACGGACCGCAGATCAGCCTGCCCTATAGCGGCGATGACGCACTGGGCATCGGCAAGCCGCTCAAGTCGATCCTTCACATGAACCCCGACATCCCGGTGTTCTTGGCCACCGGAGGGCCGGCCAACACCGCTCTAATGGCCGAGCTGGCCGACGGGTGGCTCCCTTTGGGCTACACCCCGGGCAGCGCCCACCTCTATTCCGAGGCCATCCAGAAGGGGCTCGACCGGGCCGGTCGCACCTGGGACGACATCGAGATCCAGGCCGGGGCCCGGGTGTCGATCACCAACGACGTGCAGGGAGCCATCGACGAAGCCAAGCCGCAGTTCGCCTTCTTGGTGGGGGGCTACGGGACCCGGGAGCACAACTTCCACCGCGACGCCATGGTGCGCCGGGGCTTCGGTGAGGCTGCCGAGCGCATCCAGGAGCTGTTCATGGCTGGGCGGCGGGATGAGGCGGTGGCCGCGGTGCCCGACGACTACATCGACGACGGGGCGCTGATCGGATCCCGCCAGCGCATCAAGGAGCGCTTCACCCGCTGGGGCGACACCAAGGCCACCGGCCTCACTATCCGGGCCGACACCGACGAGGAACTGGCCTATATTGCCGAGCTCGCCGAGGCGAAGCCCCGTCCTACCTAGCCGTCAGCCTGGCCGGAATGGGCAGGTGCGACATGCCACCGGGCAGCGGCGGGTAGGTCGCCCCTTCCACCGCCGACATCTCCGCCACCCGGTCGCACAGTACGTTGACCGCGCAGATGGCCTCGATACGGGCCAGGGTGGCCCCGGGGCATATATGGGGCCCGCCGCCGAACCCCAGGTGGTCGCGGGGGTCGTCGCGGTCCAAGCGGAACACGTCGGGGTCGTCATACACGGTCTCGTCCCGGTTGGCCGAGCCGATGCCCACCTCCACCCAGTCGCCAGCCTGCATCTCCACACCGTCAAGCTCGACCCTGCGGGTGCAACGGCGGGTGGTGGCCTGCACCGGGGCATCGTGGCGCAGCGACTCCTCCACCAGCGGAGCCACCAAGTCGCGCTCCGCGGTCACCCGCTCGAACAGATCCCGATCCCGCAGCAGCCGGTGGGCCAGGTGTACCAGCAGCGCCCGGGTGGTGTGGACCCCGGCCATGACCATGAACTGGAGCTGGGTGACGATCTCAGCGTCGCTCAGCGCAACCCCGTCGATCTCGGCGTCCATTAGCCCGATGATCACATCATGGGGACGCTCCTCACCGGCAGCCGCCGATGCCCGGCGTTCGGCCAGAGCTTCTCGGAAATAGTCCAAAATAGGCGGCCCCGATGGATTGATCCCCGGCGTTCCCGGACGCTGCATGAGCGTGCCGTCGAAAGACCAGACCATGAACTTGTCGCCCGCCTCGGGGGGCAAGCCCATTAGGTCGGCCAGGGTGGCACTGGGGATTGGCATCGCGTAGCCCGCGTGCAGGTCGCCCTCGCCGGCAGCCAGCATCGGGTCGAGCAGCTGGTGGCATGTGCGGGTGACGAATTCCTCGGTGTTGCGCAACCGGTGGGGGGCAAAGTTGGAGTTGTACAGCCGGCGGATACGGCCGTGGCGAGGCTCGGGAATCTCGCTCAAGAACAGCTCTTCGGGCGGAACCACCTCGGTGCCGGGCAGCCCGGCCATGGGGGCCAAATCGGCCACAAAAGTCTCCACCTCCTTCAGGGCGGTGTCGATGTGGCGGCGGGTCGAGAGATACCAGCCGCCGGTCGGCGAGGGACAGATGGGCTCTTGGGAGCGAATGCGGGCCAGCGTGTGAAACGGGACTCCTTCGATCTCATGGGCCGGATCCCGGGCGTCGAACTCCATGGCCGCACGGTAGTGCGGGAATGCACCACTAGTCTCGGCCCGTGAACTATCCCCCCTACCTCTGCACGGGGACGCTGGGCCGGGTGCCATGGGATGACAAGGCCCGGGCCGCTTCAGCCGCCGGCTTTGCTCGGCTATCGATCTACGGGTGGGAGCACCGCAAGCTGTATGAGCGGGGATGGAATGATGCAGCCATCCGGGAACTGCTGGAGGATCTCAGCCTGCAGATCGCCGAGTACGACGGAGTGGCAATGACGATGCGGTCGCCAGAGGGTGCCGAGGACGCGGTGGCTGCGGCCGCGGCTCTAGGGGCCCGGTCCATTACGGTGCTCGAGCATTCCGACTGGGACCCGGGCGAGCACCGGGATCAAGCCGCGGCGACTTTGGCCGAAATCGCCGATCAGGCTGCTGAGCACGGCATCCTGGCTCTGATCGAGCCGTTCTCCTGGTCGCCGCTGGACGATCACCGGGTGGCGGCTGAGATTGTCGAGCGGGCTGGTCGCCCAAACGCGGGGTTGCTGCTCGACACCTGGCACCTGTGGCGGGGGCCGGAGCGGGGCCAGGTGGACCCGGCCATTGACCCGGCCATGATCAAGGCCATCCAGATCGGAGACACTGGCGCGGACCCCGTGGGCCAGCCGACCCCCGATGAGATCGCCTACGAGTGCATTCACCATCGCCTGATGCCCGGCGAAGGCCACGGCAACATCGCCGGTTTGCTGGCTGATCTAGTCGATCGCGGCGTCGACGCCCCTGTCGCAGTCGAGGTGTTCTCAGACGAGCTCAATGCCCTGGAAACCCATGTGGCGGCCCGCCAATCAATGGAGTGCTTGGCTAGATTGGCCTTGTGAGCACTGACGGCATCCCCCAAGAAGTCGAAGACGCCATCGACTCCCTCTTGGCTGACCACGATCCCGCCACCATGTCGGTGGAGGAGTTCCGCGGCTACCAGTACGACTACGGGCTGGCCTGGGTGCACTTTCCTGTGGGCTTCGGCGGCCTCGGCTTGGCTCCTCGCTACCAGCGCCATATCGAGGGGTGGCTAAGAGACGCCGGAGCGGGACCAGCCGACCCCGGTGCCTTCTTCTTCACCCTGGCCGGTCCCACCGTCGTGACTCACGGGACCGATGAGCAAAAGCACCGGTTCCTGCGACCTATGTTCACCGGAGAGGAGCGTTGGTGCCAGCTGTTCTCCGAGCCGGGCGCGGGCAGCGACTTCGCCGGATTGGCCACTCGGGCGGTACGCGACGGCGAAGTGTGGACCGTTGACGGCCAAAAGGTGTGGAACACCCTCGCTCACCTGGCCGACCGAGGGCATGCTGGTGGCCCGCAGCGATCCCGGAGGCCCACAAGCACAAGGGCATGACCTATTTCGCACTGGACATGCACGCCGAAGGGGTGGAGGTGCGCCCGCTGCGCCAGATCACCGGTGAGGCCGAGTTCAACGAGGTGTACATGACCGATGTGCGGGTGCCCGACGCCGATCGCATCGGCGATGAGGGCGAGGGTTGGCGGGTGGCTCTCACCACGCTGATGAACGAGCGCACCGTGATCGGGGGCGGCGGCTCGCCCAAGCGGGGCTCGGGCAGCATCGCCGAGTTGGTACGGGTGTGGGCCGAGCTGCCTGCCGAACAGCGAACCTCGACCCGCCAAGACCGGGTGATGCAACTGTGGAGCCAGGCCGAGACGCTGCGGCTCACCAACATGCGGGCGTCGCAGAACCGCCGGGCCGGCAACCCCGGTCCTGAGGGCTCGGTGGCCAAGGCCATCCACGCCGAGTTGAACAAGGACATCTTCGAAGAGTGCGTAAACCTCCAGGGCCTGGCCGGCTCAGTGGACTTCGACTACTCCTTCCGCCGGCCCGACATGGTGTCGGAAACCGGAGTCGAGAACGGGATCGGCCACGCATTCTTGCGGTCTCGGGCCAACTCCATCGAAGGCGGCACCACCGAGATCATGCGCAACATCCTGGGCGAGCAGATCCTCGGCCTGCCCGGCGAACCCCGAGTGGACAAGGGCATCCCCTGGAACGAGGTCCCCCGCAACTAACTGAGCGCCTGAAACCAACTAGACGCGGGTTTCAGCCCGGCGGCGGTCGAGCCAGCCGATCACCGTTTCGGCCACTGCTTCGGGCTGCTCGGGCAATAGGGCGTGGCCGGCGTTGGGGATGACCATCACCTCCACGCGGTCGCCTACCGCTTCGACCAGGGCATCGGCGTTGGCGGGCACGGCCAGCTGGTCGTCGGCCGGCTGCACGGCCAGCATGGGGGCGGTGCCTCCAGCCCACCAATCGCTAACTGGGGTGTTCACGGTGGCGTGCTCCTGATCGCGGGCCAGCTTCCCGTACCAGCCATCAGCCCACACGCTGGGGTCGTTGCCCGGAGCGAAAAAGGCCCGAGCCACCGCGTCGAGGCGGGCTTCGGGCGGTTTGCGGGTATCGAAGATGATCCGCATCGCCGCGCCCATCTCCTCGGTGACCGGAATGAACCCGCCGCAGGCCAACAGCACCAGGCTCTCCACCAGCTCGGGATGCTCGGTGGCGGTCATGCGGGCGATGCGGTTCCCGTAGGCGTGGCCCACAACCACCGCGGGACCGCCACCGAGCTCGGTAATCACTGCGGCCACATCAGCGGCCAGTGTCGAAAGGGTCTCCTGCCGGTCGGGCACCGCACTGGCCCCCAGGCCCCGGGGCTCGGGACAAGCCACCCGGTATCCTGCCGCCGCCACGTCGTCGGCCAACTGGTCGAAGTCACCCGCCCCTCGGCCCATCGACGGCAGCATGACCACCAGCGGCCCCTCGCCGCAAAGGTGCACCTCGATCGGTCCGTCGTCAGTGGGAACCAACGTGATCTGGCGCCAATGCTGGGACATGGCCAAGCACTGTAGTTCTGCGTCAGATCACCTCAATAAAGCTAGCCTTACATTTTCATGGCCCTAGTCCCCCCGGTTCCGCTGCTGTCGGTGCAGGACGTCTCCAAGTCCTTCGGGGGGTCCACGGTGATCGAAGAATGCAGTCTCGACGTGGGGTGGGGCGAAATGGTGTCCTTGCTCGGGCCAAGCGGGTGTGGAAAGACCACGCTGCTTCGAATCATCGCCGGCCTGGAGCGTGCCGACCGGGGGACGATCCACATCGCCGGTGCCCAAGTGGCTGGCAATGGAACCTGGGTTCGGCCCGAAGACAGAAATGTCGGCATGGTGTTCCAGGACTGGGCGCTATTTCCCCACCTGGATGTGTCCAGAAATGTCGGCTACGGAGTCCCCCGCGGCAAGCGGGCGGAGGAAGTGGCCAAGACGCTGGAACTGGTGAACCTTCCCGGGATGCAAAACCGGATGCCCGAAACCCTCTCTGGCGGACAACAGCAGCGAGTGGCGTTGGCCCGAGCTCTGGCCCCCCAGCCCACTGCCTTGCTCCTGGACGAACCATTTTCAAACTTGGACTCCGCGCTGCGCCGTGACGTCCGCACTGAGGTGCGCCAACTTCTTCAGACCACGGGCATGACCGCGGTGTTCGTGACTCATGATCGAGAGGAAGCGCTGGTGCTGGGCGACCGAGTGGCCGTCATGGATGCGGGGCGCATCGTGCAGATCGGGTCGCCTGCGGAGATCTACCAAAAGCCGGCCAACCCATGGGTGGCCGCCTTCATCGGCGCGGTGTCGATGTACCCCGCCGATGCCGACGGACATATCGCCCATTCTGACTTCGGATCCATCCCCCTGCTCGACTCCCACCACGGCCCAGTCGAGGTGGCAGTCAGACCCGAGGACGTGGAATTGCGTCCTGATACAGGCGGCAGCGCAACCCACACCGTGGAGGATTTCGAATTTCAAGGGGCGGACTCCATGGTCACCGTGGCCAGCCCCGCCGGCATTCGTCTCCTCGCCCGAGTCAGCGGGACGCAAAGCTTCGCCCCCGGTGACCGGGTGTCGCCGGTCTACTCAGGGTCGGCGGCGGCCTTTCCCCGGCCTGTAGCCAACTGACTGCCGGCCAGAACCAACTGTCCGATCATTCGGCGACCGTCTCGTCTTTTGTAAAGCAAGCTTTACTATCAGGGCGACCTGTGGATAGAGTCGCACTTCGTGCGCTCAACGGCATTCCGGTCTCCGGTTCTGTTGAAGGTGGTCGCCATCGTGGTGACCGCCGCCTTCGCCTTTCCGGCGGGCTATCTGGTGTGGCGCAACTTCACATTCCACAGCGACCCTCTGGGCGTGCTCTTCTCCCAGCGCACGCAAGGACCGCTGCTGCGCACCCTGTGGCTGGCCGTGCTGGTGTCGGCTTCCACCGCGGTGTTCGGCACTGCTCTGGCCTGGTTGACCACCCGCTGCGATGTTCCCCTCAAGCGCATGTGGCAGGCACTTTTGCCCCTGCCGCTGGTATTCCCCACCTTCATCGGCGCCGCGGCATTGATCCGCACGCTCAATCCCGGAGGTCTGCTGTCCGACTGGCTGGACAACTTCGGGCTGGTATGGGACGTGGAGGTACGAGGTCTGTTCGGCGCGTGGCTGGCACTCACCCTGTTCACTTACCCGTACGTGTATCTGCCGGTAGCCGCCCGGCTGCGGCGCCTGCCCGGATCGGCGGAGGAGACCGCCCGGCTGCTGGGCGACAGCCCGCTGAACATCATCCGGCGAGTCGTGCTGCCTCAGACGGCAACCGCTATCAGCGCCGGCACCCTGCTGGTGTTTCTGTACGCCATAAGCGACTTCGGCGCGGTACAGCTCATGCGCTACGACACGCTCAGCCGGGCCATCTACACCACCCGGCTCAACAACCAAACAGTCTCGATGGCCCTCAGCGTGATCCTGCTAGTGCTGGCCGCTGCGGTGGTGCTGGTCGAGCGAGGCGTCACCCGGCGCTTTGAGCACGCGGCACCGGTGCGATCGCGAAGGCCCGTGATCTATCGGCTGGGCCGGGCCAAACCGATTGCGGTGGCGTTCCTGGTCGGTGCGGTGGCGCTCGCCCTGTTGGGTCCGATGGCATCCCTGGCCGACTGGACCATCGACGGGATCAGGCTGGAGGCCTCAGGTGGGCGGGATCTCCTCGTGGGATGGGACGACGTGTGGTCGCCGACCTGGCACACCGCTTACGGCAGCGTACTGGCCGCTGTCGTGTCAGTGGCCGTCGTGCTGCCGGCTGCCTACCTGGTGGTGCGCTACCGGTCGCGAATCGGCACTGTGGCCAACGCGGTGATCGTGTCCGCCTTCGCCCTGCCCGGGATTCTCATCGGTCTGGCACTGCTGTTCTGGACGCTGAAAACCGACATGGGCAGCCACCTGCGCAACACCCTGGTATTGCTGGTGTTCGCGTACATAGTGCGTTTCGGAGGCCAGACAATGCGCACCTCCCAGGTTGCGGTGGCCGCGGTGTCGTCCCGGCTGACCGACGCGGCCCGCACCATGGGGGCCAGCTGGTTACGCCGTTTCCGATCTCTGGAGCTGCCGCTCATGGCTCCGGGGCTGTTGGCCGGGGGCGGGCTGGTAATGCTGTCGGTGATGAAGGAACTGCCCATCACCCTGCTCATCGCCCCATTCGACTTCCCCACCCTTACCACCAAGGCGTTCAACAGCATCGAAGAGGCTTTCGTGGCCGAGGCCGGCATTTGGTCGGGATTGCTGGTACTGCTCTCTGGGGTATTGACCTGGTTTTTCATCGTTCGGCGCGCCGAGCATTTCGACTAGGCCATTTCGATTCGCCCATCCCGGCGTGACACGCTGCGTACATGAGCATCGAGCCGTTCACGATTGACATTCCTCAAGCCGACCTGGACGACCTGCACCAGCGCCTGGCCATGACCCGGTGGCCCGACACCGTGCGGCCCGGCTGGGAGGATGGCGCTTCAGTGGCCTACATGCGAGAGCTGTGCGAATACTGGGCCGACGACTATGACTGGCGGGAACGAGAGGCGTACCTCAACGCCTTTCCCCAGTTCACCGCCACCGCGGCTGGCGAACAGGTCCACTTCTACCACGTGCGCTCGCCCGAGCCCGACGCCATACCAATGGTGCTAATCCACGGCTATATGGGCTCGGTGGTGGAGTTTCGGGAGATGATGGGGCCCCTGTCCGACCCCGTGGCCCACGGCGGCGATCCGGCCGACGCTTTCCACGTGGTGGTCCCGTCGCTGCCCGGCTACGGCTTCTCCGGGCCCACCTCCAACCCCGGCGTGGACATGCACCGCTGCGCCGAGGCCATCGCCGGGGTCATGGAGCAGCTGGGCTACGACCGCTACATAGTGCAGGGGGGCGACTGGGGGGCGCTGGTCACCCGGCGGATGGCCGAGGCGTACGCCGACCGGCTCATCGCCGCCCACTTCAACATGCTCTTCGCCCAGCCCACCGCTGAGGAGTCTGCCGACCCGGCCAAGATGATGGAGGGAGTGACCGATGCCGAGCAGGCGGCCATAGGCCGCTCGCTGGAGGTGATCACCGGGGGCACCGGCTACATGGCCATGCTGAGTACCAAGCCCCAGACACTAGCGGTGGCCCACAACGACTCCCCCGCCGGTCTGGCCGCCTGGTTCATTGAGAAGTACCAGCACTGGTGCGACTTGGACGACGGCGACCTGGAAAGTGTGTTCACCAAAGACCAGCTGCTCGACAATGTGATGCTGTATTGGATCACCGGCACCGCGGCATCATCGGGTCGGCTGTATTTGGAGTCGGCCCGCACCGGCACCTCGGCGCTGGACTCCTGGGCCGGCCAGGTGACCGTGCCCACCGGCCATGCGGCCTATCCCCGGGAGCTTCTGCAAACTCCCAGGGTGTGGGCCGAGCGTCGCTACAACATCGCGCATTGGTCGGTACAGCCCAAAGGCGGCCACTTCGCCCCATTCGAGCAGCCGAAACTGTTTACCGACGACCTAAGGGTTTTTGGCCGCCTTTTCCGCTGAGATTTAGGCGAATCGGGCGGAGCGCATGGCCAGGAGGTCGCCGTCGGCGGCATCTTGAATCTCGCGGGCCTCGTCGGGGCCCTTCATCCGCAGTGGGCAGGACACGACGACGTCCATCACCTGGTTGAGGCGCCCAAAGGCGATCCAGCAGCCGATGGCAAGGGTCATCTCCACCACTAGCTCGTCGCCGAAATGGCCGACCATGCGGTCCATGAATTCCTGGTCGATGGACAGGTGGTCGGTGGCGAACTTCTCCGCGTACTCAAGAGCGTCGCGTTCGGCCTCGCTGAAGCCGTCGTAGTCGTCTCGATTGCCGACGTTGAGGTAGTCGTCCTCGCTCAGTTCATATTGCGCCAACGACGCAATGCGAGTGTCCAGTCAAACCACGCACTGGTTTATCTGGGCGATCCTCATCCGCAGTAGCTCCCGCAACCGCACGGGAAGCTTGCTCTCGTTGTACACCGCGCCGCTGAACGCCGATGCCGGGCCGGACAGCGCCGGAGTCATCATCCACAACCGATGCAGCTCCTCCTCGGGGCCGTCGGGGATATTGATTCGTGCCATGCCTCCTCCTTGGCTGGGGTGCCAACACAGTAATGGCTCGCAGCCTATGAGCACTTACAGTCGGAACATGGGCAGCAGGTTTGATGCCGCTCGGCGGATGGCCGTCGCCGCGATCACGGCTGTCGTGGTCCTGGCCGCCTGCGCATCGTCGGAGGAAGCAGCAGATCCGACCCTGCCCACCTCAACGCCACCAGAATCTGCTGAGGTAACGCCCTCTGAGGTAACGGCCTCGGCGTCCCCCGAGACGATTTCTGAGCCCGAGCCGACGGCCGAGACCCCATTGTCGGGCAGCCCACCCGAGGTGGTCGCGCACGCTGAGGACTGGCCGCTGCCCAACCGCGACCTCGCCGCCACCCGGGCGGTGTTCAACAGCCCGATCAACTCCACCACCGTCGATCGCCTGGAAGTGGCCTGGACAGCCGATGTCCCCGGCGGGAGCACGTGGGGCAACCTGGCCACCTCGCCGTTGATCTTGGGCGACCGGGTGTATGTGGCCGGACTCGACGGCGGAGTCCACGCCTTCGACGCCACCACCGGAGAGAACCTTTGGAGGGCGGGCAACCGAGGCGGGTTGTACGGCCCGTCGGGTGTGGCGGTGGGCTGGGGCAAGGTTTTCGCCATCAAGATCGGCAACCGGTTGCGGGGTCAGCAGATCGCGGCTTACGACGCCGACACCGGTGAGCAGATCTGGGCTACTGAGATCGCCGAGGGTGGCAGCGAGCTCAACGTGCAGCCGTTCGTCTACAACGAGATGGTGTTCGCTTCTACCAGCGGCTTTCCCGCCGGGGTAAGAGGAACCATCTACGCGTTGGATCAGGCCACCGGCGACGTTGTCTGGATGTTTGCCACGGTGGAAGACAAAGGCCTTTGGGGAAATCCCGACATCAACAGCGGCGGCGGGGCGTGGTACCCGCCGGCGTTGGACCCCGAATCTGGCACGCTGTTCTACGGGGTGGGCAACCCCTATCCGTTCCCCGGCGCCCCGGGCTGGCCCGCAGGCTCGAGCCGCCCGGGTGACAACCGCTGGACCAGCGGCACCGTGGCGCTGGACGTGAACACTGGCGAGCTGCGCTGGGGGTTCCAGGCTTTCCCCCACGACATCTTCGATCGCGACCACGTGTTGGTGACGCTGGCCAAAGCCGAAGACCATGGCCTGGACCAAGACGTGCTGGTGTCGGCGGGCAAGGGCGGGTTGGCATTCGGCCACGACCCGGCCACCGGCGAGGTGCTGTGGCGGACTTCGGTGGGATTGCACCGCAACGACAATCTCGAGAGTTTCGGCGCTCCGGTGGAGGTGCTGCCCGGCGCCCAAGGCGGCATGGTCACCCCGGTGGCGGTGGCCGACGGGGTGTTCTACGCCGCGGTGGTGAATGCGCCCTCCTACTACGAGTCCGACCAGGTGACCAGCGGCGGCGAGGGCACCCAGCTGTTCACCCGTCCCAGCAACGTGGTGGCCATCGACATCTCCACCGGCGACATCGTCTGGGACGTGGAGATCATCTCCAAGTTCCCCGAAGTTCCCTCATCGGACGTGCTTGGCGGCATGACGGTGGTGAACGACCTGCTGTTCACCTCCACCTTCTTCGGCGAATTGCTAGCCCTCAACCGCCACACCGGCGAGGTCGTGTGGCGCCACCAGGCCAAGGGTGCCACCAACGGCTGGCCCTCGGTGGCCGGCGGCATGATCATCTACCCCATCGGCCTGGTCGAAGAGCCCGGGGTTCCCCACCTGCTGGCCCTGCGCCTGAAGCAATAGCCCGCGCGGTGCCGACTGGTCCGCCATCACCAGTAGAATGTTGGGTCCCGCCACAGACTGCGGCAGTATCGCTGCTGCCAGTGTCCCGCTGCGGGACGGCGCCATCGGCATGTGAGGCTCACAATGGCTCAAAACCCCTACCTTGCGGCGCGCTCAGACCTGCGCAATGTGGCGATCATCGCCCACGTGGACCACGGCAAGACCACCCTCGTCGACGCCATGCTGTGGCAGTCAGGAGCATTTCGGTCCAACGAGACAGTGGCCGAGCGCGTAATGGACTCGATGGACCTAGAGCGGGAGAAAGGCATCACGATCCTGGCCAAGAACACCGCAGTCCGCTACACCCGCGACAGCGGCGAAGAGATCAAGATAAACATTGTCGACACGCCGGGCCACTCCGACTTCGGAGGCGAGGTGGAGCGGGCTCTCACCATGGTCGACGGGGTCCTCCTGTTGGTCGACTCGAGCGAGGGCCCGCTGCCCCAGACACGGTTTGTCCTTCGCAAGGCATTGGCATTGAAACTGCCGGTCGTGCTGGTGATCAACAAGATCGACCGGCCCGATGCCCGCATTTCCGAGGTGGTCGACGAGGTGTACGAGCTATTCCTAGATCTGGACGCATCCGCAGACCAGATCGACTTCCCAATCGTGTACTGCAACGCCCGCCGAGGCACCGCGACGCTCGACCCGCTGCGGGAGGGCACCGATCTGCGCCCCATGTTCGAGACGCTGCTAGAGGCTGTTCCCGCACCCCGCCACGATCCCGAACACCCTCTCCAAGCCTGGGTCACCAACCTTGATGCCAGCCCTTACGTGGGGCGCATCGCGCTGTGCCGGGTCATGCACGGAACCATCAAGAGGGGCCAGGAGGTGGCGTGGTGCCGCACCGACGGAACGATCACCACCGCCAAGGTCACCGATCTCTACGTGACCGAGGACCTCAACCGGGTGGACGCCGAGATGGCCAGCGCCGGCGAGATCATCGCCATCTCGGGCATCCCCGAAATCACCATCGGCGAAACGCTGGCCGACCTGGCCAATCCCACTCCGCTTCCCGGCATCACGGTGGACGAGCCCAGCTTGTCCATAACGATCGGAACCAACACGTCTCCCATGGCGGGGCTCGAGGGCGACAAACTCACCGCTCGCCTCCTCAAGAACCGCCTCGACACCGAGTTGATCGGCAACGTGTCGATCCGAGTGCTGGACACCGAGCGCCCCGACACCTGGCAGGTCCAGGGACGAGGCGAGCTTCAACTCGCGGTGCTGGTGGAGATCATGCGCCGTGAGGGCTTTGAGATGACCGTCGGAAAACCCGAAGTGGTCACTCGCACCATCGACGGAAAACTCCATGAGCCCACCGAGCGGGTCACCATCGACATTCCCGAGGGCTTCGTCGGCGCGGTCACCCAGCTTCTGGGAGAACGCAAGGCCACCATGGTGAACATGTCGAACCACGGCACCGGCTGGGTTCGGCTCGACTACACAGTGCCGGCCCGCGGCCTCATCGGCCTGCGCACCGACTTCCTCACCGAGACCCAAGGCACCGGCCTGATGGCCAACGTGTTCGAGGGCTACACCCCCTGGATGGGCGAGCTTCGCACCCGTCGCTCAGGCTCGATCGTCGCCGACCGAAAAGGCCCGGTCACCGGATACGCCGTGGCCGCCGTCCAAGAACGGGCTTCGCTTTTCGCCGCTCCCGGCGATGAGGTGTATGAGGGCATGGTGGTTGGCGAGAACCCCCGCCCTGAGGACATGGACGTCAACATCTGCCGGGAGAAGAAGCAGACCAACGTTCGAGCGGCCGCTTCCGACGACACCGTCCGGCTGACCCCGCCCCGCATCTTGTCGCTCGAGCAGTCCCTCGAGTTCATCGCCGACGACGAGTGCATCGAGGTCACCCCCCGCTCCGTCCGCCTCCGCAAGACAGTCCTCGACGCCGGCACCCGCGCCCGCAACAAGAAGCGCCTCCAGCGCTAGCCCGGCAGAATTGCGCCTGCTCTTCCGCTTAGCCAGCAGACGCCGAGGCGTGAGACCGGGTGGTGGCGATGGTGCCGTAGAACACGCCGACAAGCACGATGGCGGCGCCGACGGCGCCGACGGGGCGGGGTAGTTCGTTGAAGAACGCGGCGGCCCAAATCGTGCCGGCCACCGTCTCAATGGGCGAGAACAGGGCCACGTCGGCCACCGGTGCGAAGCGGGGTGCGTTAGACAGCGCCAACCGGCCGAAGGGGTTGAACACCAGGCCCATGGCGGCAATCGACAGGTAGGCCCGGACATCGAGCGACAGCGGCGATGCCGAGTACACCAGGGCCGCTACGGTCATCACGCCGCCGATCGACAGCCCCACCAAGCGGCTCATGTCGGGATACCGGCGCCACATCGTCAGGCTCACCGCAAAGCCCAGAATGGCCAAGACGCCCAGCAGATCGCCGGTGAGGGTGGGCTCGCCCACCGAACTCGACACGATGGCCCCTATTCCTCCCATGGTGATGGCGATGGCGATGGCCGTCGCCCTGGTGACGCGCTCCCTCAGCCATATCCAGGCGCTCACCGCGGCCAGCAGCGGGACCGCGGCCACGATGGCCACCACGTTGGCCACCCGGGTCTGGGTGATGGCGATAACGAAGCAGAGCTGGCTGCCCCCGGTGAGCACCCCCATTACCAGTTGCTGCCAGGGGTGGCGGCGGAATGCCTCAAGCGGCCAGCAGCCGTCCACCCGATGGCTCAGCGCGGTGTAGAGGGGCACCGAGCAGCAGGCCACCCAGAACGACACATCGACGGCGTCGGCCTCCGAGAGCCGGATCCACAGCGAATCGGTGGACACCGACAGCATGCCCACCCCGGCGAGCAACCAGCCCAGCCGCCGTCGATCACTGGACTGGGCGACATCCATTCGGTGGGCCGTAAGGGACTCGAACCCCTGACCCCCTGCGCGTCATGCAGGTGCTCTAGCCAACTGAGCTAACGGCCCGGAATGAGCCAGGCTAGCAGGGCAACCGCTGAGTGCGCCGATGTATATGTGATAGAACCCGGTACTGCACCCGCAGTCGAATCACCCTCGAGGAGCGAAGATGTCAGGCGATACCACGACGGAGAAGTACACGGTTGGCTTTGTAGCTCTCAATCGCTTCAATGCGATCGGGCTTGCCGCTATCGCCGGCATCAACGCCCTTGGCATCGCGGCACTGGGCTTGTTGAACGCGATGGGCCTGGTGACGTTTGGCGCGGTCAACTCAATGGGCATCGTGACGGTGGGCGGCGTAAACGCAATCGGCCTGGTCACGCTGGGCGGGGTCAACTCAATCGGCATCGTGGCCATCGGCGGACTGAACGCCACCGGAATTGTCGCCATCGGCGGAGGCAACGTAACCAGCATGGTGTAGCCGTCACCACCCCTGTGTTGTTCTGGGTAGCTAGCGCGTGAACGACCAGCGGCGCTTGCTAGGCCTTTCCGCTAGGCGAGATTTTCGCTGCCACCGTGCACGGTAGGACTCGCTCGGAGTGCGGAGGGTAATCGAGTCGGAGTACTGGTAGAGCACCGCGCCGACGAGGGTGAGGATGATGACGTAGGTGGCGGCGAGTGCTCCGAGGTCGCTCTCCCGGGTGATGCCGAGCTCAGCGATGACGATCGAGAACTCCCCGTGGGCGATGAGGGCGGCTCCGGCACGGGCCCGGCCGGGCTTGCCGATACCGGCTCGTCCTGCTCCGATCCAGCCAGTGGCGAACTTGGTGGCGATGGTCACGGCGGCGATGACCACTGCGGCGACGGCGACATCGGGGAGGAGGCGAATGTCGACTTGCAGGCCGAAGAACACGAAGAAGACGGCGGCGAAGAGGTTGCGCAGCGGCAACAGCAGACCGCGGGCATGGGAGACGATGTCGCCTGACAGCGCGACGCCCACGACGAAGGCCCCCACCGCCGTCGACAGGTTGAGCCGTTCGGCGATGCCGGCGAACAGAAGCGTGCCGCCGAGCAGGGTCAACAACAGCGCTTCGCTGGATTGGCTCAATGCGATGGCGCTAAGCCGGTCGCCGAACACGTAGGCGGCACCGAGCACGGCAATTACCACAAGCAATGACACGGTGACTGTGACAGTGGTGCTCAGCAGCGAGCCGCCGAAGAGCACGCCCGACACGATGGGCAAATACAGCACCATGGCCAGGTCTTCGATGACGAGCACGCTGAGGATCACCGATGTCTCGTGGTTGCCGATGCGGTCGAGGTCGGCGACGAGCTTCGCCACAATGCCCGACGACGAGATGTAGGTCACGCCGCCGAGCAGGACGGCAACGATCGGGTCGAACCCCAACAGCAGGCCGGCTACGAAACCGGGAGCGAAATTGAGGACCAGGTCGACGATCCCAGCCAGCGTGGATCGTCGCACATTGTCGATCAGCTCGTGGGCTGAGAACTCGAGTCCCAACATCAGCAGCATCAAGATGACGCCGATCTCGGCGCCCACCTCGATGAACTCTGTGGACGCCGGCAACTCGACGAGGCCGCCATCGCCGAGGGCCAGTCCCACCAGCAGGTACAGCGGAAGCGCAGGCAGGCCGATTCGTCGGGCCAGGCGGGCGACGATGGCCAAGACCAGCACCACCGCCCCGAGCTCGATCACGAACAGATCGCCGGCTGTGTGCATGGGCTAGCCCGATTGGGTCAGCAGCTTGGTGGCGGCCTTCACCGCAGCCGGGACGCCGACCACCACCGCGGTGTCGCCGGGGTCGAGACGGTCGGTTCCCCCCGGGATGGGGATGGAACCCGAATCGGTGACGAGCGCCATGACGCCCGCACCGGTTCGCGCCCTGAGCTCAGCCTCGGCCAGAGTGAGCCCGGCAAGAGATGACTCCGGGTTGATCTTCACCCACGAGATCACAAGATCCTCGAGGCGGTGTACGACGTCATCCAGATGCTCCAGCACCGGGTTGCCGCCCAGCAGCTCACCGAGGGTGTGGCCCTCCTCCTCGGTCAACTCCACGCTCTCGCAGGCGCGATCAACGTCCCGCTCGTCATAGACCACCAGATCACGCCGACCGGTCTGATGAACGACCACGCCGACGGCGCGGCCGGCATTGGTCTCCAGGTCGAAGCGAACCCCCACACCGGGCAAATCAGTCTCGGTGGCCTTTCCCACTGGTCTCTCCTCCCGGTCGTCTTCGATGCGGCAACACCAATCTTGACAGAACAGCACAACCAAAGGGGTCTGTCATTCGCAGTACAGTACGAATCGGTCCACCCGGCCCTAGCGCCCCAGCGCCAGCACCGGCAAGGCGGGCCGATGGTGGCAAGAAGGGAGCCGTTCACATGAGCACCAGGCGGGTGGTCATCGTCGGCGGGGGCTTCGCCGGGCTCAGCGCCGCCTATGAGCTGAAGAAGCGGGGCATCACCCCTCTAGTGCTCGAGGCCAAGGACCGTGCGGGCGGACGCGGCATCGGCGAGAGGGTGGACGGGTTCTCGGTGGACAACGGGGCGTTCGTCTTCACCACCACCTACGACACCGCATTCCGCATCTGCGAGGAGTTGGGACTGCCGCTGGTGGAGTCGACGATGATCTTCGGCCATTACCGCAACGGGCGGTGGGTTACCACGACGCCAGATCAATCGTTCGGGAACTTCATACGGCAGCTGCCCGCGGCCCTGGCCATGGGGTTCCTCTCGCCCTCGGGTATGCGGGCCGGTTCCAAGGTGATGCGGCAGATGTACCGCCAGGAGGAGTACCTGAGTTTCGCCAGCGACAGCCGCCTGGCCGAGATCGACGACGACGAGGCCTACGGCGATTACCTCGATCGGCACAAGGTGCCCGACAAGCTGCGGGTTACCCTCAGCGGCCCCCTGAAAATGATCTTGGGCGATGCCGAGCCCGCCGGCCAAGCGCTGATGCGGGCTTACATCGGAGAGACGATGCTGAGCGGCGGCAAGGTGTACATGCCCGAGCGGGGAATCGGCTCTTTGAGCGAAGCGCTGGCCGCGGCCTGCTCCGATGAGATTCGCGCGTCGGCCACCGCGAGGAGAATCGTTGTAGAAGACGGGGCTGCGACCAGCATCATCGTGGACGGTGAGACCATCGAGGCGGATGCCGTCATCTGCGCTGTGCCCGGAACAAAGGTCTCGAACCTCATCCCCGACCTGCCGCAAGCAACTCACGCCGCGCTGAGCACCGTCAGCTACTCCACCGGCTGCCGGGTGGTCATCGGGCTCAACCATCCTCCGCTGCCTCCCGGCTGGCATGGCGCTCTCTACCCCGAGGACGACGACACCCCGCTTCTGATGGACCGGACCACCTTCCTGCCGGCCTGCGCGCCACCGGGCCACAGCATCCTCGACCTGCTCATCGGGCTCGACCGGGCCAAAGAGCTAATCGGTCTCGACGACGATGAGGTAAAGCGCCAGATGCTGGGCGCCGCTCGCCGCAATGCCCCACCAGGCTCCGCCCTTCCCGGCGACGACGAGGGACTGTTCTACCGGGTATACCGCTGGGAAGAGGCCCTGTGCATGGGCAAGCCCGGAATGCTCGCCCAGATGTCCAAGATCCCCGGCCAGCTAGCGGGAAGCATCGACAACCTGTTTTTGGCCGGCGACTACATGGGCATCCCGTCAGTCAACGGCGCACTCTCCAGCGGCCACCACGCCGCAACCCAGGTCGCCCACCTGCTGGCCTCCCGCACCACCTAGGGGCAGTTCCGGCCCACTGTCAGCCGTGACCCAGAACTGCTGGCCGACTACATCGCGGCCGAGATAGGTCCCGACGTTTTGAACGATAATTCCCCATGCTTCTGGTAGAATTGGGGCATGGATACCGCTTGCGCCCCCTCCACCCAGCGGGCTCGTTCCGAGGGATCCGCTTGGGATCGCCTCGTTGGGGTCAGGTGGCCGGGTGGAGTGGAGTGCCCGAGGTGCGAAGCCGGCGAGCCGGTGTTTCGGCCTGGGCGCTCGACGTGGAGGTGTCGTTCATGCCGGTACGACTTCACGGTCACAACGGGAACGGCCATGCACAGATCGAGAGTCGGTGTCTCCAAGTGGGTGAAAGCGGCCTGGCTTTCTGATATCCGCCCTGCGGTTCTGGCACGCGAACTCGATGTGTCCGCTCCTGCCGCCCAGCGCATGGCCGCTGCATTGGAGATGACAGGGCAGCCGCCCGGAGAGGGCCGCTTGAAGGCACTGGTGAATCAGCCCAGCGATCCCGAAGCGGCGCTTCGGAGCCGCCTGCCCTGCACGTTCGATCCAGATGCCAGCCCTGTCGCTGGCCTGAGCAGAGGCCAGCGGGCCGTAATGGGAGTCCTGAGGGGCAGGATCAGGGGCACAGCGCTCAGCCAGGTGGCCATCGAAGCCAGACTGTCCGAAGACCATGCGCGGCGATGTCTGAACGCCCTTGCCGAAAAGGGCTTTGCGCGGCGAGAAGACGCCAGCGTGCCTTGGGGCTATGGATCGCTGAAGACCGTCCTGTGGTCGCTCGACCTCACCGAAGAGTGCGTGACAGCGTTGGCGTACCTGCCACCGCGGCCCCGACGGGACGACGACACCTGCCCTGAGCGGGTGCCGCCCGAGTTCTGGAGCCTGTTTTGGAACGGGGCGAGCGCCAAGGACCTGAGGCTCCCCGACGACGCCTTCTTCGTGGCAACTTCCCTGCTGGACGGCCCCGACCCGGTGGCGCGCACTTGGGCGCTGAGATGCCTCCCCATCGACGACCTGCGTAGATGCCGGGACATGCGCGGCTACGACACGGGCGAGATCGCGGCCAGAATCGACAAGGCCATCGCCCGGCGCGCCGATGGCTGAGATCGACGCATGGAAGGACGTGCTCCCAGACCAAATGCGGGCAGTGTGGCCCATCCTGCAAAAGGCCACGCATCCGCTCGAAGGCTGTTTGACGGGCGGCACCGCCCTGACCATCCATCTGCGCCACCGCGTGTCCTTCGACCTCGACTATATGACCGCCGATGGCTTCTCCGGCGACCACCTTGCCAGGGAGTTCGAGAAGGCCGCGGACAGCATCGATATCTACACCAGCGGCCCCGACCAGATGCACGCCAGAGTCGACGGCGTGCAAGTGCAGGTGTTCAAGACACCGTACCGGGGGGCCAACCCCGGCTACGTCAAAACCCTCAAACAGCCCGTTGAGTTGGACGGACTGCCCGTCGCCTCCCTGCCAGACCTGCTCGCCTCGAAACTCGACGTGATCATGTACCGGCCGAAACTGCGCGACTACGTCGACCTGGTGGCCATAGACACAGCAGGTCCCTACACACTCGAAGACGGGCTGCGATTCCACATGCACCGCTACGGCATCACCCCCGCATCCACCGACGCCGCCCGCATCATCAGCCTTCTCGAAAGCCCTGGAGACCTCGACCACGATCCCCATTTCGGAGATCGCAAAGTCGAGGTTCTCCAGTACCTCGCAGATCGCGCACCCGACCTGGAACAGCTCCTACACCAAATGCGAATAGAACACAGCGGCCCGACCACCCAAGACCCTCCCGACAGGATCAGCGCCGCCGGCCTCACCCCAGACTTCGACGAGTCCCTCGGAACCCTCCCGGATAAGAACCGTTAGAAGGTAATTCGCCAGCACAACAAATGCAGGGGCCAAGGGCACAACCCAACGCCGCTTGGGCATTCTGAACCTCACCGGGTTTCACGCAGTCTGTTTTGTTGGTGTGTTGGTCGGTGTTTGCGCTTGAGGCTTCGATCCGGTCTGAGGGTCGGTCCACCGCGGCTGCGATCTCGCCGACCTGATCGGCCAGCGTCCAAATACGCGTTCGCTCCTCGGTTTCTTCCCTAGCGGGGCCGTGGGCCTTCCCCCTGGAGTTGGGTCCAGCGTCTTACCCCTGCTGTTTGGGCTGGACTACGAACCGGCCGTTCAGAGCTGCTTGGACTGCGGTCGGTGCCGGATGTGTAGGGTGGCCGGGGTTTGTGCCTACAGCGCAGGCCAGATCGAAAGCGAGGTGGGCTATGGCTGAGACCGAGTTTGAACGGGCGCGATTGATACCGGTGGCTGGGATCAAGGGGGCGAAAGAGGCTGAGGACCGGGCGACTTCCGCGTTGCTGTCAGTGATGAGCGTGGTCCCGTCGTTTAGCCGGGCGCTGCTAGTCCCCCTGGGGAGCACATCTGCAAAGAAGGCACAGATTTCCACGTTCGTCAAGCCCGGCTACCGGACAGGCGACGGCCGCCTCGTCATTCCCGACGGGCTGATCCGTGTGGTGGTGGGCCAAAGGGTCGCGTTCGAGGCCCTTGTTGAGGTTAAGACTGGGATGAACAAGCTCAACGCAGACCAGTTGAACGAATACCTGGAGGTCGCCCGAGGGGAGGGCATCGACTGCGTCATCACGATTTCGAATGAGATCGCACCATCTCCTGGGGTCCACCCCACTGACGGGCTGAGGGTAAGGTCCAATTCAAGGACGCAAGTCCATCATCTGTCGTGGTCGCTGATTTTGGCTGAGGCTGTCAAAGAGCACTCGCATCGCGGAGTTGACGACCCCGAGCAGGCCTGGATCGTCGATGAGCTCATTCGCTATTTGAACCACGAGAAATCAGGGGTGGTGGACTTCTCAGACATGGGCGACAACTGGGCGGCCGTACTCGAAGCAGCGACCGACGGCAGCCTGTCGCGCCGAAGCCCGGAAGCCGCCGAGATATGCCAACGGTGGGACCAACTGCTGAGATTCGCCACATTGAAGTTGGGAGCTGAAATCGGCGCCGACGTCACCGAGTTCATCCCACGTGCTCACCGCCAGAACCCGCAGGCACGCAACAAGGAATTCGTAGCTTCGCTGTGCTCAGAGGGCTCCCTGTACGGTGTTCTGCGTGTCCCAGACGGAGCCGCCGACCTGTCTGTTTCGGTGGACCTAAAGGCCCGCAAGATCGCAGTCAGCACCCAGCTAGCGGCCCCCGAGGGCTGCCGTAGTCTGGCTCGTCAAACAGATGAAAGACGCGCCCGGCACCGTCCTCATTGACGTCTATCAGAAATCTGGGCGCATCCCCGTCACCGCATCCCTGGAACAACTGCGAGAAGACCCCAAAACCGGTCTGCCCGAATCAAAGCAACCACCGAATAAGTTCCTCGTCCGCCAGCAAACCAAAATGGGCACAGGCCGCCGCTCCACCCGCAAGAAGGGTTTCATCGACTCAGTCGTCGACGCGGTGATCGAGTTCTACGCCAACGTGTTCCAAGACCTTCAGGCATTCGTCCCGCGCGCCCCGGCACTGGAACGCCAGCAAAAGACAGAAGTAAAGGTGAACAACGCAAGCCGCCAGAACGAACCGGTTGGCCTTCCCAGCGGCAGACAAGAACCCTCCCCGGGTTGATTTCGGCTGCCGAGGCAATCAGCCGAAGTCGTCACCACACACCACCCCCAAATTCACGTTCAGCCGCCCAAAGACCCACAAATCAGGGTTAACCGGGCAGCCGAAGCCACAAATCTGGCGAAGACCCCCTAGAGGGGACCTAGCCACCTTGCCTAGCCAGGGCCTACCCGACCGATTTTCGGGATGCTCCACTTGAAAGATGGGGGGTGCTCCACTTGAGGGGAGAGCGCAGCCGACAACGAGAGCATCTGTAGAGCAGATTTAGGGCTGTGAACTGGGAAAACGGCTCTAGATCGGGGGGCTTTTCGCCCAGGAGCCTTCTCGGGTCGCCGAGAATTACAGGTCTAACCCCCTAAACCCTGGTTCAGAGCACGGGCACCGGACGGTGAGGGCTACGAAATCAAGACTTCCCGACAGTGCTGCCTGCGACCTCTACGGTCATTCCGCCCATTCCCGAGAAGCCCTGCCCGCCGACAGCGCGCCACTCGCCGACTTCGACCCAACCAATGTTGCCCCTATTCCCCACATTCCCGGCAATAGGGAAGGTGCGTGGGACATTGGTGAGTTGGTCAGAGCGAATGACAAACCGCAGGTGTCGTTGCTTATTGAGAGTTTGGGTTGACTGAACTTCGACTTCGCACTGGTCTGTGCCTATGAGGGACATGATGTCCCTTACTGCTTTGAGGTTGCTGAGCGGATTTGTCGAAAGTCTCGGCTCAGACTGTGCCGCTTCAAATCTCTCTGCTGCGAGGCCCAATCGCCCCAGGACAATACAGGTGTTGCCTGCGTTATAGGCCGCCGCCGCAGAACCGGGACACGCCTCGAAATCCGCGAGGGCGTCCTCGAACTCACCCAAGGCAAAAAACGAATTGCCGCGGTTGAAAGACAGGTGGTCGTAGATGACCTCGCTGTCTGGCCCAAGAACGTGTTGGTAGTCGGCTACAGCCTGTTCGTGGTCTCCCATCGCTGCTTTCGCATTGGCGCGATTGGCATACAAGATGTGATGCTGCCACCAAGGGAGTTCGCCGATGCGCTCCACTGCCGCATCGAGAATTCCCAGCGCATCGTCATACATATTCAGGTCAACGTAGGCGTTGGACAGGAGCAGCCGGGCCGCCCAATCATCCGGCCTTATTTTTGTGTAGGAGGTCAACCCATCACGCGCCTCTTCAGCATCGCCTCGGTTATAAGCGCTTACGCCCTGGTCCAGCAGTTCTTTGGCGCTTGGCTGGGGCACGGGATGGTCAACCCCATTTGTGCTTGCAAAACCGTGCAGGTCCTGGAACAGCGACGACGCGTCAATCCCAATCGCGACGAGTTCCCCCCTCAACCGCTCTTTATGGGCGCACAGCACTGGAATCTTCGTGATCCTGGAATCGCTGGGATTTGATGCCATCAATGGCCTACCCAGAAGCAGGACGCTGTGTTGGGCCACGACCCTTTCCTGGGCACTGGCAATGGCCGGTGGCCTCCATGCAAGAAGGTCATGGGGTGGAATCAGTCGTTGGCGCAAGATCTCATCGAAGTTTGGCCCAGTGCCGCTGTCTAGGCGACCTGGGTCGCTGTCTAGTCCGTAGGTGATATCAACCCTGAATACCGCCCCGTCCTGCTGTGAAGTTGCAGGATCGTTCAAGTCTTGGGGTTCGTCTTGGCACGCGAACCACAAGGCAACCAACGGATTGCGGGAAAAGTCGATCAGCGATGTTGCTGCACCCAAGTGCTGAAGCTGGCTTAGCGCTTCCAGGTCCGTGAGCCGGGCACCCTCCGCGATGTCGAATCTCCGATTGCGGAAATCTGAGATCAAATCTCCGTTGTACTCAATCTGCCTGTCATGGGATACCGCACCCCCACCGCTACCGCCTGATCCCACAGATTGACTCAAGCGGCGATACGCCGATGACTGAAGAGGCCACGCCGCATTGCGCTGACCTCGATATGCAAACGAGCGCGCGTCATCCAGCTGGCCTGCATCGCCCACTAGTTCATTGAGGTACTCCGAAAGCAAGGTGCCCATCGGCGTCGGCTGGGTTATCACCGCTCCCACCCTACGAGCCTCCATGCCGCGCCCAACGTCAATCCAGCCAACCCGCCGGGGGACATCCGCTTTGAAAACAACCCCAACACTCAGCCCGACCGCAGACAGCCCCGCCCAACCACCCTAAGACCCCAATTTCTGAGCTGAGTGGCTAGCGAAATCGAAAGACCAGTATCGGCCTCGCTCCGCCAGTCCCATCGCGCTAAAGGGCTTCATCCCCTTCCTCCGGTGACCTCAGTGCGATGAACTTGATTTCCGAATGGGTTGTGCCGTCCGCTGAGGTGGCCGTGATTGTGATGGCGGTGTCTTCTCCTTCAGGCAACAGAACGACATGGCCTTCTTCACTAGGCGCACTGTCGGGAGGGTTGAACCGCCCTGGTATGGCCGGAGGGTCTCGAGCTTGGAAGCGAGACTATGGCTATGCCTACACAGAGATTGCCGGGGCGTCCTTCGACTAGGAGGTACTCGGCTCAGGAGAAGGCCCAGGCGGTGCGGCTGGTTCGCCAGTTGCGCGCCGAGTTGGGCACGGACCGGGGGACGGTCAGGCGGGTTGCAGAGCAGCTGGGCTATGGGGTGGAGTCGGTGCGGGCCTGGGTGCGCCAGGCCGATGTCGACGACGGCTCGGTGCCGGGTGTCTCCAGCGGGGAGCGGGCCAGGATCAAGGCCTTGGAGCAGGAGGTGCGCGAGCTGCGGCGGGCGAACGCGATCTTGAAGTCGGCGTCGGCTTTCTTCGCGGCGGAGCTCGACCGCCCACACCGGTAATGGTGGAGTTCGTCGACGCCCACCGCGATGAGTTCGGGGTCGAGCCGATCTGCAGGGCTTTGCAGTTCGCCCCGTCGACGTATTACGACGCCAAGACGCGGCCCGAGTCGCAGAGGGCTCTCCGCCATCGGGCGATGACTGCGGTGCTGGTGTCGATCTGGGCGGCCAACTGGCGGGTCTACGGGGCCCGCAAGCTCTGGTGCGCTGCCCGCCGGGCCGGCCATGACGTCGGACGCGACCAAGTCGCCGCGCTGATGCGCGCCGCAGGCATCTCCGGGGCGACCCGCCAGCGCAGGGTGCGCACCACCAGACCCGACCCCGAGGCGGCGAGGCCTGCGGATCTGGTGCGCCGCGACTTCACCGCTGCCGCCCCGAACCGGCTGTGGGTCACCGACCTCACGGTGGTCCCCACCCGCACCGGCGCCGCCTATGCGTGCTTGATCGTCGACGCGTTCAGCCGGCGCATCGTCGGCTGGCGGGTCGCGGCGCACATGCGCACCTCGATGGTCCTCGACGCCCTAGAGATGGCCCGGGGCAGCCGGGGCGCCCAACTTGAGGGCCTGGCGGTGCACTCCGACGCCGGCAGCCAGTTCACCTCCATCCGCTACACCGAGCGCCTCGCCGAGATCGGCGCGGCCGCATCGGTGGGATCGGTGGGCGACTCCTACGACAACGCGCTGGCCGAGACCGTCATCGGCCTCTACAAAACCGAGCTCATCCGCGGCCCCGGCCAAGGACCGTGGCACGACTACACAGACGTAGAGCTCGCCACCCTGGGATGGGTGCACTGGCACAACCACCAGAGGCTCCACACCCGCCTCGGGAACATCCCGCCAGCAGAGTTCGAGGCCGCCTATGCTGCCCGACAACCCAACCAACAAACGGTTGGAAACAAATAAACCGACCCTCCAGAAAAACCAGGGCGGTTCAAACAGTCGGAACTCTCCGATTTGGTGGAAGCATCAGATGTGGAGGGGGTTGTGGCCAAATTCCCGATTGGCAAGAGTGCAATCCCCAATGAGATCGCGAAGAGCCTTGGCTACACGGACAAGAAGCAGTACGAGCGTGCCGCCCGCGCTCGTATCCAAGCTGACGGTGTAGTCCGCGGGCAGATAGCTGCGATGTGTGGAGATGTCGCCACTCTCTTGAAAGAAGACGACGTAGCGAGTCAGGCATAGTCGCTCCCCCGGCCGGCATACCAGTCCACATCGGCAGTGACGGCCAGCGCTGGCACGCGGAACGCCAGACGATCACAGGCCACTGACTCGCCGTCGGCGCTGCCGGGCCGCCATCAGACATCTGGTACTACGACGGCCCCAGCCGCCCAGCGGCTACCCGGACGACTCGGAATGGGACCAATGGGTCGGCGTCTACCAGCAGATGGGCTATGAGCACCTGTACCGCTATGTCGGCGGTTTCGAGGCCACCACAGCTTGAGGCCCCTCGATGCTGAGGATCAGATGGCTGCCTTTGTGAAGGGCATGGCTCGCAGACGCTTGGCCTATCGACAGTCGGTCGCTGACGGCTTGCGAGCCGCTTGGCAAGCAGCAGGAGCACTATATTGCTGAATATGGGTCTAGGGGGGGAAGTCTTGCAAGAGGATTGGTTCGGCCCGCTGATCGGTTCCACGCCTGAAGAGTTGGCAGCGGCAACTTTCGCTGACAGCCGACACCCCTTACGGCCGCACTGTTGAGCGAAACGGCGTTCGACGACGATCCTGCTCTCCGACGGGCAGCTCGCGAACTGCTTTCGGCCCATAACAAGGTCGTTATGGGCAAGGAAGCCGAAAGGGCGAGCGAGTCGGACATACGGCGGAAGATCGGGAATCTCTTGGTGGCTGCCCGTCTGGTCACCGAGGAAGATTTGGTTCTTGAGGCCAACAGAACGGACTTGTCCACGCCGACGCTAATCATGGAGGTAAAGCGGCGTATAGGCAGAGGGATCGAACCCAATCCCAAACACCTTGGGCAGCTAGACGGCTACTTGGAGAGTGCTGACGAGCGGGGCGAACCGATGCGGCTGGGAGTGTTGAGCGACGGCAAGCACTGGGTACTGCGGTTGCCTTCAGAGAACGGTGCCTCCGCACGCACGCAGAAGCCGTATTCCTTCACGCTGAAATCTGCTGAGAGCGCCGGCGATTGGATGGTGTGGCTCGAAGAGCGCACACAGATTTTCGGGCAAGGCCGGAAGCCCCCTACCGCCGAGGTTCTTAGGGCCGCCTTTGGCGACAGTTCCCAGTCAGAGGAGATGGTGGCCCGACTCCGCTACCTGTATTCGGACAATTGCTCCGCGCCCACCGTTGGGGTGAAGCGAGAGCTTTGGGAGCAGTTGCTCGGCACAGCGCTGGGAGAAGTCGTAGAAGCGGAAGAAGGGTTGGACGACCTGTTTGTCCGCCACACATATCTGGCGTCGGTGGTTGCTCTGTCGTTGCAGTCGGCGTTCCGCATGGACATTGAGGCTGTAGCGGCAAGAGACTCGAAAGAGCTGATTGACGGCCGAGCTTTCACTGCCTCGGTTGGAGTGCGCGGTGTAGTCGAGTCGGACTTCTTCGGATGGGTTACCGAGGTCGATGGCGGCCAGCTATGGATACGGGACATGGCCGTGTGGGTATCCCGTTACGACTGGGAACAGGTCGATTACGACATGGCAAGGGTGCTCTATCAGAGCGTCGTGACCGCTGAGGAGCGCAAGCGGCTCGGCGAGTATTACACCCCCGACTGGCTCGCCGAGGCTGTGGTGGATGCCGTTGTCGACGATCCCCTCTCCCAGAGGGTGCTAGACCCATCATGCGGTTCCGGCACGTTCTTGCGGGCTGCGATTGCCGCTCACACCAGAGCCGCTAAGTCGGCAGAAAAGACTCCCGAGGACACTCTGCGGAGTTTGAGGCACTGCGTCATCGGCATGGACATCCACCCCGTTGCCGTGCATCTGGCCCGCGCCACATGGGTTCACGCTGCCAGAGAGATCATTGCATCTGTGCCCGCTGGAACCGATCTTCTGTCCGACCTCTCTGTGCCCGTGTACCTCGGCGACAGTTTGCAGTTGCGGACGAACCCTGATGCCCTGTTCGCCCAGGACAGAATCAGCATCGAAGTTGACTCCGGCACTAACCGTTCCTCCATGTGGCTGGACTTCCCCAAAGACTTCTCTGGCAGAGCGGACGAGTTCGACGGGTTCATGCTCGAAACTGCCGCCAGGATCGAAGCGGGCGAAGACCCGACAGAATCCGTCGGAACCCTCGATGTCCCAGAGGCCGGACGTTCAATCCTAGAGGAGACGCTCGGCAAGCTGAAGGCGCTTCACGACAAAGGGCAGAACCACATTTGGGCCTATTACACGCGCAACCTCGTGAGACCCGTGTGGTTGTCGGCGAACAAAGTGGACCGCATTGTTGGCAATCCTCCCTGGCTCGCCTATAACCAGACCAGATCGACGGTCAGATCGGCGCTGGAAAGACTGGCGAAGCGGGAATACAGGATATGGCCCGAGCCGCGCTACGTCACCCACGCTGACCTCGCAGGGCTGTTCTACTCCAGATGCCTCCTGCTCTACCTGCAACAAGGCGGCAGGATGGGAATGGTGATGCCCCACTCCTCTCTCGCCGCGGGACAGTATGAGAAATGGCGCAAAGGACGGTGGACTGTCGGACAAGCCGACCTTTCGGAAACGCCGTGGGACTTGGAGCAACTGGAACCCAACGACTTCTTCCCCGTCCCCGCGAGCGTCGTGTTTGCCGCCCTGTCGGGCGAGCAGAAGGCGTTGCCGTCCGAAACACTGCAATGGCGCGGACCAGCGGGAGGCCCCAACACCAGGCACAAAACGGCCATCATTGGATCGGACACGGGCTTCCAGTCCCCTTACGCTGAACGGGCCATCAACGGTGCCACCATTTTTCCGCGGCTCCTGTTCTTCGTCACCGCGGAGCCGTCCAAAGCAAGCCTCGTCCAGGGGATCAGCACCGTCTCCCCCGTGCGGTCATCCACGGAAAAGCAGCCGTGGAAGGACCTTGACCCGCAGGAGTTGAAGAACCAGCCCGTTGAGGCCGAAAGCATATTTAAGGTTCACCGCGGCGACACCATCGCCCCATTCCTGACCTTGGAACCAGCACTAGCCGTGCTTCCAATTGCCGACGGCGAACTCGACCCCGCGAAGCTGCCGTTCCGCGCCAAAACCAGATGGAGCGGAATCGAGGAGACTTGGGAAACGCACAAAGGAACGCACAGCAAACTCAGGCTGCTGGAACAGCTCGACTACATGGGCAAACTCGCAAGACAACTCGACCCCGCCCCCGTCCGCCTGCTCTATCCCCAGTCCGGGCGGGCAACGGCAGCGGTCTGCGAAGACCCGGATGCGGTGATCGACTACAAGCTGTACTGGATAAGGTGCGCCAGCACCCCCGAGGCTCACTTCCTCGCAGCCATCATCAACAGCAACCACCTTTACAAATCGGTGGAGCCGCTCATGCCGAAAGGCCAATATGGTGCGCGTGACTTGATGAGGCATCTGTGGAAGCTCCCCATCCCCGCGTACGACCCGGAAAACACTGTCCACTATGAGTTGGCCGAAGCAGGCGAACGGGCAGCCGATCAAGCCGCCAAAGTATGGCAGGCAAGAAAAAATGAGCGGCAGGAGGCGGGCAAAGCGACTAGTAGCAGGGCGGCGAGAGACGATATCCGCAAATGGCTCAGCGGATCGGAGATCGGCGCCGAGATCGAGACGAGAGTTGCCCGGCTGTTCTGAGATACACCCCCCGCTGATAGTTGATATCGACTAACCCTCCGTGAGGGCTGCGCGGATGGATGCTGACCTGCGGAGATGGCCCGGGTAAGTCTCCGCGGCATCGTCTCAAACTGTCACCGCACGCCAATACACTCGCCGCGAAGCAGCTAGCCGCCTGCCGTCATGTCACCGGCAGTCGAGAAGAACGGTGGTCATCATGTCCCTACAGCAAAACTTGCTTCCTGACTATGCGAAGGAAGCTCTCAGCGGCCATCCCACTTTCTCGGATGATGTTGAATGGCTGCGCGAGGTCTCAGGCGAACCTCATCCGAACACCGACGGCGACATCCTCCAAGTATTCCTAACCATGATCGAAAACGCCTTGAGTGAGCCACCACCGATGTTGGGGGCACAGGAATGGCAGCGGATGGCCAATTGCCTGAACGCAGTGAAGAGTTCCTACCCGCAAGACCGTGAGTCCCTCCTCAACACGCTTCACGACAACAGAGTGATAGCGCGCAATGGCCCGCTTCTTGTCGCCACCGAGACGAACCCGGTTCCTGCTGCTCGCTCCCTCGTCGAGGCCATGAAGAAAAGCCGCAGAGCGGTAGGGGGTGCCAAACGATCTGTCGAAACCGCTGCCCAGCAAAGCCAGAGTGCGATGAACGACGCTGTGCGCGAGATTGAAGGCAACTCCCGACAGAGCCGGGATGCAATTGCTGGAGCCGTGCAGGATGTAGAAGAACAGCAGTCACAAGCTGTGTCTCAAATGGCATCCCTTTTGGACGACTTGCAGGACCGCTACGGGTTCACCGTAGGGGCCACTCTCGGTGGATCACACGAGACTGCGGCCGAATCCGAAAAGGCTCTCATGGGCCAGCACACGAAATCAGCCAGGTGGGCGCAACTAGGCGCAGTTGTATGGGCTATGGCCGTGGTCATACTGAAGCTAGCTGGGGTGGGACCGAGCGGCTGGGATGGCCACTTGATCTCAGCTCCGCTGCTGGGAGGCCCTGTCGCCATCCTCGTCTACCTGGCGAGCACTGAGACCCGAGCGGCCAAAGTCCACCGCCACAATCACGCCCGCTGGCTGGGACTCTCACTGCAACTCAAGTCGCTGCGCCCATACGTAGACGACCTCGCCTCAAAAGCCCAACCAACAGAAGGAACTGTTGAAGCAGCATGGAAGGACAGACTGCTCGAAGAGGTGTCCTCCAACATATTCAAGGGCGACATTGGCCCCTATCAGCCCCCGGCTCACAAGACTCGCCTCCGCAGTTAGCGCACTGCTGATTGAAGCCCGGCGACTTCAGTGACACCCTCCTTGAAAGGTCTCCCCACTTGTTTGCCGAGAAGCAGCCCACGATTAGGGAATTGTCAACGGTGCCCCTCGGAAATAATGGCCTTGCGATGTCGCTCTCTCAATGGCGGCGACCAGGGGGTCGATCATGGAGGCCGCTTCGAGGGCTACAGCCCCGAAGCGTCTGGCCAGATAGTGGGCGTAGACGGCGTCATCAAACAAGAACAGAGGGACCGGCCCTCGGTCGTTGTCATAGTTGTGCTTGGCTTGATTCACTGCCACCCTCGTGAACGAGACCATTGCGTCGGTCATAGTGTCGCCGAGCATCTGTCTCACAACTGGGACGTTGCTGAGAATTGAACCGAGCGGTTTGTGCTGGTGAGGCTCTCCGCATAGGGCTTTTACACACCCCTCCAGATGGCTTCCAGCGTTGTAGACGGCATATCGGGCTGTAGTGAAGTTCATGTACGCCGACCCCAGCTCTGATAGGGAATAACGCAATGGGCGCAATACCCCCTCGAACTCAGCATCAAACGGGTAGCAGTGTCTCTGGGGGTCGAGGAAGACGTAGTGGTGCATCCCCGCCCCTGGTATCGCTTCGTCTGTTTCGTGCAGGAGTGACAGCACATTTGGTCGGAACGGGGCCTGTGCCTTCTGAAGAGAGATGACTTGGTGGAGGCGAGGCAAGATGCCATCGAGGTGTTCCGCGGCAAGTTCCTCCAGACGTGGCTTATGGGGAGGCTGCTGGAAACGCGGATGCGGGCACTCGGTCAATTGGGGCAATTCGTCCGTCCTAAACAAGAGCATGGGGCGAGCTGCTCTCTCGACCCTGGACAGCCTCTCCATCTCGCCGAGGCAGGCGGTGATCCTCTTGAAGCGCTCCTGCCACTCATCCTCGGTAGACCCGTCGCACACCTGGGTATAGTGAAATTGGATTTCCTTGCAGGCGGCTTCGTACCTGACGGCCATTTCCCAGGCCACGAACCTATGGCCAGGATCGCCTAGTTCTCCCAGCCATCCGTCTTCATGCTCAGTGACGGTTTCTTGTGCAATGCCATAGAAGTGCCTTTGAGAGCGCCAAAGCCCTGGGAGGTCCGGCGGCAAGCCGCGGCTCTTCCTCCAACGACGCACACGTCGCGCTGATGGCAGCAATGGACGATTCCTAGAAAACATAACGATGGAATTTAGTAGTTCCCATCAGCAGTGGCGACCACCCCTGGTACACGAAACGCCAGACCATCACCGGCCACTGGTTCGCCGTCGGAGCCGCCGGGCCGACATCCGAAATCTGGTAGTACAACGGCCCCCAACATGGGTATTCCGCCGATCCCGCCTTTCCTGCTGGGCCACCCTGGGAAGACTCGGACGGGCGTAGGGCAGAGTCCGCGAACAGATCAGGGAGCGGCCGCTGCTGGCGGCAAAGGAGGCAGCGCGGCGGGGCCTTCGTTCCGGCGCTTGGGGCATCGGATAGTTGGCTGTGATACCGGATGCAGCCCGACGGTGAACAACAGCGACGAGCACATTTCTTACCGATTTTACTCTCTCCAGAAACTTCCTCGATCTCTGTTTAACCAGCTCAGAGTATACGCACCCCCTGAAACTGTCCTTAGACCCGGACTCCTAAGGTGAGGTTCCCCCCTTTTTGTGGAGACATGCTCTATAAGGAGGAGTCATGTCTCGACAGCGAAGAAAGTTCGATGCGGAGTTCCGTGATGGTGCGGTCCGGATCGTCAAAGAGACCGGCCGGCCGGTGGCCCACATCGCCCGGGAGCTCGGTGTCAACGAGGGCACTTTGGGCAGCTGGGTGCGCCGGGACCAGGCCGAGCGGTCTGGCGGGCTGAGCGCGGACGAGCGGGCCGAGCTGGCCCGGCTCCGCCGCCGGGTGGCCGAGTTGGAGATGGAGCGTGATGTGCTCAAACGATCCGTGGTCCTCTGGGTCAACGAGGCCACTCGATGACAGCGGATATGGCTGGTTTCATCGATTCCCAGAGGACCGACCACGGCGTGCCCCACGCGGTGGCCTGCAGAGCGCTGGATGTGCCGCCGGCGACGTTCTACAAGCACCTCAACCTGCCGCTGACCGGGATGCAGCTCCGCCGCCAGGCGACAGACGCCGAGGTGGAACAGGCGTTCGACAAGTCCAAGGGGGCCTACGGGTCGCCCAGGGTGAGAGCCCAGCTGCGCCGCGACGGGATATCGGTGTCGAAAAAGACGGTGGAGGCCTCGATGGCCCGCCAGGGCCTCTGTGCCCGCCCCAAAAAGAAGAAGGGCCTCACCAGCCAGAACGCCAGCGCTGTTGCCCCATCTGACCTGTTGGGGCGCGACTTCAGCGCCCAGGCGGTCAACCAGAAATGGTGCGGGGACTTCAAACAGGTTCCCACCGCTGAGGGCCCGGTGTTCCTAGCGACGGTCGAGGACCTGTGCTCGCGGCGCATGGTCGGCTTCGCCACCTCAGACCGCTATCCCACAGCCGATCTGGCCAAGGCCGCGATCAACACCGCAGTCGCCGTGCGCGGCGGCGACGTCAAAGGCGTCATCTTCCACTCCGACAAGGGAGCCCAAGCCGGGTTCAACCGGTCGTCGCAACACCTCGATGATGGAGGTGTTGTGTGGTTCGTCGTCAGCAGGCAGCAGATCGAGCAGTTCGGCCGAAGCTGAGGTCGCCCGGTCATCCGAAGTTCCAGCGGCATGTCGAGGCTGCGTTCTGGGCTGAGATCGCCAATGGTGCGTTACCCGAAGAAGCGTCCGCAGTTGCCGGTGTTGCTCAGGCAGTCGGCGGCCGGTGGTTCCGCCATGCTGGCGGCATGGCGCCGTTCGACATCCGCAAACAGCCCTCAGGCCGCTACCTCTGCTTCGCTGAACGCGAAGAGATCGCATTGCTGCGCGCCCAGCAGAAAGGGGTGCGGGAGATCGCTCGGGCAATCGGTCGAGACCCGGGAACGGTCTCTCGTGAGCTGCGCCGCAACGCCGCGACCCGTGGTGGCCAGATCGAATACCGGGCATCCGTCGCGCAATGGAAGGCCGACTTGGCAGCACGACGACCAAAGGTCGCCAAGCTCGTGGCCAACAAGCAGCTCCACGCCTATGTCGAGGACCGGCTCGCTGGTCGAATCAAGAGCCCAGAAAGCGCCGAGGTTGTGGGGCCAGATGCGCCTCGTTGGACAGGTTTGAACAAGCCCCACCGCAAGGACCGGGCGTGGGTGCGGGGATGGAGCCCGGAACAGATCGCCAACCCGATCAAGCTCGACTTCCCCGATGATGAGTCCATGCGGATCACCCACGAGGCCATCTACCAGTCGCTGTTCATCGAAGGACGCGGCGCGCTGAAACGAGAACTCGTGTGGTGCCTACGAACCGGGCGAGCGTTGCGAGCGCCCCCGGAACGATCGCGTCGCAAGACCTGGGCCCATGTCACGCCAGAGACACTCACCAGCGAACGCCCGGCCGAGGCCGAAGATCGTGCTGTGCCTGGCCATTGGGAAGGTGACCTGGTGATCGGGCTCGAGCGGTCAGCGATCGGCACCGTCGTCGAGCGGGCCACCCGATTCACGATCCTGGTTCACCTGCCCCGAGAGGCCGGCTATCGGCACCACAACACCCCCAACAACGGTCCTGCGCTCGCCGGCTACGGCGCAGTCACGATGAACAACGCGCCGGCGAAATCGATGAGCACGCTGCCCGAGCAGCTCCGCCGGTCGCTGACCTGGGACCGAGGCAAGGAACTCTCGGCCCATGTCCAGTTCACCGTCGAGACCAACATCCCAGTGTTCTTCGCTGACCCCCAGTCGCCGTGGCAGCGCGGCACGAACGAGAACACCAACGGTCTGCTTCGCCAATACTTCCCCAACCGCACCAACCTGGCGAGATGGTCCGCTGACGACATCGAAGCGGTCGCCCACGAGCTCAACGCCAGGCCACGAAAAGTCCTCGGTTGGAAAACCCCAGCAGAGGCCCTCGATGAGCACCTACGATCTCTGCAACAAGCAGGTGTTGCAACGACGGGTTGAACCCGGCCAATACACCTCCGGCGAGTTCGCCAAAGCCTGCCGCCGCTTCGGCATCACCCGATCCACAGGAAGAACAGGCAACGCGCTGGACAACGCCCCCGCCGAGTCGTTCTTCTCCACCCTCCAACACGAGCTCATCGACCGGCGACACTGGACCACACGCCAACAAGCCCGACAAGAAATCACCCTATGGGTCCACAGCTGGTACAACCAGCAACGGCTGCACTCCGCAATCGGAATGGTCCCACCCATAGAATACGAACAAGCCAACACCCCCGATCCTCAAAAACAAACTCTCCACGAATAGGGGGGAAGCTCAGTGCTGTGGATTCTGTCGAGGAGCTAGTAGCCGCTGTGGATGCTGCGTTTGTCGAGACGGGACGCGGGCTGTCCGGGTGGGGGCATCCTCACCCGGACCGCATGCCTTTGGACGAGGAGTATTCCCGGGTTACGAACCCGCAAAGGTGGCGGATATTGGCCGCTCGGGCTGAGGCCTGGTTCGAGGCGCTGGTCGCCGCGGGCCTAGCTGAGATAGAGGCAGATGCGGAAGTGACCTGGCAGGAGCCGTCGAGAATCACCGCGGCCCGCACCATCCGGGCTGTGCCGCGTGCCCCGGGCACTATCCCGCTCGTTGTGGCCATGTACCGCCTCGATGAAGCTGGAGGCCCAGCAGTCGTGGTTGGTGCCGGCAACCCCACCATCGTTGTGGCCTTAGCCCCCGACTGCGCATGCGACGCATGCGACTCCGGTTCCCAGGGCGCCCTCGACGAACTCGACGAATACATGCTTTGTGTTGTGACCGGCACATACCGCAAACTCTGGCGAGGCAGACGGGAGATCACCGTCTACTCGGAGCACCATATGGGCTGGTCAGGCTTCCACAGGCGTCGGGTGAGCCTTAGGAGGTTCATGGGGGGCCGGTTTACGGCCAGCCCGGCTGCGGCCACCAACGGCTACTTCACCACCACTAGCTGCAAGAGCAAGTTCAGATGGCTGTACGCCCTTCGAAGTGTCATCCTCCAAAAGCCGCGCCGCCGCGGCAACGACCGAAACAAGGTCAAGAAGATCTTGGCGCGCCCAAAAGGATGGCACCAGATCCACGGATCATCCTGGCTCAGTGGCAACGGCCAGCAATGACAACTCTCCCAAAACGGCCCCGAACTTAACCGGGCATCGCGCAGAATACCTGAAGCCCAAGGAGATTCAGTCCTCCGCTTGCCGCGTCAGATTTCAGTCATAGACTGATGAGTCCGACGCGAGAAGTGCGTCGATCACGTCGAGTTCGCTCACCACGAGCACGGCCCTCTTGAACTGATGGTCGACCAGATCCAGCACCAGTAGGGGCAGTTCCGGCCCACTGGTAGCCGTGACCCAGAACTGTTGGCCGACCACATCGCGGCCGAGATGGATCCCGACTCGACGCCTGCCCGGACGGCACTCGCCTGCGTGAGTTCCGATTCCCCATTGGCGGTGATCGATTCGGGACTCAAGATCATGCCTCGGCATGACATCCGCTCGGGCGATGTTGGCGCGGTCGATCTCGACGATTCGGCGGAACGTGGCAAAGCGGTCCCACCCAGAAAGCACAACCCGAAGAGTGCGACCGGTCCACTCAAACTTGAAAGCCATTAAGCCACGGCAACTCGCCGCTAGGCGGTCAGCGGCCGAGGGCGGCAAGTTCGGGCGGCACCCAGTCCGGCCAGGCGAGAACTCCGACCGGCACTCCCCGGTCGAGCTCCGCCACCAGTCTGAACGGGTTGCGGGCCGACGTGTTGTCGTGGAAGAAGGCTTCGTCGCACATACCCGCCGCTTCCGCCACGAGTCCCCACAGGCGCTGGTATCGGCCCCGGATCTTCTCCTCGGGGACGCTGTGCCCGCCGGAACGAACGCGGGTGCGGACCCGGGAGACGGCGAGGTCCTCTGGCACCATGACGGCGTGCATGCCCACCGTATAGCCGGAGTCCAAGGCGGCGCGGACGAAGTCGATCTTGGACGGGTGGGAGAACACCGTCTCGGCAACGAACGACCGCCCGGCGGCAATTAAGTCGGCGTTCACGAACTCAAGGCTGGACTCGGTGGCGAACCGACCGGCGAACAGTGTCTTCCCGGCGCCGTTCGGCCCGGCCACCAAGATCAGCGTCCGGGCACCGCCCATCCGCTCAGCCCGCAGCAGCAGACGACCCGGCCACCAAGATCAGCGTCTAGATGCCGATGTCGGGTCGGCGGGATCGTGAACGACGACTTCGCCGCTCTCGTTCAGCTCGGCGTACGGGAGGCCCTTGGCGATGAACTCCGCCTCCAGATCGAGAGCCTCGCGCCACTGCTTCATCTGCTCGGCCCATGAAGCCCGAACGATCGCCTGAGCGCGAGGATCTTCGAGGTCGTCGTAGTGAGCTTCGCCATTGAGGACCGCGGCAATTTCGCGGTGGGGGATTTCGCGCGACCTCTCCATCTCGCGTCCGATCCGCGCCCAGTGGGAAACCTGCTGGGCGGCACTGCAGTCCATGGCCAGGGCCACCGCTTTGGCAGAAGCGTAAATGCCATCGTCGATGCGGATGGGGTTGCTCAATGCCACGCCAAAACCTCCAAGCCCAATCGTAGCAGACAGCTACAAGGATGCGGAGCCTCGCCACATTCGAGATTCCTGAAGCCAGCCTCGCTGGGATAAGGGCGGTCCAGAACCAGGAGTTGACGGGTTGACGGTTGACGGATAGAGTGTGGGCATGACTGACTCCCCAAGGGCTAGCTTCGGCTCTCCATCGAACCTGAAGACGCTGTACGCGTCCGACCTTGATAGGGAGCAGAACCTAGATCAGCTTCAATCCAGCGAACGGCTCTTGAATGAGCGCGTCCTCATGCTCGTTGATGCGTTCCACGAACGCATATCGGATGCTCGACACGTCATAAAAGAGATCAGCGCAGATGAGGCCGGCGTGCTCGGCGCTAAGGCAGCCGAGGAGGTTGTTGCCAGCGCCAGGTGGTCGCAGTTAGTCGGCGACCGAATCGACACTTCCGAAGCTGTGCGCGTTCTTGGCATCACCCGCCAGGCTCTGTCGAAGCGCCAAGCCTCTGGGTCCTTGCTAGGCCTGCCCGGACACAACACCACTTGGTATCCGACTTGGCAGCTCGACACCAGCAAGAAAGCGATCCGACCCGAAGTCCGCGACATCATCGAGGCGTTCCGAGACGCCCTAGGTGGAGAAGCCGACCCGTTCCTGATCGCCTCATGGGCCTCCACAGCCCAGAACGAGGACCTCAACGGCCTATCCCCCGCTGAGTGGCTCGCCGACGGCAAGGACATAGAACAGCTCCGTCAAGCAGCCCAACGAGCGGCGGAACGACTGGCCCAGTGACCGACTGGTCCCGCTTCCCAACCTTCCACATCACTCCCGAAACCAGGCTTTGGCGTGTCCACAGCGCTGACGCTCATCCGGCCTACTTCAACGACAGCGACAGCTGGCGGTTCGGACCGCCGCCGACCCACAAGGGCAAGTTCGGCACCTGCTATCTCGGACTCGACGACCCGAGACCCGCATATGTGGAGAAATACGGTCGCATCGGCGTGATCACCCCGGAACTGCGACATCGTGATGGCCTTAGCGAACTCACTCTGCAAAGCCCGGTAGACGTCGCTGATCTGACCAACCGCTCGGTCCTCGGACGCTTCGGCATCACACTCGACCGGTAGCGACTACGGCCCATCCCAAAGGCTTGCCGCCGACCTGTTCGATGCTTCGTTCGGCGGAATCCGCTACCGCATCAGCCATGACCCCCGGATGGAGCTCGAAGCCGTCGCCTTGTTCGGCGAGCCAGGCGAACATCCCGGGCGGTTCAATCCACCCAAGACCACGACTCCGATCCCCGACGACCTGATCGACCTCTGCCGTGAATTCGGCATCGACGACTTCCCAAACTCTTTACTCCTCTGACAGAGGTTTCCCTCCGCAGCCAATAACCTCAGCTGCGGAAACTGAACATTCCCAGGTGTCCCTCAGATGCTTTGAGGTCGAAGAAGCCCAGCACCGAAAGAAGGCGAAGCTAGTGTCCAGGCATTCTACGAGGAAGGCTTGAGACGAAATGACTGAGGAAATGGCAGAGCTCGATCAAGACCGGATGGTTGTCCTATCTCTCAAGCCAAGATTCGCTGAAGCCATCCTTGTCGGTAAAAAGACGGTTGAACTGCGCCGCACGACGCCCAAAATCGAAGTTCCGACACATGCGCCGTTGTACGCGAACTCACCGGTGAGGGCACTGCTCGGTACATGCATCATCACTAGCGTCAAATCAGCCCACCTCACAGACTTGTGGCGCGAGTTCGGCTCAAGAGCCGACCTGTCCTACCCCGAATTCAAGCGCTACTTCGACGGTGTGGAAGTTGGCACAGCGTTAACGCTGGACGAGCAGCGACCTCTGTCCAAAAGAGTGCCTCTCCAAGACCTGCGGGCGAAACCAAGGGGATTCCGACCTCCCCAGAGCTTTGCCTACGTCGACACCAAGACCGGCGACCGACTTCTACAGATGGCCGCCTAGTCTTGGAAGGCGGGAACTCAAACTCCCAACCTAGAGTTCACCGACGCTGGGCCTAGTAGATGTCCTTCATCCGAAGAACGCGGCATTCGAAAACGTCGATCTGACGCTCTGCTGCGAGCGGTGCCGGCTGCTGATTACGTAAGTCGGTCGACAAAGAAGGGAGACGGCTCGGCCATCACCTCCCGAAATGCGGGAAGGTCTCGCGCAGGGCGACCATGAGGGGCCTCCCATGCCTTCCAATCTTCGGGGCTGAGCGCGAACTCGGTGCGATCAGCGAGCACTGGCCCAGGCATGTCCTCCGCAGAGATCGCAACAATGTCGGCAGGGCACGAGGACTCTTTGTCGGCTTGCCCACCGTGCTACCACTGCACTTCAGCGCCCATCGCTTGCCCCTCCGATCTTGCCCGGGTTGTGGTGCAGCCACCGTATCGTCGGGCATGCAAACAAGCGTGACCACTTGCGGCCCGAGTGAAGCCTCGGGAGGTTCAACAGGAAGCTCTGTTGGCCGAGTTCCAGTGGGTGGGGGTGTCGTGGATGCCTGGGGATTGGATTAGGTCTTGGAGCCACTCGACCATGTAGCGCTCTAGGGTTGAGGGGAAGTTACATCGGTAGCCGCGGAAGCGTGTGAAGCGGTCCTTTTCGTCGTAGAACACGATGTGGTTGGGGATGTCGATGGCGCTCTTTCCGTAGTAGACGAAATGCTCCGAGATGAGAACTCGGCGTGATTTCGTGTCGCTCGCGACAAATCTTGGATTTGGGCAGCCATTGCCGAGACTGTGGTAGCTAGATGCTTGAATCCAGACACCGGAATCGGAGTGGCGATGGTAAACGTTGTCGCCGCATCGCAACTCTTCGATGCCGTTTGGGTCTGGCTTCTTTTTCTGGAAGCGCGGATCGGCCCAGTAGTCGTCGAATGACATCGCCTCTTCGACTCTCATGGCATAGACGAGCTTGCCAGCTTGAGCGTTCTGCGTGGACCCGACACCGAGAACCCAGTCGCCTATTTCCGCACGCTCGCGAACCGGGGGTTTGCAGGTGGCGAGGGTGCAGAAACCGTGGAAAGGATTGGGGGCGAAGCCGTTGTCATGGGTGACTACGTAGGCAAAAAGACGCATGGTGGGTCACCCCTGGGAGGACGGCAATGAAGATGCACGCTGAGAGCGCCGGACGGGATTTGAACCCGTGAATCATGGCTTTGCAGGCCACTCCCTTAGTCCACTCGGGCACCGACGCGTGCCTGGCTGCCGGGGCAGCCAGCGCTGACAGTGTATGGGATCGGCCCGGTGGGACCACACAGGGGTTTAGGGTTTCGTGCATGGCTGAAAGCGGGACCCGGTCCCCACTGGAATTGCTCGACGTGATGGGGATCGTGGAGGCGGAGGCGGGGCCAGAGCTGCGGCACTTGGAGGTGTACTGCCCGGACGGGCTCTTGACGCTGTTGTGGCATGGGCCTCGAGATGCGACCGACGTGGTGGTCACCCTGGGCGGGGCCATCGGGGGGCTGCTGGGGCCGGCGCGGGCGCTGTATCTGTGGCTGGGCGAGAACTTGGCCGCAGACGGCATCGCGGTGATTCGGGTTCACTACCGGCGGCCGGGGATCATCGAGCGCTGCTTGCTGGATGCGGCGGCAGCGGCCGACTTGGCCGCTCGGGAGCACGGGCGGCGGTTCATCTTCATGGGGCACTCCTTCGGGGGTGCGGTGGCGGTGCAGGCCGGGGTTGCCCTGGGAGAACACACTGCGGGGGTGGTGGGGTTGGCTACTCAATCGGCGGGGTGCGAGAACGCGGCGGCGCTGGGGGGCACTCCCCTGCTGTTGATGCACGGGGGGCAGGACCAGATTTTGCCGGTACATGCCAGCGAGGCGGTGCGGGCGCTGGCGGGGGGTGGCGAACTCATTGTGTACCCAGACGCCGATCACGGCCTGGCCTCCGTGGCCGACGAGATCGCCGCTACGCTCGCCGACTGGATACCGGCCCGGTTCGCCGAACACACGCCCCGATGAACCAGATAGAGGAGCTATCGCATGGGAGCAGCTGAAGACGCCCTAGTCCCACGGTCTCAGTCCGAGTAGACAGCTCGGTAGGCTAAGGGACAGCCGCGCCCGGGAGGACTAACTGTGACCACGACCGTGAAGGCCACCTACGCCAACGGCGTGCTCACGCCTATGGAGCCCCTCGACATCGAGGAAGGCAAGGAGGTGACGCTCTCAATTGACGACGCGCTAACAGCGGGCGGAGGACTGGCCGCAATCGCAATGCGGGTCAAGGAACTTCACAAGTCCATGCCCACGGACGCGAAGGACGGCCTCCCCACCGACCTCGCCAAGAACAAGAAGCACTACCTATACGGTCATCCCAAGGAGGACGATGTATGACCGCCGTCTTCGCGGACGCGGGCTACTGGATCGCTCTTTGGAGGCCCCGGGATGCGCTGCACGAGCGGGCAGCGACCGTGGCGGACAATCTGGGGGCCATCGCAGTAGTGACGACACAGCTAGTGCTGACAGAGACGCTCAACGCCCTGGCCACCACGGGCGAGTTCTACCGCCGATTCGCAGTGCAGATGGTTCGGGAAATGGAACAAGACCCGGACGTCGAGATCGTGCCGCAGACGGACGGACAGTTCCGGGCCGCCGTGGAACGCTACGCCGCCCGGTCCGACCAGCGGTGGAGCCTCACAGACTGCGTGAGCTTCCTCGTCATGGAGGAGCGAAACATCACCGAAGCCCTCGCCTACGACCGAGACTTCGAGCAAGCGGGTTTCACTGCCCTGCTCCGATAGCAGGTGCAGAGCGCAATTCCATTGGAATGAAGGAGCCACCGCATGGGAGCAGCTGAGGACGCCCTGATCGGGCCGGAGGACGACAACTTCCACCCCCCTTCAGACGATCCGTGGGAGACCGAGACCTGCTGGTACGCCTTCTGCGTCCCCGAGCGCAACATGATGGGGTACCTGTACACCTGGATCCGCCCCAACTTGGGCATCGCCGGGGGCGGGGCCATGGTGTGGGACGACACCGCGCATTTGCCGTGGGAGGTGCCGTTCTTCGACTACAACCACAGCATCCCGCTGCCCGAAGGCCTCGACCTGCGAGATGCCGTGCTGCCCACCGGGATGCGGGTGAAGGTGATCGACCCGCTCACCAGCTACGAGCTGGGATACCGCTATCGCCGGGGCGACATGTTCGAGGCCGAGCTGCGCTTCGACGCCCTCACCCCTCCCCATGTGTTCACCCGGGGCGAGCCCCCGTTCACCATCGCCAGCCACATCGACCAGCCCGGCCGGGTCACCGGGAGCTTCCGCCTCCACGGCGAGGAGATCGACGTGGACTGCTGCGCCATGCGGGACCGGTCGTGGGGGCCTCGCAGCGACCTGCGGGGCTTTCGCATCGGCTACTCCTTCGCCACCGCGTCAAGCCAGAGCGCCTTTTTGTGCTATTCGCTGCCCCAAGAAGGCAGCGACCCGATCAACGCGGGCTACTACCTGCGCGACGGGGTGCGGGCCGACATCGTCAGCGGCCAGCGCCGGGTGCAGCGCGATTCCGAGCACGGCTACGCCACCGCCTTCGAGATAGAGGCGACCGACGAACTGGGCCGAGAGCTGCGGGCGACCGGCACCCCGGTGAGCCGCATCATCTTCAACCCCTACCCCAAGATGCTCACCTGGGTGAGCACCACCGCCTGGGACTTCGACGGCGGTACCGGCTGGGGCGAGGATCAGGACTGCTGGCGCCCCGACCAGTGGTCCCGCTACCGCCGCAGCCTGCGTTAGTAGTCTCTCGGCCATGTTCACCGCCAGATTCGAACTGAGAGTGCCCCCGTTCGCCGATGTGACCCACGCCCAGCTGCATCGGGAGTACCTGGACATGGTGTCGTGGTGTGACGACAACGGCATCGCCACCGTCATCGTGTCGGAGCACCACGGTGCCGAGGACGGGTTCATGGCCTCCCCGCTGGTTTTGGCCAGCGCCGCCTTGGCCCGCACCGACAACATCATGGTGGCCATCTCGGCGCTGCTGCTGCCGCTCCACGACCCCATCCGAATCGCCGAGGACATCGCGGCCATCGATTTGATGGCGCCGGGGCGTTTGTCGGTGACCATGGGGGTGGCCTACCGGGAGTTCGAGTTCGACATGTTCGGCAAGGACCGCACCCGCCGGGGGCGCGACACCGAGGAAGCCATCAAGCTGATCCTGCGGTGCTGGAGCGGCGAGCCGTTCGAGCACGAGGGGCGCACCGTCTGGGTCACGCCCAAGCCGGTCACCGAGCCCCATCCGGTGCTGATGGTGGGCGGGTCGGTGCGGGCCTCGGCCCTGCGGGCGGCCCGGCTGGGGCTGCCATTCTCCCCATCGACTCCCGACCAGTCGCTGGCCGACCTCTACTACGAGGAAGCGGCCCGGCTGGGCTATGAGACCCCGTTCGCCATCGTGCCCGACGGCCCGTCGATGGTCATGGTCACCGAGGATCCCGAGCGCACCTGGGCGGCCATCGAACGCCACGCCCTGTACGACGCCGGGCTGTACAACAGCTGGCAATACGACGATCACCACAACCTCACCGCGGTCGATGCCGACGACGTGGCCGGGCTGGCCGCCAGCGGGCAGTGGGATGTGCTTACCCCCGAGCAGTGCGCGCAGTTGGTGCGGGACAAGGGCAGCGCCATGCTGCACCCGCTGGTGGGCGGCATCGACCCGGCCATCGGCTGGGAGAGCCTGGAGCTGACCAAGAACAAGGTCATGCCCCTGCTGGCTGCCGATGGATGACGGCGATGGGTGAGGCTGGCGAGCGACTGCTGAGCACCGAAGAGCTGGCCAAGCTCAGCCAGCCGCCCCGGGCCGATCTGGTGGAGGCACTCGCCGATGGGCCGGAAACTGCCGTCGAAGTGTTCCGGCGCATCGACCGGGCCTACCGGAACTTCATCGACGGGTTCGGGACGTGGATCGCCACCACCCAGCGCTTCGTCGCCGATCGCTACGGCATCGAGGGCTTGGCGCAGGTGGGCTCAGCCGACGACGCCTACCGATCGGCCCTGCTGCACGGATTGACCGACGAAGATGTCGCAGGCCGCCATCAGACCGACCGGGCCGACGCCATTGTCCAGCTCATCGCCGACAGCGACCCCGAAGCGGCCTTAGCCGCCTTCGACGCCTTGGAGGCGAGCTATCGCCGGATCCACGATGTGGAGCGCGACCGGGTGGCGTCGGTGCTGTCGCAGGTATATCGGGCTTGGGGGCCCGATGTGCTGGAGGAGAGCATCAGGTTCTCCGGCGAGGAGACGCTGCTGGGGTGGATGCCCCACGATGTGGCCCGACCGGCCGAGGTGCGGGTGCGCCAGTGGGCCGCCATGCAGAAGGGCAACTTCGCCGACATCACCGTGACTGAGACCGACGACGCCTTCACAATCACTCTTCACCCGTGCGGCACGTGCGGGCGCCAGGTGTCCGACGGCTGCTACGGGGAGAAACTGGATCTGGCCGTGGTCGCCGAGGACCACCCGCTCACCTTCGGACAGGGCCCCGCCCCCATCTACCGCACCCATGTGGCGGTGATGCACTTTGTGGTCCCGATGGAGCGCACCGGGGTGCCGTGGCCGGTGATCCAGTGCCCGAAGGGGTTGGACGCGGAGCCTTGCCGAGTGATGCTGTTCAAAGACCCTGAGGCCACGCCGCCGGAGGCATACGGGTTCGCGGCTTCCTGACCAGCGCAAAGGCATCGGGGCAATCAACAACCTGGAGCGGATGACCGGGCTCGAACCGGCGACCTACACCTTGGCAAGGTGTCGCTCTCCCAACTGAGCTACATCCGCAGGGCTACCCAGCATAGCAAGCAGCCAACGAGACACCCATTGCAATGGGCCAACGCCGGAATCAGCCCTTGGCCGCCTCAAGCAGGGCCGAGGCCCGGTCGCCCAAGTCCAATTCTTGAGCTATTTGGACCGCAGCGGGGCTCATCTTGACCAGGGTTTTGGCCAGGACTTCGGCCATGTGGTCGTCGCCCAGCTTGTCGGCCAAGTCGTCGAGCTGGGTTTGCAGGAACACCAGGCACAGGGCATCCTCGTGGGTCTGCACCCGGGGGTCGGTGCTCAGGCCCTTCTTGGCCACGATGGCCGATACATCGGCCGCGAAGTCGTGGTCATACCCCACTGCGGTGACGATTTCGGCCACCTCGGCGGCGTGGCGCTTGGCCTGGGCAGTTCGCCACCGCAGGTAGCCGGCCCGGCCCTCGGGGTAGTCGGATCGAGCCAGAGTCCAGCGCCTCAGGTGGTGGGCTCGGGCGGCCACCAGCTGGGCGTCGTCGGCGTCAGGATCGAGGCGCCGCACCCATTCGGTCATCAGCTCGGCGTGGGCCAGTTCCTTGGGCCGGGCCACCCCGTCCACCACGATGGTGTGGGGATCGTCGGCGTTGGCCTCGTCGATGGTGGACAGAGCGGCGCTCAGCTTCGAGCTTCGGCCAGTGGCGTCAATTCCCATTTGCGTCGATCAAGAGTCGGCGGGCGGGCGCAGGTCCACCCGCAGGACCAGAAAGCCGTCTTCGATATCGCCTACTGCGTCGCCGATGATGGCGAAATCCTGGAAGTCCTCCTGAGCTCGGCGGATGAACAGGGTTCGCTCCTCACCGCCCACCGGGGGCAGCGGGCGGGTCTTCACCGCCTCGGCCCGCTCCCGGAACCGGTTGATCATCGCCTCCACGTCCAATTCGTCGGCCATCAACCGAGCGTATCGCCTGCTTCGGTGCTGTCGGGCGACTGGTCATGGCGGCTGGTACGGCTTTCGCCGGTGCGCACCCAATAGATGAACGTGCCCAACAGGGCAATGACGGCCACCGTGATCAACAGAGCTATCACCAGCCTGATCTCGTCGTCGGAATCGGATGGCGATGGGACGGCCTCTGTGTCGGACTGCTCGGCCTGGGCGATCGGATCTGATGGCCCAGAGGCACCTGCCATCGAACCCAATGCGGCGGTACACCCCAACACCGCCAGCAAGAGACCGAAGACCGCAAGCCCTCTCATAGACACAGGATCCAGTCTCGCGCGGTGCCGACCCGATTCCGATGAGCCCGACAGGTCAGTCACTTCTGGTGCTGGGGACAGGAGTAGGTGGTGCGCCCCCCGATGGTGCGCCGATCCAAGAGCTCGCCGTCGCGGGGGCACGACCCGCCTCGGATCCGGGCCAAGTGGAGGTCGCCAGTGTGCGAGCCGCCCCGCTCGGCTAGATCGGCCACCGTCGATCTGATTACCTGAGCCAGCCGCACTTGCTCGGCGCCGCTCAGCGAGTCCGCCTCCCGTGCCGGGTCGAGGCCTATTCGCCACAGGATCTCGTCCACCAGCAGGTTGCCCAGCCCGGCAATCCTCCGCTGGTCGAGCAGCCGGGCTTTCAGTGCAGTGCGACTCCCCTCTAGCGCCCCTACCAGATGTTCCTCCGTCAACCCGAAGGCGTCGGGGCCGAGCCGGGTGTCATCGGGGTCCAGTTCCACGCCGCCCAGGCGCCGAGGGTCGATGATGGCCAGGGTCCCCCCATCGTCGAATCGCAACTCGAAGCGACGCCACTCGGGAACTTCCCGTTCGCTGGAATACTCCAGCTTCTCGATGATCGCGTAGTCGTCCACCACCAGCCGCCCGGTCATCCCGAATCGAAGCCCCAGCACCGCGAATACCGGGCCGTCGGGTGGGCCGAAGTCCATCAACAGCAGTTTTCCGGTGCGGCGAAGCCCGATAACGGCCAGACCCTCCAAGGCCAGGCGCAAAGCGGAGGCGTCGGCACCGCCCTTGATGAACCAGTCATCAGGGGCATCCACGGCCACAACAGTGCGGCCCACCACCGCGGCGGCAGCCCGGCGGTAGTACTCGACCTCGATGATCTCCGGCAGCGAACCCGACCTCTAGTGGCTTCAGACCAACTCGGCGGTGGCCTTGTTCGCCGCGTGCACCAGGTCGGCCACCACATCGTCGCTGTGCTCGAGGCCCACCGACACCCGGATGGTGCCCGGTCCGATGCCGGCGGCCTCCAACTCCTCGAGCGTCAGACCGGCATGGGTGGTGGAGGCCGAGTGGGTGACCAGCGTCTCGGGTCCACCGAGCGACGTGGCGATCTGGGCCAGCTTCACTGCTTCAACGAACCGCTCCCCCGCCTCGTTCCCCCCGGCGAGGTCGAAGGCCAACAGCCCGCCGAACATCCGCATCTGCCGGGTGGCCAGATCATGCTGGGGGTGGGAGGCCAGGCCGGGATAGCGCACCGACTCCACACCGGGATGGTCCGACAGCGCCTCGGCCAGCTGCTGGGCGGTGGCGCTCTGGCGTTCGAGGCGGACCCCCAGGGTGCGCAGCCCCCGCAGGCCGTTCATGGCGTCGAACGGGGCGGCGTTGGCCCCCTGCAAGATGGCGAACCCCCATAGCGAGGCGATCAACTCGGCGCTGCCCGACACCACTCCCAAAGTGGCGTCGTTGTGGCCGCCCAAGCCCTTGGTGGCCGAGTGGACGCTGAGGTCGATGCCGTAGTCCAGCGGTCGGGTGATGCTCGGCGGAGCGAAGGTTGAGTCCACCGCGGTCAGCGGGCCGACGATGGTGCCCAGCTCCTCTAGATCGACCAAATCGAGGCGGGGATTGGCCGGGGTCTCCGCGAACACCAGCATGGTCCGACCCGGGCGCACCGCGGCCAGGAACGCCCCCGGCTCGGTGCCGTCCACAAAGGTCACGTCGATTCCGAAGCGAGGGCAAACCGCTTGGAGCAGGAACTGGGTGCCGGAGTAGAGCTGGCGCTGGGCGACGATGTGGTCGCCCGAAGAGCACAGGCCCAAGATCACACAGCTCACTGCCCCCATGCCCGATGCGAAGGCCCGGGAGGCCTCCGCGCCCTCCAGCTCGGCCATGGCCTCCTCGAAGGCCGCCACGGTGGGGTTGCCGTTGCGGGTGTAGTAGTGGCTCTCGGTGGCATCGAGCGCCATGCGCCGGCCGACTTCGAGCGACGGAATGCGAAATGTGGTGGTGGGGTGAAGCGAAGGAGCCAGCTCGGCCCCGCCAGAGCGCCGACCGGCCAGAACGGCCAGAGTGTCGGGATGGGAGAACCCGGCGGGGTCGGGGGCGGTAACCGCTTCGGGGCCGGAATCGTCCCAGCCTGCCTCAGGCGACACTGCTTCCCACCTTCTCCAGAAAGTCCTTGATGGCCTGGCCCACCGCCTCGACCTCCAGCAGGAACCCGTCGTGGCCGTGGGGGCTTTCCACCACGGTGTACACGCACCGGCCACCGGCGGCCACCACCGCGTCGTGGAGCTCGATTTGCTGGCGGGGCGGGTACAGCGTGTCGCTGGTGATGCTCAGCGACAGCACCGGGGAGCTGATGCGGGCGGCGGCCGCGGCGATCCCACCCCGGTCTCTGCCAATATCGTGCAGGTCCATCACCCGGTTGAGCACTAGATAGGTGTTGGCGTCGAATCGGCGGACCAGCTTCTCACCGTGGTAGTCGAGGTACGACTCCACTTGGAACCGGTCCCAGGCGCCGTACACCGAGTGGATGTCGTACAGTTCCCGCCCGAAGCGGTCTTCGAACACCGCGTCGGACCGGTAGGTGATCTGGGCTAGCGACCGGGCGATGGCCAGCCCGGCATGGGGGCCCTGGCCGGTCGGGTTGTCGTAGTAGTCGCCGCCTCGCCAGTTGGGGTCGAGCGCGAGCGCGGTGCGCCCCACCGCCGACCATCCGATCTGCTGGGCGCTGGCCGCCATGCACCCGGCCAAAGAGCACACCGAGCTCACCCGATCGGGGAACATCACGCCCCACTCCAGGGCCTGCATGGCACCCATTGACCCGCCGATCACGGTCAGCCAGCGCCTGATGCCCAAGTGGTCGGCCAGCCGGCGCTGGGTGCGCACGATGTCTCGCACCGTCACCGTGGGGAACGACGAGCCGTAAGGCTTTCCGGTGTCGGGGTCGGGCGACGACGGCCCGGTGGTTCCCTGGCAGCCGCCCAGCACGTTGGTGCACACCACGTACAGCTCATCGGTGTCGAGGGCCTTGCCCGGACCCACCATCTCTCCCCACCAGCCGGGAGTGGCATGGCCGTGCCCAGCCTCGCCGGCCACGTGCGAGTCGCCGGTAAGGGCGTGGCAGATCAACACGGCGTTTGAACCGTCGGAGGCCAGCTCGCCCCAGGTCTCATAGGCAAGGGTCACGTCCTTCAGCGCCCCGCCGCCCTCCAGCGCGAAGGAGTGGGGGCGCTCCAGGGTGAAAAACTGGCGATCGCCAACCGGATGGCCGGGCAACCATGCGCCGGTCACCGGCAGGTCGGCGCTGTAGCCCCGGGGATGGGGCGCAGGGCTCGCCGCTTCGATTGCATCCTCAGAAGGGCGGCTCATGTCGTTGCGATTCTCGTCTGCTGGCATGGTCCTCCCTTCCATTGTCTAGGGGAGGGCCACCGTTTCCGCAGCGGACAAGCTCGGACACTTGGTTGCCCCTGTCCAGTCCAGAGGCCACATCCCCCGCCGAAACGGGTGAGCACCTTGGGTGTCCCTCCCAGGTTGCTGGACTCCCCTCCTGCCACACTGTGCCGGGCGTTGAGCCGCTCTTGATGTACCCCACAAGAGTAGCGGGGCGCCCACCGAAGCCTCAACCTTTTACTTGGAGAGGTGCTTGGGGACTTGTTTGGGAACCGGTCAGACCGCTTGGGCCACCGGATCCCAGCAGTCGAGGGCTTCCAGGCGTTCGTCGTTGGAGAACATCTCGACGATGGGCACATCGAGCGACAGGCGGCGTTGAAGCCGCTTGACCTCCAGTTCCTCGTTCCACAGCGACAAGGTGACAGCCATGCCCGACTCTCCGGCCCGAGCGGTACGCCCTGAGCGGTGCAGGTAGGTCTTGTGATCGGGCGGCGGGTCGTAGTGGATCACCACGTCGACATCGTCGATGTGCAGCCCCCGGGCGGCCACATCGGTGGCCACCAGGGCTTGGATCTCGCCGGACGCAAACCGGGCCAAAGAGCGCTCCCTGGCCTGTTGGCGGAGGTCGCCGTGGATGGGCTCGGCGTGGACATTCTCCGCTTGGAGCTTGCGACTGAGTCGGTCGCAGCCGTGGCGGGTGGCGGAGAAGACCAGCGCGCGGTTGGAGGCTCGGATGATGGCGGCGGCCACCTTGACCTTGTCCATTTCGTGAACGGCCACAAACCGGTGCCGCATCTCGTCCACAGTCACCTGTCGGGACTGAACCTCGTGGCGAGCCGGATTGGTCTGGTAGCGGCGGACCAAGGCATCCACCGCCCCATCGAGGGTGGCAGAGAACAGCATCGTCTGGTGGCGGGACTCCACATGGCGCAGAATCCACTCCACCTGGGGCAAAAAGCCCATGTCGGCCATGCGATCGGCCTCGTCCACCACCACGATCTCCAGCTTGGCCACCGACACCGCCTTGCGGTCGATCAGGTCGATGAGTCGCCCAGGGGTGGCCACGATGACGTCCAGACCGGCCTCGATCTCTTTGATCTGGGCCTCGATGGGTGCCCCGCCGTACACCGGGGCCAAATCAAGGCCCCGGCCCCGGGCCAGCGGGCGCAGTTCTTTGGCCACCTGCACGGCCAGTTCCCGGGTGGGCACCAAAATCAAGCCTCGCACCCAGTGGGAGTCGGCCCGAGAGAGGTTCTCCACCATGGGCAGGCCGAAGGCCAGGGTCTTGCCTGATCCGGTCTTGGCCTTGCCGCACACGTCTTTGCCGGCCAGCGCATCGGGGATGGTCAGGGTTTGGATGGGAAACGGGGAGTGGATACCCCGTTCGTTGAGCGTCGCCACCAAGTCTGAGGCCACGCCCAAAACGCGGAATTCTTCTGTCATCTGTGAATCGGGCTGCGAAAGGAAGCGGAAAGATCGTCAGCCCGCATTCATAGGATACCGGTTTTAGGTCTCCAAGGAGATGTTTTCGGCTTCCGGATCGTCGGAGACGGGTTCGGAGTCGTCCGACAGGGGTTCAACATCGTCGTTTCGGCCCCAGAGCAGATAGGCCAACGAGCCGATGATCAGCGCCAGCATCACCCAGATGTTGACCCGCACCCCGGCTAATTCGCTGGCGAAGTCCACCCTGATGAACTCGATCCACAGCCGTCCCAGCGAGTAGCCCAGCACGTAGAGCCCGAACAGGCGACCGGGCTTCAGGGTGAAGCGCTTGCCGATCCACAACAGGGCCCCGACAAGGGCCAGGTTCCAGATGCACTCGTACAAGAAAGTGGGGTGGAAGGTCTCGTCGTCCAGGTATTGGAACCGGCGGTTCTCGGGGTCGATCTCCAGCGCCCACGGCAGGTCGGTAGGGCGCCCGTACAGCTCCTGGTTGAACCAGTTGCCCCATCGCCCGATGGCCTGGCCCAGCGGAAGGGCAGGGGCTATCGAGTCGGCAAGATCGGACATGGGAATGCCCTTTTGGCGGGCGAACACCCACATGACGAGGGCGGCAACGATGACCGCACCGGGTATGCCCAAACCCCCCTCCCAGATCTGCCAGGCCTCTCCCCAGTTTCCCTCGTAAGATCTCCAATCGGTGATCACGTGGTAGATGCGGGCGCCGACCAGCCCGGAGATCACCGCCCACACTGTGGCCGAGCTGGCCAGCTCGGGGGAATGGCCCCGCTGGGTGAACCGCCGGTGGAACAGCCAGGCCGCGGCCAGAACACCGAGGGCGATCATCAGGCCGTAGGCCCGCAGATTCAAAGAGCCGATCTCTAAGCCGTCAAAGCCCGGACTGGGAATCGATGCCGGTATCACCGCTCCACTCTGCCACGCGCCAGCCCCGATGACTTATCCCAGGCTGTGAGCAATCCGATAGAGCCATCATTCGGAGCATGATTCCGGGCTCGATGCGGCCGATGACTTATCCCAGGCTGTGAGCAATCCGATTGCTCGGATTAGATTGCTGGCCATGATCGACAGCGCACGACAGATTGAGAACCTCATGTACACCTACGCCGAGCGAATCGACGCCGGCGACCTAGAGGGGGTGGCCGAGCTATTCGCCCACGGTCGCATCGTGGCCTCCCCGGGGGCGTCGGCGGAATTCACGGCTGCCGGACGCGACGAGGTGCTGAGGATGTACCAGGGCTCCACCCGCCTGTACCCCTGCGGCACGCCCCGGACCAAGCACGTCACCACCAACGCCATCATCGAGGCGGACGACGATGCGGGGACCGCTTCGGTCCGCTCGTACTACACCGTCTTCCAGCAACTCGACGACTTCCCGCTGCAACCCATCATCACCGGCCGCTACCACGACACCTTCCACCGCATCGACGGCGAGTGGTGGTTCGACCAGCGGACCATGCTGGTGGACCAGCCCGGCGACCTCAGCCGCCACCTGCTGTTCGAGCTGGAGTTCTGAGGCCAACGGCCAGTTCCGATCAACGACATGGAGAAGCAATGACCGACCTCACGCCGGCCAACCTGTTCGGCCTCGACGGCAAGGTGGCCCTGGTAACCGGAGGCGGACGGGGCATCGGCGCCATGATCGCCGAAGGTCTATTGGGCGCCGGGGCCCGGGTGATCATCTCCTCCCGCCGCCAAGACCAGCTCGACGAGGCGGTAGCAGAGCTGTCGGGCATCGGCCCCGTGGAGGCCATCGCCGCCGACTGCTCCACCGAACAGGGCTGCGAGAGCCTGGCCCAGGCGGTCGGCGAGCGCACTGAGCGGCTGGGCATCCTGGTCAACAACGCCGGGGCCACCTGGGGGGCCCCTTTGCGGGAGTTCCCCGACTCGGCCTGGGACAAGGTGCTGAACCTGAACGTGAAGGGGGTGTTCCAGCTGACCGTGGCCCTGCTCCCCCTGCTGGAGGCCGCGGCCACCCCCGACGACCCCGCCCGGGTGATAAACCTGGGCTCGATTCAGGGGCTCCAAGCCCCCGACATCGAGAACTACTCGTATTCGGCCAGCAAGGCCGCGGTCCACCACATGACCCGGGTCTTGGCCAAGAAGCTGGGGCCCAGCCATATCACGGTCAACGCCATTGCCCCGGGGGCGTTCTACACCAAGATGATGGCCTACACACTGGACAATTTCGGCGATGAGATCGCGGCGGCCACCGCTCTGGGCCGGCTGGGGCAACCAGAGGATATGGCCGGAGCGGCTGTATTCCTCTCGGGCCGGGGCGGGTCGTATCTCACCGGCGCGGTCATCCCGGTGGACGGCGGCTACGCCACCACCCTCTAGTCCAAGGGGTCGCTCATGTCTCCAGTGTTCATCGAGGTCCGGGCCAACGAGTACACCGGGCGGGAGGCCAACCCCAACGTCCCCTGGTCGGTGGACGAGCTGATCGCCGATGCGGTGGCCTGCGCCGAGGCGGGGGCGTCGGTGTACCACTTCCACGGTCGCGACCAGTCGACCGGGACGCCAGTGTGGGATGCCGACACCCTGGGATCGGTGGTTGCCGGGGTGCGCGAGGCGTGCGATCTCATTTTGATGCCCACCTTGGGAGCCTCCACGGTGCCCGATCCTCACGCCCGATTGGCCCCCGTTCTGGAGATGGCCGCGGATCCCGCCATCCGGCCCGAGCTAGCCCCCATCGATCTGGGCAGCTTCAACATCGACCCCTACGACCCGGCCACCGGCTCCTTCGGCAATCTCGACATCGTGTACATCACCCCGCTGCGGGCGCTGCGGGAGATGGTGGCTGCCGTCGCCGAGGCCGGCATGAAGCCGATGGGCGCCCTGTGGACAGTGGGGTCGGCCCGGCTGCTGTCGGCGTTTCTCGACACCGGTGACATGGCGGCACCGGCCTATGGCGAGGTGACTCTGTCGGATTCATGGCTGTCGGGGCACCCGGCCACGGTGGACGGATTGGACGCCATGACCCGCTTTTTGCCCGACGACGGCCGGGCGGTGTGGGGTTGCCTGGCCTACGGGGCGGACCTGCGCCCGCTAGCGGCAGAGGTGATCGCCCGGGGCGGACACCTGATCGCTGGTCTGGGCGACTATCCGTACCTGGAGCTGGGCACCCCCACCAACGCAGATGTGGTGACCGCGCTGGCCGGCTGCATCTCAGAAGCGGGAGCCGAGTTGGCCACCGTCGGCCAGACTCGGACGATGCTGGACCTGGACTGAGCCCAGAGCCCGTCAGGGCACCATCACCAAGAGCACCCCTTCGGGGGCGTCGAGGCCGATGGCCGACTCGGCCACTTCCCCCGCAGGCCGCTGTGAGGAGAAGGCCAGCCGCCACTGGCCGGGGGGCAGCGCGAAATCGGTGCCGACATCGCCCACGTTGAGGGCGCACACGCAATCGCCCCGCCGAAAGCCGATCACCGGGGACAACCGGTCGGTCAGCCATTCCAGTTCGCCGGTGTGGAGGTCTTCTAGCTCATGGCGCACCGCCAAGAGCTTCCGATATTTGTGGAGGATTGAGCCCGGGTCATCGCGCTGGGCGGCCACGGTATCTTCGTCGTCTCGGCCGATCGGAAGCCACGGCTCGGCTCCATCGGTGAACCCGCCGGTGGGCCCCGGCGCCCACGGCATGGGCGTGCGGCAGCCGTCGCGGCCGTCGGCAGGGTTCTGATTGCGCGTGGACACCGGGTCGTGCCGTAAATCGTCGGGCACATCCACATCGACGAGCCCCAGTTCATCGCCTTGGTAGAGGAACGGCAGACCGGGCAGGGCGAACAACAGCACGCAGTAGGCCAGCGACCGCGACTGGCCCAGGTCGCCACCGCCCAACCGGGATGGGGCGCGGGGGTCATCGTGGCTGCTGATGGCCCAGGAGAAGTCCCGGGGGGCGGCGTCCAACGCGTCCCGGAAGGTGGACCACATGGCCGACGGCTCCCAAGGAGTGTGCATGGGAGCGAAATAGAAGGCCCGGTGCAGCCCGTCTTGCTTGGCCACATATCGGCTCACTCGGTCAGGGTTGTTCTCCCTCAGGTAGACCTCCCCCAAAAGCAGGGCGCCATAGCGCTCCGCGATGGCTCGCCAGCGGCGGTAGATGGCCGCGTTGCCCGCTTGGTCGAGGTCGTAGCGGTGCTCGAAGCAGCCGAACGCCTGGCGGGGGCTCATATCGGGGGTTACCGGGAAGCGCTGCGGATTGTCGGGCATGAGCATGTTCTTGACCAGACCCTGGGCCACATCCACCCGGAAGCCGTCCGCCCCTCGTTCGAGCCAAAAGGCCAGCACATGGTCGAACTCCCGCACCAGGTTGGGGTTGGACCAGTTCAAGTCGGGCTGCTCGGGCAGAAACAGGTGCAGGTAGTACTGCTCAGAGGATTCGTCGAAAGTCCAGGCCGGCCCGCCGAAATGCGACACCCAGTTGTTGGGCGGGCCGCCTCCCAACGCCGGCTCTCGCCAGTGGTAGTAGCCCCGCATGGGGCTGTCGGGATCAGACTGGGAGGCCTGGAACCACGGGTGCTGGTCGGAGCTGTGGTTGGGAACCAGATCGACCAGCACCCGCAGCCCCAGCCGGTGGGCCTCGGCGATGCAGGCGTCGAAGTCGTCCAGCGTGCCGAACAAGGGGTCCACCCCGGTGTAGTCGGCCACGTCGTAGCCGAAATCCCGCATGGGCGACGGGTAGAAGGGGGTGATCCACACGATGCCTACGCCGAGCCAGGCCAGGTAGTCCAGCTTCTCGGTTAGGCCGGGCAGGTCGCCCACTCCGTCGCCGTTGCCGTCGGCAAACGAGCGGATGTACACCTCGTAACCCACCTCGCGGTCCCACCAATGCAGATTGGTTTGGGCCATTTCCGAGGGTGCCATTGTATTCGCGCGCTGAACTAGCTCAATTGAAGGCGATGACGCTGCGCACCACGTCTCCGGCCTTCATGGCTTCGAAGCCCTCGTTCACATCGTCGAGACCGATGGTGGCCGAGACCATCTCATCGAGCATCAGGCGGCCGTCGAGGTAAAGGTCGACGAGACGGGGCATGTCCACCCGGAACACGTTGGAGCCCATCAGCGACCCCTGGAGCCGTTTGTCGGACATGAACAGCTCCTGGCCCTCGATCTCCACCTTGGTGCCCGGCGGGATCATGCCCATAACCGTGGCCGTTCCTCCCCGGCGGATCATCCCGAAAGCCTGCTGGGCGGTAACGGCCAAGCCGATGGCCTCAAAGGAGTAGTCCACCCCACCGCCAGTCAGCTCCATGACCTGCTCCACCGGGTCGCCGTCGGCGGGATTGACGGCATGGGTGGCACCTAGGCGTAGCGCGGTGTCCAGCTTCCGGGGCTCGAGGTCGACGGCAACGATGGTGGTGGCGCCGGAAATGCGGGCGGCTTGAATTGACGACATTCCCACACCGCCGCAGCCGATCACCGCTACCGAGGCTCCCGGCTCCACCCCTGCGGTGCGGAACACCGCTCCGGTGCCGGTGGTGACCCCGCAGCCGATGAGCGCGGCCCGGTCCAGCGGCATGTCGTCGCGGACCTTCACCACAGCGTTCTCGTGTACCAGCATCTGCTCGGCGAACGACGACAGGTTGGCGAACTGGAACACCTCCTGGCCCCCTCGGCTGAGCCGGGCGGGCTCATCTGGGGAGCGGACGCACTCAGTGCGGCTGCGCACGCACAGATAGGGCTGGCCGCTCAGGCACACCTCGCAACGACCGCAGAATACTGACAAACAGCAGATGACGTGATCTCCGGGCTCGACTTCGCGCACATCGGGCCCTACCGCTTCCACCACCCCGGCAGCCTCGTGGCCCAACACGATGGGACGGGGCACCACCCAGCCCTCGGTCTCCATGAAGTGCAGGTCGCTGTGGCACAGCCCCGAGGCCGAGGTTTGCACCAGCACTTCGTTGCCGGTGGGGGCTGCGACGTCCACCTCGTCCACCACCAGATCTTCCCGACCGTCCAAGAACAGCGCAGCCCTCATGATCTCCTCCTCAGCCTGACCCGATGGCAGGCGCGGTCAAACTACCAACGCAGGGACCTCAGATGCCGAAGTTTGGCTCGCGGATCTCAGGAGCAGCCGGAGGTGGAGCCGCAGTCGGGGCAGGCGTGGCAGCTTCCGGCCCGGACCATGAGGACGCCGCAGTCGGAGCACAAGGGGGCGTGGGAATCCACAGAGAACTGGCGGGTGAAAGGAGATGGCGGGTCGGGCTCCACGATGTCGCCGGGCACGGCAACGGGCACCTGCTCCTCCACTCCGGGCAGGGTGGGCTGGATCCGCTCGTCGGTGGTGAAGATCCCCAGGCCGTGCCGCTCCTCGGAGTCGAGGTATTCCACGGCCAGGCGGCGGAACAGGTAGTCGATGAGGCTGGTGGCAATGCGGATGTCGGGGTCGTCGGTCATCCCGGCCGGTTCGAAGCGCATGCCGGTGAAAGCATCCACATAGGCCCGCAGCGGCACCCCGTATTGCAAGCCGTGGCTCACGGCCATGGCGAAACCGTCCATAACCCCGGCCAACGTGGAGCCCTGCTTGGAAACGCGGAGGAAGATCTCACCGGGACGTCCGTCCTCGTATTCCCCGACGGTGGCAAAACCCTTGCAGTCGGCCACTCGGAACTCAAAGGTCCGGCTGGTGCGAGATCGGGGCAGCCGACGGCGCTGCGGTGGCGCCGACTCCGGTTCCGCTGACGAGGCCTGATCGGGCTGGGTGGCCGAGGCGTCGGTTACCGACAGGGGTTGGCCCAGCTTGCAGTTGTCCCGATACACGGCCAGGGCCTTGACCCCCATCTGCCAGGCGTCGACAAAAAGCTGCTCGATCTCGGCGGCGGTGGTGTCTTCGGGGACGTTGACCGTCTTGCTGATGCCCCCAGAAAGCCAGGGTTGCACTGCGGCCATCATCTTCACATGTCCGCTGGGGGAGATCACGTTGTCGCCCATCGAGCAGGCGAACACCGGCAGATGGGCCGGCTCCAGATGGGGTGCTCCCACCGCGGTGCCCCGCTCATGCACATGGGCTTCGATGTCGGCAACCTGCTCGGGGCTGTAGCCCAGACGGTGCAGCGCCCGATCCACCGTCTGGTTGACGATGGGCATGGTGCCGCCGCCCACCAGCTTCTTGGTCTTGACCAAGCCCAGGTCAGGCTCGATGCCGGTGGTGTCGCAGTCCATCATGAACGAGATGGTGCCGGTGGGGGCCAGCACGGTGGCCTGCGAGTTGCGGACGCCGACAGTGCCCCCCCACTCCACCGCAGCATCCCAGGCGGCCCGAGCCGCGTAGAGCACGTCTTGGGGCACCGGCTCGCCCTCCAGTCGGCTCAGCGCGTCTCGGTGCATGCGCAGCACTCGCCGGGTGGACTCCTGATTCTCGGCGAACCCCTCGAACGACCCGAGACGGGCGGCCATGCGCCCTGATGTCTCGTAGGCCACCCCGGTCATCAGGGCGGTGACCGATGCGGCCAGGCCCCTGCCCTCATCGGAGTCATAGGCCAGGCCCAGGGCCATGAGCATGGCCCCCAGGTTGGCGTAGCCCAGCCCCAGCTGGCGGAACCGTCGGGTGGTGGCCCCGATCTTCTCGGTGGGATAGTGCGAAGGGCCGACCAATATCTCCTGGGCCACGGTCATCACTCTGACCGCGACACTGAATCCCTCCACATCGAACGTGCCTTGGTCATCGACGAACGACAGCAGGTTCAAGCTGGACAGGTTGCAGGCCGAGTTGTCCAGGTGGAGGTACTCCGAACAGGGGTTGCTAGCGGTGATGCGGCCGGTTTCGGCCGCGGTGTTCCACCGGTTGATGGTGGTCTCGAACTGCACCCCGGGATCGGCGCATTCCCAGGCGGCCTCGGCGATCTGGGTGAGAAGCGACCGGGCCGATACCGTCTCCACCACTTCACCGGTGGTGCGAGCGGTGAGGTGCCATTCGTGGTCGTCGACGACCGCGGCCATGAACGCGTCGCTGAGCCGTACCGAATTGTTGGCGTTCTGGTATTGGATGGAGTGGACATCGGCGCCGTCCAAGTCCATGTCGAAACCGGCATCCTGAAGCGCCCGGGCCTTGCGCTCCTCGATGGCCTTGCACCAGATGAACTCGGACACGTCGGGATGGTCGGCATCCAGCACCACCATCTTGGCCGCCCGGCGGGTCTTGCCCCCCGACTTGATGGTGCCCGCCGAGGCATCGGCGCCCCGCATGAAGCTCACCGGCCCGCTGGGGGCGCCCCCGCCGCTCATCTTCTCCCGCTTGGATCGGATACGGCTCAAGTTGACGCCGGCTCCGGACCCGCCCTTGAAGATGCGCCCCTCCTCGCCGTACCAATCCAAGATCGACTCCATGGTGTCGTCCACTGCCAGGATGAAGCAGGCCGACGACTGGGGGACCGCGCTGGGCACCCCGAGGTTGAACCAGACCGGGGAGTTGAACGCAGCGCGCTGGCGGACCAGCAGCCAGCGAAGCTCGTCGGCGAACACCTCGGCCTCCTCGGGCTCGGCCAAGTGTCCCGACTCGGTGCCCCACGCCACCAACGTGTCCACCACCCGGTCGATCACCTGGCGCAGGGAGGTCTCCCGCTCCGGGGTTCCCAGGCCGCCTCTGAAGTACTTCTGGCTGACAATGTTGCCGGCATTGACCGACCAGCCCGCCGGGAACTCCACGTCGGTCTGCTCGAAGGCCACTTCGCCGCCTGAGCTGGTGATTCGGGCATCGCGGTGCTGCCATTCCACCTCGTCATAGGGGTGGACATCGGCGCGGCTGAAGTAGCGGCTCAGGCCGATCCTGGTGCGGTCAAATGCCAGAGCCATCAGCACTCCTCAAAGGAATGCGGCTCTGGGAAGCGCATTCCACCTTCGCATTCTATCGGTGACAAATGAGGCTGCGGCGTGAGCGGACAGGTCAAAGAGGCCTCGAGCTGAGGCATGCCTGCACCGGACACGCCAGCCCGCCCAAACGACGGGCTGGACCCCTCAAGGAGTCGCCTGAACCCCACTATGGTCGTCGGCGTCAGCCACCATTCCGGCCGCCCACGCCGCAGCGATACGTCACGGTAGAACATCTGGCCTGTGGACGGTAAGGAGGATAAGGGGGATTCCCTGTGGATTTCAGGTGAATATCTAGAGACATGCCTGACTGATCCGCCTGCTACCGTCGGCAGCAGGTGGATCAGCTGTTTCCTCGGTTTATCTCCGACATCGATCCGGTCGCGGTCTATGCGTCCGACAGCCGTATCCCGCACCCCGACCGCCCGTGGCTGATGCTGAACATGATCACCTCCGCCGACGGCGCCACGTCGGCCGACGACGTGTCGGGAGGCTTGTCGAATCCCGAAGACCGCCAGGTGTTCTCGGCCATCCGGGCGGTGGCCGACGTGGTGCTGGTGGCCGCCGAGACCGTGCGGCGTGAGCGCTACGGCCCGCCCAAGACCAGCCCCGAGGTGGCTGCCAGCCGAACAGATCGGAACCAAGCGCCCAGGCCCCGGCTGGCCGTGGTGAGCGCCTCGCTGGATCTGGACTTCACCTCTCCGGCTTTTGACGACAACCCGCCCCCGCTGCTTTTCACCGTGGACGCCCCGCCCTGCGACCGGCTGGCCCAGGCTGAGGCAGTGGCTGAAGTCCATCGCATGGGCGCCGACCGCGTGGACCTGGCCGAGGCAATGAGGCTTATAGGCCAGACGGGCGCGAACGTGGTGCTGGCCGAAGGCGGGCCGACCCTCAACGGGCAGCTCATGGCCGCGGACCTCTTGGACGAACTGTGCTGGACGATCTCGCCGACGCTGGCCGGCAACGAATCCTCGAGGATGTCCAAGGGAGCGCCGCCCCAGCTCCACGGGCTCCGCCTGGAGCGTGTGCTGGCCCAAGACCACACCCTGTTTCTGCGCTATATCACCCATTGACCGCCCCCAAACCGACTATCGGCCGTCTGGGCTGAGCGGCACAGCGGTGTCGCCCACGATCACGTAGGCGGGCTCAGGCTGGATTTGCCCGGCGGGATTCTCGGGATTCAGCGTCCACTGAAGCTTGGCCGCCAGTAGCGAGCTGGCCCACAGCAGCACCAGCAATACGCCAACTGCCAGCGCCCGGCGAAACCAGTACACCGGAGCGGGCAGCCGCGCCATAACCGGACGGGGCTGCGAGGCAGAAGCGCAGTTGGGGACCAAGGCCAAGACGGGCCTGTAGTGGGGTTGATCGCACATGGGTAAAGCCATGTGACCATTGTCCAGACCGCGGTGACAGTTGGTCGAAAACCCCCCGTTGAAGAGGGGTTTTGCAAATTTCAACCGCGTATTTCAAGAGGTGGTGAGAAGCGATTCCAAAATGCGGTGATAGGACTCAACCGCGTCTCTTTCCACCCGCTCTTCGGCGGTGTGGGCCAGGGTCGGGTCTCCGGGGCCGAAATTGGCCGCGGGGATGCCCCGCTCAGCGAAGAAAGCCACGTCGGTCAACCCCAACTTGGCCCGGATCTCCAGTTTGTTGTCCCCGATGAGCCGCTGCAGCACGGGATGGCCCAAGCCTGGCGGTGCGGCCGGAGCCCGCTCGACCACCTCGAAGCCGTCGTCGTCGCCCAGCACAGGAGCCAAGAGCTCTTTGAAAGCTGCTTCTGCCGCGGCTGCGTCGCGATCGGGAGCGAATCGAAAGCCCAACGTGACCGCGGCGCGATCGGGAACCACATTGCCCGCCACCCCGCCCTCTATGGCCACAGCCTGAAGCGATTCCCGATACTGGCAGCCGTCGATCACCGGGGTGCGGGGCTCGTAAGCGTCTACCAGTGTCAGCAGCGATCCCAATCGGTGGATGGCATTGACCCCCATCCACGGCCGGGCGGTGTGGGCCCGGGCCCCGGCCAGCGTCACCACCGCCCGCAGCACACCCTGGCAGCCAGCCTCCACCACTCCCCCGGTGGGCTCACCCAACAAGGCGACGTCGGCGTCCAGCAAGTCCGGCCTAACGTCGAACAGCTCACGCAGCCCGTTATCGGCCATCCGCACTTCTTCGCGGGCGTAGAACAGCCAAGTGACGTCCACCGCCGGTTCGTCCAGTGAGGCGGCCAACTCCAGCATGACCGCCAGCGCCGATTTCATGTCCGCCGATCCGAGGCCCCACAGAACGTCGCCGTCGATTCGGGCGGTCGCATTGCCGTTGGGGGGCACGGTGTCGCTGTGGCCGCCGATGAGCACCCGCAGGGGGCGGCCCAACTCGGTCCGGGCCACCAAGTTGTCTCCCACCCGATGCACCGCTAGTGCGGGCACCGCCCGCAGCCGAGCCTCGATGAGGTCGGTGATGGCCTCCTCCTGATAGGACACCGAGGCCACATTGATCAGGTCTGCGGTCTCGACCAGCAAGTCAGAAGTCATGGCTGCGCCCAAAGAGGTCCGGCCTGTGGATAACCACGGGGGCTAGGTGGCCGCGCCGTGCTCGCGCAGCACATCGTTCAGCTGGGCCTTGTCGTGGCGCTCGCCGGGAGCCAAGTGGCGGATTACCAGCACGCAAGGCATGCCGAACGTCCCGCCGTCGAAGGTTCGGGGCCTGGTGGCCGACACCGCCACCGTCCAATCGGGCACCACGCCGCGACCGAGTTCCTCACCACTGGCCGCGTCGATGACAGGGATCGATCCAGTGAGGACGCATCCCGCGCCGAGCACCACGCCGTGGCCCACCCGAGCGCCGTCGGCCACGATGCAGCGACTCCCGATCAGGCAGTCGTCGCCGACGATCACTGGTGCGGCCTGAGGGGGTTCCAGCACCCCGCCGATGCCCACCCCGCCCGACAGGTGGACGTTGGCGCCGATCTGGGCGCATGAACCCACCGTGGCCCAAGTGTCGACCATGGTGTTGGCCCCCACTCGAGCGCCGATGTTGACGTAGCTGGGCATCATGATCACACCCCGGTCCAAGAATGACCCCCAGCGGGCCGACGCCCCGGGCACCACCCGGACGCCGGCGGCCTGGTAGTCGGTCTTGAGGGGGATCTTGTCTGCGTACTCGAACGGCCCCAGTTCCACGGTCTCCATCTCGGCCATGGAGAACAACAGCAAGATGGCCTGCTTTAGCCATTGGTTCACCACCACATCGCCGTTGCCGTTCACCTCGGCTACCCGGACTGCGCCGGAGTCCAGCAGGTCGATGGCCTCTGTCACCGCGGCCCGGGCTTCGGGGTCGCCGTCGGTGATCGGTGTCCGGTCGGCCCATAGCGCCTCGATCCGGGTTTGCAGATCGCTCATGGTCTTGCTCATTTCCTCACGGTATCGCCGCACCGGGCCGCCATACGCTGTTCAAGAAGGTCTATGTGGGTGTCGGGGGCCACCCCGGCCACCCGGATGTGGCCGGCGCCGGCCGGGCCGTAGAATTCGCCAGGGCTGACCAGCGCCCCTATCTCCTCGACCACCCGGCGGGCCAGCGTCCAGCCGTCGCCGTCGGGAGAGGCCACCCACAGATACAGCCCGCCGCCGGGCAGGGCTGCGTCAGGGTCATAGGCCGAGAAGAGCTCCCGCAGGCGGTTCAGGCGAGAGGCGTAGACGTCCCGCTGGGCTTCGACGTGGGCGTCGTCATCGAACGCGGCTACCGCGGCAGCCTGGGCGGGCCCGGGGACCATCATCCCGGCGTGCTTGCGAACCTCGGACAGGTAGCTCACCAGTTCGGGGTCGCCGGCGTAGAGCCCTGTTCTGATGCCGGCCATGTTCGAGCGCTTGGACAACGAGTGGACCGCCATCACTCCCTGGGCGCCGTGTTGCAGGATGCTGGCACCGTGGTCGGCACCCCAGGTGAACTCGATATAGCACTCGTCGCTGAACACCGGCACGCCGCGGTCTCTGCCCCATTGGGCGATGGCTGCCAGATCCTCTAGTCCCCCGGCGGGGTTGCCCGGCGAGTTCACCCACAGGCACAGGGCGCGAGCGGCATCCTCGGAGTCGATCGATTCAAGATCGAGGCACCACTGGTCGTCCACTGGCACCGGCACTGCCCGACAGCCGGCCAACTCTGCGCCCATGGCGTAGGTCGGATAGGAGATGGCCGGATACAGCACTGTGTCCCGGCTGGGATCCCGCAGCCGGAGATAGTGGGGCAGCGAGGCCACGAACTCCTTGGTTCCCACGCAGGCCGCCACAGCCGCGCCCGCGGTGTCGATCCCGAACCGGCGGGCCAGCCAGCCCATGGCAGCTTCTCGGTAAGCGGGCGATCCGATGGACGCCGGATAGCCCCGCTCGGCGCCGGAGCCCGCCAGCGCCTCCACCACCGCAGCCGAGGGCGGATCGGACGGCGCACCCACCGACAGATCGACGCAGCCGCCGTCGAAGCCGTCGGCCACCGCCCGAAGCTCGTCGAGGCGGTCGTAGGGGTAGGGCGGGGGCACGAATCCGGCCACTACCCCACCACCCACTCAGAGAGCCGGGCGGCCGACGCCTCGTCCAGGCGGGCTTGCACCCGGTACCCCTCATCTTCGTTGTCGGTGGCCAGCACGTGACCGGCCCTCTGCACGGCAGCCAGCACCTCGCCCCGGGCGTAGGGCACGAACAGCTCCACAATGGCCGCGCTGGAGCGCAGCTCATCGGCCATGGCGGCCAGCAGCTTGTCGGTCCCCTCGCCGGTGGAAGCTGAGACCACGATGGCGTCCTTGTCGGCGCCCAAGGGAATATCGCGCCCGGCCAACAGGTCGCACTTGTTGTACACCAGCAACTCGGGCACCGCCCCCGCGCCGATCTCCCGCAACACTTGGCGCACCGCGGCAATGTGAGCGTCGGGGTCGGAGCCGACGGAGTCCACCACATGCAGCAGCAGATCGGCCTCGGCCACCACGTCGAGCGTGGACTTGAACGCTTCCACCAGCTGGTGGGGCAGCTTTTGGATGAACCCGACGGTGTCGGTCAACAGCACTCGCTCGCCGCCGGGCAGCTCCAGGCGGCGGGTGGCGGCATCGAGGGTAGCGAACAACCGGTTCTGCACCAGCACGTCCGAATCGGTGAGCCGGTTGAGCAGACGCGACTTGCCCGCGTTGGTGTAGCCGACAATGGCCGCCGCGCTCTGGGCCGACCGGCGGCGGCTGCGGCTCTGCACGCTGCGGTTCTTGGCGATGTTGCGCAGTTGGGCCTCTAGTTTGTGGATACGCCGCTGGATGCGCCGGCGGTCCACCTCTAGCTGCGTCTCCCCCGGTCCCCTGGTGCCGATCCCGCCGGCCTGCTGGCTGAAGGCCCGGCCGCGGCGCAGGCGGGGCAGCAGGTAGCGGAGCTGGGCCAGCTCCACCTGGGCCTGGCCCTCCTGGCTGCTGGCGTTCTGGGCGAAGATATCGAGGATCACCGCGGTGCGGTCGATGGCGGTGCGGCCGAGGATCTTCTCCAAGTTGAACTGCTGGGCCGGGCTCAGCTCGTCGTCAAATACCACGGTGTCGGCGTCGTGCTGCTCGCACACCTCGAGAATCTCGTCCACTTTCCCCTTGCCGATGAAGGTGGACGGATCTGGTGCGTTGCGGCGCTGGACCAGCCGTCCCACTTCGTCGGCCCCCGCGGTTTCGATCAGCTGGGCCAGCTCGTCCAAGTCGGCGTCGGTGCGGTCCGGGTCGCCACCGCCCAGGGTGACGCCCACCAGCACGATCTTCTCCCGGAAGGTCCGCTCGATGAACGCACCCGACTCCCCGCCGTGGGTCCCGAATCCGCCTCTGTGGGTCTCGTTGTCAGCCATAGTCCACCGCCGCGATGTAGGTCGCCGGGCCTACCAACACCGCGGTCTCGCCGAGATGTACAACGACATTGCCACCGGGCATGGAGACCGGGACCCGCGAGTCGACCATTTCCCACTGTTGGGCCACATGAGCCGCGGCGCAAGCCCCGGTCCCGCATGCCTCGGTCACTCCCACACCCCGTTCCCACACCCGCATGTCGATCCCGTGGCCATCCGAGTGCGGGGCGATGAACTCCACATTGATTCCTCCGGCAAGCCTGGAGAGCTCGGCCCCTTCGGCGGCGACATCCACAGTCCCGACATCGGTCACATGGACTACCAGATGAGGATTGCCCACATCGGCCGTGGCAAAGCGCAAAGCCTCTGGGTAGGCGATGCTCGCCAACTCCGGGCCAGGAGTGATCGGCCCCATGTCAACCCGAACCTGAACCACGTCGGGATCATCGGTGGGCTCGAGGGCTGCGAAGCGGATTCCGCCGTCGGTGCCGATGCGCAGTTCCCCGCCCTGGCCGCAGCCGTCTCGTCGAACGACAGCCTGGGCCAAACAGCGGATGCCGTTGCCGCTCATCTCGGCCCGGCCCCCGTCGGCGTTGAACAGCACCATGGTGACATCGGTGCCAGCTTCAGGATCTCCGGGCAAGCCGAAAATCAAGCCGTCGGCGCCCACCCCACGGGTTCGATGGCACACCGCTTGGGCCATCGCCGGAGCGCCTTCTGGAATCGCGTCGGCCAACGCGATCAGAAAGTCGTTCCCCAAGCCGTGGTGCTTGGTCAGCTGCATCGCCTTAGTCTGGCAAGTTCTGCCTGCCTCGCCGCGCACCATTTCGATTTCAAGCATCGGGTTGGTGTTGGCCGAGCCGGGTCAGCGCCTCAGCAGCCAGCGCTTGGACATCAGAGTCGGCCTCCAACCAGACGATGCGGGGGTCGCGCCGGAACCAACGCTCCTGGCGGCGGGCGAACCGGCGGGTGCGGGTGACAGCCAGGGCCACCGCCTCGTCCAGCGACATCTCGCCGTTGATATGGGCCAGCAGCTCCTTGTAGCCCAAGGCCTGCGAGGCGGTGCGCGACAGCGGACGGCCCCGGGCGGCCAGCGCCTGCACCTCAGCCAAGAATCCAGCTTCCAGCTGCTGGTGGTAACGCTGTTCGATGCGGCAGTCGATCTCATCTCGGGGCAGCCATAGGCCGATCTGGGCGATATCACAGGGCGGGTAGGTATTCAACCCCGGCCCGTAGGAGGAAAACGGGCGGCCGCTGCCCACCGTCACCTCCAGCGCCCGCACGATCCGCCGCCGATTGGTCGGCTCCATGCGGGATGCGGCCAGCGGATCGAGCTCGGCCAAACGGCGATGCAGTGCGGCGGTGTCGGGCTCTTCCTCCAATTCCGCAACAGAATCGGGAAATCGGCCCGGGATGTCCAGATCGTCGATCACCGCCCGGTGGTAAAGCCCAGTGCCCCCCACCAGCACCGCCACGCGATTTCGGTCGGCTATGCCGGCCCGAGCTTGGCGGGCCGCGGCTTGGAACATGGTCAGGGAGTAGTCATAGGTCGGATCGGCCACGTCGATGAGATGGTGGGGCACCTCGGCCCGTACCTCTTCCGAGGGTTTGTCGGTACCGATGTCCATTCCCCGGTACACCTGCATTGAGTCCACCGAGATGATCTCGGCATTTCCCAGTCGGCGAGCTATGGCCAATGCCACCGCCGATTTGCCGGTGGCCGTGACCCCGACGATGGCCAGCGTGCTCAGAGCGCGGCCACCGGGATCCGGGTGCGCCACCGGGGTGGCGCGGTGACCTCGGCCAACTCGCCCCGCAGGTGGTGGGCCCCAGCCTCGGTCACGTCCACGGCGGCGTACGTTCCCGGCTTCAGCTTCTGGGGCGACGGGAAGTGGACCAATCGGTTCTGGCGGGTCCGGCCGGTGAGCACGGCGAGGTCCTTCTTCGACGGGCCTTCCACCACCACTTCCTCCCGGTGCCCGACGCGAGCCTCATTTCCCCGCCGGCTGGAGCGCTCTACCACGGCCCGGAGCCGCTCGAAGCGATCCTTCACCTCGTCGGGATCGCAATACTGGTCGGCCATCTCCGCGGCCTCAGTGCCTGGCCGAGGCGAGAACACGAAGGTGAACGCCGAGTCGTACTCGGCCTCGGCGGCCACCATCAGCGTCTGCTCGAAGTCGTCCTCGGTCTCGCCGGGGAAGCCCACGATGATGTCGGTGGACACAGCCAAGTCGTCCACTGCGTTTCGAGCGGCCCGAAGCCGCTCCAGATAGCGCTCGGCGGTGTAGCCCCGGTGCATGGCGGCCAGAACCCGGTCGCTCCCCGATTGCAAGGGCAGGTGAAGGTGCTCGCAGACGGCGGGCACATCGGCCATGGCCTCGATGGTCTCGGGCCGCAGGTCTTTGGGATGGGGGCTGGTGAACCGGATCCTCTCGATGCCATCTACCGCTCCCACCGCCCGCAACAGGTCGGCGAACAGCGGACGCAGCGGCACCCGTTCGCCGGCCTGGCGCCGGTCCCGTTGGAGGTCTCGGCCGTAGGAGTTCACGTTTTGGCCCAACAGGGTGATCTCGGTGACCCCGCCCTCGGCCAGTTCTTCGGCCTCAGCCACAAGCAGATCCAGCGGGCGGCTGATCTCCGCCCCCCGAACCGCGGGCACGATGCAGAAGGCGCACGAGTTGTCACAGCCCACCTGGATGGTCATCCAGGCGGCGTAGGGAGCGTCGCGGCGCACTGGCAGCGCAGAGGGGAAGCTGTCGCGGTCGTCTTCGACCGCTGCCTCCAGGATCTCCACAATTGGCCCGTCAGCCGCGGCACCGATCAACTCGGCGGCCCGGTGCACGTTGTGGGTGCCGAACACCACGTCTACGTGGCCGGCCCGCTCCCGGATCAGTTCCCGGTCTTTCTGGGCCAGACAACCCGCCACGGCAATCTGCATGTCGGGGCGATCCTGCTTGAGCTGTTTGAGGTGGCCGAGCTGGCCGTAGAGCTTGTTGTCGGCGTTCTCGCGGATGCAGCAGGTGTTGAGCACGATGACGTCGGCCGACTCCATGGCGTCGGCCGATGTCATCCCGTCGGCTTCCAGCAGCCCGGCGATGCGCTCGGTGTCGTGCTCGTTCATCTGACACCCGTAGGTGCGGATGAAATAGCTGCGGCTCACCCCGTCAGGCTACCTGTCGGCTGCCAGCAGCCTCCTAGCCAGTTTGCGCGGCCTAGCCGGTTTGTGCGGCAGGTTCCTCGGTTTGTGCGGCCGGTTCCTCGGTTTGGGCTGCTTCTTCCTCCGCCGGAGGGTTCACGGTATTCCACACCCGCTCGGTGATCTCCACCATGATCTCGGGGTGCTCAGCCAAGAACGCCTTGGCCTTCTCCCGGCCCTGGCCGAGGTGCTCGCCCTCATAGGTGAACCAAGCCCCGGACTTCTCCACGATGTCAAGATCGACGCCCACATCTAGCAGCGAGCCCTCCCGGCTGATGCCCTTGGAGTACATGATGTCGAACTCGGCCTGTCGGAAGGGCGGGGCCACCTTGTTCTTCACCACCTTCACCCGGGTGCGGTTGCCGATCACATCCACGCCCTGCTTGAGGGACTCGATGCGGCGGATGTCGAGGCGGACCGACGAGTAGAACTTCAGCGCCCGGCCGCCCGGCGTGGTCTCGGGAGAGCCGAACATCACGCCAATCTTCTCCCGGAGCTGGTTGATGAAGATGCACACCGTCTTGGACTTGTTCAAGTTGGCGGTGAGCTTGCGCAGGGCCTGTGACATGAGGCGGGCTTGCAGGCCCACATGGGTGTCGCCCATGTCCCCCTCGATCTCAGCCCGGGGGGTGAGGGCGGCAACCGAGTCGATGACAATCACGTCGAGCGCGCTCGACCGGATCAACATGTCGGTGATCTCCAAAGCCTGCTCGCCGGTGTCGGGCTGTGAGATCAACAGCTCGTCCACGTCCACGCCGATGGCCTTGGCGTAGACCGGGTCGAGGGCGTGCTCGGCGTCGACGAAGGCGCAGATGCCCCCGTTGCGCTGGGCCTCGGCCACGGCGTGCAGCGCCAAGGTGGTCTTGCCCGAGGACTCCGGGCCGTAGATCTCCGCCACCCGGCCCCGGGGCAACCCCCCGACGCCCAGCGCCAGATCGAGGGCCAGCGCCCCGGTAGGGGTGGTCTCGATGGCCATGGTGCCCTTCTCACCCATCTTCATGACGGCGCCTTGGCCGAATTGCTTTTCAATCTGGCCTAGGGCCATCTCCAATGCTTTGTCTCGCTCCACAACTCCTCCTTCAGGTCGTGTTTCGCGGCTACGGGTCATTCGGGGGAACGTCGAGCCACACTCTAAAGACGACCAGTGACAGTTGGTCGCCGCCCACCAGCGAAACTCTAGTTACATCGCTGAAATTCCACAAGCACCCATCCCCCGGCACCACACCCCGCCGAACTGCCCTCGAGGCAGAAGCGCTCGGCTATTAGCCCCAGCTAATTCAGCGACACACCGCTAGGGGCCGAGGGATGTGATGGGGGCTACGCAGACTCCGTCGGGACGTTCATATGCGTAACCGCTGGCGGTGATAACCATGAGCTTGGCGGGCGGGCCCGTTTTGGTGTGATCCAGTTTGTCGCACATGCGCCGCAGGGCTCGGGCGCCCCTGTCGATTGCGGCCACCCCGCCGAGTTTGACTTCGGCGGCCATCCATCGCCCGTCGGGATGCTCGACGATGAGGTCGACCTCGACGTTGTCGCTGTCTCGATAGTGCGACACCGAGCATCGGTTGGCCTGGGCATACACCAGCAGGTCGCGCATCACCATAGACTCGAACAGGCGGCCAGAATATGACAGGTCGCGCAGCAGACCGTTGACTTCGACTTGCAGTGCAGCCGCTGCAAGCGAAGGATCGGCCAACTGGATCTTCGGGGCGCGACGGGCTTTGGCCCGCGACGCGATGTGGGGCCTCCAAGCTGGTACCTCCTCGAGCACGAACAGCCGCGACATCGCCTCCAAGTATCCGGCAACCGTGCGGCGCTCCAGCGGGGCATCGCCCGGAGTCGCGGTGTCGGCGGCCAGCACTGTGCGCCTCACCTCGGTGGCCACGTTGCGGGCCAACGACGCGATCAGCCTTTGGACCCGAACCGGGTCCCGCTCAATGCCATCCACACGGGACACATCGGTGCGGCTGATCTCTTGCAAGTAGGCGCGAGCCGCGTCGCCGGCAGTGGCCGTGTCGGCGTCGAGCAACCGGGGCCAGCCACCCCGGCAGGCCAGCTCCAACGCGTCACCCAGCGCCAGGCCAGAGTCGGCCCCGGCGCAGTCGGCGCCGTCGAAGAGCCCCTTCAGCGACACGCCACCGTCTGACTCCCCGCTCTCGTACAAGCTCATGGGCCGCATCCGCACTCGCATGATCCGGCCCGCCCCCGAATGCCGGGTGATGTCATCGGGCGGGTCCGCAGAGCCCGTCAAGATGAACTGCCCCCTCAGACCCCGCTCGTCGCAAGCCCGCCGCATCGGGTTCCACACCCCCGGGGCAAGCTGCCATTCATCCAGCAGCCGAGGCGCAACCCCCCCAAGTATCGACGCCGGATCCATCCCCGCTTCCAGCGCAGCGCTCGCCCTGTCGTCCAAATAGACCGCGCTCTGGGCAAACTCGCAGCCAGTCCACGTCTTGCCGCAACCACGAGGGCCCTCAACCAACACAGCGGGCATAGTCCTCAACGCCCGCTGCATCTCAGCGTCAACAACGCGTGCCAGATACCCATCCGGTGCGATGTCTTCAGCCGCCACAAAACCTCCACTCATCAACCAGCCACAGCATACGCCATGAAACCGGCAGTTGATACGCCAATAACATGGTATCTGCACCCCGCCAACCAACCGCGGGAACCAGCGATGAGGGCAATGCGGTGTAACCGATTCGGCACCACATACTTGCTATTGTGCCGCCTATTCCTGCCGACACCGGCCAACGAGAGGTTGCGGACGTGCCTGCCATGTTGAAACCCCACCCATCCATCCTGCTCGCTGGCGTACTCGCCCTGGCTGCTGTGCTTCTCTCGCCGGTCGCGTCGGCGCAAACCCAAGACGATTTTGGGGTCAGGGACCAGATCATCGCCGACCAGGAGAACCAGTTGAACGCCTACCGCTGCGATTTCGGAGTGGACACCGACGTGGTTCCGGGCGGCTGCCAGAATCCCGATGTCACCGCTCCCGGCCCTACCCCTGCGAACCCCACACAGAACGACATCGAGGTTCGGGATGGGCTAATCCAGAACCAAAAGGCCCTGTTGAACACCTACCGCTGCCAATTCGATGTCGACACCCAGCTAGTGCCCAGAGGGTGCCCGAACAACAACGAAACCCCAGAAACCGAAACCGGAACCACCATCTCAGCCGGTGACGACCATTCGTGCGGGATCACAGAACAAGGCACCGCCACCTGCTGGGGCCACAACAACGAAGGCCAGTCGGCTGCACCGCAAAGCGTGCTCACCGCCATCTCAACCGGTGGCTTCCATTCCTGCGGGATCACAGAACAAGGCACCGCCACCTGCTGGGGCAGCAACAACGAGGGCCAGTCGGATGCGCCGCAGCAAGTCCGGTTCGCAACCCCGTAGTCACCTTGAAGCCATTCTTGGTCGCAATCGCACCGGGATCGCCCCTATCGCACTTTCCGGCGTTGGGTAGCCCACCCTCTTGCCGCTTTAGCATCATCTAGCACCGCTTGGGGCCGTTTAGGGCTGTCTAGGATGTGTGCGGCTAGGGCCGGGTTGGGCAATCGATCATGGTTCTACGCTCCCAGCCCGTGAGAGCCCGGCTAGCCATCGTCGCTGTAGCCGCTGCCGTGCTCGCGATTGCCTGTCACGGAGGAATGCTGGAAAGTGTGGTCAACCCCGAGGTGTGAATCGTCCAGAAGGCGCGCCGACTCGTTTGCATCCTCCGGGTGATTGCGGCGTTGCCTATAGCCTTCCTTGCGGGCAAGTCCAGCCGCGAGAGACCAAGGGGCCTTCGCGCCAGATACGGTGAAACCCATGTCAGAGCAAACCTTCACCGACGAGGAACTGCGCCAGCGGCTGACCGCCGAGCAGTACCACATCACCCAGCAGGCCGGCACCGAGCGGGCTTTCACCGGCGAGTACTGGGACTGCAAAGACGAGGGCACGTACCGATGCCGGGTGTGCGATGAGCCGCTGTTCTCGTCTGACACCAAGTACGACTCGGGCACCGGCTGGCCCTCGTTCTACGAGGAGGCCGGCGAGGGCAAAGTCGACCGCCATACCGATCAGAGCCACGGCATGGTCCGCACCGAGGCGGTGTGCGGTTCGTGCGGGGCCCACCTGGGCCACATCTTCCCCGACGGCCCCCACCCCACCGGCGAGCGCTACTGCATGAACTCAGCATCGCTTAGGCTCGACCGCGACACCACCAGCGAGGAGAACTGACATGGGAAGGCTCGACGGCAAAGTAGCCATTGTTTCCGGCGGCGCCCGAGGACAGGGCGAGGCCGAAGTGCGGCTATTCGCCGCCGAGGGGGCCAAAGTTGTTTTCGGCGACGTCCTCCACGACTTAGGCGAGGCAGTGGCCGCCGATGTGGGTCCCAATACCCACTACCTGCCCTTGGACGTGACCGACCCCGAGGCGTGGCAGAAAGCGGTGGCCGAGGCCACCAGCCGATTCGGACCGCCGACCGTGCTGGTGAACAATGCCGGGGTGCTCCTGTTCGGGGTCTCCATGGTGGACACCTCTCTGGAGGACTACATGCGGGTAATCAACATCAACCAGGTGGGGGTGTTCCTGGGCATGAAGTTCACCGCGCCCGCCATGATCGAGGCCGGCGGCGGGTCGATCGTGAACATCAGCTCCACCAACGGCATGGCCGGCTACGGCGGCACCGTGGCCTACACCGCCTCCAAGTTCGCCGTGCGGGGCATGACCAAAAACGCCGCCCTGGAGCTGGGCCAACACGGCATCCGGGTCAACTCCATCCACCCCGGCGGAGTGGACACTGCCATGACCGCTCCCGACACCCTGGGAGACGCCATTTCCGACGAAGAGCGAGAAGCAACCTTCGCCATGCTCCCCCTGGGCCGTGTGGGCCAACCCGTCGAGATAGCCCACCTGGCCGCTTATCTGGCCTCTGACGACTCCTCCTACAGCACCGGCGCCGAATTCATCGCCGACGGAGGAATGCTGGCAGGAGTGGTCAACCCCGAGATCTAGACCAACTGCCCCGATCCTCCCACTCAAAGAGGGTGTCTACCGCCCGGCGAGAACCCTCATGCGGAGGTTGTTGAGGACCGAGACGGTGGTGAATTGGCGGGTGCGCTCGCGGTCGAAGGGGAACTTGACCCGGGTGGCCTCTACTTCACCGTTGACCAAGGTGGCCATCCATACGGTGCCGGGGTCTTCGCCGTCTAAGGGGTCGGGGCCGGCTACTCCGGTGACGGCTATGGCGCAATCGGCGTTCAGCAGCTTGGCGGCGCCGTGGGCCATAGCAGTCACGGCCACCTCACTCACCACCGGGCCTTCGGGCACGTCCAGCAAGTCGAACTTCACGTCGCTGGCGTAGGACACCAGCCCGCCTCGGAACACATCGCTGGCTCCAGGGACGGCGGTCAGCCGGGAACCGATCAGCCCGCCGGTAAGCGACTCGGCCAGCGCAAGGGTCCACCCCCGGCTGTGCAGAGCGTCGAGCACGGCCGATTCCATGGTCTCGTCGTCGATGCCGAACACGATGTCGCCGATGATGTCCCGAACGATCTGCTCCTCGTTGGCCAGCATCTCGTCGGCGGCGGCCTCGCTGGGGGCCTTGGCGGTGAGCCGCACCTTGAGGCCCTCCATGCCCGAGGCTAGAAAGGCGATGGTGCACCCGCCGACTTCATCCAGCCTCTCGATCTCTTCGTGGAGCTTCTCAGCCAGCCCCGACTCGGAGTCGCCCCAGGTTCGCAGGGTGAGGCTCTTGATCACCGCGGTGATCCCGGCCCGAGTCTTGAGGTCGGGCAGCACACACTCCCCCACCATCTGCTGCATCTCCCAAGGCACGCCGGGCACGGCATACACCGCCTTGTCGCCGCTCTCGATCTTGAAGCCAGCGGCGGTGCCGGGCATCACCGGCAGCACCTCGGCTCCTTCGGGAATGTCGGCTTGGCGAAGGTTGTTCTCGGGCATGGACCGCCCCCGGCCCCCGAACACGGTAGAGATGCGCTCCACGATGTCGTCACGCCTCACCAGCTCCACCCCAAGGGCCGCGGCGATCACATCCCGGGTGATGTCGTCTTGGGTCGGGCCCAGCCCGCCGCACATGATGACCGAGTCGCTGCGCTCCAAGGACTGTTCCAGCACGGCCTGCATCCGCCCGAAGTTGTCGCCCACCTTGACCTGGTGGTGCGAGTCGATGCCGGCCAGCGCCAGTTGCTCGCCGATCCACGACGAGTTGGTGTCGACAATCTGGCCGAGCAGCAGCTCGGTTCCTACCGCGATTACTTCACAGTTCACGCAGGGAGGCTAACCGGCTGCAACCGACTACTACTACTGGTCTGCGGCGGCAATCGCCCCGGCGCGGCCGTCGGCCATATAGCGCCAGCCGGTGTAGAGGGTGAGGGCCACCGCCAGCCAGATGGCCAACGACGGCGCCCAGTCGTGTTCCTCCAATGGGGGCAGCGCCGCCACAATCAGGGCCGCACCCTGCAACAGCGTCTTGTACTTGGCCAAGAGGCGGGCGGGAAGCGACAGACCCTCTCGAGCCCACTTGGTTCGGGCCGCACTCACCAGCAGCTCTCGCACCGAGATGATCAGCACCGGAACCCAGAACAGCCGGTCTACCGCCACAAAGCACCAGGAGGCCCCCAGGATCATCACCTTGTCGGCCAGCGGATCCAGAAAGGCCCCCCACCGGCTGACGCTGCCGGAAGATCGGGCGACCCAGCCGTCGTAGTAGTCGCTGGCCCCCAACACCAGCCCCACCGTCAATACCGACCACGACGTTCCCCGGCTGTCGGAGGCGACCAGGATGAGCACGAACAGCACAGGCGACGCGGCAATGCGCCCCAGCGTGATTAGGTTGGCCGTCAACCGCAGATCGGCCCAGGAATACGTCTCCACATGGCTCATGACGGCACCGCCTCGGCCAGCAGGTCGGGACCCATGGCCTCAGCCAACCGCACGGTGTGGAACTGGCCCACGGCCAAGTGTTCGGGCACCGAGATGATCCCGTCGATCTCCGGGGCTTCTCGAAAGCTGCGGGCCATGCCGGGAGTGTCCACCAGAACTTCGACCTCGCGGCCGACGAGTTCGTCACGCTTGGCCGCGGTTATCTCGTCTTGGACTTCGGCCAGCTCCCGGCGGCGCTCGGCAGCCAGCTCGGATGGCACCGCTCCGTCGAGGGTGGTGGCGTAGGTTCCCGTTTCCGGGGAGTAGGTGAAGAACCCGCACCAATCCAGGCCCACGGCGGCCACGAAATCGAGCAGAGCGTCGTGGTCGGCCTCGGTCTCTCCCGGATAGCCCACGATGAAATTCGATCGGAACACCGCCTCGGGCTCACGCTGGCGGATGGCGTCGATGCGAGCGGCAAATCGGTCGCCGTCGCCCCACCGGCGCATCCGGGCCAGAAGCGGCCGCGACACGTGCTGCAACGACAAATCGAAATAGGGCACCCCAGTGGCGCAGATGGCGTCGATCAGGGGGTCGGTGAGGTCGGACGGGTACAGGTACAGCAGCCGCAGCCAATCGACCTGTTGGCGCAGCGACTCCACCAGCGGGATGATCCCCCGCTCCCCCTGGCCTTGGTCGCGCCCGTAGGAGGCCAGGTCTTGGGCCACCAGCACCGCCTCCCGCACGCCGAGGTCCTCCACCTCGGCCACTATCGCCTCGGCCGAACGAGAGCGCTGCGGCCCCCGGAAACTGGGGATGGCGCAGTACCCACAGCGGCGGTCGCAGCCCTCGGCGATCTTCACGTAGGCCCACGGCGCCTCGGCCGGCGGCCGGGGGAGATTCAGCAGGTCAAAGGAGGGAAGTCCCACCGCTGATGGTGAAGCAGCCGAGGGCTTGGCCCCGATGCTCACCGGTACGCCGAACCCGGCCACCCGGTCGGCCTCGGGCAGGGCCTCGGCCAACTCGGCGCCGTAGCGCTCGGCCATGCACCCGGTGATCACCAGTTCGGCGTCGGCCGCGGTCGAGCGCAATTCCAGCACGGTGTCCACCGACTCCTGTCGGGCCTCCTCTATGAAGGCACAAGTGTTCACCACTATGAGGTCGGCCTCTTCGGGTACCCCAGCCGCGGCCATACCGTCTCGAACCAGCAGACCCGTGATCTTGTCGGAGTCCACCTGATTCTTGGGACATCCCAGGGTCTCAACCCAAAATCGGCGCACCATCCTCAGATTATGCGGAGAATGGCCCAAGACCATCAGTGTCCGAGGCCGGCTCCACCACCACCTCGACCGCAGGGGTGCTCGAGACGTCAGGTTCGACTTCGTCGGGGTCGTCGGAGATCAGAAACGGCATCGACACCAAGTACACGGCCAGCAAGAATGCCCCCTCCCACCATCGCTCCAAGCCGTCACCACGGAACATGAGCAGCCAGGCGCTGACGGAGATGCCCACCATGATCCACACCGCCAGCCCCGAGAGGTTTCCGTCGACCAGAGGCCCGGGGCCCACCAGCGCCACTACCGCGCTCACCAGCAGGCTGTTGAACGTGTTGGATCCCAAGATGTTGCCCACCAGCAGATCAGCCTCGCCTCGGCGGGCAGCCTGCACCCCGGTGATCAGCTCGGGCAGCGAGGTGCCGAACGCCACCAGCGACAGCCCCACGAAGCCAGAGCCCAAGCCAACCTCGTGGGCGATGTCCACCGCACCGGTCACCGCGAGTTGGGCGCCGACCACCGTGGCCCCCAGCCCCAATACGGTGCGAACCAGCTCGGCGGACTGGTTGATCGGCTTGTCGGTGTGGACGACATCGGCCGCGTTGGCGTCATAGGCCGGTCGCCACAAGATGATGCTCATGGCCACCACAAACGCGGCCAACAGGACGAAACCCTCCCACCGTTCCAAGCCGTCCTGAACCAGCAGCCAGAACAACAGCGCGGCACCCACCGAAACCACGCCTTCCCGCCACAGAGTGCTGTTGGCCACCTTGATGTACCGGCCCCCGACGGCAACCGCCGCCACCAGAGCAGAAACGCCCAACACCAGGCTCAAATTGGCCACGTTGGAGCCGACGATGTTGCCCACGCCCAAGTCGACATCGCCATCGGCGGCGGCCAGGCCGGACACCAGCATCTCGGGAGCGCTGGTGCCAAAGCCGATGACAAGGGCCCCGATCACGATGGGTGAGATGCCCCGGGCGAAGGCCAGCCGGGATGCGCCGATTACCAGTTGGTCGGCGCCCACCGCGAGCACGAGAAGTCCTCCGGCTAGAAGCACTGCTGCTAAAGCCACAGTCCGAGACTATCGATAGCTATTCAGCGTTCATCAGGGAAGCTCGTCGGGGGCCATCAGTACCTCTCGGGCCTTTGACCCCTCGGACGGCCCGACCACGCCCCGTTGCTCCATCAGGTCCATCAGCCGGCCGGCTCGGGCGAAGCCCACTCGGAGCTTGCGCTGGAGCATCGACGTGGAGCCCAGTTGGCTCTCCACCACCAACCTCATGGCCTGGGCCAACAATTCGTCGTCATCGTCGCCCCCGCCGGTGGAGGCGTTGGAAGGGGCAGCGGTCAGCGGGTCGTTGTCGCCGTCGCCCCCATCAGTGGTCACCGACGGACCACCGCTGCTGTGGCCCATCGCCGCGGCCTGGCGTCGCCAGGCGGCCACCACATTGCGGACCTCCGCCTCGGTCACCCAAGCGCCCTGTATGCGCTGGGCGGTGGTTGACGTGGGGCTGAGCAAGAGCATGTCGCCTCGGCCCACAAGGCGCTCAGCCCCCTGTTGGTCGAGGATCACCCGGCTGTCGGTCTGGCTGGACACGGCAAAAGCCAACCGGGCCGGGATGTTGGCCTTGATGACCCCAGTGATCACGTTGATGGACGGCCGCTGGGTGGCGATCACCAGGTGGATCCCCACAGCTCGGGCCTTCTGGGCGATGCGACAAATGGAATCCTCGACGTCGCGGGGGGCCACCATCATCAGATCGGACAGCTCGTCCACCACCACCAAGATGAGCGGCATCCGCTCTTTGGGCTCGGATTCCTCGATCCCCAACTTGCTGTCGTTCTCGAACACCCCCCGGTCGAAGGCGTCGTTGTAGCCGTCGATATCGCGTACGCCCACTGAGGCCAGAATCTCGTAGCGGCGGTCCATCTCCCGGCAGGCCCAGGCCAAGGCGTTGGCTGCCTTCTTGGGGTCGGTGACCGGCTGGGTGAGCAGGTGGGGAACGTGCTCGTACTGGGCCATCTCCACCATCTTGGGATCGACCAAGATCATGCGGACTTGGTCGGGGGTGGTGCGCATGAGCACCGAGGTGATCATGGAGTTGATACACGAGGACTTGCCCGCCCCGGTGGCCCCGGCAATAAGGATGTGGGGCATCCGCGAGAGGTCCATCATCACCGGTTTGGCGTTGATGTCCCTGCCGATGGCCACCTCGAGGGGATGTTTGGCCTTGCGAGCCTCGGCCGAGGCGAGAATCCCGCCCAGCGACACCACTTGGCGGTCGCGGTTGGGAACCTCTACGCCTATGGCCTGACGCCCGGGAATTGGGGCCAAGATGCGGACATCAGGTGAGGCCATGGCGTAGGCGATGTCCTTGCTCAAGCTGGTGACCCGGCTGACCTTGACCCCAGGGGCCAACTCCAGCTCATAGCGGGTCACGGTGGGGCCGATCACCATGCCGACGAGCTTGGTCTCCACATCAAGGGCGGCCAGAGCCTGTTCGAGGGCGGCACCCTTGCGGGTGGCCTCCTCCTGGTTGATCTGCTGGGGATCAGACCCGCTCAGCAGTTTGAGCGGGGGGAGCTTCCACTTCGACGACTTAGAAGACTTCGGAGTCTTGTCGCTCACGATGGCCGGAGCCTGCCAGTCTGGCCCTGAATCGGAACTTGTCGGGGTGGGCTCTGGTTCGGGCGGCGGAGCGGGCTCCGGCACTGGATCGGGCTCAGGGAGCGGGGATGGTATGACCACCACCTCGGATTCGGCTGGAGGCATCTCGGATTCGAGCTCCCGGTAGTCGTCGTCAAACCCCTCGTTGGGCACTGGTGACGATGACGTGCCGGTGACCGAATGGAGAGCCCGCACCAGACCGGCTTTGATCTTGGCGCCGTCCACTCGGCGGACCCAGGCCCGCAGCGATACCCGGGTGAGCACCACCGAACCCAAGAGGCCGAACGCGCCCAGTACCAGACTCGCACCCCAGATGCCGACGACCGCGCCCAAAGTGCCTCCGAAGGCCAATCCCAGAGCACCGCCGGCGCCCATCAGCCCGTCCAGGTCTTTGATACCCGGCCGACCGAGGGTTACGTGCAGCAGTCCTGTGACTGAGAGGAGAGTCAGCGTGGTGCCGATGCCGAGGCGAACAGCCTGCACCAAGTCGGCCCGAACCTGATCGGCATAGGGATTCTTGTCAAAGCCCTCTGGGGCGACCTCCGCGGCCTCTTCATCGGGCCGTGGACCCCGCAGCAGCACGATTCCGATGGCCACAAGCGCGATCGGAACCCCGGCCCTCGCAGTGCCGATCAGCGCCCCGAGGACTATGCGGAGTGCCGAGCCGAACGGCCCCGCCACATTTGCCCAAAGGCCGCAGGCGGCCACCAGTCCGGCAAGGATGAACGCGACGGCGATGATGTCAACGCGGTGCCGAGCCCAAACCGCGGCCGATGCCTGCTTCAGACGGCTGTCAGACGGTGCATCAGCCTTGGATTTGGACTTTGCGCTGGGCTTCGAAGGGGGTTTACGAGCGGTTTTAGTAGCCACAACAACAACAAACGTACCATTGACAACACCAGCAACCAACGGTTTGCGCCGAGAGGGCAGGCCGAAACGGCACTCAGACTTCGATGATGACGGGCACGATCATCGGACGGCGACCGGTGCTGTGGTTGACAAACTGGCCCGCGGCCCGCCGCACCAGCCGCTCCAAACCGTCCTGCTCCCCCGATGCCAGAAATTCCTTCACCGCGGCCGCTACCTCGTCAGCCCCGTCCCGCTCCAGGTCGCGGACGCTGTCGGCTCCCACCCAGCCCTTGCTCTCAAAATGGGGACGAGCCAGCAAGCGACCCTTGTCGCGGCTCAGCACCACAACAACATTGACCACTCCCTGACCACCGAGGATGGCCCGCTCGCTGAACAGTTCCTGCCCGCCCTCAACCAACCGCCCGTTCACGTAGTAGTAGTCCCCCGTGGTAACCTGGCCCCGGTTGGCCAAACCGCGATCGCTCAGCTCCACCTGCTCGCCGTCGCGGGCCAAAACCACCCGATCAGACGGCATGCCCATATTCACCGCCAGATCAGCATGGGCTGCGAGGTGGCGGGTTTCGCCGTGGACCGGCACGAAGTACTCGGGATCGGCCACCGTGTGCAGGGTGCGCAACTCGTCTTGCTTGCCGTGGCCGGTGGTGTGGACCTCCAATTGGCCGCTGTGAACCACAATGGCTCCTCGTCGCACGAGGTTGTTGATCATGCGCGACACCCGGGCCTCGTTTCCGGGTATGGGGCTGGAGCTCAGCACCACCGTGTCGTCAGTGCCAATGTCGATCCAGCGGCTGTCGCCGGTGGCGGCCAGGGCCAGCGCCGAACGTGTCTCCCCTTGGGAGCCGGTGGACACAACGCAAACTTGTCCGGGGGGATAGTTCTCAGCCTCGGCTATATCGATCACCGCGTGGTCGGGCAGTCGAAGCAGGCCCAGCTCGCGAGCCAATGCGAAGTTGCGCTTCATGGAAAGTCCCAGAGTGGCCACCTTGCGCTCGGATTCGACCGCGGCATTAGCCACTTGCTGGACCCGGTGAATGTGACTGGAAAAGGAGGCCACCACCAGCCTCCGGTCAGGATGGGCGGCGAACACCCCCCTCAGCACTTCCCCGACCTCGGTCTCCGACCGCGAGCTGCCCGGAATCTCCGAGTTGGTGGAATCGCAGAGCAGCAGCCGAACCCCCTCATCGCGGGCGATTGCTCCGATCCGAGCAAGGTCGGTGCGCCGCCCGTCAACCGGGTTCAAGTCCAGCTTGAAGTCACTGGAGTGGAGTATCAGCCCTTGGGGAGTGCGGATGGCCGAGATCAACCCAGAGGGAACCGAGTGGGTGACCGGGATGAACTCGCAGTCGAAAGACCCGATGCGGACCCGGTCGTGGTCGCCGATGGGGATCAGCGTGGTGCGGTCGCTCATCCCCCGCTCATCGAGGCGGCTGCGGATCAACCCGAGGGTGAATTGCGACCCATATATGGGAAACGACAGCGATTCCAGCGCCCAGGGCAGCGCTCCGATGTGGTCTTCGTGGCCGTGGGTGCAGATGCAGCCCACAATTCGGTCGGCTCGGTCGCGCAGGTACTCCAAGTCGGGAAGCACGAAATCAGCACCGGGCATGTCTTCGTCGGGGAACAGCACCCCGCAGTCCAACAGGAGCACCTCGTCGCGGCATTCGATTGCTGCGCAGTTCCTTCCGATGTCACCCAACCCACCCAGAAAGGTGATCTGGACAGGGTCAGCCATGGGCGGCGCCTAATCGCGTTCCGGCAAGCACTTCGGCGGCGGTTTCCATTAGACCGTCGGGCTCCACGTCCAGAGGCGGACGGCACCGGCCGACCGGGTGGCCGACCAAGCGCATCATGGCCTTGGCCGGAATGGGGTTGGGAGCCGCCAACCCCGTCTCATAGTCGAAAGACGGCATGAGGCTGGCGTTGATCTGGCGGGCGGAAACGACGTCGCCCTTTTCGAAAGCAGTGATCATGTCGCGGTGCTCAGCGCCGGCCCAGTGGGTGGCCACTCCGATGACGCCCACCGCGCCCACCGCGAGCAGCGGCAGGGTGAGGCTGTCGTCTCCGCTGTACACCTCGAAGCCATCGGGCGCCCGGGCAATGAGGCTGGCGGTCTCAGCAGGGTCGCCGGCCGCGTCCTTGATGCCGACGATGTTGGATACGCCGTGGGCCAGCTCCAGCAGGGAGGCGGTGTCCACCTTGCGCCCGGTGCGAACGGGAATGTCGTAGATCAGCACCGGGAGGTCGGTTGCCGCGGCCACCGAGGTGAAGTGCTTCACCAAGCCGGCCTGCGAGGGCCGGTTGTAGTACGGGGCCACCGACAAGATTCCGTCGGCCCCCGCCCCTGAGGCCCGCTCGGTGAGCTCGACGGCCGCGGCGGTGTCGTTGCTCCCCGCGCCGGCCACCACCGGAATGTCCACCGCTGAAACCACCGCTCCAATGAGCTCGATCTGCTCGTCGTGGGTCAGCGTGGGCGCCTCCCCCGTGGTGCCGGCCACCACCAGTCCATCGCTTCCGTTATCGCTCAGCCATTGGGCCAGCGTGGCGGCCGCGTCCAAGTCGAGCGAGCCGTCTTCTCGAAACGGGGTGACCATGGCGGTCAGCACCCTGCCGAATTGGACCATAGGGCCGAATTGGGCCATGGGTTCTCCTTAAGCGTCAGCGGAATCGGCGGCCATCTCAGCTGCCCGGTCGATCCCCAGTGTCACCAGAAGATCCTCGTGCAGCTCGAACCACACCTCATGGTAGGAATCAACGGTGGGCTTCGTAAACCAATTAACGTCCCCACCCAGCACTTGCTCCAATGCGTAGTCCAGCCGCCCTTCGTAGTGCCCGAATCGGTCGAAGGCCTCAGACAGACCTGCCACTATTGGCTGGACACCCCGATTGATCTCAGCCAGACGGGCAATTACTTCGGCGTCGTAGTCGGGGTCGGTGTGGTCGTTGATCGTCTGGTCGCCGCGAATCTGGAAATCGGTGCACACCTGCTTCAGCTGGGGGTCCAAGACTTTGAACGATCCATATAGCTCCGAAACCACGAGCCGCTTGCCGGACTCCTCCATTTCGGCGGACGCCAATCTCTCGGCCTCAGCCCGCCCCTCGCCCAGCAGCATCCAGCCCTGGGCTCGCTTGCCGTCCCGATAGCGCACCCATCCCCTCTTGCCCAGCTCGTGCAGAACGACGGTCACGTGGTCGGCAGACAGTCCCGAAGCTCGAGACACTGCATCCACCTCAGCCATTCCTTTCGTACGCAGGGTGTGAAGCACTCGTTGAGTGGAACGGGGCGAAAACGGCACTAGGTCATCCTACTTTTTGCTCGATGATCGTCCTCACCGGGACGACCAAGGCGGCGCAAGATGAGCGGATAGCCCACCAAAGCGATGGTGGCGAAAACGAACCACTGAACGGCGTAGGCCAAATGGGAACCCTCCCCCAGTTCTGGAGGAGGAACGGCAATGGGCAATTCGCCCGCAGGCGGTGTCTGGGTTTGAAGTTGCACGTAAACGGGCAGCAATTCGGATTCGAGCTGCTGCGCTAAGCGGGCCAGATCAGGCCGGGCCATCTCGGTAAGCACCCCTTCAGAGGGGTCGGCCTGCTGGATGCCTGCGGCGGTCACGGTGGACCGAACGAGCCCGATCACCTCCACCATCCCCGCAGCAGGCGCGAAATCGGCGACAGGGGCCCCGGTGCCGACGCCATGAGGAATCCAGCCCCGATTGATCGCCACCACTCTGCCGGATTGAAGACGCATTGGGGTGAGAGCCCAGAATCCTGCCGTACCCAGATATGTCCGATTGCGGATCAGAACCTGATCTTCGGGCTGGTACACCCCGACCGCTCGAACCAGCCGGTACTCGTTCGCCCTGCCCGCGTCGAAATTGGCGTCTAACCCCACCAGATCTTGCAGCTCGGCGATAGGAAGCCGGCTGCGGCTGCTGATTGCGCTGTTGCGCTCCCGCCGCTCCGAAAGCCGATGGAGCTGCCAGAAACCGGCGGTGACCATGGCGACCACGGCCAGCAATACCACTGTGTGCAGCAGCAGGCGCCGGAACGACACGTCGGGACCTTGGCTAGATGTCTAGCAAGGCGTCGAGGCCGACGATAAGCCCAGAGCGATCGGGGGCCGCCTTGACCGCGGCCAGCACTCCCGGCATGAACGAAGATCGATCAGTGGAATCCTGGCGAATGGTGAGCGTTTGGCCCTCGGCGCCCAAGATCACCTCGTGGTGGGCCACCATCCCCCTCATGCGCACGGCGTGAACCCGTATGCCCGCCGGACCCTCAGCCCCCCGGACACCGGACAGCATTTCGTGCTCGGTAGGATCAGGGGCCCAGGTATCTGAGGCTGCGGCCATCTTCTCTACCGTTAGCCGGGCGGTACCCGAGGGCGCGTCGATCTTGGCGTCGTGGTGCAGTTCGATCACTTCGGCAGTGTCGAAATAGGGGGCAGCAAGCTCGGCAAAGCGCATCATGAGCACCGCGCTGATGGCGAAGTTGGGAGCGATGATGCAGGCCCGCTCCGCAGCGGTGAACGCAGACTGGAATCGCCCCAGGTCGGCGTCGGTAAAGCCCGTGGTTCCCACGACAGCGTGTATCTGCTGGTCAGCCAGCCAGACCAGATTGTCACGGGCTGCGGAAGCAATGGTGAAGTCCACCACGACGTCGGCATCGGCCTCAGCCACCGCCCCTCGGTCGCCGACTGTGACCGCACCGCCGGCTGACGCACCCACGCGATTGGGGTCTACGGCGGCCACCAATTCCAGCTCTGGGTCAGCAGCCACCGCCTCGCAGACGGTGGTACCCATCCTTCCCCCTGCGCCGAAAACCCCTACCCGAAGCATGGTCGAGACGATATAGGGCCGAGCGGCGGCAACAGGGATCGGTTACAGAGCAGAAGACGGACTTAGCGAGAAGTCCGATCCCGGTCGCGGCCACGGCCTCCGGATCGACGGTTCGAGCCGCCTCCTGGCCCGAGGTCACCGAACTCGTCCCGCAACTGCGATTCGAAATCCTCTTCGAAGGAAGCAGCTTGGGACGGAACTTCCCAGTCACCTCGGTCCCGGCCACCCCGATCATCAGAGCGACGGCCATCGCTGCCACGTCGGTCATCGCGGCGATCCCGGCGATCATCGCGGTCCCGGCCACCCCGGTCATCAGAGCGACGGCTGTCGCGGTCCCGGCCACCCCGGTCATCAGAGCGACGGCTGTCGCGGTCCCGGCCACCCCGGTCATCAGAGCGACGGCTGTCGCGGTCCCGTCCACCCCGGTCGTCGCGGCGATCCCGACGATCATCACGATCCCGGCCACCCCGGTCGTCGGAGCGTCGGCTGCCGCGGTCGTCGCTGCTGTCGTCGCCAGTCAACTTGAGGCTGATCTTGCCGTTGGGATCGATGTCCTCCACGACAACCTCGAGGTCATCGCCCAATGCGACCACATCCTCAACCCGCTCAACTCGGCGACCTCGGCCGAGCTTGGAGATGTGCACCAAGCCATCGCGGCCCGGAAGGATGTTTACGAACGCCCCGAATGCGGTTATGTTCACCACTTTCCCGTTGTAGACCTCCCCCACATCCGCGGTGGGCGGGTCCAGGATCAGCCGGATTTGACGCTCAGCTTCGTCCACGCAGTCGCGATCAGGCGAGGAAATGGTGACGACGCCGGCATCTTGGGCATCGTCCACGTTGACCTCGGCACCGGTTTCGGCCTGAATGGAGTTGATGACCTTGCCCTTAGGTCCGATGACCTCGCCGATCTTGTCCAGAGGGATCTCGAACTTGATGATTTTGGGAGCAGTTGGCCGGACATCGTCCCGGGGGGCGTCGATAGCCCCAGCCATAACCTCCAAGATCTTGAGCCGGGCGTCACGAGCCTGATTGAGCGCACCAGCGAGCACGTCGGCGGGGAGCCCATCGATCTTGGTATCGAGCTGGAGCGCTGTCACGAAGTCGGCCGTGCCCGCCACCTTGAAGTCCATGTCGCCGAAGGCATCCTCGGCGCCCAAGATGTCGGTGAGCGTGGTGTATTGGCCTTCGTGGAACACCAACCCCATGGCGATACCGGCCACCGGCGCCTTGATGGGCACCCCCGCGTCCATGAGCGAAAGGGTTGACGAGCACACCGAGCCCATAGACGTGGAGCCATTGGAGGACAGCACCTCCGATACCAGGCGCAGCGTGTAGGGGAATTCGTCCATGCTGGGAACCACCGGGACCAAGGCCTTCTCGGCCAACGCCCCGTGTCCGATCTCCCGGCGCTTCGGGCCCCGCATGAAGCCGGTCTCACCGGTGGAGTACGGAGGGAAGTTGTAGTGGTGGATGTATCGCTTCTTGTCGATGGGATCAATCCCGTCGATCATCTGGTCCATCCGAGCAGTGCCCAGCGTGGTGATGTTCAGCACCTGGGTTTCGCCTCGCTCGAATAGCCCGGAGCCATGGGCGGTGTCCACAACCCCGACTTCAGATCCAAGTTGCCGGAGATCGGCCGGGCCCCGCCCGTCGATGCGCGCGCCGTCTTGCACAATCCGAGTGCGAACGATGCTCTTGGTGAGCGAGCGGACGGCAGCGGAGATCTGCTTGTCAGCCCCCTCGACCTCGGCAAACCGCTCGGCCAGCGCCTCAGCAATCTCCTCTTTGACCTTGGCCTCGGCCTCTTGGCGCTCCGCCTTGTCGGCGATGGACATGGCCTCAGCCAACTTGTCGGCGCCGACCTCGGCCGCCGCGGCCTCGACCTCAGGGGTGTAGTCCACCTGGAGCTCGTACTCCATGGGGGGCTTGACCCCGGCGGTGGCGATCAGCCGGCGCTGGAGGCCCACCGCTTCTTTGATCCACTCTTTGGACCGCTCCAGACCCTCGGCCAGGGCGGCTTCGTCCACTTTGGGGGTTCCGTTGCTATAGAGCTCCCAGCCGGCCTCAGTGCCGTTGGCCTCCACCATCATGATGGCCACGTCGCCGTCGTCCAGGACGCGGCCAGCCACCACCATCTCGAAAGTTGACTCGGCGCCTTCGGCATAGGTGGGGTGGGGAATCCACTCCCCCTCAGCACTGTGGGCCACTCGTACCGCGCCAATTGGGCCGGCAAACGGTATGCCCGAGATGCTGAGTGCGGCCGATGCCCCGTTGATGGCGATCACGTCATAGGGGTTCTCCTGGTCGGCACCCAAGACGGTTCCAACCACGTGGATCTCGTTGCGGAACCCGTCGGGAAACGAGGGCCGCAGCGGCCGGTCGATCAGCCGGCAGGTCAAGATGGCCGACTCGGGGGCCCGACCTTCCCTCCGGAAGAACGAGCCGGGGATCTTGCCCGCGGCATACATCCGCTCTTCGATGTCGACAGTGAGGGGGAAGAAATCTGCGCCCTCTCGCACACGGCGGGCCGCCGTTGCCGTCACCAATATGGTGGTGTCACCCATGCGGACCAATACGGCCCCGTCGGCCTGACCGGCCAGACGACCTGTCTCAAAGGACAGGGTTTTGTCTTCCGCGCCGCTTACTGCGGCCGAAACGGTGATGGCTTCCGCCATTATTGCTCCTCTCCGGACCATGCGAGGTCCGAGCGGGCCGGAATGGAGCCAGTTCCCAGTTGGAGAGGCCCAGTTCGACTAGGCCCCTTCAACTGGCAGCTGGCCTCTCTTGTAGCCCGCTTATTTGTTTTCCATATATCGCCAGGGCGATGCCCGCTTCTCAGCGGCGAAGTCCAAGTTCGGCGATGATGCCTCGGTAGCGCTCCACATCGTTGTCCTTGACGTAGTCGAGCAGCCTTCGCCGACGGCCCACCATCATCAGCAGGCCTCGCCTGCTGTGGTGGTCCTTGACATGCACCTTCAGATGCTCGGTGAGGTGATTGATCCGCTCAGTGAGCAGAGCAATCTGGACCTCGGGCGAGCCTGTATCGGTGTCATGCACACGGTGCTTCTCGATAGTCGCGGTTTTGGACGCTAGTTTCTCGGCCATCCCTACTCAGTGTGTCCGTCGGTCAGAAAACGGGCGATTTCACGGCACCTTGCCGTTCTTGTGCCCGGGGGACCCGTTCAAACTACCACCCCGTTGACGAAAACACCTATCTGAGAACATTTGGCCTGAGAGAATTTGGGAGATACTGGTGCTGATGAAGGTTGTGTCCTTCGGAAGCCTCAACTACGACCTGTCTATCTGGATCGACCGGCTGCCTGGCCCCGACGAAACGCTGCGGGCCCAAAGGATGGAAGCGTTCTCCGGGGGCAAGGGCGCCAATCAGGCGACCGCTTCGGCTCGACTCGGGGCTGACACGCACATGGTTGGCTGTGTGGGCAACGACGATCGGGGCCGGTGGCTTTTGGACATGCTCAAGAGCAGCGGTGTGGACACCAGCCTGGTCCGCGTGGCCGAGGAGCCCACCGGCACGGCAGTGCCGTTCATTACCCCAGCAGATGTCTCTATCGTCATCGTGGCTGGGGCCAACGCCAGCACCGGGGTGGCGGACGCTGACGCCGCCGCGGAGGTGATCGCCGCGGCCGATGTGCTGTTGCTGCAAGGCGAGGTGGGAGCGGCGGGCGCCCGGCGGGCAGCCCTGGCCGCTCGCACAGGGGGGACCACGGTGGTGTTCAACCCCGCCCCGGTCGACCCGTTTCTAGTGGAGGCCGTCATACCGCTCACCGATGTCTTGGTGGTGAATCGGGCCGAGCAAATCCAGATAGATGCGATCGGCCCCGAAACCGGTCATTGCGACACTGTCGTCACCTTGGGTGGCCGAGGGGCCCAACTCGACGATGTCCTAGTTCCCTCATACCCCGTAGAAGTGATCGACCCCACCGGAGCAGGAGATGCCTTCTGTGGCGCCTTGGGCGTTGCCCTGGCTGAAGAGCGCCCTCTCATCGAAGCCGTTCGCTTCGCCAACGCCGCCGGCGCCCTCGCAGTGGGTACGCCCGGAGCCCAGCCTTCAATGCCGTACCGATACGCAGTCGAATCTCTGCTGGACAGCCGCGGCTAGCCGCGGCTGAGGGCGGGGATGACGTGGGTGGCGGTGAGGCGGATGCTCTCCATGACTTTTTCATGGGGAATGGCGTAGGGGTTCATCATGCACAGGAGAAGATCGACGCCGAGATCGGCAAAGCCCTGGCATAACTCGATGCATTGGTCAGGGTCGCCGGCGATGGCCACGCCCTGATCCACGAGGTCTTCGATATTGAAGGTGGTGTCCCAGTCGGCCTCCGCGGTCATGCCGGGCAGATACCGCAGATAGTTCCAGTCGCCCAGCTCAGCGCCCTCTTCTTGGAGCATTTCGGCCACGCTGCCCACCAGCTTGAAGGCCACCGTGGGATACCACCAGAACGACTCCCGGGCATTGTCGTAGGCCTCGGCGGTGGTGGGCGCGCAGTGGAACATGGCGAAGGTGGCCACCCGGTCGTTCACATAACCGCCCACCGGGTTCTGGCAAGCCGCTACCGCCTCTCGGTACAAGCCGATTCGCAATTCCAGCTCCTCCAGTGACACCCCGGCGCTGAACGACAGCAAGCCCATCCCCATCTCCCCCACCAGTTGATGGGTTTCCCGGCTGCCGGTGGCCGCCCACAGCGGAGGATGGGGCTTCTGCACCGGTTTGGGCAGGACCTGGCGGCGAGGCATAGACCAGTACTGGCCTTGAAACTCGTGCTCATCGTTTATCCAGCACCCCGCGATGTGCTCTACTGCCTCGGTCCACATCGCCCTAGTCTCCCGGGGGTCGATTCCAAACCCTTCCAGCTCGGCCCGGGTGGTGGAGCGACCGGTGCCGAACTCCACCCGTCCCCCGCTGATCACGTCAAGCGTGGCGGCCGACTCAGCGCTGCGGACGGGATGGTTGTAGGGCTTGGGCGTCAGGCGCACGCCATACCCCAGTCGAATCTGCTCGGTGAGCGCGGCCACTGCCCCGTAGAGCACCTCGGGGTTGGAGCTGTGCGACATCTCTTCGAGGAAGTGGTGCTCCACTGTCCAAAAGCTGTGGTACCCGAGCTGGTCGGCCAGCACCGCCTGCTGGATCAACTCCTGATATCGAAGCTGTTCGCTGTTGTGGTGCCAGGGTCGGGGCACCGGGATCTCAGAGAATAGGGCTAGCTCCATGGTTGGCTAGAGGGTCGGTTCCGCCATCAGGATTTCACGGGACAAGGCAACGTCGATTCGGAGTTGTTTCACCAAAGACTCGATGCCGTCAAAGCGGTGCTCGCTGCGGAGCAGCTCCACGAACTCCACTTTGGCCTCCTCACCATAGAGGTCGCCTTCGAAATCCAGAAGATGAGCCTCCAGCAGCGACTGCTGAGCGTGCTCATAAAAGGTGGGGCGCCGGCCGATGTTGATGGCCGCCATGTATCGGGTTCCGTCAGGTCGGGTGTACCAGCCGGCGTAAACCGCGTCGGCCGGCCAGGCCATGACCATGGATACCGGAATGTTGGCGGTGGGGAATCCGATGGTCATTCCCCGGCGGTCGCCCAGCACCACCCTTCCCCTGATCTCGTGGTACCGGCCCAGCATGGCCGCCGCAGTGCGGACATCTCCGCCGGCCAACGCCCGGCGCACTGCGGTAGACGAGACCGGCTCAGGCCATTTCTCATCGTGGTGCAGAAGCGTCACCGCGCGCACTTCGAAGCCCATGGCGTCGCCGAATTTCCGCAGCGTTTCGATGTTCCCCAGTCGAGCCCGCCCAAAGTGGAAGTCCTCTCCCACTACCACGCTTCGCACTCGCATCCTGTCCACAAACACATCGCGCACGAAGTCCTCCGGCATGGTGTGAGCCCGATCCGGGGAGAATTCGATCAGGTACACGTACTCAATGCCAGCTGCCTCCAACAGTTCCAGCTTCTGATCGAGGGAGTTCAGCAGCTTGGGGGCGTTCTCTGGACGCAGCACCAGCGCCGGATGGCGGTCGAACGTGACTACTGCGGGGGCCACGCCCAGCCGTTCTGCTTCCGAGAGAAGCTGGCTTATGACGGCCTGATGTCCGACATGGACACCGTCATACACACCGATACTGGCTGCGGTCTCCTCAATGCCTTCAAAGCGGCCAAAGTCTTCGATGACCTGCACCGCGTTGCACGGTAGCGGCCGCAGCCGCAAACTGGACAATCCCAGTCGACTCAAAGGCCGCCGGGGGAGGGACTACCAGGGGAGGGACTACCAGGGGATGACCACCGCAGGCTTGACCAAGCCCGGGGTATGAGCCACATAGACGGCCAAGAGTTGGGCTCGCGGCCCGAGCACGGCCCACGGACCACCGCCTTCTACCTCGAGTTCGTCGACTGACAGAACCTGTCCGTTGCCCACCCTGCTGCCAAGAGCCTCATCAATTTCAACCGAGGGGTAGTCGCGCAGGACTTCAGCCATCGACAGCAGTATCGGCGTTTCGACCGGCTGGGCCTCCTCCACCGAGAATGAGCCAATTGCCTCCCGCCGCAAGGCCCGCAGGTGCCCGCCACCTCCCAAAGCAGAGCCTAAGTCGGCGGCCAACGAGCGGATATAAGTACCTGATGAGCAGCTGACTTCAATGCGGTACACCCCAGAGGTGGCATCCACCGGAAGCACGGTCAGCCCGTAAACGGTCACCGGTCGGGCTTCCCGCTCCACTTCGACTCCCTCCCGGGCCAGCTCGTGCAGGCGGCGACCGCCGACCTTGACCGCCGAGACCATCGGCGGTACCTGCATGATCTCGCCTATGAATCCGGTAGCAGCTTGGGCCACCTGCTCGGGAGTGACCCCCGACATGTCGTAGACCGCAGTGACTTCGCCGGACGCGTCGAGCGTGGTTGTATCTGCGCCCAAGACCATCTCACCCACATACTGCTTGGGGAGGGCGGTCAAGAACCGCAGCAGACGAGTAGCCCGGCCCACCCCCAACAACAGCACTCCGGTGGCGTCGGGATCCAGGGTCCCCGCATGCCCCACCTTCCGAGTTCCGAATACCCCCCTGGCCTTGGCCACCACATCATGAGAGGTCCAGCCGGCCTCCTTGTCAATGACGGCCAGCCCGTCCGAATCGCTCACTCCTCGGCCTCATCAGCCAGGCCGCGAAGGATCCGGTCAACTCGTTCTCCGGCAGAGATCGACGGATCGGGAGCGAATTCCAAATCGGGTACCCTGCGGACGGCGGCTGATCGGGCCACTGCCTGCTTGAGTTGGGCCCGGTGTTCCTCCAATGCCTCCAAGGCGGCCGACGCTGCATCGTCGTCCAGCGTGCTGATGTACACCGTGGCATGACTCAGCTCAGCGCTGGTCACCACACCGGTGATGCTGGTCAACTCCAACCTGTGGTCGTCCAAGCGGGCCAACTCGGAGGCCACGATCTCCCGGAGCAACTCGCCGAGCCGGGCTGACCGTGAGTAGTTCGAGGGACGCGAAGACCGACTGCGAGCCATGCTTATTCTTCGGTGTTGAGCCAGTGGGCCGTCGAGTCCACTACTTCGATCTCGGGAATCGACCACATGAACCGATCCACCTCATCGGCGAGGGTCCGGCATTGGCTGGGTTGTCCCGACACCACCGCCACCCCCACCTCTGCTCGCTGCCATAGGTCGGTGTGCCCGGTCTCTGCCACCGAAACGCCGAATCGGTTGGCCAGGCCCGACAGGACAGGGCGCAACACTGAGCGACGCTCTTTCAGCGATTGACAAGCCGGGATGTGCAAGTCGTAGACCACAGCGAGAACGTGCATCGGCCTGATCAGACTCGGGCGACTTCCCGCTCCTCAAACGTCTCGATGATGTCGCCCTGTTTGAGGTCTTGGAAGTCGGACAGGCCGATCCCGCACTCGTAGCCGGACTGCACTTCGCGGACATCTTCCTTGAAGCGCTTGAGCGATGAGACCGTGCCCCGCCAGATGACCGCTCCATCCCGCAAGAACCGCACCTTGGAACCCCGGGTGATGGCGCCGTTGAGCACGTAGCATCCGGCCACCGCACCCACCCTGGGAATCCGGAAGATCTCTCGCACCTCGGCATCACCGGTGACGACCTCCTCGAATTCCGGAGCCAGCATCCCCACCATGGCATTTTCTACGTCCTCGATCAGGTTGTAGATGATCTCGTAGGTGCGGATCTCTACTTTCTCCAACTCGGCCAGCTCTCGGGCCTTGCGATCAGGCCTGACGTTGAAACCGATAATGGTGGCATTGGACGCCGCCGCCAGCTGGATGTCATTGGCTGTCACCCCGCCAACGCCCCGGTGGACGAAAGCCAGCTTCACGTCATCTCGTCCGAGGCGCTGGAGGCTGTGCACAACTGCTTCCAGGGACCCATTCACATCGGCCTTGATGATCAGGTTCAGAGTGGCGGTCTCACCGGCCTGGATCTGGCTGAAGATGTCCTCAAGGCGCGCTCCGCCCGAGGTGGCCGCGGCGTCCCGTCCCAAGCTGGCAATCCTCTGGGAATGCTCGCGTGTCTGGGCAACCTTGGCCGCCACCTTCTCATTGGGCGCAACCACAAAGGTGTCCCCGGCATTTGCAACGTCGGACAGTCCGAGAACCTGCACTGGTTTCGATGGGAGAGCTTCTTGAATCTGATTGCCTCGGTCGTCGAGCAACGCTCGGGCCCGTCCCCACGCTGCCCCCGCGACTACAGGATCCCCCCGCCGCAGGGTTCCTTGCTGGATCAATAGGGTGGCCACTGGACCTCGGCCGATGTCCAAGTTGGATTCCAATACCACGCCTCGGGCCCGGCCATCAGAGTCGGCCCGCAAGTCCTCCACCTCGGCTACCACGGCCAGCTGTTCGAGCAAATCGTCGATACCCAGGTTCTGAAGAGCGGAGATCTCCACCATAATGGTGTCGCCACCCCACTGTTCGGGTACCAATTCGTGTTCGGATAGCTGTTGCATTGTCCGATTGGGATCGGCGTTATTGCGATCGATCTTGTTAACCGCCACCACGATGGGCGCTTCTGCCGCCTGTGCGTGGTTGATGGCCTCCAGGGTCTGGGGCATCACGCCGTCGTCGGCCGCTACTACCAAAACCACGATGTCGGTGGCATCTGCACCGCGGGCCCGCATTGCTGTGAATGCGGCGTGGCCTGGTGTGTCGATGAAGGTCAGAGTCCGACCATCTTTTTCCACCTGATAAGCACCGATGTGCTGGGTGATGCCACCGGCCTCACCCTCGGCCACATTGGCGTTGCGGATCTGATCGAGCAGCTTGGTCTTGCCATGGTCCACGTGGCCCATGACGGTGATCACCGGAGGCCGAGTGGGAAGGTCCTCTGTGGACTCGTCGTCGATTTCGGCCTCAAGCAGCTTGAGGAGTTCGTTCTCCTGCTCCTCACCGGGATCAACAAGACGGATATCAGCGCCGACCTCGGCCGCGAACAGTTCGATCATGTCGTCGGTGAGCGATTGAGTGGCTGTGACCATCTCACCTTGCTGCATCAGAAAACGGACGACGTCGGCGGCCGTTTGATTCAGCTTGGGACCCACCTCCAGCGGCGTCGAAGCGCGCTCAATCACCACCACACCCGTGGGCGCGGCTGCGTCCGTCGGGGTGTAGTCGGGGATGTTCATTGGCTGGAGGTCTTCGGCCACGCGCCGACGACGCCGGCTCTTACGCCGCCTCTGCTGGGGTCGCTGCGGACCCCCTCGACCGCGACCACCTGGACCTCCGGCACCGCTGGGAGGCCCTCCGAGCGCGCCGCTAGGACCACGCGCGGCTAGCGGTGCAGGACCCCGACCCGGCGATGCAGCCCCCGACCCTGGGGTTCCGACCGCTGGTCGGACTGGACCTCGAGGGCCCCTTCGGGGACTTGGCGACGGACCCCGACCTCCCCGGCCGGGAGGCGGGGGAATGGGCTTGCCCGAAGAGGACGTCGGCGGACGGCCGGGTGGGGGTGGAATGGGCTTGCCCGAGTGCGACATCGGCGGACTGGGTCGGGCGGAGGCGGCGGGCTGAGCCGCAGGCTGAGCAGGGGGCGGTTCAGGGGCCGGCTTGGGCACAGCACGCGGCGGTGCCGGGAGGGCGCTAGTAGGAGTCTCAGCCGGAGGTGCTGCCGGGCGAGAGCGGGGAGGCACTCCCCCGCTGGAAGTGACCACTCGCGGCGGCTTTGCTGGTGAGGGGGCCGGCTCGGGCTCGGGTTCGGACTCTGCTAGAGCCGTATCCGGCTCCGGCTCAGGCTCGGGCTCCGGCTCGGGCTCGGGCTCAGCGGCCACTGGCTCAGGTTCGGGCTCCGGCTCAGCGGCCACTGGCTCCGGCTCAGCGGCCACTGGCTCAGGCTCCGGCTCCGGCTCGGGCTCAGGCTCTGGTTCAGGTTCGGGTGGTCGAATCAGGCCATCGCGATGTGCCCGCCGGCGGACGCGATCCGCTTGGGCATCCACGATGCTCGAAGAGTGGCTGTTGACGCCGATCCCCAAGAGCACACAGAGATCTAACGTTTCCTTGTTCGTGAGGCCGAGCTCGCGGGCAAGCTCATAAACCCGAATCTTTGCTGGCAAAAAGCTCTTTCTTGGTCCATCCGCAGTGCGCGGCCGACCCATTTAGGTCGGGAATTTATCTTCTCACGCCCGGCCTTCAGATTTCGAAGTCAATCTGAGGCACTGGACGCTACGCCGGTGGAGGCCCGCCTTCCAAGGTCTCCCTTAGATCCTTGTCCGGAGTCTCGTCGGTGCCTTCGGCAGCCCACTCCTCGGCCGATAGCGCTGGCCCTCCTTCAGCTGGTCGCCAAACCTGCTCGCCGGTTGTCTCGTCCACTACCCACTCTCCCTCGGCCCAATCCATGTCCTCATACTCAGCTTCTTGGGCTAACTGGGTCTCGCTCTTGATGTCGATCCTCCACCCGGTCAGCCGTGCGGACAGTCGGGCATTCTGTCCTTCTTTGCCGATGGCCAGCGATAGCTGGTAGTCCGGTACGACCACCACAGCAACTCCGGTCTCCTCGTCAATGGAGACTTCTTTGATCTTGGCCGGGGAAAGGGCCTTGGCCACGAAATCAGCCGGATCTTCTGCAAAGGGAACGATGTCGATCTTCTCTCCCCGCAGTTCGTTGACCACCATGCGCACCCGGGCCCCCCGGGCGCCCACGCAGGCGCCTACTGGATCCACATTGGTGTCGTTGGACGACACTGCAATTTTTGTGCGATGCCCGGGTTCACGGGCACACGCCCTGATCTCCACAACCCCATCGGCAATCTCGGGCACCTCTAACTCGAACAGCCGCCTTATCAGCCCGGGGTGGGTGCGGCTGACCACAATCTGGGGGCCCTTGGCCGTCTTCCGCACCTCCACGATGTAGGCCTTGAGGCGACTATTCGCATCAGGGCGCTCGAAAGGCACCTGTTCGGCCTGAGGCAATAGTGCCTCCACCCGACCCAAGTCCAAGAGCGTGTAGCGGGCGTCGTTCTGTTGAATGATTCCGGTGACGATGTCGCCCTCTCGACCGGCGTATTCCTCGTACTTGAGCTCGCGCTCCACCTCGCGAATCCGCTGCATCATGACCTGTTTGGCTGTCTGGGCCGCGATGCGGCCGAAACCATCAGGTGTCACTTCGAAGGCCTCTCCGATCGGCTCGCCATCCTCGTCGAGTTTCTGCGCGAAAACCTGAATATCCGCGGTCTCGGGATTGATGGTGACCCAGGCGTATTCCTCGCTGTCAGGCATGCGTTTGTAGGCCGATTCCAGAGCATCGGCCAGGGCAGCCAACAAAGCGTCCACCGAGATTCCCTTGTCCGCGGCCAGCGCTTGGAGGGCTTCCAGCATGTCGGGGTTCATCGGCTGCTCTTCTCCTTGATCTTCTTTGGCTTCGGACCCCACTCAAAGACGGTTCTGGCTTTGGTGATGTCGCTGTAAGCCATCCGATGAGGAACTCCGTTCTCTTCTATGGTAATCCCATCATCGTCACATCCCATCAGCACGCCTTGAATCCTGCGATCACCTTCGACCTGAGGCCCTAGTTTGACGCTTATGGTCTCGCCCACCGCACGGGCAAAGTGCTCGGGCTGGCGCAGCGGTCGCTCCAATCCGGGGCTGGTGACCTCCAGGGTGTATCGGCCGGGGACAAGGTCGTTGTCGTCCAATAAGCGGGAGACCACCTTGGTTGCATCGGCCACTTCGTCCAGGCTGACGCCGCCAGGCTTGTCCACGATGATGCGCAGAACCCCGCCTCCGTAGGTGAGGTCATACACCTCTAGGCCACGTCCTTCGAAAAGGGGCGCGAGCAGATCGTTCACGTTGTCCGCTACTGACATCTCGCCCCTTTCTTGAACAGGAGACTGACTACTTTTCTTGCCGCTCCCCAAAGTCAGAAGGCGTGGGCCGCAGCCCACGCCTCACCCGACTAAAGAGATCGACGAACCATTGGCAATCTTACCCGTTGAATACGGGCAAGTCGTTGCAAAGACAGCGCTATTTTCAGTAACTGCGGCCGCAGACAGCCACCAAATCGGACTCGTCGCCGCTTTGGGGCAGTGATCCGTCGGGGCGCTGCAAGCACCGTACCGTGACTGCGTCTTCGGCCAAGGCGGCTTCTCCCTCTGGGCCGAGTTTCCCCCACGGAATCCGGGCAAATCCGGTGGCCGAAGCTTCTCGCACCTCCTCCGCGGTGGTCGCGTCGGCAATTTGGGAATCCAGCCACGCCGCCGCATCTTCGTAAATGCGCTGCTGGATGCTGTCCAGCAGAGACTCCACCCGCATCGGGGCTTCAGAGAGGCTTACCGCCTCTTTTTCGGCGCCAACCCGGGAAGCCAGAGTGACCTGTCCCTGCTCTAGGTCTCGGGGCCCGATCTCCACTCGGACGGGCACGCCCTTCAACTCCCAGTCAGTGGCTCTGCGACCAAACCCGGTTCCCGTCCGATCGTCCACCCTCGACCGAATGCCGGCGGCGGCAAGCTGGTCGTCCAGCCGGTGACAGGCATCCACAATCCCGTCGGCATCTCGCACTGCGATGACCACGGCTTGAATGGGCGCCAATCGGGGTGGGACAACCAACCCTTGGTCATCGCCATGAGCCATGATCAACCCGCCCACCATTCGAGACGACACACCCCACGAGGTCTGCCACACATGGGATTGGTTCCCCTCTGCGTCCAAGTAGGTGATGTCGAACATAGTTGCGAAGCTCTGGCCGAGTTCATGGGAGGTCCCCATCTGGAGCGCCTTGCCGTCGCGCATCATCGCTTCGAGGCACATGGAGTTAATGGCCCCGGGAAACCGCTCGGCTTCGGTCTTGTAACCGATGAGCACTGGGATGGCCAGCACCGACTCCATGAAGTCCCTATAAACCTGGTGAAGGATCATGGCCGCGTAGTCCCGGGCCTCCTGGCGAGTGGCGTGGGCGGTGTGCCCTTCCTGCCACAAGAACTCCGTGGTCCGAAGGAATATGCGGGGGCGCATCTCCCAGCGGACCACGTTGGCCCACTGGTTGATCAGCAACGGGAGATCGCGATGGCTCTGCACCCATTTGGAGAAGTAGGCGTTGATAATGGTCTCGCTGGTGGGGCGGACCACCACGGGCTCAGCCAGCTCCCGGCCCCCGCCCTGGGTGACCACCGCCAATTCGGGGCTGAAGCCCTCCACATGGTCGGACTCCCGGTTCAGGTAGCTCTCGGGGATGAAAAGCGGGAAATAGGCGTTATCGGCACCGGCCGCCTTGATGCGCTGATCCACCTCGGCCTGCATCCGCTCCCAAAGGGCATACCCGTAGGGCCGAATCACCATGGTGCCCCGCACCGGCCCGTTGTCGGCCAACTCCGCCTTGTTGAGAATGTCCTGGTACCAGCGGGGGAAGTCCTTGTGCTGCGGGGTGAGCACCCCTTGTTTGGCCATCCTCAACCTCTCCTGCGGATCAATTCGATCTTCTCGCTCGCCTTGTTGGCATCGTCGCCCTGCTCGGCCAACAGGCGGCTGCGGTCTCGCTCCGCCTCTCGCGCCGCAGTCACCATATCGGCCCTTTCCAGCGCGGCTTCAGCTCCGTGCTCGTGGATCAACTCGGCCCACTCCACCAGTGCGGTAACCATGTTCTCCTCGGCCACTACGGCCACGTTGCGGCCCTTCACGAACAGATGGCCCCGCTTGTTGCCGGCCGCGATTCCGATATCGGCATCCCGAGCCTCGCCCGGTCCGTTGACCACACAGCCCATAACCGCCACTTGCAGGGGAATCTCTCGATCGCCAAACGCCTCCATGGCCTGTTCGGCCACGGCATACACATCGATCTCGGCCCGACCGCAGCTCGGACAGGCGATGAGGTCCACGTTCTTGCGTTCCCGCAGTCCCATCGACTCCAATAGCTGGCGACCGGCTTTGGCCTCTTGAACCGGGTCGGCGGTGAGGCTGTAGCGGATGGTGTCGCCGATGCCCTCGGCTAGCAACGTGCCGATGCCCGCGGTGGACTTGATCAGCCCGACCGGCGGCGGCCCGGCTTCGGTCACCCCCAAATGCAGGGGATGGTCGGTGACCTCAGAGAGTTGCCGGTAGGCCTCGATCATGAGAGGAACACTGGACGCCTTGACGGAGATCTTGACATTGTCGAAGTCCACATCTGCGAAGTAGTCCAATTCCATTTTGGCCGACTCCACCATGGCCTCCGGAGTAACCCGGTCACCGTATTTCTTATAAAGATCGGGGTGCAGTGATCCCCCGTTCACCCCTATGCGAATGGGGACCCGCCGGTCCCGGCACTCCGAGGCCACCGCCTGGATGTGCTCAGGCTTGCGGATGTTGCCCGGGTTCAGCCTCAGACACTGAACACCGGCATCCAACGCGGCCAGCGCCATGCGGTACTGGTGGTGGATGTCGGCCACGATGGGCACCGGAGAACGGGGCACGATCTGAGCCAGCCCCTCGGCAGCTTCCACCTCATTGCAGGTGCAGCGAACTATGTCAGCACCCGCCGCGGCCAGGGCGTATATCTGTTGAAGGGTGCCCTCAACATCAGCGGTGCGGGTGGTGGTCATGGACTGGACGGTGATGGGCGCGCCGCCGCCGACGGCTACGTCCCCCACATGAATCCGGCGGGTCGGTCGCCGCTCGAAAGCTGCCTCGACTTCCACGGCCTTAGCTTGTCATGCCCGGTCGGCGGCATTGCATTTGTCAACAGCCATCACATTCCTCAACTGGGAAGCTGCACCGGATCAGTAAGGTCCAGATAGACGGAACCGATGAAGACAAATACCAGTACCAGGACGACGGCATAGGCCACCGGGACCATCTTGGCTATGTCGGCGGTATATCGATTGCCCCGCCAGGATCGCAATCGCTCGTAGGTGGCTATCACAACATGGCCTCCGTCGAATGGCAGAAGCGGAATCATGTTGAAGACTCCGATGAATACGTTCAATAGGGCCAAGAACAACAGCAAGTTGCCATAGCCGTTGTCGGTGAGATCGGCACCAATCTTCAAAGCACCGAAGATTGAGACCACGCGGTCTTGGTCTTCAGCGGAAGCCGCCACGGAGATGCCCCCACCGGAGGGTGCAATCGCCTCTTGGGAAGGTTGGTCAGCCACGTCGCGGAAAAAGCTGTTCAAGCCGCTGGGAGAGAAGAACCTGCCGATGCTCAAAACGGATTCCTTGACCAGAAACCCAAACTCATCCAGCGTCTCAGGAACGGCGTCGAGGTACCCCACCTCCACTGGCTGAGACTGCCAAGCCGACCGGGATCCGATGCCGATATAACCTCGGCTGGCATCTTCAGGATGGAAACCGAGCGTCAGGGGGAGAACCAGCAGGTCGTTACCCCGCTCGATTCCCAGGCTCACCGGCGTGCCCGGATTGGGCAGCACCGTCACCATGTCGTCCATGGTGACTACCTGACTGCCGTCGACTGAAACGATGCGATCTCCCGGCAACAGGCCAGCCATTTGAGCAGGGGTGCCCGGCACGACCTGGCTCACCGTCCATTCCGGGGAGGGCACGCTCTCGGTCCTCCCTCCGACCACCAAGAAAGTGAAAATCAATGCGAGAGCCAACAGGAAGTGCACGGTTGATCCGGCAACCGCCACCGACATCCGACGCCAGTAAGGCTTGCTGCGATAGGTACGGTGCTCGTCGGCCGGGGATACTTCTTCCAAGTTGTTCATCCCGATGATCCGCACATAAGCACCGGCGGGAATTGCCTTGAGGCCGTAGACGGTGTCCCCCCGGCGTTTGGACCAAAGTCGGGGCCCAAACCCCAAGAAGAACTCGGTTACCTTCATTCCCGCTGACCGGGCAGCGACGAAGTGGCCCATCTCATGAAGGAATATCATCCCGATGACGGCCAGCACCACGATCAACATCGGCAGCCCCCACACCACCAGGACCACGGCGAGCAGGCCAACTACCAGTATCAAACCGCCCCAGCTATCGCGAGACGCCCGCAATCTGTCGACCGGGGAGAACGGAGGCTGACCGCTCCGAGAGGAGCCGATCTGATGGAAGGTCATCGTCTAGCTGCGGTCGAAACGACGGACGACGACGTGCTCGGCAGCGGCTCGGGCTTTGGCGTCGATCTCCATGACCGCCTCCAGGGAGTCGGCCTCGGTGCCGTCATGGTCGCCTAAAACCGTCTCCAGAATCTCAGGAATTGCCGTCCATCGTATCCGCTCGTCGAGGAAAGCCTGCACGGCCACCTCGTTGGCCGCATTCAGCAGGGCAGGCGCGGTCTCCCCCATGCGTCCAGCGGCGTAGGCCAGCTCTAGGCAGGGAAACGCCTCGGTGTCGGGCGGCTCGAAGTCCAAGCGGCGCAACTCCGCCCAATCAATGCGTCCAAACGGAGTGGCGATGCGGTCGGGATAGGCGATGGCATATCCGATGCACAGCCGCATGTCGGGCAGCGAAAGCTGGGCGATGGTGGCGCCATCGGTGTACTCCACCATGGAGTGGACCACCGACTGGGGATGGACCACTACCTCGATGCGGTCGTATCCCATACCGAACAGCTCGTTGGCCTCGATCACCTCCAGCCCTTTGTTCATCAGGGTGGACGAATCCACCGTGATCTTGGGTCCCATGCTCCACGTGGGATGAGCCAAGGCGTGCTCAACCGTCACATCGGCCAGTTCATCAAGCGTGCGGCCCCGAAACGGCCCCCCGCTGGCCGTGAGCACAATGCGGTTCACGCGCTCCATCCCCGCTTCGGTGGTGAACACGTCATTGGCTCGCAGGCACTGGTGGACGGCGCAATGCTCGCTGTCAACCGGAAGCAATTCAGCGCCCGGGGTCCGGCGAGCCCGCTGCACGACTGGCCCAGCCGCAATCAGCGACTCCTTGTTGGCCAGCGCCAAGCGCCGGCCGGACTCCAAGGCGGCCAGCGTCACCGGCAGCCCGGCAAACCCGACAACTCCATTGACCACCACTTCTCCCATCGCAGACGCATCGGCCAGTGCAGAGGGACCGCTGGCCACGGTGACCCCCGGCAGTGCCTCTTTGACTTCGGGTACCCGTTCGGAGTCGCCCACCACCACAAGACGGGGATGGAACTCTTGGGCCTGGGCCACCAAATGCTCAACGGAGCGACCAGCCCCCAGTGCCACCACATCCCAGACGCCGGGTTCGGCCCGAACCACATCCAACGTCTGGACACCGATTGAGCCGGTGGATCCAAGCAGCGATAGGGAGACCATGGACTGGTGAGCCCTGCTCAGATCACCCCGAGCATGAGAGCGGTGAAGTATGTGGCCGGCAGCACGAAAAGCAGGGCATCGATCCGGTCCAACATGCCCCCATGGCCGGGCAGCAGGCCACCCATGTCCTTTACCCCAAGGTCTCTCTTGAGCGCCGACTCCAGGAGATCGGCTAGCGGGGCTACTACGGCAACCACGATGCCCAAGATGACGCCATCGGAGCGCGAACCGGGTCCATCTCCAAAGGGTCCGATTTCCAGAACGGAGATGAACACCAATGCGGCTGCGATGGTGAGGATGGTGCCGCCGATCAATCCTTCCACAGTCTTGTTGGGGCTGGTCTTCGACAACGGGGTTCGGCCCGCGGCCTTTCCGACGGTGAATGCGCCTACATCGTGGGCCACGGTCAGTATCACTGCACTCAGCACCAGCTCGGCGCCGTCCGGGCGGTCAAGAAGGAGTCCGCCGAATGCCCCGGTCACCCCGATGTAGGTGATCCCCAGCAGCGTCACCCCAAGATTGGCGAGCGGTCGGTCTCGGCCAACTCCGCCCAAGTACCAGAGCCCGGCACCGAACAAGGCGAAGACCAGCACCAACACCATGCCGTCGGCCCCTCGCCAAAAGGCGGCCACCGGCAACGCCACCACTGCGGCAAAGCCCACCAGGGTAGGAGGCTGGTACCCGGCGTGGCGCAAGGTGGAGAACCACTCTGCCGCCGCGATCAACATCGCGATGGCAAGCACCGCGAGCGTGACACGCTCGCCCAAGGCGATGGCACCCAAGACGATGCCGCCTAGCAGCAAGCCGACCACGATTGAGTTCATCAAGTTGCCGTTGGAGGCAGATCGCCGTGTACCCATTGCTCTTGGGGCCGGCGCCGCCAGTGGTGAATCCCGAGTCTCGATCATTTCAGTGTCGGTAGGAGAATCGGAAACGTCCAGTGACAGCACCTCGTCCACCCGGTCTACCGAGGGAAATTCCACTGCTTCGGTGGGTTCAGGGTCTTCGAAGACGCTCGCCCCCTCGGTTGCATGACTCACCTCGGTCGGATCGGGCCGGTCTGCGAACGGGTGCTCTTCAGCATCCTCGCGCCACCGGGGAGCAGCGTCGGTGAGGCTGTCCCAACCCTCCTCTGATTCAGACTCGGCACCGTCGGGCTCATCCCAGCGAGGCAGGTCGGAATCATCCTCCTCTTCGTCGAACAGGGAAGTCAGATCGTCCAGGAACATGGCCTGTTCGTCTTCAGGCGACTCTTCAGTCGGGTCACTTGGCCTTTTGAATGGATTGTCGTCGTCCACTGCCCCTCCAGGCTAGATCTCGAGTAGCTCTTGCTCTTTGACGCCCAACGCGTCGTTAATGAGCTGCTCATGGTCGTGGGTTAGCCGGTCGAGCTCCTTCTCGGCCCGGGCGGCAATGTCCTCGGAGACATCGCCGTCTTTGCTGAGTTGATCGATGTCATGGCGCCCGCTGCGCCGAGTGTTGCGTACCGCCACCCGGCCCTCCTCGGCCATCTGCTTGACCAGTCTGACAAGTTCGCGGCGGCGCTCTTCGGTCAGCGGGGGAAACGTGAGGCGCACCACATTGCCGTCATTGCTGGGATTGAGCCCGAGATCAGCCTGGATGATAGCCCGCTCGATCGCGGCAATGGAGCCCTTGTCAAACGGCGAAATGACAAGGAGCTGCGCTTCAGGGACGCTGAAATTGGCCAGTTGCTGGAGGGGCACCTCGGTGCCGTAATACTCCACGATGAACCTCTCGAACAACGCTGGAGAAGCCCGACCGGTCCTGACGGAGGCGAACTGCTGGCGAGTGTGGTGGACTGCGGAATCCATGCGCCCACCGGCCTCGTCCAACACCAGATCGGTCAGCTCATCTCCGGTGGTCATTTTCCTGGTGTCTGGACGACCTCCGCTAACGCGGCAACAGGATCTCCGGACCAGTCATAGACGTGATGCCTCTGGGCATCTCTCATGACACCAGAGTACCTATCAATTGGCCGTCGAGTATGGCGCTTACGTTTCCCGGCTTCATTAGGTCGAAAACAACGATGGGCAACTTGTTGTCCATGCACAGGGAGACCGCGGTGCTATCCATGGCCCGCAGGCCCTGGGACAGCACGTCCAAGTACTGAACTTCGTCGAGTTTCTCGGCATTCGGATCGGTCCGGGGGTCTGCGGTATAGATCCCGTCGGTGCCGCTGTGGGTTCCCTTTAGCAAGACTCCCGCCTCGACCTCCACGGCTCGAAGGGCGGCCGCGGTGTCTGTGGTGAAGAACGGGTTGCCAGTTCCAGCGGCAAATATGACCACCCGGCCCTTCTCCAGATGTCGAATAGCCCTCCGCCTGATGTACGGCTCGGCCACCTGGGCCATACCGATTGCCGTCTGAACCCGCGTGGGCTGATTTAGCCGCTCAAGGGTGTCCTGAAGGGCAAGGGCGTTGATGACCGTGGCCAACATGCCCATGTAATCGGCTTGGGCTCGGTCCATCCCCGCTCCCGCACCGGTCATCCCCCGCCAGATGTTTCCACCACCCACCACGACGGCAACATCCACGTCGAACTCGGCCCGAACTTTGACGATCTCGGAGGCGATTTGAACGGCGATCTCACCGTCAATGCCGTATCCGGACTCTCCGGCAAAGGCTTCGCCGGAGAGCTTCAATACGATCCGGTCCCACCGGCCTGATCGCTTGGTGCTCTCGCTGGTCATTCTTGGGCGCTAACTGCCAATGGCCGCCAACTCGAACCGCACAATCTCGCCGTCGCCCAGCCGGGATTGCACGGTTTCCTTCTCCCCGAAAATACCCTGCTCCAACAGCACCCGCTCGGCATACCATGCCCGCAAGCGGCCGGAAACAATCTTGTCCCAGGCCTGCTCAGGCTTGCCCTCGGCCTTGGTCATCTCCGTAAGCGCGATTCGCTCCCGTTCTACTTCTTCGGGATCTACGTCGTCTCGGTGCAATACCGCGGGCTTGGCAAAGGCGATGTGCAGGGCGACCTCGTGGGCTAGTTCTTGGGTCACGCCGCTGGCTTCTACCATCACCGCACTGGTCCCCCGGCCATCTTGGGTGTGGAGGTAGGTGTCCAGGATGTTGCCATCGGCAGCCTGGATCTTGACGACCTTGCCCAACCGGACATTCTCCTTCTTGGCCAGGCTCAGATCCTCAATGTCTCCCTTGCGGGCTTCCACCGAGTCTTCACCCTCAGCGAGCACGAGTTGGGCCAACTCGTCGGCCAAGGCGGTGAAGTCGTCAGCTTTGGCAGAAAAGTCGGTCTCGCAGCGAAGCTCCACGATGGCAGCGGCATTTCCATCTACGGCAAGTGCCACCGTTCCCTCATCGCTGGCCCGATCTGCCCGAGCTGCGGCCTTGGCCATGCCCTTCTCCCGCAGCCACTGGGTGGCAGCCTCCATGTCGCCGTCATTTTCAGTGAGGGCGCGCTTGCAGTCCATCATCCCCGCGCCGGTGGTCTGGCGCAGAGCCTTGACGTCTTGGGCGGTGAATGCGCTCACGCTTGCTCCTGTGAATCAGTTTGCTCGGTATCAATGATTGGCTCCACAGCTTCAGCCGCAGGGGCAGCCTCAGCCGGCGCGGGGGCAGCCTCAACCGCAGGGGCAGCCTCAGCCGGCGCGGGGGCAGCCTCAACCGCAGGGGCAGCCTCAGCCGGCGCGCCGTTTGCTGTTGGCGTCTCAATTTCAGGCTGAGACTTGGAGGCAGTTTTTCCCCGAGCCATGTAGCGACCCTCAAGGACGGCGTCGCTGATTATCCGGCACATGAGCTCGCCCGAGCGGATGGCGTCGTCATTGCCGGGAATGACGAATTGGATGACGTCGGGATCGCAATTGGTGTCTACCACTGCGATAACCGGCAGCTTCAATTTATTTGCCTCGGCCACCGCGATGTGCTCCTTCTTCGTATCGAGCACGAACACTGCGTCCGGTGGCCGGGTCAAGTCGCGTATGCCGTTGAGATTGCGCTCTAGTTTCGCCAGCTCCCGGGAGATCAGGAGGGCTTCCTTCTTAGGCATGACGTCGAGCTCGCCCGAGCTGCGCATCCGCTGGAATTCCTTCATCTTGCCCATGCGCTTGGAGATCGTCTCGAAATTGGTAAGGAGACCACCCAGCCATCGCTCGTTCACATAGGGCATTCCCACCCGCTCTGCATAGCTCTGAACACTGTCTTGGGCCTGCTTCTTGGTACCCACGAACAGCACTTGGCCGCCCTTGGCCACCAGATCACGTACGTAGGTATAGGCCGATTCAATATGGGCGAGCGTCTGGGTCAGATCGATGATGTAGATGCCGTTGCGCTCACCGAAGATGAATCTCTGCATCTTCGGATTCCAACGGCGGGTCTGGTGTCCGAAGTGGACTCCAGCATCGAGTAGTTGACGCATCGTCACGACTGGCGCCATGGTGTTTCTCCTCTCCCAGCGGTTCAACGAAACCCGGGGTCAGCACCAAATGGCGACCGTGGGATGCCCCGAGCGGAAATTTTCTGCGGCCGGGATCTTCCTCCAAGCCGGGTTGAACGATAGCCGCATCAGCTTCCCAAGCCATAGGCAGGAAGCTGACTTACATAGTCGGGCTCGCGTTGGGGTACCAACCGAACGCGTCCCGCGGTCAACACCAGTGCGGGATCGAGATAGCGATCCCCGTCCCGGACGCTGAAGAAGAACCGCGCCGAAGCTGTGCCCAGCAACTGTCCGGGTGCCACCAATTCCCCGCTATCAACCGCGATCCAACCCAAGTACCCGTAAGCGGTGCGCAACCCGTCGCGGTGGAGCAAAGTCACAAACCGGTTGTGGGCCACTGACCCGGAGAACACCACTTCGCCCTCGGCCGATGCCCACACCGGCTGTCCCGGCTCGGGCTCGTACTCCAGGCCCCGGTTGCCCGGAGCACCCACATGCTTTGGAGGTCGGAAGGGGTCGACCACCTCGGCATCCACCGGCGGCAAGTACTCCAACGAGGAATCGTAGGCCTCCAGACTCTGTTCAACGGGCAGCGCTACTTGATGCATCGGCTGGCCCGGTTGCAGCGCCAACCAGGCCGATACCGCGGCGGCCGCCAACCCGCCGATCCGCATTCCCGCCACCATGGCATCCCCTCGGTCTTGGAGGAATTGAGGGGAAGCCGACCCAGCCTACCGCCAAGTCTCGCATCCGAATGCTGCTCAAGCCCGAGGATGGTTCTCCTCAACGACCTTTCGGAGTCTGTCCCGGCTGACATGGGTGTAGATCTGGGTGGATCCCAGATCAGCGTGTCCCAAGAGTTCCTGCACTTGTCGGAGGTCAGCCCCCCCATCCAGCAAATGAGTAGCAAAGGTGTGGCGCAGTGCGTGGGGATTGGTCTGCATGCTCGCCCGCCGATTGACCAGCCGCCGAACCGCTTGAGTGTTAAGCGGTCGGCCATACAGATTCACAAAAACGGCATCACCAGCGGCGGACGAGTCAGCCATTTCCACCCGGCCTTCGGCCAACCACTCTTCCAGCGCATTGGCTGCTGGCTCGCTCAGGGGCACAACCCGCTGTTTCGCGCCCTTGCCGTGCACGATCAGGCGCCGGCGCTCCTTATCGATGTCGCCGACTCGGATGGCGCACACCTCGCTTACCCGAAGTCCACTGCCGTAGAGCAGTTCCAACACCGCGATGTCGCGTTGGATTCGGGCACGGTTGTCGTCAGCCACGGCCGCACGCGGCTTGTCCAGCAGGGTTTCCAATTCTTCTGAACGCAGCACTCGCGGCAGATGCCGCTCCCGCGTTGGCGTCGTAGCGCCAATCGTGGGGTCCGCAGCCACCCGTCCGGTGCGCTCTGCCCAGCGAAAATATCGGCGAAGGGAAGTGGCCTTGCGAGCCACCGTCTTGCGGGCATAGCCCTGAGTGCTCAGGTAGGCCAGATACCTGCGAATAGCGCGAAGGTCGACGTCTTCAGGACCCTCACTGGGAGAATCTAGCGACGTGGGGCCGATTCGGGCATCGGCGAGCCACTCGGAGAATGCCGTCACTTCGCGGCAGTACATCGCCGCCGTGTCGTCGTTGACCGAAGCGGTCGACGCGAAAAAGTCGTCCAGATCCCACCCCATCTCCTTTCAAGCCTACGGGTTCTTCGCCATCTCAACGGGTGATGCCCACCCGCTCGATCCAGCGGCCCGACACTGCCACCCAGCCTGCCACCCGCAACTCTTCCACCGCTCCGGCCACCTCGGCCATGGTCAAACCGGTCCGGACTTTGATCTGCTCGGCATCAGCGGGTTGCCATCCCAGCGCCTCCAGAACCTGCGATCCGATGCTGTCCGGTTTCATGCGGGAGTCCAATGGGGCTGACTCAGCACCTGCTATGCCCAAGGCCAGCAGCACATCGTCGGCATCGCGGCACGGGGCGCAACCGTCGGCCAGCAATTCAAAACACCCATCCGATGCCGAACTGCGAACCGGGCCGGGAACAGCCAACACTGCCCTGTCCCGGGCTGCGGCCTCAGCCACAGTGTGCATGGACCCCCCTGAGGCATGGGATTCCACTACCACAACCACATCGGCCAGGGCTGCGATGATGCGATTGCGAGCAGGAAAACGCCACCGCTCCGGCGGCGCTCCCAAAGGAGCCTCCCCCAACAGCACTCCTTGATCGGCCACCGCCTGCCACAGGGCTCGGTTCCGCTCGGGATACACCTTGTCTAGGCCATTGCCTACCACCGCGATAGGCGGGGCTGCACTGGCCTCCAGGGCTCCGGCATGAGCGGCGGCATCAACGCCCAAAGCCAATCCGGAGACAACGCCAACACCGGCCGACGCCAAGTCACGGCCTAATTCGAACGCCACATCGCTGCCGTAGCGAGTACATCGACGAGTACCGACTATAGCCACGCGGGGCCCGCTTACCACTTGGGGGTCGCCCTTGTGAAACACGACCGCGGGTGGATCCAAATCACGAGACAGGGCACTCGGGTATCCGGGAGTGCCCAGCGCGGCCACTCCCACGCCGCGATCGCGATGCCGTCCCCACAACCCGGCCACATCGAGGCCAGCAGCGGTGTGGCGCCACTGCTCATACAGCTCCTGTTTGCCCGCCACTTGCACCAACTCTCGAGATGGCGGACCCTGCAGAGTGGCCCACACTGCGGCCGGGCTACCGAACGAGAGCAGGGCCCGCAGTCGAGATGGCCCCACCGCGGGCAAGGAGGTCAGCGCCGCGAGCCATGCCTCAACCGGCAGCTCTCCCTTTTCTTCGGCAGATACCACTGCGCCCAGGAAGTCATCGGCGGCCATTGGCAAGACTCCAGGGATCGTGGGCCACGGTAACCGGCTCGGTTCGCATGAACAGGGCCTGTGCGACGATGCCCCCGGTCAACGGGGTTGCAACACCGGACAGATCAGCCAGAGTGAGAGCAACCCTTCGAACTCGCTGAAATCCCCGAGCCGATAGACGGCCCTCCGCGATGGCGTGGCTGAATAGGTTCTTGGCCTCTGAGTCCAACGGAGCGAATTGGTCCAAGGCATCGTCAGGCAACTCGCTGTTGGACGCCACGCCGCGGTCGAGAGCAGCAGCTCGCGCCCGGTCAACCCGGGCTCTCACCTCGGCGGATGATTCCCCTGGTGGGGCATCGAACAGGTCGCTGACCTCGGGGCGGCCGACATGGATTCTCAGGTCGAAGCGGTCCAACAGCGGCCCGCTCAACCGTCGGGCGTAACGCAACCGGGCCAATGGAGTACACCGGCACATGCCGGGCTGTCCCAGTTCCCCACATGGACATGGATTCATGGCCCCCACCAGCAGGAATCGAGCGGGAAACGACGCCGCCGCAGTGGCCCGGTTGACTCGGATCACCCCTTCTTCGAGGGGTTGGCGGAGGGCGTCAAGCGCCTGGGGAGCGAACTCCCCCATCTCGTCTAGAAACAGTACGCCACCATGGGCGCAGCTAATCGCTCCCGGCCTAAGGGACCTGCTCCCACCGCCCACCAGGGCGATCATCGAGGCTGAATGGTGGGGTGCTTGCCACGGAGCTTGCCTGATCAACCCCGATGAGGGCAGGACCAGGCCGGCGGCCGAATGCACCATGGTGGCTTCGATGGCGGTGGCCTCGTCCAAAGGGGGCAGGAGTCCGGGAACGCGCCGGGCCAACATGGTCTTGCCCGCGCCCGGCGGGCCGATCATCAACAGGTGATGTCCGCCCGCGGCAGCCACTTCCAATCCCAAGCGAGCCATGTGCTGTCCCCTCACATCAGCCAGGTCCATCTTCTTTTCGGAGGAGACCGCCGAGCCCGGCACGGGTGGTTCGGGCCAGGCCTCCTCGCCTCGGAGTGCGGAGAGGAGCTCACCGAGCGTGGCCGGCGCCCGGACTGCTGGTCCTTTTGCAAGGGCGGCCTCAGCCGCGCTCTCGGGGGCCACCACAACTTCGGCAGTGTCTAGACATCGCACTTGGGGGAGGACCCCGGGAATGGCGCGCAACCGGCCATCGAGCCCCAACTCGGCCAAGAAGGCCATGTCGGCCAAGCCTTCCTTGGACAGCTGTTCGTCGGCGACCAAAACCCCCATGGCGATGGCCAAATCAAGCCCCGGGCCTTCCTTGCGGATCCCCGATGGCGCCAGATTCACGGTAATCCGCCCAGGAGGCCAATCGACGCCGCTGGAGAGAAGAGCAGCTCGGACCCGATCACGGGCCTCGCGGCAAGCGGCGTCGGGAAGGCCCACCACGGTAAAAGTGGGGAGGCCCGAAGAGACGTGTACCTCCACGAACACCGGATGACCGGTGATTCCGGCCAGTACGGAAGCGGGTATGGTGGCAAGCACTGTCGGTGCTTTCTCGAGGATGAATCCTCGTATCGGGTTGGAGACCCAGAGCGCTGGTCACGAGCGTTCCGGCGACCCTACCGAGGAACGGTGACAACTTCACCGGGCAATCACTTGGCCCGGGGGAATTTCCCCTCAGAGAACTTCGTTGATGTAGTGGAGCACGGCATTGATCTCGCCAGCCGTCAACAGCCCGCCGAAAGCAGGCATGCGGTCCTTCCCTACCGAAATCACGGCCGCGGCGTCGCCGGAATCGGGGTACTCCTGCAATAGACGACCCCTGTTCAAACGCGGGCCATTGCCGGTCCCACTGCCATCGGCGTCGTGGCAAGACGAGCACCGATCAATGAAGACTGCCCGCCCGGTCACCAGCACGGGATCAGGGGTACCGTCGGGCCCAGCCTCCACCTGTGGTGAAGAAACCGATCCGCATCCAACAGCCAGCACCAAACAAAGGGAAACGAGTACTGATCGCAAAGCGATCCCGGCTTCTCTGGCCACCATCGTGGCGACGATAATCGTGCATGGGCTTCGATCCCACACGCAAGCACCGGCGCACCCGGTTCGACTATTGGTTTGTAGCCGGGGGCCTTTTGGTGTGTGTCGGGCTGATCCTGTGGGCGGTGCTGGGATAGCGGCTAGAACGCCGATTCGATTACCCGCAGATCACGACCCACCACTTCGGCAACGTCGAATCGGATCTGTACCGCCCCAGGGCGCGACTGCTCCGCCAACCACTGGGCAGCAAGCCGGCGTATTCGCCGCTGCTTTTGCCAGCCGACAGCTTCGGCGGGAGTTCCATAGGCCAGAGACGACCGGGTCTTGACTTCGCACACCGCGACCACGGACCCGCGCCGCACGATCACATCTAACTCCCCGTGCCGACACCGCCAGTTGCGTTCAAGTATCTCGAACCCTTGGCGGCGATACCACCGCGCAACCCGGTCTTCTCCCCAACGGCCCAACGCCTGCCGATATGCCATGCCCCAACGTTAGGAGGCAGTTGTGACAGTTTGGCTGGAGGAGTTGGCTAGAACCGCTTCTCTTTGACCCGGGCAGCTCTACCGATGCGGTCACGAAGGTAGTAGAGCTTGGCTCGACGCACATCGCCCCGGGCACCCACTTCAATCTTGGCGATGACCGGCGAATGGACTGGAAAAGTACGCTCCACCCCCACTCCAAAGCTCACCTTTCGAACGGTGAATGTCTCTCGGACCCCGCTGCCCTGCCGGCGGATCACCACTCCCTCGAAAATCTGGACTCGCTCGCGGCTGCCTTCCACCACCCGAACATGCACCTTGACCGTGTCGCCGGGACTGAATTCGGGAATGTCTGATCGTCTGGTCTCGCGATCAACGATGTCGGTGGGGTTCATGGCAGGCCTCTTGTGGGTGCTCCAGCGCCCTACTCAGGCTTTGGGGCGCGACATGACATCATAACCACCCTGATCAAACGAGGCCGAACTCTTCCAAGAGCGCTTTCTCCTCGCTGGTCATACCCCCGCGGGCCTCAATGAGATCTGGCCGAAGGGCCACTGTGCGGGCGAGTGCCTGTGCCTTGCGCCAACGATCGACACGGCCGTGGTCTCCCGACCGCAGCACCTCGGGCACCGGCCAGCCGCGGAATTCAGCGGGCCGGGTGTAATGGGGGTATTCCAGCAGCCCATCGCTGAACGAATCATCGGCAGCCGACAGCTCGTTTCCCAACACTCCGGGAACAAGCCGGCCCACGGCCTCGATTACTGCCATCGCCCCGACCTCGCCTCCGGCCAGAACGAAATCCCCGAGAGACAGTTCCCCGTCCACAAGATGATCGCGAACCCGCTGATCCACTCCTTCATAGCGACCGCACAGCAGCGAGAATCTGCCTCCAGAGGCCAGCTCCCGGGCCGCAGTCTGATCAAATCGGCGTCCAGCGGGCCCTAGAAGGTACAACGGTCGGGGCGGGTCGGCCTGTTCGACCGCGTTGAACAGGGGTTCGGCCATCATGACCATCCCCGCACCTCCCCCGAACGGGGCATCGTCAACTGAACGGTGGGGGTCGCCCGCGCCGGCTCGGAGATCGTGAACCCGAACCTCCAGCCGGCCTTGCTCCGCCGCCCTCCCGATTACTCCGAATTCCAAGAAGTCTTCGAACATCGAGGGGAAGATGGTGAAGACGTCGACTCTCATGTTTCGTTGAACAGTCCGTCTGGCGCATCCACAACCAGTCGGTCATCACCGCGTTCGACAAGGAAGGTAAGCGGAACCAGGGTGCCAGATTCCAACACAAGCAGATCACTGGCCGGATTGGCCTGCACGGCTTCAACCCTCCCCCTGTTTGTGCCATTGGCTTCGTACACGATCTTGCCAATCAGTTCGTGGACCCACAGCTCGTCGGGATCGGAAATGGGATCGGCCCTCAAAGCCTGGCCTCGCAGAGACTCAGCTACGCTCCGATCGGTGGACTCAGCGAACTGCACAATCCAGCGACGTTGAAAGACCCGAGCCGCAGCCACGGTGAACGCACCTAGGTCGGTAAAGAGCACCGACCCTGCCTCCAACCGCTCGGTGCGATTGGTCCACAGCGTGACCACTACCTCACCCCGGAGCCCGTGAGCCCGGTCGATGCGGCCGACCTCTAGCAGAGGAGATGCCCTTGATTGATCAGTCGACGAACTCGACGTCGATGGGGCTGCCATCTTTGCTGGCTGCGGCCCTCACGAGAGTTCGAATGGAGTTGGCCACCCGGCCCCGACGACCAATTACTCGGCCCATGTCCCCTTCGGCCACTGTCACTTCAAGTGCGACGGATCCCTGTCGCTCGACGATTTCGACTTCAACGTCGTCGGGGTTCTCCACCACCGACTTGACCAGGTATTCCAGCACGTTTCGAGCAGTCGGGACTTCGATGGTGTTGATGTCGCCGTCCTCCTCGAAATCGTCGTCCTCGTAACCTTCGCTGAAGTCGTCGTCCTCATAGTTGTCGTTGTCAGCTTCAAAGTCTGTATCACTCACGATTCCTCGCCCTCAGCCTTCTCGTCGTCTTCATCCTGGCCTGCCGCGGCTTCGGCAGCAGCTTCGGGTTCTTGGCCAGCCTCTGTGGGCTCAGCCGCGGCTTCGGCAGCAGCTTCGGGTTCTTGGCCAGCCTCTGTGGGCTCAGCCGCGGCTTCGGCAGCAGCTTCGGGTTCTTGGCCAGCCTCTGTGGGCTCAGCTACGGCTTCGGCAGCAGCTTCCTCAGCAGATGCGGCCTTGGTCACGATTACGGGAGCATCCTTCGCCGGGCCAGCCACGCCGGTGAACTCTTCCCAAGCCCCAGAGATGACCAACAGCTTCTGCACCCGCTCACTGGGCTGAGCACCATGGCGAAGCCAGTGCAGCGCTCGCTCATTGTCGATCTCAATCAAGGAGGGCTCTTGGCGGGGATTGTACGTACCCACAATTTCAATGAACCGCCCATTGCGGGCTTTACGGGATTCAGCGGCCACCACACGGTACGTGGGCTGCTTCTTTTTGCCCATCCGCATCAGCCGGAGTTTTACTGCCACTAGCCGGTCAGCCCTTCTGTCTTATTGGGTCCATTGGGCATCCTGAGCCCAACTGGCCCGTCATAAGTGCCGGTGCAGGCACGAACCGGCGCCGACCGCCGGAATGGAAAAACTCTACCTGCCCAAAATCCCTGTGGGCTACCTCAGGGATGAGAGATCGAATTGCCCGTCCTCCAAGCCCGGCAAAGTCAACTTGGGCTTTCCCGGCCTCTTCTGCTGGCCGCCCGGCGGAGTCACCCGGCTCCCCTTGCGACCCTTCTTGGACTTCTTGCGACCGGAGCCTGGGCCCTTGTTGCCCATGCGCTTCATCATCCGCTGGACCTCGCTGAATTGCCGCAAGAGATGGGAGACCTCTGAAGGACGGGTGCCTGAGCCGGCAGCGATCCTCTGTCGCCGAGAGCCGTCGACAACCCGGGGGGCGGCCCGCTCCTCTGGGGTCATCGAGCAGATAATGGCTTCAATCTGGGCGATTCGATCATCTTCGATCTCAGCGTTGCGCAATTCATTGGGCATGCCTGGGAGCATTCCTACCAAGTTCTGGAGCGAGCCCATCTTCTTGAGCTGGCGCATCTGCTCCAAGAAGTCCTCCAAGGTGAACTCCCCCTCCAGCAATTTGGCCGCCGCTGCCTCTGCTTCAGCCTCCTCATACACCTGTTCGGCCTTCTCGACCAGCGTGAGAACATCGCCCATGCCGAGAATCCGGCTGGCCACCCGATCGGGGTGGAACAACTCGAATTCATCGATCTTCTCGCCCGTTGAGGAGAAGGCAATGGGCCGGCCCACTACCTCTTTGACTGACAGGGCAGCGCCGCCCCGGGCATCACCGTCAACCTTGGTGAGGATCACCCCGTCAAGCTCTAGAACCGCGTGGAACGACTCAGCGGTGGTGACCGCATCCTGACCGGTCATGGCATCGACCACCAGGAACGTGTAATGGGGCTCGACGGCGTCGGATATCCGTCCTACCTCTTCCATCATCTCTTCATCGATGGCCAGGCGTCCGGCGGTGTCGCAGATCACGACGTCCCGGTTGGTTGCGGTTGCCTCTGCTACTCCGCTTCTAGCCGCGGCAATGGGGTCGGAGGGCTCGCTGAACACCGGAACATCGATTGAGGCTCCCAGGGTGCGGAGCTGCTCAACCGCGGCAGGACGCTGCAAATCGGCGCCCACCAACAAGGGGTTCCGGCCCTGCTGCTTGAACCAAGAGGCCAGTTTGGCCGCATTGGTGGTCTTGCCCGAGCCTTGAAGTCCGGCCAGCAGCACCACCGTCGGCGGTTTGGCCGGATGGGAAATCTCCAAGGTCTCGCCGCCCAAAGTGGCAATCAGCTCCTCGTGGACGAACTTGATCACCTGCTGAACCGGGTTCAGCGCTTTGTGAACCTCGGCACCCACGCACCGCTGGCGGACCCTGTCCTGGAATCCGCGGACCACATGGAGGTTGACGTCCGCGTCCAATAGAGCCAGGCGGATTTCCCGCAGCACCTCTTCTACATCGCTCTCCCGCAGGGTCCCCAACCCCCGCATGCGCTTGAAGATGCCCTCGAACCGGTTGCTCAGCGTGTCGAACATGGGCTGCCTACCCTAGTGGTGCGTCGCCGAAATAGCGCCATGGAATGCGACGGCAGCAGCGTCTCTCGCAAGGCGCAACGACGCAGCCATACCCGGAGCGTACGGCAAGGAGGTGCAACGCCGCGAGGGGCGTCGATGCCTAGCAGGACATGCGCGATTATTTTGGCGACGCACCACTAACTTTCCCGATGCCTGATCAGAGCTTCGGGGAGATCAAGAGAACAGGGCTTCGACAAACTCGTCAGCGTCGAATTCAACCAAGTCGTCGATACCCTCTCCCAGTCCTACCAACTTCACCGGGATGTCCAGTTCGTCTTGGACAGCCAAGACGATGCCACCTTTGGCCGAGCCATCGAGCTTGGTCAAGACCACGCCGGTCAGCTCGGCCGACTCGGTGAACCGGCGAGCTTGAGCAAGGCCGTTCTGGCCGGTGCTGGCGTCGATCACCAACAGCACCTCTGTAACCGTTCCCGGACCCATGCTGGCCACCCGGTGAATCTTGGCCAGCTCCTCCATCAGGTTGGTCCGGGTATGCAGGCGGCCGGCGGTGTCGGCCATAACCAGCGGAACTCCTGTGGCGAATGCATGCTCGATGGCGTCGTAGATAACGGAGCTGGGATCAGCACCCTCAGCACCGCGTACCAATTCGGACCCCGATCGGACAGCCCATTGCCCTAGCTGCTCGGCAGCCGCCGCCCGAAAGGTGTCCCCCGCGGCCAGCACAGCCTTTCGACCGCTGTGCGCCTCCCGGGAGGCAAGCTTGCCGATGGTGGTGGTCTTGCCCACTCCGTTCACGCCCACGAACAACCACACCGCGGGGCTGCCATCGGCGTTCAACTCCAATTCTCGGCCACCGAGATCCTCAACCATCTGTGCCTTGAGCAAGGCAACCAGTGCCTCGGCATCGGTGACCCTGTCCCCTTTGGCCCGCTCCCTCAGTCGGTCCAGCAGTGCGGTGGTGGTGCCTACTCCGGCATCGGCCAAGATCAACGCCTCTTCCAACTCCTCCCAGGTGGCGTCGTCCACCCCCCGAGAGGCCACCGAGGCCAAGAAGCCGGAAAACGTTCCTCGGGCATTGGACAGTCGGTCTCGAAGGCTTGCTCGCTCCGCCTCGGACTCAGGCTCAAGCTGAAGGGGCGGCTCTTCATCAAGAGGGGGCCCGATTTGGATTTCCTCTTCGGGGGCCAGCGGTTCGTCTTTGATCCTCCGACGTCGGAGTCGCACTCTTGCTCCTTACTCGTCTTCGGAATCTTCAGCAGTTGGTCGGGAGCCGATAACCACCGAGAGAACGATGTGTTTGTCGTCGCGCACCACTTCCAACTCCACCTCGGTCCCGGGAACGCGGAACTGGACTTTGGCCGCCAGCTCGGTGAACGTTGAAACCACCTCATTGTCCATAAGGACAATCAGGTCCCCTTCCATCAACCCGGCTTCAGCGGCCGGAGTACCCGGTTCCACCTCAACCACCAGGGCTCCTGGATTGCCGATCTCCGGATCGGTCCCCCAGATACCCAGGTAACCGAGCTCAGTGCTCTCGCCTTTCAATATCCGTTGAGCGATGTTCAGCGCGATGTCGGAGGGGATGGCGAATCCCAAGCCGATGTTGCCCAATGATCCATCGGTCCGAATGAGGGTGTTCATGCCGATTACCTGGCCAAGGCGGTTGGCCAGGGCTCCGCCCGAATTGCCGGGGTTTATGGGGGCGTCAGTTTGAATCATCTCGACAAACGCGCTGTCGCCAGTCCCCTCTCTGATCGCTCGGCCCACCGCGCTGACGATTCCCGAGGTCACCGACTGCTGCAACCCGAATGGACTGCCTATCGCCACCGCCAATTGCCCGACTTCAACGGTTGAGCGGTCGGCAAATACTGCCGGCGTCAGAACCATGTCTGTGTCAACCCTTATCAAACCGACATCGATGGCCGGGGCGGTTCCGATCACGACGCCTTCGGCTCGCGTACCGTCGGCAAACTGCACCCTCACCATCTCTGCATCGCCCAGTACGTGGGCGTTGGTCAGTATGTGGCCGGACGCGTCGTAGATGATCCCTGAACCCTGGCCATAACTGGGTGTCTCATCAGGAGGGTCCGACTCCAGATCTGGGATGTCCTCCTCGAAATCAGGAATAGACGGAGTCTCCTGTTCCAGCAATTCCACATTTACCTCGATCAGCACCACCGAGGGTATGACCGCCCGGGCTACCTCCACGACAGGATCGGACGGAACCGTCAGGTCGGGGTTCTCAGCAGGCTGCGACTCCTCCGTTGGGGTCTGCGCCAGCGGAGCCTGGATAGGCGGCGATCCTCCTGATGGAGCGCTCACCACCTGGGGGCCGGAGACTACGACAACCTCTGGAGGAGGTGGATCTTGATTGAAAAAGATGCTGCCTACGCCGATTCCGATGCCGACGAGCCCCAAGACGGCCAACACCACTGACGCCACCAGCATTACGAAGACGGGATTGCGGGATGGCGGCGGTGGATTGACGTTGGGCACCCAGGCCACTACTTCCACTGCGCGGGGCTCCGGCAAGTTGCTGGATCGCTCTTCAGGGCCTTCCAGTTCCCACCCCAGGGGATCCCGCTCCGAACGGGGATCTTCGGGCTCGTTGCTCATTTTGGGTGGTGAGTCCTCAACCTTGTTCGAGCAGTACCTTCGCTTCTGAGGCTACCACCACTCTTTCGGAAAGCACTTTGGAGCTTCCCCCCGGCTTCATGGACACGCCGTAGAGACAGTCGGCCGCCTCCATCGTGCGCTTTTGGTGGCTCACGATAAGCAGCTGGGCGTCGGCTCTGAACTCGTGGATGAGCTGGAGGAAGCGGTGCAGATTGATGTCGTCAAGAGCCGCCTCCACTTCATCCATGACATAGAACGGCGATGGCCGGCTGCGGAACACCGCGAAAAGGAATGCCAGCGCGGTAAGCGAGCGTTCGCCTCCCGACAGCAGGCTGAGTCGCCTTATGTTCTTGCCTGATGGGCGGGCTTCGATCTCCACCCCGGTGTCCAACAACGCATCAGGCTGAGTAAGTCGCAGCTTGCCCTCGCCGCCTGGGAACAGCGTCTGGAATAGATCGGCGAAGTTGCGGGCCACGTCGGCGTAGGCCGAAGAGAACACGCTGACGATCTCCTCGTCGATCTTGCGGATCACCTTGCGCAGATCCCGGCGACTCTGGCGAATGTCGTCGATCTGGCTCTGTGTGAACTCATACCGCTCCGACAGTGCCTCGTATTCCTCCAATGCCAACGGGTTCACGGGACCCAGAATGCGCAGCTCTTGCTCCAGAGCCCTGATCCGGTCGGCGGGAGCGACGTCAGGTTCCAATGGAGGGCATTCGGCGGCCACGGCGACACCGGGCTCGCAGTCCAGCTCGCGGCGACACCGGTCAACCGCAGCCTCAAGTCTGATGCCGGCTTCGGCTAGTTCGATCTCAGCGCTGCGATCCCGCTCCCGGCACTGCGCCAGCCTGGCCTCGGCTTGTGACCTCAAGCTGCGCAATTCCTCCACTCGCTTGGCAGCCTCTCGTGCCGCCTCCGATTCTTGGGCTCGCCGACGGCGAAGATCCTCAAGCTGGCGACCTGCCTCTTCGACCCTCCGGGCCACAAGATCAATCAGTTGGTCAACCACTGCCAGTCGCAGTTCAACAGCCTCCCGACGGGAGGCAGCCTCGGTACGGGCGTTGGCCATCTGGCTCAGCCGCCGCTCGATTTCGTCGCGCTGCGACTTCAGCAGTCGACGCCGCTCCTCTATCCCCGCGGCCCGCACCTGGTAGTCGGAGCGAAGGCTGCCAACCGCCTGAGACTTCTCCAACAACTCTTCTCGGGCTCGGTTCACGCTCCGGGCCCGATCCTGCTGTTCCATTTCCTTGGCCTCGTGCTCAGGCAGTTCCTGGTGAAGCTGGCCAGCACGAAGGCGATCCTCGTTGATCCTGTTTTCCAGCTCTTGGAGACGTGGTCGCAGGGCAGCAATACCCACTTCCGCGTCACGAAGCTCCCGTTCTACCGCGCCCGCCTGGTCCCGGGCGGCTTCAAGCGCCTCAGCCTGGCTAAGGGCAGCTTCCCTAGCCCGGACCTCGCTATCTTCGACTTCCCCTAACCGACGGATGGCCACGGCCAATCGCTCTTCGGCTGCCTTGACGGCGTCTGCCGCACGAGTCGATTCTCTGGCAGCCTCTTCCAGCAGACCTCTGGTCGCACCCGAGCGTCGAACGCCCACCCGCCATCCAGAAGATGAGAACCGGTCGCCGCTGCGGGTTACCACCACCGAAGTCGGGTCTGCAATCGCCGCCTCAGCCGCCTGTTCGCTCCCATCCACCACGCCGACTCCGCCGACTAGGGCGTCAAGCAGCTTGTCTACGCCCGCCACCGAGGATCGGACATGGGGACGCAAGGGTACGCCGACCACCGGGGCTGAGGTCGCCACCGCCGACCTGCCCAAGGCCAGGACCGCGCCACTCACTTGGTCGGCCTCCAGAGTGGCGATGGCTCTCATGGCGACTTGGGTGTCGGTGGCCACCACGGCCGCGACCGCCTCGCCGGCGGCAGCCTCAAAGGCCGCCTCCCATCCGCGATCGATGTCGACAATCTCAAGCAGGGTCCCGACTACACCTTCGATCCCTACGAGACGCTGGGCTCCGGAGGCATCGCGGGCCTCGTCCAACGCCAGGGAGAGCGCCTCCCGTCGAGACTCCCAGGCCTGAAGATCTCCGACTTCCCCGGCAAGGGCCGCCTTCTCGTGCTCGCATACGGCCCGGGCTTCACCTGACGCACGCTCGGCAAGCTCTTGCGCCTGCCGCCGGGCTTGCTGGGCGGTCTCGACGTCCTTGGAGTCGGCCCAGCATCGGTCCAACTCTTCGACCAGCGCCTGCCGACTCCGTTCCAGATCCCCCAGATTTCGGCCCAAGCGTTCCGATTCAGCTTGGTCTCGTTGGATCGACGCCTCCAGGATCCTCATCTCGCCCTTGATTCGAGGCGCATCCGACTCTGGTCCAGGCAGGTCCTGGGCACCCCACTGGTCGTCGAACGACAGTCGAAGCTGTTTCAGTTCCTTCTCAGCATCGGCTACCGCGGCCTCATCGGGAACCAAGGTGGCCGCCGATGCCTCAACCTCGCGCAACTCTTTTGCCAAGCGATCGGACTCGGCTTCCAAAGTGGCCACCACGTCTTCGTCCAAACCGGCGTCGCGGTCGCGCTGTAGACGCAGTCTCCGCTCGGACAACAGCGCCTCCATGCCTCGCAAGCGCTCGGTCGTCCCCTCGAAGCGCACCAGGGCGTCGCTGAGGTCCTGCCCGTCGGCTTCTGAGAACTGGACCTCTGCGGCGGCAAGATCACGGTCGGAGGCCTCAACCTGCACCTTTAGCTGCTGCATTTCCCTTCGGTCCGAGGCTTGGTCTTGGTTCAGCTGGCGAACCCGGCGGCGCAATTGGTCGATTTCTTGCCCAGCCATAAAGCGGCGAAGACCGCTCAACTCGGCCAGGAGATCACCGTGACGCCGAGCCGCTTCGGCTTGTCGCTCCAGGGGTCGCAGTTGGCGACGTATCTCCCTCACCACGTCGGACAGCCGAGTGAGGTTGGCCTCAGATGCAGCAAGCCTCCGCTCTGACCTCTCCTTGCGGCGGCGGTGCTTCAACACTCCGGCAGCTTCTTCGATGACCGCCCGACGGTCTTCAGGCCGAGCGCTGAGAACCCCTTCGATCTGGCGCTGGGAGACGATTACATGCTGTTGGCGACCAACGCCGGAATCGCTCAGCAGTTCCTGAATGTCAAGCAGGCGGCAGGGCACTCCGTTGATGGCGTACATGCTGTCTCCGCTGCGGAACAGCGTGCGGGTGATGGTGACCTCTTCGAATTCAATCGGCAGAAGACGGGATGTGTTGTCAATGCTCAGTGACACTTCTGCCCGACCCAAACCAGGCCGGGAAGCGGTTCCGGCAAAGATCACATCGTCCATCTTTGCCGAGCGCACCGACGTCGGAGCCTGTGCGCCCAGAGCCCAAGCCACCGCGTCGACCACATTGGACTTGCCGCTGCCATTCGGGCCCACTATCACCGTCACACCGGGTTCGAAAGCCAGCGTGGTGGAATCGGCGAAGGATTTGAACCCCTTGAGTGTCAACGCCTTCAAGAACACCTATGCGACCCTACCCAGCGGCGGGCCGCGATTAGTGGAACTCGGTCCCCGCCGTGTCGGCGCGGTTCAGATCTGGCACTGCTCGCAGTAGTACGTCCACCGGCGGCGGAACCGGTACTTCTGGATAGGACGATGGCAGCGGGGACAGGGCCGGCCCTTCTTGCCCGCCTGCTTGAACACATTGAGATATTCCTCATAACCACCGGGTTGGCCGTGCACATCGACGTAGTGGCCGTCTTCCAGAGTGGCGCCCCGGTGCTTGGCTGCATCATGCAAGGTCTCCACCATCGCCCGGTGCAAGCGCCTGACCTCTTGGGGTCCCAACGAGTTCGGCAGCCGATCGAATCGCAATCCAGCCGTAAACAGGATTTCGTCGGAGTACATCTCTCCTAGTCCCACTACGACGCGGTCATCGGTCAGCGCAGCCTTCAGCTTGGCGTCTTGGGCCAAGAGCATCTGGCCGAACATCCGCCAGGGAACCGCCTGATCCAGGGGATCGATGCCCAATCCGTCCAGCTCGGGCACTTCGTCGGTCAACTTCTCGGCGTTGACCAGGAAAAATTCGGCATCACCGGTTCCATCCAACAGTCGAAGCTGACCGCTCTTGGTGAAAGTGATCGACACCATGGTGTTGGCTTCAACGTCGTCGCGATTTGCGTGGCGGCGCAGTTGGCCGCCGGTACCCAGGTGAGCTACGACCACGTCGTCACTGTCCAAGCCCATGATCAAGAAGAGCCCACGACGACGCACGTTGGTGATCTTCATCTTCTCCAGCCGATTGGCAAACTTCTTCGCGCCACCGGAGCGCTTGGCGTACCCGGCATTCATGACCTCCACCGACTTGATGCGAAGGCCGGATACCTCCCGATCCAAATCGCGGCGAATGGTCTCGATTTCCGGCAATGCGATCATCTGATCACTCCTACTTTTGATTTGGAGATCATGGGGCTGCTCCGGCGGCGACAACCGCCTCATAGTCAAGGGTCTGCCATGCTGAGGCCGCCGCAGCCTGCTCGGCCTGCTTTTTCGACCGGCCCTCGCCTAAACCTCGTTCTTCGCCGTTCACATGGACAACCGCCAAGAACTGCTTTGCGTGATCGGGGCCCTTCTCAGATAGCCGGTACTCAGGTGCATCGAAGCCGCTACGGGCGCAGTACTCCTGCAATCTGGTTTTGAAGTCTCGGATTCCCGGAACCTCAGAAGCCGCGGCAATACGTTCGGCCAGCCATCCCCGAACCAGGTCGATCAGAACCTCCCACGGAGCATCCAGATAGACCGCCCCTATCACCGCCTCCATAGCGTCGGAGAGAATCGATTGCTTTTCCCGGCCTCCAGATGCCTCCTCGCCGCGTCCGAGACGAAGAGCTTTCCCTAGCTGAAGCTCGACAGCCAGATCCGCAAGCGTCTCAGCTCGGACCACTTCGGCTCGCAATGGGGCCAACTGGCCTTCGGCCATCCCCGGATAGGCGGTATATATGTGGTCGGTAACCACCAGGGCCAAGACGGCATCGCCCAAGAATTCCAGCCGCTCATTAGAGGATGCTCCAGCGTGATCGGCGCACCACGACCGATGAGTCAACGCTTCGACCAGCAGGCTGGGCTCGGCGAAACGGTAGCCGAGACGATCGGCTAGAGAAGCGAGGTCGGGGTCAGCAATCAGGAGCTTCGGCTCAGACGGCCGTGGACGTAATCGACGGCGTCTCGCACCGTCTTGAGGTCCTCCAAGTCTTCGTCGTCGATGCTGAAGCCGACAGTCCTCTCGCTCAATTCCTCTTCCAATGTCTCCACAAGTTCGATGAGAGCAAGTGAGTCAGCATCGAGGTCGTCGGCAAAAGCCTGGCCCTCTGCGATTCGATCGGGAGAGATCTCCAAGATGTCCGCTAAGCACTCTGTGACGAGGGTCAAGACTCCGTTGCGATCCAGGGGGCTCTGCTCGACATGGGTTTCGGATGGCACGTCATCTCCGGGGCAGTTCAGCAACACGGCGCCCAGAAAGTATAAGCCAGCTTGTTGCCTTTCCCACCCACTGGGGACCGAAGGAATCCCTATTCAGAGGACAGAATCCGGCGCAACGAACCCACGGTGTCGCGTTCGGCCAGGTCATGGGCCACTTGTATGGCATTGGCCAACGCTCTCGGCGACGAGGCCCCATGGCTGATGATGCTGACACCGCCCACCCCGAGCAGGATGGCGCCACCCACCGAATCGGGGCTGAACTCGTCATAGAGCGGTGTCAGCGCAGGGGTAAGGAGCTTCGCCCCCTCGCGGGCATCTTCAGTGGAATCGAATGCTTCCAATAAGGCGCCGATTAGTTGTTTGGCCACGCCCTCGGCAGTCTTCAGGGCCACATTCCCGGTGAATCCATCTGTGACTATTACGTCCACCAGATCCTCCAGCAGATCCCGGCCTTCGACATTGCCGGCGAACACCGCACCTGTCTTGGTTTGCCATGCGGTGTCCTCCAACAGTTCGAACGCCTCTTTGACCAAAAGCGTTCCCTTCCCGGCTTCCTCGCCGTTGGACAGAAGCCCGACTCGGGGCACATCAACTCCCCAGCGGTCACGGCAGTACACCGCCCCCATCTGGGCGAACTGCAACAACCACTCGGGGTTGCACTCGGTGTTGGCCCCCGAGTCCAGCATCACATTGGGCCATGCTCTGCCAGGAACGACTATCGGAGTAGCGATGGCTGGCCTAGCCACCCCTCGGATTCGGCCCATCCTCAGCAGAGAGGCTGCCATGGCCGCTCCCGTGTTGCCCGCACTGACCATGGCGGAGGCTTGACCGTCGCGAACCGCTTCCGCGGCCCGAACCAGCGAGGAATCTTTCATCTTCCGCACGCTGGTTGCCGCCTCAGCCCCCATGGCGATCACCTGCGTTGCCGGGATCACCTCGAAGTCTCCCGCTTCGGACAACTGCTCAGGTTGTCCCACCAACAGCACGGGAATGCCATGCCCGGCTGCTATCCGAGCACCAGCCAGAACTGATTGAGGGGCATCGTCGCCCCCCATTGCGTCCACAGCAACGGGAAGCGAAGTCAATTGTCGCCTTCTAGGTGGCTGACAATGGCGGATCAGGCCACTTCAACGGCTTCGCGACCGGCGTACCAGCCACACACCCTGCATACCCGGTGCGGACGCTTCACCGATCCGCAGCGGGGGCATGTGCTCTGTGCCGGTGCAGACACTCGCCAGGCCGAAGCCCGGCGGCTACGGCCCTTGGCCTTGGATGTCTTTTTCTTGGGTACAGCCATCGAACGATCCTAAATGTGAAGAAAAGATGTCACGCCTTTGACGAAAGCGGCGCTGACGCAGCGCTTAAATCTACTGGCCGGTTCGCAGCGCGTCTAACGCAGCCCATCGGGGATCTTTGGGACGATCCTCCGCGGAATGCTCCGGCTGGTTCATTGGGTAGGTATCGGGAGCCGGCCCGACACAGTCCTCAGAGCAGAGCGGAGCGATTGGCAGGGATAGAACAAGGCAGTCGCGGACCATGGGATTCAGATCCACTTCCCCATCTTGAATCGGATAAGTCTCCTCGTCATTGGGTGTGATGGCGAACAACTCCTGAAGATCCTGCTTGACCGTTTGGTTGATCGGCTCCAAGCACCTACGGCATGACCCGCTCCACCCTGCTTCCACCGTGCCGGTTACTTCCAGCCCGTTGTTGACCGACACCATGTGGATTTGGAGATCGACCGGACCGTGAACCGCGGCATCAGATGTGCCAATGCCGTCGGCGTCGAACTCCAGCGAAAACTCCCGCTGCGAGCCGGGTCGGCGCAGCAATTCCGCAACCGGCATTACCAGTTGGCTAGTCACGACGCCTCCTCCAGCGGGTTAGCTCACGGTGTCTTGATCAAAGAAGCCGTCGTCAGGCTCAGGTTCAGGCTCGGGGCCATATGCCCGGACTAAATCGGCCAACGGGTCGCCTTGCAGCCGGGTCCTAGCCTCCTTGACGGTTTTGAAAATCCTCTCGAGGGCGTTTTCGAAGCTCCCCAGCTTGGTGTCGCAGTAGTCCTCGGTCTCCAGGCGCAATCGGCGAGAGGTGGTCTCCGCCTCCTCCACCATCCGCCGGGCCCGCTGCTCGGCCGCCTTGACCACCTCCGTACGCTGCACCATCGTCTCCGCCTGCGATCGGGCGGCCACCAAGATCTCATCGCCCTCACGGTGGACTCTCTTGAGGAAATCCTCCCGCTCCTTCAGTAGCCAGCGAGCTGCCCGCATCTCCTCGGGAAGACGATTCAGGCAGTTCTGAAGCAACTCGAGGACTTCCTCCTTGTTGATCATGGAGGAAGCCGACAGCGGCATCGGCCGTGCCGCGTCGACCAATTCAATGGCTCGACGCAATAGGAGGTCGAACTCCGGGTCCACAAAAGTCCCCGCAGATGACTGGTGGGTTGCGGTGGTGTTGGGATCGATGTCAGTCATCTCGGTACCTCTCGATAAGTCGTTTGTCAGCCATCTAGATACCTCTCCAAGAGTCGTTTGGCCACCGGTGCCGGGACCATGGAGTCAATCTGCTGGCCAAAGCGGGCAAGCTCGCGGATCAGCTTGGAAGCCAGAAACGAGTGTTTGCTGGCTGATGGGATAAACAGCGTGTGGACCCCGGAGACGGCTTGGTTCATCTGGGCCATCTGAAGCTCGTTCTCGAAGTCAGACACCGCCCGAAGGCCCTTTACGATGAAGTCGACGCCCTCCCTGGTGGCCAGATCCACAACCAGGCTGGCAAACATGGTGGTTCGCACGTTGGGCAGGTGGGCGAAGCACTCCTCCAATATCTGTTCGCGCTCTTCCAACTCGAACAGAGGGGTCTTCTGGGGGTTGGCAACCGCAGCCACGATCACTTCTTCAAACAGTCGCGACGCGGTCTCCACGATCTCCATATGCCCGTTGTGTATGGGATCAAATGATCCGGGAAATAGGACACGCGTCACGAACAGGTCTCCTGGGGTCTTTGGTTGCTATCGCCGGCTGGCAATCACCACAACGGTACCCGCGTAGCGCCGCTGTTTGATGACATCCCAGCCATGACCGGGATCTACGGCCTGATCCGACTCGACCACCACCACATTTGCCGGAACCCGGGACAGCAGTTCTGGCCAGGAGTCGAATTGGTAAGGAGGATCGCACAGGGCGATGTCGAATTCTCTGTCCAGTCGGAGCAGCTCTCTCATGACATCGCCGGACACCACCCGGCAGCGGCCGTTGAAACCGATCGCGTCGATGTTGGCCCTCAGCGCGGCCAGTGCAGGCGAAGCCGACTCCACGAAAGTGGCCGAGGCTGCTCCTCGGGACACGGCTTCCAGTCCCAGCGCCCCGGAACCGGCAAACAGGTCCAGCACATCGGCACCTTCCAGGCAGCCCTGGCTGTGCAGCGAGTTGAAAACCGCCTCCCGGACCCTGCTGGTGGTAGGCCGTACGTCCATGCCCTCTGGGGTGCTCAATCTTCGACCCCGGGCCTCCCCGGCGATGATCCGAAGGGTCATCGTTGTCCAGGGGGGCGGGGTTCTCGAACCATGGGGGTAATCAGCACCTCGTCGCCCACAGTGAATGCGCCGATCGACTCGAATCCATGGCGACGATAGAAACCCACGTTGGCCGGGTTGCTGGACTCCAAGTACACCAAATCGCCGACCCGGTCGCAGCGATCCAGCATCGGGGCCAGAACCCTGCTTCCCAGACCCTTGCTCTGCTCGTCGGGCAAGGTGCCCAGCACCGCCAAATACCAATGGGGCTCGGCCAGCCGGGACTGATGCATCTGTCCCAGAGCCTCCATCCGAGAAGAGGCAAGATCCCCCAGGAGTTCAGTCATCATGGCGACAAACGCCCTTTGACCTTCAGACTCCTGTTGACCGGCCTCTTCGACTTCCGTTGAGGAGTCATTCTGGCCCTGTGGGGGCTGCCAATAGGCCACGCAGCCATCAATCCGGGTGCCATGCAGCTCTGTGCCGGGAGGCTGACGGTCGAGGGCGAATCCCCACCAGCGCGCCAGGGAAGTCAAGCGGGCGGCATCATCGGGAAATACCCACATCATCAGCGGATCCTGCTCGAAGGCGTCGGCCCAGATCTCCGCGATCCGATCCCGCCGCTCCATTCCCATTCGCACGATCTCCAGCACGATTTCTCCAAGGCCTCAGCTCTTCATCAGGTAGTCGGCATCATCATCCCCCAACAACAGTTCCACCTCGGCACGCATTTCCGAATGCCGTTGCAGGTCGGGGTCGTCATCCAGCATCTCCCCTGCGGCTTGGCGGGCCCAGACCACCCAGTCCTTGTCGCGGCGCAGGGAGGCCAACTGCAAGTCGCTCCGACCTTTTTGGCGCTCCCCCAAGATGGTGCCCTCTCCCCGCAGCTCCAGATCTACCTCGGCCAACTCGAAGCCGTCAGTGGTCTCCACCAGAGCCCGCAGCCGGTCGGCAGCAACCCCCACCGCGTCGGCGGCCAGAAGACAGCAGGTCGACTCCCGATCGCCTCGACCCACCCGACCCCTTAACTGGTGAAGCTGCGCGATCCCAAACCGATCTGCGTCCACAATCACCATGACGGTGGCGTTGGGCACATCCACCCCCACCTCGATAACCGTCGTCGCCACCAGGACGTCGATACCCCCGCCTCGGAACAATCCCATGACCGACTCCTTCTCCGCTGGCGTGAGCCGGCCATGGAGCAGCCCGACCCGGAGTCCCGCCAACTCCTCGGCTTGCAGCTGCTCGTAGGTCTCGGTGACAGAGCGGGCTTCGACCCTGTCCGACTCATCGATCAGCGGACACACCACATAGGCCTGGCGACCCTGCCCGACCTCAGACCTCACCTGTTCCCACACCTCGGCTTCATCGACCGCGGTCCGGGCCCAACGAGTGTCAATCGGCGTTCGCCCCGGGGGCATCTCGTCCAATGTGGACACATCCAGATCGCCGTACACAGTCATGGCCGCAGTTCGAGGGATGGGGGTGGCGGTCATGACCAGCACATCAGGGGACGCGGCCACAGAACCCTTGGCCCGAAGGGCTGCCCGCTGCTCGACCCCAAAGCGATGCTGTTCGTCCACCACCACGACCCCCAGCGAAGAGAAGTCCACCCCCTCCTGGATGAGGGCGTGGGTACCGATCACGATGTCGATCTCCCCGGTGACCAGCGACTCTTGGATCCGGGCCCGCTCCGCGCCGGGGGTTTGATTGGCGAGCAAGGCCACCCGAAGAGGCCGCTCAGTCAGCAATGAGCCCGATGAGGGCACAACTAGTTCCTTCAGCAGCGACCGAACTCCCAGGAAATGCTGGGTGGCCAGCACCTCGGTAGGAGCCATCAGCGCTCCTTGGTGCCCGCCCTGCACCGCGGTGAGCATCGCCGCCACCGCAACCACCGTCTTGCCCGCCCCAACATCCCCCTGCAAGAGGCGGTGCATCGGCACCGGGCGGGCCAGGTCGGCTACCACCTCGCCGATAACCCGGTTCTGGGCACCGGTAAGGGGAAACCCCAGGGAGTCGGTGAACAAGTCGAGGAGCTCTCCGCTGGTGTCGTGGCTGATACCGACTGCGGCCCGCTCCACGGCGCGCTTGCGCATGATCAGCTTGAGCTGGAGCCGCAGCAGCTCGTCGAACACCAGCCGATTGCGGGCCGAATACCGGGCGTCCATGGTCTCTGGGCGATGGATGCTGTCGAAGGCCTGGTGGCGTTCTATCAAACCGTGCCGCTGCCGCAGGGATTCGGGAACCGGATCGCTGATGCCCCGCGACTCCGACCGCCTCAAGGCTTCGTCCACCCACCGCCTGATCTCCCGGGTCTGGAGTCCGGCCTTGCCCGACTGGGGGTAGACCGGCACGATGCGCCCGGTCTCGTCGCCCACTAGGTCGACGATGGGATTGGTCATCTGGTGCTGGCCCCGATACCGGTCCAGTTTTCCGAACACAACCACTTCTTGGCCCTGGGACAGTTGGCGATCCCTCCATGGTTGGTTGAAGAAGACCAGCCGAAGCCGCCCTGTTTGATCGCTGACCGTGACGGCCACCATCGTTCTGCGACCGGGGAGCTTCTTGGAGAACACGCTTTCTACTCGGGCCATCACCATGGCCTCAACGCCGTCCTCCAGATCGGCAATCGCCGCCTGGTTGGTGCGGTCGATGTAGCGACGGGGGTAGTAGGTCAACAGATCCAACACCGATTCCACCTCTACCGAAGCCAGCGCGGCGGCCTTGGCGCGACCCACCCCGCCCAGCACTTCTACGTTCATGGCCTCGAAGTCGGCCATCGTGAGAGGAGGCCGAGGGTCGACCTCGTGGTCAGGATCAACTGAGGTGGGGTGGGTCACTCCACTCCGAAATAGAACGGATAGAGAGGTTGGCTGCCGTCGTGAACCTCAACCTCCACCGACGGATGGTGATCGGCCAGCCAAGCGGTCACTTCTTCGACTGCCGCCGCGGTGGCGTCGGCACCCGAGATCACGGTGACCAGTTCGTGGCTGTCGTCGATCAGCTCGGCCAATAGCCCGGTTGCGGCCTGAGCCGCGGTTTGGGCCACCACCCGCAACCCGCCGCGATCCAGTCCCAGCCACTGGCCGGAGGCGATGGGTCCCAACTCGCTCTCGGTGTCTCGAACCGCCTGGGTTACCTCACCGGTCACCACATCGGCGGCAGCTTCAGCCATAGCCGACAAGTTCTGATCAGCGCTGGACGACGGGTCATAGGCCATCAAGGCGGCCAGCCCCTCGGCGATCCCCCGGGTGGGCACCACCCGCACGGTGGCGTCGGTGCAGTCGTCCACCCTCTCGGCCACTGGCACGATGTTCTTGTTGTTGGGCAGAAGCACTATCTCGGGGGTTTCGAGCTGCTCAACCGCCTGCACGAAGTGCTCGGTGGAGGGGTTCATGGTCTGACCGCCGGCGATGATGGCTCGAACCCCCAGCGACTCGAAGATGCGGCGAACCCCGGCCCCTACGGAAACCGCCACCACCGCAGTGCGGACCGGCTCTCCGGCCACCGTAGTGACCGTGCCGCCGATCTCGGTGGCCATCAGTGATTCGATGTGTTCCACCTGCTCGAACAAGTCGGTCACCCGTATTTCGAAGGGGCGGCCGACGCCGATGCCCGCCTCGATGCTGCCGCCGATGTCGTTGCTGTGAATGTGGCAGTTCCAGATGCCGTCGCCCCCCACAACCACGATGGAATCCCCCAGAGCTTCCCAAGCGGTCCGGAACTCGCCGATTCGGTCGTCTTCGGCTTCCAAGAAGAACATCACCTCATAGCGCGTGCCGTCGACGTCCCCGTCGGTCCCGTGGGCGTCGTCGGCCCCGGCCACGGCCGCACCTACCCCCGCCGAGGGGTCGACGGGCGGCGGATCGGGCAGCGGACGCCCGTCCATCGCAGTGGCCAGCGCATCCAGAAACAGCAGAAATCCGGCTCCCCCGGCGTCCACCACGTTGGCCCGAGCCAACTGGGGCAGTAACTCGGGCGTGCGATCAAGCGAGGCCCGGCCGGCCTGCTGGCATCCCTCCACCATCTGGACAAGGCCCTCAACGCCCTGATCGACCGCCTCTGCGGCCGCGGTGGCCACGTCTCGGACAACAGTGAGAATGGTGCCCTCAACCGGGGTGGACACCGCCTCATCGGCTGCGGCCGACGCCTGCTTGAGCGCACCGGCCAAGACTGGAGGATCGACATGGCCGGCGGCGGATACCGCGTCGGCAAGACCCCGCAATATCTGCGACAGGATCACGCCGGAATTTCCCCGGGCGCCCATCAGCGAGCCGTGGCTGATGGCGTGACACACCTCGCTCATCTGATCCCCGGCGGCGGACACCTCGGTGACCACCGTTTCCAGGGTGAGCGCCATGTTGGTGCCGGTATCGCCGTCGGGCACCGGGTAAACATTCAGCTGGTTGATGACGTCTCGGTGCAGCGCAAGGGCGTCGCGGAACCACTCCATGGTGGCCCTCAACCCTTCAGCCTCTAGACGCTCTGCCGCCATGGGTGTGATGCTAGTGAGTTCGAGTTGCCCGACTCGCGAACCATCCCTACCAGCCGTTACCCTCCCATTGTCCTCGGTCTCCGCAGAAAGAGTCCCTGTGCAGGGTGTTATCAAGGCTTACGATCCCGCAACCGGTGTTGGCGTCGTGGTGCGCGACACCGACTTGGCCGAGTTCGACTTGGCCCCAGATGCACTGGTTGGGTCGGTGTTCCGGATGCTTCGCCAAGGCCAGCGGGTGCTGTTCGATCTTGAGGAAGGACAAGCCACCCGTTTGAGGTTGGGATCAGAGGTCGACATGGGCACTCCATCGTTCCTTACTGCCGCCGGCGATTCGGAGCCTGCGTGACCGGTTCGGTTGCCGACCAGCTTCGCGTCCGCTTCGGCCTGGACTCGGTGGATGTCCGCGCTGGGCTCTCCCAGGACGAGTTGTTCGCCGCCGCCGTTGTCGGAGATCGGGGTCGCACCCACATCGACGGAGGCGAACACGATCAGAAGGCGTTCCCCACCGCTTTGGGTGCCGACGGACCGCTGATCTTCTATTCCGACCCGACGTGCACCGGCCGTCCGGTGCAGGACACCTTCGCGGTGGCCTGGCCCGAAGTGGTGGACGATGTGTGGTGGAAGTCGGATTTCAACAAGCTGGACGCCGACTACTTCCCGGGATTGCTGGAGCGGGTGGTAGCCCATCTGAACGAGCGGCAGGCCGCGCTGTATACCGCCGATGTGTTCTGCGGCTGGGACCCGGAGTTCGCCATCCCCTACCGACTGGTCAGCGAGTACGCCACCCACGCCTACTTCGCCAACATCATGTTCCCCAAGGAGGTGCGCGACGACGCCGATCGCGATTCAGTCGGTTGGACCATGATCAACGTCCCCAGTTTCCGGTGCGATCCCGACCGCGACGGCACCCGCACCGACCGGGCGGTCATCATGGATCTGCACAACCGCCTCGGGCTGGTGCTCGGTCGGGCCGACTACTGCGGCGTGGTCAAGAAGACCATGTTCACGGTGATGAACTTCGTGCTGCCCGATGCCAAGCAGCTCACCATGCACTGCTCAGCCAACGTGGACAACAACGGCAACAGCGCCATTTTGTTCGGCCTGTCCGGCACGGGGAAGACCACCTTGTCGGCCGATCCCGACCGAAGTCTGATCGGCGACGACGAGCACGTGTGGACTGAATCGGGGGTGTCCAACTTCGAAGACGGCTGCTACGCCAAGCTCATCGACTTGGACAAGGACGCCGAGCCGATCATCGCGGCCGCTTTGTCGATGAAGGGGACCCTCATCGAGAACGTCCCTGCTCTGCCCGGTAGAGACCTGGCCGATACTGATCCCCAAGAACTCGACCTCACCGACAGCACCATTACCGAGAACACTCGCTTTGCCTACCCGCTGTCGTGCAACCCCCATGTGGCCCCCGGGGCCAAAGGGCCACACCCCACAACGATCGTGCTGCTGACTGCCGACGCATTCGGCGTTCTTCCCCCGGTGTCGATCCTCGACCGTGACGAGGTGATGTACCACTTTGTGATGGGATTTACTTCCAAGCTGGCGGGCACCGAGGTGGGAGTTGTGGAACCGCAGGCCACATTCAGCTCCTGCTTCGGAGCGCCGTTCATGTCGCACAAGCCATCGGTGTACGCCGAGCTTCTCGCCCACCGCATGGATGCCCACTCGGCCCGCTGCATTCTCTTGAACACCGGATGGTCAGGAGGGCCCTACGGGGTTGGAGACCGCATGTCCATCACCCATACCCGAGCGCTGCTCAATGCGGCCCTCGACGGCGATCTCGACACCGTGGATCCGGTCAGGCTCCCCATCTTGGGGTTGCGAATCCCGACCTCGTGTCCTGGGGTTCCCGACGACGTTTTGAATCCCCGCAATACCTGGAGCGACCCCAGTGCCTACGACGAGGCCGCGGTTCGCTTATGCGACCTGTTCCGGCAGAACTACGAGGATCAGGACTACGCCTCGTTGGGCATCAAGGCGATGCTCTAGGCGCGATACCCCAGCGGATGGGCCGACTGCCAGGCCCAGGCGTCTCGGCACATGACGGCTAGATCTCGGGTTGCCCTCCAACCCAGCTCTTGGCGGGCTTTGAAGGGGTCGGCCCAGAGTTCAGGAACATCGCCGGGGCGGCGGTCAAGCTCCTCATAGGGCAGGGAGTGACCGGTGGCCTCCCGCATGGCAGCGATGACTTCTAGGACCGATGCCGCTCTTCCGGTGCCCAGGTTGTAGGTATGCACTTGCCCAGCAGGGGATTCAGATTTCTCCAGTGCCGCCAAGTGGCCCTCGGCCAGATCCATCACGTGGATATAGTCCCGGCGCGCGGTGCCGTCGGGGGTGGGATAGTCGGTCCCGTAAAGAGGCAGCTCGGAGCGGCGTCCCACCGCCACTTGGAGCAAGTAGGGCATCAGATTCCCGGGCACCCCTTCCGGGTCCTCTCCGATCAGGCCGCTGGGATGGGCGCCCACCGGGTTGAAGTAGCGCAGCAGCGCCGCCGACCAGCGAGGGTCGGCTCGAACCACATCGGCGATCATCTGCTCGATGATGAGTTTGGTCCAGCCATAGGGGTTGGCGGGCCGGGTTGTGGCCGTCTCGGGCACTGGTAGCTCATCGGGCTCCCCATAGACCGTGGCCGAGGAGGAGAACACGATCCTGCGCACTCCGCAGCGCTCCATCACCATCAGCAGAATGGCAGTGGATTCCAGATTGTGGCGGTAGTAGCGCAGCGGATCGGCCACCGAATCGGGCACCGATTTGAGCCCGGCAAAGTGCAGCACCGCGTCAGGATGCACCTCGGTGATCACCTTCTCCACGGCGGATCCGTCCCGACAGTCGACTACGTCGAGACGAGGACGACGTCCGGCGATTTCCCCCACCGCATCTATGGCCGCTGCTGAGGAATTGGCCAGGCTGTCCAGCACCGTCACCTCGTAGCCGGCACCCAGCAAAGCGACACAGGTGTGGCTGCCGATGTAGCCCGCTCCCCCGGTAACCAGCACCGATGCCATGTGCGGCACGTTAGCGGTGTGCCGCGGTGGGATCGGTACACATTGCCGCTATCCCGGACCTCGCAGGATGCGGGTTTTTCCGTACATCGAGCCGAATAACAGCCGGCCGTCATCGTCCACGGTCACCCCCGCACCGATGGTGTTGAACTTGGAGCCTCCCAGCACGTAGTGGAACCGCGGCTGGCCGGTAGCCCAGTCGGCGGCCTCGATCGTCCACCTCTTGTCGCGAACCCCGCAGGTGTAGACCAGGGCGCTCTCCTCGGCCACGAAGGGAACCGAGTTGGGCGAGGAGATGTCGAGGTTGACCCATGCCTGCTTCAACTCCCGGGCCACCGGATCCCACTCGTACTTGTGGAGGCCGTGGGGCTGGTATTCGGGTTTGTGGCCGAGCATGAAGCACAGCATCCGGGCAGCTTGCTTGGGATAGCCGTCGGGAATGGAGGCCGGCTCGTTGTTGACCGTCATGGCGCCGTACCCCGACACGGTGATTGACTGCTCGGTTTTGATCTCGGCCAGATCGGGATCTCCCATGTTGGCCGGGCCTATGCCGGCGACGCGGCGATCTGGCGCGTTGGGCAGCTGCTCCCAGTCCTCGGGGATCTCATCGCGCCACAACAACGTGATATTCACCACCTCGTCGCCGTCGCCGATCACAACGAACTTGTCCTCATCGGGTCCGAATCCCATGAGCGATGGCGTAGTCCCAGAGCCGTGGCCTCCGCCGTTTCGGTAAGGCACCCTCCAACATCCTTGGGCGGGGTCGTCGGAGAGCTCGGTTCCCGTCCAGCGCAGCTTGTGGTGGTGGTCGTTGGACGACACGTAGATGCCGTTGTCACTGTCCACGCAAACGCTGGTGCGGACCCAGCCATAGCCCGTGTTGCCTCGCTCTGCTGCTCGCTGGGCACAGTACTCGGCGGCATTCTCGGCCCCTCCGGCGATCTGGAGCGCGTGATAGGCGCTGAAGTCGCGCTCGAGCACTACGACCCACCCATGATCTGTGGACATGACCAGCTTGCCGTCGAAGGTCATGTTCATTCCCACGAAGAAGCCTTCGATGTGGTCGGGCTTGCTCCACCGGTCCCGCTCGACGATGGGCGACGCTGGGTCGGACGGATCGGTTTCCACGTAGGCCACCGCGTGGTCCTTGCGACCGAGGAACAAAGTGTGGTCGCAATCCAACAGGGCATAGACCCCGTCGATGCCAGACATGAACTTCATCGACAGTTCGATGGCGTGCTCGATGGCCTCCCACCCATCCTTGTTGTCAAGTCCGCGGAGGTAGTCCTCCAGCTCGGCAACAGGAGTGCGGCCCTCCCCGCCGACGATCTCGTGATCGGCCAGAACCTCAAGAGTCTCGTAGTCGAGTTTGGCGATGTTCTGGCGTCCGTTGGTCCACAACACCCGCCGACCGTCGGGGTACGGACCCGATGTCAGATGACCGAAATGGCAGGGGCCGAGCCACGCGTACTGGAGATCGGCCTCCTCACCGAGCACTTCAGTAGGGCCTTCAGGCCCCCGCCAAGGCACATTGTCCTGTTGGTCGCACCGTCCATGGGCGATGGCATAGGAGGAACGGGCCAGATACGGATTGGCGGGAGCGCGATTCATAGGCCTACATCTTTGTACCGAGTCAGCCGCGCTGGCCCACTGGAGCGCTTCTTTGAGTACGATGCGGGAAAACCGACCGGAGGTGCAGTCACGTGGGTGTCAGCTCATATGTTTTGATCCAAACCGAAATGGACAAGGCCCGTCAGGTGGCCGAGGCCATCCGCGAGATCGATGGCGTGGTGATCTCTGAGATCATGACCGGTCCCTACGATGTGATCGCCAAGGCCGAGGCCGAGTCTATGGACCAACTGGGCCGACTGGTTGTGAGCCAGATTCAGATGGTGGACGGCATCACCCGGACTCTCACCTGCCCTGTCGTCAACCTCTGACCATGCCCCGGTCCTCGGTCAACTGAGGATCATGGCCCGGATAGCCAGTCCGGCCAAAAAGAAGCTGCCGCCGGCATAGAGCAGTTCACGTCGATGGGCGAGCTGGATTCGATAGGCGTAAACGATGGCCACTGCGGCAATGGCCGCGAAGCCGTAGAGGCGGTGCAGGTCTCCGGGATCGGCGCCGGAGCGGTTCTGGAGCACCACACCGACAATCACTTGGGCGAACACGGTGCCCTGGGCCAAGGTGATGAACACCCACAGCGGCCAACCCCGCAGACGCGGGCGGAAGTGGGCGCCCAGAGCCCATCCCCCGGCCGCGGCATTGGCCAGCATCACCACCCAGGAGAACCAGTCGTGAAAGTCGACCAGCAACGCGGCGGCAATAACCGAGGCAGCGCTCACCTGAACAAGTCGGTGGCGAAGTCGCCCGTGCGGGTCGGCCCCGGGGCTACAAACCACTCGGTGCCGAATGCATCGGCGAACTGCTTGTCGGTCATAGAGCCGAAGAAGGAGTCGGCGGTGATCTGGCTGGCGTGGGCCAGCATGGCAGACCTCTTGCGCTCCAAGTAGGCGCTCACATCCACTGCGTGGGTGATTTCCGCCTCATCGGTGCCGAAGTCTTCCTCGCTGAATCGCTCCGCCCGCTCGGCGTCGATCTCCTCAATCGCCTCGGCGAAGGCTTCCACCTCGGCCATCTGCCGCAGGATTTGAGTGCGGTTCATGGTGACGTAGAACACTCTCTCAACCCCGGCCTTGTGGGCCGCATCCACCCCTACCCGGTGGACCTGGATGTGGTCGGGGTGGCCGTAACCGCCGTGGTCGTCGTACACGGTGAGCACATCAGCGGATTCCTCCACCAGGATGCGAGCCACTCGCTCCACTGCTTCGTCGAAATCGGCCTGCCAGAAGCAGGCCGGGTTGTCGTTGGCCTCTTCGCCGGCCATGCCGGAGTCCTCATAGCCCAAGAACTCCACCCGGTGGGCACCGATGATCCCAGAGGCGGCATGGGTCTCCGCCGCCCGCCGATCACCCAGTTGCTCCCCGGGGCCTAGCGCTCCAGGGGCAGGCTCGCCCTGCTCACCTTTAGTAGCCACAACCAGCACCACCCGATGACCCTCGGCGGCTGCCTTCATCATGGTGCCCGAAGTGGCGATGGCCTCGTCATCGGGATGGGCGTGGAAATTCACCATGGTGCCCACTACTTGATGGCCCCCGATTCTTGTAGGGCGGCCACTGCGGCGGCATCAAAGCCCCAGTCGGCCAGCACCTCAGCAGTGTGCTGTCCAGGGTTGGGGGCGGGACGGGCGACCTTTGCCGGAGTGCGGCTGAAGCGGGGCGCGGGGCCGGGCTGAACAGCTCCCCCCACCTCTACGAACGTGCCCCGAGCCGCGTTGTGAGGATGTTGGGGAGCCTCAGCCAGGCTGAGCACCGGGGCGAAGCAGACGTCGGAGCCGTCGAGGATTTCACACCACTGGTCCCGGGTCTTGGCCTTCACCGCGGCGGCCAACCGGGACCGCATCTCCGGCCAGGTGGAGCGATCGTTCTGGTCGATCCCGTCGGCGTTGATGCCTGTCTTTTCCACCATCTCTGCGAAGAACTGCGGCTCCAGGGAGCCCAGCGAGATGTACTCTCCATCGGCACACTCGTAGACGTCGTAGAACCATGCACCAGTGTCCAGCAGATTGGTGCCCCGCGGCCCCCACGCTCCCATGCCGTGCAGGCCATACACCATGGTGATGAGTAGGGCCGATCCCTCCACCATTGAGGCGTCAACTACCTGGCCCTGGCCCGAGACGCGGACCTCCAGCATTCCGGCCAGCATGCCGAGAGCCAGCAGCATCCCTCCCCCGCCGAAGTCGCCGGCCAAATTCACCGGAGGCACCGGAGCCTCTCCCTCCCGGCCGATGGCCCCCAGCACGCCTGAGAGAGCTATGTAGTTGATGTCGTGGCCAGCCATCGACGCATACGGACCGTCTTGGCCCCATCCGGTCATGCGCCCGTACACCAGCTTGGGATTTCGGGTCAGACAGTCGTCGGGCCCTATGCCCAAGCGCTCGGCGACACCGGGGCGGAATCCCTCAATCAGCCCGTCGGCACCCTCCACCAGATTCAACACCGCCTCGGCGCCATGGGGGTGCTTCAGGTCGATGCCCACGCTGCGTCGCCCACGGTTCAGCAAATCGGGGTGGGGCGTGTCGGGAATCTCGTCGCGAACCCGATCGGCCCGATCCACCCGCACCACGTCAGCCCCCAAGTCGGCCAGCATCATGGCCGCGAACGGTCCCGGGCCGATGCCGGCGATCTCCACCACGCGAATGCCATTGAGCGGTCCCATGCTGCCTCCTGAACTCTCCACCGCTGGGACAGTACCCGCGTTTTCTTCAAGCCGGTCAGCCCTAGAACTCCCCTGTTCAGCCCCAGCCCAGCTCGTCGAGTCGGTCGTCTTCGATGCCGAAGTGATGGGCCACTTCGTGGATGACGGTGACGCGGACCTCCTCCACCACCTCGGCTTCGCTGTCGCACCCATTGCAGATTGGCAGCCGGTAGATGTAGATGCGGTCGGGCAGCACCATCTCGCCCCCGCCGTAGTCGCCCCGATCGGTGAGCGGCACCCCGTCGTACAGCCCCCATATACCGGCATCCTCACCCTCGTCCTCCACCAGCACCACAACGTTCTCCATCATCTCGGCCAGGTCATCGGGAATCTCGTCCAGCGCCCGCCCCACCAACTCCTCGAACCGCTTCCGCGACACCGCAACCATCTCAGCCATCCTCCCACAAGAATGAGGCCATTTGACCTGGCCCAATGGATGTGTCACCGGTGTCGGTAGTTTGGTGGGGTGAGCGGGTTGGAAGAGCTCTTGGAGGGGCTAAATGAGCGGCAGCGGGCGGCAGTAGCCGAACCGGGAACTCCGCTGTGCATCCGGGCGGGGGCGGGAACCGGCAAGACCAGGGTGCTCACCCGCCGGATCGCCCACCAGGCTGACATCGGCGCAATCAACCCCCGACGCACGCTGGCGCTCACGTTCACCCGCAAGGCGGCAGACGAGTTGCGAGGCCGTTTGGCCGGGCTGGGCCTGCGGGATTCGGTGAGCGCGGGCACCTTCCACAGCGCGGCCTTCGCCCAATTGCGTACCCGCTGGGCAGAGCGGGGAGTCAGGCCCCCGGAAATCTTGAAGAATAAGCGGGGCCTGGTGGCCCGGGTGGCCAATCAGGCGGGTCTCCGGTTGGCCAAAGCCGAGATGCAGGATGCGGTGACCGAAATCGAGTGGGCCAAGGCTCGCCGCATCACGCCAGACCAATACGGCGAGTTGGCTACCAGTCTCAGCCGATGGCCAGCTTTGGATCCGGTCGTAATCGTCGACCTCTACCAGCGATACGAGAGCGAGAAGGCCAAGCGGCGGGTGGTGGACTTCGACGACCTGCTGATCTTGGCGTTGCGAGATCTTACCGATGACCCTGTCTATGCCGAGGCTCGCCGCTGGAGCTACCAGCATGTGTTCGTCGACGAGTTTCAGGATGTGAACCGACTCCAGTTCGACTTGCTGCGGACCTGGCTGGGTGATCGCAACGATCTGTGCGCGGTAGGTGACCCCAACCAGGCGATCTACAGCTGGAACGGGGCTGACCCCAACTACATCGAGCGGTTTGCCGACTGGTTCGCGGGTGCAGAAGTGCTCAATCTCTTGGACAACTATCGCTCCACTCCCCAGATTCTGGCCGCAGGGCGGGCAGTGCTACCCAGGGGAGCGGCCATGCTGGTATCCCACAACCTCGACGGACCCCGGCCATCGGTGAGCACCCACGCCGACGACTTCGACGAGGCTGCGACCATCGCCCGAGCGCTACGCGACGCCAAGGGTCCCGAGACAGCCTGGTCGTCGATGGCCGTGCTAGCCCGCACCAATGCCCAAACCGTCAAGCTGGCCACTGCTCTAGACAAATCAGGGATTCCCCATCGAGTTCGCATCGATTCCCATCGAACTGAAGGCGATGCCGAAGCCGGACCATCCGACGACGCGGTGGACGTGGTCACTTTTCATGCGGCCAAGGGGCTGGAATGGCCCATCGTCCACTTGGCCGGCCTGGAGCAGGGTCTGGTGCCCATAAGCCGAGCCCAGACTTCGGCTGAAGTCGCCGAAGAGCAGCGGCTGCTCTATGTGGCCATTACCAGAGCCGAGCGAGAGTTGCACTGCCATTGGGCAGCCGAGCGGGCGTTCGGCGACCGAAAGGTGTCCCGCTCCCCCTCCCCCTATCTGAACGCCATCCTCAGCGCCGCCTAGAGATCAAACGGAATGAGCACCACCACCACGGTGGCGTCGCAGTCACGAAGCACCTGCTCTACCCGATGGCCCAAGAACGGACGGTCGCCGACCCGGCGGAGGTTGGCGCCCATGACCACCAGATCAGCCTCGATGTCCCGTGCCAGATTCAATATCTCATCGGCCGGCGAGGTGCCGTCCATCACTACCATTCGGGTTGTTGCCCCCAATTCGACGGCGAGCTCCTCGGCTTGGGCTACTACTTGCACGCCGACAATGGAGCCGCTGCGGGCAATGATCCGGCGGCTGAACAGCGACGGCAGCCCTGCAGGTTCGCTCCTCACGGTGTTGACGTGGGTGAGGTGCAGTTCGGTGCCGAGTTGGGCGCTGAGGTTGAAGGCCACTTCCTGAGCGGCCCGCGACACCGGGCTGCCAGTTACCGGCACCACAGCCCGGCTATACGCCCCCGGCAAAGGCCCGTCTAGGTTTCTCGCCTGGCGCACCACCACCACCGGGATGGGGCTCTCTGACAAGACCCCGTCTACCAGAGGCGAGATCACCTGCATGGTGTCGGCGTAGTCCTGAGCACCTATTCCGATGACGCCGAACCCCAGTCGACTCTCGTCGATTATGGCCCGCACCGGATCCTCCTCGCGCACCCACCGGTGCTCCATGGCCCGGTCGTGCATCACGTTGCGCAGTGGTGTGATATCCACTTCGGCCTCTCGTTCGCCCACAGTTAGCACGGTTGCCCCGGCTTCGATCGGCCAGGCGAAATGCAGAACCTGAGCCGCGGCAATCGACTCTGGTCCCCCACGGCTAGGCAGCAGTAGCCGTGACGTCCGCACCACCAGATTGCGGCTCAGAGCCTGCTCCCGACCCAGCCGTTCCTGTTCGTCGGGGGTTCCTTGCCAGTTGTTCACCACTCCCCGCAAGGTGGCCGAGGCGAACAACGAGGTGAGCACCGGCACCAGCACGATCACCGAGAAGGCGGTGGGGCTGAACACCCCGACGCTCAACCCCACCGTGGCGATGACGATCTCCAACGTCCCCCGGGCGTTCAGTCCTGCGCCCAAGGCCAGTCCCGCCCGGTGGGTGCGGCCCGCGAGGCGGGCGCCACCGTAGGCCCCGGCAAACTTGAAGACGATAGCCACCCCGAGCACGATCAGAGCCCACCAAAGGGCCTCGGCGTTGTTCAACAAGCGGAGATCCACCTGCAAGCCGGCGGTCGCGAAGAACACCGGAGCGAACAGAGCGTTGGTCAGACCTTCCAGGTGGTGAATGACGTCCTCGTGCTGGAACCGGGACCGGTGCAGCACCACCCCGGCCACGAAGGCCCCCAATACCGCCTCAACCTTTAGCCACTCAGTAGCCACTCCGAATACCAGCATGGTCACTATGGCTACGCCCAGCGCAGCGGCCAGGCTGCCCCCGGCGCGCCGCACTTGCCGCAACAGAAGATCCACCAGCCTCTGGCCCACCGTCAGTGCCAACACCCCGAAGGCCGCGATCCCCCCTAGCGTGGCCAACACCTGACCAGCCGACACACCACCAGAGGTAGCCAGGCCGGTGAACACGCCCAACAAGATCCAGCCGACCACATCGTTGGCCATGCCCGCGGCCACGGTGATCTGACCGAAGTCCCGGCGCATCAGCCCCAGTTCGCTGAGGATCTTGGCCACCACGGCCAAAGACGACACCGCGAGCGCCAGAGCCACGAACAGGGTGAATGTGAGTCGCTCCGCATCCTCGCCCAAGAACAGAGAGGGCAACAACAAGCCGACCACAACGCCGCCGATCAGCGGCACAACCAGGCTGCCCGTAGTGACCAGCAACGCCGATCGTCCCAGCTTGGTGATGAGGCCCAAATCGGTCTCGAACCCGGTTACCACCAACAGCAGAGCGACCCCCACCCAGCTGACCGCGACCAGCAGGGTCCATTGCGCGCCCTGGCCGATCTCCGGCAGGAACCACTCGAAGCCCGACTTCCACACCACTCCGAACACCGACGGCCCCAGCACCAGACCGGCCAGCAGCGCCCCCACCACCGAGGGCATCCCCACTCTCCTCATCGCCAGGCCGAAGAGATGGGAGACGGCCACCAGCACAAGGATGTTCACCCAAAAGACCAGGAGGTCGAAGTCACCCCCTTCCGCGGCGAAAACCATCGCAGCCTCAGCCGACTCCGGCAGATTCGTCCCAGTCGAAATCCACCACCACCGGGGCGTGGTCCGACGGCTTCTCCCCCTTGCGGGCGTTGCGGTCCATGAGCGCTGTTGTAACCCGTTGGGCCAAGGGTTCGGAAGCCATCACCATGTCGATGCGCATTCCCTGGCGCTTGTGAAACCGTCCCGCCTGGTAGTCCCAGAAGGTGTAGAGGCCGTCGTCGGACCACCGCTGGCGGAACACGTCCACCAGGCCCCAATCCGCCACCGCGGCAAAGGCGTCGCGCTCGGGGCCGCTCACGTGGGTGAGCCCCTCGAAGGCGGCGATGTCCCACACGTCATTGTCGGACGGGGCCACGTTGAAATCCCCGGCCACCACCACCGGCGCCCCGGCATCGGCATTGGCCTCCAGGTGAGACCGGAGCCGGCCCAACCAATCGAGTTTGTAGTGGTAGTGGTCGTGGCCCAGCTCCCGTCCGTTGGGGATGTAGGCGCTGGCCACCCGCACTCCGGCACAGGTGGCCCACACGATGCGGGCATCGGGGTCAGCGTCGCGGCCGTCGGAGAACCCATTGGCGGGTTCGGCCAGCCCCACCCGGCTCAAGATGGCCACGCCGTTCCAGCGCCCTTGGCCGTGGTGGGCCCACTCATAGCCCATCGCTTCGAAGGCCAAACCGGGAAAGGCTTCGTCAGCCATTTTGGTCTCCTGCATACACAGCACATCGGGGTCGGCCAGCTCCAGCCACTCCTGCACTCGGGCCATGCGGGCGTTCAGCGAGTTCACATTCCAAGTGGCCAACCGCACCCGCAGAACCCTAGTGCCTCACTTCTTCCTAGACTTCCACCATGACCCCCGAAGCCGAGCAGATCGTCGGCCAGAATGCCTGGCTGGTGGACGAGATGCACCGCCAGTACCTGGCCGATCCCACGTCGGTCAGCGAAAGCTGGCAGGACTTCTTCTCCGACTACCGCCCTGATCGAGTCCTACCCGAATCGGCAGCTCCTACGGCCCTGCTCCAGCCCCCGCCCGATCAGAGCGACATGCCGGAGCCGGAGACCGCCCCCGAGCCCCCTTTGGGAAAGCCGCTTCGCGGCGCGGCCGCCCGTATCGCCCGCAACATGGAGGCCAGCCTGGCTGTGCCAACCGCCACCAGCTTCCGGGAGGTTCCGGCCAAGCTGCTCGACGTCAACCGCCGGATCATGAACGGCTACTTGGGGCGCACCGACGGTCGAAAAGTCTCGTACACCCACCTGATCGCCTACGCCGTGGTACAGGCCATCGCCCATCACATGCCGGCCATGAACTCCACCTTTGTCGACACCGACGACGGACCCCGAGTGATCCGCCATCCCCACATCGGACTGGGCATTGCAGTGGACATGGAGAAGGCCGACGGGTCCCGCTCCCTTCTGGTGCCGTGCATTCCCGAGGCCGACACGCTGGACTTCCCCAACTTCGTCGAGCTTTACGACACGATGATCCGCAAGGTGCGGAGCAACGATCTGAGTCCCGACGACTTCGCCGGCGTCACCGTCAGCATTACCAACCCCGGCACCATCGGCACCGTGCAGTCGGTCCCCCGGCTGATGCCCGACCAAGGGGTCATCGTGGGGGTTGGCACCATCGACTACCCCACCGCCTATCAGGCCGCCGACTCCCGCACGCTGGCCGACTTGGGCGTGTCGAAGGTGATCACCCTGTCGTCCACCTACGACCACCGCATCATCCAGGGCGCCGAGTCTGGGATGTTCTTGGGCGCGATCCACGAACTGCTTCTGGGCAAGCACAATTTCTACGACGACATATTCCGGGCGGTGGGCGTGCCCTATGAGGCGGTGCGCTGGCGACCTGACATTCTGCCCCTCGACCGGGAACAGGCCGTGATTACCAAACAGGTGCAGGTGAACGCGCTAATCAACATGCACCGGGTGCGGGGACACCTGATCGCCGACCTCGACCCGCTCTCGGCCAACGAGCCCGAGATGCACGCCGAGTTGGACCCAGCCACCTACGGCCTGACTATCTGGGACCTCGACCGGGAGTTCCTCACCACCGGATTGGGCGGAATCGACCTCGGCCAGCCCGACGGCAAGATGCCGCTGGGAGACATCCTGCATGTCCTTCGCAACGCCTACTGCCGCACGATTGGCGTGGAGTACATGCACATTCAGGAAACCGAGGAGAAGCGGTGGATCCAACAAGAGGTGGAGGGGCTGGGCGTCCCGTTGGGGCTCGACGAGAAGCTGCACTTCTTGGACCGGCTGAACGCGGCCGAGGCGCTGGAGCGGTTCTTGGACACCAAATACGTGGGCCAGAAACGGTTCGGGATCGAGGGGGCCGAGAGCGCCATTGTGGTACTGGACGCAGTGCTGGGCAAGGCCGCCGACCTGGGCATGGCCTCCGCAATCATCGGCATGGCCCACCGGGGTCGGCTCAACGTGCTGGTCAACATCGTGGGCAAGGACTACGGGCAGCTCTTCGGCGAATTCGAAGGGAACCTGGACGAGTCGTCCACCCAGGGTTCGGGCGACGTCAAGTACCACTTGGGGATGACCTCGGAGTTCGAGAGCATGTCCGGCCACCGCATCCCCGTGGAGTTAGCCGCCAACCCGTCGCACTTGGAGGCGGTGAACCCGGTGGTGGAGGGCATGGTCCGGGCTCGCCTTGATCGCATCGGCCACGAACACAGCGAGCACAGCCCGGTCAGCGGGCTGGTGCGGGGACAGGCTGCCAGCGAGGACGAACGCTACCCAGTGCTGCCTCTACTGGTCCACGGCGATGCCGCTTTCGCCGGTCAGGGGGTGGTGAGCGAGACGTTGAACTTGTCGCTGATCCAGGGCTACCTCACCGGGGGAACAGTGCATCTGGTGATCAACAACCAGGTGGGGTTCACCACCACCGCGGAGTCGGCCCGCTCCAGCTACTACTGCACCGACGTGGCCAAGATGATCCAGGCCCCCATCTTCCACGTCAACGGCGACGACCCCGAGGCCTGTGCCCGGGTGGCCTATCTCGCGCTGGCCTACCGCAACCACTTCCACAAAGACGTGGTGATCGACATGTGGTGCTACCGCCGCCAGGGGCACAACGAGGCCGACGACCCCAGCTACACACAGCCAGAGATGTACCGCCGGATCGAGGGCCACCGCTCGGTGCGCAAGCGGTATGTGGAGTCTCTGGTGAAGCGGGGGGACATCACCCTGGAAGAGGCCGAGCAAGCCATGGACGAATTCCGGGCCAAGCTCCAAATGGCGCTGGAAGAGACCCGGGAGCAAGCGGCAGACGATGCCCTGGGCGAAACAGTCGGCACGGCCAACGCAGCCAGCAGGGAACTTCAGCTGTCGATCTCGGAGGCGTTGTCCGACCCCACTCCGCATGTCGCCCCGCCGGTGGACACCGGCGTGTCAGAAAAGCAGATCAAGCGGGTGTTCGATGCGCTGACCTCGGTGCCCGACGGGTTCGTGCTGCATCCCAAGCTGGCCCGCCAGTTCGAGGCTCGCGACGCCATGATGGCCCAGGGAGTGGTGGACTGGGGGCTAGCCGAGGCGCTGGCCTTCGGCACCCTGTTAGACGAGGGCACCTCAATCCGCCTAGCCGGGCAGGACTCTCGCCGGGGAACGTTCTCCCATCGCCACAGCACCCTGGTGTGCAACCAAACCGCCCGGGAACACTGCCCGCTGGCCGGGCTGGCCCGCGGCGGGGCCAAGCTGTGGGTGTACGACTCCCTTCTCTCAGAATACGCGGCCCTGGGCTTCGAATACGGCTACTCGGTGGGCGACAACAGTGCGCTGGTTCTCTGGGAGGCCCAATTTGGAGATTTCGTGAACGGCGCGCAGATCATCATCGACCAGTTCGTCATGTCGGCCGAGGACAAATGGAACCAGCACTCGGGATTGGTCATGCTGCTGCCCCACGGCTTCGAGGGTCAGGGGCCGGAGCATTCCTCGGGACGCATCGAACGATTCTTGCAGTCGGTGGCGGAGAACAACATCCGGGTGGCCAATCTCTCGAGCGCGGCCCAGTACTTCCATCTGCTGCGAGACCAGGCCAACCGCCCGACGCGCAGGCCGCTCGTGCTATTCACCCCAAAGTCGCTGCTGCGCCATCGCGACGCGAGATCACCGATTGGCGATCTCACCAACGGCTGGTTCTCCCCGCTGCTGACCGATCCTGACGGGCCCGAATTCAGCCAAGTCACCGGTGTGGTACTGGCCAGCGGCAAGATCAGCCTTGAGGCCATCGCTCAGAGAAACCAGATGGGGGTGCCTGCCGCGGTGCTGCGGGTGGAGCAACTCTATCCCTGGCCAGCCAGCGCCCTAGCCGAGGCTTTCGCCCACTATCCCAAGGCCGACAAGATCATCTGGCTCCAAGAGGAACCCCAGAACATGGGGCCGTGGAACTACGTGAAGGGCCACCTCCACGACGCATTCGGCGATCGATTCGACATAGTCCGAGCGAGCCGTAGCGAGTCTTCCAGCCCAGCAACCGGCAGCGCCGCGGTGCACAACAAAGAGCAGGCTGAGCTCATCGCCCAAACCTTCGCCTTGCTGCACCCCGAGGCCTGATGGGCTAAACGTCGAGCAACCGCCTCGCGACCTCGCGGGCTTCGTCCACCGTTTCGACGACCTGGTCGCCTGGAACCCGCTGGAGGACGTCGAGAGATCGCAGGGTACGGGCCGGCAGCCCGGTGAGGGCCATCACGACGCACTCGGTGTCCTGGTCGATGGCGGCGTCGATGAGCTGCTCAAGAACGAGCGCGGCGCTGTCGTCCATGTAGATGGTCTCGGAGAAGTCGAAAATCACCACCTCGTGGTCCCGGATGTCCAAGCTGACGGTGTTGATGATCTTATTTGAGGAAGCCACCGAGAAGCTCCCCCGGAAAGCCACCATGCCCACCCGGGCGGCATGGGGGTCAGCGCCCTTTCCGGATGGCGTCACCTCGCCCTTGAAGAACAGCTGGTCCAAGATCGGCACGGAGACCACGTTGTCCATCTCAAGGCGCTCGAACTGCCGGGAGCGGCTCATTCCGGCAATGATCAGCCCGATGGCCACTGCGGTGATCAAGTCCACGAACACCGTTAGCCCGAACGTCGCGAACATGACGAACAGGTGTTCCCGGTCCAAGCGGGTGACCCTGGTCAAGAACCGCCAGTCCATGATGTCCCAGCCGACCTTCATCAATATGCCAGCCAGCGCGGCATGGGGAATTTCCTCCACGTACTTGCCCAAACCCAGCACCAGGGCCAGCAAGATCAGGGCCCGCAAGACGCCGGAGAGGCGGCTGTGACCTCCCGCCCGGATGTTGACCACCGTGCCCATGGTCGCCCCGGCACCGGGCACTCCGCCGATGAACCCAGCCATCATGTTGCCAAGCCCCTGGCCGATCAGCTCCCGATTGGGCTGATGGCTGGTGCGGGTCATCGAGTCGGCCACCAGCGAGGTGAGCAGGCTGTCGATCGACCCCAACAGCGCGATGGTGAGCGCCGGCTGCACAGCTCGGGCCAACACATCGCCAGAGAGCTCGGGCAATTCGAATCCAGGCAATCCGGTGGGCACTTCGCCAATCACCGGGGTGTTGTCCAGCCATAGCACGCTGAGCAGGGTCCCGACGACCAGCGCCATCAGCATCGAAGGGATCAGAGACCGCAGGCGCGGAGGCCAGAAGATGCAGATCCCCAGCGAGACCGCGGCGATGGCCAGAGAGCTGAAATTGACGTCGCCGAACACGTCGGGCCAGGAGCGGATCGCATCGATGGGACCGCCGAGCTCTACGTCTGTTCCCATGAACGGCAGGGTCTGCACCAAGATGATGATCACCCCGATGCCGGACATGAACCCCGAAACCACCGAATAGGGCGTGTAAACCACGAAACGGCCTATTCGCAGCAACCCCAGCAGGATCTGGAGCAACCCCGCCAAGATGACGATGGTGAACGCCTCCTCGAGGCTCTCGGCATGGCTGGTCACCACCACCGCCACGGCCAGTGCCATCGGGCCGGTGGGACCGGAGATTTGCGCCCGAGTGCCGCCGAATAGGGCGGCGAACAGGCCCAGAGCAATCGCCCCGTACATACCGGCCACGGCACCCAATCCTGATGCCACCCCGAACGCCAGAGCAGTGGGCAGCCCTACGACTGCCGCGGTGATGCCTCCGAAGGCGTCCTCGCGAAAGCTGTGAAAGTCGTAGCTCATGGCATGAGGCCGTTACGGCCACCATGAGCTTAGGCCATTTCAGTCAACGTCAAGATTGAGGAGTCGGGCGGCATTGCCCCTCACCAGCTTGTGAACCACGTCGGGAGGCAAGTGGCCCATCATTTCCTCGGCCACCTTCTTGGTGTGGGGCCAGGTGGTGTCGGTGTGGGGATAGTCGGTCTCGAAGGTCACGTTGTCCACTCCCACCTCATCCAGCGACTTCAAACCGTGATTGTCGCGGAAGAAGCAGCCGTAGATCTGCCGGTAGTAGTAGGTGGACGGGGGCTCGGGGACAATGTCCCTCACTCCGCCCCATGCCCGGTGCTCAGACCACACATCGTCGCAGCGCTCCAAGATATAGGGAATCCACCCGATCTGCCCCTCGGAATAGGCCAGCTTCAGCTGTGGAAACCTCACCAGCACTCCGGAGAACAAGAAGTCGCTCATCGACGCGATGGCGTTGTTGAAGCTGAGCGAGGCCGCCACCGCCGGCGGCGCGTCGGGAGAGGCAGCGGGCATCACCGAGGAAGAGCCGATGTGCATGCACACCGCGGTGTTGGTGTCCTGGCAGGCAGAGAAGAACGGATCCCAGTAGCCGGTGTGGATGCTGGGCAAGCCCAGATTGGGGGCGATCTCGCTGAAGCACACCGCGTGGCAGCCGCGGGCCGCGTTGCGCTCCACCTCGGCTTTGGCCAGCTCCACATCCCACAGCGGGATGATGGCCAGGGGGATGAGCGCTCCGTTGGAATCGCCGCACCACTCCTCGATCATGAAATCGTTGTAGGCCTGCACGCAGGCCAGGGCCAGTTCCTTGTCATCGGCCTCCAAGAAGGTCTGGCCGCAGAACCGGGGGAACGTGGGGAACGACAGCGAAGCCTCCACGTGGTTCATCTCCATGTCTTCCACGCGGGCTTTGGGGTCATAGCACCCCGGTCGCATCTCGTCGAAGGTGATGGGCACAGCTTCCATGTCGTCGCGGTCAAAACCCACCGCGGCTACATGGCGCTTGTTGGGATAAACCAGGTCTTCGTAGAACCACACATCGCCCCACGGTCCGTCTTCCACGTCGAGCTCGTAGGTGTACATTTTGGCCCCGCCGATATAGCTGATCGGCCCAACCCGGCGCCGCTCGACTCGGGGGCCTCGCTCCTTGAACCGCTCGGGCAGCCAGCTCTGCCACAGGTGCGCGGGCTCCACCAAGTGGTCGTCCACGCTGATGATCTTGGGAATCTCGGTGCGCACGGCCATGAGCCTACTGGCCGGCCCTTCAAGCTACGGTAGCCAAAGCATCGGCTACCTGGCGAGAGCATCCGAACCTTCGCTCTCAGTCCGCGGCTGCCAAGGCGACAGCCACCTCAGGAGGCAGGGAGGACTCGCTGAGGGGGAGATGGTGCTCCGCCGCCCACACCACCGCCAGATCAGCGCTGCCTGCCCGGCGCAGCATGGCCGCGCCTATGCGGGGGTGGTCCAAATAGTCGGCCCACCGGCCTCGGATGCGGCCAGGGAAGACCGCACCGGCCAGGGTGGCGCCCACCCGGGCCGCAGTCCCCAGCCCGGCCTGATTCTTGCCCACATCGTGGAGAGCTGCGGCCACTCGCTGAGCATCGTCGGCCAGCGCCGGGCATTTGGCCGAGCGCAGCGCGTGGCTGCGGTCGGCCGCGCTCATCTGGCGATAGAGCTGCGCCTCGGCATCGTCGAGCATGCTGACCAGCCAAGCCTCGTCGGCAGAGCCGGGACCCCGATCAACCAGCGCCTGCAAGAAGCGTCGAACCAGGTGGATCACCGGGTGAGCACCGCCCGAGGGTGAGCAGCCCGATAGGCCTCCCACAGCTTCTCCCTGGACACCATGGTGTAGACCTGCGTGGTGTTGATAGAGGCATGGCCCAAGAGCTCCTGCACTGCCCTGATGTCGGCGCCATGGTCCAGCAGGTGGGTGGCGCAAGAGTGGCGGAACACGTGGGGAGAGACTCTGGCGCCCAACCCCACCTGCTGAGCCCTTTTCTTCACCACCCCCCAGGCCCCTTGCCGCGACAGGCGCCGGCCTCGCTGGTTGAGCCAGACCGCTTCTTGATCGTGCAGAGACCCCCAGCTCTCAGGCTCCATCTCCCCTCGCCCGGCGGGAACCAGCCAAGCGGTGAGCGCTTCGTGGGCACATCGGCCTACCGGCAATATCCGCTCCTTCTGCCCCTTTCCCAGCACTCGCACGGTGGCCCCGCCCAAGTCCAAATCAGCCATCGACATCCCCACCAGCTCGCTGATGCGCATACCAGTGCCGTAGAGCACCTCCAAGAGGGCACGGTCCCGCCGAGAAACCGGATCGGTACCGACCACGGTGTCCAGAATGGCTTCCACCTCGGCTTCGCTGAGGGCCTTGGGCACGGCCTTGGGCACCGCGGGAAGCTCCAAATGGGAACCAGGGTCATCAGAGCGCACACCTTCCATGACGAGAAATTGATGGAAGGTTCGCACTGCGGATATCGCCCGCTTCACCGAGGACGGGGCCATGCCCCGGCTCTGCTGGTGGCGCATGAACGCCAGCAGATCCTCTTCACTGGCGGTATCGGGACTGCTGCCCCGGGCGGTCAAAACCTCGCAGTAGCCGTTCAGATCCCGACGATAGGCCTCGCAGGTGCGGGGGGCGCGGCCCCTCTCCAGCACCAGCCAATCCAAGAACTCCTCAACCCCGCTCCCTGCGCTCTCCGCCGGCGGCAAAGGGTGCTCACCCCAGCCGCTCGCGGGCCAGCATCAAGCCGACGATGGATTTGGCGTCTACCAACTCGCCTGAGGCCACCAGATCGGGCACGTCGGCCAGCCTGATGCGCTCGATGGCCATGTGCTCCTCCTCGATGCCGTGGGGGTGGCGGTCGGCATCGGCCAACTCGGTGGCCAGGTAGCAGTGGGTGACCTCGTCGCAGAACCCCGGTGAGTTGTGGAAGACGGCCAACAGCTCAAGATGGCCGGCTCGCTTGCCGATCTCCTCCTCCAGCTCTCGCTGGGCCGTCATGTGCGGAGGTTCGTCTTTGCTGTCCAGCTTGCCCGCAGGAATCTCCAGCAGCTCCCGATTCACCGCGGCCCGATACTGGCGCACCATGATGACTTCTTGGCCGTCTAAGGGCACGATCACCGCGGCCCCGGGATGGCGGATGACCTCCCGCTCGTAGATTGAGCCGTCGGGCGCCCTGATCTCAGCAACGGTCAGCGAAACTACCCGGCCTTGCCATCCCAGGCGTTCCCCGACCGGGGTGAATCCATCCCCGTTGTTCATGGCCGCGCTGCCTCTCAACGACGGGCAGCAGACGAGGCATCTGCTACTGCCTCAGCCTGCTCTGGGGCCGACCCATTATCCAGCGCAGTGCTGGTACAGCCGGCAATTTGATCGACCATGCCTCTTTCCTGTCGATCCAGTGCAGCCTTCACCATCCCGCAGAACAGCGGGGCGGGACGGTCGGGGCGGCTCTTGAACTCGGGATGGGCCTGCGTGCCCACCCACCAGGGATGGCTTTCCAGCTCGATGAACTCCACCAGGAGCCCGTCGGGCGACTCCCCCGCAACCACGAAGTCGGTGCCCTCGAAGCGGCTGCGAAGCTTGGGATTGAACTCGTAGCGGTGGCGGTGGCGCTCCGACACCACTTCGGCGCCGTACACCTCCGCCACTTTGGTACCCGGTCGAAGCTTGGCCAGACACGCCCCCAACCGCATGGTGCCGCCCTTGTCAGTTATGCCGCGCTGCGACTCCATCAAGTCGATGACCGGCCACGGGGTTCTGGGGTCGAACTCGCTGGAATGGGCGTTGGCCAGGCCCAACACATTGCGGGCGTAGTCGATGGTCATCACTTGGAGGCCCAAGCACAAGCCCAAGCAGGGGATGCCGTTCTCCCTGGAGTAGGAGGCGGCGTTGACCTTGCCCTCGATCCCCCGCTCGCCGAACCCGCCGGGGATGACGATGCCGTCCAGCCCGCTCATCAGGCTGTCGACCATCAAGCCCTCCACGCTCTCAGCCTGGATCCACTCGATCTCCACCGACGCTCCGTGATGGATGGCCGCGTGGTTCAGCGCCTCCACCACCGACAGATAGGCGTCTTGAAGCGTCACGTATTTGCCGATGAGGCCGATGCGCACGGTGCTCTGGGCCAGGGAAATCCGCCGGTTCAGCATCTGCCAGTCGGTCAGATCGGGCTCGGGGACGTCCAAGCGCAAGATGTCGCACACCACGCCGTCGAGGCCCTCCTCGTTGAGCACCAGGGGGATCTCGTAGATGCTGTCGGCATCGGCCGCGTTCGCCACCGCGGACACGTCCACATCGCACAGGCTGGAGATCTTGCGCTTGAGCTCGTCGGAGATAGGCGACTCGCTGCGGCACACGATGGCGTCGGGCTGCACGCCCCGGCTGCGTAGTTCGGTAACCGAGTGCTGGGTGGGCTTGGTCTTCTGCTCCCCGGCTGGGCCGATGAAGGGCACCAGGGTGACGTGGACGTAGCAGACGTTGCTCCGCCCCACATCAAGCCGCACCTGGCGGATGGCCTCCAGAAAGGGGAGGATCTCGATGTCGCCGACGGTCCCGCCGATCTCGGTGATGACCACGTCCACATCGTCGGACACCAGGCTGGAGATGCGGTCCTTGATCTCATTGGTGACATGGGGGATCACCTGCACGGTCTTGCCCAGATACTCCCCCTGGCGCTCTGATGCGATCACCGAGGAGTAGATGGAGCCAGTGGTGGCGTTGGAGAGCTTGGTGAGGCTCTCGTCGATGAACCGCTCGTAGTGGCCGAGATCCAAGTCGGTCTCGCCGCCGTCGTCGGTGACGAACACCTCCCCGTGCTCGAAGGGGTTCATGGTGCCGGGGTCCACATTGATGTACGGGTCCAGCTTCTGCATGGTCACCCGCAGACCCCGCTGCTTGAGCAAACGCCCCAGTGATGCGGCCGTAAGCCCTTTGCCCAGCGAACTCGCCACACCGCCGGTGACAAAGATGTGTTTGGTCACGCCCGCCAAGCTTAGCGGCCGACTGCGACAACTTGCGGACCCGTAATCCGGCTAATGCACATAACCGCCGCTCTTGGACATCTCCAAGAGCTCGGAGGCGTGGCGGCGGGCGCTCTCGCTATCGGGCGATCCGGAGAGCATTCGGGACAGCTCGACGATCCGGTCCTCGCCTTCGAGGGGCTGGGCAAACACCGCGGTGGAAGCTCCGTCGTCGTGTTTGACGATGCTCACCTGGCGGTCGGCGCAGGCCGCCACTTGGGGCAGGTGGGTGACCACCAAGACCTGGTGATCGGCAGTCAAACGAGAAAGCGCCCGGCCCACGGTCTGGGCCACTTGACCGCCGATGCCGGCATCCACCTCGTCGAACACCAGCACCGGAGGGCCCGCGCTGACCACTAGGCGCAGGGCCAGCATGACACGGGCCAGTTCTCCTCCTGATGCGGCCGTCGCGAGCGGTAGTCCGGGTGCGCCGCTGTTGGCGGCCAGCAGGATGGCCACATCGTCTCCGGGGTCGTCGCCCACTTCGACTTGCACCTCGGCTCGGGCCATGGCCAGTTCTCTCAAGTGGGACGTCACCTCTTCGCCCAGCGCGTGGGCCGCCTGCCGTCGAGCCGCTCCCACTGCGGCACCGGCTTCGGCCACCGCGGCAGTACGCCGCTGATGCTCCCCGTCCAGGTCTTTGGCCAGACGGTCGAAGTCCTCCAGCTCAGCGAGGCGGGCAGAAAGACCGCGGTGGAACTCCATGACCTCGGCCAAGGTCTCCCCGTACTTGCGGCGGAGATCCACGATCAGCTCCTGGCGGTGTCGGATCTCGGCCAGACGAGCCGGGTTCTCGTCGATGGACTCGGCCGCCCGGCGCAGCTCAGTCGAAAGGTCGGCCGCCTCCGCGGCCAATCCGACCAGTCGCTCGTAGTGGCTCCCCAACGGCGGGCGGCTCTCCAGTGATGCGGTGATCTGAGCCAGCCCGGCCCCCACCGCCCCGTCGGCGCCCAAGGTCGATGCCGCCTGTCGGGCCGCACCCCGGCTGGCCGCGGCGTCGGCCAACACCGCCTCCTCAGCCTTGAGCACCTCCTCCTCGTCGGGCTTCTCCAGGCCGGCCTCGTCCAGTTCGGCCAGCTGGAATCGGCAGAGCTCGATCTCCCGAGCCCGGGATCGCTCATCGCCGCCCAGCTCGGCTCGCCGGCGATTCAGATCGGCTAGCGCGGCCCGCGCCTCCATGAGCGGCGCCAAGTCCACGTCGCCGAATCGATCCAGCGCGGCCCGCTGATGGACGCGGCGCAACAGCGACTGATGGTCGTGCTGGCCGTGCAGGTCCACCAGCTCTGCGCCCAGTTCGGCCAGGGTGGCGGCCGACGCCAGGCGGCCATCGACGTAGGCCCGAGCCCGACCGTCGGCAGGCACCACCCGCCGAAGCACGACCTCCTCCCCCTGGTGCTCAAACCGGCCCTCGACGGTGGCCTCGCTGGCGCCGAGCCGCACCAACGCCGGGTCGGCCCGGCCGCCCAAGAGCAGGTCAACCGCCGTCACCACCAGGGTTTTTCCCGCTCCCGTCTCTCCGGTCAGCGCGGTCATGCCCGGTCCCAACACCAGGTTGAGCCGCTCGATCACCCCCAGGTTCTCTACTGCCAGCTCAGTCAGCATCGTCTCGGATCCCTGTCAGCGGTCGGACAGGCCGAAGGAAGACTTGAGGGCCTGGTGGAACCCTCGCTGGCCCAGAGTGACGAGGCGTGCGGGCTTGTCGGAAACCGAGACGGCCAGGCAGCCTCCATCCCCCAGCTCCCCCAGCGAGCGGCCGTCCACTGCCACCGCGGCCGGACGGTCGCCCAGCACCTCGACAACCAGCTCGCTGGACGGAGGCAGCACCAGGCTGCGGTCGAACAGCGTGTGGGGGGCCACCGGGGTCAAGATCACCGCGTGCATGGTCGGGGCCAAGATGGGTCCACCAGCAGACAGGGAGTAGGCCGTTGAACCGGTGGGGGTGGCGGCGATCAGCCCATCGGCGGCGTAGCTGGTGAAGAACTCCCCGTCGATGTGAACGGCCAGATTGACAGTTCGCCCGCTGTCCACTTTCTCCACGATGGCCTCGTTGAGAGCGCTCACCTCGGTGCCGTCTCCCAGGCGACAGCGCAGCCGGATGCGCTCTTCGATGATGTAGTCCCCGGCCAAGAACTGCTCTATTGCCTGAGGGGCGGCCTCGGGCTGAACGCCGGTGAGGTAGCCCAGTGAGCCGTAGTTGACCCCCAGAACGGGCACCCCGTCATCGGCAACGGCGGTTACTGCCCGGAGCATGGAACCGTCTCCCCCCAAGCTCACCGCCAAGTCCAGCTTCTCGCCGATGCAGTGTTCGATATGAGCGAGGTTGGAGCGGCCAACCGCTTCGGCGGGCTCGGTTGGCAGGCGTATCTCATGACCGTCGCCATCCAAGCGACCGATCAGATCGGCCGCCAGTCTGAGCGCTTCCGGCCTATCAGCGTGGACGAAGAGGGCGATTGCAGCCATAGAGCTATGTTGCAACCGGCTGGACGCCGTTCGGGAAGAAGCTAGTGCCAGTAGCTATCGCCTCGTCGATCACAATCGGACCCACTTCGCTGACGGGCACACCGAACCATTCGCCACCTTCTCGGGCAACCACCCTGAACGTGCTGTCGGGAGTCACCAGCCGGTAGCCGTGTCCACCAAGGGCGAGAGCATCGGCTCGGCCCGAGCGTCCACCGGCCCGCGGGTCACAGCAGGCCCTACCGATCTTCGGTGTAGCCGAGTGCGACCAGCACCAGGCTGCTCCGCGAGATAGACGCAGACAACGCCCACTCCTGTACGGCCTCAGCAGAGTCGGCGCCGGCGGCGGTCCACTGATCGCACAAGACCTTCTCGGCCTCGGTGAGACGATCCCAAGCGATCCGCTCTGCGCTCCCCTCGGCAGGTCGGTAGGAGTGTCTCTCGTGAGTGGTCATATCTGTCGTCCTTTCCTCCCCGAATTGCCAAACCTCGTGCCGCCCCTGCCACAACAGTCGCAGATCGACACTCCTATCTCTCACAATACCGCGCAGACGCCTCATCAAAGCCTGCTTCTTCATGAACCAGCCACCGGCTTCTCGCGTTGGGGGGAAGCTCAGCAGCAGATGCCACCGCGGGTCAGGCTATCTGTTACTGGTGACAACTTGGGAGACCACATAGGCGGAATCCACCGATGCGGGAGTGCTGCCCTTTTCCAGGTGCAGGAAGAACTCGACGTTTCCCTGCGCGCCTTTCAATGGGGACGGGATGGCGGACTGGGGGGCGAGACCCGCAGTGGTTGCCGCTTCCAGCACCCGGTCGAGCGCAACCTGCCATAGCTCGGGATCGCGGATGACGCCCCGGCTCCGGCTGGCCTCCTGTCGTCCTACTTCGAACTGGGGTTTGACCAGTACCACTACCGGTGCGCCTGGCGCGGCCAGCTCGGCCAGGCATGCCATCACCGAAGTGAGGGAGATAAAGGACACGTCGGCGGTAACCAAGTCAAGCGGTGCTCCGATTGCGCCAGGATCGACGTCGCGGACGTCGGTGCGCTCGTAGACGGTCACCCGGGAATCGGCGGCCAGGCGCTCGTGCATCTGCGCCCGGCCCACGTCAACGGCCACCACTTCGGCGGCGCCGCTCTGCAACAGGCAATCGGTGAACCCCCCGGTGGACGCCCCCACGTCACAGCACCGCCACCCGGTGACATCCAAGCCCAAAGCAGCCAGGGCACCCTCCAACTTCTCCCCGCCCCGGCTCACATAGCGGGCCGGCGGTCCGGCCAGCTCAAGGGCATCGCCGGGCAACACCAGGCGAGATGCCTTCTGGGCCACTGATCCATTCACGGTCACACGACCGGCGGCCACCGCCTCCCGAGCCCGATCCCGGCTCGGAACCAGGCCGCGGCGAACCAGCTCTGCGTCCAGCCTCCGGCGTGACCCCCTCATCGCACCGGGTCAACACCCATCTGATCGACCAAGGCGGCCAGATCGGAAGCGCAGTGCTGCGGCTCCGGGGTCACCGGCAGGTCGTCGGCGCCGGTCACCCCGCTCAGAACCAGGGCAAACTCGTAGCCCAGGGCCTCGGCGAACAGGCCGTCGGAGTCGGGACGGTCCCCCACCACCACGCCTGAGTCGCCGATTCGGTCGCGCACGCAATCGACGATCGGCTGGTTGGGCTTGCCTGCCATTGTGGGCACTGCCTCCGCGGCGGTCGCCACCGCCGCCAGTAGAGATCCGCCCCCCGGCTCCAGACCAAGTTCTGTGGGGTAGCTGGGGTCGTGGTTGGTGCCGATCAGCCGAGCGCCACCGCGCACAACCCGCATGGCCCGGCTGAGGGTGTCGTAGTTGAAGCTGGGATCCATGCCCACAACGACCGCGTCGGCAGGTCCCGAATTGCAGATTTCAGCGCCTGCCATCTCCACCGCCTCGTCGATGCCGGGACCCCCCACCACCAGCACCCGCTCGCCAGCATGGATGAGCTGGCCCGCCGCGGTGGCCGAAGTGATCACCGATCCGGTGGCGTCGATCCCGCAGGCGGCCAGCTTGGCCTCCTGGTCGGCCACTGTCAGCGCAGACATGTTGGTGACAAATACCACGGGGGCGCTTGATTGTTGCAAGCGTTTCACGGCCCCAGCCGCACCGGGCACCGGGGTTCCGCCAACCCAGATCACTCCGTCCAGATCGAGCACCCAACCCCGAGGGGCAGAATGCCCGGACGAAGAGCAAGCGTTGTTCAGGAGACTTCCCAGGTGGGCCGGGAATGCAGCAAGGCCTCAAGGTCGCCGGGGCCAGATTGCTCTTGGGCCAAGGCGAGCTGCTTTCTGGCCTCGCCGGCGTATTCCGACCGCTCAACCGCCCGGTAAACCCCGATGGGGGTGGGCTCGAAGGGGCCGGCCGATAGCCGGGATAGGGCAAAGGCCAAACTGGGATCCTGGCGGGTCTCATCGTGAACCAGCAGAGCCGATTCGCCGACGTCGACCACGTTGACCACCTCGGCGCTGCCCTGGGGGTTTATCACCACGCCCTTCTCGTTGTCCTCACCGAAGCGAATGGGCTTGCCGTGCTCGAGGGGGATGAGCATGGATGCCCGCTTGTCCTTCTTGGTGATGGCCCCAAACGCCCCGTCGTTGAACACGTTGCAGTTCTGGAACACTTCCACGAAGGCGGCACCGGGAAAGTCGTGGGCTCGCCGGAACATGTCCATCATGTGCTGGCGGTCCATGTCGTGGGTACGGGCCACGAAGCTGGCCTCGGCCCCGATGGCCACTGACACGGGATTGAACGGCTCGTCGATGCTGCCCGCTGGTGTGGACTTGGTGACCTTGCCGATCTCGCTTGTAGGCGAGTACTGGCCCTTGGTCAATCCGTAGATCTGGTTGTTGAAAAGCAGGATGTTGAGGTTCACGTTGCGGCGCAGGGCATGCAGCAGGTGATTACCGCCGATGGACAGCATGTCGCCATCTCCGCCCACAACCCACACATGCAGTTCGGGCCGGGCCATGGCCAGGCCGGTGGCCAGAGCAGGAGCTCGTCCGTGGATGCCATGCATCCCGTACGTGTTCATGTAGTACGGGAACCGGGCGGCACAGCCGATCCCCGAGACGAACACCGTGTTCTCCCGGCGCACGCCGAGGTCGGGCATGAGCATTTGAACTGCGGTCAAAATGGAGTAGTCCCCGCAGCCAGGACACCAACGAACCTCTTGGTCGCTGGTCCAGTCGGCTTTGGTCGTGGTGGGAGCGTCAGTCATCAAGGACTCCGTTGATGTGTGAGTGAAGCTCGGCGGCGGTGAAGGGTATCCCCTCCACCTTGCAAACCGATTGGGCATCGACCAAGAACTCGGCTCGGATGATGCGGCAGAACTGGCCCAGGTTCATCTCCGGGACCAGCACCTTGGGATAGCGGCGCACAATGTCCCCCAAGTCTTTGGGCAACGGATTCAGGTGGGTGACATGGGCATGGGCCACTTTGCGCCCTTCGGCCCGGGCCCGCATGACCGCACTGGTGATGGCACCCCAGGTGGAACCCCAGCCCAGCACCAGCAGATCCGCGTCGTCGATATCGCCATCTATCATGGTGAGGGGTATGTCGTTGGCAATGTGGGCGACGCGCTCCTGGCGCAGCTTCACCATATAGCCGTGGTTGTCGGCTTCATAGTTGATGTTGCCGGTGCCGTCTTCCTTCTCGATACCGCCAATGCGGTGGGTGAGGCCGGGCGTGCCCGGCACCGCCCACGGACGGGCCATGGTCTCGGGGTCGCGCAAATAGGGCCAGTACACCTCAGTGCCATCGTCCTCGGTGTGGTTGGGCGCGGTGGCGAATTCCACCGTCAAGTCAGGCAGCGTTGACACGTCGGGAAGGAGCCAGGGCTCGCTGCCGTTGGCCAAGTAGCCGTCGGACAGCAAGATCACCGGTGTGCGGTACTTGAGGGCGATGCGAGCCGCTTCTATGGCGGCGAAGAAGCACTGCGACGGGGAGTAGGCGGCCACGATGGGCACCGGGGACTCGCCGTGGCGGCCGTACATGGCCTGCATGAGGTCGGCGCTCTCGGTCTTGGTGGGCAGCCCGGTGGACGGCCCGCCCCGCTGGATGTTGATCACCAGCAAGGGCAGCTCGAGGCTGACCGCGAGCCCGATGGTCTCACCTTTGAGGGCGATGCCCGGTCCGCTGGTGGTGGTGATTCCCAGATGCCCGCCGAAGGACGCTCCCAGCGCGGCGCACACCGCGGCGATCTCGTCTTCGGCCTGAAGGGTTCGCACCCCGAAGTTCTTGCGCTGGCTCAGCTCGTGGAGGATGTCGCTGGCCGGGGTGATGGGATACGACCCCAGGAATAGCGGCACCTTGGCCTGCTGGCTGGCGGCCACCAGGCCCCAGGACAGCGCGGTGTTGCCGTTCACGTTGGTGTAGGTCCCCGGGGCCAGCGCAGCCGGCTTTACCTCATAGGTGAAGTCGAAGAGCTCGGCGGTATCGCCGAAAGCCATGCCCGCCTTGAACGCCGCGGTGTTGGCATCGGCGATGAGCTGCTGGCGCTTGAACTTGGCCGAGATCCAATCCAGGGTGGGCTGGGCCGGCCGGCTGTAGAGCCAGGACAATAGGCCCAGGGCGAAGAAGTTCTTGGACCGCTCGGCGTCGCGGGGCTTCACCCCCAGGTCCTTGCAGACCTCCTTGGTGATGGTGGTCATCGGCACCTTGAACAGCGTGTAGTTGTCCAGGCTGCCGTCTTCCAGCGGATCGCTTTCGTAGCCCGCCTTGACCAGATTGCGCTCCACAAAGGCGTCCTGGTTGACGATCACGGTCCCGCCCATCTCCAGATGGGCCAGCTCCTTGCGAAGGGCAGCCGGGTTCATGGCCACCAGCACGCTGGGAGCGTCGCCCGGCGTGGTGATGTTGTGGTCGGAAACCTGCACCTGGAATGCCGACACCCCGGCCAGGGTCCCCTGCGGCGCCCGGATCTCAGCCGGAAACTCAGGGAGTGTGGCCAAGTCGTTGCCGAAAAGCGCGCTGGCACTGGTGAAGCGGTCACCGGTGAGCTGCATCCCATCGCCAGAGTCGCCCGCAAAGCGAACCACCAAGCGGTTCAGCTCGCGCGTCCCGACGGTACGCGGCACGGTGTCTGTCACGGAATCCTCCTTGATCCCTTGATGGCCACTCGCTGACGCGGTGCCGGAATCCGAGGTTACCTAGTGGTGAACCTCAAGTGGCACATCCTCGCCTGAAAGCCCCTCTGGGCTTGGCCCTCTTTGATCAGCGGCAAATGGTGAATGCTTGGCGCAGGCCGGGGCCGTAGCGGTATACGGAGAAATCGGCGTCGAATGACACTGCCTCTTGGATGCCGTACCGCTCCATGACTGCCCAGCTTGTTCGGTCGACCATCGAGAAATCCTGATCGCTGAACCGCTCGCCCATCTGCAAGGCGGCAGCGATGTCTTGGGGTGTCGCGGTCCGGCATGCTCGCTGAGCAATGCGACGGCCCGATCATGGGAGAGGTCGGTGCTGGCACCGAGGGCGTACCACGCCCCGGTATCCACGAAGACGCTTTTCACTCAGAGCCACCCCGGGCCTGGATCCTCCTATCGAAATCCCCGCCGAACGCCTTGTCGATCATCTTGTGCTTGTCACGGGCAACGTCGGTAGGCGCCCCGGCGCTTCCCAAGATGCCGATAAGCGGCGAGATGTCGCAGTTCGCTGTGCGGGCCGCGGCATCGTCCGAGCGGATCAACTCCCGGATGTAGGCCGTCACGCTCATCCCAAGTTCATCTGCACGGCGTTTGGCCATCGCCCGCAATGATGGATCCAAGACAACATTGGTGGGCTTCGTCATGCCGTCAAGGTAGCTGTGTTGCGCATCATGCGCGACACAATATCCACAGGAGTGTCTGAGCTGGTCTTTAAGCGACGGTAACCGCGTCGGAGAGGTAGACGTCTTGGATGGCGTTTAGGAGTTCTACGCCCTCGGCGACGGGGCGCTGAAAGGCTTTGCGGCCGCTGATGAGGCCGAGGCCGCCGGCCCGCTTGTTGATGACCGCGGTGCGCACGGCTTCGGCGAGATCGCTAGCTCCTGAGGACGCCCCGCCGGAGTTGATGAGGCCTATGCGGCCCATGTAGCAGTTGGCCACTTGCCAGCGGGTGAGGTCGATGGGGTGGTCGGTGGTCAACTCGTCGTACACCAGCGGGTGGGTCTTGCCGAACCCGAGGGCGTTGTAACCGCCGTTGTTCTCGGGGAGCTTCTGCTTGATGATGTCGGCTTCTATGGTCACGCCAAGGTGATTGGCCTGCGCGGTCAGGTCGGCCGCCGCGTGGTAGTCGGTGCCGTCCACCTTGAAGTCGGGGTTCCGCAGGTAGCACCACAAAACGGTGAACAACCCGCACTCGTGGGCCCGGTGGAAGGCCTCGGCCACCTCTTGGATCTGGCGGGTGGACTCCTCTGAGCCGAAGTAGATGGTGGCCCCCACGCCGGCGGCGCCCAGGTCGTAGGCCTGCTCCACCGAACCGAACATCACCTGGTCGAACTTGTTGGGATAGGTGAGCAGCTCATTGTGATTGAGCTTGACGATGAAAGGGATCCGGTGAGCAAAGCTCCGGGAGGTGGCCCCCAGCACGCCGAACGTGGAGGCAACCGCGTTGCAGCCCCCCTCGAAGGCCAGCTCCACAATGCCAGCAGGGTCGAAGTACCGGGGGTTGGGGGCGAAAGAGGCCGCTCCCGAGTGCTCGATGCCCTGGTCCACTGGCAGGATGGACACGTAACCGGTCCCCCCCAGCCGACCGTGGTCGAACAGCGACTGAAGGTTGCGCAGCACCTGAGGAGAACGGTCGGTGCTGGTCATTACCCGGTCCACGAAATCGGGTCCGGGCAGGCTCAGATCTTCCCGGGGAATAGTCTTGGATTCATGCGACAAGAGCGATTCGGCTTCGTCGCCCAGTAGTCCTTCAAAGTCCACGTTCTGCCTCTCCTTTGAACCGGGGCCAGCTTCTTTCACCTTACCCCTGAGGGCCGGCCATTTGAGGGGATGGTTTAGCGAAGTGCGGACAGCCGTTCAGCCACGTCCACATAGAGCTCATCCTGGTCGACCAGCCAGCCAAATAGCTCCCGCGCCCGGGGTATCTCGCCAGCCCGCTCGCACAGGTCGGCGAGGGCATAGGCCTGGCGGAGGTGGTGCTCCTTGGCCCGGCGGGGCAGTTGAAAATTGGCCGACAGCAGCGCTACCGCCTCATTCAGCTCTCCTCGATCGCCTAGCGCGCCGGCGGCCACAATCCGACCTTCGGTGAGTATGGCAGCACTTTCTTCTGAGGCCTTCAGCTCGGCCCACAATCTGTCGACGTCGACCCATCTACCTTGGGCCCGGTGGCAGTCGGCCAACACGGGGTGGAGATCAATGCGGCCGGTGAGCTCGCGGTGGGCCTCCAGCTCCCGTGCCGCTAATTCCCAACGCCCCAAGCGGTAGAGGGTCAAGCCGGTCAGCTCTCTTACTTCGGGCACCTTGGGGGCATCCTTGGCCATCCCGTCCAGGGCCCTCCACGCCTTGTGGTAATCGCCTTGCTCATAGGCCACCTCGGCTCGCTCCAGCCGTTGACGGTACCGAGGACCATCTCTGCGCCCCACTGCCTCATCCAGCCCTTTGGCTTTGGGTGAAGGGCCGCCCTCAGGCAAGGGAGCCCGCCTTCGCCCCCGGGGATTCTTGGCGGGCGGATTTTCGGGCTCTTCGCTCAGGTTGCCCCGCTGAACGGCTTCTTTGGCCTCGGCGCGAAGCTGCTTCGTGCGGGCCTGGCGAGCCTCCCGGCGCTCGGCCCGCAGACGGGCCTCTTCAGCATCCTCAGGCGTTTCCTCAACAACCTCTGGCAGTGCTTTTTCCTCGGGTTCCAGAGGTGGCTCCACCACCTTGGCCGCACCTCTGCGGGCCACAGATCCCATTCCCCTCGGCCCCTTTGGTGGAGGCGAATCGGTCCTTCCCCTGCCCTGAGGTCCCCGGCGATCGGATCCTCCCCTGCCCGATGCCCCTCGCCGATCGGAATCCCGCCGATCAGACCTGCCCCGCCCATCGGAATCCCGCCGATCAGACCTGCCCCGCCCATCGGAATCCCGCCGATCAGACCTGCCCCGCCCATCGGAATCCCGCCGATCAGACCTGCCCCGCCCATCGGAATCCCGCCGATCAGACCTGCCCCGCCCATCGGCTCCTTGATTCGCGGTCTTTCGGCCTCTCGGGGAGCCGCCTTTGCCCTTGCTCTGATGGGTCCGCTGCTGAGGAGGCCTCCTGCGATTGGGAGGCTTGCGGGCAGACCCTCCACCAGAAGACACCGCCAGAGTCTACCGAGACGGCTCCCGTTAACCACGGGTAAACGAAAGCGGGGAGCCATCTGGCTCCCCGCTGTTTGCGAAATCCGGCGGCGACCTACTCTCCCAGGGCGTCTCCACCCAAGTACCATCGGCGCTGGTGGGCTTAACTTCCGTGTTCGGAATGGGAACGGGTGTGACCCCACCGCCATCGCCACCGAAACCTTTATGTTCTTGTCAAAGAGGCAGAGCTACAAGAACTCCACAGCGAGCACGAACACCCGGTTCAAAATCAAGTTATTGATGTAGAACCAAGCCCTCGGCCGATTAGTACCGGTCAGCTGAGCATGTCGCCATGCGTACACTTCCGGCCTATCAACGTGGTGTTCTGCCACGGGCCTTACCCGGTTTTCCCGGTGGGTGATCTCATCTTGGAACAGGCTTCCCACTTAGATGCTTTCAGCGGTTATCCTTTCCGCAGGTCGCTAACCAGCCATGCCCTTGGCAGGACAACTGGCACACGAGAGCTGCGTCCGTCCCGGTCCTCTCGTACTAGGGACAGCCTTCCTCAAATCACCTTCGGCTACAGAGGATAGGGACCGAACTGTCTCACGACGTTCTAAACCCAGCTCGCGTACCGCTTTAATGGGCGAACAGCCCAACCCTTGGGACCTGCTTCAGCCCCAGGATGCGATGAGCCGACATCGAGGTGCCAAACCTTCCCGTCGATATGGACTCTTGGGGAAGATGAGCCTGTTATCCCCGGGGTACCTTTTATCCGTTGAGCGACGGCGCTTCCACACGCAACCGCCGGATCACTATGCCCAACTTTCGTTTCTGCTCGACCCGTCGGTCTCGCAGTCAAGCTCCCTTGTGCCATTACACTCGACGCCTGATTGCCAACCAGGCTGAGGGAACCTTTGGGCGCCTCCGTTACTCTTTGGGAGGCGACCGCCCCAGTCAAACTACCCACCTGACACTGTCCTCAACCCGGATAACGGGCCTAAGTTAGATGCCCAGCATATGCAGAGTGGTATTTCAAGGTTGACTCCACACAAACTAGCGTCCATGCTTCCAAGTCTCCCACCTATCCTGCACAACACATACCAAACACCAATATCAAGCTGTAGTAAAGGTCCACGGGGTCTTTCCGTCCTTCTGTAGCTAACGAGCATCTTTACTCGTACTTCAATTTCGCTGGGTCTATGGTTGAGACAGTGGGAAAGTCGTTACGCCATTCGTGCAGGTCGGAACTTACCCGACAAGGAATTTCGCTACCTTAGGACCGTTATAGTTACGGCCGCCGTTTACTGGGGCTTAGGTTCAGAGCTTCGCCTTACGGCTAACCCCTCCCCGTAACCTTCCAGCACCGGGCAGGCGTCACAGCGTATACAGCGTCTTACGACTTCGCACGCTGCTGTGTTTTTAGTAAACAGTCGCTTTCCCCTGGTTTGTGCCACCCGATCAAGCTCCAGACGCGAAGTCCTTCACTTTACTAGGGTCATCCTTATCCCAAAGTTACGGATGTAATTTGCCGAGTTCCTTAACCATAGTTCTCCCAATCGCCTTGGTATTCTCTACCTGCCCACCTGTGTTGGTTTGGGGTACGGGCGCTGTGAAAGCTCGCTAGCGGCTTTTCTTGGCAGTACAGGATCAGTGACTTCACCTCATGCGGTTCGGTATCACGCCTCAGGCTTTATGGGGACCGGACTTACCTGGGCCCCACCCTACACGCTTACCCCAGGACAACCATCGCCTGGGTTCACCTACCTCTCTGCGTCCCCGCTTTGCTGGCCGCTCCGGTGTGGGTCGGTTTCTCCTGTCCCTTTGCGGGACAGGCATCCCCTTAGCAACACCAGTTAAGCCTGGACGCGTTCACAGCGGTACCGGAATATCAACCGGTTGTGCATCGACTACGCCTGTCGGCCTCGCCTTAGCTCCCGACTCACCCTGGGAGGATTAGCCTTCCCCAGGAACCCTTGGGCTTTCGGCGGAAAGGTTTCTCACCCCTCTCTCGCTACTCATACCAACATTCTCACTCGGACTCGGTCCACGTCAGCTCACGCTGCCGCTTCACTCCAAGCCCGACGCTCCGCTACCACTCCTGCCTATTGGCAGAAATCCGCAACTTCGGTTTCTAGCTTTAGCCCCGTTACATTGTCCGCGCAGGATCACTCGACCAGTGAGCTGTTACGCACTCTTTCAAGGGTGGCTGCTTCTAAGCCAACCTCTTGGCTGTCTGTGCAATCCCACATCGTTTACCACTTAGCTAGAAATTAGGGACCTTAGTTGGCGGTCTGGGCTGTTTCCCTTTCGACCCCGAAGCTCATCCCCCGGGGTCTCACTGCTGTGCTCTGGAACCATGGCATTCGGAGTTTGGCTGAGTTCGGTAAGCTTGTCGGCCCCCTAGCCCATCCAGTGCTCTACCTCCATGGTTGAACGCACAACGCTGCACCTAAATGCATTTCGCGGAGAACCAGCTATCTCCGGGTTTGTTTGGCCTTTCACCCCTATCCACAGGTCATCCGCCCAGTTTTCAACCTAGGTCGGTTCGCGCCTCCACGGAGTCTTACCCCCGCTTCACACTGCCCATGGATAGATCACCCGGCTTCGGGTCTACGGCATGCGACTGTACGCCCAATTATGACTCGCTTTCGCTCCGACTTCCCTTCACAGGTTAATCTCGCCACATACCGTAACTCGTTGGCTCATTCTTCAAAAGGCACGCCATCGCGATCTCAGATTGACGATCCGAAGATCATCGGTTGAGACGACGCTCTGACTGCTTGTAAACCAACGGTTTCAGGTACTATTTCACTCCCCTCCCGGGGTACTTTTCACCTTTCCCTCACGGTACTAGTTCACTATCGGTTGCCTACAGATACTTAGCCTTACGAGGTGGTCCTCGCAGATTCACGCCGAATTACACGGCAACGGCGCTACTCGGGGACACTCAGCGAAGTGTGCAGCAGTTTCGTGTACGGGGCTCTTACCCGCTGCGGCTCGCCTTTCCAGAACGATTCCACTACCACGCACGTTTGTAACTTCGTGGAGGATCTGGTGCTCCTCCTCTGAGGCCCCACAACACCGAACCGGCAACGCCACCAGGCTATTCCACCGGCACGGTTTAGGCTATTCCCATTTCGCTCGCCGCTACTAAGGGAATCGCGGTTGCTTTCCTTTCCTACAGGTTACTTAGATGTTTCAGTTCACCTGGTTCCCTCTACCAGTGCTATGTGTTCACACTGGAGTGATACCCCTTTACAAGTATCGGGTTTCCCCATTCGGACATCCCCGGATCGAAGCTCAGTCGGCAGCTCCCCGAGGCTTATCGCAGCCTCTCACGTCCTTCATCGGTCGTAGGCACCAAGGCATCCACCGTTGGCTCTTCGTAGCTTGGAAGATTCATACATCGAAGAACTCTAATTTCGATCAGATGCTCGTGCTCGCTATGCAGTTCTCAATGAGCACAGGAGGGTGCCGAACAATTGAAAAGATCAATCAGGCAGAGCCTCGAGCGTGAAGATCACGCTCCCTCAAAGCGGAAGAGAGGACAAAAGAAACCAGTGCATCAACTGGGAGTGTCCGAACCTGATTCCGCCATTTGGCGGTATCAAGTGGAAACGGAACTCCTTAGAAAGGAGGTGATCCAGCCGCACCTTCCGGTACGGCTACCTTGTTACGACTTCACCCCAATCGCCAACCCCACCTTCGGCAGCTCCCCCTCAAAAGAGTTAGGCCACTGACTTCGGGTGTTGCCGACTTTCGTGGTGTGACGGGCGGTGTGTACAAGGCCCGGGAACGTATTCACCCCGGCGTTGCTGATCCGGGATTACTAGCGACTCCGACTTCATGGAGTCGAGTTGCAGACTCCAATCCGAACTGAGACCGGTTTTAAGGGATTCGCTTCACCTCGCGGTGTCGCTGCCCGTTGTGCCGGCCATTGTAGCATGTTTGCAGCCCTGGATATAAGGGGCATGATGACTTGACGTCGTCCCCACCTTCCTCCGAGTTGACCCCGGCGGTCTCCTACGAGTCCCCACCATAACGTGCTGGCAACATAGGACGAGGGTTGCGCTCGTTGCGGGACTTAACCCAACATCTCACGACACGAGCTGACGACAGCCATGCACCACCTGTGTACGGCCCCAAAGGACACCATATCTCTATGGCTTTTCCGTACATGTCAAACCCAGGTAAGGTTCTTCGCGTTGCCTCGAATTAAGCAACATGCTCCGCCGCTTGTGCGGGCCCCCGTCAATTCCTTTGAGTTTTAGCCTTGCGGCCGTACTCCCCAGGCGGGGCACTTAATGCGTTAGCTACGGCACGGAACCCGTTGATAAGGCCCCACACCTAGTGCCCAACGTTTACGGCGTGGACTACCAGGGTATCTAATCCTGTTTGCTACCCACGCTTTCGCTCCTGAGCGTCAGTACCGGCCCAGAGTGCTGCCTTCGCCGTCGGTGTTCCTCCTGATATCTGCGCATTTCACCGCTACACCAGGAATTCCACACTCCTCTACCGGACTCTAGTCATAGCAGTATCGGATGCAGTCTTAGGGTTGAGCCCCAACCTTTCACATCTGACTTACTAAACCGCCTACGAGCTCTTTACGCCCAATAATTCCGGACAACGCTCGCCCCCTACGTGTCACCGCGGCTGCTGGCACGTAGTTGGCCGGGGCTTCTTCTGCAGGTACCGTCAATTTCGTCCCTGCTGAAAGGGGTTTACAACCCGAGAGCCTTCATCCCCCACGCGGCGTTGCTGCGTCAGGCTTTCGCCCATTGCGCAAGATTCCCCACTGCTGCCTCCCGCAGGAGTCTGGGCCGTGTCTCAGTCCCAGTGTGGCTGATCGTCCTCTCAGACCAGCTACCCGTCGATGCCTTGGTGAGCCGTTACCTCACCAACAAGCTGATAGGCCGCGAGGCCCTCCCGAAGCACCGGAGCGTTTCCTCTGCCGACCATGCGATCAGCGGAGGGCATCTGGTATTAGCCACAGTTTCCCGTGGTTGTCCCAGTCTTCGGGGCAGGTTCCTCACGTGTTACGCACCCGTTCGCCACTTGGTCATTGCCCGAAGGCGACCTCGTTCGACTTGCATGTGTTAGGCACGCCGCCAGCGTTCGTCCTGAGCCAGGATCAAACTCTCCGTCAATATCTCCAGCAGACCTTCCCCGAGGGGAATCGCTGCCTTCGATCAAGTGCTCGTCTTACTATTTGCCTCGGCAAGACAAAGCGATTTTCGGAAAGTCAAAAGGGTCGAAACCCTTCCTGACTTGTATTCCTTGGAATTGTGTTAGGTCGACGACTTAGACACGAGGTGCGCTAAGACGTCGCCCGCACTGGCTTTTCCGTCCTCTCTTCCGTTTTCAAGGAGCGTGAGGCGGTGACCCTGACGGGAGAACCGCATCGGTCTAGACAAGCCAAACCGTGCTCTGCCACTGCGGGCAGCCCGAGAGCTACCCGTTTCAGAGGCGAGTTGTAACGCTACCGGCGCGGACCAGCAACGTCAACTCATCCAGGGGATTCGTTTTCTGACACTCGTAGAAGGTGGTGCCGGCGCTTTCCCCGTCGAAGTAGCAGGTAGCGGCCGTGCAGCAGGCGGTTGGCGTCCACGGCCGGGGCCTCGCCGGAAACCCGCTTATTGTTCACGTAGACCGACCCCTCTGACAGCCCTCGGCGGGCATCGCCCTTGGAGCTGGCCAGCCCAGTTGAGGCCAACAGCTCCACCAGATCGAAGCTGTTCGAGTCGGCGTCGAACCCGCCGTCGGCAGTAAGGGTAATGTCCGAGGTCGGCACCTCGTCGGCGACCGTCTCGAAGGCTGCCTCGTCCATGTCGTCCACCGGTGAGCCGAACAGGATTCGGGCCGCTTCCTCCGCAGCAGCAGCAGCCGCCGGGCCGTGCACCAGTGATGTGACCTCGTTGGCCAGTTTGCGCTGTGCCTCCCGGCGCCCGGAATCGCCCTGATGGACCTCGACCACCTCCGCGATCTCTCCCACCGGAAGCATGGTGAACTGAAGCAGGCTGCGCTCCACATCCTCGTCGGGCACCTGCACGAAGTACTGGTGGAAGCGGTAAGGGCTGGTGCGCTCTGGATCCAGCCACACTGCACCCTCCGCGGTCTTGCCGAACTTGGCCCCGTCAGACCGGGTGAGCAGCGGCCAGGTGAGGCCGTGAGCCTGGGTACCGGAGCGGCGGCGAATGAGATCCACTCCAGCGGTGATGTTGCCCCATTGGTCGGAGCCGCCGATTTGAAGCTCGCATTGTTGGTGGGAGTGCAGCCACCAGAAGTCGTAGGCCTGGAGGAGCATGTAGGTGAACTCGGTATAGGAAATGCCAGATTCGCTCTCCATGCGGCTGCGCACCGAGTGCTTGGCCGCCATCTGGTTCACGGTGGCGTGCTTGCCGGTGTCGCGGAGAAACTCGATGAGAGTGAGGTCGCGGGTCCAGTCGTAGTTGTTGACCAACTCAGCGTCGCCGTCGAAGTCCAGGAGCTTTTCCAGTTGGGCTCTTATGCCGGCAAGGTTGGCCGCCAGTGTGTCGTCGTCCAGCAGATTGCGCTCGTCAGAGCGACCGCTGGGATCACCCACCATGCCGGTGGCCCCGCCCACCAAAGCGATGGGCCGGTGACCAGCCTCTTGGAACCGCCGTAACACCAATACGCCGATGAGGTTGCCCAAATGCAGGGAACTGGCCGTAGGGTCGATGCCGTGGTACACCCCGACCGGACTGTCGTTCAGCCGTCGCGACAGCAGAGCCCGATCGGTGGTGTCCTGCACCAGGCCGCGCGATTCGAGTTCTTCAAGCACTGGGCACAGGCTACGGGAGTCGGCGGCAAAGGGAGAATGAGTACGTGACGGGCAGACGACTCGGCTTGACGATTGGCATCGCGGTGTTGGTGCTGTTCGCGGTGTTCTGGATCGGGGCCACGATCTGGTTTTTCGGCGATGGGAACCCCGACCGCCTCGAAGATCGGGAATGGGTAGCCGACGCCGAGGCCCGATGCGCCGAGGCCAGAGACGCTTTGGACCGCCTGCCTCAGGCCCGTGACGCGGTGAGCATGGGTGAACGGGCTGGCCAGATTGAAACCTCGACCTCAGTCCTGGCCGAGATGACAGCCGACTTGGCCGCCTCCGCGCCCGGCGGCGAGGACGGAGAGCTAGTGGGTTTGTGGCTGGGCAGCTGGGAGAGCTATCTCAACGATCGTCTGGCCCACGCAGTGGCCCTCCGGGCCGGAGAAGACCGCCAGTTCCGGGTGAGCGTGGAGCGAGGAGAAGGGGTTGACGCCCTGTTGGATGCCTTCGCCGATCGCAACCGGATGCCCTCGTGCGGCGACCCTCTGGATATCGGTTAGTTCCCGGGCAGGTCCTTGAGGGCCAGGGCCCCCAACTGGGCCAGACGCACCAAGCCGGCGTCGCAGCCGAAGTCTGCTAATGCGTCCAGAGGCACCCAGCGCAAGCCCAGAGACTCATGATTGCCCTGGGGTTGGGCATCGGCGGGGGCCCGCACCAAGAACCGGACGTCGTAGTGCAGATGGGCATCTTCGCCGGGGGGATCCACCTCGTGGATGTCCAGATGCAGGGGCTGGGGCCAGATGCGCAGTCCGTCGATTCCGGTTTCCTCGGTCGCCTCCCGCAGCGCCACTGCGGCCAGGTTGGCATCGCCGTCGGCATGACCCCCTGGCTGAAGCCAGCGGCCGAACTTGGCGTGGAGCAAGAGCAGGGTGTTGGTTCCAGCGCGGTCCACCACCAGCGCCGATCCGGTGAGGTGACCTGGTCGGCACGTTCTCAGGCTGGCGTCGGGGTGGCTGTCGATCAGCGAGCGATAGCGATCTCCCAGATCATCGTCGAACCTGGCCAGCAGCTCTCGGGCCACGGCCAGGTCTTTGCTGGAAGCCAATTCAGCATCTTCGCTGCTCGACCAGGTCATATCTGCTCTTCATCAGCCCTTGCGGGATAGATCGGGACAACCGGGAACGTACCAGCGCCATGGAAGGTCGGTACCAGCGCTGAGGCCTATGCGAACGGAGCGGGCCGGATCAGCGGGGGGCGCAGTGCCGTCATCGAGCAGCTCGATCCCCGAATCGGCGGCCACCAAGTCGGCGCCGTTGGCCGCGCCGTCGATGCCCAGTGCGGCGGCGAGTTTGGCCGGCCCGCTGCACAGGTCCCGGTTCTGGCGGGCCTTGGGCCGCCGCTCTCTCATCTCATCAAGGCCGGCCAGCGGCGTCAGCGCCCGCAACAGCACCGCAGCGCACTCTCCTTTGGCTCCGCACACCACGTTGGCGCACCAGTGCATCCCGTAGGTGAAGTACACGTACAGCCGGCCAGGCGGCCCGAACATGACCTCGGTGCGAGGAGTCATGCCCCGATATCCGTGGCTCCCCGGGTCGTCGGCCCCGGCGTAGGCCTCCACCTCCACGATCCGTCCCCGGCACTCCCCGGACACCAGCACCTTGTTCAGCAGGTCGGGGGCCACTTCCCGAGGGTCTCGGGCGTAGAAATCCCGCTCCAACCTCATCGCCGCCAGGATAAGGCAGCCCCGGCCGATGCCCGTCAGTCGAAACGGGCAGTGTCGGTATCGAGCTGGGCGCGGAAGCTCTCGATCTGGGAGGCCACGGCGTCGGGGCCGGCGGCGCCGGGGGTGGTGCGGCGGGTGACGGGGACGCCGGGGGCCAAGAGTTCCGCGGCGGTCGCTCCCAGGCGGGGGTCGGCCTGCACCAGGTCGGCCATCGATCCCTCGCCGTTCAGGCTGCGTCGCACCAGGTCTCCGACTATGGCGTGGGCCTCGCGGAACGCCATGCCGTCGGCCACAAGGTGCTCAGCCAGATCGGTGGCGGCTGCGGTGGGGGCATCGGCGGCGGCAGCCATGGCGTCGGTGTTGAAGATGATGGAAGACATCAGCCCGGTCATGGCCCTCACGCCGAGACGGATCTGGTCGAGCGCGTCGAACAGGGGTTCTTTGTCCTCTTGGAGGTCGCGGTTGTAGGCCAGCGGGAGGCCTTTTAGGGTGGCCAAAAGCCCGGTGAGGTTGCCGATGAGCCGGCCGGCTTTGCCCCGGGCCAGCTCGGCGATGTCGGGGTTCTTCTTCTGGGGAAGCATGGAGCTACCAGTGGCGTAGGCGTCGTCGAGGGTGGCGAAGCCGGCCTCTTCGGAGGTCCAGAACACGATCTCCTCGCCGAGCCGGGACAGATGTATGGCAATCATGGCCAAAGCGAACAGGCTCTCGGCCACGAAGTCCCGGTCGGACACCGCGTCCATGGAGTTCTCAAACCGGGCGGCGAAACCAAGCTCGGCAGCGGTCATGTCGGGTTCAAGGGGAAGCGACGACCCGGCCACCGCGCCCGCCCCCAGCGGGCTCACGTCCATGCGGGCGCGGGCGTCGACCAGCCGGTCGACGTCTCGGGCCAGCGCCCAGCCGTGGGCCAGCAGGTGGTGGGCCAACAGCACCGGCTGGGCCCGCTGGAGGTGGGTGTATCCCGGCAGGTAGGCATCGCCGGCTGAGGCAGCCCGCTCAAGCAGCACCTTTTGGAGGGCGATCACATCGGCGGCGATGGCGGCCAACTCCCGCTTGGCGAACAGGCGCAAGGCGGTGGCCACCTGGTCGTTGCGGCTGCGGCCGGTATGGAGCTTGGCCCCGGCTTGGCCGGCCAATTCGGTTGCCCGGCGCTCGATAGCAGTGTGGATGTCCTCGTCGCCGGGCGCGAACACGAAGTCGCCGGCGGCCAGCTCGGCTTCGGCTTGGTCGAGCGCGGCCAGCACCTCGTGCATCTCTGAGTCGGCGAGCAAGCCAACGCGACCCAGCATCCGGACATGGGCCCGCGACCCGGCGATGTCGTCGGGCGCCAGCCTCACATCGAAACCGATGCTGGCGGTGTAGGCCATCAGCTCATCGGCGGGATCGCCTTCGAACCTCCCGTGCCAAAGCGTGCTCATGACGGGCCTGCCCGCTGGGCCAGGGTGCGCAGCCGCAGAGCATGGAGCTTGATGAAACCCTCGGCATCGGCCTGCTGGTAGGCGCCCTGGTCCTCTTCGAAGGTGACCACCGCCTCATCGAACAGGCTGTCGTCGGAGCGCCGCCCGGTCACGGTCACGTTGCCCCGGTAGAGCTTGAGCCGCACGGTGCCGTTCACCCGCGCCTGGGAATGGTCGATGGCGGTCTGGAGCATCAGGCGCTCGGGGCTCCACCAGTAGCCGTTGTAGATCAGCTGGGCGTAGCGGGGCATGAGCTCGTCTTTGAGGTGGGCCACCTCCCGGTCGAGGGTGAGGCTCTCCATGGCCCGGTGGGCCTTGAGCATGATGGTGCCGCCGGGGGTCTCATAACAGCCCCGCGACTTCATGCCCACGTAGCGGTTCTCCACCAGATCGAGCCGGCCGATGCCGTTGGCCCCGCCGATGCGGTTCAGCTCGGCCAAGACGGTGGCCGGGCTGAGGGGCTGACCGTCGATGGCAACGATGTCGCCGCCCTGGAAGGTGAGCTCGATCTCGGTCGGGTTGTCAGGGGCGTTCTCCGGCGCTACCGACCAGCGCCACATCTCCTCGGGAGGCTCGAACCACGGATCTTCCAGCGGACCGCCCTCATAGGAGATGTGCAGCAGGTTGGCGTCCATGGAAAACGGGGAGCCGCCCTCCCGCTCGGCCTCGATGGGGATGCCGTGCTCGGCGGCGTAGGCCACCAGCTTCTCCCGGGAGCCCAAATCCCAGATGCGCCACGGGGCCACCACCGAGATGTCGGGGTTGAGGGCATAGGCCCCCAGCTCGAAGCGCACCTGGTCGTTGCCCTTGCCGGTGGCGCCGTGGGACACCGCGTCGGCGCCTGCCTCGGCGGCGATCTCCACCAGCCGCTTGGCGATGAGCGGGCGGGCGATGGAGGTGCCCAGCAGGTACTCCCCCTCGTAGATGGCGTTGGCCCGGAACATGGGGTACACGAAGTCGGCGGTGAACTCCTCGCGCAGGTCTTCGATGTAGATCTCCTTCACGCCCATGGCCTCGGCTTTGGCCCGGGCCGGTTCCAACTCCTCGCCTTGGCCCAGGTCGGCGGTGAAGGTGACCACCTCGCAGTCGTAGGTGTCCTGCAACCAGCGCAGGATCACCGAGGTGTCCAGCCCGCCGGAATAGGCCAGCACGATCTTGTCCAGGTATCTGTTGAGAACAGTCATGGTCACATCTCCAGTCAGGCGGACTCGCCGGGATCGGACAGTCCGGCTTGTGAGCGGAAGAATTCGGCCACGGAGTGTCCACCGGCGTCTTCGGTGGCCACCACCAGCACGGTGTCGTCGCCGGCCACGGTGCCCAGCACCCCGTCAACCGCGGAGCGGTCGATGGCCGAGCCCACCACATGGGCCGATCCCGGCGGGGTGTTGAGCATGATCAGATTCTGGGAGCAGCCCACGGCCACCACCCACTCCCCCAGCACCCGCCGGAGGTGGTCGTCGGGGGCGATCTGCTCGGAGGGCAGCTCGGGGATGGCGTACACCGACCCGCCACCGGTGGGGACCTTGACCGCGCCCAGGTCGTCGAGATCGCGCGACACGGTGGCCTGGGTGGCGGCCACTCCCTCGGCGGCCAGCAGCTCCACCAGGTGGTCCTGGCTGGACACCGACTCCTGCTTCAGGATCTGGGCGATCCGGTGCTGGCGCTGGTTCTTGCCCAGCCTCATGACGCCCCCAACAGGAACGTGAGCAGGCCGCGGGCGGCGTGCATGCGATTCTCGGCTTGCTGCCATATCCGGCTCTGGGGGCCGTAGAGCACTTCTTCAGTTACCTCTAGGCCGGGACGGGCAGGCAGGCAGTGCAGGAAGATGGCGTCGGGGGCGGCCCGGCTCATCAGCGGCTCGTCCACGGTGTAGCGGGCGAAGGCGTCCATCTTCTCGGCGGTCTCGGCCTCTTGGCCCATGGAGACCCATACATCGGTGTACACAACGTGGGCGCCGTCCACCGCCTCGACGGGATCTTCCACCACCTGGGCTTGCCGGCCAGTGTTGGCGATGCGGCTGAGGTTGACGGCGTCGAATCGGTAGCCAGCAGGACTGGCGATGACGAACTCCGCACCGGCCAGTCCCGCGGCGATGGCCAGCGACTGGGCCACGTTGTTGGGATCGCCCACATAGGCGATGCGGCGGCCGCTGATCTCCCCGAAGACCTGCTTCACGGTCAGTATGTCGGCCATGGCCTGCAAGGGGTGGGCCTGATCGCTCAGCATGTTGACCACCGGAACCGGGCTGACCGCGGCCATGCGCTCCACCACGGTGTGGTCGAACACCCGGGCGCCGATGGCCGCGTGATAGCAGGCCAGGGTACAGGTGATGTCCTCGGCCGACTCCCGCTGGTCGATGCCCACTTCGCCTCCGGCGATGGACACCGGGTGGCCGCCGAGTTGAACCACGGCCATCTCCATGGAGTGCCGGGTACGGGCTGAGGGCTTCTCGAACAGCAGCGCCATACCCTTGCCTTCCAACGCCTGCGAGGGGGCGGGGTCGGCAGAAAGCTCCAGCACCATGGCCAACTCTTCCGCAGTGAGGTCATCGACCTCAAGGAGGTGACGGACCGGCTTCATGACGTCAATACCTTGTCGAGCACGGCCACGCCGTGGGCGATCTCGTCGTCGCTGATGATCAGAGGCGGGGCGATGCGCAGTGAGGTAGTGCCCGCGGTGCCCAACACCAAGCCTTCGGCCATCCCTGCGCCCACCACTTCAGCGGCAGGGCGCTCCCCGGCCAGCTCCACGCCCAGCAGCAGGCCCCGGCCCCGCACGCTGGCCACTCCGTCGAGAGCCTCGACCGCGGCCCGCATCGTCTCTCCGGCTTGGGCGGCCATGGCGGGCAGGTCGAGTTCCTCCATCACTTCGAGGGTGGCCTTGGCCGCCGACGCCGCCAGGGGCTGGCCACCGAACGTCGTGGCGTGATCACCGGGCTTGAAGGCCGCGGCGACTTCAGCCCGGGCCCAGCAGGCGCCGATGGGCATGCCGTTGCCCAGCGCTTTGGCCATGGTCACCACGTCGGGTTCGACCCCGTCGTGATGGTGGGCGAACCAGCGGCCGGTGCGGGCCAGCCCGGTCTGCACCTCATCGAGCATGAACAGCAAACCCCGGTCGTCGCACAGATCACGCACCGCTTGGAGATAGCCGGCGGAAGGCACATTGATGCCCCCCTCGCCTTGGATGGGCTCCAACAGCACCGCCGCGGTGGTGTCGTCGATGGCCTTCTCCAACTCGGCGATGTCATCCCAGGGGATGTGGCGAAAGCCCTCGGGCAGGGGTTGGAAGGCCTCGTGTTTCTCGGCTTGGCCGGTGGCGTGCAGCGTGGCCAGCGTCCGCCCGTGGAACGACCGGCCGGCGCTGATGACCGTGTAGCGGCCATGACCGGCCCATTTGCGGGCCAGCTTGATGGAGCACTCGTTGGACTCGGCGCCGCTGTTGGCGAAGAACACTTGGCCGGGAGGGCCGCCGACGAGGCGGTCGATGGTGCGGGCCACATGCATCTGGGGCTCGGTGGCGTACAGGTTGGACACATGGCACAGCGTGCGGGCCTGCTCGGCCACCGCTGCGGCCACTTTGGGGTGGGCGTGGCCCAGGCTGCAAACGGCGATACCGCTGAGGAAGTCCAGGTAGCGGGTGCCGTCGCGGTCCCACAGCCAGCACCCCTCCCCCCGCACGAACATGACCGACGGCGGGCCGTAGGTGGGCATCAGCGGACATTGCCCGGCGTCGGTGCCCACCGCGTCGGTGTGGGTGGTCATGGAGAGGTCTCCTGTTCTTTATCGGGATCGGGGCAGACCATGGTGCCCACCCCCGCATCGGTGAAGAGCTCCAGAAGCAGCACATGCGGAGTGGTGCCGTTCACCATGTGAGCTGAAGCCACCCCGTGGCGCACCGCGTGGACGGCGGCTTCAGCCTTGGGGATCATGCCCCCGCCCAGGGCTCCGGTTGCGATCATCTCGTCGAGCTCAGAAGTGGTGGTGGCGCTGATGAGGGTGGACGGGTCGTCGGGATCGTCGTACAGCCCCTCGACATCGGTGAGGAACACGGCCTTGGCCGCACCCAGGGCTCCGGCCAGGATTCCGGCCACGGTGTCGGCGTTGATATTGAGCGCCTGACCGGTGGCATCGGCGCCGATGGTGGACACCACTGGGATCAGGTTCTCATCGAGCAGCCGGTCGATGATGGTGGTGTTGACCGCGTCCACCGTTCCCACGTAGCCAAGCTCGGGGTTGTCGGCCCGGGCCTGAATCAACCCGGCATCCTCTCCGGACACGCCCACCGCCGAGGGGCCGTACACGTTGATGGCTGAGACGATGTCGCGGTTGACCCGGCCCACCAGCACCATGCGGGCGATGTCGAGGGTCTCCGCGTCGGTAACCCGCAGTCCGTCGACAAAGCGGGGCTCCAACCCGAGCCGTCCCATCATCTCGCCGATCTGGGGGCCGCCGCCATGAACCACCACGGGACGGATTCCCACCGAGTGCATCAGCACGACGTCGGCCGCGAATCCGGCCAGGTGGTCGCGGTCCATAGCGCTGCCGCCGTACTTCACCACCACGGTGGCTCCGGAGAACCGCTGGATGTAGGGCAGGGCCTGGGTGAGCACCGCCGCGGTGGCTTCTGGGGTGAGGCTCATGACGTCCCCATGTTCTCGTCGATGTAGGCGTGGGTGAGGTCGGTGGTGATGATGCGGGCCGAACCGCTGCCCATGCCCAGATCAACGTGCAGGTCGAGACGGCGACCGGTCATGTACTCAGCCAGTTCAGGGGGGTGGGCGGGCTCGCCGTGGTGGTACACCACATGAGGTCCGTAGGCGATGGTCAGCCTGGTGTTGTCGAAGGCCACCCCGGCGGCCCCCATCTCCGAGGCGATGCGGCCCCAGTAGGGATCCTGGCCGTACCAAGAGCACTTCACCAGCTGACAGTTGGCGGTGTCCCGAGCAGCCTTGGCCGCCTCGGCGTCGGTTGCCGCCCCGGTGACCCGCAGGAACACCGTCTTGGTGGAGCCCTCGGCGTCGTCGGCCATCTGGAGGGCCAGGCTCTCGCAGGCCGCGGCCACCGCCCGGGTGAGGGCGTCGGGATCGGCCGGCCCGGCCTGGCCGTTGGCCAGCATCAGCACGGTGTCGTTGGTTGACTCAGCCCCGTCCACGGTGAGGGTGTTGAAGGTGCCGGACACCCCCTCCCGCAAGGCCTGCTGGAGAGCCTGCGGGTCGGCGGCCGCGTCGGTGGCCAGCACGGCCAGCATGGTGGCCATGTTGGGCTCCAGCATGGCCGCGCCCTTGGCCATGCCCCCCACGGTGAACCCGTCGCCGGCGATGAGCACCTGCTTGGGCACGGTGTCGGTGGTCATGATGGCTTCGGCCGCTTGGGGGCCGTCGTCGGGGGTGAGGGCCTGGGCCGCCGCAGAAATGCCGGCCGAGACCTTGTCCATGGGCAGGGTGTAGCCGATCAGCCCGGTGGAGCACACCAACACCTCTTCGGGGGCAACTCCCAGGGCGGCGGCGGTCTCCTTGCACATCTGGCGGGCGTCGGCCATGCCTTGCGTCCCCGTCGCCGCATTGGCGTTTCCGCTGTTGAGGACCACGGCGGCGGCCTGTCCCCCAGTGGCGGCCAGGTGCTCTTGGCACACCAGCACGGGGGCCGCGGTCATCTTGTTGGAGGTGAACACCCCGGCCGCGCTGACCGCCGAGCCATCAGCGGTGGCCACCAGGGCCAGATCGGGCTTCCCGCTGGGCTTGATGCCGCAGGCCACTCCCGCGGCTGCGAATCCGGGGACATCGGTCACGCTCATGGATAAACCCCCACCGCGGTCAATCCTGCGGTCTCGTCAAACCCGCTGACGATGTTGGCGCACTGGACAGCCTGTCCGGCCGCCCCCTTCACCAGGTTGTCGATGGCGCACAACGCCACCACGGTCTGCGTCCGGGCATCGAATCGAACGGTGAGATGGGCGGCGTTAGAGCCCAGCGTGGCTTTGGTGGAGGGCGAGCGCCCGGACACGACGATGAACGGCTCATCGGCGTAGAACTCGGCCAGCGTATCAAGCAGTGAAGCGGTGGATGCCTCCCCTGCGGGCTTGGCGTAGCAGGTGGCGAGAATACCCCGGTTCATCGGGGCCAAGTGGGGGGTGAACAGCACCGATGCTCCGGCAGCCTGCTCGATCTCGGGGGTGTGACGGTGGTCGAGCAGCCCATAGGCAGTGAAATCCTCATCAACCGCGCAGAAGGTGGTGTGGGCCTTGGGAGGCCGCCCCGCGCCGGAAACACCGCTGGCCGCATCCACGATGATCCCGTCGGGGTGGATTAGGCCCAAGCGGACCAGCGGGGCCACTGCCAGGGCCGCAGCGGTGGGATAGCAGCCGGGCACGGCCACGGCGGAGGCGTCGGCCAGTTCGTCTCTAAACAGCTCGGGGAGGCCGTAGGCGAACTGCCCGAGCAGCTCGGGCACCTGATGCGGCTCCCCATACCACTGCTGGTATTGCCCAGCGTCGGTCAGCCGGAAATCGGCGGCCAGATCCACGGCGGTCTTGCCCCGATCCAATATGTCTGCGGCCATCGACATCGATTGGCCGTGGGGCAGGGCCAAAAACGCCAGGCCCACATCGTCCAGCAGCTCGGGGTCGTACTTCACAAACTCCTTGTCAGCGCCGATCGCGGCCAAGTGGGGATACAGGTCGGCAACCGGCTGGCCGGCCTGGGTATCGCCGGTGACGAAGCGCACGTCGAAACCGCCATGGTGAGCCAGCAAACGCATCAATTCCGCGCCCGCATACCCTGACGCCCCAATGATTCCGACAGGAATCTTCTCTTCCATAGGCAAGATTATGCATTAGTTTGCATACTCATGCAAACTAATGGGACAACCTCGGTCCCGTGATCCCAACCTTTCGTTGGTCGTCCAGACAAAACTGTCACCGGCCCTCGGTACTTTGCCCCCTGTGGCAAGAGGCACCCACCCGAAGAAAGAGGTGCGCAGAGCGATCAAACAACTCGTGAAATCGGGATGGACAATCGAGTTGTCTGAGGGCCGATCAGCGCACAGGTGGGGTACGGCATATTGTCCGGCGCGCAATCCTGGCTGCACCGTGGGGATTGCGGGGTCGCCCCGCGTACCCGAAGACCAGGCGAGTAGGCTCTTGAAGAGCGCCAACAAGTGCCGATGCCAGGATGCTGGTACCGCTGGGAGGCTGGGATGACATCTCGCAAGGTCCATTACTTCGAGCTAGTGACTGATGGCTCGCTTGACCTTCTTGAGGATGCCGTATTCGATGCCTTGCACCAGGCCGGCTGCGATGACGCCCTGATCGCCCACCACCGACTGGATTTTGCCCGTGAGGCTGACTCCTTGTCTGAGGCACTGGAGTCCGCCAAGGCTGATGCCGAGTCCGTCCCCGGCGTGCAAGTGCTCTCCGTCCACATCGACTCGGCCGAGATCCCCATTCAAGACAGGCAACGCACCGCCAACGTCTAGTTTGAACTCCTAGCCACGGAGGGTGGCGTTGTGGGTGGTGGTGACGGCTTCTATGCAGGCTTGGCGGGCGGCGGCGACTTCGGCGTCGTTGAGGGTGCGGTCGGAGGCTTCGAAGCGGAGGGAGAAGGCCAGGCTGCGGCGGGCTTCGCCTAGTTGGTCGGAGCGGAATACGTCGAACAGGGCCACGGAGGCCAGCAGCTCGCCACCGGCTTGGGCGATGGTGGCAGCTACCTCGTCGGCGGCCACATCGTCGGGAACGGCGAAGGCCAAATCCACGTCGCTGGACGGGTAGCGGCTGGGGGCTCGATAGGGCGCCAGCCCCCGGTCGGCTTCTAGCAGCGCTCCTAGGCTGACCTCTAGCCAGGCCACCCTCTCGCTGATCTCGAAAGCGTCCAGCACTTGGGGGTCGATCTCGCCCAGCGCACCGACTGGCTGGCCGTCGGCCATTGCTCTTCCGGACCGGCCGGGATGGAGGCCATCTACCGAGCTGTTGACCACTCCAGGATTGGTGACAGCCAGATTACGGGCCAAGCGGCGCCACAGGGAGGTGGCTGCGGTGGCCTCTTGGCCGGCCAAGACCACGGCCAAGTGCTCGTGCTCATCGGGGAGATCGTCTCCCCCGCCGGGATTCACCCGGCCGATCTCGAACAGCGACACTCCGGTGGTGCGCCGGGCTGCGTTGTAGGCCACCGCTTTGAGCAAGCCGGGGCGCAGCGAAGTTCGCATGATCGACTCTTCGGCCACCAGCGGGTTGGTCACGGTGATGCCGTCGTCGCCCAGCCCGGCTCGGGCCAAATCGCCGGGGGCCAAGAAGGGCAGGGGCATGGCCTCGGTAATTCCAATTCCGGTGAGCAGCGCCTGGATCCGGCGGCGGTCCTGCTGGCGGGGGGTGAGGGCACCGGCCTGCTCGGTAACCGGCACTGTGCGGGAGATATTGGAGTAGCCGTGGAGCCGGCCTATTTCCTCGACCACGTCGATCTCGGTGGCCGAATCGAGCCGCCACGAAGGGATCGTGACCTCGAAGTCCTGGCCATCTCCTCCTGAATCGCAAGAGAAACCGATGGGCTCCAGCAAGTCCGTCATCTCCTCGGCGTTCAACTCGGTGCCCAAGATGGAGTTCACCCGCTGAGGGCGAACTCGAACGGTGATGGATTCAGGCCTATTGCCGGCGGCATCGACCATGCCGGGGGCAGCGGTAGCCTCAAGGGCAGCCGCCAGTTCGGCGAAGCGGTCCAGCGCCATGGGGATGATGTCGGGATCGGCCCCCCGCTCGAAACGAGCTGATGCCTCGCTGCGCAGCCCAAGTCGGCGGGCGGTGCGGGCGATGGTCATGGGATCCCACCAGGCGGCCTCCAGCAACACTGAGCGGGTCTCAGCGGAGATCTCCGTGGAGGCACCGCCCATGACCCCGGCTAGGCCGATGGCCTCGTCATCGCGGTTGACAATCACGCCGTCAGCTTCCGTCAGGGTGCGCACCACCCCGTCCAAGGTGGTCATTAGCTCGCCTGATCGAGCCATGCGCACCCCCAGCTCACCGCCGGGAACCAGATCGAGGTCGTAGGTGTGGTTGGGCTGGCCCAACTCGAACATCACGTAGTTGGACAGGTCGACCACCGCGCTGATGGGCCGCTGCCCCACGGCCAGCAGGCGATTGGCCATCCACCGAGGCGACGGCCCAGACGGAACGTTGTCGATCACTCTCACTCCGAAGCGGCCGCACAGGTCGGGAGCGGAGATGCTCACCGATGCCCGATCGGTTGCGGATTGGCCGGTCTCGTCGACCTTGGGGGCAGCCACCGAGAAGGGCACTCCGAGGCGGGCGGCCAGATCGCGGGCCACACCCATCACCGACATGGCGTCGGGCCGGTTGGGGTTCACCTCCAAGTCGAACAGCACATCGGGGTGGATCCCCAGTGCCTCGGCGAGGGGAACGCCCGACGACAGGCCCTGCTCCAAGATCATGATGCCCTCGTGGTCGTCGCCCATGCCGATCTCGGCCCCCGAGCACAGCATTCCGTTGCTCCATTCGCCCCGCATCTTGCGCCGGGCGATCTCCATGCCGTTGGGCATGGTGGTGCCCACAACAGCCAGCGGGACCCGGTCGCCCACCGCCATGTTGAAGGCTCCGCAGCACACCTGGAGGGCTTCGCCATCGCCCGCGTCCACGTCCACCAGATGGATGCGGTCGGCGTCGGGATGGGGCCGGGTGGCCAGCACCTCGGCCACCACGATGCCCTCCAGCCCCTGGCCGACGTGGCTCAGCTCTTCAACGGCCAACCCCAAATTGGACAGGGTCTCGGCCAAGTCCTCGGGGTCGCCTTCGATGTCGGGGGCGAACTCCCTCAGCCAGCTCAACAGCACCTTCATCGCGCTGCTGCCTCAAGAGCCGGATTGCAGGCCATCAGAACTGCTCCAGGAAGCGGATGTCGTTGGTCCAAAGCTCGCGCAAGTCGTCGATGCCGAACCGGATCAGGGCCAGGCGGTCGATGCCGAAACCGAAGGCGAATCCCTGCCACTGCTCGGGGTCGATGCCGCAGGCCTCGAACACATTGGGGTGGACCATGCCGCAGCCCCCTAGCTCCAGCCAGGTGCCGTCGGGACGCTGGATGTCGAACTCGGCTGAGGGCTCGGTGAACGGGAAGTAGGAGGGACGCAACCGGGAGGTGAAGCCAGGGCCGAAGTAGGCGGCGGTGAACGCCTCGATGGTCCCGGCCAGATCGCCCAGGGTGGTGTCGCGGTCCACCACGAGGCCCTCGATCTGGTGGAACACCGGCATGTGGGTGGCATCGGCGGTGTCCTGGCGGAAGCAACGGCCGGGGGCCACCACATAGATGGGAGGCTCCTGGTTCTCCATCACCCGGGCCTGCACCGGAGAGGTGTGGGTGCGCAGCAGGGTGCTGCCCGGCTCGCCGTAGTCCACGTACAGCGTGTCGTACATATCCCTCGCCGGATGCCCCAGAGGGAAGTTGAGAGCGCCGAAGTTGTACCATTCGCTCTCGATTTCCGGACCCTCAGCCACCCGATAGCCCATGCCCACGAACACGTCTTCCAGCTCCTGCCAGGTCTGGGTGATTACGTGAAGGTGCCCGTTGGCGGGCTGCTCGGTGACCTCGGTGAGGTCGAGCCGCTCGGCAGCCAGTTGCTCGGCCCGAGCGGCGGCCGCCAGCTCTGACTCTCGGGTGCTCAGAATCTCGTCGATGGACGCCTTGGCGGCGTTCAAGGCCTGTCCGGCCCGCTTCCGAGCGTCGGGCGCCATGTCGCCCAAGGCCTTGCGAGCCGCTACCAGCGGAGAGCGCTTGCCGCTCACCGCAGTACGCACCGTGCTCAGTTCCTCAAGGGTGGTCGCGGCCGCCGCCTGCCGTTGGGCCTCGACCACCAATTGTTCTGGCTCAGCCATCGGACTCCACTATGGCAACCCCCGCTCATCAACACCGCATCAAATGAGCACGGTGCGGTCTGCCAATTCTCCCTCAGAGCCGAGTCGGTTTCAGGGCAATTCTCCCCCTAAGGTTCTGACATGGCTACAGGAGATTTGCTGGTTCGCGGGGGAACGGTGGTTGATGGCACCGGCGCTGCGGCTTTCGGGGCCGATGTGCGAGTGCGCTCGGGAATAGTCGCCGAAGTGGGGCCGGGTTTGCGGCCCGACGGCGAGCCGGAGGTAGACGCCGGCGGTGCCCTGGTGACGCCGGGGTTCATCGAGCCCCACACCCATTACGACGGCTCCCTGTGGTGGGACCCCCACATCGACCCCATGCCGTCGCACGGCACCACCAGCGTGGTGCTGGCCAACTGCGGACTTGGCCTGGCCCCGCTGCGGGAGGCCGACCGAGACCAGCTCATCGAGCTGATGTGCTTCATCGAGGATCTGCCCACCGATGCCTTCGAGACGGCCATCCCCTGGACATGGGAGACCTGGCCCGAGTATCAGGCTGCCAATGACGAACATCCCACCGCGCTCAACGTGGCCGCCTTCTTCCCCCACCAGACCCTGCGGATGTGGGTCATGGGCGCCGAGGCGTGGGAGCGGGCCGCCACTGAGGCCGAGCGGGCCGAGATGGCCCAAGTGCTCGACGAGGGGCTGGCCGCCGGGGCCTTCGGGCTGTCGACCTCGCTGATGGACTTGGACCGCCACAACCGGCTGGTTCCCAGTCGCATGGCCGACGACCAGGAGTGGGGCGACTTGCTGGATGTGGTGGCCGCCCATCCCGGCGCCACCTTCCAGTTCGTGCCCCGGGCCTTCGAGTTCGAGCACTTCCCCGGCGACATGGAGCGCATGGCCGCGCTGTGCAGGGATCGGGGTGTCCGAGCCAACTGGGGCGGTTTCTTCGCCCAGGAGAATCGGACCGAAGAGCGCGAGATCTCCCTGGAACTGGTCGACCGGCTAAACGCCGAGGGCTCCCAAATCGCCACCCTGTACTCGGTGAGGCCCGGCTATGTGAACCTCCACTTCGAGCGCTCAATCATGTGGAGCGGGGTGGAGGCGTGGCACGAGCTGTGCAACGTCGACGGCGACGAGGCCAAGATGGCCATGCTGCGCGATGAGGCTTGGCGGGAGCGGGCCCGACACGACTGGGACGCCTGCACCTACACCCTGGCCCCCATCAACCGCCCCCACATGATCCTTCTGGCCTCCGATGAAACCCGCAACGCCGAGTGGACCGAGCGCTCAATCGCCGATCTGGCCGACGCCCGGGGCGTACACCTGTCGGATGCGGTGGCCGACTGGCTGTTGGACAACAAAATGGGCACTCACCTCAAAACCCAGCCCCAACCCGTGGCCTATGAGACCTTGGCCGAGATGGCCCGGTCGCCGCTGACGGTGAACGGGGCGTCGGACGCCGGGGCACACATTCAGATGTTCGTCGGAGCCGGAGATGCCACCTTCTTCCTCACTGAGATGGTGCGCGAGCAGGGTCTGCTCTCCATTGAGGAGGCGGTACACTCGGTGACCGGCAAACAGGCTGCGTTCTTCGGGCTGCGAGGTCGAGGCGTCGTGGCCGAGGGAGCGGCGGCCGACTTGGCTGTTTTCGCCTTGGACGAGATCGACCTGGGCGACGAGGTGCGGGTAAACGACCTCCCCACCGGTAGCTGGCGCTACAGCCGCAAGCCGGCGGGGTACCGGGCCACGGTGGTGAACGGCGTGCCCACCTGGGCCGATGGCGATCCCACGCCCGCACTGCCCGGCCGATTCCTCCGTAACGCAACCGCGGGCTAAACCGCTTCTTGCTCGGCCGTTTGGCTGATCTCGGCCAGGTACAGGGCTCGGGTGGCCAGAACCTCGCGGGCCTCGTGGGCCATGTCGTCGTAGAAGTGCTCGCGGTAGGTGCTATCGGTGACCGTTGACACTGCGAACTGAAGGGCGGAAAGAACGGCAATGAAGCCCGACACGCCGAGAAGTTCCCACGTGAGCGCAAGGTCATGGCCAAGAAAACCGAAACGGGCCAGCGGGTCCACCGCATCCGAGGCCACCCACGACACGATGGTGGCCTCCCGCACGGTCAGCAGGCCGAAAGCCACATAGAACACGCCGATTACCAGACCGACGAGCACCACTCTCACGGCCTGGGCGACAAACATGAGCAGGCCGATGTTCACCCGATCGATCCGGCCGAGGGGCGGGATTTGGGAGACGGAGACACCAGTCGGAGGCTTGGCTGGGGCCAGCGGCGAATTGCAGCCGTTGATCAGGTCGCACGCTTGATCCCAATTCTCGAAACGGGCCAAGCCCACCAACTCGGACGGAATGCGCGCCGCCACCGAGCCGAGGCTGACGATGCCGATGGCCCCCAACACAATGGCGTAATAGGGCCAAGAGAAGTCGTGGGCCACCTGCCAGACCTCGGCATTCAAGAACAAGAAGGCGCTGAACAGCAACAGCAGCGGCAGGATGCGGGCCACCAATCGGCCGATCAGGGCAATCTGGCTCCCGGAATAGGCCCCGGCCCAAACAACCATGGGGAACAGGCCGAAGCTCACCACCAAGTACACCGCCACGAGCAGGAACAGATTGATCACCGCCAGGCCCGCAGTGTCGGACAACCGGTCCTCAGAGAACAGGGCAGGCAGCGCAGGAGGAATCAGCACGAACACGGCCAGCTCTATGGCCCCCACCCGATCGGGAAGCTGGAATAGCCGACGGCCCCTGAATCGGTTGACCGCGGCCACGGCCCCGAGAGCAATGGCCGCGCCCGCCCAGAACACGCCGAATTGCGCCCAACCGTCGAATCGGTCGCCGAAGGAGGCGAATATCTCGACCAGGAACACCAATGACAGGAACGGCACAGCCCGAGTGAACACATCGGTGCTGGCCCGGTAGTCGTGGATTACGTGGGGAACACCCCGCCGGATGAACCAGCGCTCGACGGCTTCTCGACGAGAGGTCATCGCCTCCGCCGCCCGTCAGTCCCCTTCGGGAATGGTGGGCACCTCGACGCCGGGGCCGTAGTAGATGAACAGGTTGGCGATCAGATCGCCTAGGCCGTCGCGGGTGCCGCCTTTGGCCAAATCGACGGTGATGATGTTGCTGTTCACGTGGATGGCGTCGATGCCGCCCCGGTCGAAAAGGCGGCGGGCCAACTCGTCCACCGGTCGCTCACCGGGAATGTTCCGTCCGGCGGAGTAATGCTCGTGGCCGGTGCCGGTGATGCTCCGGTTGATCTCATAGCGGACCACCCCCGGACGACTCGTCGCCCTCTCCACAACAGTCACCGGCTGTCCCATACGACCCGTGATCGTACCCGGTGGCCGCGTCCGGACCGGCAATCAGAACAGCAGAGCACCTACCACCCGCCAGTCCGGCGACAGGTAGCTTGCAAAAAAGGAAAACAATGCGCAGCGAACCCATTACCCGCCGCTTGCTTCGAACGACAGCCGTAGTCACGGCAGTTGTTCTTGTGTCTAGCTGCACCTACGCTACAGAAGAAGACCAAGCCGCCGAAGGCACACCCACTGCGCTTGTCGCCCCGACCGACACTTCTGCACCGACAGCAACCCCAAGGCCGCCACCCACTCCTCAATCCACACCAAGCCCGACGCCGCCACCTACCCCTCAACCCACACCAAGCCCGACGCCGCCACCTACCCCTCAACCCACACCAAGCCCGACGCCGCCATCCACCCCTCAACCCACACCAAGCCCGACGCCGCCATCCACCCCTCAACCCACACCAAGCCCGACGCCAGCTCTTGCTCCCACAATCCTCCCGCAACCGGTCCCCACTCCTGAAGCGGCACCGGGCCCAACGCCGACTCCACCCACCAACCCAGGATGGATCACTTTGGCCGAGTTGCTCACTCGAGTCATGGTCACCGCTGAACAGCCGGAGGGATACAACCGAGACGACTGGGACCACTGGATTGATGCCGATGGCGACGGCCTCGACACTCGGCAAGAAGTCCTTGCTGACGAGACCATGTCTGACCCAGTGGTGGCCAATGGAAGAATCCGGGAAGGCCAATGGCTCAGCTACTACGACGACCAGGAATTCACTGTCGCCCGGCAGCTAGACGTCGATCACGTCGTGGCCCTCGCCGAGGCTCACCAGTCAGGGGGCTGGGCCTGGGACGCCCTTACCCGGCAGCTCTACGCCAACGATCTGAGTTTTCCCAACCATCTCATTGCCGTTTCCGCAGGCTCGAACAGAAGCAAGGGCGCCAGGGACCCAGCCGAGTGGCTGCCTCCCGACCCAGAGGCACTGTGCACCTATCTGGCTTGGTGGACCACCATCAAGTACCGGTGGGAGCTGAGCATGGATCAGGCTGAATTCGATGCCATCCACGATTTCGCCGCCACCAACTGTACCGATACCCAAATCGACCTGACCGCTGCCCAATCAGGGATTATCCGAGCCGACCTGTCCGTCCAGCCCTGATTAAGAACCATTCCCAGCGGTCAGGGCCATCACTTCTGCTTCCACGTAGTGTTTGAATGCTTCGGCAGTTGTGAAGTGCCGGAAGCCATGGTCGTTCGCAGCCTGGAGAGTCTCAGGGCCTTCGTCGAGCAGTAGGGCAACAGGGTCGCTGAAACCTTCCTGGATACCATTCGGCCAAGCGAGATCGAGAATTGCCACCGGATCACCAGATTCCGGGTGGGATAGTTCGTGCTCGACGATCCCAGTTGGGAGACCTTGCTCGCTCAACCATTGGTTGATGGCGTTGAGGATGGCTTCTTCCTCAGCATCTTCGATTCCGCCTGGAATAGTCGCCGTTACAGCTTCTGTGAATTCTGCGGAATCCGAAGGAGCGGTCAACGAGGCACCTTGGAGAAGCTCTCCAATGAGATCGTTCGCGGCCTTGGCGAGAAGGCGCTGGCGCTCTTCTAGGAACTGAAGGTAGTTCTCCGTCTTCCAGAGCTCCCTGTCCATGGGAATCCACTGCGAGGCGAGCGCGCCGGGATGCTTCTGTTCGACCTCCAAGAAATACTCGGAGGGAGCCCTAGCGCCTATCTGGAGGTTTGTGTCTTTCGTCAAGAAGCAGAAATTGGCTACGGCATTCACCTGCGGTCTCTTGAACTCCTTCTCATACAACAGCGACTTGGGGAATATGTGGTGCACCTCGAGGGCGCTCATCTTGCCCAGCAGCGAGCTCTTGAGAGCCAGGCCCGTTCCCCAGTCCATTGCTTCCTTGACACGTGTGAGGGCGTACAGCACCGGGTAAAAGCGGGCACCGAGGCTCCAGCCGCGGAAGTGGGCAGGTTCTACCCGAAGGCTTCCATGCCACAGCCGCAGTTGCTCGAACAGCCGATCAGTGCCGTGCTCTCTATCTGCAATTGCCTCAAAGTCGGTGTCAAGAGTGCTCTCGGTCGATCCCGAGAAACGTCCCCACATGGCGCTCTGGAAGTACCAGCAGAGCAATCGGTCCCGCTCCGTGGCATCTCCGAGGTGTCCACCGCGCTGGTCGATGTACCGAGACATCACGGGTAAGGCGTAGCGTCCGAACAACACTCGGTCATGATCGAGGCCCAAGCGACCGGCGATGAGGTTCAAGGCGTAGTCGACCGACTTCTCGGCACGGGCGAGACCCTCCTTGATTGAACTTGTTGGCGTGTCGTGCAGGTAGACGAATCGCGCCTCGCCAGTGATGATGGCGTTCATGTTGCGCAACAGCCAGTCGAGGCTGAAGTAGTAGCCGCTTTCTTCCCAACGCTTCAGAACAGACTGCATGTGCTCACGGCCTTCGGGCCAGGAGCCGCAGATCTTGGCGAGGGCAAGATCCCCATGGGAGAGCTTCGTGCCTCCGCTGTTGACCCGGTTGAAGATGTCAACCACGACCTCGACCGATTTGTCAGCACCGGTCACTTCCTCGACATGCAGCTCGATATCTCTTATGCCCAGGATGCTGTTGAGCCGGCCGATGTACTCGCCCTGGTTGGATGCGAGATCTTGGTGTTGGCTAATCCATGAGATGTACTCTCCCACCCCTGCGTTACCATCACGCATGAGGGTGGTGACATCGATCTACAGCGGCTCGTCTTTCATCAGGGTCGGCTGATAGAAGCGAAACTCCTCGGTCTTGATGTTGAAATTGAGACCGGTGAATGCTCTGGCGTTTCCGTCGAAGAACGCGGGTGGGGCTCCGCGAATGATGCCATAGAGCGAAGTGATGCGCTGCTGGCCGTCAAGCAGAAGCTGAACCACTCCCTGGGAGAGTTCATGCTCACCCCGAGACTGCGCACCATCTGCGGCCGTTACCCAAACCAGCAAGCTTCCAACCGGATGCCGCCGATAGAGGGAATCCATCAGCCCGCGTACCTGATCACGATTCCAGACATAGCCCCTCTGGAACTTCGGCAACGCAAACTGCCCGCTGTCGATGTGATCAAGAATCGTCGAAACCTTCATAACAGCATTCCTCCTCGGCGATGCGAGAACTCGTGGATTATTGCCGCTTGCCGAACGCGACACATATTCCGCCGTCTCCGGGACGCTTTCGCCGGGGCACCTCGAATCAAGAAACCTCAAAGAACATGAGCCAGCGGAAGAAGCCCGCGGCGGTCAGTAGAGAACCCGGCAAGAGAGTTCCGGCAGGCAGACACCGCGGCTTTTCCCCGGGACCTGATCTCTTCCCCGACACCGGCACGAGCAGCTGTCGCCCAGATGGTTCACGTCCCTTGCTATTGAATTAACGCTATTTCACTGCCATTGCCTCTCAGAATGGCAAAGGCGTGCCGGGGCTGGTGCGGAGGTGGCCCCAGCCGAGGTTGTCCATGAAGGCCCAGGAGCGGCGGTGAAGGGGGGTGGGGCCTTGGGCGGCTAGGGCGGCTTTGTGGCGGGGGCAGGGGTAGCCCTTGTTGTTGTCGAAGTTGTAGTCGGGGTAGTCGACGGCTGCGGCGCGCATGAGGCGGTCGCGGGTGACTTTGGCCAGGATGGAGGCGGCGGCGATGGACAGGCAGGTGGCGTCGCCTTTGACCAGGGCTCGGGTTTTGCCGTTGCCTACGAAATCCCACCGGCCATCCACCAGCACGGCGTCGGATTCCAAGCCAAGCCCATCCAGGGCGCGGCGAGCGGCCAGCCGCTGAGCGGCCGACATGCCAAGCTGATCGCATTCGTCGTTGCTGGCGTGACCCACAGCCCAGGCGACGCACCAATCGGCGATCTGGTCGAAGAGCCCCTCCCGCTCGGCCTCGGTCAAGAGCTTGGAGTCCCTCACCCGGTAGACCCGCCGGTCCCGTGGCAAAACCGCCGCAACCAGGGTAAGGGGGCCGGCCCATGCCCCCTTGCCCACTTCGTCTATGCCCACCACCACCTCAAAGCCGTCTGCCCACAAACGACGTTCAACACCCAAGGTGGGGGCAGCCGACTTCAGCGCGGCTCGCATCTCCCCACGGTAGCTAGCCAAGCCCGTCCAACAGCGCTTCTCCCGACGTGAGCTCCGTGATCAGAGCGGTGGCCGAATGATGAGCTAGCCAAGCCCGTCCAGCAGCGCTTCTCCCGACGCTTGATCGCTCGACCAGCTCTTGTCCAGAGCCGGCGCCTTTACTGTGACTGGCCCCTGACCGGGGCGGGGGTCCAATTCCCACAGCAGGGCGGGACGGGGACCGTGCCAGCGGACGGCATACGACACCGGCCCGAAGCGGGTAGGCAGGTCGTAGACGGCCAGGGGACCTCCCCGCCAGGCGGCGCGGAAGCCGGGGACCAACACCAGATCATCGCCGTGGTCGGCCACCAGCTCGGTCCGCAGCCCCCCGCTTGGGGTTTCGGCCGGGCGCAGGTTGAGCCCGCTCAGATCTTGAGCAGCCCGATCCTGGCCGGCGGCAATCAGGAGGCGCTCGACCGGCTCTACCGGCACGGCTACCCCGTTCCGGGCCGCTGCTTCAAGAGCCTCGGCCACCGCCTCGGTGTAGCGGGCCGCGGCCCTCTCATCCCCCGTCAGATCGTGGTGGACCGAGAAGGCCGTCAGCCGCTCGGCCGGGGCCTCGGTGGTCCACCGGGCCGCGATCTCGTCCAGCACCAGCTCGGCGTCGTCGTGATAGCCGTGGTGGTCGAGGCGCACAGACAGCTCGCTGAGCTCGGCAACGTCGGCGGTCTCCATCCGGCCGGTGCGTCCCAGCCAGCGCCGTCGGTTGCCGTCGATACGCCGGGCCAGACCCTCGTCGGGCACCTCGATTCCTGCGCCCCGATCTAGATGGGCCTGCCAGCCGCGCACAACCGCATCGGCGTCGGGCAAATCAGATGGGGGCGGAGGCGTGCCCCGGCTCAGAGAGGCGCTCACCGCCAGCCGAGAGGTGTGGGGCAGCGGCCATACCACCGCGGCCACATCGCGGCCCTTGCATTCCAATCTCGGATTGCCCGCCCCCGCGGTGGCCTCGACGCTGAGCACCGCGGCCACCGCCTCGCCGCCGACTGCGGCAGTCGCCGGGGGCCGGTCCCAGGCCAGCACCACCTGACCGCCGACTGCGACCCCCGTTTGGCCGACCGACAGCCTCGCTCCCGGTGCCTCCACCACCAGCGCGGCGGCGAAAGCAGTGGCGGCATCGTTGCCCACCTCTACTACCGCTATGGCCGGTCCCCCGCCCGCGGCCACCGCCCAAACCCGCTGCACTGCATCCCCATCGGGCACTTTCATGCGGGTCTCCACCACTGCGCCCGCCCCGGCGTCGCTCTGGCGCACGGCCGCCTCCTGCGATGCCCGGTGCCACCGGTCTGAAGCCCCCACCCACCAGTCCAGCGTCCATTCACCGGTGCCCGGTTGTACCAATCCGCGGGCATCGACCTCCCCCCACCCGGTGGCGCCCAAAACGTCTAATGGCCTGCTCATCGAGAAGAGCGTCTGACGAATTGCCAAACTCGGCGCACCCGCGATCCCTCGGAATCCGCCTTCTCCGGCCACAGCCGACGAAAGCGCGACGCCCTAGCCGCCTCCGGCTCGGGGCGGGCCTGGCGCCCCATCAGCACCATCGATGCCTCGGCCGCAGTCCTTTTGCCCTTGACCACCGCATACACCTCGGCGCTGATGGGCATCTCCACGCTGTGCTCGGCGGCCAGCTCCACCACCACCCCGGCGGTGAACACCCCTTCGGCCACCTGGTCCATATCGGCCAGAACCTCCTTGAGCTTGCGGCCCCGTCCGAGCTGCTCGCCCACATGGCGATTCCGGCTCTGGGGACTCATGCAGGTGGCCAGGAGGTCGCCCATACCGGCCAGCCCGGCGAAGGTGTCAGCCCGGCCTCCCATGGCGGTGCCCAGTCGGCCGATCTCTGCCAAACCCCGGGTGATCACCGCCGCCCGGGTGTTGTCACCGGCGCCGAGCCCGTCGACCATGCCCGAGGCCAGGGCGATCACGTTCTTGAGGGTGCCGCCCAGCTCACAGCCGATCACATCGTCGTTGGTGTAGACCCGGAAGAGGTCGGTGGTGAACACCGCTTGGAGGGCAGTGGCCACCGTGTCGTCGGCCATGGCGATGACCGAGGTGGCGGCGTGCCCGGCCAGGATCTCCTTGGCCAGGTTGGGCCCGGTGAGCGCCCCCGCCGGGTGGGCAGAAGCCACCTGGTTGACGATCTCGGTCATGCGCAGCCGGGTGCCCCGTTCCAGCCCTTTGGTCAGGCTCACCACCGGTACCCAGGGCCGCAGATGGGAGGCCACCTTCTCCATGACCGGTCGAAATACCGACGACGGGACGCCCATGGCCACCACCTCCGCCTCGGCCACGGCCTGCTGCAAATCGGTGGTGGCCCGCAGGCGGGGATGCAGCTCATAGCCGCCCAGATAACGGGGATTGGCATGGTGCTCGTTCACCGCGTCGGCGGTCTTGGGGTCTCGACACCATAAGACGGTTGGCTCGTTGTGCGCGGCCAGATGGGCAACGGTGGTACCCCACGACCCTCCCCCTATTACCGCAACCCGGTTCGACATTGGCACCGAGCGTAGACGGGCCGAGGTCAAACACAACGAGCAGTACCGCGGATGGGCTGACGGCGCCGATGGCCGTAGACTCCCGCGGGTGAGCCCAGGGCCGACGGCAGCGGTATTGATCCCGGTGAAGGCCTTTGCCGAGGCCAAGCACCGACTGGCGCCTGCACTCGGGACCACGGAACGCGCTGATTTGGCCCGCAACATGGCTGCTCACGTTGTGCAGTCGGCCGCACCGCTCCCGGTTGCGGTGGTGTGCGATGACCGCGGGGTGCGGGAATGGGCCCACTCTGTCGGGGCTGAAGTGGTGTGGTGCCCGGGCACCGGGCTGAATGGTGCGGTTCGGAGTGGCGTTACCCATCTGCGCAACGCCGGATTTAATCGGGTGATCGTGGCCCATGGAGATCTGCCGCGGGCTGGGCCGCTGGCCCCGTTGGGGGACTGGCCGGGCATCACCTTGGTTCCCGATCGCCGCAACGACGGCACCAACGTGATCGCCTTGCCCAGCGACTGTCCGTTTGAGTTCTCCTACGGCAAGGGATCTCTTGCCCGTCACCTAGATGAGGCGCAGCGGCTGAGATGCAGTTTGCGGATCCTGCGCGACCCGTCGCTCGGGTTGGACATCGACCTTCCCGACGACTTGGACGAACTGGCCGTGATGGCGTGAAGTCGCAGAACTTGGCCGTGCCCGGGCGGGCGCTGGCCATCGGGGCCCACCCCGACGACATCGAATTGAACGCCGGGGCCACACTGTCCAAATGGGCCGCCGCCGGATGCGAGGTGAGCATGCTGGTGTGCACCGACGGTTCCAAGGGAACCTGGGACCCGGACGCCGACTTGGACAAGCTGGTGGCCGCGCGCCAAGACGAGCAACTGGAGTCAGCCCGGCGTCTGGGCGCGGTCGGCGAGGTGGTGTTCTTGGGCTGGGTAGACGGAGAACTGGAGTCGGGGCCTGAACCCCGCCGACAGGTGGCCGCATGGATCAGGAAATTGCGCCCCGACGTGGTGCTGGGCCACGACCCTTGGAGGAGGTGGCGGCTGCATCCCGATCACCGCCACGCCGGGTGGCTAACCGTTGACGGCATCGTCGCCGCCCGCGACCCCCACTTCTTCCCTGAGCTGGGCCTAGCCCCCCACCGCCCCGATGCCCTGCTGCTGTTTGAGGCCGATGAGCCCGACCACTCCGAGGACACCGCCGGTTTTGAGGGGGCCGTGGCTACCGCGCTGGAGGCATTTGTCAGCCAATACGAAACCACCCTGGATCTGCCTCCCGAGCCCGACGATGCTGATTTGGACCGGCTCCACACCTGGGTGGCCGACAAACTGGCCGAGGCCGGGACGGATGTCGGGCTGGCCTCGGCGGAACTGTTCAAGCTCATCGATTACCTCTGAGACCTGCTAAGGATTTCCCATGCTGCAAGACCAGAAGATCCTCATCACCGGTATGACCGGCCAAATCGCCTTTCCGATGGCCGCGTATCTGGCCGAGAACAACGAGGTGTGGGGCATCGCCCGGTTCAGCGCCGAGGGCAGCCGGGAGATGGTGGAGGCTGCCGGGATCCATACCGAGGTGGCGGACATGGGAGACGGGGACTTCTCCATGCTCCCCGACGACTTCGACTACCTGGTCCACATGGCGGCCTTCCAGGGGCAGGGCTTGGATTACGACTGGGCCATCCAGGTAAACGCCGAGGGCACCGGCCTGCTCATGGCCCACTGTCGCCAGGCCAAGGCCGCGCTCATAGCCTCCACCTGCTCGGTGTACCACCCCCACCCCGACCCTTGGCACCTCTACACCGAGACCGATCGCATCGGCGACTGCCATGCGGTCCACGCCCCCACCTATTCGATGTCGAAGATCGGCGGGGAGGCAGTGGCCCGGACCATGGCCCGAGCACTAAACCTGCCCACCACTATTGCCCGCATTAACGCCAGCTACGGACCCAACGGCGGGCTGCCCGTGTATCACATGGACTGGCTGATGAACGACCTTCCGATCCGTCTGCGGGCACCGGCCCCGTCGCCCTACTCCCCCATCCACCAAGACGACATGAACGCCCAAGTGGAGCCGCTCCTGGCCGCCGCGTCGGTGCCGGCCACGGTGGTCAACTGGGGCGGCGACGAGCACGTCAAGGCCGAGGACTGGGTGATGCTCCTGAGCGAGCTGTCGGGAAGGATGCCCGAGATCGTCTACGACGCCTTCCCCGGCTCACAACCCGGCAGCGGGGCCGACCCGGCCAAGCGGATATCCCTCACCGGACCCTGCCAGGTGAGCTGGCATGACGGCTTGGCCGGGGTTTACGACGCCCGATACCCCGGCGGCCAGCCCGCCCCCGGCATCGGCGGCGCCGAGCGCCTCACCGCGGCCTACGGCAACGACTAGTGAGCACCCCCGCTTGGGAGTCGGATCCCACCACTCGCCACGAATACCGCTGGTGGGACGGTGAGAGGTGGACCGATTATGTGGCCGACGACGGGGTCCAATCCCTCGATCCCCTGACCGGCGCGGAAAGGCTCGGGCCCCCGAAGGACCGACCCGCTCCAACTCCCCGCGAGCACGCAGAGGCAGCCGATCAGTCCATGTCTGCCTTTGGCCAGCCGATGCAATTGGCGTCCCGAGCCGCCCGATTCGGCGCCCGATTCATCGACTTTGTCGTCCTTTTTGCATTCATGTTTTGCGTGCTGAGCGTCCTCCACTTTACCGACGTCAAACCCATCCCGATTGAGGATTCGATCGACCTTGATGCCTATGAGGCCTACTACGAGAGCCTCGGCGCGGTGATCTGGTTCCTCTTCGCGGCAGCCGCAATCTACGAAATCGCCCTGACTGCGACGAGGGGCCAGACCCTTGGAAAAATGGCTACCAGGATTATGGTGGTTCGGGCCGACGATCTCTTTCAGGCCGAGCTAGGCCGACCCCCCAGTTGGGGACGATCACTTCTCCGATGGGGCCTGCCCAGCATTGTGGGATTCGTACCTTTCATTGGATGGCCGCTCGCTCTGGTTTGCTATCTCTCTCTGACGTGGGACCGAGAGCGCCAGGGATGGCACGACAAAGTGGCAAACACATTCGTTTTGGCCAAGCCGTGAGATCCGTCAGCCGCCCGTAGCTGCTCAACCCAAGCGGCCTGCCAGCAGGCGGGCCAGCTCTAGCGGCTGGTCGCCCTGGATGCTGTGGCCGGCGTCGGCCACCACAACCACCTCAGCGTCGGGCTGGCGGCGCAGGAACTCTTCCACGTCCTCGTCGCCAACCACACCAGAATCGGCCCCCCGATACAGCACTACAGGGCACGCCAGCGCATCCACCGCGGCCCACAGATCGGAGAACTCAGGGCTGCCCCCGCCCGGTTTGGCCGGGTCGGTGAGCTTCCAGTCCCGCACCGGGTCCCACCGCCAGGTCCAGCTTCCGTCGTCCTGTTCGAAGGCGTTGTGGATGATCCCCCGCCGCAGCGAAGACTCAGTGCGGGAGGGGTTGAACTCCATAGTGCGGCCCAAAATGTCGTCGAAGCTCTCAAAGGTCTGAGGTCCGGAGATGAACTCCACGATGGGCTCGGCCTTGGCGTGGTCGGTGCCGGGGGTCACGTCCACCACCGCCAGCGACGGCACCAACTCCGGGAAGCGGGCACCCAGGCAGATAGCAGTCAGCCCGCCCAGCGACATGCCCACCATCAACTCGGCTTGAGGGGCCAGCTCACGGATGGCCACCGCCACTTCTTCGGCCATCGAAGGCGGCCAGTAGTCGTGTTCAGGCCGCCAATCGGAGTGCCCATGACCGGGCAGATCTATTGCCACCACGGGTTCCCCTAGGGCCAGCACCACCGTGTCCCAGGTGTGGGCATTCTGAGCGCCCCCATGGAGGAACACGACTCGGGCCGGGCCGTTGCCCCATACGATGGCGCTCAAATCAAGCCCACTGGGCAACTCCACTCGGCGGCGCTCCACCAGCGGCGCCCCAATCCAGTCCAGCCCCACCTCAGCGGCGTTATCGCCCAGCATGGAGAATTCGTCATACCCCGTCATCAGGTTCACCCTGCCGGTATTGGATTGTCGCTGCCAACTACTAGCCTGTCATTGCAATGAGCGTGTCCTCCTGGGAACCAGACCCTACCGGCCGCCACCAATACCGCTGGTGGGACGGCGAGCAATGGACCGACCAAGTAGCCGACGACGGCGTACAGGCGGTTGACCCCGTTAGCATTGCCGAGGCAAGGCTTCCCGAGGATGCACTCCCATCGGTGCCGCCGCCGCCGAGGCCGGCGCCGGATGCACCTAATGCACCTAATGAACAACTCCACTCAGGCGCGCCCGATCCTCTCCTGATGCTGTCTTCTCAGGGGAAGCGTCTCGGTGCCTTTTTTCTAGAAATCCTGTTGGCCTCCGTTACGGTCATTGTCGGCTGGCTGATTTGGTCTTTGATCATCTACCACCGAGGACAAACCCCGGCGAAACAACTGCTCAAGATGCGGGTAATACACTTGGATGACAATCAGCCCGCCGAAATTGGGTGGATGGCCCTGCGCGAGCTGGTGCTGAAAGCGATCCCATCGTTCTTCATATTGGGTCTTCTTTGGGTAGCGATCAACGGAATCGTCTTGCTGACCAATGACCGATATCAAACGCTGTGGGACAAGATGCTGAAGACCGTGGTGATTGACGACCCTGGCAACCTATTCCGCCCTCCCCCGTCCCATAATCGCCTTCAGGATTACTGAGTAGCGGCCGGGAGTCGGCTTCAACCACGCCCTCAGCTGGTGATGAGGGACTTCAAGCGGGCGACCAACTCCTCATGGCGATCGAGTTGGTCTCGGATGTAGCCGGGGGCCAGGCCGACCACGTGGATGCGGATGTTGATGGTATCGGTGCCGGTGGCGGCCATCTCGGCGTGCAGTTGTTCGGCCACTTCAACGCCGTCGGCGGCCAGCACGGTGTTGGCTCCTTGGTCCCAGCGGGCCATCGTCCCCTGGGCGGCGTAGCTCCGGTAGATGTCGAGTTGGTTGTCGACAGCCTCGCCCGGCGGACCGCCGATCCAGACCCGGCGGATCAGGATCTTGGGTCCCGTGCCGCCGGCCTCGTCGAAGGCGTCTGACAGCCGCCGTACGTGGTCGACGGCTTGAAGGCTGTCGTAGAGGATGCCCAGACCCAAACCGGCTGCCCGGCGGACGGCGGCCAACGACTGGGCGGCGGCCACCATCGGCACCGGGTGATCGGCGCAGGCCGCGATGGCCCGGTCGTCGGCCAGCGGGCCATCGGCTTGGCCCCGCAGCGCGGCCGCCAACTTGGGCAGAGCCTCTTTGAACCGGGGGCCGATCTTGTCGAACGGGACCTCAGCCAGCTCGAAGTCCACCGGCAGCGCCCCAGCGGCGAACCCCGCTCCCACCCGTCCGGGGAAGGCGGCGGCCAGCCAGGCCACCTCCTCGGCCACTAGGGCATAGGGCTTCATCGGCAACAGCAAGGGGCAGGGTGCAGCCCACCCGGTTGGCATGGCGGCCAGCAGAAAACCGGCCATCTGCTGGGGGTTGGGAAAATATCCCGGGAAACCGGCGTGGTGTTCCGACACCATTACCCCGTCATAGCCCACCTCTACTGCCTGCCGAGCCAAGAAGCGCACTTCGTCCAACTGCTCGGCGGCCGGGCCGTCGTGGGGATACAGCCGCAGCGACACCGAGCCCTTGGCCAGAGGCGGGGCGGAGTGTGCGGCCATGGGATTTAGCGCCGGATGAAAGCGTCGGCGAAGCGGCCCAAGGCGTCCCGCTTGGCCTCGATGGAAGCGCAGGCCGGGTCGCCGGGATACCAGGGCATGGCGATGGTGGAGGTGACCCCGTGCTCGTTCATCTTGTCGTGCAGCCGGGGGGAGGGCTCGGCATTGGGGATCACCATCGTCTCGAACGGGCCGTCCTCTTTACCGGCCTCGGTGCGCAGCTCGCCGAGGCGGTCGAGCAGCCGGTGGATCTCGGACAGGTCGTAGTTCATGCCCAGCCAGCCATCGTTGCGGACCGCCCGGGCCAGCGCGGCCTCCGACTTGCCCCCCACCCATATCGAGACCGGCGCCTCGGGCCGGGGGTACACGCCGGTGGGGCCGAAGTCGAAGAACTCGCCGTGGAACTCGGCGGTGCCGTCTCGCCAGAAGCGGCGGCAGATCTCGATCATCTCGTCGGTGCGCCGCCCCCGGGTGCGGGGGTCGGCACCCAGCAGCTCGATCTCCTCCCGCAGCCAGCCCGCCCCCACCCCCAGCCGGAACCGGTTGCCCGAAAGCAGCGACAGAGTGGCCACCTGGCTGGCCACCGAGAACGGGTCGCGCATGGGCAGGATGTACACGTAGGTGAGCACCTCCAGCGTGCTGGTGGCGCTCAGCATGGCCGACGCGGTGATCAGAGGATCGGGGAACGGCGAGGTGTGGCTGAAGGGGTTCTCGCCCGACGGGTGTACTGAGGCGAACCCCTCGGGGACGGCCACATGGTCGGCCAAGGCCACTCCGGTGAACCCCTCGGCCTCGGCGGACCGGGCGATGTCAACCAACTGGCCGGTGTCCTCGAACATCACCGCGGCGTAGTACTTCACTGGTTCTGTCCTCTCTTCTTGCCAGCAGTCGCGCTTTGGCCGATCATGATTCCGGCAGGGCGCCCAGCATCACATCGGGGCCCAGCGCCGGGGCGATGAACGGCGAGAAGTCGGGCCCCCGCCGCAAGCTGTGGCCGCCGTCAACGTTGATGCACTGCCCGGTGATCCACCGCGACTCGGGGCCGATCAGGAACCGGGCCAGATGGCCCACATCCTCGGGCAGTCCCACATCGGCCATGGGGGTGTTCACGATGTAGCTCTCGTACACGTCGCCGTCTCGGGGGATGCCCTCCATGATCTCGGTGGCGATGAACCCGGGGCGGATGGCGTTGAACCGGATGTTGGCCGCACCGTACTCGTCGGCCGCGTTGCGCATCATGGCCTCGATGCCCGCCTTGCCGGGGGTGTAGGCCCCGAAGTACGGGTGGGTTATCTGACCGGCGATGGACGACATCCCCACGAACGAACCGCCCCCGGCGGCCCGCATCAAAGGCACCGAGTGCTTGATGGACAGCATGGTGCCCAGCACGTTGAGATGGAGCACTCGCAGGAACTCATCGGTGTCCTGGAGGTGGTAGGGACCCATGCCCCCGCCCCCGCCGGCGTTGGCCACCACCCCGTTCAGCGTCCCGGTGGGCTCGGCCGCGGCGGCAACCGCCGCGGCCACCGAGTCCTCGTCGGTCACGTCGGCCACCACGTAGGCCACGCTGCCGCCGTTGGCGGCTGCCTTCTCGACCCGCTCGGCCGAATCGGCCAACTTCGACTCGGTGCGCCCGCAAATGGTCACCGCGGCGCCGTCGGCGGCCAGCGCGGCTGCGCAGGCATGGCCGATTCCGGTGCCACCGCCGGTCACCAGCACTCCGTATCCCTTCACGCCATCTGCCATGATTGCTCCCTGATGAATCGCACAAGTCCGTGTGCCTTGTGCGGTTGATTGATCTCAGCAGCCGCAAAGGTAACAGGAGGATCTGATGAAGGCAGACGCGCTGGACGCATTCCGGCTGGACGGCAAGGTCGCGGTTATCACCGGGGCGGCCTCGGGCATCGGCGAGGCCACCGCGGAGCTGTTCGCCGCCGCCGGGGCCAAGGTGGTGTGCGGGGACTTGGACGGCGAGGGCGCCGAGTCCACCGCCAAAGCCATCCGCGAGGACGGCGGCGAGGCCATCGCCCAGGCCTGCAACGTGACCTCCCGCGACGAGGTGGACGCCCTGGTGGCCCGGGCGGTGGCCGCCTACGGCGGGCTGGACATCATCGCCAACATCGCCGGCGCCATGTTCCCCGGCCTCATCGAGGACCTGACCGACCAGGACATCGACCGGGGCATCGACCTGAACCTCAAAGGAGTGCTCTACGGCTGCCAAGCGGCCATCAGGGCCATGAAGGACGACGGCGGCGGGGTGATCCTGAACGTGTCGTCAGGAGCCATCGACCTGGCCTATGAGGGCATCGGCGTTTACGCCTTCACCAAGGCCGCGGTGGCAATGTTGGGCCGCACCCTGGCGCTGGAGGTAGGCCATTATGGAATCCGGGTATGCACCCTGGCCCCCGGCAGCACCCTCACCAACTTCACCACATGGCGGCTGCACAACGAGGACGGCACCTTGAACCAGGAGGCCTACGACGAGTTCTTGGACTACGCCCGGGGCCTGTCCCCCATCGGCGCCTTGGGCGAGGCCATCGACCAGGCCTACCTCATGCTCTATCTGGCCTCCGACGCCGGCAAGTTCACCACCGGAAACGTCTTCCGCTCCAACGGCGGCCAGACCACCACGTTCTAGACCGCTACCGCGGCGACCTCGGCAACCCCATCCCGCTAGACCGCTACCGCGGCGACCTCGGCAACTCCATCCCGCTAGACCGCTACCGCGGCGACCTCGGCAACCCCATCCCGGCAGTGGCGATGATGTCCCGCTGTACCTCGTTCACACCACCGCCGAACGTCCCCACCGGCGCTCCCCGATAGGCCCGCTCCAACTCACCGGCCAAAACAGCCTCCGGCGTCCCCTTCACCAAATAAGACCGCTGCCCCAGCACCTCCATAAGCGATTGGAACGACTTCACCTTCAGCTCGGTTCCGAACACCTTCATGGCCGAGGCGTCGGCCGGTTTCAACTCGGTGTCCTCCAAGGCGGCGGCCACCTTCCAGTTGTACATCTTCAGCGCCTCGTTGCGGGCATACACCTCGGCCAGGGCCAGGCGCACCCACTCCTGGTCGATCACCCGGCGCCCGTCGTCCAGGGTGGTGTGGCGGGCCCAGTCGACCACCCGGCGCAGCGGCCCGTCGATGTTGCCCGCCGGGGCGAGGCCCACCCGCTCGTGGTTGAGCTGGGCGGTGATGAGCTTCCACCCCCCGTTCACCTCGCCGATGCGGGCCCAGTCGGGCACCCGCATGTCGTTGTAGTAGGTGGCGTTGGTGTGGCCCCCGCCCAAAAGCCAGATGGGGGTGTGGCTGAAGCCGTCCAGGGTGGTGTCCACCGCGAAGATGGTGATGCCCTTGTGCTTGGGCACATCGGGGTCGGTGCGGGTGGCCAGCCATATCCAGTCGGACTCGTGGCCGCCGGTGGTCCATATCTTCTGGCCGTTGATGATCCACTCGTCGCCGTCGCGCACCGCCCTGGTCTTGAGCGAGGCCAGGTCGGTGCCCGCGGTGGGCTCGGAGTAGCCGATGGCGAAATGCAGTTCGCCGGCCAAGATCTTGGGCAGGAAGAACGCCTTCTGCTCCTCGGTGCCGTACACGTTCAGGGCCGGTCCCACGGTGTTGAGGGTGACGAACGGCAGGGGCGCACCGGCCCGGTTGGACTCCTCGAAGAAGATGAGCTGCTCCAGGGGGGTGTATCCCTGTCCGCCCCACTCGGTGGGCCACCCCACCCCCAGCCAGCCGTCTTTGCCCATCTGGCGGACGGTCTCCTTGTAGACCGGGCCTCCGTGCTCGCCGCCCAGGGCATCCCGCCGCTCGGGGGTCATCAGGTTCTCGAAGTAATCGCGCAGAGTGGCCTGGAGCTCGAGCTGGGGTTCGGTGAGGGCGAGGAACATCGACGGCAACCCTATTCCCGCCGAAACCCCGAGCCTCAGCCGGGTGGGTCGGTCAGCCCCAGAGGGCGGGGCGGGTGCCGATTACTTGGGCTTCGGCCAGGCGGGCGATCTCGGCGGCGTCGAGGCCGAGCACGTCGCGGAGAATCTCCTCGTTGTGCTCGCCCAGGGTGGGGGCGGGGCGGCCCAGGCGGTGGTATTGGCCGTTGAACCGGCCGGGGAAGCTGGGATAGGGAACCGCGCCCACTACGACGTGGTCCATCCACTGCTGGTGGCCCCGGGCCGCGAGCTGAGGATTGTCGATCGACTCTCGGCCGGTGATCACCGGGGCGGCGGGCACGCCAGCCGCCAGCAGTTCGGCTACTGCGGCGTCGCGATCCCTTTCAGCCACCCAACCGCCGATGGCGTCGTCGATCTTATCGTGGTGGGCACGCCGCTCATCACGGCTGGTCCATCCCGCCCAGTCTTGGCGTCCGATTAGAGCCGCCAGGGATGGCCATTGGGCGTCGTCGTCCACCGAGACCACCACCCACTGGTCCGCACCGACCGCGGCGTAGATGCCCTGGGGAGCGGCGTAGGGCGAGCGGTTGCCCTGGCGCTGGAGGAGCTGGCCGTAGGCGGTCCACTCGATCACCTGCTCGGCGGCGGCGTTCAGCCCGGCCTCGATCAGCGGAACCTCCACCAGCAGGCCCTCGCCGGTCTGGGCCCGATGCTCCAGCGCCAAAAGGGTGGCGAACACCGCGTGCATCCCGCCGAGCTGATCGCACATCCCCCGGGGTACCAGCGGGCGACCGTCGGGATCGCCGGTGAGGAAAGCCAGGCCGCTGGCCTGCTCGATGGTCATGGCGAAGCCGGTGCGGTCGCGCCACGGCCCGGTCAGGCCGAATGCCGGCATCCGCACCATGATGGCGTCGGGGTTGAGCCGGTGGACCTCGTCCCAGTCCAAACCGAAGTTCTCCACCACCCGGGGGGAGTAGTTCTCGATGACGATGTCGGACATCTCCACCAGCCGCTTAACCAGGGCCAAGCCGTCGTCGCTGGACAAGTCGAGGGTCACCGACCGCTTGCCGGTGTTGGCCCCGTGGGTCACCGGGCTCCACTCCCACAGCTCGTCGCGTTGGAGCCCGCTGGCAAAGCGCATCCCGTCGGGCCGCTGGATGGACTCCACTTTGACCACGTCGGCGCCCAGGGCCGAGAACAGACACGACGCCACCGGCCCGGCCCAGAACGTGGCCAGGTCGCACACCTTGAGACCGGCCAGCGGCAGAGAGGGTTCCGTTCGGGGCGGGCCTAGGCCCTTCGCCGGCGCCGAACCGGCCCTTGCGCCCAAGAGCTCATCGTCAGCCTCTGCCATAGCAGGGGCGGGCGACACCGGACGGGGTGGGCGGGCACTGAGCTGATAGGGCACCCGGGGCTGGGTGAATCCGCCGGGGCTCTCCACATACACGCCTCGCTCGGCAAAGTGGTCGATCTGGGCCACGCGGCTGCCGTCGCCGATGGGGGCCACCGGCACCCGCAGCAAGGTGGCCCTGTCCACGATCTCATCCACCGTGTGGGCCCGGGTATAGCGGGCGATGCGGGCCCACACGTCGTCTCGGTGGTCCATTCGCCCGTCACCGCTGGCCAAAGCGGGATCTTCGGCCATGTCAGGGTCGTCGATGACCACGCAGAAGTCTTTGAACTGCTGGCCGGTGATGGTGCAAAAGCCCACCCAGCCGTCTTTGGCCGGTTCCACCGAGGGGATCTCGATGGAACGGGTGGCCCCGGTGCGGGCATCAGAGGCGTAGGCCGCGTAGAGGTGGGCATACACCACGAAGCTGGTGGTCATGGCCTCATAGGCCGACATGTCCACATGCTCACCAGGTGTGTTCCCCCGCCGGGCGGCCATCACTGCGGCCAGCCCCAAGGCGCCGGCGTTGGCTGCCGTCAGGAACTCCCCAAGCTTGCCCCCCACCCCAAGGGGCATCTCATCGGGAATGCCGCGGCTGTGGGTGGAGCCGACCCAGGCTTGGAGGGTGAACTCGTTGGCCGGGCGATGGTCCCACGGCCCCCCACGGCCCCACGGAGAGATCGACAGCAGCACCACAGCGGGGTTCTGCTCAGCCAGCTCGGCGTGGCCCAGCCCCATCGACTCCACCACACCGGCGCCCAAGTCCTCCACCACCAGATCGGCGGTGGCCGCGAGCTCCAGAAATCGACCCCGGCCCTCGGGGTCGTCCAGGTCGATCACAACGCTGCGCTTGCCGGCGTTGAGGAACTGGAAGAAGGCGCCGTCGGCAGCATCGCCTCCGGCGGGCGACCCCGAAGCCGACCACGACCGCAAAGGGTCGCCTCCGGGAGGCTCCACTTTGACCACCTCGGCGCCGGCGTCGGCGAACAGCTTGGCGGTGTAGGCCCCGCCGATGGTGCGGGTGGCCTCCAGCACCCGCACCTGGTCGAGCACCGCCCCGTCGGGGGTGCCCAGCAGACCTCCCGCGGCCATCTCGGGCATGAGCGGGCGCTAGCCGATGACGACTGGGTTGATGGGGCTGCCGGTGGCGCCGGTCACGTTCAGCGGGGAAACGGTCATGAATCCCTCGTGGCACCCGTCGGCGGCCATCTCAGAGAAGTTCAAGAACTCCAGCATGTAGATGCCCGCGCCCACCAGCAGGATCTTGTGGACGGTGAGGAAGTCGTTCTCATCGAACGGGATGACCTCGATGGCCGCATTGTCGGAGCCCACGGCCACCACGTCGTTGGCCATGAGCCACTCGGCCCCGTCGTTGTTGATGCCCGGCTGGGCGAAGGGCTGCTCGGCGGAGGGGTCGGCCTCTATAGACCACCACATGTCGAGGTAGCCGGTGCGGATCAGCACGATGTCGCCTGCTCGCACCGGGGTGCCCTGGGCCTCAGCGCAGGCGGCCATGTCGGCCCCGCTGATCGGGGTGCCCGCCTCCAGCCAGCCGTCGGCACCGGTGTGGGCCACCATGTCCAACAGCACGGCCCGGCCGGCGATGGCGCCCACCTTCTCGATACCCAGCCGGGAGGCCCCGGTGTGGGTCTTCATGGCCTCCTTGGAGAAGCCGTTGTAGTGCTGGTCTTGGCCGTACACATGGCACAGGGCGTCCATGTGGCTGGTGGTGTGGGAGGCGAACACCAGCACATCCTCGTGGGCCCCGGTGCCGGCGTGGCAGCCGTAGGCCTCGTAGATGCCCTCATCGGAGGCGTTCTGGAGGGTCAGCCGCATGGGCGTTCCCCGGTAGTCCATGATGGGCACGCCCTGCGATTGGATCGGTATTCCCAACGGGTACACCTTGCCGGTGGTGATCGATGCGCTGGCCCCCTTCACCACATCGGGAGTGAGCAGATTCAGCGCCCCCCGCTCGTCCTCGTCGCCCCATCTTCCCCAGTTGTTGTCTGCCATGACCGAGACTCTAGTGATGCCAAGGCCAGCCGGTCACCCCGGCCAGCCGGTCACCCCGGCCAGCCGGTCTTCACTCCGAGGACGGCGGCGGCCTCAAGCCCATGTCCGTCATGCGGCTCTCTACCAGGGGCATCATGCCGGGGAAGCCGGGGATTCGGCGCAGGCGGCGGTCGAGGTACAGGCCCACGCCAAGGATCGTGACTATGGATGCCCCCCAGTTGACACCCAGGCGGATGAGCACGAACTCGTTGATGGAGGCATGCTGGAGCAGCCAGGTGTCGAACCCGACGCTGGCGAACACCACCAGCGCCACTGCGACAGAGACCCGGCGTGTCGCTGCCCGGTATGCGGGGTGGGACTTGGTGTCGCGGTCGATCGGCACGAGGTAGGGCAGGGCGTAGCCGGTTGCGTTGCGCCTCGTGGCCGCCGATATGAGCAGGGCCAGCGCGGCCAGGCCCTTGGCGGAGATGCCGATACCGAAGTACACCTCCTCGCTGTCGTAGATGATGCCCAGCGTGCCCCGGATCAGCAGGTACACCACGATGATGGGCATCACCCGCCCGAGGGGCAGTCCCCGCCGGTACCGGCTGACCTGGGCTTTGACGGCCCACAGCGTCATGGCGACGATGGCAGGGGCCAAGCCGAACGCGCTGTTGAGCACCAGAAACAGCACGATGGGCATGTACTGGTCGAACACATCGACCCGGGTGGGGGCCGGCGGAGGCGGAGCCGGTGGGGATGAGTCGTCGGGCACAGGGCAGGGAGGGGTTGGGCGGCCTAGCGGGACAGGGCGAACCAGGCTCGGGCCGCGTCGGCGTCGCCGAATGTCTCCACGGCGGGGCTGTCCAGCCCGATGCGCTCCCACGACAGCAGCAGAAGATCGGTGCCGCTGGCCCGCACCGCGGCGTCGCCTTTGGCGTGCTCGTGGCTCACCTTGATTGCGCCGCCGTGGTTGACCAAGAGCCACTCCCCGTCGCCGTCGGTGCGGTGCAGGTGGAGGCTGGCATCGGGCAGAGTCATATCCCAATTGCCCACCGTGAACGGCAGCACAACCTCGAACAGCTCGCTCACCCCGTCGGCTGCCAGGTCGGAGTCGATCGGGCCGGGATCGCCGAAGGCGGCCTCGGCGTCCCAGCGGTGTACCGCGGTCTCTTGGGCCATGCGGCGGAAGTAGAAGGCCATGGTGTTCTGGCCGGCCCAGCTCCACACCGCCTCGTCGGGGCCGGCCCCGTCGAGGGCTTCTTGCACAAACCGGTGTCCCTCCTCGAACCACTCCACAATGGCGCCGCCCTCGGGGGGACGGGGAATCTCGTCGGCGGGAATCATCTCGGTGGCCCGCTCGGCCACATGGCGCCCCACCGAGCGGTATACCCGGCCGACGTGGGCCAGCAGCTTGTGCACGGTCCAGCCCGGGCACGACGGCACGGCGGCGCCGATGTCCCGACGCCCGGCTGCGGCGATGGCCTCGCCGTCGGATCGCAGGGCTTGCTGGTAGGCGGCTCGGTCGATGCTCATGGCGCGACGGTACCAACCCCAAACAGGTAGACCACTAGATTGAGGCCATGATCGAAGCCAATTGGGATCTCGACACCCTACGAGTGTTCCTTCACATCCTGGGTGCCGCGGTGTGGGTGGGTGGCCAGGTGATCGTTGCCGCCCTGGTGCCGGCCCTGCGCCGGATCGGTCCCGAGGCCACCCAGGCCGCGGCCCAGCAGTTCGCCCGGGTGGCATGGCCGTTCTTTTGGCTGGCGGTGCTGTCGGGCCTTTGGAATCTGCTCGAAGTCGAGTTCGAAGACGCGGCCAACAGCTACCACATCACGTTGACCATCAAGGTGGTGCTGGTGATCGCCACCGGTGTCGCCGCCTGGCTTCACACCAAGGCCACCGACCGCCGCCGCATCGCCATGATGGGCTCGCTGTCGGGGGTGGCCTCGATCGGCGCCGTGCTGGTGGGCGTGGCGCTGTAGAGCCCTGGCGCACTTCTGTTTCAGAACTCGAAATCCCCGAAGATCTCCGGGAGGGTGAGGTCGAACCCCACCTCGAAGGCGGCCCGAGCCCCGAACAGGGAGTCCATCGCGGCGCTGGCCATCTCATAGGCGGCTCGGATCTCCACCAGAGCTGATGATCCGACCACCGCCCGGGCTTCGATCAAGGCGTCGGCGGCCACCGCTCGGTTCTCGACCAGCAGCGCATCAACCGCGTCGCAAGCGCTTTGCGCCCGGCGCCGGTACTCCTTGGCCTCGATGACCACGTCTCGGGCTGCATCGTAGATATCGGTGGGAGTGCCGGAGTCGCTGAACGAATAGGCCAGGGCAGAGGCGGCATGAACGTCGTCAGCAGCGCTCTGTTCGCCGGCCGCAGCTTGGATCTCCAATACAGTGGCAGTGGCGGCGGCCAAGTTGGTTCGAGCCTCGGCCAGCGCCCCCCAAAGTTCGTCGGCGATCTCGGCGTTGTAAGCGGTGCGGGTCACCGCGAGGGTGGTCAACGCCGAGCGGAACTCGCCAATGGACTTCGCCCGGATGTCGTCGGCCACTGCGGTCTTCAAGTCGGCGGCCAACGCAGTTTGCGCGGCGGCCAGCGACTCTTTGAGGTAGGCGATCCGGGCGTTGGCCAATAGAACTAGTGCCTCATCAACCGCCCGATAGGCCGACCGGGCACCCGCCAGCACAGCCAACGTGTTGGCCATCTTGACGTAGCCAGCTTCGTCGGAGTCCAGATCCACTTCCCTTTCCCGCTCCTCAACCAAGGCAACGAGGGCGCTGGCCAGGTGGCCTGAGAACGCACTGTCTTCATCAGTGCTCCTATCCGGGGCATCGCCAGCCCCGGCCCCCGCGCCGACGATGGCGCTGCTGAGGGCATCGGGCGCGGCGAAGGCGGCGGTGACCTCAGACAGTGTGCCGCGGGCGGCATCGGCGTAGGCGGCAACCGCTCCCTTGGCCCGCAAAGCCTCGGCCATGGCCATGACTGCGGCCTTGTCGGCATCGTGGGCCGAGGCATCGGCCTCGTCATTCCAGCCGGTGATATCGGAGAAGAACCTGGCCCGCTGGGCCGCATCGGCCGCCTCCCCTACATGAGCACAAGCACTGCGCAGGGCCTCGACGGCACCGGCGTAGTACCGGGAGTCGGCGACAACGCCTCCAGCCGAGAAATCAGCACCCGCGACCGGATCAGCCATGGTCTACACGATAGTTGAGTAAGAATAGGGATATGTCAGAAGCCTTGACGCCAGAAGAGATAGCCCGAAAGATCAAGCGGGCCGGAATCGGCAAGGCCAAGTTCGACTTCACGCAGACCTCCATCCTCGGAATCATGGCCGGGGCGTTCATCGCCTTGGGCGGCGTGTTCGCCCTCACCATCGCGGTCAGCCCGGAGCTGGGAACTGGCCCGGCCCGGCTGCTCATCGGGGCGGGCTTCTCGCTGGGGCTGTTCTTGGTGGTGGTCACCGGGTCGGAGCTGTTCACCGGCAACAACCTCATGGTGGCCAGCTTCTTCAGCCGCCGCATCAGCGGCCCCGAGCTCTCCCGAAACTGGGCGCTGGCCTTCGCAGCCAACCTCGTCGGCGCACTGGTGATCGTGTTCTTGCTGTACTTCAGCCGATGGTGGGCCCAGGCCGACTACGCCTTCTCGGCGCGGACCATCCAGATCGCCAACGACAAGGTGAACCTGTCGTTCGGCACCGCGTTCGTGCGGGGGCTGCTGGCCAACATGCTGGTGTGCCTGGCGGTGTGGATGGCGGTGGCCGGCCGCTCGCTGGTGGACAAGATGATCGGGATCATCCTGCCCATCACCGCTTTCGTGGCCGCCGGCTTCGAGCACAGCATCGCCAACATGTTCTTCCTGCCCCTGGGCTGGCTGGTGTCCACCGACGCCGACGCCCTAGCCGCCGCCGGCCTCACCACCGACCAGATCGACCGCCTCAACTTCGGCTGGGTGGCCCACAACCTCGTCGCCGTCACCCTCGGCAACATCATCGGCGGCGCCCTAGTCGGCCTCACCAACTGGACTGTCTATCTGCGCAGGCAGTAACGGCTATGCCGCTCGTGGCATCGTTATCAAAATACACAGGTTGTCGCCTGTATTTTATAGTTGATATAACAGGCCATGCCCTGTATTCTGGCACTCGTGCAGAACTCCAACCTAGCCCGCAACCGACTTGACGACCGCTTCAAGACTCTTCCCTCCCCCGGCAAGTTCACGCGTCCCCACAAAGGGTGGGTCCGGGCAATCCGCGACGCTCTGGGCATGACCACAAGCGAATTGGCCTCCCGAATGGGAGTCCGCCAGCAGACCATCAGCGACATCGAACGCAGCGAACAGCACGACACCATCCAACTGAAAACCCTTGAGAGAGCCGCCCATGCTATGAACTGCCGACTGGTCTACGCCCTGGTCCCGAACACCACTCTTGAGGAAACCCTTATGAACCAAGCTAGGCACAGAGCAATCCAGTATCTGGAAGCAATTTCGCAGCACAGCCAGCTCGAAGATCAAGCTGTCAGCAACAAAGAACTAGCCGACCAAATCGAAGAGTTGGCTGCTCGCCTCGCTGGTCGGCGTGGTCTGTGGACCGAGGAGCCGGCTGCTTCACAGTGAGCGACGCCCTTATTCCCATAGGAGAAGGCCACACAGAGCTGTCTCCTGAAGACCACGATGGATTGATCCCGAGCTATATCGCAACCCGGGGCGACCTATTCGACGCTGAACAGCGAAACATCGCCCAAGCCCTGCTACGCCGCCCTCCACGAGCGGAGGAACTGCTCAACGACAAGTACCTGCGCGACCTGCATAACGCGATGTTCGGCCAAGTCTGGAATTGGGCGGGCCAATACCGAATGCGTGAAACGAACATCGGCATAGAACCAACCCAGATAGCCGTCGCCGTGCGCTCGCTCATCGACGACGTCACCTGGTGGATCAACTCAGAGATATTCGGAATCGACGAAATCGCCGTGCGGTTCCACCACAGACTCGTTGCCATCCACCCGTTCCGCAACGGCAACGGACGTCATGGCCGTGTCGCCGCCGACTACCTTGCTCGCGCCCTTGGCACCGAGGCCTTCACCTGGGGCCGCTTGCTCAGACTTGCTACCAGCGACCTCCGACGGGCCTACCAGTCTGCATTGCAAGACGCCGATGCCGGAGAAATCAGCCAGCTTCTGATCTTTGCCCGAAGCTGATTCGCACATCGAAGACGCTGAGCGCCTAGCCAGAGTTACTCGAACTCCGACGATACGGCGCCGAGGTTGGTGGCGTTTTCGGAGACGGTGCGTTGGGTGGATTCTTTGAAGCCGTCGGGGTTGGCGGCTCGGACTTCTAAGACGAGCTCGATCTCTGGGCCGAGGTGGGAGCTCACGTGGTCGGCGATCTCTCCTAGCTGCTTGATGCAGCGAACTGGGTCGAGGTTGAACTGGGCGTAGAACTGGGATGGGCCGGGGCTTGGTCCGGCGACCTGGAGTTCTGCCTGGGAAACGCCAGCTTGGACAGTCAGCGGTTGAGCATCGAGGGTGGCTTCCTCGCTTGTCTCCGAGGGCGCGGGTTCGGGCATACGGTCGGGGTGGACGAGAAGCCCGCTTGGGGTCGGGTTGACATGCTGGCCGGTTTGGACGCCGACCCAGGTGGCTCCATCGTGGGCCTCCGCGTAGGCGAAGGTCTCCTGGGCCCAATCGGTGCTGGCGGTGCCCGCGCTGATGGCGGAGTCGAGCACCTGTGGCGACGACAGCCTCGGCATGTGGGGGTAGCGGGCGTAGACCTCGCGCAGCTTTCCGACCGCCACATCACCATCTTCGGACCACAAGTCGCGGCGGTCGATGTCCATGCGCACCCGCACGCCGCTGTAGTTGGCGATGATCTTCTCCTCGGTGGCCAGCTTCTTGGAGACCCGGGCGCCTATATCGCCGCTGGTGCCGACCCTGGTGGTCAGCCACGCGATCTCGGAAGTACCCGCCTCCTGGTTGGGAGTGAGCACCTGGGTGAAGGACTCGGAGATGAGACTGTCCACTTGCTGGGAGATTTCCTTGACCTTGCTCTCGGCCTGGCCCTTCTGGTGGGGGGTCAGGTCGAGGGCCTCGTGGTCGCCGACGATCGACCGCCAGGCCAAGTACAACCGGGCTGCGGCCCGCAGTTCGCCCAACCGGTTGGCCGCCGCCGCCGCGAACACCAGCAGATTGCGGTTCAGCCGGGGGCCGCCCTGCCGCTGGTCCAAGATTCTCTGAGCCAACGCCACTGCTGGCGAGTGCTCGTCGTTGGCCGAATGGGTGGCATCGGGAGCCAGCACAACGAGCCGCACTCCATCGTCGTCGTCGGGCACGTCTCCCGGCCCCTCGGCGAACACCTGCACCGCAGCGAAGTCTCCCCGGTCTCGTTGGTCTCTTAGCCGTGACGCCACCTCATCGTCGGCATGGTTGTCGGTGTAATTCGACGCCGCCCGGTCGGCGGCCATCCGGGTGACGTTGGGCTGGAGCGAATACCAGTACTGGGCGCCGTCCACGTAGAGGTGGGTGGCCTCGCCGGACAGCCGCCGGAGGGCGTCGGCGAATTGGCCGACCGGCTCACCGGGCTGCACGCAGCCCAGCACCACTGATTTCAGATCCACTCCCCGCTTGCCGTCGGGTCGGGGCGCCGAGCCCATGTACACGGTTCGAGCCGCTCGCCTCGTGGCAGAGAGGCGGCCAAAATGGGGGGACTCATTGTCGATTCGCAGCGGGAGGGCGTTGGCCCCGTCCACATCTGATTTGATGACCGGGTCCCAGGCTTCTGCCAGGTACTTCTTCATCTCGCTCACCAGCGCGCCCGAGTCCATCGGCAGGTTGCCCGGCATGATCAGCAGCGACTGGTCGCCCCGCTGCCAGAGCTGGGAGATGGCCAGCGCCATGAGCCGCAGCACGCCGCGGGTGCGCTGGAACTTGTCGAGGGCCGACCAGTCGTCGAACAGCCGGTCGAACAGCTCGGGATGGATCGGATAGGACATCTCCATCCGCTTGCGGTATTCGGCCTCGCCCACTCCCGACGGGAACTCCTTGCCCTGGTCGCGGTACATGTCGCTGAACGCCCGGATGACCCCGTCGCGCACTTTGGCCTTCTCGAGGGGAACTGGGTCGAACAGGCGCCGGCGAACGATCTCGAAGGACTCATCGGGCGACGCCGGCTGCCACTGGGCGGCTTTGCGGGTGACCACGTTCTTCAACTTCTCCAACGCCGTGCGACCCCGCTCGCCGCCCACCTCGATGTCGGAGGCGGGAATCGACACCAGCACCACCACGTTGGGCACAGCCGCCGCGGCCTCGGTGAGCGCCTGGGCGAAGGTGAACTGGGTGTCGAAGTCGCCCCCCACAAGGCGGGGCCCGTCGCCGCCATCGCGCAGCTGCCGCGCGTAGGCCACCCACTCGTCGATCAGCACCACCGCCGGGCCGCACTGCTCGAACAGCGTCCGCAGGGCTGCTCCCGGATTGGTCCCCGCCTCATCGTCGGCCCTTACCAGCTCGTAGGCGTCCCGGCCTCCAAGCTGGTAGGCCATCCGCCCCCACAGGGTGTGCAGCACCACGCCGTCTTCAACCTTTTCGGGTTTCGACGGAGAGGCCATCTGGCCGACCAGCACGGCCCGCGACACCCCATCGGGCAACAGCAGCCCCTCGTCTGTGAGCATCTCACCGACGCCGGGCAAGTCCTTGGCCGGCATGCCCGATGCCAAGTGGTACAGCGCGATCAAGCTGTGGGTCTTGCCGCCGCCGAAGTTGGTCTGCAATTCGATAATAGGGTCGCCGCCACCCCCAGACAGCCGGCGGGCGGCCCCCACCAACAGATCCCCCAGCCCTTGGGTGATATAGGTGCGGGCGAAGAACTCTCTCGGGTCCTGGTACTCCGACTCGGCGTTGCCTTGGAGCACTTCGTACAGGTCAGCGGCGAACTCCGCTTGCTCGAAGTTCCCCTGAGCCACATCGGAATGCGGCGTGATGATGTCGCGCCACGGGGTCAGCCCCGCCGTGGGGTGCCCTTCGGTGGGCTTGGCCGCCGTCTTGCGCCGCTGCGCCCGCGATTCCTCCTCCACCATCTGGCGCATCAAGTCACGGCGCAAATCCCTGATCTGCTGGCGCTCGTCCAGATTTCCGAACGCTTCCAGCAGCCGCTCCATCGAATCGAGAGCCCGCGCCGTGTCGTCGGTGGACATCGCCTGCTGATGCGCCCAGCTGTTGCGGGCGTCGGCCACCTCGAACACCAGCGCCCTCACCGCGGGCGGGAAGCCGTGGCCGAACACCTCGCCCCAAGTGGCCTTCATTCCCTTGAAGAGGAACGCCGCGTCCTCGGTAGATGGGCTGCGCTCCGGCGTGTGCAGCCGCCCGTTCACTGTCTCAAGCCAGCCGTCGCCGTAGAACCCCCGCCAAGTGTCCTCGCACTTCGGCCGCAGCCCATCGCGCAGCAGATCAAGCGCCCTGGAAATGCGCTCCGTGTTGGCCATCACCATGTTCGCTGCGCTCCCCTGCATTGTGTAGCTGCCACATGGGCAAAGCTATTGGCTTGCAGTGACAGTTTTAGATTCGGCTTTAGATTCGGCATGCGGATCGGCTTGCAGGGGAGGATTCAAAATCAGTTTCTGAGCACGGGGTTGAGATGTTTGGGCTGCCAGGTGGTTGAACCATTGTCGGGGAATGCCTCCGGTGGCGGCACAACACTGTGCTTGCTGGTCTCCGGGTTTCGCTCCACCTGGTGGTGGCGGTCGTGGATGTCGTGGTGGCAGTCGTTGCACACGGTGACCAGGTTGGGGTAATCGGTTTTGCCGCCGTTCTTCCAGTGCTCGATGTGGTGGTAGAAGCTGCGGTTGGCGTCAGACCCACACCCCACGCAGGCCTTGTCTCTCACCATCAAGGCGATGCGCTGGGCATCTGAAGCGCAGCGGCGGCGCCGGCCGAGCCACAAATCCTGGGTTCTGGCGTTGAACACTGTCGGGAAGATGTCAGAGTCGCACGCCAACTTCACGAGTTCCTTGGCTGGAAGCGGGGTGCCGTCGCAAATGCGGGCGTCGACTAGCTCCTTGTGAGCAACGTCGTAATCGGCTACGAGAACCAAGGCGATGCCGCTGGCCTTGCCATTCTCGGGATGCAGGACCACCTCGGCGAGTGCGTCCGCCAAACGCTGCTGAGGGGTGCGGCGCGACTTGGGATCCTCTCCACGCCACAGCTCGCGCTCTTTCTCCGCCACAACTCCGGCAAAGTGCGCGCCGGTGAGCGAATCGAACTCGGCGTTGAGCACGTACATATCGGTTTCAGGATTCTTGAACAAACGAGCACGGCGGTGCTTCCGCTGCCGCTCGAACGCCGACTCCCCGTCGTCACCCGACAATTCGTGCTGCTGCCTTTTGACCGTCTTTGAGAACTCGTCGAAGCCCTGCGTCCTAGCCGCCTCCAAAAGCTCCTCTTCCAAAATCGGGCCCTCAGACGACGCCCGAGCAATCAGCCGCGCATGATCGGCAGGTATCTGACCCGAAGCCAGGGCATCAGATGTCTCCGTCAGCTTGGACATCCGCTCAGCCGCCTTCACATCACGATGAGCCGCAGACGGAGACGACCGCAGCACCTCACGGGCTACCCGCTTCGCACCGGCAGTATCGTGGCGGCGCGACAGCTCGGCTAACGCCTCTGACCGCAGCGACTCCAACCTCGACCCCGCCTCGCCCAACAGGCCCAACCGGCCCCGCAACTCGGCATCAGACAAGCCGGCTACGTCCATACGGTCGACGCAAACCGCCGCCCCGCAACCGCCGTCAACCGGGCTACCGACCCCGGTCTGGCCTGCTAAAGCAGATGAAAACTCCATGCGTGTACTCTACCAACTACCGGTGACACTTACCCTCCAAATATGGCACTGACCAGCATAAATGCCCAAAATTTCCTGCGCCGAGAGTTGCCCGCGGGTCGGGGCCGTTTTTGGCACCCAGTCCCCTATCCTTACAGCGATGTGGTTTGGACTATCGGACGACCGGGGAGTGGAGGTTCCCGACAAGCTGATCTCAGCCCATTCCGATGGGCGCTTGGTGCTGTTTGTGGGAGCGGGAGCGTCGGTGAACTCCCCGTCGGGCTTGCCGATGTTTCAGGGGCTGGCCGAGAGGCTGTGCGAGGAAAGCCAGGAGCCTCCGCCCGTGCATGGCGTCGCTCTTGACAAAGTGCTGGGCGACTTGGAGAGGAAGGGGGTGGATGTCCACCAGAGGGTCAAGGACATCATCAGGAACCCTGGCTCAGAGCCCAACGACCTGCACAGGGCCATTGCCGGCTTGGCATCAGCCGAGAAGCATCGAATCGTGACCACCAACTACGACCGCCACCTGTCCACCTGCTTGAAGGAGCATCTGGGCGACGGCTTCAACGAGTACCCCTCTTTGGAGTTCCCCCAGCGGGATGGCTTCACCGGCATCGTGTACCTGCACGGCTCGGTCAAAGAGCCCGCCGAGCATCTGGTGGTAACCGATGCCGATTTCGGGAAGGCGTATCTGGAAGCGCAGTGGACCGCAGCCCAATTCCTGAGCGGGGTGTTCCGAAGCTCCACCGTGCTGTTCATCGGCTACAGCCACGACGACACCCTCATGGAGTATCTGGCCCGCTCACTGCCTGCCGAGGAGACGAGCAGGTTTGCCCTGTGCTGCCAGGAGGAGGCCGAGAGTGATCTCTGGCAGCAGCGGGGAATTGAACCCATCAGCTATGGCACCCACGAGGCGCTCCCCGAACTGCTGCGGAAATGGGCTGAGCGCGTCCGAATGGGAATCCTGGACCACCGTCAGCGAGTTGAGGACATCCTCCGTGGAGTGCCGCCGCTGTCGCGCGAAGATGAGTCGTACCTTCAAGATTCGGTGAAGACACCCGAGCGCTTGCGCTTTTTCACCGAGAGCGCCCGTGGAGCGGCGTGGCTCAGATGGGCGGCAGACCTGCCCGACTTCCAGAGAATCTTCGACCCCAGAGCCGAGCTCCAGTCGAACGACCTCTGGATCAAATGGTTTGTGGAGCATTACGCAATGGGCGACAACCCAGAGTTGCGCCAAGAGGCTTTTTCCATCTTCCTCCGTCATGGGGGCCGTTTCGGTCCCGGCCTCTGGACGGAAGTGGCATGGTCGGCGGGCAGGCCCCTGAAAGATGGGGGCGATGCCGCCAGAGACGCCAAAAGATGGCTGTCTCTGTTGATCCAGCATATTCCTGAGGGGGGCAAGCAACGCCTGGAATGGCTGCTCGACGATCTCGGTCCCGAGCGCGACCGGAACGCAATGCTGCTCCTTCTCGACAAGTTGCTTGAGCCTCAACTTTCTTGGTCTCTATACGCGTATTTTGAGGAAGAAGCAAGACTGGAACCCAGCCTCGATGGAGACTCCTGGTTTCTCTGGAATTACTGGAGCAACAGCCTGCGTCCCAACTTGTCAGACGAGACGCTTGCGTCAAGCGTGGCTGTGATTCTCGATCGGCACCTACGTGCCGCCCACATGATCGCTGCGTCAAATGGCGACACCAACCGAGAGTGGGTGGGGCTCAGCTATTCCAGAAGCGCCGTTGAAGACCATGAGCAGGACAAGGCACTTCGACACGAGAGAATCGGACTTCTGATCGATATGGCAAGAGACACGATGGAGGCTTTGCTTAACCATCGCCCTGAGATAGCCGAGCACTACATGCGCTCGTGGGACAACACGCAGATGCCGGTGCTTCGGCGGCTGGCCATCCACGGATGGGCGGAGCGCCAAGATGTCACCGCCGACGAAAAGATCGCCAAGTTGTCCAGCTCAGACTGGGTATCCGACGGCCTCTTGAGGCATGAGGCCATGAGGCTGGCTGCCGTTGCCCTGCCAGAAGCGTCGCCAGAACAGATCGATAGCCTGGTCGAGCAGGTCGAAGCTGGGTTGCAGGAGGGGGATGAGCGCTCCGAATGGCGGGCCTATGTGTGGCTTGGATGGATCGCTCAACACGCACCATCGGCGACGGCCGCCGAACAAGCGTTGTCTATCATCCAGGCGAGATACCCAGAGTGGGCTCCGTCTGAGCACCCAGACTTCTTGAGCTGGGGTTGGTCAGAGACGCCAGCGCCGCCAACCCTCGGCAGCCCCGAAGAACTGCATCAAAGGATCGAAGACGACCCCGCAGAAGCCGTCAGGCACCTGTTGAGCTTCCCCAAGAACGAGGATGCCCAGTGGGATGAGCCGAGGCGGTGGGACGCCCTCGGCTGGCTGCAAGCCACCTTGGAGTCGTATCCCGCGGACGGGATCAAAATCATCGACGTACTCACGGACATGGACGCACCTGACGATCCCCCTGCCTGCGAGGAACTGGCAAAAGCAGCATTCGGGGCATGGACCAAATCTGATCTCGATGATGCCCTCAGCCAGGCCGCCACTGAGAGACTCCCGGCCATTTGGGCCACAGGCACCGCTCGATGGACAAGGGATACTGGCATCACAGAAAGCAGCAGTGGCCCGCTCAATCACGCGATCAACCGCTGGGCTGGATATCTGGCCAATGTGGTACTGGGCTTGGTGCATCGGGAATACCAAGTTGCCGGGGAAGGCTGGACCGGATTGACCGGTCCGACCAAAGCCGTTATGGAAGCAATGGCCGATGGGAGCAACCAGGCCTCGCACCATGCTCAGGTGGTGCTGGCCAGCAGGCTCGGTTTTCTATTCACCATTGACGAGCAATGGTGCCGCGGCACTGTGCTGCCCCTGGTCGATCCGAACATCGACCTAGACCGTGCTATCCGCTGCTGGGACGGCTACCTGATGGGAGGCATCGGGCCAGCAAGGCTGCTGGAATCCGATTTACTCCCCCATTATGCAGCTATGGCCCAGCATTTAGGAGCCGGAAGCGAGAACTACAACAGGCTCTACGCCCAACGCTTGGCCGAAGTGGCGCTGTTCTGTGGCATCAACCCCATGGAACATGGCTGGCTCGACCGATTCACGGCTGCTGCGAGCGGAGAAGGCCGTGTCGAGTGGATTCGCTGCGTCTCCTCTGCGCTGTCCCGTCTTTCGAGTAGCGATGCCAACGCGCAGTGGGACTCTTGGATGCGGGACTACTGGCGCAACCGGCTAGAGAGCAAACCCCGAGATCTGACCGACGAAGAGGCCACTGCGTTGGCCGACTGGACTGTGAGCCTCGGAAACCGGTTCTCCGAAGCGGTGGATCTTGCCTGCAAGCACAGGGCGTCGGTTGCAAAGCACTCGAGGGTGATTATCAGTCTGAGCCACCCCAACGATCAGCCAGAGCGAATTGACCACCTCGAAGAACACCCAGAGCACACGGCCCTACTTTTGACCAACCTGCTCTCCAACACCGAGACAACCTCGTTCCAGCGACAGGCACTGGAAGGCAAGGCCCTAAGCGAGATGATCCCCGACCTCCTCAGCCGCGTAGACCCAGAGGAGGCCCACCTGCTGAGGGAGCAAGCAGTCCGCCTGGGCATTCATGTCTAGGTATTTTCATTGATTTTCATGCTCAGAGCTGATAGAAGTGGGCTCGTGTTGGATCGCAGCGACCTGACGTCCACCGACTGGGCCGGCACCAAACCCGACGATGGCGAGTTCGAAGACGAGTGGGCCGACTACGTACCTGACCCCATCATCATCTCAGAGGCCCGCAGACAAGAGCTCCGCGAAGAATTCGACCGGTACCTCGCTGAGCAGTTCGAAGAATTTGGGGAACCATCCCCTGAGGAGATGGCCCAATCCCTAGCCTTTTGGCGTCCCATCGAGGAACACCTGAAGAAGACGAACAGACGTTGAACAACCTCGTTCTGGACTCTGGAGCAGTCACCGCTTTAGCTCGCCGAGGTGGGCGATTGGCAGCAGGAGCTCCCCTAACCGAAATACACGACTCCTTGCCTGCATTCGTGCCTTCCATTGTCCTTGTAGAATGCCTGTCAGGCCGTCAGCACACAGACGCAGTGGTCAACCGCTTCCTGAAGACTTGCGTGGTGGTTGACGGCCCCCACGAAAGGCTGGCGCGTCGAGCGGGTTCCCTGAGGGCTAAGGCTGGTCGCGGCTCTGCCGTTGACGCGGTAGTAGTCGCCATGGCTGAACCTGGAGGCACCGTCATTACCAGCGACATCAAAGACCTCACAGCGCTGGCCTCCCACGCCCAAGACGTAAGCGTTTTTGGTATGTCGAAGTAGAGATTCGACCGGCTTCAAACAAGGGGGCACTAGCCCTGTACTGTGGTGGAAGGGGTGGGCAGCTCGCAGTTCGGGACCGGTTTCGGGATCGGCGCTGGCGTTGGGAAAAGCTCCAGGTGCCGCTTCTCGCATTTGTCGGCGCGTTTGGCGGGGGCTATCTGATTCGGCATTTCGATTCTCGGCTTCCTAACGCCGGGTATGTACTGCTATCGATGCCGGGCTCGATTTTCGCTATTCTGATTCTCGGTCGGCTGGTGACCGTTGTAGTGAGAATCTGGCGCACTCGAAGAGACCGTGGGGGCTCTGGAAATAGAAGTGGGCTCGTGTTGGACCGCAAAAGCCCGATGAGCGACATCCAGGCGCTTACCGAAGAGGAAAAGAACGAGATCTGAGATGAGTGGGCCGACTAGGTGCCCGACCCCATCATCATCTCGGAAGCCCATAAACAAAAGCTCCGCGAGAAACATGAGCGGTGCATCGCTGAGCTCTTCGAGGAGATAGGAGAACCCTCAGAAGAGGAGATGGCGAGCGCCGAAGCCTGGTGGCGCCCCATAGAAGAGCATCTGACAAAAGACATCCGTCAGTGAGGGCACTCATCCTGGACTCTGGGGCAGGAACTACTACAACTGAGAACAGTGAGCAGAAGGTTGAACCCTCATCCTGGACTCTGGGGCGGTAACCGGCCTTGCGCACCAGTATCGGCGGTCGCCTTGCCGATCGCCGGTTGGACATCTGCTGCTCGGTCTCATCGCGCCGCAACAGGTGCCCGCTTTCCGCGATCAGCCCAAGTGCCGTCAGAGCATCGCGTCTTGGACGGGGGCCGAGGCTGCGGCGGCGGAGGCGTCGGCCCCGGTCCGAAGGCTGGGCCAGGCGGTGATGAGGGTGTTGTAGGCGCCGGCTTCGGCGGCCCATCCCTTGTCGTTGGCCTTCTGGTAGAGCAAATAGGCCAGTTGGCGGGCCCGCTCGCCGTAGCCGCCCAGGGTGTGCAACAGCTCAGCCGCCTCCGACTCCGACCGCTCCAAGGCGGCAATCAGATACTGGAGTGCCTCCCACACCGTCAGCCGCAAATCCTCGGCGGGCAACCAGCCCTCGGCAAGTTCCGAACGCTCATACAGCCGGAACTTGCCAGCACGAGCCTCACCAATGCCTGATTCTTCAATTCCTGCCAACGATGTGTTCTTGGCATTGGCCACGCTGTCAGCGTCTCCGGCGGAACCAGGGCTGTAGCCATGCTCAGAAAACCAGGTCAGGGCAAACCGGGTGTCACGGTCTAACTCCGCTTCCTCCCCGTCAAGCACCTCGCCCAGCACATCGTTGATGATCGCCAACGCCGCCGACACCGGCATCGACGACCCATCAGCCTCAACCACCTTAGCGTACCGCGAGAACACCTTGATCCCCGGCCCAATGGTGGACTGGGCCATATCAACCGGGGCGATGTTCCCCGTTTGCAGGATGCGTACCGCCTCGGGGAGTTCCGCTCGAAGTGCTGCGATGAACTCTCCGCGAGTAGCAAGGGATGCCGATACTGCTCGTGGACGACAAGCCAGCACGATGGAAGATGCCAAAGCATTGCTCCTTGAAGCCAGCAAGCGGTTACCCAGCTCGGTTCTCATCGGCCAGGTGGCATTCACTTGCAAACCCGCGTCTAGAACAGCCTGGAGAAATGTATCCCAGCCGGTGACACGGACATTCCCCTCCTTTGTCTCTGTTGCCTTGTATGCGTAGTAGACCGTGGCAGGGACTCCAACTGATTGATACTGAGCTACTTGAGACATGAATTCTGCCATGCCTGACTCAAAATGTTCTTCTGCTTGTTCTCTCGAACCAGCTCGATACCTATTGGCAATCAGCTCATCGGCTTTCGGTGTTAGGAGCGTGGAGCACTCATCTGGCCAAATCTCCGCGACATTCTTTCGCAACCAGACGAAGAAGAAATCAGAGAGGTCTGCATAGGAAATGTTGTCGTAGTAAGGCGGATCAGTAGAAATAATTGCTCCCTCATGCTCTTGAATTCGAGCTCGAGCATCTCGCTGGACAACTTCGCCGCTGCCGCTAGCAGGAAGTTGCTCCAATGCCCGTACTAGGCTTCCAAGGGAAGTTTGGAAGTCGCCTCCAGCTTTGTTAAACACGTTATTCTCCGCAAAGTCCCACGTCATTGGAATAGCTTGTCGGCTGAACAAGTTACGCACCTGCGTTCTAGAAGATTCCCATCTGCAGAAGGCATTGCACATGTCAGTAAGCCTGCTAAGGCCCAAGGCTAGGTATGTGACGACAGCATCGGCATAGGCCGTTGCACCTCGCCCGCCGTCGCGAAGCCGCCCGCCGTCGTCGAAAACACCCGCAGCAACGGCATCCCCAGCCACTCGCTCCGCAACTTCGGCAATGAGGTCTGAGAATGTGGTCAACGCTACTAACTGTCTCTGTGTGAACAACTTCCACCACTCGTCAAAGCCATAGATGTAGACGGTGCCGCCAGTCAGCTTCTCGGGGTTCTTGCCCTCGGGTTTCCATTCAGGTTCTTTGCACTTGGCAGCTTCAATTTCTTGAGCCATGACAGGGAGGTAGCTACGCCCGCCAACGCCTTCCGCGACAACAGCCATGAGTTGCTGGCTCATGCGCCCGGCACGGCTTTCGGACTTTATGTAGTCACCGGAGATCGCTGCACCGGTGGCGATGCAGGTGCCGTTGCCCCGTTTCACGGTCCTTTCGCGCGAAGGCTCCCCGCCCTCACGAACCTCGTAACTGATTGTCTGTGCATCCCGATCAATGATCGGCTCAATCCATACTTTCGGCTTGCCCGGCTTGTTGACGAGCGTCCATGACGCCACCAACGGCACATGCCCCGACCAACTCGGATCAGGAGACTCCACTGTCCGCGCCCATATCCAGGCAATCGGCGTCAGCTTCTCACCGTTAGGCCCTGTCGCATCCGGGTACAGGTGCCCGATGCGCTGCTTGGCCTCATCACGCATCCACCGCCCATACGCCTCCACGTCCGCAGCCAACCCCTGCGCCCGATCCCACGTCGTGAGGCTCTTGTCGATATCCGGATGCACTGGCGGCATCCCGGCGAAACGCGGCGGTATCTCGATCATCGCCTTGTTGATCAGCACCGCCACCGGATTCAAGTCTCCAGCCAGCGCCTTGAGCCCCAACCGCTGTGCCTCCAGCGGAATGGCCCCACCCCCGGCGAACGGATCGAGGATCGGCGGCGGCCCCTCCGGGAAGCAGCGGTCGATCTCCGCCCGGGCCTCACCCAACACCTCAGGATTGTTGGAGTTCTCCCACTTCACCAGCCGCTCCAAGATGCCAAACAGCCGCTGCCGCTCAGCCTCCTGCTCCTCCGAAGTCAGCGACTCATCCCCCGAAGGATCATCCACCAGCGACGCCCAAATCACTGCCCTCGCCGCCGCCAGCGGCCGCCGCGCCCACCAAAGGTGCAAAGTCGAAGGATGCCCATGCCGAATCGACTTCTCCCTCGCCGCCTCCGCATTGATCACCGCCAAAGGCAAAGCCACCTCAATCAGCTTCGGCCGATAGCCCCCCTCACTCACAGCGAGCCACGCTACCCCAGCCAGCCACAATCTCCCTCCCGCCGTCCTCGATTCTCAAGGGCCTCGCGAGTTCGCCAATCCGAAACGTCACCTCACCGCCATCTACGGACACCCGCCTCTCGCATGCATCTAAAACTGACGGAGGTTGCTGACCCCGGTCGGGGAAGCGGGAACAACGGTACAGATGGCTTCTACAGCGAACTGGCGCTCTCCATGGGGCGGACTTCGCTGGCTAGCACGAGCAGGCAGTCATGCTCCGCCAACTTCCGGCGCAACAAAGATAAATTCCTCAGGATTCGCTGCTTGGCTTCAACGGGGTTGTCGGCTTCTACCGCCACGAGAGCCACGCCTGCTTCTTGGGCGGTGTCTCGAAGGTCTGCTTGTTGAAGTGAGTCACGGCCCCAGAGGATCACGCCGCGGCATCCTCGCTCCGCAGAGGCGCGGACGAGCTCGGCGTCTGAAACAGCAGAACCATCCCAGCGGTCAAACGTCACTCCTGTCGGCGCTTCGAGAGAAAGGCTCTGGGGCAGGACAGCGTCGTAGAGAAACCGCACGGTTAGAAAGCGCTCAAGAGCTGCTTGCCAACCGACACCGTGTCTTCGAACGACTTGCCCGCCAACTCGGGGTAGGCAGCTTCAATGGCCTCTCGCCGACAGAGGGTGTCGACGCTTGCCAATGCCTTGGCGCTAATCCGATGGCCGTGAAGGTAGGGAGTGCCGCTGAGGACTGTTGGGTGTAGCTCGGTGTTTGCGCTGGCTTGAAGCAGGTCAAGCGTGGTGCCGCCTCCGTAGTCAAACGGACGAAAGACTTCGTCGATGTCGGTGATGGGGATCCCCATCACCCTCTGGCCGCTCACCACGTCATCCCATCCGTCTCCCTGGTCTACCAGCACCCTCCCCTCGGATGTGGCTCCAAGCCGTACTGCCTCGGAGTCACCGGCAAACCGGGCCAGTTCCTCGACAACCTTGCTTGGAATCCGTTTTCTCGTCACCGACTTCAGATATGCCCAAGTGCGAACCGCTACCACGTCTCGAAACGTCCAGAGGAAAATCCCCGCATTGCGTGGTTCGAGAACTCCCCGGGTGCGAAGGCGGTTGAGCGAGGAAGACGTGGTCCCGGCCAAAAACGCCGCATCCTTGGTGGTGTAAGCCCCAGCGGTGAACACTTCAGGCGCCCAAACAGCGTATCCAACCTCCGACCCCAATCCACCGAGTGCGAGTCTGTGCGGCCCGGCCAGCGCGCCGTTTACTCGGCGCAGCAGCCCGTCGGCCTCCCGATTACCCGCAGGCATATCCACAACCAGTATCTGGCGCTCGGGAAACTGCGGATAGCTGTTCAAAACTCGGCTTCTGGTAGGCGCCTGGCAGACGAGCACGGTCTGGGCACCGAACCAATACGGGATTCGAGCCCCCGGTGAGAGCCGACGTACTGATGCACCGGCCTTGTCGAGGCGAACAGCCAAGCGAAGGGCTGCATCAGCCGGGTAGTTCCCATCCAGCACTACTGCCGGAGTCTGCGGCAAATGCGAGGACTCGGTGCGGACACCCGGCCAGCACTGCGCATACAGACGCTGCTCGTCTTCTGTTCCAGGAACAAAGCCGCGATCCAGCCTTATCAGGCCGAACGGGTCATCGGCCACTGCCTTGGCAACTCGCTGGCGGACTGGGGCTTCGACAGCCGGATTCCCGCAGAGCATCGCCGCGGCAAGCTTCAGATCGCGATCGTCGACAGCTAAAGCAATCTCCGCCAATTCAGCAGCCGCTTCAAAAAGGTCGAATCGAACGGCAAGATGTGCCGCGAATCGCAGCCGCTCCGGGTCATTGCCCAGCAGCGGGAGGACTTGGCCGATTGCATCCGGCAAGCGGGCAGCCTGCTCAGCGTTGAGATGCTCTACCAGATCGGACATCGTGACCGACATCGACCGTGTGTGGGAATCGGTGTTGCCCAAAATGTGGAGCACCGCACTGTACAGGGCGGGTGAGGGCTGCTCTATGGCCGCCATTGTATTCCTCCCAGAGCGGCATACGGAATATCCTGATCGATCCGCTCATCGGGTACGCCCCCTGGCGACCACTGCACATGTCGAGCGGGCACTGCGTCCACCCCACGTGGCTCGCGCACTTGCACACCGGCTGCTTGCAGCTTCGCCACGGGAAATATGAAAATCAGATAGGGAGGCTCGCTATTGCTGAGCTTCAGCCGGACTTTCAGGCTGCGGCCATTCAACCCAGCGATGTTGGCCGCGGGCACCATCCAAGAGTGGGCAGCAGGCACGATGTTGCCAGTCGAGATGTCATTGAGGGCAGATGTCGCAGGATCAGCCTGAAGTCTCAGCCAATGGAGATAATCCTTCGAGGTCACGAAGGCAGCACGGCGCTCCGAGTGCAGGTTGTGCTCCCAGAATGCGTCAACAGAGACACACCGTGCGTAATCACAAGTTGGCTGCTGCAAAGCCAGGTCGGGAATAACCCTCTGTCGAAGTGCCTCGAGACCATCAAGAACTAGCGGAGGTTGGACAGCAGCCAGCGCCTGAAGGCTGGCCGCGCTTCTGCGGACATACCTAGGCAACCTCGTATCGCGGGACACGATTCTGATGAGCTCGCGAGCCTGCGTCACGGGGTCCAACACGCCGCCAGTATCGCAGAAGGCTCAAAAGATCAGACAATGGAGAGTCGCAAGAAGAGCAACTCTCTAGGGCGCTCATGCGACTTGCACTGCGTCTTCGAGGGAGTCAGGGACCTCCGTGGGAAACGAGACCACCAAGTGTCGACCCAAGGCCGTGGCGACCCGGGCAAGGGTGTCGATCCGGTTCCGTGCGCCACCGCCCTCTTCGAGTCGGGATATGACCGACTGAGTGGTGCCCATGCGCTGAGCCAGTTCCCTCTGGCTGAGGTTGGCCCCGCGGTGCATGTCATAGATCAACTGTCCCAGGGCCAAGTCCTGCTCGATGCCAGCACGGGTCTCCTCTGATGGTTCGCCGCGCTGTTTCTTGATGCTCTCCCATCGCGAGTAGTTGGCCACGGTGTCCTCCTTCACCGCCGACGATTTTTTCGCCTGCCAACTCCCCAAGATCGTCGGCGGGCACCGCAGACCGCCAGGCTAGTAGCCAGCTCGCGGAACAAGCACCCGCCAATAGGTGCTTGCAACACCGCCGCCGCCCCGGTACATTTGCCGTACCCACCCGGTGCTCACCTAGGGAGTCGAAAGCTCGCCTAGGGTGTGCCGGGTCTTTCTTTTCTGGGCACCCCCAACTGGTCAGCCGCTGCTCCTCCGGCGTCAACGACAAATCCCCCGAAGGATCATCCACCAGCGACGCCCAAGTCACCGCCCGAGCCGCCGCCAACGACCGCCGAGCCCACCACAGATGGCGCTGGGCAGAGATATTGAACTCTTTTGTAATTTATCATAGTATTCTATTATATTTCCTTTACTATAAGATGCTTACGAATCTATTAGCCATGAGGACAGAAGCGGCACCTTGTCACCCCCGTACTACAACCGTTTGCCGTCCCAGCTTCAGCAAGAGTTGGATGTGGCTCGCCGAGTCGGCCTCATGCCTGTCGGGATTCCCAGCACAGCATTCGACGCCTTGGCGGCCGAGGGTGAGAGGATGATCTACGTCGTAGCGGGCGGCCGGCTGCTGGCGTCAAGTGGGCGTTGAGCACATCTCCCATGCGGTGCTCGCCTACGGTGGCCCAGTACAAGCTGCCGGTGAGTTCGAAGTCTTGGCAGAACTAGGGGCGCTTGTTGTGTCGGCACTCGACAACATGAGCGGGCACTACCAGCCGGCCGCAGCAAGCCTCGAAGTTGCCCGAGAAGCGTTCGAGGCCGCTGGAATCCGCATCCGTTCAGGTGCTGTTCGCAGCTACGATTTTGGAGCACCATGACTGCCACTGCCCCGCCGAACCCGTCGGTCGAACCGGCACAAGAGATAGCCAACTCCGCGCTGGAACGCATCGCAGAGGCGATGGACTTCTACGAATTCGAGCAGGCATGGATCGAGGGACTGCGCGGGCTACCCGCTTCAAATGGCGGCGATATGAGAGAGATGCTCTTGGCTGAAGCTGGCAAGCGGCTCGGTATGTTCGACGAGATAGCGGACGACGTGCCACGGCGGAACTGGCTTCGCCAAGTGAGCGAAGAGGTGCGGCTGCGCGGCGACGCACCCCTGGGCGGAGAGCTTGCGGCAGTGGCCGCAGATGAACTCCGAGAGGCCTTTGCCCGCGCCCGCCCAGAGATTGCCGATCTGCGGACAGGGGTGGCTGCCGGGGAGAGCTTGCGGGAGTTCGCTATCCGAAGCCCCCTCGCTGCGGATCGAGTCCGCGACCTCGGGCGGATCGCTGAGGGGCTGAGCGGCAGCGGCCTGCTGGCCCTTGGGCCTGCCGAAGACCTCAAGATCGCCCGCGAGCTCGCGAATGCACTGATTCCTCCGGTTCCGCTCGTCCCCTCGGTTCCTGAATCTCTGCGGGTGACTCGCGACAATCTGCTGGTATGGGCGAAAGCGGCCGGCTCAGATCAAGTGCTGCCGCGCCTGGTTCGCAGCCTCATTGCTGAGACTGAGCCGTCCGCTGAGTGGGTCGATATGCCTGCGGGCACCGGCGTGGCATCACCCGGTTGGGACGGTATCGTGCGATGCGATCGAGGCAATCGCTACGTGCCTGCCGGTCAGTCAGTCTGGGAGCTGTCAACCAAGCAGAGCGGCTCGCATGAGAAGGCTGGCCGCGACTACGACAAGCGGGTCGCCGATACACCACCCGAGGAACGAGCCGATACGGCTTATGTCGCCGTGGTGTGCGCCCCATGGATCAAGGCACGAGACTTCGAGCGGGATCGCACGGCCAAGGGCGACTTTCAACAGGTGGTGGCTCTGAATGTCGACAGCTTGGAGGCTTGGCTGGAGTGCGCACCCGCCACCACGGTGTGGCTGCGCGAGCAGATGGGGGCTCCGGTGGCGGGAATCGGCCTGCTCTCGGCATGGTGGACGAAGTGGTTGGAATCGACGAGGCCACCCCTTGACGAAGGGTTTGTGCTGTCAGGGCGCGAACAGGCCGCGGAGAGCTTGCGCGACCGCTGCCGACAAAGTCGCGGAGTCGTGACCGTTGGAGGCCATATCCAGCGCGACGAGATCCTGGCGTTCGTTTCGGCTGCGCTCGTCGCAGGCGACACCTCGGAGACACCGTTCGGCGACGTGTTGTACGTGGACACCCAAGACGCCGCCCGTCGTCTGTTCGCTGCTGAGGCGCTGTCGGGCAATGGGGAGCACAGACGGACGACAACTGCGCTGACGGTGGTCGTGCCGTCGGCAGAATATGCTGACCACCTGCCCGCAGGGTGCCCGCATCGGATGATCGTGCCGGTCCCCGGCTCGACACAGGCCGAGATTGTCCTCAGCGCAGTTGACTCAGAACTAGTGGCCCAACGATTGCAGGACAATCGGGTGGAGCTTCATGCGGCACACCGGCTTGGCGGAATGGCTCGAATTAGCCTGATGGCGCTCAGAAGGCATCTCAGCATCGACCCCGCCTTGCACACGCCGGAATGGGCGAAGGGGCAGGTCGACAAGACGCTGCGGCGCAGCCTGCTGCTCGGCGGCTGGAATGAGGCATATACGGGTGATCTCCAGATTGTGGAGAGATTCACCGGCCTTTCATCCAATGCGGTTGCCGAGGCGTTGCGCCAGCTCGATGCCGGTGACGCGCCCATGACCACGACCGGCGAACTGGCCCATGTGGTGTCACCGGCGGACACTTGGATGCTGCTGCACGATCAGCTTTCTGCCAGCGATGTGGCGGAATTCGCGAAGATCGCCCGCGAGGTGCTCACCGATGCCGACCCACTGCGGGAGCTGACCTATGAGGAAGCGCTCGGTGCCCAAGCTGAGGAGGTAGATGCGAAGTACTCGTCTCAGCTCAAACAAGGAGTCGCAACCACGCTAGCGCTGGCTGGCAGCAGTCCTTCGGCGACGGACGGAGCCACTACGTCGATCTCAGGAATGGCTGAGGGCATCACTCGAAGACTGCTCAGATCAGCAATGGACGACGCATCCCCTAGAACCTGGGATGCCGTTTCCGACACGTTGACGCTTCTAGCCGAGGCCGCGCCCGAAGCCGTGCTGGAAGCCCTGCGCACCTGCCTCGCTGAGTCGCACGTCTTCGCGCAAGCCATGTTCAAAGATGGCGACTCCGACTGGTTCGGCTTTGCCGCTTCGTCGCCCCATTTTCGCATCCTGAATGCGCTGGAGGTCATCGCATGGTCGCCCGAGCACCTCTTGGCCGCCGCTGATATGCTCGCCCGGCTTGCCCTGATCGACCCCGGTGGCCGGTACTCAAACCGACCGGCCAAGAGCCTCGCCTCGATCATGTGTCCGTGGCTGCCCAACACATCGGCAGACGCTGCTGATCGTCTCGCAGCAGTTCGAATGCTGCGACAGTCCCACTCAAGTATCGCTTGGACATTGATGCTATCGATGCTGCCAAGCACCCACAGCGTCCAGTGGCCAAGCGCAATGCCTCGCTACCGCGACTGGCGGCCGGCTAAGCCAGTGGTGGCACAGCGAGAATTCGCCGACACAACCACCGCAATCGCAGAGATGCTTGTTGAGGATGCCGGTGAGGATTCTGAGCGCTGGTCCGCTCTGATCGAGCGCGTCGCCGATCTGCCCGACAACGCGCGCCGCAAGGCAATCTCGACAATCAGCAGACTTACGGACACCAGTCCCGATGAGACGTTCAAGTCGAGGGTGTGGCCGCTGCTGCGAGACCTTTTGGCTAGTCACCGCCGCTACAGAGGAGCCACTTGGACGCATGAAGAAACTGAACTGGAAGCGCTGGAACAGCTACAAGACCGTCTTCGTCCGGCTGACCCCGCTGTCGCCTATAGCCACCTGTTCTCACCGGGCCTGCTGTACATCGATGGCGCCCACGCAACAGATGGATATGAGGAGTTCCAAGCGGCTTTGCGGCAAAAGCAGGCAGAAGCGGTGGGGGCTATCTTGGCCGACGGAGGACTCAAGGTGGTATTCGACTTTGCCGGGTCGGTGGACCAGCCTCGACAAGTTGGCACCGCCCTTGCCTACTGCAACCCGGCCCTAGATAAAGACATTCTTGAGGTCATGGAAGACGCGCCCACAGCGGTTACGGAAGTCGCCTTGGGCTACTTCGGCCACCGGTTCACCGAACTGCAATGGGAAGGCGTGGACAAGCTTCTCTCAGAGAATGACGTCTCACCACAAGTCGCCGCTGATGTACTGCGCGTGCCACCTCCAATGGAGTTGTCTTGGAAGCGGGTAGACGCTTGGGGTGACGAAGTGGCGACCGAGTACTGGCGTCGGGTGAGTTCCTACGACCTCGGGATTCTACGGGAGTTGAGCCAACTGCTCGAAGTATGTCGCCGACTGCGGAAGGCGGGACGCCTCGAATTGGCCCGGACGCTGCTCGCGCTTAGCCCAAGTGACCTCGAGGCCCATGCTGAATTCGCCGAAGAGGCCGCAACATGGCTTGAACAGTGGATCAAGCAGCCAAGCACCGTGCCCGGGCGCGGTGACATCGCCTACTGGGATTTGGTCTCCCTATTCAAAGTGCTCGACAAGCACCGAGGCCATCTCGGCATTGGTCGAGTCGCCATCCTTGAGTGGAAGTACCACCCGCTCCTGCATCTCGCACAAGAGTTCTATGCCCCGAATCTGTACCGGGAACTGGCTTGTGACCCCGAACTCTTCGTGCAACTCGTCGAGTCGGCCTTCAAGCCAGCCAGCGCTACACCAGATGAGATGCTTCCGTTGACTGAGGCTCAACATCAGGTAGCGCTCAGCGCTTACCAAGTATTGCGGGAGTGGCCAGTCTCGCAGTTCGTTCCGGCACTCGATGACGATGGCAGGCTGGACGCCGACCCTCTCCAAGATTGGGTTTACAACGCTCGTGCGCTCTTGGCGGCAATCGACCGAACTGTTGTAGGCGATGACATGATCGGTGCCGCCCTCGCCGCGTCTCCCGAAGACCCAGGCGGCGAGTGGCCCGGGCTTGCTGTCCGCAATCTGCTGGAACGACTGCAAAGCGACAGCGTTGATAGCGGTTTTCGCATCGCCGTAAGGAACCGACGCGGCACCACCTCCCGCTCCTCGACAGCCGGCGGTGAGCAAGAGCGCGAGCTAGCTGAGAGCTACAAAGAGCGGAGCCGCCGCTACCAGGAATGGCCCCGTACAGCAGCCATCTTCAGCAGATTGGCCCGCAGCTACGAACACGAGGCCAGCCTTCACGACCGCGATGCCGAAACCATCCGCCGAGGCTTGCCGACATAGCTCCACCGCGCGGCCCGCGCGGGCCTATGCGAATACCGCGGTACCAACCGACAAATTCACAAAACCACCCCGCTCCACTCCGCGGGTCAAAGAATGACGTCGACATAGCTGCCCCCGATAGGGTGTTCACACCCACCCGGTGCTTTCGAGTGCCGGGTCTTTCTTTTCCAGGCGCCCCAAAAGCTGGTTAGCCGCTGCTCAGCAGGGGGCTTGGGCGGCGGTGAGGAGGTCGGCGACGTTGAGGGGCAGGCCGGTTTGGGCGAAGTAGGGGGTGTAGTCGGAGAAGGGGTTGAGGAGGTAGCGGACTGTGGGGGGCTCGGCGGGGTCGTCGGGGACGGAGACGACGGCGAGGCGCCAGTGGTCGGGAAGGGACTTGGCCTTGCTGACCTGCTGGGCGCTGATGTGGATCTCGGTGGTGCGGGGGAGGTGGCCTTTGACCTCGATGAAGTAGTGGGTGCCGGTTTCGGGGTCGATAGAGAGCACGTCGTAGCCGGGGTTGCTGTGGGACTGGGCCTCGGGGTTGCGTCCGATGGCTCGCTCGGCCTCTAGGACGGCGGCGACGGCTCGGCGGTCGGTCTCCATCTTGTCGGCGGTCTCTTCGGGGTCGGGTGGTGTGCCGCGGAGCTGGTCTATAAAGCCCTGGGGGACGACGATGGCTGCGCCGACGATGGTGGGCGGGCTGTTGTGGAGATCGTTTTCCCGATCCAGCTCAAGGCGTCGGCGGGCCAGTCGGGAAGCTAGATCATCGGCCCTGGCACGGGCACGGCCTGAATTGAGCCGGGGCTTTCGGCCGGCTAGCTCCTGTCTCTTCAACTCCTCGGCTCGCTGATCCCAGTAGCGGATCTCGGCTTCGAGGCGTTCCCGTACTGCCTCTTTGACCTTGGCAACTCGAGCTTCGGTAACCCGGACGATCTCCTCGAAGTGCGGCTGGGAGAGGTGCTCTATGGCCCAGCTCTTGGCCGTTTCCTCGGCGGTATGGTCGGCCCAGTCCAAATCAAGGTGGCCCTCTAGCAGAGCCCGGCCTTCCTCAGACAGAGGGGCGTAGCCGATGTAGGGCTCGTTGCCGGCGTTCTTGGCGTTGCCGTGGCGGTCGATCTCCACGTACTGGAATCGCCGCGACACCACCTGGCGATGGCCGTGGACTTGTCGCCCGTCGGTGACGGAGTGGTCCAGATAGACCAAGAGGCGGGGATCGGTAGAGCGGTCTTCGGGGTCAATCAGGGTGGCTCCCCGGACGAGCGCATGCTCGTGATCGGCAAGCACCTTGTTGATGACCGCGGTCAACAGCGGCGTGCCCGGTGAGATCAGCTCGGCCCGGTCGCCTCCTTCGATCTGGATGCAGGCTTTGTCGAAGGTCACCCGCTCGTAGCGGTCATGCACCGGGCCGAGCGCCGAATCGGCATGAGAGCGGATCGCCGCGGGGATCCGGGTGATCTCGTAGCGGCCCTGCTCGCGTCCGGTGATGCGCCCGCCGCACTGGCGAAGAGCCTCGGAGAAGAAGGCGTGGACGAACCATGGTTGCAGCTTGCGGGCCCGGGCCCGCTCCATGTCCTCTCGGATCTTGTCGTTGGCCGCCGGATCGGCAAGACCGCCGACCAGGGCTCGCTCCTCCAGCACATCCACCAGCTGCTTGCCGATGTCGCTCTCTATCACTTCTTGCATGTATTGGAGGTGGGCGGGATCTTCGTCGGCGGTGATGGCCTTGAGCAGCAGTTCTTGGAGAGAAGTGTTGATGTGGGAATCGCCCAGCACGTCGTACACCTGATCGCCGTAGACGCCCCGCTGCTGCTCGATCTTCTCGAACAGCCGGGTGAACACCACTCCCTCCCTGGTCTCGTGGGCGACCATGTTCCACAGGTGGCAGGGCCGCTGCTGGCCGATGCGGTGGATGCGCCCGAACCGCTGCTCGATGCGGTTCGGATTCCACGGCAGGTCGTAGTTGACCATCATGTTGGCCACCTGGAGGTTCACGCCCTCGCCTGCGGCATCGGTGGCCACCAGCACCCGCACCGCGGGGTCCACCCGGAATCGGTCTTGGATGGCCCGGCGGTCGTGGCGCTTGATGCCGCCGTGGATGACCTCCACCGCCTCGGGACGACCCAATTCGGCGGTGACCCGTTCGGCCACATAGTCGAGCGTGTCCTTGTGCTCGGAGAACACGATCAGCTTCCTTGGGCCGGATGGCGCGTCGTCGCCGTCGGGATTCTCTCCCTTGCCCGATCGGAACTGCTCTGATCGCAGCAGGCCCCGAAGCTGGTTCCACTTGGTGTCGTCACCGCTGGTGCGCACAGCGTCGGCCAGCTCGACCAGTCCTTCCAGCTCAACCACCTCGGCCTCGACCTCCTCGGCGGTAGCCGACGCGGTGGCGGCGTCGATGACGTGGTCCTCAAGCTCCTCCAACTCCACATCGTCGAAGTTGTCGAAGTCGAAATCTTCTAGATCGGCAAACCGCACTCCCTTGGGCAGGTCTGCCACCGACACGGGCTTGCCGCCCGCAGTCAGGCGGCGCAACTCGGCGGCTTGGTCTGCCAGCCGGTCCCTCCGGCGGCGCAGGGAGTGGTAGATGGCCGCCGGTGACGAAGCCAGGCGGCGCTGGAGCGCAGCGAGGGCAAAGCCGAAGATGATCCCTTGTCGGCGGTCCCCCTCTTCCTGCATTCTCCTGGCGCGGTCCATACCGCTGCGCACGTATTCGGTGACCGCTTCGTAGAGCTCTTGCTCCGGTTCCGACAGCTCGAAATTGAGGCTGTGGGCGAACCGCTGGGGAAACAGGCGCCGGCCCTCGAAGGTGGTCAAGTTCTCCTTGACCTTCCGGCGCATCACGTCGTCGGTTTCGGGCATCTCGTCGTCGCGCAGCCGCCCGGCGAACCGCTCGGGGTCGATGAGGGTCATGAAGGCCAAGAAGTCCTCGTTCTTGCCGTTGTGGGGAGTGGCCGACAGCAACAGAAAATGCCGGGTGCGCTCCCGCAGCACCTCGCCCAGCTCGAAGCGCTTGGTCTTGCGCAACTCGTCGCCGTACAGGTGGGCCGACATCTTGTGGGCCTCGTCGACGATCACCAAATCCCAGTCGGCCACCATCAGCTTCTCGATGAGGTCCTCGGCCCGCGACAACTGGTCGATGCGGGCCACCAGCAGGTTCTTCTCCAGAAACGGGTTGCCGGTACGCGACGCCTCCACCGCGGAGCGGGACATGAGCTCGAAGCTGAGGCCGAACTTGTCCCACAGCTCGTCTTGCCACTGCTCCACCAAGCTGCCGGGGGCGACGATGAGGCATCGGGCCACGTCGCCCCGCAGCATCAGCTCTCGGATCAACAGTCCCGACATGATGGTCTTGCCCGCACCGGGGTCGTCGGCCAGCAGGAACTTGAGCGGACGCTGCTCCAAGAAGCGGTTGTAGACGGCGTCGATCTGGTGGGGGTAGGGCTCGATGTTGGACGTGTCCACCGCGGCGTACGGATCGGCCAGGTGGGCCGACTTCATGCGGCGGGCCTCAGAGGCAAGGCGGAAGGCGGCGCCGTCGGCATCGAAGCTCCACCGCTGCTCGGAGACTGCTTGGATACGGGCCAGATCGTCGAGCGAGATGATGCGCTCGCCAAGGTTCCCGCTGGCCGAGCGGTAGGTGAGGGTTGCCGATCCCGCCCCGTGCACTTCCAGAGCAACCACTGTCACGTCACCGTCGGCCACCACGCCCGACAGCCTCATGCCAGCGGCGAGGTCATCGAACTTCAGGCCAGTCATCCGGGCCACGCTACCCTGCGGCCATGAGCAAGAGGCTTGACGGCAAAGCGGCGATGGTGACCGGGGCGGGCAATGGGATCGGCCGGGCCATTGCGCTGCTGTTGGCGGAGCATGGGGCGCAGGTGGTGGTCAACGATCTGGGGACCGACGAGGCGGGCGACGGGGCTGATGCCTCCCATGCGGCCCGGACGGTGGCCGGCATCGAGGCGGCGGGGGGCACGGCGGTGGCCAACCACAGCGACGTGGCCACCTTCGAGGGCGCCGGGGCGGTGGTGCAGCAGGTGGTGGACGCCTATGGGCGGATCGACATCGCGGTGAACTGCGCGGGGGCGGCCATCGGGGGGTCGATCTATGAGATGGCGCCGGAGCTGTACCACAAGACCATCGCCTTGCAGATGTCCCAGAAGTGGTACATCGCCCGCCATGCCGTGCCGCTGATGGCAGCGCAAGGGTGGGGCCGGGTGGTGAACACCACCTCGCACGGGGCGCTGGGCGATCTGGGCCAGCCGGCGTTCGCCGCGGCCATGGGCGGGGTGATCTCCATGACCAAGGCTCTGGCCACCGAGACGGCGGGAACCGGGGTGACCGTGAACTGCCTGGCACCGGGGGCGGCCACTCGGCTGCACGCCAAGTCGCACGACGAATTCAAGGCCTGGCACGAGCAGGGCATCATCGACGACGAGATGTGGCAGAGCTACCTCACCACTCCCCCGCCCGAGTACGTGGCCCCCGCGGTGGTGTGGCTGTGTACCGACGCGGCCGACTACGTCAGCGGCCATGTGGTCCACGCCGCCGGCGGCCAGGTGGCGGTGTTCAACGAGTTGCGGGAGGAGCGGGCCATCTATCGGGGCGACCACTCCCAGGTCGACCCCTGGACCCTCGACGAGCTCGACCACCTGTTCCCCCGCAACCTGCTGCCCCGGCCCTGACGGCCGGCCGGGTCGCCTCAGCAGTCAGAGGGCGTGCTGGCAGACCCAGCGGTGCATGGCGATGCCGGAGGCCACGCCGGCGTTGATGGAGCGGGTGGAGCCGAACTGGGTGATGGCCAGCACGGCCTCGCAGGCGACCACCGCCTCGGGCGACAGTCCCGGCCCCTCCTGGCCGAAGAGCAGCACGCAGCGCTCGGGCAGCGAGTAGCCCTCTATGGGCTCGGTGCCGGGGCCGTTGTCGATGCCCAGGATCGGGAGATCGGCCTCGGCTGCCCAGGCGATCAGATCGCCCAAGCCGGGATGGTGCAGCACATGCAGGTAGCGGTCGGTGACCATGGCGCCCCGGCGGTTCCAGCGCCGGCGGCCCACTATGTGTACTGCGGCGGCCCCGAAGGCGTTGGCGTTTCGGACCATGGTCCCGATGTTGAGGTCGTGCTGCCAGTTCTCCACCGCCACATGGAACCCGTGGCGACGGGAGTCGAGGTCGGCCACGATGGCCTCGTGGCGCCAGAAGCGGTAGGCGTCCACCACGTTTCGGCTGTCACCGCCCTGTACCAACTCGGGGTCGAATTGGGGTGGGAGGCGCTCGATCCATCGGCTAGACACTGAGCATGAAGATACGCCAACGCTTCGCAGTCGTCTCGATCCTGCTGGTTGCGGCCCTAGTGGCGTCAGCGTGCAGCGATGACGATGGAAACCCGCTGAGCGACGCCTCGCTGGGAGTTGTGACCGTCGAGCAGGGCAACCCCATCAGGATCCTCAAGATGAGCTTGATCCAAGATGTCGGCCCCGAGGCGCTGGACTACACCCACATCGTCGACCTGGCCATCGAGGACTATGGGCTGATCCACGGCAGCTTCGCCTTTGAAGCCGGCGAGATGATCGAAGACCTGTGCGACGCTGAACACGGCCCGCAGATGGCCGAGGCCGTGCTGGCCGACAAGGGCGCGGTGGGCGTGATCGGACCGTCTTGTTCGGCAACTGCTGCGGCCATCTCCGAGCCGGTGACCACAGCCGGGCTGGCGATGATCTCGTTTTCCAACACATCGCCGCTGCTCACCTCCGATCTGTCAGGCACGCCCAGCGAGCACTACCAGCCGGGGTACTACCGCACGGCCCACAACGACCTCTACCAGGGAGAGGCGGTGTCGGCCTTCCTGCACGACTCACTCGACCCTCAGGATGTGGCAGTCGTCCACGAGGGCGACGCCTACACACTGGGGCTGGCCCAGGCGTTCCGAGATGCGTTCGAGCGCCACGGCGGTACCATCACCAACTTCATTGAGATCGACTTTGACACCGCGGATTTGGACGAGATTCTGGGCCGAATAGCCGCCGAGGATCCCGATGCGCTGTTTTTCCCGCTGGGCCAGGAGACCGCTGCCGAGTTCGTCCAAGGCGTGAGACAACACGGGGCCTTCGACGACGCGGTGCTCGTTTCGGCCGATGCAGTGCTCTACAACACGTTTTTGGGTCTGGCTGCAACCGCGGGGATCTACATCGCCGGGCCAGACCTTGATTTCGGCAACCAATCCAACCAAGCCACCGGCATGAATGCCGCGCTAGTGGTTGAGCGCTTCACCGACAAGACGGGGGCGCCTCCCGTCCGGGCATTCTGGGCCCACGCGTATGACGCCACCACGCTGCTGCTGGATGCTGTGACCGCTGCCTCTCACGTCGAGGGCGGTGATCTGGTGATCTACCGGGCGGGAATCCGCCAGTACCTCGACCAGGTTGCCGACTACCAGGGCATCATCGGAGAGATCACCTGCGACGGCTTCGGCGACTGCGGAACGGGGAAGATCTCCATCATCGAGCACCTCGATCCCGGAATCCCGAAGCCTCCCGGGAAAACGTCGTCTACCGGTTCTCACCGCAGTCGCCCGCGCCGACCGACCACTAGACAATGGCGGCGATGCGCTCGGCGTGCTCGTCGAGCGATCCGAAGCACGGGGTGAGCGCCCAGGCCCGCTTGAGGTACAGGTGGGCGTCGATCTCCCAGGTGAAGCCCATGCCGCCGTGGACCTGCACGCAGTCTTTGGCATTGTGGTCGGCGGCCTCGGCGGCCAGGATGCGGGCCCCCGACACCGCGCGGGACGTGTCGCCAAAATCTGGGACGTCGAGCATGCAGCCCGCGTAGTACAGCGCGGCCCGGGCTACCTCTTCCCGGCTGTACATCTCGGCGCACATGTGCTTGACCGCCTGGAACTGGCCTATGGGCTTGCCGAACTGCCGGCGCTCCTGGGCGTATGCCACGGCCAGCTCTCGCGCCCCGGTGGCCAGGCCCACCTGGAGGGCCGAGCACAAGAACGCCGCCCGGTCGGCCCAGCCGAGGGGGTCGTCCACCCGCTCCCCCTGGGGCAGCTCGGCCACCCGTCCCACCGGAGTGAGCGGATCCATCGAATCAGCTGCCTCGAACGACAGATCGGAGGCGCTCACCCGCCACACGCCGCCATCGTCGAGCACCAACAGGGCGTCGAGCACGTCGGGGTACTCCACCCAGGCGGGGCCATCGGGGCGCTCGACGAGGCCGACCACCTCGTCATCCACCACTCCAGCAGCCAAGAGCGTTCCTACCAGTGGCCCGGGCACCAGGGCCCGGCCCAGTTGCTCGAACACCAATCCAGCCTCGGCCCAGCCCAGTCCAACTCCGTCGTCTTCCTCGGGCACCAACAGCGAGAACACGCCGGTTTCGGCCAGCTCAGCCCACAGTTGGCCATCCACACCGCCGCAGTCGGCCAAGCCCCGCACGGTGTCGATGTCGAATCGACCCTGGCACAGATCCCAGATGCCGTCGCACAGCGCGACCTGGTCGTCGGTCAGATCGAAATCCATCTACCGCTCCTTGGGCAAGCCCAGGATGCGCTCGCCGATGATGTTCCGTTGAATCTCGGAGGTGCCCGCGGCAATGGAGAGGCTGAGCACGTAAAGCCGGCTGTCCATCATGTCGCCGCCGAACCGCTCGTCGTCGACGTTGTCGGCTAACACCAGGGCCTCCCGCTCCAGCATTCGTTGGGCCAAATCGGTCATGCGCTTTCTCACCTCGGCGTAGTAGAGCTTGAAAACCGAGCCGCCGGGGCCGGGCATCCCGGTGCGCTGGGCCTGTGACACCACCCGCTTGGTCAGGGCCCACAGGGCGTCGTACTCGGCTTGGAGGCGACCGATCTCCCGGCGCACTCCGGGATCGTCCCAGGCGGTTGACCCGTTGCGGGGAATGCGCCGGGCCGTGCCGGCCATCTTGGCCAGCTGGGCCATCGTGGCCAGCAGCTCGCTGATAAAGGACGTGCCCCGCTCGAAGCTGAAGGTGACCATGGCCACCCGCCAGCCGTCGTTCTCGTCACCCACCCGGTTCTCCACCGGGATGCGGACCTCGTCGAAGAACACCTCGCAGAACTCGCTGGACCCGCCCACGGTGGTGATGGGCCTCACTTCGATGCCCGGCAGGTTCATGGGACAGATCAGCCAGGTGATGCCCCGGTGCTTCGGCGCCTCGGTGTCGGTGCGCACCAGCATCTCGCAATAGTCGGCTACGTGGCCGTACGACGTCCAGATCTTCTGGCCGGTCACCACGTAGTGGTCGCCGTCGCGGATCGCCCGAGTGGACAGCGAGGCCAAATCGGATCCGGCATTGGGCTCGGAGAAGCCTTGGCACCACACCTGCTCACCCTTCAAGATTGCGGGCAGGTGGTAAGCCTGCTGAGCCGGGGTGGCCTCGAGAATCAGGGTGGGGCCGGCATGGAGTTGGCCCACGAAGTTCATCCCCACATGGGGAGCGCCCATGCGGGTGGTTTCCTCCAGAAAGATCAGATGCTCAGTGGGGGTGGAGCCCCGCCCGCCGAACTCCGAGGGCCAATTGATGCCCGCATAACCGGCGTCGTACAGCATCCGCTGCCACCCCGTGTCCCATTCCCGGCGCACCGACCAGTCGTCGCTGTCTGGAGGATCGCCCAGCGTGGGCAGCACGGTGCCGAGCCAGTCGCGCAGCTCGTAGCGGAATGCCAGTTCGTCCGCAGTGAATCGGATATCCATCGGCAACAATGGTACATAGCTCTACAACAGGAGCATTAGTTGGGCCATCAGCGAGTCGATCTCGCGGGCGCAGGCGATGAATTCCTCGTCCTCGCCGCCACCGGGATCGACCACCTCCTCGTCGCGGGGCACCTTGGCGTCGGCCAGGTTGAGCGCGGCCACCCGCCGGGCCAGCGGCTCGGGGCCAGGCCTCAGCTCGGCCACCAGGCGCTTTATGGTGGCGGTGCGGGCCGCGGCCTCGGGATGGACCCGGCGCACGTAGTCCACGTGCTCGGGGGCGAAGGCCACGATGAGGTCGGCCCCTTGAGCATCGGCGGCGGTGAGCTGATGGCTGCGGTGGGTTCCGTCGGCCAGGCCCAATCCCTCCAGAGCCCGGCGAGTCCGGCCGCTCATGGGCAGTCCTTCAATGCTGTGGGTGCCCGCCCCGACAAATCTCACCGCGTCGGTACGGGCGCGGCCGATGACGGTGGCCATCACCGAGCGGGCCGCGTTGCCGGTACACAGCATCACCACCACTGGGCGGGGTTCAGAAGCAGTCATGGGCGATCGGAGGCGGGGCGCACAAACAGGGCATCAGCCTCAGCGGTGAGCACGCCCCCGGCATGGCATTGGCCCGCGGCGGTAACCCGCCGGCTGCGGGCGCCGGTCAACCGGCCGGCGAGCACCAGTTCGGTGTTGAGCGGGGTGAGCGCCCGGTATCGCACGGTGAGCCGGCCGGTGAATGCTCCCTTTTGCCCGGTCAGGCGGTAGGGCAGCACCCCGAGCAGGTTGTCGAACATTGCCGCCAGATAGCCGCCATGCACGCAGCCGGGCGGGCCTTCGTAGGCCTCGCCCAAACACACCAGCGCGGTCACGGTGGGATGGCCGAGATCGTCGGCGCCGTAGCTCACTTCCAAAGCCGGTGGAAGCAGTTTGGGCGCGTCCAGCCGCCCCGACTCGCTCACGCCGCTTCCCGGACCGACCACGACGCCGGTGGACTCTTCACGCCGATTGGGCTCGGCTCTGCGCCTCCTCGGCGATGCCGACGGCCATTTTGGCCACTGCGGAGGCCAAGACCCGGCGCAGGACTCCGCCGGTGAACGGGATGACCGGCTCGAACCAGGAATCCCAGTGCAAGTCGCAGCTCCTGTTGTCTTCGCGGCCCACAAGGACCAGTTCGGAGCGCAGGTTGCGCACCGGCAGCGGGATCTTGAGCACCCGATAAGTCATGCGGTGGGGCGGTTCGAAGGCGGTGATCTCCTCACAGGTGCCCACCGGGCCGATGCGGAACACCCGAACCGCCCCGACGCCGTTTCGCTCCAGGGTGCCCTCGGTCTCCAGATATACCTGGGAACGGGGGACCCACCGGGCATAGAGCTCGTGGTCGGTCATCACTTCCCAGGCGATCTCCTGGGGGGCCGCGATCGCAGTGGAGGAGGAGAGGGTGTGCATGAGAGGAGGCTGCTATCCCAGGTAGGCGTCGCGCACGGCCGAGTTGTTGCGGACTTCTTCAGGCGAGCCCTCGCCGATGACTTGGCCCAGGTTCAGCACGGTGATGAGGTTGCACTGGGCCATGACGAAGGCCACGTCGTGTTCCACCAGCAGCACCGAGCACTGGTCTTCGGCCCGTATGGTCTGGATGATCTCGCCGAGCTGTTCGGCCTCTTCGTGCTCGATGCCCGATGTGGGCTCGTCCAACAACAGGAGCTTGGGGCGGGACACGATGGCCCGGCCCAACTCCACCATGCGAGCCCGGGCGATGGGCAGCTCCCCTGCCGGAGTGTCGCGGATGTCGGTGAGCCCGCACAGTTCCAGCACCTCGTCGACCCGCTGGCGCCGCTGCGCCTCGATGCGGCGTCGGGTGGGCCAAGCGATCAGATCGGCGGCGATCCCCCCTCCGCCTCCCTCCCATTCCAGCGCCGACAGCACGTTGTCGGCTACCGACAGCCAGCCGAAGGGCTGCTGGCGCTGGAAGGTGCGCCGGATGCCCCGGCGGGCCCGCCAAGTGGCCGGGCGCCCGGTCAACTCCTCGCCCTCCAACCGGATGGATCCGGCTGCGGGGGTGTTCACCCCGGTGATGCTGTCGAACAGGGTGGTCTTGCCCGCTCCGTTGGGCCCGATGAGACCCCTGATTTGGCCCGACGGCACCGACATGGACACGTCGTCCACCGCCACCACTCCGCCGAAGCGCACGGTGACCCCCTCAACGGCCAAGAGGGGCTGATCCGAACCGGCGGGCCGCTCAGCCACCGCGGTGGCGCCCTCTGTGCTCATCTCGGCCACGCTAGTCCACCGCATACCGATGCAACCGGTTGAGCTAGGCGCCGGGAGGTCAGATTCCCAGGGCGCCGGCGATTCGGTTCCGGTGCCAGGCGGCGTCGCCCCAGGCGGCCGACAGGGCCCAGCCCCGCTTCATCCACAGGTGCAGGTCGTATTCGTAGGTGTAGCCGATGGCGCCGTGGCACTGGAGGGCGGTTCGGGCGGCCAAGTCAACCGATTCGGAGGCCAGGGCCTTGGCCAGCGAAACGTCTCGGCTGCGGTCGGGGTCGCCGGTAGCGATGCACCAGGCGGCATGGCGGGCCGCGGGGCGGGCGAACTCGATCTTGAGAGCAGCGTTAGCCAGATGGTGTTTTACCGCCTGGTAGCTGCCCACCGGCTTGCCGAACTGGTAGCGCTGGGCCACGTACTCCACGGTGGCGTCCAGCAGATGTTGGGCCACCCCGACGCACTGGGCGGCGGCCGCGGCGGCGGCACGGTCGAAGGCCAGCGCGGGATCGGCGTCGATAACGACGGCCTCTCCCTCCACCTCAAACAGTCGTCGAGAACCGTCCACTGAGCGGTGCTCGACCAGCGTTGCTTCATCTATCGACACAACCCGAACTTGCTCGCCGATGACGAACACAACGTCGCACGTTGCCGCCCCAACCGCGTAGCCCTCGTCGGGGGCCGCGCCCAGGGTTGCCTCCCCGGATGCGGCCCGTTCCAACCAGGCGTCGGCGACCGGTCCGCCCGCTTCGGCCAGTGTGGGAATTCCCACCGCGGTGTGCTCCAGCAAGGGCTCGGGCAGCGCTGCCCGACCCGCCTCCTCCAACAGCAGCACCAAGTCGGTCTCATCCATGCCGAGCCCACCCGCCGATTCGGGGGCGGTCATGCCCACAACACCCATCTCGGCAAGGGCAGTCCACAGGCCATCGGTTCGTCCGGTTTCGTTCTCCCAGGCGGCTCTTACCACTTCGGGGGGGCACTCGTTGGCCAGAAGGTCTCGCACTGCCTCTTGGAACATGATCTGGTCGTCGCTGAACGAGAAATCCACGCCTACCGCCTCGGAAGCCCAAGAACTCGCTCAGAGATGATGTTCCTCTGGATCTCATTGGTGCCGGCATATATCGGGCCTGACAGGGCGAACACATAGCCGTCCATCCACGAGCTGTCGGCCCGCTCCCCGTCGCGGCCCAACAGCCGCAGGGCGGTGGCGTGCAGTTCCACATCGAGCTCCGACCAGAGCACCTTCATGAAACTGGCCTCTGAGCCGATGGGGGCGCCGCCCCGCAGGCGGGCTTCGGTGGCGTAGGTCTGCCAACGGTATGCCTGGGCTCCCATCCAGGCGCTCACCACTTGGTCTCGCCGGTCCAGATCGGGTCCCCGGGCCTCGGCCAGCTCCTGGTACAGGCCCACCAACCGGTCGGCGGCGGCCATGAACCGGCCTGGTGCCCGCAGATTCAGCCCTCGCTCGCTGCCGGTGGTGGCCATGGCCACCGCCCAGCCCTCGCCCTCGCCACCCAGCAGATAGCGCTCATGCACCCGAGCACCGTCGAAGAACAGCTCGGCAAAGCCGGGCTCGCCGTCCAAACGGCCGATGGCCCGGGCTTCTAGGCCCTCGGTGTCGCCAGGAACCAGCAGATAGCTCAGCCCGGCGTGGCGCTCGGAGTCGGGGTCGGTGCGCACCAGGCAGAAGAACCAGTCGGCAAACGCCCCCCGCGAGCACCAAGTCTTCTGGCCGTCGATCACGAAGTGGTCGCCGTCGCGCTGAGCCTTGGTTTTGATCCCCGCTAAGTCCGACCCGGCATCGGGTTCCGACCAGCCCTGGGCCCAGACTTCGTCGCCCCGGGCCATGGGCAGCAGAAAACGGTCCTGCTGCTCAGGAGTGCCGAAGTCGAAGATGGTAGGGGCCAGCAGGCTCACCCCATTGGACGAAACCCGTCCCGGTGCACCCGACGCCCAGTACTCCTCCTCGAAGATAAGCCACTCCACCAGCGACGCCTCCCGGCCGCCGAAGCGCTCGGGCCACGACACCACCGCCCACCCGGCGTCGAACAAGATGTGCTCCCACGCCCGGTGCTCCTCAAAACCACCGGGAGTGTCCATCGACGCCAGAGGATCGGCGGGCACATTCTCGGCCAGCCATGTGCGGGCCTCTTCTCGGAAGGCCTCCTCTGCCGGAGTGAACGACAAATCCATCAGCGCAGCACTCTAGGGCCAAAAGGCCGGTTGAGGCGATGCCTGGTTGCCCCCTCATAGGCTTGATGGGGCAACGGCCAGATTCTCAGCCACCGCACCGTCATGAAGTCGGCGATCCCACACGGCCATCACGAGATCAGAAACGCCCAGCTCCACGGCGCTGGCCAGGTGGACGGCATCGGCACCGCGTAGGCTGTGCCTCTTGGCCAGCTGGCCAGCGGCCATCTGCACGTTGCGAGTGAGCTCAACCGGGCGCATTGCGGCCCAGAACCCTTCCCAGTCATTCTCACACCTTTCAAGGCTGGCTTCGTCTAAGACGTGGTTGCGCCCCGCCGCGGCCAATGCCGCCCGTACCTCCGGATAGGCAAGGCGACTCGACATGGCCGCATCACATCCATCCCACAGCGCGGCCGCGATGTCACTCCCCGACTCCTCGACCACAAGTTTCACCAGGGCGCTGGCATCAAAATAGACGACAGCCACAGATCAATCGCGCTGTTCAGCAACCAGATCGGAGACCGGACTATGGGACCGAGGTCGCTGGCGGCCGGTGGCCACGGGACGATTCTGTGAGGATGGCCGGGCAATGACCCCCTGCTGGACGAGAGACTCAATTGCAGAGGCGGTCTCCAACCCGACGATCTTGACCACCGGTATCCCCCGCTCAGTCACGACAACCTCGTCACCATCTCGAGCCCGACTCAGCCAGTGCCTCAGATTGGCCCGAAGCTCAGCAACTGCTACATCCATGTTCGGAAGTGTACAACTTGCAGCGAGTGCTCTGTACACAAGATTCGGTTGGCGATGGCACCGGCTTGGGGTTCAGCCGTTCTGTTTCATTGCCGCGATTGCCTCATCTATGGCTGCCTTGATCTTTGCACCGCGGCGGTTGAAAGGGAGTTCGTCGAAGATTTCCTCGAACAGTTGCGCATCCGTACGGGGCAAATGGTCGGATTCAATCCACATACCCAATGCGACCAGTTCTGCTTGCGAGTATTCGTCAATGGAAGATGCGTATCGCCGTATCCAGGGACGGGTCCCTCGTCGTGGGGGAGCTTCGCTCGTTTCTGCAGGAGTGCCCAAGTCTGGTGCCTCGGACAGATCTGCCCGACCAGCGGCGGCATTTGGGGGAGTCACCCGGCCGGAGTCGATTTCGCTCACGGCTTTCTCGTAGGCAGCCAGCACGCGATCGACCTCTCGGCGGTGGTCGTTGTACCAGTCGGTGGACCAGATGCGGCAGAACCTCCAACCGAGGCGTTCAAGGTGCTCTTGTCGCAGCCGGTCGCGGTCTCGGGCGGTGTGTGATGAGCGGTAGCTGGCCCCGTCGGCTTCCACTGCCAGGGCAAATTGGCCGGGTTTGCTGGGGTGGCGCACCGCGAAGTCGATCCGATAGCCCGAGCAACCGTATTGGGGCACCACAGCGAGGCCAGCGGCGGTGAGCTTGTCGCGGATGTCGATCTCGAAGGGGTTGAGGGGCTCGGCGGCATCGGCGCCGTCCAGCTCGGTGCCGCCTGATTGCGCGAATTTCAGGAAGCCCCGAAGCATCTTGGCCCCAGTGGATCGGGTTTTCTCAGGGTCCATGTCGGCGTAGTCGAACGATGACACCAGCGTCATGCGCTTGCGGGCTCTGGTGATGGCCACATTCAGCCGCCGCTCGCCGCCTTCCCGGTTCAGCGGCCCGAAGTTGTGCAGCATCCTGCCGTCGGCGTTCTTGCCGTAGCCGATGCTCAAGATGATGGCATCGCGCTCATCGCCCTGCACCCGCTCAAGGTTCTTCACGAAGACCCGCTCCTCGTTCGCCTCATTGAAGAAGTCTTCGAGGTCGGGGTCGCTCTCCTCTCCTAGCCGCTGGCGCAGTACTTCCTCGATGCGGTTGGCGTGGTTGATGCCCATGGCGATTACACCAAGGGTTTCGTCGGGCCGTGCCCGGGCGTTATCGATCATCAGATCCACCACTTGCAGCACCTCGTCGGAGTTGCTCCCCTTCTTGGTAGCAACGCCCGTCCTGTGTGGCACCAGTACCCAACTTAGACACTTATCAGAGTTGGTGCCGGGAAAGGTGGTCAGGCTGCCGTGGTAGATCTCCTGATTGGAGTAGGCGATTAGACGTTCATCCTGGGAGCGGTAGTGCCAGGTGAGCGGGCGACGGGACAGCCGGGCATCCATCACGTCCAAGATTGACTCGTAGTCCGCCATGGACTCATCTTCTTCGTCGAGGTCGTCGTCGCCCCCGGAACTGTCGAAGAAAGTGGTTGGGGGAAGCTGACGGGAGTCTCCCGCCACCATGGCCCGCTGCCCTCGGAGCAGGGCAGGAATGGCGTCGCACGGGAGCACCTGGCTGGCCTCGTCGAACACCACTAGGTCGAAAAGTGGCCGGGGCGGCAGCGTTTGGGCCACGTCGAGGGGCGACATGGCCCAGCAGGGGCGAACCGCGGCCAGTGCCTCAGGGGCTTGCTCGAACAAACTCCTCAGCGGCAAGTGGCGAGTTTTCTTTCCAGCTTCTTTGCGAATCAGCTGGTCTTGGCCGGGATTCTGGCTGAGCGCGGTCACTGCGTGCTCGGCGATGCGCCGGGCCACCCGGGCCGGGTTGCCCTGGAGGTGCTTGGTGTCAGCCTGTTGGAACTCTCTTACATAGCGGCTCTGCCGGCTTCCCTGGAACCCCGACAATCGGCTGTCTACAAGCAGCACTTCTCGCTGAATTGACCGCAGCCTGGAGTGGTCGAAGGCCGTCTCAAGGGCATCGTCGCTCATTGCGCCATTGGTCACCTTGTCTAGCAATGGGCCGACGTGTACAGCTCGCAAACGATGCTCGACATCATGCAATCGGGGCAGCTGGAACAGCGTGTGCTGATCGTTGAGCAGCTCTTGGGTCAGGCTGGAGATTTCCTCGGTGGTTTTGCCTGCGAACTCGTCTTCGGCCATCAGCACGGTCAGCTTGTCTACAGCTTCCTTCATTTTGCCGAACGCCTCGAATGCACTGTCCGCGTTAACTAGCACTTGGGGCGATCCTGAGCAGCCCAGATCAGTCCAGCGGTGGGTCAAGGTGTGGGCTGCTTCGACCTCTTCAAACAGGTCGCGGACGTTGCGCGTGGACAAACCTGGCTTGAGGCTCTCAAGTTCCGACAGCGCCGATTTATATTCCTTGTTGAAGAGTTTGTTGAACAATCGGCTGAGCCCGTTACCTGTCCCGGGGTCCAGGTGTTGGACCAGTTTGTCGAGGTCAGCGTTGAAGATTTCAAGGGTGAGGGCGGCCTCGGTCTTCGCGACGGCGCGTGCAAGTTCCGGAATCTCGGAAATCACATTGCCCCAATTGGCAACCGATCCTGGGTCGTCAATTCCCAGTTTGCCTACTAGCAACTCCTCCTGAGCCTGCCAGCTGGATGTGAGTTCGCCAGCCAACCCAGAACACGCGTCGAGTGCGCTCCGAGCCTCTTCCTCGGAAGAAACGTGGGAACCTGCCCATGGCGAGCGGCCGGAGCGGAGAGGCTCGGATAGGTCGACCCAGTCTTTGAGGTCTCGTCGCACCTGGTGGGTGGTGGCCTCGTCCAACTCGGCCAGAGCCGAAGATGAGAACCTCATCGACGGCTGAGGCTTGACCTCGGCGGGAGACTCTGACGTTTCCAGTTGCAACAGTCCTGACAGCACCTCGAAATACGACAGCCCCCACGGCTCGCGCTCTTGGTGCAGTGCCTCGACGTAACCCGAAAGCTCTTGACGGGACTTCTGCAAGTGCTGGTGGAGTTCTTGCTGGTTGACGGCATGGGTCCCGGCTATGTCGGTGAGTGACTGTTTGAGTTGTTGGGCCAGTTTCCTGCGGGAGGACACCCCGCCGTGGAGGTCCATCACGAACCGGTCAAGCCCTACATGGGTCAGCCGCTTGACCACCGCGTCGATTGCTGCCCGCTTCTCGGCCACGAACAGGACTCGCTTGCCCTGAGCCATCAACGTGGCGATGAGATTGGAGATCGTCTGACTCTTGCCGGTTCCCGGTGGTCCCTGGAGTACGAACGAATGACCAGAAAGTGCGGCGTTAATGGCTGCGTTCTGCGAGAAGTCGGCATTGAGCACCAAGAATTCATCAGCAGGCGGTAAAGCGTCAGGCAATGACGAGTCAATGGGATGGTCCGAATGCAAGCGCACGGATTCGACAGCCGCTTCGTCCCCGGCCAAGGCCGCAATCAGATCGTGACTGGTAAGCGCGTCCAAGTTGTTCTTGATGTCATTCACCATCGGCATCTTCTTGTACATGAAGTTGCCAGCGATGAGACGCTCAGCAATTGCAAAATCGGGGACATTCCCAGCCCGCCTGGAGAGTTCCGCGAAAATGGCTTGTTCCTCGTCTGGGCTGATCTGCTCTCCGTCCCTGTAGGGGTCCATGAGGTCTTCCCCGGACACGTCCACTTGGAATTCATTGGCCAGATGCTGGAGAAGGGCATCGTTGAGGGTCCATTCTCCGGTCAACTCGAAGTCATAGTCGGTTTCCGCTGAGCCCTTGCGATGCAAACCGATTGGGCATAGCAGCACCGGTGCGGCAGGAGTGGCCCTGGTTGACTGGGCAGTCCAAGTGGCCATGCCCCATCCAAGGAAAAGCGTTTGGATGCCCTTTTCTTCGAAGTACTCCTGTGCCTTGCGACTGATGGATCGGGCTCGTTTGATGGCTTCGGCCACTAGATCCTGGTCACCGTTGTCAGTCTGGTCTTCAAACTCTAGGGTCAAGTAGTCGTCATCGACTGGCGCGGGAAACAACTGGCTCAGTAGAACTTTCCTCCCATTCCGCAGCCTGTCCACAGCCCTGGGATCAGCTTCGGCCAAATCCAGCGTCCCAATCTTAAGGTCTCGGTAGTAGAGCAGCCGGTTACGCCCGGACTCGTCGGTGAGGTCTCTAGCCCACTGCGTCGTAGCCCGCTCTACTGTTTCACGGCGATTCACCCGAGGGAGACTAGCCCTTGAGCATGACAGGACTCTTCTAGGCTGACTGGGGATGACTTCAGTTTTCGCTCCAATGCTGAGTTGGCTCACAGGGGGTATCGGCGGCGGAGCCATTCGGCGAGGCATGGGTCGACGACGAGTCGACCGTCATGGTGAAGCAGCCCGAAGATTCAATCTGAGCTTGAGCCCACGTCGGTGCGTACCTCACTCGGTCCGCGACACCCTCCAATAATTGCGACAAGTCAGGGCTAATGGGTGGCCAGGCGGTCCAAGACCTCGATGGCCTCGGCAATGATCGAGTCGATGATCTCCCGGCAGCTGGGAAGGGCATCGATATTGCCCACTACCTGGCCGGTGGGCAGGATGCCGACTTCGGGGTGGCCGTCCACCATGGCGGCCTTGGTCATCATGGGGGCATTGGCTGCCATGGCCATCTGAGCCCAGGTGAGATTGAGGCTGCGGCGCATGGCCAAGCCCTCGGACAAGAGCTGGCGGTAGCCCACTCCGGTGAGGGCCCGGAACTTGAGCGCGTTGCGGGCGGCCCGGATAAACGACAGCGGTCCCGAGCGCTCCAGCCGGGAGACCACGTCGGTGTTGATCACCCTCTGGGGCACGCCATCGACTGCGGTGGTGACCACCGTGCCGGTGAGCTTGGTGTCCAGATAGACGGCCTTCACGTGGTCGGGGACGTCGCTGTCGGACGACAAGAGGAATCGGGTGCCCATGGCGACTCCGTCGGCCCCGAAGGCCAGGGCGGCGGCCAGCGAGCGCCCGTCCACCATGCCCCCGGCGGCGATGACCGGGATATCCACCGTGTCGACGACCGCGGGCAAAAGCAGGGACGTGGCGATGGGGCCGGTGTGGCCTCCACCCTCGGCGCCTTGGGCGATTACCGCGTCGACCCCCCACTCGGCCACCTTCTCGGCGTGGCGGGGAGCGCCGATTGTGGGAACCACCACCACCCCGGCGTCCTTCAGCTTCTTGACGATGGCTTCGCCGGGGGCCTGGGCGAAACTGGCCACCGGAATCCCCGCGGCGATGATGTGGTCTACCCGTTGGTCGATGTCAGCGGCATCTGTGCGGAGATTCACCCCAAAAGGCCGGTCGGTGGCGGCGGCCACCTCGTTGATGGTCTTCACCATCTGGCCGAACGTCAGGGGCGCGGCCGCAATGATGCCAAGTCCGCCGGCGTTGGACGTGGCCGCGGTCAGCCGGGCCCCGGAAACCCAGCCCATGCCGGTCTGCACGATGGGGTGATCCACCCCGAACAACTCGCACGCCCTAGTCCGAAGGCGGGGGTCGGCTGTCACCATGGAAACCCCTTGAATTGAATACGGGGATCGGCGCTCATCTGGAGCTCAGCGGAACTCGGCTTTGCGGGCGCCGCCCGGGTCGAGCACCTCGCGGATCAAGCGCAACTCTTCATCGGTGGGCAGCCGGGTTTCGGCCACGTCGTCGGTGCCGGCCAGTTCGAATGCAGTGGACTCCGCCACCTGCTCCACCGTCACTCCGGGGTGGACCGAGGCGATCCTCATGCGGTTGTCGTCGGTCTGGAAATCGAACACTCCCAGGTTGGACACCACCCGGCGCACCTCATGGAATCGGTTTCCCGGCGCTCCCAGCTCACGCATCCGGTCGTATCCCGGCCCCGACACCACATCCACCGAGGCCACAAAGGAGCGAGTGGAGTGGTTGGGTACCCAGTAGCTGGTGGAGTGGTTGATCAGGTTGCCGGGGGCGCCCCGCAGACCGAGGAGCTGGGCCTTCGGTTGGCGGAAGTCGCCGATGGCGGCGATGTTCTGGTTGCCCCATTGGTCGATCTGGCTGGCCCCCATCATCACGTGGCGCTTGCCCGACCACACAATGTCGAACACGGTGCGATACGGCACCCACGACTCCACCACCCTGGGGGCGTCGGGATCGCCCACCGGGAAGTCGTTGGCCGGCAGCACCGACACGGTGTCGGTGTACACCAAGTCGGGCTCGAAGGTGGCCCGGGCCAGCCGGCCGCCCACGATGGGCACGGTGCCGATGGGATTGCACAAGAGCTCTCCGTCGCCCCGGAAGGCCTCGGCGCAGGCCACCACACAGATCTCGTCGATGGTGGCGTCGGCGGTGCTCATGATCGGGCCTCCAGCGCTTTGAGATACTCGGCATGGGAGGGAGCTTCGAGGTAGGTCTCGCGGAAGGCCTCCCACGCTTCCGGGTCGCGGGCGGTGGCCGCGTACTCCCGTTGGAAAGCCTCGTCGCGCCCGTAATCGGGCGGGCACTCGGTGAAGTGCGCTCCCTGGGGCGCCTCCACCACGCCGTCGGTGAAGATGCGCTGGATGCGCAGAGTGTGCACCGATCCCTCGTCCAGCAGGCTCTCGGTGGGCACGATTTTTTCGGTGCTCAGAAAGGTCTTGTCGGCAGCCATGGCAAACAGGTCGTCGAAATAGAGATCGGGACCCAGGAATTGGCCGTTGCCGGCCGCATCGGCCCGATTCATATGGATCAGCGCGGCGTCCAGTTTGAAGGCGGGGATGGCCACCAGCTCCTCCCCGTCTTCATACGGCGAGGTCACCGTGCGCAGGTCGGGGTTCATGGTCAGCATGTCGGAGCCCAAACCGGCCCGGGTGGGATAGAACGGCACCCGGTGGGCGGCAGCCAAGAGCCCCAGGTAGAAGGCTCCCTCGTCGAGCTCGGTGAACTCTATGGCACCGCTCTGGCGGGCTCGGCGGAAGTGGGGCTCCAACGGGATCGAGTCGAGGGAGACGAACCCGTACACCGCCCGGCGAAGTTTGCCAGCGGCGCACAACAGCCCGATGTCGGGACCGCCGTAGGCCACCACGGTCAGATCCTTGAGATCAGAGCGCAGTATGGCCCGCACCAGCGACATGGGTTTGCGGCGCGATCCCCAGCCTCCGATGCCGATGGTCATGCCGTCCTTCAATTCGGCGACAACTTCGTCTTCGGTCATCCGCTTGTCGACCATGGCGGCGACGATAGCCCGCGCCTGAGACCCGCCCCACACTGGCAGCAATGGTCTCTGTGAACCGGTGGGGTGCCCGCCACAGCCCTCATGGGGCACACTGGCAGCAATGGAAGACCTCGATTTCACCGGCAAGACCGCCATCATCACCGGCGGCACCAAGGGACTGGGCCGGGGCATGGCCACCCGTTTCCTGACCGCGGGCGCCGATGTGGTGATCTGCGCCCGCCGCCCGCCCGAAGAGCCGGTGGCCGCCAACGGCCGGGAGGCCGTGTTCGTGGCCGCCGACGTGCGAGACCCTGAGCAGGTCGCCGGGGTAGTGGAGGTCGCGGTGGAGAACACCGGGCGGGTGGACACCCTCATCAACAACGCGGGTGGTGCCCCCCCGGCCGACTCGGCCACGGTGTCGCCCCGGTTCAACGAGAAGATCGTGGCCCTCAACCTGATGGCCCCCATGGCGTTCAGCCAGGCGGTGTACCCGGTAATGCAGAACCAGGACAGCGGCGGCGTGATCCTGAACATCTCCTCGGTTTCGGGCATCCGGCCCAACCCGATGGGCATCGCCTACGGGGCGGCCAAAGCTGGCTTGTTGAACCTAAGCGAGACCCTGGCGGTGGAGTGGGGACCGAAGATACGGGTGCTTACCGTGACGGTCGGGCTGATCGTGACCGAGGACGCCTATTTGTACTACGGAGACGACGCCGGCATCGCCGCGGTGGGAGAGACCATCGCCCTGGGCCGCATGGGCCAACCGGACGACGTGGCCGACGTGTGCCTGTTCTTGGCGTCACCCATGGCCCGGTGGATGTCGGGGGCCAACATCAAGGTCCACGGCGGCGGGGAGAAGCCGGCCTATTTGGGCGTCTCCACCGGCGAGGTGGCCGCCGAAGAAAGCTGATCGCCCCACGATGGCGGTGAGCATCCCCTTTCTGACCGAGTCGGCGGTGAACTACGGCGCGGTGGTGGAGATGGCCCCCGGCCTACGCAGGGTGATGGCCAACAATCCCAGCAAGTTCACCTACCGGGGCACCGGGACCTACATCGTGGGACAGGGCCGGGTGGCCATCGTCGACCCCGGCCCCGACGACGCCGACCACATCGCCGCGGTGCTGGCCGCGGTCGACGGCGAGCAGGTGGAGGCCCTGCTCGTCACCCACACGCACCGCGACCACTCCCCCGCCTCCCGGGCAGTGGCCAAGGCCACCGGGGCACCGGCCTACGGATTCGGCCCCCACCCGGCGGCTGACACCGACGATGGCAAGAGCGAGGAGCGGGGCGACACTGACTTCGCCCCCGATGCCACGGTGGTCCACGGCGATGTGGTCGAGGGGCCGGGGTGGAGCTTCGAGTGCCTGTACACCCCGGGCCACATCTCCAACCACATCGCCTACCGCTGGCGGGAGGCGGCTGGGGTGTTCACCGGCGACCACATCATGGGATGGTCCACCACCGTCATCCCCCCGCCCGACGGCAACATGACCGACTACCTAGCCAGCCTGCGGTTATTGGCCGATTCCCCCGGCGACCGCGTTTATTGGCCCACTCACGGCCCGCCGGTCACCGAACCCCTGGCTCTGGTGGAAGCCCTGTACGCCCACCGTCTAGATCGAGAGCGCCAGATCCTGGAGTGCCTGGCCACCGGGCCGCAGACCATCGCCGAGATGGTGGAGGTGATGTACGCCGACGTGGCCTCGGAACTGCATGAGCCCGCGGCCCGCTCCGTGCTGGCCCACCTCATCGCCATGGTTGGCGACGGCCGTGTAGGCACAGACGGCGAAGCGACCGCCGAGGCGGTGTACTTCCGGGAGTAGCAAGCGGTGCGGGCTGCCGCCCGCCTCGCCCTGCTGTTCAACTACGAGACCGTTGCCGGAGACGCGTTCAAGTAACAGGAGGTCAGGGCTGACAACACCTCGTCCTGTGCCTCTCCGAAGCCCTCTCCCGAGTCGACCACCATGGCGTCCCTTACTACATCCCGCAATCCGTCAACCGAGATCTGGGTGGCGATGCATTCGGCTCGATCAATGGGTTCACCCTCTGAGACCAAGACCTGGACCACGAAGTTCCGCCAGTCAACGCAACCCAAGGCCAGATTCTCAAGATCAAACGCCTCTCGATCGGAAATGTCGAACCAGTCCCCAAACACAAACAATCCTGGCTGCCGATATGCCTCAGCAAACGAATCCGAGTTGAGTCCCAGTTCGCCCAAGCGTTCGTCGGTGAACACGGCAAATGCCTCCTCGGCCAGACAATTGATCTCCTGTGGCGTCATGAACGTGGTGACCAGTTCGTCTCCCATAACCAGCTCTAAAAAGGTGACGGTCAGCTCTTGCCTAATGGGGCCGGTTGAATCGCCATTATCAACCTGGTCGCCATTTTCAGCCTGGTCGCCATTTTCGGGGACAGCGGCGTCGGTAGGCGACGAACTGGGGGCTTCGACCGTCTCAGTGGGTTGGACGGCGGGAGCCTGGGTTGCGGGGACAGACGGTGCGCTGCTCTCGCTCTCGCTCGAACAGGCTGCTGCCAAGAGGGCTACAAGCAATAGAGGGATGAACCAGCCGCTGCGCATAGGTCAACCCCAGGGTTAGCCGATTTCTTCAATGGTGACCGAGTTGACGGTTACCGGGGGTTCGGGGCCTCCGCCCAGTGGGTTGTCGGGCTGGTCGACGTGGCTGACCAAAATGGCCTCGGCCACAGCCAGGCTGTCGTCGTCCATCTGGCCGAACACCACATAGGTGCCCTGGCTGTTGAGCAGGGCGGTGTTCTCGTTGACGGCGAAGAAGAACTGGGCGCTGGCGCTGTTGGGCGCGGCGGTGCGGGCCATCACGATCTGGCCCGGCTCGTAGGCAAATCCAAAGCCCTCATCGGGAATGGTGTAGCCCGGGCCGGGATCAGACGGGGAGTTGGTATGGGGCGCCCCGCCCTGGATGATCCCGATGCTCGGATCGGTGCGGAACAACAGCGTGTCGTCGTAGTAGTGGTTTCGGGCCAGCACAACGAAGTTGTTGGCCGTGACCGGGGTGTTGAACGTGTCGAGTTCTATTCGCATCTCCCCCGCAGTGGTGTCGAACACTGCTATGTACTGCTTGGCCGGATCCAAACACAGGGGCTGGGGACCGTCGAAATAAAGCACCGTCGGACCCGATCCATCGGCGGGTGGACACGGGCCCGAACCAAAGCTCTCCCCAAAATCGATTGCTTCAGCGAAATCATCGTCTCCGCCCCCAAACCCTCCCGTCATCTGGATTTCCTCAGGAGTCAGACACCGGTTTTGGATCTCCAGAAGTTCGGCGAAGACCGCTTCCGCCTCGGCCTCTTCGCCTCCGGAGATCGCCTGGAAGTACCCGTCAACCAGTTCGTCAGACATATTGTCCACCACGCATTGGGCGCTCTCCACTGAGACGCCACTGCCCTGCACAAGGCCGTCGAACACCACCGAACGGAGGTCGATACAAACACTCATGAGTCGCACAAGCTCCTGGCCGGCCTGTTCGCCATCGCCGTCAAGCGACACTTCAGGAGACACCAGAAGTCCGGCAACCTGGCTTTTCAATCCCTCGTCAGATATCTCCGAGCTGAAGCACGCGGCCTGTTCAGCGGACATGCCATCATCTTCCAAGGTCAAAGCCATAACCTGCCGCCAGTCGGTGCAGCCAACCGCCATGTCCACCAGATTTTCGATCTCAGACTGGCTTGCCCCGAAGCGATCCCCCAGCAGAAATGAACCCCTGTCGGCATAGGCTGAGCCGAGCGACGCCTCGTCTAGGCCCAACTCGCTGATTCGCTCGTCGGAGAACGCCGACGCCACGCTGTTGGCCACACAGCCAAGCTGCTCATCGGTTATGAAACCCGGCCTCTCGGGATCAGACAACAGGATCGACAGGACCGCGTCGGCCAATGCCTTCTGGGCTGGCTGTGCCTCTTCGTCTTGAGCAGACGAGGGGGCCTCGGTGGACTCAGCGGCCTGGGGGGATGTTTGAGTCGCAGAGTCGCCGGTCGATGCCGCTGAGCCGTCGTCATTGCTGTCGCTGGAGCAGGCGGCGCCGATCAACACCATGAGCGCAATCACCCCGTTCAGAATTGTCTTGCGCATATGGCACCTCCGATTCAGCCGATGGTCTCAGCCTCTACGACGGCTCAAACCTATGCGAGGTTCCAACGACTTCGGCGGACCTCAGGCCACCGCGCCAGACGAACGGAGCCCTTCCACCTGCTCGGCGGAGTAGCCCAGCTCTGTGAGCACCGAGTCGGTATCGGCTCCTGGAGGATGTGACGTCACCGCTGGCTCAGATGGCGTCCCCTCGAAACGGGGAGCGGGCCGGGGCTGGGTGACCCCGCCGAATTCGAAAAATGAATCACGGGCCTGGGCATGAGGATGCGACGGGGTTTGCCCCATGGTGAGAACAGGGCTGACGCAGGCGTCGGTGCCGTCGAACACGGCCACCCACTCATCCAGGGTGCGCTGGGCGATGATCTCGCCCACCCGCTGCTTCATCTCCGGCCACCGACCCCGGTCCATCTGGTCGGGCAAATCTTCGGCTCCGGCCAGGCCGATGCCGGCCATGAACTCGGCGTGGAACTGGGGCTCGATGGCCCCCACCGCCAGCCACTTGCCGTCGGAAGTGCCGTATACCTCGTAGAAATACGCCCCGGAGTCCAAGAAATTGGCCCCGTAGTCGTCGGTCCAGAATCCGCTGGCATGGGCGGCATACAGCGGCGACAGCAGGTAGGCCGCGCCGTCCACCATGGCCGCATCCACCACCTGGCCGTCGCCGCCCCGAACCACCTCCAAGAGGGCGGCCACCATGCCCAGCACCAAAAACACCGAGCCGCCCCCGAAATCGCCGATGAGGTTGAGCGGCACCGAGGGGGGCTGCCCGGTCCGACCGATGTGGGCCAGCGGTCCGGCCAGGGAGATGTAGTTGATATCGTGGCCGGCCCGGTCGGCCAGCGGTCCAGACTGGCCCCAGCCGGTCATGCGCCCGTAGACCAGCTTGGGATTGCGGGCCAGACAAGCGTCGGGACCGACCCCGAGGCGCTCGGCCACTCCGGCCCGGAAGCCCTCGAACAGGCCGTCGGACACCTCGACCAGCCGGAGCACCGCTTCCACTCCCTCGGGCTGCTTGAGGTTGAAGGCCACGGTCCGCTTGCCCCGCTCCATGGGACCCGATTGCGAGGCCACCGGGTTGCCCGAGCCGCCCACCCGATCGACCCGGATGACCTCGGCGCCCATGTCCGACAACATCATTCCGGCGAACGGGGTCGGCCCGATCCCGGCCAACTCCACGATGCGCATTCCCCTCAGCGGACCCATGGCCCTACGGTATGCCTGCCACCCAATGCAACCGAAAGGCGGAGCGACACCGATGAGCGCCGAAGAACGGAAGACAGCCCTGGTCACCGGAGCCAGCCGGGGCATCGGAAAGGCCAGCGCCATCGCCCTGGCCCAAGCCGGGTTCGACGTAGCCGTGTCGGCCCGCACCCTGGTGGACGGAGCAGGCCGGGACATGTACAACCCCGATCTCGCCATTCCCGGCGGGCTCGACACCACCGTGGCCGCCATCGAAGCCGCGGGACAGCAGGGGGTGGCATTCACCATGGACTTGTTGGACCGAGGAAGCGTGACGGCGTGCATTGATGGCGCTCTGGATCATTTCGGCCAACTTGATGTGCTGGTGAACAACGCCATCTACCAGGCCAAAGTAAGCATGACCCCGATTCTGGAGCTAGAAGAGCCCGAGGTTCACAAGCTGTTCGAAGGGAATGTGTTCGCCCAAATGGCGATCACCGAGCGGGTGCTGACCGCCATGGTCGAGCAGGGCTCGGGCACCATCGTGAACATGATCTCGGCCTCGGCCTACACCGACCCGCCCGGCCCCATCGGAAAGGGAGGCTGGGGCATGGCCTACGCCATGAGCAAAGGGGCGTTCACCCGCATGACCCCCCACATCCATGTGGAGCACGGCCCCGATGGCATCCGCTGCTTCAGCATCGATCCTGGCTATGTGATCACCGAGGCCGCCCGGGCCCGAAACACCGCCGGGTCGTTCCCCTACCCCGGCGGCGAGCCGGCCACCATCGGAGCGGTGGTGGCTTGGCTGGCCACGTCGCCCGACGCCGACGAGCACTTGGGCGGCATTGTGTACGCCCAAAGCGAGTTCAAAAAGCGAGGCCTGTCGGCGTGAGGGCGGTGCGCCACACCCCCGAGGGCATCCGACCGGTAGAGGTGCCGATTCCTACCACGGTGGGGGTGGGAAACTCCGAAGGGGTGCGGATACGGCCCCGCTCGGTGGGCATCTGCCAGACCGACCTGAACATGGTGGGCTTCGGACCGAGGGAGATGACGTTCGGCCACGAGTTCGCCGGTGTGCTGGACGACGGAACCCCGGTGGCGATTGAGCCGATGGTGCCCTGCGAGGTGTGCGAGTTCTGCGCAATGGGCGACTACCACTGGTGCGAGAAGTCGCACGAAATGATCGCAGGGGTGGCCTTCGACGGGGGCATGGCCGACGAGATCCTGCTGCCGGAGCGGTGCCTGGTGCGTCTTCCTCACGGCTTGGATGTGGCCAACGCCTGCTTGTGCGAGCCGCTAGCCGTGAACATCCACAGCCTGATGCTGGGGCGGCTGGAGAGCCGCCACCGGGTGGCGGTGGTGGGCCCCGGCATCACCGGATTCGGCTTGTTGGGCGGGGCCGCGGCCCGCTGGCGGGGCTGCGTGGTGGACGTGGAGCCTGATCATGATATTCACGCGGCGGCGGCCGAGCAGATGGGCCTCGGCGTGGGCCTGTCGGGCACCTACGACATGGTCATCGAAGGTGACGGCTCGGAGCGCTCCATCACCCGCTCGGCCGAGGTGGCTCGTCCTGGAGGGACGGTGCTGCTGGTGGCCGGCTACTACCAGAACAAGCTGTTCGAGGTGCTGCCCTGGGTGCTGAAGGAGCTGACTGCGGTGTGGGGGACGTTCTATGGCCACCACGGAGCCGGCCGAGCCTTCGACTCCGCCGCCGCTTTGTTGGCCCACCGCCCCGAGATCGCCGAGGCCATGGTCACCCAGCGATTCCCTCTCGACGGCGCCGGCGAGGCATTCGCGTTGGCCGCCAGCGACACCCCCACGCTGAAGGTGGTCGTCGAGCCCTAGCTCGGATCAGACCAAGAACGTCTCTCGGAGGCGCTCAATGGTTCGGGGTTTGACGCCATATTCCAGGGCGTAGCCCTCGGGGCCGCCCCAACGAACATCGACGATGTCCAACAGCTCGGACATGGCGCTAATGGGGGCCGTGGTTATGTCGTCGGGCAGCTTTTCCCAAACTTTGGCCATGTCGGGCAGCTCGGCTAGCCCCCGTTCCCGGATAAGGGGAGCCGCAGGAGCGGTGGCCGCATAGTCGCCCACGATGTCTTGGCGGCCTACTCCGACCAATCCCAAAATCAGTGCGGCCAGACAGCCGGTGCGGTCCTTTCCGGCCATGCAGAAAAAGGCTGTCGGCCACCGATCGGAATCGGCCACCAGCTCGATGGCGGCGGCAAACCGCTCTCCCCCGCTGCTGATCATGTTCTCGTAGAGCTGTCCGAAGGAGCGGCTCAGCAGATCGGGATCGGGGCGCACATAAGTGTGCATGGTCCGATCGGTCGTGCCTATGTGGTGCTCGACAATGCCCAGTGATGGATCAAGCACTCCAACCCGCTCACGCTCGTCGTTTGCCCGCAAGTCCACCGCGGTGCGGATGCCCAATCGACCGGTGACCACTGCGCCATCAGCGGGGCTCAGGCGGTGCATCGAGTCAGCCCGAAACAGCACGCCCCATTTGGTAGTGCCGCCCAATGTGCTGGCGTAACCGCCCAAGTCTCGGAAGTTCACGCACCCGTCCAGTGGAATGCGACGCTGATGGTTCATTGCTCCTCCTCCCTATGCTCCCCAGACGGACCCGCTAGGCACAAGGGTCCGCCAGAGGAACTAGGCGGGTTTGGTTGGCCCAGTCGATGATCTTGGCATCCATGGTTGCCAGGGTCATGCCCCCGAGCATCGCTGTGGCGACGATCAACTGATCGGCCGGGTCTCGGTGAAATCCTGAGTTCATCAGCAGCACTGACTCCACCGCAACCTCGCCGTCGATGGGAATCTCCCTCAGCCCCGACTGCAAACGCTGTCGGCGCCAAACGGCGGGGTGGCAGCCCAAGTCGATTCGCTCATGGTGATGAAGGCGCGTGGTCTCCAAGAATGTGACAGTCGAAACGGTTACATCACCAACACCGAGAGCCAACTCCACCTCACCTTTGAACGACTCGCTGATTTCTGGGTTGTCATCCACCAACCTCAACAAGACGTTGGTGTCCAACAGGAGGGTCACGCTTCGCCCTCAGGATCGAGGACTCGCTCGGGGCGGGCGATTACGTCCCAGTCCTCCAAAGGAATAGCCGGTTCGGCGTCAATGTCGGTAAGGATTCGAAGCTGGCCCTTGCACGATCCCACCAGTTTGGGCTGGTCCTGTCGGAACGGGCTGACCCGCACCACCGGTCGGCGGTACTTGGTGACGACGATCTCCGAACCGGTCTCCTGCACTTCGTCCATCAGGCGCAGGCAGTTTGTCTTGAACTCACCCGCGGGCACGAAACGCTCCGACGACGCTTGTATAGGTGCTTCCATACGACCACTATAGCCATAATTTTATGACTACTTATATGGTTTAGGTCGGGTGCAGGGTCAAGCTAGGGGTGTTGGGAGCTAACTGCGACGATCTCGCCGGTCATGTAGGTGGAGTAGTCGCTAGCCAGAAAGACCATCACGTTGGCCACTTCCCACGGTTCTGCGGCCCGGTCGAAGGCCTCCAACGAGATCAGGTCGTCGAGGAACTCTTGGCTGGAAACCTTGGCCAAAAACGGGTGCATGGCCAGGCTGGGGGCCACGCAGTTGACCCGCACGCCGGTCTCGGCCGCCTCCATTGCCGCGCAGCGGGTCAGGGCCATCACCCCCGCTTTGGCCGCGGCGTAGTGGCTCTGGCCCGCCTGGGCCCGCCATCCCATGACCGAAGCATTGTTGACGATGACCCCCGAACCCCGCGGCATCATGTGTCGCAGGGCGGCCCGGGTAGTTCGCATGGTGCCGTTGAGGGTCACATCCACCACCACATGCCACTGGTCGTCTGTCATGTCCACCAGATTGGCAGTGCCTCCCAAACCGGCGTTGTTGATCATCACGTCAACGTGGCCCAGCTCGGCTACCGCGGCATCGATCAGGGCCTGGACCTCCTCCTCGACCGTGACGTTGCACAGCTGGGTCGCAGGGCGCGCGCCGAACTCCTCGGCCAAGCGATCGGCGGCCTCACTCAGACGGCGCTCGTGGATGTCGCTGATGAGCACCCGGGCCCCCTCCGCCATGCATCGCCGAGCAGCAGCGAAGCCGAGGCCGGTGCCCGCCGCGGCGGTCACCACCACTGTCTTGCCATCTAGCAGCCCCCGGCCCGGCGGCTCAGTGGGAACTTCCCGGCTCATGGCGATACCGGAGCGGAAGGCAGATCCTTCATGGCCTCGGCCAAATCGGCAATGGTCCACTCCCGCTCATCGTCAAGGAAGTCCTGGCGCAACCACGGGGTGTACCAGCGGACGTCGCCCCCTTTGGCCATGAACACTCGTCCGGTCACGTCGCATTCGGCCGTGGCCAGCCAGCCCACCACCGGAGCGGGATGGAAGGGATGGAACACATCAAAGCCCTCGGCGGGTTTGGCCACCATCTCGGCCACACCGGGCGCCCCCTCGGTCATGCGGGTGCGGCCCGCGGGCGTGACGCAGTTCACCCGCACGCCGTAGCGCCCCAGCTCTTGGGCGATGATCACCGTCATCCCGGCAATGGCCGACTTGGCCGCCCCGTAGTTGGACTGTCCCACCTGGCCGATCAGCCCCGATGTGGAGCTGATGTTGACCACCGAGGCGTTTACCGCCTCTCCGGCCTTGGTCTGGTCGCGCCACCAGCCAGCGCACACCCGGGTCATGCAGAACGTGGTCTTGAGGTGGCCGCGGATCACTGAGTCCCAGTCGTCCTCGCTCATGGAGGCGAACATCTTGTCCCGCAGGATGCCGGCGTTGTTCACCAGCACATCCACTCCCCCGAAGGCGTCCAGCGTCTGGGTCAGCAGCGACTCGGCTCCGGCCATCTCGGCCACGTCGTCGCCGTTGGCCACCACGGTTCCGTCGGCAGCGGCGATCTCGTCTACCACCGCCTGGGCCACAGCCGGGTCGGCACCAGTGCCGTCGGCTTCGCAGCCCAAATCGTTGACCACCACCTTGGCGCCCTCGGCGGCAAACAGCAGGGCGTAGTGGCGGCCTATCCCCCGACCAGCGCCGGTGATGACGGCGATCCGCCCCTCAAGTGCGCCGCTGGGCATCAGCTGCCTTGGGCTGCCTGGCGCTGAGCAGCCTGCGCGGCCAGCATGGCCATGGTGGGGTGCTCTTCAATGCCGACGGTGCGGGGCAGCGCTTCTTCGATGCCCTCTGGTGTCCAACTGCTGCCGGGGGCGAACATGGAGCGAATCTCACCGAACTGGGCCCACACCGAAATGCGGGGGCCGACCACGGTGTACACCTGGGCGGTGATGTCCCGAGCCTGATCGCTGAGCAAGTAAACGGCCAAGGGCGCCACGTCCTCGGGCTCACCGGCCTCTATCTCGAACGGCACGTTCTCCGACATGCGGGTCTTGGCGCTGGGGGCGATGCAGTTGGCATTGATGCCGTAGCGCTTCAGGGCCAGAGCGGCGCTCTTGGTGAGCGAGATGATTCCCCCCTTCGCCGCCGAGTAGTTGCACTGGGAGGTCGATCCGGTGAATGCCCCCGAGGTGATACCCACCAGCGATCCGCCGGTGTCCTGCTTGCGCATGATGGCCGAGGCGTGCTTGTACACGGTGAAGTGGCCCTTTAGGTGTACCCGGATCACGTCGTCGAACTCTTCCTCGGTCATGTTGAAGATCATCCGCTCCCGCAGGATGCCGGCCACGCACACCGCGCCGTCGATGGAACCCCAAGTGTCCACTGCGGCCTGAACGGCGGCCGAGCCGCCCTCCATGGTGCTGATGTCGGAGGCCAGTGCCAGGGCGGTCCCACCAGCCGCCTCGATCTCAGCCACCACCGCATCGGCCACTTCCGAGGAGGGATCAGCGCCCGCCAGCGACACGCCGTAGTCGGCCACCACCACGTTGGCGCCGGCGGCGGCGCAGCCCATGGCGATGGCGCGGCCAATTCCGTTGCCCGCGCCGGTGACGACAATGTTCTTGCCTTCTAGATATCCAGTCACGGGCGAAAACCCTACCCGTCGCCTGGAGCCAGTAGTTGGTCGAAGAGCTCGGCCAATCCCTCTGGGGGAATTCGGCCGCTTCCTCTGAGGGCCAACGTCCCATCTCCAAATACGAAAACCCAGAACGGGGTGCCCGCCTGACCAAAGGCGACGGCCACCTCGTTGTCGGAGCTGTCCACCAGAATAGGGAATGGCCAACCCTCGTCGGCCAACCATTCGCTGGGCGGATAGTTGTCCCTACTGGAGTCCACCAAGGTGACCACGCTGAGAAGGTCAACCCCTTCAGGCAAGCTGTTGCCCTCGGCCAGCCAGTTGGTGAGCTCGACAACCTCAGCCTGGCAAGCCGGGCACCAGTGAGCCAGGAACACGATGGCAGCTGGCCGCTCTCCTGGTGTCCATTCCAGCGGCGAGCCGTCTATGGCGGTGCCATATAGGGCGGGCACCGGTTGGCGGAATGCTGGATCGGCATCAGGTGAATCCCCAATCGGACCAAGTGGTTGTCCGACCACCTGCACCGGGGCAACCTCGACCGCGGTGGGAACTTCGGTAGCTGTGGGTGTTGCGGCAAGTGTGGGCTGCTCAGTGGCCGTGGATGTCTCCAATGGTGTGGGCTGCTCGGTGGCTGTTTGCGAAGCGACCGAGGTCGGATCCGGGGCCGTATCGTCGTCGCCTCCACAGGCAGCCGCCAACAGCAGGACAGCGGCAATAAGCGCTACAACTCGGCGAACGGTGCGCTTTGAATTCATAACCACAGGCTACGGGCTAGCTACAGCGGCATCACCACGCCGCCATTGGGCCGCATGGTTTGGCCAGTGACGAACCGCCCGGCCTCGGAACACAGATACAAGATGGCGTAGGCGATGTCGTTGGGGTTTCCCACATAGCCCAGCGGGTTCATCTGGGCGATGGTGTCGAAGTGGTTCCTCTGGCGCTCAGGGTCGACCTTGCCGTCGTCGTTGAGGAAGTGGCGGTCATAGATGGGCGTCTCGATAGACCCGGGAGCCACCGCGTTCACCCGGATAGGGGCCATCTCCACTGCGGCGGTGCGGGTGATCATCTTCACTGCCGCCTTGGTGAGGGCGTAGACCGAGATCATCGGGGCGGGCATGTCGGCCCCGGCCGACGACAGGTTGACAATGGACCCCGACTTCTGATCGGCCATGGCCCGGCCCGCCGCCGCGGTGCCCCAATAGACACCCTTTATGTTCACGTTCATCACCCGGTCGAGCTGCTCGGGGGTGGTGTCCACGATGAGGCTGTCGGTGATGATCCCGGCGTTGTTGACCATGATGTCGAGCCGTCCGTGCCGGTTCACCGCATCGGCCACCAGCGCATCCACCGCCGCCTTGTCGCTCACATCGGTGGGCACTGCCGACCATGACGCTCCCAGTGCATCCAGCTCGCCGCCGGTCTCGCCCATCCCGTCAGCGTCCACGTCGCCCAGCACCACCGAGGCCCCGGCCTTGGCCAGCGTCACCGCCGTCCCCCGCCCAATCCCCGAGGCCGCCCCGGTGACCACCGCCACCCGGTCGGAAATGTCAAACGCCGCCAAGATGTCGTCATGCATGGCCCCATCATGGCCGCTGCACAGCCCTCAAGCCCCACCGAACAGGGTGAATAAATACTCAATTGTGTTACATCCACAGATGTGTTTTGGCGAGATGAAGACCTTCCTGGCTCACGACGTGGTCAGTACCAGTGCATCACATATTCAGAGGATGACTGTGATAGCTCTAATATAACGCTTGACTTTGATCAATTGGACATAGGCTCACATGATTGGGAGGACCGTCGAAAAACCTCAGTGCATGAGATCGGACATTCTGTTGGAGCAAATCATGACAGCATTAGCGCCATGATCTCCGGCGAAATCCCGAGTGCATCGAACATCGCATGGAGGCGCTTCAGCTCCCATGACATCAACCACATCAATGACAATTACTAGGGAGGATGAAATGATCTTAAGACTCACCCTATTCAGGTGCTTGTGGACCTGCCTTGTACCAGCACTGCTCATGTTGGGCTGCGGAAATGACGATGACACAAGCCAAAGTCTCGCCGCGCTGATTGCTGCTACTACTCATGGCACTGGGGTTGACTACACACCTCTCGATAATCCAACGAATGCGATTAACTCCGCTGACGCGATAATCGGCGGAATCCTGATCGATATCCGACCAGGAATTCGCGTTTCTGAAAGCGAGACTACCGATCCACGGTTCAATGACAATCGCGAAGTCGCCTCGTACTACGTGGCCTACGTGATCGACGTGAGCGAGAGATTATCTAACAAGAGCACAGTCACTGTTCCGGATGAGATCGAAGTACAAGTCCTATCCAACACTCAAGTTAGCGCCGCTGAACTGGCTAGACTTAACACCCGGCCTGAAGTGATTGTGGCACTCGATATGGTCTCAGCCACTGATCTGGGCGGCATCTCACTAAAGACCGAGAGCGGTTCGCTTGTCAAATCGGTATTCTTCCCATTCACAGATATGTTCTGGCTAGACGATGGGACTGGACCTAAAGCCCTGTACCTTGACAGTCTTGACGAACTTGCACCTGGTTGGGGATCGCTTAGTTCCCTTGCAGACCTTAAGAACTCGCTCCGCTGACAGCCGTGCAGGTTGTTGATCACTAGGCCGGTTCCCAGAAGACCATGGCGTGGGTGTCGTCGTAGGTGCGGGCGTAGGCGGTGACGGGCATGCCGATTTCTACGACTTCGGGGGCGATGCCGGTGAGGCCGCCGAACATTCTCACTCCCTCGGGGAGGTCGATCATGGCCAGAACGTAGGGCAACTCGGCGAAGGCCGGTACCCCGTATTGGCGGACCACGGTGTAGGTGTAGACGTTGCCGGTGCCAGCGGCCTCCATCCACTCGGGCACAGCGACGCAGGCCGTGCATAGCGCTCGGGGGTAGTGCTGGCGGTGGCCGCATTCGGGGCACTGCTGGATGAGCAGGCGGCCCTCGGCCGCGGCGGCAAAGAACTCGCCATACTCCCCTTCGCCGGCGGGGACCGGCCCCTGCCAGTCGAGATCGCGGACAACCCTCATGACGGCCGGTCCTTACCCAAGATGACGGTGCCGATGGCTGACAGCCAGCCTCCGGAACCGCAGGCCAACGCCAACTCGGCGTCGGGGACCTGGGCCTCACCGGCATCGCCCCGGAGCTGGCGCACCGCCTCGATCAGCAAGAAGATGCCCCGCATCCCCGGATGGTTGGACGACAGTCCCCCGCCGTCGGTGTTGGTGGGCATCGACCCGCCCCGGCGCAAGTGGCCCTCCTCGACGTAGGCGCCGCCCTCGCCCCGCCCGCAGAATCCCAGACCCTCAAGCATCAACAGCACGGTGATGGTGAAGCTGTCGTAGAGCTGGGCGATATCGATATCGGCCGGTGTAACCCCGGCCTGGCCCATCGCCTCCGGTCCGCAAACTGCGGCGCCCATCTCGGTGAAGTCGGGCATCTGGTGGATGTTCCAGTGGGTCTGGGTGCCCGCCGCCCCCAGCACATAGGCCGGGGGCTGGCGCAGGTCGCGGGCTATCTCCGCGGTGGTCATCACCAGCGCCCCGCCGCCATCGGTGATCACACAACAGTCCAGCTTGTGCAGCGGATCGGCGATCATGCGGCTGTTCACCACGTCGTCCACCGTGATCGGGTCGCGGTAGCGGGCATCGGGGTTGAGGCCGGCGAACTCCCGGATCCCCACCGCGATCTCAGCCAACTGCTCCGAGGTGGTGCCGAACTCGTGCATGTGGCGGCGGGCGGCCAGGGCGTAGGACCCCACCAGGGGCAGGCCGTAGGGCGTGGCCATCTGCATGGCTCCGGCCACCGGCTGGGCGTCGCGCTGAAAGCCGCCGGTGCCCAGCACCCGGCCCATACGGGTGAGCTGGTCGGAGCCGTAGGTGATCAGCACGGTGTCGCACAGTCCCTCCCGGATGGCGGCGGCAGCGTGCTGAACATGGAACTCGAACGACGAGCCGCCCACCATGGTCCCGTCGATGTAGCGGTGGTTCACCCCCAGGTACTCGGCCATAGAGACAGCATCATCGCCAGCTCCCGGACCGCCGCCGCTGGTGCTGACGTATCCGTCGATGGCCGACTTGGCGATGCCGCAGTCGGCGATGGCTCGGCGGGCGGCCAGCGCATGGTGCTGCACCGAGTTCAGGTGGGGAACCACCGGATAGTCGCTGAGGCCGATGCCGCAGATGACCGGGTGTCGGGAAGCCATCAGCTGGGAGCCTCGAGGATGTGGTTGTGCTCGCCCACGTGAGGGGCCCGGTGGCGGATGCGATAGGGGGACTTGGGGGCAATGTACGGCGCTCCTAGATAGGTGAAGCTGCGGCCCAGATCCTCGTGCTCCACCTCCACAGGGAAGCCCCGCTCTTTGAAATGGGGGTCGGCCAGCACCTCTTCGGGCGAGTAGATGACGCCCACCGCCAGGCCCCGCTCCTGGGCGCCGATAAAGAACTCATGGGCGGTGATGTTCTGGGCGATGAACCGGACTGCCTCCCGGGCGGCGCCGAACATGGCGGTCACCTCGGGATCCTGGCCCACCTGGGACAGGTGCAGGTCTTCTTCGAGTTGGGCACCCATCTCCAAGAAGAAGAACTCCTCAAACTGGTCCTTCAACCCCAGGCTTTCCATCCACTCCACCACCACGGAGAAGTCCCGGGCCGATCGGGGAGGAAAACCGGTGTTCACGTCGATGCCGTCCACCGACAGCGCCCGGGTAAACGTGGTGGGCTCGACCGCCGCGTGGCGCCCAGTCTGGCGCTGCACCTCGTCGCCGGCCACCAGCCACTGCACCGAGCCGAATTCGGTGGTCACGTTGGCCGCGGCATGCATGTTCACATCCACGAACTGCCCTTGGCCGGTGCGGTCTCGAGCCAACAGCGCGGTCTGGGCGGAGAGCACCGCGAACACCGAACCGGTTTGGTAACCCTGGTTGCCACCGCCGCGCTGAGGCGGGATGGCATGGTCGTCGTAACCGCAGCTCCACGCCGGCCCGCCCGCGGCCAGCACGGTGAGGTCGATGCTCTCCTCTTGAGACCGCGGCCCGCTGCGGCCGAACGGGGTCAGCGACACCCAGATCAATTCAGGATGATCGGCTCGCAACGTGCCATGGTCGACGCCCAAGTCGGCCAATCGGCCGGGACGCTCCGACTCCAGCACCACATCGGCGGTGGCAACCAGCGAACGGAATCGGTCTCGATCGTCTTCCTTCCCAAGATCCAGAGCCACTCCCAGCTTGGATGCGTTGTAGTGCCACCACCACAGGCTGCGTTCGGGATCGGGGACGTCGTCCAGAAACGGCTCGAAGCCCCGGGTGCGATGACCGTCGGGAGGCTCAACCACAATGACCTCGGCGCCCATTCCGGCCAGCAGCAGTCCCGCGTAGGCCGAAGCCTCTCCGGCCAGCTCCACCACTCGGATTCCTGCCAGCGCGCCGGGAAGTTCATTGGCAGACATCAGATCACCTCCTCGGCAACCAAGTCGGCCAGCTCAGCGTCCGAATAGCCGAGCAGACCCCCGAAGATCTGGCGGTTGTGCTGGCCCAACAGAGGGCCACCACGCTCGAGAACCCAGTCGGTTTCCGAGAAATGGGCGGGAATCCCGTCGACCTTGACACGACCCATCTCCCCGTGGGTGACAGTGGGCCACAAGCCCCAGGCCTCGGTATTGGGGTCGTTGTCGATCCGGTCCACCGGCTTGGCCACCCCGGCAGCGGCCACTCCCAGCGCTTGCAGCTCGGCGGCCGCCTTGAACCGATCCCGGCCCGACGTCCACGCCTGAACGGCGTCGTCCAGCTCGTCCTCGTGGGCCAGCCGTCCGGCCAGGTCGTCGAACCGGCTGTCGTCGATGTCCATGAGCTCGGCGATGGCCTGCCAGTCGTGGTCGTCTCGGGCGGCCAGGGCCAGCCAGGCGTCGTGGCCGTCGGCCTCGTAGATGCCGTGGGGGGCCATGGCCGGAAACTGGCTGCGGTTGGAGTACGGCATTCCGTCGCGCCGCAGCGGACGGCCGTTCGCGGTGTAGTCCAGCACCGCTGGGCCGAGCATGGTGGCCCCGGCGTCGGTACACGACATGTCGATCCACTGGCCCTCGCCGGTGCGGTTGCGGTGGACGAGCCCGGCCATGATGGCCATGGCCATGAAGTTCCCGCCGTGGTGGTCCATGTAGGAGTAGCCCCACCCGGCTGAGGGCATGTCGGGCAGCCCGGAGGTGAACGTCAGTCCGCAGCAGGCCTGCACGATCGGCCCCCAGGTCTTGTACTTGCGGTAGGGGCCGACGTGGCCGAATCCGCAGTTGGACACGTACAAGATGTCGGGCTTGATCTCCTTCAGGCGGTCGTATCCGAAGCCCAGTCGCTCCAGCACCCCAGCGGCAAAGTTCTCGGTCACCGCATCGCTCACCGCGATGATCTCGGTCAGCAGCTCTTTGCCCCGGTCGGTGCGGAGGTTGAGCGTGACCCCCAGCTTCTCCACGTTGTGGTTGTTGAAGCAGCCGCCGAACTCGTGGCCCCGGCGCTCGTCCACGAACGGGGACGTTCCCCGGAGCACATCCCATTTGCCCAGGCGCACCGGATCCTCGATACGGATGACCTCAGCGCCGAAGGCGGCCATCCACCGGGTGGCACCCGCTCCGGCCAGCTGTCCGGTGAAATCGCAGATGCGGATATGGGACAAAGCCTCAGATTTCACGGCTCGACCTTACGCGGCCCCGCTCCCCAATCCATAGGCTTCTGGCCGTGCGAGTACTACACCACATGGAAGACGAACGGCTTGGCCCACTGATCGACCAATTCGATGACGTGGATTTCGTGTATGTACCCCGCCAGGGCGATATCCCCGAGGATGCGTCCGGCGACGTGTTGCTGACCATCCCCCGGGACTACCCCAATCTGGCCGAATTGTTGGACCGAGGCGTGGATTGGGTCCATGTGACCAGCACTGGGATCGACGGGTTCCCACTAGAGCTGTTGGGCGACCGGGTGATGACCTGCTCCCGGGGAGCCGGGGCCATCGCCATATCGGAATGGTGCCTGACCATGATGCTGGCCTTCGAGAAGGACCTGCCCGGCGTGTGGCTGGACCGTCCGCCCGAGCGGTGGTTCACCGCCGATCTGGGAGCGCTATACGGCAAGACGCTGGGGCTTATCGGGCTGGGCGGCATCGGCACCGCGGTGGCCCGCCGGGCCCTGGCCTTCGACATGTCGGTGCTAGCCATTCGCCGCACCGCGGCGCCCTCCCCAATGGAGGGTGTGGAGATTGTCGGCTCGCTTACCGAGTTGCTGGCCCGCTCCGACCACATCGTGGTGGCCGCGCCGGCCACTGCGGCAACCCGCCATCTGCTGGACGCCAACGCACTGGCCGCGGCCAAACCGGGGGCCCACATTGTCAACATCGCCCGGGGCGACCTCATCGACCAAGACGCCCTGCGGGCCGCACTCGACAGCGGCCACATCGCCCGGGCCTCTCTGGACACCGTGGAGCCCGAGCCCTTGCCGGAGGGCCACTGGCTCTATAGCCACACCCAGGTGCGGGTCAGCGCCCATGTCTCCTGGTGTATGCCCGACTCCTGGGACCTGCTCATGGCCCCCTTCGCCGACAACATTCAGCGCCGCCTCTCCGGCCTCCCCCTCTATGGGATCGTCAATCCCGACGAGGGCTATTAGGGCGCGATGCCAGAAATGGCTGCCCGTTGGCCTATACCTTGCTGGGAGTAGCGAAACTCTCGACCTCGATCGTCTCGGCCTGCTCCCGCGCCTGCCAAAGGTCATACGCCAGTTGCATTCCCAGCCATGTCTCTGGAGTGGAGCCGAACGCCTGTGACAATCGAAACGACATCTCAATCGAAATGCCAGCCTTCTGGTTGACAAGATCGGAGAGCGCCTGACGGGTTACTCCCAAACCCTGGGCTGCTCGGGTAATCGACAACCCTAGAGCTTCCAAGCACTCCGACTTGATGATCTCTCCTGGATGTGGAGGGTTGTTCATAGGCATCTGTTCACTCTCCTAGTGGTAGTCGGCGTAGTCGACGTCTGTTGCATGTCCGTCTTCGAACCTGAAGACCACACGCCAGTTTGCCGAAACCGTCACGGCGTAGTGGCCTTTCAGCCGACCCGACAGTGCATGCAATCGAAATCCAGGCAGATCCATGTCCATCGGATTTCGACTCTGGTCGAGGACGGCAAGGATGCGGCGCAGCTTTTGGACATGCTCAGGTATGACCCGCCGACCACCTTTGCCCTCATAGAGTTCCCTCAGGCCCCGATGCTTGAAGGATTGGATCACGACTCCAGCCTACAGTGTCGTCTGTCACTTGTCGGACGACATGATAATGGAGCTACTGCGGGATGCCGGTCGCCAAGATGGCCGCTATCACGTCGCGGCGGCGGATTTGGTTGGTGGCGGGGGTTCGGGGGATGGTGTTCATGGCTTCGATGCGGCGGGGGTGCTTGTACCGGGCAAGTCGATCGCTCAGGTGGGCCTGCACATCGTCGGGAGTGGGCAGAGCCGAGCCCGGTGACAGCACGAAGACGGCACACACCACCTCGCCCCAGCGGTCGTCGGGGATGCCCACCACGGCCACTTCGGCCGCACCGGGGAAGTCGGCCAGGTGGCCCTCGACCTCGGCGGGCGAGACCGTCTCACCGCCGGTGCGGATCACGTCTTTGACCCGGCTGGTTATGGAGTAGAAGCCGTCGCCGTCCACCTCGGCCAGATCGCCGGTGCGGAACCAGCCGTCGTCGGTGAACGCCTCCGCGGTGGCCTCGGGATTGTCGAAGTAGCCGTCGAACATGAACGGGGATCGGGTCTGCAACTCGCCCCGGTCGAGCCGCACCTCGGCACCGGTATGGGCCTGGCCGCAGCTTCCCGGTCGAGACTCCATATCGGCGTCGTCCAGCATGGTCACCGAGCCGGCTTCGGTGGATCCGTAGAACACCCGTCTATGAGCGTGGGGAAACGCGGCCTTCAAGTCGGCCAGCAACTCCGGCGGGGTGGCCGAGGTGCCTGAAGTGGCGAACCGCAGCGAGGCCAAGTCATGGTGCCGGTTGGCCTCCAGCACCCGGCGCCACACCGCGGGGATGCAGTTCATGTAGGCGGCCTGGTGGTCCTGAACGGCGTCGATCAGCACGTCGGCCTCGGCCCGGTCGGTGAACACCACCGCCCCCCGGGCCTGCCAGGCCTGAAGGGCGATGGTCCACGCCCCCATGTGGAACATCGGGTACATGCACACCGTGGCCCTTCGGGGTTCGAGCAGGGCAGGCGTGCGGGTGCGCAGCCAGTTGCACCGGTGCGATAGCACCACACCCTTCGACTTCCCGGTGCTGCCGCTGGTGAAGAACACCACATGGGGGTCGGTCTCCCCCACCTGCGACGGCACTGGTGCCGTGGCCGACGCCAACTCGGCCTCGGCCACCAAGTCGAGATCAGGCCCGGTCCCCCCCAACCGCACCAGCGGCACTCCCACTGCCTCGGCTACACCATGGCCGGCCTCGGCGTGACCGGGACCGGTCACCAGCAGCTTGGGACGGGCCAGCCCCACCATCTCGGCCGCCTCATCAGACGAGAGCCGGGCGTTGGCCGGAGCGAACACCGCCCCCATACGGGCCAGGGCTACGAACAGGGCCACCGACTCCAGGTTGTTGTCGCTCCATGTCACCACCCTGTCGCCCCGGCTCACCCCAATCCCGGCCAGCACTTGGCCCATCTGGTTGGCCCGCCGGCTGAGCTCCCCGTAGGAGATCGTTTGCCCTCCCAGCACCGCCGCCGGACGAGACGGCACCGTCGCGGCCGCATTGTCGAATACCGAGCCGATCACCAACTCCATCGCCGGGCACAATACCGGGCGACTGGCGCCGATCCGGCCTGTGCTCACTGCGACCACTAGCTTCGATGAAGAATGACGAAACAGACGCCAGCACGGTCGGATGCTCGGAAAAGGGATCTCGCGCTCGAAAAGGCCTATGCGGTCGAAGGGCCAGAGGGCAATCGCGAGCTGTACGCATCGTGGGCGGCCACCTATGAGTCGGGCTTCATCGTCGACAGCGGTTACGTGTACCACCAAGAGGTGGTCAAGGTCTTCTGCGACAGCTTCCCTGAGCTCAGCGGGCCGGTACTGGATGTGGGATGCGGAACCGGAGTGGTCGGCGCCGAGTTGGCCAAGTTGGGCGTTCCAGATATCGACGGCATCGACATCTCGCCGGAAATGCTGGCCGAGGCCGCGGCCAAGACTCACCACGGACGCCCTGTGTACCGGCAGCTCATCGAAGCCGACCTCACCGCTCGGACCGATCTGGCCGATAGCGCCTACGCCGGCATCGTTAGCTCGGGAGCGTTCACCCATGGAATCCTCGGACCAGGGACGATTTCAGAACTGCTTCGGGCGGCCAGCCCCGGTGCTCGCTTCGTGCTGGGGATCAACTCGGCTCACTTCGAGGAGTTCGGCTTCGACCACTGGTTGGAGCAGCAGCGGTCAGACGGCCATATCGCGGAGCTTGATTTCAAGTTGCGGCCGATCTACGGCGAGGCAGACGAGACCGACCCCGACCAGTGGACCCGCATCGCCGTATTCGCCGCCGCGTGAGCGGAGCTGTCGGACACTTCAACCCGGCTAACGGCAACGTGGCACCATAGGGCCATGAGCTTGACGTCCGACCCGCTTCCTGGCACCGAAGAGGACAACGCGTTCGATCCCTTCGCCTATCCCGAAGAAGTGCCCATCGACATGCTGGCCGAGTTGCGGTCCGAGTGCCCGGTGGCCCGCACCCCCACCGGCTGGTATCTGACCAAATTCGACGATGTGCTGGCCGCCACCAGAGACGTGGAGACCTTTGTGTCCAGCTTCCGCGATCCCGGCGTGGTGGTGCCCGAGGAGGAGAAGCTCATCAGCGAGATCCCCGAACCGCGCCACGGCAAAGTGCGGCGGATCATCAACGCCACCGTGGCGCATCACAAGTCGATGCGGGCCGAGCCGTTCGTGCGGCATCTGTGCCATCAGCACCTCGATCCCATCTTGGAGCGAGGCCAGGGCGAGTTGGTGGCCGAGTTCATCACCCCGGTACCCATCAACGTGATCTCCCACCTCATCGGGGTGCCCGCCGAGGACTGGGAGCAGTTCCACGCCTGGACCGACGAGGTGGTGCTAGGCGACTACCCCCGCACCAACCGCAACGAGCGGGGCGAGGGCCTGGTCGGGGCCCATCCCGAGTTCTGCGCCTACATCGACGCCCTGATCGCCGAGCGAAGGGCCAGCGAGGAGGCCCCCGACGACCTGGTCACCCGGCTGATTACCACCGAGATCGAGGGCCACCGGCTCACCGACGTGGAGATCCGCACCCAGCTGGCTTTCCTCATCATGTCGGGCAACGAGACCACCCGGCATCTGATCGGCAACCTGCTGTGGCGCATCATCGGCGACCCCGATCTCTTCTCCACGCTCAAGGCCGACCGCAGCCTGAGCGAGCGGGCGGTGGAAGAGTCCCTTCGGGTCGACTCTCCGGCCCACATGCTCATCCGGGACTGCACCGCCGACACCGACGTGTTCGGCGCACCAATGCAGGCTGGCGACAAGATCGTGTTCGGCGTGTCGTCGGCCAACCGGGACGAGGACTATTTCGAAGACCCCGATGAGTTCCGGCTCGATCGGGACCGCCCCAAAGACCACATCGCCTTCGGCGGCGGCCCCCACATCTGTCCGGGAGCCAGCCTGGCCCGCCTCGAGGGCCGAGTGGCGCTCGAGGTGTTCTTGGACCGGGTGGCGACCGCCGAACTGGCTCCCGGCTGCGTCCGCAAGAAGACCCCGGTGTTCTGGGCCAACGGACCCGACCGCCTCGACGCCTTCTTGGCCCCCGAACCAGTTGGCTGACCAACCGCCCGAGGGCGAGAAGTACACCCACGGCTACCACCGGGTGATCGTGGGGTCGTACACCCGGCGCACCGCCGAAGTGTGCGCCGCTTTTCTGCTGCCTCGGCTGCGCACTGACTCCGTGGTCCTCGACGTCGGCTGCGGCCCCGGCACCATCACCGCCGGCTTGGCCCGCCATGCCGGGAAGGTGGTGGGCCTGGACAAGTCGGTCGAGATGGTGGAGGAGGCCCGCAACCACGCTGCCGAGTGCGGGCTAGCCAATGCATCGTTTGAGGTCGGCTCGGTCTACGAATTGCCGTGGGACGACAACCGTTTCGACGTGGTATACGCCCATCAAGTGCTCCAGCACCTCTCTGATCCGGTCCGGGCCTTGCGGGAGGCCCGGCGAGTACTGCGGCCGGACGGAATCGTGGCGGTGAGGGACTCCGATTACGAAACCATGGTCCACGCCCCGGTCTACCCGGCCATCGAGCGCTGGCGAGACCTCTACCACCAGGTTGCGACCGCCAATGGCGGGGAAGCCGACGCCGGTCGATTCCTGCTCTCGTGGGTAATGGAGGCCGGCTTCGTCGATACCGAAACCACCACCAGCACCACCGCCCACACCGACCACGAGGGTCGAACCGCCTGGGGCGAGATGTGGGCAGTGCGAGTGATCGACAGCGACTTCGCCGACCACGCGGTAGACAACGGATTCGCCACCCGAGCCGAACTGCAAGATATCTCCGACGCCTTCCGCCAGTGGGCCGCCCAGCCCGACGGCTTCTGGGCCTGGGTCAACGGCGAGGTGATCGGCGCCAGCCCTCTCGACTGAAACTGTCACACCCATTCTTATTCTCAAGTCATGGCCAAGGAACCGAGAATCAAACAAATGCAGCTTTCGACTGGGGCTCGAGAGGCACATCGCAATGCTCGCCACACCCCTGGAAGGTCCACCGACGAGGATTGCCCTCGTGACATGCTTGTTGGCGGTGCAAAGGCTAAGGGCGACTCATTCAAGGCCGCGAACGCCATGATGGCGCACAGGGAGCCAACCGAGACCGAATCGACTGTGCCCGACTACGGCCCAGACTTCCCTGTCTCCCCTATCCCTGCCGTCAACGTCGCCTCGGTGCCCCAGCGCTCACCTCTGCGGTACCCAGGCGGCAAGACCTGGCTCATTCCCCATGTAAGGGCTTGGCTCGCGCCCATGCAACCCAGACCAAGAGCGCTTATTGAGCCATTCTGCGGCGGAGGCATAGTTGCTCTCACGGCGGTATGCGAAAGCTTGGTCGAACAGTGCTTCATGGCCGAACTAGACCACGACGTGGCTGCGTTCCGGCATGCGGCGCTGCGCCACAACTCCGAGTTGTGTCACCTCGTCTCCGAGTTCGAACCGACACGCGAGTCTGTTTCGACTCTGGCCGACCAAGCCCCTCGAGACCTGCTAGAGCACGGGTTCCGCACCTTGGTCCTCAACCGAACCCGACGTGGCGGCATCCTCGCCCCTGGGGCTGCTTTAACGAAGTCGGGGGAAAACAACAAGGGTCTTGCATCTCGCTGGTATCCCGACACCATCATCCACCGGTTGCAAAACATCGAAGCCCATGCTTCACAGATCAACTTCTGTGAAGCCGATGGGCTTGCCCTCCTAGAGGTCATTGCCGAGGTTCCCGGCACAGTCGCCTTCATCGATCCTCCGTACACTGCCGGCGGCAAGCGAGCGGGCAGGCGCCTATACAGCCACAACCAGATGGACCACCGACGACTCTTCAAGATCCTGGCACAGACCCCGGTGGACTTTCTGATGACCTACGACCGCTCGCCGGAGATAGCCGAACTCATTGCAGAGTATGGATTCCATGCTGTCGAAGTTGTCATGAAGAACACCCATCACGCCCACATCTCCGAACTCGTCATCACCCGACGAGCCGTCTTCAATTAAAACCAGCGATCCTCCCGATGCCCAACGAATTGAAGACCCGCTATGGGATTGCCGAGTGGGAGGTGCTCACCCTGGAAGACTCCCATAAACGCCTCCAAGCCGCCGAGACCGTTAGTCGAGAGAGCTTCGAGACGGCACTGCGATCACGGCTCCGACCTCTCTGAGGTGGTGGAGTAGCTGCTGAGGCTGCTCCAGCAGAAACTGTCACTCCCTCTGCTTATGGTGAGGGCATGATTAAGACCGCACCAAGAATCCTCCCTGTTTTTGACTCGCCATCTCGGCCCAAGTGGTTGGTCGAGGCTGCGAAGGTAGCCGCCTCTGCTTCATTCGCCGACTACAGCCGGACCGAGTGGCCCGACAAGATTGCCTACGCCTGCGACGAGATGCTGGCGCTGACGGGTGAAGGGTCTGTCTACCCTCCTCCGATTCGTGACCCGAAAGCTGCCTGCATGACGGAGCCGAGAACAGCGGGCAGTGAGTTCAGCGTGGCCTTGGCCGGGGAGCTGCTAGGAGAGATGGTCGGCAGATTGGCATTCTCGTTCGGGCGCGACGAACTGTGCCGTGACGCATATCCAGTCTTGTGGGACATGGCTCTTGATGAATGCGCCAACGACCCCGATATGCCTGAACCCCCAGACCCAATTCTGTACGACCACAGCATTCAATTGTCCGAGGCCTGCAAGAACGGACCCCCTTGGCCCTCAGGACTGCATTACGCCAGCCACGCGGTGATGGAGTTCGCCCACCATGCCTCGGCCTACAGCTCTACTGGCCTCGGATTGGCCCACGCTGCTCCGGTCTCGGTGCTATGGCCGCCTCCTGACGCTCCCCTGACCTTGGCCTCGGCCCGACGCGCCCTGAGCGGGGCACTTGAGGCCGTGACGGTGAGTCAGGACGAATACACCGCCAAGCTGCATGCCTTCCTATCTGCTCGTGACAACCCGAATCTCCCCGACCCGACCGTGGCGGAGGTCGACCAAGTGTCTGCCGCCCTGCGCGACTGGAACGAGAGCGTCATTCCCGCGGCGAGAGGCCTCGCAGCAGCAGCCTATGCCCATGCCTGGGAGTGGGCCAGCTCCGATCAAGATCGCTGGGATCTCGGGGTCGTCGTCTACGCCCATACCGAGGCATTTCTCTCTGTCCACCATCTGAGGCAAGCCACCGACGCTTACGACCTTGCCGACGCCGCCTGCCGCAGCTACGCCTGGTGGTGGTGTCACGACCGGGAATTAGACGTCGCCTCCCTACGGGAGACCGTAAGCGCTTGGTAGACCTCGGATCACTGCCAATTCTCACTTAGACTACTTTTTCTCACCCTTTTCGATGTTCTTCAGCCCTTTATGGTGAGGAGCTCCAGGAGGTTGCCGTCGGGGTCGCGGAAGTAGACGGACTGGCCGCGCTCGCCGTTGCTGGCGGGGCGGGGGGCGGGGCCTTCGATGACCTCGATGCCGTGTTCGACAAGGTGGGCTTGGGCTTCGGCAATGGTTGCGCCCCAGCGGAAGCACAGGTCTACCGAGCCGGGGGTGGGCAGTCGGGCGTGGGGAGAGGCCGGGGCGGCACCGGGATGCACGTTGATGCGATTGGCCCCCACCTGCATCATCACGATCGGCATCTTGTCGGCCCGGAACTCCTCTAGGTACATGGGTTCGGCCCCTAGTACCTCGCCGTAGAAGGCCACGGTGGCCTCAACGTCGGCCACGGTGATGGCCAGATGGTCGAATCCCTCAACGCTCATGTTGTCTCCGTTCGCAAGGGGATGCCCGCGGTGGAGCCCCCGTCGATGATGTACTCGTGGCCCGTTTGGTACGACGCCGCGTCCGACACCAGATAGCAGGCCAGATCGGCCACCTCGGCGGCCACTCCGGCCCGTCGCAGCGGCACATGGCCGAACAGCTCGGGGCGGCCGTGGCGGTCGGCCGACAGCATGGCGGTCTCGATGGGGCCGGGGTGGATCGAGTTCACCCTGATCCCCCTGGGACCCAACTCAACAGCCGCCACTTTGGTCAGCCCCCGCACTGCCCACTTGGTGCCTCCATACGCCGAGTGGTGGGGGATTCCGTTCATGCCGGCGATAGATGAGACGTTGACGATCCCCCCACCCCCGGCTTCGGCCATGGGATCGGCCACGCATTGGATGCCCAGGAAGGTGCCCAGATAGTTAACTTCCCAGATTCGGCGCAGGCTCTCAGGGGTCTCGTCAGCAATAGGGGCGGTCCAGTGAATGGCGGCGTTGTTCACCAATGCCCGCAGCGGTCCCCGCTCCACCGCGGCGGCCACCACCTGGGCCCAGTCATCGGGCGAGGTCACGTCGTGGTGCAGGTACACGGCCTGGTCCCCCAGATCAACAGCCACCGCCTCCCCCTGCTCGTCGAGCACATCGCCCATCACCACGAATGCGCCCTCGGCAACGAACTTTCGGGCCTCGGCCTCGCCCTGGCCCCGGGCCGCTCCAGTCACAATCGCTACTCGTCCATCAAGACATCCCATGCCGACGTTCTAGCCCACATGTGACCGGTAGTACTGACAAGCAGTCATGGGTATGGCCGATAGAGTGGGGCTGTGGTGGCATGGCTGCTGGCAATCGCCATCGCACTCGCCCACGGGCTGCTGTGCGGATTCCTCATTTTGGGCGCCCCGCTGGCCGCACGCAAGCCCCGGTTGATGAAGTGGTATCTGGTCGCGCTGGTGCCCACCGGCGTAGTGAACCTCACCGGACAGCCATGTCCGCTCACCGTTTGGGAGAAGCATTTCTGGCGCCTCGCCGGCGAGACACCGTACCGAGGGGGCTTCATCTCCCAGTATTTTGTGGAGCCCTTCTTCGCCCCCGGACTGCGGCCCGGCGACGAGACCATTCTGCTGGTCGCCGTGGTGGTGTGGTGCCTATTCTGGCTGGGGTACTCCGCAATCGTGCGCCTACGACTGCGGACCGGCTGACCCACTGTCCCGCACCCGACCAACTCGCAGACGGACCGCTATAGTGGACATGGGCCTCACCCAGGGCCAGAACTGGGACTTGGAAGAACTGGCCGCGGACTGCGCAGACGACGGCCAATACGACTTCTTCTTGGAAGCCTCGCCCCAGCCTTTCGTCGGCGGCCTGGGATCACCCGTCAACCCGGTGGCCATCAAGTAGAGAGATGTGGCCAGAGCAGTCAGGACAGCCTTCCAACCTGCTCCTCAAGCATACGGAGATCAAGGCTCTCGCGTAGGGAGTCGGCCAGCCGGTCCAAGTCGCGCAACCAACGGCCCTGCTGGTCCTCACCGGGGTCTGCCTTCCATCCCAGCCACTCCTCCAGCACTGCGTGGCGATATTCGGCTAGGTCGAAGAGCCCGTGCACATAGGTTCCCATCACCCGGCCGTCCTCCGACCGGGCGGCGAAGGGATAGAGCATCGGATCTTGCGGGCTCTCGCCGTGGCGAATCTCGTACCCGGCGAATTCACACTTATCTGGCCACCGGGCCTGCCCGGAGACAGTGCGGACGAGTTTTTCCTGCTTGAGCTCGGCTTCCACCGGCAGCCAACCCAGCCCGTCGGTATTTGCGGGCCCCTCGATGCCAAGAGGGTCGAGAATACGCTGGCCGAGCATCTGCAATCCCCCGCACAGACCGAGGACCCGACCGCCGTAGCGCACATGGCGCTCTAGCGCCTCCACCCAGCCGTTCTGGCGAAGCCACGACAAATCGCCGGCCACCGCCTTGGAGCCAGGCAGCACCGCCAAGTCGAGTCCAGATAGAGAATCGGGATCGGCCAACCAGCAGAAATCGATTCTGGGATCGTCTGCAATCGGATCCAAGTCGGAGGTGTTGCTGGCCCTCGGGTAGAAGACTCCCCCTACCCTCAACTTCGAAGAGGCCTCGTCGCTGTGATGTCTGCCTCGTCCCCCTAGAAAGGAATAAGGGGCATCTTCTTCCGGGAGGGCGAGATCGTGAACATAGGGCACACAGCCCAACAGAGGTCGCTGAGTCCGCTCGGTAAGCCAGTCGCATGCGTCGCCAAGCAGGGAGGCATCGCCCCGAAATCGATTGATGACCAGAGCCTGGACCAGCCGGCGATCTGTCGGATCGAGCGCATCCATGGTGCCTAGCAAGGACGCAAACACGCCTCCCTTGTCGATATCGCCCACCAACCAGACCGGCGCCTTCGCCGCCTGGGCGAATCCCATGTTGGCGATGTCGCCTTCCCTCAAGTTGGGTTCCGCCGGTGATCCTGCCCCTTCGATCAACACGAAGTCGTGTTCTTGGCTCAAACGGTCGAAGGCGGCCAGCACCTCAGGCAACAACTCGGCTCGATCCTCGCGAAACCGGTTGGCCAACAGCGTCCCCCGAACCTGCCCAGAGACCACGAGTTGAGCTCGATGGTCGGCTTCGGGTTTGAGCAAGACCGGATTCATGTCCACAGCCGGTTCCAAGCCACTGGCAAATGCCTGCAAGGCCTGGGCCCGGCCGATCTCGCCTCCCGAAGGACAAGCAGCAGAGGCGTTGCTCATGTTCTGCGGCTTGAACGGGGCGACGGAAACACCTGAGCGGGCCAACAGGCGGCACAGCCCAGCAGTGAGCAGCGACTTGCCGACGCCCGAAGCCGTCCCCTGGAGCATCAGCGCTTTGGTCACAGGGAAGAAGAAGGCGTTTCCCGATTGGCGGCGGCCTCGGCGCGCTCCTCCTCGGAGCGGATCTGTTGGCGCAGCGGGATCTGTCGGATCAACAGGGCGGCCAGAATGCCCATAGCGATAACCGGCGCCCCCACCGTGAAGCAGCGCTGCACCCCTACCGAGAAGGACTCCAGCACGGCGTCGACGATGGAGGGATCCTGGATGTCTCGGATCTGCTGGGGGCTGCCCAACAGCTTCTCGGGATCGGGCAGTGTCGCCAACTGGTCAGGCGTCACCTTGGACTCCAGGGAGGAGTTGAGCCCGGCAGCGTAGATGGCGCCCATGACCGCCGCCCCTATGGTGCCGCCCAGCGAACGCACAAAATTGGTGGCCGCGCTCACCATGCCGATGTCGCGATGGGGGCTGGCGTTCTGCACCACCAACACCAGCACGGGCATGGTCATTCCCAGCCCCAGGCCGATGACGAACACCATGAGCCCCACTTGGACCTGGGTAATGCCCTGGTCCAAGAACAGCGCCAGCAGGATCATCCCGGCAGTCATCAAAGCGGTGCCCAGCACCAAGAACTCCTTGTAGCGCCCGAATTTGGTGAGCAGCCTCCCCGACACGACCGACGTGAAGATGATGCCGATGAACATGGGCATCATGTTCAGCCCCGAACCGGTGGCGCTCACCCCCGACACCACCTGCAAGAACACCGGGATGAACAGGGTGGCCCCGAACATGACCAGCCCGATGAGCAGCATCACCACCATCGACCAGCGCACGACGTCGTTGGAATACAACCGGGGCGGAAGGATCGGATCCTCAGCTCGTGTCTCCCACCAGAAGAACGCGGGCAGCAACAGAGCCGAACCCAAGAGGATCAAGACCATCCCCGTCGACGACCAGGCCAACTGGTTGCCACCGAGGCTGAGGGCGATCAGCAGCGGGGTGAATCCGGCGACGAGCAGCCCGGAACCCAGCCAGTCGATAGGGCGGGACACCACCTCGAGGCGAACGTTGAACAGCACGGCAATGGCTGCCATTGAGACCAGGCCTACAGGGACGTTTATGTAGAACACCCATCGCCAGCTCAAGTGGTCGACGAAAAACCCGCCAATGAGCGGCCCGGCGACGCTGGCCGTGCCGAAGGTGCCCGCGATGTACCCCTGGTAGCGGCCTCGCTCGTTGGGGGCGACTACGTCGCCCACGATGGCCATGGGCAGGGCGAGAAGACCGCCGCCGGCCAGCCCCTGCAACGCCCGGAACAACACGAGCTGCAACATGGTCTGGGACAGGCCGGCCAGCGCCGAGGTGATTATGAAGAAGCCGATGGTGATCTGGAAAACCAGCTTGCGGCCGTAGATGTCGCTGAGCTTGCCGATGAGCGGGGTGGAGATGGTGCCGGTGAGGAGATAAGAGGTGATGACCCAGGCCACCTGGTCTTGGCCGCCCAACTCCCCGGCGATGGTGGGCACCGCAGTGGCCAGCACCGAGTTGTCCAGAGCAGCCAGGAACATCCCGGTCATCAGGGCAATCATGATGATGTGGACCTGGCGGGGAGCGAGTTCCTCCGCCTCCACCAACTCGGGATTGAATAAGCGGGCCCTCATCTCAACCGGCCCAAGAGATCAACCCGTCCGCCGCCTAGATGGCTCGGGTCTTGCCTTCCCAGTAGGGGTCGCGCAACCGGCGCTTGTAGAGCTTGCCGTTGGGATCGCGGGGCATCTCGTCGGTGAAGTCGATGGAGCGGGGCCACTTCTGCTTGGCGATCTGGTCGCGGAGGAACTCCATGATGGCCCCTCGGGTATCGTCGTCGGCGGCCACGCCCGCCGCAGGCTCGATCACCGCTTTGATCTCCTCGCCGGTGTCCTCGTTGGGGATCCCGAACACCGCGGCGTCGCCCACCAGCGGGCTCTGGAGCAGCGCCCCCTCGATCTCCGCGGGGTAGATGTTCATTCCCCCCACGATGATCATGTCGTTGGCCCGGTCGTTGAGGAACAGGTAGCCGTCGTCGTTGAAGTAGCCCACGTCACCCACGGTGAAGAACTCCTCCCCCAGGCGGGCCTTGTCGGTCTTCTCCTTGTCCTTGTAGTACTCGAAGGTCGCCCCGCCGGGCATCTTCATGTAGATGGTGCCGCTGGCGCCGGGGGGCAGGCGATTGCCGTCGTCGTCCACCACGATGACCTCCGATCCCGGCCACGGGCGCCCCACGGTGCCGGGGTACTGGCGCCACTCGTCGGGCGGGATGTAGGTGCCGCCTCCCTCGGTGGCCGCGTAGTACTCCCAGATGCAGTCGCCCCACCAGTCGAGCATCTTCTGCTTGGTCTCGACCGGGCAGGGGGCCGCCGCGTGAATCATCCGCCGCAGCGACGACACGTCGTAGCGCTCCTTCACCTCATCGGGGAGTTGGAGCAGGCGGTGGAACATCGTTGGCACCATGTGGCTCTGGGTGACCTTGTAGCGGTCGATGCGCTCCAGCGCCCCCTCGGCGGTCCAGCGGCCCATCACCACCGCGGAATGCCCCATGTGCAGCGAGGTGGTGGCCCAGACGTTCACCGCGGTGTGGTACAGCGGAGCCTGGGTGATATGGACGTTGTCGGCGTGGGGCATGATGCCCAACAGCATGAACAGCCCGCCGGAGCCGGCGGCCGATTCATCGGGGTTAACGCCGGGGAGCGCCCGTCGCACCCCCTTGGGCCGCCCTGTGGTGCCCGAGGTGTAGAACATGAACGAGCCGGTGGTGAGGTCGTCGGGCCGGGTGGCGGGTTGGGAACCGATCAGCTCGGACAGGGGTCGGAAGCCGTCGATGCTGCCCACTGAGAACCGGTTGGCGGCCGGCACGTCGCTGTCCTCCAACACTCTGAGGGCCTGATCGGCGAAGTCCTCGTGGACGATGAACGCCTTGGTCTCGCTGTCGTTCACGATGTAGGCGATCTCCGGGCCAGCCAGGTGCCAGTTCACGGTGGTGAGATAGAAGCCCCCCTGGTAGGAGGCCATAGAAACGGCCACCTGCTCGATCCCGTTGGGCAGCACGGTGGTCACCTGATCGCCCACCTCCAGCCCCGCAGCCCGCAGGCCGTGGACGATGCGGTTGGTCAGCTCGGCTAGCTCCCCGTAGGTGATCTCGTTGTAATCGGGGTCGACTACCGCCAAACGCTGCGGGTCAGCCTCGGCGATCTTCCAGAACCCCAGCACATCGGTATCAGCCATGCGTCCTCCAGTCGGCGTGAGTGCTTGGAGGATGGTAGGCGCAGGCTGACAAGAGGCCGAAACTGTGGCTACAGGCCGGTGAAGTCGGGGGGGCGCTTCTCCATGAAGGCGGCGATGGCTTCGACGTTGGCCGGCGCCCCCATCAGGCGGCTGAAGGCGGCGTTCTCCCGCTCCCGGGCCGCAGCCACCCCGTCGTGCCAGCCGTGGGTGATGAGCGCCTTGGACTCCACCAGAGACGACACCGGCAGCGCGGCCAGCTTCTGGGCATGGGCCATCGTCGTCTCCATCAGATCGTCGGGCGGGCACACCTTCCACACCAGGCCCATCTCCTTGGCCTCCTCGGCGCTGATCCACTCGGCGCTGAGCAGGGTCCACATGGCCTGCTGGCGGCCCAGAAGCAGCGGGAAGGTGTAGCTGCTGGCCGCTTCGGGGGCCACCCCCAAACTGGAGAACGGGCACCGCAGCCGGGCCTCAGAAGACATGAAGGACAGATCGGCGAACCCCAGCATGGTGGTCCCCACACCGATGGCCAGACCGTTCACCGCGCAGATGAACGGCTTGGGGAACGAGTCCATCTGGTCGAGCATTCCGGCGAAACCGTAAACGCCGGACTCGATGCCGCCCCCGCCGGGGTTGCGAGCGCCCATCTCCACCAAGTCGGTGCCGGCGCAGAACGCCCGCCCGTTCCCGGTGAGCACCACCACCGCCACGTCGGGGTCGGCGGCGGCGTCGATCAGCGCTTGGGCGGTGGCGTCGTACAGGGCCTCGCTGAAGGCGTTGAGGGCGTCGGGCCGGTTCAGCGTGAGCAGCCGCACCCGACCGTGGTTTTCGATCTCCAACATCGATTCGGCAGCCTACAGCGGGTTCCAGCGGGGCTCGCGGCCCTCTCGAAAGGCCTGCGACGCCTCGGTCATGTTCCCGGTGAACGTGCCCAGCACCTGGGTGCGATTCTCCAGCTCCATGGCATGGCGCAGGCTGGGAGCATCCAAAGTGGCGTTGGCCCCCAGCTTGGTCATCCACACCCCGTACTCGTTGTTGGCCGCGATCTGCCGGGCCACCTCCATGGCCGCCTCCACCACCTGGCCGTCGGGCACCACGCGGGACACCAGCCCAATGCGATCAGCCTCGGCCGCGTCGAAGATCCTCCCGGTGAGCATCAGCTCCCGGGCCCGGCTGGCCCCAATCAACCGGGGCAGCAGGTAACTGTTGCCGACGTCCAGCGACGACAGCCCCACCTTGATGAACACGGAGCCGAAACGGGCCGACTCTGCGGCCAACCGAACGTCGCAGTGCAGGGCGATCGCGAAGCCCCCGCCTACGGCCGGGCCGTTCACCGCGGCGATCACCGGCACCCGAAGCTCGTAGATCTTTAGCATGAGATTGGCCAGGTCCAACTGCATGTCGTAGATGGCCCCTACCCGGCTCTGGTCGGACGGCTCGTCGAGATCCTGCTCGCCCCCAGCCTTGAGGTCGGCGCCGGAGCAGAACCCCCGGCCGTCGCCGGTGAGAACCGCCGCCCGATGAGAGCGATCTCGCTCGACATCCTCGAGAGCTTGGTGCAGGTCGGCAATGAGCTCGGGACTCAGAGCATTGAGCCGCTCGGGGCGCGACATGGTGATCAGAGCGATACCCGACTCGGGCAATTCAACGGTGACAGTGGGTGGGCCGGACACAGATCTCACACTAGAACCGCCTCGCGCCGGTCCCCGAACTGCGGACACCACCGTTCGCAGGCCGGGCAAACGCCGATTCACATACCGCCTGGTCAGGGGTATGCCAAGTACCTGTCAGGGAAGTTGGGGGAACGAATTATACAGGCAGGGAAGCTGCGGATTGTGGATTTCCCCGTGAACCAGTTGTACACAGGGCTGTTCATATCTATAGTGCCGTTTCAAGCATGACACTGGGTATCGCAGTAGGGGCTTTCCTCGTCGTGCATTTGCTCGGCGTTTACTTGCTGCGCGCGTCCGGGGTCTCCACCGATCTTTTTGGCCGATTCCGCAACGTCCCCGACCTGCCCGAACCCAAGCCGCTGGCCGAATACACCGCATTCGTAGAGACCCATTCCTTCTGGGACACCGAGGAAGAGGAAGGCTTGGATGAAATCGACGACTTCGAGCTCCAAGCCGTCTTCTGGAGCAGGAAAGGGCGCAAGATCGCCTGATCTCGCACCTGGACTCTAAACTCTCAGGCCTCCAGCAGCGGGGCATCCCCTGGCTTCGGCACTTTGGGGGCCTTTGTAGCTCGCATTGGGACGGGTAGCACCCCGGCGTCCGTCAGACTCCCAATCGTGATCTGTGGTGAGTCCAAGACGAGATCTAGCAACGCGGCTTGCTCGGGCTCCATCCTGACGAGCGCAATAAGCGCGTGGCAAACATCCAGTAATTCCAGACTCCACTCATGCAACCACCCTTGCCGCACGATGTCGTTGAGGGGGCTCGACCACTTCACGTCAGGCTCCCTTTTGCGGTACTTGAACCATGATTCAATCGGGCTCATCCCCGACACCCGATAACTCCATACCTCCGAAGCAACGTTCTCAATCCAGCCGGCGTCAGCCCCTTCACCGAGGACGATGCGCCCGGCCTCCTCGTCGTAGCCAATGGTGTTGGGATGCCGATCAGCATCATGGGGAACGGCGGCACCCCAAACAGGGCCATCATCGACACGAGGATTGGGCCCTGGATCCCGACCTTGGGTCGGATCGGCAAACCGCTCGCCGAAGGTATGAGCCCAGATCACTCGCTGCCCCAAACGAATGGCTTCACTCCATAGGTCGACTTCTGCGGTGACAGGTACCCGCAGTTCTTGGGAATGGGGCGACATTTCATTGCGCCAGGCGGTGAAGGCAGGGTGGGCGCATATCGCAGCGATATACGAGAACACATCTTCGGGGGCTACCGAAGCACCCAAAACAGCCAAGAGGTGCTCGATCAGGCCCGGCGTCAGGTTTGGTTCCGAGGCGTTAGCGTTCCTCCACAGCGGATGGACTCGCCCGCCGCTATGGCCCCTGTAGTGAGCTAAATCAGGCAATAGATACGCAAAAATTACCCCGGGCCCGTTCATGAAGGGTTCAACCAAGAACGTCAGATAACTTTGCTTATGTCCATGCGCATGCCACAGCTGCTTCGACTTTCTCTGACCCTTCTAACTGCTCGTAAGCCAAGCGAATCGCAATTTGGGTTGGCTCCCACAAGTGCCGTCTGCTGCTCCTCAATCTCCGGTGGTCCTCCAGCTGCGCCTTTCGCTTCACAAAATAAGTGGTCCACGATTCTCGGATGTCGTCATGGAATCGCCACTGAGCAATCTCAATGTCCGCGCTGGTTCCTTCGACAAGCCGGGACACTCCCCGTCCCTCACGAATAAGCATCAGGACAGGCATCCGAAGGCGTGCTGCCCAAGCCAATTCTATTCCTGCTCCCCAGGACGCGAAATCGCCGATTGCAATGACGACGTCCGATTCGTTCACCTTGGCGAAGTCTGCGTCGTGAATATCAGAAGGCGTCAAATGGCTGTGATCCTTCGGGTGGGTATGCAACACCGGCTGGTGAACGACTACACCAGCCTGGGAGCAGAAACCTGCTACTAGCCCGCTAACCAACTCTACGATCGTGATCTGGTCTTCGTTGAGTGAAGTAAGCCCACTCGCCAAGTAGGCAGCTACCGGATCGTCAGATGGAGCATCGAAACTCAGGGTCTGTTGCTCAGACATCTTCCAGGGGTCCTATCCGATCTTGAATCCATACCGTGAGATCCTCCAAGGAAAGGCTGCCGGAAGCGACCTGAACGACGGTCTTGAATGCTTCGTCGGCGGGTGAAAGGTCTAGGTCATAACCATTCGCATTCAAGAACTGAAGGGTCGCCAGTACGGATACGCGCTTGTTTCCGTCGATGAAAGCATGGTTTCGTGCGATCCCATACAACAAGGAGGCAGCCTTGGCCTCAATGCTCGGATAGAACTCCTCGCCTCCAAAACTAGCGCCCGGTCGGGCGATCGCAGAATCCGCCAGACCGAGATCTGTTACCCGCACAAGCGCGTCTACCTCGAGCTTGAGCACCTTGCATGCAATGGCAAGGACTTCATCAAGCCCGAGGTAGACCATGTCAGCCGTCCGCCAACAAGCTCAGCAGCTCGTGGTGACGCTCCATATTCCGCTTCAGCATTTTCTGAAACTCAGGGTCGTTACGACGCTGCTCGACGAGTTCAGTCAGTGCCTCGCGAATGACGTTGCTCACGGTGGTCTCTTCGACCTCCGCAATAGTCCTCACCTTGTCGGCGAGGTCCTCTTCCATGCGAAGCGTCATGCTCTTGGTGTCCCCTTGCAGTGCCATGACTTCCTCCTGTAATGGTCGGCAATTCCAAGTATAGGTACCAAGATTTGTGGATGCAAGGTATCTAGACGCCTATCTTACGATTTAGTGCCGCGAGATGATCAGTTCGACTTGGCGTGGAGGCCGCCGTCCACCAGCACCACGGCACCGTTGATGAACGAGGCGGCAGGCAGCACCAGTGACAGGGTGATTTGGGCCACTTCCTCGGGATCGCCGTAGCGGCGGGCCGGCACTCGGCGACGGGCGTACTTCTGCTTGGCCTCTTCGGGGATGTTGCCGGTCATGGCGGTGCGGATGGGGCCGGGGCACACCGCGTTAGCAGTCACTCCCCATTGGCCCAACTCCACCGCCAGGGCCCGGGTGAGACCCACCACCCCGTGCTTGCTCACCGTGTAGGACGAGGTATTGGGCGTGGCCATCACCCCTTCGGTTGAGGCCACGTTGACGATGCGTCCGTCGCCATTGCGTTTCAGGTCGTCGAGGAAGGCCCGCACCAGGCGCATCTGCGCGGTGAGGTTCACCTCAATAGCGGCAACCCACACATCCTCGTAGTCGGCGGCGTCAACAGGAGCGCCGGCAGCAATGCCCGCGTTGTTGATCAGGATGTCCACCGGTCCCAGCTCAGCCCGAACCTGCTCCACCAACGGCTCGATTGCCTCAGGATCGGCCAAGTCGCAGGCCACCGCCAGAGCAGTGCCACCCGCGTCGGTGATGGCGGCCACCGTCTCTTCTAGCCCGGAGCGCTCGACGTCAACTGCGGCCACCTTGGCCCCCTCGTCGGCCAGCAGCCACGAGGTGGCCCGTCCCATTCCCGAAGCCGCGCCGGTGACCACCGCCACCCGCCCGGCCACTGACCGGTCCAACTTGCTAAGACGCGCCATCAGCCGCGGTGGGATCGCTCGTGCTCAATCAGCCAGGTCTTGACCTCGGGAAGTCCGCCGTACTCCCCGACCGAGCCGTCGCTTCGCACCACTCGGTGACAGGGCACGATGAGGGGTATGGGATTGGTGGACATGGCCGTGCCCACTGCTCGTGCGGCCCTCGATGAGCCGGCCATGCGGGCCAGCTCGCCGTAGGACACGGTGGTGCCGTAGTCCACCGTCATAAGTGCGTCCAGAACCCGGCGATAGAAGCCGCGGCTCAGCCGCCAGTCCACGGCCAGCTCGAAGCTCTGGCGGCGGCCTTCGAAGTACTCGCGGAGCTGGGCGATGGGATCGTCCAGCCAACCGAGGTCTCCCTGGCCCATAGTCACAGGCAGTTCGTCCAGTTCGGACGTCATGTCCTGCATCTCCTCCATGTAGCCGAAACCGATCCTTATCAGGCCCTGCGATGTGGCTGCCATGTTCAATTGCCCGATGGGGGTGTCCATCGAACCCAGGGCAACGCCGAGGTCATCGGCCTTAGACGGGGCGTAATCGGGGCGGGTCAGCAGTGCAGTTGGAGACATGGCACTGACCGTAGCGGAATACCAGACTGAGGCGGTGGAGTCCTCGAGCACCGAAATCCCCGGCATCGACCAAGAAGCGGTCACCGCCTGGCTAGTCAACAACATTGCCGACAGCGAGCCACCGTTTACTTTCGACCTGATCGCGGCGGGCGGATCCAACCTCACCTTCCGACTGGCCGATTCCGGGGGTCGGCAGTGGGCGCTGCGCCGTCCTCCAGTGGGATCTGCACTGGCCACCGCCCACGACATGGGTAGGGAGTGGCGCATCATGGCGGCTTTGGGCGAAGCCAGCGATGTGCCGGTGCCTGAGATGGTGGCCTTCTGCGACGACCACTCCATCAACGGGGCCGACTTCTACGTGATGAGCTTTGTGGAGGGACTGATCCTCCGCGATCAGGATTCCGCAGCTGCCATGACCAAAGAACAGGCCGAGGTCGCCACCCAGAGCCTGCTGGACGTGCAGATCGCCTTTCACACTCTCGACCTTGATGACGTGGGGTTGGGCGACTTGGGCCGCCGGGAGGACTACGTCGGCCGCCAGCTGAAGCGGTGGCGCCGCCAGGTAGAGGCCGCAGGCGTGAGGGAGGTGCCCCTGCTAATCGAATTGCACGAGCGGCTGAGCACGGCCAAACCAGCCGAAGTTGCTCCGCCGGCGTTGGCCCACGGCGACTACCGGTTCGACAACACGGTGCTCGATGACCAGTGGAGGATCGCCGCCGTCTTGGACTGGGAGTTGTGTACCACCGGCAACCCAATAGCCGACTTCGCCTGGTCGCTTCAGTACTGGGCCGACCCCGGTGACGAGATGAGCTTCCTCACCGATCCGCCCACGCTGCGTGACTGCTTCGTCCGCCGAGACGAGGTGGCCGAACGCTACGCCGCCCAGTCGGGCTTCGATCTGTCCGACCTCCCCTACTACGCCGTGTTCAGCTGGTGGAAGCAGGCCTGCATCGTTGAAGGGGCCTATGCCCGGCGCCTGAAGGGCATGACCGGGGGCATGTCCACCCCTGGCGACGTCCACGACATCGCCCGCCGAGTGGACGACATGCTGGCCCACGCCGCCGACATGGCCTCCGGGGTGCTGTAGAGATCGCCGAGGTCAGGCCGCGGCAGCTACCAGAGTGGTGAGCAGGGCCAGAGTGAGGATCGACATGGGCACTCCGAGTCGGAGGTAATCGGTGAAACGGTAGCGACCGGGCCCGTAGACCATGGTGTTGGTCTGGTAGCCGATGGGAGTTAGGAACGAGGCCGAGGCAGCCACTGCTACACCGAGCGCCAGGGTGCGGGGGTCCAAGCCGGACTGAGCGGCCGCCTCCAACGCCACCGGAAACACCAGTGCAACCGCGGCCACGTTGGTGATGACCTCGGTCAACAGCATTGTGGCGATCACAATGCCCAGCACCACCCCAGCGTCGCCCAAGAAGTCGAAGCCAGTGACGATGCCGTCGGCCAGGTCGGTGGCCAAACCGACTTCATCCAAAGCCGCCCCCAGCCCAAACGCTGCCCCGATGGTGATGAGCACGCTGAAGTCAACCGACTCTCGGGCTTCTCGTGGCGTCAGCACCCCGCCCAGGACCACCGCGCCCGCAGCGATCAGCGACGCCTCCAACACGCTCAGCACCCCCGACGCGGGCAGCACCACCAGCGCCACAATCGCCAGCAGCGCCACCGGGGCCCGTCGGGTGGCCCGCGGCGGCGACCCGCCCAGACGGGACACCAGCAGAAAGTCGTTGTGGTTGCTCCACCGCTCGTCGAAACCGTCGGCCGCCAGCACCAGCAGAGTGTCGCCGGTACGCAGCCTCACCTGGCCGAACTTGGCCTCCACCGTGGCACCGGAACGGTGGATGCCCACCACGGCGGCCTGATAGCGGCCGCGGAAACCGGCCTCGGCCAGCGTGCGCCCGCTTAGGGGTGACGCCGCCCCCACCACAGCCTCGAAGAAGGTGTGGTCGTCGGAGTCCACCGCTTCCAGATGGGGGTCCTCAGCTGAGATCAGCCCAGACATGGCTTGGAGGTCGAGCACCAAGTCCACCCTTCCGGCGAACGTGAGCCGGTCGCCGCCCCGGAGCACGAAAGTGGGTGCAACGGGGGCAATGACGGTTCCCTGCCGCTCCACCTCCACCAGGAACACACCTTGGAGATGGCGCAGTCCCCCGGCCTCCACCGACTGCCCGTCGAATGCCCCCCTCTCGACCACGTACATGGACACCAGATAGGAACGGCCCACCCCAGACTCCTCAGGATCTCTCCTATCGGGCAACAGCCAGGGAGCGGCGAGCACGATCAGCACCAACCCGGCACCGGCCAGGGGAAGGCCAAAGCGGGCCAGCTCAAACATCTCCAGTTCGTCTTGGCCCACCGACTGCAGCAGGCCGCCCAATACCAGGTTGGTGCTGGTTCCGATGGCGGTGATGGCCCCGCCCAAGATGGTGGCGTACGACAGCGGGATCAGGAACCGGGAGGCAGACCGGCCGTAGCGCTCGGTCCAACCCCGCACCGCAGGCACCAGCATGGCAACGATGGGGGTGTTGGCCAGGAATGCCGACGCCGCGCTGGCCGGCGCCAGCAGCCGGAACAGCGCAACCCGGGTCTGAGACCCCCGGTCCAGCATCCGGGCCACCAGAGGCTGAAGCGCGTTGGTCTTGGTCACCGCGCCAGCCACCACGTACAGCGCTCCAATGGTGAAGGGAGCGGGGTTGGCGAACCCGCTGAAGGCCGCGTCGAAGTTAATCACCCTGAGCAAGAACAGCCCGCCGACAGCACCCAGCACCCCCGCGGCGGGAGAGAGCCGGTTGCTGATGAGCCCGGCACCCATAACCGCCAATACCGCGACAGTGAGCACCGCGTCGCCATCCATCCATCGAGATGCTAGGGGTCCGTCTGTGAATTGATGGGGTGGATTGACGGCTCGATGGCTTAATCGGGTCCGGCCTGCGATATGAAATACCTTCGTGGCTTCAAATCTGATCCAACCCCACGGCGGCGAACTGGTCGATCTGATGGTCGACAGCGCCACCGCCGAAGAACTCAAAGAGGCGTCGCGCGACCTGCCGTCGTTCACCCTTCAGCCCCGCCACTTGTGCGATCTGGAGCTGCTGTTGAACGGAGGCTTCTCTCCGCTGCGCGGTTTCATGGGCCAAAGCGACTACGACCGGGTGTGCTCCGAAATGCGGCTGGCCGACGGGACATTGTGGCCGATGCCCATAACCCTGGATGTGGATGCCAAGACGGCCGAGGCCGCCCAAGCCGCCGGTCGGCTGGCGCTGCGGGACGTGGAAGGGGTCATGCTGGCTGTGCTCACGGTGACCGACGCGTGGCGGCCCGACACCGCCGCGGAGGCCGAGATGGTGTTCGCCAGCTCCGACCCCGATCACCCCGGTGTCGGCCACCTGATGCGAAGCACCGCCCCGGTATATCTCGGCGGATCGGTGCAGGGTCTGCAACTCCCCGTCCACTACGACTTCATCGAACTGCGCCGCACCCCGGCCCAGCTGCGGGCCGCATTCGATGCGCAGGGCTGGAGCCGGGTGGTGGCCTTCCAGACCCGCAACCCGATGCACCGAGCCCACGTGGAGCTGACCAGAAGGGCCGCGGTGGAGGCCGACGCCAACCTGCTGATCCACCCCGTGGTGGGCATGACCAAGCCCGGCGACGTGGACCACTACACCCGCGGCCGGGTGTACCAGCACATCATCCAGCGCTACCCCGAGGACTCGGCCATGTTGGCCATGCTGCCGCTGGCCATGCGCATGGGCGGTCCCCGGGAGGCCGTGTGGCACGCCATCATCCGCAAGAACCACGGCGTCTCCCACTTCATCGTGGGCCGAGACCACGCCGGACCGGGATCTGACGCCTCGGGCAACCCCTTCTACGGCCCCTACGACGCCCAAGACATGCTGAAGGACTACACCGACGAGCTGGGCGTGACCATGGTGCCGTTCAAGATGATGGTGTACGTCCCCGACAGCGACAGCTACCACCCGGTCGATGAGGTGGGCGAGGGTACAGCCACCCTCAGCGTCAGCGGCACCGAGCTGCGGGACCGGCTGGCGTCGGGCGCCGAGATTCCCGAATGGTTCAGCTATCCCGAGGTGGTCGCCGAGCTGCGCCGCACCCACCCCCAGAAGTCCAAGCAGGGCTTCACCGTGTTCTTCACCGGGCTCAGCGGCTCGGGCAAGTCCACCATTGCCAACGCGCTCATGTCCAAGCTGCTGGAGCGGGGCGGACGGCCGGTGACCCTGCTAGACGGGGACATCGTGCGCACCAACCTGTCGTCGGAACTGGGGTTCTCCAAGGAGCACCGCGACATCAACATCACCCGCATCGGTTACGTGGCCTCGGAGATCACCAAGCACGGGGGTATCGCCATCTGCGCGCCGATCGCCCCCTACGCCGAGCCCCGACGCCGCAATCGGGAGGCGATCTCAGCCAACGGCGGATACGTGCTGGTGCACGTGTCCACGCCGCTGGAGGTGTGCGAGGAGCGGGACCGCAAGGGTCTGTATGCCAAGGCCCGGGCCGGCATCATCAAGGAGTTCACCGGCATCTCCGATCCCTACGAGGAGCCCATCGACGCCGACATCGTTCTGCCCACCGTGGATCAGGACCCAGATGAATCGGCCCAGACCATCATGGATCACCTGGAGGCCGAGGGGTACCTCGACCCGATCGGCGACTGAGGTGTCGCGCGCCGACGATCTCGATCGGATTGCCGACGCGCTGGCCGCGGCCGCTGAGGTGTTGGAGCGCTTCACCCCTGGGGAGGTCGAGGCCGAATTGAAGGAAGGCGGCGACCCGCTGACCGCAGCCGACACCGCGGTGAACGAGGTGCTGGCCAAGATGCTGAGAGGCAGCGACGAGGGCTGGCTGTCGGAGGAGACCACCGACGCCGCCAGTCGACTGGAGCGGCGGAGAGTATGGGTGGTGGATCCCATCGACGGCACCCGCGAGTTCATCGACGGCATTCCCGAATGGTGTGTCTCGGTCGGGCTGGTGGAAGACGGTGTGCCGGTGGCCGGGGGCGTCATGAGCCCCCCCAACGGCCACCTCATAATCGGATCAGCCGAGACCGGAGTGGAGTGCAACGGTCAGCCCGCCGGCACGACAGACAGCACAGATATTCGAGGCGCGCTGGTGCTGGCCTCGCGCAGCGAGGTGAAGCGAGGCGAGTGGGAGCGTTTCTTCTCCACGCCGATCGCGGTGCGCAACATGGGCTCGGTGGCCTACAAGCTGAGCCTGGTGGGTGCCGGATTGGCCGACGCCACCTGGACTCTGGTCCCCAAGAACGAATGGGACGTGGCCGGTGGGGCCGCGCTGGTTCGAGCCGGGGGCGGACGGGTGTTTGGGACCGACGGCGCCGATGTGATTTTCAACCGGGCCGACCCGCTGATGGACGGTTTCATCGCGGTTGCCTCCGGACTGTGCGACCAAGTCATGGACTTGCTCGACATTTCGCCGCTGCCGTGAACGATCACCAACTGGCCGCTCACCTGGCAACCGAAGCGGGTGAGCTGCTGGTTGACCTGCGGGCCGAGCTGAGCGGTCAGCGGCTGGCCCCGTTTGCCGTGGGTGCCCGAGGCGATGCTGTCGCCCACGATTTCATCGCCAATGCCCTTCATAGGTACCGACCCGACGACCTGGTGCTTTCCGAGGAGTCGATGGACAACCGTCGCCGACTCGAGCACGACCGAGTGTGGATCGTGGACCCTTTGGACGGCACCCGCGAGTTCTCCATCCCCGGCCGCATCGACTGGGCCGTCCACGTAGCCCTGGTCATCGACAACCAGCCTTCGGCCGCGGCGGTGGCCCTGCCCGCCCAGGGCATGACGCTCGGTACCGAGCCGGCCCCACCCGCACCAGCGGCTGCCGACCCACCCCGGGTCATCACCAGCAGGAGCCGACCCGGCCGCCTTTCTCGCCGCATTGCCGATGACATCGGTGCCTCCATCGTCCAGTTGGGCTCGGCGGGGGCCAAGGCCGCCGCAGTAATACGCGGCGAAGCCGAGGTGTACGCCCATGCATCGGGTCTGCACGAATGGGACTTGTGCGCCCCCGCGGCGGTGGCCGCGGCTGCCGGGCTGCATGTCTCCCATCTCAGCGGGACCGAGCTACGGTTCAATCAATCCGACACCTACATCTCCGATTTCGTGATCTGCCACCCCGAATTCGCCTCTGCCGTTGTCGCTCGGTGATGCGCACCGCCGTCTCCTCGTAGATTGGGAGCCGCAATGAGGCTGGTAATCGCCCGATGTTCAGTTGACTATGACGGCCGGCTGGCCGCGCACCTGCCCGAGGCAGTACGGCTCATAATGATCAAGGCCGACGGCTGTGTGGCCATCCACGCCGACGGTGGGGCGTACAAGCCGCTGAACTGGATGAACGCCCCCAACCGGCTGTCGGAGGAAGACGGCGTTTGGACGGTGGTAAACCCAGCCGGCGAGAAGCTGACCATCACCATCCACGAGCTGATCTCCGACACCGACCATGAGCTGGGCCACGACCCCGGCTTGGACAAAGACGGCGTGGAGGCCCACCTGCAAGAGCTGCTAGCCGCCTCGCCCCAGGCACTGGGCGACGGATTCCGGCTGGTGCGGCGGGAATTCCCCACCGACATTGGCCCAGTGGACTTGCTCTGCCGCGACGCCCAGGGGAACGCCATCGCAGTGGAGGTGAAGCGGCGCGGGGAGATCGCCGGGGTGGAACAGCTCACCCGCTACCTCCAGTTCTTGAACCAAGATCCGGCCCTGGCACCGGTGCGGGGCCTGCTCGCCGCCCAGGTTGTCCGTCCCCAAGCTCGGGCACTGAGCGCTGATCGGGACATCGAGTGCGTCGAGATCGACTACGACATGCTCAGGGGCATCGAGCCCGACCAAGCCAAGCTGTTCTAGGCCCAACCGTGTTCGCCCCCCAGCCCGCCGCTGATGGGAATGGCGATCCAACTACGATCCCGTAATCCAGATGGATCGCCCACCCCCACTCCGCCTGCGCCGACCTCCCCTCCCGCTTTGGGTGTGGGCCCTCATGGTCGTACCGGTGCTGATCCTCGCCGCTTGGCTGCTGATCTGGCTGATCGACTTCTCCGGAAGCGGCGACAGGACTCCCCGGGGCTTGAAGATCGAGAGCCCGATCATCACCGACGTCGGCATCGACATCGGCGGACTGAGCGAGGAAGACGTGACCGCGGTGGTCGTCGATCTGGCCGAGCGCTTCCAGCAGACCCCGGTGGAGATCTCCACCCCCAGCCAGACCATCACCGCCACCGCCGAAGAGACGGGGCTGGCGGTGGACGTGGAAGGCACCGTGGCTGCGATCATGGAATTGGACAGCGGGACGGGCAATCCCATTGGCTGGACGGCCTCGTTCTTTGAGAGCTCCCGGTCAGAGGTGCTGCTCACCTTGTCGGCCGACGCCAGCCGGGTGGCGCGCCTGGAGGCCGATCTGCATCGCGCCCCGGTCGACCCGCAGATCGTGCTGGAGAACGGCATATTCCAAGTGGCGCCCGGCGTGTCCGGGGAGGTTGCGAACCTGTCCCCCGCGCTCCCCCGACTGCTGGAGTCGGCCATCCGGGGCGACGATCCCTTGAGGGTCGAGGCCGAAGTTCGCCTGATTCCGCCCGACGTGGGCGAAGAGGCGATGCTGCAAACGGTGGACTGGATCAACCAGCGCACCGGCCAGGGAATCCTGGTGACCGTGGAGGAGGTCACCAAGCGAGTGCAGCCGGCCCAGCTACGCACCTGGCTGAGGCTTCATTCTGAGAACGATCGGTGGTCCTACAGCATCGACCAACAGCGGATAAAGGAGGATCTGGCCGAGCTGTTCGTCGAGGTGGCCACCGTGGCATCCGAGCCGGTGCTCACCATCCAAGACGATGTGCCGGTGCTGGTCAGCGAAGTCCCGGCGTACATCTGCTGCCAGCTGACCGCGGCCCAAGAGGTGCTGACCGCCTTGGACACCGCGCAGTCCACCGTGGAGTTGGAGCTGCGGGAGTCAGATGAGATCAACGACCAGAGCTGGCTGGAGGAGCGGGGGATCGTGGAGCTGACCGGGCGCTTCACCACCTACTACACGCCGGGGCAAGACCGGGTCTCCAACATCCACCGCATCGCCGAGCTGATCCAGGGGGCGGTGGTCTATCCGGGCGAGGTCTTCTCGGTCAACGATTACGTGGGCGAGCGCACCGAGGAGAAGGGGTTCGTGGACGCCGGGGTGATCTACGACGGCGTGTACTCCTCAGACGTGGGCGGGGGCATCTCCCAGTTCATCACCACCCTGTTCACCGCCACCTTCAACGCCGGGATGGAGTTCCCCGAATACCAAGCGCACAGCATCGACATCTCCCGCTACCGCGAGGGTGTGGATGCCACCATCTCCTGGCCCAAGCCCGACTTCAAGTTCCGCAACCCCAACCCCTACGCGGTGCTTCTGTGGCCCACCGTGACCGAGGGCAGCGTCACCGTGAGCGTCTATTCCACGGCCTATGCCGAGGTGGAATGGACGGACCGCTACGACACCCCGCGGAGGTTCTGCACCTTGCGGACCACCGAGCGCACTCGGACCTACTCCGACGGCACCGTGCTGCGAGACTCGGTGACCGCGCTCTACCAGCCCCGAGAGGGCATCAACTGCCAGGGAGTGTGCACGTCGTCGGTGCTGGCCATGGACGCCGACGGCGATGGCGAGGTGGATTTGGACCAAGACGGCCTGCCCGTGGAGTGCATCGCCCCCGAGGACTGCGCCGACACCTATGCGCCGGCTGACGTCAATGAAGACAACAGGGCAGACCTCTGCACCATTGCCCCGCCCGAGGAGGAGGTGGAACCCGAAGAGGCTGTTCCACCCGAGGCTGGGCCCGGGGAAGCACCGGCTCAGGATCCTGAGGCCCAACTTGGTGAATCGCAGGCCCTTGATCCCGAGCAGTCGGCGGGACAGGACGCATGAGCCCGTCAAGACAATGAGCAGAGACTGGGACGCGGCGGTCATCGGAGCCGGGCCGGCCGGCTGCGCGGCGGCCATCGCTCTGGCTCGGGGCGGGCAGCGGGTGGTGATTGTGGACAAGGCCCGCTTCCCCCGCCCCAAAGCGTGCGGAGACGGCCTGACCGCCGGTGCGCTGAGGCTCCTCGAAGGCCTTGGGCTGGACCCGACCCCCATCTCGACGTGGATGCCGGTGGAGGACGTCTGCATCCGCTCGCCCTCAGGACGCACCGTCGAGTTCCCCCTTCCCCGAAAGGGCGGTCAGTTCGCCGCGGTTGTCCCCCGGGCAGAGCTGGACAACGCGCTGGTGGAGCAAGCCAAGGCCGAGGGCGCCGAGTTGGTTGAGGGCGCCGGCTGCCAGGGAGCCGTCGAAAGCGGCGAAAAGGTGGAATTGGAGGTGGACGGCATCGGAACGGTGACCGCCCGCTACGCCATTGCCGCCGACGGGATGTGGTCACCCACCCGCAAGTTCCTGGGTTTGGCGCCCGACGGCTACCGGGGAGACTGGCACGCGTTCCGCCAGTACTGGTCGGGGGTTGCCCCTTCGGCCAGCCGGGCCCTGTGGGTGTGGTTCGAGGAGGAGATCCTGCCCGGCTACGTGTGGTCGTTCCCCCTGCCCGATGGGCGGGCCAATGTCGGATTCGGTGTGCGCCGCGGCGGCCCGGTTGCGGTGGGAGAAATGGGCAAGCTCTGGCGAGACCTATTGGAGCGGGACCATATCCGGGCAGTGCTGGGCAACGACGCCACCCCCGAGACGCCCCACCGGGCCTGGCCCATCCCCGCCCGCATCGACAAGGTCCCATTGACCGCCCGCCGGACCATGTTCACAGGCGACGCCGCGGCCGCCACCGACCCCATGAGCGGCGAGGGCATCGCCCAGGCCCTGCTCACCGGAATCGGCGCGGCCCACTCGGTGCTGGCCGGCGGATCAGACGCCGATCAGGTGATGGCCCACTACCGCCGCTTCGTGCGCCGGGAGCTGTTCGCCGACCATCGCATGGCCCGCCGACTCGGGCAGGTGCTGGCCACCCGCCCCGGTGCCCGGGGCGCCGTCCGCATTGCCGGACTCACCCCCTGGACCCGGCGCAACTTCGCCCGCTGGCTGTTCGAGGACTATCCCCGTTCCATCATCACCACCCCCCGCCGCTGGCGCCGCAAACCCCTCACCACCCCCGGCGCTTACCGCTGAGGCCGCCAATCGCCGTATCCTTCTGCCCATGACATTGAGCTTCGACAACCGGGTGGCGATCGTCACGGGTGCTGGCGGCGGACTGGGGCGCCTGTATGCCCTGGAGCTGGCCCGGAGGGGGGCCCGGCTGGTGGTGAACGACTTGGGCGGGGCGGCCGACGGCACCGGGGCCAGCGAGGGCCCGGCCCAGAAGGTGGCCAACGAGATCAACAACGGCGGTGGCGAGGCAGTGGCCGACACCAGCTCGGTGGCCACCACTGAGGGCGGAGCGGCTATCACTGCCGCCGCTCTCGAAGCATTCGGGCGGGTGGATGTCGTCGTCAACAACGCCGGCATCCTGCGGGACAGGACCTTCCACAAGCTGGAGGACGAGCAGCTCCACCCGGTGCTCGCCGTCCATCTTCGGGGGGCGTTCAACGTCACCCGGCCCGCCTTCGTCCAGATGCGGGAGCAGGGCTATGGCCGCATCGTGTGCGCCACCTCTAACGCCGGGGTGCTGGGCAACTTCGGCCAGTCGAACTACAGCGCGGCCAAGATGGGGCTGGTGGGGCTCACCAAAACCCTGGCCCTGGAAGGCGCCAAGTACAACATCAAGGCCAACTGCATTGCGCCGGTGGCCACCACCCGCATGACCGAGGCCATCTTCGGCGAGGAGATCAAAGAGGCCATGAACCCGGAGCTGGTCACCCCGGTGGTGTGCTTTCTGGCCCACGAGGACTGCCCGGTCTCCGGCGAGGTGTACTCGGCGGCCGGCGGCACGGTGGCCCGATTCTTCATTGGCCGAACCCCGGGCTACTACAACCCCGACCTCACCGCGGAGGACGTGGCCGAGAACTTCGAACAGATCCGCGACGAATCCGGCTACAAGGTTCTGAACGACGCCAACCACGAGGTGGGGGTGGCCTACAAAACGATCCGGGCTGACCGAGAATGAGTCCCGACGAGGCCGAGCGCCCCGAGGGGGCTCCCAACACGGACGACTCGCTGGAGGACCTCGACGACGAGGACCTCGACGATGTGGCGTTCTTCGGCGAAGCGCTCGACGACGAGATGCTCGACGGCGAAGCGCTCGACGGCGAGGTGCTCGACGACAGGGCGCTCGAGGACGAGGACATCCCCGAAGGCACCTCTGCTGCCGCCGAGGCTCTGGATGAGGCCGGCGAGCAGCTCTTCGCCCGCTTGCGGGGGAATCCGGTGGCCGACCGGGTGTTCTATACCGCCTCGGAGCTGGGCAACTTCAGCATCCTGTGGCACGCCCTGGCCTGGGCGGGCGCGACCTCCAAGCGAGGCCGGCGCCGGGCTCTGCGGGTGTCGGTCGCCCTGGCGGTGGAGTCGGCGCTGATCAACGGCCCGATCAAATCAGCCTTCAACCGCTCCCGCCCGCTGGTTGAACACGACCACCCCCACCGGTTGCGCCAGCCGCTGACCAGCAGCTTCCCCAGCGGCCACGCCAGTGCCGCAGTGGTGGCCGCGGCTCTGCTGTCGGAGTCCCGTCGCCGCCGCTGGCCCTTCTGGGCCGCCGCCTTTGCGGTGGCAGCCAGCCGAGTCCACGTGCGCATCCACCACGCCTCCGACGTGGTAGTAGGCGCCCTGGTGGGCGCGGTGATCGCCCGGCTGTTCAAGAAGATCTGGCCGCTGCGCTGACGGTGGGCGATGGCCGATCACCACACCGTCAGCGTCTACGAAGACCGGGCAGACGAATGGCGGGCTGAGCGCCAGCCCAAGTCCACCTCGGCGGCCGAGGCCTTTGCCGACCTCGACCGCCCCGACGGGATCACCGCCGATCTGGGCTGCGGCCCCGGCTGGCACACCGCAGCGCTTCCCGGCCCGGCATTGGCCATCGACGCGGCCCGATCCATGCTGGAGATGGTCCCCGAGCAAGCGCCAAGTGCCCTGCTGTGCCGGGCCGATCTGGCCGCGCTCCCCCTGGCCGCGGGGTCGCTGGCCGGGGCGTGGGCGTCTCGCAGCTACGTGCACCTCGACCGCCGACACATGCCGCTGGCCCTGGCCGACCTGCACCGGGCCCTGGTCCCTGGCGGGCCGGTGGAAGTCCACATATTCGGGGGAGATGCCGATTTCGAGCCGTTCGCCGACGACGACTTCCCCGGCCGCCACTTCTCCCAGTGGCCCCAAGACTGGATCGCACCCCTAATGGAGGGCGCCGGGTTCACCCTCGACTCCCTGGAGCGGTTGGACCGGCCCCCCAAGGTAGCCACCCTCATCATCAAAGGCCGACGGGCCCGCACGCTGCCCGACACCGTGGGACCGGAGATGCGCTTGCTGATCTGCGGCTTGAATCCCAGCGTGTACGCCGCCGATGCCGGAGCGGGATTCGCCCGGCCGGGCAACCGGTTCTGGCCCGCGGCGCTGGCCGCTGGGCTGGTGAGCACTGACCGTAATCCCCGGCGGGCGCTAATCGACCACGGCGTGGGCATGACCGATCTGGTCAAACGGGCCACCCCCCGAGCCGACGAGCTCGCCGCTGACGAGTACCGCCGGGGCCTAGACCGGCTGAGGTGGCTGGCAGAGTGGCTCAAGCCATCGGCGGTGTGCTTCGTGGGCCTGGCCGGCTGGAGGGCCGCGGTGGACCGAAAGGCCAAGGCCGGACTGCAATCCCAGCATCTGGGCGGCCGCCCGGTGTACGTGATGCCCTCCACCAGCGGGGCGGCCGCCGGCTACCGCCTGGCCGACTATGTCAGCCACCTCCAGCAGGCCGCGGCGCTAGCGACCTGACCGCCTCCCAGGGGTCGATCCCGCCCAAAGGCATCACCAAGAGCGACGAGGTGGTGGCGCCGTTGTCGAAGTAGCGGTCGATGTGCTTGCGGCATTCCTCGGGGGTGCCGTTCACGATCAGATCGTCCACCACCTGCTCGGGAATGGCCTCCAGCGAGCCGGCCCGGTCGCCGGACGCCCACCGCTCCCAGTGCTCGGCTAGCAGTTCGCCGCGGCCCAGCCATTCATGAAACGCCCGGTAGACAGGCACGTTCAGGTAGCCGGCCACCGCCCGCCGCCCTTGGGCCATCACCGTCTCGCGGTCGGGATTGGGGCACACGAATATGCGGGCCACGATCTCCTTGTCGGGGCCCTGGGCATTGACGATCTCGCTCACCCGGGCGGTGTCGTCAGCCGACAGCCAGTTGATGATGGCCCCGTCGGCCTCCTTCCCGGCCAGCGTCAGCATCTGGGAGCGCAGGGCAGCCACCAAAATGGGGGGCGGCTCGGGTGGAACCAACCCCAGCCGAAACCCCTGTACCGAGAAGGTCTCGTAGTCGCCGCTCACCTTCTCGCCCGCCAGTGCGGGCTTCAAGAAACGCACCAGGTCGCGCACCCGCTGGTAGGGGGCATCGAAGGGGATGGAGTTCCACCGCTCCACGATCACATCCGAGGAGCTGCCTATTCCCAACAGGAACCGGCCCGGCGCCAGCGAGGCCAGCGTGGCTGCCGACTGGGCCACGAGTGCCGGACCCCGGGTATAGGCCGGGACGATGGCGGTGCCCAAGCGCAGCGTCGGCGCCCACTGCGAGGCCAGCACCAGCGGGGTGAAGGCGTCGTGGGAATTGGACTCCGACGACCACACGTCGGTGTATCCCAGCTCAACCAGCTCCGCCATCTTCGCAGCCTGCTCGTCAATGGGGCCGAATAGGGGAACGGTCATCCCGTCACGTCGTGAAACCATGCGGCAACCCTAGGACTTCTGGGTGAGGGTTCCGCCAAACTTGCTTGATAAAGTTCCCAGCCGTGAGCGAAGAGGCTGAAACAGGGACTGTCGGGGCCAACGCCGGCGAATCCGACGTCCTCGACCCCAATTGGGTGGGCGACCAGATCATCGACACGCTCGACCCGGTCTATTTTGCCCGCACCCTGGTCAACGCGGGCATGAAGGCTGCGGCCAACCCAGTGGGGGTGGGCACGGCATTGCTGAAGGCGGCCGCCGGCGCGATGAAGGTGGGGGCGGCCACCATGGCCAAGGCGGCCAACACTGCCGATCCCGATGCCCCCGCACCCATCCAGCCCCAGCCCAAGGACCATCGCTGGTCCTCTAAGGCATGGCAGGACAACCCCTATTTCTTCGGCCTCCAGCAGACTTATCTTCTGACCAGGAACCTGGCCGACGACCTCATCGACGCGGCCGACCTAGATGAAGCCGAGGACCGCAAGGCCAAGTTCGCTGCATCCTTCGCCTTCGATGCCCTGGCTCCCACCAACTTGCTGCTTACCAACCCCGACGCCCTGGCCAAAGCGGCCGCCACCGGCGGGGCCAGCGTGGTGAAGGGCGCCACAAACATGCTCCACGACCTGCGCCACAACGACGGGTGGCCGTCCAAGGTGGACGACTCGGGGTTCGAGCCGGGGCTGAACATGGCCTTGACCCCCGGCAAGGTCGTGTACCGCAGCGACCTGATCGAGGTCATGCAGTACGAGCCACAGACCGAGCAGACCTACCAGATTCCGATGCTGTTCTGCCCGCCGTGGATCAACAAGTACTACATCATGGACCTCGCCCCGCAGAAGAGCCTGATCGAGTGGGCGGTGCAGCATGGCCACACCTGCTTCACCATCAGCTATCGCAACCCCGACGGTTCGATGCGCGACACCAGCTTCGAGGACTATCTGCGCCAGGGGCCCCTCGACGCCCTGCGAGTGGTGCAGGAGATCACCGGACAGGAGAAAGTCAACACCGTCAACGTGTGTCTTGGAGGCACGCTCAGCGCCATCGCCATGGCCCACGGAGCAGCCACCGGCGACCAGCCGATTCACACCGCCACTTTTCTGAACACCCTGACCGACTTCTCCGACCCCGGTGTGCTGGGAGCGTTCACCGACGAGCCCACCGTGGCCGGACTCGAGCGCAAGATGGCCGATCAGGGGTATCTGGAGGCCAGCGAGATGGCCCGCACCTTTGACGCCATCCGAGCTAACGACCTGATCTTCCAGTATGTGGTGAACAACTGGCTGCTGGGCGAGGATCCTCCGGCGTTCGACCTGCTGGCCTGGAACAACGACAGCACCCGGATGCCGGCCCGCATGCACAGCAGCTACCTGCGCCGGTGCTACCTCCGCAATGAATTCGCCAACGACGCCTTCGAAGTGGACGGGACCGCTCTGCACCCCGCCGACGTCAAGCAGGACAGCTACGTGCTGTCGGCCATCGACGACCACATCGTGCCGTGGACGGCGGCCTACCGGACAGCCACCCTGCTGGGCGGCCACAACCGCTTCGTGCTCAGCACCTCCGGGCACATCGCCGGCATCGTCAACCCGCCCAGCCCGAAAGCCCGCCACTGGACAAACGACCAGATCGCGGAATCGCCTGAGGACTGGCTAGTGGGCGCCGAACAGCACCAGCAGACGTGGTGGGAAGACTGGGCCAGATGGATCGGCGAGCGGGCCGGCAAGAAGGTCAAGGCTCCCAAGCAACTCGGCACCAAGGCCTACGCGCCAATGGAGGACGCCCCGGGCATCTACGTGAAGATGCGCCCCGGCGACACTGGTTCTGGCTGATCGGATTTCTCCGGAAATTTCTCCGAAAAAAATCCCTTTGAATTGCCGATCAAGCTGTTGCTAAGTAAAGTATGCAACATGACCGACGTCAAAGAAATCACCGAAGCCGTGCAAGAACAGGTTCTGACCGCCCTCAAGATGGGCCAGACCGCCATCGTCGAAGGTGTCCGCACCTTCACCGATACGGTCGGCAGCATCACCCCTGAGAGCCTGAAGATCGATTCCGTGCCCGGCCTTGACTCCCTGCCCGATCCCAAGGACCTGATGAACGTCAGCTTCGGGTTCGCCCAGGAACTGCTCAACACCCAGAAGGAGTTCGCCCAGAACTTGCTGGCCGCAGCGTCCGCCAATGACGCGGCCTCGGCCAAGCCAGTAGCCAAGAAGAGCTGAATCCCCCCTCAGCTCTTTCCTGCAAAACGGGGCCGGTCGCTGACCGGCCCCGTTTTATTTTTCTATCACTTGCGTACTATATTGAACACGCAAGTAGGGGCCGCCGGTTTCCGGCGGTGGGAGGGAATAATGAGCACGGAAGCTGGCGCTCTGCCGCCACAAGAGTTCGAATCGCCAGCAGAGCCGATCAACAAGGTCGGAGTGATCGGCGGCGGGATAATGGGATCGGGCATCGCCGAGGTGTGCGCCCGAGCCGGCTTGGACACCCTGGTTATCGAGGTGGACGACAACGCTGTTAGCATCGCCCGGAATTCGATAGAGAATTCCCTGAACAAGGCGGTCTCCCGCAACAAGGTACCGGCGGCAACTCGAGACCTGGCCTTGGACTCGCTCAACTTCAGCACTGACATGGGAGACCTGGCCGACCGGGATTTGGCGATCGAGGCGGTCATCGAATCGCTGGAAGAGAAGCTGTCGGTATTTCGGGCCATGGACAAGGTGATGGCCCCGAATGCCATCTTGGCCACCAACACCTCTTCCATTCCCATCATCACCCTGGGTTCCATCACCAGCCGGTCGGACATGGTCCTCGGTATGCACTTCTTCAACCCAGCGCCGATTCAACCCTTGGTGGAGCTGGTGCGCTCTTTGGGCACCTCCTTGGACACCATCGACCGGGTAGACCGCTTCGCAGTGGAAGTTCTGGGCAAGCGGGTCATCCGCTGTCGCGACCGAGCCGGGTTCGTGGTGAACCGGCTACTGGTCCCCTACCTGCTCGATTCCATCCGGATGTACGACGAGGGCAAGGTGAGCGCCGCCGACATCGACAGCGGGATGATGTACGGCTGCGGCCACCCCATGGGCCCCCTCACGCTGTGCGACCTGATCGGACTGGACACCATCGAGGCGGTGGCCGAGGTGCTCTACGAGGAATTCAAAGGCTCACACAACGCTCCGCCCCCGCTGCTGCGGCGGATGGTGGCCGCCGGGCATCTGGGGCGCAAGACGGGCAAGGGTTTCTACGACTACGACATCTGAGGACTGAAAATGGACCAAGCCGCCGTTGAAGCATTCGGGAACTACCTGCGCAGCCAGCGAAAGCTGGCCCAGCTCACTCTGCGGGAGCTTTCCGACTTGGCCCAGGTGTCCAATCCCTACCTGAGCCAGTTGGAGCGAGGACTGCACCAGCCTTCAGTACGAGTGATCAAGTCCCTGGCCACAGCGCTGAATTTGTCGGCCGAGACCCTATTGGCCCAGGCCGCCGGCATCGATGCCGCCAACGGCGAGGGTAACAGCGTCGCCTCTGAAACCGAGGCAACCATCCGAGCCGACGCCAATCTCTCCGATGAGCAGAAGGCCGCGCTGCTAGAGGTGTACCGCAGCATGAAGGGCAGCAGCCAAGAGCCGTAGGGGCCTTTCCCCATATCAGAGGGGTTTTTTGAACAAATCCCTCCATCAGTGCCCAAACTGTCACTCCCCCCGGGATACTGGTGTCATGGAGCAACAGCTCACGCTATTGGAGGCACCGCCAGACTGGCGGATCGATGAGCGCACCAAGGAGATTGGGCGCCGGGGTCTGGCTCAGGCTCGAGCCGCCTTGCAAGGCCGCTCACCTGCGTCCCGACCCCTGCCCCCGTCCTCCAACGATGTTCCCCGCGCTGCGTGAAGCCTCCGGCTTGCTGCTGATATTCGCACTCGCCGGCTGCTCCGAAACTCTGACCAATCAATCCGGCACATCCCCAGAGCCGGTCGGGGCACTCGCCGGGGCTGCCGCGACCGTGGTGGAGGTGGTCGACGGCGACACGGTGGTGGTGGAGATGGCCGGCCGGACCGAACGGGTGCGCCTTATCGGCATAGACACTCCTGAGGCCACCGGCGGCTTCTTGCCGGTCGAGTGTTACGGCGACGAGGCGACCGCTTTCACGAGGTCGCTTCTGCCGGAAGGCACCGGGGTGCGACTGACCCGCGACATCGAACCCCGCGACCGCTACGACCGGCTGTTAGCCTACGTGCACCGAGCTGGCGACGGCATGTTCGTCAACCTCGAGATCGCCGCCAACGGGTACGCCGAGGCCCTAATCATCGAGCCCAATTCCATCCACGCCGATGCCTTCTACGCAGCCGCAGCCGGTGCCCGGGACCAGGAGTTGGGCCTGTGGAGCGCCTGCGGCAGTGCCGACAAAGTGCTCCAGTGACCGCCCCGGCACGGTAGTTTGGCTGTACTTGTGAGCGAACTACTGGAACGCCTGGGCGGAGCCCCCAGCGGCCGAGGCCTGATCATCACCTGCGACAACCTGGGGCAGTCGCACGCGGCCAACGCGGCCATCGCCGAATGCCTGGACATCGGAGTGGCCACCGCCGCAGGTCTGATGGTGCCCTGCCCGTGGTCCCGGGACGCAGCTGGGCGTTTCGCCCACACGCCGGTCGGCGTCGATTTAACCCTCAACGCCGAGTTCGACAATTACCGGTGGGGCCCGATCACCCAAGCGCCGTCGCTACTTGACGGCGACGGCGGCTTCCCCCGCACCCCTTCCGACTCCTGGGAGCACAGCGACCTCGACGAGGTCCACCGGGAGTGCCGAGCCCAGATTGAGCGGGCCAGCCAATGGGGCAGTGAGCTGACCCATCTGAGCCCACACTTGGACACGCTGCTCATGCGCCCCGAGTTCTTCGACGTGTATCTGGAGCTGGCGGTGGAAATGGGGCTGCCGATACGCCTCGGGGGAAGCGACCAGGAGCATCGGGCTGGTTTTCCGTTCCGCCGCCTGGCCGCGGATGCCGGTGTGCTGTCCCCCGACCACCTGGTGCAGATACGCGGCCGGCCCGCTCGGCGGACCCTGGAAGACGCCGTAGAAAACCTTGCGCCGGGCGTGACCGAGTTGGTGGTGTCTCCCGCCATTGACACCCCGGAACTGCGAGAAATGGACCCGGGCTGGCTCAGCCGGGTGGAGCAGTACCTGCTGGTGGCTCACGATCGGTCGCTGGACACCGCCGTCGAGCGCTCCGGCGCAACGATGCTGTCCTACGCCGACCTCCGCGACGCCCAACGCCGGGGCTGAGCGCCCCTATAACTCGGTGTGTTCGGCCAACCCCGACCGGTAGTCGCCGTATTCTGCTGAGTCCAGCAGTGGGCGCATGCCGTAGACCCATCGGGCATAGTCGCCTTCCAGCTTCATCCGCCCCGACATGTAGGCCAGATCGGGGTGCTGGCCTGCAGCCACTTCAGCGCATGCATCGGCATACTTGTAGACCACGCTTACGTCGGCGTCGGCCAGTTTGTCCGAGGCCATCTCCACCAAGCGGCCGTCGCGGATGACCGCGTGGTAGCGGACCTTGCCGTCGGGGGTACCGGTCACCTCGAAGTTGGCCGAGCAATCCACCCCCGGCCGCTCCGGCCACTCAGAGGCCAACTCGAGGTTCAACCCGAACCACTCATCGCTGAGAAACCGGGCCCGGCTCATCGTTTCAGGCAATTCCCGCAAACAGGTCGGTCTCCGGCAACTCGGTGTCGACCAGGCTGCGGGCCAGCACGTAGTCCTCCCACGGGTAGGCATCGGCCATGTGGTGGTCGGGCAGGCCAAACCAGAACTTGGAGTCGGGGTCGACCTGGGTGCGATGGGCCAACAGCGCCTTGGACCGCCGGTCGAAGTAGTCGGCGCACTGGATGCGGGTGGTGATGGCGTCGTCGTTTGACGGTCGGCTGAACCAGCGCTCGTCATAGGGCGACTCCAGGTCCAGCTCCCCAAATTTCTCGTGCAGGGCAGTGATCCGATTCCGGGACCAGGTCACGTAGTACATCTTCAGCGGTTGCCACGGCTCGCCGGCGTCGGAATAGGCATCGGGGTCGCTAGCGGCATCGAAGGCCGGGCCGCTGATCTCAGCCACACGCAGATGGTCGGGGTGGCGGTAGCCCTGCTGGTCCTCCCCGTAGGTGACCACCACGTGGGGGCGCTCGGCTCGGATGATGGACACCAGACGGGCGACGGCTTCTTCCAGAGGGGCTTGGGCGAAGCTGCGGGAATCGGCGTTGGCGTCGCTCTCGGGCATTCCCGAGTCGCGATAGCCCAGCCAGTGGACGCTTCGGTAGCCGAGCACATCCGCGGCCTCCACCAGCTCGTCCCGGCGGACCTGATTGAGATTGTCTCGAATCTCGGATTGGTCCATGGCCGGATTCAAGATGTCTCCCTCTTCCCCGCCGGTGCAGCACACCAGCGAGGCCGACACACCCTGGTCTGCGTACATGGCCACCGTCGCCGACCCCTTGGACGCCTCATCGTCGGGATGGGCGTGGATGGTGAGCAGTCGCAGTTCGCCGGTCATCGCCCGCTTAGGCTACCGCCGCCCCGGCTCAGCCAAGAACCCGTGGCGCACCCTCGAAGGTCCGCCTCCGAGTCCCGTGAGCCCGCTGGGCAGGCGTTAGTCTCCGGGAATGCCAAGCCCAGAATTCGAAGCGGTGCGGTCCATGCTGGCATCCGCGCCCAAGCCCGACCCCTCCGAGATGCCAGCCGAGCGCCGCGCCCGGCTGGATGCCAACTCCGCCGCCACGCCGCTGGCCGACGGGGTGGTCAAGGAAGACGTGGAGATCCCCGGCGTGCCCGGCGCCGCCTGGCTCCACCCCCAAGACCGCGATCCGGACAATCTGCCGGCACTGCTGTTCTTCCACGGCGGGGGCTACCGGGTGGGATCCATCATCTCGCACCAGGGCTTCGGGTCCCACCTGGCCTCTTTGATCCCGGCCCGGATCCTTTTGGTCGACTACCGCCTAGCCCCCGAGAATCCGTTTCCCGCTGCGGTCGACGACTGCCTGGCCGCCTACCGCTGGATGCTGGACACTGGGATCGATCCGGCCCGCATTGCGTTCATCGGCGACTCCGCCGGTGGCGGCTTGGTCGGTGCCGTCATGCTGGGAGCCCGCGACCAAAGATGGCCGCTGCCCGGCGCGGGAGTGTGTCTTTCGCCGTGGGTTGATCTGACCAATTCCTCGCCCAGCCACACCGAGCGCGACGCGCTGGACGTGATGTTCGGCCACAACGACGCGGTGACCGCGGCCCGTTGGTATCTCGACGGGCACGATCCCCGTGATCCGCTGGCCTCGCCGCTCTTCGGCGACTTAGAGGGTTTGCCACCCATGCTGGTCCACGCCGGAGACCACGAGGTGCTGCTGGACGACGCCACCGAATTCGCCGCCGCGCTGGAGTCAGCAGGCGTCGAGGTCGATCACCGCATCTGGCCGGGGATGATCCACGACTTCCAGATCATGTACCCCAACTACCCCGAGGCCATAGAGGGGGCCGAGGCCGTCGCGGCCTTCGTTCGGCGCGTTGTGGGGTGAGGGGATTGACGGCGCCGGGTGAACCCGGCACCGGATCAGCGCAGTCGGCTCAGGCCGATTCCCGCTCTGTGCGGTGGCGCCGCAGACCGATGACCGGAGTGGAGGGGGCGAAGCCCGCCTCTGCCCGTTCGATCTCCGACTCTCCGCCCCAAAAACCGAGCTCGCGCTGGTCGCGTGCCCAACTGCGGCACGCCCGAATCACGACGCACTCACCGCAGATACGGCGGGCTGCGTTCTCCCGCCGCTCACGAGCCGACGGGCGTTCGCCAGCCGGGGGGAAGAACAGTTCGCTCTTCCCCTTGCAGTTCGCATTTTCCATCCACCAAGGACGAGGCTCCATTGCCATCTCCACCCATTGCCTCCCGTTCGAGTCCGGGGGCATTCTCCGTTTGGCTATTGCTTCCACAACCGAAACACCAAGTAATTGCTTAGTGATTCGCCTGCTTCCACTATTAAAAGTTAGACGCTCGAATAGCGCCCGTCACGATATCCTATATGAATAGTTTTGATAAATCTATCTCGATAAGTGATAGTGCCCCGACGGAGGGCGACAACCTGCCCAAACGTCAGGTTCTTGTCATCATACTCACGCTGATGCTGGCCCAGATGATGGCGGCCATCGAGGGCACGGTGGTGTCCACTGCCCTACCCACGATCATTGGAGACCTCGGCAGGCGGGATCTGTACACCTGGGTTTTCACGTCCTATTTCATCGCATCAACTGCGTCCACTCCCCTGTGGGGGAAGCTCTCCGACCTGTGGGGCCGCAAAGGCCTCTACCAAACCGCAATCGTGATCTTCATGATTGGGTCGGCTTTGGCCGGCATCTCGTCGAACATGACCATGCTGATCGTGCTTCGAGCCGTCCAGGGTCTGGGCGCCGGAGGGCTATTCACTCTGTCTATGGCCATCTTGGCCGATGTGCTTTCGCCCCGTGAGCGGGGCCGGTACCAGGGATACATGGGCGGGATATTCGCTCTGGCCACCATCTTGGGTCCGCTGGCCGGGGGCCTCTTGGTGGACTACGCCCACTGGCGATGGGTCTTCTTCATGGTTCTGCCGCTCGGAGGATTCTCACTGGTGATGTCGGTCACCCATCTCGAACTGGCCTTTACCCGCCGCGAAGCCCGGGTGGACTACACCGGTGCGGGCCTGCTGTTGGTGTGGGTGATCGCCATCATCTTGGCCATGGAGCTGGGCGGCGACTCCTGGGACTGGGCGTCGGCCCCGTCGATCGGACTGCTGGCGGTGGGAGTCGGCGGTGCGGCCCTGTTTGTCGCCCAGCAGCGACGGGCAACCGAAGCAATCTTGCCGCCCCGGCTTTTTCGCCTCCGGCTGTTCAACATCTCGTGCGTGATCCAGTTCATCGCGGGCGCGGCCATGCTCAGCGCGGGCATCTTCGGACCACTGTTCCTCCAAGTGGTCACCGATGTCAACGCCACCCGATCGGGGCTGCTGTTGGTGCCCATGATGTTGGGGATGCTGCTCACCTCGGTGAGCGCCGGGCAGGTGCTCACCCGCACCGGGCGCTACAAGCCGGTGCCGATATTCGGGGCTGCCGTTCTCACCCTGGGTGTGTGGCTGATGTCGACCCTGAGTAGCGAGACGTCGACGATGACGGCCATGGCCTTTCTGTTCACGATGGGATGCGGGGTGGGGGCCATCATGCAGGTTCTCTTGGTGGCGGTGCAGAACATCGTTCCCCATGACGACTTGGGGGCGGCCACGTCGGCGTCCAACTTCTTCCGCTCCCTGGGTCAGACTTTCGGGTCCGCAGTGATGGGGGTCCTGTTCACTGCCCGGCTTGACCACTACCTCCCCCGGCTGGTTCCGGGTGGTGATCAGCTCGATATCGAGGCTCTCATCGCCGTGCCGACCCAGATCGGCGCCATCGAGAACGCCTCGGTGCGCGACGGCATAATCGAATCGTTCGCCAACGCCATAGCAGATGTCTATTGGTGGGCCATCCCGTTGACCGCACTGGCCGTGCTGCTGGCCACGCTGGTGCCCGAGTACCGCCTGCGGGAGAAGGCGGCTGTCGGCAACTAACCGCTAATCGGTCTGATCAGCAGCCCTGCCAGCCGCCTGGATGCGGGCATCTCTTTCGGTGATCAATCGGCCGGCACCGATCCCGGTTTCGCTTAGCGCCCGCATGACGCCCAACAGACTCTGGTCTCGCTGGCGCTCCAACTCAGCCACTGTGCGACCGGCCGCCTGGGCTTCGGCGCCCGAGGCCATGGCCTCGATCAGCTCATCGGTGAGCTCGGGGGCCTCAAGGTGGGTCCAGGGAAGCTTCAGCGCCGGACCGAACTGGCTCAGCATGTGGCGCATCCCCCCGTCGCCCCCGGCCAGATGGAACGTGAGATTGGTGCCCATGGCCGCCCAGCGCAGTCCTGGGCCGTACACCACTGCGTCGTCCAGCTCGGCGGTGGTGGCCACCCCGTCGTTCACCAAGTGCAGCACCTCGCGCCACAGCGCCTCTTGTAGCCGGTCGGACAGATACCCCTCGATCTCGTTTCGCACCACCAGTGGATGCATGACCAAGTCGTCGTAGTGCTCCACTGCGGCGGCCACCGCATCGGGGCCGGTGGCCTCTCCGGCCACTACCTCCACCAGCGGCAGCAGATACACCGGATTGAACGGATGGCCGATGAGCAGTCGCTCCGGGTGGGCGCAGCCCTCGGCCAAGCGGGTGGGCAAGAGCCCCGATGAGCTGCTGGCGATCACCGTGTGGGGCGGGGCGACTTGGTCCAGCCGGTGCAGCAGGGAGCGCTTGAGCGCTTCGTCCTCGGGGGCGCTCTCCTGCACGAAGTGGGCTGCTTCAGCCACTTCCTCAGGCAAGTCGGCCCATCGCACCCGGCCCGGATCGGCCCCCGGGAACAGCCCCAGATCGGTGGCCGCCAGCCAGGCCCGCTCGATGGCCTCCCGCAGTCGGTCTTCGGCCCCGCCGGCTGGATCCCAGGCCACCACGCCGTACCCCCGGGCCAGCACCCGCACCGCCCACCCCGACCCGATGACCCCCGTTCCCACCAACCCAATGGTTTTCGTCGTCATCGCTGGGGCTTTGCCCTCACCAGATAACGCTGACAGGGAAGTCTTGGAACGCTGGATCTCTGGTCACCAGCACAAGCGACTCCAGCTCCGCTTGGGCCGCCAGTATCCGGTCGAAGGGGTCGCGGTGATCAGCGGGGTAGCTGCCAGCGCGCAGTCCGTGCTGGTAGGTGACCGGGAGATGCCGCATCGCTGCGTCCATGGTGAACTCATTGAATCGCAATATGGCGCCCTCATAATCAGGGAGGCGGCCGAGCCGGAACTTGGTGGCTATTTCCCACGCGCTCGCCGCGCTGACGAACACGGCGTTGTCGGGATCGGTGACCGCGTCCCTGGCTGATGGCGATAACACCGGATCATCCAACCAGCACCAAAGAAGAGCATGGGTATCGAGCAGCAGGTCACTCATCTGAGTACGCGCCCTCCCACGCCGCAAGCTCCTCTTCTGGCAGGGGTTCGAAGAACTCAGGACCGACGACCAAGCCGGCAAGCTGCCCGAGGCGCCTACGCTCGCGGGGGGCCAACGGCATCAGCCGGGCATAGGGCTTGCCTGCTTTGGCCAAGATGATCTCTTCCCCGTTGTGGACTCGTTCCAACAGTCTCGACAAATGGGTCTTCGCCTCATGAACATTGACCATGGCGGTCATGATCGACTCTCCTAACTGGGGTTTTGTACTCACCAATATGACTTAGTCCGATGACTAGACTAACTGCACTTGCCGGCCGCGGCAACCAATGGCCGGCCAAAGGTCTCTGCCTTGGCCAAATTGTCACCCCCTTCCGCTACCTTGCTCGGTGTGGGCCGACTCAAGGATGCGAGCTGTGGGCGAGTCACCTAGGAGTCTTGACGCAGCCCGCACGCGATGGCGGCTGAATCGTGCCGGCATCGTCAACGTGTACCAGTACCAGGATGAGGTACTGCATTTCGGGGGCGGCCGGCTGCTTCTGCGCGGGGTGAACGGATCCGGCAAGTCGACTGCGATGAACATGCTCCTGCCGTTCTTGCTCACCGCCCGACAGGGACGAATCGACGCAGCGGGCGAGCAGAGCGGCATTCTCAAATCTTGGATGCTGGACGGCCGAGACGATGCCCAGCCGGTCGGCTATCTGTGGATCGAGTTCCAAAGGCGCGGTGAATTCCTCGTGTGCGGCTGTGGCATCAAGGCCAGCCGATCCTCGGACACGGTAACCACTTGGTGGTTCATCACCCCCAAGCGGCCCGGCATCGATTTCCGGCTGGTCGAACAGAAGATCCCCCTGTCAGCTGAGAGCCTGCGAGCCGCCCTCAACGGGGACCAGGTGTTCAACCACCGACAACGCCGCGACTACCGGGCCGAGGTTGAGCGCTGCCTGTTCGACGGGGCGTCCATCGACCAGCACATCGGGCTCATAAACGTTGTCCGCAGCCCTCGGGTGGGCGACCGCATCGACGTGGATCTCCCCCAGCACCTGACCGATGCGCTGCCCCAGTTGTCCGAGCAGGCATTGGCCGAAGCCGCCCAGCCGCTCGACGACCTTGAGGAGCACCGCGGCAACGTCGCCAAGTTGGACCGAACGCTGAAGTCGGTCCGCGGTCTGCTCGACGTGTACCGGGCCTATTGCCTGACCGAGCTCCGCCAACGGGTGGCCGACAGCAACGCCCGCCTGCGCAGCACAAAGGACCGATTGCAACAAGAAGCCCGAACCCAACAGGACGCGGCAGCCGCCCAAGCCGAGGTAGCCCGGCTCGATGATGAGATCTCCCGACTGGAAGACGACGTCCGGCAACTGACCAGTGAGGTCGCAGCCCTGGAGGAATCGCAGATCTACCGCGACGGCCAAGAACTCGACGGCCTGCGCCAACTCGTGGCCAACCTCGAAAACCAGAAGACGGGGGCCGCGACGCGGATCGCCCAGCGCGCTAGGAGAGTCGAGCGAGCGGTTAGCGATCTGGCCCAGGCTCGGCAGCAGAGCCGAGCCGACGCCAACAAGCTCAACGCCGAGTTGGCCGCCGCGACCGAGTTGGGGCAGCGCTGCCGGATCGATCGGCAACCGCCCGGCCCGGTGGCATTGGACGAGACCGAACTGGAGGGTGCCGACTCATACCAACCCACCGAGGATTTCGACCTCGAGGCGATCGGCCGCCCGATTGCCGCAGCCAACGGATCGCTGCTCAGCCGGCGGGCCGATGTCGAAAAGGTCGACGCAGCCCTGGCCGGCCTCGACTCCGCCGAGCAGCAGTTCAGCTTGGCGGAGTCGACCCTGCAAATGGCGGCCAGTGCGGCCGAGGCCGCGTCCTTGCGCTTAGCGGAACAGCACCAGCGCCTCGGCGATGCCCGGCGGGAGTGGATCAGCCGGACCCGGCAATGGGCGGTCGCTATTCAGCCGCTTCTGAACAAGGCCGGCATCAAAGCTCCAACCATCGCCGCGCTCGCCTTGTCCGAAACCGACAACCGCGGGCCAACGGCCGCTGACCGCCAATCCGATCGGTCGGGCACCACCGGCGTTGGCCCGGAAACAGACGGCCGAGAGGCCGAGCGGGCCGCCCTGCTGGCCGAAGCCGAGAATCTCGTCGGCCATTGGCGAGATGCAGTGGCCGCGGTCGATCAGCGGCTGCTCGTTGAGCGGGAAGCCCTCACAGAGGCGCAGGCGCACTTCGACGAGCTCGCCGCCCGATCCGAGCCTGAGCCACCCCGGCAGGAGTGGCAAACGGCCGCTGATTACTGCCTCGCCGACCTGATCGATTTCGCGCCCCATCTCGACGATCTCGATCGGGCATCTCTCGAAGCCGCTCTCTACGCCTCCGGGCTGCTCTCGGCCAGCCTGGGCGACGACTCCGCGGTGGAGTTGGCCAACGGCGAATTGGTTGCCCTCGTCGCCGGGGGCGTTTCCCACCCGCTAAGCGAACACCTCACGGTGACGGTGCCCGACCGTCTGATCGGCGAGGTGGATGAGGGCCTGGTCGCCAAGCTGCTCGAATCCATCTCATGCGACCTGTCGAGCGACGCTCCCACCGCCGTTGCGCTCAACGGCGCCTTCCGGGTGGGGTCGCTCCGCGGCCACTATGCCAAGCAGCGAGCCGAGTTCATCGGAGTGACCGCCCGCCGCGCCGCTCTGGACCGCGCCCGACAGCAAGCTGGCGACCACCTGGCTCAAGCCCGGACTGCGGTCTCCTCCAGCGAAGACGACAAAGCCGGGATCCAGGCATCCTTAGCCCAAGCTCGGCGGCATCTGTCGAATGTCCCGCCCACAAGCGAGATCGTCGCCGCATCCGCTCAGGTCGATGCCGCCATCGCCGCGTCCGACAAAGCCGAGGGCGAACGGGCCGCGGCCGCCAAGCAAGCGGCCGAGGCCGAAGACCGCTCGATCCAAGTATCAAACTCCTTGCTGCAAACCGCGACCGCGCTGGCGCTGCCCCCAGACCGCACCGCGCTGGATCGGATTGCCGCCGGGTTGGGCGAACTCCAGACGACCCTGCACCAATGCGGCGCCTTGCTCGACGCGCTGGGGCGTTCAATCGAAAGCTGGCACCGTGCGGCAACCCGTTGGCGGACAGAAGTCAGCGACCTCGATGCCGAGAAGGCCGAGGAGCGCACTATCGAGACCCGATACCGCCGAGAGCGCACCCGCCTAGACACCATTGAGAGCAGCATCGGCGCCGAGTACGCCGACATCTTGGATGCCCGCGATCTCTGCCGAGGCAAGCTGGAAGAGGCGGAAGCCCGCCTGCCATCCGCCCGCGATGAGCGCGACCAAGCCGTCGGACGACGAGCTGACGCGCGGGCCGCAGCCCGGGTCGCCGCCGACAACTCTGTCGCAGCCGAGCAGTCGTGCGAGGAAATGCGGGGATCGCTAACCGCGACTCTGTCGGTGCCAGGACTCTGTGCCGCCATCGCCGGACCCGACAGTCCGACCGCCAGTCCGATTGCCTCGACTGCGACCGGCAGCGAGGGTCTGCGCGAGCAGATCGAGGCGGCCGAGCGCCTGATGGCCTGCGATCCGATCAGCGACGACACCGCGCCATCGCCAAACGATGCGCCGCAAGCACTCGACGCCGCGGCTGCCGACAAGATCGACCCTGCCGCAGTAACCGCCGACGGGGTCCGGCAGTCGCTGAGACAGCGCCGTGACGCACTCGGCGCCGGCTGGGATGCGGAGACCCGCCAGCCCGATCCCAAACAGCCTCTCTTCATAGAGGTGACCGGCCCACTGGGCAAAGCACCGCTGGCCGAGGCGACACAGACGGTGGAGGAGCAGCACCAGCGTCTCGCCGGCCTGCTCAGCCACAAGCAAGACACCGCCCTTCGCGAGCTGTTGCAGGGACTGGTGGCCCGCGAGGTGGCGGAGAAGGTCCGCGGGGCGCAGCGGCTGGTGGAGCTGATGAATCAGCGGTTGGGCACAGTAGCCACCGCCCACCATGTGGGAGTGCGGCTGCGGTGGCGGCGCTCCCCCGAGCTCGACCAGCCAACCGCCCGCATGGTCGATCTGCTGGCGACCCTCCCCGACCTGCGAACCGACGACGATGAGCAGGAGCTGCGCCGCACGCTGTCCGATCGGCTTGACGATGCTCGGGCGCTGCAACCCGACATGCCCTACCGACAGCTCATCGCCGACACGCTCGACTACAAGAAATGGCATGAACTTGCGGTCATGCTTCGCCGACCGGGCAGCAACGACGTCAAGCTCGGGCGCAGCACACCGCTGTCAGAGGGCGAGAAGAAGCTGGTCACCTACCTGCCGCTGTTCGCCGCCGTGGCCGCGTCCTACGACGCATTGGCTGAGCGGGGCGACTCACCCAGCCACGCACCACCGGGCATCGTCCGCTTCGTTCTGCTTGACGACGCGTTCGCCAAGGTGTCCGAGGACAACCACGAAGCGCTGTTCGGGCTTCTCGTCGATTTGGATCTCGACCTGATCGCCACCAGCGAGCGGCTGTGGGGCACGCACCGAAGCGTCCCCGAGCTGGCGATCACCGAAGTCGTGCGCGATGTCGACCTCAACGCGATCCTCCTCGAACACTACCGATGGGACGGCGCCACCCTTGAGCGCCAGGACACGACATGACCGACACCCCCCGTTTCGGCGGCGCCAACAGCGACCCGGCTCGGGCCCGGCATCTGTTCCGATACCTGGGCGGCGACGAGTGGCCCGAGTACCGGACGATCCTCAGGGTGTTCGCCAGCACCTTCTTCGCCGAGTTCACCCCTCAGGAAGTTGAATCGGCCGTTGCCCCCGCCGGCATCGATCCGTCAGTGGTTGCCGACCGGCTGGAGAGCCTCCGCCGCTGGGGCAACCTCACCGTGTCATCATCAGTGGGCACCCCATCGAACCTCGACGACTACTACCGCAAGCGCAATCGCTACCTCATCACCAGCGCCGGGCAGGAGGTGTTCGAGCTAGTCGAGGGGATTTTGGCCGGTATAGACGAGATCGGCGATGTGCAAGCCGGCCGCCTACGCGATCTGCATCACGCCCTCCAGGCGCTGAACGAGCAGGGCAAGGCCGGCTTTGACCGCATCGCCGGCCAAGACCTGGCCGACATGGTGCGAATGGTGTTCGACCTCCACGATGGCTTCACCAAGGAGCTGACGCAGTTCTTCACCGAGCTCAACCAGTGGCAGAGCCGCTATGACCTCGATGCCGAGGAAGTCCAGTTCTTCGCCAGCGTGCTGGTGGATTACGTCCACGAACAGCTCACTGAGATCGAGCGCACCGCCCGGCCAATCGCCCGGACGCTGGAGAAGCTCCTACCGCAGATCGAGGACCTGCTCCCTGCGCTGCAATCCGGCTTGGCCGTGCGGGTGGAGGAAGCCGGACTGTCCCAGAACATGACTGTGCGGCAGCTTCCGGGCACGACGCTCGCTGACTGGAGGAACCTTGAGGCATGGTTCGCCGCCCGGCAAGGGCAGCCATCGCGGATCGACGGGCTGACACAGCAGGCGGTGGCCGCGGTGCGCACCCTCACCGCCAATGTGACCCGGTTGTCGCGGGTCGGGCTTGGCGCGGCGTCGAGGCGGTCTGACTTCGTGCGACTGGCGGGTTTCTTCGACCGGGCCGACTCCCCCGGCCTGGCCCATCAGATAGCGGCGGCGGCGTTCGGACTCGGTTCGTGCCGCCGGTTGGGAGAGCTGTCCGCCGACTCAGACGACCCCGCGCCGACAATCACACCGTGGAAGGATGCGCCCCGCGCCATCGTACCGGTGGCATTGCGGGAGCGGGGCGAGACCGCCACGCGGGGCCTAGCAACGCCGATCACCGACAGAGGGCGTGAGCGGGATCTGTTGCGCCGCCGCCAAGAGCTGAACCGCGTTGCTCGCGAGACCGCAGCATCTGATCTTCTGGCCTGCGCGGGCGACAACGGCCACATCCACGGTGCCCGGTTGTCGGCTGCCTCGTTCTCCATGCTGCGAGACCTCATCAGCCGGTCGATGTCGCGGGTCGGCATCGGCTCCGACAGCCGTTATGCAACCGAGTTCGGAGTCCATTGCGATGTGCGACGGGCCAAGGGCGCCGTCACCGCCGTCTACTGCCCCGAGGGCAAATTCTCAATGCAAGGACTCATCGTCACCATCACCCCGGCGGCTGAGAACAGCGCCGCCCCATCGCCGATGCCGGCATCCCCATGACCGCCGCCACTGCTCCAACAGATTCGGCGGACCCGCAACGAAAGCTGGATGTTCGCGCCGCAGCCCGCCATCTCGTCAAACATCCCCTTGTGCTGGCCGAGAGCGATCCGGACATACTTCTGCTGATCCGCCGCCATGAACAGGCGCTTGACCGCCTGTTCACCCAGCGCTTCGGATACCGCCTGCAAGTGACGGCCGACACCGCCCGGCTGTTCAAATCGTCGGTGGTCCCCCTCCGGCGCCCGCTGCTGACAGCAACCACCCAAGGACGGCCGTTCTCCCAACGCGAGTACACCATGCTCGCCCTGGCCCTTGCTGCTGTTGCCGCGGGACCGACGGTGATCAGTCTGCGCGATTTGATTCACGAGGTCCGCTCCGCGGCGGCCGATGCCGACATCGCCCTCACCGAGGAGTCCACCGACCGCCGCGCCCTGGTCACCGCCCTGAAGTGGATGATCCAAAACGGCATAGCCCGCGAGATGCATGAGCATGTAGACCGCTATGTTGCCGACGAAGCCGCCGATGCGGTGCTGAGCGTCCGCCCCGACCGCGTCGCGCTGCTGCCCCTCCCGGCATTGGCCCGATCGGAGACTGCCGAGCAGGTGCTCGACCGGTCCGATCAGCGGCAGTCGTCACGGGCATGGATGCGCTCGATTCTGCTGGAAGAGCCAGTGCTCTTTCGCACCGACCTCTCCGACAGCGAGTGGTCCGAGCTTCGACAGCGGCAGGGAGAAGAGGCCGCTGTCTTCGACGACATGTTCGGGCTGCGCCTCGAATCCCGCGCCGAGGGCATCACAGTTATAGACCTCGAGAACGAGCTGACCGACAGCCGTTTCCCGCGCGGCGGAACCCTCGGCCACGCCGCCCTGCTGCTCATCAACCGGCTTGTCCACTTATGTCGAAATCCAGCCGAAGCGCCGTCCGACAGCCGCGCAGACGACGGCCGCGACCATGACGAGGCAGGCCGCGTCCCGTTCTCGCGCGACGAGGTCATCGACGTGGTATCCAGCCTGGCCGCTGAGCACCGCCGCTTCTGGTCGCAGGATGCTGAGAACCCCGACCGCCTCACCAAAGATGTCCTTGATCTGCTCTGCGACCACCGCCTAGTCGAAACGGCCGGCGATGTGGTCTGGCTGCTGCCGCCTGCCTGGCGGTACTCGATAGACGTCCAATACCAACAAGAGTCGCTGCTTTGAGTTCCCGCCCCGTTCCAGAGTCACTGCTGTCTCCTGGTTTGGGCGAGATATGGGCAGCCGCTCGCCACCGGCTCGACCGCTACGGACTCCAGCACCGGGGATCCATCGCCACCCCGGCGCTCGACCCGGCGAGCACCCTGGCCATGGAATCGCTGCTGGGGCGAAGACCGGCCAAGCGCCTGGATCTCCAAGAGTTGGAGGCGGCGTTGACAGCCCGGGCCGTCGGCAGCGATCTGTGTGACGCGCTCACCCGCCTCGGCTGCCCTCCATCTGCTGATGCCGCCCAACGGCGATCTGACCGGGCCCGCGCCCAAGAGGCCCGAGAGTCGTTGCGCCACGCCATCGCGGTATGGGAGGAGCCGTGGGCCGCGGATTGGGCCCATGCGGTTGCGGGAGCTGGACTGCTGCGAGATTTCGACGGTGACAACGCTGACCGGCTCGCCACCGATGTTCGCCGTCTGCTCGACCATCTCGATCATCCCCAGTTCTCTGCCACCAGTCGCACGGAGATTGCCGCCACGCTCTACGGGTCAGCGCACGCACTCGACGCCGGCACAAGGCGGGCCGGCGCGGTGACCCACGCCCTGCGATACCGGAGCGGCCCGCTCGATGAGCGCGAGCTCTGGGAGGCGGCAGGCATCCTGCCCGACCGGGTCTCAGCCCCAGCGCTCGTCTGGTCGCTCCCGGTCGCCGGCGCATCCCCGTTGGACGTGCATATCCGGTTCGCCCTCCATGCTGGGCTGCCCCTTCACGTCAGCTTGTTTGCTTTGAGAAGGCACCCCATCTCGGTAGATGCAGGCACGCCCGTGCTCGTCGTTGAGAATCCAAGGCTGGTCGAGGCCGCAGCCGAGCGCAGCCTCCCCGCCTGCGTGATCTCTACCAACGGCAACCCCACCACCGCGGTTACCACCCTGATGAGCCAACTCCGGCAAGCCGATGCATCCCTGTGGTATCACGGCGACTTCGACTCGCCAGGCCTAGCCATCTGCCGCCGAATGCACGAACTCGGCTGCTCCCCGTGGATGATGGATGCCCGCGACTACGCCGACGCCATCAGGCGGGCGGAGGAGTCCGATGTGCAACTCATGTCGGATCCCAAGAAATGCGGTCCAACCCTGTGGGATCCGAAGCTCCAAGCAGCGTTCGACCACCACCGCCTCGTCGTCCACGAGGAGTTCGTGCTCGACAGCGTTCTCAACCGATTCGGCCGATTCCATTGATCTCGGCGGCGTGACCCCGGTCACCAGGTTGGGTTGGCGAGGATGCCGCCGTCCACCACCAGGTCGGCGCCGGTGATCCACCGGGCCAGATCGGAGCACAAGAACACGCAGGCGTCTCCGACGTCTTCGGGCGTGCCCATCCTCCCCAGGGGCACCGCGGCCATCCAGCGCTGCACGCCCTCAGGCCAGTCGTCGGCCAGCCCGGGACGGTCGATCAGCCCCGGCGACACCGAGTTGACCCTGATGCCATGAGGGCCCCAGGCCAGCGCCGCCGCCTTGGCGTGCATCACAAGACCGGCTTTGGAAGTGGCGTAGTGGCCGTGAACCGGTGTGGGGTGCTGGGCCTCGATGGAGGCGATGTGGACGATCGACCCGCCGGCGCCCTGATCCGCCATAGCCGAGGCCGCCGCCTGGGTCAGCCGGTGTACCGCGGTGAGATTGGTGTCGATCATCTCGCCCCACTGCTGGTCGTCGAGCTCGGTGAACGGGGCCACCGGCTGGATCCCGGCGTTGTTGACCAGCGCGTCGATGCGGCCGAAGCGCTCTCGGGCCGCGCTCACTACCGCCGCCGGGCCGTCTCCGTCGGTGAGGTCGGCCCGCACCTCCACCACCTCTCCCCCGCTCAGGTCGACCGGCGACGACCGAGTATGGGCCACCACCGAGGCCCCGGCCGCGGCCATGCGCGTGGCGATCCCCGCGCCAATGCCTCCGCCCGCCCCGGTGACAACCACAACCTTGCCGGTGAGGTCCAGCAGGTCAGCAGGCGATTCAGTCACGACCGCACCAGTCCAGCAATCTCCGCTGCGGCCGACGGGTATTGCTCGATGAGCTGGCCGGCTGCGCCCAGCTCAAAGCCATCGTGGTGATAGGGCGGCGCCATTGTGGTCCCCACCAACGACCACTCACCCCGGGTCGAGGCCCCCATCCAGGTATGAGCCGGAACCACCACACAAGGCCGCTCCCCCGCGCCCAAGTCGTCGCCCAAAACCGGCCGCTCCACCGCCCCATCCGGCCCCAGCAACAGCATCTCCACCGCCGCCCCCGCATAGTGGTGCCACAGCTCCGGCCCATCCAACCGATGCATAGCCGAGAAGTCCCCCGGCTGAAGCAGGAAGTAGATGGCCGTGCTCCGCTCATCCCGCCAAACCTCCCGCCACATCCCCCCTTCCTCCGCCAGCGGCGCCAACCCCAGCAACGACACCACTTCGCCCCCGGTCAGCTCCGCCAAGTCCTCCCTCTGCATCATCACAAATTGACCCTACCTGCCTCGGCTAAAACCGCCGCTCCTCAGGCAACCGGGCGAATGACAGCGTGGCCTTCGTTCACAAGCTTGGCAATGGAGCGGTTCCGGCTAAGACCCTCCCCAAAACCCACTATCAGCTCTTGCCCAACGGCCACGGCGAGCTTTTCAAGGGTCTCCAGCGTGGGCCGGACTCCCCCGCCCTCCATCCGTGCCACCGCCGACTGCGTGGTTCCCATGCGCTCAGCCAACTCCGCCTGAGTCAGCCCTGCCTCCGTACGTAGCCGATACACCAAATCCTGGAATTGACTGATCCGGGCCTCATCCTCGTAGGCCCAGCCAGAACCTTTTGACCCCTGGCCCCTCACGTCCTTCCACGAAGCCCATTCACCCATCGTCATCCTCCACCCTGTGCCCTTCTGCCATGCAGCGCTCCATCGCCCTCTTTGCCCGCTCAACCTGGCGGCGTTCCCGGCGTCGACTCTTTGCAAACACCGTCAACAAGACGATCCTGCGATCCGGCGCGATCCAGTAGGTGATCCGAGTCGGCCGACCACCCAGATAGAAGCGCAGTTCCCGCAGCTTCCCATCAAGCTGCCGAGAAAGCGGCTCACCCAGCAGCGACCCCTTTTCTGCCAGCTGATCAATACGGAAATCGACCCTTTCCTGGAACTCCTCATCAAGGACCAAGTACCAATCCCGGACTTCCGCCTCAAGCTCAACCTCCCATTCCGACATAGCGTACTCGCTATATACGGTAGGGACCAAACTGCCCTACCCCAGCCATCACGCACCCCACACCGACCTGGAAAACACCATTTCCCAACGACACATCGGGCACCCATCTCTTGACCGCTTCACACATGCGGCCACCCTAAAGGCGAGCTATGACAATTTGTTCTTGGCCCTATCCTCAGCACATCCAGACCGGCCAAAGGGGGGATGCTCACCCTGCCTCATCCCCACCGACCCTAGCCTCACTGTTCAAACCAAATATCTGTTGCAGTTCGGCGACCACCAGAGAATGATGAAGATGCCCCCTGGTACTGGTCCGGGGGGAAGACGCAGGCCCCGGAGTGCCAGGCCGAGGACCCACACAGAGAGGGTCGACTAGGACGGGAGCCGGGGCTTCCGCACCCCTGCGGACAGCTACTCAATGGCTGCCTGGGTTCCCCGAATTTGTCACTGCGCGGAAGTAGGGTCGTGTTGTGGGCTCAGTAGGCAACTCCGAGGGCACTGAGGGTCACCAGATTCCTCTTCCTGGGAACGAATCCGCTGCCATTCCGTCGAATCTCCCGCCAGGTCCACATGCTCGACTGGATGTGGGGGTTGATGGTCCGCTGGATGCGTTGTGTGGCTCCCTATTGGTTTGCGGCCCTGCGACCGAAGCCTTGGGATTACTCCCTGATGGGTGTGTGCAGACGGTGGTCACGTCACCGCCGTATTGGTCGCTGCGGGATTACGCAGCCGAGGGGCAGATCGGCCGCGACGATGCCTTGGGGGAATACGTCAAGAGCATCGTCATGGCATTCGACCAAGTACGCCGGGTGCTGACCGACGACGGCACGGTGTGGCTGAACGTGGGCGACTCCTATACCTCTGGAAATCGCAGGTACCGAGCCCCTGACCGCAAGAACCGGGCTCGAGCTATGGCGGTTCGGCCTCCCACGCCAGAGGGGTTGAAGCCGAAAGACCTGATCGGCGTTCCGTGGCGACTGGCATTCGCCCTCCAGGATGCGGGTTGGTGGCTGCGCTCCGAAGTCATCTGGTACAAGCCCAACGCCCACCCCGAGTCGGTCTCCGACCGCCCCACCAAGTCCCATGAGACCGTGTTCTTGCTATCCAAGAGCCAGGACTACTACTACGACACAGCCGCGGTGAGAGGCCCCAACGGCCGCCGGCTCCGAACCATGTGGGACATCAACACCGAACCCCGAAGAAAAGACGCTGGTGGCGTCGAAGATCACCCAGCCGTCATGCCAAAGACCCTGGCTCGCCGCTGCATCCAGATCACGAGCCAGCCAGGCGACACCGTCCTCGATCCCTACGCCGGCTCCGGCACCACCCTCATTGCCGCCCAAGACCTTGGCCGCAACTGGGCAGGAATCGAGTTGAACCCCACCTATGTCGACCTAATTGAGCGCCGAGTTTCCGAGTGAACCGCCTTTACGACATATCAGTCGACCAGGCCAGTCTCAAGGCGAGCATTGAAGGCCTCACCCCGATGGGCGTCAGATTCGTCAGCCGGATCATTGACTCCTTGTCATCCCCTCTCCAAGCCGAGGCCTCAGATACCTGGTTAGGGCAGACTCCCGGGTGGATCGAGTACTTCGGCCTCACCATCTCGGTCCATCATGGGACCACCACAGAGCCTCTAGGCCTTGTCGGCTTCGAAGTCGCATTCCGCAACGCCTGCGACGCGGTTGGCTGGCCAGTCGACGAGCCAGGATCAGCCACTCAGCGCTTCGTGGACATGACAGTCCATACCGACGATGGTGAAGAGCGGAAGCTCTCCCTGAAATCCACCGCCGCCCAAAGGTTGTCCGAAACTACCGCCCACATATCCAAACTAACCGAGGCGGCCTGGATTCAAGATGTCCGATCTGCCAAGACCAGGCGAGACCACACCCTCGACCTATTCCGTCAATACCGATCCGCTGTAGACGCCATCATCATGCTCAGGGCATTCCGCCCCGACCGCACCGCCGTCCCCACCAAGTACCAACTCCTTGAAATCCCCACCGAAATCTTCGCCTCGCTCGAAGATGCCCCTCTCGATGTCTTCGCCGCCGACGGCCCCACCATCGACTGCCCCTATGACGACGACCCCGCTGCCGCCCGCATCTCCCTCGACCGCTCCGACGCCAAGATCACCGTCAAACAAATCAAGCTCTCAGCCTGCACCATCCACGCTGAGTGGCAAATGCCCCAGGTCTAGAGTCCAAGCATCGCTACGGCTCAAGCACCACTTTGATGGCGCCGGAGGCGCGGTTGGCGGCGGTGGCGAAGGCTTCGGCGGGGGCGTCTAGGGGGAAGCGGTGGGTGATGACGGCGTCGGGGAGCTCGGGGAGCTGGGCCAGGGCGGCGGCGGCGACGTCCATGTCGCGGGTGGGTCCGTGGCGGCCGTACATCGAGGAGGGGACCACGGTGATCTCCTTCATGCTCAGCTCTATACCGGGCATCTCTACAGGGTCCCAGTAAGACCCCAGGATGATGATCTTGCCGCCGGGCCGACACTTCTTGGCCGCGTCGGCCAGTGCTGAGGCGGTGCCGGCGGCCTCCACCACAATGTCGTAGGGCTCATCGGTCAGCGGAGCCGCTCCCAGGCGCTCGGCGGCCTCCTTTTGGGCGTCGTGGCGGGCTGAGATGGCGGTCTCGCACCCGGCCAAGCGGGACACGGCCAGAGCGGTCTGGCCCACAGCGCCGCCGCCGATGACGGCCACCCGCATGTCGCCCCGCAATCCGGCCAAGCGGAAGCCGTGCACCGCGATGCCCAGCGGCTCCACCAGGCAGGCGTCCCGGGCATCCGCGCCCGACGGCAGAGGAACGATGGCCTCGGGCCACATGAGCACCTCGTCGGCCATGCCGCCGTCGCGGGAGATGCCGGCGATGTCGGTCAGGGTGACCGGGCAGCGGTTGTAGTCGCCGGCCAGGCAGATCTCGCAGGTGCCGCAGCCGTGGATGGGCTCGATGGCCACTGGGCGGCCGTCGTCCAGCCAGCCGGCGAACTCGTGGCCAATGGTGAAGGTGTTGAGCATCCCCAGCTCGAGCATGTGCAGATCGGAGCCGCACACCCCCGCCGAGGCCATCTTGATGCGAACCCCCTCGCCTTCAGGGGGTGCCACCTCCACCGTCGTGGGACGGCCGTCGACGCATCGCACTGCTCTCATGGAGCCATCTTCTCAGAACCGGTCACCGCTCCCCGAATACTCGCTTACCGTGGGTCGAGCGCTTGGCGGCCCAGGCCAGCAGCGCTTCTACCCTCGGGTTGCGCTGGAGTTCAGCGGGTAGACCAGCCACCGCCCCGCCGACCGCCGCCTCAAGTCCGCGAGCCATCTCAACAGCTCGTAGGACCAGATCATCGGGATCCAGATCCATCTGTTGAGCAGCGCTCTTCCACACCGATGCGTGGTCGGCATCCCCCACCGTAAACCCACGGCCGACGCTCATCGACAGCGGCTCGGATTCAATCGCGTCCTCGTCGCTCAGCCAGGGGAGAAACGAGCACACATCGTAGAGCGGAGCCAGCACTACTTCGTCGCCGCGCAACAGGATCGAATAGTTCTTAGCGTGGGCGTCGGGACCCACAAGCAGCCAGTTGTAGAGCACCGCCTCAGCGAATCGGACCACATCGTCTTCGGGGTCGGCGGACCACCCCCACAGGTGGTCGACGATCTGCACCGGGGTTGGACCGCCACTGCGCTGGTACTTCATCTGCGGGCGTATACCGAGCGCCTGGCAATAGTCCTCCTGGTGGACCCTCACCACGCCCTCGGTGGTGCGTTCCCGGTCGCTGCGCTCCACGATGATCACCTGATGCTGCCCGAACTCAGCGATCTGCGACCGGGTGGTAGGCAGGCCGAGACGACGAGCAGCCTCCATCGTCAGGTGCTCAACGAGCGCTTGGTCGGATAATCCCCGGATCGACGGCTTGAAAATATGGGTAGTCGGCGTGTCGCCCTCCGGCTGCCACCAACGCCCTCGGTCGTCTTGGTGCAGCGCGAACTTGGCCTGCGCCCCTCCCAGGCTGAAACGCCCCCCGAGGGTGCCTCGCCGGTGCCACCGGGCAGAATCCTCGGCCAGCTCATGAAGATGATCGACAATGTCGTCTTCGGTAACCGGGTACTGCGACTCACCTCGGGCCATCAAATCGTCCAAGTCTTCAGGGCGGCAGAATTGAACTGCACCCGCGCAGTCATGTCCTACCCTTGTGCTCAGCAGGTCAAACGGGGAGTGCTCATCCACGCCAAACTCCCTTCCCCACAGGAAACGCACCCGCTCGTTGTCGGGAAGAAGGCCGTCTAGCCAGGCAGCGACGTGTTCCCCCGAGTGGATGCGTTGGTCAGCGGACATGGCAGTGGACAGCGGTGTCGCCTGGAATCCATCCAGGTACTCGTGGTCATAGGCGAAGGTGATCGCCCCGCGGCTTCGGTGCAGCACGCCAGCGGGCTCGCCAGCCATGAGCATGACCAGTTCATCGGAGGTCGTCATGGGTGGGTGTATTTGCTGAAATCAAACGCGGAGGAGCGCTTGGGTCGGATGACCAACTCGAAATCAAGGGCACGCACCACCTTGAACACGGTGTCCATCTGAGCCCGGCGCTTCTTGCCCGCCTCGAAGTGGATCAGCCAGGTGCGCGACACCCCGGCCTTTTCGGCCAATTCCGCCTGGGTTATCCCGGCATTGGCCCGGGCTGCTCCCAGATAGCGCCCGATGCGGGACGCGCTGGCCACCAGAGTCGGCTTCACCGGCACCTCCTTCCTGTGTTGCCGTTTGTGAACGTTATCCAATGTGTTCACGAACGTTCACAATAACCATAGTGTTTATGAACGTCAACAATCTGGATTCTGGAACCTAGGTCTCCCCGCGATCAGACGAGCTTCGGCCTCAAAGCCCCTTGGGGCGGGTGCCGATGACGCCGTCGGCCTCCAGTACAGCAATCTCGCCGGCCGACAGGCCCAGCTCGGCCAGGATCTCATGGTTGTGCTGGCCCAGGGTGGGCGATGGGGAGGTGATCCAGCGGTCCACCGAGGCGAACCGATAGGGCATACCCGGCATGGGGTGGGTGCCCACCGCGGGGTGCTCGACCATCTCGAACAAACCCCGATGGGCGTGTTGGGGATTCTCATGCTGGAGACGGGGATCCCACGCCGGGGCGGCGGGAACACCCGCGTCCACCAACCGGGCCACCGCCTCATCCAGATCCTGTACGGCAGCCCACCCATACAGCCCCTCGTCGATGGCGTCGTGGCCCGCCCGGCGGCCGGCGTCGGTGGCATACTCCGGCCGGTCGGCCCACTCGGGAGACCCCAGCACCTCCACCAGCGCCTGCCACTGCTGGTCGGTGGCCACGGCCAAGGCCAGCCACCGCTCGTGGCCCCCGCAGGGGTACAGCCCCTGGGGAGCGGCGTAGGGGCCCCGGTTGCCGGCCCGCTCCATCACGTTGCCGTAGGCGGTGTACTCCACGATCTGCTCGGCCGAGCAGTTGAGGGCGGCCTCCACCATGGTGGACTCCACGAACACCCCCCGCCCGGTGCGCTCCCTCACCGCCAGGCCCAATATCGCGGCGTAGGCGCCGTGCATCCCGGCGATGGGGTCGCACGGGCCTCGCATGATGCGGGGCTGGTCGTAGGGATGGCCGGTCACCCAGGCCATGCCGGTGAGCTGCTCCATGGTCTGGGCGAAGCCCACCCGATCCCGCCACGGACCGCTCAGCCCGAACGCGGGCATCCGGGTGAATACCGCCTGAGGGTTGCGGGCTGAGACGGCCTCCCAACTCAAACCCCACTTCTCCACCACCCGGGGGGAGAAGTTCTCCACAATCACGTCGGCCTCCCCGATGAGCCGCCACAGCAGGTCCATGCCCGCGTCGGTGTCCAAGTCCAGCGTCAGGTCCCGCTTGTTGTGGTTGATGGCCACATACATCGAGCTCCACTCCCACCAGTCCTCAGTGCCGAACATGAAACCGGTCATGCGCATCCCGTCGGGGTGGCCGGTGGACTCGATGTGAACCACATCGGCGCCCAGCATGGCCAGCGTGCCGGTAGCCGACGGCCCGGCCCACCAACTGGTGAGGTCCACCACCTTGATCCCGGCCAGCGGAAGGTCGGGGGCGGCGCCGGATTCCGTGTCGGCAGCCGACGGCACGGGCTGGGGGCGAGGTTCCACCGTGCCGGTGTGCTCGCCTAAACGGGGCGCGGGCGTGGCCGGCCGCCGCTCGCCGCCGTCGTCCATCAGATATGGGGATCGGGGCTGGAGGAACCCCCCGGGGTTGCGCACGAACACCCCCCGGGCCGCGAACTGCTCGTTGTCGAGCACGCTGCGGCCGTCGTTCACCTCGGCCACCGGCACCCGCAGATCCGAGGCCGCCTTGATGATCTCGGCCACCGTGTGGCGGGAGGTCCAGGGGTGGACCATGGCATTCCACTCGTCCAGGCGGGTGGCCCGCTCCCCGATCTGGCTCCACTCGGTGTCGATCAGGTCGGGGCGCTCGATCATCAGCACGAAGCCCTGATATTGCAGAGCGGTGTTGGTGTTGAACCCCACCCAGCCGTCGAGAGCGGGCTCGATCGACGGCGCCTCCACCGACCGGGCCACCCGGTCGAAGTCGTGGCCGCCGCCCCGCATGGAGTGGGCCAGGTCGCTGAACGTGGTGGCGGCGATGCCCATAACATCGGCCACCGCCAAGTCGATGTGCTCACCCTGCCCGGTGCGCCGGGCCCTCAGCAGCGCGGAGAGGACCGGGGGTCCGGCGTAGGCCCCCGCGGTCCACTCCGCTATGCCCCCTCCGGCGTGGATCGGGGGCTGGTCGGGCCGCCCTCGGCAGGCGATGGCCCCGCACTGGGCTTGCGCGGTGTACTCAGTGGACGGATGCTGGGCCAACGGCCCGTCCTGCCCATAGGGCGTGACCGACAGCACCACGAGATGGGGATGCCGCTGCGCCCAGGCCCGCCCGATCCCCGACCCGGCGGGAAAAGACTCCACCACGACATCGGCAGTAGCCACCAGATCCTCGATCTCGGGATCGCCGGCTTGGCCGACGATGCCCCGCTTGGAGGCGTTGAGCAACTGGAACAGCGCACTGTCGCCCTCAAATTCGGCCCGAGTGGCCGACCAGCGGCGCACCGGGTCGCCGTCGGGCCCCTCCACTTTGATGACGTCGGCCCCGGCGTCGGCCAGCAGCTTGGTGGCATAGGGGCCGGACACCCCGGTCGAGAAGTCCACCACCCGGACTCCGGCCAGGATCGTGGCCTGCATGTGGGCACTTTCGTTCACGCTGGCTCCGTCGGCCCGCTGAGCGCTCTGATTGGCCTCTTCGGTCATCGCGGCCTCACTGCTTCCCGATCGTTTTGCACTTCGGTATCTTGTCGCATCTGACGTTCCCGTACACTGGCCGACACTCGGCAAACGATCGCAGCAAAGGACAGCCACTGTGAAGCTCACCGAAGTAAACCTGCTCGACCCCGACCGGTTTGTGCGCCAAGAGCACCATGAGATGTTCAAGGTGCTCCGAGAGGAAGCACCCGTCTTCCTACACCAAGACCCCAATGGGCCGGCGTTTTGGAATGTGGTCAAACATGACGACCTGGTGGAGGTGAACCGCGACACCGAGCGCTTCTCCTCGGAGCTGGGCGGTACCTCCATCCCCGATCCGGGCACCCGCGACAACGCAGGGCCTGACTCCCGGGGAGTGATGATGCTCACCACCGATCCGCCCAAGCACACCCGCTACCGGCGGCTGGTGAACAAGGGCTTCACCCCCCGCATGATCGGCCTGATCGAGCAATACCTCCGCCACCGAGCCATCTTGATCGTGGACAACGTGATCGAAAAGGGCGAAGCCGACTTCGTGGTTGACGTCGCCTCTGAGCTCCCGCTCCAGGCCATCGCCGAGATCATGGGCGTGCCTCAGGAAGACCGCATGATGCTGTTCGACTGGTCCAACCGCTTGATCGGCGTCGACGACCCCGAGTACGCCGACGGCGCCGTAGACGGCGTGGCTGCTGGCGCGGAGCTGTACGCCTACACCAACCAGCTGGCCAAGGACCGGGCAGAAAACCCCCGCGACGACATCGTCACCAAGCTCATCAACGCCGAGATCGACGGCGACCGGCTAACCGAGCTTGAGTTCGACATGTTCATGCTGCTGCTCACCGTGGCCGGCAACGAGACCACCCGCAACGCCACCGCCCAAGGAATGCTGGCGCTGATGGACCACCCCGAGCAGTTCGAGAGCGTCAAGAGCTCCCCCGACGGAGTGACCGACACCCACATCGACGAGCTTCTCCGGTGGTCCACACCGGTGCTGCACTTCCGCCGCACGGCCACCGAGGACACCGAGATCAGGGGCCAGCACATCGATGAGGGCGACAAGGTGGTCATGTGGCACATCTCGGCCAACCGGGACGAAGAGGTGTTCAAAGACCCGTTCACCTTCGACGTGAACCGCACCCCCAACGAGCAGATCGCCTTCGGCGGTGGCGGGGCCCACTATTGCCTAGGCGCCAATCTGGCCAAAATGGAGATGAGGCTTATCTTCCAGGAGATCGTCGACCGCATGCCCGACATCCACCGCGTCGGCGAGCCCGAGTGGCTCCGCTCCAACTTCATCGGCGGCGTCAAGCACCTCCCCGTAGCCTGGACCCCCGGCCAAAAGGTCAACCCCGGCCCCGCCCCCAACGAAAACCTCTCAACCCTGGTTTAGAAGGGCACCTCAATCTCGGAGTGCTTGGGAGGCACGTGGCTCGCGACTTCGACCAGGTTGTCATGACTGCTCACGAGGCTGTCCTTCTGCACAACCCTGATCTCGTGGCTCAAATCGAGAAAGACCTGGCCGACCCGTCAAACGCCGCCCCATCTTCAGCCCGCCGGCCCGCGTCCGTACAGGCCTAGGTCCCTGTTTCCCGCCGGTCAATCCCCCGGCAGTCGACTCCACATCACGATGTCGGGGTGGTCGTCTTTGACCGGCTCCCAAGCCCGTAGTACGCCTTCACGCTGATAGCCGCAGCGTTCGGCCACCCTTTGGGACGCGGGATTGTCGACATGGGTCACCAGATGAACGCGGGCTAGGTCGTGCTCGGAGAAAGCCCAATCGGTGATCAGATTGAGGGCTTCGGAGGCGATCCCTTGGCCCCGGTACTGCTGGGATTCTGCATTGACCGATTACAAGGCAGAATTGCAAGTCGCCTTGTAAACTGCTCGCATGTCAAGCACGGGAACGCTGAAGGTGTCGTCTCGGGGGCAGATGAGCCTTCCGGCGACGGCTCGCCACCACTGGGGCCTCGACGAAGGGGGCGAAGTCGGCTACTTGCATCTCGGCGGCGCACTCCTGCTGATACCGGGCAACGTCGAAAAGCTGCGGGCCGAGTTGTTTGCCGTCATCACCGACGAGATCTGGGAACAGGCGGCAGCTGGATTCGGCGACCCCGACCTGGCCAGCGAGTGACCCAGCTCGTAGACGACAGGGTCCTCTCCACCCTGCTGCAAGGGGGAGCCCCGCCGCAGCCTGAGCAGCCGGTCTACACCACCGGCTGCTGGTACGTGCGGCTCTGCCAGGCAGCGCTGAACTCACCAGTCAGCGGGACGCTCTCCAGCTCGTTCGCCGAGCTGCCCCCCCAAACTCGTCCCCCGAGCACTGCATTCGCTGCTCGAGCTCCCCGAAGAGATCGGATTGGTGAGCCTGAGAAGCCTGGCCCCGCTGATCGGCCGACTGCGCAGCCGCCATCGCCAACTCAACTTGCTATCGATTGAAGCGCTGGCCGCCGCTCTGCACCTGAATGCCCAGGTCTACCTGCTCACCCCCACGCCTCCCCTCCAAGACGCCCTCGCCGCCGAAGGCCGCCAAGCCGTCATCTTGGCCTGACACGCAGGCCCGCGGCCATCGGCGCGAGCCATCGTCAAGAACTGGAACGACTAATGGCAATCACCGAGAAGCATCGATGCAGTTTGCCGGGCCCTCCCACGTCAGCATTTGTTGGTCCAAGGTGAGCAGGGGGCACTCTTGGACCACTGCGGTGGCCAAGATAAATCGGTCTGCGGTGCCCCCGGTGGCCAGGCCCATTTCTTCCAATCGGGCGGCCTCTTCTGCTTCCATCGATCCGATGGGCAGATCCCTGACTCCGGCGGCGACCATTCGCATCCGGAGAAGGGCCACGTTGAGCTCTACCACTAGGCGCCGCTTGGCCTGCAACAGGGCCAACTCCCAATATGTGATCGCGCTGACCGCTGCCTCACCCCGCCGGGTGGCTTGGTCTACCCGTTCGATGGCTTCGGTCCCGAGCTTGCCGTCAGCCACTCCCCAACAGAATCGGAGCACGACATTGGTGTCCAGCAGCAGCATCAGCCGTCTTGGTCGGATGAGCCGATAATGAGATCGGGTTCTTGCCTGTCCCAGCTGGAGAGAACCTCCTCGGTGATCTCCTCATGGCCTGCCCACACGGGTTCCTTGTCGAAATCGAACCCTTCGGGCAGTGCGATGATGTCTCGACAAAAGCCAAAGAGCGACCCAGTGAACTCTTCCCGAGGAGAACGTGGGGGCCGGACCTCGGCTACTGGCCGACCGTTCTTGGTTATTACGATCTCCTGCCCATCGCACACCGCATCCAACAGCGGCCCGCAATTGGCCCGGAACTCGCTCACCGAGACGGCTACCGAAGGCAGGTGATCGCCATGAAGTGCCACGCTGTTCAGACTAACGGCACGATCCCGTGTTGTACATGCTTGTACAAACTCCGGCGGCGAGCCGGCTAGAGGTCGGCAACCCGGTAGTTCTGCAAAACCCTCAGCCTTTTGACCTGTCGGGCTATACCATCGCCCTGCTCGAAGGAGATTCCGCATGACAGAAAAGTCTGATCCGTTGGCTGTCCCCTTCGGGACTGTTTTCTGTGACTGGATGACCACGGCGCGAGCCGATGACGGGCCGCTGGTTTACGGAGGGTCGCCAGAGCCTTTCGGAGACCTGACCATCAGCCCGGCCGCTCACGTGCTTCACTACGGAAGCTCCATCTTCGAGGGGCTGAAGGCCCATCGCCAGCCCGACGGGTCGGTGGCGATCTTCCGACTCGACACCCATGTCGCACGGATGGTCACCAGCGCCGCTCTTCTGCGGCTGCCCGAGATCGACCCCGGCATCTTGCGGCAGATGATCATCGACGCGGTCGAGGCCAATGCAGATGAGGTGCCGGAGCCGCCCGGGTCGCTCTACATCCGTCCAACTTTTGTGGGTACAGGATCCGACATCGGGGCCGCGGCCCATCCAGCCCCCAGCGCGCTGATGTTTGTGGTGAACTCCCCGGTGGGCGACTACTTCAAGGGCGGAATTCGTCCCCTCACCCTTCAACTAGAGACGTCGACTCCTCGTACCGTCCCCCAATTCGGAATGGTGAAGTGCGCTGCCAACTATGCGATGGCCTTGGGCTCCACCATGGACGCCATGGCCGCCAACGAGGCGATCGACCAGGTGCTGTTCGCCACCGACGGCGATATCACCGAGACCGGGGCCTCGAACTTCTTCTTGGCTGACAACGAGCGGGTCGTCACCCGGCACCTCGACGAGTCTTTTCTCCACGGCGTGACCCGGGATTCTGTGATCCAGCTAGCCCGGCACCACAGCTACGAAATCGAGGAGCGCCCAATCGATCCTGAAGAGCTAATCGACTGGTCCGAGCGAGGCGAGGCGTTTCTGTCGGGCACAGCCGCCGGCATCGCACCCGTCGGTACCATCCTCTACTCGGGCAAGGCACTCACGATCGGCAGCGGCCAGCCAGGCCCCAACACCATGCGGCTACGCCAAGCCCTCACCGCCATCCAAACGGGCACAGCACCCGACCCATTTAACTGGCGCACCACAGTCCAGATTCGCGGCTGAATTACCCCCTGTCTGGTATCCTCCCTTGGAGCTTGGGGCGGGCCACTGAGAATGGACGGTGCATCGTCCTCAGCGAGCAAGTGCATTAGGAGGCAGGCATGTCAGACGTACAAGGCATGGCAGGCGGAACCGAAACCGGCTACCCGGCACGACTAGATGTCGAGTACCCCGAATCGGGGCTCAGTCGGGTAAAGACGCTTTTCCGCATCGTGCTGCTCATCCCCATCGCGATCTTGGCCGGACTGGTCACCGGCCAGATCGGCGGCATCGGGCTGGACGATAGCGAGGGCTGGCGAGGTTTGGCCGGTGGCGCTCTGTTCCTGCCTACATTGCTGATGATCCTGTTCCGCCGCAAATATCCGCGGTGGTGGTTCGATTGGAACCTCGAAGTCTCGAGATTCTCGGCCCGTGTGGGGGCCTACTTTGGGCTGCTGCGAGAGGAATACCCCTCAACCGATGAGGAACAAGCCGTCCGCCTCGACTTGGACTACCCCGACGCGTCCCGCGACCTGAATCGCTGGCTGCCGATAGTCAAATGGATTCTCGCCATCCCGCACTACATCGTGCTGGCAATACTGGGCGTCGGAGCCCTCCTGAGCGTGGTGATCGCATGGTTCGCAATCATCTTCACCGGCCGCTACCCGCGCGGACTCTTCAACTATGTGGTCGGGGTAAACCGCTGGGGGTTGCGAGTCTGGGCCTACATGTGGCTGCTCATCACCGATCGCTATCCCCCCTTCTCGTTGAAGTAACACTTGCCAGCTCAGCTGGCCCTGATATCGAAGTCGTGGGAATCACACGAAAGGGGCAGATGCTCCGGTAGTATGTGGGCTGCCGTTTCGTAGGGGGTTCAAATCCGACAGATCGGGTTTGAACCAGGGCACGCGGATTTCAAAGCAGGCTTTGCGCTGATTTGGCACCAAAGCCTGGTGAAATCTGAAGGAGCCATTGGTGCCAATTCGCCCTCGGCCCAACCCTGGCGGTTCGGGTCGCCTCAGGAGTGCTCGAACCCCCTGCCACCGACGTGCGACGGGTTACCGTGCGGTCGGGTTCATTGGTGTTGTTGCGATTGCTGTCATTGCATCATCGTGCTTGCCTTTAGTGAAGATATCGTCGAGCTCGCAGGCGACTCTCAAAACGGAATACATCCCTGCCAACGACCCCGGTACGACTTCGTCTGTTGACGGTGCAGAAGTAGCAACGATCCGGGGAGCCTCCTCAACATCTCGGGTTGAGAGTGCTCTGGCAACGTCAGATATCCGAAACATCTCTGGGGCCGCCTCCGCAAGTACCAACTCCGAACTGGGCGCGGTCGATCCGAAGGCCGCACTCTCGCCCCAAGTGACAGCCCATGCCCGAGTGTGGCTGGTGGCAGACGACCATCAGGCCCTTCAGTTGGAGGCCCTCGGCCACCAAGTCGGAGAACCGGTGATCGTTGCGACCGGCGATCTACGGGGCCTCCCCTTCGAGGCAAGGGAGATGATCTCCTACGCCTCAGAGGTGAAAATGGGCCCGGGCTTGAGCGAGGATTCTGCCTGGCAGCTGGAGGCAATTCGCCAAGGACATCAGATTCCCGGTGGCGGCCTGCTCATGTTCGAATCAGGTTTTGATCGACGCTTAGTGGCCTTATACGGCCATCCGTCAGGCCCTGGCCTCGGGGTGCTGGGAGCACAGGGGCCCGATCAAGGCGTCGAGCGCCTCCGATCCATCGCCGCAGGCTACGGCGCTGACGGATCAACGGTGCTGCCCACCTTCGAGATCATCGCCACCGTTGCTTCGGCGGACGCCGGAGGCGACAGAGACTATTCGGCCATGACCGCTCGTGATGTGATCAGGCCTTGGGTGGAGACTGCGGCCGAAAACGACATGTACGTAGTACTGGACCTCCAGCCGGGCCGGACCGACTTCTTGACGCAGGCGAAGGTCTACGAGGAGTTCCTCCGCCTTCCCCACGTCGGACTGGCACTCGATCCGGAGTGGAGGCTCAAGCCCCACCAGGTCCACCTAGAGCAAGTCGGCACCGTGGACGCGGCCGAGATCAACCAAGTCGTGAGGTGGTTGGCTGGCATAGTCCGCGACCACGCCCTCCCCCAGAAGCTGCTGATCGTCCACCAATTCAAATACTCCATGATCACCAACCGCGGGCTTATAGAAACTCCCCCCGAACTGGCCGTGCTGATCCAAATGGACGGCCAAGGCTCAATGAGGGCCAAGTACGCCACCTGGGACGCATTGACCAGCGAGCCCGACGCCGACCAGTTCCATTGGGGCTGGAAGAACTTCTACAAAAAAGACCACCCCAACGCCACCACAGAACAAGTACTAGAACTCACCCCCACTCCAGAATTCATATCTTTCCAATAGGGCCCTTGGGGCGGAGGCTGCTACCAATCAACTAACGGAACCCGGTCGACTTGGACCACTAGATTGCTTCCATGACCGCTGTCACGCCAGATCCTGAAGCCGCAACCGGCTCGTTCACCAAACCGCCGCCGGCGACTGAGGCGGATCCCCACAATCCGCTTCACAACGCATTTTGGAGGCGAGACCGCCGGGTGGTGGACGAGGATCTGAAGCAGGTGTGCTCCCGGCCGCTCACGTTCTATTCCGGGTTCGAATTCACGGGTGATCTAGAGAGCGTCTCAACGCCGGGCGCCTGGTTCATCACTCGGCATTCCACCATTCTCGAGGTGTCCCGCAATTCGCAGATCTACTCCTCATCCTCGGGAGTCACCATCAATGACTTCCCGCCGGAGTTCAACGAGTACTTCAACTCCATCATCGCCATGGACGACCCCCGCCACGCCCGGCTGAGAAAGATCGTCTCGGCAGGATTCACCCCCCGGATGCTGGCCCGGCTGGAGGACTCGGTGCAGGACCAGGCCAGGCTGATCGTGGACGAGGTGTGCGAGCGGGGCGAATGCGACTTCGTCACCGACGTCGCGGCCCGCCTGCCGCTGCGCATCGTGTGCGACCTGATGGGCATTCCTGCCTCCGAACACGACTTCGTTTTCGACCAGTCGAACGTGATTTTGGGCGCAGCCGACGACGAGTACGTGCCCGAGTTCGGGGACTTCGTCACGGCCATCCTCATGGCCGGGGAGGCCCTGTCCAACCTGATGGACGATGTGGCGGAGTCAAAGGTGGGGGTGGACACTGGGGATCTGACCAGCGTCTTGGTCAACGCCGAAGTCGACGGCGAGCGGCTCACCCGCGCCGAGCTGGCCAGTTTCTTCATCCTGTTGGTGGTGGCCGGCAACGAGACCACCCGCAACGCCATCAGCTGGGGCTTGGTGCATCTCACCGACCATCCCGATCAACGCAAGATCTGGACTGACGATTTCGAGGGCGTGGCCCACAGCGCGGTCGAGGAGATCGTGCGCATCGCCAGCCCGGTCACCTACATGCGCCGCACCGTGCTGAGCGACACGGTGCTGGAAGGCCAGAAGATCGACGAAGGCGACATGGTGGTGATGAACTACTTGTGCGCCAACCGGGACGAGTCGGTTTTCGACGACCCGCACAAGTTCGATGTGCTGCGCGACCCGAATCCCCATGTGGGCTACGGCGGCCCCGGTCCGCATTACTGCCTCGGGGCGCACCTGGCCCGCCGGGAGATCAAGGTGATGTTCCGCGAGATTTTCGACCGCATCGGCGATATACGGGCCACCGGCGAACCCGACCCACTGTCGTCAGCCTTCATCCACGGCATCAAGCACCTGCCCGCCGAGTTCACCCCCGCTGGGCGAGCCGGTTGAGCGTTTCCCGGTCGAGGTGGCGGAACACGCCCTCAGCCAGAGCAGTGACTTGGCCGTCTTGGAGTGCATGGCCCTTGACCTCGGTGATGGTGCCGTCGAAGGCCTCCACCCAGCCCTCGAAGACGGTTTCCACATCCAGCAGAGTGGGACGGCGATAGCGCACCGACAGCATCATGGTGGGACCGCTGGCGTTCCTAGTGGAACAGGCGCTGGTGAACACCATGTCGAAGGCTGAGGCTATGGCTGCCCCGTGCACGCAGCCGGGCGGACCTTCATACACGGTGGAGAACACCGCTCGGCCCCGGGTCTTGGGCGGGTCGGAATCCATGTCCACCACCATCTCCACTGGCACCGCGGCGGGATTGCAGATGCCGGTCACGTAGTCGAAGGGTGCCCGCTTGTGGGTAATCGGGGGGCCTTCGATATCCGGTCCCCCGGGGCCGAACCGGGGCGGAAGCTCGGCGGGTACATGGGCCTCGATGCGATCGGCCAGGGCATCGGCCTCCGCCGCCAAGGCTGCGGTGTCGGCGGGCGAGGCCGTGTTGGTGACGGTGGCTGCTACCAATCGGCGCACGGCGTCAGCCAGCGCTCGCAACTCCCGCTCCCGGCCGGCCACCGCCGGATGGTCGATGGCCTGAAATGGGCCGCCTGGCTGATTGATATGAGCCACGACGGCAACGGTATGTTTTGGGCAGCATCCGGGCGCAACCAGGCGCCGAAGAACCTCAATCCATTAGGAGCCCCCATGCCCATCGACCCATCAGCTGTCGGCGCCGAGAGCGAGCCGAGCACCTCGAGCTGGAAGTCGAAAGACGCCCTCCTCTATGCCCTGGGCGTGGGTGCCGGAGTGACCGATCCCACCGGGTTTGAGTTGGAGTTCACCACCGAGAACACAAAAGACGTCGCGCAGAAGGCCCTGCCCACCATGTGTGTGGTGCTGGGAGGCGGTCTGGGCGGCGCCAACAGCCCCATGGCCAAGATCGGCACCTACAATCCGGCACTCTTGGTTCACGGCGAGCAGGGCTTCACCCTCCACAAGCCGCTTCCGGTGGAGGCCACGGTCAGCTCGGTCACCCGTGTCGCCGGCATCTACGACAAAGGCAAGGCAGCTTTGGTGGTGTTGGAGGGCGAGGCCACCGACACCGCCGACGGGCAGCCCCTGTTCACCACCACCAGCGCTCTGTTCATCCGCGGCGAAGGGGGCTGGGGTGGAGACCGGGGTCCGGCCAGCCCGGCCAAGGTCCCCGAGCGCGATGCCGATCATGTGGTCACCTACCAGACCCGCAGCGACCAAGCGCTGCTCTACCGGCTCAACGGCGACCGCAACCCGCTGCACTCCGACCCGTCGTTCGCCGCCGCCGGCGGGTTCGACACCCCGATCCTGCACGGTCTGTGCACCTATGGATTCACCGGGCGGGGTTTGCTCCACGCCCTGTGTGACAGCGACCCGGCCCGCTTCAAGTCGATGCACGGCCGGTTCTCCTCGCCGGTGCTTCCTGGAGAGACCCTGGACGTCCACATCTGGGACGAGGGCGGCGGATCAGCCCGGTTCCAGACCCGGGTGGGCGACCGGGTAGTGCTCGACGCCGGAACCGTTACCTTCAGCTAGCCGTTGGGCGACAGCCCAAACCAATTGCAGCGCCGCGGCTAGTCGCCGAAAGCGGCGTCGATGTGCTGATCGACCAACGCAGTGATGGGCAGGTCTACGCCCAGCTCCTCGGCCAAGGCGAGCGCACCGCCCAAGTCTTTGTGGGCGATGCGGGTGAAGCTGCCCCCCATTGGCGGGGGCGGATAGACGATCGGGCGGCTGAAGACGCCCAAGTGGGGGCCGATGTTGCGGTCGGAATAGCTCACGATGTCGGCGAATGCCTTCAGATCCACTCCGGCGGCTGCGGCCAACGCGATGGCCTCGTAGGCCACGGCAAATTCCGCGTAGCTGATGAGGTTGCGGGCCACCTTGGCCTGAAGCCCAGCCCCCAACGGGCCGACGTTGATAACCATGCCTCCGTATCGCTCGAAGTGGGGTCGACCTTGCTCGGTGTGAGCCATGTCGCCCCCACAGAACACCACCAGATCCCGGTTCCGGGCTGAAGGAGTGCCCCCGGTAACCGGGGCGTCGATGAGCGCCACGCCCACTTCAGCAGCCTTGGCGGCCAGGTCGATAACCGTGGCGGGCAGCACGGTGGAGTGGATGGCCACCAACGCCCCCGACTCGGCCGCTCCGGCAATAGCCCCGTCGTCGCCCGAGCACACCTGGCGAACCTGGGCGTCGTCGATCACCACCACGGCCACCACATCCACCTGGCGGGCCAACTCCCCCACCGAGCCAGCCGGAACACCACCCAACTCGGTGAAGCGGTCCAAGGCCGACTCGGAGATGTCGTAGCCCACCACAACTACCTCGTCGTCCCACTGACCGGTCAGCACGCCCTCGGCGATGGCGCCGCCCATGTCGCCCAGTCCGATGATTCCCAATCGGGTCATTGCCATTCCTTCTCTTTCTTTCTCAGCGGAGAGGTCTGAAGAACTCACGCACTTCTTCCACCAACTTGTCCGGGTTCTCCAAGGCCGGGAAATGGCCGCCGTCGTCCACCTCGGTCCACCGGGTGATGTTGTAGTACGGCTCGGCCAGTTCCCGGGGCGGGCGGTTTTTCTCGTTGAACACCGCCACTCCGGTGGGCACCGAAATCCTTGGCGGCTGGTTGAAAGCCGAACCAGTCCCGAAGCTCTCGTAGTACATGCGCATCGACGGGCCGATGGTGGCGGTGGCCCAATAGATAGTGAGAAGGGTGCACAGCTCGTCGAGGGTGTAGCACCGGGTCATGTCCCGTCCCCCGGGACCGTCGATGTCGCTCCACCGCCACCACTTCTCAATGATCCAGGCGGCTAGGCCGGCAGGCGAGTCGGTGAGGCCCACCGCGGCGGTCTGCGGCTTGGTGCGCTGCAGGTGGACATAGCCCCACTCCTGGTCGCGGTACTGCTTGACGCCCTCCCACCATTGTTGCTGTTCAGCGGTGAGGGCCGCCTCGTCGATGGGCGGCGCAACCATGTTCAGGTGGATGCCCACCAGGCGGCTGGGATGGGCCGCCCCCAGCGCCGCGCTCACCGCCGATCCCCAGTCACCGCCCTGGGCCCCGAACCGCTCGTAGCCGAGTGAGGCCATCAACTCGGCCCACATGTCGGCCACTTTGGCCGAAGACACCCCCGGCCGCGTCGGAGGCGAGGAGAACCCGTAGCCGGGCAGCGAAGGGGCCACGACGTGGAAGGCGTCGGCCGGATTCCCGCCATGGGCTGCAGGATCGCTCAGGGGTCCGACCACCTTGTGCATTTCCCAGAAACAGCTGGGCCAGCCGTGGGTGATGACCAGTGGCAACGGGTCGGGGCCTTGGCCTCCAGCGTGCACGTAATGAATGTCGAGGCCGTCGACTTGGTGGGTGAACTGGGGCAACTCGTTGAGCGCGGCCTCGTGGGCCCGCCAGTCATAGTCATGGCGCCAGTAGCGGCATAGCTCAGCGATGTAGGCGGTGTCGGACCCGTAGTCCCATCCCACCCCGTCCAGCGACTGGGGCCAGCGGGTGGCGTCCAAGCGCCGGTGCAGGTCGTCAATCACCTCATCGGGCACGGCAATCCGGAACGGTTCGGCCACGGCGTCAGGGTAGTTGCCCGGTCAGCGGTCGCCGATGGCGTAGAAGCCTCCGACTCGGTCAGCCACATAGATGACGCCGTTCCACACCGCGGGGGTGGCCTCCACACAGCCCTCCAGGGATATCCGCCACAACTGGGGAGGCTCGACCATAGGCTCGGAGACGTCGAAGGCGTAGATGTTTCCGGCGCAGTCGCTTTGGATCAACACGTCGTCGACCACCACCGGCGACGACCACACTGGGCCGGCCATCCGCTTGAACCACACGATCTCGCCGGTGTCGCGGCTCAACCCGTACAGGAATCCGGCGTTGGTCGGCACGTACACCATCTCCTCGGTAAGCGCCGCGGTGGCCCACACTCCATCGATATCGGCGTTTCGAAGGTCGGTGCCCCAAACCAGGGGGTCTTCGGCCGAAGGGTCGAGCTTGAGCATCTGTCCCAGCTCCTGGCTGCGGGCATTGCCCCGCTCGTACTCCACACCCACGTACAAGAATCCCTCGTCGTCGGCCACCACGGTGGCGTCCACATCGTCTCCCGCCCAGTAGCGGAACACCCGATCGGGTACCTGTCCGTCGGCCACCCCGGTGATGTCCCACCCCTGCACCAGCCCCCCGGAGTTGGCGAAGTAAAGGGTGTTGCCCACCACGGTCATCCCCGCCTCGATGGACACATTGCCGTCGGTCACCACGTTGAGCAGCTCCTGATCCCAGCCGGGGTTGGAGAACACAACTTCGGGATCGACGGTCACCAGGCCATCTGGACCGAAGCCGCGGTTCAGCTTGATGATAAAGAAGTGGCTGTTTTCCCCGCCTTGGAACAGGTAGTCGTCCAGCACCAGAGAGGCGCCGTCCCAATCGTCGTTCCACAACACCGGCGACACCTCGTTGGCGTGCATCGACCACAGCTGGGTCGGCTCCTCCCGGTCGAAGGCGATGATCCGGTATTCGTTGTCGCGCGATCCGAAGTACACCAGGGGGTAGCCGTCGGGGTCGACGGTCACCGACCCCTTGATCAGGTCGCCGACCACGAACTCGGGCAGGATCTGCTCGCCAGTGGCAGCGTCGAGGAAGTGGACGGCGGGAGTGTAGGTGCCCGCTACCACCCAGGTGCGCTCGTCCCATTCGATCACCGCGGGCTGGCCGGTCCAGCCGGCCCCGCACCACAGGGTGGTGCCAGCCTCCCAGGTGGTGAGCGAGCACAGATCCCGCTCGGAGCTGCCGGTGAACCGCCATAGGACCTCGGGCGAACGGGGCACCGGACCGGTTCCGTAGAAAGTGCGGGTGGGGTTGCCCCGGAAGGTGAGCAACCCGGGCATACCGCTGGCCGGCTCGAAGGCGGTGGCCGGATCGACCCAACCGGGAAAGGGCGTGGGCGTGGGCACCGGCGTGGGCGTGGGGGTCGGCGCCTCGGTGGGGGTGGGGTCGGGCGTGGCCTCGGGCGAGGGAGGCGCCTTGGACGCAGGTGTAGAGGCGGGCGCCGGCGGATTCGGTGCCGGCGAGGTGGTGAGCACGGGATCCTCCTCGACAAAGAACTGACGATCCACCACCACGGCCACTACCCCGACTGTGGCGGCGATTACCGCGATCACAGCCCATGCTCTCCACATACGCACTTGCACTACCGTAGAGGCATGGAGATCGAATATCTGGACCCCCAGGCAGATCCAGGAGAGCCGGTTACCCCCTACGAGCTTTCTGCGAGAGACGGAGCACTCACCATCGGGCTGTTGGCCAACGGATTTCCCGACTCAGTCCCTTTCATGGATGCGGTGGGCGAGAGTCTTCGCCGGGTGCGTCCCGACGTGGAAGTTCGGGCCTGGAACAAGGGCAACGCCTCGATGGTGGCCGACGACGAGCTCATGGGTGAGATCACCGAGGAGTGCGACGCGGTAGTGGCCGCATACGGCCATTGAGGAAGCTGCACCAGCGGCACCGTGCGTGACGCCATCAAGGCCGCCCGCCTCGACACCCCGGCGGTGGCCTTGGTGACCACAAAGTTCTCCCCCCAGGGCGACTTTGTGTCCCGATCGGCGGGAATGCCCGACATTCCCAGGGTGAAGCTCCCCCACCCGGTGGCCGGCACCGGCGAGAAGGCCATGAAGATGGTGGCCGACGACATCGCTGACGAGGTGCTTCAGGCGCTGGGCGCCACCGGATGACCCGCCAGCTCACCGCCGTATCCGAAGAGGCCGCACTCGAACAGCTCCACGAGGCGGGCTGCACCGACGGGCTGCCAGTGGTGATACCCACCACCGCCCGGGTAGAGCGGATGGTGCTGGCCTCTGGACTTGACGCTGACGTTTCCCTAGGACAGCTCGGACCCAATCTGGGAGAGGCCACCGTGGAAAAGGCCGCTATCGCCTCGGTGATGGCCGGCTGTCTGCCCGATTACTTCCCGGCAGTAGTGGCCGCAGTGCGGGCGGTGTCCGACCCTCGCATGGACATGACCGAGGTGCAAGCCACCACCCACAACCTGGGACCGCTGCTCATCGTGAACGGTCCCGCAGTGGATGCCTGCGGGATTGCTTCGGGGTTCGGCGCGCTGGGCCCCGGCCACCGGGCCAACGCCTCAATAGGCCGGGCAGTGCGCTTGGCCATGATCAACATCGGCGGCGGGCGGCCTGGCACTTCTGACATGGCGTTGCTCGGCCATCCCGGCAAGTTCACGTTCTGCCTGGGTGAAGACGAGGAGGCCAGCCCCTGGCCCCCGCTGCACACATCTTTGGGCTACGACATCGACCAGAGCACGGTAACGGTGGCCTGCACCGAAGGGCCTCACTCGGTGCTGTGCTTTCCCGACGACGATCCCGAAGTGTATGCCGAACACCTGCTGAACGTGCTGGCCGCCTCGTTGTCGGGTCTGGGAGCCAACAACACTCACTTTGCCCGTGGCACCCAGGTGCTGGTGCTCAACCCCGACCACGCCATCGCCCTAGCCGACGTGGGCCACGACCGCACCACCATTGCCGAGGCCATGCATGAGCGGGCCAAGCGCTCCTGGTCAGAACTGTCCACGGTGCGGGCCCGAGGCTCGGGCATCAACCGCCACCAGCGCCGCCAGGGCGAAGACCCGGACTTGGTTGTACCCGCGCTGAGCAGCCCCGATGCCTTGCTCATCCTGGTGGCTGGCGGCACCGGTCTGTACTCCGCCGTCATGCCCTCCTGGGGCGCCGGCCCCCACGGCAACGGCCACCTAACCGTGGAGATCGACCTAGACCAGGCCTGTGAAATTCCGCTGGTGATGCCTGTTCAATAGGCCCCTATCCCATCGACGCGAATATGTAGGCATGCGCTGGTAGCGTTGCGCCATGGGTCGATTTCGCCGAACGATGGACACTGCCAAGGCTTCCTGGGCGGTACTGCAGCATGATCGAGAGTTGGCGGTTTTGCCGATTTTGGGGGCGATTGCCTCTTTGGGGGTTATCGCCGCGATCGGCATCCCCATCTGGCTGTCAACCGACGGGATCGACGATGGTGGAAGCAGCACCGGCAGCGAGCCCATGCTGTGGATCGGCGGAATCATCATCTTGTTTGCCATCACCGTCATCACCGTGTTTTTCAATGCCGCGGTGGTATCGGGGGCCAGGGAGCGATTCAGCGGCGGAGACCCCACCATCTCCAGCGCGATCAAGGGGGCTTTTTCCCGGCTGCACGTGATCGTGCCCTGGGCGATTCTGGCCCTGACCGTCGGAATGATCCTGCGGGCCATTCAGAGTTCTGACAACGCCTTTGCCCGAATCGTGGGCAGCCTCCTCAACATGGCTTGGGGAGTGCTCACCTTTTTGGTGGTACCCATCCTGGTTGTGGAGCAAACCGGCCCGTTCAGCTCGGTGAGACGCTCGGGTGAGCTGCTGAGGAATACGTGGGGCGAGAACCTGATCGCCCAGGTGGGCTTCGGCATCATCGGCATTGTGGCCGCCATCCCCGGCATCTTGATCTTCGCCCTTGGCGCCTCGGCAGGTGGGGTCGGCGCAGTGGTCGGGATCGGCATCGGCGTGGTGTGGATTGCCCTGGTGTCGGTGGTGATCAGCACGCTCACCGCCATCTTCCAGATGGCCCTCTACCTGTATGCCACCACGGGCCAGGTGCCCATGGGCTTCGAGAGCTCCGGCATCAACGACACCTTCCATCAAAAGTCCCAAGGCCCCTTGATGAGAGGCTTCGGCAGCGGGCGCTTCTAGCCTCTAGGCGCCTTCTTCACCGGACGGCGCTAGGGCGGCCCGGGCCATTTCCGGGTTGAGGTACTCCCGGGTGAAGCAAACCTTGCCGTCGCGAAAGCGCCACAGACCGATATAGCGGTTGGAGTAGCGGCGCCCGGTGGGGATGACTTCGCCCTCGCTGGTGTACTCGGCAATCAGCAGGTCGGGATCAGCACAGGGGTGCGCTTCGGTGATGTGCAGGGTGAAGCGGAAGATCTTGAAGGCCTGCACCAGTCGCTCCCGCACTACTTCTTTGCCCTCGGTGCGATCAGGGCCATCGACGCTCGCGTAGGGCAACTCCAGCACGTAGTCGTCGGTGTAATGGGACACCACGGCGTCGGCGTCGCCCATGGAATCGAACACCGATTGGAGGATTTCCAGGTTGGTCTGTGCGCTCACGCCACCAGTTGACCATGTTCTTCGAATCAATGGGAATGCTGGGGGTAGTGTCGCGAACCGTGTCTTCGAATGAACTGCCGCTGAGCGGCCTCCGGGTCATCGACATGGCCGACGTCAAGGGCGAGCTGGCCGGACGACTGTTGGCCGACCACGGTGCCGACGTCATCCGGGTGGAGCCGCCCAGCGGGGCCGCATCCCGCAACATGCCGCCATTTGCCCCTGACGGCGACACCAGCCTGTATTTCGCCTTCCGCAACTTCAACAAGCGGGGGGTCACCGTGGACGTGACCACTGCTGAAGGCCAGACCCAGCTGCGAGAGCTGCTGGCCGGCGCAGACGTATGGATCGAGTCGACCAAGCCGGGGGCGCTGGCCCCCTACGGGCTGGACCCACGGGAGGTATCCGCCGAGTTCGGGCACCTTTTGGTGCTGTCGGTCACCGACTTCGGCCAGGAGGGGCCGTACGCCCAGTTCGAGGCCACCGACGAGGTGATCCAGGCCATGAGCGGGCACCTGGCCGCCTCGGGCATCCCGGAGAAGCCGCCCCTTTTCATCCCCGGCGCTTTTGCCTACGACGCTGCCGGGATAGTGGGGGCGCTGGCGGTGCTCATCGGCCTGGTGGCCAAGCAGCGGACCGGGCGGGGCCAGCACCTCGACTTCTCGGTGCTGGAGGCGGCCATCCACCTCAACACCTGGCAGCTCGCCAACATGCAGCCCACATTGGACGCAGGAATGGATCCACCCGTCGTCCGGTCGGGGACCACTGTGGTGTATCCGTTGTTCGAGACAGCCGACGGCTTCATCACCATGGTGATCCTCAGCCCCCGCCAGTGGTTCGCCATGTGGGAGTGGCTGGGCCGTCCCGAGGCGTTCGCCGACGAGATGTGGGGCGAGACCCTCACCCGGCTGATGAACGGCGATGTGTTGAATCCGGTCATCGCCGAGCACTTCGCTCCCATGCTGATGGAGGAGGCCGCGGCCGAGGCCCAGCGCCGGGGCGTGGTGGTCACCCCGATGCTCAAGCCGTCCGACATCCTGGTGAACGAGCACTACGTGTCCCGGTCCACTTTCGTGCCGGTAGAGGTGGCCCCCAGCACAGAGGCCGAGGTGGCCTCGGGGTTCATGGAGATCGACCGCCAGCGCCAAGGATTCCGGTTCGGCGCGCCTGCGGTGGGCGAGCACAACGCCGAAGTGGCCTCAGAGGCGGCTGCCGCCGAGCCTCGCGGTCCTGTCCCCGCCGCCGGCGAGCAGAATCAGCCGCTGGCCGGACTGCGGGTGCTGGACTTCGGCCATGGCGGCGTGGGCGTGGAGGGCGGGCGGATGCTGGCCGAGTACGGCGCCGACGTGATCAAGATCGAGACCCGCACCTATCCCGACTTCATGCGGCTGGTGACCGGCACCGAGATGACCCCGTCGTTCGCCTCCTCAAGCCGCACCAAGCGCAGCTTCGGGGTCAACTCCAAGATCCCCGAGGGTTTGGCCGTGCTGAAGGAGCTGGTGAAGACGGCCGACATCGTGATCGAGAACAACTCCACCGGCACCATGGACGCAATGGGGGTGGGCTATGAGACCCTCAAAGAGATCAACCCCGGCGTGTGCATGGCCAGCAGCCAGCTCATGGGCTCAACCGGGGCTTATGCCGACTGGATCGGCTACGGGCCCACCATCCAGACGGTGGGGGGCATCAAGTACCTGTGGAACTTCACCGACGGCGACCCGCCGCCGGGGTCCAACGCCATCCACCCCGATCACTTGGCCGGACGGCTGTGTGCTCTAGGAGCCCTGGCCGGGCTGTTGAGCAAGGAGCGAAGGGGCGAAGGAGCCCACGCCGAGATCAGCCAGGCCGAGGCTTTGGTCAACACTTTGGGCGATCTGTTCATGGCCGAGTCGCTAAGCCCCGGCTCAGTGCAGCCGGTGGGCAACGACTCCGACCAGGGCGCCCCGTGGGGAGTGTTCCAGTGCGACGGCGACCAGCAGTGGAGCGTGGTGTGCGTACGCGACGACGCCGACTGGGCCGCGCTCAAGCAGGCCATGGGGAACCCGGCGTGGGCCGATCACCCCGCTTATGGCACCGCTGAGGGCCGAATGGCCGCCCGAGAGGCAGTCAACGCCGGAGTGGCCCAGTGGACCGCCAGCCTGTCACCACAGGAAGTCCAAGACGCCTGCCAGGCGGTCGGCGTCCCCGGCGCGGCCATGCTCACCGCCCTCGACCACATGACCGACCCCCAACTCACCCAGCGAGGCTTCCCGTTGGAGGTCTTCCAGCCCGGCGCCGGCAACCTGGTTCTGGAAGGCCCCTGCTTCTACGGCAGCGAGATGCCCACCCCCCCAGTCCACGCCGCCCCCCTCCTCGGCGAGCACACCCGCCAAATCTGCACCGAAGAACTCAACATGGACCCCGCCGAAGTAGACCGCCTAGTCGAAATGGGCGCCCTAGAAGTCCCGCAGCTGGAAAGCTAGGATATCCTTACATGCATCTTATGTGAAGGTTCCTTCTCAAATTTATAGTGGCGCGGTTCCCTTACATCCTATGCTTGAGGAATGGCACCGGAGTTCTTCCGAGGATTCAGCACAATCGGGCATCTCGGAATGGAGCTGCGCCGACTCAGAGTAGTAGCAGGCCTGACTCAGGCTGAGCTGGCAGAGCAAGCTGGGGTATCCCGCCGGTGGATCAGCCTCGCCGAGAGAGGGCACGGGGGCGGCGAACTGGGAAACCTCATGCGGGTAACACGCTCCCTGGGTTTGGAGTTGCGTTTCGACCGCCCGCCCGAGCCCAACAGATGAGCAACGCCATTGAAGCACTCACGGTGCTGCTCAACGGTGTCCCCGCCGGGAAGCTGCACGTCACCGGCACTGGCCGTGCCGAGTTCTGCTACGACCACGACTATCTGCTCAACAGAGCATCAATCCCTCTGTCCATGTCCCTGCCGTTTCGCGATCAACCATTCTCCTCGGAAGCAACAATGCGGTGGATCGACGGCCTGCTGCCCGACAACCAGCGAGTGCTGGAGCGCTGGTACCAAAACGAAGGGGTATCGCCACCCACCGCCCTCGGATTGATCGCGACACGCGTCGGGCACGATTGCGCCGGTGCGGTCCAGTTCTGTCCTGCGGGCAACGAACAATCGCTGAGCGACCGGGAAAGCGGTCTGCGTTCGTTGACGCAGGCAGAGGTCGAAGATGAGATCGCGCTGATGGCATCGGACACGGCGAGGTGGCTGCCCGACGATGAGAGCGCCTACTTCAGCCTCGGAGGATTCCAAGCGAAGACTGCCTTGCACTGGCTGGCCGACGGGTGGGCAAGACCGTATGGGAACACCCCCACGACGCACATACTCAAACCCTCGCCCGCAGGACGGCCCGATCAGGCGGTTGTAGAGCATCTCTGCTTGGCGGTTGCCCGGCGGCTTGGGCTGCACGCTGCCGAGTCCGAAATCGCCGTCTACGCAGAGCACCCGACAGCCATCGTCACCCGCTATGACCGGGTACAGACTGACACCGGCTGGGAGCGTGTCCACCAGGAGGATATGTGCCAAGCCTTGGGCCGCTCTCCGCAGCAGAAGTATGAGAAGCACGGTGGGCCGGGCATTGCGCCTATCGGCGATGCCATCCAGCGGTTCTCAGCCGATCCCGACGCCGACCTCCGCAGGTTCCGCGACGCACTGCTCTACTACTGGATAATCGTGAACCGCGACGGCCATGCCCGCAACTACAGCATCACCATTGACTCAAGGAGCATCAAACTCGCTCCCCTCTACGACATCAGCTCGGCCCTGCCATTCGCCAACAAGAGAATCGGTGCGTTGGAGATGGCCATGCGCTTCGGGTCGGACTTCACCGTCTACCGAGCCGGGGCCAAAGACTCGCTGGCCAGCCTGGCCGCATATCTGATGATCCCGCTGGACGAGACAATCAACCGCGCCGAGGAATTCGCCTCAGGAGTCGTCTCGGCCACGGAAAGTGAGATCAGCGCACTGCCCTCCGGCGTCCCCACCACTGGCGCGCTCGAACTATTCAAAGATCGGCTCAAGCAAAGAGCATCCGATTGCCTGCAAACCACCTCCACCAACCGACAGAAGAGCTAGTCCCAGGCATCAGGCTCCGCTGAGGTACTGGGCGGACGTGTAGGAACGGGCTTGGATCTCGAACGCTCAGCTTTGCCGACTCGCGCTGGACTGGAACTCCGCATTCATATTTCGACCATATCCCAGCAGTGAAGCCGGTTCCCGGCTAGGCCATGGTGACCGCCTTACGTTCACGGGGAAGAAACAGCCACCACTCCTCCCCCGTGGTCAGTGCGCAGATATCCACCCCTTCATGAAAGGCATAACCCAGTACCTGCTCTACATGGGTAGTCAGATCAGAATGAGGTGCCTTAGCTTCAATTAGGGCAAGAACGCGACCCCTCTCCTTTAGGGCAATATCGACTCTTCCACCCTTCTTGCCGCCCACTGAGTGCTCGAACAGCACTTGTTCTCCGTCAGAGGTATCCCATCCCAGCGCGTGGAGGATCGGAGCAATCACCTGAAACTTGGCCGACTCCTCGTTGTTGGGACGGGGCGAGGAGCGGATTCTCGCCAGGGTCTCCTGCAATGACATCGTGTCATGGTAGATGCCTCGGCTGATGGCTGCCTCTCTGGCCCGCCAATGATCAATTGGCCAGGGCAGTCAACGGATACTCATCCCAGGTCCGACCCTCAAGATGGCGACCCCCGGCCTTGGGCGAGCGGCCACCCCACTGCTTGAAGAAGAATGGAACTCCGGCCTCGACGCAGCGGTCGCGAAGGCCGGTCACCCATTCTGGCGACATGGGCCTAGCGCCGAGGCCGCTTTCGCCTCCGGCAATCAGCCAGTCGATGCCGGTGAGGTCAAGAGCTCCCAGTGGCCCAAGAAGCGGTTCGGCGCTGATGAAACGGACATAAGCTGCGGTCTCCTGCAAGTGCCTCAATCGGAACAAATAGCGAGCAGACTCCACACTGACCCCGACCCACGCATTGGGGGGCCATTCCAAGGCATCACTGAGTCGTGCGAGCCGGTGGGAACGTTTGGTCAGCACCTGGTAGGTGTGTTGGGGGGTGTCCCGCATTACGTCAAGCACGTCCTGTATGAACTCAACTGGCACTTCCTTGTGGAAGAGGTCACTCATCGAGTTGACGAAGATCATGCGGGGCTTTGCCCAAGTCGCAGGAAGAGCCAGGGTCTCCGGGTGGCAGGCCAGTCCAAAGCCAGGGCCGCTTGTCCTCGGATGGCCATCTGTTTGGTACTTTGCCTGACCCATCACCTTAAGGCGGCCAGCCATGGTCAAGGCATAGCAGTGGTCGCACCCCGGTGAAACCTGGTCGCATCCGGTGGTGGGGTTCCAAGTTGCGTCGGTCCACTCAATGGCCGACTCAGCCATGCCGGAAACCCCATTCCCCGTGGTCTGGCTGCACCACTGCAAAATCCCTGCGGTTGAGGGTTGCAACAGTGGAAATATTTCTGCGGTCAGCGGCAGATACGAATACGCCGGTATCGACGAGGAGCACGAAGGCTCAAACAGCCGTGTCGTGCCTGCTGGCAGCCAGCTCAGTCCGTTCGCGATGAATATCGAAAGGCTCCATTTGACCAGACTCCCCACAGCCGATGAACGCTTCCAGTGGATCACCCGCTGGCAGGCTGTCCGCCAGTTCTCCAATGAGCTCCTCAACGCTTATCCGACGACGCGAGGCTTCTTCCCAGAGCCGCTTGACTGCTTTCTCAGAGAGGTCAAAGACCACGCTCATGCTCCTACTGTACCCAGCACCCCATAGATTGGGGTGCTGATATTTCGTCAGATGGTCACAGCTGTCCATGTCGGTCAGCCGATGACTAGGCCTCCGTTGGGGGTGATGGTTTCGCCGGTTACGAAGTCGCTCTCGTCGGAGGCCAGGTAGAGGGCGGCATAGGCGATGTCGTTGGGGACGCCGATGCGGCCGGCGGGGGTGATCATCTTGAGGCCCTCGATCATGGCGGTGTCCACCCCGGCCACCATGGGGGTGTCGATCACGCCGGGGCACACTGCGTTGGCCCGGATGCCGTGGGGGGCGCAGAACCGGGCCATCGCCCGCATGAACCCCAAGAGCCCGGCCTTGGCGGTGGCGTAATGCACTGGCCCCCAACCGGACAGACCGGCGATCGACGACATGCAGACCACCGAACCCTTCAGATCGGTGTCAATGATCCGGGACAACATGGCCCGGGTGCAGTAGAAGGCGCCGTTGAGGTGGATGTCGAGCATCCGCTGCCAGCCGTCGTCGCTCATGTCCACGATCTGGCGGTCACCGCCGGTATTGCCCTCCCCAGAGCCGTCACCAGGGGTGCTGTCCACCCCGGCGTTGTTCACCAGCACGGTGACGGGCCCGAAGCGGGCGTCGATGTCGGCGAACATGGCCTCGATGGCCTTGCTGTCGGACACGTCGCAGGCCGCGCTCATGGCCTCGCCTCCGCTGGCGATCACCTGATCGGCGGTGGCCGCGGCGGCAGCCTCGTTGAGGTCTTGCACCACCACCTTGGCACCCTCGCTGGCGAACAACACGCTGATGGCGGTGCCCAGGCCGCCGCCGCCTCCGGTTACCAGGGCAACTTTGCCGTCCAGTCTTCCCATGAGTATGTCCTCCTCGTCGCGGTCGTCGGGAGACTCTAGCGACAGTTCGCGGCTCAGTCTCATAGCAGTGCGATCGGCGTCAATCGCCGATAGGTTGCAGATAAGTGTGACGACCCCCATTTGCCGAAACCCGCAAGCCGAAGCAAACGCTCTAGTGGGCGACGGTCGAATCGCCCGGGTGCTGGAGCCGTCGCCGCCGGCAGTGCTCTCCGGCCCCTGGTTTGCTGACGACCCTGCCGCGGCAGGCGATGCGGATCAGGCGAACGTCCCGGTGGTGACCCCCACCAGCGCGGGGGATCTGCGATGGGCCGATCTGGCCGCAGCCGACGACGCAGTGGCCGCCTTTTGCCAGCCCCGCTGGCTGGCCAACCACAAGGCGCTGTCGGCGGTACCCGACCACTACCCGGTGCGGCGCGACGACCTGCACCGGCTGGCCTACGGGGTGGTGTCCAACGCCCGCAAAGCCGCCAACGGCAAGTTCGGCCTGCGCTGGACCATGGGTGGCTTCGGGACTCCGTTCTTCGGCGACGACATCCAGGTTCGGGTAGAAGGCCGCCTGCTGGTGCTCCAGCAGGCAGACCGCGTGGACAGCCGCCCGATCACCACGCTGCGAGACGCGGCGGAGTTCTTGGGGGTCGAGGCCACCGGCGATCAGGCCGAACACGACACCGTGGCGCTGGGCGACTTGGACCGCCCGCTGACCGTTGACGATGAGCTGGTGGCGTTCATCGGAGACTGGTTCGGCATGGCCACCGCGACCTTGGAAGAGCTGCGCTGCACCCCTGGAGCGGCGGACCCCAGTCGAGTGCAGCTTTGGCCGGGACACTTCGACCCCGCGGTTGAGATCGGCGATGCCGACGGAGACCCGGTTACCCGGGCCACCTACGGCGCTTCGCCGGGCGACGCCGCCCATCCTGAGCCCTACCTGTACGTCGGGCCGTGGGGGCCGGTGGACTCAAACGACCCGTTCTGGAACGGCACCGCTTTCACCGGGGCGTCGCTGCCCTACGCCGCTCTGGCAGGCAGCCCCGATCCCTGCTCCATTGCGCTGGACTTCTACCGTCAGGCCTATTCCCGGCTGACCGGCAGCTAAGAGCCAGCGAGCGACTCCACCACCGGGGCAATACTGGTGATGGTCTCGGCCAGACCCTCCGCCGCTGTCGACCGGGCAGTGGCCGCCAGGTTGAGGCTGGCGCTGGTGAAGCCCATGTCCAGCACGGCGGCCAGCTGGTCGGCGCATTCGCTCGGCGTGCCGACGATGGTGAACGCCTCCACCAAGCGGTCGTCGATCAAGCGGTCCAACTCCGGATCGTCGAACCGGCTGTGGTCGAAGTACCAGCCCCGGCTGCGGGCCAAAGCGGCCTCGATTGCGGCCATGCGGTCGGCAGGCACATCCAGCTCGGGAGGTCGGATGATGGTCAGATAGTGAGCGGCGTAGCGCTTGACGCTGCGTCTGGCCAGGTCGCCGTCTTCAGAGCAGCACAGCGTGAGGCGTGGGGCGGTCTCGAAGTCGTCCAGGGTGCGCCCGGCTCGAGCAGCACCCTCGGCCAGCCACCCCAGGTAGGCGTCGGCCAGATCAGCCGACAGAAAGCGACCGCCCACCAAGGCGATATCGGCCACCTCGCCGGCCAAACGCATCACCTGAGGGCTGCGGGTGCCTATCGAGATAGGCACCGGATGAGAAGCAGGACGGATAAGGCGCTCGCCGCCCACCTCTCCCCCGTCCAACAGCGTGCGGATATCGCCCACCGCCTGGCGCAACGCGGCAACCGGCTTGGGGTAGTCGATGCCCAGCGGCTCCAAACCAGCCCCCACTCCAAGCCCGCAGAACGCCCGGCCGGGGGCGATGTCGTCCAGGGTGGCCAGGGCCCCGGCCAGCACCACCGGATGGCGAGTGTAGGGGTTGGTCACCATGGCCCCCACCGCGATCCGGCGGGTGGCTTGAGCGCACAGGGCCTGGAGCATGAAGCAGTCGGGCCAATACACCACATCGGAGATGCCCAGCCGGGAGAAGCCGGCGTCCTCCACAAGCTGGGCCAGCCCCACCGCATCAGCGGTGCTCATTCCCGGACTGATCTCAGCTTCGAGGGTGGTGCTCACGATGAGCGGGAGTCGCGAACCCGCACGAGGTCGGACGACTGGTCGGGGTCAGTGGACACTTCGATCAGCACTGGACCATCGGCAGAAAGCGACGAGGCGAGGGCGTCAGCCAGCGAGGTGTCGTCGTCCACCCGGTGGCCGTCCATGCCGAAGGCTCGGGCCACCGCAGCGAAATCGTGGTCGCCGATATCCACCGCAGTGCGGCGGTCCGGCCCCTGGAAGTCGTAGACGTTCCCCAGCATCCGGTTGTTGAGCACCAAGAAAGTGACCGGCAGGTCGTACTCCACCGCGGTCGCCAAGTTGTGTAACGACATCAAGAACCCGCCATCGCCGCTGATCGACAGCACCCTTTCGCTGGGGTGAACCATGGCCGCAGCCAGCGCCGCGGGCGGACCCCAGCCCATGCCCAGATGCCCGCCCGGCAAGTGAAGCCGCCCCGGGGTGCGAGCCTTGAGATAGCGGTAGGCGAAGATTCGGTTGTTGCCGGCATCCAGGGTGATACGGCCATCGGACGGCCACACATCGTTGAGCACCTGCATCACCCGCTGGGGTGGCACCGGGCTGGCCGACTCGTGCAGCACCGGAGGATCTTCGGCCCTCGACTTGATGTCGGCCAGGTCGGCCCACCGGTCGGCGGCCAGTTCCTCGTCCACGCCCACCGCGGGCACGAGCTCGCCCAGGAGGGTACCCAAGTCGGCATGCACGCCGAGCTCCACTGGGAAGCTCACCCCCAAGTTGGCAGCCTCGATGTCTACCTGCACGATGCGCTGGCGGTCGGCGTCCAGCCAGGTGGGCGACTCCACCAGGGTGTCGTGGGGGTTGAGGCGCGATCCCAGCACAACCACGGCGTCAGCTCGGGCCAGCAGCTCGAATGCCCCCTGCCAGCCGAACGGGCTGAGGGGCCCGCCCGCCCACGGGTGGTCGTCGGCGATGACTCCACGGGCCTTGGCCGTGGTCACCACCGGTACGGCGGCTCGGCGGGCCAGGGCGTCCAACTGGTCGTAAGACTGGGCCTGGTGGATGCCGTTGCCAGCCACAACCACCGGACGCTGGGCCGTGGACAGCAGATCGGCCATCGCAGTCACTGCCGACGCGTCCGGACGGGGTGGGGCTGCCGATGACACCCGAGTTCGCCGGTAGAGGCGGGGATGGCGAGAGTCATCGGTGCGCCGGAAGATGGCGTCGAGGCGGAACACCACCGCCGCAGGGCCGGGACGGCCCGAGGTGGCGTGGTGGATGGCCAGCTCCACGGCATGCACCGCCTCGTTGGGGGTGGTGGCCACGCTCATGTACTTGGTCATCCCCGACAGGATGCGGGGCAAATCCACCGACCCGTAGTCGCCGGTGGTGCCCTGGGTGGGGGCGTGCTGGGGTATGCCGTGGTCGGTCATCTCGGTGAGGACCAGCATGGGAGTGCCCGACAGGTATCCCTCCATCAATCCGAATCCGCCGGAGGAGGCGGCGAACGGCCCCTGGCCGGTGAACACCCCTGGGCGACCGGTGAGGCGGCCATACATCTCAGCCATGACCGACGCCTGATGCTCGTGGGCCGCCCTCACGCTGCGCACCCGGTCGGCCACTGTCCTCAGCCCGTCGAACACCTTGATGGAATATCCACCGGGCACGCCGAACACGTGGGTAATCCCCGATTCGGCCAGCACCTCGGCGACGGCGATTCCAGCGGGGGTGCCGTCGCTCATGCGGCCCTCGACGGACGCTTGCCGGTCACGAACCGCCGATCCAGTGCCCGGCGTTGACGTCCAAAGAGGCCCCGGTAATGGGCAATGAGAGGTCAGAAGCGAAGAACAGGGCTGCTCCGGCGATCTCGTCGGCATCAGGGAGGTACTTCAGCGCGGTCTCGCCGGCGGTCTCGTCATAGACCACCTGGTAGTCCACCCCACGGGCGTCGGCCTGGGACTCGAGGAAGTTGCGGACCGCGTCGGCAAAGATGTAGCCGGGAAGAACGCTGTTCACCCGGATGCCGTCGGGACCCAGCTCCTTGGCCAGGATCTTGGTGATGTTCTCCAACGCGGCCTTGGAGCTGCTGTATGCCCCCCATCCCGCCTGCCGGATGCGGATGGACATGGTGTTGATGAAGATGACGCGCCCGGCTTCGGATGCTCTCAGGGCGGGAATGCACGCCCGGGTCATGTTCAGCGAACCGAAGAAGTTAACGTCGAACACGCTTCTCCAGCGGTCCAGGTCGGCGTCCTCCACGTTGATGACGGGAAAGCCGTCGTTGAAGGCGTTGTTCACACAGACGTCCAGCCGCCCCAGCTTCTCCACTGCGGCGTCGACCAGCGCCTGGCACTGGGCGGCATCAGTAATGTCAGTCGACTGCCACACCGTGCGGCGGCCCATCGCCTCTATTTCCGCAGCCAGCGACTCCATCAGCTCGGTACGGCGGGCGCCCAACACGATGTCGGCCCCTTCCCGGGCATACAGCCGGGCGATCTCGATTCCCAGACCAGGCCCGATCCCCGACACCAGCGCCACCCGTCCATCCAGCATGCCAACCATTGCTCGTCCTCCGTCCCGGTGATCAGCTTCGGGTGTGTCCCAGCCCTCAGCTCCGCTCTCCAGCTTCGCGCAACCCGCGCTCGACTCCCCTAGTGAGGAGGGCCGCTGGTACTTTCGTCGGGCGGGAAACCGGTGACGGCAATGAGCGCAGCATTCGGAATCGACATAGGGGGAAGCGGCATGAAGGCCGCGCCGGTGGATGTGGAATCCGGCGATCTCCTCGGGAAGCGCTACCGGATCCCCACTCCCAAACCAGGCACTCCCGACAAGGTGGCCGATGTGGTGGCTGACCTGGTGACATCGTTCGGGTGGGATGGCCCGGTGGGGTGCGCCTTTCCCGCACCCATTACCGGGGGCACCGTCAAGTGGGTGGCCCACTTGGACGATTCATGGGCCGGCGTCGATATCGCCAAGACGATGAGCGACCGGATCGGCGCCCCAGTGACGATCATCAACGACGCCGATGCCGCGGGAATCGCCGAAATGACCCACGGTGCCGGAGTGGGCCGCTCGGGGACTGTGTGCTTTACCGCTTTTGGCACGGGAATCGGCAGCTCGGTATTCGTGAACGGGAGCCTGGTGCCCAACACCGAGTTCGGCCACCTCTACCTCGCTGGCCATGTCGACGACGTGGAGATGTACACGGCAGCCAGGGTCCGCCAGCGGGATGACTTGGACTGGCGAACGTGGGTTGGTCGAGTGCAGGAGTACTTGGAGCATCTTGAGAAGATCATCTCGCCTGGCCTGTTCATACTCGGCGGCGGCATCAGCAAGAACTTCGACAAATGGGGCCCGTTGTTGGACATTGACACCGAGTTCGTCGTCGCCCAGATGCGCAACAACGCCGGGATCGTCGGAGCGGCTATGGCGTCGGTCGGCGGAGCCGCATCCCACCACTAGTGGTGTGTCTTGGGTTTAGCGCCGTGGATTGCGACGGCAGCGGCGTTCCTCGCAAGGCGCACCGACGCAGCCATACCCGGAGCGTACGGCAAGGAGGAGCAACGCAGCGAGGGACGTCGATGCCTAGCAGGACACGCGCGAATAAACCCAAGACACACCACTAAGGTCCAGGCATGTCGTTTTCTGTCGAAGGATCGGTGGCCGTGGTCACCGGGGCCACTCGGGGCATCGGCCGCCAGATCGCCTTCCGGCTGGGCCGAGCCGGCGCCCGACTGGTGGTGGTAGGCCGTACCGGGACCGACGATCCTGAAGCCGTGCTTCCGGGATCGCTGCCCGAAGTAGTGGCTGCCCTGGGCGCCGAGGGGATCGAGGCCCGCAGCGTACAGGCCAACCTGACCTCGCCCGACGACACCGCCCGCATCGTGGAACAGACGCTGGAGTGGTACGGGGGATGCGACATCTTGGTGAACAACGCGGGCTACACCTCCAACGGCCCGATCATCGACGTGCCCTGGTCGCGCTGGGAGCGGGCTTTCCGGGTGCAGGTGGTAGGGCCGATGCAGCTCTGCCAGGGCTTCGTGCCGGGAATGCTGGAGCGGGGTTCGGGCCGGGTGCTCAGCGTGAGCTCGGGGTCGGCCACCGCCATCAGCCCCAATCTGGCGCTGTACTCAACCTCGAAGCAGGCCATGGAGCGCTGGAACGCCTCCATGCACCTGGAGTTGGGGGGTAAGGGGGTGGCGTTCAACGTGCTGCGGGTGGACGCCATCGTGTCCACCGAGGGGTGGTGGCACGTCTACAACACCCAGGGCGCGGAGATCGCCACCGGCGGGGCCGGACTCGAGACCCTGAAGACCCCCGAATACACCGCAGAGTGCGCCGACTGGATTATCCTCCAGCCCGACGACTGGAGCGGCCATGTGGTGGGCTTCGACGACATCGCCGCGCTTAGCGGACCTTGACCTTGCTAGTGCTGTCCGCTCAGTAGCGGCTGCGGGTCTCGATGAACAGGGACGCGTTGCTGAGGGCGCACAGGCCGGCCTCATCGAACAGCCGGGCTCGGGATTGGCCGATCCCATCGGCGTCGGCCCAAGTCTCGGCGTCGATGCCGATGTGTTCGCCGGCCGGATAGCGCAGTACGTGGATGCTCAGGTCGGTGTTGATGGACACGTACTGGTCGAAGGGCAGAAAAGACCCCAAGCCGCTGGTGAAGTCAGACATGGCCATCAGGTTGACCAGCGGCGACGTCACCTCACCCCTCATGAACGGCACCAACAGGCGAACCCATGTCTTGCTGGGTGTGCCGCTGCGGTGGCTGCCCACCACCCGGTCGAACTCCACCACGTGGGGAAAGCCCTCGGGCATCGACTCCCGGGGGTTGAATGCCAGGGGCTTCTCGGCGCTGCCCGGCGGAGGAGGCCGCGGAGCGTCGGGCTGGCGGTCGGGAAAGACCTCGATCTCAGCACCGGTGCGCACCGAGACCGCCACTGCGGAAGCTACCAACCGGTCTCCGTCGCAAAGGTTGGCCCGCGCTGTTTGGATCCGCTTGCCGGTGCGGAGCACCTCAGTGGAGACGGCCAGCGGCTTCACCGGCACCCGCCGCAGCATGTCGAGGGTGAAGCGGGCCACCCGCATCGGCACCGGCGTGGGCACTTGCTCCACCGCCCGGGCCAACAGCCCGGCTACCGCCCCGCCGTGCTGAGCACCAAGGTCCCACGGTCCCTGCGCGTTGATAGTCGGGACGACGGTGTCGCCGTCCATGTAGAAAATGGCATCGTCGCCCACAAAAGGGGCAACGTAGTACCGCCTGGTGCGGAGGCACGAGGCGAGTCTGCCAGCAGCACGCTGCAACCCGACTAGACAGGAGACACCGATGAGACTCTGGGATGACACGATCGACGGATACCGTGCCGAGGCCCGAGCCATGCTGGACCACATCCCCTCAGCCGAAGGAGAGGGCGCGCAGCAACAGATTGACGACCCGGTGGAACAAGCCGAGGCTAAGCGGCAGCAACTCGAGGCTCGGCGGCAGTACATCATCCAGTTTGAGCCCGACCCATCGCCGATGGCAGTCGAGGCCGCCATTCCGGGACCGGCTGGCGAGATCCCGGTGCGGTTGTTCGTGCCCGACGAGCCCCGGGCCATGTTCCTGCACATCCATGGGGGAGGCTGGATTGTGGGCCGTCCCCAGATCTCCGACCTCGAAAACGAGCACTTGGCCAAGCACCACGGACTGGCCGTTTTGTCGGTGGACTACCGTCTGGCCCCCGAACACCCCTATCCGGCCGGTCCCGACGACTGCGAGGCGGCCGCGGCCTGGATGCTGGAGCACGGCCCCGAGCGCTGGGGAACCGACAAGATGTTCATCGGGGGCGAGTCCGCTGGCGGGCATCTGGCCGCGGTCACCCTACTTCGGGCGCGAGACCGGCTCGGGGCCATCGACCGGGTGCTTGGAGCCAATCTGGTGTTCGGCTGGTACGACCTGCGGGGGACCCCGTCCATCTTCGGCAACGGCGGCCGGCCCGATATGTTGAGCCCCGAGGAAATGCAGATGATGCTCGAGTCGTTCATTCCCGACATGTCCGAGGCCGAAAAGCGCGACCCCGACGTGTCACCCCTGTTCGCCGATCTATCCGGGCTTCCCCCCTGCCTGGTGTCGGTGGGCACCTTGGACCACCTGCTGGACGACTCGCTGTTCTTCGCCACCCGACTGGCCGCCGCCGAGTCGCCAGTGGAGCTGGCCGTCTACCCCGACTCCCCCCACGGCTTCATAGTCTTCCCCTCCGAGATGGCCAAAACCCACGCCGCCCGCATCGACACCTGGGTCGCCTCGCTACTGCGCTAGGCCCGCAGGTGACTCCTCATCTGCCGCCGCAACCCCGCTCGCCGCTGCGGTGCCTTGATCTGATCTTGTCGAGTTGCCCCCGATTCATCTGAAGACCGGGAAAGACATCACCGGTCAGCACAGGGCGGGCAGCCTCCACCTCTTCTGGCGATGCTGCGAGGTAGAGGTCTGAAGCTGAGGCTGGGCACTCGAGTTCTTCCTGCGGCAACTCGCTACTTCAACCCTCTTGCTCGACGAGCCGCACTCCTGGCAAACCATCAGGCGCGGTAAAAACCTCGACTGCTGACGCGTAGCGATCTCGCCATCCCGATTCAAAATCGTCCAGCACATGCTCAGGGTTCTCTCCACGGTCACAGACCAGCCGCAGCACAAGGTCTGAACGATCTCCTGCTAGCAGGTCCAACCCAGTGATCGGTGCGTCAGCGTGCAAGGGCGTTTCCAGCCAACCAGCAATGTCCTCAATCAGATATTTGTCGCTGGCCATTTGGCAGAGGGCTGCCATCTGAGCCACCCGCCTGCGGTTCTCGCCGGTGGCAGGCGAGCCCATGCGCCACTTTCGCAAAGCGGGGACCGATACTTGGGCGACACGGGCGATAGCCCGCCACGAGAACCCCAACCCGTTCAGTTGCTGAAGCAGCCCGGTCAGATCCTCCCTGGCCCGTTGAATGGCCGAAGCCTGCAACTCGACCGCCAACGCATCGGAATGCAGCACATCTACCGACAAGTGCAGTTGGCTTGTGTCATCAGCCAAGAGCTTCGTCTGGTTCCTCAGATGGCCAGCCTCTTCGACCACATCGCTGATCGTTCGAGTAGGGGGATCGATGTCCCAGTGGCGGCCGATCGATGCACCAGTTGGCGACTGCCCGATCAAGTCAGCTTTTCCCATTACTCACTCCCCCACTGGTTGGCTGAACACTTCGTCACGCAGCTTGTCAGTAACTGCGATCTTGAAAAACTCCCGAGCCGGTGCATGCAGCAGGTCGCAACGCTCAAGAATCCAGTCTGCATTGAACTCCGGCACCTCTTCGTCCCCCAGCCAGTATGAATCTGAGTCCAGCAGAAAAAAGAGTCCCGAACGAGGCGGATTCTTACGGCGTGTCGGACTCTGGGGATCCACTGCGTAGCCCTCCTGTGGGCCGTAGCGGACGGCCAGTGTCGAGCCGGTCGTCGTCTGGTACTGCGCTACTCCCTGCCAAACGGATGGTCGCATGTGTTCGGGGATGAATTCGGGAGCAGCCCCTGCCAACAGATGCTTGTCGATGTAGCCCCGCCAATCGCCTGGCGCCGACTCGATGCCGGGAACTCGGATTTCGTCGATATAGCGAAGCCCGACTCTCAGCACACCGTCAGGTCGGCTCACCCGCTCCAGCGCGGCAACCACTTCGCCCACAAGGGGGCGAAAGTGCTCCTCCCAGCCCGCATAGGCCGTAGTCTCCAATACAAGGGCATCCTGCTTGACCAACAGGGCTGTGGTCCGATCCCGAGTGCCGAACCGCGGGAACATCCGGCGCTGAACAGACGCAGGGCCCGATGCCCCGACCGCCACCGCGAACTGTTCTTCGATCTTGGACTCCATCAGGGGCAAATACTCGTTCAGTGAGTTCTTGAGGCCCACCCGCTCGCTGTCTCCCAGCCCGTCTGCAATCTCGGGATAGCGGATCTCCAGCACGGTCAAGACCAGAGGCGGGTTGGGGAATGGAGGCGTGCTGCCCGGCATATAACTACCTATAACTAAAAGTGTAACTTAACTCGACACTAGATCATACGAATCACCAGTGACGAGGCAACTGAGACGATCAGTCGTCGAAATCCTCCGGGTCGAGCACCATGTCCCAGCGGTCACCGCAGTCCGAGCACCGGTAGGCCACCGAGTCGCCGGGCACAGGCGGGTCGTCCTCAGGCCAGTGTGTGATCCGGTGGCACTGCCCCCCGCAGTCCACACACACGATCAGATCAGGGACCACCAACCCAGTGTGCCACCATCCCGACGTCGGGTAAGGGCACAATTAAACCCCATGACCACCGCCACTGATGATCACCACCGTGTCTGGGTCCTGCTGATCGAGCGGGGCGTACATGATGGCGCCGACCTTCATTTGTTCCACGACGAGGCCTCTGCAACGAAAGCTGCTCGCCGGTATCTCCGCAAAGTCTGGTTCAACGGACACAAGGACATACCAGCCAATGTCCACGAGGCAATCGAGCAGTACAACCAGGGCCAAGCCTATGGAGAGGAGCACATCCTCCTCTCGCCGCGGGCTATTGAGGGCCACTGAAGCACTTGTCCCGCAGACGCTCCCATTCAATCATGGTCACCGCCTATGGTCGAGGCAGCTGGCCTTATGGCTGCGGCACCGATGAACACTGCCCGGGAAGCGACCGGTATCTGCGGCCGCTACAAGGACAACATGCAGATCCCCGACGACGGGCTTCCAAAGTTCTCATCCCTGGCGCAGGCTTTCCCATTCGTCGAGGAGGCTGGAGTCGGTGGTGCGGAGCAGGGTGCGGAGCTCGGCGGTGAGGGTGGCGAGGGCGTCGTTGACGGCAGCGGCCGGGATGGTCTGGACCAGGGCCTTGTAGCAGTCGGACAAGTAGCGCAATAGCGCGCCCTCGGAGCGTTTGATGCCGTAGCGGGAGACGTACTGGTTGAAGGTGTCGCCGACCTCCATGAGGTCGCGGGCCACCGACTTGGGGCTGGGACGGTCGTGGCCCACCCAGGGGTGGTAGCGGGCGAACACCGCGAAGGCCGGATCGATGAACTCGGCCTCGGGGCGGGGCCAGGTGACCTCCGACAGCCGCTCCAAGCGCTCTTCGTAGGGCACCCGCTCGGCCTTGAGCTGGGCCATGAGATCGTCGCGGAGCTTGTCCCGCTGGGCGAGCAGCACCACCGATGGGTCTTCCAGAACCGACTCCACCACGCTGAGTGCCTGCCAGTGATAGTCGGACACCTCCATGTCGAGCGCGTCCAGCGCCTCCACCGCGAACAGCCCGAGCGGCTGGTTGAGCCGGAACTCGTCTTGCAGGTCGAGGTTCACCCGCACCGGGCGCCCCGGCCCATCGGGGGCATCAAGCACTTCCACGATCTCGGCGTCGATCAGCGATCGGAACACCCCCACCGCCCGGCGTATGTGGACTCTCTGGCGGGCGCGGGGCTCGTGGTTGTCGGTCAAGAGGCGCTTCATGGCCGCACACCCGTCGCCGGGTCGGTCGAGCACATTGAGCATCATGGAGTGGGTGACTGCGAAGCTCGACTCCAAGGTCTCAGGTTGGCCGTGCCACAGTCGGTTGAGGGTGTCGCCGTCGTAGTGGGCGTAATTGTGGTCAGGCGGCTTCTTCTTCTTCAGCTTGCGGCGCTTGATCGGGTCGGAAGCGGCCTTGGCCTCGGCCCGGCGGTTCTCGATCACATGCTCGGGGGCCTGCACCCACACGCTGCCCTCGGTGTCGAACCCTCGCCGTCCGGCCCGCCCCGCGATCTGCTGGAAGTCCCGCACCGACAGCACCCGGGTACGGCGCCCGTCGTATTTGTACAGGCGGGTGAACAAAACGGTGCGGATGGGCACGTTCACCCCCACGCCCAGGGTGTCGGTGCCGCAGATCAGCTTGAGATGCCCCTGCTGGGCCAGCTTCTCCACCAGCAGCCGGTACTTGGGCAGCAGCCCGGCGTGGTGTACTCCCACCCCGGCCAGCACGAAACGGCGCAAGTCCTTGCCGAACGGGGTATCGAACCGGAAACCGCCGATCGCCTCCTTCACGTCCGCCTTGGCGTGGGGGCCCAACACGTCAAGGCTGGTGAGGCTCTGGGCCTGTGCTGTGGCCTCCCGCTGGGTGAAGTGGACGATGTACACCGGCGCCTTGTCGGCGGCTAATAACTCAGCAATGGACACGTGAAGCGCCGTCTCCCGGTACTCCACATCCAGCGGCACCGGCCGCTGGGCTGAGGCCACCAGCGCGGTAGGCCGTCCATTGCGCTGGCTGAGGTCCCGGCGAAGGGCGGTGGTGTCGCCCAGAGTGGCCGACATCAACAGGAACTGGGGGCGGCTCAGCTCAAGCAGCGGCACTTGCCAGGCCCAGCCCCGATCCCGATCTCCGTAATAGTGGAACTCATCCATCACCACGAGGTCGGCGTCGGCCTCGCTACCAGAGTGCAGGGCCCGCTGGGCCAGGATCTCGGCCGTGCAGGCAATCACCGGCGCATTCCCGTTCACAACAGCGTCGCCGGTGACCATCCCCACTCTCTCGGCTCCGAAAGCCGCTACCAGCTCAAAGAACTTCTCGCTGACAAGCGCTTTGATCGGCGCGGTGTACACCGTCCGGCGCCCTTGGGCCAGCGCCGCAAACGCCCCGGCCAGCGCCACCAGCGACTTGCCCGAGCCGGTGGGCGTGGCCAGAACCACGTTGTCACCCGCCAGCAGCCGAAGCACCGCCTCTTCCTGATGGGGGTACAGCTCCAGTTCCGCGGCCTCGGCCCAGTCGCAGAAGGCTCCCAGCAGCTCATCGGGATCGCCCGCATCGGGCATGAAATCACCAAGTGATGGATGAGCGGACATGGCCCCACCAGGGTAGGGGTGGACCAGCCGTGGGAGGCTACGGGAATGAAGTTCGGGCTGTATCTCATTGGCAGTGCGACAGGGTTGTCGGGGCCTCCGGCGGCGCCGATAGCCGATCCGGAGTTCTTGGCGGGGTTTGCCCGGCACGCTGAGGAGGTGGGGTGTGATTCGCTGTTCTTCGCCGACCACATCGTGTTTCCCGCCGCCAAACAAGCGCCGTACCCCTACGCCCAGTCGGGTGAGTATCCGTGGGACAACGAGCACACCCAGCTTCCCGAGCCGCTGGCGCTGATGGCCTTTTTGGCCGGGGTCACCGAGTTTCTGCGGTTCGGAACCGCAGTCTTGGTATTGCCCCAGCGCCACCCGATGCTGCTGGCCAAACAGCTCGCCACCATCGACGTGTTGTCGGGAGGTCGAGCTGAGTTGGGTATCGGCGCGGGATGGCTGGCCGACGAGTTCGACGCCCTGGGCTATTCGTTCGCCGACCGTGGCGCCCGCACCGACGAGTACATCGACGTAATGCGAGAACTGTGGGGAAACCGGGTGGCCAGCTTTGCGGGGCCGACCATTTCGTTCCACAACATTCAGCTCACCACCTTCCCCCGCCAGCCCGATGGCATCCCCATCATCGTGGGGGGCCATTCCCCGCCGGCGCTGCGTCGGGCCGGACAACGAGGCGATGCCTTTCTGCCCGCCTTCTCCGCCTCGCAGAATCGGGACCAGTGGCCTGTCATTTGGGCCGAAGTGCAGCGCCAGGCTGCCGATGCCGGACGGGCGGGAGCCTGCGAACTTCAGGGTTTCGGTGCCACTCTCGACGATGCCCTGTTCCTGAGTGACCTGGGGGCAACTCGCATGATTTACAGCATTCATGAGCCCGATTTGGCCTCCTCCCAGGCCGTGTTAGACCGCTTTGGGGCCGAAGTGATCTCTCGATTCTGAGTACTCGGCGCGACACTTGCTGTCCCATTTCTGTTGATTTTGCGAAAATTCTGTGATTTTCAACAAAAAATCTGAATTTTCGCAACCTTTTCCGCCGCGTTCGACCCAACCAGGCAAAATCCCAGGTCAGATGCAAGTTCGGAGCCTTGCTGATACCGGGAAATTGGAACCAAAAGGACGAAAACGGCAAGTTCCCACACCAAAATCCGTCCCGGTGGGAGTCATTTGACAATTTGGATTGCAAAAATTGCCGCTCCAATTGGGTCTTGGCCGTGTTCAGCGTCTGAGGCAATGCAAAGAAAAGGAGACAAACAATGAACCACCCTGTGGAAAACCTCATCGGGCCAGCCGCCGCTTGCCGGCTGCTGGGCGTTGAACTGCAGAACTTGCTGCGAGGCATCAACGACGGCCTCGTGCCCGCCTACAACATCGGCGGATCAGTCCGCTTCAGGCCTTCAGAGCTTTGCCACCCTGCTCTCAGCGGCCTGGCTGAGCACTACCGCTCGGAAGACGAGCACTTCGCCGCCTAACCCCACCCCAGGTCTTCCGCCCCCGGCCGCGTCACCCCCTTTGCGGTCGGGGGCGGAACGGCTCTGCTAGGGAAGGACGGTCTCGGTGTCGCGACCGGAACGCAGAATGGTTCCCGGGGTGGCCCCGGTCACCTGCCCGTCGACCACGATCTCGGTACCCCCCACCAGCACCCGGCGGACGCCCTGGGCGCCGGCGAACAAGCGCATGCAGTCGCCGGGCAGATCGGTGCGGGCCTCAATAGGATCAGATGCCACGGTAGACGGATCGAATACCACCAGATCGGCGTGCCACCCTTCGGCTACCCGGCCTCGGTCCTTCAAGCCAAACAGGCGGGCGGGCACGTCGGTCATCAGCCGTATTGCCTCCTCTAGCGGAAGCAGCCCCCGATTGCGCACGATGTCGCCCAAAATGATGGTGAAGTATCGGGTGCCGCACATGCGGTCGAGATGGGCACCAGCGTCGGAGCCCCCCACGATCACTCGGGGATCCCGCCAGTGCTCGGTCCGATGGGCCCAGCTCTCGGCGGAATCGTCGGCGTTGATAGGCCACAGGTCGGTGCGCAGGTCGTCGGCGAGCACGATGTCGCACAGGGTGTCGAACGGTTCCTGACCCCGCTCAGCGGCGATGTCGCCCACTTGCCGCCCGGTAAGCCCGTCGTTTTCCGGGGCAAAAGTGGTGCCGATCTCCATGTTCTCCCACTGGGCCATGTGGTAGAAGCCACCGCTGCCGGTCTGGGCCTGTTCGTTGAGCCACCGCCGCTTCTCCGGGTCGGCCAGCGCGGCCATTTTCTCTTCGTGGGGAAGGTTCATGGTGTCCTTCCACCCCGGCATGTTGTACAGAGGGCAATAGGTGGCAAAGCACAGCTTCAACCCGCCGATGGTGGGCATCGACAACGCCACGATTCGCCCGCCCACCTCAGCAGCGGCATCGGCTGCCCCGAGTTGGTGGTTGGTCCGGTCTTTGGTGTCGGCGCTCACCGTCAACACGTTCCAGTTCAAGGGCCGCCGAGCCCGAGCCGACATCTGGCTCATAAGCTCGATCTCCTCGTCGCTGAACATGCTGAGGCAGCCCGAGGTGATGAACTCCAGCCAGGTGCCGGGGTGATCGGACACTGCCCCAGACAAGACCAGCACCTCTTCGGTGGAGGAGAACCGGCTGGGTACCGGCTGGTTGTCGCCGTCCCAATGGGTGTAGGCCAACGAAGTGGAGAACCCCATGCCGCCGGCGTTCAGACCGTCATGGAGGGCTTGCACCATCTGGTCGAGTTGACCAGGGCTGGCGGGCTGATCGGCGTCGGACCCCATCACGTAGCGGCGCAGGGCCGAGTGGCCCACCAGGAATCCCGCGTTGACCGCGGTGCGGCCGTCGAGGCGGTCTAGGAACTCTCCGAACGTCTCCCAGTCCCACGGCAATCCCTGCTCCAGCGCCGGCAGGGGCATCCCCTCCACCATGGCCATCATCTCTTGCAGGTATCGGGCGTCGTCGGGATTCACCGGAGCCAGAGAGAACCCGCAGTTGCCCCCCAGCACGGTGGTCACGCCGTGCATCGGCGACGGTGTGGCCGCCGGGTCCCAGAACAATTGGGCGTCGTAGTGAGTATGGGGATCAATGAACCCCGGCGCCACCACTAGACCGTCGGCATCCACCGTCCGGACCGCTGCCCCGTCCACCTGCCCGATCGCTGCAATCCGCCCCCCAGAAATGGCCACATCAGCCGCAACAGGAGCAGCCCCAGTCCCATCCACCACCGTGCCGCCCCGAATCACCAAATCAAACATGCCCCCCACAGTAGGCGCGCCCCATGACAAATCCCCTGGCGAAATGGGCCTGCCGAAACAAAGGGTCTACCAGTAGAGTTGTCGCATGGTCGTGGAACTTGACCTCAGCCCTGACTGTGAAGCGGCGTTGCGGGCCGCCGCCCAGCAAGCCGGGTGTACCGTGGATGAGACAGCTCGCCTAGCCATCGAAGCCTTCGTCGAGCAGCAAGACTTGGAGCAATGGCGTGCGGCCGCTCGTCAAAATGTTGCCGACCACGCGGAGACCCTGCGACTCCTTGGAGAATGACCAACCCACCCGGCCCCCTCAACCTCCCGAAACTGCTGGCCATCGCCGAGGAGTACTTTGGATCACCGTTACCGATACGTGAAATCGGCCTCTTGGAGTCCGCGGCTGCCCAGCCCTATGTCACGGTTTTCGGTGAAGACGCCTACCCCAGTCCCTGGGACAAGGCCGCTGTGCTGCTCAGAACAATCGTTTCAAACCACCCACTAGTTGACGGCAACAAACGACTGGGTTGGCTCGCAGCAACGGCTTTTCTCACCCGAGTTGGATACTCAACCAGCCACATCACGTCATCTGACGCTGTGGATTTGGTGCTCCGCGTTGCCACAGAACACCTGGAAATCGACACCATCGCCCGCGAGCTCCGCGCTCTCACTCTAGGCACCGAGAACAAGGAGACATAGGAAAGAGCCGCTCAGTGAGACACCGTTACTGCCGTCCACGCACTGCCTCAAGACACAGCCGCCGCCATGCACGAAACTAGACTCAACGGCACTGGGACAAAACACGCATCAGGTGGCAGACGAAAACAGCATTACTTCTTGGACAAAAAGTTCATTAGCATAGATTCTGCAAACCGTTGCCCAGCGCGACATCGTCGAGATGGGCGATATCCGCCGTGCCGATGCAATCGTCCCGCTGCGCTGGCCCGGCCAGCAGACACGTCGGTCGGCGGGCTGGTGGAGACATTTGCAGCCAACGAGATCGCAAAGTAGCTGACGTGGGACGACAGCGGAACTCGGCTCCACTACTTCCGAGACCGAAGCGGTGCGGAGATAGACCTCATCCTGGAAGCCCCCGATGGGCGCATCGTGGCCATCGAAGTAAAGGCCGCGATCTCCCCCGGCCCCGATGCCGCCCGATGGCTCATCTGGCTCCGAGACCGCCTCGACCGCTTCGGCACCGACTTCGCCCACGGTTTCGTCCTTAACACCGGACCCACCAGAATCAGCCTCGGCGACCGCCTCACCCTCCTGCCCCTCGACGCCCTATGGACCCCAGCATGATCCCGCCCAAGCGCATTGTGGGCCAGTTCGACTGCACCGTCTACACGGCCAGCATCCGCAAACGCAGGATGTATCACCCTATGGCCCTCGACACCACCGCACCGCTTCAGCTCCAAGCGCTAGTCGCACACTGCCTCAGGACATAAACGCCGCCACCTACGCACGTAGGCCCTACACCAACAGGATCACTGTGATCTAAAAAACCGTTGACATCCCCGTAGCGGCATCGGTACAGTGACTATTGCCTGCGGTCCGGCTAGTAGGCGTAAGCCGAATGCAGCCGACATACCGAGACGACGGGACCCCGGAACTCACGGGGTCCCTTTTTTGCGCCAGGAACTGCCCGGAACGCGATCCAGGAATTTCATTGCAGGAGTATTCGTGCCTCTCCCGACAGCGGTCACAGAGATCATCAGCGATTTAGAGCCGATGGGCGATCCGAGTCAGTTCGCCATCGGGGACTTGACCCTCGAGGAAGAGGACGCGTTCTTCGCCATCATCGAAGACCTCTGATTGGCAATCTTCCCAGCGCGAAACAGCCCAGACCGAAGTCGGGGCCGTCGGGCCGGGGCTGCTCACCCCGGCGGGGTTATCCCTATCCTATCCACAGGGCGCGGTCGTTTCCCCGACCCCGTGATCACGCCTGATGGCATCGCCCTTCAAGCACCAGCCGGATGGCTGCCAGCCACCCAGTAGCTCTTTCGAAGCTGCATTCAGGATGTGGAGCGCTACACAGCCGAGAGGCACCCCGATCTGAATTACTCCTCTACGAGGGACCAAAGTCGCTTTAGCGGGAGGTCGGCGCGGAGTTCTTCCCTGAACTTCTCGTAATTGCGGAGGACGGCATTAAGGAGGTCTTCGGAATCCCACACTCGGACACGGAAAAACTGATTGCGGAGCTCTTGGCGAGCTACCTTGTTGACGCCTCCCCAAGCAACGAGCAATGCCTGATCAGCGCCGTGAGTGCTTAAAACCCCGTGCAACTCCCGGACGACTCCCGCGTCGACTGGCGTTGGGCTCGACTTCACCTGGACGATCAGACGAGGACTGTCGAACCCCAGCGAGCCTCTACCGGCGAAGATGTCGATACCTCCGTCAGCTCCCCGAGGGGCTTCTTGAGTGAAAAACCCTTCAGCGGATAGGACAGCGGCAACGAGCCTCTCAAGACCGTGACCAGCGAACTTTTCGGCGACAAACGCCTGTATCTGATCGCGTCCGATCCGTTCAAGGTCAAGAGTTGATTCGGACGTGTCGAGAACATCCATATCCTCTTCAACCGGGGTTCCTGCTGCTTCGACTCGTGCACCGGGGTCCACTCCTGTCTCCATGAGCCTTTGCAAGCGCCAAGCCCCGTCATTGCGCTTTATCTGGCACACCGTTTGGACGGCACCGAGAGAATGCAGGAGATCCTGTCGCACAGCTGTTCGTGGGACATCTGTTCGCTGCCAATTGATGAAAATCGAGTGCCGCTTGCGTCCATCTTCATCGGTGATGAACTTGTAATCATCTTCGACAATGCCTAGAGCAATCTGAGATGTCGTCTTTAGAGGGAGGACAGCTAGATCGCCCTGCTTGACGCGACGCAGTGCCCATAACTGACCAGTCCAATTTGAGACCCTGGCAACTGGGGCGTCTTCAGGAACGGAGGCTTGGACAATGTCTCTCACCGCGCCGCGAGAAGTGGCCTCAGTCAGGTCAGAAACGTGATTGAATCCAATTAGCAGGCGACCCGTCTCAAGAGCAGATTCTTCGTCCTCGCCGGTCTTGCCGGCGCGAACCAACCAGGCTGTCGGCACCTCAGTCGTCTTCTGCTCATCCATGGCGGTTACGGCAGCACAGTCTCGGTGTCGCGGCCGGAGCGGAGGAGGGTGCCGGGGGTGGCGCCGGTGGGGTGGCCGGCGGTGATGATCTCGGTGCCGTTGACCAGCACGTGCTCTACGCCCACCGCGCCGGCGTAGAGGCGTTCGCAGCCTCCGGGGAGGTCGGTGCGCTCCACGATGGGCTCTGAGGCCACAGTGTCGGGGTTGAACACCACCACATCGGCGCAGTATCCCTCGGCTACCCGGCCCCTGTCTTTGAGGCCGAATAGGCGGGCGGGCTCGTCGGTCAGGAGCTGCACGCACTCCTCCATCGACAGCAGGCCCCGGTCGCGCACCGCGATGGCCAGCATCTCGGTGGGGAAACGGGCCCCACACATGCGGTCGAGGTGGGCGCCGGCGTCGGAGCCGCCCACCAGCACCCGCTGGTCCCGCCACAACTCGGCCCGCTGCTGCCAAGCCAGTTCGATGTCGTCGGACGACAGGGGCCACAGCGCGGTCCGCAGGTCGTCGGCCACCACGATGTCGAGCAGGGCGTCGAACGGGGCTACTCCCCGATCGGCAGCGATGTCGCCCACCTTGCGCCCGGTCAGCCCGGCATTCTCCGGGGCGAAAGTGTCGCCGATCTCCATGTTGGCCCAGGTGGAGATGAACTGGAACGGGCCTTCGGAGCTACGGGCCTGTTCAGCCAGCCACTGGCGCACCGCGGGGTCGGCCAGCTTGGCCTTCTTCTCGTCGTGGTCCAGGTACAGCACATCGCCCCAGTTGGGCAGCAGATACAGGGCGCAGTAGCTGCCGAAGCTCATCTTCAGCCCGCCGATGGTCGGCATCGAAAGGGCCACGATGCGCCCCCCGGCCTCAGCAGCCGCATCCGACGCCCGGAGCTGGTGGCGGGTGCGGTCCATCATGGTGGAGGCGTGGGAAAGGACATTCCAGTTCAGCGGACGCTGGGCCCGCACCGACATCTGGGTCATCAAGTCGATCTCTTCGTCGCTGAAGAACGCATTGCAGCCGGTGATGATGAACTCCAGCCAGGTGCCGGGATGATCAGACACCGCGTCGCAAAGGGCCAGCATCTCGTCGCGGTCAGCGAAATACGACGGCACAGGGTCGTTGTTGCCGTCGGAGTGGGTGGTGGACTGCGACGACGAGAACCCCAGCCCGCCGGCCTCCAGGGCCCCGTGCAGCACCCGCACCATCTCGGCCACCTGTTCGGAAGAGGCCGCATTGCCGGTGCCCTCGGCCCCCATCACAAAGCGGCGCAGAGCTGAGTGCCCCACCAGGAAACCGGCGTTCACTCCGATTCGCCCCTCCAGCGCATCCAGGTAATCAGCGAAGCTCGACCAGTTCCACGGCAAGCCCTGCTCCAGGGCGGGCAGGGGCATACCCTCCACCTTGGCCATCATCCGGCGGATGTAGTCGGCGTCGTCGGCCTTGAGGGGGGCCAGCGTGAACCCGCAGTTCCCGCCCAACACGGTGGTCACCCCGTGCTCGTTGGAGGGTGTGGCCAGCGGATCCCAAAACAGCTGGGCGTCGTAGTGGGTGTGGGCGTCGATGAATCCCGGCGCCACCACCAGCCCATCGGCGTCGATGACGCGGGCCGCGGCCTCGTCAACCGACCCGATGGTGGTGATTATTCCGCCGCTGATGCCCACATCGGCGACGAACCCCGGCGATCCGGTGCCGTCCACCACAGTGCCGTTCTTGATGATTAGATCCAGCATGGCGCAACAATAGGCCAGCGCGCTGACAAGCTCCCCAGCAGGCCGTGGCCCTTATGCCGCCGAGTACGCTCGGCCCATGCCAGAGATCCCCAAGATCATCTCGGTGGATGATCACATAGTAGAGCCGCCCACCCTCTGGACCGACCGATTGCCCCGCAAATACTCCGACGTGGGACCCCGGGTAGTGCGGGAGACTGTCCGCAAGGACATGGTGGTTGTCGACCATGAGCCTGTGTGGGTGGACAGCGACGTGGAGCGGTCGGTGGACTTCTGGATGTACGAAGACCTCAAGCGCCCCCTTATCCGGCTGAGCGCAGCCTCCGGCTATCCCAAAGAGGAGGTCGACGCCCGGCCCATCAACTACGAGGAGATGCGCCCCGGCTGCTGGCAGCAAAAGGCCCGCCTCGACGACATGGATATCAACCACGTCGAAGCCTCCATGTGCTTTCCGATGTTCCCCCGCTTCTGCGGCCAAACCTTCATGGAGGCGGCCGACAAAGAACTGGCCCTGCTGTGTGTGCAGGCCTACAACGACTGGATGATCGAGGAGTGGTGCGCCGGCACAGACAGCCGGCTGATTCCCCTGCCTCTGATGCCCTTGTGGGATCCTCATCTGGCCGCCGCCGAGGTCCGCCGCAACGCCGCCCGAGGCGCCCACGCGGTGGCGTTCACCGAGCTGCCCACCAACCTCGGGCTGGCGTCCATCCACGACTCTGACGGGCACTGGGAGCCACTGTTCGCGGCCTGCGAGGAGACAGCCACCGTGCTGTGCATGCACATCGGCTCGGGGTCGCGCATGCCGTCCACCTCCCCCGACGCCCCGCCGGCGGTGCCCTCCACCCTCACTTTCAACAACGCCATGGGATCGCTGGCCGACTGGCTGTTCTCCGGGGCGTTCATCCGCTACCCCGACATCACGATCGCCTACAGCGAGGGTCAGATCGGCTGGATCCCCTACATCTTGGAGCGGGCCGACGTGGTGTGGGAGCACAACCGGGGGTGGAATCGGGTGTGGGGCGTGATCCCCGAGCCGCCCAGCAGCTACTTCGCCGACCACGTGTACGGCTGCTTCTTCGACGATCGCTTCGGTTTGGCCAACCTCGATGCCATCGGGGAGGACAACGTTACGTTCGAGACCGACTACCCCCACTCCGACAGCACATGGCCCCACACCAAAGAAGTGGCCGAGAAGCAGTGCGAAGGGCTATCCGACGAGGTGATTTACAAGATCATGCGGGGCAACGCCATCAAGATGTTGCACCTGCCCTTTGACCAATAGCCACCGGTCGCCGCGCATGATCTACGACTTCGTGATCGTCGGAGGGGGTTCTACGGGAGCAGTCCTGGCCGCCCGGCTGTCGGAGAACTCGGGCACAACGGTACTGCTGTTGGAGGCCGGTCCTGTCGAGCCCGATCCCGACGCCGACCGCCTGGGCGCGGTGGACTTCTCCCACACCGGGCGCGATTGGGGCTTTCAGGCCCGCACCTCTGGCGAGGCCACTGCCCCCTACCCGCAGGGCCGGACGCTTGGCGGGGGGTCGGCGGTAAACGGCGGGGTGGCGCTGCGGGGGATGCCCAGCGACTACGACTCCTGGGCCAGCCCCAACTGGAGCTGGGAGGCCATGGCCCCGTGCTTTCGCCGACTGGAAGACGACCCCCTGGGAGGCGAGCTCCACGGCACCGGCGGCCCCATTCCCATCCATCGGGCGGCCAAAGACGATCTGGTCGCTCCCCAGCGACAACTGCTGGCCGCGGCCCAGGACAATGGTCTGGGGTGGGTAGACGACCACAACGACGGCGTGTCGGAAGGCATCGGCCCGTCGCCCCAAAACGTGGTGGACGGCGTGCGGGTGTCAACCGCCATGGGCTACCTGCACCCCGCCGACGGTCGAAAGAACCTGGAGATCGTCGGCGGGGCCTACGCCCACCACATCGTGATCGAACGGGACCGGGCCACCGCGGTGGCTTACTCCACGGGCGCAGGCACCAGCGTGGAGCAGGTCCGAGGCCGACACATCGTGGTGTGCGCCGGCGCCTTCAACTCACCGGCGTTGTTGATGCGCTCGGGAATTGGGTCGGTGCGAGACCTCGAGGCCATCGGCATCCGCTCGGTCGCCGACCTCCCAGGCGTGGGCGCCAACCTGATGGAGCACGTGGGGGCGTTCGTTTTCGTAGTTCCCCCGGAAGGAAAAGTGACCACCGACATAGTCCAGCACCAGCTGTTGGTGCGATACAGCTCGCCCGACAGCCCGGTGACCAACAACATGCAGATCGGCATGATGAACCACTGGGACTTGTACGGGAACCCGGCATTGGCCGAGGTGTGCGGTGCCCAGTTGATCTGGGGCATCTGCGCCGGCATCCAATCCCCCCGCTCAAGAGGACGCCTCCGGGTTCTGTCCCCCGACCCCGGCCACCCACCGGTCATCGATCTGAACCTGCTTGACGAATCCGAAGACCTCGCCCAGCTCACGGCCGGACTGCGGCTCTGCCACCGGTTGGCCACTCACGAGGCGCTGTCTGAGAGGTTCGAACGGGTGGCAGTCCTCGACGAGTCAGCCTTCGCCGAAGGGGACGACGAAGACCTGGCCGACTACGCCCAACAGTTCAGCTTTCCCTGGTACCACGCCTCAGGCACATGCCGAATGGGGCCCGACCCCGACGCCGGCGACGTCGTCGACGACTTCGGCCGAGTCCACGGCATCGATCGCCTGTCGGTGTTCGACGCCTCTATCCTCCCCATGATCCCCCGGGCCAACACCAACCTGACCTGCATCGCTTTGGGCGAGCGGGCCGCAGAACTGCTGCAATAGATGCATGACCGAAGGAGTGCTATGAGCCCCACTGCCATGATGATCTCGTCCGACTCCCACATCATCGAACCGCCCGACCTGTGGACCGAGCGGGCCACCGGGCCGATGGCCGAGCGGGTCCCGCAGGTGCGCCGAGAGCCCGGCGGCGACTGGTGGTACATCGACGGCCAGCGCTCCATGTCGTTTCTGGGCTTTCAGGCCGGCAACCGTTTCGACCAAGACCCCACCAAGCTCCGCATAGAGGCATCGTTCGACGAGGTTCGCCCGGGGGCCTACGACCCCGAGAAGTTCATCGCCGACAACCGCACCGATGGAGTGGCCGCCTCGGTGATCTACCCCAGCGAGGCGCTGTTGGCCTACAGCATCCCCGACTCCGAGCTGTGCTCTGTGACCATGGCGCTCTACAACGACTTCATCGCCGAGTTCTGCGCCCACGACCCACAGCGGCTGAAGGGCATCGCCCTGATCAACCTCGACGATATCGACGAGGCCATCGCCGAGCTGACTCGGTGCCGCAACATGGGCTTGGCCGGGGCGATGGTCTCCGTGATGCCCCCAGCGGGTCAGGGATACGACAACTCCCGCTATGAGCCGTTTTGGTCGGCATCAGTCGACCTCGACGTGCCCCTGTCGATGCACGTGGCCACCGGCCGGATGCTCGCCAGCGCCAGCGGCCAGACCAAGAATGACGTGAGGGTGGTGACGGAGGCGGCGTTCTACCTGCAAGACCATTTCGTGCGTAAGTCGCTGGGCGAGATGATCTTCTCCGGAGTGTTCGAGCGCCACCCGAATCTCAAGGTGGGATCGGTGGAGCACGAGGTGGGGTGGATCCCGTTCTGGCTGTTCCAGATGGACTACTGCTACACCGACCGGCCGCTGCGGGGCGACTGGCACCGCTTCGTCGATCCCGACGCCCGCCCCAGCCACTACTTCAGCTCCAACTGCTTCGTGAGCTTCCAAGAAGATGCGGTGGGCGTGCGGGTGCGGGACACCTTTGGCACCCACACGCTTATGTGGGGCTCCGACTACCCCCACACCGAGTCCACCTTCCCCCGGTCCCGGGAGGTGGTGGCCGAGACACTGGCCGACGTGCCCGCCGACGAGCAGCGGATGATCCTCAGGGACAACTGCGCCGCCCTCTACGGCTTCGACCTCGACCTCCTTGAAGCCGATCTATCGGGATAACAGGATGCGCATCGCCTTCGGGACCGACGAGCCCACTGCCCTGACCGATGCCATCAAGCAGCATCTGGTCGACGGGGGACACGACGTGTTGGCGGCCGCCGCAGAGGGGGCTCCGTGGCCCGACGTGGGCCGGGCCGTCGGCGAGGCGGTGGTCGGAGACAGCGCCGACATCGGGGTGGTGTGCTGCTGGACCGGCACCGGAGTGTCGATCGCGGCCAACAAGGTCCCCGGAGTGCGGGCCGCCTTGTGTACCGATGCCGAGACTGCCAGGGGCGCCCGTCGCTGGAACGACGCCAACGTCTTGGCCCTGAGCCTGCGCCTGGTGTCCTCCGAAGTGGCCGCCGAGATGCTCGATGCCTTTTTGGCCACCGAGCCCGACCCAGACGAGTCCCCCGAGATCGCCAAGCTCTACTGACATGCGAGTCCGAATCGGCTTTGGCGTGGGCGGCGGGGTGGCCTCAGGAGATCCCGAGGCATTCGCCACCGTGGTGGATGGACTGGAGCGGTTGGGATTCGACTCGCTGTGGGTGGCCGAACGAGCCAGCGGACCAGCGCTCGACCCGGTGGTGGCCATGACCTTCGCGGCCGCTCGAACCACCCAGATCAAGTTCGGCCCCAGCGTGATGGTGCTGCCCGGCCGCAACCCGGTGCTATTGGCCAAGACCATGGCCAGCCTCGACCGCATCTCTAACGGGCGGTTGCTGCCCGCATTCGGCCTCGGCGTGGCCGACGCCGCCGAGCACCAGGCCTTCGGGGTGGCCCGCATGGACCGGGCGGCCTGGTTCAACGAGGCCCTTCCGCTCATGCGCCGGCTGTGGACTGAGGACGAAGTCGAGCACCATGGACCTCGCTTCCATGTGGACGCCGCCCGGGTGGACGTCAAGCCAGTGCAGCAGCCCTTAGATGTGTGGATGGGGGGAATCGCCCCCTCGGAGCTGCGCCGGGTCGGCCGGCTGGGCGACGGCTGGCTGCCCTCTTTCGTCACCCCCAGTGACGTGCGAGATGGGATTGCTGCCATCAAACAGCATGCTGGCGAGGCAGACAGGGAAATCGACCCTGAGCACTACGGGGCGCTATTGACCTACACCGACGGCCCCCTGCCCGACCGGTTCCTCGAGCTCATCAAGCTGCGGCAACCCGACAAGAACCCCGGCGACTTGGTGGCAACGAGCCGCCATGAGCTGCGGTCCAGGATTGAGGCGTTTATCGAGACCGGCGCTTCCAAGTTCGTGGTAATGCCGCTGGGGGAGCCTCCGGACTGGAACGCCGAGATCGAAGCCCTGGCCGACGACCTTCTGCCCATGCAGGACTGAGGCGACTACGAACCCAGAGCCTGCTCCAAGTCGGCCAGCAAATCGTCGATAGTCTCGATTCCGACCGATAAGCGCACCAACCCAGGGTCCACCGCCAAAGGAGAGTCGGCCACCGACAGGTGGGTCATCGTGGAGGGCTGCTCGATAAGCGACTCCACCGCGCCCAGAGATTCGGCCAGCCGGAACACCCGGGTGGCGCTCACCGCGGCCACCGCAGCAGCCTCTCCCCCGCCATGGATGAACGAAACCATTCCCCCTGGACGGCGCATCTGCTGGGCCGCCACCCCATATCCCGGGTGATCGGGCAGGCCGGGGAACAGCACCCGGTCGACCGCGGCATGGCCGGCCAAAAACTCGGCTACCGCCTGGGCGTTGTCGCAGTGGCGATCCATGCGAACCCCCAGCGTCTTCACTCCCCGCAACAGCAGATAGCAGTCGAACGGGCTGGGAACCGCGCCGACCGCGTTCTGCACGAACGACAGCCGCTCGGCCAGATCATCCCGGTTCACGGCGATGAATCCGCCCACCACGTCGGAGTGGCCGCCCAGGTACTTGGTGGTTGAGTGCACCACCACATCAGCGCCCAGGGCGAGCGGGTTCTGGAGGTACGGGGTGGCGAAGGTGTTGTCCACCACCACGTCGACTCCCGAGGCGTGGGCCACATCGGCCACCGCGGCGATGTCCACCACTGTGAGCATCGGGTTGGTGGGGGTCTCCACCCATATCTGGCGAGTCTGGGGGCGGATGGCGGCGGCCAGTGCATCCACATCGGTCAGATCCACCGCGGACCACTCGATGCCCCGCTCGCCGTAAATCCCGGCGATGAGCCGAAACGTGCCCCCGTAGGCGTCTGTCCCCAACACCACGTGGTCGCCGGGGCGCATCATGCCCACAATGGCGTCCTCCGCGGCCATGCCGCTGGCAAACGCCATGCCATGGCTGGCCCCCTCCAGCCCGGCCACGCATCGCTCCAGCGCTACCCGGGTGGGATTGGAGGTGCGGGCGTACTCGAAGCCCTGATGCTGTCCCGGCGCGGCCTGCACGAAGGTGGTGGCCAGATGGATGGGCACGGTGATGGCCCCGGTGGCCTCGTCGGGCTCTTGGCCCACGTGGATGGCCCGCGTGTCGAAGCCCCACTGGCCAGATCCGGAGCTGCTCATGATTCTGTGCTGGATGCGCCCGAGGACAAGAAGCTGAGCACGTCGGTACTGGTCATCACCGCTCGGGGACGACCGCCGTCGAGCACCAGCAGTGCGGGTGAGCGCTCCAGCTTGGTCACAGCCAGCGCCACCGGTTCCCCGATGCCGATTTGCTCCAATGGCGGGCTCATCACGTTCTCCACCGGCTGGCCGAGCAGATCGCCGTCGAAGGCCAGGGCCATGAGCTGAAGCTCGTGCACCGATCCCGTGACCTCGGCCGCGGCCAAGGGCATCTCTCCTTTGGCCACGGGTAGCTGGCTAACCCCGTGGTCGCGCATCTGAGTCACGGCCAGGCTGACCGGATCCTCAGGCTTGACATAGACAAGCGGGGGCAGCGCCCCCTCTTTGGCATCGAGCACGTCCTTCACACAGGGGTGCCCGCCGATCAAGAACCCATACGACGCCATCCAGTCGTCGTTGAACACCTTGGACAGATAGCCCCGGCCGGCGTCGGGCAGCAGCACCACCACCACGTCGTCGGGGCCGCAGTCTTGGGCTACCTCCAAGGCGGCGACGATCGCGGTGCCCCCCGAGCCGCCGATCAAAAGACCCTCCCTGTGGGTCACGAGTCGGGCCATGTCGAAGGAATCCTGGTCGGAGATGGGGATCACCCGGTCGACCACACTGGGATCGTAGGTCTCGGGCCAGAAGTCCTCGCCGATCCCCTCCACAAGGTAGGGGCGGCCCGTGCCACCGCTGAATACTGAGCCCTCGGGATCGCCGGCCACAATCTGGATGTCGGGGTTTTGCTGCTTGAGGTAGCGGCCCACTCCGTTGAGGGTTCCGCCGGTGCCCGCTCCGGCCACGAAGTGGGTTATGCGCCCCTCGGTCTGTTTCCACAGCTCGGGGCCGGTTGTCTGCTCATGAGAAAGGGGGTTCACCTGGTTGAAGTACTGGTTGGGCCGGTAGGCGCCGGGGGTCTCGGCCACTAGCCGCTCCGCAGTGGAGTAATACGACTCGGGATCTTCGGGGTCCACCGCCACCGGGCACACCACCACTTCGGCGCCGTAAGCCCTCAAGAGCTGCACCTTCTCATCGCTCACCTTGTCGGTCATCACGAAGATGCAGCGGTAGTCCCGCTGGGCGGCCACCAAGGCCAGTCCCACTCCGGTGTTGCCTGAGGTGGGCTCGATGATGGTCCCGCCGGGCTTCAGCAGCCCCTCCCGCTCGGCCGTGTCGATCATGGCCACCGCGGGCCGGTCTTTCACGCTGCCGCCCGGGTTCAGCATCTCCAGCTTGGCCAAAACCTCACATGACACCCCTTCGGCGATGCGCCGCATTCGCACCAGCGGAGTGTTCCCAATGAGGTCGAGGATCGAGTCAGCGACCTCCACGCCCATAAGCTACCCGTTGCCATGAACCGGCTTCGCATCACACCTCCCAACGTCGCGGTGGAGCCCGAATGCTGGCGTCGACCGGCGCTGGCCGACGCGGTGGTCGCCGGTGGGGGCACGGTGTCCAGCCCCGCCGAGGCCGAGGCCCTGGTTTGGGCCGAGCCCGCAGCCCCCGAGCTCTTGCCCGGTGTGCTGGAGGACGGACCCGGCATCGAGTGGGTGCAGCTCCCCTACGCCGGCATCGAGAACTTGACCCATCTGCTAGACCGCGACCACCTCTGGACCTGCGGCAAGGGGGTGTATGCCGAGCCAGTGGCCGAGCATGCGCTGATGCTGGCCCTGGCCGGACTGCGGGGAATGGGGCGCTTCACCCGGGCCCGCACATGGTCGCCGCCCGAGGGCCGGAACCTGCTCGGCGGTCGGGTAACCGTGCTGGGCGGAGGGGGGATCACCGAGTCGCTGGTGCGTCTGCTAGTCCCGTGGGACTGCCACATCACCGTGCTGCGCCGACATCCGGAACCTATGGAAGGCGTCGATCGGGTGGTCGGCCCCGAAGGAATTTACGACGCCCTGAGCGACGCCGATGTCGTGGTCGTAGCGCTGGCGCTGACCTCTGAGACGGCCGGCATCATCGACGCCGATGCGCTCGATGCCATGGCGTCCCATGCCTGGCTGATCAACGTGGGACGAGGCGGCCACGTGGTCACTGACCACTTGGTGGAAGCGCTGGCCGACGGGTCCATCGACGGCGCCGCCCTCGATGTGACCGACCCCGAGCCTCTCCCAGACGGACACCCCCTGTGGACCATGGACAACTGCCTCATCACCCCCCACGTGGGAAACACCCCCGAAATGGGATTGAGGCTCCTCGCCCTCCGGGTTACCGAGAACGTTCGCCGCTACATCACCGGTGAGGAACTGCTCGGCCCCGTCGACGTCGATCTCGGCTATTGAGCAGTCTCGGGCTGCTAGGGGCTGATAATTCGGTCGTATTGGGCGTAGGGATCTTGGATGGTGATCACCCTCATGGGACGCCCCAGCGCGGCATGGACACTGGAACTGTACGTGACGGACCCTGCTACCAGATCTTCGCCGTCGAACCGTTCCAACTGGGCGGTCACTGGGCCCGGGTCGATGGTGCCAGCCCGCTCCACCGCCCGGACATAGGCTTCGATGGCATCGTGGCCGGTGATCGCCCGGCCGTCCCGGGCTCGATGACCGGTGGCCTCGAGATAATCCGCTAGCACCTCGCGAACCGCAGGGCTGGGATCGGGGGAGTCGGTGTAAACCGATGCGTACGAGAGCATTGTGAAGTCGCCGATACCGGGAACATGGCCGATCCAATGGTCTCCGTCCATCGTTGAGCTTGCGAAGACGGGCTGGGCAAAACCCGCGGCCCTGACCGGCGCCAGGATTTCGGGCGCAACCAGGCGGGTGCCGCAAAACACGATGGATTCAGGATCGGCGCTGCTCAACCCCGACAAGATCGGGTCGAGCAGGCCAGGATCGGTCGGCTGGTAGCGATACAAGCCGACAATCTGACCGCCGGATTCCTCGAAGCGCGGCCCGAATGCCTCGCAGACCGCTACCGCCTCGGTGCTGGTTTCATCGATGATCACCGCCGCGGTGCCAAGATTCCGCTCAGCAACCATTGAAGCCAACATCCCCACTTCGGTGCTCACCGGCGTGCCGACGGAGAAGACCCGTTCGCCCAGATCACCGCTGACCCAGTAGTCGTCGTTTCCGCAGGGGCTGATCACCAGAGTCCCCGAGCTCTTGAGGGCGTCGAGAGCCGGACGGGCGTAGACGGCATCACAGGTCATCAGGATGAGGTCGACACCGTCCAGTAGCAGCTGTTCGGCACCGTCTCTCATGATGGACAGCTCAGTGTGGCTGTCGATGTGTCGCAATACCACTGGCCGTCCCAGTAGGCCGCCGGCCTCGTTCAACGCGTTGATCCGGTTCTTGGCCGCCACCAAAGCGGGCTCGTCGTAGTCAGCCAAGAAACCGGTGGTGGCCATCAAAGCGCCGATCACGATGGCATCGGCGGGTAGCGGCACCCCGGCTGGTGTGGCGGTAGCAAATGGGGTGCTCTCGACGTCGGCCTGTCCCTCTTCTTCAGTTATAGGGGCAGGGCTGATAACCGTTCCCTCACTGAACAGGCCACACCCGGTGCAGGCAAAGAGCACCAGCGCGGCCAGGAGAACTGGCCTGACGCCCGATGGGCTCATCACGCTCACACTTTAAGTTCGCGGAAGGGGATGCCCTTGTCGGCTCGGGGCTCGCGGGGCAGGCCCAAGATGCGCTCGCCGATCACGTTGCGCTGGATCTCGGGAGTGCCGCCACCGATCTTGTGCGCGAAGTGGCTGACCATCCGCGTCACCCAGACATCATCGTTCAGCATCCCCTCCGGCCCCAGAAGCTCCAAAGCCGTTTGGCTGGTGTCCCTGATGTGGTCGCCAGTCAGGATCTTCATGATCGAGGCCTCCGGCCCGATCTCGGTGCCCTGGCTCAGCGCGGTGTATACCCTCATGCCCAGATAGCGGAGCAGTTCCGACCTAATCCACGCTTCGGCCAATGCCTGGCGAACCGCGGGGTCGCCGGCCTGACCCTTTGTCTTGGCCAGCTCCACCAACGTGGGGACATCGACGACTGACGTCTGGGCGCCCACCGCAGCCCGCTCACTGTTGAGGGTGGTCTGGGCTACCGCCCATCCGTTGTTGACCCCGCCGATCACATTCTCCACCGGGATCCGCACATTGTCGAAGAAGGTCTCGTTGAACTCGGCCCCACCGGTCATCTGACGCAATGGCCGCGGGTCCAAGCCCTCGCTGTCCATCTCCACAAAGAAATAGGTGAGCCCCTGGTGCTTGGGAACGTCCGAATTGGTGCGGGCCAAGAGAATGCCCCAGTCGGCCAGATGGGCATACGAGTTCCATACCTTCTGGCCGTTGACCACAAACACGTCGCCGTCTCGGACTGCTCTGGTCTGTAGCCCGGCCAAGTCAGAGCCGGCGTTGGGCTCGCTAAACAGTTGGGCGAACACCGTTTCTCCCCGGCGGATGGGGTTCAAGAACTTCTGCTTCTGCTCGTCGGTGCCCCACGACATAAGGGTGGGAGCAGCCATGTCGAGCGCGGCCATGAATATCGACCTCGACACACCGAAACGGCTCTGCTCTTCCTCGAAAATGATCGTCTCCACCGTGGAGGCACCCCGTCCCCCGTACTCCGGCGGCCAATCCAAGCAGGCCCAGCCGTCGGCAGCCAGCTTCGACTGCCAGGCCCGGGCCCGATTAGCAAGTTCTCTTTCCAGCTCTTCGCTTCGTCCCGGACTGCTCATGTGATCAAACGCCTCGGGTGAGCCCTTTACCGGCGCATTGGCCTCTAGCCAGGCCCGGGCCTCAGCCCGAAATGCTGCTTCTTGGGGAGTGTCGCCGAAATCCACGGGGACAGGCTAAATCGATTAGGGGCGAACCAGCACTTTGCACTGGTCGGTAGGTGATTTGATGGCCTCGAATGCGTCAGGGAGTCCGTCGAGGTCCACGGTGTGGGTAATGAAGGGGGCTGGTTCGATCCGGCCCTGTTCAATCATGGCCAGGGTGTGGGCATAGTCCTGATGGCGGTAGTACACGGGGAAGGTCATGGTCAGCTCTTTGAGCGATGCGAACACCGGGATGATGGGGTCGGGTCCAGAGCAGATGCCCACCACCGCAACCCGGCCCCGATGGGCCGCCGCTTCGATGCAGGTCTGGATGATGCCCGGTTTGCCCACCGCTTCCACCACCACATTGGGTGGAGATCCGGCTAGACGCTCGAAGGCCGGCGCCAGCTCCTCGGATACAGGATCGATGACGCCAGTAGCTCCGAAATCGGCCGCCGATTCCCGCCGCACTACCACCGGATCGCTGACCACAACACTTCGAGCCCCCATGTGGCGAGACCACAGGGCAACGGCCAGGCCCACCGGTCCGCCCCCCACGATGAGCACATCGTCGCCGGTGGCAATGCCCGCGGTGTCTGCCGCGTGGAGCCCGACCGCCAACGGCTCCACCAGAGCACCCACGTCGTAGCCGCATCCCTCAGGCAGGCGGAAAGTCTGCGCGCTGGACACGGTCACATACTCGGCATAGGCCCCCGGCCGGTTACCGGTGCCGATCATCTCCGAGTGCGGGCAGTGGACCGGCAGCGTGTCCCAGCAGTGCTGACATCTCCCGCACCCCACCAGCGGCAGCGCGCAAACCGCATCGCCGGTTTTCCAGTCCCCCACCGGATCGGCCCCCACCGCCACCACCTCGCCGGAGAACTCGTGGCCCATGGTGTAGCCGAAGGGCAGATGTTCGACGACTTTCAGATCCGACCCGCAGATACCGCATCCCTTCACGGCCAAGACCAATTCCCCTGGCCCCGGAGTCGGATCTTCGACTTCGGCCACTTCCAGCGTTCTGTCGTCGGCGATCACTGCAGCTCGCATCAGATTCTCCTATGGTCGGCGGTTCTTGCTCTAGCTCCCCGGGTCGTCATCCCTGAGCGGCATCTAGCTGCTGTTCGACTTGGCCGATCTCTGTCCGATACCACCCGGCCTCCTGGAAGTTCCGCTGGCCGTAGTCGTCAAAGAGCGACTGCAAGACCGACAGCTTGGCCCGCAGCGCGCCGGCATGGCCAGCATCGTCGGCCAGGACTATCTCGACCAGATGCAGTGCCTCCAAGCGGTCGCCGTCAGCCAACCGCTCCTCAGAACGGGCCACCAGGGCATCGGCTCCGGCCAAGGCCACCACATCGGGATACACCGATTCGGGGCGCGTGGCATCGAGATCCAGCACCGAGCGGTAGGTGAACCAGCCGGCCAGCCCCTCCCAGATGGCCCGCACGCCCCAGTCCACCCGACCATACGTCTCATCCAAGGCCAAGTCGTCGGGCAGGCGGATCTCCTTCATCAGCGTGTAGGGATCCTTGCCCTCGTTCATGCCCTCTACTACTCGGTCCCACACCCATTCCACGCCGTCGTGCATCCGGGTTAGCACCCCTTTGACCTGTTCTTTGCCCACCACCGGCTCGAAATGGCCGGCCAGGGCGATCTCGGGCTCGAGGTCGCGAACCTCGCGCAGCGATTCCATGTATTGCTGGGCGTCGCGGTAGGGCTCGCCCCGCAGGGTGAACAGGTTGGGAAAGGCGTCGATGATCGGACCCCACAGGTCGCCCACAAAGGCGGCCCGCAACTCGGGCACCCACACCGTGAGCCCGTCAGGGCCCTCGGCGCCGGGGGTATGCATCACCTCGAAGGTGAGGTCGCCCACTTCGAGGGTGTGGGAGCGGTCGACCACTATGTCGACCTCGATGGGCGGGGTGGGCTCCACCCGGCCAGAGTCGGTGCGGAGGTCCATGGCCGCCCCCCACAGGATCTTGGCCCGATCCACCCGGAACTGGGTGAGCTGGCGGTACTGCTCGTCTCGTTGGAGGCACAGTCGATGGGCCACCACCTGGGCTCCCTCCCGCGCCCAGCGCCGGTGACCGCCAATGTGGTCCTCATGGGCGTGGGTCAAGACGATGTATCGCACCGGATTGCCGGGAACGGCCGAAAGCTGCTGGTGGAAGCGACGGGCGTCGCCGGCCAGTCCCGCGTCGATCATCACGCTGCCTTCGGGCGTGGCCACCTTGTAGGCGTTGGCCGTGCCGACAGCCATCCAAATCCGGTCGGTCACCTCCAGCGCCGTTTCCGGCGCGTCCACGCCGATCAGCTGAGAAATCCGCTCGTCAGCCATCAGTCTTCGACCCAGATCCAACGTCCCGACGGAGCCGCCACTCCCTCAGGCCGCTCCATGCACTGCACATCCAAATGAATCGGCAGCAGATGCCGCACGTAAAAGGCGTGCACGGTCACCGTGGGCATCACCAAGTCGTTGTAGCGCTTGATCTCCACCCGGGGGTCCTTCTCCTGCCAGGCCTCGCACTTGGCCAGGCATGTATCGACTTCTTCCCGGGTTTCGAAAAGCAGCCCAAGGTGGTCGAACGGCGGCGGAGCCATGGGGTCCTGGTGCTCGGCCAGCAGGATGAACTGGCTGGTGGCGGCGTCGGAGGACAGCAATAGTGCGGTCTGCCTGAGAATCTGGGTGTCGGTCGCCGCCCATCCGAAGACATCGCCGTAGAATTCGCGCACCTCGGCCCGGTACTCGTCGGTCAATGTTCCCAGGGGAAGCGTCAGCTCCATGTGGTTGAAGCGCATCTTGGCCATGCCGCAGCGTAGCCTGAGGCGATGATGCGGTCTTCTGCCACCAAACTGTTCTGGGCACTGCTGCTGGCCATGGCCCTGGTGGCCGGAGCCTGCGGAAACGACGACAGAACCGCCGAGCCGCCGCCAACTGCCGATCCAACTGCCGAAGCCACCCCGGAGCCAACCGAAGCTCCCGAACCCGAGGCCACCTCAGAGCCGGAGCCAACCCCCGAGCCAACCCCACAGGCCACATCCGCTCCCACCGAAGCCCCCGTTTCTGAGGCCTCTCCCGAACCCGAACCCACCGAGGAACCCACTCCCGAGGCTACGACCGCTCCCGAACCCGAGACCCACCCATCAGGGTTGGACGTCGCCGCCATCAACGCAGCGGCAGCCGACTGGATGGAATCGGCGGGAATACCCGGGCTGGTATTGGCTGTGGCCCTAGGCGACGAGGACCCGTGGACATTTGGCTGGGGCGTCAGCGATCTCGACACCCAAGCACCAATGACGCCGGGCAACTATGTACGCATCGGCTCGGTCACCAAACCGGTCACCACCGTGGCGGTGCTGTCGATGGTGGAAGAAGGCCTCCTCGACTTGGACGCACCGGTCACCGCCTATCTGGGCGACGACTGGTACGGGTCATACGAGCACGGACCCGACATCACTCTCCGGCACCTCATGGGCCACACCGCAGGGTTTGTGGAATACGCATTCGACCCGGGGTTTTTCATCCTTGCCTCTTCTCGGCTGGACGTTCCCATCGCCCCTGAGGAGATAGTGCGGTTCACAACCACTTACGGACCGGTGTCCGACTTCGAAACCGAGTACAACTACAGCACTGCCGGACATGTGGTCGCCGGGATGATCATCGAGGCGGTCACCGGCAATCCCGCCCACGTCGAGATCAGGTCCCGAGTCCTCGATCCCCTGGGCTTGGAGAACACCTACCTGCCCCCCGGCGAGCTGCCTCCCGAGCCAGTGGCCAACAGCTACAACGGCGGGCTCCTGTACACCGCTTTCAGTTCGCTGACCAGAGTTCCCGACGAAGCCCGCCACGAATACTTGGGCAACACATACATCTCCACCAACAGCTATCCCCAGGAGTTCCTGCAAACAGCCGGCTGGACGGGCGGGGGGATTGAGACCCTGATCGGCGACGTTCCGACGATGTTCCGAGGGCTGTTCACCGGAGGGCTCATAAGCGATGAGTCCCTGGCTGAGATGACCTCTGGTGGAGTCAACCCGGGCTACGGGCTCGGTGTGGGGATCGACGATCTCGACGGTCTGCTCGGTTACAGCCACGGAGGCGGTACGCCGGCATTTCGCACCAGGGCGCTCTACATCCCCGAGTTGGATCTTACGCTGGCGGCCAACGCCAACGTCTTGCCTCCCGATCCCGACATGGGTGAATTGATGGATGTCCTTCTCCCGATTGTGATGGAGAGCTGGGGGCTGTCCAACTGATGACCCTCGCCGCCTGGAATGAGGCCGCGGAGCAGGTCACCGCGCCGGGCCAGCTCTTCTCCTGGTCGGTGCAGGAGGTAAACGGCGTCCCCCTGCGGATTTTCGACCACGCGCCCGATTCCATGCGGGACTTCTTTGTCGGCACCGCGGCTCACGGTGAGGCCGATTACCTGGTTTTTCGCGACGAACGGTTGTCGTATGCCGAGGCCCATCGCCAGGTGGGTGCCCTGGTCACGTGGCTGGCCGCCAACGGTGTGGGCCAGGGCGCACGGGTGGCCATCTCCATGCGCAACTACCCCGAGTGGATCATCGCCTACTGGGCGACGGTGTCGATGGGGGCAGTGGTGGTGGGAATGAACGCCTGGTGGACCGCAGCGGAGATGGCCTACGGCTTGGACGACAGCGCCCCGAGGGTGCTGGTGGTGGACGGCGAGCGCTGGGAGCTCCTGCAATCCCTCGACCCCCGACCCGATGTCCCGGTGATCGTGACCCGCTGCGAGGAGGAACTGCCCGGCGACGTGATCCGATGGGCCGATACGGTGGCCGACCCCGACCCGCCCCAGCTGCCCGAGGTGACCATCGGCCCCGACGACGACCTGTGCGTGTTCTACACGTCGGGCACCACCGGGTTCCCCAAGGGAGCGGTGATGACCCACCGGGCGGCAGTGCACAACGTGATGAACATGGGCTTCTACTCGGCGGCCTTGGGCTTGATCAACGAAAGGGCGCCCATCCCCCGCGACCAGCGGGATCAGCCGGCCGGTTTGGTGTGCGTGCCGCTGTTCCACGTCACCGGGTGCAACTGCTACCTGCTCCCAACCACCGCGGTGGGCGGAAAGCTGGTGCTCATGTACCGCTGGGACGCCACCGAGGCACTGAAGCTGATCGACGCTGAGCGGCCCAGCACCCTTGCCGCGGTGCCGGCCATGTCCCGGGAGATAGTGCTGCACCCCGACTTCGACCAATACGACACCTCCAGCCTGGGCTCGCTCGGGGGCGGAGGCTCGCCCCTACACCCCGACCTGGTGGACAAGATCGCCCGTTCGATTCCCAGCGGCAACCCAGGAACCGGCTACGGCCTGACCGAGACCAGCGGAGTGGTCACCATGAACGTGGGGCGGATCTACGTGGACAAGCCCACAACCGTGGGCCAGCCGCTGCCCACCGTCGAGGCCAAGGTGGTGGACGACAACGGCGCTGAACTGGCACCTGGCCAGCCAGGAGAACTGCTGGTGCGCTCGCCCATCGTCATCCGGGGCTACCTCAACAAACCTGAGGCCACCACCGAGGCCATCGTCGACGGCTGGCTCCACACCGGGGATATCGCCACCATCGACGAAGACGGGTTCATCGCCATCGTGGACCGGGCCAAAGACCTCGTGATCCGAGGCGGTGAGAACATCGCCTGCGCCGAGGTGGAGAACGCCATCTACCAGCACGACGCGGTGGCCGAGGCCATCGTGTTCGCCGTGCCCGACGAGCGACTCGGCGAGGTGCCCGGCGCCGCGGTGGTGCTGCTCCCCGGCCGCGAGCTCGACGCCCACGGCCTCAGAACTCACCTCGACGGCCGCCTAGCCCCTCACAAGATCCCCGCCCACATCTGGTTCCAACAAACCCCCCTCCCCCGCAACGCCTCCGGCAAATACCTAAAACGCCAAGTGCGCGATGAACTCCTAAACCCTTAACCCATAGCCCAAGGGCAGGTGGAGAAGCCGGGTAGGCAGGCTGGGGGGTGGCCCGGCTCAGGGCGCCCGCCGCCCGCAGGTCACGAGGACGGCGGGCTGGGCCGGGACAGGACCCGCCAGCCTGCCGGAGGATGGTAGAGGCCGGTAGCATCACAGTCGTATGACCACCGCCACCGCTGACCGCTACACCATCATCTCCTCCGACTGCCACGCCGGTGCCAACCACAAGACATATAGGGAGTATTTGGAGTCGAGTTGGCACGACGAGTTCGATGCATGGCGGGGCAAGTACCGCAACCCGTTTCGCGACCTGCAAGACGACGGCCGCTCGCGCAACTGGGACAACGACCGCCGCATCTCCGAGCAGCACACCGACGGCGTGGTGGCCGAGATCACCTTCCCCAACACCGTGCCCCCGTTCTTCCCCACCGGCACCCTCATCGCCCCACAGCCCACCGAAAAGGACCTCCCTCGCCGCCTGGCCGGCATCCGAACCCACAACCGCTGGCTGGCCGACTTCTGCGCCGATTACCCCGAGCGCCGCGCCGGCATAGGCCAGATCTTTTTGAACGACATCGACGAGGCCGTGGCCGATGTGAAGTGGATCGCCGAGCACAATCTGCGGGGCGGGGCGCTGATCCCCAGCATCGCCCCCAACTCCGACCTGCCCCCGCTGTTCCACTCCCGCTACGACCCAGTATGGGCCGCGTGCGAGGAGCACGACGTGGTGATGACCCTTCACTCTGGCGGCACGGGGATGCCCAACTATGGCGACTCCCCCGCCGCCGGGCCGATGTTCGTGATCGAGACCCCGTTCTTCTCCAACCGCTCCATGTGGCACCTCATCATGGGCGGGGTTTTCGAGCGGTACCCCGGCCTGAAGGCGGTGTTCACCGAGCAGGGCTTCGGCTGGGTCCCCGACATCCTGCGCCGCCTAGATGGGCTCCACGCCCAGATGTCGATGACCGGGCGCACCGGCGAGCTAGGCTTTTCCGCCGACTCGGTGCTGCCCGAGAAGCCCAGCTTCTACTTCGACCGCAACATCTGGATCGGCATCAGCTTTCCCGGTCCCAACGAGATGCGCCTGCTGGACAAGGTTGGCGATCACAAGGTGATGTGGGGCTCCGACTACCCCCACGTGGAGGGCACCTACCCCTACAGCCGAGAGGGCATCCGCTACGCCCTCCACGACCGGGACGAGGAGTCGATGCGCCGCATCCTGGCCGGCAACGCCGCCGATGTGTACGGCTTCGACCTCGACGCCCTGGCCCCTTTGGCCGCCGACCATGGCCCCACCGTGGCCGAGATCGCCGAGCCGCTCAACGAGATCCCCAAAGACGCCACCTCCCCCGCCTTCTGGGGCAAGTAGGCCGCCGCCTAAGGGGCTGCCTAACGGGGAATTCGCCGCTGGGAAGGGTCAGCGGCTCGCGGAACGGGACTTACTAACCCTCAATGAGGATGGCGTTGGCTCTGACGCACTGGCTGCGCTGGGCGCGAAGTTCGGCAAACGTCTCTGAATCGAGCAATGCCTGGGCCTGAGCGATGCTGTCGAACTGGATAACCGTTACGTTCGCAGGGTCCAAGTCTCCCCCGAGCACAGTTACGTCTCCGCCCCGTACCAGATACCTGCCCCCATGAGCCTCGGTTTCCTCGGCCATTGGACCAGCCAGGCCGGCTAACCCCTCTGCATCCAAAACCTCAGAATCGATAACCACCACGTAAGCGCTCATCTTCTGTTTCCCTTCTATCGGATGTTGGCCCTCAACTGGTGGTCACCTTAGTTGGAGGCTTCCAACGTGGCTCCCCGAGTGACTTCGCGCTGCCCTCTCCTGTCCTAGAGTTGCTGCCCATGGTGAAGGACATCCGAGATGTGAGCTCCGAGGAGCATTGGGAGACGTTCGAGGAGATCTGGACCGGGCTCATGTCCTACCGGTATCTCAACAAGACCACGCCGGCGCTGGACATCGGCTTCGACGATGACGAGCTGGAGTCAATGCCGCTGCGCCATGACATGCGCAACGCCCACGGCGGCATCATGGCCGCCCCGCTGGCCATCGGCTGCCCCGAGCCCAGCTGGAACGACGACCTGGTGGTACCCGCCCCGGTGGTGTCGTTCACCCAGATCCTCGACGACGCCCGAGGGGTGGACCGGATCGAGGTGATCCGCGAGATCATCAACTTCGGGCGGCAAATGGGGTTCACCCGCTCGACGGTGGTGGATGCGGCCGACCACGACCGGGTGATCTCCACCTCGGCCGGCATGGGGGTGAGCCTGGGCGATGTTCCCGACGGCTACGAGGCGGTCGAGAATCCGCTCATCCCGGTAGAGGACTCCCCCGACATGCCCCGGCTGCACGATGTATTCGGCGCCACCAAGGGCGACGACGGCTGGTACCGGCTCCCCGAGCTGTCCATAGAGTTCTCAGCACCCCACGCCGCCCTGCACCTCGGCCCCATCCACGTCGTGTTCGACATCACCGCCCACGAACTGGCCGAACAAGCTGCTGGCACCGACCGCATCCAGGTGGAGAACTGGTACGTGATGTTCGTGAAACCCGGTCTCGTCGGCCCGTTCCGCTGCGAGGGCGAGGCCATCACCAGCCGCAGCGGCCGCATCAACGTCATCCTCACTTTGTTCGACGAGGGCCGCGATGACCGCACCATCACCACTGGCTCAGGAGTGTTCCGCGTGGTCTAAGGCCGCGGCCACAATTGCGAAGCCGCCTCCCGCCCCGCCCGATACCGTGGGAGCGGGCCCGGGTGGCGGAATAGGCAGACGCAGGGGGCTTAAACCCCCCAGCCTCCAAAGGAGGCGTGTGGGTTCGACTCCCACCCCGGGCACTAGAGGGACCGTCCCAACGAGGTGAACTGTGTGCCCTGATCGCTGCTGGTCACATCCTCGCCCGCGGTCGACTGTCGGTTACCTATCGCCATTCCCGCAGCGTGGGCGGCCGACGCAGCGGTCAGCCTTGAGTCGATTGACCACCCGATCACACTGCAGCTGAACACATCCAACTCCACCGCGCAGTACCCTCTGCCCTCCAAGGTGAGGTGCTCAGTGATGTCGGTCGCCCACAACCGATCCGACTCAGAACGGGTGAAGTTGCGGTCGACAAATCCGATGCCGTCGCTGTGTTCGGGATCTTGGGATACTTGGGTCGGCCCGACACGCCACGGAACCCGGCGCGGCGTATCAGAGTTTCGACCGACTAGCGGTACCCGGCGATCCCTTGAACAGGGATCAACTCCGCGAAACGCGCTTGGCCCCGTAGGTATCATCGAAGTCGGCGTGGAATTGGCCAACCACCTCACTCAACCTCGCATGCCTAACTTATCAACCTGACAGCGGGCGGTTCAGCCACCTGTTGTAGCTAGACACCGACACCCCCAGCAACAGGCATGCCTTATCGAACGGAAACCCTTCCGCAATCATCACTTGGTTGGCATCAAACCTTTGTTGGGCCGACATCGACCTTCAACAACTCCTTGCTGGCCGGTGGATCGCCAACTCACACTCGAACTAGAGCGCCCGCTTTCGCAGCTCCGCCAGCTCGGCCTTCTCAGCAGTCGTCAACCCCGCCTCCACGCCGGCATCGATGAGCGCCTGTCGCCGCCTCCTGTAGATCGGCTGATCGCTGATCCCCAACTCAGCCGCCAGTTGCGCGACAGGCCGTCCCGCTTCAACCAGATCAACCACACGCTAACGGAACCCCACTCGATAACCCCTCGGTGCAATTGCACCTCCCACGGTCCATGACTGGTGAATCCAACATCAGTCCCACGCGAGACCCGTGGACACCCACTGTCACTCTGGTCGGGATGATGGAGGTCTCTTTTCCATTGCCTCTGATCGGGAGAAGTCCTATGTCAGACTTCAAACAGATGTTGCTGATCGACCATAACGATGCTGCTGGAGCGGCGACCCGGCTGGAGTCGGAGCAGGAACTGGCTGCTGTGGCGTGGTCCATTGTCCGTAGCGGCGCTCTAGCCGATCTCGCCGCCACAGAGTCTGAAGTGGTCAACTCCGCAGCAGAGATTCCTGTTTCGGACACCAGCGAGCTTGTCTCGGAAATCCAACAGGGGGGCGACCCGTTGGGGGATTCGTTTGTGCGGTTGCGGTCCCCGAAGCAGAGGCGCCCTTTGGGGGCTGTATATACGCCTCCGGGGATCGTGGAGGCGATGGTGGGCTGGATCGCGGCCAAAGAGCGGCCCGCTCGCGTCGTCGATCCTGGCGCAGGGTCGGGTCGCTTTGTGCTGCAAGCGGGACAGGTTTTTCCTGATGCTTCGTTAGTCGCTGTCGAGCTGGATCCACTGGCCGCTCTGTTGTGTCGGGCCAACCTGACCGCAGCAGGGTTTCATGATCGGTCCACCGTGTTGGTGGGCGACTACCGAGAAGCCGATCTTGGCAGTTGCGATGGGGTGACGGCGTTTGTGGGCAATCCCCCCTATGTGCGCCACCACCAGATCGGGTCTCGGTGGAAGCAATGGCTGACAAGCACTGCGGCAAGCCGTGACCTGCCGGTCAGTGCCCTTGCCGGGCTTCACATCCACTTCTTCTTGGCGACGCTTCTCACAGCCCAGCCGGGAGACATCGGAGCCTTCGTCACCTCATCGGAATGGTTGGACGTCAACTACGGGAAATTGCTGCGCGGGATGCTTACCGACGGCTTGGGCGGTGAGTCCATCCATGTCCTCGCTCCCGAGACCTTGGCCTTTGAGGACGTGGCCACCACCGCGTCGGTGACCTGCTTTCAGATTGGTTCGGAGGCCCGCTCGCTCAAGATGCGCCGGGTCGCAAACGCCGGAGACCTCGCAGATCTCTCAAAGGGACGCCGAGTGAGCAAACAGCGCCTCAAACAAGAGAGGCGGTGGTCGCCGCTGTTGACTCAGACCCCACCGGTACCGGAGGGATTTGTCGAGTTAGGAGAGCTCTGCCGGGTACACAGGGGCGCGGTCACCGGGGCCAACGCAACCTGGATCACCACGGCCAACGATCCTCAACTGCCAGCAAGGACGCTTTTCCCGACGGTTACCAAGGCCCGGGAACTCTTCGACGCTGACGACGGCTTGCTATCGAGCCTTCGCAGCCTTCGAGCAGTCATCGACCTGCCCACTGACCTCAGCGAACTCGATGACGACGACCGGGCGCTGGTGAAGCGCTTCTTGCGCTTTGCAGAGCGTAACGGCGCCCACTCGTCGTACGTCGCCCGCCACCGAAATCCCTGGTGGTCAGTGGGACTGCGATCCCCCGCGCCGATCCTGGCCACTTACATGGCCCGGCGCCCCCCGGCATTCGTCCGCAACCTTGCCGGAGCGCGCCACGTCAACGTTGCCCATGGGATCTACCCCCGAGACCCACTGTCCGAAGACATATTGGACATCTTGGCTGCGTCGCTGCGATCTGGCGTCTCAGTATCACAAGGGCGCACCTATGCCGGTGGGCTCACCAAGTTCGAGCCTTCGGAGATGGAGCGCATCCCCGTCCCCAGTCCCCTTCTGCTCGCCGAGATGTCTTCGTGAGCCTCACAGACCCACCTCGCTGGACCAGCGAGGAATTCGACGAGCAAGGAGAACTCGCCAGACAGATCTTCCGCTCCCAACGGCTGAACGAGTCACAAGGGGTCTATTCCGAGACCTTTGCCCAGTGCCTCGAATACGTGAATGAGCTCTTCGACAAGACCGACAACCTTTCGCGGCTACAGGTACAGCCCGGTGCTTCGGCAATCGATCCTGGACTCTCGGAGGTGCTCGCCAACCCCCAATTGTTGGAAGCACTCCGCTACGTCGTCGGCCCTCCTATATCAGCGGATGATCTGGCCGAACTTGCCGATACTTCGCTTGCTGCTGGCGTGCTGCTCAATGACACTGGCGCATCGGTCCGAGTGATGGGAACTATCACCCAAGGTCTAGACCCCAAGCGGTTCCCATGGATCGGCCAGGGACGCAGGGCCGATGAACACGAACTCACTGCCGCCGCAATTGCGACAGCGGCCCTCATGGCCACGCGGAGGGTGGAAACTGCCCGAAGAATGCAGTCCAAAGAGCAAGAAGAATCGGTCAAAGCCTGCCTACGGGAAGCAGGTATGGTCGAAGTCGAGCCCAGGACCGTTTCACCTGGTCTGCTGGATGCCCCGGCACCAGGCGAGTTCTGCGGAGAAGCACCATTCGGGGAGCGCAAAGCAGACCTCATAGTCAGGCTGCACGACGGCAGGTGCATGCCCATTGAATGCAAGGTGTCGAACTCGTCAACCAACTCGGTCAAACGACTCAACAACGATGCCGCAGCGAAGGCCTCAGCCTGGATCGAAGAGTTCGGCAGCGGAGCTACCGTTCCCAGCGCCGTCCTGTCGGGCATCTTCAAGACCCGAAACCTCGAACAAGCCCAAGCCCAGCACCTCACGATCTTCTGGGCCCACGACCTCAGGGCCTTGGCAACCTTCATTCGCACCACAAACCCACACGTCTAGGTGGAAGGTAATTCCCGGCTATCAAGGACCCCTATCAGTCTTAGGACGGGTGGGAATAGGCTCGTTGGGGGAGGTTGGCTAACTAGTGACTGGCGATAGCGCCGAACAGCCAATTCGATTTGAGCCTGAGGAGGCCTGTCCTCCGCCGATCGCGCTGTTGGTGGGGTTTCAGGGGGCGGCGCTGGTGCTGGCGCCGACGGTGCTGAACGTGGCAATCGCCGTTCGCTCGTCGGGGCTCGACGACAGCTATCTGACCTGGAGCGTGTTCTCCGCCATGGTGATCTGCGGCATCATCACGGCGCTGCAAGCCTCCCACCTCCAGCGCTTCGGCGCTGGCCACGTGGTGCTGGCCTGGCCGGCGGCGATGTTCATCGCCATCATGGTGGCGACGGTCTCCGCGGCTGGGCTGGCGACTTTCGCCAGCCTGATGATCGTTTGCAGTTTGATGCAGGTCGCGCTGGCCTGGTGGCTGCCAGCGCTGAGGCGAATCGTCACGCCGACCGTCTCGGGCACGGTGACGATGCTGATCGCGGTCAGCGTGCTGCCCATCGCGTTCGACGCAGTCGACGACTTGCCCGCCGACGCCCCAACGGCGGCCGGCCCGGTGATCGCCGGAGCGACTCTGCTGGTCTCGGTGATGGTGGCGTTGAAGGCCAGCGGACGCTGGCGCCTGGTCGCGCCGTTCAGCAGCATCCTGGCCGGATGCGCGGTGGCAGCGGCTTTTGGCGTGCTCGACGGCGACCGGATCTCCAGCGCCGGCTGGTTCGGCATACCTGAAATGCCGCCGCTCAGCGTCGACCTCACGCCGAGCAGGGAGTTCTGGGTGCTATTGCCTTCGTTCGCCGTTCTCACCTTGGTGCTCGGGCTCAAGACGATCAGCGACGGTGTGGTGATTCAACAGGGCTCCCGTCGACGGCCGCGGGCCATTGAATTCCGTCAGATCCAGGGCATGGTCAGCGTCAACGGCGTCGGCATGCTGCTCGCCGGCTTCACCGGCACGCTGCCCACGATGGCCAATTCGTCATACAGCCTCTCGCTGATCAACCTCACTGGAGTCGCCGCCCGCCGAGTGGGCCTTGGCGTTGCCACCGTCTCGGTGTTTTTGGCCTTGTTCACCAAGTTCACCGCATTGTTGTTGACCATACCCGGACCAGTGTTGGGCGCCTATCTCATGCTGGCCATGGGCATGCTCTTCGTGAGCGGCTGTCAAACGGTGCTGCGCGACGGCTTGGACTCCCGGCGCATGCTGGTGGTAGCGCTCGCCAGCGCATTGGGTTTGGGATTGCACGGGCACCCCCTCCTGCGCGACCTCTTTGGCGACGACTATGGCGATCTGCTGGGAAGCGGCGTCACAATCGGCGCCATCGCCGCCATCGTCATGACGCTGCTGGTCGAAGCCATGAGCACGCGCCGCTCGCGACTCGAGGTCACGCTTGACCCCGCTTCGATACCGAAGATCGACGAGTTCCTCGCTCAACTGGCATCCCGGCTCAGGTGGAACGAGGTATCTACGCTGCGGCTGCGGTCAGCCGGCGAAGAGACTCTGGCCAGCCTGCTGGCGCAAGAAGACGATGCCGAGGAATCGGTGAGTCCGCGCCTGAACATCACGGCCCGACCACAGGGCGCAATTGTGGAGCTGGAGTTCGTTGCCACCACACGCCAGGAGAACATCGAGGATCAACTGGCGTTCTTGGCCGAAGAGGTGGCCGTGCCTTCAGTCGACGATCTCTCACTGCGACTGCTCCGCTTTCACGCCTCTGCGGTGCGCCACCAGAAGTACCACGGCGTGGATATCGTGACGGTGCAGGTCGAGGGCAGCGGCTCAGCCAGCTAATGGTTGGGCCTGGTCTTTCCTGGCGGCCGTACTAACGGCGGCGATAGACCTCCCGGCGATGGGCGACTCGAACCACGAGGACCACCAGTTCATCGTCGAGCACTTCGTACACCACCCTGTAGTCGCCGACGCGTATTCGGCGAAGGCCCCGCAAGTCTCCTTTCAACGGGTAGCCCGCATGCGGTTGCTCGCCAAGACGATCGATGGCATACACAATGCCCTCACGATCCTGGCGAGCAATCTGCTCCAAGTCGCGGGTCGCGCTGCGCTTGATCCGAACTGGGTATGCGGCCATCGGCTACGGCTTCTGCGCCATCACCAATTCTCGGAACGCGCTGCGTTCAATCCGAATTGAGCAGATCATGTCTGACCTGGTCCCAATCGAGCACCGGATCGGCTGGATCTCGCAGGCGCTCAAGGGCGACGTCGAGATCGTCGTAATCTTCTAAATAGCGTTCCAAGGCCTGGCGAATTATGTCAGCCCGACTGCGCTTCAAATCCTCAGCGGCCGCATCCAGCGCCTCAACAAGCTCGCTGGGAACCCGGGCGGTGATTTGGCTCATGTGGACTCCTTGGTCGACTGGATGTCAATCGAGTTGTTTGACATCAATGTAATGTCAGATGATCCCAAAAGCAACAGACAGCGCCCAACCTGTACTGGCTGTGCTAGTAGTCGCATCTATGCCTATGGCCAGGTCGTCAACTTCAGTCCATGTCGCCCGTCATGGCGACGACCCCTCGGATGTTGCGGCCCGCGGCCAAGTCGGAGAAGCCGGTATTGATTTCTTCGAGGGGGTAGCGCCGGGTGACGAGCTTCTCCAGCGGCAGCCTTCCGGCTAGGTAGAGGTCGATCCAGCGCACAACGTCTCTTGCGGGGTCGGGACCTCCGATCGTTGTGCCGACAATGGCCCTTTGGGCCAACAGCGCATTGGGGGAAATCGGGATCGATTCCATCCCGTGCGACGTGCCGCCCACTTGCACCACTATCCCGGCCGGGGCGAGACAGGCAATGGCCGTCTCGTAGTGCTCGGGACGGACCCGATCTGGGGTGAGCAACACCGCGTCCACTCCCCGACCGCCGGTTAACTCCCCCACCGCATCGGCAACGTCGTCGGCACTGGCATCCACGACGTCGGTTGCCCCGTACTCAGAGGCGAGGGCGAGTTTTTCGGCCTTGACATCCACGGCCACGATTCGCTCCGCGCCCGCCAGCGCCGCCCCCATCACCGCCGCTGCTCCCACCCCGCCTAAGCCGAGCACCAGCACTGCATCACCGGGCTGGACGCGGGCGACATTTACCGCCGCTCCGACGCCCGTCGATACCCCGCAGGAGACCAGGGCCGCCACTGCGGGCTCCACCCCGTCGGGAATCTTCACCAGGTGGCGCTCAGGGGTGACGGTGTAGCGGGCAAAGCTCCCAAGCCCGAGATGGGTCCCCACCGCAGCCCCCGATTGGTCGAACATGCGATAGGTGCCGTCGCGCAACCGCCCCGACGCGTCCATACCTGTGGAGCAGAAGGTTTTGAGCCCTCTCTGGCAGTTCCGGCAGGTACCGCACGGCCCGATGAATATCTGGACAACGCTGTCTCCAACTTCCAGCGACCGCACGCCCGGTCCGACCTCGGCCACCACCCCGGCGCCCTCGTGACCGCAAACCGCGGGCGGCTCCACCGGGTACGTGCCCTCGATCACATAGCGGTCCGAGCCGCATATTCCCGCGGCCCCCATCTCCAAGATCACCTCACCGTGAGAGGGCGGGTGAACCTGAATCGCCTCTATAGACAGCGGCTCCCCTACCGCCCGCAAGACGGCGGCCTCGGTGGATATTGCCATCTCCGCAGACTAGGCGGTTGGGGTTCAGCTGGTGATGGAGCCTCCGGCGAGGGGGATGGTTTGGGCGGTCATCCAGGAGGCTTCCTCGGAGGCGAGGTAGGCGCACAGGGCGGCGACGTCTTCGGGGGTGCCCAAACGGCGGGTCGGGATGGCCCTGGCCAGTTGGTCGGTGACACCGGTGTCGCCGGTGTTCGACATCAGTCCGAGGGCGATGGAGTTCACTGTGACTCCCGTTTTGGCCACCTCAAGCGCCACTGAGCGCAACAACCCGGCCGCACCGCCTTTGCCCGCCGAATAGGCCGCCACGCCGATGTTTACGCCGACGGTGCCAGCCCCTGAGACGACGCCGATGACTCGGCCCCAGCCCCGCTCGATCATCCCGGGGAGAACGGTGTGGGTGCAGTTCATGACCCCATCTAGGTTGACGGCCAGGGGTCCTGCCCAGTCTGCTGGCTCAGTCTCCGCGAAGGGCTTGACCTGCATCATTTCGGCCCCGCTGTTGCCGGCGTTGTTGACAAGGATGTCGATGGGCCGATCGGCGATGGCCGCCCGCACATCGTCGCCGTCGGTGACGTCGAAGGGCAGCGCTTCTGCGGAGCAGCCGGAGGCCGCAATCTGATCAGCCACTTCACCTGCCCGGTCGACGACGATGTCGTTGACCAAAACGTGGGCCCCCTGGGACGCCAGCGTACGGGCGATACCTGCGCCGACGTTTTGGCCCGCGCCAGTTACCAGCGCCGTTTTCTGATTGAGCTCGAACATGAGTGTCGCTCCTTTCGCTCCTAGCCCTTGGCTATCTCGGAACTTCCTGCCATGCCATGTCGTGATAGGGGTCGGGCTCGCGGGGCAGGCCGAGCACCTTCTCGCCGATCACGTTCTTGTTGACCTCGGTGGTTCCCCCCTCAATAGTGTTGGCCCGGCTCCGCAGCATGCCCTTGGCGGCATAGGGCATAGCCGTGGCCCAGGCTTCGATGGAGTCTTGCCCGTCGGCCGGTTCTCCGGTCATCCAGGCCACCGACGCCATGCCCATAAGGTCGGCGGCGGCCAACTGGAGAGCCTGGTTGAGCTGGCTTTGTTGCACCTTGCCGATGGATGCGTCCGGCCCCGGTGTTTCCCCGGCCTTGGCCGTGGCCCGAACCCGCTCGTTGGTCCACGACCGCACCTTTTCCTCGCAATAGATGCGCATCAGCCGATCTCGCCCGACTCCGCCGATGCCGGTTTGGCGAGCCTGTTGGAGCAGGCTCTCAATCCCCCCTCCCCCAATGCGGTCAACACCGCCCGATCCCGCTCCGGCCACCATCTGTCGCTCAGCGGCCAGGGTGGATGCGGCCACTCGCCACCCGTTGCCCGCGGCACCCACCCGGTGGAAGTCGGGTACCCGAACATCTTCTAGCCACACCTCGTTGAAGTCGATCTCGCCGCCGATGTGGCGAAGGGGCCGAACTTCGACGCCGGGTGAGGTCAAGTCGACCAGGAAATAGGTGATGCCCCGGCGCTTGGGAACGTTGGGATCGGTGCGAGCCAGGCAGATGGCGAATTCAGACTCATGAGCCCAGGTGCTCCACACCTTTTGGCCGGTGAGAATCCACTCGTCGCCGTCGCGCTCGGCCCGCATGGCCAGCGAGGCCAGATCGGAACCGGCGCCGGGCTCGCTGAACATCTGGCACCACCGCTCCTGGTTGGCCACCATGGGTGGCAAGAAGCGCAGCCGCTGCTCCTCGGTGCCGTGGGCGAACAGCGCCGGGGCAGTGTTGTGCAGTCCCAGGGGGTTCAACCGCCCCAAGTTGAGCGGGGCGAGCACTCCCTCGGCCACCCGGGCCTTGGCTGGGGGCAGGTCGAGTCCCCCGTATTCGACGGGCCAGGTGGCCACCGCCAGCCCGGATGCGGCGAGCGTGGGATACCAGGCCTCGTAGTCGCCTCGTGGTCGGACCTCTCGGATGGCCCGCCGCCCTCGGGGTGCGGCATCGCGCCACGCCTCGGGAACGTGCTCGGTGACCCATTGGGAGACCGCGGCACGAATCTCTTCGTCGCTGCTGGTCTCGCCGATTCGGAGGCGGTCGGAAGTCATTCCGCCGACATCTCGCCGAATCGCTCGACAAGGGCTTCGAGTGCTTCAGCGGCGGTTGTCGCCCCTCCTGGCGGCATCGGCAGTCGCACTGGGCCATGCTCTCGGCTGGGCAACAAGATCGTGGCGTGGCCAGGGCAGGTGGTCTCGCCCCGCTGGTTCTCGCCGCAGATGTCGAGGTCGACCGCCGGCGCGCCCTCGTCGTTGAGATACTTGCGGGTCACCGTGCCCCGCATCCAGTGAGTGTCGCCCACATAGTTGAACCGGCGGAACTGCACATCGAGGGCGGCCAGCCAGGCGTCGTCGCCCATCCAGTCGGTACACAGGTGTACCAGCCAGGTCTCGCGCATCCGGCCGTAGTCGTAGACGGCCGGGTTGCCTGCCCGCCGGGCCCACTCGGGATCCCAGTGGACACGCTGTTGGACGTCGGGGATGTTGAGATCGTCGGGACGGAAGAACCCCGGCACCCGCTGGCGCTGCTGGACGCCGAGCCGCAGCGCTTTGACCCCGTACAGGCCCATGCCCATACCGGTGTGCCACACCACCATGTCGGTCACCCGCATGGGCCCTTTGACCAGCGGCGGCAGCTCGTCGCCCTCCTGCACGTCCTCCCACCAGCGGGACTCGGCCCCCCGGCGGCGCTCGGACTCGGTGCTCGCCGCCTCAGTGATCTCGGCGATCTGCTCATCGGTGTAGGGCTCGATCTCGATGCCGTCGTACTTGCCCCCGCCTTCGTCGGCCTTGCGCTCCACCGCCCCCCGGTCGGTGCGGATCATCAGCCGGTACTGGGCCGACAGCACGGCATCCTCGGCGGCGAACACCTCCGCGGTCCACTCGTGGACGGTGCGGGCCGCGAACTCGCTCTCCTTCTCATCCACTCCGACGAGGGCGTTTCTGCGGGTGACCCGCATCCCCGGTCGCAGCGGCACCCACCACTCCCGGTAGCTCCCCGAGTAGTAGGCGTGGGCCCCCTTCAGCGGGTCGCCTTTGAGCAGCGCCCTGGTATCGGGGTCGAGCCTTCGAACCTCGTTCTCCCCGATGAGCGTGTCGCCCCCGTTCATGTTGGGCGAGGCGATCGGCCCTCCCCACACCGTGCCGGCGCCGTAGTCGGGATCGCACCACAGCGGATTGTCGTCGCCGAACGCCTCCGCAACCTGGCGAAACGCATCGGTGTTGGGCTCCCGATACCACGGAGGCTGCGGATGCGGCTGGGCGATCCCGATCCGAGCCCGCAACCGGCCAATGGCCTCATCGGTTATCGCCCCCTCACCCGGCACACATCCGACTGTACCCAACGACCTGCCCAACCCGATGATCCGGCACCGGGAGAAAAACCAGGCTGTCGCCAGTTCGTACACATTGTACAATTTTGCCTATGGATTCTGACTTCACCCGCCATACTGATACCTCCAAATTCATGATCGAGGTTCTCAGCGTCCCGGTCAGCAAGTTCCGGGGCAACATCTCCCAAATGCTCGACGAACTCGGAGAGGACTACAAGGAGATCACCCTCACCAAGAACGGCAAGGTCATAGCCCACATCCTCCCTCCGAAGTACCTGGTGCCGTCATTCGAAGGCTTTCTCGAGGGCATCATCCACATTCCCGACGATTTCGACATGGACAACATGACGGCCTGCGACCCCGATTGGGAGGAGCAGATGGATGCTAGTTGGGAGCGCTCAGAAAACTACCGCAAGTACATGTCAGATAGCGGAAACCGACAAGCATGATCATCCTGGACACAAATGTGATCTTGCGCTTCGGTACTAGACGAGGTGTGGAAGAAATCTCGCAGGATGCCAGAGAATTCGTGGTCGACGCCCAGCGACGAGGTGAGGCCGCCATCAGCGCCGCCACTGTCTGGGAAATCGGAGAGCAAACCGCCAAGGGAAAGCTCCAAGTCGATTTTGCCGCATTCCTGGATGGACTGAAGGAAGAACGAGTGATCACCATTCCCATAGACGGGAATATCGCCGCCCGGGCCGTGCAACTCCGCAGCGAATGGGCCGACAAAGACCCCGCCGACCGGTTCATCATGGCCACAGCCCTGCTCACCAACAGCCAACTGGTAACCACCGACTCGGAAATGATCGCCTGGAACGGCCCCGCCCGCGTCGTAGACGCCCGACGGTGAAGGGACGTCGTCTAGACGGCCTCAATCAGAGGTTCCAGGGCGTCGGCCATGTCGTGGACGGAGGCGGGGTCGACGGGTGAGAAGGGGTAGAGGATGGCGAGGTCGAGGCCGGCCTCTTTGTATTGCTCGGCTTGAGCCAAGATTTTGCCGATGGAGTCTTCGGCTCGGTAGATCAGGTGGGTCGACGTTGTGATCTCGGCGAAGTCGCGGCCGATTTCCTCACAGCACTCGGCCAGCCGAGCTTTGATCTCGGCAAACTTGTCCACCTTGCCCATGGGGAAGTTCCAGTGGTCGGCCCATCGGGCCACCAGGGGCATGGTGCGACGGGGGCCGGCACCGCCGATGACGATGGGCGGGGCAGGCTGCTGGGGCCCCTTGGGATCATTGCGGGCGTCGGTGAGGGCGTAGTAGCGGCCTTGGAAGTTGGTGACCGGCTGGCTGAGCAGCGAGACCACGCACTCCAAGTACTCCTCAAACCGGTCGAAGCGCTCGGTCAAGGTACCGAGATCGATCCCGTAAGCGCTGGATTCTGACACGTTCCAGCCAGCACCGAGGCCGAGGTCGAGTCGGCCGCTGGAGATGATGTCGAGCGTCGAGGCCATGGCGGCGAACAATCCGGGATTGCGGTAGGGGGCCGCATTGACCATCGACCCGATCCGAATGCGGTGGGTGGCCTGGGCCAGCGCGCTCAGCGCTACCCATGACTCCAGGCACGGGCCTTCTTCGCTGCCATAGATGGGATAGAAGTGGTCGAACAGCCAAGCCGACTCATAGCGAGGATCGGCGTCGATTTCCTGCCACGTCTCCAGCATGACCGACCACTCGATGTTCTGGGGCATGGTCTTGAACGCGAGCTTCATGGGGTACCTCCGATGCTTCTTTCTATCGCTATCGGGCCGCTTAGAGTAAGCGGGAGCTTGAGGAAGGGTCAGCCATGACGAACGATGTAGCCGCACGCGAGCGCTTGATGACCGGGGAGGCATGGAACGACTTCTGCGACACGATGCGAGCCGCAGGCCAGGTGGTGATCGACCGCACCCCCAACGCCAACGAGCAAGACCGAGTGGAGGGGTTCCGCTACCTGACCCGCATGTCGCTGATGGCCTATATGCGCTGCATCGAGAACCTTCCCCCGATGGAGAAGACGGCGATTTGGGTGATCCCGCCGCCCATGAAGGGCGGCCAGGGGGTGCAGTCGCCCGACCAGGATCACATTGTGCAGCCCATTGACGCGGCCAAGCGGTACCGGGTCACCGGCCAACGGGGCTCTGCCCCCTATGTCCACATGTCGGCGTGGACTCCGAAGGTGCCCGATTGGGTTGGGGTCGACTCGGTGGGCGACCGGGCTGTCGCCGTGCTGGAGGAGTTCAATCCGAGCTGGTCGCAGACGCCGTTCACCGCCCTGCTCGACGAGTTCACCGACGGCGCCGGAAACGTTGATTTCGTGCTCTCGGTGGACGATCCCGGCGTCGACAACTGGATGCAGGTCGCCCTGGAGACGCGGGAGCTGATGATGCGCATCGTCTACGACGACCGTGACGCCCAGTCGTCGCCTCGGCTGATGATCGAGCCACTCGAGCCCACCCCGGTGATTCACACCCCGGATGCGGCCGAGATGTCGAAGCGGCTGGCTATCGCGGCCCAGATGGTGCTGTCGGTTCAGTCCGACTACGCCGACTGGACCGACACGCTGGTGAAAGCCGAGAACCAGTTGCAGCTCACCACCGAGCACTACCTCCGAGTGGGCGGCTCCCCCGATGACCGCCACTTCGAGTTCGGCTACTGGCGCATCGGCGAGGGCGAGGCGCTGGTGGTGGAGTTCAAGCCCCCGGTGTGCCGCCACTGGAACTTCCAGCTGTGCAACCACTGGATGGAGAATCTGGCCAACTACTTCACCGGACAGGGCTACGCATCGTCCCAAGACGTGCAGGCCGGCGCCAACGGAGTGGTGCGGCTCGTGGTGGCGGCCGAGAAGCCGGCGTCGGGAACCTGGGTGGACACCGCGGGCCGCGACCACGGGGTGATGGGGTTGCGCTTCGTCGAGCACGAGTCCACCCCCGAGATCGCCACGAGGCTGGTGCGCCTGGCCGACTTAGGCTGACGCTAAATCAGTGGCTGATCAGTAGTCGAAAACCGAGGGCAGCGCGTCGACGGGGCGGGCTTCGGGGTAGTGCTCGGCGATCTCGGCGGCGTGGTCGGGGTCGTCGATGCGGTGGGGATCGAAGCGAAGGTCGATCCCCCGCTCGTCGAGGTCGGCGTTGAACCGGGCGGCGATGTCGTCGCCGCTCAGGGGGTTGGAAGCCAGCCGGTTCTTGTGGTCGGCGTCGATGTACACGTCGGCCTTCCACAGCACGCTGATGCGGATCTCGGCCAGCGGCGTGCGATAGACCTCCTCGCCGTGGTCGGTGACCACCCAATCCCCATCAGGGCTGGCAGCAGGGGCCAACTGGGCCATCGGGGTGACCCGGGGCGTGCCGATGTCGAAGGGGCCGATGGCGTTGACCTGGTGGAACATGCCGTGGTTGTCGCCCATCAGCGCGGTGTTGGCCATGTTGCCGACATGCTCTTCGGGCGGCTGATCTGGCCCATAGGGCCAGTAGCGGATGCCGCCGCCCTCCACATCGTTGAGCCACCAGATGGCAGTGGCCTGCGGGAACGACAAGTCGTCGAACAGGCCCGACCACAGCATGGCCCGCAGCAGCCACATCGGTGTGTTGGTGCGGTCGCGGCCCGCGAACCTGGGATTGTCGGTGTGGGCCGGCCCGGCCTCGGGAATGGCCATCATCTGGTTCACATACACGCTGTGGGGCTCGACAATCTCAGCGCCGTAGTAGGCCTTGGCCGAGTCGATGTAGGCCGGATGGTGCAGGAACACCTCTGAGCCTGGAATGGTGATGGTCTCGTTCACCCAGTCGTCCCGGAACCACAGCGGACGGGTGCGGGCGTGAGGATCAGCGCCCGGGTTGTACCAGCCGCCCAGCGGCGCATAAGGCGCCTCTTGGGCCAACAGCTTGACGGCCGCCCCCACATCGTCGAGCACATCGGTCAGCAGAATCGGCGGATCGGCAACATGCATCGACTCGACCGTACCAAATGGCCGGTGTCATCACCTCAGACCGCGACGGGCCATACTGGAACTGCCTCTGGAAAGGACGCTCCCGATGCGGATCCTCTATATCGACATCGACACCCTCCGGGCCGATCATCTGGGATGCGCGGGATACCACCGCAACACCACCCCCAATATCGACGCGCTGGCTGCCGAGGGGGTGCGGTTTTCCAACGTCTACGCGTCAGATGTTCCCTGCCTGCCCAGCCGCACGGCGTTGATCACCGGCATGTTCGGGATCCGCAACGGGGTGGCCAACCACGGGGGCATGGCCGCCGACCTTCGGCCCCAGGGCGCCGACCGCAGCTTCTTCTCCTCTATCGCGGCCAACTCTTGGGCGTCGCGCTTTTACTGGTCGGGGTACCACACCGCCTCGGTGTCCAGCTTCCCGTTCCGCCACTCAGCCTCCTGGTGGACCAGCGGGTTCATGGAGAACATGAACCTCATGCGGGGATTCGGCGGAGAGAGGGCCGACCAGGTGCTGCCCGGAGCACTGCGCTGGCTGGACGACAACGCCGCTCAAGAAGACTGGTTCTTCCACGTCCACCTGTGGGATCCCCACACGCCCTACAACACTCCGGACGACTACGGGAACCCGTTCGAAGGCGATCCCGCTCCCGCCTGGCACAGCGAGGAAGTGCGGGCCCATAACTGGACCCTGGCCGGCCCCCACTCGGCTCAAGAGCCCTGGGGGTTCAAGCCCGACGAGTGGGGTCCTCCCCCACCCCGCCAGCCGTGGAACCTGTCGACCATGGATGAGGTCAAGCAGACCTTCGACGGCTACGACACCGGCATCCGCTACGCCGACGACGCGGTGGGCACGCTTATGAACAAGCTGGCCGACCACGGCGTGCTGAACGATACCGCCATCTTGGTCTCATCCGACCACGGCGAGGCCTTCGGCGAGCTGGGCGTGTACGCCGACCACCAGGGGGCCGACGAGAGCACCTGCCACATCCCCTCGGTACTGCGCTGGCCCGGGCTCGAGCCCCAAGTACACGAGGGGCTGCTCTACCACCTCGACGTGGGTGCCACCATCGTGGATCTGGCCGGCATCGACGTACCCTTCTTGTGGGACGGCAAGTCGGTGGCCGACGACATTCGCACCGGCGACCACGGCGGGCGGGAGTACCTCGTGCTGTCGCAGGGGGCGTGGTCGGTGCAGCGGGGCGTCCGCTGGGACGACCACCTGTACCTGCGGACTTGGCACGACGGCTACCACGCGGCCTGGAACGAGGAGATGCTGTTCGACATCGGCGCCGACCCCCACCAGACCGCCGATCTGGCCGAACAGGCCCCCATGCTGCTGGCCGACGGTCGAGACAAGCTCGCGTCGTGGGCCGACGACCAGATGAGCCGCAGTTACAGCCCCATAGACCCGCTGGAGATCGTCCTCGAGGAGGGCGGCCCCTTCCACTGCCAAGGCCACCTGCCGGAGTATCTTGAGCGCCTCGATTCGACAGGTCGATCCGAAGCTGCTGCGATACTTCGAGAGCGCCATTCGGGCGACCAGACTTCCACCGGCCTCTCGGGGATCCCTAAAGACGTACTTGAGAGCCTCGGAGTCGACGATTGACGCCGGTATTGCCCGGTCGGTCCATCACAGGGATGTCGGCCATCCTGTTGCCCCATCTCGACCCGTCCACGGTGGACTGGGCCTCGCTGGACGCCCATATCGCCCGCACCCACGAAGCCGGGCTCACCCCGGCGGTGAACATGGACACCGGCTACGTCCAGCTGATCGATGCCGACACCCGGGTGCGGGTGCTCGACCGGGCTGAGGCCATCACCGGCGGCGATTTCGCAGCCGGGGCGTTCGTGCCCGATGAGCCGGGAGCGGTCTTCGACCTCGACGCCTGTCTCCGGGCCGCCGAGGAGGTCGCCGTCCGGGGCGGCCTGCCGGTGGTGTTCCCGTCGCATGGGCTGAACGACCACGGTGACGCCGCCTGGCTCGACGCCCACGGCCGACTGGCCGACCATATCGACCGATTTCTCGGGTTCGAGCTCGGGCCCATGTTCGTGCCCTACGGCCGCATCGTGTCGCTGGACGCCTACCGGGGATTGCTGGACATCCCCCAGTGCATCGGGGCCAAGCACTCGTCGCTCGACCGGGGGCTGGAATGGGATCGGTTGGCGCTCCGCAACGAGGTACGCCCCGATTTTCTGGTGCTGACCGGCAACGACCTGGCCATCGACATGGTGATGTACGGCTCCGACTACCTGCTGGGCCTGTCCACCTTCGCCCCCGACAAGTTCGCCGAGCGCGACCGCCTGTGGGCCGAGGGCGACCCCGGCTTCTACCAGCTCAACGACGTTCTCCAGTACCTGGGCCACTTCACCTTCCGTCCTCCGGTGCCGGCCTATCGCCACAGCGCGGCCGTGTTCTTGCAGATGCGGGGCTGGGCTGAGAGCGCATCAGTGCCCGCCGGCGCGCCCACCCGCCCCGATAGCGACCGCGACGTCCTGCGCGACATCGGCGAACGGCTGGGAGTGCTGTAGCTGATGCTCCGGTTCACACAGGTGAAGAACCTGACCAGTGCGGCCGCGCTGCGCGACTACCTGGAGGATCTCGGGGTGGAGGTCCCGATCGACGACGAGGTGGACCCCGCCGGGGCGCTGGCCCAGCCGATGGCGATCACCGACGGCTCAGCCGGGATCAAGACTTCGCCCAACCGCTGGGCAGTGCTGCCCATGGAGGGCTGGGACGGCGAGGACGACGGGCGACCGTCCGATCTGGTTAGGCGCCGGTGGGACCGGTTCGCGGCCAGCGGCGCCGGACTGGTGTGGGGCGAGGCCACCGCGGTTCGGCCCGACGGCCGGGCCAACTCCAACCAGTTGGTGCTGGATGAGACCACTGTTGATGACTTCGCCGCGCTGCGAAACCGACTGGACCTGGCACAGGTGACGGTGCTCCAGCTCACCCACTCCGGCCGCTATGCCCGACCCACCGCCGCCGGACCGGCCCCCAAGACGGCCTACGAGCACCCGCTGCTGGATGCCCGGGCCGGTTCGGGGGCGGACGAGGTGCTCTCCGACGACGAGCTGGACGAGTTGGTCGAGCAGTTCGCCGACCGGGCAGAGCTGGCCCGCCAGGCCGGGTTCGACTTCGTGGACATCAAGGCCTGCCACGGCTATCTGGGCCACGAGCTCCTATCAGCGGTCGACCGTCCCGGCCCCTACGGCGGCGACCTGGAAGGCCGCACCCGCTTCCTGCGGTCTATCATCGGGCGGGTCCGCCGGCAGTCCCCTGAGCTCGGGGTAGCAGTCCGCCTGTCGCTGTTCGACTTCGCGCCCCATACCGCCGGAGAAGGCGGCACCGGGGTTCCCGAGGCCCCCGGCCCCTACCGCCTGGCCTTCGGGGGCGACGGGTCGGGCCTCGGATTCGACCTCACCGAGACCCACCGGTTGCTGGAGACGCTGGGCGATCTGGGCGTCGGATTGGTGTGCGCCTCAGCGGGCAGCCCGTACTACGTGCCCCATATCCAGCGGCCCGCCTACTTCCCCCCCTCCGACGGCTACCAACCGCCCGAAGACCCCCTGGTTGGAGTGGCCCGACTGATCGCAGCCACCGATGAGGTGTCCCAGCAGCACCCTGAGATGCGGGTGGTGGGCGCGGGCCTGTCGTACCTCCAAGAATGGCTGCCCAACGCGGGCCAGGCCCTCGTGTCCCGCGGTACGGCCGATGCTGTCGGCCTGGGCCGCATGATCCTGTCGTACCCGCACCTGCCCGCCGACGTGATGGCCGGTCGAGGTCTCGACCGGCGCCTCATCTGCCGCACCTTCTCCGACTGCACCACCGCCCCCCGCAGCGGCTTGATCTCCGGCTGCTACCCGTTGGACGACTTCTACCATCAGCGAGAAGAGCGCCTCCAGCTCGCGGCGTTCAAACGAGAGACCAGGGCCCGGCTGCGCTGAGCCTCCTCGCTGCTCCCGCCGCCCCGATACTGTGGGGACCGCCTCGCAATCCCTAGGAGCAACCAGTGCCCGATCTCCAGGTAGAAAAGCGCGACCACATCGCCACCGTCACCATCGACCGTCCCCCGGTCAATGCGGTGACCACCGCGACCATGGCCGAGATCCGAGACGTGTTCACCACGCTGGGCGACGACCGGGACGTGCGGGTCGCCATCTTCACCGGCGTCGGCGACAAGTCGTTCGTCGCGGGCGTCGATCTGAAGGCCTCAGGCGCCGAGCCCCGCGACCAGCGGGCCCCTGCGGAGCTGACCGATCCCGGCTTGGTGGCCCGAGAGTCCATGTGGGCCATCATCGATTGCGCCGTCCCGGTTATCGGGGCCGTCAACGGCTACGCGCTGGGCGCGGGCCTGGCCTATGCCGCCTGCTGCGACATGCTGGTGGCCTCCGAGAACGCCCGATTCGGCACGACCGAGATCAACGTCGGGCTCCTCGGGGCCAGCGCGCACCTCTCTTTGATGATGGGCCGCCACAAGGCCCGGGAGATGTTCCTCACCGGCGAGCAGGTCTCCGCGCAAGAGATGCACCGCATCGGCGCCGTCCGTGAGGTGACCGCCCCCGACAAGCTCATGGACGCCGCGCTAAAGCTGGCCCAAGAGCTGGCCGCCAAGAGCCCGATCGCCCTGCGGCTGGCCAAGGAGTCGATGAACCGGATCGAAGACCTGCCTCTCCGGGAGGGCTACCGCACCGAGCAGGACTACACCGCCCGCCTGATGCGCTTCGACGACTCCCGAGAAGCCCGCCGCGCCTTCCGAGAAAAGCGCGACCCCGACTACAAGTGGCAATAGTGATGAGGCAGCCTAGAAGAGTTTGCTGTTGTCCCAGTTGAGCATCTTGCCCACCGGGGTGAGCTCGATGGTGGCGTTTAGGTTCTTCTCGTAGTAGTCCCGGGTCTGCTCGGGCATCGCGTCGCGGGCGGTTCGGTACGGGGCGTACTTCTCGTCGAGGGCCTTAGCGATCCGCTGGGCCAACTCCTCTGAGGGCTCGATAATCCGGCCGACGCACTCCACATGCACCGCCCGCAGCTCGGCCCACCGCTCGCCTGATTCCACCAAGAACGAGCATCTCTGGTCGTTGCGCACCCGCACCACCTTCTTGCCCCGGGTGACCATGTAGATCTTCTGGTCCAGCACCGCATACCAGACAGGAAGCGAGATCGGCTGGCCGTTGGCCCGCAGCGTGGTGAGAGTGCCGTTCACTGAGGTTTCCAGCATCTCCCAGCACTCCTCGGGCGACATCCGCACCGTGGGCTTGGCCTTCTTGTCAGCCATCGTTTCCCTCCATTGACGCCCGCAGCTCGCGGCGGAGGATCTTGCCCGAGGCCGACTTGGGGATGGCCTCGGTGAACCGCACCTCGCCGATCTGCTTGTAGGTAGCCACCTGGCCGGCGACGAAGGCCTTCACCGCCTCTTCGTCGATGGCGGCGGCGGGAGCGGCAACCACGAAGGCCAGCGGCACCTCGCCGCTCTCGTCGTCGGGCAAGCCGACCACGGCGGCATCGGTAATCTGGGGGTGCTCCACCAGCAACGCCTCCAGCTCGGCAGGGGCCACTTGGAACCCCTTGACCTTGATGAGCTCTTTCAGCCGGTCGACGATGTAGACGTGGCCGTCGCCGTCGATCCGGGCGATGTCGCCGGTATGGAGCCAGCCGTCGCCGTCAATGGTCTCGGCGGTGGCCTCGGGGTTGTTGAGGTAGCCCTTCATCACCTGGGGCCCGCGGATCCACAGCTCGCCCTCTGCATCGATGGGCTGGTCCTCCTCCGAGTCGGGGGCCACGATTCTGGCCTCGGTGTTGGCCGCCGTCAGCCCCACCGACCCTGCCTTGAAGTTGCCCGGCGGGGTGGCATGGGAGATCGGGCTGAGCTCGGTCATTCCGTAGCCCTGCACCACCTCGCAGCCGATCCGGGCCGACGCCTCTGCGGCCACTTCAGCCCCCAGCGGGGCTGCACCGGACAAGACCTGGCGGAGCGACGAGAGGTCGTGGTCGGCCACCGCGGGGTGTTTGGCCAGCGCCAGCACAATGGGGGGCACGGCGAAGAACCGGGTTGCCCGGTGGCGCTCGATGAGCGACAGCGCCTGGGTCAAGTCGAACCGGGGCATGGTCACCAGCGTGGCCCCGTGGTGCAGTTGGTCGTTCATGACCACCTGCATTCCGTAGATGTGGAAGAACGGCAGCACCGCCAACACCACATCGCTGGCTTGGGAGGCGACCGACGAGGCGCATTGCTCGATGTTGTTCACCAGGTTGGCGTGGGTGAGCATCACCCCTTTGGGCAGCCCGGTGGTGCCCGACGAGTAGGGCAGCACTACCACGTCGTCGTGAGGGTCGACCTCGACTTGGGCGATCGGCTCGCCCATCAGCGATTGCATGGACACGCCTTGCGATGGGTTGTCGGCGTCGATCACCACAACTTCGCCCGCTACCCCGGCCTGGTCCATGGCCTGTCGGGCTTGGGCGGCGAACCCATCGGCGGCGAACACCAGCTTCGCCCCCGAGTCGGTGAGCTGATAGGCGATCTCCTCCGGCCCGTAGGTGGGGTTGACCGTGGTTACCGCGCCGCCGGCCACCGCCACCGCGTGGAACACCACTGGATACCACGGCGAATTGGGCGCAACCAGCGCAGCGACATCGCCCCGCTGAAACCCCCCGGCGGCCAAGCCTCCGGCCAGGGAATGAACCGACTGCGCCAACTGGCCGAACGTGAGCGACCACTCCCCCGGCCCGTCGATCACCGCCGGCTGATCGGCCAACTCCGCGGCCCGCTCAAGCACGAACCCCGTCACCGGCTGCGAGCTCAGGGGCTCATCGGGCAACAGGCTGGAGTGGACAATCACTGGGTTTTGGGAGCAGGTGTGATGCCGTGGAACGGGCTGCCGGCTTCTTGATACTCCTCGAGCAACTTGAAGAATTCCTCGCCGAAGGGGCTCTCACCCCTAAGCGGCATGGCCGCCCGGACGACGGTGAAGTCCAGCGGTGCCAACTGCGCGGCGGCGTCGAAGTGGCGAGCGGCGCCTGCCTCGTCGCCGGCGCGCCGCAGATGGGCAGCGAGGCGGAAGTGCAAGCGGGCGGCCAACTCGTCGTCGTCGAGGTCGGCTATCTCGCTTCTGGCATCATCGGGAACGACACCTTTGTGGACCCAGGCGCGAATCTGGTCGAAATGACCCTCGCGGGTGCGGCCGGTGAATTCGCTGAACATGTCGCTGCCGAACTCATTGGCGTTGGGGCGGGCGATGCGACCGTGCTCGTCGATCCAGACCACTGCGGGCACGTTGCTGATGGCGTACGACTCGGTGAGCAAGTGGTCGGGATCCATGAGCACCGGATAGGTAATGCCGTCGGCCAGAACCCGCACCTCATCGGTGGCCTCGTCGATGGCCACTGCGATGACCATGAAGTCGTCATCGGACAGTTCATCGTGCAATTCCTGCCACCCGGGCAGGTCAAAGGCGCATCCTCACCAACTGGAAAAGGCGACCAGGAGCCGCTTCTTGCCGGCGTAGTCGGAAAGGCTCCGCTCCACGCCGTCTAGGTCGGCAAAGGTGAAATCCGGGGCTTGTCGATCGCTCAGAGCCGCCCGGCGGGTGGCATTGGGCTGGCCTAGCACCACGATGCCGGCGTCAGGATCCACCAGGGTCGGCCGATCCAAGGCATCAGCGGCAACCGCCAGGTCGATATTGCCGCCCACTTCAATGGCCGAGCGGCCCCTCACCGGAACACACATGTCGTCGCGGCAGAGCCCTTCGGGCTTGAGCGTCCACCCGATTGCGGCCGAAAGGCCATCTGGCTCGACAAGCGGGCGCCCATCAACCCACTCTCCCGAGGCAGTAGCCACCTCTTCGCCGAGGACGGTGATCGTTGCCATGTCGGAAACTCCTTTACTCAACAGGCTGGGTCGGAATTGGGTCTCCGACCGGCAGATAGGTCCTTACTTCGGGGAAGTACTCGTAGCGGCGCACCAAGGAGCCCGCCGAGTGCTTGTCGGGCGAGAGGCTGGCTCCCATCATGGCGGGCAGGTCGAACGTGCCGAGCCCCTCAGCCGCAGCCCTGAATGTCTCCGGGGTGATGTTGCCGCCAGCGGCCTCCAAGATCTTCACGGTGAGAGCGAAGGCCCGGCAGTGGTTGACTACGCCGTTGACTATGTCGTCGTCGGAGAGATCGAGAGGCTCGTCACTGGATCTCTCCTCGAATACGGCAAGGCACTCCTGCACGCCAGGGTCGGCCAGCGCTTCCTCGCTGGTCGGCTTGTTGGTGGTGACGGCAAAAGTGCGGGCCATGTACTCGTCTTCGATGCCTTGATCGTCGGCGATGGTCAAGCGGTCGGCAGCCTGTCCGTTGGTGTGGGCGATGCGCACCTCCCAGCCAATTCGCTGCGCCGAATTGATGATGCCATAAACATTGGACAGGTTGAGGATCAGATCAACCCCGTCGGCCTCCATTCGGGTGGAAATGGCGTCGGTGTTCTGCTCGTTCTGAACGGTGTCAGTGGTGGCCGCACCCGGGGAGTAGACACCGACGACGTTGATGCCCGCCTCCTCCAACAACGGCTGCACAGCATCGGCATATTCCTTGTCGGGGGGTGCCTCGTAGTAAAGGCCCACGTTGTAGCCGTCGAGGTCGCCGGCCCGGATCATCTCAGTGGTCCCGCCCACCCGCTGGCGGGTCTGCTTCATCTCGGTAGCAAAGAACAGGCCGTTGGACCGCTCTTGGCGCTCGGTGTTCTCCCCGAAATGGCCCACATAGGGATGCCCGTGCAGTTCGGTAATGCACAGGGCGTTGTCCTCGAGGAACTGGCCGATCACCACGAACACCCTCTTGTCCTCGATCAGCTCGGTACACACCCGTTCGCTGTCGGTGGACCCGATGGGCAGGAAAGAGACCACATGGACAACGACGTTGCGGCCATGAATACCGCCCTGCTCATTCAGGTCTGCGGACAGGGCGGCGTATAGGTCCTGCACCGGGAAGATACCGATGTCGATGCCGAACAGCTCATTGATCTGCACCGGATCGATGGCGGCCACGCCGATGGCGATCTCCGTCTCGGTCACGCCCTGGTAGCTGTTGGTGAGCACTACTGGGGTGGGGGCTGGAGTCGGCTCTGCGGGGGCCTCGGCCGGCTCGTCGGCCGGTTGCTCGGCGGGCTCCTCAGCCGGTTGTTCGACAGGCTCCTCGGCGGGGACATCGCCGGACTCCTCGGCCGGCGCTTCTGTGGGTGCCTCGGCCGGTGCAGTCGTCTGCTCTTCGGCCGCGGCCGGCTCAGCGGTGTCGGCTGCGCCGCCATCGTCGTTGCCGCCGCAGGCCGCGCCACCAACGCCAGAGCGACGAGCAGCCACCACCATCTCCTCACGGCCTTGGAACCCCTATTCGTTCCGGTCATGTTCGTTCTCCAATGCTGTGGCCGGATAGGCGAAGGTACGTCATTTGAGCCCCAACCGGGCGAATTGGTCATCGGGCGCGTCCACCTCGTTGAGCGCGGTGTGGAGCAGGTCGAGCATCTCGTCGGCTGATGACTCGCTGCTGCGGTTCTCCTGCTCGTTGGGGTCGACGTCGAGATCGAACAGGAAGTGGCGGTCGTTGCAGGCGTTGGTCGTCGCCCACAGCGGCAGCGTGTCCCCCGGCTGATAGGGCTGGCGGATCACCGGCACCTCCGACCCCGGCATCCGGTCGAGCCAGGCTCGGTGGTCAGGCGGGGGAAGGCCGGGCATGCCGATGTCGCCAAACGGCATGGTGGACCACCGGTTGGACCACATCGACAGCGGGAAGTTCTCGCCGCTTGCCCCCCGGGCGTACTTGCGCTGGCCGTCGTTGACCTGCACCCAGCCGCCGAACACCCCGCCCAGCGCCCATTCCCGAATGGAATCGGCCTCGCCCGCGAGCAGGGGCACCATGGACCGGCCGTGGGTGGTCTGCATCACCTCGGCATCGAAGATGTCGGCCACGGTGGCGAAGATGTCCACGTTGGTGGTCAGGGCATCACACACCTCTCCGCCGGGTTTGCCGGGCCACGACATCAGCAGCGGCGTGTGGCCCAGCGGCTCGTACTGGGGAACGCCGGGCTTGCCCCAGATGTCGCGGCCCTCCCGCTCGTCGCCCAGGTAGTGGCCGTGGTCGGTACACACGATCAGCGCGGTGTCGTCCCACAGGCTCTGCTCGTCGAACCGGTTCAGGATCTGCCCAAACCAGTGGTCGATCATCGACAGCTTGGCCCCGTAGTTGCCTCGCAAATGGCGGGCCTCCCTCTCCGAGAAGTTCCCCGAGGCGATGCCCCCGTCGATATAGGGGGGCCAGATGATCCACTCCTCATCCCACGGCTCGTCGTGATAGCGGCCGGCCCACGGCGCCGGCGTGTCGAACGGCTCGTGGGGATCGAACTCGTCCACGAACATGAACCACCGGTCGTGATGGGGCGTGTCCTCGGCCAAAAACCGGGCCGCCGAGCTCATCGTCATCGGCCCCGGATAGTCCTCTTCGGCCCGGAAGAAGGTGCGCGACCGATCGTAGGCCCGATCCATCTCCTTGATCCCCCACATCTTCGACCACCACCAGCCGCCCTTTCGGGCCGGCATTGTCGGCGCGCCGGTCCAGGAGGGGTCGTAGTAGGTGCGCCATGGATCGCCCTCGTGACCCCGCAGGTAGTCCCAGCAGTGGAAATCGGTGTGGTAGTTCTCCCCGCCGGTCTCAAACAGATGGGGATGGTCGGTGACCAGTGCGGTGGTCACCCCTTGGCGGCGCAACACCCGGGTGATGGTCTCCTCCCACAGCTCGACCGACCCCCACGGCTTCCACAAGAAATCCAATGCCCCGCACAGGATGTCGTGGCGAGCCGGCATGCACGGCAGCGACCCCGTCACATGGCGGGTGAACCGAGTGGCCCGCTCGGCCGCGAACCGATCCAAATTCGGCGTCTCGAACTCGGTGCCCCCATAGCTACCCAACATGTGCCGATTCAGCGAATCCAACAGGACCACCGCGACATTGGACGGTGCGCTCATCACATCTCCTGCCTAGCCTCTGGCATCTCTTCGAGCCACTCACGCTACTCTCATGGGCCAGGGCAGGCTGAATGAGCCTGAATTAGTCGGGGGACCGTTGGACAGCGAACCGAGCCAGAGCGAATCCATCGACTCACTGGCGACAACGGTGCTCGAGGGCGAGGCCGCTCGGCGTGATGCCCAAAAGGCCGACGTCCTGTTCCCCGACGACCTGCTGCCCGGCGTGGGCGGCGAGCAGACCACCCTCAAAGAGGGCCTGCGCAAGGGCGGCTTCCAGACTTTTGTCGTGCTGCTGGCGCTGAACAGCCTCGACGAATTGGAGAACAGCGCGGTGGCCATCTTGGGGCCCGACATCGGCGAGAGCTTCGGGGTGAGCGACGGGGCCATCACCGCCATCAGCACCGCGTCGCTCATGTTCTTCGTGCTCGGTGCCGGCCCGATGGGATGGCTGGCCGACCGCTTCCGGCGTGGCCCCATCGTGGGCATCGCTAGCGGGGCCTTCGCCGCCTTCAGCGCTCTGTCGGGGGCCGCGGTCAACGCCCTGATGTTCTTCTTCATGCGGTTCTTCGCGGGCATGTCCAAGGCCAACACTATCACCGTGCATCCCAGCATGCTGGCCGACACCTACCCGCTTCAGACCCGGGGCCGCATGTACGCCACCAACGCCGGCGTAGGGCGCGTCTTCGCCGCAGTCAGCCCAATCCTCGCCGGAGGCATCGCGGTGTGGATCGGCGGCGGCGACGGCTGGCGGTGGGCGTTCTATCTGCTCGGGCTGCCCACCGCGGCATTTGCTTTCTTCGCCTTCTTCTTGCGGGAGCCGCCCCGGGGCCAGTGGGAACAAAAGCACGTCCTGGGCTCCGGGCTCAAACAGGACAACAAGATGCCCATCTCAGTGGAGGCCGCCTTCACCCGCATCTGGAACATCGACTCCATTCGCAACATGACCATCGCGTTCGCGGCCATGGGCTTCGCCCTCTTCCCGGCCGGTTCTATCCAATCGTTCTTCTTGGAGGAGGAGTTCGGCCTCGACGCCTTGGGGCGCGGCCTGGCGGTTGCCCCCGCAGGGTTCGGGCTGATCTTGTTCTTGCCCTTTGTCGGGCGCCGGTTCGACGCCACTTTCCGCAAGGATCCCAATCGGGCGCTGCTGCTCATAGGCGTGCTGCTGGTACCCATCGGGGTGCTGGTGCCCATCCAGTACGCCATGCCCAACCTGGCTCTGTTCATGGTGTTCTCCGCGATCAATTCCACGCTCTTGGGCGGGGCCTTCTCCATGGTGCAACCAGCCATCCAAGCGGTGTTCCCCTACCGCCTGCGAGGCATGGGCACCGCCATCTTGACCTTCTTCATGGTCATGGTGGGCGGCGTGGGAGGCAGCATCATCGCCGGCTTCCTCCAGAACGAACTCGGAGAGCAAGCCGCCATCACCATCATCACCGCAATCGCAATGCCTATTGGTGCCTACTTCGTGCTGCGGGGGGCCGGCCGGGTGCGGCGCGATCTCTCCCTGGTCGTTGGCGAGCTGAGAGAAGAACAGGACGAAGAGCGCCGCCAAACCGAAAGCGATCCCGACGACATACCGGCCATCCAGATGGCCCACGTGGATTTCAGCTACGGGCAGGTACAGGTGCTGTTCGATCTCGGCTTCGATGTGCGCAAACAGGAGACGCTGGCCCTGCTGGGAACCAACGGCGCGGGCAAGTCCACTGCGCTCAAGGTGATCACCGGTCTGGTAACCCCCGAACGGGGCGTGGTGCGCCTGCACGGCCAGACCATCACCTTCGCCACCCCGGAGCAGCGGGCTGCCATGGGATTGCACATGCTTCCGGGCGGGGCCGGGGTGTGGAGCGACCTGACGATCGGCGACAACCTGCTCATGGGGGCCTACGCCTACCGCAAGGACCCCGACGACCGGGACCGGCGCATCGAGAAAGTGCTCGAAATGTTCCCCGAATTGGCCAAACGGCCCAAGGAACGGGCCGGCAACCTCTCGGGGGGCCAGCAGCAGATGCTGGCGTTGGCCCGGGTAATGCTGCACGAGCCCGAGGTGCTGATGATCGACGAGCTTTCGCTGGGGCTGGCCCCGGTGGTGGTTCAGTCATTGCTGGAGACCATCGAGGAGCTCAAGGATCAGGGCCAGACCATGATCATCGTGGAGCAGTCGCTGAACGTGGCTTTGGCCATCTCCGACCGCGCCGTGTTCCTGGAGAAGGGGCAAGTGCGATTCGAGGGACCGGCCCAAGAGCTGGCTGAGCGTGATGACCTGGCCCGGGCGGTTTTCCTGGGTACAGAGGGCGGCTGATGAGCCCTGCCCCTGTCTCGGTGCTCGGAACATGGATCACCCAGCAGCTGATATTCGACGGGGTGGTCAATGGCTTGATCACGGGCCTGGTGGCCTTGGGGATCGTGCTGATCTACCGGTCCACCCGGGTCATCAACTTCGCGGTGGGCAACATGGGCATCATCGCGGCCTCGATGATGGCGCTGCTGATGCTGAACTACGGCTGGGGGTTCTGGCTGGCGCTGGTGCTCGCATTGGCATTGGGCGTCTTGTTCGCCGCCGCAGTGGAGCTAACCGTCATCCGACGCCTGTTCACCTCTCCCCGGGTGATCGTGCTGGTGGCCACCGTGGGCATCGCCCAACTGGCCCAACTTGTGGTCTCCCAGCTCCCCGACATCGAGGCGGCCGGCAAGAAATATCCGGTACCTGTCGGCAGAGACTGGGAGGACGTCTGGTTTACCGAGATCCGAGTGCGGGGCCCGCAGTTGACGATCCTCGTCGCGGTGCCGCTTCTGGCCCTGCTGCTGGGCTGGCTGATGAACCGAACCGCGTTCGGAAAGTCGGTGGCTGCGTCGGCCAACAACCGCGACCTCTCCCGACTCTCGGGGATCAACCCCAAGGTCGTGTCCACCTTCGTATGGGTGATGGCCGGGCTGTTGGCCTCCGTGTCGATGATCATGCTCTCGGGGTCCAGTGGACAGGTGGCCGGGTTGGCCAATCTGGGGCCGCAGACGCTGGGCAAGGCAATGGTGGCCGCGGTGCTGGCCGCCATGGTGTCCTTCCCGCGGGCCATGTTGGCCGGGGTGCTGATCGGCGTCCTCGACGCCCTGTTCAGGTTCAACTTCTTCACCGAGACCGGGCTCATCGACTTCGTCATCTTCTTGGCTGTGCTGGTGGCGGTTTACTTCCAAAGCCGGAGTCAGGGCGAGACCGGGGTCTTCTCGTTCACCCCCAAGGTGCGGCCGATCCCCGAGCGGCTGCGGCAGGTGTGGTGGCTGCGGCATCTGTCTCGGATCGCGCTGGTCGCGCTGTTGGTTCTCGGCGCCATATTGGTGCAGCTCCCCGGTATCACCAACCTGCCGTCTCGCCAGCTTCTTTACGCCACCGTGTTGTGCTTTGCGGTGTGCGGCGTGTCGGTCACCATCATCACCGGCTGGGCCGGTCAGCTGTCTTTGGCCCAGATGACTTTTGCCGGCATGGGCGCCTTGTTCGCCGCCGGTCTAAAGCGGGGACTGTCCATGGACTTCACCGTGGGCACCGGGTTTCTGCCCGGCGACGCCCTGTCGTACGACTTCTTCGACATCCAATTCGAGACCAGCGGGATCCCGTTCCTGGTTGCCATCCCGCTGGCCGCGCTGTTCTCGGCGCTGATAGCCGCAGTGATCGGAGTTGGGTCGCTTCGGGTCCGCGGCCTCTACTTGGCGGTTACCACGTTTGTGTTCGCCCTGGGTGCCCAGCAGTACCTCTACCGGCGGCCGTTCTTCACCGGAGGCAGCTCTTCGTCGGTGTCGTTTCGCCGAGGCGAGCTGTTCGGACTCGAGCTCAGGTCGCAGAAGGCCTACTACTACGTCTGCCTGGCCTTCTTGTTGATCGTGGTGATCATCGTGAGCCGACTGCGCCGCTCGGGCGTCGGCCGCTCCATCATCGCAGTGCGCGACAACGCCGACTCCGCTTCGGGCTACACAGTGGGGCCGGTGCGCTCGAAGCTCTCGGCGTTCGCACTGGCGGGGGGGATCGCCGGACTGGGCGGAGCGCTGTTGGCCGGACTGGTGCAGAACGTCCCGATCAGCGAGCGGTTTTTCCAGGTGGGCGACTCATTGCAACTCATCGGCATGGTGGTTATCGGGGGACTCGGCTCCTCGGTGGGCGCCGTGCTGGGGGCGATCTGGGTATACGGCCTTCCCAACCTGTTCGACAGCGCCGAGACCGTGGCCCTGTTCTCCTCCAGCATCGGCTTGCTGCTGGTTCTGATGTACTTCCCCGGCGGGCTGGTGCAAATCGGCTATAGCGCCCGCAACGCCCTCATCGGCCTAGCCGAGCGACGACTCGGGCCCGACCCAGGCGGAAAGACCGTTCAGGCCGCGCCGGTCAGTCTGACCCGGCCCGAAGATCCCCGGCCCGCCACCGACCCCATACTCGCCGGCCGCAACATCAGCGTGCGGTTCGGCGGTGTGGAAGCGGTATCAAAGGCCACTGTACTTGTGCACCCCGATGAGATTGTCGGCCTCATCGGCACCAACGGGGCGGGCAAGTCCACCTTCATGAACGCGGTGGGCGGCTATGTGCCGTCCACCGGCCAAGTGGAGTTGCTCGGCACCGACATCACCCGGCTCTCCGCGCCCCGACGGGCCCGAGCCGGGATGGGCCGCACATTCCAGGCCGCGGCCCTGTTCGCCGAGCTTTCGGTGCGAGAAACCGTGCAGGTGGCCCTGGAGGCCCGGGGAAGAACGCCAATCATCAGCACCGCTCTGCACCTCCCCCACACGTTCTTCCTGGAGCGGCGGCGTCGGTCCGAGGCCGACGAGCTGATCGACTACCTCGGGTTGGGCCGCTACGCCGACTCCTACATCAGCGACCTGTCCACCGGCACCCGGCGCATCGTGGAGATCACCGGCTTGTTGGCTCTGGGTGCCCGGGTGCTGTGCCTAGATGAACCGACCGCCGGGGTGGCCCAGCGGGAGACCGAGGCATTCGGCCCACTGATCGTCAATATCCGCCGGGAATTGGGGGCGGCCATGTTGATAATCGAGCACGATATGCCCCTCATCATGAGCATCAGCGACCGGGTGTACTGCCTGGAGGCCGGCAAAGTCATCGCCGAGGGCTCACCCTCTGAGGTCCGCAACGACTCCTTGGTGATCGCCAGCTATCTCGGCACCGACGAGCGGGCCATCGCCATAAGCGATAGCTGACCCCGTCCGACCGAGCAGAAAGGGCAACATGAAGATCGATCCCACTCGCAGCTGGGCGGCCGTCGAGGAACGTTTGGCGTCCACCGACGATCCGCGACACCGCCAGCTTCTGCAAGTCTTGTTGGACCACCTCCAAGCCGAGGCCACCAAGGACTTCGACCGTCTGGTGTCCACCTTGTCGGACGATCCCCAGTACCACTTCTGGATTCCTGACGCTGGTTTCGATGCCGGTCCCAAGGGCTACGACGCGGTGACCGCCCACTACACCCAGCTCTACGAGGAGGGCCGCAACACAGTCCAGTTCGACATCGAGCGGATCGTGGTGGACGACTACTGCATCGTGACTGAGGGGGTATTTCACCAGGTGTACCCGGGGCGGGTGCTGGTCGACAGGGGCCTCGAGGTGGACGACCCGTCCAGCCCCTACGCCCTGACCATGCGGCTGGTGCTGTTCTGGCCCTACGACGACGACGGCAAGCTCACCGGAGAGGACAGCTACTCCGACGGGCTTATGTTCACCCCCGAGCGCATCACCAAGCTGAGCCCTGAGGACCTGCCTGCCTCCTACACAGATTCAGCTGCCTAGAACCGTTGAGCAGTCTCAATAGCGGGGATTTCGGGGACCGAAGAACAGGCGCTCAGCGTTGGCGTATAGGTACTTGTCGAGCACGCCGTCGCGCAGGTCCAGGTCCCAGGCCTCGGTAATGCATCGGCGCATGTCGAGTGCCGGATGGTCGGAGGCGAAAATCACCTTGTCTTGGCCCCGGGTGTTCATAAAGTGGACGAACTCTGCCGGGAGCCGCTTGGGACTATAGGCCGAGGTCATCAGGTGCAGGTTCTTGTACTTGATCATCAGCCGCATAGCCACCCCCCACCACGGGTCGGCGCCGTGGGCCATGCACAACTTCAGGTCGGGAAAGCGCAGGCAGATCCGGTCGAGAAGCATCGGGTCTTGGCCCTCGCCGGGCATGGGGGGGCCGGGAATGCCAGTGTTAATCGACAGGGGCAGATCCAACTCTGTGCACTTGGCATAGAGCGGGTAGTACACCGGGTCGCTGGGCGGTACGTCGACCCCGAACGGCACCACCCGGGCCAACGCCACCGGGTACTGCTTGACCATGTCCTCCAGCTTCCACAGCACCGGCATCATTCCCCGGGGGTCGACGTGGACAGCTAGGGCGAACCGCTCGGGATAGCGCTCCACGAAGTCGAAGGGCCGGGGGTTGTCCTCCCCCGCCGACACCTGGACGATGGCCTTCTCCACCCCCAGCTCGTCCATGAGCGGCAACAGCTCCTCAGGGGTGAAGCTGCGGAAGAAGTCGGCCCCGCCGTGGAGATAGTCCTCTTTCACCCGAATCAAGTGCTCCGGGGGCTCGTAGTCGCCCATGTTCACGTTCACCCAGCAGTCGATAGCTCTCGGCGGCATGGCCTGAAGTTAGCGGTCTCGACGAGGCGGGCTTGAGTTGCTGCTACCAGCCCCGCCCCTGCGGGTCCAGACCCAACAGGGCCTGGCCGCCGCCAATGACCACCGATTGATCAAACGCCGGGAACTGCATCGCCACGTAGAGGTCCCGCAGGCGGCGCTCAATTGGGCTGGATCTAATGGCCGCCGGGGTTCCCACTGCGTGGAACAGACGCTGCACGGCGTCCAGAGAGGACCGCCCGGCGTGCACATAGAGAAGACGGGCCTCGGCCACCGCTTTGGCGTCTTCGGGATCGTCCCACGCCCGCTGGGTGGCGTCGATTACGCCGGAACGGGCCGCAACTACCGCGGCGGCCGCCTCACCCACCGCGGCCTGCACGGCGGGGCGATCTTGCAGCAGTTGTTCTGAACCGCTCGACCCGGCCTTGGCGGCCAGTGCCACCACGCCGTCGATGGCTCCCTGGGCCAGCCCCAGCGCCACCGCGGCCACTGGGGCGTGGGTCGCCATCCGCAGAAGACTCGGGATATACAGACGCAGATCCTCATCGGGCGGACCCTCACCGGTAGTGGTCCGCCCATTGGGGACGAACACATCATGGGCCGCTACATCGTGGCTGCCGGTGCCGCCCATCCCCATTACCGACCAAGTCCGAATGATCTCCACCTGATCAGCGGGAACGAACATGGCCCGGGGCGCGGCCTCGCCCTCCACCGAGCACGCCAGCATGGCCCAATTGGCATGCTCGATGCCGCTGCAATAGTCCCACTGCCCGCTGATCCGATACCCGCCCGGCACCACGACTGCGGTTCCCTGGGATCGGAACGACCCCGCGACCCGGAAATCGGCGGGAGAGCCAGCCATGTCGGCCAGGACATCGGCCTCCAGCCAACCGGTCAGATAGCCAGTGGTGCTCGACACCATCACGCACCACGCAGTTGACCCGTCGCCCCGGGCGATGGCCTCTACACAGTGATAAGCCATCATGGCGTCCTGGCCTGGACCACCCACCGATTCCCGCAGGTACAACTGAAGGAGTCCTGAGGAGATCAGTTCGTCGACCAGCGCCGGCGGCAACGACAGGTCTTGCTCGATCTGGTCAGCCTCCGTTGCGGCACGTTGGCCGATGCGGACCGCCGATTGGATGAATCGATCGCTGTTCGCGGTCAATTCTGACTCCGAGCCCGTCCAGCGCCAGGGATTGGCAGCATGACTCGACGCTATCTCGGCCAGGTGTCCTGACCGGACTCGTCAACTTCTCTGATATGCCCCTCGCACGCTCAGGAACCAGAATCAAGCCATGGCTACTGCCCTGGAGGGGTTGCGAGTTATTGAGCTCGGCTCAGGAGCGGCCGCGGGCATTGCTGGAATGGTCTTGGCCGAGAACGGGGCAGAGGTAGTCAAGGTCGAGCCACCAAGCGGCGACCCCTGTCGAGGCCAACCCGGTTTCGCCGTCTGGCACCGAGCCAAGAAGAGCGCCGTCCTCGACCTGGCCGAAACCGGAGACCGTGAGCGATTCTGCGAAATTGCCCGAGTGGCCGACGGGGTTATTGAGGCGTTCCGTCCGTCGACCGCCGAACGGCTTGGCGTCGGCTATGAAACCCTGCACCGCCTGAACGACCAACTTGTGTACGCCTCCATCACCGGGTTCGGCGAGACCGGGCCGTGGCGGGACCTGCCCGGCTACGAGCAGATCGTGGCGGCCAAGAGCGGACGCATGACCACCTACGAAGGGGTGCGCCCCGGACCGGTGTTCACCCCCGTGCCTATTGCCTCCTTCGGGGCAGGGATGCTGGCCGCAGTGGGCATGATGGCCGGAATTTTGGCCCGCGCCCGCCTAGGTCGGGGCCAGCGGGTCCACACCAGCCTGCTCCACGCCTTGAGCGTGTACGACATGACCAGCGGTCACGGGAACCGCACCAACATTCCGCCGGAGCCGGGAAGGGTCTACGGAATCATGCGGGTGCCATTCATGACCGCGCCCACCAAGGACGGCCGCTTCATCCAAATGTGCAGCCGCCAAGCCCACCACTACCGCAGATGGCTGGCCGAGCTGGGCCTCGAAGCGCTCCTGGACGATCCCGAGTTGGCCAACGCCCCCGACCTGTGGCCCAGCGAAGAGCGGCTGGCCACGGCCATTGAGGCCATCCAGGCCGGAATGGAGCAGCGCACCGCCGATGAGTGGATGGATGTCTTCTCCGCCAAGGACATCGGCGGCGATCCGTTCCTGGCTCCACAAGAATTCCTGGATCATCCCCAGTGCACCGATAACGATCGACGCCAAGAAGTGCTGGACACCGAGATGGGTCCGACGGTGCAGATCGGCCCGCTCGGGCTTTACTCCAACACTCCGTCGGTAGTCGGACCGCCCGCTCCATGCCTTGGCGAGCACACCAGCGAAGTGCTGGGCAACTGGCCGTCTGCACCTTCCCCAGCCCGCGACATAGATCAAGCCGAACCCGTCAATGAGCTGCCGCTGGCCGATGTCACCGTCTTGGATGTCGGCTATTTCTACGCCTGCCCGTTCGCGGCCACGCTGCTGGCCGAAGCCGGGGCCCGGGTTATCAAAGTGGAGCCGCCCACCGGCGATCCCGGACGGCGCAACTGGACCACTGACTACGTGAAGTCGCACGTAGGAAAGGAGTCCATCGTCTTGGACCTAAAGACCTCCGAGGGTCTCGACATCCTGTATCGGCTGGTGGACCAGGCTGATGTGTTCCTGCACAACTTCCGGCCGGGAACACCCGAGCGGTTGGGCATCGACGGCGACACTGTGCTGGCCCGCAACCCCCACCTGCTCTACGTGTACGCCTCGTGCTTCGGCAGCCGCGGTCCTTGGGCCCACAAGGCCGGATTCCACTCGTCCCCCAACGCCATCGCCGGGGCCGGCGTGGTGGAGTCGGGCGAGCAGAACCCGCCCCGCAACCGCACCTACGGCGATCCCACCGCCGCCTTGGCCACCGCGGCGGCCATCATGGGCGGCGTCTTGGCCTGCCGACGCACCGGACAGGGCCAGAAACTTGAGACCACCATGCTCACCGCCACTGCCTACGCCGTGGCCGAGTGGGGCATCCAGCACTCCGGTTCCGGAACACCGGTGGTGGACTCAGGGCAATACGGTTTCCACGCCTACCAGCGGCTATATGAAACAAGCGACGAGTGGCTGGTGCTGGACGTGCATCGAGACCGCGAGCGTCACGCCTTGAGCGCGGTGCTGGGGAAAGAGTTGCCCGAGACGCCGACCCCCGAGACGGCGGCACGCCTAGCCGAAGTATTCCGGGGTGACGCTGCCGAGGCTTGGGAGTCTCGGCTGATCGCCGCCGGGGTACCCGCGGCCCAGGCCGACCGGGGCGACTTCTTGGACAACATGCTGAACGAAAACCACGTGAGGGCCAGCGGTGTGGCCGTAGAAGCCGAGCAAGATGGGCTGGGTTCGTACTGGAGGGCCGCACCGACCATGCAGTTCTCGTCTGCTCCCACCCCGCTGTCCCCTGCGCTCCCCCTCGGTTGGGCCACGACTGCGATTTTGGGTGAACTTGGTATCGAAGAGGAGGAGATCACCCGGCTGCACGACGCCGGGGTGACCAAGCCGATCGGGCACGGGCTGCCCAGCTAGAGGACCCATGAGCGAATCATCTGAACTTCTGACATCGGTGTTGACCTGCATGGACCACCGTTTGGACCCCTTGGCCATTCTGGGCCTCAAGTCCCGGGAAGCCCATGTGGTCCGCAACGCCGGAGGCTATGTGACCGACGACGCCATCCGGTCCATCTGCCTGTCGCAGCAGCTCGCCGGAACTCGTCGGGTGGTGGTGCTCCATCACACTGACTGCCGAGCCTCCGAAAAGACCGCCGAGGGTTACCGGGCCATGGTGGAATCCGGCACTGGGGTTTCACCGAATTGGGACGTCGAACCGGTAGGCGACCCCCGAGAACGGGTCTTGGCCGCGATAGAGCAGCTCCGGGCATCACCGCTGCTGGATACCTCCCGTCTGGAGGGCTTCGTCTACAACGTCGACGACGGCACCCTGACCCCGGTCGGGTAGCCACTAACCTCAGCCCGTGGATTTAGGAATCAGCGGACGACGGGCGCTGGTGGCCGCCTCTTCGGCCGGGTTGGGGTTGGCTACCGCAGTAGCGCTGGCCCAAGAGGGATGCCGAGTGGCGATGAACGGGCGCGACTCCGACCGCCTCAACGACGCGGCCCGCAGCGTGCCCGGCGCCATTCCCATCGTTGGTGACGTGTCCAATGCGTCTGGGGCGACCGCACTAGTTGAGTCGGCCAACGAGGCCTTGGGCGGAATTGACATCCTGGTCACCAACGCCGGAGGCCCGCCCGGAGGGAACTGGGCCGACACCGACACCGATCTCTATCCGGCCGCGCTCGACCTGAGCCTGATGTCGGTGGTGGCCATGACCAAGGCGGCCGTGCCGGCCATGCAAGCCCAGGGCTGGGGCCGGGTGCTGGCCATCACCTCAGTGTCGGTGCGCCAGCCACTCGACATGCTCATCTTGTCCAACACCGCTCGTGCCGGGGTCACCGGCTATCTCAAGACCATGGCCAACCAAGTGGCTGCCGACGGGGTGACCGTCAACTCCCTCCAACCCGGCTACCACGCCACCGACCGGCTCCGGCAGCTGTTTGGAGAACGCATGGCAGACCTGGAGTCGACCGCCGCCACCGGATCGGTAGGCGAACCCGCCGACTTTGGCCGAATCGCCGCCTTCTTGTGCTCCGAGCACGCCCGATTCATCACCGGAGCAGCGCTGCCAGTGGACGGTGGCCTCTGCGCTGGACTGCAATAGGCGAAAGGAAAAAGAGATGATCCGCCACGTTGTGATGTTCAAGTTCCGAGACGACGCCGATGAGGCTCAGCGCCAGGGGGTGCACGACGCCATCGCCACCATGCCCGAGGCCACCGGCGTGACCGAGACCTACGCCATCGGGCCCGACCTGGGATTGGCCGAGGGCAACTTCGACTTTGCGGTGGTCGGAGACTTTGCCGACCAAGGCGCCTACGAGACATACCGCGACCATCCCGAGCACCAGCGGATCATTGCCGAGGTCATCCGCCCGGCCATCACCGACCGGGCCGCCATCCAATTCGAGGTTCTCTAGATGGGCTGGACCCCCGGCGAGGGGTAGCCGGCGGTGTAGCCGCCGTCAGCCACGAATTCCGACCCAGTGGAGTACGAACTCTCATCGGAGGCCAAGAACAGGGCCAACCGGGAAATCTCCTCCGGTCCACCGGCCCTTCCCATAGGAGCCATCCGAGCCGAGTACTCCTCAAGGTGCTCGTGCACCTCCTCGGGAGTCATCACTTCGCTCGAGCCCATATGGGTTCGGATGAAGCCGGGGTGAATGGAGTTCACCCGGATGCCCACGGGGCCCAGTTCCATGGCCGCGGTCTTGGTCATGCCCCGCACCGCCCATTTGCTGGCGATGTAAGAGGTGAGGTTGTTCATGCCGATCAGCCCGTCGATAGAGGAGATATTGATGATCGACCCGCCGCCCGACGCGATCATCGGCCGAATTGCGGCCCGCATCCCCAAGAACACGCCGGTCTGGTTCACCTCGGTGACCTTGCGGTAGCTCTCCAGCGTCAGGTCGGCCAGCGGGGATGGCTCGGCGATCCCAGCGTTGTTCACCAAAACGTCCAACCGCCCGAAAGTCCCCATCACTACATCGATGGCCGCAGCCCAGTCGTCCTCGCTGGTCACATCCAAGTGCTGGTACACCGCATTGGCTCCGATGTCCGCGGCCACCGCCGCGCCCTCGTCGTCGAGTACGTCGACCACCAAGACCTTGGCTCCCTCGGAGGCGAATAGCCGGCAATGGGATTGGCCCATTCCCCGAGCACCGCCGGAGACCAGCGCAACCTTGTCGTCTAGACGTCCCACGTTTCTCTCCGTTTCCTACAACAGCGGCCACGAGGCTAGCGTTTTTCAAGCGACATGACGGCAACAGCGAACGTTCCCCTGCCCACACCGTTTCCAGAGGGCTGGTATTTCGTGGCAAGCCGTCAGTCTCTCGAGAAGGACAGGCTCATCAAGCGGACCTGGATGGGCCAGCAGATCATCGTCTGGTGCGACGAAAGCGGGAATGTCTGCGTGGCAGAGGCGTATTGCCCGCACTTGGGTGCCGATCTGGGCCCCGAGGCGGGGGGGTGCATACGCGACAACCGGCTGGTCTGTCCCTTCCACGGATTTGAGTACGACTCTGGCGGGCAATGTGTTGCCACCCCATTTGGCCCCCCACCGAAGGCAGCGCGACTACAAGTATTCGAGACTAGGGACATTGCCGGCCTCGTCTTCGCTTGGTGGGGAACTGGGGGAAGGCCACCGCAGTGGCACCTGCCTGATGAGTCGCCGGACCAAACTGGCTGGAGCAACTTCCATATTTGGACCCCCCGCTTTCCCGGGCATCCCCAGGAGACGACGGAAAACTCTGTGGACCTGGCCCACCTGCGCCACGTTCACGGCTACGACAGCGTGAGCCGCGTCGACCCCTTGGAGGTGGACGGACACTTCCTGCGAAGTCGCTTCGACTTCGCCACCGACCGCAGGATCGCAAAGGTGGGGCGCCTTCGCCTTAGCGTCTCCGCCAACGCACTGATCTACGGTCTGGGTTACTCCTACGTGGAGGTACGCGAGCACACCATCGGCCTCGATATGCGCCTATGGATCCTCGCCACGCCCCTCGACGGCACTCACATCGACTTGGCAGTGGTGTCGCAAATGGGACCGATACGCAACCCAAAGCGCAAGATCGCGGGCTTGGCATTCCTACCGCTGAAGATGCGCGCCCCCATCGTGAACAAGTTCATGGCCCATTACGAGAAGCGAGATGTACTCCAGGACATACCCATCTGGAGTCGCAAGCAGTACCGTTCCCGCCCGCGCCTGTCACGCGCCGACGGCGAGATCATGAAGTACCGCGCCTACTGCGCCCAGTTCTATCCCGGTCCGCTGACGGTGGTAGAGAACGTCGACAAGATCACAGACCAACCGGCAGTCAACGACTGACAAGGAACTGAGTGCAGTGGCATCCAGCAAGACACAAACACAGCCGCGCAATATCGCCATCGTCGGCGGGGGCATCTCTGGGCTCGGCGCCGCATGGGGGCTGCATCATCAGCCGGACCGCTTCGACTTTCGCCTGTACGAGGCCCAGGAACAGCTCGGCGGCAATGCCATCACCGCGCAAATGCCTCAAGAAGATGGCGGCTCCATCCCCTTCGACATCTCGGTCACCGCCTGCATCCCATCGGTTTACGACCACATCGTGCTGCTGATGAAGGAGTTCGGCATCGAACTGCTGGATACGAAATTCAGCTACAGCGTGAAGTACGGCGGGCAGATCTATGCCCACGACTTCGATTCCGACATCAGAGAGCAGCTTCAGTCGGAGATTGCCAAGTTCCAACGGCTCCTACGACGCCTGCATCGCTTCGGATGGCTCACCAATTCCCAATCGAAGGCGTTGAGCCTACTGAACCCGTACAACTACGTCAGCATGGGCACTCTGCTGAATCTAGGCGGGTTCTCCGGTGACTTCCGGTACAAGATTCTCAAGCCCATGTTCGTCAATTTCCTCATGGCCACCAACGTGTTCGACATGCCGGCATCGCTATTTGCCCGGTATCTGGAGTTCTTCGATATCGAGTCGGCTACCCCCATGCAGACTTGGGACCAAGGATCGCAGCGCATCTACCAACACATGTCCGCCGACTTCCAAGACAAGATCTACCTGAACCGGCCGGTTCAGAAGGTGTACCGGTCAAAGTCCGGTGTAGTGGTTGAAGACGCTGACGGTGTTCGGGAGGAATTCGACGACGTCATCTTCGCGTGCAACGCCAACCAGACCTTGATGATGCTCGACAATCCCACAGCCCTTGAGCGCTATCTGCTCTCGTCGATCCGCTATGAGAGCGAGCTCCACAATCACACGGTGGTCCACTACGACTCCTCGGTGCTGCCCGACAACGAGGTAAAGCCGCTGACCACGCGGAGCAACCACATAGAGCAGTACGGCGCGAGACCGGACAACTACGAGATCACCTACATCATGCACAACCAGCAGCCATGGGCCAATCGGTCGGACAAGCCATGTTTGGTCACCTACAACGCGATCAGCCCGATCGATGAGGACAAGATCGTCAAGAAGTGGTGGTTCCAGCACATCGTGCACGACGTGCGCCACGTTGCCTGGCTGATCACCTTGTTCCGCTTCATCCAGGGCAAGAGGCATACATGGCACTGCGGTGCCCACACTCTGATCAACAGCCAGGAGACCTGCTTCATCACCGGGCTTGCCGCGGCACGGCAACTCGGCGCGGGCTACCCCTTCAACGATCCCGCCGCGAGGCGCTCCTTCAACTTCTACGGAAGCCTCATGTACGGCTGGCGGTTCAAGAAAGCCAGGCGCTGAAGCTGGGCATCTCGCCGCCAGGGATTAGAAGGGCAGGTCGTGTCGCTGGCCGGCGACGCGGATCTTGAACTTCTTGCTCGGTGACATGGAAGGCAACGCGCTGATCTTGAACTTGTAGTTCTTGGGGGCGATCTCAAGCTCGTAGTAGTGCACCATCATCAGCAGGTTGATCGCCAACTGCATTTCCGTCCACCGAGTACCGAGGCAAGTGTGGGTGCCCAGTCCGTAGGGAGCGTATTGGGTGCCCACGTGTTCCTTGCGGGGGGCCTGATACCGGTCGATGTCGAACTTCCAGGGGTCGGGGAAGAGGTCACCCATATAGTGCGTCGCCGTCTGGGCGGCGAATATCCGGGACCCTTCCGGCAGCTCATAGCCCTCGACCACACAGGCGTTCATCACGTTTCGCACCGACACCGGGGCGATCGGGTAGAGCCGCAGGCACTCCATGATGAATCGGCCGGTGATGTCGGTGCCGTCCCCGGTAAGCGCGTCGCTATCGGGATCGCCCTTGGCGAACAAGGCGTCGGCCTCTTCACGAATCTTCTCGTGGAACTCAGGTTGGGAGAGCATGGCGTAGACGACGAAGCTGAGCTGGTCGCCCACATACATGCTGGCGATCAGCGGCGCGGAGAGCACAAACCGCAGGTTCGACTCTGGGAGGAATTGCCGATCGCTGGAGTGCATGTTCAGCAGCTCGTCGGCGAGGTCCCGGGGACATCCCGCCCGCTGGGCCGGAGTGTGGCTGCGCAGCACCCTATCCACCACTTCGCCAACCAGCTTCCCCCGACGTCTCATGGACGGGGTCTTCAGCATGAACTTGGGAAGCACCTTGACGAGGTGGGTCAAAAGCGCCCGCTCTTTGAACTTGTGCATGTCTTTGGCGACATCTTGCGAGTCGATGCTCAACGTCAGCGGCGACAATTCTGCGTTGACCAGGGTGCGGCACACGGTCACCGCACCCCGCGCCTCTCCAATGTTCCAAGTGGCCAGGTTCTCCCGGGCCTTGGATAACACCAAGTCCAGCTGTTCTTCCAACCTGGTTCGGGAATAGCCCGGCTGTATCGACTTCCGATACCGGAAATGGTCGGCACCATCAAGGGCTGGCAAGAGCCCTGCCCCGCCATAGACCTTCTCGAAGTCCTCCAGGTAGTCCCTGGCTCTCAGGTGCATGCGGCCGTTTCGGTGAACCCAGTGATTGATCTCGGGCCCGGTAAGAAAGATCATGCGTTCCTGGAAGGGCGGCTTGAGATAGCACACTGGGCCGTATTCCTGGTGGAGCTCCGCAAAGAATGCGGGTAGGTTGCCGCTGCGAAGGTTCTTGCTCCTCATCAGCTTCCACAGCTTGACCCGGGGAATCTCCTTGGTAAGAACGGCTCGCCGAAAGATCGACCCGGAGATGTTCTCGCTCACCGCTTCGGCGATGGAACGTCCGATCAGGTCCATCTTGAGGATCTGTTCGATCCGCTGTTCCGATTCCTCGTCTAGTTCGAAGATGTAGCGCAACACATCGCAGGTGTCGATGAGGCAGATGATGATGATGTCTCTCGGACTCGGGATATCGTTGGTGAAGATCGCCCTGCTGATGCGGGTCTTGACGAACTCAACGGCCGTGCCCACTTCTGAGCTGGTATGGAATCCCGACATCCAGGCGCCTTGGGCCAGCGACCAGAAATCGCCCTCGTGATGTTGCAGGATCTTCATGTCGACCAAGTGGTCGAGGGTCGTGTCGATGATCTTCTCTGCTTGGGGAGCAAGCCGCTCGATCCAATACTGGGCGTTGTACTGTCCCGTCTCCGATGCGATCTCAGAGAGGATGGGATCTAGGGCGGGGTCGCCGGTTCTGGTTCCATCCAGAAGGATCAGAGACTCCATGTCGGTGTCGATGCGATAGATCAGCGACAGCTCGGCAAGAGCAGCGCCCACAACGGCGCAGTTCAGGTTCCACCCGGGCACTTGACGGAAATAGCCGCTTTCCTCATTCAGGAGGGTCAAGACAAGCTCGTCGAGCAGGCTAAGCGGCGTCGCGTTGGCCTCAACCTCGGTTTCGACGCGCGTCATTGGTGAACTCCCCTGTGTTTCACGCTACGAACTCTAATCCCTAACTCTCAGAACAACAATCACACTGTTGTTGTTAAAAGGAATTTCAATGTCTAAAGGTCTCTACGTTTTCTACCCGCAGCGGCAACGAGGGTAGCGTTTTCCGAGCCACTCGGAGGGGTAGACATGAGCACGCAGAAAGCAGAGGCAACCAGCGGTAACGGGGAGCGGGACCTGCGAATCGCCATCATCGGCGCCGGGCCGGGTGGGCTGTGCGCCGCCATCCGGTTGCGCCAGTCGGGGTTCGAGAACTTCACCGTGCTGGAGAAGAGCGGCGGCGTGGGCGGCACTTGGTATCACAACCGCTATCCCGGATGTGCCTGCGACATCCAGTCGGAGCTCTACTCGTTCTCCTTCGAGATCAACACCACATGGACCCGTCCCTATGCCCGCCAGCCCGAGATCCTGAGCTACATGGAGCGCTGCGCCGAGAAGTACGGCGTGCTTCCCCACTGCCGATTCAATGACGCAGTCAAGTCGGCCCGCTGGGATGAAGATTCCGCCACTTGGACCTTGACCACCGAATCGGGCGCCGAGGTCACCGCCGACGTCGTGATCAGCGCGCTGGGCATGTTCAACGACGTGCCCCTGCCCGACATCGAAGGTCTGGACTCCTTCGAGGGCACCACCATCCACTCGGCCCGCTGGGACTGGGACCATGACCTAGCCGGTGAGACCGTGGGAGTGATCGGATCGGCGGCCAGCGCGGTGCAGCTCGTGCCCGAGATCGCCCTCGAAGTGGGCCAGCTCCAGGTGTTTCAGCGCACCGCCAACTGGGTGCTGCCCAAAGAGGACGACCCCTACACCCCCGAGGAGATGGCCGCCCGCCAGACCGACCCCAGCATCGTGGTGGCCCGCCGCGATGAGCTGTTCGAACAGGTGGACACCGGCATGGCGTTCAAAGACCCCAACCGGCGAGCCGAGATGGAGGCATTGGGCGTTCGAGCTCTGGAGGAGGTGGCCGACCCAGAGCTGCGGGCCAAGCTCACCCCCACCCACATGTGGGGCTGCAAGCGTCCGCTGTTCCACAACGAGTACTACGCCACCTACAACCGCCCGAACGTGGAGTTGGTGACCGACGCCATTGAGCGGATCACACCCAAGGGTGTGCTCACCGTCGATGGCACCGAGCGGGTGATGGACACCATGGTGCTAGCCACCGGGTTCTCCACCACCAAGTACCTTTCGGCCATCGAGGTGATCGGCAGGGGTGGCCTGAACATCGAGGACGCCTGGAACGACGGGGCCACCGCCTACATGGGCATCACCACCACCGGGTTCCCCAACCTGTTCATGCTGTACGGCCCCAACACCAACAACGGCTCGATCATCACCATGATCGAGTACCAGGTGGAATACGCCTTGGCCCACATCGAGCGCCTGGCCGCCCAGCGCCTGGCCTGGGTGGACGTGAAGGCCGAGCCCATGGCCCAGTACAACGAGTGGGTCCAGGAGGGAATCGCCGGCATCGAGCCCTGGAACGCTAGCTGCAACGGCTACTACCGCAGCCCCAGCGGCCGCATCGTCACCCAGTGGCCCCACAACATGACCACCTTCAAGGACCAGACCGCGGCCATCGACGAGGACGCCTACGAGGCTGCGCCCCTGGCGGACTGAACCTAGTCAGAGCAACAAAGAGCACCCAGACTCGCAGGAGGCAAAGCAATGAGCGGACGACTGGATGGGAAGGTGGCGCTCATTACCGGCAGCGCCCGAGGGCAGGGTGAGGCTGAGGCTCGCCGGTTCGTGGCCGAGGGGGCCAAGGTGGCCATCACCGATTTGCGAGATGTGCTCGGCGAGCAGCTGGCCGCCGAGCTGGGGCCCGACACCTTCTACCAGCAGCTCGATGTGACCCGGGAGGACGACTGGGACGCGGCGGTGGCCGCCACGGTGGAGCGGTTCGGCAAGCTGGACATATTGGTGAACAACGCCGGGATCGGGGCGTTCGGCACGCTGGAGGGGCTCGACCTCAAGACCCACCACGAGATGATCGACATCAACCTCCACGGCGTGTACCTGGGGATGCGGGCGGCCAAGGCCGCTCTGGTGGCCACCGGCAACGGGGCCATCGTGAACATCTCCTCCATCGACGGCATAGTCGGGGTGCTGGGCATGACCAGCTACTCCGGCAGCAAGTTCGCGGTCACCGGTATGACCCGCTCGGCGGCCATCGAGCTGGGGCCGCTGGGGGTGCGGGTCAACTCCATCCATCCCGGCGTGATCAACAGCCCCATGGTGCAGGAGGCCCCGTCCGAGACGCGGGCCCGCCTCGACCAGCTCATGGACATGCAGCCCATCAAGCGCATGGGCGAGCCCGACGAGATCGCCTCGCTGGCCCTGTTCTTGGCCAGCGACGAGGCCAGCTACATCACCGGCGCCCAATTCGTGATCGACGGCGGGCACTTGGCCGGGCCGTGGCGGGAATCGTTCGCGGAGTAGGAAAGGCGGAGCTGTGACCGACACCCTGCCCCCGTTCGACCCCCACAATCCCGAGTATTTCGAGACGGGCCTGCCCTTTGACCTGCTGGCCGACCTGCGCCAGCAGGGGCCGGTGGCCAAGACACCGCTGGGCTATTACCTGACCCGGCGCCAAGAAGCCGACGAGCTGCTGTATGCGGTGGACACTTACGGCTCCGACATGACGCCGGGTACCGGTCTCGGTGGCGTGGAGGAAGTGCCCCAAGAGCAGTTGTTCCTCCCGGAGATCGATGAGCCGGTCCACGGGCAGATCCGCCGGCTGTACAACTCGGCGCTGGGTCCTCACCGCACGATTAGGATCCAGCCGTTCGTGCGGGAGACATGCGAGGCGCTACTCGATGCCTTGGCCAGCGACGACCCCGTCGACCTGCACGCCGACTACGCCGTGCCCATCCCCTGCGAGGTTATTTCCCACATCATCGGCCTGCCCGAAGGCGGTGCCAACAAGCTGAAGGTGTGGTCGTCGGACGGCTCGGTCATGTTCCGAGCCGTGTGCCCCCAGTACGCCCCCGACGGCCCGCCCATCACCGGTTACCTGAGAGACTTGGTGGCCCAAGAGCGCCTAGCCGACAAGCCCAGCTCCCACACTTACAAGGTGTTCTTGGACGCAAAGATCGAAGGCGAGCCCCTGAGCGACACGGTGATCGCCCATCAACTTCAGACCATGGTTCTCGGCGGGGTACACACCACCCGGGGGCTTTTGGCCCACTCCATGCACCGGCTCATCGTCGAGCCCGACACCTGGACCGCCCTTGAGGCCGACCGGGAGCTAATTCCAGTGTTCGTGGAGGAGTCGCTCCGCCACGACTCCCCTGCGCCCCGGGTAGCCCGCCGTTGCCTCAAAGACACCACCCTGGGCAGCGTGGAGATGCAACAGGGCGACTGGGTGGAGGTTGGCCTAGCCTCGGCCAACCGGGATGAGCAGCAGTACGAAGACCCCGAAGACTTCCGCCTCGACCGCCCCGACCCCCTCAATCACGTGGCCTTCGGCGCCGGCGCCCACGTCTGCCCTGGCGCCAGCCTGGCCCGCCTCGAAGGAGTCACCGCGATCAACACCCTCCTCGACCGGGTGGCCGCCCTAACCCCGTTGGACGGCTTCGACTACCCACCCCTACCCGCCAACCTCGCCTACAGCGACCTCCCCACCCACATCACCTGGCGCTAAATTTCGTCATTCCTTCCATCTTCTCCAACAATTCACTGCGGTGCTACTCGACAATCATGGAATCCACCGTTCCTAAAACACAGTGATAGATCGCCATTTGTTACGAATCTGCCTCCCCCATCGAGCCAATCAGCAACGTAGGCATAGTCAGATAGCCTCAACTCTTGCCAGGCACTGCCGTCAGAAGCACCAAACCAGGCAACTCTCTCTGTCTCTTCGTCAAATTCGCAAGGTCCACAGGCTGTCCCCACAACAATTACACCATCCCCTATGGAAAACATATCGGAAAAGATCCACATAGATTTATCTTCAAGATAGCTTATAGGAGATTCTATGCGATCCCATACAGATCCGTCGCTTGAGAAGAACATCCCAGGTATCCAACCATACCGATAGGGAGAATATCCTGGCGTATATGAGGGTGCTGCTGCCATATATCCAGAACGTGTGCCGACAATCACACAGCACTTTCCTACCGATATTTTCGACCAACTGACTTCATCACTATCTGACGAGTCAGATTCCCACAAGGCAGACATAGCCCACCCATAAAACTGTCCCGCTTGCATATATGGCTTATTTGACCAGAGATCATTGCCATGTCGTGCATAAGTTGCTTTATCGATGCCAAGTTCTTCCCATGAGACGAGTCTAATTTCTTCTTCTGAATCTTCAGTAGACCAACGGAACGTCAATCCCTCATCAGAGAAATCGAATGGGTCAGAGAGAAACTCTGTCGCCGATGTCTTGATGTCATCGGGTATAAGCATTGAAAATACTATGCGTGCCCCTGTATTCGTTCCGATAACCCATCCGCTAGGATTGACCGCAACATCAAATAGGCCGGTAAACGTCTGTAGTTTCTCATTTAGGTCTGGCGGACGGAGCAGGGGAACTTCTCTGGTAGTCCATTCAACAAGATCACTAGTAATTGCTACCGACACATTTTCTGATTCAGTCCATGCAATAATCAAGTTCTGTCCATCAGAATCCAGTTCCAATGGGGAGTAACCAATCTGACCTCCGCTCGGAACGAGATTAGGTATTTCTAGTGGTATAGAAAATCGAATCGGGTCCGTCCAGTGAACTCCATCATTGGAACTTTGCATCAGCAAATGGGTCACTTCATGGAGCGACGGGAACCAATAAGCTGTCCAGGAACTACTTTCAGAACTCGCCTCGAACGTGCAAGGTCTTGCAACTTTTGGATATCCGAGGTACAGAAATCCATCCTGCCAGGGGAATAACCATGAATACACTCCGATTTCTTCACTAAAAATCATCTCGGAGAACTCACTGCTGTCGTCCTTATATTGCGATATTAAGGATTCGACGTACACACCGGTATTGGGATCATTGCATAGCATCTTTTGCAGCGATACTTCCCCATTTGATGAAGAGCCAGAAGTGAACTTTAAAATGGGCACATAATTTCTCCCCAATATTAGTGCTTCCAGTTCTGGTGGGATATCCGAGGATTCAAAGACAAACTCAGTCTCGATTGGAACGGCAGTGTCTTCGGGGCTGGCCACCTCCGTCGGTCTGGGAGCCACAGTGGGAACTGCTGTCACATGAGGTGGGGGGGCCACGGTAGGAACCACAGATGCAGTGGGTTGAGTCGTCGGAGGTACATCAGCGGTCGGGGCTACCGTCGCAATGGGACTGGCTGTGGGGCTCGGGAGCTCAGACGGAGTCGGGGCGGGAGTCTGAGAAGGCGCGTCCTCGATTGTCAGACCAGCCTGCGCAGCCTCCTCAGCTGTTGGGGATACCACGCCGGACACCTCACTTTGCGAGCCGCCACAACCAGTAAGACCGGCGGAAACCAGACTCAAGACAGCCACCGCCATCCCGGCGAGCCAATTTCGGCTACACAGACGGCGAGCCAAGTCGCGGCGCTTCAGATTCTTCATAGACCTACTGATCTGCTCCTTCGATGTATAGACGCACAAGGGCATCATTTGGTTCCATGAGTTCCAAGCGCGCCCCTGCACCCGCACCAGTTCACTTCGTCGCGTCGACAATAGAGAAAGGGCTTATGCTTGAACTGCGGCGCAAAGGAGCCAAACATGAGGTCTGGCGCTTGGGCGACAAGACACTGACGATCCCCCGCCATAGGGAGATTTCTCGGTTCGCCGCTGAAGGGCTGACCAAGGACGCGCAACAGGAGCGACCATGTCGGTAGCACGCCACACTGATGCTCACCCATCAGTGAGTGACACCCAATCCGGGTTCCAGTGGTTGTAGGCGGTTACTTGGGCTGCGGGGTGGCGGAGGGCGGGGCGGAAGTTGGTGCCGATGGTGTAGGCGACGGGGAAGAGGCCGGCTTGGATGTGGGTTCGGCGGCGGCTGATCCTATTACGGGAGGGGTCGACTCAGCCGTCCGCATCCTCTGGCTGGCGGGCCCCCTCAATGGAGAGGTTGGGCAGCAGGCGGTCGAGCCACGCTGGCAGCCACCAGTTGCGGGCGCCGAGCAGCTCCATGGTCGACGGCACGATGAGCATGCGCACAAAGGTGGCGTCGATGAACACCGCGGTGGCCAGGCCCAGGCCGAAGACTTTGGGGACGCGATCGTCCTCCAGCACGAAGCTGAGGAACACCACAACCATGATGGCCGCCGCCGCGGTGATGACCCGCGCAGTGACGGCGAGGCCGTCGGCCACAGAGTTCACAGGATCGCCCGTTCGGTCGTACTCCTCTTTGATTCGAGACAGCAGGAACACCTCGTAGTCCATCGACAGCCCGAAGACCACTGCGAACAGCATCATCGGGATGAACGGCTCGATCGGTCCGGAGTCCACGCCGATCAGCCAGCCACCCCAGCCCCACTGGAACACCATGACCATGACGCCATACGCCGCGCCGATCGACAACATGTTCATGATCACTGCTTTGAGGGGGACCACCAAAGACCGGAAGACCATCATCAACAGGAGGAACGACAGGGCCAGCACAGCCGAGAAGAACACGATGAGCCGACCCCCCAGATAATCGGAGAAGTCGATGTCGGCCGCCACTGCCCCGGTCACCAGTGGCCGGAGGGTCGAGCCGGCCACTGCGCTCGGCACGACGTCGTCTCGCAGGGCATTCACCAGATCTTCGGTCTCGGCATCCTGGGGTGCGGTCGTGGGCTGGACCCGCAACAATGCGGCCCCACCATCGCTACTTGGCTGAGGGGGCGATGCCACCGCAACGCCCGGGGTCTGGTTCAGTACTCCCGACAGCTGGTTGAGCACCTCCAGGTCGGCGGGTCCGTCCACCTCGGCCACGATGAGCACGGGACCATTGGCGCCGGGACCGAACCCCTCGGCGAGAAGGTCATAGGCCTGACGAGCCGTCCTGTCCTCGGGGAGGTTGCTCTCATCAGAGAAACCAAGGCGGAGGTCGAGCACCGGCGACGCCAAAAGGAGGAGGAGGGCTGCGCCCCCAATGGCGTACGACCAAGGACGGTTCTGCACCGTCCGGCTGAGGCGGTACCACAGGGTCCGGCGCAGCGGTATGGGCGCAGGCGGCGCAAGCTGTCGCCGCAGAGGGTTGTGTCGAGAGCGGATAAACCCGAGCACGGCGACCACCAGTGCGAGGGGCAAGCCGACCAGCAAGGGGCGAAACCCGAACCCGACGCCCAACAACGCGATGGCCACCAGACCAGCGATAGCGATGCCCCGCCATCGGGTGACGTTGATCCAATCACCCAGCAGCGACAGCACGGCGGGCAGCAGGGTGATCGAGCTGATGACCACCATGGCCACGGTTACCGAGGCCGCCAGCCCGACCCCGGCTATGAACCTCACCCCGATGAAGGAGAGCCCGAGCAGCGAAATAACCACGGTCATGCCGGCGAAAACCACTGAGCGCCCTGCGGTGTCGAGCGCCACAACGGCGGCCGACTCGGCGTCGAGCCCTCGGCCGCGCGACTCGCGGTAGCGAGTGACGATGAACAACGCGTAGTCGATGCCAGCACCGAGGCCGATCATCAAGCCCAGAGTCGGGGCCAGATCGGGGATCTGCACGACGTTGGTCAACAAGATCATCAGCCCGATTCCCGCACCCACCCCAAGCACCGCGACAAAGACGGTTGTGCCCATGGCCACAACCGATCCAAGGGCCAGAATCAGCACGACTATGGCGAAGGCCAGCCCGATGGTCTCAGCCTCGGGGGGTTCGAACCCAGAAAGGGCGTAACCGCCGATCTCTACTCGCAATCCGGGGATGTCGTTCAGACCGGCGTCGTCGATCAGGCTTCGGATCTCAGAGCCGATATCGCCCGATTCGTTGTCGTCGACGCCGGGATCGAGGGTGATCGGCGCGTAGGCGATGGTGCCGGGAGCACTGCCAGCAGATGAGACTAGGCGGAATCCCTGGGACTCATAGGGAGAGACGAGCGTCACATCGTCGATGGCCCGCACGTCTTCGAACAGCGCCGACATGGCCGCTTCGACTCCGGGGTCGCGAGCTCCCGCCTCGGCCTCGAATACGATCGAGCCGGTCAGGCCGGAGCCAAACTCCTCAAAGTGGGCTTCGAGGATGTCGAACCCGTCCCCGCTCTCGGTGGAAGGGATCTCTCGCTGGCTGTCGAACGACGAGCCAATGACCCCGATGGCGGCCAACATGGCGGCCAAGACAACCATGCAAACGAGCACGGCCCGCCACGGGTGGCGGAAGCTGGCGCGAGCATAGGAGGCGAGCACAATGACCTTAGGAGTAGGGGGTGAAGGGATGCCGAAGGGCTGGCGGCGCGGCCAAACCTAGTGGTCAGGGCCATGGGTGTCCTACCCGCACCGTAGGATCACCGCCATGAGCGAAGCAGTGAGGGCCATGGTGCAGGTGGGGCCAGGGCAACTGGAAATTCAGGAGTTCGCCCGGCCGCCGGTGGGTGAGGATGACGCTCTGCTGCGGATCGAGGCGTGCGGGATTTGCGGTACTGATGTTGAGACATATTCGGGCAGTTCGCTCATGAATTACCCGGTGATCCCCGGCCACGAGCCGGTGGGAGTCATCGAAGAGGTGGGCGAGCAGTACGCGTCCCGCTGGGGGCTGAAGCCCGGCGACCGGGTGGTGGCCGAAGCGGCCTACGGGTGCGGGCGGTGTCTGGCCTGTCTCGACCAGCAGATGTGCCGGGTTGCGCCCGGCAACCACGGCTTCACCCCCACCGGACGGAATCCGGCGCTGTGGGGCGGATACGCCGAGATGATGTACCTGGCACCGGGGTCGGTCCCCCACAAGATCGACAATTCGATACCGCCTCGCATCGCCGCGCTGTACAACCCACTGGGGGCAGGGTTCGCCTGGGCGGTGTCGGCCCCCGGCCTGCGCTACGGCGACACCGTCACCGTGCTCGGTCCCGGCCAACGGGGCCTGGCCTGTGTGATCGCCGCCGCGGCCGCCGGGGCATCGGCCATCTTCGTCACCGGGCTGGGGTCGCAGGACGCCCACAAACTGTCCTTGGCCGCCGATTTCGGGGCCGACGTGACCATCAACGTGGAGACCGAGGACCCAGTAGAGCGAGTGCTGGCCGAAACCGGCGGCCGGGGCACCGACATCGTGGTGGACACCACCCCCCACGCCACCCAGCCGGTGGTTGATGCCGTGTCCATGGCCCGTCTGGGCGGCACCATCGTCTTGGCCGGGCTTAAAGGCCACGGGGTAGACGGCTTCCCGTCCGACGACGTGGCCATGCGCTACCAGACCGTCATCGGAGTGCGCACCGTGGACTACCACAGCTACCGCCAGGCGGTGCGGCTCATCGAGTCGGGCTCGCTGCCGGTGGAACGCCTCCACACCCACCACTTCCCCCTGGAACAGGCCGCAGATGCCGTTCAGACCTTGGTCCAAGCAGGCAACCACAAGGCCGTCTCCATTACCGTTGAACCCTAGAGAGTCCTAGGAATCACCTCAGAGGAACCGCCATGAACCCCGACGATCTCATCTTGATCAGCGTTGACGACCACATCGCCGAGCCGGCCGACATGTTCAAGGCCCATGTGCCCGACAAGTACAAGGAGCACGCCCCCAAGGTGGTCACCGACGAGAACGGGCGGGAGCAGTGGTACTACGGCAATCTGCCCGGCCGGAATCTGGGGTTGAACGCGGTGGCAGGCAAGCCCCGGGAGCACTACAACATCGACGCCAGCCGCTACGACGAGATGCGCCCCGGCTGCTACAACGTGCACGAGCGGGTGAGGGACATGAACGCAGGCGGGCAGTTGGCCGGGCTGAACTTCCCCAACTGGACCGGATTCTCCGGCCAGGTGCTCAACGAGGGTCCCGATCCCGACCTCAACGAAATCATGATCAAGGCCTACAACGACTGGCATATCGACGAGTGGGTCGGGGCCTATCCCGACCGGTTCATCCCCTGCGGCATCCTGCCCCTTTTCGACATCGACCGGGCAGTTGCCGAGGTCAAGCGGCTGGCCAGCAAGGGCTGCCATGCGGTGACCTTCTCGGAGAACCCGGCGATGCTGGGCATGCCTTCGATCCACTCCGGGGCGTGGGATCCGCTGTTCGCGGTGTGCAGCGATCTGGGCACGGTGCTGTGCTGCCACCTGGGGTCGTCGTCCCGGTCGATGGGGGCTTCGCCGGATGCTCCTCCCAGCGTGCCGATGACCCTCTCCTCCGCGCTAACCATCTCCACCCTGGTAGAGCTGGTGTGGGCCGAGTTCTGGGACCGCTTCCCCGATCTCAAGTTCTCGCTCACCGAGGGCGACATCGGCTGGATCCCCTACTTCCTGTGGCGGGCCGAGCACGTGCAAGATCGCCACTCGGGCTGGACCAAGCATGAGTTCGGCATCGACGGCAGCCCCACCGGGGTGTTCCGCAACCACATCCTGTGCTGCTTCATCAACGATCGCATCGGGGTGAAGCTGCTGGACGAGTTCAACGTGGACAATCTGTGCTGGGAGTCCGACTACCCCCACTCCGACGGCACCTGGCCCCAGGCCCCCGAGTACGTGGCCAAGCTGATGGGCGAGTTGCCCGCCGATGTGGTGGCCAAGATCACCCACCAGAACGCCATGCGCCACTACCAGTTCGACCCCTTCGCCCACCGCCCGCCGGAGAAGTGCACTGCGGCGGCGCTGCGGGCCGAGTCACCCGACGTCGACGTGGTGACCCATGTCGGCCGCCCTGCCGATGAGCGCGACGCGGCTTTCTGGAGTCAGATTCAGTCCGGCGGCTGGAAGCGGGAGTAAACGACTAGGCCAGCGGAAGGGCGAAAAAGGTGATGGCCACGTAGTGGAGGGCCACCGCGGCAATTACCAACAGGTGGAAGATCTCGTGGTAGCCGAACCAGCGCGGCCATGGATCAGGACGGCGGAAGGCATAGATGAGGGCACCCAGGGTGTACAGGCCCCCGCCGATGAACAGCAGCGTTGACCCGGCTACGCCCATGTTGCGCCAGATTTCGCCAATGACCAGCAGCGCAGCCCACCCGACAATCGGGTAGGGGGCGACCAACACCCAACGGGGGGCGTGGAGCCACATCAACCTTCCGAAGACGCCGAGGGTGGCGCCCGACCAAACCACGCTCAGAACCAGGGTCGCTGAACCGGTCCCCAGCGCGAAGAAACCCACCGGGGTGTAGCTGGCCGCGATGAACACGAAGATCATCGAGTGGTCCAGGCGGCGGAAAATCTCTTTCACCTTCGGGGTCCAGGTGCCGGCGTGGTAGGCCGCGCTCACTCCGAAGATAAAGACCACGGCGATGGCATAAACCGCCACAACCGCCCGGTCGGCGCCCCCCGGACCCAAGGCGACGACAATGGGGCACAGGACGGTGGCGGCCACCGCGGCCACCGCGTGGGACCAACCCCGGAAGACCGGTTTGGGAACAAAGGAGCTGGCAACCGTCAGACGGCCACCCTACCCGGGTGAGGCCGCAATAAGCGAGAGTCCCCGGCTAGCCGCCCAGCTCGGCGGCCTCGTATTCCAACAGACGACCGAACAGATCCCGCAGCTCAGACCGCCGTGAGCGGTCGTTGGCCAGGTTGACCACCTCGTGGGGATCTTCGGCCAGCGAGTACCACTCGTGGTCGTGGTCGTCGAAGTCGGCGTCGGTGTCGAACAGCTTCGGCTCGGGGGCGAGGTTGCCGGTGCGGTCGATGCCCCCGCCCACGCCGTAGTAGCGGGCGTACTTGGTCTCGCCGTCGAAAAATCCCCGAACTGCGTACCGACTGTGGCGCAGCAGCTCCGACTGGGCGCTGTCCTGGCTGAACAGCACATAGTCCCGCACCGACGTCGACGGATCAGCCAGCGAAGGGGCGAGGTCTTTGCCCGACAGGGTGGGGGCGTTGTCGATGTCCACTCCGCCGAGCGCGGCGACGGTGGCGGCCAAGTCCACGTGGGTGGCCAGCGCGTCAGTGGACGCACCCTGTGGGGTGAGTCCCGGAGCTTTGACGATGAGCGGCACTCCCATGACCTCCTCGTACACACAGGGCAGCTTGGCCCGCAACCCGTGCGAGCCGCAGGCGTCGCCGTGGTCGGAGGTGTAGATGACCACAGTGTCGTCATAGGCGCCGATGTCGTCTAGAGCGCCGAGAATCGAGGCGATGCTGTGGTCCAGCAGCTCGTGGAGCCAGGCGTAGTAGTCCAGTTGGCGCAGCCAGGTGTCAGCGTCATCGAGGGCCATGTGGCCCACCATGTGCTCCCGGTTTCGGACATGGCGCCAGGCCCGCTGCACCTCGGGCTTGGTGTGGAGGTCGTCGTCGAAGTTGTCGGGCAGCTGAGTGAAGCGTCGGGGGTAGATCTCCTCGAGGGGTTCGAGATCGACCTTGCCGCCCAGCATGTGCTCGTGGAGGAAGTTGAACACGCCCATCAGGTCGGGGTTGGACTCCTGGAACGACGGCTGGTCCAGCGGATACCACATCACGTCGTGGGGGTTCACCAGCGCCACGGTCAAGAACCATGGGCCGACAGAAGGGTCGGCGCCGTGGGTTTGCAGCCAGTCCACCGCCTGGTCGGCAATCACCGGGTCGAAGTGCCGCCCGGTCCACGGCCCGCCGATGTAGTGGCGGTCGTCGCCCTGCCAGCCGCTGTAGCCGAAGGCTTCCATGTCGGGCATCGGCTCGTGGGTCAGGTGATATTTCCCCAGGTAGGCCGACTCATAGCCGACATCTCGCATCAGCCGCCCCACGGTGGGTATGGCCGGGTCCAAAGCGGTGTGGGCCGGAAAGCTGACATTGTCCACCACGCCGTGCTCGGCCAGGTAGCTGCCGGTGTACAGGCTGGCCCGCGATGGCGAGCACGGCGATGAGTGGGTGTAGTACCGGTTGAAGTCCAGGCCGTCGCCGCGCAAGCGGTCGTGGGCCGGCATCTCGACCATGCCGTCCAGCCACGGGTTGCGCCGCTCCTCGTCGGACACGATCAACAAGATGTTGGGCTGTTCGGTCGGCATTACTGTCACGCTCCGTAGGTTTCCCGCAACTGCTTTTTGAGCACCTTGCCCACCGGGTTGCGGGGCAGTTCGTCGACGATCTCCAGTTGCTCCGGGATCTTCTGGTTCATCAGCCCGACGTCCTTGCAATGCTCCACCATCTCGACGAAGCCGAACACCTCACCGGCCTTGGGGGCCACCACCGCGCAGCACCGCTCTCCCGAGACCGCGTCGGGAAGTCCGATGACGGCCACATCGCCCACATTCGGGTGGGAGAACAGGACATCCTCCACCTCCTTGGCCGAGATGTTCTCCCCCTTGCGGATGATCACATCCTTCTTGCGGCCGACAATGGTCACGAACCCCTCGTCGTCGATCTCGGCCAGATCGCCGGTGAAGAAAAACCCCTCGTCGTCGAAAGCGGTCTCATTCAGCGCGTCGTCCAGATAGCCCCGGCACAGCGTCGGACCCTTCAATAGCAGTTCTCCGTCGATCAGCTTCCAGTCGGTGTCGTCGAGGATCCGACCCTCGGTGCTGGCCAGCTTGTCGTCGGGATCATCGAGGAAGCAGTAGGTGACGATGGGGCACTCGGTGAGCCCGTAGCTGGAGATGATGCCCACGCCGCCCATCTCGTTCTTGACCTCCATGTGCAGCCCGGCCGGCTTGGGGGCACCCCCGCCGATGGCCGCCCGCATGCTGGGGAAAATCGGCTGGTCGGGAGTCTTGCGCTGCTCGGCCAAGAAGGCGATAAAAAACGGGGTGCCCGAGCCGGCCAAAGTCAGCCCGTGCTCCCGGAAGAAGCGGGTATCGGCTTCGGGACTGAAGCTCTCCACCATCAACATGGGAGTGCCGCACACCAGAGTGGCGATGAGCAGGCTGATGCCGCCGATGTGGGTGTACGGGAAGGCCAGCGGCCACACGTCGTCGGCCCGCAGCTCCAGGTTCTCCCACACGTGACGGGCGGCGGCGATCACCGAGTCGTCGCCGTGCTTGGCCCCTTTGGGGTCAGCGGTGGTGCCCGACGTGTAATAGATCCACCGCACCGGCAGCCGTCCCTCGTCGTCCAAGGGCGCCTCGAACGGGGCCAGCGTGGCGGGGTCGCCCTCGGGAAGGTCGCCGTCGCACACCAGCACGTCGCAGTTCTCGGTGGTGGCCACCACGGCCTCGGCCATGGCCTGGTAGTCGAAGCCCCGCCATACCGACGGCACCACTAGCAGACTGGCCCCGGTCTGGCGGGCCACGAAGCCCACCTCCCGCTCCCGGTATATGGGGATGATCGGATTCTGGACGGCCCCCAGCCGGGCCAGAGCAGCCGACAAGATGAGCGACGCCCGGCCATTGGGCAGCTGCCAAGAAACCCGGGAGCCGGCGGCAATGCCCAGGTCGGCCAACCCGGCGGCGGCCCGCTCGGCGGAATCCCGGAACCCGGCGAAGGTCATCACCGTGCCGTCAGGTTCGATGGTCAGCGGGGCGTCAGGGGAAGCGGCAGCTCGGGCCTCGATCGCCTCCCAGTAGGTTCTCGGATTTCCTATCACCGGGTCATTCTCCCAGGTCGGTGGTCGGGGTTTCGAAACCCACCAGCAGCTCTACCAACTGTCCAGCCGGGGTGCGGATCATCACGGCAACATCCCACAGGCGGGTGTCTTCCAACACTTCGCCGCCGTGGGCTTTCACCTGCTCAAGCGCCGTGTCCAGATTGGTGACATTCAGCGAGAGGTGGGTAAGGCCAGGCTCGTTCATCACCCGGGTCGGCCGCTCCACCACCCCGGCGCCGCGGAATTGCAACAACTCGAGCACGAACTCGCCCTTGCGCAGATACACCGCCCGCAAACCGGGCCGCTCCATCTGAAGAAGCTGCCCGGTGGCCCCGTCGTCAGCATCCAGTGCCCCGACTCGCTCGAAGTCCAGCGCCCCGGTCCAGAACTCAGCCTCGGCATCCAGATCGGCCACCGCCAGCCCGACGTGGTTGACCTTCTCACTCATCGACGCTCACGCCCAACATGTCAGATCAGCTTAGGCTCGGGCGTCAATCGTGCTAATCGGCCCGTCCCACTCCAACAGCACTGCGTCGGTGGTGAGCAGGTCTGCCCCCAAGACCATGGCCGTGGCAGAGATAAAGCGGTCCGCGGGGTCATCCACCGGAAAATCGAGATCATCTAGGGTGGCCGCCCTCACCGCAATCTCCTCGTCCAGGGGAATAACGGCAAGCCCCGATCGGGAAATGCGGCCCCGCAAGACGCGGACATCCAATCTCGGGAGCCTCTGCTTGGACGCCAGCACACCCATCTCCCAATAGCTGACCACGCTCATGCCCGCCTGACCACGCAATACCGCATCCTCAGCCAAATCTGCCCCTGACGAGCTGACCCGACCATCGCCGAGTCCTGGGCCATCGTCCAGCCCAACCCGCAGTATCACATTGGTGTCCAGCAGAAGCACTCAAGCCTCGCTGCTGGAAGCCGAACCATCCTTAAGAGCTGTCTTGTACCCAAGCTCCTCATCCCATTTGGCCAGGTATCCATCCAACCAGTCATCGTCTAACGCCTTCATCGCGTCGATGTCGGCTCCAGGGGGAATCTCGACCAGACCGGTCAGCAGCCCCCGCAGACCAGCCCGACCATGGGTTGCAGGCACAATTTTCGCAATGGGTGTTCCGCGCCGCTCGATCACAACCTCACGGCCATCTGTTGCCACCGCGTTTAGTATACGGGCGCAGTTTGCACGAAACTCACTCATAGGTACTGAATAATCAGAAAAGACATTGTTCTCTACAGCACCTTCGCTCATGACTGCCCTTCTCCTGGAATCTGAACAGTACAATGCATTGTACGCGTCAACCGCAATACGGGAACGTTCGGTGGAAAAAGCCCAACGTGCCAGTGGCCGGCGAGGGCTCTCGTGAATGTCCTGCCTAGTCGCGGTCGAGGCCGTAGGCGGCGGCGGATACCCTCTCGTACTTATAGGGGGCCCACTGGGTGGTGTCGAAGGCCGGTTCGGGGTGGTCGCCCAGGATGGTGACCCGGCTGATGGCCCGGTTGCCGTCGAAGTCGTTCACCGCGAAGTGCTGGGTGGCCCGGTTGTCCCAGATGCCGATGGTGCCCTCGCTCCAGCTATAGCGGCAGGTGAAATCGGTCTTGGAGGCGTGGGCGGTGAGCAGGTCCAACAGCGCCTCAGACTCGTCCCGGCTGAGCTGGGGGATGCGCCGGGTGAACTGCTTGTTCACGTACAGCGACGGGCGGCCGGTGCGGGGATGGCGGCGAACGATGGGATGCTCGGCCTTGTGGTCGGGCTGCCCGTAGTTGGCCGCGGTGTGGACGGCGGTGAGCCCGTTAACCATCTGCTTCATGGGCTCGGCCAGCGTCTCGTAGGCCTTGTACATGTTGGACCACATGGTGTCGCCGCCGGCGGGGGGCATGACCATGGCGTTTAGCACCGAGCAGATGGGCGGGGAATCCTCGAACGTGCAGTCGGTGTGCCACACGTCGGCCACGTAGCCCGACTCGCCCCTCAGCACCACGATCTCGGGATGGTCCTCGTCAAGCTTGGGGATGTAGGGGTGGATCTCCGGCTCGCCAAAGCGAATGGCGAAAGCCCGGTGCTCGTCGGGGGTGAGGTGCTGGTCGGGGAAGAAAAGCACCAAGTGCTCGTCGAGCAGCTCTTGGATGAGAGCGAACTCAGCATCGGATACGGAGGCCAGCGACAGCCCCCGCACCTCGGCGCCCAGCGCTCCCGCTACCCGGCGCACATCCAGATCAACAGCATCGATTACAGCCATGCCCGCCAGCCTATCCCCATCGCCAAGGGCGTCGAAAAGGTGCCAACATGGGGCCATGTCTGATCGAGCTGCCCTGGCCGACCTCGCCGCCGACTACGCCCGCTGTGTGGACCGGGGCGACCCCGAGGGGGTGGCGGCCTGTTTCGCCCCCGACGGGGTGCTGCGCCGCGTGGACCTGCCCAGCGGGGGGACGATCCTCAGCGAGCGGACAGGCCGGGAAGAGATCGCCCGGGCCATCTCCAAGATGAGCTACAACGCCACCTTCCACTTCCTGGGCCAGCAGCAGACCGAAGTCTCTGGCGACTCCGCCACCGGCGAGACCTACTGCATAGCCCACCACCTGACGGTTCCCGACGACGGAACCCCGGCCACCGACTTCATCATGTTCATCCGCTATCACGACCAGTTCGTCCGCCTCGACGAGGGCTGGCGCATCGCAGAAAGGGAGCTGCAAATCGACTGGACCGAAAACCGCCTGGCCGAAGGCGGGTTGTAACCGGTTCAGGCTGCGGCTGTGTCTTGGAGGTGTTGGACGATGTTGAAGAACTCGTCGAGGTCGGGGGCGGTGATCGGCTCGCCGCTTCGTACCTTGGCCACGATGTCGTTGGCCAGATGCTCGTTTAGGAAGTGCCGGACCTTCTTGTGGAACTGCTCGAACTCGTTGCCGGCGACGCTGCCGCCGGTTCCGGGGAGATCGACCTCGGTGCTCTCGCCGAGCTCGTCGGTGAAGTCGGAGTACAAAACGTTCATCTCCGCAGACGCCATGTTCTTGAACCTCGACCAGCGCAGATCGCCATACGGTCGCCCCCTGGCCCGTCCCTCAGGGTGGAAGAACTCCCCCGTGATCATCACCCCCCATTTCAGCCGAAACGATGGGATCGCGCACTATTCCCAGAGGCTGCTCTGGGCCAACCTGGCCCGTAAGACCGACTCGCAGATCCGAGTTTCCACGACTCGTGTTTCCGGCAAAAGTAAAGGGAGGAGCGGCCCGAAGGCGGCTCCTCCCGTGTAGACGGTGACCGACACTTGCCGTATCAAGGTCTGACACCAGCATACTGGAGTGGTGGCCGTGACGGAAACTCCTTTGGCGACGCCGACCTCCCTAGTGCTGAGTCGCCTCGGCGACTTCTTTGCTCACTGGATGCCATGGCACCGACGACTGTGGAGTATCGGAACTCACCTGGCGCTTCAGGAGGTCCTCGAATACGCGGACGCATGCCTCAGTGGGGCTGTGCATAGCACCGAGGGCCTGAGGTTTGTAGTCGCAGCCGCCCAGCGTGAGGTGGGTCGAGACCCGGGGGTAACGCCTCTTGCCACGGAAATAGACTCTTGCCTAGGACAACTTGACGTTTCCTCGGGATCGAAAGTCCCAGCAGCGGCGCGAGATGAACTCGACCATCTGATCTACCGCGTTGAAGTCGACTACCTCGACAACTGGTGCGACGCAATTAATGCCCCATCTGTAGAGTTCTCAGCTCGAGCATTCGCTTCCCACCTGCTCGACCTCGGATTCAGCCCAGATCATCTCCACCGCTGGATCATGAAGGTAGGACCAAGTATCACCGACCTAACCGAACTCGCGACAACCACGCGGGACATGGTGGCAAGCATGCCGACACGGACCTTCGACGTCTTCGTGCCGTGTGCAGCTCCGTACAGAAAACCTGATGTCACCGCCGGCCCGGTCAACTGGCTTGAGGGCCAGGCAGCAGCAAACTGGCTTCGGCAGCATCTTCCAAACGGAGAAACACGCCGCCACGCTGGTGGATTCCTGCTTCGGATGGAATGCCGTGATCCTTGGTCTGCGGTTGAAGCAGCCCGTAGGACCATTGCAAGAGCTGACGCCCGGGCCAAGGTCAGTCGACCGTCGAACGACGGCATTCGCCTCGATGGATGGGCACGAATAGCCAAAGACAAGCGAAATTACAGCATTCGGCCGACGCCGCGTCAGGTGGAGGTCGGGAGCCTGTTCCGCCAAGATGCCGTTTATCGATTTGACCATGGGCTCCCAACCGCAACAGATGACGCCCTCGAGCTGGCTTCGTACATGGAGTCGCCTTCGGCGGGAGCGGCAGTCACCGGAGGCTGGTCGGCAGTGGAGGCCCTACTCATCAGGCCGGGAGAGGGGAGCTACCACACAGCAGCAGATCGGCTTGCATCACTCATCACCTGCTCGCTCCCTCGGGCTGAACTCACTCCCCTTGCATACCGGCATATGGAAAATGCTGACGATGCTTTGGCTGACTCGCTCGGCTCTGCCCAATCAAACTACGAGAAGGTGAAGCTCGTCGAGGACCACCTCAGGATGGGCAGCCAGTTGGAACTGGCAGACGGCAGCGACTTGGCGGCACAGAGTCGTATCGTCGCGATCATCAACAACCCGCCTGAGGAGTTGGGCCGGATTCGGACCTATATAACTGAATCTCTCCGCCGCCTCTACAACCAGCGAAACACCGTTGCCCATTCGGGTTCGCTCCGCTCAGCGGCGCTCGGTGCAACCACACGAACGGCCCTGAGTCTGGTTGGCGCAGGGCTCGACAGGATCGTGCATGCACAGCTTGACGGTCAAGGGGGACTCACCCCTCTCAGCCTCGTTGCAAGGGCCGAGACTGAACTTCGCCTCGTAGGCACTCTAGGGGGCAGAAGATTGAGCTCGCTCTTGGAGTAGACGCTCTGATGAGCTAGGAATCGGCAGATTTCCCTTGATCTGAGCACCCCCTTGAGTGGACTCAGATTGACTTTCGAAGGCCACCAAAAAGGCCAAAAAGGCATTCGGTCTGCTATCGATGGCTCGTTACACTGTCATCCGTGCGAAGTCCTAACTACATAGATGTAATCAACCAGTTGTGCTCTGAGTTGGCCGAAGAAAGCGCTGAGAGCGGCGGGCGCTTCACCACCTCCCGGCTGGGGGACCGCTTGCAAGAGTTTGCCAAAGAGTCTGATGACCTGGTGTGGCAGGCATTGTCCCACGCATGCAACTACCACCTGGGTGACGGCGGACCGTTCGCGTACGGGCCTTACGAGCCAATGTTCGTGATCTCCAACGGCGACGATCAATACAGCGTGTTCCCAGTGCCGCTCGACCAAGTCGGAACCGATTTGTTGGACATCTGGGCTGCTAATGCCAGCGACGAGGCGATGCACCCGATGCCGCGCGCCCGGATGGCGGACCTGCTTTGGGTGAGAAGGCACGGTGACAGGGGGAAGTGGATCAAGGTTGCTGTTGGGGCGTACACGGCGGCCGCTGCAATACCCGAGGCCCATGTGGTTGAGCGCGGCAAGATGCTTGGTCGTGCCGTCGCGATCTGCCAGGAGTCGAGAAACCAGGACGCAAACCTCAAGGCAGGCGCACTCGCCGCGTTGGCAGGCCTGGCCAACGAGTCAATCGATTCGCCTATAGACAGCTTCGGCGTGGTCGGCAGGGCGCTCATCGCCCTGATTGACGCCGGATATCCCTGCGAGGCGATCCTTGCTGACGCCATGAGAAAGTACGACTCTGACCCCTGGAAAGCCTCCGACTTGCGTGCCCTGGCCATCAAGGCATCACCGGACCAGGCCACACAGCGGCAGCTGCAAGCAGAGCGCATCGAAGCATTCGAGAGCGCCTCCGATCTCTCTGCCGGGACAAGGCGCGTGTCCCTGTTAGAACATGCCCGGAGCATTGCTTCGTCTGTCGACGACCGCAGAGAAGTCGAACGCCTTAACGGTCTGATCCAACGCACGGATATCCAAGGGGATATGAAGCGGGTAGAAGTATCCACCGCTATTGATGAAGAGGACATTCGGACTGCAATAAAGCCCATCACAGGCGACGACACCCTATCCGAGGCGCTGGATCGCTTTGCTCAACATCTGACTCCAAACCTCAGCGCTGAGGCAATGGAGCACACTGTGGGCGAATTAGCGCAAGCAGCCCCGCTGCAAACACTCATAGGCCGTGTGCACTTTGGCCCTGACGGCACTGCCGTTTCCTTGCCAAGCGGTAGTGCTGAGCGTCACCTTGCCGACATCGGCCAACAGAGAGCGCAGGAGATCGTCTTCTCGGCTGGACTCTTCGGCCAACCAGTACTCCATGACCTGGACAAGCGATACGGCATGGGACCGTTGAGCCTGGCCGCCTGCTTCAGCCCGGCTATACCGCAGGAGGCAGCCGACACCATTATCGCTGCACACGAACGATGGCAGGCCAGGGATAACCGCAGCGCCGTTGCCCTGCTCTGGCCTGCAATCGAGCAGACCGCGAGGAGCGTGTGCCTCGCCCACGGACTAACTACCGCGTCGCGGAAATCGACATCCTTTTCCCAAACCCGTTCCCTGGGGGAATTGCTCGAAGACCTCGCCCCTCACATCGACGACAACTACGCGAGATACCTGGACGCAGCGCTCGTGGACGGATGGGCGCTCAACCTCCGCAACCTATACGCCCACGGGCACACCCCAAGCGTGGACCACGGCATTGCCTACGGCATCCTGTTCCACACCATTTGCGTACTGCGGCAAATCAGCAGCTCCATATGAAGATGGGCGACAGGGTGAGTTTTGGATCCACCTTGGCGATTGCTGCCATGAGTCGGCGTGTGTGTCGGGAAGGCACGGGCTACTCTCTTCGTTCTGCCCGGTTGGCCTTGGGCTGTCCCACCCCGGCGAGGAACTCAGCGAAGCGCAAGACCTGCTCCTTGTCTTGATCCGACAGGGCTGCGGTCGCTCGATACAGGGGCGCATTCATGTCGACCTCAGCGCCCTCCTCTCCGAGCAGCCACGCCACAGGTCGGCGGTACAGACGACCGAGACGCCTGAGCTCAAGCGACGAGACTCGGCGCTTTCCGGACTCGATCGCCGACACGCTCGCTCTGGGGATCTCCAGCGCAACCGCGACATCCTCTTGGAGGAGCCCAATGTACTCGCGCGCTTCCCGTAGCCGCTGTGCGAGCGCTATCTGCTCGCCTGCGTCGGATTCGGACCCATCCATACTCATGATCTGTCCTTTCATCGGCGTGGCACTTCAGAATGCTCACGCCAAGACGGGGAGCATCGCTCCCGTGTCAATGTCGGCTAACGTGACGTTAATGTTGGACAATCTGACATTTGCTGTCAAGCGAATCGAAGCCGACGCAGTACGGCAAGTGCTCCCAGGCGTGGGGCTGTCGGATCTTGACAGACCGGCGTCCGATCAACCTCAGCACCTCAACGTTCTTCCTTGGTTTTCCGCCCTCGCAACGGGCGGCGACACCTTGTCCGATGCACTGGATCGCTTTGCTCAGCACCTGACTCCGAATCTCAGCGATGAGGCGATGTAGCAGAATACGAGCGAAGTAGCAGAAGCTAACCCCCACGCTGAGGTGTGGCGAGGACCCTTTGAACCTGGGCTGTCTGAATTCAGTCGAGAAGGAACCGCACCCGCACAAAGGCACCATCCCGGTCTTGCTCAATCTCAGGCTCCGTGCCATTGAACTCATGCATCGCCTTGCGCATGATCGGCCATCCCCAGCCGCGCCGTTCCATGAAGCCAAGTACAGGCATGCAGTTCACCATGTATCCGCTGCGAGACCGGGGCCGGTCACAGTCACCATCAGATGGTTCTCAATCCTCCAATTGTCTCCGCCGCTGGGTACAGTGGGAGCAATGGCACACCAGCCACCGTTCATCTCTATTGAAGAACTTGAGGCGATGACTCCCAACGAGCGGGTCGCCGCATTCCGCGAGCGAACCGTCAGGGATCTCAACGATCTCCCAAAAGTCTTCCGTAATCGCATTATCGAGAATGCCCAGCGTCGAGAAGCACAGCGTCAACAACACGGATGACCCGTCGCAGGTTCACCGTCCTTCCCGCGTTCTTTGACCGACTCGATCAGCTACTGCCGAGCGAGCGCGCAGATTCTGGGATCCCATCGGCCACCGACTTCATTGTCTACGACCTCAGCCCCATTCTTGACGCACTGGCAGAGGACTACGAGAACGAAACAATGCCCTTGCCAGGAACAAGCGAGCGGGTTGTCGTTACGTCCGGCATCACTGCGAGATTCGTGGCTATCACAGTGAGGCTGGGACCAGACGACAGGATCGAAGTGGTGTCGATCGAACTAGACCTAGGCCTAGATTGAGCCCGTCCCCAGCAATCGGGAGGCTCTTCGCGTCTTAGCGGAAGGTGGGAGGGAGAGGGGAAGACGGCTATTCCAGGGAGATGCGGGGTCCGGCGGCGACGTGGCGCAGGTAGCTGAGTGCAACAGCCGGTTCACCACCCCCGCACGGGCCGATCCCAGCCGGTGGCTTCGGCACCGGGCCGCACCAACCCAGTGCTCCAGCCGCTCATCCCGGGCCGCGTCGTTCCATGTAGCCAAGTGCAAGCATGCAGTTCGCCATGTACTCATTGCGAGACCGGGAGCGGCCCTCGGCACGCACTTTCAGCGGTCATGTGATTCGGCAGAGTGCCTGGGTTCGTCACCTCAACGCGCCCAGCAAAGACCTCAAACAGAATCTTGGAGCCGGTGATCGCATAATCGCGGTGCCAGTTGTCAGCCTGACGGCGCTCAAAACCCATGTTCACGCCTCCGAGCCGCTTGTTTCTCGCTGCCAATGGTACCGCGACTACGGCCTGCTGGCACTCACCAGGAGTTGACTCGCCGCGGCTGAGACTGCTGCGGCGTGCCATGATCAAATGATGGACGACGTAGCGCGCTTGTTGGCCTATGAGGAGATTCGTCAGCTTGCCTCCCGGTATGCGGTGGCGGTTGACCGGCGAGATGTGGACGCTCTAGTCGAATTGTTCATCGACGACGTTCGGGTGGGCCGGGACAGCTATGGGCGCGACGCCCTGCGGGCCAACTTCGAGGAGCAGCTTTCGGCCATCGGGCCGTCGGTCTTGAACATCGGCACCCACCAGATCGACCTGCTCGACGACGACCACGCCACCGGCCACGTCTATTGCAAAGCCGAGGTCGCCGAGGGCGACCGGTGGATTCACCAGGCCATCCGCTACGACGACACCTACGAGCGCCGAGACGGCCGCTGGTACATCGTTCGCCGCCTCCACAAGCTGTTCTACGGCGCCGAGGTGGGGGTGAACCCGCTGGGCCTGCCCCCGGCCAACTGGCCCGAGAACCCCGACGGCCTCGGCACCCTCCCCTACGAAGACCCCACCTGGCAGGCTTTCAACCAGTAGGGCGAAAGCCCAGCAGGGTGGTGTCGTCGATGTCCTCGTAGGCGGCCTCCACCGCCATCCCCACCGCGATGTCAGCGACGTCGCAGTCAACCATGTTGCCCACTAGGCGGGGGCCCTCGTGGAGGTCCACTAGAGCGATGGCGAACGGGATGCGGCTGGCTAGGGCCGGGTCGTGGCCGGCCCGGTCAACGGTGAAGGAGTACACCGTGCCCTTCCCGCTCAGCTCACCCCATTCCCAGTCTTCGCCCAGGCAGTGGGGACACCGGCCGCGGGGATAGAAGAAGTAGCCGTCGCGGGGGCAGCGCTGGAGAATTAGGCGGTGTTCCCGCAGGCCATCGAAGTACGGCGCGGTGATGGGGGTGGGGGTGGGCAGAGGCCGGCCATCAGAAGAGAAGTGAACCATCAGGCCCCCTCCAAGATTAGGGCAACCTGCTCAGCCAGCATTCCCCCTGTGCCGTTGGCGTAGGCGATGTTGCAGTCGGGCACCTGGCGCTCACCGGCCCGGCCCTGCACTTGGCGCACGGCCTCGGTGATGTGGCTCATGCCCCCGCCCAGTCCGGCCTGGCCCATGCCCAGCTGTCCGCCGTGGGTGTTGAGCGGCCAGTCGCCGTCGTAGCGCAGACTGTGCTCGTCGATGAACCGACCGCCCTGGCCCTTGGGGCAGAACCCGGCGTCTTCGATGGTCAACAGCACGGTGATGGTGTAGCAGTCGTACATCGAGGCCATGTCCACCGCATCCCGTGACACCCCGGCCATGGCGAACGCTCGGTCGGCAGCCAGTCGGATAGGAGTGTCGACGATGTCGGGGGCATAGGTGATGCTCTTGTGGGTGAGGTGCTCGCCGTAGCCGCTCACATACACCGGGCGATGCGGGCACCGGGCGGCCCGCTCCGCGGTGGTCACCAATACCGCCGAGCCGCCGTAGCACGGCATGACAATCTCCAGCAGCTTCAGCGGGTCGGCCACGTAGCGAGAGCTCATCACGTCGTCGATGGTGATGGGCTTTCCGTAGAACACCGCCATGGGGTTGGCCTGGGCGTTGTAGCGGGAGTCCACCGCCACCTTGGCCAGCGTCTCCTCGCTCACCCCGTATTCGGCCATGTATCGGCTGGCGGCCATGGCAAAACTGGGGGTGGCGGCCACCAGCCCGGCGGGGATCTCGAACTGCCCCTGGGGCGAGCCCCAGACTTCGCCGCCCATGTAGGCCCCCATCTTCATCTTCATCGGGCCGCCGTTGGCGCCCGGCTGGGGCGGGGCGGGAACCGACGGCGTGAACACCAACACCGTCTCGCAGATCCCCACCTCAATGGCCGCGGCTGCCCGCCATATCATGCCCGCCGGGGTGGCTCCTCCCAGGTCGACAGTTTCGTTGAAGTTGCTGCGAATGCTCAAAAACTCCGCCAGCGCCGAGGGGGCGAACATCGGCGATTCCCGCAGCCCGTTGATCACCAGCCCGTCCACCTCGCCCTTTTCAACCTCGGCATCGGCCAGCACCTCGGCCGCCAGCCGGGCACACGCCTCCATGGTGAACATGGGCTCGTCCCACACCCGCTTCGGCGCCCACTCCGTGAGCCCCACAATCGCCGCCGCTCTCTTTCCCATGCACCTCACACTACGCGCGCCCCAAAAGCACGCCACTGGTTGGACCTTGCGTTAGAACACTGCAATCGGATTGACCGCGCATCCCGTTCCTCCGGGGAGGCGCAAGGGGGCCACGGTTATGAAGAACTCCCAGCGGTTGTGAGCGGCGCACACATCGGCCAGTTCGACCAAATCCAGGTTGTCCAGCAGATGGACTCCCATGCCCGCCAGGCACTGCTGGTGGATGGGACTGGGCCACCCTTCGATCATCGGCGAGCCGGGGCCGAAGTTGTCCGACACACCGTCGCTGCCCAGCACGGCCACATCCCGCTCCCGAATCCACGGGAGGGTGGTGACGTGCAGGCCGGCGATGCCGGCTGTCATCGGCTGGGGACCCTCCATGAGCCTTCGGCGGGCCCGGCCAGTGGCAATGAGGCAGATGTCGCCGGGGCCGACTGCCATCCCAGCAGCCGCCTCGGCCTCGTCGAGCTCTGCGGGCATGACCGGCTCGGACGACTCGATCCAGTCCACGCCCCGCAACCGGGGGATGTCCAGCAGAACCCCTCTCCCGCTGATGCCCCCGGCCCCGGCCATGACCGAGTTGCGCTCCCCGCCCACGCTGCTCTTCACCGCGGACGCGGGAAAGCCGTTGTACATCTGTCCCCGGACGAACACATGGCACAGGGCGTCGAGGTGCGATACCGCGAAACCGTGGCAGGCGATGCCCAACCAGTCGGTGGTCTGCTCGAAGCCGGGCAGCGGATTGTGATGGGCGGCGTCGCCGGCCAGCAGCATGTGGTGTTGGGCGGGATAGGGATTGTCGGGCCCCGGCTCCGACGACAGGTCGAAGGCGCAGCTCACCGCTTGCCCGCTATCGATCAGCGCCGCGGCCGCAGCCCGGCGCTCCGGGGTTATGAGGTTCAGAGTCCCCCGCTCGTCGTCTTCACCCCATCGCCCCCAGTTCTTGACCTGCTCCCAGGTCTGCTCCATCCACGCCTCTGTTGCCTCTTCAGCCATGTATTGATGCTACGCCTGAGGCAAATTGGAAGCTGGATCAGTCCACTTCGGCGGTGGGCGGGACTTTTCGCTCCAGCAAGGCGTCGTAGCGGACCTGGAGTTGGTTGGCGTAGCTGGGCTTGGTGGGGATGAGGAAGTCGCCCGCCCTGATGCCCGCCATGACCGGGCCGACCACGTCGGACGGCGAGATTCCGTCCGCGGTCATCTTCGATAGCGAATCCACCACGAAGGCGTTGTCCTCGCTTTCGTCGGTTCCGTAGTGCTCGCCGCGCACCCGGGCGGTGTGGGCAATGGCGGTGTCGATGGCGCTGGGGGTCAGCACCGAGGCCTGGACCTTGGACCCCACCGCGGCCAGATCCAGGGCCAAGCACTCGGTGAGTGAAAAAGCGGCGCACTTCGACACCACGTAGGGGCTGGAGAATCCGCCGGCCACGAAAGCGGCCACCGAGGCGGTGTTCACGATGTGGCCCTCGGTGTCCTGGGCGATCATCCGGGGGACGAAGGCGGCTACCCCGTTGATGATGCCGTACACGTTCACGCCGAGCACCCAATCCCAATCGGCCTGGGTGCGCTCCCACATCAGCCCAGCCTGAAATACACCGGCATTGTTGAACAGGAGGTCTACCTGTCCAAAGGCATCCCAGGCGGCGTCGGCTAGGGCCTCGACCGATGCCCGATCGGCCACGTCTACCTCAACTGCCACCGCATCGTCTCCAATGGCGTCGGCGGTGGCAGTGGCTCCCGCGAGGTCGATATCCGCGGCCACCACTTTGGCCCCTTCAGCGCTGAACCCGGCGGCCAACGCCGCCCCGATCCCGCTGGCCGCCCCGGTTATGACTGTCACCTTGCTGTCAAAGTCCTGCATGGCCCCATGCTGGCATGGCTTGCTTGTGTCGCAGATGTCGGAGCGGAGAAGCCAGGGACTATGGGCCAGTTCCTGCTTCTGGCCAGATCTCAGGGTCGTGGACGCCGTCGCCTTCCCGCTCGCAGACAAGGTCGCGGTCTTCAGCCACAAATGCGTAGACGCGACAGGCAGCCAGTGACACCCATTGATTCGTCAGGTCGTAGAACTCCCCGCGGGCGCTCATGATGGCCAGCGCAAACCAGCTGCCGTCAGGCAGGACAATGACGCCGGAATCGATCATCTGCCGGTATTCCGCTGGACAGCAGTTCGGTCGGAGCCAACCCGCCTTGTGCAGCGACGACTCGGCCACTTGCGGGGGCAACCGATCAAGCAAGACCCCGTCGAGGTCTCTGGGAGAATTCAGCGTGTGGGAGGTGTCCAGCAGCCACTGTTGGAGGGCTGCATTCTCGTCGGGACCCAAAAGCTCGCCCTTGTACAGACGGACAAAGAAAAGGGCCAGTTCATCCATAGAGGTGCGGTTGCCCAGAGGATTCTCGGGCCGGAAATCACTGGCCACCCGATTGGGGTCTTGAAAGCGCCACGCCTCCAGCCTGGTGTAGGGCAATCGGGCCACATTCCTGGTCCAGTTGTTCACCGCGTCCACTCCCCCGGCCACATCGATCAACCTTCCGCCGGCCAAATTGTCGGACAGGATCAAGGCGTTATAGGCCAGCGGCCTCACCGCCTCCACTCCGGCCGCGTCGAGGGCGGCTGCGACCCACAACGGCTTGACTGCGCTGGCCGAGATCCGAGACTCGGTGGCTTCGTAACCGTGCAGGGTTTCGTCGGGGAGCACAACCGCTATTGAGATCTGCGATTCGGGGTTCCATTCCGCGGAGACCTCGGCCAAATACTCGAACTCTTCGGCCAACAGGAAGTGGAACTCCCCAGCCAGCGAAGCCAAGAACTCCTCAGCAGACCGATCGGGAGTGGGAGTCGGCTCAGCGGTTGTCTCAGGGGATGCTGCTGGCGGCACCTCGATGGTCAGACTTGGAGTGGCAGGCATAGTCGGAGGCGGCAACGTTGGCACCGCGGTGGGCAACGGAGTCGGGGCCACGGTGGGCGCGGCCTCAAGCTCCACAGAGCTCACTTCCAGCAGTACCTCTGAGCTGGTATCACAGCCGGCAGAGGCAGCAAGCATCCCGACACTCAGCAGGATTGCAGTCAACGGGACCGCGCGATGAAGCACGCTGCAAATTACCTGTTCGTACACGGAAGTGGCAGGCACCCGCTGAAAACGTCAGCGGGTGTCGTTGACCCAGGTCATGTTGGTTGCCTCGCCGGCCTCGAGCAGTGGTCCGTCGTAGTTGGGGGAGGTCATGACCGAGGCATCGCGGCGGTAGTTGATGAAATGGACCCCTTCGTCGCCGCTGTAGAGCTTGTAGCGGCGGTCGGCGGCCACCCACAAGGTGTCGCCCACGCCGACCGCCCGGCGGCCTACTCGGATCTCGCCCCGCAGCACATGGATCAGCTCGTCTTGGGAATGGCTGTGGGCCGAGGACTCGAAGTACTGAGGGCGGTCAGTGGCCAACAGCCACAGTCGGTTGGTGGATGCCGATGCATCGGAGAAGAACCGGGTCCGCTGGGTGTCGTTCACCGTGGCCCACAGCCCGTCGGGACCGACTACACGCACACCCCGGCCATTGGAATCGGCCGGTCCCCTCAAGCCGTCGGACGGCGGAACAGGATCAGCAGGTCCCACGTGGACGATGCTGGTGTCGGACTCCGCGGCCGCGGTCGCAGCCACCCCGGCCTCCACGACCACCGCCCCATCAGCAGGGCAGACTCGCCCGTCGACGGTCAGGCTCCCTGAGCGCACATACACTGCCTCGTCGCCGTGCTCGTTGCCCCATCTCAGCTCGGTTCCTGCGGCCAGGTCGGCGGCCACCAGCCACAGCGAGGCCCCGTCAGGACTGACCTGCCGGGCCGCGCATCCGCCGACTACTTCAACAGTCGGCCCGGGATAGGCATCCCCGCTAAGACTCTCAGCTGCCAGAACTACGTCAACCGCGCTCATGGCCCTCTATCTTCTCATTCGTTGCGGCGGCCGCGACGGGCTGCGGCCAATTCGACGGCCTCATCCATTGCCACCTGCATTGCCGACCGCAGGTGGGCAGTGAACTCGTTGCGCTCACTGGCGGACAGCCTCCTGTTGCCACCATCGGGAATGAGTAGCGGTTCGCCGACCACAATGGACACCGGCACTCGCTTGAGGGACTTGGCCTTGGGCGGCATGGCCTCTTCGGTGCCGGCGATGCCTACCGGGAGAACCGGTACCCCCGTCCGGGCGGCCAAGAATGCCGCTCCTCCGAAGATCTCACCGACTTGGTTTCCGGTTTGGCGTGTGCCCTCAGGGAACACCAGCAATGGCTCGCCCCGCTTCAGCAGGTCTATGGCCGCGGTCAGAGATCGGCGGTCTCCTGCCCCCCGTTGCACCGGGAACGACCCCAGCATGGCACTGATCCAGGTGCCCATACCGCCGGGGAACATCTCTCTTTTGGCCAGCGACCGAACGATGCGAGGACATCGGGAGTTCACCAGAGGGCCGTCCAAATTAGAGCGGTGAACAGGAGCGATGACGAACGCTCCATCAGACTTCAACCGTTCAACACCCACAACCTTTGTCCGCAAGTACAGACGGCCTACTACTCGGATCAACAGCCGCGCCATCCGATAGAAAGCCCGAGCCCGCCACGTCTTCCAGATGGCCAGCACCTTCTCTTCCAGGCTCCGCTCAGCCATGGTTCTGCATGGCCTTCCAAACTCGCTCAGGCGTCAATGGCATGTCCAGATGGCGGATGCCAAAGGGAGCAAGGGCGTCTACCACCGCATTCTGCACCGCGGCGGTAGCCCCAACCGTGCCCGACTCTCCGACTCCCTTGGCCCCCAGCAGGTTCCGGTCGGTGGGAGTCTCAGAGCGGATCAACTCGAAGCTGGGGAGCTCCGCCGCGGAGATCACCGGGTAGTCGGCAAAGTTGGTGGTGAGCGGGTTGGCGTCGGCGTCGTAGGCCACTTCCTCCAAAAGGGCCTGAGCGACGCCTCCGGCGATTCCTCCATGGATCTGGCCTTCGAAAATCAGAGGGTTCAACACGGTTCCTGCGTCGTCCACCGCAACCAGCCGCACCAGTTCCACCCGGCCGGTCTCGGCGTCCACCTCTACCACGGCCACATGAGCGCCGAATGGGAAGGTCTGGCCCCCGGTTTCGAAGTCTGACTCCGCGGTCATCGGGCCGTCCAGAGCGGCAGCCACCTCGGCCCATCCCACTGACACCGCTGGAGTCCCGGCCACGTGGAAGCAACCGCCCTCGGAATCATGGATCACATCGGCGGCCGAAGCCTCCAACAGCTCGGCCGCCGTGGGCAGCACCTGCGCCACCAGCCGCTGGGAGGCGTCGAACAGCATCGAGCCCACGATCTGAGCTGACCGGGATCCCCCGGTCACTTGCCCCCGGGGCGTGCAGTCGGTGTCACCGCCGACCGCAGCCACTCGATCCATGTCTAGGCCCAGCACATCGGCCACGATCATCGGCCACACCGTCTCATGGCCCTGTCCATGGGGGGTGGAGCTGGTCACCGCTCTCACCGTGCCGTCGGTGCTCAGCTCCACCGAGGCGAAGTCACCTGCTCCGGTGGTGGCGGTGACCTCCACGTAAGTGGACAGGCCAATTCCCAATAGAGTCGTTGACCCATTGGCCCGACGAGCGGCCTGCTCGGCCCGCAGGTCGTCGTACCCGGCCACCTCCAGCGCGGCGGCTAGCGCCTTGGCGTAGTCGCCTGAGTCGTAGCTGACCCCTGACACCGTGGTGTGGGGGAAGGCCTCTGGGCCGATGAAGCTGCGGCGGCGCACCTCGGCGGGATCCATCTCGACCTCCGCGGCGAACAGGTCTACCGCGCGCTCGATAGCTGTGGACGCCTCGGGCCGACCAGCTCCCCTAAAGGCCCCGTTGGGGGTGGTGGAAGTGGGCACCGACACCGCCTGGAACCCGGCGCAGGCGATGTCGTAAACACCGGTGAACATGGCCATGGTCATTCGGGGCAAGAACCCGGCAATGAGCGGATAGGCCCCGCTGTCTTGGATCACGTCGAGCTGGTAGGCGGCGATCTGCCCGTCCCGGCTACCGCCGACCACCACGTCCTGGATCTGGCCCCGGCCACTCCCCAACCCGGTCATCGACTGAGTGCGGGTTTCAGCCCAGGCACACGGGCGGCCCAAGCGGCGGGCCAGCCACCCCAGAAGGGCCTCCTCGGGGTAGCAGCGGAACTTGGCTCCGAAGCTGCCGCCCACATCAGGGGTCACCACCAGCACTTGTTCGGGGTCTAACCCATAGATGCCCATCAGCGAAGCCTTGACGTTGTGGCTGCCCTGAGTAGCGGTGTGATGGACCAACCGGTCACCTTCCCAGTATGAGAACCCTGTCCGGGCCTCGATGGGCGCAGCCGACATGCGCTGGTTGTGGAACCGGGCCCGCACCACTACCTCGCAGTCGTCGAACTCGGGGGGTTCACCGGCGGCGCAGCGATACACCGTCTGGTCCTCAATGCCATCGAACAACACGACGTCTTGCCGCAGCGAGGCCTCCAGATCGACCAGCGGGAGCCGCGGGTCATAGTCCACCACCACCTCCTCAGCGGCGTCGGCGGCCCGAACGGGGTCGTCGGCCACCACGGCAACCACCGGCTCACCCACATAGCGGACCACCTCTTGGGCCAGCATGGTGCGGGCCATCTGATCGTTCATGCCCGGGAACGGCGGGGGGTAGACCAGCACCTCCGGGTCGACATCTGCGGCGGTGAACACCCCGAGCACGCCGGGAGCGGCCACAGCATCGGTCACATCCACCGCCAAGAGCCGGGCGTGGGGATGCGTGGAGGTCACGTAGACGACATGGGCGGCCTCGTCTGGGACCAGATTGGCCACGAACGTACCCTGGCCAGTGAGGAAGCGGGGATCTTCCCGGCGAAGCACCGGGTGACCGAGGATCGAGGACATCAGAATTGGAGTGGTTAGGAGCAGTACCTCCGGGCACCGACCGCCATCAATCGAACAAGGCCACGTCGGTGAACTCGATGAGATTTCCGTCGGGGTCGCGGGCGAATGCCGACCGAACCGGAACGCCGAAGTCCTCCCGGTTCGACGGCTCGCTGGCAAACTCCACTCCCCGCTCAGCCAACTCGGCCATGGTGGCGTCGAATTCGTCGGCGGGAATGTAGAGGGCGAAGTGGGACATCGCCCCTGCGGTATCCGGCATCTTGTCCACCTTGCTCAAGTGGAGCTGCGAAGGACCCATGCGCAGCCAGGACCCTTGGAACCCACCGAAGTCGGGGCGGGGGAGCTTCTCCAGCCCCAGCTTTTCGATGTAGAAGGCATCGGCGGCCTCTACATCGGTCACACAGATATTCACATGCGAGTAGGCGACCAGTCCTTTGACAGCAGTGCTCATCCCCGTGACTTTATTGCACCGTGCCCGGCGGCACGCCCCCCTGGCGGGCGCAGCGCAACCCCAGTGCGGCGGTCACCGCGCCTCCGGCAGCCAACATGATGTAGCTGGTGCCCAGGTTTCCAACCTGGCCCACCGCCAGGGTGGCGCCAACAATGGTCACGGCGATGGCCACACCGAAGGCGTTGCCTACCCTCATCATGGTCTGGGCCACGCTGGAGCCCGAGGCCAGGAAGTCACTGGGCAGGTCGGCCACCATCACCGCGAACAGCGACCCCCAGACCAAGCCCGATCCAATTCCCGCCAGCGTCACGCTGAGCACCCACGAATCGATGTCCTCCCGCCTACTCAGCGTGGCCCATTGCCACACCATGCCCCCCGTCCACATCAGACTCCCGGCGACCACGAATCTGGCCGGCCCCCACCGGTCGGCCCACCGGCCCGACAGCGCCGACAACAGGCCGGTGAACACGAACACCGGGGTCAGCAGCAGTCCAGCTTCAATGATGGACAGGTCCCAGACATTGGTGAGGTAGTTGATCCCCACCAACTGGTGTCCGAAGAAGGCGATCGAGAACACCAGCATCCCGTAGTTGCCCAAGCGAAAGCTCCTAAAGCGGAACAAACCGGGGTCGATCACCGGCAACCGGTGTCGCTTCGACCGCCACCCCAGCAGCGCAAGCACCAGCGGCCCTCCGACAAGGGCAGTCAACACCCAAGGGTCAGCCCAAGACCACTCCCGGCTCTGCACCAGCGCGAACACCATCGCCCCTACGCCGGCCAACACCATCAGCGCCCCCAGCCGGTCGGGCATCTCCGGGGCCTGCTCGCTGCGGCGCTCCTCGATGACTTTGCCGATGAATATCAGAGCTATCACGCCAAACGGCACGTTCAGCCAGAATGCCCATCGCCAATCGCCCACATGCACCAAAAGGGCACCCACCGAGGGGCCCATTGCCGCCGCTACCGCGCCGTTGGCCGACCACGCTCCGACGCCGGTTCCCCGGCGGGAGAGCGGAAAGGCGTCGATCACGATGGCCGCCCCCATGGGCAGGCTCAGCGAAGTTCCGATCCCCTGGAAAGCCCGGGCGCCGATGAGCAGCCCGATACTGGGGGCCAGTGCCGCCGCCGCGGACGCCAGCGTGAACACCGTGATGCCGGCCATCAATGTGAACCGCCGTCCCCACCGCTCCCCCAGCACCCCGCCGATCACCAGCGTGGCCGCACCGACGATGGTGAATGAGTTGATGACCCACGACAGCTCGGCCTCGCTGGCGTCGGGGAAGGACTCCTTCAGGTCGGCATAGACCACGAAGATGATCGACAGCGACATGGCCGTTTGGAAGCTGGCCAGGCTGACCACTATCAACACCAGCCAGGCCCGACGCATCACCGCCGGATCAATTGCTGGTTGTTGCATCACCGGATGACTGTAACCCTCCTCCTCCCGCTTATCGGATGGCAGCGCCGGGCAGGGCTCTCAGTAACCTTCGGTCGTGGTCTCGTTCTATGACACTCGGCAGCGAGCAGTCGTGCCCTTTGAGCCCATCGAACAGGGCCGGGTGTCGATGTATGTGTGCGGCCCCACTGTGTACGACGATCCCCACGTCGGCCACGCCCGCACCGCTCTCACCTTCGACATGATCCGCCGCTATCTCCAGTGGCGGGGCTATGAGGTCACGTTTGTGTCGAACATCACCGACATCGACGACAACATCATCAACCGAGCAGCGAAGACCGGCACCACCGAGCCCGAACTCGCAGCCCGCTACGAGCAGGTTTACATCGACCAGATGGACCGGTTCGGGATTGCCCATCCCGATCATCGGCCCCACGCCACCGAATACGTCGAACAGATGCTCGATTTCATCGGCGACCTCGTGGACCGGGGGGCGGCCTACACCATCGAGGGCAAGGGGGTGTACTTCTCAGTGGCCGCCCACCCCCGCTACGGCGATCTGATCGGGCGCACTCCAGAGGAGTTGCGAGAAGGGGCCGGCGCTCGGGTGGAGGTGGACGTCGAAAAGGCCGATCCCTTGGACTTCGCTCTGTGGAAGGCGGCCAAGCCGGGCGAGCCCGATTGGGACTCCCCGTGGGGGCCGGGTCGACCAGGGTGGCACATCGAGTGCGTGGCCATGGCCACCGACTTGCTGGGCGAGGTCTTCGATATCCACGGCGGGGGCGACGACCTGGCCTTTCCCCACCACCAGAACGAGGTGGCCGAGGCCGAGGGCGCCGAGTTGGGCTTCGCCCGCCACTGGATCCACGGCGCCATGCTCAACGTGAACGGAGAGAAGATGGCCAAGTCGCTGGGCAACTTCACCACCCTTTCTGATTTGCTCGACGCCTACGAACCCCAAGTGCTGCGGCTGCTCATGCTGCAAACCCACTACCGCACGGTCATGGAGTTGAGCGACGACGCCCTGACCGGCGCCTCCGGAGCGCTGGACCGGCTCCGAGCCTGGCACCGCCGAGCGGTGGCCGCTGGCGTGGATCAGACGACAGGTGCTGATGCCGATGCGGTGGCCCGGTTCACCGCAGCCATGGACGACGACTTCGGCACGCCCGCCGGGCTGGCCGTGGTGTTCGATCTGGTCCGAGAGGGCAATGCCGCGTTGGACGCCGGAGATACGGATCGGGCCGCGGCTGCTCACGTCACAGTGTGCGACTTGGCGGGTGCTTTGGGCCTGGTCCTGGCCGGAGACGGCCAAGACGGCGACGATGCCCTAACCGAAAGGGTGGAGCAGTTGCTGGCTGAGCGGGACGAGGCCCGGGCGGCCAAAGACTTCGCCACCGCCGACCGCATCCGCGACCAGCTCGCCGACGAGGGGATCGTGATTGAGGACACCCCCGGCGGCACCATCTGGAGGAAGACCTGAATTAGAAGTCCCGCAGGTCGATCACGTCGAAAACTCCTTGGGCCTCATAGACGCGAATCAATACGAGCGTTGACTCTAGTGACGTATCAATTCTCTTAAATCGAAGCATCGACGACCGATCGGGAACCTGATCGCCGGGCAACTCGGTCAGTGGTCTATCCGCCAACTCAAGGAGTCCTTCCAAAAGCAGAAACCGATCATGATCGCTCTTCCCGACGGCCCAGACATCAAAGCAGTCTCCGAGGTCGCCCATTCGCCATGTCATAGATGGGTCACGTCTTTCTCAACGAGACCTGCTCCCCCTGGCGCGCTCGCTCTGCTAGTTCTCTCAGATCATCAACCGTAAGCAGCCTCTCATCGATCGTCCCGTCTTGAAGGCGGCGCTGAAGATTGGCCTCCGACGCTGCGTACTTTCTGTCGATTTCGTCAAGCGTTTCTTTATCGAGCACGTCTTCAGGCCGGATGTCGTGCCGAAGCACCGAATCCCCTGACGAACTCACCGATCCCCCAGGCGTACTGTCCAAGGCAACAGTAGGAGCAGGTAGGTCGGCGCTTTGGGCCGACTTTGTTGTATTGGCATACACCCAGCTCTCGCTGCGTCCTACTGCCTTCGCGATCTGGGCAGCGGTCTTGCCTTCTGTGCGTAATGCCTGCGCCTTGCTCCGTGCCCGTTTCAAGGCCAGCGACTGTGTATTCCTCGATGCCACGTCACTCACCCTACCGGCTCGAAAGAGATACCCAACTGAATCTTGCCGTCACTACCCTTCGGACTGTGCCAACACCGCCGTCAACTCCCAACCGGCCGGGCTTTTGGCGCTACAGGTCGCTGCGACGCCGCAAGTTGGGCAGGCTGCTCGGTCGGCCAGTCGCCGAGATCAAGGTGCTGGACGACCAGTCGGGAACCACCCTGCGAACCCGTGCTCGGCTCGTATTGACCAATGGCGATGTGCTCTCGGTGTTCGTCAAACGACCGTCTCGCTCCCCGGTAGCTCGGGCGTTTGTGGCTGTTCCCCGGCTGAGCCGGGCAGAGGTGGGGTTCTATGCCGAGCTGCGGGATCAGGTGCCGGTGGCCACCCCCCAGTGCTACGCGGCCCAACACACACCGGGGAGCTTCATATTGGTGCTGGAGGATTTGGCCGCGACTGGTGCTCGCCTGAGGTCGTCCATCGACCCCATCAGCTCCGATGAGGCGGCTGCCCTGTTGGCCGCGCTGGCCGAAATGCACCGCCAATGGTGGGGGCGCACTGAGTCGCACCCATGGCTGGCTCGAAACCCCCATCGGGAGCTCGTCCTGGGAGCGCTGCTCAGCCCCTCTCTTTGCCGTCTGGGGCTGCGCCGTACCGGACAGGCCGTGCCCTCTGCACTGCACAAGCCCATCGCCCGCTATGCCCGCAACCGCAGGGCCGCCCATGCCGTCATGTCGGCGGGACCGACCACGCTGATCCACAACGACTGCCATCCCAGCAATCAATTCACCGCGGCCGACGGCCGTTCTGGACTGTTCGACTGGCAGCTCTGCCGGGCCGGCCCGTGGGCTCGAGACGTGGCCTACCTGCTGGCCACGTCGCTAGATCCGGAGACCCGCCGCCGAGCCGAACGCGATCTGATTGTGGATTACCTGGATCGCCTCGGCCCCCACGCACCGACACTCGACGATGCCTGGCTGGCCTATCGTCGCCAGACGGTCTACGCCGTCGAGGCCATGCTGGTCACCGCCGCGGTGGGGGTGATGATGCCCAAATCCACCTCCCTCGCCCTGGTTGAGCGCACCGCGACGGCGGCTGCCGACCTAGATTCATTCGACGCCTTATGACCGAGTCGTTTCCTCGCCAGCACGCCCGCACCCGGGGCTTCACCCTGGGGGCACCCCGCAGCTTCTCGGTGTCCGACGACGGCAGCCGGGTGGCCTTTCTGCGCAGCATGTCGGGCGACGATCCGGTCAACCGGCTCTGGTTGCTAGACACTGCTACCGGCACCGAGCAGGTGGTGGCGGACCCCGCACGGCTGCTGGCCGATCCCGGCGAGGAGAACCTGCCCCCGGCCGAGCGGGCCCGCCGGGAGCGAGCCAGGGAGAGCGGCGGAGGAATCGTGGCCTATGCCAGCGACCCCAGCCTGACCAGGATCGCATTCACTTTGGATGGGCGGGTGTTCTTGGCCGATACATCCGATGGGATCGTCTACTCGCTGCCTACCAAAACTGGCGCTTTCGATCCCCGCCCCTCACCCGACGGCCAGCGAGTTTCCTACGTCTCCGGCGCTGGTCTGCGGATGGTGGACGCCACAGCCGACGGTGTCGACCGCGTGGTCATCGACGAGCCGGGCGACACGGTGAGCTGGGGATCGGCTGAGTTCATCGCCGCCGAGGAGATGGGCCGCAGCCGGGGGTTCTGGTGGTCGCCAGACGGCCATTGCCTTCTGGCGACCCGAGTGGATACCGCCGAAGTCCCTACCTGGTACATCGCATCCCCGGCCGATCCGGCCGCGGCTCCGTCGCCTATGGCCTACCCCGCCGCGGGCACGGTCAACGCCGATGTCTCCCTGGCCATCATCGGGCTCGATGGCAGCCGGGTGGACGTGTCCTGGGATAGAGATGCCTACGAGTACTTGGCCCGGGCTAGCTGGGCACCCCGGACAAAACCCGTTATCACGGTGCAGAGCCGCGACCAGCGCACGGTGCTGATCCTGGAGGTAGACCCCGACACCGGGGCGACGACAGAGCTGGCCCGCCAAACCGACTCACACTGGGTGGAGTTGATTCCCGGCACCCCCACCTGGATGGGCGAGCAGTTGGTTACCGTCGAGGACCGGGGATCGACCCGTCGACTGGTGATCGACGGAATCGAGGCCACTCCCGACACCTTGCAAGTACGCGGCGTGGTGGCTGCCAACGAGCACCGGGTGGTGTTCACCGCGTCCGATGACCCCACCGAGGTCCATGTGTGGCAGCTCAACGCCAGTGGGGCACTGCAACCGCTCACCGCTGATCCCGGCGTACACAACGCCGCTGCCGGGGGCGGCACCACAGTGATTGTGCGGCCAGCGGGCACCGACCGAGAAGCCGCAGTGGAAGTGGTCACCCCCACAGAGCGCATCCCCATCACCTCATGGGCCGACACCCCAGCCCTGTCACCGTCGCCCCAGTTCTCCGTCGTCGGCCACCGAGAACTGCGGACCACGGTGCTATACCCATCTGACGACGACAGCACCAGCGGCCACCCGCTGCCGGTCCTGCTGGACCCCTATGGCGGTCCCCACGCCCAGCGGGTGCTAAGAGCCCGGTCGCCGTTTCTGGTGTCGCAGTGGTTCGCCGACCAGGGATTTTCCGTGGTCATCACCGACGGCCGGGGCACACCGGCCCGTGGCCCGGCCTGGGAGCGGGCGGTGGCCGGCGACCTGGCCCACCCGGTGCTGGAAGACCAGATCGATGCCCTCGACGCCCTAGTCGAGCTGCACCCTCGCTTGGACCTGGACCGAGTGGCCGTGAGGGGCTGGTCGTTCGGGGGCTACCTGGCAGCGCTGGCGGTGCTGGCCCGGCCCGACCGGTTCCACGCCGCCATCGCCGGGGCGCCGGTCACCGACTGGCGGCTCTACGACACCCACTACACCGAGCGCTATCTGGGCCACCCCGACCACGACCCTGAGGCCTACACCCGCACCAGCCTGCTCGAGCTAGCCGACCAGCTCACCCGCCCCCTGCTGCTGATCTGCGGCCTGGCCGACGACAATGTGTTCGCGGCACACACCCTCCAGCTGTCCCAGGCCCTGTTCGAAGCCGGCCGCCCCCACCAAGTGCTGCCCTTGCCCGGCGTCACCCACATGACCCCCCAAGAACAGGTGGCCGAGAACCTGCTGCTCCTCCAGCGGGCCTTCCTCTTCGACAGCCTCGGTCTCAACCCGACACAATGACCTCATGGCGCGCATAACTGCCGACGGCGAGGTGCTCTGCGGGATCCAGCTTCCGATCCAAACGCTCAATGAGAGGATTCGGCAGCCGTGGGAAGCCGACGCCACCGTTGACGATCTGGTGGCCGTGGCCCAAACCGCCGAATCCGCGGGGCTGGGCTTTGTGGGGGTGTGCGATCACATCGCCATCCCCGACAACGACTACGCCGCCCACATGTCCACCACCTGGTACGACCCGATCGCCACGCTCAGCTATTTGGGCGCGGCCACCAGCACCATCCGCCTTCTGTCGGAGGTATACATCCTCCCGTATCGCCATCCGCTGACCACCGCGAACTCATTCACCACCCTCGACCACCTCACCGGCGGGCGAGCGGTGATGGGAGTGGGCGCCGGCCACGTGAAAGCCGAGTTTGAGGCCCTGGGATTGAACTTTGCCGACCGGGGCCGCATGACCAACGAGGCCATCGACGCGGTACGAGTGGCCATCGGTGCGGCGGGCGGGTTCTGCCAGTTCAGCGGGGAGTTCTTCGACTTCAAAGATGTGGGGGTTGGCCCCGCCGCGGCACAGAGTGCCATTCCCATATGGATCGGAGGAAGCAGCCGTCCCGCTCTTCGCCGGGTGGTGGAGCGGGGAGACGGCTGGATTCCCCAAGGCACTCCTCGGGAGGCCATCGCCGAACAACTCGACTACATGCGCGCCCATGCCGATGCCGTGGGCCGCGACCTCGACGAAGTGGATTTCGGATGGATAGCCGAGAGCATCCACGTCGGCGAACCCCCTGAAGGGCTGTTCATGCCGGGGTGGCCGCATCTCAGCGGCTCCCCCGACCAGATCGCCGAGTCGCTGCGCTACGCCCTCGGGCTGGGCATCTCGGTGCTGTTTCTCTTCTTGCGAGCCCGCGACCTGCCCGAATACCTAGACCAGGTCGCACGCTTCGGCACCGAGGTGGTGCCCTTGCTGACCGATTGAGGCCGGGCGAACCATGAGCGGTGTGCTGTCAGGAATGCGGGTGGTGGAAGGTTCGGCCTTCGTGGCCTGCCCTTCGGGGGGAATGACCCTGGCCCAACACGGCGCCGACGTGATCCGCTTCGACGCCATCGGCGGGGGCATCGACTACCACCGCTGGCCGCTCACCCCTGACGGCCAATCGCTGTACTGGCAGGGCTTGAACAAGGGCAAGCGGTCGATCCAGGTAGATCTCCGCTCTCCCGAGGGTCGGGAGCTGATCACCGCCCTGGCCACCGCTCCCGGCCCGGACGCGGGCATCTTCACCACCAACTTCCCCGCCGTCGGGTGGCTCTCGTACGACAGCCTCCGCCAGCGCCGCGACGATCTAATCATGGTGGCGATCACTGGCAACCACGATGGCTCCACCGCGGTGGACTACACCGTGAACTGCGCCATGGGCTACCCCTGGCTCACCGGCAACGATGGCACCGTCAACCACGTGCTGCCCGCCTGGGACATCATCTGCGGACAGACCGCTGCGCTGGGCGTACTGGCCGCCGAGCGCCAACGGACCCGCACCGGTCAGGGGAGCTTGGTGAACTTGGCCCTGTCTGATGTGGCCCTGGCTGCGGTGTCCATGCTGGGCCACATAGCTGAGGCCCAGCTCTCGGGCACTCAGCGGCCCCGGATCGGCAACGACATCTACGGTGCCTTCGGGCGGGATTTCGAACTAGCCGACGGCGAGCGCATCCAACTTGTGGCGGTCAGCGCCCGCCAATGGCAAGGGATCGTGGCTGCCTGCGGGATCGCCGACGAGGTGGCCGCGCTGGAGGCCGAGACCGGGCTGGACTTCACCCGGGTCGACGGGGACCGCTACTTGGCCCTCGACCGCCTCAACCCGCTGGTGTCCCAGTGGTGTGCAAAACACAGCCTGGCCGAGGCTTCCGTTGCGCTAGATGCCCAAGGGGTGTGCTGGGGGCGCTACCAGTCGATGCTGGATCTGGTGGCCAACGACCCCCGGTGCTCCACCGATAATCCCCTATTCACCGAGGTTAACCACCCCGACACCGGCCAATACCTCACCCCCGGTCCCCCCCTCCGCTTCTCCGACGAGAGCCTTGGCGACCCCGGCCCCGCCCCCCGACTGGGCCAGCACACCGATGAGGTGCTGGCCGAGGTGCTCGGCCTGTCGTCCACCGAGATCGCCCGCCTCCACGACGACCAGGTCGTCGCCTGACCATCTCACAGCTGCGGGCGGGCCGCTACGTTGACGCCATGACCATGGATATAGGCCGAGTCGGGGTTTGGACCCGCACCGACAGCTTCTCTACCGGCGAGGCCATCGAGTTCGCCCAGCGGGTTGAGGAGTTGGGCTACGGCGCCCTGTGGATCCCCGATGCCTTCGGGCGCGATCCGTTCGCCCACGCCTCGCTGTTGCTCAACCACACTTCCACGCTGGTGCTGGCCACCGGAGTGGTCAACATCCATCTGCGCGAGGCCCAGGCCACATCCTGCGCCCAAAAGGAACTGCACGATCAGTCGGGGGGCCGCTTCCTACTCGGTCTCGGAGTGTCCCACCAAGCTCCGGTCGAGCGGATGCAGCAAAAGCCCTACCCCGCGCCAATCCCGTCGATGCGGGAGTACCTCGACAAGATGGACAACGCAATGTGGTGGGGACCGGAGCTCGACGGCGAGCCCCCCATGGTGCTGGCCGCTCTCGGCCCTCTGATGCTGAAGCTGGCCGCCGAGCGAACCATGGGCGCCCACCCCTATTTCGCCCCGCCGGAGAACTCCCGTCGGTCCCGGGAGATCATGGGCCCCAATGCTTGGATCTGCCCAGAGCAGAAGGTGATGTTGGAAACCGACCCGCAGCGAGCCCGGGAGCGAGCCCGATCTGCCATGGCCGGACCGCTGCACATGCCCAACTACCGGAACAACCTCATGCGCTGCGGGTTCGAGGAGAGCGCCCTGGACGACGGCGGCAGCGACGAAGTGGTCGACGCGGTGGTGGCCTGGGGCGACGAAGACGCTCTGGTTGAGCGGGTGCGCCAGCACCACGAGGCCGGGGCCACCCACGTGTGCATCCAGCCGCTCGACCCGGCGGACAAGGCCCGCCCCAGTCTCGAGACCCTTGAAATCCTCGCCCCCCGACTGAATGGAACGTGATCAGCTATGTCTAACGAGTTCCAAGACCGAGTGGCTCTGGTAACCGGCGCGGGAGACAAGATCGGCTTGGGGTTCGCCCACGCCAGCTACCTGGCCGAACGCGGGGCCAAGATCGTGCTCAACGACTTCGGCAACGGCACTTTGGGCTTGGTGGAGCAGGGCATCAACCCCGACATCGCCAAGCAGGCCGCCCAGCGCATCCGCGACGCCGGCGGCGAGGCCATCGCCAATAACGGCGACATCGCGGAAGTGGCCACCGCCCAGGAGATAGTGGCCGCCGCCCTGGAGGCGTGGGGCCGGGTGGACATCCTCGTCAACAACGCCGGTTTCGCCAGCGCCTCGTTCTTCCCCGATATCGACGCCGACGACATGCACCGCCACGTGGGGGTGACCCTGCTGGGATGCCTCAACACCGCCAAGGCGGTGTGGCCCCACATGGTGGAGCGGGGCTACGGGCGCATCATCAACACCGGTTCCCCCGCTTGCTTCGGCAACCCCACCGCTTCCTACGCGGCCACCAAGTCGGGCCTGTTCGGCTTCACCCGTACCGAGGCCATCTTCGGCCAAGCCCACAACATCACCGCCAACCTGTTGTTGCCCGCGGCCATCTCCCGGCTGACCGAGGGCCTGCCCGAGTCCCCGTTCAAATCGCACCTGCGGGAGCATTTCGGCGCCGAGAAGGTGGCCCCCGTGGTGGCCCATTTGGTGAGCGATCAATGCACGGTGACCGGCGAGGCCTTCACCGTTGGGGGCGGCCAATTCGCCCGAATCGTGTACGCCGCCTCCCCCGCCCAGGAGATCGACCTGACCATGGAGTCGGTGGCCCAGGGCATGGCCAATGCCATGGACACCACCGACTGGACGCCCCAGGGTTCCACCGCCGAGAGCCTGATCCACCTGGGCATGCCCGCTGAACTAGAGCAAATGTAAGGATCTAGTGCCATGAGCCTGGTGACCGACCATGAGATAGAGGCCTTCTGGCGCGATGGCGTGGTGGTAGTCCGAGGAGTGCTGTCCGACGAGACCCTGGCCTCCATGGCCAAGCCCGTAGACCGGGCTCTGGGCTCCGATGAAATGAACAACATGACCGAAATGGGCGCCATGGTGGTACCACCCAGCGGCGGTGCCGTGCTCAACGACCCCGCGGCGGCCAAATCAGGCGCCCCCCGCGGCCAATTCCATGGCGGCACCGACCACTGGTGGAACGACCCCGATTTCGAGCGCTTCGCCACCCGGTCGCCGCTGCCCCAGTTGGCCGCCGAGCTGATGCGGAGCCGGGAACTGTGGTTCTACGAAGACAGCGTGCTGGTCAAGGAGCCCCACACAGAGGAGCCCACCTCCATCCATCAGGACATGGCCTATTTCCAGCTAGAGGGCGACAAGGTATGCACCACTTGGTGCCCCCTCGACCCCATCTCCAAGAAAACCGGGGCCACCGTCTACGTGAAGGGCTCGCACCGCTGGGAGCGCAACTTCCGGCCCAACTGGTTCGTGAGCCAGCTATCCATGCCCGACACCGACGGCGAGGAGGTCCCCCACTACGACCGGGACGACTCCGAGCACCTGCTCTGCTTCGACATGGAGCCTGGAGATGTGGCCGTCCACCACGCCATGACCCTCCACGGCGCCCACGCCAACGTCACCGACCAATGGCGCCGGGCCATCTCCGTGCGCTACTGCGGCGACGGCACCGTCTACCGCTTCAAGCGCGGCACCCCTCTAAAACCCCACCACGACGAGGTGGCCGAGGGAGACCCCGTCGACCATCCCCGCTGCCCCCAAGTCTGGCCCCGCTGAGGCCGGAGCCCAGCCGCATCTGTGTTCGGGGTGCCAGTGTTTCGTACTGATCGCCGCCGGACAATAGCCACGGTGATTGCCGCTGCATGTTTGCTGGTGCCAGTCCTCGCCCATACGGGGGCTCATGCCCAAACCCCGCCCGAGAAGCAGCCCACGCGGGAAGACATCGCGGTACGAGACAACCTCATCGCCGACCAGGAGACGCTGCTCAACATCTATCGATGCCAGTTCAACATCGACACCCACGCGGTGATCGGCGGCTGCACGGATGGCCAACCCACGCTCGGCCGGACTCAGCCCGGCCCCTTCGAGAGCTCCCCGACCCGACAAGACATAGAGGTGCGAGACAACCTCATCGCCGACCTGGAATGGCTGCTCAACGCCTACCGCTGCCAATTCAACATCGACATCGAAATTGTCCCCGACGGCTGCGATGCCCCGTCAACCCAGTCCGAGCCACCTGACCTGGCAACTCAGGCTGAGATCATCGCCGCCGAGACCGAGATGGCTCAGTTGGTGAACGAGCTCCGCCAAAGCCTCGGTCTGGCTCCTCTGGCATACAACATAGAACTGGCAAATGTGGCCCGCGGCTGGTCGGAGACCATGAGGGACACGGGCCAATTCGCCCACAACCCGTTCTACACCCTGCAATACCCACCTGGATGGCAGCGAGCAGGAGAGAACCTCGCCACCGTGTCGGGCACGACGCTTCTAGAGGCGGTTCAGATCGCCTTCGCCGGCCTCGCCACCAGCCCCGGCCACTACGCCAACATGACCCACCCTGATATCAACCAATTCGGTATCGGCATTGCCACCCAAGGATCTTCCGTGTGGATGACCCAGAACTTCGCCTACTACCCCTAGTTCATCGGTAGGCGGTTGGCAGCAAAGAGGTTTCTAGCCCAACTCGGGGCCGAGGATGGAGACGAAGGAGACCATTTCGCCGGGGTAGCCGCCGAGGTTGTGGACTAGGCCGAGGTTGCGGGTGGACAGGTCGATTTGGCGGTCGTCGCCGGCTTGGCCTCGGAGTTGGAGCCAGCACTCGTAGTGCATGCGGAGGCCGGAGGCGCCTACCGGGTGGCCGAAGGCCTTGAGGCCGCCGTCGGTGTTGATGGGCATGTCGCCGTTGCGCTCGAAGGTGCCGGCCAGCACCTCTTTCCAGGCGGTACCCCGCTCGCAGAAGCCCAGGTCTTCCATGAGGACCATCTCGGTGGGGGTGAAGCAGTCGTGGACCTCGGCCATGGCCAGCGCTGAGCGGGGGTCTTCGATGCCGGCTTGGCGGTAGGCGTCGGCTCCGGCCATGTCGCACTCAGGGAAGGTGGTGTAGTCGTAGTCAGGGTCGATCAGCCCGCCCCCGGTGCCCGACACGAACGACAGGGCCTTGATGTACAGCGGGTCGGCGCAGTACTTGTGGGCGTCTTCGGCCCGCACCACGATGGCTGCGGCCGAGCCGTCGGCCACGCCGGAGCAGTCGAACACCGACAGCCGCCCGGCCACTGAGGCCATCTCGCAGATCTTCTCGGCCGACATCTCCCGGCGGAACTGGGCCAGAGGGTTGAGCGCCCCGTTGCGGTGGTTCTTTTCGGCAATCTTGGCCACCACCATGCGCAACTCGTCCTCATCCACCCCATAGCGAGCGGCGTAGGCGGGCAGCACCAGGCTGTACATGGCTGCCGCGGTCAGGTTCCGCTTGGTGCCGTCGTGGGGCGCGGGCGGGGCGTTCAGACCCTGGTAGCCGGAGTCTTTGATCTTCTCCACGCCGATGGCCATGGCCATGTCGTAGGCCCCGCTGGCCACCGCATAAGACGCCTGGCGCAGCGCCTCCGAGCCGGTGGCGCAGAAGTTCTCCACTCGGGTGACCGGCTTGCCTTCCAGCTTCAGCGGCTGGCTCAGAGTCAACCCGCTCATCCCGCTGGAGGCCGTGCCCAGCCAGAAGGCGTCCACGTCGTCTTTGGCCACCCCCGCGGAAGCGAACGCGGCAGAAGAAGCGTCGATCAGCAGGTCGTCGGTTCCCTTGTCCCAGTGCTCCCGGAACTGGGTACACCCCATTCCGATGATCGCCACCTGGTCTTTGATGCCATGACTGGCCATCAGTCGCCTCCTATTGCCCTGATGAAGACCTCGCCGGGCGGGCCTTCCAGAAATAGTTGATGATGCCCTCGGCCTCATACAGCCGCCGGAAGGTCATTTCCACCCGCTGGCCGATGCGTACCGCCTCTGGGTCCACATCGGTGAGCTCCACCGGCAGTCGGCCACCCCCGTCGAAGTCCACCACCGCGAACACCACCGGCGGACTCACCGAGTACACCAGCCGATCGATGGTGAAGGTCACTACCGTGGCCCCGACATCGGCCATCGGCGCAGGAGCCATTTCGTCCAGTTCGTCCTCGGGCCTGATGGACACCCGGGCCGGCGGCAAGTGCAGCGTCCCGCTCTCTGTGCCCCGGCTGCCCACAAAGCCGTACTTCCAATCCTGAGCCCTAGCCGCGGCCGACGACGACGGCCGGGTGGGCTCGGGCCGATTGGGGGGCTGCACCCGGATCATCTCCCGCCACTGCAAGAACGTGGCGTAGCTCACCTCGGCTCCGTTGGCGACCTGATCGGCTACCCGAAGAGCCGGCGCATAAGCGGCCAGCGCCTCGGTGGTCCGCAAGATCAGGACCTCCACCCCGTCGGCCAACACCACCACCGCGATGGTCTGGCCCGGCTCGGCCTGTTCCAGCTCATTGGCCAGCAATAGGCCGGGATGAGCGGTGCCGGTATTGCCCACTGCTCCAGCCAAGTCGTCGGCCACCCGAGCCACGCCAAGCTGCCCAGAAACCCGCTTGACCGCTCGACCATGAGCCCCGGTCAGCACCGCCACGTCTACATCTTCGGCTCCGATGCCAGCGGAGCCCAGCGCCTCTTTCCAGGCCTGGGCAGCCAGGGGGCCGTAGCGGGTCTCGCCGAAGCGCTCCTCCCACTGGCCGGTGCTGGGAGAGCCGGGCTGGCGCCAGCGGTCCACAAACTCCTCGGTGGCCGACGCCGTCCCCAGCAACTCGGCCACCACCGGCCCGTCGCCCTCGCCGCCCACCAAGAACGCAGCCGCACCGTCGCCCCCGTTGGCCTCATCGGCACCGGTGGGCAGCCCACCCCGGATGTCGGCAGCCACCACCAGCGTTGGCCCGCCCGATTCCAGCGCAGTCCGCAATGCCCCGACTCCCGAACGCACCGCGCCCCCGAAGTCCAGCGCACCCGTCGAAGAGTCCAACCTCAGCGCAGCATGGATGGCGGTGGCGTTGGTCTTCTCCAGATATGCAGGGTCGGCGGTGGCGAACCACAGTGCCCGGGGATCGACCCCGCTCGACCGCAGGGCCAACCGGGCCGCTTCCACCCCCATGGTGGTGGTGTCCTCGTCGTAGGAGGCCACCGATCGGGTGCCCCGCCCGCCGCCTCGGCCCATGACCGCGGCGATGGCCGAGCGGTCCAAGCGCCGATACGGCACGTAGCCCCCGAAGCTGATGATTCCCCGCATGATTCCGAAGTGTACGCCTGACTTCGGCTGCAACTGGGGTCGTAGTCTGTCCCCCATGAGCTTTGAGCCCAGCGCCGAGGTGCGGCGTATCCGCAACGCCATCGACCACCCCATCATCGACTCCGACGGCCACATAATCGAGTTCCTGCCCGAGGTTCACGACATCATGGCCACCGTCGGCGGTCCCGAGTTGGTGGACAAGTTCAAGGTCGTCGAATACGGGGCCCGAAAGTCCATCGAGCTGAGCTTGGAGCAGCGCCGAGCGGCCGGGATGATGCGCTCGGCATGGTGGGGGCTGCCCGCTCGCAACACCCTCGACCGGGCCACCGCCCTTTTGCCCAAGCTGCTGTACGAGCGGCTGGACGAGATCGGCATCGACCTGGCCGTGCTCTATCCCACCTACGGGCTGACCTGCATGGGCCTAGAAGACGAGGATCTTCGCCTGGGAGCGGCCAGGGCGTTCAACATCTACTCCCACCAGGCCTTTGAGCCTTACAGCGACCGCCTCATGCCGGTGGCCGTCATCCCGGTTTTCACCCCTGAAGAGGCCATTGCCGAACTCGATTTCGCGGTGGGCGAGCTGGGCATGCGCCCAGTGATGCTGACCGGCCTGGTACCCCGCCCGGTGGACCCGGAAAACACCACCCACCGCCATGCCCGCCGCAAGGACACCCTGGGTATGGACTCCACCTATGACTACGATCCGCTATGGCAGCGCTGCACCGAACTGGGTGTGTCGCCCACCTTTCACTCCTCGGGGATGGGCTGGGGCAGCCGCACCTCGGAAACCAACTACGTGTACAACCACCTGGGCAACTTCGCCGCCGCGGGCGAGGCCCTATGCCGGGCGGTGTTCATGGGCGGAGTGGCCCACCGGTTCCCCGAGCTGCGCTGGGCGTTCCTAGAAGGGGGCGTGGCCTGGGGGGTGAACCTGCTGTCGGACGTGATCGGCCACTGGGAGAAGCGAAACCGCGACGCCATCGGCCACTACGACCCCTCGGCGGTGGACATGGACGAGTTGGGTCGCCTGTTCGACGCCTACGGCACTCCGGCGGCCAACAGCCATCGGGATCAGCTCAAAGAGGCGCTGCACATGCTGAGCGAGCCCGACGAAGATCCGTCCACCATTGATGAGTTCGCCCTCAGCGGGGTGGACACCCTCGAAGACATCTTCACCATATGGGACCGCTTCTATTTCGGCTGTGAGGCCGACGACCCGATGACCGCCATCGGTTTCAACCGATCGGTGACCCCTGGCGGCAAAGTAGTCAAGGGCGTATTCGCCTCCGACGTGGGCCACTGGGACGTGCCCGACGTGCGCGAGGTGCTGCCCGAGGCCTACGAACTTGTGGACGACGGCATCCTCGACGAAGCCGACTTCCGGGCCTTCACCTTCGAGCATCCGATGTCGCTATGGGCCGGCACCAACGCTGACTTCTTCAAGGGAACTGTGATCGAAGAAGCCCTGTAGTGAGCAATTGGGAAGGCCGGGTCGAAGACTTCGACCTGTTAACCGGCCAGACCCGCTTTGGCGGCGACCTCTGGGCCGAGGGCGCGCTGTGGGTGGGGTTCGTGCGGTCACCGGTGGCCCGGGCAACCATTGCCGGCATCGACAAGTCGGCTGCCGAAGCCCTCGACGGCGTGGTCGGAGTGTTCACCGCCGATGATTTCGATCTGATCACCCAGCCGAGCGTGGAGGGGGTCACCCCTGTCGAAATCAGCCGACCCCCGCTGGCCAAGGGGTCGGTTGCCTATGTCGGTGAGGCGGTCGCCGCGGTGGTTGCGGTAAACGAGGCGGTCGCGGCCGACGCTGGCGAGCTAGTGGAGGTGGACTACCGGCCACTGCCCCCAGTCCCCAATCTGGCCTCTGCGACCGGCGAAAACGCCCTACTCGTGCATGCCCAGCACGGTTCCAACACTGTGCTTTCCGTCCCATCCGGTGATCCGGCCGCTGTCCGTACCGCCCTCAACCGCGCCGACGTGACCGTCACCGTTTCCCAGCACTACCCCCGGGTGGCGTGCTCCCCCATTGAGGGGATTGCCGGCCTGGTCGTCCCCAATGGAGACCGGGTTGTGACCCACATCAACTCCCAAATGCCCGCCCTCACCCACGATGAGCTGGCCAACACGCAGGCCCTACCCGACGACTAGATAAGCGTGGTGGTTCCCCCCATCGGCGGCGGTTTCGGTGGCAAATGCTGGGGTGAGAACGGCCTGGTTGCCGTGGCCGCACAGTTGGCCCTGCGGCTGAACCGCCCGCTGCGGTTCGTCCAAACCCGCCCTGAAAACCTCCTGTCGATGCAGGCCCGCGACCAAGACCAGCGCATCACCCTGGCCGCCGACCATAAGGGCACCGTCACCGCGCTGGAAGTCGACGTGAGCGCCGACGTGGGCGGCTACGCGGGCATGGGCGCATTCGAGCCCCTGCAAACCCAGCGGCTCATCCCCGGCCCGTACCGAATCGACCACGCTGCGGTCACCGCCTCCGCGGTGATGACCAACACCGTTCCCACCGGCCCCTACCGAGGGCCGGGCCGGGCTGAGGCCATCGGCCTGCTAGAGCGGGCCATGGACGAACTAGCCCGCGCTCTGGATCTGGACCCCGCTGAAGCCCGACGCCGCAATCTGCTGCGCCCCCAGGATTTCCCTCGGCAAACACCGGGCGAGCTAGTTATGGACGAAGCCGATCATCTCGGCGCCCTGGAGCAGGCCCTCGAACTGGTCGACTACCAGCAACTTCGAGCAGACCAAACCGCCCGCCGGACTTCGGGAAACACCCGCCTGCTCGGCATCGGAATCAGCTGCTGGGCCGACTTCACCGGTCGCCACGAACCCTGCCAACCGGCCTCGGCCCGAGTGACCGACGACGGCCGCATCGAAATCGACGCCGGAGTGGCTCCGATAGGCCAGGGGATGCAATCCGTCATCACCCGTCTAGCAGCCGACACCCTGGGCCTTGACCCTGCCCTGATCACCGCGCCCACCCCCGACACCGGCCGCTTCCGATCATCGCTGGGCAGCTTCGGCTCCCGCTCGGCCTCGCTGGCCGGCAGCTCAGCCGTGGAGGTAACCACCAGTCTGCGCGAGAGGCTGACTGAACTAGCCGCCGAGCGGCTCGAAGCAGCCCCCGCCGACATCGAGCTTCGCCCCGACGCCACCCTGGGCGTTCGCGGCACCCCCACACAGGGAATCCCGCTGGCCGACCTGGCCGGAACCAAAGTCGATGCCGCCTTCAACCAAGCCCAGCCCACCTTCCCCGGCGGCACCCATGTCGCCGTGGTCGAAGTGGACACCGAGACCGGCGAAGTAGACCTGATCCGCCACGTCGCCGTCACCGACTGCGGCCGGCTGCTCAACGAGATCCAAGCCTCAGGCCAAGTCCAAGGCGGCGCCGTGCAAGGCATCGGGGTAGCCCTGTTCGAAGAGATGCGCTACGACGCCGAAGCCAACCCCCTAACCACCAGCCTGGCCGACTACCTCATACCCGCAGCCAGCGACGTCCCCGAGGTAGAGACCCACTTCATAGAAACCCCCACCGACCGCAACCCCCTAGGCGCCAAAGGCGTAGCCGAAAGCGGCGCCATCGCCGCACCCCCCGCCGTCCAAAACGCCATCATCGACGCCCTCTCCCATCTAGGAGTCACCCACATCGACATGCCCTGCAACCCCGAACGGGTCTGGCACGCCCTCAGAACTGCCGATTCGGCGTCCTCAATTCCGTTAGACAGTTAGTCCGTAGAGCTCGGCGCAGTTGTCGCGGAGGACTCGGTCTAGTTGGTGGTCGGTCATGTGGGTGGTTTGCTCGGTGAGCATTTCCTGTGACCAGGGCCAGGTGGCGTCGGAGTGGGGGTGGTCGTTGGCCCACATCACCCGGTCGGTGTTCATCAGGTCGAGCAGCTTGAACGCCACCCAGTCGTCTTGGAAGGTGAGGTACACGTTCTCCCGGAAGTAATCGCTGGGCTTCTTGGACAGCTCGGCGCTCTCGAGCCAGTTGCGGTGCCGGTTGTAGGCGTGGTCGGCCCGGTACATCCAGTGCGGGGCCCAGCCGGCGTCGGCCTCCACGCACACCACCCGCAGGTTGGGATGGCGCTCGAACACGCCCCCGAAGATCAGCGTGCCGATGATGTCCTGATTCCCGCGGATGATCCCCAAGAACGAGTTGATCTTGGGGCCCCGGAACTGGGCGGCCATGGGGTGGTCGTTGCCCGAGGTGAGAATGTGGAACGACAGCGGCATCCCCATCGACACCGACGCCTCCCAGAAGGCGTCGTAATCGGGGTGGTCGTAGTCGATCCCCGAAGCGGGGTAGCCGGGAAGCATGACCCCTTTGAGACCGAGGTCCCGCATGGCCTCCAGGTCGGCGATGGCCTCGTCCACCGACCGCACCGCAGTCTGGCCCAATCCGATGAGCCGCTCGGGGGCGTGGGAGTTGAACTCGGCGATCCACCGGTTGTAGGCGTCGAAGCAGGCCTTCTTGTAGTCGGCCTCGGGATGGTTGCAGATGGTCATGCCCACCGACGGGTAGATCACCTCGGCCACCACCCCGTCCCGGTCCTGTTCCCCAAGGCGCGCTACCGGGTCGTAGCCGCCGGGGTGCAGATCCTCCCAGCGGGTGCCGCTGTTGATGCTGATCTCGTGCCAGCTCTTGCCCGCGGCGGCGATCATGCCGAACGGCATGCGGTTGCGGCCGTTGTCGATCGACATGAACACGCCCATGTCGTCGGCCCAGTCCACCCTGGGCGCCCGATCCCGGAACTTCGGGTCGATGTAGTCGATGTAGGTGTTGTCGGGCTCGGTCACATGCGAGTCAGCCGAGATGCAGGGACGAACGGGGGTGACAGTGCTCATAGCTAAAACCCTCTCAATCAAGCGTCGCTGAGACAGACACAACGGTAGTAGGTAGCGTCTCCCCTATGAGCAGCCAGAAAACCGCCGCCGAAATTCGAGCCGACCTCGGCCACCCGGTGATCGACGCCGACGGGCATGTGTTCGAGCACTATCCGGCCCTTCACCAGTACTGCCTCGACGAGGGGCTCGAAGGCGGGCTCTATGCCCAAATGGCCAACTGCTCGTTCAACGGGGAGCCCACCTGGAGTGGCCTGTCGCCCGATGAGCGGTTGGCCCGACGCAGCTTCCGCGGGCCGTGGTGGGCGCTGCCCCTGGCCAACACCAAGGACTTCGCCACCGCGGTGTCCCCATCCCTGTTCCACGACCGCATAGAGGAGCTGGGCATGGACTTCGCGGTCTGCTACCCAAGCATCGGCCTCAACTTCCCCGCCTACAAAGACGACGAAGTGCGCAACAAACTCTGCCGCGCCCTCAACCGCTATTTGGCCGACAGCTACCAAGGGCTGCAAGACCGCCTGACCCCGGTGGCCGCCATCCCCACCCACACCCCCAGCGAGGCCATCGAACAGCTCGACTACGCCGTCACCGAGTTGGGTTTCAAGGCCGTGATGATCGGCGGCTTCGTGCCCCGCCAAGTGCCCGCCGGCGGCGAGATGGCCACCTGGATCGACTCGCTGGGCCTCGACTCGGCCTACGACTACGACCCCCTCTGGCAGCGCCTGGTGGATCTGCAAACCCCTGCCAGCCTCCACTCCGGATCGATGGGCTGGGACGGACGACGGTCTATCTCCAACTTCACCTACAACCACATGGGCAATTTCGGCTCGGCCAGCGAGGCCACCGCCAAGTCGATCTTCTTCGGCGGGGTCACCCACCGCTTTCCCGACCTTCGCCTCGGGTTCCTCGAAGGCGGCGTTACCTGGGGCGCCCAGATGGTGTGCGACCTTCTCAGCCACTGGGAAAAGCGCGGCCCCGAAGGCCTCCAGGCCTACGACCCCGACAAGTTCGAGTCCGAGTATTTCGATTCCCTGCTGGCCGAAGCCAACGACCCCATCGATCTGAGCGCCGGATTCGGCAAGATGATGCAGAAGGGCATCAGCGGCGATGAAGTCGTCCACGACTTCGAGGCCGCAGGCATCACCGACCCCCAAGACATCCTCGACCAGATCGACCGCTCCTACTGGTTCGGCTGCGAGGCCGACGACCCCTTGGTGCGGCTGGCCTTCGACGGCGCCCTGCCCGAAGGAGCCACCCTCAACGCCATCTTCTCCTCTGACGTGGGCCACTGGGACGTTCCCGACATGGCCGAGGTCATGCCCGAGGTGTGGGAGCAGGTGGAGCACGGCTGGCTCAACGAAGACCAATTCCGGGCATTCACGTTTGGCAATGCCCACCGCTTCTTCTCCGAAGCCCGCCCCGACTTCTTCAAAAACACGGTCCTGGAGAGCGCCACCGTCTAGAACTAAGGGGCTGTGACCGCCTCTGATTCATTACCTTCGAGGTTCATGCTCCTGGCCCAGTTGGGGATCTACTGCGATCCCGACTCCCGACCCGGCTACGGGCAGCTACGGGTGTTCGACGAGCAGTGTTATGGCGGGCAGGTGAGGCCCTCGGTGCTGATGCTGATCGCCGACATCACCGGCGGCATGATCGGGGAGAAGGAAGATCCCGAATGCTGGCACTTCACCACTGACTTTCAGCTTCGTACCGCCGCAGTCCCCCTGCCCGGCCAAATCGATGTGTACACCGAGGTGCTGAGGGCCGGAGCCAGCACCATTACCTGCGAGTGCCGCTTCAGTACTCCTGACGACACCGAGGTGGGCTACGCCCAGGTCGGTTTCGGGCGCCACCGCCAACGTCCCGGCGACCCGGCCAAACCCATCCACGACCCTCCCCTGCCCGATCTCATGGGGCTTCCCGACATCGACCGGCCGCTGGCCGAAGTGGCTGGCCTCGAGGTGGTTGATGCCTCCATTGGCCATGTGGAGGTCGAGCTAACCCCGCAGCTGCTCAACCCGGCGGGCATCATGCAGGGCGCCATGGTCACCCTGGTGGGCGAGGTAGGGGCCGAGACCCTGGCCGAACACGAGTTCGGCTCGCCCCACGCGGTGGCCGACATGGACATCCGCTATCTGCTGGGAGGAAAGATCGGCCCGGTGTACAGCACCTGCCGCTGGATGGGCGACCCATCCTCGGGGTGGGTAGTGGCCGAGATCAGAGATCTAGGCAAAGGCGACCGCCTGATGGCCACCATGATGCTGCGGGTGCGCCCCGCCCGCTGAGGGGATCGCTCCCCTCGCCGGAGTAGTTTGGCGGGATGAACCGCCAGTGGATCTACGCGGTGCGGCCCGACGGGCCGGTCAGCGTGGGCAACTTCGAGTACCGGGAAACCGAGATTCCAGAGCCGGGCGACGGCCAAGCGCTAGCCAGGCTGTGCTATCTCAGCTTCGAGCCGGCCATGCGCACCTGGCTTGAGGACTTCATCACCTACATGCCCCCCGCGCCGCTGGGCCAGCCCATGGTGGGGCCGGGGGTCTTCCAGGTGGTTGAGTCCAACACCCCGGCGTTGAGCGAGGGCGACTTGGTCAGCGGCATGATGAGCTGGCAGGACTACGAGGTGGTGGGTGAGCAAACCCGGGTTGTACCCCCCGGCACCCCCATCCCGGTGATGCTCGGTCCGATGGGAGGCACCGGGCTCACCGCCTACATCGGGTTGCTCGACATCGGCCGCCCCCAACCCGGCGAGACGGTACTGACGTCGGGAGCGGCCGGAGCCACCGGATCGGTGGCCGCCCAGATCGCCCGCATCAAGGACTGCCGCTCGGTGGGCATCGCGGGAGGAGCTGACAAGTGCCGGTGGCTCCTAGAGGAAGCCCGGCTGGACGCGGCCATCGACTACAAGAACGAAAACGTGGACGCCCGCCTCGCCGAGCTCTGCCCTGATGGGGTTGACGTGTACTTCGACAACGTGGGCGGCGACATGCTGGAAACCGTCATGGGTCACATGAACATGGGAGGACGCGTCGCGGTGTGCGGAGCAATCTCCACCTACAACCAGGGCCTGCGCCGACCGGGCCCGTCCAACATGTTCGAGATCATCGAGAAGCGACTCACCCTTCAGGGCTTTGTGATGTTCGACCACATGGACCGAGTGCCCGCAGCCCATGCTGACTTGGGGCAGTGGGTAGCCGAAGGAGAGATTGCCTTCCAGACCGACATCCAGGAGGGCTTCGAAAACATCCCCACCACCTTTTTGCGACTGTTCAACGGCGCCAACCACGGAAAACAGCTCCTAAAGGTCCGAGATCCGGAGTAGGGAGAGGTTGCGAGAGCGATGAGCCTGGTCGTCTATGAAGCCGAAGGGAAGGTGGCGGTGATCACCCTAAATCGCCCTGAGGCCCGTAACGCCATGAGCCCCGAGCTTTCGGCTGCCCTGGGCGAGGCCTTCGACCAATTCGAAGCCGACGACGACGCATGGGTGGCCATCCTGGCCGGAAACGGCAGCATTTTCTGCGCCGGGGCCGACCTCAAGGCCCTATCGGAGGGCCGAGCAGCCGGGATCATCACCGCCGAGGAGGGCTTCGGCCGATTCGCCCGGCGGCAGAGGTCTAAGCCGGTCATCGCCGCGGTGGACCGCCCGGCATTGGCCGGTGGGTTCGAGCTGGTGCTGGGGTGCGACATGGTGGTGGCGTCCACCGAGGCGGTCTTCGGCCTGCCCGAGGCAAAGCGGTCGCTGGTGGCCTCCGAAGGGGGCGTCACCCGGCTTCCCCGCCGCATCCCGACCAACGTGGCCATGGAGTTGGCCCTCACCGGCGACACCATCGATGTCCACCGGGCGCACGCCCTGGGTCTGGTCAACGTGGTGTGCGAACCCGGCCAGGCATTGGTCGAAGCCAAGGCGCTGGCCGAGCGCATCGTGGTCAACGCCCCCCTAGCGGTGAGGGCCGCCCGCCGGGCCATTCTCGACGGCCTGGAGACCACCGAGGCCGAGGGATTTGCCATTGCCGCCCGGTTGGGGGCAGAGATCTCCAAAACCGAGGACTTCAAAGAGGGGCCTCGGGCGTTCGTGGAGAAGCGCCCTCCCGTCTGGCAGAGCCGGTGAGCCGTGTCGAACCGGCCAGTCCGGTGGAGCCGGTGAGCCGTGTCGAACCGGCCAGTCCGGTGGAGCCGGTGAGCTCCCAGGCCATCGGGGAGCGGGAGCTGATGCTTACCGGGATCGGCGGCCAAGGGGTGCAGCTGGCCGCTCAGGTCATCGCCCAGGGAGCGACCGCCGACGGCAAGGAGGTGCTGGTGTTCGGCAGCTACGGCGGCATGATGCGGGGCGGCAACACCGACAGCACGGTGGTGATCAGCGACCAGCCCATCGAGGCGCCGCCAGTGCTGTCGGCCACCTGGTCAGCCATATTGATGCACCACCAATTCTGGGCACCGCTGCGGAAGCTCATCAACGATGACGGCTTGGTACTGGTGAACACGTCGGTGTTCGAAGACCAGCTAGACCACGACCGCTACCAAGTAGTGGAGGTTCCCGCCACCGATGTGGCTACCGATCTGGGCAACCCGTTGCTGGCCGCCATGGTCATGGCCGGGGTGTACGGGCGGACGTCGGGACTGGTGAGCTTGGACGGACTGGTGGAAGGCATGCGCCGCTCGGTGCCTCCCTACCGCCAGCAGTTGATCGCGGCCAACGAGACGGCTCTGGCCACCGGCTGGGAGATGGCGGCGTGAGCCCCAGCACTCCGAGAAGCACGGTCACCGTTCGGGGCACGGTGGTGATCGACGTGGAGGCCTGCAAGGGGTGCGACCTGTGCATCGACGCCTGTCCTCCCCGGGTTTTGGAGATGACCGACCACGAGGTCAACACCCGGGGCTACCGCTACCCCCGCCTGCTGGCCGGCTGCACCGGCTGTCAGGCCTGCGCCCAGATCTGCCCCGATTTCGTGTTCCAGGTGTACAAATACGACACCCCCCTGGAGCTGGCCGTTGAAACGGGATCCGGGTCGTGAGCGAGCGGGTGCTGATTGAGGGCTCGGAAGCCATGGCCCGGGCCGCGGTGGCCGCCGGCTGTCGTTTCTTCACGGGGTACCCCATGACCCCTTTCACCGAACTGCTGGAGCACATGGGCGCCTTGCTGCCCGAAGTGGACGGCGTGTGCATGAACGCTGAGAGCGAACTGGAGGCGGTGGGCATGGCCTGGGGGGCAGCCACCACCGGGCACCTGGCGGCCACCGGATCTACCGGCCAGGGGCTGTCGCTGATGCAGGAGTCGCTGTCAGAGATCACCAACGCCCGAATGCCGCTGGTGGTGTTCAACATGGCCCGCGGCCAGGGCGACTATTTCCAGGCCACCCGAGGAGGCGGCCACGGCGACTACCGCCATATCGTGCTGGCGCCGATGGATGTGCCCGAGGCGGTGGAACTCACGCAAAAGGCATTCGATCTGGCTGGCCAGTGGCGAACCCCGGTGATGGTGCTGGGCGACTACTACTTGGCCCACACCTATCAAGCGGTTTCCGTGCCCCCTATCGACGCGAAGGCCCCTGAGGTGCCCGACTGGGCGCTGAACGGGTCTTCCGGGGGCTCGGGGGCGGCCAAAATCCTCTCCCCGCTAGGCGGCGGCATCGAAGGAGAAGAGGGTTTCGACCTGGGCGCCCACTACGCCGCCTGCGCGGCCCATATCGAGGCCATGTCCTCCGGCGTGGATCCGCTGATCGATGTCGGGTTCTGCGATGACGCCGAGTTGGTGGTAGCGGCCTACGGCTCGGTGGGCAAGTTTGTGCGCTATGCCTGCCTGCGGCTGCGCGACGCTGGGCACCGGGTGGGCTATATCCGGCCTATCACGCTGTGGCCGTTTCCCTCCGAGGCGGTTCATGAAGCAGCCTCTGGATCGGCCAAGGTGGCGGTGTACGAGCAAAATATGGGCCAGATGGTCGACGATGTGCGCCTGGCTACGATGGGGTCGGTGCCGGTGGAGTTCATCGGAGGCCCGAGTTGGGACCATTCCGGTTTTGGAATCGGTCCCGACATCAACGTGCCCGACATCTCCGAGCGCATCCTGGAGGCCCTGACATGAGCAACGACCAGCTATTTCTCGACACCGACCGGCCCCCCACCGAGCCCGCCTCGCTGGTCGACGATTTCACCCCCGGTCTCATCACCCAGGCCAACCACCACCTGTGTCCCGGTTGCGGCGAGCCCATCGCCATCCGTGCCGCCATGGAGGCCATAGAAGAACTGGAACTGGCCCAGTCCACCATCACAGTCTTTGGCATCGGGTGCTACACCGCCTTCGCCCACAACCTCGACGTGGAGGTGGTGCAGGCCCTGCACGGTCGGGCGCCGTCGGTGGCCACCGGGATCAAGCGGATGCTGCCCGACGGTTTCGTAGTCACCGTCCAGGGCGACGGCGACATGGTCAACGAGGGACTCCAAGAGGTGCTCCACGCCGCAGCCCGGGGCGAGAACATCACCTGTCTGCTGTTGAACAACGGGGTGTTCGGCGAAACCGGCGGCCAGATGACCACAACCACCACCCTGGGCCAGCGCACCAAGACTTCCATTGAGGGGCGCGACCCCCACCAGCACGGCCACCCCATTCTGCTGTCCGACCTAGCCGCCACCATGGACGGCGCGGCCTATGTGGCCCGGTGCGCGGTAAACAACGCCGGCAACGTGGCCCGCACCAAGCGCTACATCACTCGGGCCTACGAATCCCAGATGGCCGGAGCCGGGTTCAGCCTGGTGGAGATCCTCACCATGTGCCCCACCGGCTGGTTCGTCGACACCTTGGAGGGCCCCGACTACCTCCAAGACACCCTCGCCCCCATTCACAACATCGGCGAGCTCAAGACCCCTTAATCCAGCAGCATCTCTCGCAACGCCTGCCGATGGCCGACGTCTAGACCTAAGCCATCGGCCCAGTACTGGTCAAAGCTGCCCCAGGTCTCGGCCAACACCTTCATCTGCTCGGCGAAATAGTCCTCGTGTACGGTGGCGATCGGCATCATGAAGTCGCCATAGCGGCCAGGTACGACGTGCTGGTTGGTCTCCAAGTAGTGATCCACCACCTGTTGCTCGGGCACGCCCACGGCCAACAGAAGCAGGCTGGCGGCCCAGCCGGTGCGGTCTTTGCCCGCGCTGCAATTGAACAGCACCGGGACGGCTTCCGGCGCCAACAGCCCTCGCACGAACTCTCCGAATTGAGCCGACCGCTCGGGGTTGCTCACCGACCCCCCAGATACCTCCTTCATCAGCTGGAAGGCCTTTCCGTTGCCGAATCGCTCTTCCAACTCCTCGGCGCTCAACAAGGCGAAGTCCTCCCGAACCCCGGATGGGTTTACCGAGCCGCCCATCGGCAGCGAGATCTGCACCACCCCGTCGGGGAGCCGATTGGAGCCTTCCATGGCAATATCGCCTTGATTGCGAAAATCAAACACCGTGCGGATGCCCAGCTCGACCAGGGATTCCAGATCAGCGTCGGAGGCTTCGGCCAGGTGGGCTGATCGATACACAATGTCCGAGCGGACCCGACCACCATCTGCGGATGTCTGGCCCCCTAGAGAGCGGAAATTACGGATGGATTCCACGCCGGGCACCCTAGCTATTAGGCCTTCCCACTTCTTCACCAAAGACTTCGCTTTCGAATAAATGACACGGCCGACCAAAGGGGCTAAAGTCTCGCGTCAATATACGAGTAGGGGCCGGCCGACCATTGGCGTGGTCCAAGGAGACACAACTATGACCAAGACCAAGTTGATTTTCATTGGGCTGGCAGTGGCGCTGGTCGGCTTTTTGTTCGCCGGCTCCGCATCGGCCCAGGACCAGACGCTTACCGCTGATCCATCTGTAGTGTCCGAACCAGGCACTTACGACATCACGGTGACGCCTACCGGCTTCACCAAGTCTGCAACCAACCTTGCTATCTGCAACACTGCCGATCCTGGACCTGATGGGTGGGGACAGGCAACCTTGATGCAGTTCTGCGGCGGCTTCGGCAGCGCGCAAGATGCAACTAGTGGTGACCCAATCGTACTTGAGGGTGTGGAAATCAGCGAAGATGGCGTCACCATCTTGATTTTTGAGCTCGTTCCAGATGGAGAAGCGGCAGACACAACGGTGGTGATCGGCGAGGTAGAGCTGCCGGCAACCGGTGTGAACACATCGATGCTGGTGATCATCGGTGCGGGCATCGCCCTTGCTGGTGTGATGGTGTTCGGTCTCAGCCGTCGGCTGCGCATCCTGTAACACCGTTTCCTGATCAATAATCTCGGTGCCCCGGGCCCTAGGGTCCGGGGCACCGGTCGTTAATCCCTCCGGTTCCACAGAGAATCGGTAGGCCGCTGGTGTGCAGCCAAGAAATTCGATTTCGAATGGATGACAAGAATGAGTCGTCGCGCTAAGGTTTCCTAACTTATAGGAGTAGGGGCCGGTCTCGTGTCGACACGGCCCAAGGAGCTATGTCATGACCAAGACCAAGTTGGTATTCATCGCGATGGCATTGGCGCTTGTCACCTGGGTAGGTGCAAGCGCCGCATCTGCGCAAGATGGGCCATCCATTTCGTTAAGCCCCTCAAGCGTTGCTGAGGCTGGTGAGGCTGAAGTCACGGTTACCGGTACTGGCTGGTCAGTCTCTTCGGTCAATGTCCTCACCTGCAACATTGCCGAAGATGCGAACGCGGCAGAAGTTGATGCCAGCGAGAACTGCACCCTGGCATCCGGCAATTTGAACTTGGGAGCCATGCAGTCTGTCTCGGTGACCGACGGAGGTTTTGAGGCCACCATCACCGTGGACGTTCCTGCCCAGGGCATCTTGATTGTCGCTGGCGATTCTGGCCAGACTGAATCGGCCAGCGCGTTGCTCGCCATAGGCATGGATGACGACATGGGCGACGACGGCGACATGGATGACGACATGGATGACGACATGGGCGACGACGGCGACATGGATGACGACATGGGCGACGACGGCGACATGGATGACGACATGGATGACGACATGGGCGACGACGGCGACATGGATGACGACATGGATGACGACATGGGCGACGACATGGGCGACGACGGCGACATGGATGACGACATGGATGACGACATGGATGACGACATGGGCGACGACGGCGACATGGATGACGACATGGGCGACGACGGCGACATGGATGACGACATGGATGACGACATGGGCGACGACGGCGACATGGATGACGACATGGATGACGACATGGGCGACGACGGCGACATGGATGACGACATGGGCGACGACGGCGACATGGATGACGACATGGGCGACGACATGGGCGACGACATGGGCGACGATGAGATGCTGGCTGACACTGGTGTGAACACGCCGCTGCTGGCCATCCTTGCTCTGGCCGTGGTACTCGCCGGTGCGATGGTGCTCGGCCTCAGCCGCAGGCTTCGTACCCAGTAACACCCACAATTGATCAATAATCTCGGTGCCCCGGGCCTTCTGGTCCGGGGCACCGGTCGTTATAGGGTCAGGCCATGAGCTACGAGCTGATTTTGGTCGATGATCCTGCGCCGCATGTCCGGCGGATCACGCTTAACCGCCCGGAGAAACGCAACGCCATCAGTACCCCTATGCGAAAAGAGCTGTTAGCCGCCCTGCAAGCGTCAGATGTCGACGACGACGTGCGGGTCTCGATCATCCGAGGGGCTGGTCCGTGCTTCTCGTCGGGCTATGACCTGAGCGACTCGCTCATGGACGATCCCCCTCACTACACCGCGGGCGGCGACGGTCAGTGGTCCCGCCACGTAACCGATAGCTGGCTGGCCATCTGGGAGCTGGCTAAGCCGGTCATCGCCCAGATCCACGGCTATGCCCTGGCCGGAGCTTCGGAACTGGCCGCCGCCTGCGACCTGGTCTACGTGGCCGAGAACGCCGACATCGGCCACCCGGTGGTGCGAGTGCTGAGCCCGCCCGACTTCAACTACCACCCGTGGCTGGTGGGGTTCCGAAACGCAATGGAGATGATGCTCACCGGCGATTCCTACTCCGGTGCCGAGGCGGCGGCCATGGGCTTCGCCAACCGGGCCTACCCCGAGGCCGACCTAGAAGAACGGGTACTGGACATGGCCCAGCGAGTGGCCCGGGTGCCCTCCGACCTCCAGCAGATCAACAAACGCAGCGTGCACCGGGGCATGGAGGCCATGGGCACACGCAACGCCATCCGCACCATGTCGGAATACCAGGCCCTGGCCGGCAACGTGGCTTCAGTGCAGGAGTTCAAACAGCGGGCCTTGGAGAGCATCAAGTCGGTGGTAGATCGCCCAGCGGCGGCCGGGACTGATGAAGACAGAGGGCAGGGCTGATGCGGATCTGGCGACAGCACGAGCTGGGCGACCCAGTCGAATTGCTCCAACTCGAGGAAGCCCACCCACCAACGGCGGGCAATGGGCAGATCGTCGTCGACACCGAGGCCGTCGGCCTTACATTCGTGGACTGCCTCATGGCTCGGGGCCTCTATCAGATGGAAACCAGGCTTCCGTGGTCGCCGTGTACCGAGGTGGTGGGCCGGGTGCGGGAGGTCGGCGATGATGTCGACCACTTGTCCATGGGCGACCGAGTGGTGGGCATAGGCGGCGGATCGCTGGCCGAGCAGACTGCACTGCGGGCCAATGGGGTACACAAGCTGGCCGAATCGGTGTCGGCCGGCGCGGCAGCCGCCGCGCTGGTGAACTACGGCACCTCGTGGTTCGCCCTCCACGATCGGGGACAACTGGCCGAAGGTGAGACGCTGCTGGTTCATGCCGGGATGGGCGGCGTCGGCTCCGCCGCGGTGCAGCTCGGCCTAGTCGCCGGGGCGAAAGTCATCGCCACCGCCGGCGGTGCGGAGAAAACAGCCCTGCTGAGGGACATGGGAGTGGAGCTGGCCATCGACTACCGGGAAACTCCCGACTTTGTCGACCTGGTGCGAGCCCACACCGATGGCCAGGGGGTGGACGTGTGCTTCGACCCGGTGGGCGGCGACGTGTTCGACCGCTCCCGTCGGTGCATGGCCTGGGACGGACGGCTTCTGGTGATCGGCTTCACCAGCGGCCGGATCGCCTATGCCCCCACCAACCACATTCTGTTGAAGAACTACTCGGTGGTCGGCGTCCACTGGGGCGCCTCGGTAGGCCGCAATCCCGAGCCGTCAGAACAAGCCCGCCAAGAGATCTTCGCCCTCCTGGAAGAAGGCCGGCTCGACCCCCCCGTATTTCCCCCGTTCGCCTTCGACGATGTTCCCACCGCCCTCGACGACATCTACCACCGCCGCACCTGGGGCAAAACCATCGTGAAGCTGTAGAAAGACGCGTTGAATGAGAGGCCGGAGGGGCTATCCTGAATTATGGCTACACTGATAGCCACTATTTCAAGGAGTTCGGTCATGCGCTCGGTTGGAGTCAGGGAATTCAGGGATCAAGTCACCACGCTGATGAAGCTGGGAGAGACGATCCGTATTGAGCGCCACGGCAAGCCGGTCGGCTTCTTCGTGCCGGTCCCCACACCAAAGCATGACCGCCGAGAAATCGACGAATCGCTTAATCGAGTAGGCGATGCCGTTGAGCGGGTACTGGCTCAGACCGGGCTTGATGAGGAAGCCCTCGTTCACGCCCTAGCACCTGAAGACCAGCAAAACTGATGCTTCTCGTGGTCGACACCAGCGTGCTGGTGGGCGACCTGTTGAGAGTCAACGGAAGGAAACGCCTCCGCGACCCTCGTCTGGATCTTTGTCTGCCCGAGCAAATGCTGGCCGAAACCCATGTGGAGCTGCCCCGCCGCATCAGAGCATTTGCAAACTCCGTCGGACTCAGCTCCGATGAACGAGATGCCTTGCTCATGCTCTGTCTCGATGCCATCGACAACAACGTGGCCATAGCTGGAGCCGAGATCTACTTGCCGTTCAGAGACGAAGCCCAAGCGCGTTCACAACGCGATCCGGCCGACTGGCCCGTGGTTGCCTGCGCCCTGGCCCTGAGCGCGGCCGTCTGGACCAACGACAACGACTTCCTGGGCACAGGTGTCCCTACCTGGACCACCCAAACCCTCCAGACTTGGCTGGATCGCCACAACTGAAGACGCGGCCTTTGAGGCTCAGGCACACAGGCCGGATTCAACCGGTCTCCCTCTGAAGCGGCAGCTGCCGACGGCGGCTAGATCGGGAGGTCGGGGCGGACTATTACTACGGGGCAGCTTCCGTGCTGGGCGATTTGCTGGCTGACCGAGCCCAGCAGCAGGCCCCGGAATCCGCCCCGTCCCCGTGAGCCCACCACCAGCATGGCCGCATTGTCCGACTCGGCGATCAAGGTGTCGGCAGCCCGGCCCCGGATCATTCGGCGCCTGATTTCCACCCCCTCGACGTCCACCTCTGCCAGTACCTCGTCGATGATGCTGTCCTGCATCCGCTTGACCTCAGCCTCAAGGTCGATGGGGTCCAGCGGCACGTAGTTGAAGTCGGGAGAGGCTGGCACGTAAGTGGTCGAGTAGGCGGTCACCACGTCCACATAGGCATTTCGGTGCCGAGCTTCCTTAATGGCCCAGCGGAGTGCGGCTCGGGCGCCGCCCGATCCCTCCACTCCGACCACGATCCGATTCTCTGGCTCGTTCACCTCATCTGCCATAAGAACAGTGTAGCTACATCGGGTCGTAGGGGAAGTCTGCGTCGACGCCGCCGTCCACCACCAATGTGCGACCCGAAATGAAGTTGGAGATCGGCGCGGAGAGGAAGAGCACCGCACCGGCGATGTCCGACGGCACCCCCATGTGGCCCATTGGCACGGCGGCGTCATTGATCGCCCTTCGCTCCTCGTCGAACAGTGCCTCCATTCGGGGGGTAAGGATCGTGCCCGGCGCCACGCAGTTGGCCCGGATCCCATAAGGGGCCAGCTCAATGGCCACCGATTGCATCCACGCCATCAGCCCGGCCTTGGCCGCCCCGTAGTGGGCATGGTTGGGGGCCGCGGTTAGTCCGCTCACCGAGGCGATAAACACCATCGTGCCTCCGCCGGTCTCTTTCATGGCCCGTCCGCCGATCTGGGAGATGAGATAGGCGTGGCGCAGCACCATATCGAACTGCCAGTCCCACTCAGTGTCGTCGATATCCAGCACCCCGGACCACCCGGAAACGCCCACGATGTCGACAATCCCGTCGATAGACCCCATGGCTCGACCAGCCTCGTCCACCAGCGCCTGCACGTCGTCCCGCTTGGTGATGTCGGACACCCAGGGGACGCCGTCCACTTCGGTGGCCACCTGCTCAGCCCGGTCCAGTTCGAGGTCCACGCAAAAGACTTTGGCCCCCATCTGGGCCAGGGCGTGCGACGACTGGCGCCCCATGCCCTGTCCGGCACCGAGCACGATGAAGCCCTTGCCGTTGAGGCGCATAAGCCCGGCGTAGTCAGGTACGGGTGAAGTATCGGCCATGGTCTAGCTCCCTAGTCGGTTTGCGGTTCGGATTGAGATGCTGCCACCTTGCGAAGGTGCCGGACCACCTCGGAGAAATCTGAGTAGCCCCACTGCTCGGTGATCTTGCCTTCGGCGAGGCGCACCATCTCGATCATGCCCCACTCCACAGCCTCACCAGTGGGCTCAATGCCCAAGAGGGGGCCGTTGTGGGTGCCCCGAGCCGAAATCTTGATCACGACCAAGTCGCCTTCGGCCACGATCTCTTCGATCTGGTCTTGCCAATCGGGAAACGCCGTGCGCCAAGTATCTATCAGCCGGCGCATCCCATCGGGACCCGACGGCCCTGGTCCCACGCCATGGGCCACGAAGTCACCGGCTAGAACCTCGTCGAGCAGGTCCACCTGCCCGCCATTGACTATGTCGCGCACCAAGCACTCCACCACCGCCTTATTGGCGGCCTCGAGGTCCTCGGTCATGCCCAGCGGGCCAAGATGTCGTCCACCGTGAGCATCGTGGTCAGAAACGCCATGGTGTTGTCCATCACCGCATCGCCGTAATCGGCCGGGATGCCAGCCACTGCGTCGCCGGCCAGCACCACCTGATAGCCGAGGTCGACAGCGTTTATCACCAGCCCCATCACCCCCACGTTCAGAGACACTCCCGCGGCCACCACAGTGGTGACCCCTAGGTTGCGCAGGGTCTGATCCAGCGAGGTGCCGATGAACGGGGACATGCCGTGCCAGCGGGCAATCTCAATGTCGGATGGTTGTGGGGCGAACTCCTGAATGACCTCGGCCGATTCCGATCCGATCAGCAGCCCCCCGTTGTGCTCGCTCATCTTGGCCGACGCCGCCAGCATCCGACAGTTGGCAACGCTTCCCGCCCGGTCTTCTCGGAAATGGGCCAGGCAATGCACCACCGGCATCTCTGCGGCCCGGGCGCCAGCGCACAATCGGGCGCCAGCATCGATGGCCCCCCGGTCCAACATCACGTCGCGCAGGCCCCCCATAGAGGCCATGTCTCCGATCACTCCCCGCTGGCACTCCATGGTGACCACGGCAGTGTGCGAAGGGGAAAGCAGCTCGTCCAAGTCCACAGGCATCGAATGAGACTAGCCCTATCCGATGCTCCCGCTCCTAAACCGGCGACTAGAACGAAGGGCAGGGAGGGGTGGGGAGAGGGACGCGGTCGATTTCGGCCAGGAAGCCGACAATCTCATCCCGGTCAAGGGCGTAACCCTGATCCCGCTGGCCTCGGGCCACGGCGTAGACCATGGCCACCACTTCGCCGTCCACGTTTACCAGCGCGGCACCCGAGTCACCTGCGGCAAGCAACGAGCGGACCTCCAACATGTAGCCGATATCCGCCTCTTCGAGGTAGATGTTCTTGCCAACAACGGGAACCCTGCGAAGCACCCGGTAGGGCACGAACTCCAAGCCGAGATCGCGATGAACTGTGCCCGCGTCGCCCTCTTCGGCGGCAGTGGCGACGGCTGGGGCCAGAGCAACCGGGGATACCGTCAGATCCGTTACTGATATGGCCGCAATGTCACGATCCGGGTCGAACCCAACCAGCGCGCCGATACCCGAGCTGCCATCGGGCGTGCTCACTTTGATCTCCTCTACACCGGCCACTACATGAGCACTGGTTAGAACCAAACCGGGTTCGATCGCAAACCCACTTCCCTCGCTGAACTGTCCGCAAGCCCTGCCGCTGATGTGTACCGCAGCCGCGCGAATGCTCTCGCGCTCGGCCAGCACCGGTCGATCCGGAGCGTCAAAGGCCCAGGTGAGGCCCCAGCCCAGCAGCAGTCCCAACGCGGCCAGCCACAGAAGAAGCCGCCGCCATTTCTTCAACTGGTCAAACAGCACGCAAATCGTCGAGCGAGTAGAACGCCCGCAACGAAGTTAAGAGTCCGTCATCGTTGAACGCGGCAACATCCACCACATCAAGCTCATAGTCCACGCCGTCGAAGCAGACTCGGGCCACCATCGGGGCGGCCGCCTCTCGGCCCGCCACCCGCACCGGTCCAGTCAACACCAGGGTCTCGGCCAGCTCGTTACCCTCATAGAAGGCCCGGACGGCGTTGATCCCCTCGTGTACCGGCCCGCCGACCGGCACTTGGCACGAACCCTCGGGGCCATAGCACGACAAGATCGCCTCCACATCTCCGGCCGAGACCGCGGCGGCGTACTGCTCCATTACGTTGCGCATGTGCTGAGCATCAACCATTGGCATGCCCTTTCAGTTACGGGGAATCTCGCTCCACGGGGTGTTCTTGTCCACACTGGGATCTTTGGGCAGGCCCAGAACCCGCTCGCCCAGGATGTTACGCATCACCTCGGAGGTACCCCCCTCGATCGTATTGGCCCTTGACCGCAAGAATCCCTTGACCGGCGGTGCGTCCCGATAGGAAGCACCATCTGACAAGTCGGGCCTCTTCATTGGATAGCCCTGGGGGAAAAGCATCGCCTGCGACCCCATCACGTCGATAAGGCATTCGTAGATGCGCTGGTTCAACTCGGCCGACACCGCCTTTCCCACTGAACCCTCAGGACCGGGCGTGCCCGCCGATGCCTGGGTCCGTGCCCGCCAGTTAGTGAGCCGCAAGACCTCGGCCTCAACCCAGAGCCGTGCCACCCGATCCCGCAGAACCTGGCGGCGAACTGCTTCCGCTGCTCCCTGGCCGTCGGCTTGACCCTGAACTTCCTCCCAGGCCGACACCAAGACGCCGATGAGTCCGCTGCCCCGGGTGGGGACCCCGCCGCCCAGAGCCACCCGCTCGTTCATCAGTGTGGTGATGGCCACGTTCCAACCCTGTCCGGGCTGCCCGAGCCGCATGGAGTCGGAGATTCGGACATCGTTGAAGAAGACCTCGTTGAATTCGGCTTCCCCGGTGATCTGGAACAGAGGGCGTACCTCCACCCCGGGAAGGGTCATGTCCAGCACAAAATAGGTGAGGCCCCGGTGCTTGGGAGCATCAGGATCTGAGCGGGCCACCAGCATCCCCCAGCGGGACCGATGAGCCAGCGAAGTCCACACCTTTTGGCCGTTGACCACCCATTCGTCGCCGTCAATCTCGGCTCGGGTGGCCAAACCGGCCACGTCGGATCCAGCGCCGGGCTCGCTGAACATTTGGCACCAAATCTCCTCGCCGGTGAACAGCGGCCGCAACAGGCGGTGGTGCATCTCCTCAGTGCCGTGGGCCAGCACGGTGGGAGCGCCCATACCGATGCCGATGGGGTTGACGTTTAGATCGTGCCAATACCGGCTGCCCTTGCGCAGCTCCTCGTCCACCACGGTTTGGGCCTTGGGGGATAGACCGAGCCCGCCTTTACCCTCGGGAAATTCGACTCGGGACAGGCCTCGGTCGAACTGGGCACCCCGAAACTCATATTGCGTCGCCTCGGCGGGGTCCACCTCGATCAACAGGTTTCGCACCCTTTGGCGAAGCTGATCCTCAGAAATCTCGGCCACTTTCAGTCCTCTCAGGAATACCGATCGCGCAGTTGGCGAGAAATCACCATTTTTTGGATTTCACTGGTCCCCTCACCGATGATCATGAGGGGCGTGTCCCGGAAATAGCGCTCCACCGGGTACTCCTCGGTATATCCGTTGCCACCGTGGATGCGTAGCGCATCAGAGGCGATCTCGAAGGCGGCCTCTGAGGCGAACAGCTTGGCCATGCCCGCTTCGAGGTCGATGCGCTCCCCGGAGTCATATCGGCGGGCCGCGTCGTAGGTCATCAAACGGGCGGCGTGGAGCTTGGTGGCCATCTCAGCCAATTTAAACCCAATGGCCTGGTGGTCGTAGATGGGCCGACCAAATGTCTCCCGCTCCTGGGCGTACTTCATGGCGGCCTCGAAGGCGGCCTGGGCCACTCCTACCGCACGGGCGGCGATGTTGATCCGGCCCAACTCCAAGGCCGAGAGGGCATAACCCAACCCATGGCCCACGCCGTCGGATCCACCCAGCACGTTGGCGTCGGGCACCCGGAAATCGTCATAGGCCATCTCCACCGTCTCCACGCCCTTGTAGCCCAGCTTGGGGATGGTGCGAGACACGGTGAGGCCGTCGGCGCCCGGTCCCGGCTCTTTTTCCACGATGAAGCAAGTGATGCGGTCGTCGGGAGTCCGGGCCAACAGCATGACCATCTGGGCTCGCTTGCCGTTGGTCACCCACATCTTGGTGCCGTTGACGATCCACTCCTCGCCGTCGGGCACCGCCCGGCAGCGGATGTTACGGGTGTCGCTGCCCGCGTCGGGCTCCGACAGTGAGAAGGCCGAGCGAAACGAGCCATCGCACATGCGGGGCAAGAAGCGGTCCCGCTGCTCGTCAGTGCCGTAGCGCCCGATCATGGTGGCGGCGATCTTGTGGGTGTTGAGGATGCCGGCCAGAGACATCCATCCCCGGGAAAGCTCCTCGATGATGCGGGCATAAGTGGTGGCGTCCAACCCCAGCCCGCCATAAGCCTCGGAGATGGTTGCTCCGAACAGGCCGAAATCGCACATCTGGGCGAACATCGCCTCGGGAAACTCGTCGGCGTGCTCAAGCTCAGGGGCGTTGGGCACGACCTCGCGATCCACCCAAGACCGGACCGCACCGACTAGCTCGTCGGCCAACTCGGCATCGGTGGCCATCAGAGCCTTTCGATCAGGGTTCCCGTGCCCAAACCGCCTCCACAGCACATGGTGATCAACCCCCACTGGCCGTCGGTGCGCTCCAGCTCGTGCAGCGCCTTGGTCACCAAGATCGAGCCGGTTCCCCCAAGCGGGTGGCCCAGCGCGATGGCCCCGCCGTTGGGGTTCACCCGCTCCATATCGGGCTCCAGCTCCGCGGCCCAGCACAGAACCACCGAGGCGAACGCCTCGTTGATCTCCACCACGTCGATATCGTCCATCGACAGCCCAGTCCGCTCCAGCAGACGCTGGGAGGCCGGGATGGGACCCTCCAGCATCAACACCGGATCGCATCCCACCAGGCAGGTCTCGGCCACTCGGGCTCTCGGGGTGAGGCCGAGCTCCTCGGCCCGGTCTGCGGTCATCATGAGCACCGCACCGGCCCCGTCGGAGATTTGCGACGACGACCCCGCAGTGTGGACGCCGTCGGGCCGGGCCACCGGCTTGAGATTGGCCAGCCCCTCCAGGGTGGTCTCCCGCATACCCTCGTCGGTGCTGACGGTGACCGTCTCTTCGGTCCTCTTCCCGTCCTCGTCCAGTACCGGGGCCTCTATGGGAACGATCTGAGTCTCGAAGCGTCCTTCGGCCCAAGCCTGCGCCGCCCGCTGTTGGGAAGCCAGCCCGAAGCGGTCGCAGTCCTCCCGGGTGATGCCCCACTTGTCGGCCATCCGCTCAGCCCCTTCGAACTGGGAGGTGAACTCGTAGTGGGCGAAGTAGTCCCGGGTCACCGGCCGGCCCACTCCGTCGGCCGAAGCGTTCGACCCGATGGGCACGATGCTCATGCTCTCCACTCCGCAGGCCAGCACCGCGTCTTCCACACCGGACTTAACCAGGCTGTAAGCCAGGTTCACCGCATGCTGCGACGAACCGCACTGGGAATCAACGGTGCTGCATGCCGTTTCGGTGGGCATGCCGGCGGTGAGCCATGCGGTGCGGGTGACGTTCATGGCCTGAGCCCCGATTTGGTCGACGCAGCCGCCCACCACCTGGCCGATGGCGGCGGGATCCACCCCCGATCGCTCCACGACGGCGGACTGCACCTGACTAAGCAGCGAAGTGGGATGAACGGTGGACAATCCGCCGTTTCGCTTGCCAACCGGTGAGCGAACGGCTTCGACAATGACAACCTCGGTCATGGACCCAACGATAGAGCCTTTACCCCGACTCCAACCCGTCGAAGCGGGCTGCGATCAGTGGATAAGCGCAGCAAATGATTAGGGTTCGGGGCCGTGGATGTTCGTGAGGAAGTGATCCAAGAGCTGACCGGGCCGGGCGGGCTTTTCGAGCTGACCACCGAGGAAGTTCTGGGGCAGACAGCGGAGGTGTTCTCCACCCGCATGAGCTCGCTGCGGGAGATGGTGGCCAACACCGCCAACTTCGGCGACCGGGAGTTCTTGGTGATGGAAGACCAGCGGCTCACCTTCAACGGCTTTATTTCCCAGGTGGCGGCGGCCGCCACCGCGCTGCAACAACGGGGAATCACTCACGGCGATCGGGTGGCGATCTTCGCGGCCAACTGCCCCGAGTGGGTGGTGTCGTTCTTCGCCGCCACCAGCATCGGAGCCGTCGTGTCGGCCTACAACGGCTGGTGGACCTCCGATGAGGTTGATCACGCCACCTCGCTCAGCGATCCGGCGTTGGTTATCGCCGACCGCCCCCGCCTCGAGCGCTCCGGCAAGGGCGACACCGATGCCCCGTGCCTGGTGGTCGAGGATGACTGGGCTGATTTCCTCGCTTCTGGTGCCGGAGCCTCCCTGGACAGCATTGATGTGTCGTTGGCCGAGGACGATCCGGCGGTCATCTTGTTCACCAGCGGCACTACCGGCCGCCCCAAGGGGGCAGTGGCCTCGCATCGGGGACTGATCGGCTTTGTGCAGTCCACCATGATGAACGGGGCGGTGCGAGTGTTCGCCGAGATGCGCACCAATCCTCCCGCCGACGACGGCTCAGCCCCCAGCCCGCCGGCCCAGGCGGTCACGTTGGGCACCTCGCCGTTATTCCATGTTTCGGGGCTGTACGGCTCCACGCTCATCAGCATGGTGACCGGGGGCAAGATCGTCTACCGCCGGGGCCGCTTCGATCCCGAGGCCGTGCTCCAGCTCATCCAAGACGAGGGGGTCACCGCCTTCGCCGCGCTGGGCAGCATCGGCTCGCGACTGGTGAACCACCCCCGCTTCGAGGAGTTCGACACATCCAGCATCGTCAACGTGGGCTTCGGCGGCGCCCCGGCCAGCCCGGCGGTGCAAGACCGGTTGCGCCAGGCCTTCCCCAACGCCGCCCACGCGGTGGGAATGGGCTACGGCTCATCGGAGTCGGTGGCGGTCATCGCCGGCATCGGCGGCGCCGAGTATCGGGAGCGGCCCACCTCGTGCGGCCAGGTGTCAATCGGCTTCGAGGCCGAGGTGCGCGGCCCCGACGGCCAGCCGCTGCCCACGGGTCAAGAGGGCGACATCTGGTGCCGCAGCGCCTACACCATGCTGGAGTACTGGAACGACCCCGCGGCCACCTCGGCCACCATCGACGCAGACCGGTGGCTCAACACCGGCGACATAGGCAGCTTCGACGAGGACGGCTACCTGTACATCAACTCGCGGGCCCGGGACATGATCCTGCGCAACGCCGAGAACATCTACCCAATCGAGATCGAGTACCGCCTCGATGCCCATCCCTCGGTGTCGGAGTCGGCGGTGTTCGGCGTTGAGCACCCGGAGATGGGCCAGGAGGTCAAGGCCGTGGTGGTGCCCGCCGATGGCACTCGAGTCGAACCCGATGACCTGGCTGCTTGGTGCAAGGAAGTGCTCGCCCCCTACAAGGTCCCCACCCTCTGGGAGATACGCACCGCTGCCCTTCCCCGCAACGCGGCGGGCAAAGTGGTCAAGCGAGAGCTGTACTCCTGAGCGGTGCGCCGCCTACCAAATGGGGAACTTGGCTTTGTCGGGGAGGCCGGAACGGGCCACCACCGCCTCGCCGGCCTGCTGGCAGCGGGTGTAGAAGGTGTCTTCGTCGATGGTCGTCATGCGGCCAGCCTCTACCACCTTTTGTCCGTCCACGAACACGGTGTGAACCCCTCGGCCGTCGGCTGACCACACAAGCTGGTTCATCACGTTCAACAGCGGCCGCCACTCGGGACGGTCGGTGTCGTGCAGCACCACATCGGCCAGCTTTCCCGGCTCCAGCGAGCCGATCTCGTCTTGCATGAGCATGGTGCGGGCCCCGCCCAGGGTGGCCATCTCGTAGGCCTTCTCGGCGGGGAACATCTGGGGATCCATGCGGGCGTCTTTGAACAGACCGGCCACTAGGTAGGTGGCCCGCATCAGATCGGAATAGTTGGAGGCGTTGTTGCCGTCGGTCCCCAGGCTCACGTTCACCCCGGCGGTGACCATCTCAGGGATTTTCCCGATTTGGGTCACCCCGTAGCTCACCTTGAGCGCGGTGGTAGGACAGTGGACCACCGACGAGCCCGCCCCGGCCAGAAGCTGGATCTCCTGGTCGTCCACATGCACGCAGTGGGTGATGGAGGTGTCGTCGCCCAGCACTCCCAACTCGCCGAGGTGGACCATGGGCCGCTGGCCGAAGGCAGCGATGAAAGCGTCGGGGTCGAGCCGGGCGGGCGACATGTGGAAGTTCAGCCCCACGTTGTACTCGTCGGCTGTGGCCCGGGCTGCTTGCCACAGGGGATCGGAGCAGGTGGTGTGGCCCACCACCATCGACCACGCCCCCAGCCGTCCACCGGCAGTGCCCCGAAATCGCTCGACGGTGTCCCGAATGTTGGCGATGGCCTCATCGGTGTCTTGGCGGTACACGCTGGGCTCGGGGGGAAGGTCCCACACCCACTTGCCGATCCGCCCCCGGATGCCAGCTTCGTCCAGCCCTTCCATCACCTCGTCGACGAACCGGATGGTGCCCGCCTCCAGAAAGCAAGTGGTGCCCGACTTGAGCATCTCCACCGCGGCGAGTTGGCCCGACAGGCGCTCCTCCTCGGCGGTGTACACCGAATACAGGGGACACAGCCACTGGAACACGTTCTCCTCAAACGGAGTGTCGTCGGGGACATATCCCCGGGTGAGGGGCTCGCCGGTGATGTGGATGTGAGTGTTGACCAGCCCCGGCGTGACCACGAACCGGTCACCACCCACCGTCTCGGCGGCCTGGTATCGGGCTTCTAGGTCTGACGCCTTGCCTACCTCGACGATCTGGTTGCCCCGGATGGCCACCGCGCCGTGGCGAATGATGTCGCGGGTCGGGTTCATGGTGACCACGTACCAGCCCTTGATCAGGGTGTCGATGTGCTCGGTCATGGCTTTCCTTTGTTTAGTTGCGCGCGTCCGGGCGGCGGCTTGGTTGGGGGTTGTAAGCGCTTGTCCGGCGGGGCCTGTCCCGGCCCAGCCCGCCGTCCTCCGCGGGGTCCGGGCGGCGGGCACCCTGAGCCGGGCCACCCACCGCCCCGCCTCGCCGTGCGTTCCCAGGGGGGAGCCGCCGCCCTTGCCTCACCATCCATCTATTCGCCTTCTTTTGTTTGTTGGAGGTTTCTGGTTTTTGTGGCGGTGTAGAGGTATTGGTGGCCTATGGGTTCTATTAGGCGGAGGGACTGGAAGCCGGCGTCTTGGAGCCAGGTGGCGACCTGGGACGCAGCTATGGGGAAGCCGTTGATGGTGCTGGCCATCATGGTCATGGCCATTAGGACGCTGTGGGGGCTCCATTGGGGCTCGGGGGCGGTGAAGTAGTCGGCCAGCAGGAGGCGGCCTTCGGGGCGCAGGGCCTCGTGTGCTCTGGCGATGAGGCGGCGGGCGCCGTTGGGGCCCTCGGTGCGGCAGACGTGGCCTAACACCACGATGTCGTAGGACTCGGGCTCGATGTCGATGGTGTGGAAGTCGCCGGGGCGGAATTCGCAGCGGTCGGCTACGCCGTGCTCGGCGGTGGTGCGGCGAGCCACTTCGATTATCCCGGGGAGGTCGTTGACTACTGCGGTGGCCCCCGGACAGGCATTAAGGATGGCGATAGCCCACGGCGCCCCGCCCGCCCCTAGATCCAGCACCCGAGGCTCGGCCATGGCGCTGTAGCGCACTTGGAGGTCGGCTCGGGTGGCGGCTCGGAGCATTGTCGTAAAGGTGCCCTCGACGAGGGGTCGGTAGAAATCGGCCGGGTTGTCGTCGATTGGTTCGGCGGGGCGGCCGGCCCGGATGGTGTCGGCTAGCCGCGACCAGTTGTCCAGCGGGCCGGGGGCCACCGGCACTAGCGAAGCCATCGACGCCGCCCCGTCAGTGGTGAGGTAGCGGGCCGCGGTGTCGTTCAAGCCATACCGGCCGCCCACCCGCTCCAAGAGGCCGAGTACCGCTAGGGAATCAAGCAGCGCCTCCAGGTGGGGGGCTGATACTTCTAGCTCTTGGGCCAGCTCGGGGGCGGTCACTTCCGGCGGGATGCCTGGGTGGGCGCCCCGATCAGACAGGGTGTCGAACACCCCCAGCTCCAGGGCAGCCACCAGCACATGGAACGACCCGAACCCGCTGATCACTGCCCACACCGGGGCTGACGGCGGGGGCTTGTAGTCGGTCCAGGGGCGGCCCACCCGCTCGGGGACGTGGGACTTCTTCAGCTCGGGATACGGGGAATCAGCCACTCGTTGGCTCCGCATCTCGCTTTGATCCGTTCAGGGCTTCAGCAGGATCTTGCCGAAGAAGTCGCTGGCCAGCATCTTGGCCTGGGCATCGGCGGCATCGGCCAACTCGAACACCGAGTCCACCGCGGCGGCGAAGCCGTTGCCGCAGAAAGTGTCCCACGCCGGGCCGAACTCCTCGGGGCGGTAGGGGTCTGATCCCAGAATCTTGATGCCGGAGTGGAACACGTAGCCGAGCGACGGGATCACCGCCTCGTCGCCTGAGGAGTTGCCGCAGTTCACCAGTCGCCCGCCGATGCCCAGGGCGAACAGCGACGGGCCGAACAGGGCCGTGCCGACATGATCGAACACCATGTCTACGCCGGCACCAGCGGTCAGCTCCCGGGCCCAAGCGGCCACGTCGCCGGTTCGGTTGTTCAGAACATGGGTTGCCCCCAGTTCGAGGGCCCGCTGGCACTTCTCATCGGTGCCCGCAGTGGCAAGCACGGTGGCCCCGGCGTTCACCGCCAGCTGGATGCCGGCCACCGACACTCCTGAACCAGCCGCGTGGATCATCACCGTCTCGCCTGCTTGGAGCCCGCCCACATCGAACAGCGCATGGGCGGCCGTGAGCCAGCAAGTTGGAAACGTGGCCGCGGTCTCCAGCGACATGGCGTGGGGCACCGGGTAGACGTGCGACGCCGGCACCAGGCACCGCTCGGCGTAGCCCCCGTCGACGGTGCCCCCGATGATGCCCAGCTCGCCGTACAGGTCGCCCCGGCCCCCCAGCTTGGAGCGGTGGTCCACCCCGGCCAGCGACGGATCGACCACCACCCGGTCGCCCACCGCTACCCCGTCAACCTCGTCTCCGACCTCAGAAACCACCCCGGCCACGTCCATGCCGGCAATGTGGGGCAGCGTGAACCCGGGCATGGAAAACCAGCCATTGCGCTGCACCACATCGAGCCGATTGAGCGCAGTGGCCACTACATCCACCACCACGTCCACCGGACCGGGCTCGGGTCGGGCACCTCCTCGTAGCGGAGCACCTCAGGACCGCCGGGCTCGTGGTATCGCATCGCCTTCATCGCTTGATCATTTCAGACCGCGGATGAACGGTCGGGCCAAAGCGGCGGGTGGTCGAACCCGTTTGGCGAAAATGGCCATCGCCCCGATGGTGACCAGGTAGGGCAGAGCCTGCAACAACTCGGTGTTGAGCTCATAGCCCAGCCCTTGCAGCGACAATTGGAAAGAGAGGGCCCCGGCGAATAGGACACAGCCCGCCATGGTGCCCCACAGCGTCCAGCCCCCGAAGATCACTGCGGCGATGGCGATGAACCCCTGACCGCCGATGACCGAATCATCGAATGTGGCCAGCCGGGCAAACAGGAAATAGGCCCCGCCAAGACCAGAGGTGAGACCGGCATAGTAGATCGACTGCCGGCGGCGGCGATTCACGTCGATGCCGCTCACGTCGGCCGACTGGGGGTTCTCCCCCGCGGCTCGCAGCTCCAGTCCCCACCGAGTGCGGTACACCAGCCACCACGACAGCGGCACCAGCCCATAGAGGAGGTAGAACGGCCACGGCTCCCCGAACAGCGCTTCGCCGAAAAGGGGGATGTCTACCAGAATGGGGATCTCCACTTCCGAGGCGTAGTCAGCCCTCGGGTCAATCTCTCGGTCTAAGAACCCGGTGAGCCCGACAATCAAGATATTGAGGGTGAGGCCGACCACGAACTGATCGGCGGTGAGGCGATGGCTCATCTCCGCTTGCACCGCGGCTACGACCATCCCGCCGACCGCCCCGAACACCAACCCCACCGCTACCGACTCAGCCAGGTGAAAGCCGAGAGCGCCGGCAAACGCCCCGCTCAGCAGCATTCCCTCCACCGAGATGTTCAACGTGCCCGACCGCTCCGCCACCCACTCACCAGTGGCGGCAAATGCCAGCAGCGCGGCGAACAGTGCGCCGTTGATGTAAGTGGACTCGCTCGACAGCACATCGCCCACCGCGGAGAAGAAGTCGATCAGCACTCTGAGCTGCCTTCTGGGTCGTTGATCGGCGCGTCAACTGTCAGCACGGAATCACACCCTCTCCGTGGCCGCGGCTCGGGCTCGGCGTCGATCCCGCAGGAAGATCACCGCGGGGGGAACCAGCAAGGCCAGCACCAAAAGGCCCTGCACAACGTCGGTGATTCGGCTCTCCACTCCGGTGCTGTTCACAAAGCCCGCCCCGGTTCGCAGCATGGCAAAAACGAACGCGGCCACCACCGCGGGCAGTGCCCGTTCTCGGGCCATCAATGCCACCAATAGGCCGGTCCACCCGATGTTGTCGGAAAAGCCGGGCACCAGCCGGTAGTTTCCAAAGGAGAATCCGCCGCCGGCGAGCATGGCCGCCCCGGCCAGTCCGGCGAAGGCCCCGCCGATGGCCAGCGCAGTGGCGCCATAGGTGGTGGACGACACTCCCGATCGCTGGGCGGCACGGGGGTTGTGGCCCAGCATCCGCAGCCGAAAACCCCACACCGTGCGGGCCAGCACAAAGGCCACCGCCAAAGCCAGCGCCAACGCCATATAGGCAGTGATGGGGAACTCGTTGCCGAACATATCGGGGCGGGGAATCCGATTGTCGGTGGCCAATTGCTCGCTCACCAGGTTGCGATTGCCCCTGCTGGCCTCATCAGCCAGTAGAAGCCACTGCCACTTCAATCCGTATCCCACGGCCTGTGTGGCCACGAACACCAACAACAGGGTGCTCAACACCTCCGGAACCCCTCGCCAAAAGCGCAGCAACCCGGCCAGAGAAGCCCATACCGCCCCGCCCAGTGCCCCGAACAACAGCAGCAGCACGACGTTGAGCGGGCCGGGACCGCCAATCAGGAAGCTGAAGTAGACGGCGACCGCCGCGCCGACCAGCAGCTGGCCTTCTTGGCCGATGTTGATCAGCCCGGCCTTGGCCGAGATCACTGTCCCCAACGCCACCAACAGCAAGGGTGCAGCCACCCCCAGGGTCTCACCCCAGCGGCCCGGGGCCTTGAGGCTGCCATCCACCAGGGCCTCCACCACCGGCCACCAGTCACCCCCGGTGGCCTCCACAATCACGCTGGACACGGCGAGGGCCACGGTAACGCTGAGGGCGTAGAGCGCGACCCACTCCGCTACCCGCGCACCTCTGGTCATACTTCGCTACCGCCCATCAGAAGCCCGAGGGTTTCGAGGTTGGCCTCGGCGTGGGAAAGCTCGCCGACTATTCGGCCCCGGGACATCACCACGATCCGGTCGGCCAATTCGAGGATCTCCTCCAGCTCACTGGAGATCAGCAGCACGGCCACGCCGTCAATCGCAGTCTGACGTATCCGATCGGTCATGTACTCGATGGCCCCCACGTCGAGCCCGCGGGTGGGCTGGGCCGCCACCAGCACATCGGGCTCAGCGGCCAGCTCCCGGGCCAGCACCACCCGCTGCTGGTTGCCGCCCGACAAAGACCACAAGGGGGCGTCGGGCCCGGAGCAGCCGATGTCGAACTCGTCGATCATCTGCTGGGCGATCTCGGTCACCGTCCGCTTGTCCATGACACCGTGGCGGGCCGCCCGGTGAGGGTCCACCATAAGCAGGTTCTCGGCCACGGTCATGTCCAGCACCACACCGGAGTCATGGCGGTCTTCGGGGATCACCGCCACCCCAGCCTTGGCCATAGCTCCGGGCGAGCCGGCGGACGCCGCCGCGCCGCTCACCACCACCCGACCGGTATCCAGAGCTACCAGGCTGGACAGCAGATCGCCCAGGGTCCGCTGGCCATTCCCCTCCACCCCGGCCACGCCCACGATCTCGCCTGCCCGAAGATCCAAGCTGATGTCGTCCAACAGCCGGGCCCCGCCCCGCCCCTTTACCGTGACTCCTTCGATCCGCAATACCGTGTCATCCGAGGCCCCCACCTCTGATGGCTGCCCTTCTTCAGCAGCGACGTCCGGTGCTCGATCTGGTTCGTCGGCCTCAACAAGTGCATCGACTTCAGGTTCCCGGTCGGCCTCCTCCATTTCAACCAGGCCGAAGGCGGCGCGCTCCGAGCGCAGCGACACCTCTCGACCCACCATGGCCCGAGCCAGACCGCGGGCGTCGGCCTCTCGGGTGGGCTGGCAGTCCACCACTCGTCCTTGGCGCATGATGGTGATTTCGTCGGTGGCGTGCAGCACCTCGTCCAACTTGTGGCTTACCAGCACCACCGCCCGGCCCTCGGCAGCTACCACCTCCCGCAGCGTGCTGAACAGCTGCTCGGACTCCTCTGGGGTGAGCACCGAGGTGGGCTCGTCGAATACCAGTATGTGAGGGTCGCGACGAAGGCACTTGATGATCTCCACTCGTTGGCGAAGGCCGGCGGTGAGATCACCCACTCGGGCGTCGGGATCGATCTCAAGGCCGTACTGCTGGCTGATGGCCGCCACCCGGCCGCGCACCCCAGCCGACTTCAGCCGCCCATCCTCACCGAGGGCTACGTTCTCCCACACGGAGAGCTGGTCGACCAGGCTGAAGTGCTGGTGGACCATGGCAATTCCCAAGTCGGCCGCGGCTAGCGGATCGTGGATGGTTTGGGGCTGGCCGTCGATGCGGATCGAACCCGCATCGGGCAGCACCAGCCCGATGAGCACCTTCATCAGAGTGGACTTGCCCGCCCCGTTCTCGCCCAAGATGCCGTGGATGCGGCCCCGGTGCAGGGTCAAGTCAACTTGATCACAGGCGACGATCCCCCCGAAGCGCTTGGTTATGCCGGTGAGTTCGACCGCAGGCGCCGAGGGGTCAGACCCCCCGGCGCCTGTCAATCCAGTCGTTGTGTCGGTCACCCGCCGCCGTAGGCTTCGGCTGAGATCCCACCGAGCACGCCGAGCAGCTCCCCGTCGGTAGCAACAGCTTCGAAGGCATCGGCCAGCAGGGCTTCTGCTTCTGCTGACGGGTCGCACAGCTCGCCACCGTTGAGGCCCGAGGCGGTTGGGAACTGGTAGGTAGAGCCCTCGGTCAGGTCTCCAGAGATGATGCGAGGTAGCACCTGCTGGGCGTATCGCCCACCGTCAAACACGATGCTTCCCGTCCACTCAATTCCGTCGTCGCGTGAGCAAATGTCGGCGGGACCAGCGGCAAACACCGCGACCCCCTCGTCGGTGGCCAACTGGCCGACCGGGTTCAGTGCGCCACCCAAGTAGGCGTAGGCCAAGGTGGCTCCTTCGGCAATGGCGTTGGTAAGCGCCGCGGTGGCGTTGGCCGAGTTGTCAAAGTCAAATGGGAAGGCGCCGGTAGCTACGTACTCCATGGTGAACGACGGGTCCACCGACTGGAGACCATGCACGGTGGCGTTGTAGGCCTCCTTCTCGAATCCGAGGTCACAGCAGCCCAGAAATACCGCGGTATCCCCGCCGTGGTCCTGCAACACCGCACCCATGGCCACACCCGCGGTGTAGTGAATGCCCGACCCCCAGTCGGTCGCCTGGGCGAATCCGGCAGTATCCCCTTCGAAACCGGCACCGCAGTTGCAGTACCAGAACACATCGGGGTACTGCGCGGTGAGGTCGGGAAGGGGCTCAGCAATCTCGCTGGCTCCGACGAGAATGATGTCCACTCCCTGGGCCGCGAGATCGGACATGGCCTGTGCAGCCTCGGCCGCGCCGATGTTGTCACTCACAAAGGGTGGAGCGAACCCGTTTTCGGTTGAGAATTCCTCGGCAAAGTCCACCAGTGCCTGGTAATAGCCCTGGTCGTCGCGTGGCCCAGCGGCGGCCACGCCGATGGTGAGGGTGCCGTCGCCATCGGCATCAAAGGTCTCCAACAAAGCTGGGTCAACAGACGACTCGTCGTCATCGTCGTCGTTGCCGCAACCGGCCGCCACCAAGGTCAATACAGAAAGCAGTGCGGCCAGCAGCCACAATTTGCGGGTAAGTCGTCTCGTCATCGTTCCCCTCCAGAGATGTCGGTCCATTGGGCCCAATTGCCGCTCAGCAGCCTACTCGCACCGCCTTGCCCCCGTCCTGCCGATCCCCAGCCTCCAAACGGCTGTTGCCGCCCATGTCACCCGGAGCGGTATGCTCGGCCCAAGCTTCCCCCAGCAATCCGCCCGGACTAAATGAGGAGAATCTCATGGACCAAGCCATCCTCGCCCTGCTGGGGGTAATCATCACTCTGATGCTCTACCTCGACCGAGGCCGACGCGCCGACATCGCCCAGCTTCGACAGGAAGTGCACCAGGGCGAAGCCCGTCTGCGGGAAGAAATGCAAAGGGGTTTCGGCTATCTCCACGAGCGAATCGACAAGCTGACCGAAGTGGTTATGGACTTGGTCAACCGAGTGGGTCGGCTTGAGGGCCGGGCCGAAGCCGCCTCGACACCGACCCAGCCTTCCCAATAGTCGCGACCCGTCAGCCCTTTTCTGTGCTCGTCGGCCAGTGGCGGCGATAGCGCTGCACCAACCAGCGGTTGAACTGCACGTGGGTTTCCTCTTGCCAGGAATACCGGCCCCGGACCGCGAATCGCGACCGCATGCCCAGCTGCACCTTGGTGGTGGCGTCTTGGTCTTGGGCCACGAACACCTGCACACCCTCGTCGCTGGCCTGGAACAGATGGTCGAACATGGGGTGCTCCAGCGAGGTGGGATGCAGCAGATAGCCGATCTCCACGTCGATGGTCTCGGCCGAGGTGGGCCGCACGATGAAGAAGAACGCCATGTCGGGGGCGGTGCCGAAGCACAGCGAGGGCGGGATGAGCGCGAAGGTGGACCGCCACCGCTCCTCTTCGGTGAGCTTGGGGAACACCGGCAGCAGGGCCTTGCGGGTGGCGTTGAACCCGCCGTCGATGTGGGTGTAGCCGTTCTCCCGGAAGATCACGTTGGAGTCGTCCGACCACGGCACCGGGAACCGGGCCATCTCCGAGGGGCAGAAGTCCTGGATCACCTCGTGGAGGCGGTTGGCGTGGTAGCCGTCGTTGAAGTTCTCGAACATGACCTTCCAGTTCCAGGGCAGGTCTTCGAGCGTGAAGGTGCCGGGACACACGCAATTGTCAAGCTCGTAGTTGGCCAGATAGGGCTCGTAGCGCTCCAGAGTCGGGGCCAGCGGCGAGGCGTCGGCGTTGAAGTTGACGAAGATGAACCCGTGCCACAGCTCCACCGCCAGGTTGGGCAACCCCCAGTCTTCGTTGTCGAAACCCTCGGTGTGCTCCATGGCCGGAGCGCCCATCAGGCGGCCGTCGAGCCGATAGCTCCAGTGGTGGTAGGGGCACCGGAATGAGCGGCTGTTGCCCTCTCCCTCCACCACCTGCATGCCCCGGTGGCGGCAGATGGCCGAGAACGCTCCCACGGAGCCGCCCCTCTGGCGGGCCACGATGATGGGCTCGGTACTCACCGTGGTGGTGAACCAGTCGCCCGTCTCGGGAATGCGGCTGGCTACCCCCACACAGCACCATTCGTGCTCGAACAGCGCCCGGCGCTCGAAGGCCAGGAACTCCTCTGAGGTGTAGATCTCGGGGGGAAGGGTCACCGCGGTGGCCACATCGGTGATCGAGTCTTCGAACGAGTCGAGCAGTTCGCCGGTAAGCACGGTCATGTGGTCACCCCCTTGTCGCATCTTTTGGGATTTCTGCCTCTTGTCGTAGCAGGAACTTGCGGATCTTCCCCACGCTGGTTCGAGGCAGTTCGTCCATAAGAGTAAACGAGCGGGGCTGCTTGGATTTGGCCAGACGCTCTTGGCACCACGACGAGAGTTCTTCGGTCCCCGGCGGACTGGCCGGGTCGGCGGGCACCACAAAGGCCACCGGCACCTCGTCGCGCATCGGATCAGAGGCACCCACCACAGCGGCTTCCAGCACGGCGGGGTGCGAGGACAGCACCGACTCCACCTCGACGATGGAGACGTTCTCCCCGGCCACTTTGAGCACGTCGGAATGGCGACCGTCGAAGTAGTGGCGGCCATCGGCGCCGACCACCGCCCGGTCTCCGGTGCGGAACCAGCCGTCGGAGGCGAACGAGGCCGCGGTGGTCTCCGGGTCGTCGAGGTAACCGGCGAACAGCGCCAGTCCGGGCTCACCTCCCACTAGCACCTCGCCGTCGCGCACCATCACCTGACAGCCGGGGGTGACCTGGCCCATGGACGACGGAACGGGGTTGTCGGCCGGCTCGGTGAGCACCGCGGGAATGGTCTCGGTCATGCCGTAGAGCTGGCGAGGTCGGCACCCGAACCAGTCGGCCAGGGTGTTGTACTGATCGTCGGCGATGTTCTGGGCGTACCAGCAGTGGCGCAGGCCCACGCCGTCGATGGGAGCGCCCCGGGCCAGGATCATCCGCATCGGAGCGGCAAACAGGCTGGCGCAAGTAGCCCCGTGGCGGGCGGCTTGGGCCAAAAAGCCGCTGGCCGAGAAGGCGGGCATCAGCGCTACCGAGGCCCCGGTCCAGATGGCCGAGGCGAACGAGTAGTACTGCGCGTTGGCGTGGAACAGGGGCAGCACCACCAAATGGCGGTCGTCGGAGGTCAAGCCTGCCCGCTCTGCCATGACTTGGCCGCAGAAGGCGTAGTTGGCCTGGGTGATCTCCACCCCCTTGGGCCGTCCGGTGGTACCCGAGGTGAACATCACTGCGGCTCGATCCCGGAGGTTCACCGCCGGCCAGTCCACCCGGGCGCTCCCGACCAGCATGTCCATGCTGCCGGTTGCTTCGTCCACCTCGGTGATGGCCAAATCGGGGCTGCCCGAAGCAGCTTGGCGGTAGACCTCGGCCCGGGCGATGGCGCAGAAGCCGGCCTTCGGCCGGGTGCGCTCGATGTGGTCGGCCAGCTCCGGCACCTTGCCCATCGGGTCGGACGGAACGATCCACGCCCCCAGGCGATTGGCGGCCAGCCACAGGGCCACAAACGCCGGGGTATTGGTCAGCGCCAGGTGTACCGAGCTGCCGGGGACCACTCCCCGCTCAATCAAGCCGGCAGCCACATCGGTGATAGCGGCGTCGAACTGCTCGTACGTCCAAGTGGCGACAGTACCGTCGGGCCGCTCAAACACCAGGAACACCGCATCGGGGCGGTAGTCAACCGCCCGGGTCCACACATCGGCGAACGACGCAGGTGAGTGGATGGCTGATCCGTCCTGTACCGGATCAGCCATCGGGAGATCCGTAGCCTCCGCCTCCAGGCAGCTCAAGGCACACGACATCATCAGGGTCGAGCGTGATACGACTCTGGGTGGTGACCGGCTCACCGTTGACCTGGAACGAGCCTGCCTCTCCCGGACCCCCGCCGAATATGCCCTGAGGGGGATCGGACAATCGGCTGGTCACCGCGTTGAGCAGCCAGGGGCGGGAGGTGTCCACGGTGAACTCGATGGTCTGGCCCATGCCGCCGGGCTGGGCCCCTAGACCCTCTGAACCGGGTCGCAGCGCTTTGCGGGTGAAGCGCACCGGGGCGGAGGCCTCCACCACCTCGATGGGCACTGCGCTGACTCCTGTGGGATAGGAGCAGGCGTCCAAGCCCGGCTTGGAAGCCCGAGCGCCCACCCCTCCGGCGTAAGTGAACATGGCGGTGATGAACGGGGTGCCGTCGTCGTGGTTGCCGCTCACCTGCATGGTCCACACCGCGCCTGCCCCCTCGGCCATGGACTCCTCCGGCTTGACTTGGGCCAGGGCCTTGAGCAGGGCGTTGGGCAGGAACATGCCCACCACGTGGCGGGCGGTGCCCGGCTGGGGCAGCACCGCGTTCACGATGGACCCCTCGGGGGCGGTCATCTTGATCGGGGCCAGGCTGCCGTGGTTGTTGGGGATCTCGGGGTTCAGCACCGAGCGCACGGTGAACGTGGTGTAGGCGTGGGTGTAGTTGCGGACCACGTTGATGCCCCACGGGCTGGCCTCCGACGTGCCGGCGTAGTCCACCATGATCTCCCCGGCATCGGGGTCTACCCGCAGGGAGCACACGATGTCGATGCGGCTGCCGTCGGCCAAATCCAGCACCGCGTCGGCCCGGTATTCCCCCGCCGACAGCTCGGCGATGCTGGCCCGGGTGGCCGCCTCGGAGCGGTCGATGATCTCGTCGGCCAGCGCCTCGATGTCGTCGAGGTCGTAGGCGTCGCACAGGGAGGCCAGGCGCTGGGCGCCCACCGCGCCCGAAGCCATCTGGGCGTGCAGGTCGCCGGCCATGTGGTCGGGCTGGCGGACGTTGGACAGGATGAATTTCCACACGTCCTCATTGCGCTCGCCGCTCTTCATCAGCTTGCAAATGGGGATCCACAGGCCCTCTTCGAAGCAGTCCCGGGCCCCGGCGCCGATGCCGTAGCCGCCGACGTCGGTGTGGTGGATGGTGGAGCCGAAGTAGGCGATGGGCACGGGATCGCCGCTGGCGGCCGGGGCGCGCCACACCGGGACCAGCACGGTTACGTCCAGTAGCTGGCCCGCGGTGAGATAGGGATCGTTGGTGACCAGCACGTCGCCAGGCTCGAGGGCATCGGGGGGAAACTCCTCCAGCATGTTGGCCGCCCCGACGGCCAGGGAGTTGATGTGGCCGGGAGTGCCGGTCACTGCCTGGGCCACCATGCGACCCCGTTTGTCGAACACCGCGTTGGCCAGATCGCCGGCCTCGCGCACGATGGGACTGAACGCGGCCCGCTGAAGGGCCCGGGCCTGCTCGTTCACCACCGAGATAAGCGACTGCCACAAGATCTCTAGTTGAATGGGGTCGTACTTGGTCTGGCTCATTTCTCCTCCAACACTGCGATGAGGCTGGCGTCTCCCGCAACCGTCACCTTCCAACCGGGACGGATAATTGAGGTCGTCTCCCGCTCCTCCACCAGAGCGGGACCGGGGAAGGACATACCGATAGCCAGATCGGCGCGGCGGTAGACCGGGACTTCTACCGCATCCTGCTCTCGGCCGAACACTGCGGTGCGGGTGGAAGCCGGTTCGAATGGGCTGTCAGGTGCGGATGGCACCTCGGCATCTACTTCGGCGATCTCGGCCGGGTCGGCTCGGGCCGCTAGACGCCAGGTGACTATCTCGATGTCCACGTCGTCGATGGTCATCCCGTATATGTGGCGGTATTCGGCCTCGAATGCTCCGACCACCTCGTCATCAGATGCCTCCCAAGCATCCCCCTCGCCCACCCAAATGGTGATCTCATTGCCCTGGCCGGTGTAGCGGGCGTCGATGCCGTAGCGGAAGCCGATGTCAGCTTCGGGCACGCCCGCGCTGAGCAGCACCCGGCGGCCCTCCTCCCGCAGCTCGTCCAGCAGACTGTCGCGCTCGGCGGGGTCGATTTCGGCAAGTTTCACCGGCATGGAGCGAGCCAGATCGATCCGCACCGGCGACACCAGCGTCCCGAAGGCCGACAGCACGCTGGCGTTCACCGGGAACACCACCCGATCGGAGTCCAAGAGCTCGGCCACCCGGCAGGCATGGGGCGGTCCGGCCCCGCCGAAGGCCAGCACGCTGACCCCTCGCAAGTCCACTCCCCGCTCCACCGCGTGCATGCGGGCGGCGGCGGCCATGTTCTGGCTGACCACCTCGTACATTCCCGCGGCGGTGTCCGAAACCGACAGACCGAGGCCGTTGGCTAACGGTTCTATGGCCGACTGAGCAAGACCAGCGTCCAGGGGCATGTCGCCGCCCAGGAAGGCATCGGGGTCTAGCAGGCCAAGCACCACGTCGGCGTCGGTCACCGCGGGCTGATCGCCACCCTGGTCGTAGCAGGCCGGACCGGGGTCGGCGCCGGACGACTCGGGGCCCACCTTGAGCAAGCCGAACTGGTCGAGGTGGGCCAGGCTGCCGCCCCCGGCGCCGATCTCCACCAGATCGACCGACGGCACCGACACCGGAAAGCCCGATCCCTTTTTGAACCGGTAGCGCCGGGCCACCTCGAATGTGGTGGTCAGCGCGGGCTCACCGTCTTCCACCAAGGTGGCCTTGGCGGTGGTGCCGCCCATGTCGAAGGCCAGCAGCCGGTCCTCCCCTATGCGGTTAGCGAACCATCGGGCGGCCAGGGCGCCGGCGGCCGGACCCGACTCCACCAGCCGGATCGGGGCGGCGGCCGCGTCGTCGGCCGACACCACCCCTCCGTTGGACAGCATCATCAGCACCGACCCGCCGAACCCCTCGGCCGAGAGCCACTTCTGAAGCTCGTCCAGATAAGGCCCGATGATTGGCATGGTGGCCGCGTTGCAGGCCGCGGTGATCATGCGGGGGTACTCCCTGATCTGGGGCGAGATGTCGGCCGAGGCGCACACCGGCACCCCAAGCTCCCGGCGCAGTTCGTCGGCCAGCAGCCGCTCGTTGGCCGGGTTGACATAGGAATTGAGCAAACACACCGCCACCGCCTCAACCCGGGCCTCGGCCAATTCGTCCACCAGCGTGGCCATGGCCGCTGCCGACGGCACCGCCAGCACTTCGCCGGTGGCCACGGTGCGCTCGTCGACCTCAAAGGTGAGTTCCCTGCTTATGGGCGGGTCGGGGAACTCGATCTGGAGGTCGTACATATCGTAGCGGTGCTCGTCGCGGATCAGCAGGGTGTCGCCGAAGCCGGAGGTGGTGACCAGACCGGCGCGGCCGGTCTTGTTCTCGATCAGCGCATTGGTGATCAGCGTGGTGGCGTGGACAATGGGCGCAGTGATCTCGCCGGGGGCCACTCCGGCCCGGTCCAAGAGTTGGCCAACCGCCGCCTGCACCCCCTCGAGGGGGGCGGCCGGTGTGGTGAGGGCCTTGTTGACCGTTACCTCACCGGTGGCCGCGTTCAAAAGCACCGCGTCGGTGAACGTGCCCCCGATATCCACCGCCAGTCTCCAGTCGGACACGGTTCTAGCCTGCCATCAGATCGTCTCGGGGCGGGGTGAACACGTCGAGGATCCAGCACTCCCCGTATTCATCGTCTCCGATGAACACCGAGTCGCCGTGCCACACCCCTTTGGGCGCGATGTAGGCCTCGCCCTCGCCCAAAACCACCCGCTCCTCGCTGTCGGGGTCGTCGTTGATGCGGAAGTCGAGCTTGCCCCGCACAACGATGCCGAGCTGCTCGTGATCTTCGTGGCGGTGCAGGAACGACCCGGTTACCCCGCCGGTGATGCGCCAGAAACAGAGTTGGAGCCCGTCGCCTGTGATGACCCGGCGGCGGAATCCCTCCCGATCGGTCTCGACAAACAGGTCGTCGTCGTAGAAGTAGCAGTACTGGTTGGTGAGATTCATGGCTGCGGCCCCGGTTGCTTAGTCGTCAGTAGCCAAAGCAGCGAACCGCCGCTGCTCTTGGGTGAGATCCAGGGGCCGGATGATGGCCTGATTCTCCTCATCGCCCCAGTGCTGGGGTGGCACCAGCCACATAACCTCGAACTCCAAGCCATCGGGGTCTTTGGCGTACAGGCTCTTGTTGGCACCGTGATCGCTCTCGCCGTACAGCGCGCCCGCGTCCACCAGCCGCTGGCGGATGGAGGCCAATTCATCCAGGGTGGGCACCTCCCAAGCGATGTGGTACATCCCCACCGACCGGCGTCCGGCCGACGACGGCTCGGCCCCGTCGCCAATGGAGAAGAAGGCGATGTCGTGATGGTTCTCCGAAGCCGGTGCCCGCATAAACACAAACTGCCCCGGCTCGTCGATGATCGTCTCAAACCCCAGCACATCGGTATAGAACTCCTGCTGACGCCGGGCATCCCTCACATACAGCACCGCGTGGTTCATTTTGGTGATCATGAGGTGATCCCTCTCATCAACCCTCAGCGTAGCCAATGCCATCAGCTATCTCAGCAGGCAGACACGACCTCGGCCTTTCCCATACCGCGAGGTCTAGATGTGCTTCTGGCTAAATCAAGTATATCTATTTGAACTACTTGAATATATACTCATTGACTGTGACGAAGCGGCTGGTTGACATTGATGACGCCCTCCTGACGGAAGTACGAGAACTGATCGGTGTGGCCACGATGAAGGAGGCCGTCAATACCGCATTGCGGCAGTTGCTCGACACCGAACTCCGCCGACAGCACTTGCGCCGACTCGAAACTGGCCAGGGAACAGACCTCGGCGATGAAGAGATCATGCAAGGCGCATGGCACTAACTCCCCTGTACCTTGCCGACAAGAGCGCGCTCGCCCGATTCGACCAACCGCCGGTGGGTCACCGCCTCGGACCGCTTCTGGTTGACGGCTTGATCGCTACCTGCCCGATCATCGACCTTGAGATCCTCTACAGCGCTCGATCCCTCGCCGACTACGAGGCCATCCTCTACGAGCGCCGCTCGCTAATGTCCTACCCCATCACCGAGCTGGTAACCGATCGGGCCATCGAAACACAGCACCAGCTTGCCCATCTCGGCCAGCACCGAATATCTCTGCCCGACCTCCTCATCGCCGCCGTGGCGGAACTCAACGGTGTCGCCGTCCTGCACTATGACGCCGACTACGACCGCATCGCCTCGGTAACCCAACAACCCAGCGAATGGATAGCCCCCCAAGGCTCAATCCCATAACCCCCTCACCAAACAAGGACAGCGGTTAGGGCTCGAAGACTTGGAGGTCGGGGCGGTCTTCGAGGACGTAGTCGTTGGCCAAGTCCTCGGTGAGGTGGCGGCCGGAAAAGGCGTCTAGGGCGTCGAGGGTGAGTCCGTCGTCTTGGTACACGGCCACCTCCCGCTGGGGCTCGCTCAGGCGGCTCACGATGTCGCCGGATATGTGGAACGTGCGTCCGGTCACATGGCGAGCGGCGTCGGTGCACAGCCACACCACCATCGGGGCGATCTTGCGGGGGGCGTAGGCATCGTCGGTGTCGTCGGGGGTGGGAGCGGCAACCGCCCGGGGGGCCATGGTGATGGCCATGAGGTCGGTCCACCGGGCGGTGCGGATGGCGTATTCGGCGGTGGACGCCCCCACAGCCCGGGGCCGGATGGCGTTGCAGCGCACACCGAAGCGGCCCAGTTCCCGGGCCGCGGTGCGGGTCAGGCCGATCACACCCTCTTTGGCCGCCGAGTAGGCGCAGTGGGATGGATGGCCGAAGCCCGAACCCGAGCTGGTGTTGATGATCACGCTGGTGTCCTGCTGCACTAGGTGGGGCACGGCGTGCTTGATCATGGCGAAGTAGCCCTTGAGGTTGACCCCCACGGTTAGGTCCCACTCCTCCTCGGTGAAGCGCCAGATGTCGTTGTTGCGCCCGGCGGTGGCGTTGTTGATCAAGATGTCCAGGCGCCCGAAGGCGTCCATCGCCTGCTGCACTATTTCAGCGGCACCGTCCCAGGTGGCCGAGGTGTCGCTGGGCACCGCTTCACCCCCGGCGTCGATGATTTCGGCAGCCACTCGCTCGGCGTTGGCCGCCACCCCCTCCGGGGTCTTGCGGATGCCGAGGTCGTTGACCAGCACTTTGGCGCCCTCGGAGGCCAGGAGATGGGCGTGCTCTCTGCCGATGCCACCCCCCGCCCCGGTCACAACTGCCACTTTGCCTTCCAGTCGGTTTCCCATGGCGGCACCCTAGCGGCCGACCATGAACGGGCTCCTCTAGAGGTCAGGACTGGTTGAACGAGGCGGCGGCGTCGCCGGGGCGCAGCACGAAGAACTCCATGCCGTCGGGGCCGCAGGTGAAGGAGTACTTGTGGTTGGCGGCCAGTATCACCGAGTCCTTCGGGCCAAGCTGTGCCGAGCGACCATCGGCGCCGTCGGGCCACACCTCACAGCCGCCCGACACCACGATCAGAAGCTCGTTCTGGTCATGGCTGTGGGGTGGAACGTGATAGCCGGCGGGCATGGTGGTGTACTGGCACCAAAAGCCCCCTTCTCCGCGAGCAACGTGCTTGCGTCCAGCACCCATCTCCTTAGCCTTGGCAATCAGCTCCGCAGGGGCATTCGGGTTCTTGGACTCATCCACCCATTCGATGTCCTCGAAGGGCAGGATCCTTGGTTCAGTGCTCATTTATCTCCTCCGTTACTGGGCCGGGGGCCCGTGGACAAGTTTGGCGAATTCGGTGGCAAACAGCTCCGAGGTGCCCGACTGGTGGGTGGCCCGCCACTGGCGCCACGGGCACACGTCGTCCCAGCGATGCAATACCTCGAAGTCCAAGTCGGCTATCACCAGCCCTTCGGCGTCGGAGCCCTCGGCATAGATGTGGCTGAAGTCGGGGAAGTGGGGGCCGCAGATGAGGCTGTGGCCGGCGTAGTTGGCGGGCAGCGCCCCGTCGAAGCTGTCTTCCAGGCTGTTGCCGGCATCGATGCCGCTCACCTGGTTGGCTGAGATGGTGAACACGAAGTTCTCCTGCCCCCGGGTGGCGGCCACCCGGCGCATGGACTCGACCTTGTCTGGTCCCCCGGCGAACGCCGCGGTGGGGTTGACGATGACCCGGGCTCCTTGGAGGGCTAACAAGCGGCTGCCCTCGGGGTTGAGCCAGAAGTCGTAGCAGATCTGCACGCCGATAGGGCCGTAGCGGGTCTCGAAGACGTCCAGGCTGGTGCCGGGCCGAAACGTGACCCCCTCGGTAACGAAGGGCAGAGAGCCCAAGTGCAGCTTGCGGTAGGTGCCAATGATTCCCTCAGGACCGATCGCCGCCGCCGCGTTATAGAGCGCGTCAGGGTCGACGGGGTCCTGCTCGATCATGCCCACCACCAGGTACATGTCGTGCTCGACGGCCAACTGGGCCAGCTTCTCGGTTGACGGCCCGGGCACGGTTTCGGCCAACGTTCGGTGCAGCCCGCACGGCCCGCCAAGTTGCTCGCATTCGTCACAGTGGATCGCCCCGGTTAGCGCCTCCTCGGGAAATACCAGCAATCCCACTCCCGCTTCGGCGGCTTCGGCTATCCAGCGGGTCATCTTGTTCAGATTGGCTGCCACATCCCCGGGAACCGGGGTGAAATCCACCGCCCCCGCCCGCAGACGAGCCTCGTAGCTGGAGTACCGCTCAGGGATCACGGTCGTATTATCGCCTGTTTGCCGCGGTCAGGAGTCGCCGGGCGAGGTTTTGGCCGCGGGGCGGATTTTGGGGGCGTCCTTCCAGTGGGGCACGCCGTGCTCTTCAGTGGCGATCCACCATTCGCCGTTGGTGATGGAGGCCCAGTGGGAGTGATTGAGCTGGTGGAGGGTGAAGCACGCCGACAAAGCGGTGTTGAAGCCCTGGGCGTCCATGGACTGGTTCACCGCCTCTTTGACCAGCAGCGCGGCCATGGTGGGAACCGCGGCGATCCGCCGGGCGAACTCCAGGGTCTGCTCTGACAGGGTTTCGTTGGGGAACACCTTCGACACCATGCCCATGGCGTGGGCCTCGTGGACGTCGATGGAGTCGCCGGTGAGCAGCAGCTCTTTGGTTTTGCGGGGGCCGAACTCCCAGGGGTGGGCGAAGTACTCCACGCCCATCATGCCCAGCCGAGTGCCCACAACATCGGCGAAAGAGGCGTCCTCAGCGCCCACGATCAGATCGCAGCTCCACATGAGCATCAGCCCGGCGGCCAGCACCGGCCCCTGCACTTGGGCGATGGTGATCTTGCGCAGGTTGCGCCACCGCTTGGTGTTCTCGAAGAAGTAGTGCCACTCCTGGAGCATCAGCTTCTCCGAGCCCCGGCGCTGCCCGCCGTTGATCTGCCAGGTGGGGTGCTGGTTGGGGCCGGGCATGCGCTCATCCATCGCCGCCTTGGTCCCCATGTCGTGGCCGGCCGAGAACATCGGGCCGACCCCGCCCAGGATCACCACCCGCACGTCATCGTCGGCCTCAGCCACCAGGAAGGCCTCGTTGAGCTCCACCAGCATGCCCCGGTTCTGGGCGTTGCGGGCCTCGGGCCGGTTCAGCATGATGCGGGCGATATTCCCGTCGTCCAGCGTCTCGTAGGTCAGGTACTGGTAGTCCATTTCCCTAGTCTGGCCCATACACAGATGCGGTGCGCTGCCGTGTACCGCTCTAGTGTCGCGACCGCCTCGAACCGATCTCAGGAGCCCTCATGACCGAGTCTCACTACATCGACACCGCCGGCCTTCGCTTCCACTACCTGGCGGCTGGCGACGAGAATGCGCCCCCGGTGGTGCTGTTGCACGGCTTCCCCCAGACCTCCCACATGTGGCGCCATCAGATCCCGGTTCTAGCCGAGCACTACCGGGTCTACGCCCCCGACACCCGGGGCTACGGCGGCACCGACAAGCCCCGCATCCGGGTCACCCGCGACCTGCTGGCCCGCGACATCGTGGACTTCATCGACGCCCTGGGCATCAGACAATGCTCGCTGGTGGGCCATGACTGGGGCGGGATCGTCGCCTTCAAAGCGGCCCTGGAGTATCCCGACCGGTTCACCCGGCTGGGATTGGTGGACACCTTGTGCACGGTGTGGATCCCGTGGGGCATCCACGGCTACTGGTTCAAGTGCGAGCCCGAGGCCGAGCAGTTCTGGGAGCACCACGCCGGCGAGTTCATCAACTCCGTCTTCGGCGGCATCGAGGGCAGCTACGGCCCGCCTCCCCACTCGCCGTGGAAAGCCCCGCCAACCGATAACGAGGCCCAAGACCCGGGCGGGGCCATGACCGACTGGGACCCATCCAAGTATTGGAACGCCGACGACGTGGAGCACTATCGGGCGGCGTTCGACCAGCCCGGATCGCACTTCCACGCCGTCTCGTACTATCGGGATGCCCTTCCGTTCCACTTCCCCGATGCCGACGGCAACCTGGTCTACCGGACACCGGCGCAGGTGGCTGAGATGTGGAACCACCCCGGATTGCTCTTCAGCCACCCCGACTTCGGCGTGTTCCCGGTGTACGGCCCTGAGGACCTCGGCCGCACCTACCCCCACCCCGCGCTGTACCTGTATTCAGCATTCTTGATGCCCCAAGCGTTCGAGGACGGGTTTCCCGCCGACGACCACATCCCCCACGGAAACCCCTACGCCGACTCTTTCGTAAACCACTTCCCCGACTACCGGGCCCGCCCCGCCGGCTGCGGCCACTTCATTCCCGAAGAAGCCCCCGAGCGCACCAATGAAGTGCTTCTGGCCTTCTTGGCGAGTGAAATCTGACGTATGCCGGGGTCTTCCCTCCGCTAGCCGATTCCGAAACGTCGGAGGCGCAGGCTGTTGGTAACCACGAACAGCGAGGACATCACCATGGCCGCGGCCGCGAATATCGGTTCCAGCACCCCGGCAGCGGCTAGTGGGATGGCAGCCGTGTTGTAGACAAAAGCCCAGAACAGGTTGCCGCGGATGGTGTTCATGGTCCGCCGGCTCAAGGCGATGGCCTCGGCCACCACCCTCAGATCGGGCGTCATGATGGTGATGTCGGCCGCCTCAGCGGCCACATCAGTCCCCGTGCCCATGGCGATGCCGATGTCAGCCTGGCTGAGCGCAGGGGCGTCGTTGATACCGTCGCCCACCATGGCCACTCGTCGTCCTTCGGCTTGCAAGCGGGCGATTTCGGCGGCCTTGCCATCGGGTCCGACACCGGGCACAACCCGGTCGATGCCCAGCTCGTCGCCGGCGGCCTGGGCCCGTCGGGGATGGTCCCCCGTCAGCAGCACCGTGTCGAGCCCCAAGGACTTGAGCCCGGCCACCGCCGGTGCCGCGGAGTCCCGCAGCCTGTCGTCCACGGTGATCACCGCTTCAGCTTTCGACATCCGGCCTACCAGCACAGCCACCCGGCCCATGGCCTCGACCTCGGCGGCGACGGCCTCCACCGCATTGGGCACGTGCTCGAAAAGCACTCGTTTCCCCACCCGCACCTCGACGCCGTCCACTACGCCGACTACCCCGGCTCCAGGGCGGTTCTTGAAGCCGGTTACCGCTCGACCATTCTCTACCGCCGAGGCGATGGCCAAGCCGATGGGATGCTCCGAACGGGATTCAACCGACGCGGCCAGAGCCAACATGGCGTCGGGATCACCATCGGGAGCGGCAACATTCACCACTTCCATGCGGGCCTCGGTGACGGTACCGGTCTTGTCGAAAACCACGGTGTCGAGCTGCCGAGTGTCCTCCAGCATCTCTCCCCCCCTGATGATGATCCCGAGCTGAGAACCCCGCCCGGTGCCCACCATCACCGCCAACGGAGTGGCCAGGCCCAACGCACACGGACAAGCAACGATCAGCACCGCCAAAGCGGCAGTGAACGCTTCGGAGGCAGCTTGGCCGGCAGCCAGCCAACCGATCAGGGTGCCTACCGCAATTGCCACCGCTGCAGGCACGAATACCGCTGAGATCCGGTCGGCAAGCCGCTGGACGCGAGTGCGATTGGTCTGGGCCTGCTCTACCAACTGCATGATCTGGGCCAGCACGGTGTCGGCACCCACGCCGGTTGCCTCTACTACCAGCGACCCGTTGGCGTTGACCGAAGCTCCCAGCACAGGGTCTCCCGGCCCGACTTCCACCGGGACCGGCTCACCAGTGACCATGGAGATGTCCACCGCGGACACCCCGTCGACCACCACGCCGTCGGTGGAGATCCTCTCACCGGGGCGCACCACGAACCTGGTGCCCACTTGAAGGCTGGCCACTGGGATGTCGGTGCCGTCCTCTAGACGGGCGACCGGGGCAACCAAAACGGCCAACGCCCGCAGGGCGTCCCCCGACCGGCGGCGGGCTCGGTCTTCCAGATACGCGCCGAGCAGCACCAGCACCACAATCACCGCCCCCTCCATGAAATAGAGGTGCCCGTCGCCGATCCGGGCTGCCAGCACAACCGTCGACCACACCCACGACGACGCTGTACCCACCGCTATTAAAGTGTCCATGGTGGCGGATCGGCGGCTCAGCTGGGCCCACGCTCGGCGGTGGAACTGCCAACCCGACCCGAACACCACCGCGGCTGCCAACACCGCGACTAACCAGTTCGACGCCTGAAAGCCCAAGTCGAATGCCAACGCATCGACCTTTGACAGCAAGACCACAAGAGCGCCCATCACTGCAGAGAGGACCAATCGGCGCAGTTGGCCGGACTGCACTGCGAATTCATGGGAGAGCCCATCGGGGATCCGGGCGACGTAGCCAGCGGCCACTACTGCGGCCTGCAATTCGTCATCATCGACGTCGTCCCGACAAGCCACTGAAGCGCGGCCAGAGGCGTAGTTGACTCGGGCCTCGAGAACTCCATCCACTGAATTCAGGCTGCGCTCGATTTGAGAGACGCAGGCCGCGCAGGTCATGCCGTCTACAAGCAGCGTCGCCCGGCGCATCGCCATGGGCTCAGTCTACGGAATGGGAGATAAAACTATTCCTGAACCAGCTCGATGAGAGTGCCGAAGGCGCCTTTGGGGTGGATAAAGGCGACAGTGGTTCCCCGGGAGCCGGGACGGGGTTCGGCATCGATTGGGGTGGCCCCGGCCGCGATCATGGACTCGAGCGCGGCGGCGCAGTCGTCCACCCGATAGCCGATGTGATGAATGCCCTCGCCCCGCTTGGCCAGGAACTTGGCCACGGGCGAGTCCTCGCCAGTGGCTGCGGTGAGTTGAACGTAGGAATCGGCAACCTTTAGAAGGGCCTCTTCCACGCCGTCGCGCTCCACAACCTCGCGGTGCGCCACGGAGGCACCGAATGCCGCCTCATAGAAAGAAATGGCCTGCTCCAGGTCGTGGACCGCTATGGCGACGTGATCAATCTCAGTGAGAAGCATGGTCCGGTCATCATAGGCCGACCCCCAGCCGACACCTGCTGTTGAAAACTGCCGCTCAAGCCGCTTCCCGCTGGGCTGATTCGCCTTCCAGCGCCTCCCAGAGCTGGTCGCGCAACACCTCGGCGTCGGTGTCGTCCATCGAGTTGGCCACCACCACGCCTTCGATCATGTCGGCCTGCACCGCGGTCCAGACCCGGTTGCGAACCATTACCGCAACCGTCACCGAGCCATCGCTGTGGCGGACCAGCGTCCGGCGGCGTCCGACCTCCCGAGGTGGGCTGCGGAAGCTGGGCATGACCAGCCCGTGGCTCCGTACCGCCAATCCCAGTCGCCGGGCTGCCTCCGCGAAGGCCAAGCACCGACCCGTGTTGCTCTCCTGGCGCTGGTCGTCGCCGTGGATAACCCTCATGCCTTGGGTGGCTCTCCCACTCGTTTCCTTATTGATTTCCTTCATAAACCCAGTATCCCGATGGGAGTGACAACTTCTACTTGAGCTTCTAATTCAAGTTGAGGACTTTGGTCCGGCCGGAGATCACCCACCAAAAGGCGGTGGCGGCCAAGAGGACCCCGGCGCCTCCCACGGCGACGCGGGGGCCGATCAAGTCGGCCAATGCCCCTTGCAGCTGGGCGCCGAGGGGCAGTCCCGCCAACAGCGTCATCAGATACAGGGCCAGCACCTTGCCCCGAAGCGCTTCTTCTACCTGAAGCTGGATCACGGTATTGAGGGTGGACGCGGTGGCGATGTGGGCCGCTCCCAAAATCGCGAGGGCAACCACCGCCAGCCAGTAGTAGGGAGACAGAGCGAACCCCAGCAGAGCCACTCCGTACAACGGCCACCCCAGACCCACTAAACGGCTACGGGAGACTTGGCTGCCCTTGATAGCCACAAATGGCGTATTCATAATGGCCCCGATCCCGCTGGCCGCCGCCAAGATGCCGTATTGGAACTCGCCCACTTTGAAGACGTCGTTGGCGAAGATCACCACCAAATGGATGATGGGCTGGCCGAAGAACGCGATCACCCCGGCGATCAGAATGGCCCGTCGGATTCCGGGGTGATCGGCGGCGTAGCGGACCGCAGCGGCGGCGTCTTTGAAGATGTTGGGACGTCCGTCCTCGGTTGGAGCTAGCCGGGGCACCCGGATCAGCGCCAAGACCAGCACGGCGGGTACGTACGTCAAGGAGTTGACCAGAAACGGCCATCCGGGCCCTCCCACAGCCAGCACCAAGCCTCCGACCGCAGGGCCAACTGCCCTGGAGGCATTGAACTGGGCCGAGTTCAAGGTGACCGCGTTCAACAGGGCACCCCGGGGAACCAGTTCGCTGACGAACGCTTGCCAGGCGGGAAGCTGGATGCCGTTCACACACCCGTTCACCACCCCGAGGGCGATGTAGGCCAATGGCCGGTCCACCCCGGCAGCCCACATGGCCGCGAACCCCAGCGCGATCACCGATTGGACAGAGTTGGTGATCATCAACATGACCCGGCGAGGGAAGCGATCGGCCATTGCCCCTCCCACCATTCCCAAACCCACGGCCGGCAGGGTCTGCATCATGGCGCCCAATCCAACCCAGGTCCCGCTGTTGGTCAGGTCTTCGATCACAAATGCCAAAGCGAGCATCTGCACCCACACGCCGGAATTGGAAATGAGAGCGCCGGACAGGAAGAGGCGGTAGTTCTGATACGACAATGCCCGGCTGGCGCGTCGAGGATGCCGGGAATTGGTCACTGAGCCAACCTAATCGCCATACCTCTATTCTCAGGGCATGGCTCTAGTGCTCACCAATATCGACGACGGCGTCGCCACCGTGACTCTCAACCATCCGGAGGTGCGCAACGCGGTCAGCCTGGACATGAACCGGGAACTCGACGCCGCGTTTGACGAATTGGAGGCCGATGAGTCGGTGGGTGCGGTGGTGCTCACCGGCACTGCCCCGGCCTTCTCGGCGGGAGCCAACCTCGACGAGCTGCTGGCCGCGGACGATTCCAAGAGCCTGGGCACCATCTACGCCGGGTTCCTGAGGGTGGCCCACACCCCACTGCCCACGGTGGCCGCGGTGAACGGCCCGGCGGTGGGGGCGGGGATGAACTTCGCACTGGCCTGCGACGTGATCCTGGCCGGAAGCTCGGCCATGTTCGAGAGCCGGTTCCTCCAGATCGCCATCCACCCCGGCGGAGGCCACACTTGGCGGCTGCGAAACATCTGCAACCGCCAGACGGCCATGGCCATGGTGCTATTCGGGGAGAGGCTCGACGGAGAACGGGCCGCGGAGATCGGACTGGCCTGGAAATGCGTGGACGACGATGCCCTGCTGGAAGAGGCCCTCCGAATAGCCCGTCGGCCGGCCCGGGTCCCACGAGAGCTCACCCAGGCCATGAAGCAGACCATCGTCGACATGGGGTCGGTCACCGACAGCGCGGCCGCGGTGGCCCGAGAAGTCGAGCCCCAGGCCTGGTCGATGACTCAGCCCGAGTTCAAAGAGCGGGTGGCGGCCCTCAAGGAGGCCATCAGCAAATCGAGCTAGCTCATCCAGCCGGCCACCAGCTCGGGACCCCGCTGCTGCCACTCTTCTGAGGTAATGGCATAGCGGACGTGGTCTTCCCAGCGGCCGTTGATCTCCAGGTAGCGCAAGGCAACCCCTTCATCGCGGATTCCCAGCTTCTCCACCACCCGGCGACTGGCCTGGTTGCGGGGGATGATGTTGATCTGCACCCGGTGCAGCCTCAGGGTCTCGAAGGCGTGATCCAGCACCACCACCAGGGATTCAGGGGTGTACTCCCGCCCGGCATGGCGATGGTCAATCCAGTACCCCACATGGCCGCTCTGGAACGGGCCCCGCTGCACGCCCGAGAGGTTCATCTCACCCACGAGCCGCCCCTCGGCAAACACTCCGAATCCATAGCCGACATCCATCTGGCGCTCCCGGGCACGAGCACTGCACCGAGCCGCGAAGGCCAGGCGGTCTTCCACCACATCGGGCTGGTTGCTGGACGGCGCCGGCTCCCACGGCGTGAGCCACTCCCGGTTGGCCCGCCTCACCGCCTGCCACTCGGCGAAGTCGCTCTCCACCAGCGGACGCAGTTCCACCCGAGACCCGCGAAGCACCTGACCATCCCGAGTACCCCGAATCCGAGACCAAGTCCGCACCGCCCGCAAACCTACTCCCTCCCTTCCTACTAAATCAGAAGAGCGTGCGGCGCAGTGGTAGGCGGGTTGGGGGGTGGCCCGACTCAGGGCGCCCGCCGCCCGGAGCTTGTCGAGGACGGCGGGCTGGGCCGGGACCAGGACCCGCCAACCCGCCGGTTCGCTAACCAGCCAGTCAGTCCAGCAAGCTCAAGACCATTCCATCAAGGATGTCCGACTCCGACACCAGGCAAGTGTCAAATTCAAAGTGCCGCATGATCTTCACCAGAATGGCCATTCCACCAACGATTACATCGACCCTGCCAGCCTCAAGTCCCGGATTGAAAGCACGATCAGCCCGCGACTCAGTGGCCAGTGTGCGAAATACATCCTCGGCCGCAGCCTTGGTCAACTCGAAGTGGTGGATTTTGTCCCGGTCGTATTCGTGCAGTCCCTGTTCGACCGCCGCGGCGGTGGAGATGGTGCCGGCCAGCCCCACAAAAGTCCGGGCTTGGCGGGCAGCGGGTATCTCTCGGTCGACATCGTCGAGATGGGCGTCGGTGACCGACAGGCAGGCGTGCAGCTCCTCGGGACGGGGCGGGTCGCTGTGGAGGTATTTCTCGGTGAGGCGAACACAGCCCACGTCCAGCGACATGGCCGCCTCGCACTCCGAGGTGCCCACGCTCAGCTCAGTCGAGCCTCCCCCCAAGTCGACCACCAGAAACGGCCCCATCGCCTCATCGAGTTCGGCGGTCGCTCCCCGAAAGGAGAGCTGACCTTCAGCCAGTCCACTGAGCAGCTCGGGGCGGGTGCCGACCACCGCCTCGCCGGCTTCGAAGAACTCTTCGCGATTGGCCGCGTCCCGGGCTGCCGAGGTGGCGGTGATCCGCACGGCCTCCACACCGTGGCGATCCATCACCTCCCGGTAGCGCCGTAGGCAGTCCAGGGTGCGCCCAATGGCCCCCGGTGCCAACTGGCCGGTCTGGTCGACTCCCTCCCCCAGCCGGGTGATGGTCATCAGCCGATCGAGCGTCTCGATCCCACCCCGGCTCACTAGCAAACGGGTGGAGTTCGTGCCGCAGTCGATGGCGGCCACCACCGGTGGGCTCACGTTGAATCCCCGCGGCCCAGCTGCTCAGCCACCCAACGGCCCACCGGATCGTCGCCCCCGGCCAAGAACCAGGCGTAGTGGGCGTGAAGGCACTTGACGCCCCGGCGAGTGCCTCCAACACCAGCCGACGGGCGGTGTCCGGAGTAGTCGTCGGGTATGGCGGCATCCCGTTCGGCGGCGTAGCGGCGGTGGGCCCCGGTCAGCTCATCGGGGTCGACGGCGGCTTCGGCGCGGCGCACCCCTCCGGCCGCTTCCAGTCGGCTCACCCGCAACACGTCGTCGGGCCCCACCAGCCAGTATCGGGTGGGCATGGGCGTGCCGTCGTCCAAGAAGGGAGCGTTGCGCAGCACCCGGGGTGTGCCGTCATCGGCTCGAACCACCACCTCATAGGAACCCCGAGGGGCGCGGCCCAATAGGGCCTCGACCGTTTCGTCGTCTCCCAAGCGAAGGGTCAGCCCTTCTTCTTCTTCCTTCTCTTGAAGAGCCTGCGGATGATCCACAGTGCGGCGATGACCCCGGCGATGGGACCGAACTTCTTGGCTACTGGCGGGCCGGCTACGTCTAACAAATCAACCGCCTCGGGTTCGGGGCTGGACACTGTTCTGTTGCCGGACTCTTCGCCAGAAGCGCCCTCTGCTGTGGAGGCATCGTCTGAGTCGGAGGCTGAAAGCATGGCTTCCAGATTATCGGCGAACTGACCCATGATCTTGGCGCTTACGTCGGGAATCAAATTGCGGCCGATCTGGGCCACCTTGCCGGTGATCTTGAGGTCGGTGGTCACCCCGACTTTGGTCCGATCGTCGTCCAGCGCCTCCACCGTGGCGGTGATGTTGGCGCTGGCGTTGCCCTGTCCCCTGGTCTCTCGGCCCTCGGCCAAGATGACCACCTTCATGGCGTCCTCATCGCGCTCGACAAACGATGCCTTGCCCTTGTACTGGGCGTTGACCGGCCCAACCTTGACTTTGACCACGCCCCGGTATTCTTCCCCCTCGATCTCGGTGAGCATCGCTCCCGGCAGGCAGGGAGCGATGCGCTCCACATCGTTGAAGGCGTCCCACACGTCGCTTGCCGACGCATTCACCTCGATTTCGTTGCTCATTTCCATGCTTGCAGGTCCTCCAGGGTGTCAAAATCCACCGGCTCTCCGGGACAGGATACTTCCGTAACCTTCTCGGGCCTCATTTGCATGAGCATTCGGGCCCCAGCATCCCCGCTTGTGGGCAGCAGCGGCCACACCGCCGACCCCAGCTTCACCGGGGGGCTGCGGCGGCCCCGAAAAACGGCGGTAACCAGATCGCCCTCGGCCTCGGCCACCGTCCGCCATGACTCCACCCCCACCAGGGGCTGGTCGCCCAGACCGATCACCACCGCGTCGTGGCCGTCGTTCTCGGCGGTGAACACCCCGGCTAGCAGCGAGGTGGCTTGGCCCAGCTCCCAAGAGTGGTTCTCCACCAGAACCACCCCTTCGGGAATCAGGTCGCGCAACTCCACCGCACCGCTCACGATGTACACCCCGTCGAATTCGGCCTCCACCGCGGCACCGAGGGCGTGTTGCACCACGGTCAGGCCCCTAAAGGGTGCCCGCAGCTTGTGGGTGTCGCCTCCAAACCGGGTTCCGGCACCGGCGGCCAACACGACAGCAGCGATAGTCATGGCCCGAAGACCTCCCCGTTGGGGTGGAATGCCGACCACGCGAACCAGAACTCGTTGGTGTGCACCACCGGCTCGAGCCGGCTGCCGGCCAGTTCGCCGTCTACTGCCTGGCCGAGCACGTTCCAGGTCGAACCGGTGCGGTCGTCGGTGAACCGCCCATCGCCTGCCGGCGTGAACTCCAGCGGCTCGCCATCCACCCGCCGGTCGAAGGCCAGAGCCGCCCCCACATCCGCGCCCTCAGCAGTGGTGGATAAATCCAGCGCATCGGCGGTGCCCGGCGACCACAGAACTACCACCGGAACCCCGCCCAAGGTGTCATTCAACGCTTCATTGGCCTGCACCACGCTGAACGGATAGGCCTTGTCGTGGCCATTCACCGTTACCCCAACAGTGCGCTCCAGTGCGGGATAGCGGTCGTCCAGGATGGTGGAGTCGAAGAAGCCGGGTATCGGCGCCGACCGGGAGGTGTACTGCACGTAGGGATTACGGCCATAGCTGCTGGCGGGGCGGCCGGGCGGGGCCAGCACCACGCCGTTGGGGTAGCCCTCCTTGAAATCGCCCCACGACACGATGGCCGATGGGATCACGTCCAACCGGTGGCCGGCGTAGGCCCCCACCAAGCCCTCACCGCCGATCTGCTGCCACAGCGACTCGGTGACGTCGTCCCACATCACCAAATCGCTGTTGCGCAGCAGCCCGGAAGTGCCGAAACGCAGGCGCTGGTTGTCCACCACCGGGTCGAATACCAATGCGCTGTTGCACAGCGGGCAGTAGGTGACCAGCACCGGGCGGCCGTCGATCTCGTCGTTGACGATCTCATGGACGATGAGCATGGCCAGCGGGTAGAAGCGGGCGGTATCGCCCAGCACCAGCAGCAGGCCGGGTTCGGGATCTGACCAACCGGCCTCGGAAGCCGGGGCGAACTCGGGGTTGTCGATGGGTGGGATGCGGTCGCGGATGGGAACCACCTGGATGCCGATGCGCAGCTCGTCGAGGTCGATGGTGCGGGTGGTGAAGTCGGTGGCCCAATCGGCCGAAACGAAAGCGAGATCACCAGTGGGCCCGTCGCCACCGGTGATCACTTCCGCTGTGGGCAGGAGAACCGGCTCGGGCGTCGCAGGGGCTGGGGCGTCGGCCGTCGCAGTCCCTGGCTCGGCAGTGGGGACAGGCGTTTCGGCCATCTCGACCGTGGCCGTCGGCACTACCGGAAAAGCAGTGGGATCAGCCCCTGAGTCGGACTCGCCACAGGCCGAGAGTGCCAGCGCCGCCGCAACCAGCGCGGCGAGGCGCTTCATCCGTGCGCCGGTGGGCGGTGGATGGGGCCTTCGCTGTCGCGCAGTGACGGAGCGTTGTGGCCGGTGCGGTTGGCGATGATCTCAGCGCACACCGAGACGGCGGTCTCCTCCGGGGTGCGGGAGCCGATGTCCAGCCCGATGGGGGCCATGAGCCGGTCGATCCCCTTCTCGTCCACGCCCACTTCGCGCAGCCTTTCCAGCCGGGTGGCGTGGGTGCGGCGGCTCCCCATGACCCCGATGTATCCCACGTCGGTGGCCACCGCCCGCTGCGCCGCGGGCACGTCGAACTTGGGATCGTGGGTGAGGATGCACACCGCATCGTGGGGGCCGAGGCGGTCGCCGTAGATATCGAACACCTCATCGGGCCAGGCCACTATCACGCGGTCGGCCATGGGGAATCGCTTGACGGTGGCGAACACCGTGCGGGCGTCGGCCACGATCACGTTGAACCCCAGCAGCTTGCCCGCCCGGGCCAGCGCGGCAGTGAAATCCACCGCACCGAAGATGAGCATGATCGGCGGCGGTGAGAACGATTCGATGAAAACCGGCACGTCGGTCTCCCGAGCCTGCCCCTCGGCGCCGTAATGGCGTACTCCTGTGCGGCCGGCGGCCAGCTCCCCTATCGCGTCGCGGCTCACGATCCGGTCCAGCTCGGGATGGCCGAGGGTGCCGATGATGTCGCCATCGGGCTCCACCACCAGCTTGGCCCCGGCGTTGTGGCCCTCGATGACGGTGGCCAGCGCCACTGGGCGCTCATCGACGATGGCTTCTCGGAGCCGTTCGAAGAGGTCGGCCACTGCTACCAGTCCAGCGGCTCGATGAACAGGTGGATGGTGCCCCCGCAAGTGAGCCCCACCGCGAAGGCCTCGTCGTCGCTGTAGCCGAAGCTGACCATCCGCCGCTCGCCGGTTTCGAGGATGTCGATGGCCTCGACCACCACCGCGCCCTCCACGCAACCGCCCGACACCGATCCGATCACGTCGCCGTTGTCGCTGACCGCCATGGCCGCGCCGGGGTCTCGGGGGCCCGAGCCCTCCACGTTGACCACCCGGGCCAGCGCCACCCGCCGGCCTTCGGCCCGCCAGGCATCCAGGTCGGGCAGGATCTCTTTCATACCGATGCTCCTGCGGTCGAGCGGAACGAAGCGGCTGGGGCCCGGTCGTCAGCCAGCACCTCGGCCAACAGCTCTAGGGAGCGCAGCGAATGGCCCTCGATGAAGTCGTCGACATGGGGCAGGGCGGCAGCCATGCCCTGGGCCAATGGCTGGTAGCCGGGGGTGGCCTTCAGGGGATTCACCCACACGAGTCTATGGGTCACCCGGTGCAATCGGGCCATCTGCTCAGCCATCACCTCGGGGCTGCCCCGATCCCATCCGTCGCTCAAGATAACCACGGTGGCCCCTCGGGCCATACCCCGGATACCCCACATCTCGTTGAACTCGGCCAGGGTGTCGCCCAGGCGGGTGCCGCCCGACCAGTCGCTCACCGCATCGGCGGCCGCGCTCACTGCCCGGTCGGGATCGTGTGACGACAGCTCTCGGGTGATGCGGGTCAACCGGGTACCGATGGTGAACACCTCTACCCTGCGGCGGCCCACCACCGCAGCATGGACGAAACGTATAAGGGCGCGGGCGTACGACTCCATCGAACCGGATATGTCCAGCAACAGCACGACCCGGCGAAGTCGCTCACCTGGCTCGGTATACCAGCGGCGCACCGGCTCGCCGCCGCTGCGGATGGCGGCCCGCACCGTGCGGCGCAATTCGGGGTGCCCGGAGGTGCGATAGGTGCGGCGACGGCGGCGGGATCGGCGGGTACCCCCAATGCGGGCCATGGCAGCCATGAGGCGGTGGGCCTCGTCGAGCTCGTCGTCGTCGTAGTCGGCGAAGTCTTTGTCGCGTAGCACCTCGTGGCGGCTCCACCGCAGCGTGAGGGTTGGATCACCAGGGTCTTCCTCGCCCCCGTCGTCTTCGGCCTCGTCGTCGCCGTCGTCGTCCACCACCAGGGTAATGGGCTGGGTCACCTCCATCACCGGGGTGGCAACCAGCTGCTGTCCGCCGTAGTAGGCGTCGAAGATCTTGTCGTAGAGCTCGATGTCGTCGGGCTCGGTGACCAGGGTGGCCCGGCCAGCCCAGTACACCGAGCTGCGCTGCTCCATGCCCACCGCGCCGAGCGCCTGGTAATAGTTCACCGACGACCCCACGGCCACGTCGATGCCCGCGCCTCTCAGCGCATTTACAAAACCGACCGCCAGCTCGTCAACCTGCACGGGCGATGGCCTGCTCGATCAGGCCGCCGATGCCCTGGTCGACCACCCGCTGCTGGTCTTCCCGGTACTTGAGCACCGATCCCAGGCTGGCCTGGGTGATCTCCGGGGTCAGCTCGGTCGCCCCGAGGCGTCCCAGGGCCAAGCTCCAGTCGATGCTCTCGGCCACGCCGGGCGGCTTGTACAGGCCCAGCTCCCGGAAAGCGCCCACCGCAGCCGCCACCTGGCGGGCCAGCGGCTCGCTCACCCCGGACGCCCGGCGGCCGATGATGGCCACCTCCCGCTCGAAGCCGGGGTGCTCCACCCAGTGGTACAGACAGCGGCGCTTGAGGGCGTCGTGGACGTCGCGGGTGCGGTTGGAGGTGATGATGACCCGGGGTGGAGTGATGGCCGCGAACCGGCCGATCTCGGGCACGGTCACCGCATAGTCCGACAAAATCTCCAGCAGGAACGCCTCGAACTCGTCGTCGGCTCGGTCGACCTCGTCGATCAGCAGTACCGGGGGCGGGCCCTCGACCGCGGCGATGGCCCGCAGCAGGGGGCGCCGGATCAAAAACCGCTCGGAGTACAGCTCGTCTTCCAGGGCGTCGGCGGTGTCCCGGGTGGCACCGCCAGTGGCCTCTGCGGTGCGCAGGTGCAGGAGCTGGCGGGAATAGTCCCACTCGTATACCGCCTGGGCCACGTCGATGCCCTCGTAGCACTGGAGGCGGATCAACTCGCCGCCGGTCCACGCGGCCAGGGCGTTGGCCGTCTCGGTCTTGCCCACGCCGGGCTCGCCCTCCAGCAGCAGGGGGCGGTTCAGGGTCATGGCCAAGAACACGGCCGTGGCCAAACCCTCGTCGGCCAGGTAGTCGCAGCTTTTCAGCCCGTCGGCCACCTCGGCGGCCGAAGAAGGCTGAGAGCCCAAGTCAGGAGAGTTAGCGTCCAGTGGCTTCGAGCGCCCGGCGGGTGAGCACCCGGGCGAGGTGCTCGCGGTACTCGGGTCCGGCGTTCAGGTCAGATGGCGGGTTGGTGCCCTCGGCGGCCGCTTCGGCCGCGTCGGAGGCAGAGGCGCCCCCGGCCAGCGCAGCCTCCACGCCAGCGGCCCGGATGGGGGTGCTGTCCATGTTCACCAGGCCCACACCGGCGCTGCCGTTGGCCACGATGGCCGACACGCCCACAATGGCCCAGTCTTGGGCCCGGCGGTTGAACTTCTGAAAGCCCCACGTGGCGTCGGGCATCTTCGGCACCCGGATCTCGGTGAGCAGCTCGTCGTCGCCCAGAGCGGTCTCTAGGAACCCGGTGAAGAAGTCGTCCACCGCGATCTCCCGCTCGCCGCCCGGTCCCCGAACCACCAGGGTGGCCCGCATGGCCAGCATCACCGACGGCAGGTCAGACGCGGGGTCGCCGTGGGCGATGGAGCCGCCAATGGTGCCCCGGTGTCGCACCTGGGGATCGCCGACGTGGCTGGTGGCCTCGGCCAGAAGCCCGGCCTGCGACTGCACCAGCTCGCTGGTCTCCACGTCGCGGTGGCGGGTGAGGGCGCCGATGACCAAGTGGTCGCCGGCGTCGTTGATGTAGCTGAGGTCGTCGAGGCGGCCGATGTCCACCAGCACCGCGGGGGTGGACAACCGCAGCTTCATCAGGGGCAGAAGCGAGTGGCCCCCGGCCAGCAGCTTGGCCTCGTCGCCGTGCTCGGCCAGCGCAGCCAGCGCCTCTTCGGCCGATCCGGCCCGGATGTAGTCGAATGCCGCAGGAATCATGACGAGGCCTCCGCGCAGTGCAATACAGCTTTGACGATGTTGTGGTACCCGGTGCAGCGGCACAGGTTGCCCTCGAGGCCAATGCGGACTTCCCGCTCAGTGGGGTCGGGGTTCTCATCCAATAGCGAGACCGCGGCCATGACCATGCCTGGCGTGCAATAGCCGCACTGAAGGGCGTGGCACTGGCGGAACGACTCCTGCATGGGATGGAGCACGTCGCCGTCGGCCAGGCCCTCAATGGTGAGGAGGTCTTGCCCGTCGGCCTGCACAGCCAGCATGGTGCAGGACTTGACCGACTCGCCGTTCACATGGATGGTGCAGGCCCCGCACGAGGAGGTGTCGCACCCGATGTTGGTGCCGGTGAGGCCAACCACGTCGCGGATGTAGTGAACCAGCAGCGTGCGCGGTTCTACATCGTGCGTATGGCTGTCCCCGTTGATGGTGACCGAAACTTCCACGGCATCTCCCTAGTCGTTTTCCGGGTCCGCGAGAAATCTAGTACACCCACCCCCTCTCAGGTCACGCCGGACGGCAAGCCTTTCGCCGTCGGCGGGTCAGGCGGGGCGCCAGGCGAGGAGGGTGAAGGGGCCTTCGTCGTCGGTGTGGTCTTCGAAGGCGATCTGGATGGGCTGTCCGGTGACGGGGTCGGCGTCGCTTTGCCAGGTGGCGGGTAGGCAGAGGTCGTCTTGTTCGTCGAGGCGGCCCAGCACCACGGTGTAGGGGGAGGCGAACCCGGGAAGGAAGGCGTGGTGGTTCACCACCCAGCTCTCCACGGTGGCTTGGCCCGACAGCGGCGTCCAGGTGAACTCGAAGGAGGCGCAGCGTCCGCACATGGCCCGGGGCGGCCACCGCCCCGCCCCGCAGCCGTCGCAGCGCTGCAACTCGAAGCGGTGCTGGTTGACGCGCTCCCACCACGGCGCCGAGTCCCGCTCCGGATAGGGGCGGGGCTTGGGTGCTTGCCCGGCTGGGTGGTCAACGGCGGTCATCGCCTCCAGACTGTCACAATCCCGACCTAGAGTTAGCCGGGTCCAGCCAAGTTCGCTGGACATTCAGGGATTGAGAACAGACCAGAGATGTCGATAGATCGGGCAGCGGCCTTTCAGCAGGCAAGTAGGACGCTGATGGCCTCAGTGGTCCCCACTTCAGCCGCCATGGCCTCGGGATTCGCGGCGGCCGCGGTGCTGGCCAAAGAGATTACCGACAGCGAGACGTTGGCCGCTCTGGCTGCCGCCATGATGCAGGTGGGAAGCGTGGTGACCACGGTTCCTCTGGCACGCCGGATGGCCCGTCTCGGCAGAAGGCGAGGCATGGTCGCGGGGTGGTCGATAGGAACAGTCGGGGCCACGCTGGCCTTCTTGGCCGCAGTGGCCGACTTCTATCCCCTGTTGGTGGTGGGAATCATCGGAATCGGCGCCGGCAACGCCACCAACTTGGCGGCCCGATTCGCCTGTGCCGATCTGGCCCCAGATGACCGCCGGGCCCGAGCCATCGGAATGCTGGTGTGGGCCACGACTTTTGGAGCAGCACTGGGACCGACCATCGCGCTGGGTCCCGCAGCGGCGGTGGCCCGGTTCTTGGGCCTTCCGGAGCTGTCTGGCCCCTACCTGCTGTCGACCATTCTTTTTGTCATCGGCCTCACCACCACCCATGTGTGGCTGCGCCCCGACCCGCTGGAGGTGCTGGGCACGGTGGGCAAAGCCGCCGCCCGTCCGGCGTCGCTGCGAGTGGTGGGGAGCCGAATCGCCACTGTTCCCGCCGCCCGGTTGGCGGTGATCGCAATGCTCATGGGCCAAGCGGTGATGGTGGGGGTCATGACCATGACCCCGCTGCACATGGACAACGGCGATCACCAACTCCGAGTGATCGGCTGGGTGATCTCGGTCCACGTCATCGGGATGTTCGCCTTTTCGCCCATCGTGGGTTGGCTAGTCGACCGTATCGGCCCTTATCTCATGGTCGGGCTGGGTGGTGTGATTCTGTGCATCGGCGCGGAGACTGCGGCTCACAACAGCGCAGAAGACAGCGCCGGGATGTTCGCCGGCCTTTTGCTAGTGGGTTTGGGCTGGAGTTTCGGGCTGATCGCCGGGAGCGCGCTCTTGATCGGCGCCTTTCCGGTAGACCAGCGGGTGGAGGTACAGGGGGGTGCCGATCTCTTGATGACCGGTGGGGGGGCGATTGCCGGTCTGTCCTCCGGTGTGGTCATGGAGCGCTTCGGCTTTCACTCGCTGAGCCATTGGGCCGGGCTCAGCGCATTGGTGCTGGTGGTGGCCGCGGCCGCGGCCTGGTACAACGCCCGCCTCCGCCAAACTGAGCCGGTCAGCTATCGCGGCGCAGGATGATGGCCGAGGAGTTGCCGGCCACATAGCCGGGCTGGCCGGTCGACATGGCTAGCTCGGCATCGGGCACTTGGAAGCGCCCGGCGGTGCCCCTGATCTGGCGAACGGCCTCGTGCAGGTTGTTGAGGCCGTGGACATAGCCCTCCGACAAGAACCCGCCGTGGGTGTTAACCGGAATGCGGCCGCCGGGGGCGGTTCCACCGTCGGCAATGAACGCGGCGGCCTCGCCTTTGGGGGCGAACCCGTAATCCTCCACCTGGACCAACACCAGGTGGGTGAAGGCGTCGTATAGAGAGGCGTACTGGATGTCTTCAGGACCGACGCCGGCCATCTCATATAACCGGCGGGCCATCTTGGCGGCAATCGAGGTGGTCCAGTCGGCCTGCGCCCGGTTGCTGTGCATCATGTGGCCGCCGCCCCAGGCCATGCCCGAGATCAATACCGGGGGCTGGCGCAGGTCGCGGGCCCGCTCAGCGGTGGTGATAACCACTGCGGCGGCGGCGTCGGTCTCCAAGCAGCAGTCGAACAGCCGGAACGGCTCCACGATCCAACGGGAGGCCAGGTAGTCGTCCATGGTCATGGGGGCCCGCATCATGGCCCGCTCGTTGTGCACCGCGTTGGCCCGCTGCTGCACGGCAATGCGGCCGAGATCCTCAGAGGTGGTCCCCCAGCGGCTCATGTGGGAGCGGGCGAACATGGCATACCACTGGGGCGGGGTCACCCAGCCGATGGGGTGCTGGTATTGGGTCTCCACGATGGCCGGCGGGGGGCGGCCAGTGCCGCCCATGCGGTGCTCGGAGCGGGCGTTTATCGACCGCCACACCACGATGTGGCGGGCATGGCCCAGCGCGGCCGCGTTGGCGGCATGGCCCACCACCGAGTGCGAGGTGGAGCCGCCGCCGAACTGGTCGCAGTACCACGACAGGTCGTCCACTCCCAGGCATTGGGCCACGATGGAGGCGGTGACTGAATCTTGCACCTGATGGCAGGCCACCCCGTCGATGTCCTCCCGGCTGAGCCCAGCGTCTTCGATGGCGGCCATGATGGCTCGCAACGCCAGGGTGAGCGTGCTCACCCCCGAGTTCTTGGACAGCTCGGTGATGCCGATGCCGGCGATGGCCGCCTTGTCGCGAAATGGGTGACCGCTCACCTTCGCGAGACTAGGGCGCTACCGCTAAGTTCAGCGGCGTGAACGACTATCCCATCCACGTTGGCAGCATGCTCTTCACCCTGGTGGACCCGAATCCGGGCCACGAGAAGGAGTACAACCGCTGGTACGAGCGAGACCATTTCTACGCCGGGTGCATGATCGGCCCCTGGATGTTCGCCGGCTCCCGCTGGGTGGCCCCCCGGGGGCTGAAGGACATGCGCATCACCGACGGCAGCGGCGAGGTGTCGCAGGCCGGTGACGGCTCGTTCCTCGCGGTGTACTGGGTGCTCGATGGCCACGACGAGGAGCACTGGGAGTGGGCCAGCGACCAGGTTCACTGGCTGTACACCAACGACCGGGGGTTCGCCGAGCGCACCCATCGCCACACCATCCTGGCCGATGTGGGTTGGGCCGCGTACCGCGACGACGACCCGGTGCCCCTGGAGTTGGCCCTCGACCACGGCTATGCCGGAATCGGCGTGGTGGCCATGGACCGGGCCGACGGCGTGAGCGAAGACGAGTTGCACGCTTTCTTGCGGGACAAGGCCATGCCCGAGATGATGGCCGGCTCGCCGGTGGCCATCGGCTCGACTTGGAAGCCCCGGCAACGAGATGACATCACCTCCAACTCGCCCATGGACCTGGGCTCGGGCACCGGCACCGAAGCCCGCACCCTCCAGATCTTCTTCTGCGACGAGCAGCCCGACGGCTGCTGGGACTCATTCCAGTCGTATGTGGACGCCATCAACGGCTCCGGGCTGGCCGACGTCTGCTGGGCCGGGCCCTTCTACAAGACCGTGGTGGGCACCGACACGTACGTCGATCAGCTTTAAGGCGTCGATCAGCTCTTAGGCGTCGTCCAGCTTTAGGGCTGATTCCAGTAGTCTTACTGGAACGATACGAATTCCGGCGCAGGAGTCAGATCCAGAACGATTTCTGAAGTGGCCATGGGGGAATCCTCGTCGTAGAAGTTCTTCCAGCCCCAATAGAACTGGTCGGCATCAGACTCCCTGGTCAAGACATTCCATGTGTTGTACTTGCTGGTCAGCGGACCTTGCCCGTCCATTTGGAGCAACACCGCCAACTCCGGGGGAGTCTGAATCTGTCGGCGGTTGGTGATCATGTCCAACCGGAACTGGTGGACGATCAGGAGCTTCTGGGGCAGGGCCTCCTCGCGGACGATCCCGGCCAGCCAATCCACCACCCGATTGATCTCCGCCGCGTCGACCGTGCCGATCTGCTGGAGATGAACCTGATGCGGCTTTAGCCTCCACTCGGGATCGAGGGCCAGTCCGACATGGGGCAGGCGGAGGAACTCCTCGTAGTACTTGGCCTGGGTGAGAAAGTCGGTGCGCCCCGGCTGCAAGTCCAAAACCACGTACATGTCATTGGCAGCCGCCGTCTCGATCCAGGGCCTGATCACATCGCGAGCGGTTTCGGCCGAATAGTCGTTGTCGCTGCCCGCGGAAGCCGAGGCAACGGTGGCGATGATCTCGAAGGTGGGCAGCACCGCCGTGCCGTCGGCGTCGTAGCCCTGGGCAATGGTCCGAAGGCGCTCGACGCTCTCGTCAGCGCTCTGCTCCCCCAGAACGCCGAGGGCCGAACCAGACGGATGGCCGTACAAGGCCACCAGACGGCGGGGTCGGTCGGGCTCGAACATGAGCAGGCCGCCACCGGGTATCTCATCGCCCCGGCGAACCACGGCAAGCTGCCAGGCCGCATCGTCCTTGAACTCTGAGAGCAATTCCACTTGAGAGGCGTTGGATATCGCATTCCGGATCTCCGGGGACAAGGCTCGGAGATCGCCGGACAGCGCGAACACTCCAGCACCGATTTGGTAGCCGAGAGCTGCTAGCGGCACGGCCTGCTCGGCATTGTCGACAAGCCACACACGGCCATTGGGCAATCCTTCAAAGGAAAAGGTGGCCTGCTCATCGACCGCGATCTGCTCGAAGACGAAGGCGGCCAGGGCATATCGAAGGACCTGCTCGTCGAATCCTGACGTCACGATGCTCTCCGGGGCGAGACGGCCAAGCTCGCCCATCAATGGGAGGTCGAACCAAGGACCAACCAGCAGCAGCGGGCCTCGGATTCCGCGGGACATCAGCGTGGAAATCGCCGCGGGATCGTCGGCGAACGCAAGACCGACCTCATGGGCGCATCCGTAGAGGGCCTGCGATATCTCGATACTGGTCACCGCAAGAGACGCGTGGGACACCTGAAGATCGTCGGGGATCAAAGGAGAACAATCGCGCTCTGGCTCGGCCGTCGCGGTGGGCTCGGGAGACGGCTCTGGCTCGGCCGTCGCGGTGGGCTCGGGAGACGGCTCTGGCTCGGCCGTCGCGGTGGGCTCGGGAGACGGCTCTGGCTCGGCCGTCGCGGTGGGCTCGGGGGTCGATTCCGGGAGGATTGGAGTCTCAGCGGCATCTGCCGGCTGAGAAGCTGATATCTCCGCCGCGCTCTCAGAGCAGGAGGAGGCCAGCAGCAAGACCGCTATGAGAACAACAAACCTACCTCCCAATTGGCACCTCCAATTGGGAGGCTACCCCGACCGTCTACCACTTTGGTGTCAGTCTCTGACCTGGGGGTTTAACCCTTTCTGGCCCACCAAGCGTCGAGTCGGGCCTCGGTGGCGGCCCGGTCGAGACCGGGCTCGGCCCGCTTCAACCCCAAGAGGAACTTCAGCGCCGCTCCCACCTCGGGGCCGGGACCGATCCCGTAGCGCTCCATCACCTCGTTGCCGTCGATCAGCGGCCGCTCGGCCGCCCGTCGCTCTTCTTCGGCCAGCCGGGCGATCCGGTCCTCCAATTGGTCGACATGGTGCTGGAGATCGGCGGCCTTCTGGCGGTTCCGGGTGGTGCAGTCGGCTCGCACCAGCTCGTTCAAATAACCCAGCAAGGGGCCAGCCTCCCGGGCGTAGCGGCGCACGGCGGCATCGCTCCAGCCATCGGCATACCCCTTGAACCGGCCCGACAGCCGCACCAGTTCGCACACGTCGTCTACCAACTGTTCGGGGTACCCCAACTCGGTGAGCCGTTTGCGGGTCATGCGAGCCCCCACCGCCTCGTGGTGGTAGAAGGTGACGGTGCCCCGCTCATAGGAACGGGTGCGGGGCTTGCCCACGTCGTGGAACAGCGTGGCCAGCCGCAAGATCAGATCAGCGCGGGTCTTGGCCACCACCGCGATGGTGTGGGCCAGCACGTCTTTGTGGCGGTGGATCGGGTCTTGCTCCAGACGGAGTGCGGGCAGTTCGGGGACGATCTCGTCGGCGAGGCCAGAGTCAACCAGATGCCACAGCGGCGGGGCAGGGTCGTCGGCCAGCAGCGCGGCCGACAGGAGCTCCCGGCGCTCGTCGACGGTGGTGGCTACCGCTCCTCCTTGAACACCACGTGCTTGCGGGCCACCGGGTCGTACTTCTTCAGCTCGATCCGGTCTCGATGGTTGATCCGGTTCTTGGTTGTCACGTAGGTGTAGCCGGTGCCCGCAGTGGACTTCAGCTTGATGATGGGGCGCTTGTCACTAGCCATTGCGATCAGACTTTCTCCCCGCGCTGGCGCATCTGGGCAACCACTTTTTCGATGCCGTGCTTGTTGATGGTCTTAAGGCCCTTGGCCGAACATTGAGCGTCAACCACCGCTTCTCTGACGGCAGCCAGAAGCGATGCTTGTGCACGTTCGGGTTCCACCGGCGCCGCGTCTTGCGGTGCGAGTGGGACACGTTATTGCCGAAGGATGGGCGACGACCGGTCACCTGGCAGACCTTGGACATAGGGAACCATGTTACCGGTCAAAGCACGGCCACCGGCAAGTGGGATAAGCACTGACGACAAGGATCACGGCAATTGGCCGGGATAGGGTCGCCGCCATGAAACTCGGACTGGTCTGGGGATACTGGGGCCGCGGGATGCCCGAGGGCTTCGTGCCGCTCACCCAGGAGGCAGAGCGGCTGGGCTACGACTCGGTGTGGACCGCGGAGTCGTGGGGCTCCGACGCGTTCTCGCCGCTGGTATGGCTGGCCGCCCATACCGAGCGCATCCGCCTGGGCACCGGCATCGTGCAGCTTGCCGCCCGCACCCCCACGGCGACGGCCATGCACGCCGTGACCGCCGACCACCTGTCCAACCAGCGCCTGATCCTGGGGCTCGGCGTGTCGGGGCCCCAGGTGGTGGAGGGATGGTATGGCCAGCCCGGCAACCGCCCCCTGGCCCGCACCCGGGAGTATGTGGAGATCCTGCGGCGGGTGTTCGCCCGCGACGGCTATCTGACCTTCGAGGGCGACTACTACAACCACCCCTACAAAGGCGAGGGCGACACCGGGCTGGGCAAGCCGCTCAAGATCATGACCCATCCCCCCCGGGTCGACATACCCATCTTCGTCGGCGCCGAGGGCCCCAAGAACATCGCCCAGACGGTGGAGATCGCCGACGGCTGGCTGCCGCTGTACTACTCCCCGTTCCGCCCCGAGGTGTACGCCGAGTCGATCGCCGGGCGCTCGGACGGCTTCGAGATCACCGTCCACACCACCATCAAGGTCACCGGCGACTCTCCCGAGGAGCTGGCCGAGGCGCTGTTCCCCACCAAGGCCTCGCTGGGCTTCTACATCGGGGGGATGGGGGCCAAGGGCCAGAACTACCACACCAAGCTCATGGCCCGGATGGGCTTCGAGGAGGAGGCCCACCACATCCAAGACCTGTTCTTCGAGGGTCGGCGGGAGGAGGCCATCGACGCGGTGCCCGACCAGTTCGCCGACGAGATCTCCCTGGTGGGCTCGCCCGAGCGGATCCGCGACCGGCTGGCGGCCTGGGAGGAGAGCCCGGTAACCGGCATCAACGTGGGGGCTCGCAGCGCCGAAGAGCTGCGCACAATCGCCGAGGTCATCCTCGGTTAGGGATAATGGCCTTATGAGCGAGCCCATCACCTTCTATTTCGACCCGCTTTGACCGTGGTGCTGGCAGACGGCCCGTTGGGTTCGTCAGATCCAAGACGCCGGTGAGGTGAGCGTCACCTGGGGCTTGTTCTCGTTGGCCATCGTCAACTGGGACAAGCCCATGGACGAGTTCGACCCCGACCGGGGGGTGGGCGTGCGCTCGCTGCGCACCGCGGTCAAGGCCCGGGAAGTGGGCGGCAACGACGGCATCGGCGCCTACTACCAGGCCATCGGCCACCGGGCGTTCGACTTGGTGGAGTCGGTGGACGAGCTCGACACCATCCGCGCTGCCGCGGTGGGTGCCGGGTTCGACGCCAGTTTGGTGGACGACGCCCTGGCCGACGACAGCACCTGGAAGACGCTCAAGTCCGAGCACACCATCTTGTGCGACGAGACCCGCAGCTTCGGCGTGCCAACCATCCGCTTGGACGGCGGGCAAGGCCCGGCCCTGTTCGGCCCGGTGATCAGCAACCCGCCCGAGTCCACCGAGGAAGCAGTCGAATTGTGGCGCCACGTACGCTGGCTCACCGCCTACGACAACTTCGCCGAGCTCAAGCGCGACCGCCTGCCCCCCGATCTGGAGGCATACAAGCGGAGGTATGGCGACGACGGCTGACGCGGTCTCAACAGCGGCGGCCAATCCCCGCCCCCTCTGGCGGCGGCGGGGGGCACGGTGGTTCGCCGCCGCGATTGTGGTCGTCCAGCTCGCTCTGGTGGCCAACGGCTACCGCGACCCGCACAACTATTTCGCCTTCCAGCCGTTCAACGAGTCGAGCACTTATGCGGTGGAGCTGGTGCGGGTGCTGCCCGACGGCGAGCGAGTGGCGGTGCCCTACGGGCGCTGGGAGGGCTACGACTGGGACGAGCTGATCGGTTGGCGGGCATTGCAGGGGCCCTGGCGCCAGCGCCACGCCTTCTCCGGGGTGGACGCGGTGGTGGACTACCTGGACCACGCCCTCGACTGGATGGCCGACAACACCCCTGACGATCACACGACCCTCTACCTCGAGGCCACCGTCACCTACTATCGCAACGCCCGCGGCCCCCATGTCACGGTGATCCGCAGCCACAACCGGGAGATGGGCGGCCCATGACTCCTGCCACTACTCCCCCGACGACCGCCGATTGGCGGGCCCGGGGCCGGCGTTGGCTCGACGAGGTGTTCGACCAGCCGGCCAGCATGCGGGCCGTGGCCATCGTGCGCATCGTGCTGGGGCCGTCGGTCATCTGGCACCTGCGCCCGTTTCTGGCCGACGCCCTCGACGGCGTCACCTACCTCGACGTGTTCCAGCAGAAGTGGTGGCCGTGGGTTCCCAATGCCCCGGCTGGGCTCTATGTGGCGCTGCTGTGGGTCGGAGTGGCCGCCGCGGTCCTGATGACCGTGGGCCTGTGGTCGCGAGCCGCCACCTGGGTGACGCTGGCAGTGGTGGCCTACAACTTCTTCTTGTCAGAGACCCACTTCCGCCACAATCGGGCCTTTTTGATCATCCTTCTGGCCGGGGTGGCCCTTTGCGACAACGGCCGAGTGCTGTCGCTGGACGCCCGCCGCCGCCAACCTTCTGATGACCGGGCCCTGCTATGGCCGGTGTGGCTGCTTCGCTTCGAGGCGGCCGCCATCTACTTCGCCTCGGGGTTCTCCAAGCTGATCGACCCCGACTGGGTGGGCGGCCGGGTGATGCACGACCGCACCCTGCGCTACCAGGACGATGCTCGCGACGTGTTGGGCGACACGCTGGGCGACCCGATATTGGAGGTGTTGACGGCCAGGGCCTTCCAATGGGTGCTGTCGCCGGTGGCGGTGGCCACCGAGCTGTTCATCGCCTTCGGGATTTGGTTCCGCCGCACCCGGTTGGCCGCGGTGTGGGTGGCCGTGGCCTTCCACGTGGGCATCGAGATAAGCGCCCAGGTTGAGGTGTTCAGCGTGATCGCCATCGGCGCCCTCGCCATTTGGGCCATTCCGTCTACCCGCGACCGCACCCTGGTCACCCCCAGCGGTTGGGTGCGATGGCTCGACTGGATGGCCCGGTTCGACATCACCGTGGTGCCGGGGGCATCGTGGCGCATGGTCGATCGCGGCGGCACCGTGCTGGAGGGGCATCAGGCCCGCCAGTTCGTGAGGACCCGGCTGCCGGCCACGTTCCTGTTCTCCCGGTTCTGGCGGTACCCGTGAGACCGACAGCCAAACGACGGCTCATCGCGTGGGCGGTGGTGTGGGTGGTCGCCGCCGGGCTGCTGCGGGTAACGCTGGCCGCGCCCGAAGTGTGCCCGCCCTATGCCCCCGGCGATGGCCAAACGTCCATCGACGCAGCGGCCGATTGGATTGTCCGCACCCAGCAACCCAACGGCCGATACCTGTACCACTACGACCGGCGGATTGACGCAGCGGGGCCGGGCTACAACTTGGTCCGCCACGCGGGGGGCACGATGTCGCTTTATCAGCTGGCCATCGTGCAGCAAGGCCACAACCACCAAGTGGTGGAAGCCGCCGACCGAGGCATGAACTACCTGTTGGAGCGGGCGGTGGACACCGGCAACGGCGGCATGGGGCCAGCGCTGTCGCCCCGGGGGCCGGTGAAGACGGGGACTGCTTCGCTGACTCTGGTGTCGCTGGCCCATCGGCGCATCCTCACCGGCGACTCTGGCTTCGACGACGAGATGAGGGCACTGGGCCGGTTCCTCATGGGCCAGCAGCTGCCCGACGGCGGGATGCTCAACTTCTGGGATCCCAAGACAGGAGCTCCGACCCCTGAGATCAGATCTCGCTTCGCCACCGGGGAGGCCGCTTGGGGTTTGGCCCTGCTTCACGAAACCTTCCCCGGCGAGGGATGGGATGTCCCGGTGTGGGCCATCATGGACTACCTGTCCACCGAGCGCGATGAGCTGGAAGAGCTGTGGCCCCCGCCGTGGCCCGACCAGTGGGCGGCCTACGCCTTGGCCGAGATGGCCGAATGGGGCCTGGAAGACCACCACCTGGCCTACGCCCAGCGCTTGGCCGGCCGATTCGGCCAGATGATCCGCTGGGACACCCAGCGGGAGGGAATCGCCGAGCTCACCCATCTGCCCATGCCCCGCGGCGGCGGCTACGGGACCATCCTCGAAGGACTGGGCGGGCTGGAATGGCTCTGGCTCAACGAACCTCGGCTAGCTGAGACCGACGCTCCGCTGCGGGAGCGGCTGGAGTGCGGGGCGGCCCGCTTGGCCGAAGCCCAAGACGCCGACGGCGCCTGGTACTACGACGATCAGACCCGGGTGGACGACCAGCAGCACGCCATCTCCGGCCTGCTGATGGCCGATGTCAGTTTCAACCTCGGAGGAAACAAGCCATGAAGGAAGTGAGACCATGAGCGGGCTCGGACCAGTGATGTTGATGGTGCTGGCTGCGGCCAACCCGGCCGCAGGGGCGCTGAGCGTGGCCTGGCGCCCCTCAAACCGGGATCAGTGGCGCCCCCGGGTGGCGCTGGCCACAGCCGCCGCGGTGGGCGCGCTGTGGGTGATCACCGCCCTGGCCGACCCCATCCTCGACGGCCTGTCGGTTACGACGGGCACCTGGCGGCTGGCCACCGCCGTGCCCTTCGCCGTGGCCGGACTCCGCTGGATGCTATGGCCAGCCCGGCCGATTCACGACGAGCCCCGGGCCGGTACCCAAGTGGCCCTCATCGCCCTCACCGTGCTGTTCACCCCCCAGCTAGTGGCCGTGGTCCTAGCCACCGCCGCCCACGACGGCACCCTCCGCACCATGGCCGGGGTGGTGCTAGCCGCCGCCCTCACCGCCGCCCTCCTCTGGTTCCGCGCCACCCCCACCCCCCTGCTGTCGGTAACCGCCCGCCTCCTCGGCGGCATCGCCATCGTCCTCGCCATAGCCCTAGGAGTAGACGGCACCCAGACGATCTAGGGTGCGACCCGGTTGAATCACTTTGGGCATGCCAGGGATCTCGCTATGCGGAGCACGACCTAGGCTGTAGTTGCATGGGCGAACAGCAGGAGCCTTTGCCGAGGCCGTTGAGCTGGCATATCCATTGGCGGTCGCCGCGGCTGCCCCCCAGGCACGACCTGGACGAGTTCATGAATGGCCCCGACGCGGACTTCGATGGGACACTGCGGGGGGCATGGCGGCTGTGGCGTGAAACGGGACGAGCCATGGACAGGAAGGACGAGTGGGAGGCCCAGAGCACGATCGCCCCGGCCGAAGGCCACATTGACGATATCCGGGCCGCCGCCGAACGGCTCTTTACCGTGGCCGACTCTCAGGGATTCGACATTGTCGAGGAATGGCCGATCTCCGACACAGCGATCGCGGAAATCGACCTCCAACAGCAGCTCATAGTGCTGGCACCCGGCTATTCCGAGGAGGTGACCATGGCATCGCTGGCCCACGAGATGGGCCACTTCATGGACCCGTGGCTCCAAAACAACTGGGAGTGGTACGACAATCACCGCCATGAGGGAGACATCGAGATTGTCGCCCAGATGGCGTCGGCTGTGTTCGCCGACTGGTACGGCGTCAACTTAATGGCCGTCACCCTGGGCTACTTGTCCTACTGGGCCAAGAACTCAACAGCCCGAAAAGACGGCCGCGTCGGGGACCTGCTCGAGCGGGCGTCGATCAGCGGCCTCACTCTCTTGCCCCAGACCGAAGAGGTCGCATACGAACTGGAACGAGCCCGGGAGCGCTTCCGATACCGGCATGCCACCGAGGGACTGCTGGGCCGGCTCTTCAAGAGCGAACGAAGAGAGGCAGAACTCGCAATAGTCGACTGCAGCGACTGGTAGCTGACCCTGCGCTAGGCGCCAGCCCTTTGGTACCTCAACAACGGCACGTGTTTGTGCAGCGGGCGACGGGCCACAAACGGGCTCTACGCGACGAAGCTGGGACGTCGGGTTCTGATTTTTGTGACTGGTTGAGTTTCGCGTGGTTTTCGTCCGGCTGCCAGCAGGATTCTGAGCCGGTAGTTGGCGAGGTTGCGGAAGCCTCTGGCTGAGCGTTTGACGTCTTTGATCTTGGCGTTGGCTGCTTCGGTGCGGCCGTTGTGGGTGCGGGTGCGGATGCTGGTTTCGATCTCGTCGCGCCAGCGGTGAAGGGTGGTGGCGAGGCGTCGCAGCTCGGGGCCGGACTCGGGGGCGGCGCACCATTCGATGGTGTCGTCGAGGCGGGCGGTGGCCTGTTGGGGGTCTCGGGTCTTGAACACGGACCGGACTTTCTCCTTCGCCGTCCAGCAGTCGGCTACCTCGTCGTAGGGATCGCCTTGGTCCAGGGCTGATTGCAGGCGCTGGAGGCCTTGGGCGTCGAGGCGCTCGGCTCCTGTCAACAACAGCTTGCGGATCCCGTATAGGGGGTCGCCGGTGCGGCCGCGGTGGCCGGTGGTCTCGTTCTGGGTGCGCTGGCGGCACCCGGTGATCGCCTGGTTCGCCAGGCGCACGATGCGGGGACGGATCCGCCGCGACAGCCACAGCGGGCCGAAGGCCGCCGTCGCGCTTGAGCGATCTGACGGCGCTGCGATAGCCCTCGTGGGGGTCTGTGCAGACCACCTCGACGGCCTCGGCCCACCATCGGGGTTGGGCTTGGAGCCATCGCCGCAGGTCAGCGGCATCGCGCCCGTCGAAGATGTCGATGACCTGGCCGGTGGCGGCATCGACCGCGGCGGTGATGAACCGGCGCCGGCGCCGCCTTGTCGCCGATGCCATCACGGTCTCGTCGAACCCGACCCGCGCGGTCGGACCCACCCGGGCGGGATCGCCGGCCCGCTCACAAGCCACCGCCTCGACCGCGGACCACACCGTGCGCCACCCCACGCCGAGCCGCCGGGCCAAAGACGCAACCGACCCCTCCACCGCCGCCAGCGTGTCTGCAGCCCACCGGACCGCCCCGGCGGTGAGCACCCGCCGCGGCCCGGCCAGCTCGGCCCGCTCGGTCCAGGTCCTCACCCCGCACCCCGGATTCGCACAGGCCCACACCCTTTTGTTCCACAACACCCGCAGCGGCCGCCCGCCCGCCGCCGGGGCATCGCGCAAACACACCTCGCGGCGCCCCTTGGACCGCGCCCGGTGCCCGCAACCATCGCACAACACCCGCTGCCCATCGGGAGTCTGCACGCTCACCACCACCTCCCCGCCCTCCTCGCCAACGCCGGTCACCTCGAAACCGGCCGCGCCGAACCACGCCGCTGCACTAGCTTGAACCACCAGGGGCCTCCTGAATCTTGGACTAGTTGACAGTCACAAGAATCGGCGAGGCCCCCAACTCAGTGGTGGACCCCCACAATCACCCCGGTCCCAGCTTCAACGCGAAGACCCCACAAACGGAACCCACCGATACCTCCACCGGCAGTCCGCCTCCATCAGCCAGCGCCGAGTCCTTGTGGTCCGCGGCAATAGCGAGCACAGAGCCACACCTACCCGAAGCCTCGACAGGCGTGTCATCCTCGTGCCATGAACCCTGATATAGAGGTCGCTGGCCCGCCGAACGTCAATCAGATACAGAGAGCAGAACTCGTTAGCCGCGGTCTGCGCGACCAACTCCCTCTGAGCCTCGGCGAATGCATGCCCGCTTGATTCGAACATCCACGTCATCCGATATTCGGGGTCGTACGCATGCGCCAGTTCATGGGCCAACACCATCACCAACTGCTCCAAATCCTCAGTCACCGATTGAGCCACTTCAACGGCGCGGTCCTGCATGTTTATCTGAGCAAGAAACCCCTCGATGAAGTGATCAGGAACCACAGAAACCGAAAGCCCCCGGCGCTCGACCGCCCCCAACAAATGCTCATAAGCCAACTCCACGATCGGCTCAGATGGAGAAGGTTCGCTTTGGGCCACAATTAATCACTTGGACGAGACAATTGCGACGAATGTAGATGCGACGAAACTCGAAGGCAATAGCCCGGTGGCATCAAGAATTGGCTACTGGGCCTCGAGCAACGCTTCTACGCGGGCTATCCGTTTGCGGGCGGGGGGGGTGGGTGTTGGAGAGCATCTCTTCCAGCCTGCTGTCGTGGACGAATAGCCCTTCTTGTTGCTCCAGTTCTTGGAACGCGTACAGGGAGTCAAGGAGGCCCGGGCCGAACCCCAACAGCACTGCTGTCTCATCGGCGAGATATTCGGCGCGACGACCGAACCACAGCAGGGTGATCCTGGTCAAATGCACGACCCCTCTGAGAATGCAGACTGCTATCAGAAGCAAGATCGACAAGATATAGACGACCCAGAAGACAAGAGAGCTTCGGGCGAACCTTGTGAAGAACACCGATAAGTTGTGAAGCTTCACCGATACCCATTCGGCCCACACGATGGGCTTGATGATCCAGTGGGCGGCCAATCCCACCACCGGATGGAGACCTGCGTGGTGTCCAAGCTCGTGGGCAACGATCCCGCGAAGCTCTGAATCGGAAAGATGCTCCAATGCTCCCTGAGTAATCGCAACCTGGCGGCCTCCGCCGGCGTAGGCATTCAACTGCGTTGAGGCCACAACTCTCAATCGGTATTGGCGCTCGCCACCCTTGCCGACTCGGGAAACCACGTCCTCCCATGCCGGTATAAGCCTCTGTCGCTCTTCGTGGGTCGGCTCGCGCGATGACCTGTCGAGGTACTTCCACATGAAGTTCTCAATGGGAGCAAAGAAGAACAAGAGGCCAACCGCGTAGTAGACAGCTACCGGTATCAGCCAGTGCCCGGGCACCACGTTCCAGAGGACCAGAAACACCGGCAGAAGCGAGAACATCAAACAGAAAGCGCTGATCACAAGAAGAGGGGCAAGTACCACAGCCTGCCCCACCGACGTCCAGTCCCCCCAAAGCTCAAAGTCATATTTCGCATCACCACCTGATGGCTGCTCCTCATCGGCCAGGCCATTCTGCTCGGCGATACATGCTCCTTCGACGTCGCTTCCGGTTTGGCCCTCATGCGCCAGCACCGGGATATGGCCGACAGGGCACCGATCGGCTCCTTCTCCAACAGGAGCATGGCATCGCGCCCCTGCAGCGTTGAGCGCATTGCACTCTTGCGTCCCCATATTGCACTGCTCCTTTCGGTGCCCAGACTCTCAATAGCCAGCGATTGGCATTCGCCCGCTGTTTTCCCGTCTCAACCCGATTGTATGCACTGCTCTGGCGCCAGCTCCTTGCAAGGTTCGATGCCTGGATGCCCAGGCCACCCTAAAGCCATGGAAAAGCCCTGGTGTGCGACTTTGCCGGGACCAGGTGGACTAATCTAACACGCGTCCCATAGTCTCACCTTATGGTGGAGTCGATGGCGTCCGCGGGCGGTTCACCTACTTGGAGAGGAATCGCCGGATTACGAACTGGCTACTTCGATAGTACGGTTTCTCGGAAGATCCTGCCGGACCCTCCACAAATACATCTGGATCCTTAGAATATGCAGAGTGAACTAGTACATAGCAGGCGTTCAGGCCCAATAGTCGTGTATCTTGCTGCAATAGGTGTTCTTTCCTTCCAACCTTTGGTTGTTAGCGATGCGAGCGGTCAACTTAGTCCATTCGTGTTCTTTGGAATTTGGTTGACAACACAGGGTATTTTGCTGGAACTTTACCGTAGGACCCGTGGACAACCAGTAATAGATGCCAGTGGAGAGATGCTCAATCCGCTTGACATTTCGAAGAAGGTTAGAAAAACTCTGTTCTCCAACGGGTGGATTGGCATTCTGCTCGGAATAGGAGTGTTAGCTCCCCAACTCAATTGGCTGTTATTTGAACGGGCTGTCAGATATTCTGACCCGGCTGTGGCAACTGCCTTGTTTGAAGTGCAGGCTACTGTCCTAGTAGTGCTACTAACACTATTTCCTGCTTCAAGAACATTTGCGCTTCCTTCAGCAACCAAGAATCGATGGCAAGGCAAATGGACTTTAATAATCTTGGCCAGCAGTGGAGTAGCACTTGTAGCACTCAGCCAAGCAGATACCCTCAATGAAGCAACGATCTCAGATACACTTTCAGGGGCAGCATGGGGATTAACTGCAGGGATTCTTGCGGCACTAAACGCAGCAGTCCTCTTTAGGCTTCCATATTGGTTGGGATATAGCGAAGTTTCTCTCGATGCCAGAGATCACATCGGCTTATATGTTTCATCTCGACAACAGGTTACGGCTGGCTTGTTGGCTCTAACAATTGCATTTCCGGTGGAATTTGGTTTCGGCTTTACAAACTATATGGACATGATGGCTCCGTTCATCGGAGGTGTAATCGGTGCAGTAGGCTGGGCTCTCCTGCAAAGGGCTAACCATGCACTCGCCGACTACCCCTCAGTCAATTCCTTGTACAATTTGACGCCACTACTTGCGCTCGTATGGCTGGGGCTATTTTCCGAGCTATCACTCGTGACATTGGATTGGTTCGTGCTGGGTGCCTTAACAATAATCACATCCAATACTCTCTTGCATCTTGATCCTGAGGGAGCAGAAGATCCACACCTTCGAAGTGGCCATGACGACAAAATCAGGGGTTGGGGATACAGAAGTTTGGTCATTTCAATTCTCTTGTCCGGTTCATTCATGATCTTTCGTGATGACATTCTACCTGACGATTGGACAACTTGGACTTTAGGAGAGTATTGGGGAATGCTTGCCCTCTGCTCAACAGTTTTCGTTCTTATATTATCCTTTCGCATTAGCCGCATATCTGAACGCACAAGAAGCGAAGATGCCCTAATGTTAGAACTATACCGTGACGCCGAGTACTTGGGCATGTGTGGCGTCTTAGGTGATGACGACGAAGAACTGCTGAAACAGCTCCGATTCTTGAACCGCAAAGCAAGTGGAGACGATATTTTGCATCACTATGGTGCCGCGCATGCAATAGTCTCACGCTCCATGGAGCACAACCGATCAGAGAAGCTCTACTCCAGGGATGGTCGTGATCGCTGGACGGTGGACAGAGACTTGGGGCACTTCTTGGCTAGACTTGACGTGTTCGCCAACATGCGGCAAACGGGTCGAGAGTTTGCAGAATTGGTGTCTGTAGTCATCTTTGGTGCCGTGACAATCTTCATTGCCCTAATGCTTCGTCCAAACGTGGAAAGTTCAGTGCCAAGTGCCTGGAATGGATTTGCCACTGAACTCGTAGGAATGGTGATTGCTGCTGCTGTAGCCTTCTTGGTCTTCAACCTATTTGACAAACAGGAGGAACGCGATACTTCTATTCTTGTCAAGGTCGATGGCAACCACCGAAATCAAAACAAAGACAAACAAAGACAGGGAAAAGGTGTGGATTGGCAACTAAATATTGCCATTACTCGCGATCTGACCTGGGAACGAAGAATTTCGGCTCTTGTTATTGTCAGCGTTATTGCAACAATTACCTGGATGCTGTATGACAAGTGGTTCTAGTAACACTTAGGAGCCTATATACCTAACTAGATGCGGCCCTGGTCGGCCCGGAATCACGACTTCTCCGTACTCGTCAAAATGAGAAAGTCCTTGTATGTCACCGACCGTGCTTTCCCGGCAGGCATTTGAATCGGTGGCCAGGTATTCCTCGGCGTTTTGGTAGACATTGATGCCGTACCAATCTGGGTCTTCGCGTTGAAGCTGGGACCGGGGTGATTGTGGGGGTCCACCACTGAGTTGGGGGCCTCGCCGATTCTTGTGACTGTCAACTAGTCCAAGATTCAGGAGGCCCCTGGTGGTTCAAGCTAGTGCAGCGGCGTGGTTCGGCGCGGCCGGTTTCGAGGTGACCGGCGTTGGCGAGGAGGGCGGGGAGGTGGTGGTGAGCGTGCAGACTCCCGATGGGCAGCGGGTGTTGTGCGATGGTTGCGGGCACCGGGCGCGGTCCAAGGGGCGCCGCGAGGTGTGTTTGCGCGATGCCCCGGCGGCGGGCGGGCGGCCGCTGCGGGTGTTGTGGAACAAAAGGGTGTGGGCCTGTGCGAATCCGGGGTGCGGGGTGAGGACCTGGACCGAGCGGGCCGAGCTGGCCGGGCCGCGGCGGGTGCTCACCGCCGGGGCGGTCCGGTGGGCTGCAGACACGCTGGCGGCGGTGGAGGGGTCGGTTGCGTCTTTGGCCCGGCGGCTCGGCGTGGGGTGGCGCACGGTGTGGTCCGCGGTCGAGGCGGTGGCTTGTGAGCGGGCCGGCGATCCCGCCCGGGTGGGTCCGACCGCGCGGGTCGGGTTCGACGAGACCGTGATGGCATCGGCGACAAGGCGGCGCCGGCGCCGGTTCATCACCGCCGCGGTCGATGCCGCCACCGGCCAGGTCATCGACATCTTCGACGGGCGCGATGCCGCTGACCTGCGGCGATGGCTCCAAGCCCAACCCCGATGGTGGGCCGAGGCCGTCGAGGTGGTCTGCACAGACCCCCACGAGGGCTATCGCAGCGCCGTCAGATCGCTCAAGCGCGACGGCGGCCTTCGGCCCGCTGTGGCTGTCGCGGCGGATCCGTCCCCGCATCGTGCGCCTGGCGAACCAGGCGATCACCGGGTGCCGCCAGCGCACCCAGAACGAGACCACCGGCCACCGCGGCCGCACCGGCGACCCCCTATACGGGATCCGCAAGCTGTTGTTGACAGGAGCCGAGCGCCTCGACGCCCAAGGCCTCCAGCGCCTGCAATCAGCCCTGGACCAAGGCGATCCCTACGACGAGGTAGCCGACTGCTGGACGGCGAAGGAGAAAGTCCGGTCCGTGTTCAAGACCCGAGACCCCCAACAGGCCACCGCCCGCCTCGACGACACCATCGAATGGTGCGCCGCCCCCGAGTCCGGCCCCGAGCTGCGACGCCTCGCCACCACCCTTCACCGCTGGCGCGACGAGATCGAAACCAGCATCCGCACCCGCACCCACAACGGCCGCACCGAAGCAGCCAACGCCAAGATCAAAGACGTCAAACGCTCAGCCAGAGGCTTCCGCAACCTCGCCAACTACCGGCTCAGAATCCTGCTGGCAGCCGGACGAAAACCACGCGAAACTCAACCAGTCACAAAAATCAGAACCCGACGTCCCAGCTTCGTCGCGTAGAGCCACCAATCTGCGAAGGTGGCTGCTGCCATCTGGGCGACGATCTCAATGCCACCTACTTTTCTTGACGGTCACACCATACCCAGTTGCTCTAGAGCAAAGTATCCATGTAGGGACACACCTCGTGAACATGTGATGTCATCCGAGCACCCTCCGACAGGCTAGGTGTAGTGTTATAACACTGAGTCAGTTCGCTAGGGCGATGAGGGTGCCGTCGGTGAAGTGGGTGATGACGGCGGCTTAGATGCCAACGAAAAGGGTATTGCCTGCGAGCACTCATCTGAATACCGCTAGCAGGAAGGGAGTCTCAGTGCTGCGACTACGACATCTTTGGGCAGGTTCCGGTTGAGCGGAATATTATGGTGTTCCAGAAGATTGCCTACAGTCTTCCGATACGGAAGAAACTTGATTCAAAATAATCTTGTCTATGCTTATGCCATATAGCCAATTGAAGTCCAAAAATCGCCAGTGACGGTGCGAGTAATTCAACGATGGAGTAGTCTCTGTTCAAGTATAGATTGGAAAGATTTGCTTCAATGAGGAACACTATCAATAGCGCTAAGAGTACGCACTGAATGGCAACAATAAGCCATCTAGAACGAACCTTCAATGTAAGAGTTATGGAATGGGCTTCTGCCACTGTGTCGTTAGCGCACAATCTGATGGCGTGTGGCGTCGTTTCAACTATCTCACAGTTTTCTGATTCCACATCTTCGATCAATACATTGTCATGTATAGACGCAACAGATATTGTACTTGACATGGACTTATTTGATGGAATTGATATCCTTGCAGATTCTTTACCCACCTTGAAGAGTTTGCCCATATTTCGATTCCACCTTCTAGTTTCAAGAAGAGTAATTGTACATTCTTGGTCAATAGGGATAATTGCGTAGACGTATCCCTGTTTGATGCTGGCAGCACGGCAATTTCTTGTTTCCTTGACCTGTACACGCGCCAAATTGGATAGACAACATTCCGTTAGCGGTAACTTGACTACGACATTGTCTCCAGCGTGTATTGGTTTGAGGTATTGATCACCTCTACAATGTTGCTGCACGTCTGCTCTTGAGAACTTGATCTGGTAGGTCGATCCAATTGAGACAGCGTCTAAATTGTTACCATATTCGATCTTATGATCAACATGATAGCACCACTTCTGACGATTTGTATTTATGTAAATGGCGAGTTGTGCCATCTGAGTTAGGTCGTGTTGCATATCAATTGAGACTCCTTTATTCTGGAGGCGGTTATAATAGAGGGGGACAAATGGTCAATGGACGTCATAACTATATCCCGTTGTAGCACCAAAGGAGAATAGTCTTTCGGCAAGGACACATTTTTGGACTATCAGGGCTTTGGGACTCATGTGGGTCTTCGCGTTGAAGCTGGGACCGGTGATTCACCCTGGGTTTTGTGCAGGCTGAATGTTGTGGTTTTCTGTTTTGTGGTGGTCGGGGTTCCCAGCAGCGTACGCGGCTTCGAATTGGTTGGGTGAGAGGTCGTCGAGGTAGCCGTGGATGCGGTCGGTGTTCCACCAGTGTACCCAGCCGAGGGTGGCGAGCTCGACGTCGTCGATTGTGCGCCAGGGGCCTTGTCGGGGGCCGCGGATCAGCTCGGCCTTGAACAGCGAGTTGACGGCCTCGACGAGCGCGTTGTCATATGAGTCCCCGACCGATCCGATCGGGGGAACGGCGCCGGTCTCGTCGAGCCGCTCGCTGTAGCGGACGCTGGTGAGCGGGCTGCCGGCGTCCGCGTGGGCGACGAGGCCTTCGAGGCGGGCGCCGCGCGCCCAGCGGGCCATCTCCAACGCGTCGAGGACCGTCTGGGTGCGCATATTCGCGGCGACCCGCCAGCCCACGATGCGGCGGCTGTGGGCATCGGTGATGAAGCACACGTACGCGACGCCGGACCAGGTGGGGACACAGGTGAGGTCCGCGACCCACAGCCGGTTCGGCGCGTCGGCGGCGAAGTGCCGCTCGACGAGGTCGGGCGGCCGTGCGCCTTGGGGGTCCGCCCTGGTGGTGCGCACCCGTTTTGTCCGCTTGACGCCTCGGATTCCGAGTCGTCCCATGAGGCGGGCGACTTGGTCGCGGCCGATGTCGTGACCGGCTCGTCGCGCGGCGATCCACAGTTTGCGCGCCCCGTACACGGAGTAGTCGGCCTGCCACAGCGCCAACAGCAGCGGCATCATCTTTGCATCGCGCCTGGACCGCTCACAGGGCGGGCGGCGCTTCGCCGACCAATACGTGGAGGGGGCCACCTGCAGCGCAGCGCAGACGGGCTCGACCCCGAACTCTTCGCGGTTCGCGTCGACAAACTCGACGGTCATCGCTGTCGGCGGTCGAGCTCCGCCCCGAAAAAAACCGCTGCCCGCTGGAGGATCTCGTTCGCCCGGCGCAGCTCGCGGTTCTCTTGGCGCAGCTTCTTGAGTTCCTCGCTCTCCGCAGTCGACACACCAGCCCGCGTCCCGGCGTCGATCTCGGCCTGAGCCACCCAGCGGCGCAGCGACTCGACACCGTAGCCGAGCTGACGCGCCACCCTGGTGACTATCCCCGCTGAGGTGCCCAGCTCCTCGCGCAACGCGAACACCATCCACACCGCGTGCTGTTCCTGCTCAGCCGAACACCGGCGAGATGTCCCCGACGGCCCCGCTTCTGCGTCCATGAATCCCATGCCTGCCCCAATCTCTGGAGCCTGCGCAAAATCCAGGGTGAATCAGACCGAGGCTTCCGCAACCTGCACGACTACCTGCTCCGCCCACTCCTGACAGCCGGACGAAAACCACGCGAGACTCAACCTGTCACAAGAATCAGAACCCGACGTCCCAGCTTCGGCGCGTAGAGCCCACAAAGGTTGTGCACGCGTGAGATCGGTGTGCCCCCGATTGCGGTGTGGCAACAGTCGATCTGGACGCCGAATTTGAATTTGTCCACAATGTCACGTAGCGACTTGGTGAACTCTGCGATGTGGTTGCACAGGTTGGCAGCCACCGACCAGATAAACGCTGCGTGGTTGTTGATTGTCTCGCTCTGCATCTGACTCCAGCTAGACCCTCGAAGGGGCCGGCAAGCTCAACCGGTCTTGACAGCGAGTGGAGTGTAGGCCATCTCAGCTTTGGCGAAACTCTTGGAGGCCGTCGGACGGGGTCCAAGTCTCGATCAGCAGATCTTGGCCCTCGACGCGGGTCAGCGTGGCGCGGGAGATGCGGGCGGTGAACAGGGTCATCGTGTTGTGGGGGTTGTCGATGGGCATTCGGTGGCCGGCTGTGAACAGGTCAACTTCCTCGGGGGTTGCGGCCACCGCTAGGCCGTCGATACGGGCGTCGCCGAGGGGCAATTCCTCGGTGTCCGGCGAACTGTGCAACGAGAACCTCGGGTCGCGGCGCAGGTCCGCCGCCTTGCGCGAGCCCGGCATCATCCCCAGCCACAGATGCCCATCGCGGATCGGCGCCTCCATCCCCGACAGCCGGGGCGACCCATCCCGGCGCAAGGTGGCAAGCACTGCATGAATATGGCTCTCGAACCGCAATTGGATCCGCTCGGCTAGCTCAGGGGCCTGCACCCCGAACGACTTCCAGGCAACTGGCATTGCCGCGCCCAATAGCTCTGCGGATCTGTCGCCCCCCCTAGACATAGGAGTTCGGCCACCAGCATTTCCCAAGGCGGCGCGACAAGTCCTGGTCGATAAGCAGCCTCACGCGGGAAGAAGCATACCCAGCAAGCCGGATGCAACTAAACGACATCCTCCTTTCAGGGAATGACGCTAAATCAGCAGGCGGCCAAATTAATGTTGCTTCTGCTCATGTCCTTGTGGTGCCGCCGTTTCCGCTGTTTCGCTGTCTTTGTCGGGGGATGCACGGCGTTGGTCTTGTTGCCGTCTTGTATGGCCAGCAATGCTGCTCCCGGTGACACCGTTCCCAGCGGGGCCAGTTCGCTTTTGACTGAGGACAGCGCCGCAGCCTCCAGGTTTGGCCCTACGCCGGTTGGAGATGTGGAAGAGGCCGCCGTGGGGGGAGGTACCGCCCCCCTGCCAACATCTGGTGTTGGAATGGGGTTGCAAGCAGTCCCAGAGGCCGAGGCCCCAGCCGAGCCTGAGCGGGATTGCTCACCTCGTCTTCCGGACGGTTTTCGGGTTTCGAACATGTCGCCTGCGGAGGCGAGCGTGGAGATGTCTCAGGCCGCTTTTGCCTGTGCCCACGAGATTGGCCTGGCTTTGGCCGACGATCCTGCGGCGATCTCCGCCTTGGTGTCGCGAGGCGTTCAGGGGCCGCTGCTGTTGGTGGGTTCTAGGTTCAACGTCGCGCTGGTGGACGAGCTCACCCGCTTGGAGCCGGAGCGCATCGTGACCGCGGGAATCGACGAGTGGCTGCTTCGCTACGCCCTGCCAGATTTCACAATCGAGCAACTGCCGGTCACCGATCGCGCTGACCCCCCTCCCGAGGCAGCCTCCTACAGCCGGGTGTGGATTGTCGGCCCCGATGTGCCGGCCGAGCCGCTGTCGGCCGTTGCCCGCCAGATCGGTGTGGCAGTGGTGGCGGCAACCGGCGACCTGCGAGCTTTGCCGCCCTCGGTACGCGACGCGATATCTGGGGATGCTGTGGTAGAGGTGCTCACAGACCTCGGCGAGGACGCGGCCTGGCAGCTCGATGTTGTCCGGCGGGGCGATGAACTGCCCGGAGGCGGGCTTTTGCTGTTTGGGGCCGACGCCGCGAACCCAGTCCGTCGACTGATCGCCGCCTACGGCCACCCGTCGACGTCGGGGCTCGGAGTGCTGGGCGAACAGGGCCCGGAGGAGACCGTCGAGCGCCTTCGAGCGATTGCCGAGGGCTACGACGCGGACGGATCAGCGGTGCTGCCCGCCTTTGAGGTCATCGCCACTGTTGCCTCTGCCTCTGCCGGCGCTGACGGGGATTACTCGGGGGAGACTGCCAAGGACGTGATCAGGCCCTGGGTCGAGGCGGCAGCCGCCAACGGGGTGTACGCGGTGCTGGACCTTCAGCCGGGGCGATCAGACTTCCTCTCGCAGGCCAAAATCTACGAGGAGTTCCTGCGGCTGCCCCATGTCGGACTCGCCCTAGACCCTGAGTGGAGGCTGAAGCCCAATCAGGTACACCTGGCCCAAATCGGAACCGTCGACGCCGCCGAGGTCAACCAGGTTGCCGACTGGCTTGCCGGAATCGTCCGTGAACAGGCGCTGCCTCAAAAGCTGCTGGTCATCCACCAATTCAGCCACTCCATGATCACCAATCGCGAACAAATCAACACTCCTCCAGAGCTGGCGGTGGTGATCCACATGGACGGCCAAGGCTCCCTGGGCGCCAAGTACAGCACCTGGAACACCCTCACCAGCCGACTCGATACCGACCGCTATTACTGGGGATGGAAGAACTTCTACGACGAGGACACACCGGTGGCCACCTCGGGGCAAGTGCTGAACGTCACTCCTGCGCCGGTGTTCGTATCGTTCCAATAGGGAATCACATGCCAATTGCCCAGCCTGGCAGGTGACCAGGGGATACTGTCACACCCCTTGGACAAAATGCTTCCTACGACCGACTCACCGCCTCATTCAACGCGGTGAGCTCTCGGCGGAAGGGGGTGGCATCGGCATCGTCGGTGGGGGCTTCGATCTCCTCGGCGTAGTGTCGGCCTGCCCAGACTGCGGCCGCGATCGTCCCGGGGGCCCATGCATCGCCGATGGCAGCGACGCTCTTCAGACCGGCATCGGGCCATTCCCCCTTGCGGGCCAGCAGTTCTTGGGCCAGCGAGTCCTCTGGGAGTCGGGCGGTCACGAACACTGCGGCGTCGCACTGGATCTCGCCTTCTCTGCCCGTGTAGGTGCAGGCAGTGCGGACCCCTGCATCGGTGGTGCCGGTCAAAGCGGTCGAGCAGCGCAGGTCCACTCCGATGTCGAGCAGGCGGGCGGCGATGCGGTGCTGCTCCATGGTGTTGATCGTCCAAGAGGAGACAATCGATCCCGGAGTGGCCAATACAACCTCGTAGCCCTCGATACGCAGCAGCTCGGCCAATACTCCGCCCATGTAGTAGTGGTCGTCATCGAAGACGACGACCCTCGTGCTCTCGGTGCCTGTCGGCCCGCCGGGGCGCTTGCCGGCCATCAGATCGTCTGGGGTGAGCACCGGTAGGCCGCCGAGCGGTAGAGGCTGGGTGTGCCATCGGCCAACTCCATCGCGCCGCCAGGACGAGCCCGTTGCCGCCGCGATGTGGTCGAAGCCGTACTCGGCTGCCGATGTCAGCGCTTCGTCAGCGGTCATTTCGCTTTCCAGATAGCAGTCCACATGCTTGAGGCGGTCCAGTTGGTTCTGGCGGTAGTCGAACACCCGGATCCATGCCGAGAGTCCGGGTAGGCGGGCTTCGGCGGCAACCCGCCCCCCGAGTTGACGGGACCGCTCCACCAGCACGACCGAATAACCCCGCTTGCCGAGCGACATGGCTGCCTCGAGGCCTGCTGGGCCCCCTCCCACCACGAGCACCGACTCGTCCGCGTGGCGGGGCCGGTAGGTCTCCGGGTGCCATCCCCTCCGCCATTCTTCTCCCATCGACGGGTTCTGGGTGCAGCGAATGGGCGACATGGTGAAGTCGCCCGAGACGCAGATGTTGCAGCCGATGCACTCGCGGATCTCCTCTGCCCGGCCCTCGGCGATCTTGGCCGGCAGGAAGGGGTCGGCGATGGAGGGGCGAGCCGCTCCGATGAAGTCGATCACTCCTTGGCGCACCATTCGGGCCATGGTGTCGGGCGAGGTGAACCGCCCGACGCCCACCACCGGCTTGGAGGTGAGCGCCTTGAGGCCGGTCACGTACTGCTCTTGGCCTCCCTCTTCTCCAAAGCGGGAGGTGACGCTGTCGTCCTCCCAGCTGCCCATCACGAAGTCCCACAGATCGGGGATCTCGCCTAGCTCGCCGAGCACGGCTTCGATGTCGCCGCGGCTGATGCCGGAGTCGCCGATGAGCTCCTCGACGGTGATTCGACAGCCCACTGCGGCGGTACCGTCTGCTTCTTCTACGGTGTCGATCAGAAGCTCGCGCAGCAGGCGCATTCGGTTCTGCACGCTGCCCCCATAGGCGTCGGTGCGCTGGTTGTAGCGGGGCGAGAGGAAGTGATGAATAGCGCCGAGGGCGTGGCCTCCGTAGACGTAGACGAGATCGAACCCGGCGTTCAGCGATCGCCGCACGGCTTGTCGGTGCCATCGCCGCAGGTTGGCGATGTCGCGAAGTGTCATGGCCCGGGCTTGAACAGGGTCGTCGGTGAATCCGGCGATCGGCAGGTGGGCTGGGCCCATGGGCGCGATGCGGGATGTGAGGTTGGGCCCGTTCATGCCGTTGTAGGCCAACTCGATTCCGGCCAACGCCCCGTGGTCGTGGATGCGCTCGGTCATTATCGCCAGTGCGGGAATGTCCGCGTCGTCCCACAGGCGGACTTCGATGAATGGCGTGATCTCCGACGTGTAGTGGATTTCCGCCTGCTCGGTACACACCACTGCCCACCCGCCTTCGGCCTTCACCGCCCGCATCTCGGCGTGAGCCCGCACGTCGCGATATCCCATGCCATTGCAATGGGGAACCTGGAAGAAGCGGTTTCGGGCAACCAAAGGGCCGAAGGGCACTTCCTCCAACAGCACGCGGTAGGGGTTGTCGGTCATCTATTGATCCTTTCAAGTCCCAACGGCCGCTTGGCTGGTCCATGCGACCGAGCCCTGGATGACTACCGTGTCGAGCAGCGGGGTGCCGGGGGCGAGAAAGAGCTCGTTGGGATGGGGGCAGTCGAGCACGATGAGGTCGCCTCGCTTGCCGATGTCGAGGGAACCGCACTCGGAGTTGAGACCGATGCTGTATGCCGCATTGAGCGTGGTGCCCACCACCACCTCGGCCGGAGTCAGCCGGAACCAGGGAGCGGCTGTGGCCATCGTGGTCAGCAACGAGGTGGCATGAATCGAAGAGCAGTAGTCGGTGGAGACGGCCAGCGGTACCTCATGGTCGATGAGGGCTCTGGCATTGGCTCTTCGATCAGTCATGTAGATCAGCTCGGCAATGGGCAAAACGACCGCGATGGTGCTGGTGCGGCCCACGTCGCGGATTTCCTCGTCAGGCGTGTAGGTGAGGTGCTCTGCGCTGACCGCGCCGGCGTCGGCGGCTGTGGCCCAGCCCTGCGAAGGCTTCCATGCGTCGGCGTGGACCCTGGGCTCGAGTCCCACTGCCCGGCCGGCGTCAATGAGCCGGTGGGCTTGGCCGGGAGTGAAATAGCCGTCTTCGACGGTGACATCGTGGAATTGCGCGATCTGCTGGTCGGCCACAGCCGGGAGCATTTCGTTGACGATCAGGTCGGTGTAGGCGTCGGACGGGTGTCCGTTGCCGTCGATGTCGCGGGGCACGACGTGGGCACCCAGGAAGGTCACCACCAGCTGAAGCGGAGTTTGGGCTCGCGACTCCTCGAGCAGGCGCAGCTCCCGCAGCTCCTCGGCCACGGTCAGCCCGTAGCCGGATTTGACCTCCAGAGTGGTCACCCCTCCGGCCAGTACGCGTCGATACGCCCGCGCCAACCGCTCGCGGAGCTCGCCGTCGCCGCATTCGCGGCTGGCGACCACGCTGGCCCAGATGCCGCCGCCGCGAGCGGCCACTTCGGCCAAGCTTGCCCCGCCGAGGCGCTCGGCGTACTCCTCGTGGCGCTCCCCGCCGAACAGAGCGTGGGAGTGGCATTCCACCAGGCCCGGAAGCACCGTCTTGCCGGCCGCGTCCAGCACGGGAACCGATGGGTCGCCCCACTCGGACATCACTTCGCCGGTTTGGCCGACGGCGACGATTCGGCCGCCGCGGACCGCGACTGCTCCATCGGCTATCAGGTCCATCTCACCCTGCTCACGACCTCGCCGGGGACCGCCGCGGTCTCGCACCGTTGCAAGGTGCGCCGCTCCCACGACATTGAGATCGCTCATTGCTGTCCTTCCTGGGTCTCTTCTGGGCAGCTAGCCGGTGCCTCTTCGTGTTGATAGTCGGTGTTGGCCATACGGTGCAGTTCCCGAGCATCTCTCGGATCGCTCTCGGGAATCACGGCGATGACGTCGATCTCCATGAGCCACTCCGGGCGAGCCAGCCCGGAAACCACCAACCCGGTGGAGACTGGGTATACCCCTTTGAGCCAGCGTCCGATCACCCGATAGACGGGTTCCCGGTGGCGGGGGTCGGTGATGTACACCGTGATCTTCACGATGTGACCCGGCTTGCTCCCGGCCTCCTCGAGCAGTTGGAATACATTGGCCATTGCCTGTTCGGCTTGGGCCGCGGGATCGCCACGCCCCACTAGGCTGCCGTCGAAATCGGTGCCTACTTGTCCACGCAGGTAAACCGTGCCATTGGCCACCACTGCCTGGCAAAGGTCGTTGTCCAGATTCTGATCGGGATAGGTATCCCGGGTATTGAACCGCCGCAACCGTTGGTGCGCGGTCATCAGCCCGCCTCCGGTGACCGCGCCCTCGGCTGCTCACGCACCGGCATGAGCTTGGCCAAGCTGGGCTGTGGTGCCTTCGAACGGCGTCGAGCCTCCCCTACCGCCTTTGGCAGAGAACCCTTTGCCCAGAGCTATCTCGGCCAGCCGCTCAACATAGAGGTCGTCGCGGAAATGGAGCGTGAACGTTCGGGCGTCGCGCATCATCTGTCCCAGTGGGTAGCGATCGTGGCAGGCCCGGGCGCCCAGCAGGTCGAAGCCCTCATACGGAATAGACAGCACGGCGTCTTTGGCCAGGTGCATGGTTCTCACCGCGTCGGCTTCCACGCTGTCGGGATTCTCGCCCCGGTCCAGGCGGGCGGCGGTGGCCCGCAGGCACTCGCGGGCTGCGAACAGCTTTGCGTCCATGCGGCCGAGGCGCACTCGGACCACTTCTGAGCCGTTGAGGTCGCCTCGATCCTTGATGTAGCCGGCGATGAAGTCGAACGCAGCCTGAGCCGATCCGATGTGGTTGGCGGCGTAAGCGCAGGAGAACGTTCGGGGGTCGCCGGTCACCCATCCGCCCGGCTCACCCACAACGTGATCATCGGGGATGTACACATTGGTGAACTTCACTCCGCAGGAGATTGTCGAGCGCATGCCCAGCATCTGCCAGTCATCCAGCAGCTCCACCCCCTCCGAATTCTTGTCAACCACCGCGAACACCATCCTCATGGCATAGGGCTCGTCGCCCTCCACCGCGGCCCATACCATCAGGTACGAGGCGATGGCGGCGACGGAGGCGAAGCCCTTGCGGGCAGTGAGCCTGTAACCGCCGTCCACCTTGGTCAGCTCCGACTCCAAACGCTCGGCGCCGTTCTCATAGAGGTGCGCCTCTGACCCCAGGGACGCGCAGAACGCGCCGTCGACGATACGGGGCATGAAGTAGCTGCGCTGGGCCTCGGTGCCGTGCCAGGCGATGATGCCAGCGGCATGGTTGTGAACTTGCAGCAGCTGGGCGGTGTTGGTGTCCCAATAGGCGAGCCGCTCCAACAGCTCATACCAACCGCTGTAGTTGCCGGGCTGCCAATAGCCATAGCCACCGCAGTCCACGGGGACGCAGAGCTTGTGCAGTCCGGCCTCTTTGGCTTCGGCGAAGTTCTCATACGGAAAAGCCGGCTCGGCGTCCAGGTCGGGCATCCTGCTTCGAAAGCGCGGTCCGAGTTCTTCGACTCGGGACAGCAGCTCAGCAGTCAAGCGCGATGAGGTGGCGTGGGGTGCTCTCTCGGTTACGGATGTTGCTGTTGTCATTGACGGCCTCCTTTGGCGGTCGAGATCAGGTGATGCCATGCGGATGCGGCATCTAGGGCGCCTCGCAGAAGGCGATGACGGCCTTGCGCAGTGCTTCTGCACAGCGCTGGAGCTGCGCGGGGTGGATGTGCTCGTCGGGCTTGTGGGCGTCGGCAATGTCACCGGGACCGGCGATCACTGTCGGAACACCGAGGTGTTGGGCGTACAGCCCCGCCTCACAGCCGAATTCGACCGCCGTGGTCTGGCTGGAGCTGAATGCCGATCCCAGCTTCTGCACCGCCGGCACTGTGGGATCAGTATGCAGTGCGGGGTATTCGGCCAATTCAGCCGTGTGGACCGAGCCGCCGAATGCGGCCAACTCGGCGTTGACCCGCTCGACCTCCCTCCAGATCGGGGCAATCAAGGCGTCGGGGGCGGCTGAGGCGTCAAAGCGAACTTCAAAGGCCAGCTCGCACTTCGGGGCAAGCACGTTGAGCCCTGCCCCGCCGTCGATTGAGCCGACGTTGGCTGACACGAATGCCTCCCCGCCCCCATTCAGCGCATCAATGGCCGCGCACAGCTTGACTGCCTCGGAGATCGCGCTGGGCTCGATCCGGGCTCGGCTGGAGTGGCCGGCCGGGCAATGAACGGTGATGCGATGAGCGGTCTTACCGGTATGGGCAATGGCCATCTGCATGGAGGTCGGCTCGCCAACCACCACTGCCTCTGGACGGCAATCGGGCCGTGCCGCAAGGTAGTCCAGCAGCCCCCGCACTCCTATGCAGCCGATCTCCTCGTCGTAGCTCAGCGCCAAATGCAGCGGTTTCCGCAGCTTGCGTTGGTCGAGGGAACACGCCAGTGCCAGCGCGGTGGCAATGAATCCCTTCATGTCGGCCGTCCCCCTACCTTGGAGCCGCCCTTGCTTCTCGGTGAGCCGATAGGGGTTGGTCGACCAACCCGACCCTGCCGGCACCACATCGGTGTGCCCTGACAGGAGCAGCCCTCCCGGGCCGTCCGGGCCGAAGCGCAGATGCAGGTTGGACCGCCCGCTCGGGCCCTTGACGGCGCGCACCCGGGCCCCAGCTTCAAAGGCGCGCTCAGCGCAGAAATCGACCAGCGCCTCGTTGGGCGCGCCGCTTTCTGTCTCGAAGGCCACCAGCCGGGTGAGGAGATCGACGACCTCCCCACCCGACTCGCTTTGGAGGGGATCCAAACCTGATTCCAGTCCGTCAGATCAGTGGTCCGACAGGAACTCGGTCAGCCGGCCGCGATGATCTGGGACCAGGTGTCGGCGAAGATGGAGTGCTCCTCGCTTCGCACCTGCCACACCAGCCTGTCGCGGACGTCGTCGGTCAGCTCCAGCCCGGTGCCGGAGACGACTTCGTGGTAGCCGTCTGAGAGCAGCGGCGGCACCAGCAAGTTCGGGGTGTAGCCGATGGTGAACTCGGTGATCAGCGCGCCGATGTCAGGCTCGAGCATGTAGTTGATCAGCACGTGGGCGGTGTACGGATCGGGAGCATCGGCGGGAATCACGAAATTGTCCTGCCAGATGGTGCCGCCCTCATCGGGGATGATGTAGCGGATGTTGGGGTTGTCGAGGTAGGCGATGCCGGCCGCGAACCCCCACGATTGGGCGGCCAGCACCTCGCCGCTGGCCAGGTTGCCGATGTAGTTGGCCGAGTCGAACCCCGTCACGCAGTCCCGGGCGTCGAGTACCAGCTCCAGGGCCTCATCGTGAGCAGCCTGGGAGGTCTCGTTCCAGTCGTATCCCAGGTAGACGAGCGCGGCGCCGAGCACCTCCCGCTGGTCTTCCAGAAGAGATGACTGCCCGCACAGCGGGTTCTCGTCGAAGATGGCGCTGTAACTCGTCGGCGGCGTGTCGAACGCGGTCACGTCGAAGGCGAATCCGGTCGTCGAATACTGATAGGGCAGCGAGTAGACATTGCCCGGGTCGTAGTAGGGGTCCATCTGGTTCGGGTCGATGTTGGCCAGGTTGGGAATCTCGCCCATGTCGAGCGCCTGGAGCAGCCCCTGCGACGACATGATCTCCACTGCGTAATCGGTGACGATCACCAGGCTGTAGCCGGAGTTGCCCGCGTCCACCTTGGCGATGGCCTCCTCGTTGGCCACGTGGGTGTCCATCGTGACGCTCACCCCGCACTCCTCCTCGAACATCTCGAGAACGGCCACGTCGATGTAGTCGGCCCAGTTCAAGAAATTGATCGAATCGCCGAGCCGATCAGGATCACCACAGCGATCCGAGGCCGGCATCTCGGTGGCCGGAGCCTCGGTTGCCGGCGGCTCGGTGGGCGCAGGCTCGGGGGCCGGGGCCTCGGTGGCCGGCGCATCCTGGGTCGCATCATCGTCGTCGTTGCCGCAGGCCGCGGCTACGAGTCCGAACACGAGGATTGCCGCCAGCAGTCGCAGCCAAAGCCTTAGACCGCCAGTTCTCTCAGTTGATTTGGTCATGGGTATCCCCTTCCAATCAGGTGTGGGTTGCTTGGGTAGCTCTTGGGTCCAACCCTGAGGCATCGAGGCCACCGGGGCCGGTGTCTCGGACCAGGGCGGTGTCTGGGCCCTGGTCCAATCGGGTGCGTCTTCGTGAGACAGTCGCCTGGATTGCCAGCGCACTGGTGAGCAGCAGCGTCGACGCGCCGAAGATCAGCGTGGATATAGCGTTCACTTGGGGGCTGATGGTGCGTCGGAGCTGGCCGAATACCTCGATGGGCAAGGTGGTCGCACCCGGACCGCTCACAAAGAAGGTGATCACGAAGTTGTCCAGCGACAGGGTGAACGCCAGCAGCGCACCGCCGAGCACTCCCGGCATGATCGCCGGCAGCGTCACTCTCCAGAAGGTTGTCCAGGCGTTGGCGCCGAGGTCTTGAGCGGCTTCCTCCAACGCCGGGTCGAGCGTGCGCAGGCTGGCGCGCACCACCAAGGCCACGAAGGCAGTGCAGAAGGCGACATGGGCGATGATGATTGTCGGGCGTCCCATCCGAATGGCGTCTTGGGCGCCGCGGCCCAAAATGTCGTTGACGCGGCCAAGGGTGAGAGAGAAGAAGGCGAGCAGCGCCACCCCGGTCACGATCTCCGGTGCGATTACCGGCAGGTACACCACCTGTTGGGCTGCGGTTCGGCCCCGGAAGGCCCGCCGGTCGAGGGCGAGCGACAGCATGGTTCCCAGCACCACAGCAATCGCGGTGGCAATGATCGCGATGAATATGGAGTTCCAGGTAGCCGTTATGAGCCGCTCGTTGTCGGCCAGCGCCGAGTACCACTCGGTGGTGAAGCCGGCCCAGCGGCCCCCGGTGCGGGCCTGGTTGAACGAGAACAGCACCAGCACCGCGACCGGCACGTAGAAGAAGACGTACACCAGCACCGAGGCCGACCCGATGATCAGCTTTGGCACGCGTACGCCTGGTTGCCGGCGGCTCATAGAAACTGCTCCTGGTCGCGGCGGCCGACTGTCGCATAGAGGCCGGCCAGGGTGACCACGCTGAACAGGGCGGCAATGGCGGCACCCAGAGGCCAGTTGAATGCCTCTCCGAATTGAAGCTCGAGCAAGTTGGCGATCATGTTGGTTTTGCCGCCACCCAGAAGTGTGGGAACCAGGTACTGGGAGACCGACAGCACAAAGACCATGACCCCGCCCACGATGAGCCCCGGCTTGACCATGGGCACGAACACGTCGGCGAACACCTGCGGAGGACGGGCGCCCAGGTCGCGGGCTGCTTCCATCTGCGCTCGGTCAACACGCTCGCTGGCCGCGTACAGCGGCAACACCATGAACGGCAGCGCGGTGTAGACAAGCCCGAGAATCACCGCGAAACGGGTGTTCAGAAACACGATCCGGTCCATGCCGAGCGTCTCCAAGAAGTTGTTCACCGGTCCGGTGTTCGCCAGCAGGAACCGGATGGCGTACGTTCGCACGAGCATCGACGTCCAGAACGGGATCATCACCGCGATCAGCAGGGCGTTTTTTGTCACTGTGCTGCGGCGCGACGAGATGAAAACGGCCAGCGGCAGAGCTAGGGCGACGCAGATGATCGTGGCCAACACCGACCACACCACCGACCGGGCGAAGACCGCGGTGTAGTTGTTGTACGCGCCAGCCAGATGGTTTATTGCGACCAGTCCGCCGAAGAGCCCGGCGATTGCCAGGCTCCGGGAGATCCGGCGGCCCAGATAGCGGGCGGCCGCAATCATCGGGATCGAAGCCACAGCCGCGGCAGCGATGCCCCGGACCACCGCCGAGCCGATGGTGCCCCAACCTGCGGTAGACCTGCGCCCCTTGGCCACGATCTGGTCCCAGGAATCGAGCGTTGCCTCCCACACCACGCCGCCGCCGAGCTTGGGGGTGAGGAACGAGTAGACGACGATCAGCAAGCCCGGTACGACATAGGCCACCGAGATCCACAGCAGGCCAGGGGCCAGCAGCGGGGCGACGCGGCGCCGGGTGGGACCAGCCGCAGCAGCGGGGCGGGTAATCGGCGGCGAATTGGCGGGCTTGTCCATCATTCCACCAGGCACGCGGCGCCGTGTCTCCAACCGGCGTCGACTTTGTCGCCTGGCCGCAGAAGGCCAAAGGGGTGGGTGCCAGCCTGGTTGTAGCGAGTAGCCACCAGCTCCGAGCCGTCAGCAAGCCGTACAGTGCCGCGGGTCGAGTCCCCCAGAAAAAGCAGCTCGCGAAGCTCGCCGACCACGACTGCGTGCTCACTGGGGTCGATCTCGCCCTCAGGGGCGAGCAGAACGCGCTGAGGCCGGATGGCAATGACCACTTGCGCCCCCGATGGCAGATTGCCCGCCCCTACTGGCGCACATGTCAATCGGTTCCCGGACGGCAGCAGCACCTCGGTGCGGGCGCCGTCACCCCCGACCACCGTCGCCTCCAACATGTTCACCTCGCCGATGAACTCGGCTACGAAACGCGACGCAGGCCGCTCATAGATTTCGACAGGAGGACCGAGTTGATGGATGCGCCCCTCGTTCATCACCGCGATCCGATCGCTCATGGTGATCGCCTCGGTCTGGTCGTGGGTCACGAACACGAAGGTCATGCCCAAGTTGTCGTGAAGGCGGGTCAACTCGAACCGCATGGCCTGGCGGAGCTTGAGATCAAGGGCGCTGAGCGGCTCGTCAAGCAGCAGCACGTCGGGCTCGTTCACGATTGCCCGGGCCAGCGCGACCCGCTGCTGCTGGCCACCCGAGAGTTGGCCAGGATATCGGGATCGGAATTCGGAGAGCTGCACGAGATCGAGCGCGTCCTGCACCTTCGTCCCTATGGTCTGCTTGTCGCGCCGCTTGACCCGCAGTCCGAAGGCGACGTTGTCGGCCACCGTCATGTGGCCGAACAGGGCATAGCTCTGAAAGACGGAATTGACGGTGCGGCGGTGTGCGGGCGTGTCGGTCACGTCGTGGCCGCTGATGAACACCCGCCCCTCCGTTGGGTATTCGAATCCTGAGATCATCCGGAGAGTGGTGGTCTTGCCGCACCCAGACGGGCCGAGCAGAGAGATGAACTCGCCGGCCTCGACTTCGAGATCGACGGCATCTACGGCCAAGGCCTCGCCAAAGCGCTTCGTGACCTCGCGCAGTGAGACCGTGCCCTGCTCGTGGTGCGGTTCCACCATTTCTGGCATCGTAAGCCCAACCAGTGGATAAATCAAAGAGATATTTTATATGTAGCTCATAGAAAATAGTTATCTACAGAAGGGTGCCGGGGACTGCTGCGACCGGCGCTTGGCGGCCTATTGCCTGGGCAGCACGAGCGACGAGCGGGCGAAGGCGGAGAAGACTTCGAGGGCTCGGGGAGGTTTGTCGTCCACCCGCCGGGCAAGGCCCAATCCCAGAGGAGGGATCTTGCTCTTGAGGGGAACATAGGCAACTCGACTGCCGTCTTGAGCAACATCTGTGGCCGGCAATAGGTTGAGCAGTGAAAACCCGAATCCATTGCCCACCAGCGTCCGAACCAGCGAGATGTCAGCATGGCGGGCTGTGGGGTGGTAGGCCACCCCGGTGGCGAGGAACAGGGACATGAAGTACTCGCGGCTCAATGGGAGGTCGAGCAGGATATAGGGGTCGCCAGCGAGGGCTTCGAGACCGATCTCTGCTCCTTCAGCAAGACGGTGAGAAGAATTGATCACCGCATGGGCTTCCACATCGAGAATGCGCTCGAAATCCACTCCTCGGCCCAGTTCGATGTCGTAGGTGATGGCCGCGTGCACAGCCCCGGTTCGCAGCCATTCCAACAGCTCGTCCTGAGATCCCGTGCGAATCTCCACGGCAATGTCGGGGTGGCGTTCGCGAAACCTGCGCACCAGCGACGGGATGACTATGGGCGCCACGGTCACCAGCGAACCCACCGTCACTCGCCCCGAGTCATCCGACACAGCCGCAGACATGCGAGCTTCGAGCTCGGTGGCTCGAGACAAGGTGGCCCGGGCCTCCGCCATCAACAAATTGCCCTCTGGAGTGAGCGAAATGCCCTGGCCGCGGTGTCTAACCAGTAGGTTGACACCCAATATTCGCTCTAGATTCCCGATGGAAGTCGACAGACCCGGCTGGGAAATGCCGATCGCCGCGGCTGCCTTTGTCATCGAGCCATGCTCGGCAACAGCCACAAAGTTCTCAAGCTCCCTTAGAGCGACACGCGTCTTCATCTGCGAACAGTGTGGTACCACCGGTAGTGCTCCGCAACGGTACACGGAACTGATCGGGACATGGCGGCGGCTCCGGCGAGCGAGGACACCGAAGGGGCGGCGATACAAATGGCACTAGTGGCGGGTTCGGGGGTTGGTTGTTTGTCCTATTCAGCCGCATAATGAAGCCGAGATGTGCGGCCGGTACAGCATCACCGCCAGCCTGGAAGAGCTGGCCCAGCGATTCGACTTCGACGGCGACCGAGACGACTTCCGCCCGCGCTACAACGTCGCCCCCACCCAGCAGGTGCTGGCCGTGGTCGGCGGCGACACCCGCCGGGCCGGCTTCATGCGCTGGGGCCTGATCCCGTCGTGGTCCAAAGACGGCCCCTCCAGCCGCCCCCTCATCAACGCCCGAGCGGAGACGGTGGCCGAGAAGCCCTCCTTTCGAAACTCGCTGAGGCATCGGCGGTTGCTAGTGCTAGCCGACGGTTTCTACGAGTGGCAGAAGGTGGGCGACACCAAGCGCCCGATGAGAATCACTATGCGGTCGGGCGAACCCTTCGCCTTCGCCGGGCTCTGGTCGAAGTGGAGGGACCCGGAGGGAAACTCCATCTCGTCATGCGCCATCATCACCACTGAGGCCAACGACGTGCTCAGGCCGATCCACCACAGGATGCCGGTCATCCTCCCCGAAGAGACAGAGGACCTCTGGTTGGACACCGACCTGGATGACAGCGTGGCGTTGACACAATTCCTCGAGCCCTATCCCGACGATGCTCTCGATGCCTACGAAGTTTCGGGCCTGGTCAACTCGGCATCCAACGACGTCCCCGACGTAACCGAGCCAATCTCGTGAGCGTCAGGAAGCGCCGATGAGGATTCTGCGAAGCACTGCGGCCATCCTGTTCGGCCTGCTCGCCCCCATCGCCCTGGTCATGGCGGGATGCGGAAACGACGACACTGGGGTCTCACCCCCTCCAACCGCGGAGCCGACTACTGCCCCCACAGTCGAGGCCACCCCAATGGCAACGGCACCGGTCACCGCCTTGCCCGCCGCGGAGCCGACTGCCGCAACCATGTCTTCGCGCACTGAAGCACCGACGGCCGAGCCCACGCCTGCTGAGCCGACTCAAACACCCTCAGCCACTCCTATTCCCACCCCCGATCCCACGCCAGAGCCCACTCCCGAACCCACGCCTACCGCCGATGCAGGCACCACCATCGAGTTGGAGGTGGCCGGAGGCAAGCCGGTGGACGGTGTGCAGCGCTTCCGGGTCGACGCCCGAGAATCCGTCACCATCATCGTGGTTGGCGACACCGCCGACGAGCTCCACATCCACGGCTACGACCTGGTGGTCGGGTTCTCTCCCGGCCAGCCCGGATCCATCACCTTCGAGGCCGACATCCCCGGCATCTTCGAAGTGGAGACCCACCACCACGGAGATCTGGTGATGGAGCTCCAAGTGGGATGACCCTGGCGTGACCATGCTCAACACCGTCTTGGCTCACGGAGTGGGGTCGCGGGGCGATCTGCCCCTGCCGTTCTATCTGTTCGGCATCGGAGCGGCCGTGGCCCTCATGGCCACCTTCGTCAGCTTGAGCTTCTTCTGGCATCGGGCTTGGCTGCCGGCGGCCGCCTCGGGCCGGAGTCTGGGGACGGCCTTCGGCCGGGTGCTCGATGTGGTGGCGGTGCCGGCCCGTTTGGCCTCGCTGGCGCTGTTCGTGCTGGCCCTGGCCAGCAGCATCAGCGATTCGCAGGTCGGAAGCCAGCGGTTCGGACCCCTCACGGTATATGTGGCGCTGTGGGTGGGAATGGCGATGGTGGCCGCGGTGTTCGGCGACGTGTGGCGGGTGCTCAACCCGTTTGAGACCATCGCCTCGGCCATCGAGTGGACCGCGGGCAAGCTGGGCCTGCCCCAGATCGACGACACCGACGAGATTCCCGGCGGCTACTGGCCAGCGGTGGTGGCGCTGTTCTGGTTCTTGCTGTTCGAGCTCTGCTACCACGACGGAACCACCAACTCGGCGGTGGGCGGCGCCATGATCGCCTACACGGTGGGGATGGTGGGCGGATCGGCGGTGTACGGCCGGCGCTGGCTGCGCCAAGCCGACGGGTTCGGGGTGCTGTTCTCGCTGCTGGCCCGAATGTCGCCGCTGTACCGAGACGACACCGGTGCGGTGCGGCTGCGGGCGCCTCTGTCGGGGTTGGCGACCCTTGCCCCCCGCCTCGACCTGCTGGCCGTGCTGCTGTTGGTGCTGGGCGGGACCACATTCGACTCGCTGGCCGGCAGCACTCTGTGGCCCGACCTGGTGGGCACTCACCGGGGCTGGACCGCCACCGGGATCAACACCGCGGGGATGGTCATCGTCATCGCCGTCATGGCGGCGCTCTACTACCTGGGGTCGCTGGCCGTGGGCTGGTTCACCGACCAGAGCGCCACCGAGGTGGCTCGGCGCTATGCCCACTCCCTAGTGCCCATCGTGTTGGGATACACGGTGGCCCACTACTTCTCGTTGCTGGTGCTCGACGGCGGTCAGAACTTCCTCCGCCTGCTGTCCAATCCATTCGACCGTGGCTCCAACTGGTTTGGAACTGCCGACTGGGCGGTGAACTTCTTCCTGGTATCCACCGACGCCATCGCCTGGGTGCAGTTCTTGGCCATCGTCATCGGCCATATCGCCGCGGTGCTAGTGGCCCACGACCGCGCCGTGGAGACCAGCGAGGCCAGCGAGGCCACCTGGGCCCAGCGCCCCATGCTCGTCGTAATGGTGTTCTACAGCGTGGTCGGCCTCTGGCTCCTCCAGAAGGCCTGAGCGAGCACGACCGAGGCGCCCAAACTCGGAATACAGTGGGGCATGGCATCGCAGGCGGAACTGGTTCATCTGAAGGGCGACGAGCCCCTCGAACACGTGCTAGAGGTGCTCGACGCCGACGGAGCAGTGATCGTGGAGGAGTGCTTCAACGACGAGACGATCAACCAGATCCTCTCCGAGCTGATGCCCTATGTCGAGAAGCCCGACTCCAACCGGACTCACATCAGTCCGGCAATCGCTGCTTTTTTCGGCGAACACACCCGCCACGTCACCGGGCTGGCCTCCAAATCGCCCACCTTCGTGGCCGAGGTGCTGTTGCACCCGCTGATGCTCGACGTCGCCGACGCGGTGCTGGGGCCCAACTGCGCCGACATCCAAGTAAACGTGGCCCACATGCTGATGGTAGGACCGGGGGCCCAAGCCCAGTTTCCCCACCGGGACGAGGATGTGTGGGTACACATGCCCCAGCCCAGCCCGGAAATGGAGCTGTCGTCGGTGACCGCGCTGTGCGATTTCACCAAGGAAATCGGCGCCACCCGGGTGGTGCCCGGCAGCCACCGCTGGGAGATGGACCGCCAGCCCGAGCCCCACGAGTTCGCCGATGCTGAGATGCCCTCCGGCTCCCGGTTGATCTATTTGGGATCGACCATCCACGGGGCCGGCACCAACTCCACTGCCGACCAGCACCGGCCCGCCTTCCACCTGAGCTACATGCTGGGCTGGCTGCGCTCGGAGGAGAACAACTGTCTAGCCACACCCCCTGACATCGCCCGCACCCTCCCCCGCCGGGCCCAAGAGCTGCTCGGCTACGACATCCACTACGCCATCGACGACGGCGGCGGCTACCTCGGCGCCCTCGACATGAAGATCCCCGCCGACATGCTCGCATCGGGAGAGCTCTGATCGCCCACGGAATCAGGCGATCGTCCCAGGACTAGTGATCAGTGGGGGACGATGAGCGTGTCGCCGAAGCTGATGGTGTCGGTGATCATCGCCCTTGCCGCGCCAATCCTCGCCGCGTGCGCGGGTCCCTCTATTGACGTTGCCGAGTGCGACGTTGCGCTCACCGTCACAATGGAGACGCTGGGTAAACGCCTCACCGATCACGGCACACTGCGCCACGGTCGGACCCACGAGCGAGCCGATGGCGAGTTCTTCGTTAGCGCCGAGTTCCTTCCCGCCGACGAGGATGACGACTTCGACGGCGACATCCTCACCTGGTTCACCGACGATCTCGCGGGGGCTGACTTCTTCTCGGTGGACGAGCACGCCCTCGACCGGTCGGACTGGGCCGCGGCCGACTTCGGCGTGAGCGAAGACGGCGCGATCACCTCCCGCGGGTGCGTCCTCGTCGTTCGCGGCGAGCCGGAAAGCGACGAGTGCGAAGAGCGCCGGGAGGAGTTCTGTTGAGCTCACACACTCTTGTTCGCCCACACACTCTCATTCGCATCGCGCGCCAGGCGGTGATCTGGGGCGCTGCGCTCGGCGCGCTCCAGTTCATCTGGCCCACGCCGCCGGGCGTGATCGTTCAGGGCGTGGTGGTCGGCTCGCTCACCGCGCTGCTGGCGTTCGGCCTGTCACTTGTCTACAAGACGAACGGAATCATCAACTTCGCCCAGGCCGACCTGGGCGTGGTGCCGGCCACGGTTGGCCTGTCGCTGCTGAGGGACTGGGACTGGCCATACTTCGTGGTGCTCCCGATCACGATCGTGGTCGCCATGGCACTGGGCTCGGCGGTGGAGTTCCTCGTGATCCGCCGGTTCTGGAAGGCACCGCGCATCATCCTCAGCGTCGCCACGATCGGGCTCGCCCAGCTGCTGCTCGGCATCGGCTTCTACATCCCGACGCTATTCAGCGACGAGGACGGATTGGCGCTCCTGCGCTTCCCGAGATTCAACCCGCCAATCGACTTCACCTTCGAGGTCGATCCGATTGTCTTCACGGTCAACGACCTGTTGGCGATGATCATCGTGCCCGTCACCATCTTCGGCCTCATTGCGTTCCTCAACCGGACCGGTGTGGGCACCGCGGTGAGAGCCAGTGCCCAGAGTCGGGACCGCGCGTCGCTGGTGGGCATCGACGTGCGGGGAACCCAGAACGTGGTGTGGATCATCGTCGCGGTGCTGGCCGCCGTGGCCATGGTGCTGCGGGCGGGAATGTTCGGACTCCCACTCGGGCCCGCATTTGGACCCGCGATCCTCCTACGGGCGCTCGCCGTGGCGGTGATGGGGCGAATGGAGAACTACTCGGTGATGTTCATCGGCGCCACGTTTCTCGGCGTGCTGGAGACGGCCATCATCTGGAACGAGGACACCGCGGCGCTGATCGACCCGGCTCTGTTCGTGATTGTCGTCGTCGTGCTCTTGTTCCAGCGGCGGGCCCGCGGCCGAGCCGAAGCCCAGGCCGAGGGATCGTGGGAGGAGACCGCGTCGGTGAAGAAAGTCCCCCGCAAGCTGGCCTCGCTCCCGGAGGTGTTTTGGGGTGGATGGCTGGCCAAGCTGGCGATGATCCTCGTCTTGTTGTGGCTGCCGACCGCGCTCGGCGACACCGACACCAACTTCGCTTCGGCAGTCATGATCTACGGGGTCATCGCCGTGAGTATGGTGATCCTCACCGGCTGGTCCGGAGAGATCAGCCTCGGCCATATGGGCTTCGTCGCCATCGGCGCAGCCACCGCGGCGGTGGTGAACGTGCACTACCAATGGGATCTAACCCTCACTCTGCTGCTGGCCGGGGTCGTCGGGGCGGTCGCATCGGTGATCGTCGGGCTGCCGGCCCTGCGCATCCGCGGGCTCTTCCTCGCGGTGACCACACTCGCCTTCTCGGTCGCGACCGCGTCGTTTCTCCTCGACGAGGACCGGTTCACATTCCTTCCCGACAACATCGGCGAACGGGTGGCCCGGCTGCCCCTTTTGGGGCGGATCGACGTGTCGAGCGAACACGCCTTCTACTACGTGTGCCTCGCCGCGCTCCTTGCCGTGATCTGGACCGTGGGGCGTCTGGAGGCAACCCGCACAGCGCGGGTGCTGCGGGCGGCCCGCGACAACGAGGACAACGCCCAGGCGTTCGGCGTGAATCTGACCCGGACCAAGCTGATGGCGTTTGCCATCTCGGGTTTCTACGCCTCTTTGGCCGGGGGCCTGTTCACGCTGCACCAACAGGCGCTCGGCCAGGGCTCGTTCTCTCCTGCCGAGAGCATCCGAATCCTCACGATGGTGGTCATTGGCGGTCTCGGGTCGGTGCCGGGCGCGATCCTCGGCGCAGTGTTCCTCCAGGGCACCGAGTTCTTCAGCGACGATATCCCCGCCGATATCCGGCCGCTGTGGCTGTTCGCCAGCAGTGGTGTCGGCCTGCTGGTGGTGTTGATGTTCCTGCGCGAGGGACTCGGCGGGCTGCTGTACGAGGTCCGTCGGCGTTTGCTGGCCATCGTGGCCTTCCGCCGCCAGATCCCGGTCCCCAATCTTTTTGCCGACCAGCGCGTCGACGACCACGGCGAGTTCGCCGGGCTCGGGCATTCGGAGCCGGTAGCCGTGCCGAGATCGCCCCGACGCGACGCCGAGGGCGTTTTCCGCTATTTGCCGAGCAAGCAGGCGCCGCCCACCGACTACTTCTCGTTCCCCGACATCCTCATCAGCGACGATCACGGCGGCTCGCTGTTGAGCGTGAGGTCGATCGACGTGTCCTACGGGCCGGTGCAGGTGTTGTTCGGCGTCAACATCGAAGTCGCTGAAGGCGACTTCGTGGCGCTGCTGGGAACCAACGGCGCGGGAAAGTCCACCGTGCTGCGGGCCGTCTCCGGGCTTTCGGCAGCAAGCGGCGGGTCAGTGTCGTTCGAGGGGGCCGACATCACCACGATGGCGCCGCACCGGATCGCCGCGCTCGGGATCGCCCAGGTGCCCGGCGGCAAGGGCGTGTTCGGTTCCCTCACCGTCGCCGAGAACATCGCCCTGGGCGGATGGTTGCACCGCCGGGACAAACTGCACATGGAGCGGGAGGCCGCCCGAGTGCTCGAGGTGTTCCCGGGCCTTGGGGAGAAGCTGAACGAGCCCGCCGCGAACCTGTCCGGCGGCCAGCAGCACATGCTCGGCGTGGCAATGGCGCTCATGGCCAAGCCCCGGATCCTCCTCATCGACGAGCTGTCGCTGGGCCTCGCCCCCGTGGTTGTGGAGCAACTCCTCGAAGTGGTGCGTGACTTGAACGACGACGGAGTAACGATCGTGGTGGTCGAGCAATCCGTGAACGTGGCGCTGGCGATCGCGGAAACCGCGTTCTTCATGGAGAAGGGCGAAGTCCGCTTCCGGGGACCCACGAGCGATCTGCTGGAGCGCGACGACGTCCTCCGGTCGGTGTTCTTGGGCGGGGCCGCGGCGGGTGCGTCTCAGCGGCGACGGGCGGCTGGCGCCGCCACCGGGGCCACTACCGCGCCGCGGCTCGAAATCGAGGGCCTGTCCAAGTCGTTCGCCGGAAACTGTGCGGTGGATCGGGTCTCGCTCCGAGTGGGCGAAGGAGAGATAGTCGGCCTCATTGGGCCGAACGGCGCGGGGAAGACCACGGTGTTCGAGCTGATCTCGGGCCTCCAGGCCCCCGACGAGGGAAGGGTGCTGCTCGATGGGCGAGACATCACCCACCTCTCGCCCCATCGTCGGGCTCGACTGGGGCTCGGCCACTCGTTCCAGGACTCCCGGCTTTTTGGATCGCTCACCGTGGAGGACGTGTTGAAGGTGGCCCTTGACCAGACCATGGCCACCCGCGATCCGGTCGCCGCCGCTCTCGGCTTCCCCGACGTCCGCAGGGCCGAGGACCGCCTCCAGCACCAGGTCGACGAGCTGATCGGGATGCTTGGGCTCGATGCCTACCGCGAGAAGTTCGTATCTGAGCTGTCCACCGGAACCCGGCGAATCGTCGATCTCGCGTGTCAATCAGTGGGCGCGCCGCGGGTGATCCTCTTCGACGAGCCCTCCTCGGGCATCGCCCAACGTGAGGCGGAAGCACTCGGGCCGATGTTGGAGCAGATCCGTGACGACACCGGCGCAAGTCTCCTCGTAATCGATCACGACATGGCCGTGCTGGCGTCGATCTGCGACCGGCTGGTGGCCCTCGACCTCGGCGCCAAGGTGGCCGAGGGAACCGTGGGCGAGGTTCTTGAGGATCCCGCGGTGATCGCCTCCTACCTCGGTGGGTCCCGCTCTGCTATCGAACGATCTGGCATCCAGCGATCTGGCATCGAGCGATCTGGCGGGGAGCCTGAGGGCCGTGATCCCGACCTCAGCGGGGCGACATGACAAGGCTCGAGTCGATGCGGGAGCGAGCGGCCACCACCACCACGGCGGCGCGCCGATCGCTGGTGTGGATGCTTCTGTCGCGCCAGAGGGGGCCGGTGCGCGCCGTGCTCGCCTTGATAGTCCTGCACAGCATCTTGACCCTCATGATCGCCCAGGCAGTGGTGAAAATGGTGGACAACGGCATCGTCGACCAGGCCGCCCCCATCGGGCCCTATGTGTCCCACATCGCCAAGCTGGCCCTACTGGCCTTCATCGTGGGCTTCGCCAGCCGCCAGATGACGGCCCGGATCGGCTATCAGCTGGAGTACGACCTGCGGGCCTGGCTCTACACCCGGGTGCAGTGGGCCGACCTCCGCATGCCCAAGCAGATGGCCACCGGGCAGCTCGTCACTCGGTCGATGACCGACCTCAAGATGGTGCAGCGCATCATCCAGTTCCTTCCCTCCATCGTGACGCTCGCGCCAGCCACAATCGCCCTGCTCGTGTACCTCGCCTATCTCAGCCCCCCACTGGCGGTGATCGCGTCGCTGGCGCTGCCCCTCAACCTGTGGTTCCTCTCCAAATTCCGGGTGCGCCTGTGGGGGCTGAGCTGGGCAGAGTTGAACGAGCGGGCCGAGGTTGCCACCGCCATCGACGAGCCCGTCCGCGGGGTGCGGGTCATGCGGGCGTTCGGGCGCGAGGAGCACGAGCGGGAGCGGCTGGGGGCCACGGCGCTGCGGGCCTACCGCTACTCGATGACCCGGGTCCGGCTGCTGGCCCGCTACGACATTCTGCTCAAGGCCGTTCCCCTCCTCATCAACGCCCTGGTGCTGGTGGCCGGCGCCCAGCTCATCGCCGCGGATCAACTGTCGGTGGGCGTGTTCCTCGTCACGTTCCAGGTCGCGGGGTACGTCATCGTCATCGCCCAGCTGCTCGACGAGCTGGCCAGCTCCTGGCAGTTCTTGCGCACCGCCCAGAGTCGGCTGGCCGAGGTGCTCTCGCTGGGCGCCCGACCCACCGAGGGACGGCCCGCCGCCAGCCGCTTCGAGTCCATCGAGCTTCGCGACGCAGCAGTATCTTTTGGCGGCACCCCGGTGATCGACCGCCTCTCGTTCGAGGCTCGTCCAGGCCAGATCGTGGTGGTGAACGGGCCGCCCGGCTCGGGCAAGACCACGCTGGCCGGCTTGGTCGGTGGTCTGGTCGAACCGACGAGCGGAGAGGTGCTGCTCGACGGACGGCCGCTGGGCGAGCTCGACGTCACCACCATCCGCACGATGGTGCGCATCGTCGCCGAGGATCCGGTGCTGTTCTCGGGATCGCTTCGCCAGAACCTCGACCTCGGGGCGGCGTGGATGGTTTCCGACGACGAGATCAACGCCGCTCTGTACGCGGCGGGCGCCGACGACATCGTCGCTGGGATGCCCGACGGGCTGAGCACCCATGTGGGTGACCGGGGCCTCACGCTGTCGGGCGGGCAGCGCCAGCGACTGGCCCTCGCCCGGGCGCTGGTGGCCCGACCCCGGGTGATCGTGCTCGACGACGCCCTGTCGGCCGTCAACCCCTCCCACGAGATGGAGATCATCCGACGGGTTGCCGAGTTCCTGCCCGAAGCCGCGGTGGTGGCGATCACCCGGCGCCCCGGACCCGCTTCGATGGCCGACACCGTGGTGCAGCTCGGCCGACCCGGCGCGACAGCCCCGCCCGTCCCCGTTGTGGCCCCCGAGCAACAGGGCGACCGCGAGGTTGCGTCCGAGCTGATGGACGTCGTGTACTCGCTTGAGGTGAGCGAGGAGGCACCCATTGTCTCCGATGCCGAATGCCAGGTCGACGCCATGCCCCGGGTGCGTTGGCTGGTGGGAATCACCCTGTTCAGCCTCTTCGCCGTGCTCATTTTGCTGGTGGTGAACTCCCTGGCCGGGCTCGGTCCCGAGATTCTGTTCGCCGAGGCCACCGAGTCGGCCGTGGACGGCGAGACGAGCGCCATCTACGGGATCGGGCTCGCGGTGGTCGCCGTCGGCGTCCTCTTCGCCGTCAGCGGCTACTTCGTGAGGATCCTGTCGATGAAGATCGCCCAATCGATCGGCTACCTGCTGCGCCGTCGCATCTTCCACCGGCTCACCAACCTCGGCATCGACTTCTACGACCGCGAGCTGCCGGGCGAGGTGGCCACCCGGGTGGTCAACGACCTCGACACCATCCTCGGATTCGTGGGGGAGAAGCTGTTCCGATTCATCTCGAGCCTGGGCCGCTTCGCCGTGGGGGTTGTAGTGGTGATCGTCCTCGTCCCGCAATTGACCCCCACGATCATCGGCCTGATCGCGGTGATCCTCGGCCTCACCGCCGCCCAGCTCTACCTGGGCATGCGCGCCTTCAATCGGGCGCGCGACGATCTCGGCCGCACCGTTGCCACGTTCGAGGAGCACTTCGCCGGGCGCAGCGAGCTGCGGGGCTGCGGGGCAATCGACAAGGCGAATCGCCGGTTCGTCGGGGATGCCTGGGAGCTGCGCCAGAGCCGGCGGTGGGCGACCTCGATCGCCAACCTGTACTCGGAGCTCGTGGCGTTCATCACCCACGTCGGCGGGGCGCTCATCCTGTTGGGCGCGGGCCACGAGGTGCTCGCCGGCACGGTCGCGGTGGGCACCGCCCTGTCGGCCCGGCTCGTGGCCCAGCAGGCCCTTCAGCCCCTGTCGTACATGAGCTCGATCTACACCGAGCTGCTTGAGGCCCGAGTCTCCTGGAACCGCCTCGCCGAGCCGTTCGACACGCCGATCCTGCCGGTAGAGCGGGCCGGAGCGACTGAGGCGGGGCCTCTCGAGGGCGACGTGACCTTCGAGTCGGTCGCCTTCGCCTACCCGCACACCACCCGTCCCGTTCTCGACGACATCTCGTTCACGCTCCGGTCGGGCGCGGTGACCTGCCTTGTGGGGTTCACCGGCGCAGGAAAGTCGTCGATCACCAAGCTGCTCGCCCGGATCTACGACCCGACCGCGGGCCGCGTCCTCGCCGGCGGCGTCGATATCGCCGACTACCAATCACGTTCCTACCGGCAGCGGCTCGGAATCGTTCCCCAGGACGCGTTCTTGTTCAAGGGCACCATCGGCTCCAACATCGCCTACTCCCGACCCGACGCCTCGCTCGATGAGATCGACCGGGCGGTACGCGCCATCGGTGCCCACGACGTGTTCACCGCCCTCGATGGCGGCTACGAGCACCCCGTCGACGAGGAGGCCCGCAACCTCACCGCCGCCCAACGCCAACTCGTGGCGCTGGCGCGGGTGTGGCTCGCCCGACCCGACATCTTGGTGCTCGACGAGGCGACGTCCAGCCTCGACGGCCCGATGGAGGATCGGGTCCTCGAGGCGATCAGGGCCTTGGGAGTCACCACCCTCACCGTCACCCACCGCCAAAACGTGGCCCAGCACTCCGACCTTGCGATCGTGCTCGAGGCTGGCCGGGTGGTCGAGATCGGCCCACCGGGCGAGCTCGTCGGGACCGGCAGCGTCTTCGACCGCCTGTGGGACGCGGTCGAAGACGACAGCGCGGAGCTCTCCGAAAAAGCGTGAGCTCCGCGGTCAGCTCGCCTAGCGCTCGTAACTCGGCGGGGTGTCGTTGGGGGGATATTCGTAGAGGACGCCGATGGCTGCGTCCGAATCGAACACCCTTGGCCGCTGTTCGGGCCACTCGCCGACGGCGTATCGGCGCCCGTCGTCGACCTTCATGTATTCGCCGACCACAACGCGCCCGGTCGCCGTTGTGCGCTCGAACGCGGGGTCCCACCACTTCTCGTTCATGTCGTCGAAACCGGTGTAATCGGTCCAGGGAAGCCAGCCGTCGCCAAAGGCTGCGCCTGGGGTGGTCACGCAGTCGCAGTACGACCCGAGCGACGGGGGCAGCGCGAAGCAGCCCTCGGTGAAGGTCTCGGGGGTGAGATCGGGTCCGGCCAGATGGAGGCACGCCATGGGCCATTTCAGGGTAGAAAGGGAGAACCTCTCGGCTAGCGAGACCGGTTCTCTGCTGTGGTGCCACTCAAAAAGCACCGCCAGCGCGCTGGGCTGGTCAGCGACACTCACCCCGAGCGGACTCGGTCCGAAGGCGTGGGCCCACTGCTCCTGGTCATAGCCGCGGGCAAAGAAGGCCGTGTCCTGGCCGCTGTAGCCAGTGATGATCCATTCCGGGAACCACTGCTGTTCGGTGGCAGCCGCGGTGATTGTCCTGGTGAACAAGTTGTCGGTCCCGGCGATCACCGTGGTAACGCCGGCGTCCTTCATCCGGGCAGCGATCACCCGGGCGCGTTCCTGTCGCTGCGTGTTCTCGGCGCCCTCGTCGTAGCTCACCGCCTCCACGAGCTCGAAGCCGTTCTGTGCGGCCTGCTCTTCCATGAAGTCTCTGCTCCACCGGTCGGTGTGGATCATCCCGATCCGCCGGGACTCGCCGATCATGTCGTCGTCGCCCGCCCACTGCACCGGATAATCGGCGACGCGCTTGCCGATGTACTCGGCCACGTGGAGCATGGTCACCCGGTCGTCGGCCAGGGCCGACCAGCGGAAGCCGGCCTGGTCCTGGGTCTCCTGCCAGGAGACGCCCGTACTCCACACGATCACCCCTCGGGCCGCCATCTCGGCCTCGAAGATGGCCTTCCCCTCACCGGTGGTGGTGGCGTCGGTGGCGAGGAACGGCTGGAAGTCGTTCACGGCCCTAGTGGCGTCGGCCCTCTGGGCGACCTCGGTTGATCCGCTCGCATCGATGAACTCGAGTCGGACCTGGCGGCCCCAGAATTCGTAGTTCTGGTTGAAGATGTCGGCACCGTCTAGCCAGCCGCGGGGGGTGCTGCCGACGTCGCTGACGAACTCCGTCTGGCCAGCGTCCACCCTCACCACCATGACGATCTCATCGGCGGTGACGCCCGGGGCCGTGTTTCCGCCGTTGTCGGCGCCCGCAGACCACTCGAGAACGCACGGTGGGGCGTCCACAAGGGGAACCCGGATCCTGCCGGTCTCCGGGTCGCAGTGCGGGTTGGCCAGCGCTGCTTCGGACCCGATTCCGGGAAACTCGGGCTCGGCCGGCTCAACTGGCTCGGGTGGATCGGCAGTGGAAGTGTCGTCCTCATCGTCAGGGGTGTCGACGTCGGTGTCGTCCACCGTGTCGCCGTCGTCCATCGAATCGTCGGCCTCGGGCTCATCGGCCGCCGGGGCCGCGGTGTCGCCCTCGCCGGCGTCAGTTTCGTCTTCGTACGTGGAGTCCTCGACATCGGGCTCTTCGGCCGCGGGGGGCGCGGCGCCGACCGATGCGTCGTCACCATCGTCGTCCCCGTTGCCGCCGCCGGTCACGACCAGCACGATGACCACGATGGCGGCTATCACCGCTATGGCGAGGTACGGGCTCAGGCGGCGCAAGAGGCTCTTTTCCGACGCCGGTTCGGCAGGGTTTGCTGGATCGGTCATGGGGTGGGCTCCTCTCCGAGGCTCACGGCAGGTTTGGGCGGGTCACTCCTGTCCCGCAGTCGGCATGATTAGATACTCGTCGAATCGGGTGATCCGCCCGTCCGCCACCAGGGCCACCATGCACCCCGGTATCTCGATCGGTGCGCCCCCGGCGTTGGCCAAGCGGATCACGAACTGGCGCACGAAGCCGCTCTCGGTGACATGGCGGCGCACTTCGTCGAGTGTCATGTCAATGACGTTGTCGGCCTCCCACTTGGCCCCGGCGACGAGAGTGTCGACGGTGATGATCTCGGCCGCCGAAGGAGCTGGTCCATCCCTCGAAGTCGGGGGCAAGGGCCTGCGCGGATGCCGTCTTCGTCGGCGGCGGCGTAGGCGGCGAAGAACCGATCGGCCACCGCTTCGATGCTCGCCTGGTCGGTCGTCATGACTCACCTCGGATCTCCAGGCCGGCCAGCTCGTCGGCTGAGCGCCAGTCGCTGAGGAGCTGGAGGAACTCGATGGTACCCGGACCTAGGCCGTAGGGGCCGTTCTGAGGGCTTCGGGTGTTACTTCCCTCGTTGTTGTAGTAACCGGGGGTGCAGTCGTTGGCGAGCCCGCCGCGGCTGTTCACTTTCTCGAGACACGCGGCGACCCAGGCGTCCTCGGCTTCGGCGGTGGCTTCCACCGTTGACGCCCCCATCTCGCGGGCCCGGGCGACGATGTAGGCGAGATGGATGGCCTGCTCGTCGAGCATGTGCGTGTAGTTCACGGTATTGCCCGATTGGCCGATGGACATGAGGAAGAGGTTGGGGAAGTCGTGCATGTGCATGCCGTGCAGCGTGCGAAGACCGTCGGCCCACTTCTCCATGAGCGTCTCGCCATTGCCTCCGATGATCTCGAACCCCCCTCGCTGCGAAAGCGGGGTTCCAACCTCGAAGCCGCTGGCGTAGATCAGGCAATCCACCTCGTAGTGCCGCCCGTCGACCACCACACCCGTCGCCGTTATGCGTTCAACGCCTTTGCCCGACGTGTCCACGAGGGTCACGTTGGGGCGGTTGAACGTGGGGAGGTAGTCGTTGTCGATGCAGGGTCGCTTGCAGAATTGCCGGTAGTAGGGCTTGAGATGCTCGGCGGTCTCGGGGTCGTCGACCAGCTCGTCCACCCGCGCCCTGATCTGCTCCATCTTCTGGAGATCGGCCAGCTCCAAGGTGCGCTGGATGCCTTCGGGCGACAAGTCCCCGCCGTCGCCCCCCCGCAAGAGCTTCATGATGTTGCCGATCAGATCGGTCCAGCCGTCGTCGACGAGATCCTCCTCCTGTGGGACACCGGAAACCAGCGCGTTGAAGTTGTCGCGGCGGTGCTGGTGCCAGCCCGGCGACAGTGACCGGGCCCACTCAGGGTCGGTATCGGGGTTGTGCTTGACGTCGACCGACGACGGTGTCCGCTGGAACACGTAGAGATGCTCCGCCCACTCGGCGATGCGGGGCACCACCTGCACACCGCTCGCGCCGGTGCCGATCACACCTACCCGCTTCCCGCTCAGGCCGGTGAGGTTCCCCTCCTGGTCGCCTCCGGTGTAGTGGTAGTCCCAACGGCTGGTGTGAAACGACTTGCCCTCGAATGCCTCAATGCCGGGAATCCCGGGCAGCTTGGGCCGGCTCAGCTGGCCGAGCGCGAGACACACGTACTGAGCCCTCATCTGGTCGCCGCGGTCGGTCTCGACGATCCAGCGCGAGGCGTCGTGGTCCCATCGGAGCTCGGTGACCCGGGTCTGGAAGCAGGCGTCCCGATAGAGGTCGAACTGGCGGGCGATCGCGTGGCAGTACTCGAGGATCTCCTGGCCGTACGAGTACTTGCGTTTCGGAACGTAGCCGACCTCCTCCAGCAGGGGGAGGTAGACGTACGACTCGACGTCACAGGAAATGCCCGGGTACCGGTTCCAGTACCAGGTTCCACCGAAGTCGGACGCCGGGTCGACGAATCGGATCTTGTCGAGGCCGTGCTGCCGCAGCCGCGCTCCGGCCACCAGACCGCCGAAGCCTGTGCCGATGACGACGACCTCGACCTCGTCGTGGAGCGGCTCGCGGGTGAAGTCCGCGTCCGCCCAGGGGTCGTCGGTGTAGTGGGCGAACGCCCCATTTACCTGGATGTACTGGTCGGGGCCGTCAGGCCTCAGGCGCTTGTCGCGCTCGGTGCGGTACCGGTGCCGGATCTCGTCCAATTCCGGCAGGGATTGCGTCGGCTGGTCATCGGTGATGCTCATCTGCTCCGTCCGCTATAGCCAACTTCTTAGTAATCTTGATACATTAGCAAGAGTCGAGACAAGGGACAGGCCCGCAGGCACCCAATGCCGGGCCTCCAGGAGGTCGACCGATGAGCACTATTGCAAACGAACCTGGATACGGAGCCCGACCCGGCATGGAGGATGCAGTGTTCGAAGTCGGGCCGATGCGGTCCGATCCGGCAGCCGTATTTGACCCAAGCAAACGCGTTCGGATCCGCCGGGAAGGCCTCGGCGAGAAGCGGTTTCCATTCCCGATCCCCAACGGTTGGTTCGTTGTCGACGAGTGCCGCGAGCTCCCCCCCGGCGAGCACAAGAATCTATTCGCCTTCGGCAAGGACCTCGTGCTGTTCCGCTCCGAGAGCGGCGAGGCCCGGCTCATGGACGCCTACTGCCCCCACCTGGGTGCCCACATAGGAGCGGGCGGCAGAGTCGACGGCGACGGTATGCGGTGCCCGTTCCATGGCTGGCACTTCGACGGTGACGGCCGTTGCATCGACATCCCGTATGCCGAGGGTAAGGCAATCCCCGCGAAGGCGAAGGTGCGCACCTATCCGATCATCGAGCGCGACCACATGATCTGGGCGTGGCACCATCTCGAGGGCGGCGAGCCATTCTACGACGTGCCCTACTTCCCAGAGTTTGAGGACCCGGACTGGCAGCCCTACGAGGTCCTCCACTTCGAGGTGGGCACCATCGTCCAGGAATTCGCCGAGGGCGAGTTCGACGTCCAGCACTTCAAATACGTGCACGGGGCGCCCCCGCTGCCCAGTACCGACGTAGTCGTTGAGGGGACCTACCGGCACAACAGCAACGGCACCTTCACGATCGAGAACTTCGGCTTGGGCTGCACCCTCATATCGATCGGCGAATCGGTGCGAATCGGCCAGTCGCTCCTGCCGACCGACGAGGAGAACGTGAAGATGACGTGGTGGTTCACCATGCCCCGCTCGGTGGGGGAAGCAGCCCTTCAGGGACTTGTCGCCAGCTTCGCCGACGGCATCAGCCAAGACATCGCCATCTGGGAGAACAAGCGCTACCAACCCAAGCCGCTGGTGACCGCCGTCGAGCGGAACATCCGCGTCGGTCGGGAGTGGGCGCTCCAGTTCTACTCCGGACTCGACTCCTAGGACCGAGGTCACGATCAGAGCTCCTCGCGAGGGGTGCGCCGTGGTGAGCGGGGCGACTTCGGCTGGTTATCCTCTCGGCTGATGCCCCGGTCGCCCGAGCCCGCCCGTGAAGCGCTCATTGCCGTAGCCGAGCGCCTATTCGCCGAGCGAGGTGTCGACGCGGTGCCGGTGGGCGACGTCGTGAAAGCAGCCGGGCAGCGCAACAGCTCGGCCGTGCAATACCACTTCGGCAACAAGGCCGGGCTTCTCCAAGCGATCCTGGATCCCCACCAAGCCCGCCTAGATGATCGACGAGCCGAGATGCTCGACCAACTCGGCGAGCGGCCGGGGCTCGACGAGCTCATTGAGGTGCTTGTCCGGCCCCTCGCCTCCCTTCTCGACAACGAGTCGGGCCGTCACTACATCAGGATTCGGGCGCAGCTCGTCAGCGCGGCGAGGCTTCCCAGCGACTCCGACCTGATGCGAGATGTGGTGGCGGGCGCAGGCGGCAGCGAGTCATCGGCTGAGCCGAGACCCGGCATTCGCCGCGTGTCCCAAGCCCTCGTCGATTTGGTGGACGACACGCAGATGGCCGACCTTGGACACCGGCTGACGCTCACGGCAGTGCTGCTGCTTCATGGACTCGCCGATTTCGCCCAACGGCAGCCCGACGCCAACGCAGCTGAGCGCGAGGTGTTCACCGGTGTCCTCTTGCGTTGTGTCGCGGCAATCAACCTCGTCGACAATTGATCAGTCGGGCACAGTGAACGTGTCGCCGACGCTGATAGTGCCTGCTGCGGTGACCTCGGCGTTCGTGCCGAAACATGCGAAGGCCCCGTAGTCGAATTCCTTGCGGGCGGTCGCAGCGAGCACTTGCAGCACGCCTTTTGCCTGTTCATAGCCCGGCTGGGCCAAGGTGGTCATCACGCAGCGGGGGGTGGAGTCCCCGATCCGAAGCATCACATCGCCGATCTTGACGTCGAGGTCTTTCCAAGCCAGATCAGCGAACTCCCCAGAACCGGAGTCTTCGTGAGCATCGAGCACGATGTTGGGGCGAAATCGCTCCACACCGAGCTTGGTGCCGTCCAATAGCGAGGCCAGGTGGGCCATTGACTGGTTGACGATGATGTGGACGGCAGAGGCGTCGACAAACGAGGTCTTCTCGGTGAGGGCGGCCACCGGCAGGTCGACCTCCACATCGGAGAGGACAGTGCCCGGGATCTCCGGCCACTCGCTGGCGTAGGTCTCCTCGCGGCCCTCTTCCACTTCGAACAACCGGACGGGTTCGTCGAGCGCCTCGGTCAATGCGGCATCCAGCTCACCGCTGCCCACGGCGTATTCCCGGCCATCGGGACCAACGGCAACCAGCCCACCATCGGCTTGTGTCTTGGCGCTCCAAAACAGGAGTTGGCCATAGGGCCGCGGCCGCTTGGCACTGGCGATCTTCCCGGTCTCAATATTGCGCACCGCCCACCGCCGATCCCCGACAACAGCGCTGGTGCGAAGCTCAAGACTCTTCACCCGCTCCCCGCCCATCGACTTGACGGGATACCGCCACAACTCAGCAATGGAATAAGTAGTCATTTTGCGCCCACGGCAGGATTCGAACCTGCGACCTTGGACTTAGGAGGTCCCTGCTCTGTCCTGACTGAGCTACGTGGGCGAGGATTGCGCTATCCACAGCGCGAAATTGGTTGAGGACGGAATTTTAGGCGGATTGAGGCAGTTTGGTTGGGCCGTTTAGGGGTGCCGCGTGGAACAGGCGGCTGATACCGTCGCCTGCTGTGACCTCCACAGACGACTTCGTACTGATCGACCACCCCCGGCCCGACATCGCGCTGGTCACGCTGAACCGGCCCGAGCGCATGAACGCCATGGCCTTCGACGTGATGCTGCCCCTCGCCGATGCCCTGCGGGACGTCAACAACGACAACAACGTAAGGGCGGTGGTGGTCACCGGCGCCGGTCACGGCTTTTGCTCCGGTGCCGACTTGGTCAGTTCGGGCCGGGTCCCCTACATCGAAGGCCTCACTGTTTCAACAATCGCCCACCGGGCCGCCGACCGTCTCCACGAGGTCATCGAGCTGATCGGCGACCTCCACCAGCCAGTGATCGCGGCCATCAACGGCGCGGCCATCGGCGGGGGGATGTGTCTCGCCTTGGCCTGCGACATACGCATAGCGTCGACTGAGGCCTACTTCCGGGCTGCTGGCATCAACAACGGCCTCACTGCGGCCGAACTGGGTCTCAGCTTCACTCTGCCCCGGGCGATCGGTTCGTCGCGTGCCTTCGAGATCATGCTCACCGGACGAGACGTAGATGCCGACGAAGCGTCCCGCATCGGCCTCGTGAGTGAGACGGTGCCCCCTGCCGACCTGCTAGAGCGCTGCTACGAGATCGGCACCCGCATCGCCGCCTTCAGCAGACCCGGCACCGAGCTCACCAAGCGGATGCTCTGGGCCGGTTTGGAGGCGTCCAGTTATGCGGCCCACATGCGCTCGGAGATGAATGCCCAACTTCTGGTGCGAATGACCACCCGCAACTTCGAGGAGGCCGTGCTGGCCCGTTCCGAGAATCGCCCACCGGTCTTCGAGGACTGACCCCTTCGCGCCAGCCCCCTACGTGGGCGGGTTGGCGCGTTCTTGCTGCGCGAAATGGTTGCGGATGGCATTTTAGGTGGATTGGGGTGGTGAGTCGTGAGATATTGGCTGCTAAACGAGGAGTCTGACGGTGCTGACGGTTGTATAGTCAATGCGTAACCGTCAGGAGGATTGCCGTGGTGGATGAAGCATCGGGCGGGAGGGCTGCCTCCGCTGTGTCCGGTGATGCCGGTCTTGAGGAGATCGGGGAGCTGATTCGCAACTACGTCGGTTCCCCAGAGCATCAATACGACGCCCATTATGTGATGGCCCGCTTGATCATCGACTGCGTCCCGGAACCAGACGGTTGGCTGGATGTCGCCGCCACCGTGGCTGCCCAACATTCCGCCTTTGAGGGCCGCGAGCACCATCTGCGCAGTTGGCTGGCGCTGCTGGCATTCCAAGAAGAAATGTCCCGCCAGGTCGGCGGGAAGCCGCGCAATGTGCTCGATGAGGCCGAACACCTGGCGATGGTCCAAGTCAAGCTCCGCGGCGAAGCAATGGCAGCAATCTGGCAGGTGCCGATGCTCGAGCCGAAAGATGCCGCGGTGGCATTGGGGGCGAAAGCGACGAACCGGGAGCGGGTGCGACAGCACCGCGAGCGCTCATGGCTTTTGGGATTGCCGTCGGGCCGCGGCTACCTGTACCCAGCTTTCCAATTCGATCCGCTGCGGCGAGATGTATTCTCCGAAGTCCGCGCCGTCAACGAACTGCTGGGCGCGGCTGGCGACCCGTGGGGTGTGGCCTCGTGGTGGATCTCAAAAAACGCCCGTATCGACACCGCCCCTCTGGAGCTCGTCGGCACCGACCGATCTGAAGACCTGCGGGCTGTGGCTGAAGCAGCCATAGAGCCAGTCGGATAGTCAGGGATTGTCGCCCGAACAGCAGCCGCCCCCGAGGTATCGGGGAGCTCCGCACCGCCTTGTGCTGCGGGAGGGCACAACCCTCACGCGAATTCACGACTCCTTGTTCGGTTCTGCCGAATTCAACCCGACGGTGGCGAGCAGTTCTTTTGCCGGCGGCCGGTTCGACTCGACGCCGGGCGACGAGTATGCGTACTTGTACGCCGCCGACAGCGACGCCACCGCCATCAGCGAGACACTGCTCCGCGACCTCCCCGCGGACGACCACGGTGCCCGCATCCTCCACGAATCACGGCTGGCTGGCCTGCGCATTGCCAGACTTGAGGCAACTTGCGATCTACCCCTGGTGACCCTCCGATCCGGCAAAGACCTCGCTGCCATCGGCCAAGACACATGGCTGACTGCGGCACCGCCTTCCCAATTCTCATCAACCCAGCGATGGGCCTCCGCAATCCGAAGCTGGGCGCCGTGGGCCTATGGCCTGACATGGCGCTCGAACCGAGAACCCGATGGCTTCGCCTACGTCTTCTTCGGCGACCGCTGCCCCGACGGATGTTTCCAAGAGGGCCGGAATAGCCTGACCCTCCCGCCCCAAGACCGAACCCTCAACACCGGAGCAGCCCGCCTCTACATCGAGCAGATCCTCACCACCTACCGCGTCGTGCTGATGCCCTAACCCCGGCCCAAACACAACCTGGGCACCATTCGACATAAACCCCCTAACTTGTGATTGCTTGGGGCTTGCGCGCCCACGGTCGGGAGGGAACAACGCGGTGCCGCCGCCGGCCACCGTGCCGGTAGTGCCTTCTGGTCATCTGCTGAGTTCTATCTGTAGTCCCTACCCCATCGATGCGGGGCCTTCTACCCTGGCTTTCAGACGTAGTCCTCGTATTTGTCCAGGTGGCGGACGGGGCAGCTCAGGGCGTCTTTGCGGAAGGGGTCGCCGAGCTCCATGGTGCACATGGCTTCGATGACGGTGGTGCGGCCCCCGTTCATCTGGGCGTCGATGGCCTTGGACAGCGCCGGGCCCACCTCTTCGAGCTCGTTCACCCGCAGGCCGTCGGCGCCCATGGCCCGGGCCACCTCCGACCAGTCCTCGCCGCCGTCGAGCTCGCCGGCTACGAACCGGCGGCCGTAGAAGTCCACCTGGTTCTTCTTCTCCGCACCCCACTGGCGGTTGTGGAACACCACCGCGGTCACCGGGATGTTGTGGCGAACCGCGGTCATGGTCTCCACCATGCTCATGGCCCACGCCCCGTCGCCGGCGTAGGCCACCGCGGGCCGATCCGGCGCGGCCTTCTTGGCCCCGATGATGGTGGGCAGCGCATAGCCGCAGTTGCCCCAGCTCATGGCGGCGAAGAACGACCGGGGCTCCTCGAAGCGCAGGTAGCTGTTGGCCACCGAATTGATGTTGCCGATGTCGGTGGACACCATCACCCGCTCGGGCATGGCCGTCTCCAGCTCGCGCAGCACCTGGCGGGGGTGCATCCAGTTGTAGTGCTCCTCAGCGGCCTGCTTGATCATGTCCACGCTGAAGTCGTCGGTCTCGTGGATCCAGTCGTCCAGCTCTGCCTCCCAGTCGGCCTTGTCGGCCCCGATCTCGGCGAGCCGCTGGGCCCGAGTGGCGTCGCAGGCCAGCTCCCGGCCTTCGAGCCGCTGAAGGAGCGCAGTAGCCGCGGCCCCGGCGTCGCCGCAGATGCCCACGTCGATGCGCTTGACCAACCCGAGCATCTTGTTGTCGGCGTCCACCTGGATGATCTTGGCCTCGCCGGGCCAGTAGTCCATGTCGTGCTGGGGCAGGGTGCCGAACGGGCCGAGCCGAGTGCCCAGGGCCAACACCACATCGGCCCGCGAGATCAGGCGCATGGCCGCCTTGGAGCCCTGGTAGCCGAGGGGCCCACACCACTGGGGATGCGACGCCGGGAAGGAGTCGTTGTGCAGGTAGCTGTTGACCACCGGACAGCCGAGCCGCTCGGCCAGCGCCACCGTCTCAGCCATGGCGTCGCCCATCACCACCCCGCCGCCGGAGATCATCACCGGGAATGAGGCCCCGGCCAACATCTCGGCGGCCTCGTTGAGGGTGCGCTCGCCGCCCGGACCCCGATCCAGGCGCTGGGCCTGCGGTATCTCCACGTCGATGTCGCCGTAGAAGCGGTCGCGGGGGATGTTGAGCTGCGTCGGCCCCATCTCCGAAAGCGCCCGGTCGAAGCATCGAGCGGTCAGCTCGGCCATGCGGTGCTCGTTGTTGACGTGGCCCTGGTACTTGGTGAACTCCTCGAACATCGGGAGCTGGTTGGCCTCCTGGAAACCGCCCAGGCCGATGCCCATGGTCCCCGTCTCGGGGGTGACGATCACCACCGGGCTGTGGGCCCAGAAAGCCGCCGCGATGGCGGTCACACAGTTGGAGATGCCCGGCCCGTTCTGGCCGATGACCACGCCGTGGCGTCCGCTCACCCGGCTGAATCCGTCGGCCATGTGGGCCGCGCCCTGCTCGTGCACCACCGGCACCAGCTCGATGCCGGCCGGCTCGAAGATGTCCATGGCATCCATGAACGCGCTGCCCATGATGCCGAAGATGGTGTCGACGCCGTGGGCGACCATCGTCTCCACGAACGCTTCGCTGGGAGTCATGCGGGTCATAAGTTCATCCTCCGTCGAGTGAGAATCCGGGTACAAGAAAAAGATCAGAGCGCATAGGCGGCGGGGTTGGGTTTGAGCGGGCGGGAATACCAGAGGGGACGGCGCAGACCGCCGGGGCCGGGCGCCGGACGGGTCATAGCCAGCCACTCTTGGTAAGCCTTGCGGGCTTCGGCAGTGTCCACCACCACATCGCCAAGGGAGTCTTCGGGCTGAGCGGGCGCCACCCTCACCCGCTGGTGCCAGCACTGCATACCCGATACCGGATCGGGCTGCACGCTGAACGTCAGGTTCTGGTGAACACCGGTGTCGCTCCACCAGATCCGCTCGGTGTCACCATCGGCGCTGGCATGGCGTTCTGGGCTGCTTCGGCGGCTGAGCCGCCACAGCGTGCCGTCGTTGGCGATGTCGGCGTCTCCCCCCGTCCACGAACCGCCTTGGCCGGAATCGAGGCGCCAGCGGCCCATGTGATGCGATGCGGCCACCACGCCGGGGCGGATGCCCTCGGTGCGCCATGCTCCGATCACGAAGTGGCCGATCCGGGTGGTGATCCTCACCAGGCCGTTCACCTCGATGCCGAGAGCCTCAGCGTCGGAGGGGTGGATCCACAGCGGGTGGCGATGGCTGAGCTCCGACAGCCATTTGCTGTTGGCCGAGCGGGTGTGGATCAAAGTCGGGATGCGGAACGTGGGCAGCAGGATGCGCTCGTCGCCGGAGAGATCGAGGTTTTCCCAGTGCACATGCGACGGAATCCACGTCGGGGTGGCGTACTCGGGCCAGCCCCAGTCGGCCAGCGTCTCCGAGTACAGCTCCAGCTTGCGCGACGGCGTGGGAAAGCCCTCCTTGGGGGTGCCGTCCACCTGCACCGCCGGGGATCCGTCCCCCAGGTCGGCCAGCTCCAGGCCGGCCAGGTCGTCCGCCGAGCCCGACCAGGTGCCGGGCGTGCCGGAGCGGCGGTACACGCCGGCGTCATCGAGGTGGCAGCCCTCCAGCTCGCCAGAGTCCACCTCACGCTCGTACGGCAGGTACATGTCGCCGTCGAGGGCATAGGCGCCCCGGTCGCGCATGAACTCCAACGGGGTCTGACCGGCCGATTCGGCGTCGTCGGCCAAGCCGGGAACCGCCGCGAACATGGATCCGTAGTACTCGTCCACGCCCATCGGCGTGCCGGGCCGCTCGATGCTCTCGAACCAGCGGCGGATGCCCATGGAGCCATCGGGGTCGATGCGCCACGACAGGTCGATCCAGAACTCGTTCTCCTCCCACACCTCGCCCGGATTGAACTCGTGGGTGCGCGATCCGTTGGCCACCTCGGTGCCCCGGACCTCGACGCCCCGGATCTCGGCGTATCGGCGCAGCACCGGCTGGCGGAAGCCGATCCAGCGCCCGGCGTGGGTCTCGAAGCTGGCCACGTCGTGGCGCTCGGCCCCCACTCCCATGGGCAGCACGTAGTCGGCGAACGTGGCCGTCTCCGACCAGGTGGGCGTGAGCGCCACATGGCAGGCCACCTTCTCGGGGTCTTTGAGCGCCTCCAGCCAGCTGAACCCGTCGGGATTGGTCCACACCGGGTTGTACACCCGGCTGAAGTACACCTCGAGGCGACCCCGGCCCTCGGCCAGGAAATGGGGCAGCAGGATGGACATCTCGTGGTGGGCCAGCGGGTACTCCCGGGGCCAGCTCAGCTCGTTCCACTGCTCAAAGGGGGGCGCACTTGGCGGATGGGGGGCCTTGTACTTGTTCCAGCCGTTTCCGGTGGTGCCCCCCTCAGTGCCCACCGAGCCGGTGAGCACGTTGAGGAAGAACAGGCACCGGGCCGTCTGCCAGCCGCCCAAGTTGCCGGCGGCGGCGGCCCGCCAGTTGTGGGAGGCGAGCTTGGTGGGATGGGCGCCGATGATCTCGGCGATCTCGATTATCTGGGCCGCGGGCACCCCGCACACCCGCTCGGCCTCCTCCGGGGTGTAGGCGGCGTAGTCATCGAGCAGCGCGGGTCCCACCGAGTCGAACTCCACCGGCCGGTGCGGGTGGCGCTCGCGCAGATAGACCTCCCAGTTGGTCCAGCGCCGCACGAAGTCGCGCTCCCAAGTGCCGTTAAGCACCAGAAGCCGGGCGATGGCCAGCAGCAAGAAGGGCTCGGTGCCGGGCCAGGCCGGCAGCCAGTAATCGGCCTTGGAGCCGGTGTTTGACAGCCGGGGGTCGACGCAGATGACGGTCGCCCCCTGGCCTTGGGCCTCGATGATCCGCTGGGCGTGGGGGTTGAAGTAGTGGCCGGCCTCCAAGTGCGACGAGATGAGGAAGATCACCTCGGCGTTGGCGAAGTCTGCCGAGGGGCGGTCGTGGCCCATCCAGCTCTGGTAGCCGATGCGGGCATTGGAGCTGCACACGTTGGTGTGGCTGTTGTGGCCGTCGATCCCCCAGCACTGGAGCACCCGCTCGGCAAAGCCGTCCTCGCCAGGACGGCCCACGTGGTACATGACCTCGTTGGGGCGGCCCTCGGCGATGGCGGCGCGGATGCGGCCGCCGATGTCGGCCAGCGCCTCGTCCCAGCTCACCCGTTCCCATCGCCCCGAGCCCCGCTCACCGGCCCTCCGCAGAGGATGCAAGATGCGCTCGTGGTCGTCGATCTGGTTGAGCGTGGCCGGTCCCTTGGCGCAGTTGCGGCCCCGGCTGGCCGGATGCAGGGGGTTGCCCTCGATGCGGTCGATGCGCCCGGTGGCGTGGTCCACATGGCACACCAGCCCGCAGGCGGCCTCACAGTTGAAGCAGGTGGTGGGCACCAAAGTGTGGCGTCGCTCCACCCGGCGGGGCCAGGCTTTGGCATCCAGCGAGGCGGCGTCGTGCCACGTCTCGTGCGGAGGGTAGCTGTGCAGCTCGGTCATGGTGCGATCACCGTGCAGTCACCACCTCGGGATCCCCCCTACGACAGCGGGACGGACTGTCCCGCCCGCACGAAGCTGTCCTCGTGGAACCACATGCCGCTCACCGCCGCGATCCCGGCTGCCGCCGCGGGCCACGATCCGGCATCGGCGGCGAGACCGACGATTACCAGGGCCGCGGGAATAACCAGCCCCAGCGCCACCCCGCCGATCCAGAACTGCCGGGCGTACCGGCCCCGGGTCATGGCCGCTAACGCCGCCTCGACGTCGGCTGATCCCCGCGACAAGAGCTCGGCCGCCACGAATACAGCAGTGGCCAATACCCCGGCCAGCAGCACCCACTGCACGGCTTGGGGGTCGGGTCCGTCCACGGCGAGCTCCATGACCGCGTATCCGGCCCCGCCCGCGACCGCCGCCTGGGCCAGCAGCGTGGGCAACAGCCAGGGCGTGAGCCACAAGCTGCGTCCCTTGCACTGGGCGAACAAGAAAGCGGTGTAGCCCGCAGTGGCCGCGGCCAGCAGCGCAGCCGGCCCGGCCAGCACCTTCAGCGCTGCGCCCGACTCGACCACGCCGGCCACGAACCATGCCGCGCACACCGCGGCGAAAGCCCCGAGAACCACGGCGCCCTTGACCAGCCAAGACTGGGGGTTGGCCCGAGTGATGAGGTAGTAGAACCGGGCCGGCTGGCGCAGGTCCCCCACCAGCAACACGCCGGTGGCGGCCAAGAACACCCCTGCCACCACCGGTGGCACCACCCCCACTACAGCCTGCTCGCCGCCGTGTCCGAGCAGCACCAGCAGCGCGGCCATCGCCATGATTCCCGCAGCCACCGCTTTGGTTACCAGGTAGCTTGACACCTTCGCCTTCCAAGTCATTTCGTGGGCCGTGGTGTAGACGGTGCGGCCCTCCACCCCGTCGCCGTCGGGTTCCACGGTGGGGTGCTGGGCAGTGGTGTCGGCCCAGATCATCCCGTCTTCGGCGATGGCGGTACGCAGCGGGTCGAGCGCCGCGGTCTCAGCGCCCCGATAGTGCACTTTGGGCTGCGTCTTCTTCTGGGGCGCCCGCACCATCGTCTCGGTGGCCGCGATCATCTTGGTTGTCTCGTCGGCGGGGTCGTCGAGGTCGGCCACCTTGATGGCATGGGTGGGGCACACCACCACGCAGCTCGGCTCAAGGCCCTGCTCGATCCGGTGGTTGCAGAAATTGCACTTGTTGGCCGTGTTGGTGACCGGGTTGATGTGGATGGCGTCGTAGGGGCAGGCGTTCATGCACCCCTTGCAGCCGATGCAGTTGTCATCGTCGAAGTCGACCACCCCGTTGTCTGCCCGGAACAGGGCATTGGTGGGGCAGATGGATATGCAAGGGGCGTCGTCGCAGTGGTTGCACCGCATGACCGAGAAATGGCGGTTGACATCGGGAAACGTGCCGGTCTCGATGTACTTGACCCAGGTTCGATTGACCCCCAAAGGCACATCGTGCTCGGCTTTGCACGCCACGGTGCAGGCGTGGCAACCGATGCAGCTCTCGCTGTCGAGGAGGAACCCGAGTCGGGTCACTTAACGCCCTCCGTGCTCATCGGAGGATTGCGGGAGAGCCGATGGATGCCGGCGCACAGCAGTTGAACTAGGTGCTCAAAAGTGTCCTCGGGATCGTGAGGCAGGGGGTGGCCGTCGCCCGACTCGAGATGGCTGAACCCGTGGAATGCGCTGCGCAGGGCGCGGGCGGCGTGCACCCGGTCTTCCTCGCTGAGGTCGTAGCCCCGCAGGGTTTGGCCCAGAACAGCCAGTACCCACTCCACCGCAGCCTCAAGCTCGGCGTCGCCGGCACACGGGTAGCGATCGGTGGCCGCATAGATGCCGGGATGGTCGCGCACCATCTGTCGCCAGGCGTGGCCCACCGCGGCCACCGAGTCGTCGCCCGAAAGGCCCACCGCGGCGTCGGCCAGCCTCTGGGCCAGGATCTCCCGACCCCTCAGGCTGAGGCTGCGGAGCAGGTCGTCGTAGCCGTCGACGTGGCGATACAAGGCTGGCTGGCGCACCCCGAGCTCGTCGGCCACCCGGGTAAGGGTCAACCGGTCGAGCCCCTCGGAATCGGCGATGCGGGCGGCGGTGGCAATCACCCTCGCGCTGTCCAGTGGCGTGCGCGCCGTTGTCGAGCTGTTCTGACGTGGATTCACGTTCCCCTGCCCTCCTCGTTCGTCCTCGTTCCACGAGGCCGTCCGACTGGCAAGTTAGCATCTATAGCGAATTTGTTAGAGCTAGCTGACATCAGATCTCCCCCCTAATGGCCTGACAAGCAGCAATCACGGCCACGGTGGCGATGTCGTCGGTGCTGCAACCCCTGGACAGGTCGTGGATCACCCGGGAGGTTCCTTGCAGCAGCGGTCCGTACGCTCGGGCTCCAGCCAGACGCTCAGTGATCTTGTAGGCGATGTTTCCCGAGTCGAGATCGGGAAACACGAACACATTGGCGCGACCAGCGACGTCGGACCCGGGGGCTTTGGCGGCGGCCACCTCCCGGTCCCAGGCCGCGTCGAACTGGAGCTCTCCGTCGATGGACAGTGACGGCATCCGGTGGCGAACGATCTCGGTGGCCGAGCGAACCCGGTCCACTCGAGAGCCATCGGCACTCCCCTTGGTGGAGTACGACAGCATGGCCACCCGAGCCCTCTCCCCCGCCAGCTGCTCATGGGTGGTGGCCGTCGAAATGGCGATGGAGGCGAGTTGGTCGGGGTCGGGATCAGGGACCACACCGCAATCGCCATAGGTGATCGGGGTCCCATCGGGGAGCACCAAAAGGAAGCAACTGCTGATTGTGTCGACGCCCGGTGCCAGGCCGATGCAGCTCAAGGCGGCCCTAACCACGTCCGGCGTCGGCCGGCTCGCACCGCCCACGCACGCGTCGGCTTCGCCGGCAGCCACCATGAGAGCGGCGACGTGGAGTGGATCCCCCAGATCGATCTTCTCGGCTCTCGGCGAGATCGCGGCCTGCGCCTTCACAGCCGGCGAGCAGAAGCTTGCCGGGTCGTCGAGGATCACGGGATCGGCCAGGCCCTCCCGATCCAAGTACCGGGCTGCGTCCCGGGCTCGCTCATCGTCGCCATCGGCCAGCACCACCCGCCTTTTGGAGTTGCGCGCCTGTTGGCGCCACGTCTCGGTGATGGGGACGTAGCCCGCGGCCGTATCGGGGTTGGTCAACCCTTGCCCCGCCAGGGGATGAGCCGCTTTTCAGCCATGCGCATGGCCACGTCCATGGTCACTCCGAGGATGCTGATGAGGATCACGGCCGACAGCATCAGATCGAGCAAGAAGAACTGGCGGGCCTTGAAAATGGTGAAGCCAAGCCCGGAACTGGCTCCTAGCAGCTCGGCCGCCACCAGCGTGCCCCAGCACACCCCGATGGCCACTCGCAGGCCGGTGAAAATCTCTGGCAGCGCGTTGGGCAGGATCACGTGACGCAGTACCTGGGCTTTGGACGCGCCCAGGGAGTAGGCGGCGTGCACCTTGGTGGTGTTCACCGCCAGAACTCCGGATCGGGCGGCGATGATCATTATCCATACCGCTGCGAACAGGAGCAGGTTCACCTTTCCCTCTTCGCCGATGCCGAACCACACGATGAACAGCGGGATCAGCGCCAGCGGCGGGATGGGCCGCAGCAATTCCACAATCGGATCGAATATGCCTCGCCACCGGCTGGAGAGGCCCATGGCCAGGCCGCGGGGGCGAGATCATGAGCATGGCGGCGCCCCGGGAATCAGGTCGCACCAGCACACACGCCTCTCTCACAAACCGGTCCAGCATCCCGCCAGGCAGCAGTGATGCGAACTCGGCCTCGGTGAGGTCGATGCCGGACTCCCGGTCCCGCATCAACTCCACTGCATAGAAGTAACCCGCACCCCGGACATCCTTGACGCAGGGGTGGGCCGCCATCAGATCGCGCAGTCCGGTAGCCAGGCGATCCTCGTTTCCCAGCACGTTGACCAAGACTCCCTCGTCGCGCAAGGCAGTCATGTTGGCCACGGCCACCGCGGTGGAAACGGGATGGCCCCCGAATGTAGATCCGTGAACGTACATCGCCAGCGGGGAGTCCCACACCAGCTCGATGTGAGAGCCCTTGGTGATGAGACCGCCGAGGGGCACATAGGCGTTGGTGACGCCTTTGGCGAAGGTGATCATGTCGGGTTGGGCGCCGACGCACTCACTGCCGAACCAATGGCCGAGGCGGCCGAACGAGTTGATCACTTCATCAGCGCAGAGAAGAACTCCGTAGGTATCGCAAATGCGGCGCAGTTCCTGCCAATAGCCGTCCGGCGGCACAAGCGCGCCGCGGCCGTTTTGGACGGGCTCGGCGATCACCATGGCCACGGTCTCAGGGCCCTCTGCCACGATCACCTCTTCGATGGCGGTCACGCAAGGCAGCTCTCCGGCTGATTGGCCTGGCTCGAGGCGGCAGCCCAGGGTGTTGGGCACATGTCGCACCGGCCCGGCCAGCATCGGCAGGAACGGGTCTCGCAGGTTGGGAATACCGGTCAGGGCGAGGGCGCCGAGGGAGGTTCCGTGGTAGGCCCATTCTCGGGCGATCACCTTGTGGCGCTGGTCGTCGCCGTTGGCCAAGTGGTAGCAGCGGGCGAACTTGAGGGCCGACTCCACCGCCTCGGACCCGGAATTCACGAAGAACACCCAGTCGAGGTCGCCCGGTGCGACTCCGGCGATCATCGATGCCGCATCAATCGACGATGGGTGGGCGAAACCCCAGTTGGAGTAGAAGGCCAGCTTGTCCATCTGCTTGGCCGCGGCTGCGGTCAGATCGCTGCGACCGTGTCCCAGGTTGGTGCAGAACAAGCCGGCGAGGCCGTCGAGGTATTTGTTGCCGTCGGCATCCCACACGTAGCAACCCTCGCCGCGGTCGATGACCACGAGGTCGTCTGCCTTCCACGCCTCGCCCCGCGTGAAGTGGGGTACGAGATGGCGACGAGCCCGCTGGAGGTCATCCGGCATCTGTCCTCCCATGTCCCCCCGGACGATGTTCGATGGTTGAGGTTAGACGCTGTACAAATGAGTTAGAGAGTGCAACTGATCTGCGAATGAACCTAATTTTAGGTTATGTTGTATCGCCCTACTCCATGAGGGCTCGGGCCTCGGTGACGATCTTGTCGACGTTGGGCAGCAGTTGCTTCTCCAAGTCGGCGTTGAAGGGTATGTGGCAGTGGGGGGTGGTTACCCGGGCAATGGGGGCTTGAAGGGACCAGAACCCGTGCTGGGCGACAACGGCGGAAATCTCGGATGCCACCGATCCCATCTCGTGCGCGGGGTCGGCGATCAGAAGCCGTCCGGTCTTGTCCACCGACTCGAGGATGGTGTCGGTGTCCATCGGCACGATCGATCTCAGGTCGATCACCTCGACTGAGATCCCCTCGGGGGCGAGCTGTTCGGCGGCGGCAAGGCCGAGGGTGATCGCCCCGGCCACGGTCACCACGGTCACGTCGGTGCCCTCCCGCCGCACGGCGGCCTGGCCCAAAGGCACGATCAGGTCGTCGTCGGGCACCTCGCCGCTTTGACCCCACAGGCTCCGGTCCTCGAAGGTGATGACCGGGTTGTCGTCGCGGATCGCCGCCTTGAGCATCCCCTTGGCATCGTGAGGGGTCGCGGGGGCGATCAGCTTGAGCCCGGGAATGGTCATCAGCGTGGCGTAGGGGCGGTCGGAGTGCTGGGCGGCATTGGAGACTCCGTACATCATCGGGGCCCGCAGCGTGATGGGCAATCGGGCCTGTCCGCCGTAGGTGTAGGTCGACTTGGAGATGATCGAGACGATCTGGTCGAAGGCCACATACATGAACGGGGCGATAAGCATGTGGACGATCGGCCTCATTCCCACCATGGCCGCGCCGGCTCCGGCGCCGACGAAGCCCGCCTCGGAGATCGGCGTGTTGCGAACCCGCTCGGTGCCGAACTTCTCGACCATTCCGGTGCAGTCGCCCATCATGTTCCAGGCCACGTCCTCGCCCATGATGAAGACGCTCTCGTCGCGCTCCATCTCCTCGGTCATCGCTTCGGTAACCGCTTGGATGTAGGTCACGGTGCGCATGGCGGCTTCCTCCTGCAATCAGCCCGCACTGGGTGCGGGGTCGGCGAACAAATGGGTGAAGGCGGCCTCAGGCGGGGGTGACGGGCTCTGCCGGGCGAACTCGATGGCGGCCACGATCTCCTCGCTGACCGCGGCGTCGAGGTCGTCGATCTGCTGCTCGTCGAAGCCCCGCTCGATGAGCACCTGGCGGAACAGCACCAGCGGGTCGCGCTGGGTGCGCCAATACTCCACCTCCTCAGCCGACCGGTAGTGCTCGGGCAGCCTGCCCACCGCGTGGTTCTCGAACCGGTAGGTCTTGGTCTCCACCAGGCTCGGGCCGCCCCCGCCACGGGCCCGCTCCACTGCTTCGCTGACCGCTTCGTACACAGCCAGCACGTCTTGGCCATCGACGGTCACTCCGGGCATGTCATAGCCGATGGCCCTCACCGAGATGTCCTCTACGGAGACGGCATCCTTGGCCGACGTGAGCTCGCCGTAGCCGTTGTTCTCGCAGACGTATACAACGGGCAGCTGCCAGATGGAGGCGATGTTCAACGACTCGTGGAATGTGCCCTGGCTAGACGCCCCATCGCCGAAAAAGCACAGGCTGACCTTGTCTTCGCCCCGCATCTTGTAAGCCAGCGCGGCGCCGGTGGACACCGGGAGCCCGGAGCCGACGATCGAGGTCTCGCCCAGGCTGCCGATGCTGAAGTCCGACAAGTGCATCGACCCGCCCTTGCCCTGGTTGACCCCGGTCTCCTTGCCCATCAGCTCGGCCAGCAGCCGGTCGAGCTGGGCGCCCTTGCCGATCGGATGGCCGTGGGAGCGATGGGTGCCCACCATGGAGTCGTCGGTGCGCAGCGCCATGCACGAACCGACGATGGACGCCTCCTGGCCGGTGGAGGTGTGGAACGCGCCGTAGAGCTCACCGGCCAACAGGAGCTCCTTGGTGGTGTCCTCGAACCTGCGGATGCGGGACATCCGCCGATACATCTCCCGCAATACGCCGTCATCAATAGTGATCATCAGCTCCCCCTTCTTTCTGGCAATGCCCTCCCGATGGCGCTCGGAACGACAGATGACGAAGGCTAGTCTCGACAACCACATGGCAACCGAGGTGCGGCTCCCTCAGTGGAGCATGGGGATGGACGAGGGCCAAGTTGTCTTGTGGCACAAGCAGGTGGGCGATGTGGTGGCCGTCGACGAGCCCCTGGTGGAGATCGAGGCCGAGAAGACCACCGACGACGTGCTCGCTCCCGTGGCCGGGACCATTCTGGAGATCCTCGTGGCCGAAGGAGAGACGGTGCCGGCGCTGACAGTACTGGCCCTCATCGGCGAAACCGGCGAGGCGGTCGCCAGCCCAGCGCCGGCTTCCAGCCCGCCAAGGGTGCAGATCACCCCAGTGGCCCGCCGAGCCGCCAAGGAACTCGGTGTTGACCTCGCAGCGATCACAGGCAGCGGCCCGGGAGGGCGCATCACCGAATACGACGTGCACAGCCATGCCACCGACACCCCTTCCGATGCGGTTGGAGAGCGAGCCTCCAGCCCGACCACCACCGTGCCGCTGACCGGAATGCGGGGGGCGATCGCATCTCGGATGCACGACAGCATCCAGTCGATGGCCCAGCTCACCTTGACCCGCCAGATGGACGCCACCGAGCTGATCGGCCTTCAGCAGTCCCTGAAGGCCGAGGGAACCGGCGTGTCGGTCACCGACCTGGTTCTCAAAGCGATCACCGTCGCGCTCGGCCGCCATCCCGCCCTCAATGCCACACTCGAGAACGACGTGATCACCCAGCACACCCAAGTCGATCTGGGGGTCGCGGTCGCGCTCGACGACGGCCTCATCGTGCCGGTGGTGCGCGACGCCGCCGCCAGGCGGCTGCCCGAACTCTCAGCCGAAGTCCGCGATCTGGCCGAGAAGGTGCGCACCAACTCGGCCAAGCCCACTGAGGTCTCCGGGAGCACTTTCACGGTCACCAATCTGGGTGCCTACGGCATTGACGGATTCACTCCGATCATCAATCCGCCCGAGGTGGCGATCCTCGGCGTGGGCCGGGCCACCGAGGTGCCCACCCGCGACGGCAACGACGTGGCCTGGCGCCAGATGATCACCTTCAGCCTCACTATCGACCACCGAGCCGTGGACGGTGCACCGGGGGCATTGTTCCTTCAGACCCTGACGGAAATAATCGCCGACCCAGCAGCGCTGAACGACTGATATCCACCGCGTATTCCGGTTGGAAAATGGGGGTGCATCGGTAGGCTGATCGACAGTGGCCGAGAACGCCGTCGGGTGGCTTGAGAAGGACGACGGTGGAGTCGTAGGCGGTCCTCTAATCGAGGCTGGGCCCCAAGGGCGCGGCCTGGGCGCGGCTCGAGCTTTGCTGGTCGGAATGCTGCTCATACAGGTGGGCGGCGGCCTCCAGGGAGTGCTGCTCGGCGTGCGAACCGAGTCGGAGGGATTTGGCCTGGCGGTAAGCGGCATCGTCATGGCCAGCTTCTTCTTCGGATTCATGATCGGGACCCGACTGGCCGAGCATTTTCTGGCCGCGGTGGGCCATATCCGGGTGTTCGCCGCGCTGGCCTCGATGGCCTCCGGGGTGTCCATCCTCCACCTGTTATGGATCAACCCCACCGCCTGGGCCCTTTTGCGGTTGGTATTCGGCGTGTGCATTGCCGGCGTTTTGGTGGTGGTGGAGTCATGGCTCAACGACATGGCCACCAACGCCACCCGGGGACGACTGCTCTCGATGTACATGCTGTCGTCTATGGGCGGGCTCACCCTCGGTCAGTTGCTGTTGAACGGCGGTGATCCCGAAGGCTTCGAACTGTTCGTGATCTCCTCGGTGCTCATCTCCGCCGCGCTGGTCCCCATCACGCTGTCGGCTACCAGCGCTCCCCCGCTGACCGTGCCCGAGCCGCTGTCGATGCGTCAGCTCATCTCCCTGGCGCCCCTCGGCGTGCTCACCGCCTTGTGTGCGGGAATCAGCCACGGGACGGTGCTTGGTGTAGGTGCGGTTTACGCCGCCTACGAGGGACTGTCGACGTCCCGAATTGCCCTGTTCCTAGTTTCAGCCACCGCGGGAGCCATCGCCTTCCAGTGGCCGCTGGGGTCGGTGTCTGATCGGGTGTCGCGCCGGGCGGTGATATTTGTGGTGGCCGCCGCAGCCGCATCCATTGCCGGCCTCCTGCCCTTGGTTGAACCAGGATCGGCGCTGTCGCTGGTGCTCATGTTCTGCTTCGGCGGCATGACTTTCCCCCTCTACTCACTGGCCATGGCCTTCGCCGGCGACCGGGTTCCGACGTCACAGCTCAACGGCGCCAGCGCCGCGTTGGTGCGAACTGCCGGATTTGGCTCGATCATCGGACCATTGATCGGCGGCGTGGTCATGGCGCTGACCGCGCCCTGGACCTTCTTTCTGGTGCTGGTGGGGGCTCACGCGGTGATCGTGGCCTATACCGGGTGGCGGATCGTGGCCCGAGACGGCATCCCGGTTGACCAGCAGAGCGAGTGGGTACCGTGGCCCATGCGAGCGTCGGCGATGGCCGTGAACTTGCTGCGCCGTCCACCGAGGCCCTTCTCGCGAAACGCTGGGTCTGGCCCCGGCAAGACCGTTTGACCATTTTCCTATAGCCAGTTTCTAGCAATTTCTATATATTCCATGTATGCCCACCGTGGGAATGGATGCCGAGGCAGCCTTCGACCTGGCCATCGACTACCTGGCTGCTGCCGATGAGATCGACCTTCGGCGCCAGCGGTGGGCCGCGGTGGTCGACGAGGTGGCCTACTGGCTAGGGGCAGAGCAGTACCCGGTGGAGATGTCACTGGGCGGGATCACCCAGCAGCTTCGGATCGAATCCGAGGACATCGCCCAGAGGGCCCAGATGATTTTGCTGGGACCGGAGGGGCTGAACTTGGCCCTGTGGGCCATCGAGGTGCTGCGGGACATGCCCGAGGCGTGGGGCGGGGACGACATCGTGTCACGGCGCGATCTGGAGTCCTTCGTCACCCGGACTGACGAGTTGGGGGAGGCGGCCCGGATCCTGCTCACCAACGGCAGCCTGCTCACCATGCTGGACACGGCCAGCAACAACCGCGACTACCTGGCCACCCCCGACGAGGGGTTCCACGCCAGCGGCGGCGACGGCCGCATCAGCCTCGAAGACCTCGAAGCCTTCGAGTCCAAAATGTCGGCCTACACCACCCTGCTGCCCTACTTGGCCGCCATCGACACCGCGGCCCAGGGCGACCCGACCAAGGCCGACCGGTTCTTGTCCAAGGCGGACTTCGAGGCCATTGCCGCCGACGCGAGCCTGCCCCCGGAGGTGAGGGAGGCGGCCGCCGCGGTCATCGCCCACGGCGCCTACCACCGCAAAGACGGATTCGGCTGGGACGACGTTGGTTTCTGGGCCATGGAGGTCGCCGGGGTGCTGCCGGTGGTGGGCGAGATCGTCGACACCACCCGGGCGCTGTATGCCCTGTCGCAAGGAGATTGGAAGTCGGCTCTGATGTTCGCTGGGAGGGTGGCCATGCCGCTGGGAACGGGCAAGACGCTGAGCGCAGCCCGGGCCCTGGTGGAGATGGGCCGCCGCCGGGCCTTCAAGGAGATGCAGTACTACACCATCACCAAGTCGGCAGATAAGGCCAAGAAGAAGGTGGCCAAGACCGTCCGCAAGAAGGCCACCGACAAGGCCAAGGACACCTATCAAGACTGGCGGGACGACTCGCCGGCGGGATTCGAATACCCGTCATCTGTGCCCCGCCCGTAGTCTTGTCGCATGGTCTCGGAGCTGTTCGACGCCGAGCGGTGGAAGCCGGTGGAAGGGTTCGACCTGTCCGACGTGACCTATCACCGCGCCGTGAACCAGGCCACGGTGCGGATCGCCTTCGACCGGCCCGATGTGCGCAACGCCTTTAGGCCCCACACGGTGGACGAGTTGTATCGCACCCTGGACCACGCCCGCATGACCCCCGACGTGGGCACCGTGCTGCTCACCGGCAACGGGCCGTCGCCGACCGACGGCGGCTGGGCGTTCAGCTCGGGCGGCGACCAGCGCATCCGGGGCGCCGACGGCTACCAGTACGCCAGCGGCGAGACCGCCGACACGGTGGACGATGCCCGCACCGGGCGCTTGCACATCCTTGAGGTGCAGCGGCTCATCCGGTTCATGCCCAAAGTGGTGATCGCGGTGGTGCCGGGGTGGGCGGCCGGCGGCGGCCACAGCCTGCATGTGATCTCCGACATGACCCTGGCGTCGGCCGAGCACGCCATGTTCAAGCAGACCGACGCCGACGTGGCCAGCTTCGACGGCGGCTTCGGCTCAGCCTATCTGGCCCGCCAAGTGGGCCAGAAGCGGGCCCGGGAGGTGTTCTTCGTGGGCAAGGTCTACACCGCGGCCGAGGCCTACGAGATGGGCATGGTCAACGCGGTGGTGCCCCACGCCGAGCTGGAGCAGACCGCTCTGGAGTGGGCCGCGGCAGTGAACGCCAAGAGCCCCACCGCCCAGCGCATGCTGAAGTTCGCCTTCAACTTGATCGATGACGGCCTGGTGGGCCAGCAGGTTTTCGCCGGGGAGGCTACTCGCCTGGCCTACGGCACCGACGAGGCCGCCGAGGGCCGCGACTCGTTCCTGGAAAAGCGCGACGCAGATTTCTCCCAGTTCCCGTATCACTTCTAGGTCGGTCTTGTACTGGCTCTAGGGTGCGGCCATGGCCGACTCCCCCGCTTCCGACCCCGCCACCGATCCAAGTTTCTCTCCCCGACCTGATGCCGCGTCACTGGACGCCGCCCAGATGTTCGACCTGTCGGGCCGGGTGGCCATCGTCACCGGGGGCAGCCGGGGTATCGGCCTGTCCATCGCCCACGGCTTCGCCGCCCAGGGGGCCAAGGTGGTGGTGGCCAGCCGCAAGGCCGACGCCTGCGATCTAGCCGTGGCCGAGGTCGCCGAAGCCGGCAGGGAGGCCTTGGCCGTGCCGGTCCACATGGGCGATCTCGACAGCGTTAACCAGCTGGTAGACACCACCCTGGGGCACTATGGCCAGATCGACATAGTGGTGAACAACGCGGCCAACCCGCTGGGCCTGCCCATGGAGCACATCACCCCCGAAGCTTGGGAAAAGTCGTTCACCGTGAATCTGCGAGGGCCGTTCTTCTTGTTCCAGCGCTGCCTGCCCGCGCTGTTGGATTCCGACCACGCCTCGGTCATCAACGTGATCTCCGTGGGGGCTTACATCCCGGCAGCCGACACCTCCATGTACGGCGCAGCCAAAGCCGGCCTGTTGTCGTTCACCCGCTCTATGGCCGGCGTGTACTCGCCCCAGGGCATCCGGGTGAACGCCATCGCCCCCGGCACCGTGGACACCACCATGACCCGCAACACCGGCCCCGAAGCCATGGCCCGCATGTCCGACCTCAGCCAAATCGGCCGCATCGGCCACCCCGACGAGTTGGTCGGCGCCGCCCTCCTATTGGCCTCCGACGCCGGCAGCTACATCACCGGCCAATGCATAATCGTCGACGGCGGCTTCATCCCCGCGAGGTAGCTAGCTGGCTGAGGAAATCGGGGAGGGAGTGGAGGGGCACGACCTCGCCCTTTTGGCGGGTTTGCCGGTCGGTGCCTCCGTAGACCACGGCTTTGGTCGAAACTTGAGGCAGCACTGTTCCAATCTGGTCAAGTGAGTCGAAGTAGTCGGAGGCGAAGGTGGCGCCGGACTTAATCTCGATGGCGTCGATGCCCTCAGTGCTCTCCAATAGGAGATCGCACTCCAAGCCACGGGAGTCGCGGAAAAACGACAAATTCGACCTGAGCCCCCGGTTGTAGCGGTGCTTGAGGACCTCCATCGCCACCGCGTTCTCGAACAACTGTCCCCTAAGCGGATGGGTGGCCAGTTGCTTGGCCTGCTCGATCCCAATGAGATGGCTGGCCAGACCCACGTCGTAGAAGTACAGCTTCGGCGACTTGACCAAACGCTTGCGGACGTTGGTGAAGTATGGCGGAAGGCGAAAAACCACGTAGCTCGCCTCCAAGACCGTCATCCACTGACTCGCCGTCGTGTGGGATACCCCGGCGTCCGCCCCTAGAGAGGACAGGTTGACGATTTGGCCCACCCGACCGGCACACAGTCGAACGAATTGCTGGAAGCTGGACAGATTGCGGATTTCGCCGATCCGGCGCACGTCTCGCTCAACGTACGTTTCGAAGTAATCACCCAGAGCTTGCCGCGGCTCTAGGCCTTGATCGTGGATCCGAGGGTAGAACCCGGAGTACAAGATGTCGTCGATGTTGCTGGTTGCGCCTGTAAGGCTGCGCTCCGTCAGCGAAAACGGCAGGAGACGGAGCAAACCGGTGCGTCCGGCCAGAGATTGGCTAATGGCCGCCGAGAGTCTGAATTGCTCGCTGCCGGTCAGGACGAAAAGCCCGTTTCGCCCCTTATCATCGGCCAACACCTGGAGGTATGACAGGAGATCTGGAAGGCGCTGAATCTCATCGAGGACGGCGCCCTCGCTGAACTGGTCGAGAAAGCCCACCGGGTCGGCCTGGGCATGCTCTCTCTGATTGGGCGCCTCTAGGTTTACGTACTCAAGATCAGGGAAGGCTGCCCGGCACAACGTGGTCTTTCCCGATTGGCGCGGGCCAGTGACCGTGACGAAGGGATACTGGTCGAACAACCTCACCAAGATTGGCGTGATCTCGCGCTCAATCACCTCAAGAGGCTACCAGGGTAGTGACAATCTGCAAGTACTACTTTCAATTTGTGCAGGTCTGAAGGGGGCGCGGCCTTTTCATCGGTTTTGGGGGTTGCCTTAGCCAAAAGGTGTGGCACAATAGTGGCCATGTCGACTGAATCGCTGCGGACCGTGCGGGATCGCTTCTCTGATTTCGTTGAAAGGGTTCATGGCCACCATGAACGCATTGTCATAACACGCAACGGAATGCCTGCGGCAGTGCTCATGAGTCCGGATGATCTCGAATCGCTGGAGGAAACGCTGGCGATCCTGGCCGACCCAGACGCATTGGAGGAGATCGCTCGGGCCGAGCGTGAGGTTCTTGAGGGTGACGTTATTCGCGGCGAGGAGGCCCTCAGAGCGCTTCGGCCACAGTGAAAGCGGAACGGTATCGGATAACGGTCGCTCGCTCCGCGGCCACCGCGATTGCCGAGCAGCTTCCAGAATCCGTCGCTTCAGCTGTAATCGAGTTGCTTGCAGGCCCTTTGGCTGAGACACCCCTTAGAGTCGCAACGCCACTACAAGGCGATCTTGAGGGTTTGTGGGCCGCGCGTCGCGGCACGTTTCGAGTTGTGTTCCGGATCGACGAAGGTCACAGGGAGATCGTGGTGCTGCGGGTGGCTCACCGCCGACACGCTTACCGGTCCTTCGGGGACTGAAACGCTGGCTTCAGCCCCGGAATCGTGGGTTAGGCGACGTTGAAGAGGGTGGCGGCGTTTTGGCGCATGATTTGGCGCTGCTCATCTTGGGGGCGGTTTTCGATGAGGGTGATGAAGGAGTTGGGGTCGGCGATGCCTTCGGGGTGGGGGTGGTCGGAGCCGAATAGGACCTGGGTGGCGCCGATGCGGTCGGCCAATGCCTCTACGTCGTCTTCGGGGTAGGGGGACACGAAGCAGCACTGCTTGAAAATCTCGCTGATGCGCCCCGCCGGGCGGCCGGCGGGCCAAGGACCGAAGCGGGCCATGCCCTTTTTCTTATCCATGAGGGTAAGCAGGTAGTGGACCCAGTCGGAGCCGTTTTCGATGCTCAAGAAGTTGAGGTTGGGGAAGCGGGCGTGCATGTTGCCGTAGAGCAGCGCCCCGAACGTCTCCATGATGGGGCGGTCTCCGTGGAGGAAAGCCCACTGGAACGCCGACATCTCCCGCACGTTGGCCACCGGGTCGTCGCCCATGCGCACGGCCAGGTCGCCGTAGCGCAGATCGGAGATGTGGAATGCCACTGGGATCTGGGCCTCGTTTAGGCGGGCCCAGAACGGGTCGTAATAGGGGTCGGCGATCGAGCGGCCCTCGCCGCCCCACGGGCAGGGCCGCAGGTGCACGATGCGGGCTCCGGCCTCGAGCACCCGGTCGAGTTCGGTGATGGCGTGCTCCCGGTCGAGCAGCGACAGCAGGGGCGGGGTGAACAGGCGGTCTTGGTAGACGTATTTCCAGTCGTCCTCCAGCCACCGATTAAAGGCTCGCAGGTTGGCGTAGGTCTGCTCGACGTCGTCCACCATGTACTCCTCCACCGACACCCCAAAGGTGGGCAGCAAGATGGCCCACTCCACTCCCTGGGAATCGAGCAGATCGAGGCGGGCGTCGGGCTGCTTGTAAGCGGGGAGCATGTTCTCGGCGGTGTATGCGTCACCCCAGCTCAGGTCGGGGTTGTCCCGCTTGGCCTTGAACATCTCGTACATGGAACCGGGAGCGTTGGTCTTGTCGAACTTCACGTGCATGAAGTTGTAGGGCCGGTCGCCAACCATGACGTCCCACTCCCCGTCGGCCCTTTGGGAAGCAGTTATCGCTTTGTCTTGGTATCGGGACTCGATGTGGCGGCTGAAGCAGTCGGGTGCCTCGTAATAGTGGTTGTCGGAGTCGAAAGTGCGGTAGCCGAGGTCGGCCATGGGGTTCAGCTTAGGTTCTGGGTGTTATGGGCAGGCCAGCGGTTACTGGATGCCCAATACGAGCAGGTCAATCGTCAACGCGACGGCGAAGTGGAGGGCGGCGCCCAAGTAGACGGAGCCGGTGCGGAGGCTGAGGAAGCCGAGGACTGTGCCGGCGACGATGGAGCCGAGGGCCTCGGCCAGGGGCTTGGTGAGGTGGATCATCACGTAAGGGATGAGGGCGATAAACACGGCCATGGCGCCGAAGCGACGAGCGAGGCCGTGGACCAGCACGCCGCGGAAGAAGAACTCCAGGGCCAGGAACTGGCCGGCGTACACCGCCTCCCAGATGTAGAAGCGGGGCCAGTAGCCGATGCCGGGGGGCGGTTCGTAGAACGGGTAGGTGTCCTGGAATTCGCCGTTGAAGCTGGCCGCCACCACGAAGGGCACCAGCACCAGGTAGAGGCCCAAGTAGAGAGGCGCGTGGCGGCGGAGTTCGGGGCCGGCCTTGAGACCGAGGTCTCGCAGGCGAGTGCGCAGCACGAAGCGGGCCACCAGCACCGCGGGCACCACGTACACCACCCAGCGGAACAGCCCCCAGTACATCCGGCGGTTGAACCCGGCGTGTTCGGATTGGCCCAAGGCCCGCTCGAACCGGTCGGACAGCCCGTCGAGGGCCACGCCGTCGAGGGTGGCGGTGAGCCAGTCGGTGGTGGATGACAGGCCGCCATAGCGGATGGCGATGACGGTGCCGATGGCCAGCAGGATCAGAACGACCGCGTTGCGGTCCACCTCCCCCGGGGCTGGGCCTGCGGCCCGAATCCGGCCTCCGATCCCGCTCATCGCCGGGGAGCCAGGGTCACGGGGTGAGGTACCACCCGCCGGAGATGTTGATCACCTGGCCGGTGATGTGGGCCGACTCGTCGCTGCACAAAAAGGCGATGGTGTTGGCCACGTCCTCGGGCTCGCCGTGGCGGCGCAGCGGGGTCTCCTCTCGGAACGACTCGTAGCGCTCAGCCTGGGCGTCCACCCACTTCGACCGCACCAAGCCGGGAGCCACCGCGTTGACCCGGATGTTGTAGGGACCACCCTCGACGGCGGCTCCTCGGGTGACCTCATTGAGGGCGGCCTTGGCCGCGGCGTACGGCCCCTCCCGGCCGTTGCCCCCCAGGTAGGCGGCCACCGAGGACACGTTCACGATGCGCCCCCACCGGCGATCCCGCATGGCCCCAATGGTGCGCCAGATCAGCCACCAGCAGGCGGTGAGGTCCACGGCGATGACGTTGTCCCAGTCGTCGGGCTCGAAGTCGAAGATGCTGCCCTGCACGTTGATCGCCGCGCTGTTCACCAAGATGTCCACCGACCCCATCTCGGCGTAGACCTCATCCATGGTCTCGCCCATCAACTGCCGATCGCCGATGTCGGCCACCGCCGCCATCACCGGCACGTCGTAGCCCTCCCGCAGGGCCTCGGCCGTCTCGTGGGTGCGGCGCTCATGGTTGTCCAGAACCACAATCCCAGCCCCATAGGAGGCCAGCGTCCGACACGTCGTGGACCCGATAGCCGCCCCCGCCGCCCCAGTGACCAGCGCCACCCGCCCGGCAAACTCATCCTCAGCTGGCAAAGTGTCCACCCCCGCTTGCTCAGTCTTTGTTGTACGCTACCGTACAACATGTGTAGGATTTAGGCGCACTCCAGCGACCCGAGGTACCTAGTCGATGAGCCAGCATGATGGAAAAACCAGCAAGGTTCAAGACGAACAGGCGGGAGGGTTTCGCGTGGTTGCGGGAAACCAATTCCGCGCCCAATTCTCCGCCATGGTTGACTGGGTGCGCGACACCGGTGAGCCGATCGTGCTCACCCGCTATGGGGAACCGGTCGTCCAAGTCTCCCCTCTCGCTCCAGTCAAGACCCCCGAGACGCTGTTGGGATTCGGCAAAGGGGCGCAAAGCGTTCCCCCTGGATTCGATATCAAATCCGAAGACCTGTTCGGGGAGTGGGAAAACGACTGGCTGGCAACCTGGGACGACCAACCCGACTCCGCTCTTGGCGAATGATCCTCCTGGACACCAATGTGCTCTTGCGCCTCTATGCCGGCCACGACGCAGACTTGGCCCCATCTGTACTGCGGCGCATCGACCGGGCCAACGCCCGCGGCCAGGTGGCTGTGTCCCCGATCTCGTTCTTTGAGATCGGAGTGCTGAACCAGAAAAAGCGATTGCCAGCGGAGATCGATGTTGCCCTGCTGTGGCTGTCTGCCTCAACCAGCGGCATCAAAGAAGCGCCCCTTGACATTCAGGCCGGCATCCGCGCTGCCTCGCTCCATGAAGAAGGCTTCCCAACGAGCGACCCCATCGACCGGCTGCTCGTCGCCACCGCCCTGTCCGAGGGCTGGGAGCTTGCCACCATCGATCGAGCCATCCTCACCTGGAACGGCCCCCTCCAAACCCTCGACGCCCGCCCCTGACCTCTTTACGCCTTCAAGAAGACCTAGTGGTGTGTCTTGGGTTTAATCGCGCGTGTCCTGCTAGGCATCGACGCCCCTCGCTGCGTTGCCCCTCCTAGCCGTACGCTCCGAGTATGGCTTCGTCGGTGCGCCTTGCGAGGAACGCCGCTGCCGTCGCAATCCCCGGCGCTAAACCCAAGACACACCACTAGGACAACTGTGGTCAGCGGTTGCGGGCGTGACGTTTGGCGGCGGCTACGGCGGTCATGGCTTCGGTGAAGCGGGTGAAGGTGGGGAGGTTGGCGTCGAGGCAGGTTTGCTGGATGCGGGCGGCGATGTCGGGTGGGGCGCAGTCGAGGTTGCGGAGGACGAGGGACAGGCGGGTGTGGGGCCACTGGGTGGTGGCGGCTGCGGTGGTCTCGATGATGGGGAAGAGGCGCTCGATGCCGTCGCCGGCATAGCTGAAGAAGGCCTGGACGTTGGTGTGGACCACCACGTCGGGATAGGGCTGGGTCTGCAAGATGGGATCGAGGGCTTGCACCAGCACATCGGGCTCCGACACCGGGCCGAAGCCGATCTCGATGGGGTTGCGGACGCTGGCCCCCACGCCGTAGCCGAGGTTTTTAAGGGCTTGCTGGCCTTGGTCGCTCACCGTGGTGGTGACCAAACCGGCCCGGTCGGCGGCGTCGGTGCCCAGCACCGAAGCGCCTCCACCCACACCCAGCACCAGGGTGTCGAGGTCGCCCCCGATGTCGGCGTCGGCCCAGCGTTGGAGATAGGCCACCGCAGAGAGCAATTCCTCGATGGTGCCCACGATGCTAGCCCCGGCTGAAGCGCTGATGGCGTCCCAGATCCGGTGGTCGGCCACCAAGGCTCCGGTGTGCGAAACCGCCGCTCCCCTTCCCTGGGCGGTGCGACCGCCGACCAGCATCACCGCCGGCTTGCGGCCCTTGGCGGCGTGAAGTGCGTCGGTGAGTCGGCGGCCGTCGCGGGGATCCTCCAGATACATGCCGATGATGGCGGTGTCGGGGTCGTCTACCAGCCACTCCAGCAGCTCGCCGGGTGTGACGTCGATGCTGTTGCCGACGGTACAGAGCTTGGACAGACGGATTCCCCGGATGGCTCCGGCCTTGACCATGTCGCCGGCCAACCCGCCACTTTGGGAGATCATGGACACCCGCCCGGCCTCGGTGGGGGCGTTGCGCAGGAAGGTCTGGCGGCCGTCCGGGGCGTAAGCCCCCAGGCAGTTGGGGCCGAGCACCCTCACCCCCGACTGCCGGGCAGCATTGGCCAGCTCGTCTTCCAGATCGGCCCCCTCAGCGCTGGCCTCTCGGAACCCGCCGCTGATGACATGGACGAACTGGGCCTTGCCCGCGGCCCCTCGCACCAGATCGGCGCAGGCCGCGGCGGGGACTGCGCCGACCACATAGTCCACTTCGCCGTCGATGTCGGCCACCGTTGGCACTGCGGGCACACCGTCGACCTCCGATGCTTTGGGGTGGACGGCCCATAGCGTGCCCGGCCCCCAGCCCAGCTCCTTGTAGGCGGTCAGAAAGGTGTTGCCGAAACCGGGGCGGCTAGTGGAAGCTCCGGCCACCGCGATGCCCCGAGGGGCGAACAGGGGGCCAAAGTCGGTTTTAAGCCGCTCGGGGTGTGCTTCGGTGGGTGCTTCCCGGGTGATGAGCCGGGCGTCCACTGCGATGGCGCTGTCGGGCGTGGCGATAACCGGATTGCACTCCAACTCGGCCAGATTCTCGCCCAACTGGTCGGCTAGCCCATCGAGTCCGGCCACGGCCAGCAGCAGCTCGATGAGCGCGTCGACGTCGACAGGTGGCTGGCCCCGGAATCCGGTCAGCAGCTCGGCCCCCCTGAAGCCGATGACCATGGCCTCGGCATCGGCTCGGGAGATAGGGGCCAGCCGCAGCACTACATCGTCCAGCACTTCGGTGAGCGTGCCGCCCAGCCCGAGGGCCGCCACCGGTCCGAACGGTGGCCGGTCCACCACCCCGACCAGCAGCTCGACCCCGGCGTCGGCCTGCTCCTCCACCAGGAAACCATCGAGACGACCACCAGCCTCAGCCACCGCCACGGCCATCTCCGCTGCCTCAAAGTTCAGCTCATAGCCCGACAATCCCAGACGCACTGCCCCCACATCCGACTTGTGGGCCAATCCATCGCCATATCCCTTCAGCACCAGTGGCTCAGTCAGTCCGTGAGCGACGACCAGGTCAGCAAGCACCGACGGGTTGGCCATAACCTCGTCGACGGCCACGCTCACACCCATCGGAACCGCTACCCCCGCCGCCGCCAACTGCTCCTTGACTTCGGGCTCTGGAACGGTCATCCCAGACGGGTGAACACCCGGCGGGCGGTGTTGCCGAGCAGGTTGGCCCGAGCCTCGTCGCCCAGCTCCACCTCAGAAAGCTGGCCCAGGGCGTGGCGGTGGCCCACGGTGGGGAAGCCGGTGCCCCACAGGCACTTGCGCCGCCCGGCGCCGTTCATGAACGCCACCAGCTCGCCCGACCAGTGCCGGGGCGGATACACCGAGGTGCCCAGGTACACGTTGGGGAACTTGAGGGCCATGGCGATGCACTCGGCCACCCACGGCCAGCCGGTGTGCGACAGCACGAAGCGCACCTCGGGGAAATACAGGGCGGGCCGATCGATGCCGATGGGCACCCCGCACTCGCTACCCATGAGCCCGCCCGAGGTGCCGGCCTGCATGACGAAGGGCACATCGTGGGTGGCGCACAGGGAGTAGTAGGGGTAGTAGTCAGCGTGGTCGAAGCGGCGGTCGAAGCTGTGGGTGTGGGTGTGCAGGGCCACGCACCAAGGCCGCTCCAACATGTCAGCGGCCTCGGCAACCCCCTTCATCCCGGTGCGGGGGTCGATGGACCACTGGCCCAGGAACCGTCCCGGGTGATCGGCGGACAGCCGCTCCAGATCATCAGGCTGGGCGGCCACCAACTCGAAGTCGGTGGCCTCGGGGTGGGCCGGTCGATGGGCGACGGGCAGGATCACCGCGGCGATGCCCAGCTCGTCCATGCGGGCGGCCATGGTGTCGGTGTCGCAGAAGGAGTCGGTGTCGTCGGTGCGGACCTTCACCGCAATGCCGGTGGCCTCCAGGGCCGCGTTCCACACGTCGGCCTGCTCGGGGAAGAACCGGTTGCACCAATAGTCGATGGCACCGTCAGCCCGTGACAGAGTCGGTCATGGCCGCTCGTCCTTGAAGCGCACCAGCTTGGCCGCGCCGGTGGCCATGCCGGTGAGCCCGTCCAGCTCGCCGGGGCCAACTACCTCGGCGGTCATCCGCACGCTCATGACCTCTTTGATTCGGTCTTCCACCCGCTCAGCCACCGCACCGAACTCATCGGCAGGGGCGTCGCTGGCCACCATCACGATCATCTCATCGCGGTTGCCGGCCCGGACCGCCCGACAGAAGAAATCCTCGGTCACCCCAGGCACGTCGCTGATCACCTCACCGATGGCCTCGGGCCACACGTTCACCCCCCGGAGCTTGACCATGTTGTCGCCCCGCCCGGCGAACGGCCCCATGCGCCGCAGCCACGAGCCGCACTCGCACTGGCCCGGCGGGTACAAGAACGACAGGTCCATGATGTTGTAGCGGAACTGGGGCGAGCCGGTCTTGTAGATCTCGGTGATCACCAGCGCCCCCTGGGTGCCGTCGGGCACCTGTTCGCCAGTCTCGGGATCCACGATCTGCACCACGAAGCAGTCCTCGAATATGTGGAGTTGGCCGTTGCGCAGCGGGCACTCGATGGACACGTTCTGCACCTCGTGGAACCCATAGGGCTGGGCCGGGGTCACTCCCCACACCTCCTTGACCCGCTCGGCGTCGCCGATGTGGCCGCCGGGCAGGGCCCGGATGTTGAAGTCGGCCTTGGGGTCGAGGCCCATCTCCACCGCGGTCTCGGCCATCTTCAGCATGTAGTCGCCGGTGGTCAAGATGGCCGCCGCCCCGTACTCATGAGCCAGCTCCACCTGCTTGCGGGTGGAGGTCACATTGCCGGTGCCGGTGGTGAGCACCACGCAGTTGAGCCAGCGGTACAGCGCCTCGTCGAAAGCGTGGGCCCCGTTGTGGGTGGAATAGGCCCAGGCGTTGACCACCACGTCGCCGGGGCGAATTCCCTCGGCGTACAGCGCCCGGGCCATGGTGATGGCCCCCACCTCCCGGTCCCAGGCGGTGTAGAGGGTGGGGCGAGACCGCCCGGTGGTCCCCCCCGACACGTACAGCCGCATGGGCTCGTTGCGAGCGTCCTCCAGCCCGATGCTCTGGTAGTCGCCCAGCGGGGGGTTCTCGTTGATGGAGGTCCGGATGTCGTCCACGGTGTAGGCCGGCGCCCTCCACAGGTCATCCAGGGTGCGGAGCTGGTCGGGGTGGAACCCGGCCGCCTCCCACCGCTTGCGGAAGAACGGCACCTGCCAGGCCCGCTGCGCCCGATCTTGGAGGCGCAGAAGCTGCTTTCGGGCGATGGTGTCGGGATCTTCGAAGAAGGTGGTCTCGAAGTACTCCGGCGGCGGCGGGAAAAGGCGCTCGATGGCCTCGTAGTCCAGCTCGTGCGGGCGGCGCATCCCCGTGCTCATAGAACAGCCACGGTACCCGCGACGGCGATGGCGGTGACAGACCGGCCGCACCGCCGATGCACCAGACCACAGTCGGCCACTACCGTTTCGGCTGTGAAGATCATCTCGGCCGATTGCCACATCAACGAGCCGCCCCACGTGTTCGAGCGGGTGCCCGAGGAGTACCAAGACCGCATCCCCCGGATGATGCCCGCACCCGACGGCGGCGACGGCTGGTCGTTCGACGGCGGTCCCCCCAAGCGCAGCTTCGGCATCGAGGCCATGGCCGGGGTGGCCAAGAAGGACTACAAGCTCTCGGGCATGAAGTTCGAGGAGATCATGCCGGGCAACTACGACGGCACCGCCCACTGCGCCGACATGGACCTCGACGGGGTGTGGGGCTCGGTGGTGTACCCGGCCAACTCCATCTTCACCTACCTGGAGCCCGACCGGGGCCTGGCCGTGGCCTGCATGCGCTCGTACAACGACTGGGTGCTCGACGAGTTCCAGGGCGCGGCCCCCGACCGGCTGCGGGGTCTGCCCATGCTGCCCACCGAGGACGGCATGGACATCACCCTGGCCGAGGTCGACCGGGTTGTGGAGAAGGGGGCCAAGGGGCTGTTCATACCCGGCATGCCCACCCGGCCCTACAACGACCCCTACTACGAGCCGCTGTGGAAGACGTGCTCAGAGCTGGACGTGCCGGTCACCTTCCACCGCACCTTCGGCGGCAAGCCGCCCGACTCCGACTGGGACGAGCTGGTGGAGCAGAACGTGTCGGTGCCCGGCATCGTCAACCGGTTCTTCAGCGCGGTGCGCCCCCTCACCTACATGATCTTCGCCGGCATCTTCGACCGGCACCCCAACCTCAAGGTGGTGGCCGCCGAGGTGAACTACGGCTGGGTGCCGTTCTGGTACCAGACCATGGACGACGAGTTCCACACCCAGGCCGCCTGGTCGGACTCCCCCATGGAGCGCGCCCCCAGCAGCTACCTGGGAACCAACGTGTTCGTCACCGGCCTCGACGACCACAACGGCCACATGCAAATGCGCAGCGGCAACCAGACCCTGGTGGACATGTCCATGTGGTCGTCCGACTACCCCCACTCGGTAACGCTCTGGCCCGACAGCCGCAAGATCATCGCCGAGTTGGTCGACGGCATGACCGAATCCGACACCCAAAAAGTCCTCTACGCCAACGCCGCCCGCGTCTACAAATACAACTGACTGGGAATTGCTTTCCGATGCAAATACGGATTGACGGCAACAGATGACCAGCCAGTCATCCCAACAATTGAGCGATAAATCAGAGTAGACTGATTATATGGATCTGTATGATCTTATCAAAGACATCCTTATTCCTGTTTATGGTGTTCTATTGGCGGGAATCATAAGGATCGTCATCGTACCAGCATTTTACAAGGAATGGGTGCTTCGAATTAGGCGGTCGAAACCAACACTCTTCTTTTCTAACGACGAATAACGACTAAAGATATACAGAGTTTCAAAATACATTGAATCAACGAAAATAGTTGTGAATTTCTTCAAGTTTGAAGAGTTTCCAGCCACGTTTATCGTAGCAGAATTTCAACATGGCAAGAATACACAGTGCTTCTACATAACTGACGGACCAAGATTCCGAACGTCATCAAAGGAGTCTTTTAGAACCCACCAAATCACCCCAATTGGCCGCGGCATTCTTTATGTAGAGCAAGAGAATTCAAAGGTTCTCGAGTGTGAAGCAGATATTCACATTGTTCCTACATCAATTACAACACTGTCAGGGTCCGAGTCATTGAGATACACTTTCATCTGTAGATTTCGGCAGGGACAAAAAGAAATTCAACTACTACTGAGTCTTGTTGACATTAGAGGATTGTTAGGATTTTTGAGAAAAAAACCTTTCAGGATCAAGAACATATACTTCCAAGTATGACTGAACTATGAGTACTATCTATGGAATCTATCTGCCATATTGTCTATCGGGCAGATCAAACGTAATCCATTGATCCCTAATCATTGTGGCTCTTGAAGTGTGTCAAGTCATGTTTTGATGGTGAGTAGAGGATGTCGGCGATGGCGACGTGCATCAGCCCCCATCCCTCAGTGACGGTGTGACCGTCCAGCTAAGAAAAACCGCCGAGCCTGTCAACGGCACAACCGATGCCGCCCGTGGTTGTGACTACAACAAAGCGGCTTGGCGCTGCGATTCCGCTCCTACAGCAATGGAGGGCAATCGTCCTTCGCGTGTTCCCTCAATTATTGGGAGGTGATTACTCAGCACACCTTCAAGGAAGTCAAGCTAGGTGGGCCTATAGCCTCGACAAGGAGGACGAGGACGCTCGGCAATCAGAGTGTCGTAGTCGTCATACATGCTCGGTACGATGCGGCCGTGCGTCTACTCCACACATCCGACTGGCATCTGGGCCGGAACTTTCACGGCGAGTCGCTGATGTCCGAGCAGAGCGAGGCCGTCGATCGCCTGGTCGAGGTGGCGGTGGACGCCGACGTAGACCTCGTCGTCATCGCTGGTGATCTCTATGATCGGGCGATCCCACCCGCTGAGGCAATCACCCTCTTCAGTGAAACCCTGATTCGTCTGCATGACGTGGGTGCCAAGGTCGTCGCGATCACAGGCAATCACGACTCTGCAACTCGAGTAGCAGTGGCAAGTCAACTGCTCGAACATACTGGGGTGGCTATCCGAGGCGATGTCGCCCGATGCTCCCAACCACTTCTCTTGGATCCCGACGACGGCGGGCCTGCCGTAGCCGTTTACCCGGTACCGTATCTTGAACCATCCCTCGCCGGGCCGGTGTTCGACAACTTCGACAAGTCCTCTGGTGCTGAGAATATGGAGAGCTCCCGCCGACTCAGCCATCATGAGGTAACTCATCGCGCCACCAATTTCGTCCGTGACCACATCGACTCCAAAGGCCCCTTTCGCACAGTCGTAGTAGCCCACACATTCGTTACGGGTGGCACGACAACGGACTCAGAGCGCGAACTCACCGTCGGCAATATCGACCATGTCGCACTTTCTGCGTTCGAAGGATTCGACTACGTCGCCCTTGGACACCTTCACCGCAGCCAAGAATGGAACGATGGCCGCATCGCCTACTCAGGAACCCCCCTTCCTTACTCCTTCTCTGAGGAGAACGACAGCAAGTCGGTCCGAATCGTCGAAATGGATGCCCAGGGTCGTTGCCACACCGAAGTCGTGCCACTAGGGGTCGGTCGGAAATTGCGAACCTTGCGGGGCACCCTTGAAGAACTACTAGCAAATGTTGATTTCGCAGATGCTGAGCAGGCTCGCGTCCGAGTCATGCTCACCAACACGGATCTGCCGCTGCAGGCGATGCCACGATTGCAGCAGCGCTTTCCCCATGTCGTTGAACTCAGACACGATCCGGATGGCCGCGCTACGCCTGGAGGCAGTGACGTGGTTTCGGCGGTTCGTAGCGGGGCAACACCCCTTGAGCTCGCCCTGCGTTTCTGGATAGATCAGCATGGTGCAGACCCATCCGATAAACAGGCCTCCGTGCTCCGGGATGCGCTCGCCGCCGCCAACAAAGTAGATCAGTTATGAAGCCGCACCGTCTCTCATTCTGCGCTCTTGGACCCTATGCAGGGAAGGTTGAAATCGACTTCGACCCACTATTCGAAGAGGGCCTATTCCTCATACATGGACCCACTGGAGCAGGTAAAACGTTCTTGCTCGACGCACTCTGCTTCGCCCTTTATGGTAAGGTACCAGGGGAGCGACGTCGGCACACCCTTCGTTCGGATCACGCTCCCCTCGACACGAGTCCATGGGCCGAGTTGGAATTCACCTCCCAACGAATCCGATGGCGGATACACCGCAGCCCCGAGCACGAGGCAGCCAAGAAGCGTGGTGAGGGCACTACGCGACGTTCGGCAATGGCAACTTTGGAAAGAAGCGATGGTGGCGAATGGCGGGCAGTGGAGCGAAATACCCGCGAAGTGAACGAAGAGATAACAAGGTTGCTCGGGCTCTCCGTCCAGCAGTTCCAGCAGGTGATCCTCCTACCCCAGGGTCGCTTTGAGAAAGTTCTCCGATCAAATTCGGGAGATCGAGAGAATCTCCTGCGCACATTATTCGATACACTCTTGTACGAGTCAGCCTCAGACTGGCTTGACAACGAAGCGAAGCGGTTCAGGGATTCGGCGTCCGAACAGGAACGGGAACTTGCCAGTCTGCGTCGGCAAGCAGGCGAGCGTTGGCGGTCTGTGACTCTCGCATCGGCGGTCAATCCCGAACCTGCAAGTGAAATGGATGAGAGCGAGCCCTGGCCTGCCGATCAGGAGGCTCTTGATGGTCTGGTGAAGACCGCAAAGGCGCTAAGCGAGGACGCTGCCGATGAGGCCGAAGCAGCTAGGGCAGTACTAACAGTGGCCCAGACAAACAAGACCACAATCGATCGGATTGCCGAACACTGGGACCGGCGAGCCCGCCTCCATGAGCGCCGGGACGAACTCGAGAAGAAGCAACTGGCCATCGACACCGACCGGGAAGTCCTCCTTCTAGCCGAGTCAGCGGAAGGTCTGCGCCAAGTGCTTGCTGACGAGCAGCTTCATCGAGCTGAGCTCAAACGGCGCTCTAATTTAGTGGACAAGAAGACTGCTGAGGCCGCCGATCTGTGCAGCACGGCACCGAGCCTACCCAGCGACTTCACTGCGCCGACCGCAGCCGAGGAAATGACGCGCGACGACCTCAGCGGGATCGGTACAGCACTCGCCCTACATCGCAGCAAACTCAAGCAATTTGCCAAGGAAGCCGAGAGGGCAAAGAAATTGGAGTCCTCCGCCACGGCTAAGCGGAACGCAGAAACCAGCAATCTAGGGCTTAAGCTGGAGCAGGAGGCGGCTGCGACTGAGAGCGAGAAGAAGCGTTCAGCAGCCGAGGTCGAATTGGCCGCGGCCCAACTCGCGGCTGATCGCGTGGCCGACCTGCAAACTGCCGCAAACCAAGCCAAGAAGTACGCCGAGGCGGCTACGGCATTGGCGGCTATTGGCCCCAAACTCGATTCAGCAAGAGATGAGTATCTTGAAGCCAAACAAATGACCCTGAACCAGCGAAAAGCAGCTCTGGACCTTCGTCAGCGTCATCTCGACGGCATCTCAGCGGTCTTGGCAGGGACGCTCAGCAAAAACACACCCTGCCCAGTTTGCGGTTCGACGGACCATCCCGCTCCAGCCGAACCCTCTGACGACGCAGTCGACGCTCAGGATGTTGAGACAGCCGAGGTCCGCGCCGACGAAGCCGCAGAAGCCGAGGCCCAGTCACAGGAGCAATATCAGGAGCTAACGGATCAAGCCGCCGAGCTTAGAGGGACAGCTGGCGGCACCGCCGATGACCCCGAAAGTGCCAGGGAGAAGGCCGATGAGGCCGCCGCGCACTTGCAGACCGCTACCGAACTAGCCAGGCAGGTCCAACACCTCGACAACGTCGTCACCATGCACCAATCCGCCTTTGGAACAGCGCAAGAAGCGGCAAACCAAGCAGCCCTCATCGCTACAGCTGCCGCTGAGCGCGCCGAGATCGCCGAAAAGGAAGCTGCAAACTTGCGGGCCAGTATCGCTGAGGAGATCGGTGCCGCCGACCCAAGCGCAGCATTAGCCAGTGTCGAGGCTGTAGAAACGGCATTCAGAGAGTTGACGGCAGCCGTCGATGCCCTGGACAAGGCCAAGATTGCCTTCCGAACAACTGCTGCCACACTCACAACTCAGCTTGAGTCCACACCCTTCGCAACTTCAGTTGAAGCATCTGATGCCCTACGCAGCCCTGAGGAGCATTCCGAAATGCGGCGACGTATCACTGCCCACGATGAGGCGCGCCGCGATATCGGCCGCGACCTTGAGGCTGATGACCTGAAAGACCTGCCCGTCCAGCGCCCCGACACCACCACTCCAGCTATTGCGGTCACCGATGCCGAGGCAGCTGCTAATGACGCCAGCGCCCATCGCGCACGTACCGCTGATGCCTTCCTTGACATTAGTGGATGGGCTGACGACCACCGAATCGGGAACAAGCGATACACCAATTACTTCTCCGAAGCCGAACTATGGACCGCAGTCGCCGACCGCTGCAACGGGCGAACTCCACCAAAGGTCTCGTTGCAACGCTGGGTGCTCTCGGCTTACCTAGAAGAGATCTGCAACTTTGCCAATCGACGCCTCGGCTCAATGACCGGAGGCCGCTATCAGCTCAGAGTCCACCGCGACCGCGAATGGAGAGGCGGAAAGGCGGGATTGGGTTTACGGGTTCACGATACCTTTACCGGACAAGAACGCGAGGTCTCAACCCTCTCAGGAGGCGAGACCTTCCAGGCATCGCTCTCGTTGGCTCTCGGTGTCGCCGATGCGGTCGCCTCGCGCACTGGAGGAGTTCGCCTTGACACCTTGTTTGTCGACGAGGGCTTCGGAACACTGGACCCTGAGGCACTGCAATTCGCAATGGACGAACTGGACCGCCTGCGCGAGGGTGGCCGCACTGTTGGCCTGATTAGCCATGTGGGAGAGCTTCGCGAACGCATCCGTACAGGCATAGAGATTCATTCGACTGACCAAGGCTCCACTGTGAGAGTCGGTGCCGTATCACCAATCTGAATTGCCGGCCGTCAGCAATCCGCGTAGCGTCTAGATGTCCGAAAGTCCTTGAATTATCATTCTCTTCACAAAGCTAGAGACTTCTAACCCCTCTTCGATACTGACTTGTAGTAGACGGTCAAATTCTATGGCTTCTTTTTTACCCTGCCAAACTAAGTCTAACCGCCTTATTGGAACCGTAGCGACATGCTTATATTCTCTATCCGGCATAGCCCAATAGCAAGATTCACAGACTGTAATCACGCGGTTTTCCCAGTTTGGACAGGATTCACACTCCCATGATTTTGCGCGGTTCATTGCTGCACTAACAGGCATGAAATCAGCAACATCAAAAGGCGGCTCCGGATCCCCTGAGATACGAAAAGGAATTCGATGGTCAATCTGAACTTCCCTGGGAGCTAAGATCGATCCAGTAAATATGTCAATGGTGCCATAGTGGTCTAGTACGTGTTTGCGGAACTTCTTTGAAATTGCAATCCGCCCCTGAGATGTTTGATCAAGTTGATCCAAATTGTCAGGAAATCTGTAATGCCCTATTCGCTTGCCATCTATGACTCTCATAACAGTTTGAAGAGGGATCCCTCGATCACGCACATCCGCAGCTGCACGGGGTGGATGTTCATACCCAAGTTCTGAGAGTTGCAATGTTGTAATGTAACCATTGTCGAGAATGTGCTCCACTACTACTCTGCTTCGACCCGCAGTTCGCTCGATCAACTCGTTGATTACTTCAGGATTCAGATCGTCACGGGTTGGACCCTTAACTTGCTCCGACATAGTCTTCCGCTGCAAAATTAATGGTCATCTGGTCAGAGTCTCCACCTTCAATATTTGACCTCTTAGTTCGAAGATGCTGAGAAAGATATAGAGCTTCTATGGTCTGCTCATTCTTGCCTAGCAGAGTTGAGGTTGTTGAGCGTCCAGCCATAATGTTAACTCGTTTAAGACCTAATTCAGAGGGAAGCGGCTTTCCATACTTTCTTTCACCTGTTTGACCATCATATGAGAGAATAAAGGGAACTTCTCTATTGTTTAGGTCGTGAAGAAAATTTTCGAATTCACTGCGACATGTTGTAGAAACATACCGTGAATCTCTTTGCTTCGAAACTCCTTCATACGGTGGATCCATATACCAAACTTGGCCTGGTTGATACTTTTCGACTAAATCATGGTAATCAAAAGATGAGGTTTGAGTGCATCTGCTCATCATTGAGGAGATTCTCCTTAGGCGTCTAGCTAACTCATGTGGCCGAACGCCAAGTCGACGATTATCAGGACTTTGGTTAAACTCCCCTGCCGAGTTGTATCGAACTGCTCCCTTCACTGCTCTAGATAGTAAATAAAGTAAATCAACTGGTTCTTGACTGTTGTTGAACCTATTTCTCACTAGATTGTAAAATTCTTTAGGATCATATTTCTGTGACTCCCACATTGCCGTATATCCATTGATCAAGCGGTCTGTGTCATCCAATATCGCATTCCATAATTCGATAAGCGGTTTATTGGCGTCGTTTAACCAAAATGATCTAATTTCTCCTTGCATGGCAGCCCTGATGGAAACGGCAGCTGACCCCGCAAAGGGCTCAACAAGCAACGAATAGCTCTGCATGTCTAGCTTCGAAAGGATTGCAGAGGCAATGGTTCGCTTGGACCCTTGGTATTGGAAGGGTTGTGGCGCGTCTCTCAAACGCATTCCCTCTTCTCCATGCAACTCTGAGGCTTACGGTGGGCAAGTGTCACCATACCAGCGGCTAGTGACGCTTCCTGGCTATTGGTGGCGGCGGTCTTCGAAGTCTTCGGGGAGGTCGATGGGGGGGTCGGGGAGTTTGGTGATGTTGCGGGAGGCGAGGAGGGCTTCGAAGCCTTCGGGGTCGGCGGCCCAGGAGGCGGCGTCGCCCATCATGACCTCGAAGAGTTCTACTCCGTCGGGGCCGGCGATGAGCGGACCCAGGGCGGCGCCGTGGGGGAGCTCGATGTGGGTGCCGGTGGGGCAGTGGACGTCGCCGCACATCAGGTCGCCGCTCAGCACGTACATCACCTGGGGGGAATGGTGGCCGTGGCGGTGCACGATCATGCCCGGGTCCCAGCGGGCCCACATCGACAGGTACTGCTTGCCAGCGCTGCCGAAGGTGAACCACTTCTCCCACACCGACTTCTGCCCGTCGGGGTGCATCTGGGTGCGGACCTGCTGGGTCTTCAGGTCCTCGTCGTCGAGGTGGCGGAAGATAGGCTTCAGGCCGGGAACCTCGTGGGGCGACGCCATCGCTCAGCTCGCCCCCACGGGAACTTTGGGCACGTAGTCCGAGGGGTCGTAGGTGTAGGTGGTGGCCTCGATGAACTCGGTGGGCAGGTAGCCCTCGGGGAACCGGTACAGGTCAAGCGAGTTGTCCCACAAGATCTTGCGCTTGGACTCATCAGAGATCTTGGGCAGGTCCAAGAACGACTGCACCGACAGCGGGTACTTGGAGTCGGGGTGCGGATAGTCGCTCTCCCACACGATCTTGTCGTCGCCCAGCTCCTCGATCACGTGGTACACCAGGTACTCGTCGGGCTCCACCGAGATGAAGCAGTTGTCCTGGAAGTACTCCTGGGGCGACTTGGTCAGCCCCGGCTTCTCATAGTCGCCAGACAGCTCGATGTGCTCCTCCATGCGCCACAGCCACCACGGCAGCCAGGCGCAGTTGGCCTCCATGTAGGCCACCCGCAGTCGGGGGAACCGCTCGAAGACCCCATTGCAGATCATCGACAGCATGGCCATCTGGGCCTCGTGGGGATGGCAGACGGTGTGCCACTCGGTGAAGGTCTCGAACCGGTCGGCGCCGGCCGATGCCCCGTTGTGCCCCATGAAGTCGTGGGTGGCGAACGCGCAGTCCAGGTCTTGGAGCAGCTCGTACATGGGGTCGTAGTAGGGGTCGCCCAGCATCCGGCGGTTGAACATGTTGGGCCGGGCGAAGAAGCACCGGGTGCCCAGGTGGTCGTAGGCGTACTGGATCTCCTCCACCGCCCGGTGCACATCGTTCATCACCACCGGCCCCGAGGCGATGACCCGCCCGCCGGACATCTCCCGCATCTCCTGGCCCCAGCGGTTGTAGGCCCGGCACATGCCGGCCTGGAGCTCGGGGTCCATGCCGTCGGACCACAGGTCGTAGCCGGGGCCGTAGATCACCATGAAGTCCATGCCGTCGAGCGGCATGGCCTGGGCCACCGCGTCGCCGGGGAAGCCGTTGTCCACCACGGCCTGGCCGTACTTGGCCCGCATGTGGTCGTAGGTCCAGTTCACCGCCTCCATAAAGTCGCCGTAGATGGTGACCCGGCTCTGGGTGTAGCGGCCGTCGACAGTGGCGGGGCGGAACGTCTCCCGGCCGGGGACCTCTTTCCAACCCACCCGGTGCTGGAAGCGCTTGTCCAGGAACCGCTCCCACAGATTCTTGGGCTCCACCACGTGCCCGTCGGCGTCGAAGACCTTGTACCCGTGCCGCATTTCCAACTCTCCTTAATTGCAGGTGTCTCCAAATTGGTCTGCCCACAGTATTTCAACTGCACGGTAGGCGTCAGCAGGCAAGGTGACGAACCCAAACCACCGGCCGAGACCTACTATTGCCCGTTCCCTATGTTCACTGCATCCGATCAAAAGGCGCTGAGGGCCGTCGCTGTCCAGTTCTTTGTCAACGGAGCGATTTTCGCATCCTTTATTCCCCGGCTTCCAGAGATCCGAGACCGGGTGGACATCAGCGTGGCCGAGGTCGGCCTGCTCATGTCGATCGCGGGAGTCAGCGGCTTGGTCGGCAGTGCGGTGGTAGGTCCGACGGTCAGCCGCTTGGGAACCCGGCGGGTGATGCTGTTCGCCGGCGTCCTCACGTCGCTCTCGCTGCCAGTCATCGGAGTCGCTCGCACGCCGTGGGTGCTGCTGGTTGGCTTGATCGCCCTGCAAACCTTCGACGTGCTCATGGACGTCGCCATGAACATGCAGGGATCGTGGCTGAGTGCTCGGCGGCACACGCCGGTGATGACCCGCCTGCATGGCCTGTGGAGCCTCGGGACCGTGATCGGAGGAGTTTCGGCCTCTCGAATCGCCGCGGCGGGCATCTCGGTTTCCGCCCACCTAGTGTGCGCCACTGCGATCTTGCTCCTAGCCCTCGGTTTTGCCAGCCGGAGCTTGCTCCGAGTTGACGAGCACCCCGGCGGCGGCTCAACCAATGGGGCCAAACAGGGCAGCCCTGCGAAACGACGGGCATCAGCTGTGCTGGTTGCCTTCCTGCTGGTCGGCTTCTTCTCCATTGCCCTCGAGTCAACCACCATCGACTGGGCCGCGTTCCGGCTGACTGACGACTTCGCGGCCTCCACCGGCGTGGCCGCCCTGGGTTATGTGGCCGTCGCCGCGGGTATGACCGCTGGCCGATTCTCCGGAGACTTAATCGCAGCTCAAGTGGGCGGAACCCGACTCCTAAGCATGTCGATCATCCTGACCGGCGTCGGGCTGTCCGCCGCGACCCTCTCGCCCGACCAGACTCTCACCTTCGGTGGATTCGCCGTCGCCGGCCTGGGGGTCGCCAATTTGAGCCCGATTCTCTACGACACCGCGGCCCAGCATCCCGGACGGCCGGGTGCCGGCCTCGGTGCGCTCACCGCCGGACTCCGAACGGCCAACCTCACCGTCCCCCTTCTGGTCGGGACGCTGGCCGCCACCCGCCTATCGGTGGGCAGCGCAATCGCAATTGCAACCCTTCCCGCCGTCATCGGATTCCTGGCCATGGCCAGCCTGATATCGGGGGTTCGCAGCCGCGCTCTGGGGGACTAGCCAGACGGAATCAGGTAGCAAACAGCTTCCTGGGCCGACCGCACATAGTCGAGCTCGGTGTCGGGAGGGCAAGGGGCGCCTAGGGGCACCCAAGAGACCAGCTTGCCGTCGTGGGGGTGGTCACAGCCCACGGTGATGAGGGTGGTGGTGCCGAAGAGGAAGCAATCCCCAGGCTCGGGGCGCGACACTGACACCGGTGCCGATGCGGTGATGGGGGTAGTGGAGTCGGAGTCATCGGTGGTCGAGGCGGCAACGAAGATCAGCACGAGCGCCAAGGCCACCATGGCAGCCGCGGCCAAGCTGATCCAGCGCCAGCGGATGCCGACGACCTCAAGAGGCGGGCTCGACGTCTCGGGAGGTGACGATCTGGCCGATGGGCGAGTGGGGCCGCTGGGGGGTCGGAGAGTGCTGGCCCGAGGTCGCGGGCTGGCCGGACGAGGGGCGGCTCGAGCCAGTGTGCGATCGTAGGCAGCTCGTGACCGGAGATCGCCGAGGATTTCCCAGGCCTCGTTGACCGCTCGCATCTGCTCGGAATCGCCCGACGGGCGGTCGGGATGCCAGCGGCGGGCCTGACGAAGATAGGCCCGGCGGATGGCGTCGGCTTTGGCGTCGGGGGATACACCCAAAACGTCGTAGTGGGACCGTCCCGGCATTACCCCTTAGTCAATCATCCAGAGCACTGAGAGAGCTGTAGGGGAACTTGGCGCCCACACCCCCGTCCACCAGCAGGGTTCGACCACTCACATAGCTGGCCAGCGGCGACGACAAGAAGAGCGCGGCGCCCGCGATGTCGGCTGGTAGGCCCATCCGACCAATGGGCGCATTGTTCCTGGAGTGGGCGCTCTGGGCGTCGCTCAACATATCCATGATCCGGGGAGTGGCAATGGCGCCGGGCGCGACGGCATTGGCCCTTACCCCGTGGGGGCCCATCTCCACCGCCATCGACTTCACCCAGGCCATGAGCCCGGCCTTGGCCGCCCCGTAGGCGGCGTGGTTTGGAGCACCGTCCATTCCGGAGGCTGAGGCGATGAACACCATCGACCCCTCTCCGTTGGCCACCATGTGGCTGCCGAATACCTGGCCCAGCAGATAGGCGTGGCGCAGGTTGATGGCCATCTGGCGATCCCACACCCCATCGTCCATGTCCACGATGAAGCCCCATTCAGCCATGCCGATGATGTCCACCAGCCCGTAGACCTGGCCCAGCGCGGCCGCCGAGTCGTCCAGCAGTCGCTCCACTTCGGCACGTGCAGTGGCGTCGCCCGACCACGGCACACCGCCCACCTCTTCGGCGATCTCCGCGGCCCGGTCGCCGTCGATGTCCACGCACACCACCCGGGCACCGCACTGCACCAGCGCATGGCTGGTCTGGCGGCCCATCCCCTGCCCCGCGCCGACCACAACGAAGCCCCGGCCATCGAGGCGGAGCAAATCGGGATAGTTCGGGACCGGGGAGTTGTCAGAGCTGGTCATGCTCTGACGCTACCTGTCTATCGACTTGGGCCCCCTAGCCGCTGAGGGAACCCGCTAGGGCGTTGAGGGGCCACAGGTCGGGAATCTCGACCGGCTCAGGGGCCGGGGGCAGCATGGCGTAGGCCTCTTCGCCGGGGTACACCAGGTTGTACTCCGAGCGGGCCAGGCGTTCGATCTCCTCAGGCTGGGTCAGCACCTCCATCCGGGACCGAAGGGCATCGTTGTCCTCATACAGCGTGTCCAACTCGGCTTGGACCTCGGAGAGGGCCGCACTCTGGTCCAGGTACGTCCGGGTCGGGAACACGGCGTAGAACAGCGTGACAAGGATGACGAGCACGGTCACCAGCGGGACCACCGAGCGGCGCAAAGCAATCACTGCCCGGCCTCCGTTGCCGCCGCCAGCGCGGCCCCGCCACGGTAGGCCGCGGCTTCGCCCAGCTCTTCTTCGATGCGCAGGAGCTGGTTGTACTTGGCCACCCGGTCGCTGCGGGCTGGAGCTCCGGTCTTGATCTGGCCGCAGTTGGTGGCCACGGCCAAATCGGCAATGGTGGCGTCTTCGGTCTCGCCCGAGCGGTGCGACATCACCGAGGTGTAGCCGGAGGCGGTAGCCAGCTCCACGGCCTCCAGGGTGCGAGTGAGCGTCCCCACCTGGTTGACCTTCACCAATATGGAGTTGGCCACGCCGAGGTCGATCCCACGAGACAGCCGCTCGGTGTTGGTGACGAACAGGTCGTCGCCCACCAACTGCACCCGCTCGCCGAGGGACTTGGTGTGCAGCGCCCAGCCGTCCCAGTCGTCCTCGGCCATGCCGTCTTCGATCGACACGATGGGATAGGCGTCGCACAGCTCAGTCAGATAGGCGGCCATGCCGGCGGAATTCAGCGACCGGTTCTCCCCGGCCAAGCGGTACTCGCCGTCGGCGAAGAACTCAGTGGAGGCCACATCCAGGGCCAGGGCCATTTCCTCGCCCGGTTTCAGGCCAGCCGCCTCGATGGCGTCCACCAGCACCGCCACCGCAGCCTCGTTGGAGTCCAAGTCGGGGGCGAAGCCGCCCTCGTCGCCGATGCCAGCTGAGAGCCCCCGCTCCACCAACAGGCGGCGCAGGTGGTGATAGGTCTCGGTCCCCCATTGCAGGGCCTCGCGGAATGAGGCCGCCCCCACCGGCACCACCATGAATTCCTGGAGGTCGATGTTGTTGGCCGCATGAGCCCCGCCATTGAGCACGTTCATCATGGGAACTGGCAGGACGTGGGCGTTGGCCCCGCCGATGTAGCGGAACAGCGAAAGCCCCGAATCGACGGCCGCAGCATGGGCCGCAGCCAGCGACACGCCTAGCACCGCGTTGGCTCCCAGGCGGCTGAGACCGTCGGTGTTGTCCAAGTCGATCATCGTCTGGTCGAGGCCGCGCTGATCGGTGGCATCGAGCCCGACCGCGGCATCGGCGATCTCGTTGTTGACCGAGGACACCGCACCGGCCACGCCTCGGCCCATATACCGGTTGCCTCCGTCACGCCGCTCCACCGCCTCATAGCGTCCGGTGGACGCACCGGAGGGCACGATGGCCCGGCCAAGCGCACCTGATCCCAGGGCAACCTCAACCTCAACTGTAGGGTTACCCCTGGAGTCGAGAACCTCTCGGGCGGCTATGCGTTGGATCGCGCTCAATTGCCGAATCTTTCAGAGTCTTCCGGGCCCATAGCCTGTTGCTGATGTGGCTGAAGTTGTAAAAGTACATGACAAAAGCCGGAAATACTAGAGGTGGCAATAAATTACTAGGAAGAAATTTCATGGGCGCGAACTTGCTCTCCGACAGCGTTGGCGAACTCCCGGAGCTCTGATTCTGCATCCAAGCCAGCCGCCTGAGCAGCCAAAACGGCGTCGTATAGCCGTCCCGCCACCGTGGCGGTGTCCACGTGGGGCTCCACTCCCACCGAGCGGGCCTTGTGAATCACCTTGTCGGCGAACAACAGCGCAGGCAGCCCGGCGGGGATGCCGTCCATCACCGAGGCCCGCCCCTTCTGCTCCCGTTTGATGGCCTCCCAGTTGACCAGCACCTCGCCGGCATCGCTGGGTTCGGAGAGGTCTGAATCCGGGGGGCCGAACACATGGGGATGGCGGGACTTGAGCTTGTCGTGGATGCCCTGGGCCACATCGGCCAGGGTGAACTGGCCGGCCTCGGCGGCTAGCACCGAGTGGAACACAATCTGATAGAGCAAATCGCCCAGTTCCTCCTCCAACTCCTCGTAGCCCGAAAGGCTGTCGGGGTCCACCGCATCCAGGGCCTCAAGCACCTCGTAGGTCTCCTCTAGGAGATGGCCCCGCAGCGACTGGTGGGTCTGCTCTTGATCCCAGGGACAGCGGCGGCGCAGCTCGGTGGCCAGGTCGGCAAACCGGGCCACCTCCCGGGCGATGGGCGCACCTAGCTCGGGCACATACAGCGACGTGAGGTGATCGGGCTCCACCGCGTGGTCGAGGTCGGCCCAGGCCACCTCGAAGACCCGCTCCTCTGACAGACCGAGGCGCTGTAACACCACCACCGGCTGGCCTGCCCCGTCGGCCACCGAGCGGTCGAAAGAGGCCAACGCGGCCAATTTGATGTCGCTTAGAACGTGAGCGGCGTCGCATTGGGCCACCAGCAGTGGCCCCCGCTCCCCGGCGGCATCCACCGCGAAGCCCCGCCCGTCCACCAACCGCACCCCCGCAGCCAGGGGATCGACCCCAAGGCGTCCCCACGCCAGATCGGCGAACGACAGTCCGGCCAACACCTCCAGCTCCACCTCGGGCACGGCACGCAGCAGCTCCACGGTGCGCTCGGCCACCAACGGCGAGCCGGGCACGCCGTAGAACACGTCGCCGCCATCGCCCCCAGCCTGGGCCTCGGCCACCAACCGGTCCACTATGGCCCGGTAAACCTCTTCGAAAGAGGAAGCCTGCTCGTATGCATCGTCGAACGACTCAGCCGGATCTGCCGCCGCCGCGGCGGGATGGCGGCGGGTGCGGACGAAGCGGCGGCTGGTATGGCTGATGGCGTCGAGCACCTCACCGGTGATGAGCTCGGGACCGGCCGGACCCAGTCCGGCGACGATCACCCTGGCCATTTCGACCCCCTGATCACGCGGCTTTCCTTATCACGCCTGATCATGACGCCGCGGCCTCGGCCGGCCGGTCGTCGGGAACCAGGTCGACCAAGGTGGCGATTACGGTCTCCGCCGCCGAGGCCGATTCCACCGGCAGAACGAGCAGTCCGGCCGCTTCGTGATAGGTGGCTTTCGGATAGAGGCGCTCCAAACGGACCCGGCGACTGGGCTGGAGCTTCAAAGGACCGACCCGGGCCACCCACTTCGGGCCGCCGAAGCCGGGACCCTTGACCACCGCTACCTCCCGCACCCCGGTGCGCAGGCACTCGCACCGCAACCGGGCCGCAACCAGCAGCACCTGGGCCACCTCCGGGATCGGCCCGTAGCGGTCGACCCACTCGGCGGCCACGTCGTCCACCTGCTCGGGGCTCTGACAGTCGGCCACCCGCCGGTAGGCCTCGAGCCGCAGCTCCTCTTTGGGCATGTATTCGGCAGGGATGGCCGCTGCCTGGGGCAGGTCGATCTTGATCTCCACCGGCTCAGGCGGAACCTCTCCTTTCAGCTCGGCCACCGCCTCGGTGACCAGCTGGCAGTACAGGTCGTAACCCACTGCGGCAATATGGCCCGACTGGCCGGTGCCCAGCATGTTGCCCGCTCCCCTGATCTCCAGGTCCCGCATGGCGATTTTGTATCCCGATCCCAGCTCGGTGGCCTCGCCGATGGTCTTGAGCCGCTCATAGGCCTCCTCGGTGATCACCCTCCCTTCGGGGGTGAACAGATAGGCGTAAGCCCGGGCCCCGGCCCGGCCCACCCGGCCCCGGAGCTGGTGGAGCTGGCCCAGCCCCAACAGGTCGGCCCGATCCACCACCAAGGTGTTTACGGTGGGCATGTCGATGCCCGACTCGATGATGGTGGTGCACACCAGCACGTCGTAGGCCCGCTCCCAGAAATCGATCACCACTTGTTCCAGGGTGCCTTCGTCCATCTGGCCGTGGGCCACCGCGATGCGGGCCTCGGGCACAAGCTCCCCCAAGTCGGCGGCCACGTGGTCGATGCTGGCCACCCGGTTGTGCACGTAGAAAACCTGGCCGTCACGCAGCAGCTCCCGGCGGATGGCCTCGGCCACCGGGCGCTCATCGTAAGAGCCCACATAAGTCAATATGGGCTGGCGGTCGGCGGGCGGAGTGTGCAAGAGCGTTAGGTCGCGGATGCCGGTGAGGCTCATCTCCAGGGTTCGGGGAATGGGCGTGGCGGTGAGGGTGATCACATCCACATCGGCCTTGACCGACTTGATGGACTCCTTGTGGGTTACCCCGAAGCGCTGCTCCTCGTCCACCACCAACAGCCCCAGATCCCGAAAGGCGATGTCGTCGGACAGCAGACGGTGGGTGCCGATCACCACGTCCACCGAACCGTCGGCCAACCCTCCCACCACTTTTCGGGCCTGGCCGGGCGACAAGAAGCGGCTAAGCACCTCGACCCGGACGGGATAGCCGGCGAAGCGCTCGCTGAAGGTCTGATAGTGCTGCTGGGCCAAAAGGGTGGTGGGCACCAGCACCGCGGCCTGCGCGCCGTCTTGGACGGCCTTGAACACCGCCCGGATCGCCACCTCGGTCTTGCCGAAGCCAACGTCGCCGCAAATCAGACGGTCCATCGGCAAGGCCTGCTCCATGTCGGCCTTCACCTCGCCGATGGCCTTGTTCTGATCAGGGGTGAGCTGGAAGCCAAAGGCCGACTCCATCTCCGATTGCCATGGGGTGTCAGGGGAGTACGCCCGCCCAGGGGTGGTGACCCGACGCTGGTAGAGCACCACCAACTCCTTGGCGATCTCGCTTACCGCCGAGCACGCCCCGCTCTTGGCCCGCTGCCAATCGGCACCCCCCATCTTGCTCAGGGTGGGGGATTCGCCCCCGGAATAGCGGCGCACCGCATCCACCTGGTCGGTGGGCACGTAGAGCTTGTCGCCACCCCGGTATTCCACCAGCAGGTAATCCCGGCTCACCCCGCCGATAGACCGGTTGACCATGCCTCCATAGCGACCCACGCCGTGGTGGCGGTGGACCACGTAGTCGCCCGCGGCCAGATCGTCCAGCTCCGAGGCCGACGACTGGCGGGGCCGGATGCGCCGGTGGGCCCTGCGTCGGCCGGTTAGGTCGGCCTCGCCCAGTACGGCCAGCTTGGAGTCGGGCAGCACGAACCCTCGCTGGATGGGGGCTACCACCACACAGCCCCCGGAGTGTGACACGGCACCGAAACCAGCGTCTTGGGCGGTGCGAACCGGGAGGTCCACCCCGTGCTCGCGCAACAGCGACGCCGATCGGGCGGCCGATCCCGCTCCATCGGCGGCCACCCGCACCTGATACCCCTCGGCCAGCAGCCGGGACGCCTGGACCACCGGAGCCGACGGATCGCCGATGGCCGAGGCCCAGCCGCCTACCGCCACAACCGGGGTCGACGGGCCGGATGGCACCGCGGTCATGGTCCACACTGGCGAACGGCATTTGGTCAGCAGCCGGTCGTATTCAAGATGCAGGCGGGGGAACTCCTCACCGGCGGCTCCCCAAGTCTGGGACAGCGCGCCGGCCAGATCGGCTTCCTCGGCGGCGATATCGGCGGCCCGATCCCGCAGCCGACCCGGCTCCAGCAGCACCACCAGGGCGTCGGCGCCGAGGCGATCGGTGACAATCTCGTCGGTATCGGTCAGCCACGGCAGCCACGACTCCATCCCGTCAAAGAACTGGCCCTCAGACAAGCGCTCCCACTGCTCACGCCCCCAGGGTCGGGAGGAAACCAGTTCTTCCGCCGCGGCCCGAACCGCTGGCACCGGCCTCACCTCCCGAGCGGGGAAGATCACCGCTTCATCCAGCGGATTGGTAGCACGCTGGTCGGCCACGGAGAACTCGGTGAGCCGGTCCACCTCATCGCCCCACAGGTCGATGCGCACCGGGCTGTCGGCGGTAGACGGGAAGACGTCGACAATGGAACCCCGCACCGCGAACACTCCTCGATGCTCCACCTGCACGTCGCGCCGGTAGCCCCGGGCGGCGAGAGCTTGGGCCAGTCGTTCAAGATCTACCTGGTCGCCTCGGGCCACCGTCACCGGCTCGGCATCGTCGGAATCGAACACCAGGCGTTGGAGCAGGGCCCGAATTGGGGCCACCATTACCGGCGGGCACTTGGCCGGGTCGCGGAGTTGCCAGATGGCCTGGCACCGCCGCCCCATCGTCTCCACGCCAGGGCTGACCCGCTCGAACGGCAGGGTCTCCCACGCTGGGAAGAGGGCAGCACCCCCGTCGAGCATCGCCAATAGGTCACCGGCCAGTCGCTCTGCGTCGGAGGATGTGGGGGTGGCAACCACGATCGGTCGGCGGCCGTTCAACTCGGCGATGGCCGCCAGCACCGCCGCCTGGCCCGACTCGGCCACCGCCAACGAGGCGTCGCGACGCCCCAGCACGTCGACCACCGCTGGCTCCGAAGCCATCAGCCGTCCGAGTCCAGCCAGCCCCGGACCGGCAGCAGCAACCGCGGTGGCGGCCATCAGTTGTACCTATTCATAACTATTTCAACCGGATGGTCGAGCAGAGCCAGCGCAGCTTCGGCCGCCCGCTCCACCGCGTCGTCGAGCAGATCCCTATCGGCCTTGCCCGGCCGCTTCAGCACATAGTCGGCACCGGCTTGGGGGTCGGGGGGCTTGCCCACCCCGATGCGTATGCGGGTGAATTCGGCGGTGTGAAGGTGGGCCCGGATGGATGACAGGCCATTGTGCCCGGCCAATCCCCCGCCGTGCTTCACCTTGATGCGGCCCGGGGGCAGATCAAGCTCGTCGTGGACCACCACCAGTCGGTCCAGGTGGTCGACGATGCTCCAGCGGCGCACCAGGGCTCGGACCGACTCACCGGATTTGTTCATGAAAGTCTGCGGGAAAGCCAGAACCACCCGTCGGCCATCCACCTTGATCTCGGCCGCCAGTGCGGCTTCGCGGCTTTTGCCCAATGACTGCCCGTGGCGCTGAGCAAGCAGCTCCACCGCCTCGGCCCCCACGTTGTGACGGGAACCGATGAATTTGTCACCAGGGTTTCCCAATCCCACCACCACGAGATCGGCAGGGGTGTCGGTGTGCTTCTTGCGGGATCGCCAGCGGGAAGGCACGGCGACAGGCGCCGAACGGCTTAGCTTTCGGCTTCTTCGGAGGCGGCGGCGTCGTCGGCCTCTTCGTCGGCATCCTCGGAGACGATCGGCTGGCCGTCTTCATCGAACTCGACCTCGGCCTCTTCATCGACCTCGGGCTCCTCGATCTGCATGACCGCGGTCGAGGTGCTGGCCACTGCCTCTTCAGGATCGCCGACCAACTCTACGCCGTCGGGCAGCGCGATGTCGCCGGCCCTCAGCGTGTCGCCCATGGTCATCTCGCTGATGTCGATCGTCAGCTCGTTGGGAATGGCGTCGGGCTTGGCCAGCACCCTGATGCTGAACGCAGCCTGCTCCACCACGCCCTCTTCATTGGTAACTGCGGAGGCATCGCCTTCCAGCACCATCCTGACCTCAACCTCCACGGCGACATCGGCATCCACCCGGATGAAGTCCACATGGATGACCTCGTTGCGAATGGGGTGGTGCTGCAACTCCTTGACCAGGCCGAGCTGGCGGTCACCGTCCACCTCCAAGGTGAGGAGGGCATTGAGACCGGCATCGGTGTTCAATACCGACCACAGATCACGGGCGTCTACTGCGACAGCAACCGAATCCCCGCCCATTCCGTACACCACGCCGGGTACTCGCCCCTCGCGACGCAGCCGCCGGGACGGACGGGTCCCCAGTTCACGCGTGGTGTCGGTCTTCAAGATCAGGTCAGCCATAGCGCAGCTAGAAATGTTACCCGCCGCCGACCAAAACAGCTAAGAGCTAGGACAGGTTCTTGCCGCCGAAGATCTCGGAGACGGAGGTGTCCTCGAACACGGCGTCGATGGCGTCGGCGATGATCCTGGCCACCGACAGCACCTCGATCTTGTCGATCTGCTTATCGGGCGACAGCGGCAGAGTGTTGGTGACCACCACCTTGGAGATCACCGAGTTCTTGAGCCGGTCGATGGCTGGGCCGGAGAACACACCGTGGGTAGTGGCGGCATAGATTGTGGCCGCCCCTCGGGCCGCCAGCGCGTCGGCCGCGGCCACGATTGTGCCGCCGGTGTCGATCATGTCGTCGATGAGCACGCAGGTGCGGCCCTCCACGTCGCCCACCACCTCAATTACTTCTACCGCATGCTTGACGTCCATAGCTCGGCGCTTGTGGACGATGGCCAGGTCGGCGTCCAAGTCGTTGGTATAGCGCTCGGCCACCTTCACCCGGCCGGCGTCGGGCGACACGATCACCAGATCGCCGCCGATGCCCTTCAGGTAGTCGGTGAGCACGGGCATGGCGGTCAGATGGTCCCAGGGGCCGTCGAAGAATCCCTGGATCTGCCCGGAGTGGAGATCGACGCTCAGCATCCGATTGGCCCCGGCGGTGCGGAATGAGTTGGCCATCAGCTTGGCGGTGATGGGCTCGCGGCCCGCGGCTTTGCGGTCTTGTCGGCCATAGCCGTAGAAGGGGCACACCGCGGTGATCCGCTTGGCCGAGGCTCGCCGGGCGGCGTCCACCATGATGAGGTGCTCCATTACCGCGTCGTTGATGGAGGCGTCGCCGTGGGCGGTGTGGCTTTGGACGATGAAAACATCGGTGCCCCTCACCGACTCCTCGAACCGGCAGTGGATCTCCCCGTTGGCGAAGTCGGCGATGTTGGGCTCCACCAGTTTCTCGCCGAGAGACTCGGCGATCTCGGTGGCCAATTCATGGTTGGCCCGGCCCGAGATGATGGCCAGCTTCTTCTTGGTAACCAGTTCCATGGATTCAGGCTCCTTTTGTGGAAGCGGGCGGGATCTGAGCACCGGGCTCGAGCGTGATGTAGGCCCCCACTCTGGCATCGGCGCCTATCTCGGCGTCGGTGGCAGAGACCGCCTCCACCACCGCTCGGGGACCAACCACACAATCCACTAGGTGAGTGTGGGGGCCGATGACGGCACCTTCGCCAATCACCGTCTGGCCCCTCAATACCACACCGGGGTGGATGACCACATCGGGGGCCAACTTGACGCTCACGTCGATGTAGGCGCTGTGGGGCGCCATGATGCGCACGCCGGCGACCATCCAATTGCGGTTGATCCGCTGGCGCATCTCCGCCTCGGCAAAGGCCAGCTGCTCGCGGTCGTCCACTCCCTGGGCCTCGGCCTCGTCGATGGAATATGACCCCGAGTCGTGGCCCGCGGAGGTCAGCACCTCAACGGCGTCGAACAAGTTGTACTCGCGGCCCGAGTCGCTGGCCGACAACCGGCGAAGGGCCGGGGAAAGCAGGCTGCGACGGAAGCAGCAGATCTCGGTGTTCTCTTCGGCCGCGGTGGCCATGGTGGCCGCCGCACCAGCTATCCGGTGCTGAGCGGTCAACCCTCGCAGTGTCTGGCCCTGGATGAGGGGCATGTCGGCCGAGATCACCAAAACGTCCTCGTCGTCTACGTCACCGTCCAAAGCCGACAGCCCCAAAGCGGCGGCATCGGCTGTACCCCGCTGCACGGGCTGCTCTACGAAGTCGATGCGCAGGTCGAAAGCCTCCTGGGTGACGTGCTTGGCCACCTCCTCAGCGCCGTAGCCCACCACCACGGCGATTTTGCGGGGCTTTGCCGCGGCCAGCGCGTCGATCACGTGCAGCAGCATGGCCCGCCCGCACAAGTCGTGGAGGGGTTTGGGTCGCCCCGATCTCATGCGAACACCCCGGCCCGCGGCCAAGACCACCGCGGACAGGGGCATGGGATCAGTCGTCATACCCTCGGCGGGCTAACCCGCTATCGACATTCACATCTGTATTTCTAGCGCGGCTGGCGAGGCAGGACTCGAACCTGCAACCTCCTGGTCCAAAGCCAGGCGTTCTGCCACTTGAACTACTCGCCAAAGAGCCCTTTGCTTTGCAGTCAACAGGCACTGATTGCAGGCTACTTCATCCCCGCAGAGTGAACTCTGCGGTTATTGATGAGGGCGCTCACCGGGCTAGCGTGGTCGCACCATGGGATCGTTGATCAAAAAGCGCCGCAAGCGGATGCGCAAGAAGAAGCACAAGAAGATGCTGAAGCGCACTCGCTTCCAACGGCGGGCCCGCGGGAAGTAGCTTCCCCTCTCCCCCTTCAGCCCTATTGGGGCTGAGCGGGCACGGTTCGAACCACAATTCGACCGTCGCCCGGGTAGTCGCCCTCCACGAACCAGGTCGAACCGCTGCCCGCCAACCGCGCCCTCTGACCGGTGGCCTGCTCCAGCACTCGGCGGAATTCGTCCAAGCGGGGCTCCACCTCGAGGGCGGCCGGCTCCAGGTCGTTGCCGTTGGCTCCCTGCGGCCCCCCCATTTCGTCCCAGCTTCGGTACACCGCCGGGGTGGAGCACCCGAACGGGGGAATGAGCAGGGTGAGAGTTCTCGGTATGTGCTCTAACTGCTGAACCAGTTCGCCAATCCCCTGCACCCGGGCCCGCCCCCCAACCAGGCAGAAGGGAACATCGGCGCCCAGTTGAGCCGCTCCTTGAATGTCGGAGTGGCCGGCCCAGCGGAGGACGGCGGCAGCGTTGGCCGATCCCCCGCCCAACCCGGCGCCGGGCGGAATCCGCTTGGTCACGGTGACCCGGGCATCGCGCCCGGCCAGGGCCAGCGCCCGGGTTATGAGATTGTCGGCCGGATCGATGTCGGCCGAGTCGACGTCGGCACTGGCCACCACAAACACCCCATTGCCCGGCTCAAGCACCAAGGTGTCGGCCAAATCCAGGGACACCATCTCCGCATCGATCAAGTGGTAGCCGTCGCCCCGCACTCCGGTGATGCGAAGAGAAAGGGTGAGCTTGGCCGGAGCGGCCACCGTGGTCATCAAGACGAGGCTACGGCAGAATTTCGTGACCGCCTTTGGAAGGACTGCACCTAGGCCAACTCGGCCCAGTCGGCCAGGGTGAGCTGTTCGGGGCGGGCGGTTGGGGGGATGTTGGCCTTGTCGAAGCAGTCGGGGGTGAGGTGGGCGGCGAGGGAGCGACGCAGCATCTTGCGGCGCTGCCCGAAGGCCGTTCGGATGAGGAAGAACAGGCGGTCGGGGTCTACGTCGACGGCGGGTTCAGGCAATCGTTCCATCCGCACCACCGCCGATGACACCCGGGGCCGGGGGTAGAAAACGGTGGCCGGTACCGAGCGGACGATGCGGGCCTCGCACCAATAGGCCACTTTGAGGGTGGGAATCCCGTAGGCCTTGGTGCCCACCGGGGCGACCAGCCGCTCAGCCACCTCTTTTTGGACCATGAAAGTGAAGGTAGCGATGCGGGGCTCGGTGTCAAGCAGGTCCAACAGCAGCGGGACGGCGATGTTGTAGGGGAGGTTGGCCACCAGCGCCCACCGCTGGTCTGCGGCGCCGAGCTTGACCCGCCAATCTTGGGTTGTGGCGTCGGCGTGGATTATCTCCACGTTGGGCTCGCCCACCACTTCGGCCAGTGGCACCAGCATGTGGCGGTCGGCCTCGATGGCCAGAACATGGTCTACCTCAGCGGCCAGCGCCCGAGTGAGCGATCCCAGTCCAGGGCCCACCTCTACTACCGAATGGGCTTTGGTGAGCTCCGCAGCCCGGACCATGGCACCAATGGTGTTGGGGTCGACCACGAAGTTCTGGCCCATGGCCCGACTGGGAGAAATGCCGTGGCGATCCAGAAGATCCCGCACCTCGTTGCGGGTAAGGGTCACGGCACCAGCCGCAGGCTGGCCGACTTCAGAATCGCCGGATATTGGGAATAGACAGTCTTGCGAAATCTAAGTTGCGCTGCTTCCGCTTCTTGAGCCACTGCTTGGTGTACTGGAAGGGGTTACATAGTTTCCGGTGACAGCAGCGTTACCGTTAGTAGTAAAGGACGGCTCACCACTGCCAGCACCGGGCGTGGACGCCGCCTTGGCTCTTCCGGAGCCTCCCCGGACCGCTTCGAGTTCGTCGTCGTTCAGCTCGCGCTCGGGAGACCCCGCGTCCTTGACGGAACCCGATTCAGGCTGCATCTTCTTGCTCATATCGCACCTCCGTGTCGTTATGGCTATATGACTTGTCAAATGTTAGAACAAGGGTAGCCGCGGCAGCAAACGCCGTAGTTGGACCACGCCGGAGAGTTTTACAGCAGTTGGCGCTGCACCAGCTCTCGGAACGGTCCGGGGGCGTCCAGCAGCTCGTCGAAGCCGCCGACTTGAGCCACCCGACCCGCGTCGAGCACATATATGCGCCCCGCTCGCCTGATCGTCGACAGGCGGTGCGCGATCACAATGCGGGTGATGTCCAGCCGCTCGATGCCGCCCATCACCTCCGCTTGGCTCGGGGCATCGAGCCAGCTTGTTGCCTCGTCGAAGATCACGATGCGCGGATTGCGCACCAGTGCGGCCGCAATGCGGATGCGCTGGATCTGGCCGCCCGAGAAGATGCTGGCCCGGTCGCCCACCTGAGTCATCATCTGCATCGGCATCTCGGCTATGTCGGCGTCCACCGCGGCCAGCCGGGCGGCCGTCCACGCGTCGTCGAGGGTTAGATCCTCGGCCATGCCGATGATGTTCTCCGCCAGGCTTCCAGGTTGGAGCGCGCACTCCTGGGGAACGACGCCGATCTGACGGCGCACCGAGCCCGTGTCCAGATGGCGCAGGTCGCGGTCGTCGAAGTACACCGCGCCCCGCTCAGGCACTTCGAGGCCCAGCATCAGCCGCACCAGCGTGCTCTTGCCCGAACCCGACGCGCCCACGATGGCGACGAACTCGCCGCGACGAGCCGACACGGTCACCTTGTCGAGCACAAGCGGGGCATCTGCGGCGTAGCGGAAGCTCGCTTGATCCACGACAACGTCGCCCTCGATGCGGACAGGGGTCAGGGCCGCGTCGCCCCGCTCGGGCACCGCGGCGAGCACCGGGGTTATCTGCTCATAGGAGGTGAAGGCCTCAGCCAGCGAGTCGACCGCCCGGCCCAGGCCGGCCACTGCGGCGTACAGGGTGAACGACGCGGTCAGCACCACCACGAAGTCTCCTGCGGAGATGCCGTCGCCCCGGCCGATGGCCACGGCGCACAGCAACGCCGCGAACACGAAGGGAAATGCGGCGCCGAACGCCGCGAGATGCTCGTTGATGCGCGAGCCGCGGATTTCGGCGAGCTGCTTGTTGCGGTACGACTCGGCCCACGAGGCGAAAACCGCCGATTCTGCGCCGCAGGCGCGGATCTTGGCGATCCCGCCGATGAACTGGAACAACCGTCCCGACAGCGTGCGCACCTCGGCATGCCAGCGGCGCTGATGGGGGATCTGCGCCAGCCCCAGCCCGACCGTTACCGCCAGGGCCAGCGCCGTCATCGCCACTGCGGTGGTGGCGAGCACGGTGTCGTAGAGGTACAGCACGCCCAATGTGGGCAGCAGGAACACCGCAGACGCCACCACGCTGGCCACGGCGCCCGACACCAGGTCGCGCAGGTGCTGGAACGTCCCCATGCGCACAGCCAGCTCGCCCGCGACCGCGTCGCGGAAGAACGGCAGGGGAAGCGCCAGCAGCCGATCCCAGGCCGCCGCGCTGAGGCGGGCGCCGACGCGGGCCTCGACGCGCATCACCATGGCGCCCCCGAACACCGCCAGCACCGTCCCGGCGACGCCGAGCACGCCCAGCGTCAAAAGAATCGCGGCTACGGCGTCGGCGCGGGCGAACGGCAGCGCCCAGTCGGTCAGCGAGGCCAACGCGATGGCGGGGGCTTGGGCCAACAAGGCCGTGAGCAGTCCGGCCACCGCGAACCTGGTCAGGTCGGGGCCCGCGCCTCGGCGTGCCACACGCAGCAGGTCGCGCACGGCGATGGGCCGGTCGTCGCGCAGCTTCGGGTAGAGGGCCCAGGCGGTGTCGGACCAGTACCCCGCAGAATCGGCGGTCACCCGCTGGGCGCGGCCGTCGGCACCGACGGCCCGGTAGCCGCGCAAGCCGGGCAGCAAGGCGACGGGTTCGCCGGTGTCTTGTCGATACCCCAAAAGCGCGCCGCTGTCGGAGCTCCACCACCGGTCTTCTGAGGCCAGGCGCACGCGCCGGGCCCGCAGGCCTGATGCCTCGACCACCTCCTCCAACGTCAGCGGCGGCGCTGTCGCCGGTCGGCGGGGCTCAGTGAATTTGATACCGCTGTGGCGGCCGATCCGTTCGAGCGCGGCCATCAGAGCCGACCCGTGCGTGGGAGTCTCGGCGAGCCGGCGCCGAGGAGCGGAGACAGAATCCAGCATGGTGCGGGCGCGCTCGCGAGCCATGCGTCTATGAGCAGCCCGGGCGGTTTGCGCGTTCACCTCATCGGCCAGCCGCAGGCGCCGGTTGAGCACTTCGGCGCGCATCGCCAGCCGAGCGAAGTCGTCGAGCGCCCCGAGCAGTCGTCCTTCGCCCGCCAGCTGCACCGAGGTGGTGATGTGCAGCCTGATGACGTCTTCGGGTGCGGAGCTGGCGAAGCGCTCTGATTGCGCGGCCGCGATGACGGTGGCCCAGCTGTCGGCGGTGAGCGCCACCGGGCGCAGACGGTGTTCGCCGCCAACAGGAAGGGTCTCGGTGCCGAGATAGGCGAGCTCGAACCCCGTTTCGGCGGTCGGACTGCAAGCCCACATCACATCGGGTCGCCGCGCCGAGATCACGCTGTCTGGCGCCACGGTGATCGCGCCTTCATCGCCGATCAGCGCGGTGGAATCGCCGATCAGCGCGGTGGCGGGCGGGCGGTACTCGAAGTCGGCGGCAACGGCGTCGGCAAAATCAGTCACCCACTGGTCGGCTTGGCGGGCCAGCTCGGACAGTTCCCCGAGGACTGCGCCACCCGTGCTGATCCCGGGCTCAGCGGCGCCGGCGCCATGGGCCAGTTCGCGCAGACGGGCCGCGTCGATCCGCAACAGCCGGGTGTCGTCCACCCCTTTGGCTACGAGCATGATCGGGCCGTCGAGCCGCGGAGTGCCGAACACCAGCCGACCCCCCTCGGCGCGCAGCAGGTGCTTGGCGGCCGCCGCGATGTCTCCGCCTTCTTGCTCGTAGCAGAAGACGTCGAGCGCGCCCTGCTCGACGAACCAGGCCGCATCCTCGCCGTCGAGCCGGATTGGGGCATTCGCCGCCGAGGCGACCGGCATTCCCACGCGGGCTGCGAAGGCGGCGAGCCCCTGCGGCGGCGGGCTGCTCATGGCACTGCACCCGGTGCGCCGCGTGTCATTGCCCGGCAACCAAAGAGAAATAGAGGCCCTCGCGGTCGGCGACCAGTTCGTCGTGGGTTCCCCGCTGGATGGAGCGGCCCCGGTCGAGAACCACGATCTCGTCGCAGTCGCGGATCGTCGCGAGCCGGTGAGCGGCGATGATGCAGGTCATCCCGCGTCGCCGCAGCGCATCGTCGATCTGGTGCTCGACAACCACGTCGAGCGTGCTGGTGGCCTCGTCGGCCAGCAGCACCGAGGGGTTGAGCGCCAGCGCCCGGGCGATCTCAAGCCGTTGGCGCTGCCCGCCGCTGAAGTTCTTCCCCCCCTCGGCCACCATCGCGTCGAAGCCCCCGGCACGGTCCATGATCACGTCGTGGATGCGAGCGTCGCGAGCAGCCGCAATGAGCTGGTCCTCGGCGATGGCCGTGTTCCACATTGCGAGGTTGTCGCGCACCGACGCGGCGAACAGGTGAATCTGCTGGTCCACCGACGCCACCGAGGCGGCGAGTACCTCGCGGGGGATGGCGCGGCGGGGCGCTCCGTCGAAGAGAATCTCGCCGCTGTCGGGCTCGAACTGCCCGCCGATGAGGCGAAGCAGCGTGGACTTGCCCGAGCCAGTGGGACCCACGAGAGCCACCCGCTGGCCGGGCTCGATGGTGAGGCTCAGATTCTCGACCAGCGGGGTGCGCTGCGGGTCGAAGCCGAAGGTGACCTCTCTCAGCTCGACCTTGCCGGCGAGGCGCAGCCGGCCGGCGAACGTGGCCACCGGGTGGCTGCGGCCGTTCGAGGGCTCGGACTCGTCGCCGGGTGCCAGGGGATCCTCGGGCGCGTCGAGCACATCTTGCACGCGCTGGAGGTCGGCGTCGAGCATCATGAAGGCGTCGGCGAACAGCACGAAGCGCCCGATCGGCGCCATGAACGCCGCGGCCAGGGTGTAGAAGGCGATGAGCGACCCGGCGCTGAGCTCGCCGGTCGCCACCTGCCACCCGCCGATGCCCAGCACGATGATCGCGCCGGCCATCGAGAACAGCGTCGGCATCGCGCCGATGACGTAGCCCAGCTCGGCGAACCGCTGGCGAGCCGACAGCTCGCGCGCCTGCTGACCGCTCCAGCGCACGAAGAAGTCGCCCTCCGATGCCGTCGCCCGGATCATCTCCATGTCGCGCAGCCCGGCCGCCTCGATGCCCCCCATGGTCGCCTGCTCGTGGCGGAGCTGCCTCTCGGTGTCGGTTCGCAGCCGGCTGAGCGCCCAGGTGAGCGCCACATTCGCCAGCGCGACCGCGCTGACGAGCGCGGCGAGCACCGGATCGAACGCGAAGAGCACCGCGACGAGCACGAGGCTTGAGACCAGCTCGATGGCGATCCACGCCGCCCCGGTGGCGGCGCCGACGGCGACGGCGTCCACCAGATGCACCCGCGACGTGAGATCCCCGGCGAAGCGATGATCGAAATACTGCGGAGGCAGGCGGAACAGGCGTCCCAAAAAGCCCTCCGCCCCGCTCACCGCCAGCCGAACGGCCATCTTGCGAAACATGTACTGCTGGAGCCACACCAGCAGATACATCAGCGCGCCGGCCGCAACCAGCGCCCAGCTCAGCGGTGTGCCCCAACCGGGCGCGGTGCCGCCCAGCACGCTGTCCACGAACAGGCCCAGCAGGATCGGCAGCGCGGCAATCGGGACAGTGGCCAGCAGCCCGACGAGCACCGAGAACACCAGCGCGCCTCTGGCGGGGGCGAGCCACGGCCACAGCTTGCGCACCAGCCCCGGGGGCCGTCCGCTGGCCGGGAAGTCGCCTTCCGGCTCGGCCTTGAGGACGATGCCCGTGAACGCCCGGTCGACGGTCTCGGGGCTCACGCTGTGACGTCCGTTGGCGGGATCATTCAGGTAGTACCGGCCACGGCGAACGCCCTCGAGCACGACGAAGTGGTTGAACTCCCAGAACAGGATGGCCGGAGCGTCGAGGTTCGCCAGGCCGTCTGTGTCCATGCTCCATCCCGTCAGCTTCAACCCGTAGGCGCGACCGGCGGCCACGATGTCGGCTGCGCTCGATCCGTCGCGTGTGACCCGGCACGCCGTCCGCAGATGCTCTATGGGGACGCTGCGCCCATAATGGGCGAGAACGATTCCCAAGCAGGCCGCACCGCACTCGGTCGCGTGCATCTGGGGCATGACCGGCGTGGAGCGAACGCGTCGAGGTGCGAGGACGGTGCGCGCCATAGGCCCTACTTCAACTGCGCCCGATGAGCCGGTCGATCGGCCGGTATGAGCCGGTGACGATGCGGGCCGAGCATTCGTAGGCCGAACGGGACGGCGCAGTGGCGTCTGCGAACTCAGGGGGGGGGGCGACGAGTTCTGCCGCCGCGGTGGCCGCGCTGAGGGTCGCCGGCCCAGGGGCCTCGTAAGGCGCCGCGGCAGAACCGTCGAGCATCCCGAGCGGGGCGAACGCCTGCTGCGAGGCGCCCACGGCGACCACGAGGGCATCGGCGATCACCGCGTCGGGGGCGCCGGCGACTGTCAAAGCAACGCTGGTCTTCATGCCGGGACGGACGCGTGACGATTCGCTGCCCAAGCTCACGACCACCGTCGGCTGTCCTGCATCGGCCTGCCGCACTTCGGCCACCACTTCTCCGGCCTCCACAAACACGCCGACGAGCAGTCGGGATGTCGACAGCAGGCCGGAGGCGGGACTGAGGACCAAAGTGCCCGCCGTGTCTATGTCGGCGAGGGCTTCGGCTTCGGCGGCGGCGGCGACGGTCTCGGGAGCGCCGGGATGCTGCGCCTCCAATGCATCCGCCCGGACCGCGGCCAACTCGGCCGCCAAGCTCAGCTCGGGTGCCGCGAGCCGGGCCAGCGGTTCGCCAGCGGCCACCTCGTCGGCCGGCCCAGCCATCACCTCGACGACAACGCCCGCCGCCGGGGCCGCCACGAGGTGCCGGGCGCCGCTCGCCTGCAAGGCACACGGCCCGCTGACGCCCGACTCCAGCCGGCCGACGATGCTCCAGACCAGCACCGCGATCACCGCGGCCGCGAGCACCACCAGCAGCAGCCACTCATGCGGCAAGCTGACGCGCAGCACGCCGTCGATGGGAGCGACACGACCGCGTTGCTCATAGGCCCGCCGGCGGTAGAGCACCTCCGGCGCACTCGACTCTAGATCAGGGCCGCTGGATTCCAGGCCAGGTTCATCCGGTGCCCGATCAGGGTCTGGCTGCGGCTTCGATTGCTGGATCTTCTGATGCTCGTCGTCCATGTGATTGGGCCTGCATCCTAATCGTGGATGGTTGGCGGTTCAGGTTGGGAGGAGCGACCGGGTTCATGAGCCGAGTCGGTAGCAGGTCGAGGCGTTCTGCCAGGTGTGCTCGGCCACTTGTTCTATGGCTGCGCTGCGGGCCTGCGCCAGGGCTTCGCCTACCAGGGGCAGGTTGGCCGGGGCGTTGGGCTTGCCCCGCCGGGGCACCGGCGCCAGGTAAGGCGAGTCGGTCTCCACCAGCATGCGGTCGAGGGGGCAAAGCTCGGCTGCGGCCCGCACATCGTCGGCCGAGGGGAAGCTCACGATGCCGCTGAACGAAAGGTATGCCCCTTGGTCCAGTGCGGCCCGGGCCTCGTCGGCACCGCCGGTGAAGCAGTGGAACACCGTGTGGTCGGGCACCCCGCACTCGTCGAGGATGGCGAAGGTGTCGTCCCATGCCTCCCGGGTGTGGATCACCATCGGCATCCGGTGCCGGTGGGCCATCTCGATCTGGGCGGCGAACACCGCTCGCTGCTCGTCGGGTGGGGAATGGTTGTAGTGGTAGTCGAGCCCGCACTCCCCCACCGCCACCACCCGGTCGGAGCCCAGCAGCCCCTCAATGCCGTCGATGCCGTGGCGGGCCTCGTGGGGGTGAACTCCCACCGTGGCCCACACCTGGTCGCAGGCCGCGGCCTTGGCCACTGCGGCGATCGAGGTGGCCGCATCGGTGCCCACGTCGATCATGCGCTCCACCCCGGCTGCCGCGGCCTGGGCCACCACTTCGGTCAGCGTGTCCGGCTCCAGGTGGCAGTGGTTGTCGGTCCAGCGCACCTTCAGCCTTTGAGGCGGGGAAACAAGGGATCGCCCTCAGCCACCGGCAGCCTGCCGGGATACTGCCCCCACACAGCCGCCTCGGGCAGCCGCTGATCGAGAGGGGAGCCGCTCAGGCCCAAACGGGCCCAGGCCGACTCGCAGGAAGCGGGAATGGCCGGGCTGGCCAGCACACACACAATGCGAAGGGCCTCCAGGGCGTTGCCCAGCACTGTGTCGACCAGGGGGCCGGGGTCCATCTTCCACGGCTCGGTGGCCTGCAAGTACTCGTTGGTGTCGCGGATGAGGCGCCAAGTGGCTTCAAGGGCCACCGACGGCTGGAACCGGTCCCAGGCCGCCGCCGCGTCGGCGTACACCTGCGCGGCCACGTCGGCCAACGGGTGGTCGGGGTCGGGGGCAGGGCCTATACCGCCGCACTTTTGGTGGACCAGCGTGGAAGATCGCTGCAACAGGTTGCCGAAGTTGTTGGCCAGATCGGTGTTGTAGCGGTGCTGGAGAGCCTCGTGGCTGACCTCGCTGTCGGGGCCGAACGGGGTGTCCCGCAGCAGGGAGTAGCGGAAGCCGTCCACGCCGAAGTCGCTGATGAGGTCGGTGGGCGAGATCTGATTGAACGCCGACTTGGACATCTTCTCCCCGCCCACCAGCAGCCATCCGTGGACGTGATAGCGGGGCAGATCTTTCACCCCGGCGGCCATGAGCATGGCCGGCCAGTACACGCAGTGGAAGCGGATGATGTCCTTGCCGAGCAGGTGGCGGACCGACGGCCACCAGTTGGCGAACCGCTCGTCATCGTGCCCGTAGCCCGCCGCGGTGGCGTAGTTGGTGAGCGCGTCGTACCACACGTAGAACACGTGGCCTTCGGCCCAGGGCACCGGGATGCCCCAGTCGATGGAGGTGCGGGTGATGGAGATGTCCCGCAAGCCGCCGCGGATTATGCCCAGGGCCTCGTTGCGGTAGCCCTCGGGGGTGATGTTGGCGGGGTTGGACTCGAACCACTCCAACAGCGGCTCCTCGAACTCGGAGAGCTTGAAGAAGTAGTTCTCCTCGGTCATCCGCTCCACCCGGCCCGACTCGACATCCTCGGGGGTCACGTCCTCTTCGGACATGTAGGCCTCGTCGGACACCGAGTACCAGCCGTCGTAGACCGCCGAGTAGATGTAGCCGTTGTCGTAGGCCCGCTGCATGAGCGTCTGCACCGCGTGGTGGTGGCGGGGCTCGGTGGTGCGGATGAACTCGTCGTTGGCCACGCCCAGCTCGGCCCACGCCTCTCGGAAGCGCTGGCTGGTGCCGTCGGCCTGCTCCAGCGGGGACAGGCCGTTGGCCTCCGCCGCCCGCTGCACCTTCAGCCCATGCTCATCGGTGCCAGTCAGGTAGAAGACGTCGTCGCCCAACAGCCGATGCCACCGGGAGACGGCGTCACCGTTGAGCACGGTGTAGGCATGGCCTATGTGAGGTGCGTCGTTGACGTAGAAAATCGGGGTCGTCAAGAAATAGCGCGACACCGCTTCACACTACTGCCATCGTCTGACCGAACCCGGTTGGGAAATCCCAAGAGCTACTGGGGTCACTCCCCGAACATCTCGGCTGAGCGGCGGGCTAGCTCGTCGGGGGGGACGTCTTCCACGTGGGTGGACACGTTCCAGCGGTGGCCGAACGGGTCTATGAACTGACCGCCCCGGTCGCCGTAGAAGTGGGTCTCCACCGGACGCTCAGCAGTGGCCCCTGCGGCAACGGCTTTGGCGAACGTGGCATCGGCGTCTTCCACGTACACCATGACGGTGACCGCAGTGCCGCCGACGGACTTGGGGCCGACTACATCCATCTCTGGGTACTCATCGGACAGCATGATGACCCCGTCGCCTATGGCCACCTCGGCGTGGCCGATCTGCCCGTCGGGCATTTGCATTCGCATGCGCTCGGTGGCGCCGAACACCTCAACCAAGAAGTCGATGGCCGCGGCCGCGCCGTCCACGCACAGGTAGGGGATGACGCGGGGGTAATCGTCGGGAATGGGCTGGACTTCGCTCACTTGGTCTCCTAGGACAGCCAGGCAATGCCGGGAATCTTGAACGGGGTCAGTCTGCCAGACTCATCTGGTACACGGCTCGTCGGGACACGCCGAGGTCGGCGGCCACCGCAGAGGCGGCATCCCGCCGGGACAGGCCGTCGGCGAGCCGCTCATTGAGCGCCCTCCTGATTTGGGACTCAGACGGCGGCGCAGGATCGGGGCAACCGGCCACCACCAGCACATGCTCGCCCCGGGGCTCAGCACCATTGGCCCGGGCGACGGCATCGTCCAGAGTGCCCCGCCACACCTCCTCGTGCAGCTTGGTCTGCTCCCGCACGATGGCCACCATTCGATCGCCGCCCAGGGCAGAGGCCAGATCGCCCAGGGTGCGGGCCAGCCGATGAGGGGCCTCGAACAGAACCATAGTGCGAGGCTCTTGCGAGAGCGCATGGATGCGGTCAGCCCTATGGCGACCCTTTTTGGGCAGAAACCCCTCGAAGCAAAAGCGCCCAGTGGGCAAGCCGCTCACCACCAGCGCGGCCAGCGCCGCCGACGGGCCGGGCACAGCCTCCACGTCGCATCCGGCGTCGAGGACTGCCGTGACCACTTTGGCTCCTGGATCGGAGACCGCCGGAGTGCCGGCGTCGGTGACCAAGACCACGGTGTTGCCGCCGACCACCAGGCCAGCGATCTCGGCCGCACCGGCCGCCTCGGTATGCTCGTTCACCACCAGCAGGCGGGGCGCGCTCACCCCGGCATGGGCCAGCAACTTCCCGGTGCGGCGCGTGTCCTCGCAGGCCACAACGTCAGCCTCGGACAGCGCCTCGACAGCTCGTGGGGATAGGTCGCCCAGATTCCCGATTGGGGTGGCAACCAATACCAGCCTTCCAGCCATGCTTCCTCCCCGGATGCAGGAGCTTGTCTATCCCCTCTTGTCACTAGCAGTTTGCCGCACTTCCAAGCGGTCTCCCGGCATTAGGCCCCATCGGGCGAACGAGCCGGCCTCGGCCTCCAGCACTGCCCGGGCCCGCCATACCGGCAGACCGACCCGAAAGCGGGCCATGGTGGACGCTTTCAGCACCACCAGATTGCGGTCCAAATAGGCCACGTCGATGGGGAAGCGCATGCCCAGGGTGTGAACCGAGAACGCCGGCCGCAGCAGCAGTGCGCTGTCGAATTCGTCGCGGCCCAGCAACCCCAGGGTCCGCTCCCGCAAGCTGGTGGCGAACTCCACGGTGGCCAGCACCCGGTCGTCGCAGACAAGCCACGCCATCACTTGATTTTCCAACTCCTGCGGCGATTGTTCAAGAGGAACTTTTCTTCTGTTTAGACACACCGAAGACACAGGCGTGTTCAAGAATAGAAAGGATGGTTCCAGATTTGGGGGATTGGCCATCCACGGGAGATGTCACACCCCCGATCTAGGCTGACCGCATGTGCGATGAGGTATGCGCAGGGATTTGACCCATGAACCGACTCTACGACCGACCAATAGCAGCCAAGAGGACAGGGCCGCTGTACAACGCGTTCTCGTACCCGACCAAGATCGACCCCGAGGTCATCGGGGTGTTTATCGCGGCCCACACGGTTCCCGGAGACACGGTGCTGGATGTCTTCGGTGGCAGCGGGACAACCGGAATTGCCGCGGCACTATGCGATCGGCCAACCGGCCGAATGCGACATCTTGTGCAAGAAGCTGGCCTTGAGGTTGTTTGGGGGCCGCGGACCGCCTACGTCTATGAATTGAGTCCTCTTGGTTCGCTTGTAGGTGAGGTCATGAGCAGAGCCTGTGACCCGGCAGTGTTTGAAGAGGCAGCCAGGCGCGTTCTTGCTGATGCCTCTTCCGATGTCTACGGGTGGTACGAAGCCAGCCAAAGTGATGGAACCCCTGGCAGAATCCGGTATGTGATCTGGTCGGATGTGCTTAAGACGCCTTGTTGCGCACATCAGCTATCCTTCTACGATGCAACAGTTCGCCACGAGCCTGCCGTTATCAGGTCCGAGTTCATCTGCCCAGGTTGTAAGCAGTTTGTATGGGTAGTCGACTGCGAGCGCATCTGTGAAACTGTGGCAGACCCGCTTACAGGCGAGACCGTGACACGGAGGTATAGAGTCCCGGCGCGCATTTACGGAAGAACAGGGTCAAAGACTTGGGCACGCGAACCCACTACGACGGACCTAGAGGTCTTATCTAGGGCCTCGTCTCCTCCTAAGGACTGGGTGCCCCAGGATGAAATCTTGTGGGGAGATCTGCACCGGTCAGGATACCACCAAGGAATTGGACGATTTCATCACTTCTACACGTCTCGAAATCTCGCAGTGATGGCCCGATTATGGGCACTCGCTTCATCAGAAGTGAACTTGGAGATTCGCAAGGCGCTCCAACTCTGGGTTTTGTCGTACAATGCTTCTCATTCCACTCTCTTGACTCGAGTTGTGGCCAAGAAGTCTCAGAAGGATTTGGCGGTTACTGGCGCCCAGAGCGGCGTGTTATATGTCAGCGGCCTCCCGGTTGAGAAGAACATTCTCGACGGTCTGCACCGCAAGATAAAGACGTTCGCAGAAGCGTTCGCCCTAACCGCAGGCAGCAGCAGCTCCGTGAACGTTATCTGCGGCTCTTCAACCTCCCTGGAGTTGCCAGACGACTCAGTCGACTACATCTTTACCGATCCTCCCTTTGGGGGATATATCCCTTATGCCGAGATCAACCAGTTGAACGAAGCATGGCTCGGCCGCTTAACGGATAGGACACAAGAAGCGATTGTCAGCCCTGCGCAGAACAAGGGCGCCTCAGAATATTCGCGGCTCATGGCCGAGGTGTTTTCCGAGGCGTCACGAGTACTGAAGCCCGAGGGTCGCGCCACTGTCATTTTCCATGCCTCGCAGCCCGAGGTATGGAATGCGCTCGGTGATGCATTTCAAAACAACGGCTTGTCAATTGAGTCGTCGAGCGTGCTGGATAAGCAACAAGTCTCCTTCAAACAGGTGGTCTCTGAGGGCGGTACGAAAGATGACGCGATATTTCTTCTAGCTCCCCAGAACGAGGAAGCAGCAGAGATGCCAAGCCCTAGTGCAAGAGACATGGACCACCAATTAGATTTGGCAATAAGCGAGCTCCAACACGCAGCAACAGGCAATCTCGAGGAACTCACGCCGCGACGAATGTGGTCGAGATATGCCACGTCTTGTCTACAAGAAGGATTGCGGATCTCTATCGACGCACCTGATTTCTATGCAGCTCTTGATGCCTGCCGAAACAGTGCTGACCAGCCCGCCGTGAGTGGTGTCGAGTGAAAGCGCCCGATTGCGCAGCTGGACTTGCCAACGATGAGCGGAAGCGACTCGGCCAATTCTTCACAGGGACGCGACTTGCCCGGTCCATTGCTGCGCTGTCGAAGGCGCAATCCGTTGATTCGATCCTTGACCCCATGGCTGGCACGGGAGACATGTTTGTTGCGTGTTCCGAGGTCGGTGCATCCCCTTCAATTCTTGGAGCAATTGAGTTAGATCCAAATGCTGCCCACACCTGTCGGATAAGAACGGGCAATTTCGGAGCTGAAGTCCGCATCGAGGTCGGCTCGGCTTTCGAACCACGCTCATGGCTCCTTTTGGCCGACCCTTGGGACCTTGTGATCACGAACCCTCCCTATGTTCGTTATCAGATTGGCGGTCCCGCTTTGGCTGCGGGTGTCGAAGTGCCTTGTGCAGGTGAGGTCCGGAATGGGCTGGTGGAGATCCTTGAGGCGAGCGACGCGCTAACTGAGTCAGAGCGGAATGTGCTTGTCTCAGCTGCGCAGAGCTATAGCGGACTGTCTGATTTGGCAGTTCCCTCTTGGATACTTGCCGCGTCGAAAGTATCGATAAACGGCCGCTTGGCAATCGTTGTTCCTGACACTTGGCTTTCTCGTGACTATGCCGCTCCAGTTCTTTACGTGCTGCGACGGCTATTTGAAATCGAATACGTCGTTGTTGACGCCGATGCATCTTGGTTTGAGGATGCCATCGTTCGAACAACACTCGTGGTGGCACGTCGGGTTCCTGACAAGAAGAGCGCACTGGGACCTGGACGCCATCTCGTCGTACATGTCCCCAGAACAACTGGAACTCCCCGAAGCATCGTGGGTGCTGCATTTCCGGGCATGGATCCCGAATCTGCGTTTGCGAAGTGGGCAAGTTCGGAAGAGCACCCCACTGCGACACCGCTCGTTTCGGAATGGTCAGATGAGCTCGAGCAAATTGGATGCCTAGAACGTGCAGCCATGCGACACCCATGGATGGCCCCCGATTTGTCTACAGCTGGCCGAGGAACGGTGCGAAGGCAACGATTGCCCGAAAGAGTTGGAAACATCGTGGGAGGCACAGGTGGGGAAGAGCTCATTGACCTAGCAGGTCTAGGTTGGGTCGTCGGCCAAGGTCTTCGGACGGGTGCTAACGACTTCTTCTATGTCGAATCAGGACCCGGCGGCACCTATCGATCACCGCTGCTACCGGGAGAAGATCTCTGTCTCCCCCCTGAGGTCGTGGTGCCCTCAATAAGAAACCAGGCTGGGTTAACTGGCATCGGCAGCACTGCCGTCAGGCCACAAACTGGCGTACTCGTGCTGGATGGGTGGGCAATGCCCGAAGACAACGAAAGAGCAGGCACCAAATTACGCCCGATTTCTGGCGACCTAGCACGTCTAGTGTCGGCAGGAGCAAGCGCAAGGTACCGGCGAAAGGGTGTGGAACTGGCCCTCCCGGAACTTTCAGCCGTGCGGACGAATGTCCGTATTGGACGCTTCTGGTATCACCTGCCACCACTTGCGCCGCGTCATACTCCTGTCCTCTTTATTGCACGTGTGAACGCAAGGAACCCGCGCCCCTTCCTAAATCATGGGACATTTGGAACGTATGTCATTGACGCGAACTTCTCTACCCTTTGGCCTGATCAATCGACAGCAAGATCTCTGTCTCATATGGCGCTACTGGCCCTGTTGTCTAGTTCTTGGACTAGGGCAGTTTTAGAGTCAACTGGCACAGTCATGGGAGGAGGTGCCCTCAAGCTGGAAGCAACCCATCTTCGCCGCGTTTTCTTTCCCGAACCCGATGGAAGCGCGGAGGTTGTCTTGGCTGAGCTAGGCGAATCGCTCTCAACTGAGGGGCCAGAGAAAGAGACTGGAACTCAGATCGATGAAATCATTGAGAGTCTCATGGGATTCACACGAGCAGAGACGTGTTCACTGCGCGCGCTAGCCTCAGACCTGCTGACTAGGCGGGCTCCAGGAACCGGACCGCAGACATGACGAATCCGCCGGTCTCACATAACCCTCCCTTCTACGACGAGACAGCAGCAATCAACTTGATTCGTAAACTGGGTGAGGTCCGCGGAAGGCACGAAACCGTTGTCAGGCAAACGCTTGTCGCCGGCTTGTCAGATGTGTTTCCCGCGACAAATCGCCCTTGGTGGGTCGAACGGCACATCCGAGGGGCCGAGCAGCACCTGACATTCTCAGACCAAGGGCAGACGAGTGGCTACGCCGACAGTGTTGTCGGGTCAACGGCGATCGAATACGAAGCCAACCTGACCGTCACTGAACGATTCAAGGCCGGAAAGCACCAAGTCCACCAGTACTGCGCCGGGCTCCTAAACACTGGTGCCGACCCGTCGAAGATCAAAGGCATCTTGTCGGACGGCATCGAGTGGCATGCCTATGAACTCGTGAACACTCCAGTCAACGATCTTGGCGACTACTCGGTGCTAGACGTTGAGCTCAAACAGATCGGCACCACGCTTGACTGTCACACGAGCGATGCAGCAACGGCCAGAAAGCTCATTACCTTTCTTACTGAGCATTTGGGAAGGGAAGGAACTAGACCATTAACTGCTATTTCGGTAGCAGAATATCTTGGATTCGACGGAGGTTTTGGACGCAACTACTTGAAGGCCTTTGAAGAAATAGTCCTGCACGCAATGGCGTCGGATAAGCAATCGGCCGACTTGATCGAACACCTATGGACTACCTTCGTCTCTCATTTGTCCGTCGACTCAGGTGTGCCGTCGTTCGATATAGGCACATACACTCAAGAATTCTATCTAGCTACTCTTGCAAAGCTGATGTGTGCAAATGTAATCGCTCGTCAGGCACTTATGAGCGAGAAGGAGGAATTGGACTTCATTTTATCCGGGGCATCATTTGAAGCGAAGGGCTTGCATCGTCTCGTAGAACATGACTATTTTGGGTGGCTAGCTTCTTCAGTGCACTTGGAACAATTGCGGCCATTTGCTCAAATGATCCAACAAGACCTAGCAGCTTTCGACTTCACTCGTCCTCCAGAAGCCGACTTGTTCGGTGAGCTAGTTGCAGTTTTGGCCCAGCGAACTCAGCGGCAACTGCTCGGACAAGAATGGACACCAAAGGTAATTGCAGATGAGATGGCAGGAGCCTTATTTGATCGGCTAGAGGACGGGATCCCGCCACGTTTTGTTGACATGTGTTGCGGAAGCGGTTCGATGTTGGTAGCAATCGCCGATAAGACTCGCGAATGGTTGGCCGAGATGGGAATTACTCCAGCAGACGATGACTATCTTAATTACCTCGTAAATGCCTGCGCTGGCTTTGACATCGATCCCCTAGCCGTCCTTTTAGCAAAGATCAACTGGGTTCAAACGAATCGCGCAGTGCTCGAACCCCTTGATGGCTCACGAGTAGTGTCGCTACCCGTGTACCACGCGGATTCTCTATTTTCAGTGTCGCCTGTTTTTGAGGATCCAATGGACTCATTGGATCCCTCCGCTGATCTTAGTCTGCGCCTTTTTGACACCGAGATGAAACTGCCTCGATTTTTATTGCAGCCAGAACGGCAGACTCTATTTGACTTTCTCCTCGATGGCGCACACGGTTTATCTCTAGAACTTGCAAATACACCACAGCAGAGTCCAGATGCGGGACACATCGACCAGATTCTCGACGACGCACAGGTGGGGACGTTAGACAACCCTCTAGACCTAGAGGAAACTAAGGCCACCCATGAATTTTTGAAACTTCTGATACGGAAGCTCGCTGATTTCAAACGCAATGGCCGGGATGGGATCTGGACCTTCGTGATTAGGAACGCGTACAGGCCAGCTTTAGTAGCAGGTCAATTCAACGGGATAATTAGTAATCCTCCTTGGTTGTCCATGAGCAAAATTGGCAACAATCCCTTCGCTTCAGTACTCAAGAATAGGGCTGCAAGGTATTTGCTTGAACCACCAGGTTCATCATTCCCTCATCTTGAGATGGCAACTGTGTTTCTAGCCCATTCCATTGAACATTACTTAGCTGATGGAGGCCACATCGCCTGCGTTCTCCCAGACACGATCCGAACAGGAGGGCAGCATCTTCCATTTAGGACCCAGGTTGCAGGGCAGCAGGAAACCCAGCGGCGGGTTGAGCTTCGACTTGACGAAATGTGGACAGTCAAGCGCGGCACATTCAAGAATCGTGCCGTTATTGTATTAGGCACGAAGGCAGCACCAGATGACATGACTGAAATTCCAGGACAAATGGTACCACCTCCAAATGTTGATCTCCCACATTATGCGGTTCGGGCTGGTAATCGTTTAGTTTGGTCTGCAAGTCCTCAAGGAGACGGAGTCGCTGGCGCCTATCTTCCAGGATTCGCGAGTCAAGGAGCTGACATAATGCCGCGTCGCCTTGTCTTTTTCGACACTAATGATACAGGCGATGGACGTTGCACAATATCTCCCATTCAGCGAGAGTCTGCGAACTGGTACCTCTGGAGTAACGCCAAGAAACATGGCCAATTTCTACCAACTACGAGAACTATCCCAGATCGCTTTGTTCATCCGGTATATCTATCGAAGCACCTCGCTCCTTTTGCATTAGCTGATCCCAGTTTAGCCGTATTGCCAATCACTTATCAGAATGGCCGTTGGTGTGCTTCTTCTTCGACGGCGATCAGTCTAAATGCAAATGCGTCTGCGCATTTTGATGCCATTATCGATGAGAGCGATTTTCGCTCTCTTAGTGAGTTTTGGACAAAGGGAATTGACTATCGTTCAAAATTGAGACGCCAGTCGGCAAACGTAGGCTCGTGGATTGCGGTATATGGTGCTGGAGGTGGTATCCCAGCGGCTGCCTATTTTAAAATTGTTGATGATAAGCCTCCGATTATCGATCAGACTCTCTACTGGGCTGAATGTAGGTCAGAGGAAGAGGCTATCTATTTTTGCGGTGTAATCAACAGTCAAGCTCTTCTTTCACGAATAGCTGATTTGATGCCTGGAGGGGAGTTCGGCGATCGGCATCTTCACACTTTACCGACACGCTTCATTCCGGAGTTCGACCCGACAAATGCCCAACATGCCAACCTAGTCGAGTGCACACATTCTCTCTTAGTCGAACTGAGAGACTTAGCAAACCATGACCTCACAATGTCTTCATACTTTACTACGAAGACTGAGATGACAATTCGTCGCCGCATGCTTCGACAAGAGCTTACTAATCTGGACTCTTATCATTCCTATTCGAACGCCTGCGAAGATCTTTTTGGCTAGACGTTGAAGCGGAACTCCATCACGTCGCCGTCGGCCACGAGGTAGTCGCGGCCCTCGGTGCGCATCACTCCAAGCTCTTTGGCCTTGGTCCAGCCGCCCGCATCGAGCAGCTCCTGCCAGCCGATCACCTCGGCCCGGATGAAGCCCCGCTGGAAGTCGGTGTGGATGCGCCCGGCGGCTTCCGGGGCGGCGGCGCCCTTGCGGAAGGTCCAGGCCCGGGTCTCCTTGTCGCCGGTGGTGAAGAACGTCCGCAAACCCAAGAGGTCGTAAGCCGCGTGGGTGAACCGGCCCAAGGCACCCTCGCCCAAACCCAGGCCGTCGAGCATCTCGGCCCGCTCCTCGGCCGGGAGCTGGGCGGCTTCGGCCTCGAGCTGCACGCACACCGCCGTTACCCCGGCCCGGCCCTCAAGCTCGGCAACTACGGGCTCGATCACCGCGTCAGCGTCGTCGAGTTGGTCTTCGCCGATGTTGACCACGGCCAGCACTGGGCGGTTGGTGAGCAGGAAGCTCTCCCGCAGGTCGGCCCGCTGCTCGGCTGCCAGGTCGCTGCGATAGATCGGTACACCCTCCCCCAGCACCTCGGCTGCGGCTTCCAGTGCGGCCACCTCCGCGGCCAGCGACCGGTCTTGGACGGCCGACTTGCGCCGTTTGACCAGCCGGTTCTCCACCGACTCCAAGTCGGCCAAGGTCAGCTCGATCTCCAGCACTCGCAGGTGCTCCAGGGGATCGGTTGGGCCGGGCACATCTGAGTCGACAAAGGCCCGGAGTAAGAACACCACCGCGTCCACCTCCCGGATACCGGCCAAGAAGCGGTTGCCCAGACCTTCACCTCGGCTGGCCCCCTCAACCAGGCCGCCGATGTCGATGAACTGCACGCTGGCCGGCGTCACCTTGAGGGAATCGCTGAGCTCGGCAATGGCGTCCAGTCGGGGATCGACCACCTTGGCCACGCCGACGTTGGAGCTGGTGGTGGCAAAGGCATAAGGGGCGGCCAACACGTCCGACCCGATCAAGGCGTTGTAGAGAGAGGACTTGCCGGAGTTGGGCAGCCCGACGAATCCGAAGCGCTCCACGGGTCGTTCACGCTAGCGGCAGCCGGTAGTCTTTGTAACGACGCGGAGGTTCGAATGTCGAAGCGCACTCAAAAACGCAAGGCCCGAGCGCGGCGCAAGAAGGCCAACCATGGGCGAAAGCCCAATGCCGGCCGAAATAGCTGACCCCCACCCTCCTTCTGCTCCTACCCCCGCGGGGATGCTGATCTACGACGGCGACTGCGGGTTCTGCACCGCGACCGCCCGTTGGGCCGAGCGACGGCTGAGCGACGACTACCAGGTTGTACCCTCCCAGCAAGCAGACCTGGATGCCCTCGGCCTTACTGACGAGGACGTGGTCCGGTCGGCGTGGTGGATCGGGGCCGACGGCACCCGCTCCGACGAGCACCGCAGCATTTCCGGTGCGCTCGGGGCCATGAGCGGCCCGTGGCCCGCGGTGGGTCGGCTCCTGACTCTGGGGCCGATCAATCCGCTGGCCCGCGGCGTATACCGCCTAGTGGCCGACAACCGCTACCGCATCCGCTGGCCGGGCACCGCCAAGTGCAATAGGTAGCGGTCTTTGGCCAGCGCTCAGACCGCGGCCATCTCTTCTACTTGGAAGTCCTCGTACTCCTCGCCGGTGTCCACCCAATCTTCAAACTCGATGACGTGGATCTCCTCGAACCGGCGGCGCAGCCAACCGTCGCCGGCGTCCAGCAGGCCCAGCTTCTTGCAGTTGGGCACGATCTTGGAGAACAAGATGTTCTGGAACGGCTTTTGGTCGGCCGGCAGAGACAAGAAGTTCTCCACCATGGGCCGCACCGGCACGCCCATGCGCTCCCACACCTCCTGGGACAAGAACCGGTCGCGCATCCGCACCGCGGCCTCGAAAGCGAACTCCTGGCGCTCGCGCAGCTCCGCAACGGTCAGCTCGCTGTAGAACTCCTGGAGGCTGAGCACGCCGAAGGCCACATGGCGGGCCTCGTCGGCCATCACATAGCGGAGGAGCTTCTTGAGCAGCGGCTCGGGGGTGAGCTGGTGCATGAAGCCGAACGCGGCCAGGGCCAACCCCTCCACCATGATCTGCATGCCCAAATAGGTCATGTCCCAGCGGCTGTCGTTGATGATGTCGTCGAGCAGCAACTTGAGGTGGACATTGATGGGATAGGAGTCGCCCAGCTTGGTGTCGATGTACTTGCCGAACACCTCCACGTGGCGAGCCTCGTCCACCACTTGGGTGGCGGCGTAATACTTGGCGTCGATCCACGGCACCGTCTCAACGATCTTGGCCGTGCACAGCAGCGCTCCCTGCTCGCCGTGGAGGAACTGGCTCATCCGCCACTTGAAGGTCTCCAGGGAGAACTCCCGCCATTCCGCTTCGCCCCAGTTGTCGGTGGGCAGGCGGCGATCGTTGGCGCGCTCGAACTCATCGCGGCTCGAAGACTCGGTGAAGATGTTGAACGCCTCGTAGGGATCAACCTCGATGGACCAGTCCAGATCGGTCTGGGCGTTCCACTGCGACGTCTTGGCCTTCTCGTAGAGGCGCTCCAGTTGGGGCCGGGCGCCTTTGGCGTAATCCCAGGTGAACAGGGCATCGCTGTTGTCTTGGACCGTATGGATCACCGAGGTGACGTCACTGTTGGTCTGCGAGATCTCGATGATGGTGTCGATGTCGTTGACATCGCTGCGTCCGAGGATGTCCTCATCGATGCGAGTAGGCGGAGCCATCTCTTCCTCCTCAGCCGCCCTTGGCTGATGCGGCCCTTTGAATGATATTGGGAATGATACTTCCGACAGGCCAGAATGAGGCCTCGGTCACTCCAGCATGTTGAGGCCCTCGATGACCACACCGGCGGCCGCTCCCCCGTCCACCGGCAAGTCGATTCCGGTGATGTGGGAAGACTCGTCGGAGGCCAGAAACAGCGCGGCGGCGGCGATGCACTCCAAGGGCACCTCGCCGGGTATGCCCCGATTGTCGGAGTAGGCCGCGGTCTGTTCCATAAACGACATCATCTGGTCGAACCATTGGGCATACATCATCGGATTGCCACCAGCGGGGCACACGTTGTTGACCCGAATGCCCGACCGGCCCAACTCCAGGGCGGCACAGCGCATCAGTCCCCCGAGGCCGAATTTGCTGGAGCCGTAGGCGGAGATCCCGTTCATGCCGATCAGTCCGTCAATAGAGCTGATATTGACGATCGAACCGCCCCCGGCAGCCCTCATCGGCCCGACCACCGCCCGCATACCCAAGAACGGACCCACCAGGTTCACGTCCAGCACCTCGCGGTATTTCTCTCCCGAGGTGCGCTCGATGGGACCCATGTGCAAGATGGCGGCGTTGTTGACCAGCACGTCCACCTGGTCCATGCCGCTCACCACCTCGTCCCAGTGGGCCTCGTTGGTCACGTCTAGCTTGATAATCCCATCCCCTTCGGCAATGTCGGTGGCCACCACCGCTGCTCCTTCGTCTCGGAACATCTGGGCGATCACCGACCCGGTACCCCGAGCTGCTCCGGTGACGATGGCTGTCTTTCCTTCAAGTCTTGACATGGCCTCACCCTAGACACTTCGAGGCTTCTCGAACTCGCTGGATGACTCAGCGGATGTCGCAGCACTGGGCTAGCCTCTGAAGTCCTACCGACTGGCATCTGACGGAGGGGTCCCGATGCGTAAGAAGTTCCTGCTACTGCTCGCTTTGCTGTTGTCATTGGCTTTGGTGGCCGCTGGCTGCGGCAACGACGACGACACCGACTCGGCGCCCGCGCCCACCGAGGCACCCGCGCCCGAACCAACCGAAGCCCCGGCGCCCACCGAGGCACCCGCGCCCGAACCAACCGAAGCCCCGGCGCCCACCGAGGCACCCGCGCCGATGGCTCCTTCCGGGGCCCTGATCACGCTGGATGAAGAATGCGCGGCGTGGGGTGGGATTCAAGCCCCCGACGGCTTCCGGGTGAACATGGTCACCGACATCGGCAAAGTCGACGACGGCACCTTCAACCAGTTCGCCTATGAGGGCATGACCGCCGCCGCCGAGTGCTTCGGCATCGAGGACACCAGCGTCATCGAGACCGCTTCAGAGGCCGACTACGACGCCAACCTGAGTACCTCCGCCAGCGAGAGCCCCGACGTGCTCATCACCGTGGGCTTTTTGCTCGGCACCGACACCATGGCCGCCGCCGAAGAGAACCCCGGCATCAACTACATCGGCATCGACCAATGGCAGCCCGAGTATCCCGCCAACTATGTGGGCGTGTTGTTCAACGAGCATGAGGGCGGCTTCATCGCCGGTGCCCTTGCTGCCTCGCTGAGCGAATCAGGCGTAGTCGGCGTGGTCGGCGGACGCGAGGACGTGCCCCCAGTGGTGAAGTTCGTCAACGGCTATGAGGCCGGCGCCAAGTACGTCAATCCCGACATCCAGGTGCTGTCGGTGTACAACGAGAGCTTCACCGATCCGGCCAAAGGCGCATCCGACGCCCAGCAGTTCATCGGCGACGGCGCCGACGTGATCTTCGGCGCCGGTGGCCCCACCGGTTCTGGGGGCGTGAAGGCCGCGGCCGAGTCCGGTGCTTGGGGTATCGGCGTGGACCAGGACGAGTACTACACCACCTTCAACGGCGGGTCGGCCCCGGGATCGGAGTACCTGGCCAGCTCGGCCATCAAGCGGGTGGACCTGTCGGTGTTCCGCAACATCGCAGCCGCCATCGAGGGCACCTTCGCCGGCGGCGTGTTCGTGCTCACCGCCGAGAACCTAGGCATCACCTATGCCCCGTTCCATGACGCCGCAGTGAGCGCCGACGCCGCCGCCAGTGTGGAGCAAGTGCGGGCTGGTCTGGCCGACGGCAGCATCACCACCGGGGTGTGCGGCATCGACGGCCTGTTCTTGGGCGAGGGCTCGGCCTGCGACTAGCCGGTCCTGTCATAGATCACTGAAAGGCGGCGGCTGAGCAAGAATCAGCCGCCGCCTTTCGCGTCCCGCAGGCCTTCCATGTCGTAGCCTGGGCCGTGCATGGCTCAGGCAGGCAACAGCACAGCGGGGCCTGTGCTGGAAGTAGAGGGCATCACCAAGACCTTCCCAGGGGTGGTGGCCAACGACGACGTGAGCCTGACCCTCAACCAGGGCGAGATCCACTGCCTGTTGGGCGAGAACGGCGCGGGCAAGAGCACCCTGATGAACATGGTCTTCGGGCTCTACCGGCCCGACAGCGGCACCATCCGAGTGCGGGGCGAACCGGTGCGCTTTCAAGACTCGGGCGAGGCCATCGCCCGGGGCATCGGGATGGTCCACCAGCACTTCCAGCTCATCCCGGTGTTCACCGTGGCCGAGAACATCATCCTGGGCAACGAGGTCACCCGAGGTGCGTTCCTCGACCTGGACACCGCCCGACGGCAGGTCGATGCCCTCGCCGAGCGCTACGGACTGGCCGTGGACCCCGACGCCATCGTGGGCGACCTGTCGGTGGGCGAGCAACAGCGGGTGGAGTTGGTCAAAGCCCTGTTCCGCGACGCCGACATCCTGATTCTCGACGAGCCCACCGCAGTGCTCACCCCCGGCGAGGTGGACGACTTCTTCGGGGTGGTGGAAAGCCTCACCGGCCAGGGCAAGTCCATCATCTTCATCACTCACAAGCTGCGCGAGGTTCTGGCCGTCGCCGACCGAATAACCGTGCTGCGGGCCGGCCGGGTGGTGGGAACCGCCGCCGCCGATGGCGCCACCCAGCAGTCGCTGGCCAACCTGATGGTGGGCCGAGACGTGGTGTTCCGAGTGGAAAAGGCCGAGCCCGACCCAGGCGGGTCGGTTATGCGGATTGAAGACCTCCGGGTTTCCGACGACCGGGGGGTGGAGACGGTCAGCGGCTTTGGCGTGGAGGTGAGAGCCGGGGAGATCTTCGGGATTGCCGGTGTGGAGGGCAACGGACAGCGGGAGCTGGTTGAGGCTGTCTGCGGGATGCGTCCGGCCACCGGAGGCCGGATTGAGATGCTCGGCAAAGACACCACGGGCTGGAGCCCCCGCAAGATCAACGAGCTGGGTGTGGCCCACGTGCCCGAGAACCGCAGCAAGCACGGAGTGGTGGCCCAATACTCCATTGCCGACAACTTGGTGTTGAATCGATATCACCACCGCAAGTTCGCCCGCCACGGGGTGCGCAACTCCGGGGCTATCAATGCGGAGGCAACCGAGCTGGTCGAGCAATTCGACGTCCGAACCCCGGGGGTGGAAGCCGCTATCGACACCCTGTCAGGCGGCAACCAGCAAAAGGTGATCGTGGCCCGAGAGCTGACCGGCGACCTCAAGGCGCTGGTCGTGGCCCAGCCCACCCGAGGGCTGGACGTGGGCTCGATCGAGTTCATCCACCGCAAGATCATCGAGCTGCGAGATCAGGGAGTGGCTGTGTTGCTCGTTTCGGCCGAGTTGGACGAGATCCTGTCTTTGTCCGATCGAATCGGGGTGCTCTATCGGGGTCGGCTGGCCGGAACGGTGGACGCCGCCGATGCCACCCGGGAGGAACTCGGCCTGCTCATGGCCACCGGGACGCAGTCGTGAACGGCGTCGGCAACGCCAATGCCGGGGTCGGCCGGGCCGCCGGCCAACTCCACCGCTTCCTCACCGAGGTGTGGAGGCTCCAGCCGCTGTACGTGTCGCTCTACGCCATCCTGTTGTCGTTTGTGGTCGGAGGGGTGCTCATCTCCATCATCGGGGTCAATCCCTTTGAGGCTTATTGGGCGCTGCTGCGGGGCATGGTGGGGGGAGGCGACCAGATCGCGGGGTCGATGGCCCGATCGGTGCCGTTCATCGGATCGGCCTTGGCCTTGGCCTTCGCCTTCCGAGCCGGGCTGTTCAACATCGGCGCCGAGGGGCAGCTGCTGGCCGGTGGGGTTACCGCCGCTTTTGTCGGTGCGCTGTCGTGGATGTCCGATCTGCCCGGCATCGTGGCCATCCCGCTAATCCTCATCGCCGGGACCATGGGCGGCGCCATCTGGGGTGGGATACCAGGAGTGCTTCGGGCCAAGACCGGGGCCCATGAGGTGATCAGCACCATCATGCTCAACTCCCTGGTGCTATTCGGGGTCCGCTGGATGGTCAACTCCCGCGATCCGGTGGTGTTGCGGGACACCGACAGCACCGTTCCCCGCACCGATCCCATCTCTGACACCTCGGTACTTCCCGAGTTGGTGGACAGCCAGCCCACTCTTCACGTGGGGCTGTTCGCCTTGGTTGGGGTTTGCTTCGTGGTGGCCTTCGTATTGAATCGGACCACCTTCGGATTCGAGGTTGGCACCGTGGGTCTGAACCCCCACGCCTCCCACTACGCAGGGATCAACGTGAACCGGGTGATCGTGGCCTCCATGGCCGTGTCGGGGTCGTTCGCCGGTCTGGCCGCGGCCTCAGAAATCTCGGGCACCAACGGATTCTTCCAACCGGGCACCTTTTTCCTGATGGGCTTTGACGGCATCGCCATTGCCCTTTTGGCCCGCACCAACCCGGTGGCCATCATCGCCGCCGCACTGCTCTGGGGTTCGATGTTGTCGGGGGCACCGCTGATGCAGCAGGAGGCCGACGTGTCCATCGACGTAGTGCGCATCATCCAAGCGATGGTGCTGTTGTTCGTGGCCGCGGATGCCATCGTCCGCTACTTGTTCCGGGTGCGCGAGCTCGACCAGAGCCCGTTCAAGGCAACGTCAATCGAGGGGGCGGTGTGACCACCGTCGAGAACGCCGCTGGAATTGCCGGAACCTCCAGCCAGGCTCGACTGGATCGCCGGTCGGTGACCGGGCTGGTGTTCGGGCTCCTGGGAGTGGCCATCATCGTTGGGGTGGCCCCGGCGATCAGCAGTTCGAGTCGGCGATTCAACTTCGAACCACCGCCCGACCCGGCGGGAATCGGGTTCGATCCCCCAACGTGGGTGATTGCCATCGGCGTTTTGTTCCTGCTCACCGCCGCCCTGGGCTTCGCCCCGCCCGCGGCCCGGCAGTGGGCCGGCCCGGCCCGGCTGTTGAGCGCTCTGGCCGTGATCCCGTTGATACTGGTGCTCAGCCTGGCCCTGTCGGACAACCCCAGCACCAACATCGTCAATCTGTTCAACGAGTCGCTGGTGCTGGCCACCCCATTGGCGCTGGGGTCGATGACCGGGCTGTGGTGCGAGCGCTCGGGCATCATCAACATCGGCATCGAAGGCACCATGTTGGCCGGCGCGGGTATTGGCTACATGACCTACGCCACCATCGGAGATGCCCAGTCCACCGGATGGCTGTGGTTCTCCATCCTCATCTCCGTGCTTGCTGGCGGACTGGTGGCTGCCCTCCTCGCCGTGCTGTCCATCCGCTTCGGAGTGAACCAGATCGTGGGCGGGGTGGTGATCAACCTTTTCGCCCTGGGGCTGACCGGTTTCTTGCGCTCGGAGGTGATCGTCAAGAGCGGCATCACCACCGGGGTGGGCACCTCTGAGTTCGGCCTGCCGCTGCTGTCGAAGATCCCGGTGATCGGCGACCAGGTCTTCCGAGGCCAGCCTATCTACTGGCTGATGTATGTAGTAGTAGTCGGGACCTGGGTTGTCATGTACCGCACCCCGTGGGGACTGCGGGTGCGCTCGTGCGGAGAGAACCCCCACGCGGCGGAGACGCTGGGAGTGAACGTGGTGCGGATTCGCTACCAGTCGGTGATCTTGGGCGGGTTGATTGCTGGTCTGGCCGGAGCCTGGTTCTCCATGGAGTCGCAGGCTCGTTTCGAGGACAACATAACCAATGCCGCCGGGTTCATCGCTTTGGCCGCACTGATCTTCGGCAAGTGGACCCCGTGGGGGGCATTCGGCGGTGCGCTGTTGTTCGGGTTTTCCCGAGCGCTGGGCACCCGCCTCCAGTTCTTGGGGGTTGAGGTGAGCGGATTCGAGATTCCCAGCGAGTTCCTCCAGGCCCTTCCGTTTGTGGTCACATTGGTGGTGGTAGCCGGGGCGGTGGGACGGTCGATCCCACCGGCAGCCGCGGGCCAACCCTTCCACCGGAGCAGATAGCCGGAGAGAGGCCAGATGAACACATCGCCGGACATCCCATGGAGCGAGCTGTGGGCCGCCGCTCGAAAGGCTTCCACGGGAGCGTATGCCCCGTATTCAAACCTGTCGGTGGGGGCGGCCGGGCTGACCGACGATGGCCGAGTGGTGTCGGGGTGCAACGTGGAGAACGCTTCCTACGGGCTCACCCTGTGCGCCGAATGCGGCCTGGTGGGCGACCTGCACCGCACCGGAGGCGGCCGGCTGGTGGCGGTGGCGGTGACCGATGGCGACGGAAATCCGCTCACCCCGTGCGGGCGCTGCCGCCAACTGCTCTATGAGGCCGGCGGGGCCAGCTGCCAGGTCAACGAGACCCACACCGTGGGCGACCTGCTCCCCGGCGCCTTCGGCCCCGACGACCTGCCGTGAACGCCGTAGACCTCATTGTCGCCAAGCGCGACGGCGATGAGCTGAGCGACGAGCAGATCATCTGGTTCATCGACGGGGTCACCTCCGGGACCATCCCCGCCGAACAGGCCGCCGCGCTGCTCATGGCCATCGTGTGGCGGAGCCTGTCCGCTCGGGAGTTGGCCACCTGGACCGCGGCCATGATCGAAAGCGGCCAAAGGTTGGACCTGTCGAGCCTGGCTCGGCCCACCGTCGACAAGCACTCCACCGGCGGGGTGGGCGACAAAGTGTCGCTGGTGCTTTGCCCCCTGGTGGCCGCCTGCGGAGCAGCGGTTCCCCAGCTCTCGGGGCGGGGGTTAGGCCATACAGGAGGCACGCTCGACAAGATGGAGGCCATCGCCGGGTGGCGGGCCGCCCTGAGTTACGACCAGTTCCTGGCCCAGCTTCGAGAGTTGGGCGCGGTAATCGCCGCGGCCACCGCCGATCTGGCCCCGGCCGACCGGGTGCTGTACGCCCTGCGGGATGTGACCGGGACGGTGGCGTCGATCCCGCTGATCGCCAGCTCGATCATGTCCAAGAAGATCGCCGAGGGCACCGCCGGGCTGGTGCTGGACGTGAAGTTCGGCTCGGGGGCGTTTCTGCCCGACCCGGCCCAGGGCCAGGAGCTGGCCCGAACCATGGTGGGACTGGGCCACGCCCACGGCGTGGAGACCGTGGCCCTGCTCACCGACATGGACCAGCCGCTGGGCCTGGCCGCCGGCAACGCCTTGGAGGTGGCTGAGTCGGTCGAAGCGCTGGCCGGAGGCGGTCCCGCTGACTTGGTGGAGGTGACGCTGGCCCTAGCCCGAGAAATGGTGGCCCTGGCCAACCTCGACGCTGACCCAGCCGAGGTGCTGGCCTCCGGTAGGGCCATGGACGCTTGGCGGGCCATGGTGGCCGCCCAAGGCGGCGATCCCAGCGCTCCCCTGCCTGTCGCCTCGGAGGTGGATCAATGGACCGCACCGGCTAGCGGAATCATCGGCCGCATCGACGCACTGGCCGTGGGGGTGGCTGCTTGGCGGCTGGGCGCAGGCCGGGCCCGCAAGGAAGACGACGTGTCGGCGGTTGCCGGGGTCAAGCTACGCCGCACGCACGGCGACCGGGTGGCAGCTGGCGACGTGATCGCCGAACTCCACACCGACGACCCCTCTCGCCTGCCCGCCGCCCACGAGGCCCTGTCGTCGGCCCTGACCATCACCGACACCTCTCCCGAACCTCGCCGCCTGATCGCCAACCGGGTTGCGTACGCTTAGACCAGTGATACACCCGACAATCGAAGAAGTAAGGGCCGCTCCCAAGGTGTTGCTGCACGATCACCTGGACGGCGGCCTGCGCCCGCAGACCGTGGTTGAGCTGGCGGCGGAGACGGGCTACGACAACCTGCCCACCACCGATGCCGACGATCTGGCCCGCTGGATGGTGCGAGGGGCCAGCCGACTGGACCTCACCCTGTACCTGGAGACGTTCGCCCACACTGTGGGGGTTATGCAGACCCGCGACGCCCTGGAGCGGGTGGCGGCCGAGTGCGCCGAAGACCTGGACGACGACGGCGTGGTCTACGCCGAGGTCCGGTTCGCCCCCGAGTTGCACACCGAGGCCGGGCTGAGCCTGGACGAGGTGGTAGAGGCTGTGGTCGCCGGCTTCGAGGCGGGCAGCGCCAACCGGAACATCCGCATCGGGACGCTGCTAACCGCCATGCGCACCGCAGCCCGCTCCCTGGAGATAGCCCAGCTTGCCGTCCGCCACCGCGACAACGGCGTGGTCGGCTTCGACATCGCCGGGGCCGAAGCCGGCAACCCCCCCACCCGCCACCTCGACGCCTTCCACCTGATCCAGCGGGAGAACTTTCACTTCACCATCCACGCTGGAGAGGCCTACGGCCCCCCATCCATCTGGGAGGCGGTGCAGTACTGCGGCACCGAGCGACTCGGCCACGGGGTCCGCATCGTGGACGACATCGACTTCGGCCCCGACGGCGCCCCTCGTCTGGGTCGCCTAGCCGCCTTTGTGCGGGACCGGCGCATCCCCCTGGAGCTGTGCCCCACGTCCAACGTCCACACCGGGGCGGCGCCGTCCATCGCCGAGCACCCCATCAAGGTGCTGAGCGACCTGCGGTTCCGGATCACGGTCAACACCGACAACCGCCTGATGAGCGCTACCTCCATGACCCAAGAGGTGACGCAGTTGGTGGATGAGTTCGGATTCAACTGGTCTGACATCCAGTGGCTGACCATCAACGCCATGAAGAGCGCTTTCATCCCCTTCGATGAGCGGCTGGAGATCATCAACAAGATCATCAAGCCGGCCTACGGGCCCCTGGCCCTGTAGGGGCAAAGCCAACATGATCGATACTGTCGGGCTCGACGCTGACGACACCTTGTGGCACAACGAGTCGATCTTCGCCGACTACGAGGAGCGCATGGCCAACCTGGTGGCCCGCTACCTGCCCGATGTGGACTTCCACGAGCGGCTCATCGAACTGGAGCGCCATAACGTGGCCATCTTCGGCTACGGCATCAAGGGGTTCGTGCTGTCGATGATCGAAACCGCCATCGAGGCCACCGAGGGCCGCATCACCGCCGAGGAGATCCACACCATCGTGGGCTGGGCCAAGGAGATGCACGCCCACCCGGTGGAGCTGCTCGACGGAGTAGCCGAGACCATCGAGGAGCTGGAGCACCGCTATCGCCTGGTGCTCATCACCAAGGGCGACCTGTGGAACCAGGAGACCAAGATCGCCGCCTCCGGGCTGGCCGATCACTTCGACGTAGTAGAGATCGTGGCCGAAAAAGACCAGGCCACCTACACCCGGCTACTCGAGCGCCACGACATCGCCGTCGACCAATTCGTGATGGTGGGCAACTCGATGCGCTCCGACATCGAGCCCGTGGTTTCCCTGGGCGGCCGGGGCGTCCACATCCCCTACCACCTCACCTGGGACCTAGAGCACGCCACCATCTCCCCCCACAAGAGTTGGGTGGAGCTCTCCGACATCCGCCAACTCCCCCCCTGGCTGGCCGACCAATAGCCAAACCGGCTGTTCTAGCCGGGCCAACGCCCCACTCTGCCCCGAGCAGGAACTGAAGGTGGGGAGTTGGTGTTGGACGGTCCCTTGATGGGCGGCGAGGTGCTCGCAGATCAGAGCCTCTGCTTCTTTCGATAAATACGAATAATTCTATTGTTGTGAATAGCTGCTCGACGTGGCTACCATTCAAGTTGTCGCAACTGTGACATATGAGAAGCATGACTTGTGACAAGGAGAGGAGACCATGGCTACGGCTGCCCTTTTAGAGCATCATCTCGCCATCCCGACTGAGGACGCGGCTGCACAGGCTGCGGAGGCCGTTGAGGAACTGGAGCGTTTCTTGCGCCTACATCCCGACGTAACAGCGGCATCGGTATCGCTGACCGCGGACGACGATGATACGACGCTTGAGATCCCTGGCCACGCACTGCGACTACTGATGGACATGCTCGCTCAGATTGCGAACGGAAATGCCGTGACGGTTGCGCCCGTCCATGCGGAGCTCACGACGCAGCAAGCGGCAGACCTGCTGAACGTGTCTCGCCCATACATCGTCAAGCTTCTCAACGACGAGCACATTCCATTCCGTCGGGTCGGAAACCGGCGCCGCGTGCTCCTTGCCGATCTGCTCGAGTACCAGCATCGCGACCTGGCTCATCGGCGTAAGGTCGCTGATCAGTTGACCGCCGAAGCTCAACTGCTTGGGCTCTACGACTGACGAGGATATGAGCCTTGGCCTTCGGCGCGACCTACGACGCGTGCGTCCTGCACTCAGCCGCACTACGCGATTTTCTTGTAAGGCTCGCCGAGACTGGTCTATTCCGCGCTAACTGGAGCGACGACATACTGGACGAGATGGTCTCGTCGGTGCTCAAGCGTCGACCGCACTTGGCACCAGCGCAACTGGAACGCACTCGCGAACTCATGTGCGAAGCCGTACCCGGATGCATCACGACGGGATACCGCGCATTGATCGAAGGCCTTGAGCTGCCTGATCCGGACGATCGACACGTCCTCGCTGCGGCTATTCGTGCCGGTGCCCAGGTCATCGTCACAGAAAATGTTGTCGACTTTCCTGCGCATGTGCTCGATGCATACGACATGGAGGCCCAGACGCCGGACGTCTTCGTTCTCCACTTGATCGACTTGTCGCCGACTGCGGTCGCCCGAGTCATCGAGGAGCAGGCGGCAGCATTGACGCAGCCGCCTCTGTCGACATCCGAGGTTCTCGACCGATTGGCAAGATCGGGGTTGCCCCGATCAGTTGCCGAGCTGCGTCGCCTCTAGCTGCTCTGTGCGGAGGGGCCACCACTGCCACCCCCTCTTTGGCTGGCCGACCAATAGCAGATTCAACCAGGTCGGCCTCAAAGGCGGTCGGTGCTGGGGTCGAAGGTGGGGAGCTGGTGTTGGACGGCGCCTTGGTGGGCGGCCAGTTCGTCGTAGACGATCGCCTCCACCTCTTCCCAGGTGGTGGCTCGGGGAGGGTCCAGATCCCGGTTATAGGGCTGGTCGAACACGATCACGGTTCGGCCCTCGGACCTGAGGGCCTCGATGTTGTGGGGGGCGTCTTCGATGTAGATATGGGCGTCCACCGCGGTCTTGCCGCCTACAAAGCACAGATCGCGATAGGGGATCTTGGCTTTGTCTAGCCACTCTGCGGTATCTCCCGCGGCGATGGCGTGGTCCCAATTGGTGTACAGCCGGTGGGTGATGATTCGGATCCACACCCCGGCTTCCGATAGCCGCCACAGCGCCTTGGAGGCGCCGGGCATGGCTGGCATGTCGGCCAGCATCCGGTGCTCCACCACGGCCCGACGGTGGTAGGCCTCGAAGTCGCCGTCCTCAAACCCCCACTCCTCGAAACCCCAGCTGCAATCCAGGGTGAGCGACTCCTCGGACACGCCTTTCTCCTGAGCCACGATCTTGCGGAAAGCCACGGTGTGCTGGGCGCACACCCCGTCGAGGTCGACGCCGAAGACGAAAGGCCCAGAGCTCATCTTCCCTTGGGGTGCCACACCGTCTTGGTCTCGCAGAAGGCGTCGATGAGGTAGGGACTCTGGGCAGCCTCGCCGGCCCAATGGCGCTCGGCCGCCGACGCGCTCACCACCCTGGTGATGGTGGCCGCCGCCTGCCGGGCCGCCTCGGCATCCAGCTCAGCATCGCAACCGGTGAGGTCCAGCGCATCCACGGCCACATGGCCAGCCAGCGGGGGGACCATCTCGCCGCGATGGCCGGTGAGAATGTTGACCACACCGGAGGGTACGTCACTCAGCGCCAACGTCTCGGCCAAGGTGATGGCCACCAGCGGGCAGCGCTCGGAAGCCAATACCACCGCGGTATTGCCGGAAACGATCACCGGGGCCAGCCGCGACACCAGCGGGAGAAGGGGTGGCTCATCGGGGGCCACGATTCCCACCACACCGGTGGGCTCGGGCACGCTGAGATTGAAATAGGGACCAGCCACCGGATTGGCCCCGCCCAACACGGTGGCGAACTTGTCGGCCCAACCGGCGTACCACACCCAGCGATCGATGGCGGCGGCGGTCTCTTTGGCCGCGGCCGCTTCGGATTGACCGTCGCCCGCCCTAAGCACCTCGGCGCAGAACTCGTCCCGGCGGGACTCCATCACCTCGGCCACCCGGTACAAGATCTGGCCCCGGTTATAGGCAGTACGACCGGCCCAGCCCTGTTGAGCGGAGCGGGCCGCAGCCACTGCGTCGCGCACGTCTTTGCGGGACCCCTGGACGGCGTGGGCCAAAAGCTGGTCCCCGGCTCCGGTCACCGGATACGACCGGCCCGACTCGGATCGCTCGAACGCCCCGCCGATGAACTGCTTGTAGGTCTTGTTGACCGACAGCCGACTGCTCATACGACCAACTCCAGGTAGGGCAGCAGGCCGGCCCGGCCACCCTCGCGGCCGTAGCCGCTCTCCCGGTAGCCGCCGAACGGGCTGGCCGGGTCGAACCGGTTGAAGGTGTTGGCCCACACCACGCCGGCCTGCATCCGGTCGGCCATCCACAAGATGCGCGACCCCTTCTCGGTCCAGATGCCGGCCGAAAGCCCATACGGCGTGTTGTTGGCCTTGGCCACCGCCTCCTCCGCGGTGCGGAAGGTGAGCACCGACAGCACCGGGCCGAAAATCTCCTCCTGGGCGATTCGGTGGGCGGTGGACACGTTGGTGAACAGGGCGGGGGGATGGAAGAAACCCCGCTCGGGTAGCACACACTCAGGCGTGTACAGCTCAGCCCCCTCGGCCACACCGGAATCCACCAACTCGGTGATGCGGTCGAGCTGGGCTTGGGAGTTGATGGCCCCGATGTCGGTGTTCTTGTCCAGCGGGTCGCCCACCCGCAAGGTGTCCATGCGCCGCTGGAGCTTGCCCACCACGGTGTCGGCCACAGTCTCTTGAACCAAAAGGCGTGACCCGGCGCAGCACACCTGGCCGCCATTGAAGTAGATCCCGTTGACGATGCCCTCGGTCACCTGGTCGAGGGCGGCGTCGTCGAACACAATGTTGGCCGCCTTGCCTCCCAGTTCCAGGGTGAGGCGTTTGCCGGTACCGGCCAACTCGGCAGCGATCCCCCGCCCCACTTCGGTGGATCCGGTGAAAGCCACTTTGTCCACGCCCGGGTGGGCGACCAGGGCAGCCCCGGTGGCGTCGTCGCCGGTGACGATGTTGACCACTCCAGGGGGAAGCTCGGCATCGCGCAGCACCTCAGCCAACAACAGCGCCGTCAGCGGCGTGGTGGGCGCCGGTTTGAGCACTGCGGTGTTGCCGCAGGCCAAGGCGGGAGCCAGCTTCCAGGCCGCCATCAGCAGGGGAAAGTTCCACGGGATGACCTGGGCGGCCACCCCCAGTGGCTGGGCTCGACGACCGCTGAAGGCGTAGTCGAGCTTGTCGGCCCAGCCGGCGTAGTGGAAGAAGTGGGCCGCGGCCAGGGGGATGTCGAGATCGCGCGCCTCCCGGATGGGCTTGCCCCCGTCCATAGTCTCCAAAACGGCGAACTCCCGGGCCCGCTCTTGCAGCAATCGGGCTACTCGATAGAGGTACTTGGCCCGTTCGGCACCGGGCAGATCGCGCCAGCCCCCCTCCCAGGCAGTCCGGGCCGAAACCACTGCCCGGTCCACATCGGCCGCGTCGGCCACACCAACCTCGGCCAGCGCATCCCCGGTGGCGGGATTCACCGTGGGAGCTAACCGACCGGCGGCCGGCTCCACCATCTCGCCCCCGATGAACAGGCCATATTGCGAGGCCAGGCATACCGGAGCAACCGATTCGGGGGCAGGCGAGTACTCCAGACTGAAGCCACTAGCTGGCTCCACTTCTTGGCCCGGAGTTGAACGATCAGTCAACGCTGAAGTCCTCTCGCCGTTGGTAGCGGCCGTCGCCCAGCTTGGAGCGCTGCATGAGCACGTCGTTGAGCAGGCTGGACGCCCCCAGCCGGAATCGATCAGGCGTCAGCCACCCCGGACCCAGCGTCTCGCGCACAATCACCAGATAGTGCCAGGCCTGCTTGGCCGTGCGAATGCCTCCGGCCAGCTTCAGCCCCACAGCTCTGCCCGTCTGCTCGGCCATATCCCGGATGGCCTCGGCCATGCACAGGGCGGTTGGCGGAGTGGCGGAAGTACCGATCTTGCCCGTCGAGGTCTTGATGAAGTCGGCTCCGGCCACCATGGCCAGCATGGACGCCCGCCTGATCTGGTCGTAGGAGCCCAGCTCACCGGTTTCCAAGATCACCTTTAAGTGGGCCGACCCGCAGGCTTGCTTGGCCGCGGCGATCTCGTCGTAGGCCTTCTGATACCGGCCGGACAGAAACGCCGAGCGATTCAAAACGATGTCCACCTCATCGGCTCCGGCGGCCACCGCCCAGGCGATCTCCGCTAGGCGAACTTCCAAAGGGGCCAGCCCGGCGGGAAACCCCCCGGCCACACTGGCCACTGCCACCGGGCTATCGGCCAGTGCCTCGGCGGCAACCGGCACCAACTCGGGATAGACGCACACTGCGGCCACCGGGGGTACCGACCAGTCGAAAGCGTCGGGACGACTGGCGCGGGCACAAAGAGCCTGAACCCGCTCAGGTGTGTCTGCCCCCTCCAGGGTGGTGAGATCCATGACCCGGATGGCCAATTCCAGGGCGGCCGCCTTTGAAGAGGTCTTGATCGACCGGGTACACAGCAAAGCGGCCCGCTGTTCCAGCCCTACCGCGTCCACAGGAGTTATGCGCACCCCGGCCACCGCGTCGGCAATCCCGGTAGGGGTTTCGGCAGCCAACAGATCGCTCACCCGCTAAAGGATAGGGCTGGGCCTCAACAGTGGGGCATTCGACAGAGGTGTCTAGGGTGAGGCCATGGACGTCACGGTCGTCGATCACCCGCTGGTGCAGGCTCGCCTGACCGAGCTGCGCCGAGCCGACACCCCTTCACCGGACTTCCGGCGGGCCCTCGACGAGCTGAGCGGGCTGCTGGTCTACGAGTCGGTACGCGACCTTCCCGCAACAGCCACCGAAGTCAATACACCGCTGGCGCCGACCTCCGGGGTGTGCATCGACAATCCCCCGCTGCTTGTGCCGGTGCTGCGGGCCGGGCTGGGAATGCTGGACGCGGCCCGCAAGCTGCTGCCGGAGGCCGCGGTGGGGTTTCTGGGAGCGCGCCGCAACGAAGAGACGTTCCAGCCCGAGCCCTACCTCAACACCGTGCCCGATGATCTTGGAGGTCAATCGGTGCTGGTACTGGAGCCTATGCTGGCCACCGGTGGATCACTGGCCTATGTCTGCGGGCGGATAGCCGCAGCCGGGGCCGGGCAGATCACCGCAGTGTGCGTGCTGGCCGCCCCCGAAGGCGTGGCGGCGCTCGATGCCGCTGCCCCCGGCGTGCGCCTGTTCACCGCGGCAGTCGACGATGGCCTCAACGAGCGGGCCTATATCGTGCCCGGACTAGGCGACGCGGGCGATCGCCAGTTCGGACAGCTCTGAAGACTTGGCGACCCGCTAGGGATCAGCCCGGTCCGCCTAGATCGGTGTCGTAGGCGCTGTACACCAGGTCGACAGCGTGATGGTTGAGCTGGTCCACCTTGTGGACTATGGCGGCCATCGACCGGTGCAGGCCGGGGTTGGGCTCTTGGGTGTGCAGGCGCTGGATCTGCTGTTGCACCGAGGCCTGGAGTTGAACCTGCTCGGAGCGGATCTTGTTCACCTGGGGCACCAGGCGAGGGGCCAACTCGATGCAATCGTCGTATAGCCCATGATCGCAATCCGAGCAGAATCCGGTCAGCGCCTGGCTTAGTTGACCGAGCTTGTCCTCGAGACGCTGCACCCAATCTTCCAGGTTGTCGGCGGGCATCCCCTCTGACAGGAGCTCTTGCAGGCCAGCTCCTGCCTTGCTCAGCTCATTGCGCCAGTCTGTATTTTCCCCCATGGCGATCTCCTCGTCATCATGTGGGAACGACCACGCTGTCGCTCGTGCTTCAATCGAAGCTTAGGCTCACTTCCTGCGGCGCGCCAGAGGACTTTGGCGAATTCTGCGTGAACCCCTGGTTGTCCCTAGCGGGCCGAAGGTCGCAGGATGTCGCCAGGGTGGGCGTCCACACCGCTCTGGTCCATCTCGCCGTCTTGGCGGATGGGGGTGCCGTTGACCAGCACATGGGTGATGCCCACGGAGGCGTCGGCGGTGAGCCGCTCGGCATTGGCGGGGAAGTCTCGGATCCGGCGCAGCGGTCCCGGCGCCACGGTGTCGGGGTCGAACACCACCACGTCGGCATAGGCCCCCTCCCGGAGGTATCCCCGGTCGACCAGGTTGAATAGATCGGCCTGTACGGCGGAGAGCTTGCGCACCGCCTTTTCCATGGGCATGAGCTCGCGATCACGCACCCAGTTGCCCAAGAAATCAGTGGCCTGCGGGGCATCGCACAACTGGCCCACATGAGCGCCGGCGTCGGATAGTCCCAGCGTGCAGCCATCTTGCTGCAACAGCATGGCCACCCCTTCGGAGTCGTCGTTGGCGATTATGCAGCTAATCCGGGTGTTCAGGTTGTCAGACACCGCGGTGTCGAGCAGCACATCGAGGGGTCGCACCCCCTGCTCATCGGCCACATCGGTGAGCCGCCGCCCGATCAGCTCGGGCCGAGCGGACGACTCAGCGATCTGGAACGTCTCCCACCGGGGTCGCATGGCCTTTTGGTGCTCGAAAGCCTCCGCTGTGCGATCACGCCAGTCCTCATCTTCATAGGCCTTGAGCCGGGCGTCTTGGTCCTCGCTCATCAACGCAGCAAATTCAGGGTTCACGTTGAGGGTGAACGGATCGGTCATCACCATCTGGAAGGTGAGCGGGCGGGGGGTGACCTGGGGCCACACCTCGATGCCCTCCTCCCATGCCTCCCGGTTGCGGGCCGCGCTCTTCACATGATTCCCGTTGGGGAAGGTCAGCAAAGCGCCGTAGGTGAACGGCACGCCCACCTGGGGCTGCAAGGTGTAGAGGTCGTCTATGCCCACCTGCTCGCCGGGAGCTACCGACACTACACCCCGGCGCTTCTGGCCGATCACCCCTATGAGGGCCTCGAACTCCTCCCGGGTGGCGAACCGGCTGGGGATGGGAAGCCCATCGGCCCCCCGATGGGTCATGGCAAAGCTGGTGGCCAGCCCAGCCGCCCCCGCGTCGACGGCCTCGGCCACCACCTCCACCATTCGGGCCACTTCTTGTTCAGTGGAGGCTCTCTCGTAGGCCTCATCGCCGATCACAAACAGCCGCAGGGCAGTGTGGCCGATGTAGGCCCCGAAGTTGAGGGCAATGCCCCGGCGGGAGATGGAGTCGAGATATTGGGGGAACGTCTCGAAGTCCCAGGGGATGCCCTCGGCCAGGCTGTCCACGTTCATGTCCTCGACGTTCTCCAGCGTGCGAGCAATGAGGTCTTGGTGGCTGGGCCGAGTGGGCGCGATAGAAAAACCGCAGTTGCCGGCGATGACCGAAGTCACCCCGTGGTAGCACGAGGGTGTCAGCGCCGGATCCCAGAACACCTGGGCGTCATAGTGGGTGTGTATGTCGATGAACCCAGGGGCCACCACCTGGCCGCTGGCGTCCAACTCCACCTTTCCCGACAGCCCCGTTCCGATCTCGCTGATGCGGTCCCCGGATATGGCTACATCGGCCTCCCGTCCCGGACTGCCCGAGCCGTCCACCACGATTCCACCACGGATGACGATGTCTGCACTCATGCGCCAAAGTCTCCCACGCCAATCTCGAACTTGCCTGTTCGGGCTCCGGAATGCACCACTGCGCCCACGTCGATCACCTGGGGACCTTGGCGCACCACCCGCAATGACGCGGTCTGGCCGGATTGCAGGCGACGGCTGCGCTCACCGTCGAAGGCCAGCAGGCACGGCCCCGCCACTTCCACCGGGGCATCCAATTCCAGATGCTCGCCTCGGGTCAAGCCGACCGTGGTGAACCACCCCGGGGCCAGGGCGGCCCGCACCAGCCGAGGGGGGTTCTTGCTGGGGGCTGTGAACTCCAGCACCACCCCGCGGTCCTCGCCGGAAGTGCAGGGCAGCACCGTGCCGGCCAGGCCGCTGAACCCGATGGCCGACGGGTCGGCCCGAGTGAACACGCCGACCTTGATCGTCTCGGGGTCGAACAACTCCAGCGAGCCCACGTAGGGGTCGTCCACTGCAACCGCATCGATCAGGGCTAGATCGCTGTCGCGCACTTCGTCGCTGCCGCGCACCTCTACCGCCACAACCTTGGCCCGAGTGGAATGCGCCGCTAGATCCACGGCACCAGTGGCGATGAGCCCGGCGGCCACTCCGGCGACAGTGGGCTCCACATGGAAGGGGAAGGCATTGTTGGTGCCGGTGGAAAGAGGGATCAAAGGGGCGTCGGGCCAACCCAGCGACAGCGCCCGGTTGGTGCCGTCTCCCCCCAATGAGACCACCGAGCCGCACCCGGCGTCCCGCATCGCCTCGGCCGCATCCACTGAATCCCGCTCGTTGTGATGCAGAGGCAGTTCGAGAAACTCCAACTTCAGGGGCAGTTGGAGATTCTCGGTGGCCCGCCTGGTGATGGAGAACGGGTCCCGAGTCAGCACGACCATCTCGGCGCCCGCCTCGGCTGCCCCGTGGATGAGGCGACGCAGGATACTGACCTTGTCCTCGATAGTGGAAGAGCCCGCGCTGGTCAACAGACGGCGCACATCGCTGCCCGAGCGGGGGTTCACCAGGATGCCGACGGTGGACACTTCTCCATGTTGTCAGCATCAGTTGAACGAGTGGTCATCCGCTGTTTTCTGGGCACCACTGTGAACGTCTTTTTTTGCTTTCGGGGCGCGTTGCCTATTGTTGTGGGCCACTGGCAGTAGAGGAGGTGTCGCCATGCGCCGGGCACAAGTGTTGGTTATGGTGCTGATGTTGGCTGTGTTGGGCGCGGCCTGCGGCGGAGGAGGGGGAACTAGTTCGGAGGATCGGCCGATAGGCGCGGACTCTGAAGATCTGGTTACCCCCACCGTCGAGATTCCGGTCCCGACCCCGCCCCCGACGCCCACACCAACTTCAACTCCAGAGGCGTTCATCTACGCAGTACGAGAGGGCGACACTCTGGGCAGCATCGCCGACGAGTTCGGCATCACCTGGCAGGAGATCGACGCGGTCAACGAGTTGGAGAATCCCAACGTCTTGAGCATCGGCCAAGAGATCGAGATTCCCCAAGACGCGCCGGTGGTGCTCAACAGCGACGGGACCGTCCGCCCCGGCGAGCGCACTCACACCGTGGTGGAAGGGGACACCCTGCTAGACATCGCCATCCAGTACGGCAAGACGCTGGACGAAATCCTCGTGGCCAACGACATCACGGCGGCCAACCTGATTCAGGTCGGCCAAGAGCTCATCATCCCGCCTGAGGAGGAACAGGACACTCCCTAGCTCAGCCTGACGCCCCAGTCGCCGGCTGAGGGGCAAGCTGTGGATATCCACTATTCCGGCTGACCGCGCTTCTAGTGTGGATCGCATGGCCGCTCCGGCTCGCACATGGCTATTCGCGCCGAAGGCAAGACGTAAAGCCACGATGTGGTGTCCTCGGTGCGATGTCACCTGGTGGGGTACAGCGCGCGACACCTGTTGGTCGTGTCGCCAGCACACCGCCACCACCCCAGCCCCGACCGCCAACGTCCGCGTGCTGGCCGCCAGCACGGTCGGCGAGTCGTGAGCGCTGGGCTTGCCATTCCAGCAATCATCATCCTGGGTTGCGCTCTGCTTGCCGGCATCGTGGCCGTGTCTACCCGCAAGAAGCGAGCGCTTTGGGACATCTTCCCCGGCCCAGCTCCCGAACCTGATGCTGAAGCTGTCCTGAACAGACCCGAGCTGTTCGACATTGGAGCCGAATATTCCTCGCCAGAAGGTGACTCCCCTGACGATGCTGCTGACAACGCAAAGCCGACGCTCGAGCTGGTCGACAACCCAACAGAGGACTCCCCTGCCGTCGTAGACATCTCCCGTTCCAGCCAAGAAGTCCTGGGGCTATGGCACCGGCGCTTCGAAGAGACAGTGTCAACCTGGATCGAGAATCACCAGGAGGTGTTGGCCAATATCAGCGCATCCGGGCTCCAAGTCGACATGGGCGAGCGCGACGAGCACTTGGCCGGGCACGAAGAACTGGCCCCGAAGATGCGAGAGGCCATCGCCAGCCATCCCTCACCGGTGATGAGAGCCGAGCTGAGCGCCATGCACGTAGCCGGAGAGGCGACGGTGTTCGCGATGTTCAAGGGCGACTATGAGACCGCCCGTCGTCAACACCTCATCTACGTGCAGTACCGGGATGAATGGATCGAGCGGCTCCGCCAGTTCTCCGAAGAGCCCATGAACAACTTGCGAGCGGTCATGAACACCGACGAGTTCGAGTTGGAGGAGATCCGTGCCGCTCTGGAAACCGCATTGATCGAAACCGAGGAGCCAGAAGATGCCGAGCCCCAATTCGAGGCTCCGATATTGGTTAGAGAAGACACGGACACAGTTCTCCACCTAGAAGACCATCCGACCGAAACTCTCGAAGTGGTCGGCACCCCCGACGACACCACCGAGGACCTCGAAGGCGGTCGCCTCCGCCGCCTTCGCCGTCGCCTGTCCAACCCCAAGACCCCCCAAGACGAGGATTAGCAAACAAAGCCGCTACACCAGGTCGGGATCGCAGATGATTTCTACCAACGCGGGACCAGGGTGGGAGAAGGCGGTTTGCAGAGCCTCGTCGAGTTGGTCGACGGTGGTGACTTGGAGGCCGAGGGCACCGCAGAGGTTGGCGTAGGCGGCGAAGTCTGGATTGTGGAGGGTGGTTTGCCATACGTCCCAGTGACCGGCCCGCTGCTCTTTGGAGATCTTGCCCAGCTGGGAGTTGTTCAACAGCACGTGGGTGATGCCCATGTTGTACTTCACCGCGGTGGTCAGCTCTATGGCGTATTGGCCGAACCCGCCGTCGCCGCTGACGCTGACAATCGGACGACAGTCACCCACTGCAGCCCATGCCCCCATGGCCGCCGGAAAGCCGAATCCGATCGAGCCCAGATAGCCCGACATGAGCACCGACTGGGCCTGGGTCTCGAAATACCGGCCGAAGGAATAGGTGTTGTTGCCCACGTCCACGGCGATCACCGCGTCGGGGGAACAAAGCCGGCTCATCGAGTCGAACACCACGGCTGAGTTGAGACCTCGGCCTTGGTCGTCGGCTAAACGGGACGCCTTCTCCCGCCGCCATATGGCCCAGCGCTCCGCCACCTCGGCGCGGTGGTCGATGCACGAAGCGCCATCGGCCAACCGCTCGGCCATCGCTCCTGCGGTCACCCCCACATGGCCCAGAACCGGCACATCCACCGGATGGAACCGGCCCAGCGCCATCGGGTCGTAGTCCACCTGCACGATGGGCTTGTAGGCAGCTATGCCGGTGTGGTTGGAGAACGACGCCCCAAACGCCACGATCAGGTCGCTCTCGTTCATGAACCAACTGGCGATGGGAGTCCCAGAACGGCCCATCACTCCGCAGCCCAGCGGGTGGTGGTCGCTGATCTGGCCCTTGGCCTTGAACGTGGTGGCCACCGGCGCACCCAGATGTTCGGCAAGCGCCACCACCTCGGCCGTGTCGAACCGAGCCCCCGCCCCCAACACGAACAGGGGACGCTCGGCGGCTGAGATGCGAGCCGTGGCGGCGTCCAGCGCCTCGGGTGATGGGGGCATTTCGGGACGAACCAGCCTTCCCTGGGGGCCACCCGACGCAGCGCCATCGGACGCAGGCTGCACCTGCACCTCATCGGGCAGCACCAACAGGGCCACGTCGCGCTGCACCAGCGCGGTCTTGCAGGCCAGATTCACCAACTCCGCGTGGTCGGATTGGGCCGATACGGTCTGGTTGTAGGCAGCGACCTCGGCAAACGCCCCCTCCAGATCAACGTCCTGGAAGGCACCTTGACCCCGAACCGACGATGGCACTTGCCCGCACAGAGCCAGCACCGGAGCTCGGTCCACCTTGGCGTCGTATAGGCCGGTCATGAGATTGGTGGATCCCGGCCCTGCGATGGCAAAGCACGCGGCAAGCTCGCCGGTGAGCTTGCCGTAGGCGGTGGCCGCGAACGAGGCCGCCCCTTCGTGGCGGATCCCGAAATAGCGCAGGTCGCCCCGGCGCTCGGCCTCTCGCAGCGCGTCGGCAAAACCCAGGTTGGAATGGCCCACCATCCCGAACACCGCCCGCACGCCCCACTGCACCAGGGTCTCGACCATCACGTCCGACACCGTGCGCACCCGGTCGGCCTCCGCCGGCAACTCCACGTACACACCGTCGCCACGATCCTGCACCGGGTAGCAGGCCGGAGCGTCGTCAAATCCCTCTGGCGGGGAGCCGTCGAGGGGGTTGTAGTCGTAGCCGTGCCACGGGCACCGCAGCCAACCGTTCTCGATCGACCCCTCCCCCAGCGGTCCACCCTGGTGGGGGCAGCGGTTATCCAAAGCGCCGAAGGCACCCAGATAACAAGACACGGCCAAGCTGTGGCGGCCCACGGTGACGGTGCGAACCCGCCCTTCAGCGAGCTCCCCCGGCTCGAGGATCTTGTGCCATCTGCTGGTCTGGAGCTCTTCAGTCATCACCTTGAACCCTACGCTCTAATCGGGCGAATTCGGCCCCACGAAAATAATCCAGACCAATTAAGTCAGGTATTGCTCCAGCCAGGTAGGCTGAGCAGAATTCTCCAGCCAATCGCAGCACAACAAGGAGCCGAAAATGTCCATTAAACTGGGCGACGTCGCCCCCGATTTCACCGCCGACACCACTGAGGGAACCATCTCCTTCCACCAGTGGAAGGGCGACTCCTGGGCGGTTCTGTTCTCCCATCCCAAGGACTTCACCCCGGTGTGCACCACCGAGTTGGGCTACACGGCCCGGCTGGCCGAGCAGTTCGCCGCCCGCAACGTGAAGGTCATCGGCCTGTCGTGCGACACGGTGGATGACCACGTCGCCTGGTCGCAAGACATCGAGGACACCCAAGGTATCCGGCCGAACTTCCCAATGATCGGTGATGCCGATCGCACGGTGGCCGACCTCTACGACATGATCCACCCCAACGCCAGCGACACCATGACGGTGCGCTCGGTCTTCGTTATCGCCCCCGACAACACGGTCAAGCTCACCATCACCTATCCGGCCAGCACCGGTCGAAACTTCGACGAGGTGCTGCGGGTGATCGACTCGCTCCAACTCACCGCGGCCAAGAAGGTGGCCACGCCAGTGAACTGGCAGCACGGCGACGACGTGATCATCGTGCCCGCCCTCTCCAACGAAGAAGCCGCGGAGCTCTTCCCCGACGGATGGGATGAGCAAAAGCCCTACCTTCGTGTAGTGTCCCAGCCATAATTTCCGACTGTCGAGAAGACCTTTCGACGCTAGTGAGGGGCTAATTTGATGAGCGACGCGACCGCGCTGGCCACTGAGACCATGGCTGCCGCCCGTGCAGTAGACGCCGTCAAGATCTACGGGTCGGGTGAGACCGAGGTCAGAGCCCTAGACGGCGTGGACATCACCTTTGAGCAAGGCAAGTTCACCGCCATCATGGGTCCGTCGGGTTCGGGCAAGTCCACGCTCATGCACTGCATGGCCGCCCTCGACAATCTCACCGAAGGCCAGGCCTTTATTGGCGACACCGACCTGAGCACCCTCACCGATAAAGAACTCACCTTGCTGCGCCGCGATCGACTTGGGTTCATCTTCCAGGCATTCAACCTGGTCCCCACGTTGAATGCGATCGAGAACATCACCCTGCCGATGGACCTTGCTCGCCGCGAGCCCGACCAGGAGTGGGTCGACAACGTGATCACCACCGTGGGACTGAGCGATCGACTGACCCACCGGCCCAATGAGCTGTCGGGAGGCCAGCAGCAGCGGGTGGCGGTTTCCAGAGCGCTGGCCAGCCAGCCAGAGATCATCTTTGCCGACGAACCGACCGGAAACCTCGACTCCCGGTCGGGCAACGACGTGTTGAAGTTCATGCGCGATGCGGTCGACGATCTGGGCCAGACCATTGTGATGGTCACCCACGACGCCAAAGCAGCATCGTATGCCGATCGGACGGTGTTCTTAGCCGACGGTCTCCTCCAGGGCGAGATGCTCAACCCCACCGCCGATCAGATCCTCGACTACATGAAGATCCTGCAAGTGGGCCAATTCGTTCGGGGCATACCAAAGGGGGCCACCATTGAAGAAGTGCTCGAATACATGAAGGACCTGGACGACTGAGTTTGGGCGCAACTAGGCCGCCCTCACTTCGACACTCGTGATCCGATAGCCGGCAGATGACACTCCTGCGCTACAGCCTCCGAAGCATCGCCGGCGTCAAAGTCCGCTTCGCCTTCACCACGCTGGCGGTGATCGTCGGCGTGGCTCTCACTGTCGGCGTGCTGATTTCCACCGACGGGCTTCGCGCTTCCCTCAACAGCCTGTCGGGCAAGATCTACGAGAAATACGACTTCACCGTTCGCGCCGCCTCCGACGTCGGCGACCGCAACGAGGGCGTGCCCCTGCTCCCCGTGTCGCTTGGCGAAGAGCTCCTGTCGGTCGATGGGGTAGAGGCAGTGACGGGATTGGCGCAGGAATTCAACGTCGTTGCCATCGACGGCGATGGCAACGCCCTGGACCCCGGCGTAGGACGACAAATCGGTTACGGCTGGCCCGAGACTGAGTCGCTGAGCACAATCTATGTCTACGACGACGGCATCAGCCGCCGGCCCGTCGGGCCAGATGAATTCGCCATCGACCATTTCACCGGCCGGGAGAACAACTTCGTCATCGGTCAGCGCTACAAGGTGGCCACCCCTGGCGGCACCGGCGAATACGAGCTGGTCGGATACATGTACTTCATCGACCCTGAGACCCGGATAGCCCTTCAGACTGTCTCGTGGGAAATGTCCACCGCCCGCCAGCTCTTGCACGATGGAGGCGGCTATGACTTAATCCACGGGAAGCTGTCACCGGGAGCATCCTACGAAGAGGTGGCCGCGGCTATCACCGCCCTAGTGAGCCCCGATATCGAAGTGGTCTCCCAGCAGGACAACATCGATGAGAGCAATGCGGAATTTGCCGGAAACATCGACCGCATCCAAAACCTCTTGTTGGCATTCGCAGTCATCGTCCTGATCATCTCGGGGTTCATCACTTACAACACTTTCACCCTGGTCATGGGGCAGCGCATCAGAGAGTTGGGTCTGTTGCGGGTACTCGGCGCCGAGCGGCGCCAAATCGCCCAAATCGTGGCGGTCGAAGCATTGATCGTCGGGATCGTGGCCACCATCGTGGGGTTCGGACTCGGCATCTTGATAGCTCTTGGCATTGCCGCCGCGCTGAGCAGCGCCGGTGCTCACCTTCCCGGTATCGATGTGATTATCGGCGGGTGGACAGTTGCGGCTGCGTTGATCATCGGCATCGGTGTGACCATGGTCACCGCCATCTGGCCAGCCATGCGGGCCCGACGGGTGACGCCCATGGTGGCGCTGGCCGACGATGCCGAGATCGATCCCTTCGATCGGCGGCGGACCTTGATCGTCGGATTAGCAGCCAGCGGGGTGGGACTGATTCTGCTTCTGATTGGCCTGCTGGCCGGCCTTTCCGCCTCCCAGCTCCTTTTGCCCCTCGGCTTGGGGGCGTTGTTGATGCTTCTGGGGGTCAACATTGCCACTCCGGGGATCGCCCGGTCGATGTCGCTGTTCTTGGGTTGGCCAGCCGACCGGCTGTTCACAATCAACGGGCGATTGGCTCGGCTCAATGCGGCCCGCAACCCACGACGCACCGCCACCACCGCTTCAGCGCTAATGATCGGCCTGGCCATGGTGTCGCTGGTAACCGTGCTGGGAACATCCTTCAAGCAAACCTTGAACAGCCAACTAGAGGATTCTGTAGAGGCCGATTGGCTCGTCTGCGTCAACCAATGCAACACAGATCTGGGTACGTTCAGCACTGATCTGGGCGCATTCAGCCGGGAGGCCACTCAGAGAATTTCTGAGATGCCTGAATTCGAATCGGTGATGGCCTTCCGATTCCGCCCTGACGGAGCGCGCTCTCCCGATGGCGAGCAGCGCCGAGTGGCAGCCACCGACCTCGACTCGTTCTCCCCCCATGTCGATCCGGGAGTGGTCGAAGGAACTTTGGATCGCGCTGGCTCCGGTGATGTCCTCGTACACGAGGACCTAGCCGATGAACTGGACATCGCCGTCGGAGACCAGTTGTTGCTCGAGTTCCCCGGCGAGCAGGAATCGACATTTGAGGTCGTCGCCCTCCACACTGAGGATTCTGTGGTCGGTCCTTTGGTGGTTGACTTCAGCGACTGGGACCACCTCATGGGCGGCGGCCTAGACAACCTGGCAACGACCATCACCGCTCCGGGGGTTGATATGGACCGTGCTCGGTCCAGCCTGGAATCAGAGCTTTCCGACTTTCCCCAGATCGTCGTCAAGGACCAGGCCGAATACCGGGAGGGCAGGGCCTCTGAGATCGACACGTTCCTGGTGATCATCAACGTGTTCTTAATCCTCGCTTTGTTCATTGCGGTGATGGGCATCTCCAACACCATGGCCCTTTCGATCTTTGAGCGAACCCGGGAACTGGGATTGGTGAGGGCCATCGGTATGGCCAAGCGGCAAACCTGGGGGACGATCTTCTTGGAGAGCATCATCGTCGCCGTATTCGGTGGATTGGTAGGCATCGCTACCGGCGTAGTGGTTGGCTCCATCGCTGCTGCCGCACTCCCCAGCAGCGTCATCTCCACGGTAAGCGTGCCTTGGGTGACGCTGTTGATCTACTTGGTGGTGTCGGCCGTGGCGGGAATGCTGGCCGCCTTCTTCCCCGCCCGTCGGGCCAACCGCCTCAATGTGCTAGAGGCCATAGCGCACCAGTAAGAATTGGCCATAGGCCTCATCCGCTACGCCCTCAAGAGCATCGCCGGAACCCGCGTCCGGTTCCTGCTCACCACGCTGTCCGTCCTCATCGGCGTGGCCTTCACCGTCGGCGTATTCGTAACCACCGACGGCCTGCGCTCAACTTTCGGAGGCCTGTCGGAGGACATATACCGAGGCGTAGACCTGTCGGTGCGCTCACAGACCGAGTTCGGAGATCGAGAGCTGAATGCCCCGCTGGTGGATCCCGCCCTCCAAGACGTGGTGCGATCGATCGACGGAGTAGCAGCCGCCGACGGTGGGGTATTCGAGATCAACATCATTGCCATCGACGCCGACGGTGAGCCGCTGAGCAGCATCGGCCCACCCCAGATGGGGGTGGCCTGGCCCACCGATGATCTGCTCAGCCAGGTCAGCGTGTGGCCCGACGGCATCAGCCGTCCCCCCCGCGGACCCGACGAATTCGCCATGGACGCCAGCACCGCCGCCGAGCACAACTTCGAGATCGGCGAGCGCTACCGGGTGTCCACCCCCACCGGCACCAGGGAATTCACCCTGGTAGGGAAGTTCCGCTTCGGGACCGGCCAAGACGCCGCCGTGGGCGCCCAGATCATGGCGTGGGACGTGGAGACCGCCATTGATGTGCTGCACGACGGGGGCGGCCTCGACTCCATAGATGTGCGCCTGGAGCAGGGGGCCTCTGTGACGGCGGTGGCCGCGGCCATAACCGATGCCCTGCCCGAAAACGTGGAGGTGATTGCCAACGAGCAGTTGGTGGACGAGCAGGCCGACCAGTTCAACGAGATCATCGGCTTCTTCCGGAACTTCTTGCTGGGGTTCGCCGTCGTCATCCTGGTGGTGTCGTCGTTCATCATCTACAACACCTTCACCATCCTCGTCGGCCAGCGCATCCGGGAACTGGGACTGCTGCGAGCGCTGGGGGCCAGTGGGAACCAGGTCACATTCATGGTGATCGGTGAGGCGGTGGTGGTCGGACTGGTCGCCACTGGGCTGGGCCTGGGCCTCGGAGTGCTCATCGCCCTGGGCCTGGAAGCCATGTTCAGCGCGTTTGGAGCCTCCCTCCCCGACACCCCCATCATCATGAAGTGGTTCACCGTTGGCATCGCGGCTGCAGTGGGGGTGGGGGTAACCGCCGTATCGGCCATCTGGCCCGCGCTGCGAGCCAGAAAGGTGACGCCCATGGCCGCGCTGGCCGCCGATGTCCGGCTGGGCGTTTCCGACATTCCCCGCGCCCCCCAACTGGGAGCACTGCTCTACGGGCTGGGCCTTGCTGCGGTGGTCGCGGGAATCATCGAACAGTCGACTTGGGTCATGGTGGGGACCGCTCTAGGGGGATCGGTGCTCCTCTACACCGGCGGCACTCGCATCCACCCCATCGTCGGACGGGCGTCGGTGCTGATTCTGGGGGCCGTACTGCTGTTGATAGCCGTCGTAGCCAATTTCTCTACCAGCGACATCCTGGTGCTGCTGGGAATGGGGGCGCTGCTGGTATTCGTCGGGATGAATTTGGTCAGCCCAATTTTTGCCAAACCCGCCGTCCGATTCCTGGGGCGGCTGACCCCATTGCTGGTGGTGTTGGGCATTCCGGTGATTCTCTTCATGGGGCTCGGGGCGCTTATGTCGGGTCGAGGCCGGTGGTGGAAGAGTTGGGTGAGGGACTTGTTCTTCGGGATCGGCTGGCGCATGGCCCGTCAGAACGCGGCCCGCAGCCCCCGGCGAACGGCCAGCACGGCTTCGGCCTTGATGATCGGGCTGGCCCTTGTCTCCATGGTCACGGTGCTGGGCCAGTCGTTCAAACAGACCCTGGCCGATGTTCTGGACGACGCGGTCAACTCCGACTGGCTCATTTGCGTAGGTGGTTGCAACGATCCGACCGCGGCCTTCAGCCCGCTGGCCACCCAGGCCATGGCCGAATTGCCGGAGATGGAGTCGGTGGTCTCATTTCGCTTCCGATCCGACTTGGCCCGAGCCACCGCCACTGAGGAAGTGCAAGACATCGGGTCGACCGATCTCGATGTGATTGGCCGCCACATCGACCCTGACATCGTTGCCGGAACCACGGCCGGGGCGGGGGCTGGTCAGCTGCTCCTCCATGACGACGAGGCAGAGGATCTCGGGGTCGGGGTCGGCGACGACGTGGAGTTAGAGTTTGCCGGCGGGCAACTCATCTCTTTCAAAGTGGCGGCGATCTTCACCAACAACACCGTCTTGGGTGCCTGGGTGATCGACCATGCCGACTGGGACCGCTACGTGACCGGTACTCAAGACCAGTTCATCTCGGCGATAACGGCCGACGGCACCACCGCAGACCAGGCCCGGTCCGCATTGGAAACAGTCACCGATGACTACCCCCAGCTTGAAGTGCGCAACCAGACCGAGTTCCGAGAGAACCAGGAGAGCCAGATCGACACCTTCTTGGTTGTGGTCAACGTGTTCTTGGGGATCTCCCTGGTCATTGCGCTCATTGGCATCACCAACACGTTGGCCCTTTCGGTGTTCGAGCGAACCCGCGAGCTGGGGCTGCTGCGGGCGGTGGGGATGTCTCGTCTACAGACTCGGCGCATGATCCGCTGGGAGGGGGCCATCGTGGCGGCCTTCGGCGGGATCATGGGAGCGGCGATCGGGGTTCTGTTCGCCGGGGCGGCGGTGATCGTCATCCCCGACAGCTTCATCTCGGCGTTCGCCGTGCCGTGGTTCACGCTCATCGTCTACATGGCTGTGGCGGCCATCGCCGGGGTGCTGGCCGCATATCTGCCCGCCCGCCGGGCCAGCCGCCTCAACATCCTCGACGCCATCGCCTACGAATAGTCGAACTTCGGCAACTGGCGCCCCGGTTACGCTGCGGACATGCAAGACACCGCCGGGTGGCAGGCGCTGAGCGCCCACCGAGAGGAACTCGACGGCGTTCACTTGGGCGATCTGTTCGCCGCAGACCCCAGTCGGGGCGAGCGGCTCTGTGCCGAGACCGACGGGCTGCTGCTGGACTACTCCAAGAACCGGCTGACCGACGAGACGGTCGGATTGCTGGCCGCATTGGCCGACCGGGCTGATCTGCGGGGCCAGATCGAAGCCATGCTCGATGGCGAGGCGGTGAACACCACCGAGAATCGCCCTGCGTGGCACGCGGCCCTGCGTAGGCCCAACCCGCCTGCCGAGGTACGAGAAGAGCTCGACCGCATGGCTGCTTTTGCGGCTGATGCTCGCAGCGGGCGGTGGCAGGCGGTGGTGAATATCGGTATCGGCGGATCGGACCTGGGGCCGGCCATGGCCACCGACGCGCTGGAGTCATTCGCCCATCCCGATTTGGACGTGCGGTTCTTGTCCAATGTGGACGGGGCCCATTTTCGGTCGGTCACCCGAGGCTTGGACCCGGCCCGGACCCTGTTCATCGTGGTGTCCAAGACGTTCACCACCATCGAAACCCTGACCAACGCCCGCACCGCTCGGGCCTGGGTCGCCGACGCGGTGGGCGCCGAACGGGCCGGCGAACACTTCGCCGCGGTCACCGCCAGCCCCGACAAGGCCCAAGCCTTCGGCATCGACGCCGATGCCGTGTTCGCCATGTGGGATTGGGTGGGCGGCCGCCATTCGCTGGGCTCGGCAGTGGGGCTCAGTCTCATGATCGCGGTCGGCCCCGATGCCTTCACTGAGATGCTCGCCGGAATGCACCACATCGACCAGCACTTCCGCACCGCTCCGTGGGCCGAGAACCTGCCCGCCCTGCTCGGTCTCATCGGCATCTGGAACCGCAACTTCTGGGGCTGGCCCACCTACGCAGTGCTCCCCTACTCCCAGGAATTGGCCCTGTTCCCGGCCTACATCCAACAGCTTGACATGGAGAGCAGCGGCAAGTCGGTGCGGTCTGACGGCACCCCGGCGGGTGTCGCCACCGGCCCGGTGGTGTGGGGCCAGCCGGGCACCAACGGTCAGCACGCCTTCCACCAACTACTGCACCAGGGCACCGACATCGTCCCGGTGGACTTCCTCGGCTTCTGCCGCCCCAACCACGGGCTCGCCGAGCACCACGACCTGCTCATGGCCAACTTGATCGCCCAGGCCGAAGGCCTGGGCTTCGGCGCCCCCAACACCGGCGACCCCCACCGGAGCTTCGGCGGCAACCGGCCCAGTTCCGTCATCCTCGCCGACCAGCTCACTCCCCGCTCACTGGGTCAACTAGTGGCCCTATACGAACACAAGGTCTTCACCCAGGCCACCGTGTGGGGCATCAACCCCTTCGACCAGTGGGGCGTCGAGTTGGGCAAGACCCTGGCCGCGGGCATCGCCGCCGAGCTGAGCGGCGGCGATGCCTCCCGCGCCCGTGATTCCTCCACCCGGTCTCTCATCAACCGCTATAGGAACCGACGGCAGTCACCAGGGGAAAGCTCAACGTTGGTGGGGCGGGAACCGCAATCATGCCTATAGCGGCTTGATCACGGCACCAGGCCGCCCGGGTGGGGCAGTGCGGGCGGGCTGGTGTTCCCGGTTTTTGGGGTTCAGTCGTCGTCGATGATGGTCATTGTTCCCACGTCCGCGGGGGTGAACCACTTTCCGGGGAGGAAGGCCTCCACTGCGAAGTGCTCGTCGGGCTCGTCTTGGCTGTCGTGTTCTAGCCACACTGTTGCGGTCAGCGCGGTCGTTCCCGGCTCGAACTCCATGGTCCCGCCCGTGGGCTGGTAGTCGGATCGGTGTGCTCTGTTGTCGATCAGGTGCCAGGCCGTGGTGGCGTACCAGTTGATGGTGATCTTTTGGGTCGACGCCCGGGAGAGGAGTATCCGGAACTCCAGCAAGCCGCCCTCGGTCGCCGAGGCTTCCTCCACGGTGATGCCCGGAACATCCGGCCCCGGCGGGTCGTCGTCATCGGCCACCGCTGCTGTCGCCACGCCCGCGGTGGCCGACACCGTGTAGTCGGCGCTGGTGTTGACCGTGGCGGTGACCGACCCGTCGGGCTCGTCGGTCTGGTCGCCTGTGGTGGCCACCGTGAGGGTGGCGGAGTTTGCGCCCGAGGCGATGGTCACCGTGCGCGCCCCGACGGGGGCGCCGAACTCGCCTGTTGCCGCGACGGTGACGCTCACCGCGAGGTCGGCGGCGGGGGCGGGCGAGGCGGTCACGGTGAACTGCGCGGCCGAGCCCTCAGTCACATCGCCGACAGAGCTGATGCTCACCACCGGCACCACCACCGGCGGCGGGTCGTCGTCATCGGCCACGCTAACGGTCGCGGCGCCCGCGGTGGCCGACACGGTGTAGTCGGCGCTGGTGTTGACCGTGGCGGTGACCGACCCGTCCGGCTCGTCGGTCTGATCGCCGGTAGTGGACACCGAAAGAGTGGCGCTGCCCGACGCCGGGACCGTGACCGTGCGCGCCCCGGTCGCCGCCCCGAAATCGCCGGCGGCAGTGACGGTCACGCTCACCGCGAGGTCGGCGGCGGGCGCAGGCGAAGCGGTGACGGTGAACTGCGCGGCCGAGCCCTCGGTCACATCGCCGACAGCGGCGATGCTCACTTCCGGGACCACCGGCGGCGGGTCGTCGTCATCGGCCACGCTGACGGTCGCGGCGCCGGCGGTGGCCGACACGGTGTAGGCGGCGCTGGTGTTGACCGTGGCGGTGACCGACCCGTCCGGCTCGTCGGTCTGATCGCCGGTAGTGGACACCGAAAGAGTGGCGCTGCCCGACGCCGGGACCGTGACCGTGCGCGTCCCGGTCGCCGCCCCGTAGTCGCCGGACGCGGTGACGGTCACGCTCACCGCGAGGTTGGCGGCCGGCGCGGGCGAGGCGGTGACGGTGAACTGCGCGGCCGAGCCCTCAGTCACATCGCCGACAGAGCTGATGCTCACCACCGGCGGTGGCGGGTCGTCGTCGTCGGCGATCGCTGCGGTTGCGGCGGCGGCGGTGGCCGACACGGTGTAGCCGCTGCCCGAGTTCACCGTCGCGGTCACCGACCCGTCGGGCTCGTCGATGTCGTCGCCGGCGGTGGAAACCGACAGCGTGGTGCTGCCCGATGTCGGGACCGTCACCGTCCGCGTCCCGCCCGCCACGCCGTAATCGCCGCTTTGGGCGACGGTGACGCTCACATCCAGGTCGGCAGTGGGCGCGGGGACGGCAGTGACGGTGAACTGCGCGGCCGAGCCTTCGGTGACGTCGCCGATAGCGGTGATGCTCACCACCGGGTCGGCGCCCGGCGTCGGGTCGTTGTCGGCCACGGCCACCGACGCGGCCGTCGGCGAGCCCAGCGCGAACCCGCGGCTGGGCCGCACCTCGACTGTCACCGACCCGTCCGGCTCGTCGACGCCGTCGTCGACCGTGAGCACCGAATACGACAGCGAGCCCCCAATGGGCATCGTCACCACGGTGGAGGCCTTTTGAACAGCCCGGAAATTGCCGTGCCCGCCCAACAGCAGGTTCACCTGCATCGGCTTGGACGGCGGCGGGACCGCGGTCACCGTGAACACCGCGGTGCCGCCCTCGGTGATGGCGGCACCGCCCGAGATCGACAGCGTCGGAAGGGTTTTCGGGGCATGGTCGTCGTCGGCGATCGCCACGCTCGCCGAAAACGGCGAGCCCCGCGTGTACCCCGAGCCGGGTTCCACCGTCGCGGTGATAGACCCGTCGGGCTCGTCGTCGCCGTCGTCTGCGGTGCCCACCGAGAACGTCGCCGAACCCGACGGCGGCACCGTCACCGTCCGCTTTCCCGTGGCCGCCCCGAAATCGCCGGTGGCGGCGACAGTCACATCCACATCCAAATCGGCTGAGGGCGCGGGCACCGCGGTGACGGTGAACTGGGCGTCGCCGCCCTCAGTCACGTCGCCGCCAGCAGAGACCGACACCAACGGCAGGCCGGTGTCGTCGTTGACGATGTCCACGCTCACCGAACCGGCCCTCACGAACACCTCATCGATCCCGCCGCCGGCCGGCGCCCGCGGCCCTGTGCCCACCGCCATCGTGATGGTCCGCTCCACCGCGTCGGTATTCGGCAGAGCGGTCAAAACCAACTCCGCGGCCTGCCCCCGGTTGTACAGCAACACCGACGGCCCCACGCTGTCGCGCTGGAGCACCACGCCCCCAACCGTGTTGCCGCGGCGCAGGCCCAGCTTCCAGTGGACCCCCTCAGTGCCGCCGCTCACCGACAACGGCACCCTCACCCACTCGGCCACCTGGTCGTTGCTGACCAGCGGCCTGCTCAAAGAGACCGTGACCACCGCCTCGCCGCTCGCCTCCGCCACCGCCGACACCGACGACGACAACGACACCACTATGCCGTCGTCGTCGGCGACGGTCACCGACACAGACGACGCCGACCCCACCGCGTAGTGGGTTTCGGGCACCACCGTCGCGGTGACCGACCCGTCGGCCTCTGCGACACCGTCGGCGGCGGTGGCGACAGTGAACGACGCCGAACCGGACACGGGCACCGACACCGACCGCGCCCCCGTCACCACCCCGAAATCGCCGTCCTGGGTGATCGACACCGACACCGCCATAGGCGAAGACGGCGCCGGCACAGCCGACACCATGAACACCGCGTCGCCGCCCTCGAACACCCTGCCGCCGCCGGAGATCGACACCACCGGCTCATAATCCGCCACCACCACCGACGCCGAAGACGCCGACCCCACCTTGTAGCGGGTGCCGGACTCCACCGTCGCGGTAACCGACCCGTCGGCCTCTGCGACACTGTCGTCGGCGGTGGCGACAGTGAACGACGCCGAACCGGACACGGGCACCGACACCGACCGCGCCCCCGTCACCACCCCGAAATCGCCGGTCTGAGACACCGACACCGACACCGCCATAGGCGAAGACGGCACCGGCACAGCCGACACCATGAACACCGCATCGCCGCCCTCGAACACCCTGCCGCCGCCGGAGATCGACACCACCGGCTCATAATCCGCCACCACCACCGACGCCGAAGACGCCGACCCCACCCTGTAGCGGGTGCCGGACTCCACCGTCGCGGTGACCGACCCGTCCACCTCAACAGCCTCATCATCCACCGTGGCCACCGAAAACGACGCCGAACCTGACACGGGCACCGACACCGACCGCGCCCCCGTCACCACCCCGAAATCGCCGGTCTGAGACACCGACACCGACACCGCCATAGGCGAAGACGGCGCCGGCACAGCCGACACCGTGAACACCGCATCGCCGCCCTCGAACACCCTGCCGCCGCCGGAGATCGACACCACCGGCTCATAATCCGCCACCACCACCGACGCCGAAGACGCCGACCCCACCGTATAGCGGGTGCCGGACTCCACCGTGGCGGTGACCGACCCGTCCGCCTCTGCGACACTGTCGTCGGCGGTGGCGACGGTGAACGACGCCGAACCTGACACGGGCACCGACACCGACCGCGCCCCCGTCACCACCCCGAAATCGCCGGTCTGAGACACCGACACCGACACCGCCATAGGCGAAGACGGCGCCGGCACAGCCGACACCGTGAACACCGCATCGCCGCCCTCGAACACCCTGTCGCCGCCGGAGATCGACACCACCGGCTCATAATCCGCCACCACCACCGACGCCGAAGACGCCGACCCCACCGTATAGCGGGTGCCGGACTCCACCGTCGCGGTGACCGACCCGTCCGCCTCTGCGACACCGTCGTCGGCGGTGCCGACGGTGAACGACGCCGAACCGGACGCAGGCACCGACACCGTCCGCGTCCCCGTCACCACCCCGAAATCGCCGGTCTGAGACACCGACACCGACACCGACACCGACGAGGGCGAAGACGGCGCCGGCGACACCGACACCGTGAACACCGCGTCGCCGCCCTCGAACACCCTGTCGCCGCCGGAGATCGACACCACCGGCTCATAATCCGCCACCACCACCGACGCCGAAGACGCCGACCCCACCGTATAGCGGGTGCCGGGCTCCACCGTCGCGGTGACCGACCCGTCCGCCTCTGCGACATCGTCGTCGGCGGTGCCGACGGTGAACGACGCCGAACCGGACGCAGGCACCGACACCGTCCGCGTCCCCGTCACCACCCCGAAATCGCCGGTCTGAGACACCGACACCGACACCGACACCGACGAGGGCGAAGACGGCGCCGGCGACACCGACACCGTGAACACCGCGTCGCCGCCCTCGTTGACATCGCCGCCGCCGGAGACCGACACCACCGGCTCATAATCCTCCACCTCCACCACCGCCGACCGCGAAAACCGCAGCGAGTTCCTCCCCACCGACGGCTCCCAATCCGACAACCCCCTGTAGTGGGCCGCTTGGCCCACCACGACGTTGGTCGACCCGTCAGACTCCGCGACATCGTCGTCTACCGTGGCGACCGAAAACGACACCAAACCGGACGAGGGCACCGTCACCGTCCGCGACCCTGTCACCACCCCGAAATCACCGGCCCCGCCCACCGACACCGTCACCTCCAACGACGAGGGCGAAGACGGCGCCGGCAACGCCAACAGCGTGAACACCGCGTCGCCGCCCTCGAACACCTTCGGGCCGCCCGCCACCGCCACCAACGGCCTGTACTCGGCAACGACCACCGATGCCGACGACGGCGACCCCACCCCATAGCCTGAGCCGGGCGCCACCGTCGCGGTGACCGACCCGTCCGCCTCCCAGACGGCGTCATCTACCGTGGCGACGGTGAACGACACCGAACCGCTCACCGGCACCGTCACTGTCCGCGTGCCCGCCACCACCCCGAAATCACCGTCCTGGGCCACCGACACCGACACCGCCGTAGGCGAAGACGGCGCCGGCACAGCCGATACCGTGAACTCCGCGTCGCCGCCCTCGAACACCTCAGCACCGCCCGAGATCGACACTATGGGCAGGTCTTCGATGATGACGGTGGGGGTGATGCCCACGGTGTCGTAGCCCGGCGGCACGGCGACAAGCCGGACAGCGAATTTCTCGGTTCCTTCGGCGATCCTGTCGTCGGCGACGGTGACGGTCACCGAAGCGGTTGTGGACCCGGCGGAGATAGTGACCGAGGCGGGCGCGGAGAAGTCGGTGGCGGTGTCGGAGTCGTTCGACGGGGTCTGCTTGGCGAACTCGACGGACACCGCGAGATCCTCGGTGAGGGGGCCGTTGTGCAGGTGTACCGACACTTGCAGGTCTTCGCCCTCGAGCAAGGTCGCCTCGGTACCGCCGTTGCCGCCGACGGTCAGCGACAGCCAGGCGACTGTGGAGGTCGCCGATGCGGTGTGCCCGTATATCTTCAGCGCCCACGACTTGACGGTCGCGATGTCCGACACGTCTGCGGGGGTGTTCTCCAGCGACCCGCGGTAGTCGAACCTGAGTTTCCATGTGCCGTTGGGGTCTTCGCCGAGGTGGCGGGTCGTGGCGAATCTGAACATGCCGTTAAGGCTGCAATTCCTCTGGCAGCGCGACGCGTAGGTCGAGATGGCCGATTCGCGGCCTGTCGGGGAGACCAGGGTGATGTCGAAGTCGCGGAAATTGTCGGTCTCCATGTCCAGTTCGAGGTTCACGTGCTCGACGAAATCGATGCCCGTCGCCACGCTCAAAGACAGCTCGGTGGTGCGCGTGTCGTCTTCCAACACCACGTCCGGACCCGGCGACGTGGTCGTGGACACCTTCTCGGCGGGCAGCAGCGTCCACGACAGCGCCGCGGCCACCGCCGCCTCGGCGTCGACCACCCCGAAGCCGTACTTGCGGCTGTAGCTGTAGGTGGCCTGGGAATCGGAGTACTTGGCCGCGCCGGCTACCCACGAGCTGTCGCCCGGGTCGTTCTTCTGGGCGGTGTCGGCCAACAGCACCTTGACGTCGCGCCACGTCAGATTGGAGTTAGCGCTGCGCACCAAAGCGGCCACGCCCGCCACCTGCGGCGCCGCCGCGCTCGTGCCGCCGAAGGTGTCCGAATACTGGTTGTTCCCCACCGTCGTCACGATGCCGATGCCGCCCGAGCCCCCCTTCGACGGGGCGCACAGCCACAGATTCGGCCCCTCGTTCGAATACGCCGACTGCCTGCCGTCGGGGCCCACCGCGCACACCGTCACCACCCCCCGGTGGTTATTGCGCTCCCGGTAAACCGAGAAACCCTGATACGGGCGACCGCCACCGTAATTGCCCGCCGACTTGGTGAACACCGTGCCCAGACCGCCCAAACCGCTGGCCAAAACAGCATCGATCGCCGCCCACCACACCCCCGACACCCGGCTCAAACCCGGGAACCCAGGGCCGTAGCTGTGGTTGGACACCCCCACCACATCGCTGCCCCGCGTCCAGCCCTCCAACAGCGTCCACTGCCGCTGGTGATCCAAATAATTGAAGTTCGCCAAAGTCGCCCGCGGCGCCACCCCCCGGCTGCCCACCCCGTTGTCGCGCGCCCCCACCACCCCCGCCACCGCCGTCCCATGAGGATTCGCCACCCACCCTATTGCGATACCGCCGGGCACCGGGACAGACCCCAAGCGCCGCGGCTCGCGGTACTGCCCTCCCCAATGGGTGTCAAGCCCAGAGCCGGCGTTGTCGCGCAAATCCTCATGGCCGCCGTTCCAGTGGCTATCGACGATCGCCACCGTCACGCCCTGGCCCATGGTCTGGTCCCACACGTCGCCGATGTTGATGTCCACCACCGGATCGACACCCGAGCCCCGGCCCCCCCGAAAAGCCGTGCTGGCGTCGAGGTGCCACGCGCAGTGATGCAGCTCGTCTGACCACTTCCAGTCCTCCCTCGGCACAAGACCCGTGCAGTACTGCCTCTGCGCGGCGCTGATCGCCTCAGCCGCGTCTCCGCCGCCCGCCGCCTCAGAACCCGACAACGAACCCGCACCCGACTGGTCGGTGGCGTCGGGCGAGTGCCAGTTAGGCGACGCCGCCGCCACCGAGGGCTCGCCCGCAAGGCCCGCGGCCAGCGCCAACGACTCCTCCGGCGACGCCTCCACCAAAAACGCGCCGGCCAGCCCCTCGATCGGCACCGCGTCGCCCAACGACGCGCCATGGCGGGCCAACACCTCGCCCATCTCCGCCGACGACGTCCCCGACCGGAAAATGACGACCACGCCGCCGAACAACTGCAACTCCTGGCCGGTGTCAGTAACGAACCACTCGCCCAAAGTCGAATTGTCCGACACGCCCGACCCGCCCGCGAACTCCGACGCGCCCTGAGCCGCCCCCGCCGGCGCACCATCGAGCCGGCGCACCGCCACCACCCGGCCCCCATCAGACCACGAATACACCCCATCAGCGCCCAACACATCAGCCACCCCGACACCATCGCCAGCCACAGGCCCCAACCCCCCGCCACCGCCCTCAAGCCCACCACCGCCATCGAGCGAGCCATCGCCGCCCACCCCAAACCCAGATGGCTGCCCGCCACCGCCTTCGGGCTCGAGCGTTCCCTCGAGCGGGCGTTGGCCGGCCTGAGGGTCAGCCGGCGCGAGATCGGCGGGGCGCTGATTCTCTTGGGGTGGGGGCGGTTCAGCCGGCGCGCCCGGTGCCGCGCCCGCAGCCGGCGCGCCGGCCAGCACCAGCGAGGCCGCCGCCAAACACACCGACACCCACACCCCCAACAACCCCCGGCCGCCCACCGCCGAACCCGGAACCCGGCCTCCCCCGAACATCAACAACCGGGGGGGGACAAGCGCGAGCGGGGTGCCGAAACCGAACCCGCCCGCCCCGCCGACCTCAACACGGAAAACAACATAGCCGAACCCGCCACCCCGATGCACCCGCTCTGACCAGCACCAACGCGCGGCAGGACACGCGGGCTGGAAGGGGGGGGGACGGGCTGCTGCCCCTCGCCCTTGAAGACGTGTTGAAGCGGTAGGTACGGTCCAATAGTCAACCGCTACGTCACGCTTCGACGGGCTGTGGCAGACTAGGAGCGACAACCACGCGGGAGCTCGAGGATCGTCGGGCTGAGAGGGTGTCCGCTGGCACCGACCGCTGAACCTGATCCGGATAACGCCGGCGAAGGGAGATGATGATGAGCGAGAGCACCAACGGCGACGCGCATTCCAGCGAAGCCAGCCAAAAGCCCGCCCGAGAGAAGGTGTACGTCACCGGTTCCCGGCCCGATGTGCGGGTGCCGTTCACTCAGGTGAACCTGACCGAGCCGGAGCCGCCGTTTCTGCTTTACGACACCAGCGGCCCCGGCGCCAACCCCAGTGTGGGGCTGCCGCCGCTGCGGCTGGAGTGGATCAAAGAACGGGGCGACACCGAGGAGAACTCGGGCCGAATGGCCGATCTGCGCGACGACGGCCGTCGGGCAGTGCGCACCGGCCAAGCCTCCGACCCGTTCCTGGGCGAGCGCCTTCCGGTGCGTCGGGCCAAGGGCCGGGCGGTAACCCAGATGGCCTATGCCCGCCGGGGCGAGATCACCCCGGAGATGGAGTTCATCGCCACCCGCGAGCGGCTCGACATCGAGCTGGTGCGCTCCGAGGTGGCCCGGGGCCGGGCCATCATCCCGGCCAACGTGAACCACCCCGAATCGGAGCCCATGATCATCGGGCGCAAGTTCTTGACCAAGGTCAACGCCAACATCGGCAACTCGGCGGTCACCTCGTCGATCGCCGAAGAGGTGGAGAAGATGACCTGGGCCACCCGCTGGGGCGCCGACACGGTGATGGACCTGTCCACCGGCGCCGACATCCACACCACCCGGGAGTGGATCATCCGCAACTCGCCGGTCCCCATCGGCACCGTGCCCATCTACCAGGCCCTGGAGAAGACCAACGGCCAGCCCGAGGAGCTCACCTGGGATATCTACCGCGACACGGTGATCGAGCAGGCCGAACAAGGGGTGGACTACATGACCGTCCATGCCGGGGTGCTGTTGCGCTATGTGCCGCTCACCGCCGAGCGCACCACCGGGATCGTCAGCCGGGGCGGCTCGATTTTGGCCGCGTGGTGCCTGGCCCATCACCAGGAGAACTTCCTCTACACCCATTTCGAGGAGCTGTGCGAGATCTTCGCCGCCTACGACGTGGCCTTCTCGCTGGGCGACGGACTGCGGCCGGGGTCGATCGCCGACGCCAACGACACCGCCCAGATGGCCGAACTCGAGACCCTGGGCGAGCTCACCGGGAGGGCCTGGGCCCACGACGTGCAGGTGATGATCGAGGGACCGGGCCACGTGCCGCTCAACAAGATCAAAGAGAACGTGACCCTGGAGCGGGAGTGGTGCCAAGACGCCCCCTTCTACACACTGGGGCCGCTTGTCACCGATGTGGCCCCGGGCTACGACCACATCACCTCGGCCATCGGGGCGGCCAACATCGGCTGGTACGGCACCGCCATGCTCTGCTATGTGACCCCCAAGGAGCACTTGGGGCTGCCCAACCGGGCCGACGTGAAGGACGGGGTGATCGCCTACAAGATCGCCGCCCACGCCGCCGATGTGGCCAAGGGTCATCCGGGGGCTCAGGCATGGGACGATGCCCTGTCCAAGGCCCGGTTCGAGTTCCGCTGGGCCGACCAGTTCAACCTGTCGCTCGACCCCGAGACGGCGCTGAGGTACCACGACGAGACCCTCCCGGCCGAACCGGCTAAAACCGCCCACTTCTGCTCCATGTGCGGACCCAAGTTCTGCTCCATGAAGATCACCCAGGACGTGCGGGACTATGCCGCCCGCCAGGGTGTGGACGAGTCGGTGGCCATCAAACTGGGGATGAAGTCCAAAGCCGACGAGTTCCGGGACAAGGGCGCCGAGATCTACTCGGCCGGGTCGTGACCCTGAACCCAGATAGCTGACGTGGCCGTTATCGAGACCCTTCAAACCGGAATCGATCCAGTGACTCCACCCGTGCCCCGACTGCACGTCATCGCCGACTGCGCCTCATTGGCCGATGCGGCTTTTCAGGGCGGAGCGCCCGCGGTGCAGGTGCGGATCAAAGGTGCCGACGATGCCGAGGTCTTGGCCGAGTGCCAGCGCATCGTGGCTGCGGCTCAGTACGCCCACGCCACGGTGATCGTGAACGACCGGGCCGATATCGCCCTGGCCGCCGAGGCCGATGGGGTCCACGGCGGGGCCGATGACCTGCCTGTGGCGGTGCTGCGCCGTTTGCTCGGCCCCGACCGGCTGGTGGGGGCCACTGCCCGAGATCCCGACACCGCCCGTCGTCATCAAGCCGATGGCGCCTCCTACGTGGGAGTGGGGCCGGTGTACGCCTCCGCCTCCAAAGCCGGGCTGCCCGATCCCCTGGGACCGGCCGGGGTGGAGAGAGTGGCTGCCGCGGTGGATATCCCGGTGATCGCCATAGCCGGCATCACCTCAGCCCGAGTGCCAGAGCTGCTGGACGCCGGGGCCTACGGCGTGGCGGTGATAGGCGCGGTAGCCCACGCCGCCGACCCGGCCGCGGCCGCCGCCGAGCTGCTGGAGGCCCTCGGTGGCTGAGCGGCTTTCCCATGCTGGCGGGGCCCCCAAACCCGTTGCCCCCTCAAAGCCCGATGTCATCGTCGTGGGTGGCGGGATCGTCGGGCTGGCGACCGCCTGGCAGCTTCATCGAGACGGCGCCGAGGCAGTGGTGCTCGACCCCGCGCCCGGCACCGGTGCCAGCCACGCGGCGGCCGGAATGCTGGCCCCCATCCACGAGGCCTACTGGGGGGAGAGCCACATCCTGCGCCTGAACCTGGCCGCCAGCCGGGAGTGGCCCGCCTTTGCCGACGCCTTGGGGGTGGACGCGGTGGACTACCGCCGCAACGGAATGCTGATGGCGGCCTACGACGCCGACGACAAGGCGCTACTCGACAACTTGGGCGACCTGCACGAACAGGAGGGCCTGCCGGTGGAGCGGCTCCGCAGCCGGGAATGCCGGATTCGCGAGCCGCTGCTCGCTCCCGGCGTCCGGGGCGGGGTGTACTCCCCGCTAGACCACCAGGTGAACCCCCGGCGAGTGGTGGCCGAGCTGCTGAACCGGGTGCCCACCATCGCGGCGTCGGCCACCCAGGTAACTCGCAACCGGGTGGTGGCCGACGACGGCCGGGAGATGGACTGCCGGCAGGTGGTAGTGGCCGCCGGGGCATGGACCGGCCGACTGCTGGACCTGCCCATTCGCCCCATCAAGGGGCAGATCCTCCGCTTGAGCGGCCCGGAGGGGCTGTTGCGGCTGCCGGTGCGGGGGGTGGTGCGGGGGTCGAGCGTGTACGCAGTGCCCCGCAGCGACGGCGAGATCGTGGTGGGCGCCACCCAGGAGGAGCAGGGCTTCGACACCCGGGTGACCGCGGGCGGAGTCTACGAACTGCTCCGCGATGTGTTGGCCCTGCTTCCGGGGCTGAGCGAGATCGACCTGGTGGAGACATGGGCCGGCCTGCGCCCCGGCGCACCCGACAACGCCCCGATCATCGGGACTGGCGACGACGGCATCGTGTACGCCACCGGCCACTACCGCAACGGCATCCTCACCGCCCCCATCACCGCGGCCGCGGTGGCCGCCTTAGTTCAAGGCCGCGAGCCGCCGGTGAACCTGTCACCATTCAGCCCCAGCCGGTTCAGCACCGGTGTCGCCAGCACCGACCCCGCGGCCGGGACCTCCGATCAGCTCAGCGAGGTATCGGCATGATTGTGCCAGCATGATTGTCATCGTCAATGGCGAGGCCCAAGAGGTGGCCCCCGGCTGCACAGTGGGCAGCCTGGCTCCCGACCAGCGAGGAGTGGCGGTGGCGGTCAACCGGGAGATCGTGCCCCGCAGTCGGTGGAGCGAAGCCCATTTGTGCGAAGGCGACCGGGTTGAGATCCTCGAAGCAGCCAAGGGGGGATGAATGGGCAGCCTGGAAACCCTCGATCAAAAGGCCGTTACGGGCGACTCGTGGACTGTGGCTGAGCGGAGCTTCACCAGCCGGCTGATCACCGGCACCGGGGGGGCGCCCAACCTGGCCGTGCTGGAACGAGCGCTCGCCGCGTCGGAGTGCGAGCTGGTCACGGTGGCGCTGCGCCGGGTGTCGCCCGAAGCTGCTGGCTCGGTGTTGGATGTGATCGACCGCCTGGGCCTCGACGTGCTGCCCAACACCGCCGGATGCCACACCGCAGCCGACGCCGTGCTCACCGCCAAACTGGCCCGAGAGGCGTTCGAAACCGATTGGGTGAAGCTGGAGGTGATAGCCGACGACATCACCCTGTTGCCCGAGGGCATCGAACTGGTGGAGGCGGCGGAAACGCTGGTGGACGACGGCTTCGCCGTTATGGCCTACACCAACGACGACCCGGTGCTGGCCCGTCGCTTAGACGGCTTGGGATGCGCGTCGGTCATGCCGCTGGGAGCGCCCATCGGGTCGGGGCTGGGCATTCGCAATCCCCACAACATCGAGATGATCGTGGAGCAGTCGTCGGTGCCGGTGGTGCTGGACGCGGGCATCGGCACGGCCTCCGACGCCGCGCTGGCCATGGAGCTGGGCTGCGATGCGGTGATGGTGGCCTCGGCCATCACCCGGGCCCGAGATCCCGAGCAGATGGCCGCGGCCATACGGCTGGCTGTGGAAGGCGGGCGGCAGGCCCGGCTGGCCGGGCGGATTCCCAAGCGCTTCGGTGCCGAAGCCTCGACCTCCAGCCAGGGCCGTGCCCAGTTCTGACCCGCGTCGGCCGTTCAGCTCGAAGCAGGCGCTGGAATCGGAGTTGCTCGTGCTCACCGATATGGTAGTGAGCGCTCCGGCGGTGATTTTCCGGGCCAAAGACCACCCACCCCAGATCAGGCGCGAGCTGGCCAAGCTGATGAGAGACCAAACCGACTGCCTCATCCTGGCATCGATGATCGACCCGGTAGCCGACGGGGTCCACCTGGCCGGATTCGATCGGTATCCCAAGGTGTACCAGGGGATCGTAGGACGGTCGTGTCACGGGCTCGATGAAGTGCGCCAGGCTGAGCTCGAAGGGGTGGACTACGTGACCATCTCCCCCGTGTTCGAAACCCAGTCGAAGCCAGGCTACGGACCGGCGCTGGGCCTGGGCGGGTTGAGCCGGATTGCCCGGCAGGCCCATGTTCCGGTTTATGCCCTGGGGGGAGTCGACCTGGGACGGGTGGCCGCCTGCCGCGACGCCGGAGCGGCTGGAGTGGCCGTGCAGGGAGCAGTGGCCCGCAGCCCCGATCCCCAAGCGACCATCGCCGCCCTCTTGGCCGAGTGGCACGCGTGACCAACCCTCCTGTAGCGCTGAGCGTGGCCGGATCGGATCCCTCCGGCGGGGCCGGAATAGCCGCCGACCTGGCCACTTTCGCCGCGCTGGGAGCACACGGAACCGCGGTGATCACCGCGGTGACTGCCCAGAACACCGTCGGTGTGCAGGGAGTACACCCGATCCCCGCCAGCTTCGTGGCCCAGCAGCTCGACTCGGTGCTCGACGATCTGCCCGTGGCCGCAGTCAAAACCGGCATGCTGGCCAACCAAGACATCATCGCCGTGGTGGGCGATTACGCGGCGGCCGGTCGGCTGCCCAACTTGGTGGTCGATCCGGTGATGGTGTCGTCTACCGGCGCCCGACTGCTGGACGCCGGGGCTGAAGCCCTCTACCTGGAACTGCTCAGACACGCCACCGTGGCCACTCCCAACGCCAGGGAGGCCATGGTGCTCAGTGAGGTGGGCGCATTTGAAGAACCGACTGATCTGGCGACCCTGTGCCCAGGATGGTTCGTGGTGACTGGAGAAGTCACCGCGACGGAGTGGATTCACCATGACGGTGAGTGGAGTGAGTTGCCCGGCGATGTGATCGATACCGCCAACGACCACGGTACGGGCTGCACGTTTTCGGCCGTGGTGGCCACGGCGTTGGCGGCGGGGATGGCACCCTTGGATGCGATCGTGGGTGCCAAAGACTTTGTCCGCCACTGCATCGAACGTTCGGCTGAATGGGACTTGGGCGCGGGCCGTGGGCCGGTGGCGCACCTTATGGGGCCAGAGTTATAAGCGTCAGCCCGTCGGAGATGGGGAGCATCACCTGGGTGGTACGGGGATCGTCCACGACATGGCGGTTGAATTCCCGAATGTTGGCGGTATCGGGGTTCTCGTCGAGGTCGGCGTCGGGATCGGCCACCCGGCCGCCCCACAGCACGTTGTCCACCAAGATCATTCCCTTGGGGCTGAGTCGGCGCAAGATCTCCTCGTAGTAGACCTTGTACGACCGCTTGTCGGCGTCGATGAAAGCCAAATCGATGGGCGGATCATCGGGCAGAGCGGCCAAGGTCTCGGCCGCGGGGGCGATGACCACGTCGATGCGATCAGCCACCCCGGCCCGCTCCCAAAATGGCCGGCCAATGTTCACCCACTCATCGCTCACATCACAGCACAGCAGCCGGCCACCGGTGGCGAGTCCACGGGCGATGGATAGGGCTGAAAAGCCGGTGAAGGTTCCCACCTCCACCGCAAACCGCACATCGAGCAGGCGGGTAAGCATGGTCATGAAGGCGGCCTGTTCGGGTGCGACCTGCATACCAGAAATACGGCCCAACTCGACGGTGACGTCGATCAGTTCCTGGGCGATGGGGTCGATGCCGGCACCGTGGGCTACCAGGTACTCCTGCACGTTGGCGCTGAGGCCAATCCCTTTGGGGGTCACTATGCCCTTCCCAGCACAGAGTCCACTGCGATGATGATGGCGCGGCGGTCAGCGCCCCGGTCTTTGGCCGGGCTGTAGCGCTGGCCGTAGCGAACCACTGCCTCGGCGCACTCGTCGGGATCGTCGGTGACCGTGGCGTGGCCCTCAAGGGTGACCCATCGGCCGCCGTCCACCTGGCACAGCGCGGCCCTCCCACCGCCGGCCGCATCCAGCAGGCGAACCTTCTTGGCCCCCGACCAAGTGATGATGCGGGCAGTAGCGGTGTCGGGATCCCAGGTGAATCCCACCGGGGTCACATGGGGGGTGCCGTCGGAACGCAAGACGGTAAGCGAGGCCAGGTGGCGGTCCCGAAGGAAGCCGGTCATCTCGTCGGTGAGGTTTCGGGGGTCGTGGGCCATTGGCTCAGTCCTTGGTTGGCAGCAGCGGCTCGGGCAGTGGGCGGGCGTGTACCACCACGAGGCGCTGGGTGGCTCGGGTGATGGCTACATAAAGGGCCCGCATTCCGTTGGGGAGGTTCTCGCAAATGTCGGCTGGCTCCACCACCACTGCGGTATCCACCTCCAGTCCCTTGACCAGCTCCACTGGGACGATGGTCACCTGGGACTCGAGGCCCCGCTCATAGACCAACCCGTGGTCGACTTGGGCGTCGGTCAGCGCCTCAGAGATGGCGTCGACCAGTGCGTTGTGGCAGATCACCGCTAGGTTCCCGTTGGCCAGCGTGCCGAGTTCCGCAGTCACTTCACCGACCACGGCGCCAACAAGGCCGGAGTTGTCGGTTCCGCGTCCTTGGCCGTTGCCAGATGCAATTGGCTGGCCGGCGATGGGCACAAACCGGGGGGGCTGGCCCTCGGTGCGAATCGATCGGGGCGGAATCAGGCCGGGAATGGCCGCATCAAGCACATGGGCGGCCACTTCCATGATGGGCTCAGGCAGGCGATAGCCAATGGTCAGCTCGGCAAATCGGGGCTCCTTTTTTCCGGGCAGGTGTTCGACAACGCTGTCCCAGGAGTCGTGCCCCCACGCTGAGGTGGCCTGCGCAATGTCGCCCACTACGGTCATCGACCCGTTGAGCGAGCGGCGGCTGATCATCCTGAGCTGCATGGGCGACAGATCTTGGGCCTCGTCCACCACAATGTGCCCGTAGGTGCGAACTGTGTCGGCATGCTTGTGACCGGGACGAGGACCCAGCAGCGCCAAGGCCTCATCGAGGAGGGGGGCGTCGTCGGCCGTCCACACCACTTCGGAAGCGTGGGCGGTCCGGGGGCGGTAGAGAAAGTCGGTTTCTTCGGGGGTGAGCACCGATCCGGCCGCGGAGCGGAGCAGCGCAGTCGAGCCGAACAAGTCGTGAAGAAAGTGGGTGGGGGTGAGCACCGGCCACATCCACTCCAGGGCCTCGCGCAGCTCGATGCTGCCGTGTAGCCGCTCGCGCACCGTCTCGACGTCGGGGCCGGGGCTGTCGGTGCGGGCGCCGCTCTCGGCCAGGCGCTTGTACATCTGCTCTTCGACGTATCGGCGGGCCCGATTGTGGGTGCGGAACCGCTTGCGGGCCTGGCGCACGATCTCTGCGCTTTGATCGACGGTGAGTCGGAGCCGCCGCAGGCCAAAGCCCAGCGTCACGTCGGCGCGCAGCGGGCGTTGGCGGTCGCGGCGGGCTCGGCGCAGCACAGAGATCATGCGCAAGTCACCCTTGATGCGCGATACCCGAGGTCCGTCGAGCCCCTTGACCCGGGTGCCAGGCAGCAGGTCGGCCAACATCGACACCTCCACGCCGGCCTCGCCCAGCGACGGCAGCACTTGTTCGATGTAGGTGAGAAACAGGCGGTTGGGGCCGAGCACCAGCGTCCCCTGGCCTTCCAGGGGGAAGCGGTGGGTGTAGAGCAGGTAGGCGGCTCGGTGGAGGGCGGCCACTGTTTTGCCCGTGCCGGGGCCGCCCTGCACCACCAGCACGCCGGGCAGGGGAGATCGGATAATGGCGTCCTGCTCGATCTGGATGGTGGCCGCCGCGTCGACCAGGCGACCGGTGCGCCCGGCCTCCAACCCAGCTCGCAACGCCGCCTCCCCCACCAAGGGCAGGCGGCCGCGGCCGTTGTTCTCACCAAAGTACTCGTCCTCAACCCCCAGCAGCTCCTGGCCCCGGGTAACGAAATGGCGGCGGCGGGACAGCCCCATGGGTTCGCCACCGGTGGCCCGGTAGAAGGCTTCGGCCGCCGGGGCCCGCCAGTCGATGGTCACCGGCTCCTGATCGTCGTCCCACACCGCCACCCGGCCCACATAGAGTCGGTCGCCGCCTTGTTCTTCGGCCCAGTCGAGGCGTCCGAACACCAGCGAGGAGTTGCCGATATCGAGTGCGCTTAGGCGGGTGCTGATGGAGTCCCAAATAATCTCCCGCTCGTAGCGGGCCTGGTGGGTGCCCCCGGCGCCCACTTCCACCATGTCTTTCAGCGACAGCGCTCTCTCCCGAGCCGATTCGAGGGCTTGGTGGGCCTGATCGATGTATGTCTGCTCCGCGGTGTGATCGGGATGAATCAGAGACTCCTCAGACTCAGTGCAAAATCAGCGAACATTCAAGTCTAGTACGTCTCTAGAGGATTAAGAAGTGACTGGCTCGCCGATCTCTTTGAGGGCGTCGCCGATGGCGGCTCGCAGGCGGCGGGCGAGATGAGGGGGCAAGTGGGCCACTAGGCCGTAGCCAGCCTGGCCCACCTCTTCGACGGTAAGCACCACTCGGGGGGTGGCGTCTTCGTAGTCGTCGGCAATGGCCACCGCCCACGAGACCGGGGAGAACTCTTCGTCGTCTCCGGGGGGAAGATCGGCTGGGTCGAAGGGGTAGTCGTCGATGGACCTGCGCACACCGTTGATCGTACTGGGGCGATGGTATCGGGAGCATTGGTGATCGGTACCGTTTAGACGTGGCCAACGGTGCTGCCTTCACCAACGACGCTTTTCTGCGGGCGTGCCGTGGGCTGCCCGTCGAGCGGGTTCCGGTGTGGTTTATGCGCCAGGCAGGGCGGTCGCTGCCCGAGTACCGGGCCATTCGGGGGGAAGGCTCGATGCTGGAGTCCCTTGCCCGCCCCGAGGTGGCCACCGAGATCACCCTTCAGCCGGTGCGCCGCTATGGGGTGGACGCGGCCATCTTGTACTCCGACATTGTGGTTCCCATCCACGCCATCGGGTTCGGGGTAGACATCGTGCCCGGAGTGGGGCCGGTAGTGGAGCAGCCGTTTCGGGAAGCCCGTGACCTTGATCGGCTGCGGCCGCTCGACCCCGAGGCCGACACCGGCTACGTGCTGGAGACGGTTCGCAACCTGGTAGCAGAGTTGGACGTGCCGTTGATCGCCTTCGCGGGGGCGCCGTTCACCGTGGCCTCCTATCTGGTGGAGGGAGGGCCGTCTCGCTCCCATGCCCTCACCAAATCGCTGATGCACAGCGACCCCGGCCTGTGGGCTGCGCTGTTGGACCGCTTGGCCGACCTGGCCATCGCATCCATCGGCTCGCAGCTCGACGCCGGTGCCTCTGCGTTTCAGTTGTTCGACTCTTGGGCAGGGGCGCTGGCCCCCGACGAGTACCGGCGGTTTGTGCTACCAGCCAGCCAACGGGTATTCGCGGAGCTGGGCGCTATGGGGACCGGGGCACCAGGCATCCATTTCGGGGTGGGCACCGGCGAGCTGCTGGAGCTCTTGGCCAAGGCGGGGGCCGACGTCGTAGGGGTGGACTGGCGGGTTCACCTGGACGACGCCCGGGAGCGGCTGGGGCCCGACGTGGCCGTGCAGGGCAACTTGGACCCGGCCGCAGTGCTGGCGCCGTGGCCGGTCGTGGCCGGTCGAGCCACCGATGTCCTGGACCGCAACGCTGGCCAGCCGGGACACGTGTTCAATCTGGGCCACGGTGTGATGCCCGAGACCGACCCCGAAGTGCTGGAGCAGGTGGTGGAGTTGGTACACGGATACAAGGCGTCTCCATGAAGGCATCTCCGTGAGAATTGCCGTTGTTGGCGCCGGTATCACCGGGTTGGCCGCGGGCTACGAGGCCATCAAGGCCGGTGCCGAGGTGATGGTGTATGAGGCAGCCGAGCGGGCTGGGGGGCGGATTCTCACCTCGGAGCTGGCCGGTCAGCAGGTAGATGAGGGACCCGATGCGTTCTTGGCCCGTGTGCCATGGGGTGTGGAACTATGCCAGGAGCTGGGATTGGACGGTGGCTTGGTGTCGCCCGCCCAGCGAGCCGCGTTCGTGTACTCCAGGGGCGGTCTGCGAGCGATTCCCCAGCCCAACGTACTGGGGGTGCCACTGGACTTCGACGCCTTGGCCACCTCGGGGATCGTATCCGCCGAAGGAGTCGAACGGGCCCGTCAGGAGCCTGATATGGCCGGGTCGCAGCTGGTTGACGACCAATCAGTGGGCGAGCTGGTGCGGCGGCGGCTGGGCGACGAGGTGGCCGACCGGCTGGTAGACCCGCTGATCGGGGGCATCAACGCCTCATCGATCGACGATCTGAGCTTGCGGGCAGCCGTGCCTCAGCTGGCCGAAGCCGCCTCACGTGGCCCCAGCCTGGTGCAGGAGCTGCGTCGGCTGGCCGCGTCTTCAACCGCCGATCCCAATGCCCCAGTGTTTTATACCCTGGCTGACGGATTGGGGCGATTGACCAGCGAACTCAGCGACCGATTGGGGCACTATCTGCGGCTGTCATCGCCGGTGGATGAATTGAGCGAGCTCGATGCCGACCAGGTGATCGTCACGCTCCCCGCAACAGCAGCCGGTGCATTGGTGGCCCCGGTGTCGGCGACCGCCGCCGGTCTACTGCGCAGCATCGACTACGCCTCGGTGGTGCTGGTGTCGTTGGCCTTCGACAAGGCCGATGTCGATCACCCCATGGAAGGCTCGGGCTATCTAGTGCCCGCAGTGGAAGGCCGCACTATCACCGCCTGCTCTTGGGCGTCGAGCAAGTGGGCCCACATAGGAACAGGCGAGTCGGTGATATTGCGGGTATCGGCGGGCCGATATCGCGACAATCGGGCGCTGCTGATGGACGACGATGCCCTATTGAGCGCAGTACGAGCCGACTTGGCGGCGACGATGGGCTTGGACGCCCAGCCCCACACCGTGCGCATCAGCCGCTGGGAGAAATCGCTGCCCCAGTTCCGGCCCGGCCATCTGGAGTTGGTGGCCGACATCGAACAAGCGCTGGCCCATGACGCCCCTTGGTTGCAGGTGACCGGGTCGTGGGCTCGAGGCTTGGGGCTTCCGGCCTGTATCAACCAAGGCCGACAAGCAGCCCGGACCAGCATGTCCGAGGGCGCAATCGCCCGATGAGCAGCCCACGACTCTCCGTATGGGCCGGCAAGAGCGGGTGGACCGCGGCGGGCTCCTTAGCATCTGGTGGGCTGGTGGCGCTGTCGATGCCCCCATGGGGTTGGTGGCCGCTGGCCCTGGTCGGCCTGCTGGCTTTCGAGCGTCTCATCGCCGACCAGCCGATCGGGGCACGAGCGTGGCGGGGGTTCGGGTTCGGGGCGGGCTGGCTGTTCCCAGCCACGTTTTGGATGGTCGACTTCACCCTGCCCGGCTATCTGGCGGTGTGCGTGGTGTTCTCCGTGCTGTACGGCCTGGCCGGGGCGGCCTGTCCACCAGGGCTCAGCCGGTGGGTGGCGCTGCCCGGCCTGTTCGTGCTGGCCGGGGCCATCCGGTGGCGGTGGCCGTTCGGCGGGGTGCCCCTGGCCACCCTGCCCATGAGCCAGGTGGATACCCCGTGGGCCACCACCGTGCGGGTATTGGGGCCGTTACTCCTGGTTGGGGTCACCGTGGCCATTGCCATGATCCTGGCCGCCGCACTCGAACGCCGGTGGCAGGCTGCATTGGCTCTGGCGGTGGTCGTGCTGGGGTTCTGGGGCTGGGCCGCGTTGGCACCCCGGGGCTCCGCTATCGGCACCATCGACGTGGCCGTGGTGCAAGGAGGCGGGCCGCAGCGAACCCGGGCAGCCAACACAGAGCAGGGCGTGGTATTCAAGCGGCACCTGGAGGCCAGCCAGTTGGTCCAGTCGCCGGTGGACCTGGTGGTGTGGCCCGAAGACGTGGTGGACGTACATGGCTTGTTTGCCAATAGCGAAGAGCGGCTGCGGCTGGCTGAGCTGGCCCAAGAGCTCAACGCCACACTGGTAGCAGGGGTGGTAGAAGACGTGTCCGCAACCGAAGCGGCCAACTTCGCGGCGGTCTTCGCCCCCGACGGAACCATGCTGGGCCGCTACGACAAGGTGCGGCTGGTGCCGTTCGGCGAGTACGTGCCCCTGCGGTCGCTGATCGAGCCGCTGGCCCCCGACTACCTGCCGGCCCGAGACATGCGCCGGGGCGACACTCCCGCGGCGTTGGACACTCCGGCGGGCCGCCTCGGGATATCCATAAGCTGGGAGATCTTCTTCGAGGATCGGGCCCGAGACGCCATCGGCGCCGGCGGTGAGTTGCTGTTGAACCCCACAAACGGGGCCAGCTATTGGCTCACCATCGTGCAAACCCAGCAGATTGCCAGTTCCCGACTGCGAGCCCTGGAAACCGGCCGATGGGTAGCCCAGGCCGCCCCCACGGGGTTCAGCGCCTTCATCGACCCCGACGGCAACGTGTACCAGCGCACTGCCGTCTCCGAACGTAAAGTCATCCACGCCGAAATCGAACTCCGCGGCGGCCAAACTCTCGCCACCCGCGCCGGTCCCTGGCCCATGCTCGCCCTAGCCCTAGCTGCCCTCCTAGCTGCCTGGCTGGGCCACCAGCGCAGCACTACCCCACCAGCCCGCAGCAAAGCCCGCTGACTAAACCTCCACCATCAGCGTCACGGGGCCGTCGTTGGTTAGTTCGACGGCCATCATGGCGCCAAAGGAGCCGGTGGCTACGGTGGCACCGAGGGTGCGGAGCTCGGCGACTAGGTCGTCGATCAGGGCGGCGGCTTGGTCAGGGGCAGCGGCGGCCAAGAAGGACGGGCGGCGGCCGCGGCTGATGTCGCCGTAGAGGGTGAACTGGCTCACCACCAGCAGCTCGCCGCTGGTGTCGGCTACCGACAGGTTCATGTGCCCGTTCTCGTCGGTGAAAATGCGCAGGTTCCACAGCTTGGAAGCCATCTTCTTCACCGTGTCGGCATCGTCGTCGTGAGTCGCGCCGATGAGACAGCACAAGCCGGCGCCGATCTCCCCGATGACCTCGCCGTCTACCCAAACCCGGGCCTCCGCGGCCCGCTGCACCAGTGCTCGCACGGGGCAAAGATAACCGCTATTCCAAGGGGCTGAGCATTTGCCAAACCCGCTGAATTCCGAAAGCCTTGTGGGGCTATGGTCTCGGCGGATCGCCCGCTCAAAATCGCCCTTTTGTCGTACCGGGGCAAGCCCCATTGCGGCGGGCAAGGGGTGTACGTCCACCACCTGAGCCGGGCGCTCACCGACCTGGGCCACCACGTGGAGGTGCTGAGCGGACAGCCCTATCCGGTATTGGACGACCGGGTGCCGCTGCACCAGCTCCCCAGTCTCGACATCTTCAACGACGCCCATCCCGGACGCATGCCCGGATTCTGGGAGATAAAGACGTGGGCCGATGCTGCCGAAGTGGGCTCGTTCATGACCGGCGCCTTCTCAGAACCGCTGGCCTTCTCCATCCGGGCCTGGCAGATGTTGCGCTCCCGAATGGGGGATTTCGACCTGGTTCACGACAACCAGTCGCTGGGCTACGGGCTGCTGGCCATCGAGCGCGATGGGCTGCCGGTATTGGGCACCATCCACCACCCCATCACCGTCGACCGCCAACTGGAGCTCGAACATGCCCGCAGCCCGGTGGAGCGGCTGGGCAAGCGGCGGTGGTATTCCTTCACCCGGATGCAGTCCAGAGTGGCCCGACGCCTCCAGCGCATTATTACCGTGTCGGAGTCGTCGCGCGACGACATCGCCCGCGACCAGAAGGTCCCCCGCCGACTCATGCACATTGTTCCGGTGGGCGTGGACCCAGAGCAGTTCCGCCCACTGCCCGGCGTGGACCGTCGCCCCGATCAAATCATCACCACCGCCAGCGCCGATGTGCCCATGAAGGGACTGCGCTACCTGCTCGAAGCGGTGGCCAAGCTACGCACCGAGCGGGATGTGCGCCTGATCGTCGTCGGCAAGCCCCGTGAGGGGGGCACCTCGGCGGAGACCATCGACAGCTTGGGTCTGAGCCAGGTGGTGGAGTTCATCTCAGGGGTGCCCGACGAGCGCATCGTGGAGTTGTACGCCACCAGTTCGGTGGCGGTGGTGCCATCGCTGTACGAGGGGTTCTCGCTGCCCGCCATCGAGGCCATGTGCAGCGGCACACCGCTGGTGGCCACCACCGGCGGGGCGCTGCCCGAGGTGGCCGGCCCCGACGGCCAGACCTGCGTGTCGGTGCCTCCCGGCGACAGCGAGGCGCTGGCCGCCGCGGTAGGCCGGGTGCTGGACGATCCGGCCATGGCGGCTCGAATCGGTGCAGCCGGGCGGGAGCGGGTGATCAGCCGGTGGAGCTGGCGCCACACTGCGGAGCAAACGGTGGAGCACTATCGGGCGCTGCTGGACGAGTGGCAGCCCGACCGATAGGCGCAACAACCAACCCCGGTTTCTGAATCAGCCATGTTGACTGTTGACTACGACCGCTTGGGGTTGCAGCCGGGGGAACGGCTCCTCGACCTGGGATGCGGGTTCGGCCGCCACGCCTATGAGGCCGCCCGGCAAGGAGCCCAGGTGGTGGCCTGCGACCTGGCATCAGCCGAGCTGGCCGAGGTGCGGGCAACGTTTGCGGCCATGACCGAGTCTGGCGAGCAGTATCAAGGGACGTGCCAGGCCGCTCAAGGCGACGCCACCCGTTTGCCGTTCTCCGACCAGTCGTTTGACCGGGTCATCGCCTCGGAAGTGCTTGAACACGTGGACTACGACGATGCGGCGCTGGCCGAACTGGCCCGGATTCTGCGCCCCGGAGGAGTGCTGGCGGTAACCGTGCCCACCTGGTTTCCCGAGAAGGTGTGCTGGGCGCTGTCGGATGAGTACCACGCCCCCAAAGCAGTTGGTGGCCATGTGCGGATCTACCGGCGCCGCGAGCTCAGGCGGCGGCTCCGACGGGCCGGTCTGGCCCCCTATACGGGCCACCACGCCCACGCGCTGCACAGCCCCTATTGGTGGTTGCGGTGTGCGGTCGGCCCCAACCGGGACGACCACCGGCTGGTTGCGGCTTATCGTCGGCTATTGGAATGGGATATTGTTCGCCAACCGAAAATCACCCGAATAGCCGAACGAGTCCTGAGTCCAGTGCTGGGCAAAAGCCTGGTCCTTTACAGCCGGAAGCCAGGATCACACAGTCCAAGGGAGACCGAGCTTGTCGTCGCCTGAATCCCACAACCACCGCGAGACCGAGCTTGCCGGGCCTTCCCCAGCCGGCATCTTGTCGGCGACCGATTTAGGGCAAACCGCCGACAGCATCGCTGCCTGGCAGCTCCCCAACGGCATGATCCCCTGGTTCCCCGGCGGCCACGCCGACCCTTGGAACCACGTAGAAGCGGCCATGGCCCTTTCGGTAATGGGTCGCCGGGCCGAAGCCGAGCGGGCCTACCAGTGGCTGGCTGACAACCAGCGTCCCGATGGCTCTTGGCACCAGTACTACGTGGCCGACGGCGTGGAGCAAGACAAGCTGGATGCCAACTGCGTGGCCTATGTGGCTGCCGGGGTGTGGCACCACTACCTCTGTACCGGCAATCGGGCCTTTTTGGAGTCGATGTGGCCGGTGGTGGAGCGGGCCGTGGACTTCGTGCTCGACTTGCAACTCCCCCGAGGCGAGATTCGCTGGGCCCGCCACGCCGACGGCACGCCATGGTCGTTCGCCCTGCTTACCGGTTCGTCCAGCATCTGCCACAGCCTGCGAGCAGCCATCGCAACTGGTGAAGAACTGGGAAACGAGCGGCCCGATTGGGAGCTGAGCGCCGCCCGGCTGGCTGATGTGATCCGCACCCAGCCCGACGCCTTCGCCCCCAAGCACCGCTGGGCTATGGACTGGTACTACCCGGTTCTGTCTGGCGTAGTCACCGGCCAAGAAGGCCGAGCCATGCTGGCCTCCCGCTTCGACCGGTTCATTATGGACGGGCTCGGGGTGCGCTGCGTGTCCGACAAACCCTGGGTGACCGCCGCAGAAACCTGCGAGTGCATCATCGCCCACCTCGGAGTCGGCCGCCGCGACATCGCTACCGAGATGTTCGAATGGGTGCAAGACCTGCGAGCCGACGACGGCTCCTACTTCACCGGGATGGCCCACCCCGAGCGGACCCACTTCCCCGCCAACGAGCGCACCACCTACACCGCCGCCGCCGTCATCCTCGCCGCCGACGCCCTATCCGGCGCCTCCCCCGCCTCCACCCTGTTCTCCAACCACCGCACCCTCCCCGAGCTCATCACCATCGGTTAAGGCCCGGGTGGCCGAGCGTCAGGTCAGAATAAGGTTCTCGGGGATCTCTACTAGCAGCGAAGGATCCGGTTCCACTGCTGCCACATGACCATTGCCGTGACCTGTGATGATCTCGGGGGCCAGCCAACTAACCATATGCCATCAGTCGTTCATGGAGAGTGTCGATCATCTCGCCAACAGGGCGCATGTCGTCAAGTTTCTTGGTGATCTTGTATGTGACGTTCTGGTCCTGCGCCATCATGATTAAGCGTCCCGCTAGGCCGTCGTTTACTTCGTCCTTGTGCCAGAGATTGAACACGATCTGCTCCGGGCATATCCCGAGACACAGCAAGAAGGAATAGTTCCGGTCCAAACGGACGTGGTTGAACTGGAACGCACCGTTCACGCCCAATGAAGCGGTCTTGACCTCCGTTCGCTGCCCCTCGATCACCATGTCGATCTCCGATGTTCGGCTGCCATTACCGATCTTGAATCCTGCGTTGCCCAGATATCGGCGAACGAACTCCTCACCAATTTCGCCTCTGTTGGTGTTGCCCAGCATCCTGTATCCGATGAGCGGCGAGTCCGCCCAGATGTCCGCTGGGCTGTGTCTGCTTATGATGCTCGCCAGAAGTTCTACGGCATCCATCAGGGCGCTTCCCATATTCGCTTACTGCCATTGGACCTCCAGAAGACCAAGAAGTACGAGTGGTTCTTCCGTGCGTGAACCTGCTTGACCGAACGGCTCACGCCGGGCCGATTCTTTCGCATCACCACGAACAGGTCTTCGGCCACGAAGCCCATCTGTTGGTATGCCTGCATGATCTCTACGTGGGTGAACCGCTGCCGGTTGGAGCACACTTCGTCCTGACACTTCACAATCAACACACCCTTGTCGCGGAGCACTCTGTGCGCTTCCGAGCCAGCATCCTCATACAGTGAGAGCACGGCTTCGTGGTATTTCTTGTTCGTCCTGTTGCCTGTCCCGTTGTTCCGGTAGTGGCGCTCAAACGCCTGGTGCCCATTGTGCGCTGTCCCTCCCGGTGAGTGCATATACGGCGGGTCGAGCACAACGCAGTCGACTTCGCCATCGCTGTAGGGAAGCGCCCTACAGTCGATACCGTTCTGAATGTCCGTCGCCAGCAATTCATACATTCCATTTGGGACGTTCCGCCAAAAAACGCCTTTACCGAAAGTCACGTCAGCGACAACACTGCCCGGGGCCACGTACAAGTCCATTATCCGCGGGAACACGTCGTCGTTTCCCTCGGCGTATGCGCTGAACACTAGGTCGTTGGTTGGCAATCCGTTGCGCACGCGACGTGTTGACGCCTCCTGGCCGAACAGGCTGTCACTCTGAACACTGCTCATGTTGCTATTTCCTCCTTCATATCTTGAGCGTCGGGCCGTCTGAGGTCAACTGGCCCTCACCAGGCCACCCGGTAAAGAACTCCGCTGCTGCCAAGTGCCGATACGAGCGCACAAAATGACCATAGCCGTGGCCAGTGACACTTACGGGGACCGACGTGGCGAAGACCCCGCAGATACCATCGGGCCATGAGTGGGCTGCCGGAGAGGTCTTGGGCGTCGTCGGAGGCGACTCGGAAGTCGATGCAGGGGAACCGCAGCCGGGATACCAAGCCGGAGTTAGCGGTTCGCTCCGCGGTGCATCGGCGGGGGTTGCGCTATCGGGTGGCGGCTCGGCCGCTGCCGGAGCTGCGGCGAACGGCTGATCTGGTGTTCCGCAAGGCCAAGATCGCGGTGTTCGTGGACGGCTGCTACTGGCACGGCTGCCCCGAGCACCACACCCAGCCGGCCACCAACCCCGAGTACTGGTCAACCAAGATCACCGGCAACATCGCCCGCGACCAAGACACCGACGCCCACCTCGCCGAGGCTGGCTGGACCGTGTTGCGCTTTTGGGAGCACGAGAGCCCCGAATCCGTGGCCGACGCAGTGGAGCAGTCGGTTCGAGCCGCCCTAAGCCGGCGCTAGCTGCGGGAGCGGCACCATGCTTCTACCCGCCGGGGTTCTTGTCGATCAGGTCGGTCACTGACAAGACTTCTTGAGCTTCAAAGACAACAAAGAAGATGTTCGCCTGACCCAAGTCTTCCCAGCGGCGAGTGGGAAGTCGGCCAGACTGTGGCCTTCCCGGTAGTTCGGTCATCGGTTGGTCGATCAACTCTGCCAGGCGCTGCAAGAGTTCCAACCTGGCCTGAAGATCCTTGTCCTCGGCCCACCGCTCGAAGACACTGTCGAGCGACCTGAACTTCCAGGTCACGTGGTCTAGTCAGATGAGGTGAGCCGGGCTATTCGCTGATTGATGTCGTCAAGAGTCGTTAGGTCGCCCAAGGGGATGTCTTGGGCGACGATCTCTTGCATCTCCGCTTCTGCCTGCTCGGATTTTCGGTCTATGTCGCCGTAGTCGTAGTCGGGGGAGCCCGGATCAGGCAGGGTCAGCGCCTTATTTGCTTTCGGCTCCACCTGTTCATAATACCTCCGTTGCGACCCGATACAACAGGAGTCTGGCCATTCAACATGGCAGTGCTAGCAGCGGAAGCGGTGGGCGCGGGATTGGCGGCGGGTGGTGATTTGGGCGGCGCGCTGTTGGGGGGTGAGGCGGGTGGTGAAGTCGGGGAGGTGGTGGTCGATTTCGGCGAAGGGCACCACTTGGGCCTCGGGGGTGGGCATGGTGGAGCTGAGCACCCAGCGGAATGTGATGAGGGCTTCGGGGCGGCCTTCGGTGTCGAGCCAGTTCTGCACTCCGGGGTCTTGATGGGCCACCACGATGCGGAACCGGCCGTCGGGATCCACCGCGATCTGGGCGTTGTTGAGGCTCACGGTGCGGTTGGCGAAATCCAGCGATTCGAACCAGGCGTAGCTGTAGATCATGAACGACCAGTACTGGGCCTCGGGCACGTCGCAGGTCACCACCATGGCCTCGTCGGGTCCCAGCTCATAAGAGCAGCCGCCGTAGCCGATGGCATCGGCGCCGCCGGGCACCGAGTGGGGGCCGTAGAACACATTGGGCGGCGCCGCCCGGCGGCTGCGCTCCATCCACTGGTTCCAGAACACCAAGGCGTCCTCGGCCCAGGCCATGGCCCGATCCAGGGCTTCGGCCATCCAGGCTGGTTCGAGAGAACCAGGTTGCTGACCCTCGCTTCCCAACCGTTCGATGTAGAAGCTGCCCGGCTCTTCAACCATCCAATTCACGTTGTACTCCCGCACCGAGATGTGGTCGGTGTAGTCGTCGATGGGCAGCCAGTTGCCGTCATGGGGAGTGGCGCTGGCCACAAAGCTAAAACCGCCGTCGGGGTCGACGGCGAAGTCGTCGCTGGAACGCTCGGCGGTGATCCCCAGGCGGTTCTGGTGCATCTCGCCGTGGGCGCTTTGGATCACGAACATTGATCCTGGAGGCAACCACCCGGTGATCCGATAGGAGTGCTCGGCGCTCACGTGGGCCCGCCAATAGGTGTTGTCCACATTCGGGCCACCCCAGCGCATCACGTCGTCGTTGTGGCGGTACATCACCGGGAAGTCGCGATCAGCAAACTCCACCTGCTCAATCCACCCCTGCATCAGCAGCCGGCCCAGATGCCGATAACCCTCGGCCCGATCCGCCGCCCCCGCCGGAAAGTCATCTCCCAACAGCCGATCGCCCGCGGCTCTCAACCGGTCGCAGAAATCCCGCCAGACCTCACCTGATGCCAGTTTCTCTTCGCTGTTCACCCCGATGAAACTAGTTGGCTCCGGTCCTGGGCGGGCTAGCGGCTCAGATGCCGGCGGCGTTGCGGGTAAGGACTCGTAGGGAGCCGGTGGGGGGGAGTTCGGCGAAGGCGCCGGATTCCATGGCCCGGCAGTAGATCTCATAGGGGGGGCGGCCGCCGTCGGCGGGGTTGGGGAACACGTCGTGGATGGCCAGGCGACCGCCTATAGCCACATGGGGCACCCAGTTCTCGTAGTCGGCGTGGGCCGGCTCGGTGCCGTGGCCTCCGTCGATAAACAAAAAAGCCAGCGGGGTGGACCAGTTTTGGGCGATGGGCACCGAGTCGCCCACCAACGCCACCACGCTCTGCTCCAACCCAGCCTGGTAGACGGTGCGGCGGAAGTGGGGCAGGGTGTCGATCAGGCCCACCTCGGGATCCACCAGGTCGGGCTCGTGCCATTCCCAGCCCGGCTGGTTCTCCTCCGATCCCCGGTGGTGGTCGAGCGCGAATAGCACCCTGCCTTGGGACTGGGCGGCGTCGCCCAGATACACCGATGACTTACCGCAGTAGCTGCCCACCTCGAGCAGCGGGCCTTCTACGGCTAGATCGCAGGCGGCCTGGTGCAGGGCAAGGCCTTCGTTGGGGGGCATGAACCCCCGGGCGACCTCAGCGAACGCCAGTCGAGTGGGATCCATCGTTGGCCATCTCCTGGTTTGGATCGGAATGGCCGCCGTCCTCCAGCGGGGTACCGAACAGGTACCGATCGCACACCGCGTACTTCACCAGCCACACCGTGCCAAAGGCCCCCACCGAAGCTGCGGAGATGAACCAGCCGTTGTTGGTCACCGCGTCGACTAAGCCCACCGTGAGCGACGACAGAGCCAGCCCGGCCAACGAGACCAGCCAGAATGGCAGCACCTCGTGGCCCCAGCGACTGCGTCCGAAGCGGTCCCACACCCACGAGCGATTCAGGTGGTACACGGGGATGTTGGCGATCAAAAACGCCACCAGGTTTGAAACCAGCCCCGACCAGCCGAACAGGTCGTAGCACACTCTCAAGATGGTCTGGCCCAGCACGACGCCCACTGCCGATGTTCCGCTGTAGCGCAGCAGACGGGGCCAGTTATCGGTGACGTGAGCGCGGACCGAGACAATGAGCGACATGGGGAGAGGTAATCGTACCTCAGCGCGTGTTGGACTCGACCACCGGGATTACGGCCATAAGGATTGCCTAACTAGGGCGGTAGGATCGGGCGGTTATGCAGGCTGAGGTCGATGATCTGATCAAGCTGCTGGATCTGGAGCCCATCGAGGAGGACATCTTCCGGGGCATCAGCCCCCAGGAGGATCGCCAGCGGGTGTTCGGCGGGCAAGTGGCGGGCCAGGCCCTAGTGGCCGCCACTCGCACGGTTGAAGATCGCTCGGTCCACAGCCTTCAGGCCTACTTCATCCGGCCCGGCGACGTGTCTGCACCCCTGGTGTATCTGGTGGAGCGGGTGCGCGACGGGCGCTCGTTCAGCACCCGCCGGGTGACCGCCATCCAGCACGGCCAGCCCATCTTCGCCATGTCGGCCTCGTTCCACAAAGAGGAAGAGGGGTTCGAGCATCAAACCGACCTGCCTGCGGGCATTCCCGACCCCGAAGAGCTGGAGCCGTTTGTATGGGAGGGGTTTCCCGTGGATGACGAGGGCCGAATGATCCGCCCGATCGAGCTGCGCTATGTGACAGGTTCGCCCGCGGAGCGAGGCCAGAGCCGAGAGCCCCGCTTGCAGGTGTGGTTGCGGGCCACCGGCACGCTGCCAGCCAACCCGGTGCTGCACACCTGCATGTTCACCTACGCCAGCGACATGACGGTGCTCGACACCGCCACCAAGGCCCTTCCCGTGCGGGGCAACGAGATCGACATTCAAGCGGCCAGCTTGGACCACGCCATGTGGTTCCACCGCCCGCTGCGCATGGACGACTGGATCTTCTTGGACCAGGTGTCCAACTCGGCCTCCAACGCCCGGGGCCTGGCGTGGGGCACGGCGTGGAACCGCACCGGCGAGCTGGTGGCCTCGGTGGTGCAGGAGGGCCTGATCCGCCCGCTGCGCAAAAAGCCATGATCCTTGGCGGGCGGGTGGTGGCGGTGTTGGCCGCGGTCTGTTTGCTGGCCAGCGCTTGCGGGGGCAACGACGACGACCGGCGGCGCGAGACGAGGGCACCGACCAGCACGGCCACGGCGGCGGCCCAATCCCCTGCCGCCGAGCCCACTGCGGAAGAGCCCGCCGTCGCCGCGCCTGTGCCCACCGAGGCTCCAGCACCAGTTGAGAGCGCCGAGCCCACGCCCGCTGTCGCACCGCCTGAGCCGACGCTGGTGCTGACGCCGGTGGTGTCGCTACCCGACCCCATGGCGCTGGTGGCCCGACCGGGTACCGGCAGCGGCACCGGAGACCTGTATGTGGCCACCAGGGCCGGGCAGGTGTGGCTGTTGGGGGCAGACGGGGACGAGCCTCCTGAGATGGTGCTGGACATCGGCGATCTAACCACCACCGATTGCGAGGCCGGGCTGCTGGGCATCGCCTTTGACCCCGACGGGTCAAGCCTCTACGTCCACTACACCGATCTGCGTGGCGACAACCAGATCGTGGAGTACCCGATGAGCGGACCCCGGGTGCTGGGCGACCAAGGCCGGACGGTGCTGAGCGTGGCCCAGCCGGCCTGCAATCACAACGGCGGGCACATCGCCTTTGGCCCCGATGGGAATCTGTGGATCGGGCTGGGCGACGGCGGCGGGGCCAACGACATGTTCAACCACGGCCAGAACCTGGACTCCCTGCTGGCCACCATGGTCCGCATCGACCCCGGCGCTAGTGGCGGGGCAGATTATGCCATCCCCGCCGACAACCCATTTGCCGGCGGCGAGGGGCGGCCCGAGATCTGGGTCTATGGGGCCCGCAACCCGTGGCGGTTCTCGTTCGACCGAGACAGCGGCGATCTGTGGATCGCCGACGTGGGCCAGAACGACTGGGAGGAGATCCACGTTTTGCGGGCCGCCGACGGCTGGGTGCCCGGGGCCAACCTGGGCTGGCCGCTGTTTGAAGGCGAAGTGCGGTTCTCCGGCACCGCTGCCCCTGACGATCTGGTGTTTCCCGTCCACGTGTACGACCACGACGTGGGCTGCTCGGTGACCGGCGGCCATGTGTACCGGGGCTCGGCCATTGACCAGCTGGCGGGCGCTTATGTGTTCGGTGACTACTGCGCCGGTCGCCTGTGGGCACTGACCATCGACGACGAGGGGGTGGACACCCGAGTGGAGCTTGGCGTGTCGGTGCCGCAGGCCACGCTGGTGTCGTTCGGCGAGGACGCCTCCGGTGAGATCTACGTGCTCAGCTTCGACGGCACCGTGTACCGCCTGGAGCTCGCCTTCTAGGGCCTAGCCGGCTTCGTACCAGCCAGAGGCGATCAAGATGTCGTCTCGCCTCAAGATCCAGGTGTGCTTGGTCTCCTGGTTGCCGCTTTGGGGGTTGAGGTAGGTGTAGTCCACCCACTTGCCCGTCTCGGTGGCGCTCACCATTTCATCGGCGGCTTGGAGGCCCTCGGGGGTGGCACCGAGGATCTCTTGCAGGGTCATTCCCACGTTCTCCGGAACGGTGGGATGGGCCAGCACCACGCCGTCGAGGTCGACTGCGAACCCGTACCACTGACCGTCGACGCTGGGGGGATCGGTGCTGTTGGGAGAATTGAGGTGGTCGATCAAAGCGTCGCGCCCGTTGCTCTCGTAGAACCACACTGCGTCTTCCACGAAGGTGCGGGTGTAGGAGCCGGGCTCAGCTTTGGTGGGCCGGGGGATGGGATAGGAGTCCTCGTACCAGCCCGAGGCGAAGACCAGATCGCCCCGCCGGACGGCCCAGGTGTGCTTGGTGCCGCCGGTGTCGGTTTGCGGGTTGTAGAACACGTAGTCCACCCAGTGGCCAGACTCGGGCGAAGCCATTAGCAGCGGGCCGTAGACGTGGCCGGTGATGTCCACATTGTCGCCCGAGTTGGTGCCCACCCGGGAGGCAATGGTGGCGTGGGCCACCAGGAATCCTGTGTCGGCGTCCATGATGAACACGTACCACTGGTCGTCGGCGCCAGCCTCGTTGTTGTAGTAGTCGATGGTGGCTTGGCGGCCGGTTTCGTCGTACCGTTCCAAAGCCTGCTGCACGTACCACTTGGTGTAGGCGTCCCGCTCGGTCTTGGGGGGCGGCGCTGCGGTGCCGTCGTCATCGCTGCACGCGGTGGCCACCAACGCGAGCGCCGCCAACAGCGCCACCGCGGCAATGACTGCCCGAAGCCAGCGGTTGGTTGTTTGTTGAGCCATCATGTTCCCATGAGAATGAGCGGGGGCGAGGCCTTAGTCAAATCGCTGGTGGGCGAGGGCGTCGAGGTTGTGTTCGGTATCCCCGGCATCCAGCTCTACGGGATTGTGGCCGCGTTGCGAGACGAGCCCGGCATCGAGATGATCACCACCCGCCACGAGCAGGCCGCCACCTATATGGCCTACGGATACGCCCGGGCGTCGGGCAAGCCGGGAGTGGCCCTGGTGGTTCCCGGTGTGGGCATCTACAACGCGGCCGCGGGGTTGGCCACGGCCTATGCCCGCTCATGTCCGGTGCTTCTGATTGCCGGGCAGATTCCCCGCGGCCAGATGGGCAAGAACCTCGGCGGGGTCCACGAGATCGAAGACCAGATCGACATCGTGCGTCCGGTCACCAAATGGCAGCAGCAGGCCCTCACGCCCAAGGAGATTCCGGGGGCGGTATCGGAGGCCTTCCATCAGATGCGCTCTGGTCGTCCCCGCCCGGTGTATCTCGAGATCCCGCCTGATGCCGGGGTGGAGCGAGATGAAGTGGAGTTGGTGGACCCCGCCCCGGTGTCACGGGCGATGCCCAGCGCTGAGCAGCTGGAGAAGGCGGCCTCGGCCATCGTGCAATCCCGCCTTCCTCTGATCGTGGCGGGGGGCGGGGTGGCTCTGTCGGGCGCTGAGCAAGCGCTTTTGGAGTTGGTCGAGGCCTCGAACATCCCGGTGGTGACTTCGGGGGGCGGCAAAGGGGCCATCCCCGACAGCCATCCGCTGTGCTACGGCTCATGCGTCAGCCCCGGCGGTGAGCGCCACGAGATGAACCAGCTGCTCGACGTAATGAAGTCGGCCGATGTGGTTGTCGGCATAGGGACGCGCTTTTCTCTGGGCAATCCTGCCGGGGAGGCGTCCACGCTGGTGAACATCAACATCGACGAGTTCGATCTCAACCGGATTCAGGCCAACACCATCGCCCTGCACGGCGACGCCAAAGCGACCATCGGAGCTTTGTTGCCGTTGCTCATCGAAGCCGGGTGCCGGGACCGCCCTTCGCCTGCTGAGGCGGTGGTCGCGGCCCGCCGCCTGATCGCCTACTACGACATCAGGGACAAAGAACCGCAGTACCCCATCTTGGAGGCGTTGCAACGGGGCACCCCCGATGACGCTTTCACCGTGTGGGACGTGACCCAGTTCGGCTTCTACTCCCGCACCCACTGGCAGGTGAACCAGCCGAACACCTACATCGACTCGGGCTACTCGTTCAATCTGGGCTACGCCTTCCCGGCTGCGCTGGGGGCGAAGCTGGCCCAGCCAGATCGCCCGGTGGTGTGCGTGACCGGCGACGGCAGCTTCATGTTCAACTCCTCTGAGCTGTCGACCGCGGTGAAGTACGGAATCAACGTGGTAACCGTGGTGTTCAGGGATGACGCCTACGGCAACGTGGCCCGCGACCTCGACGATTTCTTTGCCGGCGCCTACGGCACCGATCTGGCCAACCCCGATTTCGTGAAGTTCGCCCAGTCGTTCGGCGCCATCGCCATGAGAGCCGACGACCCCCTAGACCTCGAAACGCTGATCCCCGCCGCACTCGAACAGCAAGCACCCGTCATCATCGACGTCCCCATCGGCCACATTCCGCTGACCCGCCCCAAACAGATCGAGCACGTCCCCAAGCTGCCCTGGACCCACCCCCAGGATTGATTGATCTCGCCTTGATTAATGGGCCCAGAGCCTTAGGTTGAGCCAGGCGTCGTCGGCCAGATTGAGGAGGGGCTCGGGGTAGATGCCGAAGGCGAGGGTGAACAGGACCACGATGGTGATGGCCAGAGCGGGGCCTCTGGGGATGTGCAGGCGGGGGGCGTCGGGGTCGGGGGCGTCTAGGAACATGGCCACCACGATCCGCAGGTACAGGAATGCAGCCACCACCGCGGCCAGCATGGCGATGACGGCCAGCCAGAAGGAGCGGGCGTCCACCGCGGCGGTGATGACCTCGAACTTGGCCCAGAACCCGGCGGTGAACGGGATGCCGGCCTGCGACAGCAACAGCACGGTGAAGCCTGCGGCCAACAGTGGGCGGCGGGTGGCCAGGCCCCGGAGGTTTTCGAGGGCGGTGCCCTCGTCGCCGGGGCCGCTGACCACGGTGACCACCGCGAAGCTGCCGATGGCCATGGCGGCGTAGGCGGCCAGGTAGAACAGCACGCTGGACACGCCGTCGTCGGTGGCGGCCTGCACGCCGACGAGGATGAACCCGGCGTGGCTGATCGAGGAGTAAGCCAAGATCCGCTTGACATCGGTCTGGACGATGGCCATCAGCGACCCCACCGCCAAGCTGGCGATGGCCAACCCGAACACCACTGGCTGCCAGTCGTCGGCCAATCCCCCAAACCCGGCGAAGAACACCCGGAGCAGGGCGGCGAACCCGGCGGCCTTAACTCCGGCGGCCATGTACGACACCACCGGCGAGGGTGCCCCCTGGTACACATCGGGGGTCCAGGCGTGGAACGGCACGGCGGCCACCTTGAAGCCGAACCCCACCAACAGCATGGCCATCCCGGCCAGCAACAAGCCGTTGTCGGCCAGGGCGATTGCGGCGCTCTCGGGTACGCTTTGCATCCCCGCATCCTGCGACAAAGAGCCCGAGGGTGCGAACGTAAACCATCCTTGCTTCAACCGGATGTCGATCAGGTTGAGCGATCCGGTGGCCCCGTACACCAAGGCGATGCCGTAGAGCAGAAACGCCGAGGCGAACGCCCCCAGCACGAAGTACTTGATGCCCGCTTCCTGCGACTCGGCTCGGCGCAGGTGCATGGCCACCAGCACGTACACCGCCAACGACAGGATCTCCAGGCCCAAGAACAGCACGATGAGGTTGTTGGCCACCGCCATGGTCATGCCGCCGGCGGCCGACAGCATCAACAGCACGTAGAAAGCCGGACCGTCCAGGCTCTCCCGATGTAAGAACCCGTCGGCTACCAGAGCGGTCAGCACCACGGTGCAGGCCAGCAGCACGATGATGAACACCGAGAACCCATCCACACCGATCGATCCGGCAATCGTGGAGTGGGGGCCCCATTGCCAGGCCCGAATCCACACCGGAATGGCGGTGGCCAGCACCGCCAACCCGGCGGCCACCGTCCAAGCCGACGCGAACCACGCGGGCAGCCGATTACCGGCCAGCGACACGATGGTCAACAGCACCACCGCGGCCCCCGCCATCACCAGATGGGGAATGAGCGGCAACCACTGGATGTCGGGGATTTCTGCTTGGGCGAGCAAGTTGGCTTGGGCGGGGATGTCGGCCTGGGCAAAGATCGAGAGCATCAGTGACCCTCCCCCTCGTCGCCGTAGTCATCGGTGAGGGTACGGAGCTCTTCGAAGCTGCCCTCGGGCCGATCATCCACAGTGGGCGACTCGAATCCTTCGGTCTCTTCCATGTGCTCGATCAGGGCGTTGACGGCGGGCTCCATGCGCTCGATCACCGGCTTGGGGTACACCCCCAAGAACACGATGAGCCCCACCAAAGGCACCATGACCAGCTTTTCCTGCCAGTTGAGATCGGGCATCGACCGGTTGGCGTCGTCGGGGGTGCCGTGGAACACCCGCTGGTAGGCCCACAACAGGTAGAGCGCGGCCAGGATGACCCCGGCGGCGGCCACCACCGCCCACCAGCGGTGGGCCACGAACGCCCCGGCCAGGATCAAGAACTCGCCCACGAAGCCGTTGAGGCCGGGCAGGCCCACCGACGACAGCATCACCACGGTGAACACCGCGGCCAGCACCGGGGCGGCCTTTTGGAGCCCGATCATCTCGGAGATCTGGCGGGTGTGGCGGCGCTCGTAGATGAACCCCACCAGCAAGAACAGCGCCCCGGTGGACAAGCCGTGGTTCACCATTTGGAGCAGCCCGCCCTCGATGCCCTCGGTGTTGATGGAGAAGATGCCCAGCACGATGAAGCCCAGGTGGGCCACCGAGGAGTAGGCCACCAGGCGTTTCAGGTCGCGCTGCATGGTGGCCACCACCGCGCCGTACAAGATGCCGATCACCCCCAGGGTGAGCAGCAGCGGAGCGAAGTAGCGGGACGCCTCGGGGAACAGATAGAGCCCGAAGCGGACCAGGCCGTAGGTGCCCAGCTTGAGCATGACTCCGGCCAGAATCACCGAGCCGGCGGTGGGAGCCTCGGTGTGGGCGTCGGGCAGCCAGGTGTGGACCGGGAAGATGGGCACCTTCACCGCGAAGGCCAAGGCGAACGACAGGAAAATCCAGCGGGCGGTGATGGTGGGCAGCTCGCCCGCACTGTTGGCCAATTCGATGAGGTTGAAGGTGATCTCGCCGGTCTCGCTGTAGTCCTTGGCCAAAAGCGCCAGGGTCAGCATCCCCACCAGCATGAGGGCCGAGCCCAGCATGGTGAACAGGAAGAACTTGGTGGCCGCGTACTTGCGGTTCTCGTGGCCCCACGAGCCGATGAGGAAGTACATGGGGATCAGCACGACCTCGAAGAACAAGAAGAACAGCACCAGATCGAGCGACAAAAACACGCCGAGGCAGCCGGTTTCCAGCACCAGCAGCCAGATGTAATAGGCCTTGGCGTCGTGGGGCGGGTCGCAGGCCACGATGGCCAGGGGGAACAGCACTCCGGTGAGCACCACCAAGAACAGCGAGATGCCGTCCACCCCGACATGCCAGGAGATGCCCGCCGAGCCGATCCACTCGGTGAGCTGGGTGAACTGGAAGTCGCCGTCGTTCTCGTCGAAGGCGGCCATCAGCCACAGGGTGAGCGCCCCGGTGGCCGCTGAGGTGGCTACCGCCACCGGCTTGAGAACAGTCAGGCGGGAGGGGGCAATCAGCGCGATAGCCGCCGCACCCACCAGGGGCAGAAAGATGATGACCGGCAAAACGGTGGATCCGCCCATCAGAACCCCGCCCTCGAGATGAACCAGGCCAGCAGCGCCACTGCGCCGATGGCGATGCCCAGGGCATAGCTGCGGACCAGGCCGGTTTGCGACGCCCTCAGCTTGGTGCCGGCGCGGCGGACGAGGGTGCCGGTGGCGTTGACCGCGCCGTCCACCACCTGCTCATCGAACTGGGTGGTGCGCTCGAAGGCCCGGCGACCGGGACCGCCCATGAAGTTGGTGACGACCTCGTCGACGCGCCAGGCCCGGGCCAAGAACGGGTGCTCGATGCGGGCCGGGTCGATCCGGCGGCGGATGTACACCGCGGCTCCGGCTGACACCCCGCCCAGGCTGCCGATGATGGCCACGATGGCCAGCACCCACTGGGTGCCGCCGCCGAAGGAGAGATGGCCCTCGTTGCCGAACAGGGACGGCTTCAGCCAGTTGCCCAAGAAGTGGACATCGGAGGTGAACGGCAGATTGGCCACTCCGGCCACCATGGCCAGGCCGGCCAGCAGCACCAGCGGAACGGTCATGGTCCAAGGCGACTCGTGGGGATGGCGGTGGGGCAGGGCGTGCTCGGCGTCGGCCTTTTCATCTCCCTCGGCGTCGGCCTTTTCATCTCCCTCGGCGTGGTCGTCGCCGGCTGCCCAGCGGGGCGGGCCGAAGAACGTCATGAGCACCAGTCGGGTCATGTAGAAGGCGGTGAGGATGGCGGTGATCAGTAGCAGCAGCCACAGCACCTTGTTCTCGCCGTAGGCGTAGGCCAGGATCTCGTCTTTCGACCAGAAGCCGGAGAACGGCGGTACGCCGGCGATGGCCAGCCAGCCGGCCACGAAGGTCATCGAGGTGATGGGCAGCAGCCGGGCCAGACCCCCGTAGCGGCGGATGTCCTGGTCGCCGTCCATGCCATGGATCACCGACCCGGCCCCCAAGAACAAAAGCGCCTTGAAGAAGGCGTGAGTGACCATGTGGAAGATGGCGGCCACGTAGGCCCCCGAGCCCACGGCCACGAACATGAACCCGAGCTGGCTGACGGTGGAGTAGGCCAGCACCTTTTTGATGTCGTTTTGGGCCACGGCGATGGTGGCGGCCATCAGCGCGGTGCCCAGGCCCACCCACATAATGAGGTCGGGCACCCAGCCGTGGGCCTCGGCGATGATCGGGTTCATCCGGGTGAGCAGGTACACCCCGGCGGTGACCATGGTGGCGGCGTGGATGAGGGCCGACACCGGCGTGGGGCCGGCCATGGCGTCGGGCAGCCAGATGTGCAGCGGGAACTGGGCCGACTTGCCGGCCGCGCCCACCAAGAGCAGCACCACGATGGCCGAGGCGGTGCTGGCCGCCACCCCGTTTTGCTCGAGGTCGAAGAAGATCTCCCCGTACTGGAGCGAACCGAAGGTCAAAAAGGCCAGGAGCATGGCCACCAGGAAGCCCCAGTCGCCCACCCGGTTGGTGACGAAGGCCTTCTTGCCCGCGGACGCGTTGGCCTCGTCGGTGAACCAGAACGAGATCAGCAGATACGAGCAGGCCCCCACTCCCTCCCAGCCCAGGAAGGTGAGCAGCAGGTTGTCGCCCAGCACCAGCATGAGCATGGAGAAGGCGAACAGGTTGAGGTAGATGAAGAACTTGGAGAAGCCCTCGTCGCCGTGCATGTAGCCGATGGAGTAGAGGTGGATGAGGGCCCCCACCCCGGTTACGAACAGGGCCATGGTGATCGACAGCGGGTCGGCCAGAAAACCGATGTCCACCGCCAGCTTGCCCGCGGGCACCCACTCGAACAGGGTCACCACGATTTCCCGCTCGTCGCCCTCGTGGCCCACCAGCCCGATGAACACCAGCAGCGTGGCGACAAACGAGCCGCCCATCATGGCGGTGGCCAGCCAACCGGCCCGGGGCTCGCCCAAACGGCGGCCCAGCGCCATCAAGATCAGCACCCCAGCCAGGGGGAAGGCGGGGATCAGCCAGACCAGGTCGACGAGGGTGCTCATCTAGGTGTCCCCGCGTATCCGGTGTTCGCAGTAATCCGTGGACTCATGGCGGCGCTATCCCCTCAACGCCGAGAGGTCGTCGGCGGTGGCCTGGGGGCGGCGGCGGTTGATGGCCACCACGATGGCCAGGCCCACCACCACCTCGGCGGCGGCCACCACCAAAACGAAGAACACCGACACCTGCCCCCCGATGTCGTTCAGCTCCCGTCCGAAGGTGATGAAGGTGAGGTTGACGGCGTTGAGCATCAGCTCCACGCACATGAACATGATCAGCGGGTTGCGCCGCACCAAAAGGCCCACCGCGCCGATGGTGAACAGGGCGGCGGCCAAAATCAGATACCAGGAGGCGGTGACCATCAGTCGTCCCCTGCCGCTTCTTGGGCCTCGTCGCCGCGAGCCATGCGGCGAGACATGACCACCGCGCCCACCACCGAAATGGTGAGCAGGGCGGCGGTGGCCTCAAAGGCATACACGTAGTCGGTGAACAACACGTCGGCGATCTGGCGCAGGTTGGAGTACTGGCCAGACAGCTCCAATGTCAGTTCCTTGGTGTGGAACGCACCGATATCGCTGCTTAGGAGAAAGGCCACGACCAGCCCGAAGGTGCCCAAACCGACAATGGCGGCCAGGGCACGCTGACCGGTGATGGGCTCCACCGACAGGTCTTCGAGCCGGTCGACGCCCAACAGCATGATCACGAACAAGAACAGCACCACGATGGCGCCGGCATAAACGATGATCTGCACTGCGGCCAAGAAGTGGGCCTCTAGGTTGAGGAACAGAACGGCCATGCCGAACAGGGTTCCCACCAGGCTCAACGCGGCGTGGACCGGGTTGCGGGCCAGCACCACGCCCAGCGCCCCGGCCAACACGATGGCCGCGCACACGATGAAGACGGCAGTCTCCATCAGTGGTGGCCTCCGTGGTCGTCGTGGCCGTGATCGTGGTCGTCGTGGTGATGCTCGCTGTGGTCGTCGGACTCAGCTTCGGCTGAATCCTCTTCCGACTGGCCCCGCTCAGGAGAGCGGATGCCGTAGCCCAGCTCGCCCGACCAGGCCACCTGACCCTCGTAGTCGGCCCGTCCCGACGGGGATGTGGCCCGAACCCAGGCCGAGGTGTGCTCGTCGTCGCCGGGCTTCCAGTCCTCCCAGGGGAGTTGCTGGGGCCGGCCGTCGTCTCCTACCACCAGCTCGTCTTTGGTGTAGATGGCGTCAGAGCGGTTGGTGAACGAGAACTCGAACAGCTTCGACTCGGTGATGGCCTCGGTGGGGCAGGCCTCCACGCACAAATCGCAGTGGATGCACCGCAGATAGTTGATCTCGTACACGTAGCCGAAGCGCTCGCCCGGCGACACCGGATCGTCGGGCGGATTGTCGGCCCCCCGCACATAGATGCAGCGGGCCGGGCACACCCCGGCGCACAGCTCGCATCCGATGCACTTCTCCATGCCGTCCTCGTAGCGGTTGAGCACGTGACGACCGTGGAAGCGCTCGGGCTTGGGGCGCTTCTCGTCGGGATACTGGGTGGTGACCACCCGGCCGCTCTCGGTGCCCTTAAGCAGCTTGCGCAGGGTGACGGCGAATCCTCGGAGGTACCCCATCATGCGAATCCTCCTTGGGGGTCGAGCTCTCGGCGTTGGCGGGCCGCTCGCAGAGCCAGGGCCAGCAACCCGGCCAGAGCGGCCATGATGGCCAGCATCACGATCACCGCGGCGGCCCGGTTCCAGCCCCGGTCACCGGCCACGTCGTAGGAGGCCAGCACCAGAATCCAGCCCAGCGACAGGGGGATGAGCAGCTTCCAGCCCAAGTCCATGAGCTGGTCGTAGCGGAAGCGGGGCAGGGTGGCCCGCAGCCACACGAAGGCGAACAGGAACAGCATCAGCTTGATGAAGAACCACAGCAACCCCGACAGCCAGCCCACCGTGGTGAAGTCGGGGCCGTTTGGACCGCCCAAGAACAGAGTCACGATGATGGCCGACATGGTGATGGTGTTCATGAACTCGGCCAAGAAGAATAGGGCGAACCGCAGGGAGCTGTACTCGGTGTGGAAGCCGCCGACCAGCTCCTGTTCGGCTTCCACCAGGTCGAACGGGGGGCGGTTCAGTTCGGCGGTGGCCGCGATCAAGAAGATAACCATGGGCACCACCCAGGTGACCCACAGGTTCCAGTTCCACACCGACTGCTCGGCCACGATCTGGTTGGTGGACAAGCTGCCCGACTTCAACAACACCGCGGCCAGCGACAGGCCCAGGGCGGCCTCATACGACACCATCTGGGCCGAGGCCCGCACCGAGGCCAAAAGGGGGTACTTGGAGCCCGACGACCAGCCGGCCAGCATGACCCCGTAAACGGCCACCGACGACATGGCCAGCACCAGCAGGATCCCCACCGGCGGGTCGGACACCTGGAGGAGGGTCTCGTGGCCGAACAGGGAGACTCGGCCGTTGCCGCCGCTGAAGTCTCCCCCCACGGGGACCACGGCGAACACCAAGAAGGCGGGCACCAGCGACAGGTAGGGGGCCAGCTTGAACACCAGCCGGTCGGACTGCTCGGGGACGAGGTCTTCCTTGAAGAACAGCTTGATGCCGTCGGCCAGTGTCTGGAAGATTCCGAACGGGCCGGCCAGGTTGGGGCCGATGCGGTTCTGCATGTCGCTGATGAGCTTTCGCTCGAACCAGATCATCAGCATGACGGCCACCAGCAGGACGGCGAAGGCCACCCCCACCTTGAGCAGGGTGATGAGCACCTCGGCCAGGCCCACCCCGCCGGTATACAGCGGGTCGAGGCCGAACACGGATGGGCCGAGGACCGCAGTCATCGGGTTTGGATCCTCAGGTCGGTGACTAGGGCATCGGGATCGAACAGGTCTCGCACGTCGAGGTCGGGGTGGTTGTAACCAAAGGCCGCAGTGCCTCGGGGGACGCCAGGATCGGCCATCACCGGCATGCCCATCTCGCCCACATGGGAAACCACCTGCACGTCGGCGCCCGATTCAACGCCGACCCGCGAGAAGTCGTAGGGGTTCACAACCAGAACGGCGGTGGGCGCCAATCCGGCCAGCGAGGGGGCGCTTTGGACCAGCGTGCCCCGGTCGTACATGCGCCGGGACGCCACCAGCCGCAGGCTGTAGGAATCGACCGGAGGCAGCGGGGTGGGGGTGTCGGGCGAGGAGAAGGCGACGGTGCTGTCGCTGGTAACCACGCCGTCGTCGGAGGTGTCGATGTCCCCTAGGGACAGGCCCCGGTGCGATGGGGCCAGCCGGGTGATCTCCTCCCACACCTCCTCGGGGCCACCAAAGCCGAAATCGGCGCCCAGTTGGCGGGCCAACTCGGTGGCGATGGCCCAGTCGGCCCGGGCGGTTCCGGGGGGGGTGACGATCTGGCGCTGGGCGGTGATCCGGCCCTCCAGGTTCGTGTGGGTGCCCCGGCGCTCGGCGAAACCGGCGGCGGGATACACGATGTGGGCCATGGCGGCGGACGGGTTCAAGAACAGGTCGGAGGCGACGATTGTGCCCACGTTGTTGAGGGCTTCGTCGGCCAGCTCTCGGTGGGGGAAGTCGCCCAGCGGATCGGCGCCCAGCAGGATCAGCACGTCGATCTGGCCTTCGGCGGCGGCTTGCAGGATGCCCCGGGCGTCGGCTCCAGGGGCGGCAGGCACCGAGCCCCACGATTCGGCCAAGGCCGGTCCGCCGTCGGCCAAGGTTGTTCGTCCTGGCAGCAGTCCGGGAGCCAATCCCATGTCGAGCGCTCCGAGCACGTTGCCCCGGTGCAGGGCGGGCAAGAAGGCCATGCCGGGGCGCCCGCCGGCGCTCAGCAGATTTGCGAACCCAATCAGCTCAGCGACGGCGTCAACGGTGTAGCCAGCCGACTCGGCCAGCGAGGGGCGGCCCAAGATCACGGTAATCGGCTTATCGGCCCGGTTGGCGATGGCCGCCGCGGCGGCCGCGACGCCGGCGGCGGGGACCCCTCCGATGTCTCCATCGGGTCCGGGCTCGATGTCGCCGCCCACCAGGGCGGCAGCCACGGCCGCGGCCTCACCGGGACGATGGTGCAGCCGGAAGGCGGCCAATTGGCTCAGCCCGGAGGCCCGGGGGGTGAGCTCGATGAGCTGAACGCCGTCGTTGACCACGGCATGGCGGAGCCGCAGATAGAGGGTGCCCTGCTCCTCTTTGGGATCGGGGGCCAACAGGATGACCGTGCCGCCGGGGGTGCAGGCCTGGTTGACGGTGGCCCGGGGCAGACCGAGCACCACATCGGCGGGCAGGCCGTCGTCGAGCTGGGCGTCGACGTTGTCGGTGCCGATGACTCCTTTGGCCAGCCGAGCCCAGGCGTACTGGTCTTCGTTGGTGAGGCGGGCGCCGCCCAGCACCGCCACCGATTGGGGGCCCTTGCTGGCCACCGCCGCCTTGATGGCCTCAGCGGCCAGAGTGAGGGCTTGGTGCCAGGTGGCTTCCACCAGCTCGCTGCCATCGGGGTGGGGTCGGCCCAATGGGTTGCCCCGCACCAGCGGGGTGCGCAGCCGCAGCTCGCTGGCCATGCCCTCGAAGGAGAACCGGTCTTTGTCGGTGAGCCAGCCCCAGTTGACCGCGTCGCTGTCCACCCCCTGGTAGCGGAGCACCTGATCGCGGGAGGCCTGCACCACCACCCGGTCGCCCATCGGGTTGGGGTAGGTGGACTCCACCTCGGTGAGGTCCCAGGGGCGGGCCTTGAACCGATAGGGCACCGCGGTGAGGGCACCGACCGGGCAGATCTGCACCGTGTTGCCGCTGAAATAGGAGGAGAAGGGCAGATCGGGGAAGGTGTTGACCTGGGTTTGGTCGCCCCGATCTTGGAAGGTGATGAGCGGATCGCCGGCCACCTCGTCGGCGAACCGGGTGCAGCGATCGCACAGGATGCAGCGCTCCCGATCCAGGTACACCACGTCGTTCACCGGAATGGGCTTCTCGAAGTGGCGCTTTTCTTCGACGAAGCGGCTCTCGCCGGGTCCGTAGGCCATGGTCTGGTCTTGGAGGGGGCATTCGCCGCCCTTGTCGCACACCGGGCAGTCGAGGGGGTGGTTCAGCAGCAAGAACTCCAACACCCCGTCTTGAGCCTTGCGGGTTTGCTCGGAGGTGGTGTCCACCACCATGCCCTCGCTCACCGCCACCATGCAGGATGGTTGCAGCGCAGGGCCGCGCCCGGTGTCGATGTCCACGATGCACATGCGGCACATGCCCACCGAGTTCATCCGGGGGTGGTAGCAGAAGTGGGGGATGTAAACCCCCGCCCGCTCAGCCGCCGCGATGACCCACTCTCCGGGTTTGGCCTCCACCGGCTGGCCGTTGACGGTGATGTTCACCACGGTTTCGGCCTCGCTCATGATGCGCCCCCCGAGGAGGAGGCAACCGCTACGGGGGTGGCGGGCAGATAGGCCTCGAATTCGCTGCGGAACCGCTCCAGGGCCGAAGCGATGGGCGACACGGCTGACGGGCCCAGCGGGCAGATGGTGGTCTGGCGGGGCGGCCAGTTGATGCCGGGGCTGATGTTGTCGCAGACGTCCATGAGCAGGTCCAGATCTTGGGGGCGGCCTTGGCCGGCCAGGATGCGGCTCAGGATCTTCTCCAGCCAGGAGGTTCCCTCCCGACAAGGCGTGCACTTGCCACAGGACTCCCGGGCAAAGAAGCGCACCACGTTGTGGCAGGCCTTGACTACATCGGTGGTGTCGTCCATGACCACGATGGCCCCTGAGCCGAGCATGGAGCCGGCTTGGTCCACGGTGGTCTTCTCCAGCGGCAGATCGAGGTGCTCCTCGAAGAACCACGGGGCCGACGCCCCGCCAGGGATAAACGTCTTGAGGGTGCGGCCAGGAAGCATGCCGCCGGCGTAGCGGGGGTCGAAGATGATGTCGCGGAAGGTGGTGGTCCCGAAGGGCACCTCGAACACGCCGGGGGTGGCCACATGCCCCGACACCGCAAACACCCGGGTGCCGGTGGAGTTGTCGGCCCCCATGGCGGCAAAGGCGTTCCCGCCGTTGGAAACGATCCACGGGAGATTGGCCAGAGTCTCCACGTTGTTGACGATGGTGGGCTTGCCGTACAGGCCGATGGACGCCGGGAAGTAAGGCGGCTTGAGCCGGGGCATCCCCCGGTTGCCCTCCAGGCTCTCGATGAGGGCGGTCTCCTCCCCCACTATGTAGGCCCCGGCCCCCCAGTGCAGGGTGATGTCCACCGAGAAGTCCTTGGCGCCGAGCACGTTGGCGCCTACGTAGCCCGCCTCGTAGGCCTCGTTGAGGGCGGCGGCCAGCCGCTCTTGAGCGTGGGCCATCTCGCCTCGCACATACAAGAAGCACTGCGAGAGGCCCAGGGCGTAGCAGGCGATCAGGCAGCCCTCGATGAGCTGATGGGGATCGCGCTCCATGAGGAGGCGGTCTTTGTAGGTGCCGGGCTCGGACTCGTCGCCGTTCACCACCAGATAGCGGGGCCACACTCCCGGCGGGCAGAAACCCCACTTGACCCCGGCGGGGAACCCGGCGCCGCCCCGGCCCAGCAAGCTGGCGGTGCGCACCTCGCCGTGGACATCGGCTGGGGCCATCTCCATCGCCCGGCGCAGACCGGCGTAGCCCCCGGTGCGCTCGTATCCGGCCAGCGTGTGGCCGTCTTCCACGTCGAAGCGGGAGGTGATGATCCTCAGGTCTTGGGCGGCGACGTCGGTCATGAGCCGTCTCCGTTGTCGGAGGGGTTGCGAGCCATCCAGTCGGGCGCGCCCTGGCCGTCGGGGGGCGACACCCCGGCCCAGCGGTCCTCGCTGACTTGCTGGCGGACCTTGGCCAGCTTGCCGTGGGGGGCGACCCCGGCATTCTCGCCCCGCAAGTCGCCCACCAACTGGTCGAAGTCCTCGGTGGTGACCCGGTTGCGGTAGCGGTAGTTGACCTGGAGACAGGGCGCCTCGGTGCAGGCGGCGATGCACTCCACGGCTTCGAGGGTGATCTTGCCGTCGTCGGTGGTCCCGCCCGGCCTGACCCCCAAGGTGGCCTCGGCATGGTGGATCAGCTCCGACGAGCCCAGCAAGTGGCAGGAGATGCCGTTGCAGATGTTGACCATGTAGTCGCCAACCGGCGCCCGCTTGAGCATCTCGTAGAAGCTGCACGTTCCCATCACCTCGGCGGGGGTTACGCCCACCAACTCGGCGATGTGGGCCATGGCATCCTCGGTGACGTAGCCGTCTTGTTCTTGGGCCAGGTGGAGCAGCGGGATCAACGCGGAGCGGGGCACCGGGTACCGGGCGATGATCTCTTGGGCAACGGTGAGGCTGTTGGGGTTGAGGCGGGCCATGGCTAGCGGTCCACCTCCCCCATGATGGGATCGACCGACGAGATGATGGCCACCGCGTCGGCCACCATGCCCCCCTGCATCAGATGGGGCAGGGTTTGCAGGTTGACAAAGCTGGGGCCCCGGATGTGCATGCGATAGGGCACCGCGGAGCCGTCCGACACCATGTAGCAGCCCAGCTCCCCCCGGGGGGACTCGACCGCGGCGTACACCTCGCCGGCGGGCACCTTGAAACCCTCAGTGAAGATCTTGAAGTGGTGGATGAGGGCCTCCATCGACTCGTCGATGCGGGCCCGAGGCGGCGGGGTGACCTTCTTGTCCTGCACCCGGTAGTCGCCCGGAGGCATCTGGTCGAGTATCTGGGCCAGGATGCGGATGGACTCCCTTATCTCGTTCAACCGGATGGCGTAGCGGTCGAAACAGTCGCCGTAGGTGCCCACCACCACGTCGAAGTCCAGCTCGTCGTAGGCCAAATAGGGCATGTCCCGGCGCAAGTCCCAGGCGTAGCCGGTGGAGCGCAAGATCGGCCCGGTGACGCCCAGAGCCAGGCACTCGGCGGTGTTGATCACCCCGACTCCTTGGAGCCTCTCCCGGTAGATGGGCTGGCCGGTGAGCAGGGTGTCGAACTCGTTGAGCCGAGCGGGCAGCTTGTCGATCAAGGTGAGCACCTCATCGCGCCAGCCGTCGGGCAGGTCGGCGGCCACTCCGCCCGGACGGATGTAGTTGTGGTTCATCCGAAGGCCGGTGATGGTCTCCAGCAAGCGCAGGGCCTCCTCCCGCTCCCGCCAGCCGTAGATCATCATCGACACCGCGCCGATGTCCATGCCGTTGGTGGCCTGGAACAGCAGATGAGAGCTGATGCGGTTCAACTCGCACATCAGCATCCTGATCCAGGTGGCCCGAGGGGGAAGCTCCAGGCCCAGCAGCGCCTCGGTGGCCATAGAGAAGGCCAGCTCGCTGAACAGCGGAGCGGCGTAGTCCATGCGGGTGACGTTGGTGGGGCCCTGGAGGTATGTGAGGGTTTCGGCGGTCTTCTCCATGCCGGTGTGGAGGTAGCCGATGACCGGCTTGGACCGCATCACGGTCTCCCCTTCCATCTCCAGCATGAGGCGCAGCACGCCGTGGGTGCTGGGGTGCTGGGGCCCCATGTTCATGACCATGCTGGTGTCGCTGGTGCCGGCTTCGGCTTCGAGCCGCTCGCCGTCGTCCTCGCCGATGCGGAGCACCGCGCTGTCGTCCCGGCGGCGGACGGCCTCGTCGGTGGCGGTTTCGACCCCTGCTTCCGGCGCGCTCATCGGGTGGCCTTGAACTGGACGGGGATGCGCCCCACCGCGAAGTCCTTCCGCAGCGGGTGGCCCTCCCAGTCGGGGGGCATGAGGATGCGGGTGGGGTCGGGATGGCCCTCGAAAGCGATGCCGAACATGTCGGCCACCTCGCGCTCCAGAGCCTCAGTTCCGGGGAACAGATCGAACAGGGTGGGCACGGTGGGGTCGTCGGCCGGCACCTGCACCCGCAGCCTGACACGGCCCGGCACGGCGTGGGAAATGAGGGTGACCACCAGCTCGAAGCGCTCGGGGGTTGCCTCGGGCGGCAAGTCGGCGCGGCCGGGGTGCTCCAGGTAGTCCACCGCGGTCACATCCAAGACCGACACATAGCCGTCGTCTCGCAGACCGCTCACCGTTTCAATGAGCTCTTCGCGGGGTACATGCAGTACCGACTCGCTCATGTACGGATGACCACGCCAGTCGAGGTCTGGCCGTCTTGCTGGCTCACGGTGAGGTTGGCCCCGGCCCCGGTTTCCTCACGACGCTGGGTGAGTTCTCCGCTGATGATCTTGTCGTGAAGGGTCAAGATGGCGTGCATCAGCGTCTCCGGGCCCGGCGGGCAGCCGGGGGCATACACATCCACCGGCACGATCTGGTCGACCCCCTGCACGATGGCGTAGTTGTTGAACATGCCGCCGCTGGAGGCGCACACCCCCATGGAGATCACCCACTTGGGCTCCATCATCTGGTCGTAGATGCGGCGCAGGATGGGCGCCATCTTCTGGGAGACCCGGCCGGCCACGATCATCAGATCGGCTTGGCGGGGGGAGGCCCGGAAGACCTCCATGCCGTAGCGGGCCAAGTCGTAGTGGGCGCCGCCGGTGGCCATCATCTCGATGGCGCAGCAGGCCAAGCCGAAGGTGGCTGGCCAGCAGCTTCGGGCCCGCGACCACTTGACCAGATCCTCGAGCTTGCCGGTAACGAAGTTGTGGTCGACCCCTTCGAGACCGCGGTCTAGCACGTCTTTGGGATCTCCCAGCAGCGGCAGTTTCATGCTGCCTCCCCCGGGGCCCCTCTTCCGTCGAGGCCTACCCGGCGGATGGTGGTGTCGCTGGTCCGGCGGGCCGACACTAGGGGATCACGCCGACCGATGGGTCGGGACGGCCCCCAGTCGAGGGCGCCGTTGCCGATGAGATATACGAACGACTCGAACACGGCCAGGGCGAATATGCCCATGGCCACTAGGCCGAACAAACCCAGCCCCCGGTAGGACACCGCCCAGGGGTACAAGAAGATGATCTCGATGTCGAAGACGATGAAGATCATGGCGATAAGGAAGAACCGGACCCCGAAGCGCTCCGGGGCGTCGGTGCTCTCCTCGACGCCGCACTCGTAGGGGGCCAGCTTGGCCTTGGTCTGGCGTCGGGGGGCCAGGAGTCGGGAGGCGCCGAAGCTCAGGGCGGCGAACAGAAAGGCCAAGACTCCGAGGGCGAAGATCGGCAGGTATTGGCCGGTCATCGCGGTCTACCCCCCCGAAACGATCATGGGGCCTCGCCCTCGCCCTCCAGGCGACGGCGGACTTCCAGGTCGCGGGTATGCAGCATCAGCAGCGACGCCAAGAACAACAGTCCGGAGCCGATGGTGACCAGGATACCGGGCAGCCGGAACCGGCCCAGGTTGCGCCGCAAGAGCACCGAGACGACCGGCTCATTTGAATCGACCTCGGTCGGGGGCGGCGCCTTGCCGGCCACCGGTTCCTTGTATATCGACCGCTGGACCTGCACCACCGTGTAGTTGGTGGGGTGGCGGGGCATGGCGCTGGTGATGACCTTGTTGCTGACCCGCTCCCACACGCCGTTGTTGAGCCGGTCGGGCTTGCCCCCCTGCTGATAGGCATCCTTCACCACGAAGGTGTTGCTCTGAGGGTCGGTCTCGCCAAATCCAAGATCGGCTTGTAGGAGATAGTCGCTGGCCGCGGTGATGGCCTCTCCGGCAGCCTGAGTGGTTTCCAGGTTCCAGTCGCCCAGCTCTAACCAGCCTCTGCGCTCGACCTCTTCGATTAGGTCGGGGTGAACGCCCTTCAGCTCGCTGAGCGTCAAGTCTTCGTTGCGAATGCGCTCCTCTTCGGCCAGGCGCTGCACTTCGGCCTCGAGTTCTTCGCCGCTGAGCTTGCGGGGGTCGTCGTCGGCCAGAGCGTCGTGGAAGGCGTTCAACTCGTCACGGATGGCGCCGGCGTCTATCGAGTCCAACTCGGTCCGCTGGCTGCTGTCGCCTAGAACGCGGACCACTTCGATGGCCTTGGGCAGGCAATTCTGGTCGCCGAGTTGCTCGCAGGTTCTGGGGTTGGGCAGATCGTCGAGGATTCCCGGGGGCGGGTTGGCTTCATTCTCGGTCACCGAGGGGTTGCCGATGTGGATGGCCTGCACTTCCCAGGTGGGACGGGCCCCCTGGAGACCGATGCCGTACAAGGCCCAGAGGAAGGCCATCATCACCGTCCACCCGAAGATGGCCGAGATGGCGATGAGGGTGCCGAGGCGGAAGCCGGTGTTGGTGGAGATGATGAGCCACACCGATCCCATGAGGATGGCCGCGCCCAACAGCACCACCAGCAGGCCGCGGATCTCGTTGTCGAACGAGATGGCGCCGAGAGCGCTCGCTGCGGAGAGAACCGAGCCCATGCTCACAACCCCCGCTCGTAGGCCACAATGTCGGCAATCTGGTCGGCGGTCAGTGTGCCGGGCCGGGGGTTGCCGTCTTCCAGGGTGCAGAACCCGTGTATCGGGCTGCGCTCATTGGAGTCCCGGTCGCCCACACAGACGCCGAAGGCCGGCATCTGGCCGCCGCCGTCGCCCTGGCCGAAGTTGCCGTAGCCCACTCCCTCCTCAGAGCCGATCATGACGAAGCCGGCGTGGCCCTCGGCGCTGTCGAACTGGCGGATGGTGGCGCCGTTGGTGAGGTTGGGGCCGAATGCCCCGCCGCCGGGAATGTAGGCGGGGATCAAATCGCCGAGCTGGGCCACCACTTCGGCTTCTTCGGGAGATCCCCTGAGCAATTCAACCGGACCGGCGCCGGGCTCTTCTTCAGGCCCGGTGAACTGCCACGAGTCTCGCGGGGTGTGGCACCGGGCGCAGCCATAGACCCCGTTGTTAAACAACAGCTCGCCCCGCTGGGACGATGCCCCATCCACCTCGGGCAGATTGCGAATGTGTTGCTCGCTTGTCTCGGTGATCGTCGTCTCGACCCTGGCCAGTTGGCGAGCGGCGGCTTCCGCAGCCGCTTCGTCGGCACCTGCGTCGGCACCTGCGGCTTTGGCCTCATCAAGCTGCTCCTGCAATGTGGGGGTGGCCGCCAAGACGTCATCGCGCACTTGCTCGACCAGGCCGGCCAATACCTCGCCTTGCAGCTCCTCGGGGGGTATCTGGATGCTCTGGATGTACTGGATCAGCTCGTCGACTTGCTGGGTGGTTAGCGGGCCGCCGCCGGGGGCGCCCCAGGCCTGCATCGGGGTGGGCGGCCGGCCGTAGTTGAGGATGTGGCGCACCTCTTCTTCAGAGAAGCGGTACAGCGTGGTGGTCAGCGCCGGGACCTCCCACTTGATGGCGGCCACAAAGTTCCCGCTGTCGTCGGTGATGGTGTGGTCGGTGGTGCCGCCCAGGCCGCCGCCACCGTGGCAGCTTACACACCGTTCCTCGAACTGCTCGCTGCCTCGGCTAGTGAACTGCCTCCGGGAATCCTCCAAGTAGCCCTGCTGCCGTCCGGGCTCGCCCAGCCAATACAGGGGCAGGGCCACGCCGATGATGACCAGGGTGACCAGCCCGCTGACCAAGGCCAGGTCGAGCTTGGAGGTTTCCAACTCCTCGTCGCTCAAGTAGGGCTTGCGGTTGGGGGCCAGCTCCACTTCTGAGCCTTTTTCGCCCCGCCCCGCCCACAACACGTTGTAGATGAGGTAGATGGCAAAGCCCACGATGGCGACGACCGCGATGGCCATGCCCAGGTTGCGCTGGGTTGAGGCGGCAAGCAGGTGCATCAGTGCGATGCCCCCCCAAGACAGCTCGGCCCTTCAGGCTCCTGGCCGGTGGTGTTCACCCCGATGGGCGGGCCCTGGATGACGGTGCCGGTGCGGATGATGAACTCCCCTTTGGGGTTCACCGACATGGCGAACCGGTCCATGCCCCGAGGGGCGGGTCCGCCCCGCTTCTCGCCTACCTGGTTGTAGCGAGAACCGTGGCAGGGGCACTCGAACCACTGGGAAGTCAAACAGTTGGGCACCCGGCACCCCAGATGAGGGCACTTCTGGAACAGGGCGACCAGCCCAGCCTCCATGCCGGTCAGCTCTGGAGCGCTGTAGTTGGCCTGCGCCTTGGGCAGGGCCGCAGCCGGGTATTCGGTGACCCAGGCACGGCCCTCGGGCAGGTACAAAAAACCGTTCTCGTCCCTGATCTTCGCCTTCACGTCGTCGACCAAGCCGGCGTTCACGTCGGCGCCGAATCCGGTGACGAACGGCGGCCACAGAAACGCCACGCAGGCGGCGCCGAATCCGGAGAGGCTGAAGCCCATCATGGCTACCGTGCTGCGGTTCAAGAACTGGCGGCGGTTCACCCCGACGGCGTCGGGATCGGGCGGGGTCCACTCCTCCACCGAAGCGTCGGCGGCCTCCACCAACTCGGTGCCCGCGGTCTGGCGGGCCAGCACTGCGGCTCGCTCCACCTCTCGCCCGGTGGGGGCATCGGCTTCTTCGCCAACGTCGTCTATGTCCACCCGTCCCCGGTCCCGGCGACGGGTCTCCCGGGTCAGACGGCCTTCGGCCGCCATGGTCTCGCGGCGGCGGGCCGCGCCGATCAGCACGATGACCGCGGCCACCACGATGATCGGTATGGCAATGGAGAGTGCGACGCCCATAGTCAAGCCTTAGAGATCGAAGAAGAGCCCGGCTTCCCACGGGAAGACGAAGTTGAATCCGGGGCCTCGGAAGAACGAGCCGATTAGAACCAGGATCGCCCAGAACATCAGGTGGATGGTCATGAGCGAGATGGCGAACTTGCGCTCTTCGGGCTTCTTGTTGGGGTTGCGGTCTACGTATGGGGCCAGGATCAGAAAGAACAGCGCAATGCCGGGGATGGTCACGCCGGCCACCATCGGGTGGAACATGGTGAGCAGTTCCTGGAGGCCGAGGAAGTACCACGGAGCCTTGGACGGGTTGGGCGTCTCGTTGAAGTTGGCCAACTCCAGCAGCGGGGCGTTCACGAAGATGGAGAAGATCAGAGTGAAGGCGGTGAAGATCAGGGCGGCCACGAACTCCACCACCAACAGGTGGGGCCAGACGTGGACCTTGTCGGTGGGGGTGGCCTTGACATCTTGGATGGAGCCCGACTTGACCACGGTGAGCAGCCGCTGGGTTCCCCCGCCGGGACCAGTGGGCTCAGGCTGGGCCGGGCCGGCCGGCATCGGCGCGGTGGCCACCGCGGCGGCCACCGGAGCGGCACCCCCGCCTGCGGCCTGATCGCGGGCTGACTTGGACCGGTCGAGCAAGTGGTCGGGGATTTTGGGACCGCCCGAGCCCCCTTCTCCGGCTGGCTCAGACGATGCCGCGCCGGTGGATTCGGGCGCGGGGGCTTCTCCGCCGCCCTTTTGGGCTTCGGCGCGCTCACGGGCCTCTTGGGCTCGCTTCAGGAGGTGATCGGGGACTTCAGCCATGGGCTTTCAGATCGGACCAGATGCGTCGTTGCGACGGCGCTTCTACAGCGGCCCGGAAATACCTCCATCCTTTCTCACTCGCCAGAAGTGGACAGCAAGGAATATGACGAGCACAAAGGGCAGCATCAGCACGTGCAGCACATACCATCGCAGCAATGTGTCGGTGCCGATCTCCACGCTGCCCAGCAGCACAAAGCGCACTTGATCGCCGAATACCGGGGTGAACCCCATCATGTTGGTGCCCACCGTCACCGCCCATAGAGCCAGCTGGTCCCAGGGAAGCAGGTAGCCGGTGAACGACAGCAGCAGGGTGAGGGTCAACAAGATGACACCGATGACCCAGTTGAACTCTCGGGGCGGCTTGTAGGCCCCGTGGTAGAAGACCCGGGCCATGTGCAAGAACACGGTGATGACCATGAGGTGCGCGGCCCATCGGTGCATGTTGCGCACCAGCAGGCCGAAGGCGACCGAGGTTTGCAGGGTGTATATGTCGTCCCAGGCCTGGGCCGCGGTGGGCCGGTAGAAGAACATCAAGAAGATGCCGGTCACGGTGAGCAGGATGAACAAGAAGAAGCTGAGGCCCCCCAGGCACAGGGTGTAGCTGACCTTCACCGCGTGGCGCTTCACCTTCACCGGGTGAAGGTGGTACAGCACGCTGTTCATGATCACGTAGCTGCGGTTACGGGGGCTGTCGGTGTAGCCCTTGCGGAAGATGGACCCCGGACGGAAGATCGACGACCAGGCTTGCGATCCCTGGACATCGCTCATCATTTGGCTCGCGGCCTGTTTGGCTCGCTCGCTCGCCGGTGGTCTGGGCTGCTTTGCCACGTTGCTCCTGTGTCCTCTTATCCGTTCCGGGCCTTAGTTCTAGGTCAACCGCATGCCGTAGCCGTAGCCGTAGCTGGTCATTCGGGTATGCGGGTCGCCATCGCCTCCGGGGTCGCCCAGTCGGCCCAGGGTGATCACCCCAGTGGGGCACCGGTCCACGCACAAAGCGCAGCGGGTGCAGGCGTCCTCGTCGATGGTGAAGATCACGTGGTCGCTGGGGTCGACGCCGGGCTGCTCGGCCCCAACCGCCACGTCGACCGCCTCCGTGGCCACCATGTGGATGCACTTCCAGGGACAGATGTCCACGCATCCCTCGCACATGATGCACTCGGACTGGTCGATGTGGATGAACTGCTTGGGCTTGACCTTGCTCTGGAGGTAGTCGTTGTCGACCTCGACGAGCACGTAGTCGTCGCGGAACTCCGGCATGGCGGGATTGGCATCACTACTGGCCATTAGCTTGTCGCCCCCTCTCTCACGATCGGTCGTCCATACTCGGACTTCTCCACCTCGACCGGAGCGGTCTTGCCCCGGTTCTGCCACACGAACCAGGCGGCAATGTTCCCGGTCAACGCCAAACCGTAGATCAACACCGCCACCACATCGCGCAATACCAGATAGGGGAGGTCGAAGGGCAGGGCCCAGCCGATTATGCCCTGGTTGCCCACGTAGTAGCCCTCGATCAATCGGTCTTTGCGCCAGCCGAGCTCGCTGTCGGCGTACACCAGCCACTGGTGGGGCACCACGCCGTAAATCCAGAACAAAAGGAAGAAGACCAGGGCGGCGCCCAGCATGGCCTCGCCCCATGTGTGGTACTGGCCCACCGGGCGGCGGCGGGCGTATTCCAGAAAGGCCACGATGCCCAGCACGGAGACCGCCAAGGAGGCAGTGAGAGCCACATTGAAGTACGGCGCACCCAAGCCTTCGTCGTACTGGTGGACAGCGATGAAGGCCCACAACGCCAAATAGAGGACGAAGCATCCTCCGAGGGCCTTGTAGAACTTGGTGACGGCGATGTCTATGGGCCTTTGCGCGGCCACGGTCCTCCCTTTATGGGTGCGGTCGCGATGAATAGTAGTAGCCCCACCCTGCACTTCTGCACATCAAAGTGACCGCTCCTCACCCCCCGTTTTGGGCGACTCAAACCGCCACTGTCGCTGGTTAGGCCGCTAGCGTCGAGCGGGCCTAATGTGGCACGGGGCTGGCTGCGGTGCCAGCTGGGATTTACGCCGGAGGAGCGTTGGTAGAAGTACCCGAGCATCTGCTGAAACGATCACGAGATCGTCGTGTGGACCTCGGCGCGACCACTGGCGACGAACCGGCGGCCGACGTTCCGCCATCGGAGACCGCCGCCGCTCCTGCGGTAGCGCAAGCCGAGGCGCCGGCGGCCGCGGCGGGGCCCTCTTTGCCCGAGCTCCCCGATCTGGAGCCGGAACCCGAGCCCATGCCCGAGCCGGTCAAGCCGTGGGTTCAGGCCGCGCTTACCCGCAAGAAGATACCGATGTGGGCCGTGCCGGTGCTCATCTTCTTGCCGTTCTGGGCCATCATCTTCGCCGGCACCCTGGAATCGCCCGAACGGGACACCGAGATCATCGCCCTAGGCCGGGAGGTCTACGAGGGCGACGGCGGGTGCGCCGGCTGCCACGGGGCCGAGGGCGGCGGCGGAGTTGGCCCGGCTTTGTTGGGCGGTGAAGTGCTCAAGGCGTTCGTGGACTGGCGAGAACACGCCATCTGGGTGGTCAACGGTTCGCCCCCCGCGGGAGAGGTGTACAACGACGAAGGCGATATCTCCACTGACGGCATGCCCGCCAACGGCGACAAGCTCTCCGCTCGGGAGATCTTGGCCGTGGTCTACTTCGAGCGGGTGGAATTGGGCGGCGCCGACGAGGCCGATCTGCATGACCTCGAGCTTCTTTTCGAGGCCGAAGAAGTGTTGCCCAATCAGTTCGACATTGGGCAGACCTTCTCCAGCACGATCAACGGCCTGATGGCGAGCGCGGGGATCGGAGCAGGCTGACGCCGCGTCGCGACCTGCTGGTCGTCGGCGGCGGTCCGGCGGGAGCAGCCACCGCCTACTGGGCTGCGAGCCACGGACTCGACGTGGTGGTGGTGGAGCGCAAGCAGTTCCCCCGCGACAAGACTTGCGGCGACGGGCTGACTCCTCGAGCGGTCAAGTCGCTGTGCGACATGGGTTTGAGCGACGGGCTCAGCCGCTACCACCGCTACGGGGGTCTGCGGGCCGTGGCCCACAATCGCACGATGGAGCTGGCGTGGCCCCAGCACCCGGTTTTTCCCGACTACGGATACGTGGTGCGACGCCGAGAGCTCGACCAGATGGTGGCCGCCCACGCGGTGGCCGCCGGCGCCGAGATGCTGCTGGGCACCGAGGCCACTCGGCCGGTTCTGGTTAACGGACTGCTCGATGGGGCTGAGGTGGTGGACAAGTCCACCGGACGCACCTGTGAGATCAGGGCCCGGTATGTAGCTGTGGCCGACGGGGCGAACTCCCGGTTCGGGCGGGCCCTGGGGACAGCCCGAGACCGGGCGTATCCCCAGGGAATGGCCATCCGCACCTATTTTGAGAGTCCACTTCACGACACTCCATGGATCGAGAGCGCCCTGGACATGCGGGACCGCAACGGCAACTCGTTGCCGGGGTACGGCTGGATCTTCCCGTTGGGCGACGGGTGCGTGAACGTGGGCGTAGGCCTGTTGTCGACATTCCGCGACTACACCTCGGTGAATACCTCGCACTTGATGCGGGAGTTCGCGGCCACCCTGCCTGCCTACTGGGAGATCGATCCCGACCAGCCGATGATGGAGCCAGTGGGAGGGCGCCTGCCCATGGCCGGGTCGGTAAACCCAAAGGTGGGGCCCAACTATCTGGTGGTGGGAGACGCGGCCGGGTCGGTGAACCCATTCAACGGCGAGGGCATCGACTACGCGTATGAGACCGGGAAGATGGCCGCCGACTTAGTGGCCGAGGCCATCACCACCGGCGACGGCGGGGTGATCTGGCAATACCCGAAGCTGCTGGAGGAGGACTACGGGGCCTACTTCCGGGTGGCTCGGATATTCGCCCGACTGATCGGCAAGCCAGCGCTGTTACGAGAACTCACCCGGGTGGGCATGCAATCGCGCCCGGCCATGGAATGGGCCTTGCGGATCATGGCCAACCTCATGGATCCTGACGACCCCGGTCCAGCCGAGTACATCTACAAGGCGGCAGCCAGAGCCACCATGGCGGCATCGCCCTAGTGGTGTGGCGGTCGGCCTAAGCCTCCAAGGCGGCGGCAAAGGCCTCCACTGTGGTGTCAATGTGATTGTCGGTATGGGCCAAGCTGGGGAACAGGGCTTCGTAGGGGCCGGGTGCGAAAGCCACGCCGGCTTCGATCAGGGAGTGGAACACCTTGGGATAGACCCCGTTTTCGGCGACGGCTTTGGCCTGGTCGAAATCGGTTGGCGTCTCATCACAGAAGAACACCCCGAGCAGTGACCCAACCCGGGGCACGGTGCAGGCGGTGCCCGAGGCGGCGGCCGTGGAAGTCATTCCTTCGGCCAGTCGGGCCGCTGTTTCGGTGAGGGTGCGGTAGGCGTCGGGGGTTAGCTGCTCCAAGGTGGCTAATCCGGCGGCGGTGGCCAGTGGGTTCCCCGACAGGGTTCCGGCTTGGTAGACCCCGCCCAATGGGGCGAGGTGCTCGTTCAGGTCGGGTCGTCCACCGAACACGCCGATGGGCAGCCCGCCACCCACCACCTTTCCGAAGCACCACAGGTCAGGGGTGACGCCGAACCATTCGGTGGCACCTCCGGGGGCCAGGCGGAAGCCGGTGATTACCTCGTCGAACACCAACAAGGCCCCGGCCTGGTCGCAGGCCGCTCTCAGTCCTTCCAGGAAGCCGGGAACCGGGGCCACCACGCCCATGTTGGCCGCCACCGGCTCAACCACCACCGCGGCCACGTCGGCGTCCACTGCGGGAATCTGGTTGTAGGGGGCCACCACGGTATCGGCCACCGCTCCCGGCGTGACACCTGCCGAGTCGGCCAATCCCTGGTTGGCCACCCCGCTCCCCCCGGCGGCCAGCAGGCCGTCGCTGTGGCCGTGGTAGCAGCCGGCGAACTTGATGATCTTGTGGCGGCCGGTGGCCCCCCGAGCCAGCCGGATGGCCGACATGGCCGCCTCGGTGCCGCTGGAGGTGAGCCGGGTCCACTCCATCCCTGGCACCCGGTCGCACAGCATCTCGGCCAACAGCACCTCGCGCTCGGTGGGCGCCCCGTAGCTGGTGCCGTCGGCGGCCGCTTTGGCCACCGCCTCGGTCACCGCCGGATGGGCATGGCCCAAGATGCCGGGACCATAGCTCTGCACGTAGTCGATGTAGCGGCGCCCCTCCACGTCCCACACATAAGGCCCCTCAGCTCGGGCCACGAAGTACGGGGTCCCCCCCACCGACCGGAACGACCGCACCGGCGAGTTCACTCCACCGGGAATGACCCGCTTAGCCCGTTCGAACAAGCCCTGGTTTGTGACCATGCCTGCGATCCTAAGGTTCTTGCTCGGTTTCGTTGTCAGCGGAGAAGGTGGGACATATCAGCGGGCGAAGAAGTCTTCGAGGGCGGCAATCAAGCCGTTGACGGTGTGGTCGGTGGCCTCCATGGCCACTTCTAGGCCTCGGCTGCGGGCGGTGGCGGTGGTGACAGGGCCGATGGTGGCTACCACCTCGGGCACCGCATCGGTGCCGTAGGTGTCTATGAAGTTGGTAACGGTGGACGACGAGGTGAAGGTGATGACTTCGGCTTCGGCCAACAGGGCCGCGGCGTCGGGGTCGGGGGATGGGGCCACCGTTCGGTAGGCGGGAACCACGTCGACGTCCCAGCCGGTGGCGGCAAGGCCATCAGGCAGCACATCGCGAGCGGTCTCGGCCCGGGGGATGAGCACCCGGCCCGGGCCGTCGGGGCCAGCCTCATTGGACAGAGCTTCCAGCAGGGATTCAGCCACGTACTGTTCGGGGATCAGATCGGCGACCACGTTGCGGTCGGCCAGCGCGGCGGCGGTCCCCGGCCCGATGGCGGCCACCTTAACCCCGCCAAGGCTGCGGGCGTCGTGCAGGTGCTCGAAGAACCGGGCCACTCCGGTGGGCGAGGTGAACACCGCCCAGTCGTAGCGGCCAACGTTGGCTGCGGCCTGGGCCAGGCGGTCGGGGTTTTCAGGGGGCTCGAAGGCAATGGCCGGCAGTTCCATGGCCTCTGCGCCTCGACGCCGGAGCTCGGCGGCCATCGCGGCGGCTTGGGATTGGGCCCGGGTCACCACGATGCGGCGGCCGAACAGGGGCCGGCTCTCGAACCAGGCCAGATCAGCCGCCGCCACTTCTCCGATCACAATGGTGGCCGGTGGTTGGGGATCTAAATCGGCCAGGGTGGCCAGGGTGGCCCGTAGCGTGCGCTGGTTGGGGCGAGTGCCCCACTGCACGGCAGCAGCGGGGGTTTCGGGAGCCATGCCCCCTGCGATGATCCGATCACAGATGGCACGGCATCGGGCCGCGCCCATGAGCACCACTACCGTGCCGCCCAAGGCGGCAACCGCTTCCCAGTTGACCGACCCCTCGCCTTTAGCCGGATCCTCATGGCCGGTGACCACGGTGAACGATGTGGAGGAATACCGCATGGTCACCGGGATTCCGGCGTAGGCGGGAACCGCCACTGCAGATGTGATGCCGGGGACCACCTCAAAGGCGACGCCGGCGTCAGCCAGTGCGGCGGCCTCCTCACCGCCCCGGGCGAACACGAAGGGGTCGCCGCCTTTGAGTCGGACGACCTGGTGTCCGGCCCGCCCTCGGGCCACCAACAGGGCATTAATGTCTTCTTGGGAGGTGCGTGGTCCTCCGGGCTGTTTGCCCACCGAGATTCGCTCGGCATTCGCGGGGGCCAAATCGAGTAGCGAGGCCACCGACAGCCGGTCGTACACCACTACATCAGCCCCGGCCAGTACCTCCGCGCCCCTCAAGGTCAACAAAGAGGGATCCCCCGGACCGGCACCGACCAGATAGACGGTCATCGGGCCACCGCTTGCAACAATTGACGGGCCAAGTCCTGGCCCAGGGCATCCCCGTCGTCGCTTTCGCCGACCGCGGTATGGCAGCGCCCGTCGGGATGGTCGGCCAGCACCGCCCGCATGACCAGCGTGTCGCCCCGTATGTGGGCATGGGCTCCGGCGGGAAGGGTGCAGTCGCCACCCAGGGTGGCCAAGAAGACCCGCTCGGCATCCACTATCCGGCGGGTCATTGGATCTTCGATGGCGCCCAGCAGGGAGCGGACTCGGTGGTCGTCTTGGCGACACTCCACCGCCAGGGCACCCTGGCCGACTTGGGGGATCATCACTTCGCAGCCCAACACATCGACCACCGGAGGATGCTCACCCAAGCGGTCCAAGGCGGCCTTGGCCATGACTACCGCGTCGAAGTCCGCGGCCTTGGCCAGCCGAGTGCCGATGTTGCCCCGCAGCTCGGCGAACCGAAGATCCGAACGCAATTCTCTCAGTTGAACCCGACGCCGGGCCGCACCGGTGGCCACCAAAGCACCCTGAGGTAGATCAACCAAATGGCAGCCCACCAGCACGTCTCGAGGATCGGCCCGGGTGGGCACTGCGGCGATCACCAGCCCGTCGGGGGTGGCAGCCGGCAGGTCCTTGGCCGAGTGCACCGCGATGTCGGCACGGCCGTCGAGTACGGCGGCTTGCACCTCCTTGACGAACACCCCCTTGCCGCCGATGGCCGAAATGGGTTCGTCGGCCAAACGGTCGCCTGAGGTGGTGACCAGCAGAGGTTGGACGTCGGCGGCATCTCCCAGCAGTTCAGCAATTTGAGCGGTCTGCCAGCGGGCCAAGGCGCTGCCTCGGGTGGCGGCGCGCAGCATGGCCTTAGAGATCGAACAGGTCCCGGAGTGCTTCGGCCAGCCGGTCGCCTCGGGGGGAGCCAGCGGCATCTTTCAGCCTCACGGTGGGCTCATGCATGAGCTTGCCCACCAGTCCCCGAGTGGCAGCGTCCACCGCTTCCCGCTCGGCGGGGGACATACCGGCAGTGTGGCGATCCAGTTCCTCTTTGCGCAGTACCTCGGCCCGAGTCCGAAATGCTGCGATCAGCGGGGCCGCCTCTCTAGCCGAGCTGTAATCGAGGTAGCGGTTCAACTCGTCGTCGATGATGGTGCGCACCCGGTCTAGCTCGGCGCGGCGCTCGCGCAGGCCCCGATCGGCGAAGGCCCGCAGATCGTCCATGTCCAGCAACGTCACCCCGTCCAACTCACCGGCGGCGGGATCCACGTCGCGGGGCACCGCCACGTCCACGATCAGCAGTGGACGGTTGGCCCGCTGGGCCATGATCTCGGCCACGTCGCAATGCTCCAGAATGAGCGAAGACGCACCTGTGGACGTCAACAGGACATCCACAACAGCCAGATCGGACGACATCTCGTCGAGGCTCACGGCCCGGCCACCGATGCGCTGGGCCAATTCCTCGGCCCGGCCGGTGGTGCGATTGGCCACAACAACTTCGGCCGTCCCGCTCTTGGCCAGGCTGGCAGCCATGCCCTCGCCCATATCGCCGGCCCCGAGCACCATCAAGCGACGGCCGTTCAACCCGTCCAACCGCTCGGCGGCCAAGGCCACCGCGGCGTGGGACACCGAAGTGATGTGCTGGGAGATTCCCGTTTCGGTACGGGCCCGCTTGCCAACTTCTGCCGCGTGGCGGAAGAGGGCATTGAGGGTTGTGCCGCACGTGCCCTCCAGTCGAGCCGTCTCCCACGCGTTCTTTACCTGGCCTTGGATTTCGTGCTCGCCGAGCACGGCGGAATCGAGTCCGCAGGCCACCGAGAAGAGGTGCGACACGGCATCGGCTTCGTAGTGGGCGTACAGCGCGTCGCTGAACTCCTCTGGGGAAACATGGGCGGTCTCCGAAAGGAAATCCCGCGCATTCTGGAACGCCCCGTGGAATGTCTCGGCAAAGACGTACACCTCGATGCGGTTGCAGGTAGACAGCACCACGGCCTCGGAGACGTGCTCGCGGCCGATGAGGTCGGTCAGCGCCTTGGGCAGGCTGGACTCATCAATGGTCATCCGCTCCAGCAAACCGAGTGGTGCTGTTCGGTGGTTGAGTCCTATCGCGAGTACTGACACTGGTTTATCAGGGGTAGTCGACCAAGCGGTCGATCATCTCTTTTGCCCGTCCGGTTTCACCAGAGCGGATCAACTCCAGCATCCCCGAATCCAATACATCTTGCCAAGCCCGGTCCTCGGTGTGCATCCCCACAGCCTGAATCCGCTCTCTCGCCTCGCTGAGCAGGCACAACAGGGTCTCGTATTCGGGACCGATCTCACTTTCGAGCCTCTCGCGGAGCCAACGTGACAAGGCCGGACTGTGCCCCCCGGTGGAACAAGTCACCATTAGCGGTCCCCGGCGCAATCGACTGGGCAGCGTGAAGGAGCAGTTGTCAGGATCATCGGCGCTGTTTACCCACACCCCGGCGGCCTCACCGTCGCGGTAAACCTCGGCGTTGACCTCAGGGCTGCCGGTGGCCGCCACCACCAGTCGATAGCCCTCTACGTCGCCGGAACGATAGGCGCGGCGGTACACAGTCACGCCGGGACGGTCAGCCAGATCGGGAACCACGACGGGGGCGATCACGTCCACCACCGCGCCGGCCTCCAACAACCCATCGGCTTTGTTCAATGCCACATTCCCCCCACCCACCACCAGGCAGCGATGGCTGCGAACCCGAAGGTTTACCGGGTAGAGGATCTCATCGACAGGCATAGCCGGCTAGCGAGCGAGCACGAACAGTTGGATAGTCGCGGCGATGAGAATGGCCAACAACAAGACGGCGATGGCGATAGTTGTTCCAGGTCTCATGTCAAGTCTTCTGATCTCTTGGGTTGCAGTTGGACCGGGGTGGCCGGCGCGGGTCCGCCGGGCTCAACTGTGACGGAGTCCCCTTCCACACAGTTCAACTCCAGAGCGGCTGATCCCCGGTTGACAGCGATGGCCACCAAGCCGTAAGAGTCTACCAGCACTCCCAATTCGCCACTTCCCAGGTCGCCGAAACTCTTGACACGACGGGCGTTGCGGCCGACATCGCCCACGGTGAGCCGGAGGGCGTTTCCCATGGGCTCCGTTTCTGCGGGGTCCAGATTGAGTTGCAGGTTGCCGAACCGGTCGATCCACAGCACCTCGGCATGGATCAACTCGCCGTCGGCCCGGCTGACCGGTACTACACCAGGTATAAGAGAATGCACCGGGATCGGTGTTCCCAGCTCATCAAGCTCGACGCCCAGGCAAAGGTGAGCAGCCGCGGGGGCGAACACATCCCGTCCGGCAAAAGTGGGGCCGGCAGAAGGAAGATGAAAATCCTCGGCGGTGAGCTCCACGGCTCGGGTGGCGCCGCCGACCATGGCCACCGCCGGGGCCAGCAGGCCGTTGTCAGGGCCCACCAGCACCGAAGTGCCGTCGCCCACTTCTACCGCTACCGCTCGACGATCTCCGCCCACGCCCGGATCGACCACCGCCAGCACTACGCCGGGCACCAAGTATTGGGCGCTGCGGGCCAAGGCCAGGCCTCCGGCCCGAACATCGTGGGGAGCAACATCGTGGGTGATGTCGACCACTGCGACATCGGGGGCAACCGAGCGAATGACCGACTTGACCACCCCGACGAATTCATCGCTCAGCCCATAGTCGGACAGGAACGAGATGGTGTCGTATCGCAGCGTCATCGCACGTTCAACGCTGCGTTATGGCAACGCTGCGTTGGGGCCTACAGGCAGTGTCAGCCTGCCTGGGTATAGCGACTGGCCAAATATTGGTCGACGTCGCCCTCATGCAATCGGTACGACTTGCCGATCCTCACAGCAGGAAGGTCTCTGGCTTTGATCAGCCGGTAGACCGTCATCGTTGAGACTCTCATGAGGGCAGCGACCTCTGCCACGGTCATGAGTTTTTCCCGCCCTACTGGCTTTGCCATGCCAACACACCCCTCACTCCGCTGTGCGAAGGTCACCTTACGCGGCACTGCCAGTGGTGTGCCACCCCGCTTGGACAACAGCAGGAAATGCCTGCGCAACCTACCGTTCGTTTTCTCAGCTAACACCCAGTTCCCGACTGCGCTGCGTGGCAGCAACCACCGCGGCGACGAATGCCGAGCCCGCATCGCGGGCTTCCAGCTCGGCGATGCCCCGAGCGGTGGTGCCCCCTGGAGAAGTGACCGCGGCCCGCAGGTCGGCGGGATTCTCCCCAGACTCGACCAGCAGCCGGGCCGACCCCAAGATGGTCTGGCGGACGAGAGCATCGGCCATTTCAGGGGAGAGGCCAGCCTCTTGCCCCGCGGCCATCAAGGTCTCCGCCAGCCAAAAGACATAGGCGGGCCCCGACCCGGATAGGCCAGTAACCGCGTCGAGCATCGGCTCTTCGCACACCACCACCGTGCCTACCGCTTCGAGCACGCTGGTGGCCCAATCGAGATCTTCACCGGTGGCACACCGGCCAGCGGCGATTGCCGCCGCGCCCGTACCCACCAGCGCGGGGGTGTTGGGCATGGCCCGGATGACCCGGGCACCGCTATCGAGAACGTTTTCGAGCGCTGCGGTGGTCACGCCGGCCGCAATGCTGAGCACTCGGCCGACTCCGGCCTCTTTGAGGCTGTTGCCGACAGAGGTTGCATCGTCGGGCTTGACGGCAAGCACGGCATCAGCCTGGTCAAGAGGATGGTCGGTCACCATCACCCCGCTGAAGCGTTCGGCTAGCTCTGCTCGCCGATCTGGGACCTTTTCCACGACAGCCAGCTCGCCCGGTTGAGCCCATCCGCCGGCCAGCAAACCGCCGAGCAGGGCTTCACCCATGCGACCTCCGCCGATGAGTTGCAGTCGAAGTGCCACCTCACTGCTATAGCAGGCCGGAGCCCGTCTAGTGGGACAAAAAACTCTGGCCGGTGGGAGGACTTCCCCGATCACCCCCACCGACCAGGAGCACTAATTGAGGAGCATACGTTTCAAAGAGACTGAAAACAATTAAAAATAGATGAAATCACTAATTCTTGAACCGAGTCTGGTAGCCGATGCGCATGCAGGGACGAAACCACCGCTCCGAGTAGGCATAGAACGAGCCCAAGAGCCGGTCGATCTCCGCTTCTGTCACCGTGTGGGCGGACAACTCAGCCACCAAGAACACGGCGTCCTCCACGCCGATGGCGAATCGCAATCCGTTCAGCTCGCGGTTGCGGCGCAACAAGTACTCATACAACCGACCCTCGTTCTCCTCGGGCGCAGGCATGAAGTGGCATTCGCAGTGCAGCTGCCGCTGACCGAGCGTGAACCAGACAGTCGACACTGCTTTCTCCTCCCCCACCATTCGCACATACCACCGGCGCTGGCCCGACTCGCCTCGGTCGACGGTGAGCACGGTCGGGTTGGTCTGGAGCTGATCGTCAAGCCACGCATCTATGTCTGATTCCAAAGCGGCTAGCTCGTCGGCCCGCAGAATCATGTGCAGTCGACAGGCACTCGGGACTGGGCCCTTCGATAGCTGGCTTGCAGTGAACGGGCCATGGCGGCCCAGGAGAACGATCGGGCCCGCTCGGCCGCATTCATGGCCATCTCGGCCGCGATCAGCGGGTTGTCGATCAATGCGACCACTTGCGCGGCGAACGCTTCGGGAGTGGCGTCGCCCACCAAGAACCCGGTGCGGCCGTGGTCTACCACCGAGCGCAGCCCACCCACCGGCGCGGCCACCACCGGTGTTCCGCTGGCCGCAGCTTCAAGGGCCACCAAACCGAATGACTCGCTGCGGCTGGGAACCAAAACGACATCAGCGGCCCGGTAGTACGTGGACAGCCAGTGGTGGGGGCGGGGTGGAACCAGCGTGACCTGTTTTTCGAGGCCCAGCCTCTGGATGCGATCTTGCAGGCGCTGGTACTCAACCTCGCCCTCGCTACCGCTCGGGCCGCCTACCAACAACAGACGAGCATCCTCGCGCTCTAGGTGGGCCAGCGTTTCCACCGCCACCAGCGGCCGTTTCAGCGGCTGGATTCGGCCCACGAACAACAGAACCGGACCACCGCCCAGGCCAAGGGCGACGCGGGCGCCGTCCCGGTCGCCGGGTGAGAACAGGGCGTGCTCTACCCCGGGCGGGGCCAGTTCGATCCGCTCCGCCGGAGCGTCATAGAAGCTGCGAAGCTGCTGGGCTTCGGGCTCGCAGGAAGCGATGACCATATCGGCACAGCCGATGACCTCGGTCTCGGCTAGGGCCCGCTGTTCCGATTCGGGGTCTCCGGTGGCGGCCTTCACCCGGGCCAGCGTGTGGAAGGTCACAGCCAGGGGAACCTCCACGGCATGTTTGACCCTGTGGCCGGCAACCCCCGACAGCCAGTAATTGGCGTGGATGACGTCGGGACGTTCCCGTCGGCGGAAATCGGCCAGAACGCCGTCGGCAAACTGGTCCACGACCTCGATGAGGTCTTCCTTGCTCAATTCCACGGGACCGGCATCGATGTGCACCACGGTCACGCCTGGTTCGATGGCCACTTCATCGGGAAGCCCGGCTTGGGCTCGGCGCACATACACCCGGCACTCGCTGCCAGCGTGGGCCAGGGCGGCGGCCATCTCTCGGACGTAGACATTCATGCCCCCGCTGTCACCCGCACCCGGCTGAGCTAGGGGCGACGTGTGCAGCGACAAGATGGCCACGTTTTGGGTCATGGCTCCACTATCCCCCGGATACCGGAGGCAGCACGGCCACCTCGTCGCCATCGGCTACCGGCTCGGATCCGGTTACCGGCTCTCCGTTGAGCCACACTCGGCAAATCTGAAGCTGGTCGGCGAAGACCGCCCCATAGCGATCGGCAGCGGCAGCCAGAACCTGCTCCACTGTGGCACCGGGCACTTCATCTTTGCCGGTGCCAGCCGCCTCCCTTACGTGTGCGAACAGGCGCAACGTGGCCATGGGCGAAAGTGTACGGGAATCTATGCGTACTGCCACGGCCTGAAAGGCGGTGGCCATTACCGTGACGGCCGTGGCCCGACTACTGCTGATCCGACATGGGCAGTCGGAATGGAACGCGTTGCGGCGCTGGCAGGGTCAAGCCGATCCGCCGCTGTCGGAGCTCGGGCGGCGGCAGGCGGCGGCCGCGGGGGCTCGGCTCGAACCGGTTGACGTGGTGGCCACCTCCACCCTGCAACGATCGCGGGTCAGCGCGGAGATCATCGCCGAGGCCATGGGCTGCGACCCGCCGATCCCGGTGCCTGAGCTGATCGAGCGGGATGTGAGGGAGTTCTCCGGGTTGACCCGAGAGCAGATTGAGGAGCAATTCCCGGGATTCCTGGAGGATGGTCGACGCCCACCGGGTTGGGAGCAAGACGACGCCCTCTTAACCCGGGTCTTGGCCGGCCTGAAGCGGCTGGCTGCTTTGGTCGGCGATCGGACTGCGGTGGTGGTCACCCACGGCGGCGTGATCTACTCGCTGGAAGACCATTTCGGCTGCGGTTCGGGCCGAGTCACCAATATGAGCGGTCGGTGGGTGACTATGGCCAACGGCCAAGTGGTTCCCGGTGAGAGAGTCCATCCCCTCGAAGGGGTGGATATTCAGGTTCCACCTGCTGATCTGCTGTAGCGGCCTCTAGCTGCCCATCAGCTCGGCGCAGCGCTGGAGAACGGGGCGCTGGGCGAGGCTGCCATCGGCCTCGGCTGCTTGGACCCTGAGGCGCAGAGCATCGAGAACGTCGAGGTCGGCGAGCACCGCCTCCACGTCGATCAACTCGCTTTCCACGTCGCTCAACAGGGATTCCCAGGCTTCCACGGTGGGGGATATTACCGGCCACAACGCCGGGTCAGGGCGATACAGTGACGGCGGGCCGCTAGCTCATCAGGTAGAGCAGGAGACTTTTAATCTCAAGGTGCTGGGTTCGAGTCCCAGGCGGCCTACAAGACATGAAACGCTTTGGATACTACGCTGAGGTCATGCGTCGCTGGATTGCCTTGTTCGCCATATTGGTTCTGTTCTTCGCGGCATGCGGGAACGACGACTCCGAAGATGATGCCCCTGCTGAGGCCACCTCCGCACCTGAAGAGCCTGCGCCAGTGTCCACGCCGGCTCCGGCCGATGACGCGCCGGCAGTCGAAGAGCCCAATGTCGAGGAGCCCGAGCCAGCACCCTTCGATGAGTCCACGCCGGCCCCGGTTGAGGAGCCCGAGCCCATCCCAGTTTCGACGGCCGAACCCCCGGAGTTGCCCGAGCCGGTTGACTTGAGCCAGCCAGCCTTCAGCAGTGCCGACAAGCTCAGCACCGTAGGCATCGGCTCTCTCTACTTCGGCATGACTCCAGAAGAAGCGGCCGATGCAGTATCCACCTTGTGGACCGGTGGTGCCGAGGACGGCACCCCCCGCTGCTATCTGCTGGCTCCGGCCAACGGGCCTTCGGGAATGGTGTTCACGGTGTACAACAGCAGCATCGAGAGAGTGGACATCACTAACCCCGGCATTACCACTCGGTCGGGGGCCAGCGTGGGCAGCACCGAAGCCCAACTCCATGAGCTGTTCGGGGAACAACTGGTGGTTTCCCCCTATGCCGACGGCAGCGGCAATTCCATCCAGTTCGTCCCGGTGGACGAAGCCGACGTCGACTACCGGGTTATCTGGGAGACCGACGGCACGTCGGTGACCTCCATGCGCGCCGGGCGGCTTCCTGCGGTCCAACCCGCCGACCCCTGTGGCCCGCTGAGTTAGTCCAAGTCGTTTGGCTCGGGCATGAGCACGAACTCGGGGTAGGCCTCGAGTCCGAGTTCGGCGGTGTCTTGGCCCATGCGCTCGGCTTCGGATGAAACCCGCAGACCCATCACCACGTCCAGCACCTTCCACACCAGCAGCGAGGCGATGAACACGAAGGCGCCGATGGACACGATGCCCAGAAGCTGAATGTGGAATCGGCCGCCGGCTGCGATGGTCACTGCCAGCGTCCCCCAAATGCCGGCGATGAGGTGGGCGGGAATGGCACCGACCACATCGTCGATCTTGAGCATCTCCAGCACCCTGATGCCGATGGTACACAACAGGCCGCCAATGGCGCCGATGACCATCGCCCACCAGTGGTCCACCATGGTGGGACCGGCGGTGATGGCCACCAGCCCGGCGATGGCGCCGTTGAGGCCGGCGAAGAGGTCTATCCTCCCCAAGACCGAGCGGGAGACGAACAGGGCGGCCAACACGCCGGCCGCAGCGGCCAGATTGGTGTTGACCAACACGATGGTCATGGCCACGGCATCGGCCGGGGTGCCCAGGGCGAGTTGAGAGCCGCCGTTGAAGCCGAACCAACCGAGCCACAAGATGAACACGCCCAGCGTCACCACCAACACGTTGGAGGGCGGGGTCGACCTCACGCTGCCGTCCTTTTTGAACTTGCCCAGACGGGGACCCACCACCAGCACACCGGCCAGCGCGGCCCAGCCGCCGGTGCCGTGGACGATGGTGGAGCCGGCGAAGTCTTGGAAGCCCTCTTGGGCGAGCCAACCGCCTCCCCAGGTCCAAGAGCCGACGATGGGGTAGATGAACGCGGTCAAGATCAGGGTGAAGGCGAAAAACCCCCACAACTTGATGCGCTCGGCGATGGCCCCCGAAACGATGGAGGCCGCAGTGGCCACGAAGACCATCTGGAAGAACCAGTCGGACATCACGGCGTATCCGTTGTCCACCACGGCACCGACCGCACTCAGATCCCCATCAAGGAGGGCTTTCTCAGCGCCCGACGGCCCATAGAGGAACTCAAAGGAGCCCCAGAGATCCCCCACCCCGGTGTACATGAGGTTGTAGCCAACGATGAAATAGGCCAGACCGGCGATGGAGTAGATGCCGATGTTCTTGAGGCAGATCATGGAGGCGTTCTTGGTGCGGACCGCGCCGGACTCCAGCATCGTGAAGCCCGCGCACATCCACATCACCAAGGCACCCCACACCAAAAAGGCGAAGGTGTTGAAAATAAACTGATCCGGCAGTTCAACCATGACGTCCCCCCTAGGACCCCGTTTGCCTATCGCTGACAAACGGCTGTTAGGCCATAAAGCTACAAACAGGCATCAAATCCGACAAGGATGTCTATGAATCAAATAAAAGATACTGAGGGACGACGTATGTCTGTTAGAGCCCGCAACACCGAATAGGCGGTGACTGCGCTGGTGCGTGGGTTGTCGGGAGAGGCGGCGTTCTCAAACGACAGCTCGTAGTTCCCCGCCACCCCCGAGGCGGTCACCTCGTGGCGCACCCTGGTGGCCGCCGGGTCGCCCACCATCTGCACTCGTACTCGGTCGAACCCCACGGTGGCCAGCGACAAGGTGGCGGTGACGTTGGCCGACTCCGGGAAGCGCTCACAGGCCTGCCGGGCGGGGCCATCGAACACTGTCACCGGTTCGGAGCCACTTTCCAGGGCATCGACCACCGTTCCGTCCATCCAGGGGCGCTTGAGCGCCCCCGCGGGTTTGGTGCTGGTGATGGCCACCTCGTCCAGCGGTCCGAACAGCATGGCGGCCCGCAAGATGTCGAACCCGCCAATGGCCCCGGTACACAGAAAAAGGCGCCCGCCCTCGGCTCGCCGCAGCGTGGTCTCGAGATCTTCGTCGGCCAAAGCGCCGACGCTCACCACCAACAGGTCGGCGCCCGATTCCCTCACCGCCACCCCATGCTCGCGAAGCGCCCCATGGCCGGCCGCTTCCACCACCACGTCTGACGCGCCCAGCAGCGACTCCCGATCGTCCACGCCGAGAGGATGGTCGACGAAGAGATCGAAGACCGCGGTCAGCTCGGCCCCCGGCACTGCCCCCTCCGACAGTTCCCGGGCCACCACCGAACCGATGGCCCCGCAGCCAATCAGGCCCACTCGAAGCACCGGGTCAGGTTATCCGCCATGCCTTGCCCCTATGGGGTGGTGTCGCGGTTGGTACCCTCAGGACATGGGCCGGGCGAACATGGCAGGCTGACAACCGTGAGCGGCGACGTGAGAGTCAAGGTGCCTGCGGCTCCAGAGTATGGCCGCATGGCAGAGATCGCCGCCGTCCACGCCGCGACCCATCAGGGGTTCCCTCCCCATGACATCGCCGATCTCAGCCAGGCCATCAAAGAGGCAGTGCTGTTGCTGCTCGACCCCGAGCGTCCCGCCGGCTCAATGGAATTCGACTTTCAGTCCAAGGCGGGGATCGTCACCGTCGAAGCCCTTATCGACCAGCGGGAAAGCAAGCCCATCCCCCACCACAGAATCGACCGGTTCGAAACCACCGCCGGCGTGCTAGTCGACTCGTGGAAACTCGACCCCGACGAACATCGCCTCTGGCTGCAAAAATCAGCCAAAAGCGGCGCCTAGACGCCGGTAGAGCCGAAGCCGCCTGCTCCCCTTGAGGTCGGGGGCAGTTCCTCCACCTCTACAAAGTCGGCCTGCTCTACCTTTTGCAGCACAAGCTGGGCGATTCGGTCGCCCCGACGAACAATGAACGGCTCGACTGGATCGGTGTTCACCAGCAGCACCTTCAACTCTCCCCGATAGCCGGAATCGATCAGGCCCGGGGTGTTCAAGCAGGTGACGCCATGGCGCAGAGCCAACCCGCTTCGGGGCTGCACAAACCCAGCGTAGCCCTCTGGTATAGCGATGAATGTGCCGGTGGGTACCAGGCCTCGACCGCCGCCGGGAGCCAGCTCAACTTCTTCGCTGGCTACGAGATCGGCGCCGGCATCGCCATCAGTGGCATAGCGGGGAAACGGCAGGTCAGGACGGCTGCGAACAATGGGGATCTCCAACACGGCGGTGACAATACCTGGCCTGAGCAGACACTTCTCCCGATCTGAGCTGATTATCCGCCGGTGCGGGTTTGCCGCTGTCAACGCTCTATCGTCAAACCTGCATGCTGGCTTGGATGGACTTGGAGATGACAGGGCTGGATCCGGCCAGCGATGTGATCGTGGAAATTGCCACCCTCATCACCGATAGCAGCCTGGAACTGGTCGCAGAAGGCCCTGACCTGGTGGTTTCAGCCTCACCCGAGGCACTGGCCTCAATGCAAGACGTGGTGGTGGAAATGCACACCAAAAGCGGGCTGCTGGACCAGATCAAATCATCAACGCTCAGCTTGGAAGCCGCGGGCCAGATCACCCTGGACTTCCTCAAAGAGCACATCGACAAGCCCCGCTCGGTGCCGCTGTGCGGCAACTCCATTGGGGTAGACCGACGCTTTTTGGCTGCCCAGCTCCCCGAGGTGGAGAACTTTCTGCACTACCGATCCATCGACGTCTCCACCGTCAAAGAGCTGGCCCGGCGGTGGAACCAACCCGTCTTTCGGGGAGCACCCGAGAAGGCCAAGGGTCACCGAGCTCTCGACGACATCCGCGAGAGCCTCGACGAGCTGCGCCACTACCGGGACAGCTTCTTTGTGATTCCCACGAAAGCGGACGAATGACCGAGCGGCCCCGAAAGCAGGAACAGGAGGAAGCCACCACCGAGATCACCGAGGTGGTGCCGGGCGTACTTCGCACCATGTTGCCGGTGAACCTGCCGGGTTTGGGCCATGTGAATTGCTATGTGATGGAGGACGAGCGGGGGGTAGCGGTGGTAGATCCCGGTCTACCCGGCCCCGACTCCTGGAACGCTCTGGTCGACCGGCTCGACCGGGCCGGCTACAAGGTGGGCGATGTGCACACCGCCATCATCACCCACTCCCACTTCGATCATTTCGGCGGTGCCGAACGACTGCGAGAAGAGGCCGGCGCCGACATCTTGACCCACGAGAGCTTCCGCCCGATCTGGGATCGCGGCGAAACCACCGAGACCCATGACGCCGAGGACAATGCCTCCGAGGAAGAGATCTTTGAGCGCATAGAAGAGAGCTTCCGCCAGCTCACCCCGTGGGGCACCGAGAGGACTCCGCCGAGTCGGGAGTACATCCAGCGGTTCCGGGCCAGGGAGAATCTCCACGCCCGCTGGTTCCAGACTCCTAACCCAACGATCAAGGTGGTGGACAGCCAAGTAATCCGGTTCGCCCGACGGGAGTGGGTGGCGCTCCACACTCCCGGCCACACCGGCGACCACCTGTGCCTCTACGACCCTGAGCACGGCGCGGTGTTCTCGGGCGACCACGTGCTGCCCACCATCACCCCCCATATCGCCGGACGCAGCGACACCGACGACTCCCTGGCCGAGTTCTTCGACTCGCTGGACCGTATGAAAACCCTGGAGGGCACCACGGTGGCCCTGCCCGCTCACGGGCATCCGTTCTCCGACATCGGGGCCCGAGCCGACGACATCGGCGACCACCACCACGAGCGCCTGAATGTGCTGCGCCACGCCAGCGACAAGCTGGGCTGCGCCACGGTGGAGGAGTTCATGCGGGTGCTGTTCAGCAAACGGGCCTGGGGCGATATGGCCGCCAGCGAGACCTTTGCCCACCTCGTACACCTCAAAGTGATCGGCGAGGCCCACCAAGACACCACGCCTGATGGACTGGTGACGTTTGAGATCAAGCCAGGGCTCTAGCGGCCAACAGCCATCAGTGGGATTTGATCGGGAAATAAATTGACATCGCGCTCAATACACTGTTGAGTAGTGGTCGTGTTCAGCAGGAGCTATCTCGCAATCGGCCATCCGGGCCGAGCCGCGCGCGTAGCGATGGCTGACATGGCCCAAATTCGCCACGGCTATTGGCTGGCCAATCACACACCATGCGTGTTTGGCCGGAAGACTGCCAGGCCTCGGGGAGGATCCACGTAGAGCACCTACAAGGATCAAATATCTGCCGAGGCCGCCGGAAAAATCCGGCGGCCTTTTCAGTTTCTGCCCGACAAATCAACCAACCAGTTGAAAGCCCCTAACCGAAGACCCCCGAAAGGAGAGAACAATGGAAGCCCTGCTCTTTGAAAACGCACCGTGGCGCCTGGAGGCCGCATGCCGCACCATCGACGCCTCGCTTGGGGAGATCTTCTTCTCCGACGAGCTCCAGAACATCTCTCGGGCCAAGGCCATCTGCGCCGAGTGCCCAGTAATGGCCGAGTGCCTGGAAGGCGCCATCGCTCGCCGTGAGCCGTGGGGCGTGTGGGGCGGCCAGCTGTTCCGCAACGGCAGGGTGCTGACCAGCAAGCGTCGTCGGGGACGTCCGGCCAAGGTGCCCCGCCCAGAAGACGAATTCCTCCAGGTGCCGGTGCCCGTGCACCTGCGTGAGCGTCTCCGCTCGGCCTGATGGCTGGTTTGGCCTGATGGCCGGGCGGAACCGCCCGCTGGCCACGGCCGCTCTGATCGTCGCTGCGGCGCTGATCGCCATCGTCGCCGGCTCCTGTAGATCGGGCGCCGGCGACGATGTCCAAGCCACTGACATTGAGTTCGAGCTACTCGACGGTGGTTCGACCACCGTGGGGGCCTTCGGTGACCGTCCTGTCGTGCTCAACTTCTTCGCTTCATGGTGTACGCCGTGCATTGCCGAGATGCCCGCGCTGGAGTCCATCCACCAACAGAGGCCGGACATCGCCTTCGTGGGACTGGCCTTCAACGACACCCCCACCAGGGCCCGGGAGATCGTGGCCGATACCGGGGTGACCTACCCCACAGGAGTGGACCCGGACTCGGCCATCGGCAATGCCTACGAGATCCTGGGCATGCCCACCACGGTGTTCATCGCTTCTGATGGCGAGGTCGCCTACCAGCACACCGGTGGCCTGACCGCCGACCAGATCACCAAACACATAAACGAGCATCTGAACCCGTAACCTTCAAGTTGTGTTCGACCTCGATCTGGCAGTCCCCTTCGGGGCCGGTTTGGTCGCCGCGGTCAACCCGTGCGGGTTCGCCATGCTGCCGGCCTACCTGGCCTACTTCCTGGGTATCGGCAGCGCGGACCAGGCGGCGGACACCGGGCGAAACGTCCTTAGAGGATTGCTGGTCGGACTCACCCTCACCGCCGGGTTCGTGGCCTTCTTCGGCATCATCGGCGCGCTCACCTCGTCGCTCATCTCCACCTCCACCATTGCCGACCGAGGTCCGTGGATCACGCTGGCGATAAGCGGACTCATGGTGGTGCTGGGCATCGCCATGCTGGCCGGCTTCGAGCCCAAGATCTCCGTGCCCCGACTGTCCAAGGGAGGCGACAGCCAGGGCCTGATCTCCATGTTCTTGTTCGGGGTGTCTTATGCGGTGGTGTCGCTGGGATGCGCCAGCCCGGTGTTCTTCGGCAGCGTGAGCGGCTCGTTCAGCACCGATGGGGTGTGGGAGGGAACCCTGCGATTCTTGGCCTACGCCCTGGGCATGGGGCTGGTCATCACCTTCTTGACTCTGGCAGTGGCCATGGGGCGCTCGGGGGTCACCGCCAACATGCGCCGCCTGTTGCCCCACATAAACAAGATCTCAGGCGGTTTCTTGGTGGCGGCCGGCGTGGTGCTCGGGTTCTACGGCTGGTGGGAGGTCCAAGTGCTGTTGCGCGACGACTTCGAAGCCACCAATCCATTCGTCGAAGCCTCCTACATGGTTTCCAACCGACTGGAGAACTGGATCATCGACGTGGGCGGCAACCGCTTCGGCTTGGCCACCGCGATCGTGGTGCTGACCCTGCTGCTTTGGGCGTTCCGCCGCAATATTCCCCGACCCTGGCTCCTTTCGGCCAGTGCGGTGGTGGCAGTGGGGTACGCGATTTCGGAAGCGTTCCAGTACCAGGGCGACCTGTTGATACTGCCCGTCGTGCGAACCATTGCGGCCATCCCCGGGCGAGTGGGCAATTGGTTCACCGACCCCGGCCGGTGGCCGGTTTTCTGGGAGGTGCTGCTGGCGGTGATTGTGGGCATCGTGCTGTGGATTCGCCTTCGGCCCCGGAACAGCCCCGGCCCGCCCATGGCCGGAAGCGGTAGCGCATAGCTTGTCTCTCGCACCACGGGCCGCGATTGCTATAGGTCTAGGCGGGCTGGCCGGGGCCGGCGGGCGCTGGGGGCTGGTCGAGGTGCTGCCCGCCTCCGACACTTGGCCGTGGGGAGTGCTGACCGTCAATCTGGCTGGCTGCCTGCTGCTCGGTTATGTGGCCGCGGCCGCGTGGTCGGCCCGGGCCCAGCTTCCGGTGAGCCTCGGACTGGGGACCGGCTTCTGCGGCAGCCTGACCACGTTCTCGGCGCTGACCGTGGACGTGGCTGAGATGGCCCGAGACGGCGACTGGGGCTTTGCCGCCGGTTATCTGGCAGTATCGGTGACAGGCGGGGTGGCCTTGGCGTTGGTTGGCGCGGCCTTGCGAACGATTCGTTGGCGGGCGACTTCATGACGGCGCTCGGTTTCGTGGTGCTGGCGGTGGCCGGAGCGCTGGTTCGTGCTGAGGCTGCTCAGAGGTTCAATGCGCCAACCTGGCCCTGGGGGACTCTGGGAGTGAACGTTGCCGGCAGCTTCGCTTTGGGTTTGCTGGCTGGCAGTGGCAACCCGGTGATGACCGCGGTGGGCGTGGGCGCCCTGGGATCGCTGACCACGCTGAGCACCTTCGCCGTGGAGCTGACCACCTTGGGCCGCAAGCGGGCCGCCGCCTACCTAGCCGTCAGCCTCACCCTCGGCCTCACCGCAGCCGCTGGCGGCCTGGCAATCTCGGGCTAGTTGCCAATTGACCTCATATCCAGTCAGGTGGCATGCCCGACGCCGTATTGGAAAAACGTCGGCGTGTTGCCCACGTCAAGGTCTATGCCCTCAGCTCGAGCGGCATCCTGCAACTCCTCAGGGTCGTAGTAATTCTTGACAATGGTGAACTCTCGGCCGTCGTTGAGGAGACGCTGGGTGAGCTCAGAATCACTTTCGGGCATGACCTGATCAACCGCATAGCCTTTTGGCTCACAGAGATTGTCCACGAAGAAAATCGGCGCACCAACGTGGAGCGCATCACGGCACTTGGCGAGGAACCCGGACAATCTTCGGCGGGGCACATGGGAGATCCAAAAGCAAAACACCATCCCATCGAAGCGACGCGGGGGTACCCAATCGAAGATGTCGTGTTGAACGTAGGTGACGACTTCGGCCTTGTCGCCCAAGCGGGCGCGGTTGCAGGCGATCATCTCTGGCGCGCCGTCGACTGCGGTCACCGACCGAGCCCGATCGGCCAACAGCTCAGTCCAATACCCAGTACCGGGCGCGAATTCGAGTACGTCTCCGTCGAGGGGAAGCGAAGCGAAGATGTTTAGGAGCTCGCTGATCTCCTGATTCCAGTGACTGTTCGCTTCCGGACCTTGGTCAAATTTGCCGAGCCGCTCCCACCACTCGTCGTACTCATCAGCACGAGCCCGGTAGTAGGCCTGCTGTTCATCCAGGATTGACTCTTCGCTCATGACTAGACGTCCCTTTATGTAAGCAGTGCTTTAGAATGTCATGATATTCTAAAATTGATGTTTGAACGACTGTTGGCGCTGCCCACGGCTGGGACAGAGACGTTCTTTCTATGGGGGCCACGGCAAGCGGGCAAGAGCACCCTACTAAAGCAGCTTTATCCCGATGGCGTGTGGGTCGATCTGCTGAAGGCAGATGAGTTTCGTCGCTATGTGGTGCGTCCTGAGTTGCTGCGAGAGGAACTCGAGGCATCAGGACCTGATCTGTCCCGGCAGGTGGTTATTGACGAGGTTCAAAAGGTTCCTGCACTGCTCGACGAAGTCCACTGGTTGATGGAGAACCGCGGACTGCACTTTGCGCTCTGCGGATCGAGCGCGAGGAAGGTGCGGCGAGGCGCAGCAAACCTGCTCGGCGGTCGCGCCGTCCGCTATGAGATGCGAGGCCTGACCGCCGGAGAGACCGGAGATGCCTTCGACCTCGACCGTGCCCTGAACCACGGCTACTTACCCAGAATATATGAGTCGCCACGACCCCAGCAGCTGCTCGACGCCTACATCGCCGACTACTTGAGAGACGAGGTAGCCGCCGAGGGACTCGTACGCAACCTGCCTGCCTTCTCGGATTTCTTGGACGCGGCTGCGCTAAGCGATGGCGACCCCGTCAACTACTCGAACATCGCCCGGGAGTGCGGTGTGTCAGGTCCCACCGTCAAGGCGTACTTCGGCATCCTTACCGACACGCTGCTCGCACGATGGCTACCGCGCTGGCAGCGGCGGGCCAAGCGCCGTCTCGCCGGGGCACCAAAGCTCTATTTCGAAGATGTTGGGGTTGTGAATCGTCTGGCCCGCCGGGGCGAACTCGAACGCGGTTCGGATCGGTACGGCAAGGCGTTCGAGAACTGGGTCTTCCATGAACTCTCCGCCTTCGTCTCCTACCACGGCCTCGATGAGCAACTGACCTACTGGCGTCTCCCCAGCGGCATTGAGGTCGACTTCGTGATCGGAGACATGCGGCTGGCCATTGAGGCGAAAGCCACCTCAACGGTTACCCGCAAGCACCTCAAGGGCCTCCGCACCCTGGCCGAAGAGCAACCCGGTGTCCAAAGATTCGTGGTATGCCTCGAACCCCGGCCGCGCCGCACCGACGACGGAATCGACATCTTGCCAGCCACCGACTTTGCGCACCGCCTGTGGCAGGGCGAACTTGCCTAGCTGAGCAGGCTCATAACACGTCGCGGCCTAGATAGGGGCGTAGCACCTCGGGGACGACCGCTGTGAACCTCCCCAGGGAACACCACAGCCTGCATGACCCGTTGAACCGGTACATCAGCTTGGCGGAGTACCTGTGGCTCGCCGAGCAGGTTACCGGCACACCCGCGGAGACATTGCCACTCATGTAGCCAAGATATTGGTCCCCCCACTGCATCAGGCTGGGCGCATTGGACAATAGAGTGGGCAACTTTGGCCAGGTCGCCCATTTCAGTAATCCAGCCTGCAAGTTAGGTTCACCGACGAGTTCCCGATGACCATCGCCGGCAATTTCCAGTTTCAGGGGCGCAGGGGATTTCCATTGGGAGACTCGGGCTGGAAGTGGCTTACCGAAGAAATCACGCATGACTCTTTTTTTCAGCGAGGAACAGGAGGCGTTTCGAAATGTGGTGCGCGAGTTTGCGGCCGCTGAGATTGCCCCGCATGCGGCCAAGTGGGATCGAGACCGCGTTTTTCCCTCTCGCACGGTCTTGGCAATGGGCGACTTGGGCTTGTTCGGTTTGGTATTTCCTGAGGAGTACGGAGGGGCGGGCGCCGACTTCACCACGCTGTGCATAGCCATTGAAGAGATCGGCCGAGCCGACCAGTCGATGGGCATCACCTTGGAAGCCGGAGTGACCGTTGGGGCCAAGCCGATCTTCGAATTCGGAACCGAAGAACAGAGACAGTTGTATCTTCCCGACTTGGTCGCGGGGAGGGCGCTGGCCGGATTCGGGCTTACAGAGCCCGGCGGAGGCTCCGATGCCGGGGCAACTGAGACCCGAGCCGTTCTAGACCGCAGTGGAGGGATGTCGGAGTGGGTGATCAACGGGACGAAGGCGTTCATCACCAACTCGGGAACCGACATAACAAGTCTGGTGACTGTGACGGCCCAGACCGAGGACGGTGTTTCATCGATCATCGTCCCGGCTGGAACGCCGGGCTTTGTGGTGGAGCCTGCCTATCGGAAGATGGGATGGCATGCCTCAGACACCCACGGATTGGTGCTTCAAGAATGCCGGGTGCCCGAGGCCAACTTGCTGGGAAGGCCAGGGCGGGGATTCCACCAGTTCTTGGCCGCTCTCGACGACGGCCGCATCGCGATCGCCGCCCTCGCTGTTGGACTCATCCAAGCTTGTTTGGACGAATGCACAGAGTATGCGAACCAACGCCAGGCTTTCGGCAGGCCGATCGCCAGTTACCAAGCCATCGCATTCAAATGCGCCGATCTGGCGGTGGCAGCAGAGACTGCTCGGCAAGCGACCTATGCTGCCGCGGCCCGAAAAGACGCCGGGCTTCCCTTCAAGAAGCAGGCGGCCATCGCCAAGCTCTATGCCACTGAGGCAGCTGTGTCCGCCGCCCGGGAGGCCACCCAGATCTTCGGCGGATACGGGTTCATGGACGAAACACCAGTGTCGCGGTACTACCGGGACGCCAAGGCTTTGGAGATCGGCGAGGGAACAAGCGAGATCCAGCGGCTGGTCATCTCCCGCGAATTGGGCCTGGCCTTTCAGTAGAAATCGGCATCCTGGCGGTTTCTGAATTGTCGGGTGCAGCATTTGCCACTGGTCCTAACCCCACCTCACCGGTCGCAGCGCGTCGTCGCTGTGCTCGCAGGTGTCTGAATTCCCAGGGCACACTGCTTACTTCGCTGCTTTGTTTGCAGCTAAGTGCATATCGATCTTGGGAGTGGGCATTCGTATACTCTCCTGCGCTCGAATCCCCTTACGACTCTGGAAACAAGGTACGCAGTGAGAGAACTCACGATCGACGACATTGATGATCTGGCCATGGGGGCAACGCTGTTGGGCACCGGCGGCGGCGGCGACCCATACGTGGGGAAACTTCTGGTCAAGCAGGCCATTGCTGATTACGGGCCAGCCAAGGTCGTGGCGATAGATGAGCTGCCCGATGAGGGCCTGATCATGAACACCGCTATCATCGGAGCGCCCACGGTGATTCTGGAGAAAATCCCCGCTGGCACTGAGTTCCGATCTGGCATCCGGGCACTTTCCGCCTTCTTGGGCTTGGAGCCGGTGGCAATGATGCCCATTGAGGTGGGAGGCGTCAACACTCTGGTCCCGATTGCCACCGCAGTTGAGATGGGACTGCCGATCGTGGATGCAGACGGGATGCGTCGCGCATTCCCACAGATCGAGATGACGGTTTTCACGCTGCACGGCCTGAAGGCTGCACCGCTATCTATCGCTGACGAGAAGGGAAACATGTGCGTGTTCGAGGCCAACACAAATCAGGTCGCCGAGTCATTGGCCCGCGCCGCTGTGGTGCAGCTCGGATTGGCCAACGCTCTCAGCTGCTATCCCATGACAGTTGCCGATGTCCGCCGTAGCGGCATTCATGGTTCGATGACCTATTGCACCGAGGTCGGCCGGCGCCTTGCCCAGGTGCAAAGAGGGTCTTCCGGAGCCTGGGACGACCTACTGGCTTATACAGAGGCCGCCCTGGTGTTCAGCGGAAAGGTGATCGACATCGACCGGCGTACCACCGATGGCTTCGCCCGGGGCACGGTGGTTCTCGAGCATCTCGACGAACCCTCCCGCACGCTTCGAGTGGAGATACAAAACGAGAACCTGATCGCGTTCGAGGACGGCGAGGCGGTAGTGACTGTGCCAGACCTGCTGTGTCTGCTCGACCACGAATCGGCTGACCCGATCACAACCGAGGGCTTGGCCTTCGGCCAGCGCCTAGATGTGCTGGCCATGCCTTGCGCTCCTGAGTGGCACCGCGACGGAATGCTCGACCTCGTGGGCCCCCGCGCCTTCGGCTACGACATCGACTACGTGGACAGTTGGAAGGACCGCAGATGAGCTTCGGTAGTGCGAAACCGATTCTTGGTTTCCTCGGGACAGTTACCTCACCAGCGGAGGGAGAGCGATGAAGAACCTCAGAATCGGGGTGGACGTGGGCGGCACCAACACTGATGCGGTGGTGGTCGGACCTGGCGGAGCTGTCATAGCCGAGGCCAAGTCCGCCTCGACTCTCGACCCCATCGACGGCATCAAGGCCGCCGTGGACGCAGTCATGGGCCAGGTAGAAAGCCCGGAGTCGTTGGGCAAGGCGATGCTCGGCACGACGCATCCGGCCAATGCCATTATCCGCCGCCGAGACCTCGACAAGGTAGGGGTGTTGCGGCTGGCGGCGCCGTCGTCGCTGGGTGTGCGGCCTAGCGCCGCGTGGCCCGAGGATCTGCGCCGGATCGTCATCGGCCCCAGCATGATCGCGGGAGGCGGGTTCGAGTACGACGGATCACCGATCGCGCCGCTGGACGAGGACGCCGTGCGGCGATTCGGGGCGGAATGTGCCGGAAGCGTGACTACGATTGCCGTGTCCTGTGCGTTCAGCCCCGCCGCAGCAAACCATGAGCTGCGCGCTGCAGAGCTGTTGGCTGAGGAATGCGGCCCGGAAATGTCGGTCTCGTTAAGCCACACGGTCGGATCGCTGGGCTTGCTTGAGCGGGAGAACGCCACAATCCTCAATGCCTCGCTTCTCACAGTGGCCAAACGGGTGGTGGACGGATTCCGCAGCACCATGGCAGAGGCCGGGCTCGACGTTGACAGTTACCTCACCCAGAACGACGGGACGCTGATGACAGTCGAAGAGGCCGACCGGTACCCGGTGTTGACCGTGGGCTCAGGCCCCACTAATTCTATGCGGGGCGCGTGCGCTTTAGCCGGGCTAGCCGATGCGCTCGTTATCGATGTCGGCGGCACTTCGACAGATGTGGGAATCCTGGTCGACGGGTTTCCCCGCGTCTCCACAGCCGCAGTAGAGGTGGGAGGTGTACGCACAAATTTCAGGATGCCGGATCTGATCTCCATGGGTCTAGGGGGTGGCACAGTCGTTCACGCCGATGGCCATGACGCCAACGGGAATATCAAAGTGGGCCCAGATTCCGTGGGCTACGACGTCATCACCGATTCAATTTGCATGGGTGGCGTCACCCTAACCCTCTCTGACGTTTCGCTGGCTGCAGGACGATTGCGCGGATTCGGGGACTTGTCGCTGATTGAAGGAGTTGACCGAGATACGGTCTCCGCGGCCATCGACTGGGTTGACGACCGGATCGCAATGCTCTGCGAGAGGATGAAGGCGTCGAGCACCCCACTTCCGCTGATGGCTGTAGGTGGCGGCGCCCATTTGGTGCCGGAACAGATCGCAGGGGTAAGCGAGGTGCTGTGGCCCCCTCATCACTCAGTTGCCAACGCATTCGGAGCTGCCATCGCCGAAGCCGCTGGCTCTGTTGACAAGGTATACAGCTATGACGCGTCGAGCCGAGAGGCATGTCTGGTTAGCGCCCAAGAGGAGGCCAAGGACGCGGCCGTACGGGCCGGTGCTGAGGAGGCGAGTGTGAGGATCACCAGCGTGGCCGAGATCCCGATGACTTATGTGCCCGGAGGCGGTTGCCGGGTCATGGTCAAGGCGGTCGGTCCGCTGGCCGAATAGGTGCTGTTGCAAGAGGGAACGACGACGAGAGCGCGAGGACGGCGGCGGTGAGTGAGCACATGAGGGTTGCCGATGCCCACAACGATCTGCTCTGCGCAGTCCTGTACCAGCGAGAGCGGGGCTTGAGCGACCCGTTCGGAGACTTCTGGCTTCCCCTGCTGCGCGCCGGGGGTGTCGCCTTGCAGTTCTTGCCCGTGTTCACCGAAGACCAGCACCTCGGAGAGGGCGCACTAAGGAGAGCCCTGCTCATGCTGGAGGAGGCCAGGAACATAGCTGATGTCCACTCCGGAGACGTGGTCATCGTTGAGACCGCTCAGCACTTGGAAGACGCGCTGGCCGCGGACAAGATCGCGCTCTTGTTGGCCGTAGAGGGCGCTGAGCCCATTGGCCACAGCCTCGGAGTGCTGGACACACTGTGGCGCCTTGGAGTGAGGTGCATGTCATTGACCTGGAACCGGCGGACGATGATGGCCGACGGTGTGGGAGAAGCAGCCACCGGCTCAGGATTGACGGATCTGGGAGTTGAGGCGGTTGCCGAGATGGAGCGGCTGGGTATGATTGTCGACGTCAGCCATTTGTCTCAGGCAGGCGTCGACCACATCTGCCGGATTGCGTCCCGCCCGTTTGTGGCGACCCATTCCTCGTGCTTGGCGCTGCATCCCCATCCGCGCAACCTCACGGATGCGCATCTACGCGCCATCGGGGACTCCGGGGGCGTGGTTGGGATCAATTCCTTTGGCGCGTTCCTGGCCGCCGATCAGCCCAATCTCAGCGACTACGCGACCCACATTCAGTATGCAGTCGGAATTGCCGGGCCAGAATCAGTCGGCCTCGGATGCGATTTTATGGACGACCTGCTGCGCATCATTGACCCGATTCTGGGCGACGGCCTGGTTGACATCGACAATCTACCGATGATCGACGGAATGCGCGGCCCATCGGACCTCAGGCCTTTTACAGAATTGATGGCAAGCAGGTTGGGCGAGGAGTCTGCCCGCCTTGTCGCTGGCCAGAACTGGATCGACTTCTTGGCACGGGTTCTGCCTCAGACGAGGTCGAATCAGTGAGATGATCGAGGCGGTGTCGGCCCCATACATTCCCTTGACATTGAAACAGCTGCTTGCAGCCGGTGTGCTCGGCAATTACGAGGTCGTAGCAGGAGAGCAGGGACTCAACCGGGCCGTTTCTGACATCGCGGTCACCGACCGCTGCGACGAGAGGATCCCAGTAGCGCAGCATCAGCTAGTCATCATGGACGGCAGCTCGCTCTCCCCCAATTCCTACGCCCTTGACATTGGCCTGAGAGCAGTGCGCGACGGCGACGGGGCTGGGCTCGTAGTCGTCAACACTGGCTCGTCGGCGGGGCTGGCCACTCGACGGCTTGCAGACCGCTTCCAAACAGCTTTAGTCGAAGCGCAAGCCCCTGATCTGCTTGCAATGGCTGCCGCGGCCAGGGAACTCCTTTTCCAACCCGCCCTGCGCCAGGCGACCATGATGCAGAAACTGCTGCGGGGACTCTCCCGGGTGGCCACGGCGGACGAAGCGCTAGCGCTCGTCAGCCAGATTCTTGGAAGGCCATGCTCCTTGGTGGAGGCCAGCGGGGCAGCGGTAGCTGGTCCGGAAATGGCCGTGAATCCCAGCGTGCTGAGCCAATCCACTCTCATTCATCCCGACCTGGGAGCAGCAGGCCAGCCAGGAATGGCTTGCCCCGTGAGCGTCGTGCCGGGCGAACCGGCCAGGTTCTGGCTCGTGTGCCTACTCTCCAACGGCGATGAGGCCATCTCAAGCTATGGACTGGACCTTTTGGGAGTGGCCTCCTGGGCGGTGGGTGCCCATCTGGTGCGCGATCGCCTGGCCGGCGAGCGCGACGCCCGGCACCGGCTCGCCCTTTTGAACGAAGTGGTCGGTGGCGGCGAGCTGCCGGATGAGACGATCCTGGCGCAGATGGCCACGTTCGGCTGGTCGGCCGCAGGCTGGGTCACCGCTTTCCATGTGCAGCTGTCAGGGCAGGTGGACGCCGCCTGGGTCTTGGTCAACACTGACGCCTTCTCCGAACTGCTGTACTCGGCCGGGCTGGAAGGACCGCTGATCGAGAGGACAGACGGCTGGTCGGGCTGGGTCTGCCTGCCTGAGGAGCCCGATGTGACGAGCTATCCGAAGATGGCGCGCCGACTGCGTTCCGCGCTCGACGAGCTGATCGCCAGCCCGGTGACCATTGCCGCGCACGCAGGAGTGGGACGCCCCGCGCAGGGGCTCCCCGGCCTTCGCTCGAGCCTCGCCGAATCCCGCCAGGCCGCGGCGCTCGCCGGCGCGGGCGCGGCGACCCGCGGCGCGGTCGTCCGCCATATCGACGAGCTCGGAATCCAGCGAATAATGCTGGGCTGGTACGGGTCGGCCGACTTCAGCCGGGTGGCTGCCGCCTTCTTGGAGCCCCTCCGCGCCATAGACGCCGACGGCACGCTCCTGCGCACATTGGAGGTGTATCTGGATTGCCAGTCTTCGTCCACGAACGCGGCCGCCCTGCTAGGCGTCCACCGGAACACGGTCATGAACAGAATCGACCGGGTCGCCAGCACACTCGAGGTGAACCTCTTCGATCCTGAACAGCGCCTCGCCCTCCAGCTTGTTGTCCGCATGCACAAACTCGACAGCAATGACCACAGTCGAGCACTTTGAAATTGCCATTGTGGGCGGGGGCATAGCGGGGGCGTCCACAGCCTGGGCTCTGGCCAAGAACGGCCATGAAGTCGCGGTGGTCGAGCGCGAGGCCTCGCTGGCCGCGCACAGCACAGGCCGTTCGGCCGCCCAGTTCCTGTCGTCCTACAGCGGACCGGTCAACCGTGCGTTGAGCGCGGCTTCCCTGCCGTTTCTGGAGGGCGATGCCGACGGCTGGGCCGAACACAGCCTCCTGGCTCCCCGGGCTGTGCTTTGGGTCGCGCCCGAGGGCGGCGAGCAGCGCCTTGGGGCGATCGCCGCGGCCAACGAGGCGATCGGCGCGGACTGCGATTCAATCGGCGTCGACGGCTCCCGAGCCCTGTGCCCGGTCCTGGACCCGTCATGGGTACACGCAGGAGTCGTCGAGCACGGCGGGTTCGACATTGACGTAGCCGAACTACACCAGGCGTACGTGCGCGCCGCCCGCGGCGCCGGCGCAACGGTGAAGCGCCACAGCGGTGTGCGGCGCATGGCCCGCCGGGGCTCCGGCTGGCAGCTGGACACCGACGGTCCCGCCATCCGAGCCGACATCGTGGTGAACGCCGCGGGGGCATGGGCCGACGAGATAGCGGAGATGGCCGGAGCAGCCCCACTGTGCCTGACCCCTTACAGGCGGACGATCTTCACGTTCACGAGCCGCTATCCCAGCGAGCACTGGCCGCTTGTGATCGGCGCAAACGAGAGCTTTTATTTCAAGCCCGAGGGGGCAGGCCAGCTCCTGGGCTCCCCTGCCGACGAGCACCCCGATGAGCCCTGTGACGCGAAGCCCCGAGAGCTCGACGTCGCCGCGGGCATCGAGGCGATCAACCAGGCGACCATTCTCGACATCCGCTCCATCCGATCCGCTTGGGCCGGGCTGCGCACATTCTCGCCGGACCGCGACCCGGTCGTGGGCTTCGACCGGGACATCGAGGGCTTCTTCTGGTGCGCAGGCCAAGGAGGCACGGGCATCCAGACATCTCCAGCCATTGCCGCATTGACAGCTTGGCTGATCGGAAACGGTTCATCCGCCATTTTCGAGCAAGCTGATGTCGGCTCCCTCGCTCCGAGGCTCAGCCCCAAGCGATTCACAGCAGCGCCCTAGCTCCGAACGCGACTCAGGCAAGGAACGGGCGACAGCCTCTCCGAAATCGTCTGCTACCCCAACCCGCTGTGCATGATCTGCACTGTCTGAGGCCCATATCTCAGCGGTCTGCCCATTGAGCGGCGTTGAGGCGGCTCTTTACGGTGCTTGCTTGAGCTACTACGCCCAGATTTAGGGGAGATCCGATGAAGGCGATAACTGCAAAATGCGCAACCCGAATTCTCGGTGCGCTGGTCGCACTGTCACTGATCGCCGCTGCTTGCGGCAATGACGACGACTCCGACACGGCGCCTGCGCCGACAGAGGCCGTGTCGCAGGCGACGGCCGCACCTGAGCCCACCGCGGAGACACAGGCGACCGCCGCGCCCGATCCCACACCCGAGGCGACGGCGGAGCCCACCGCAGCGCCCGAGCCGTGGAAGATCGCCTATTTGTCGGCCAGCTCGGCGAACACGTTCTTGTTAGCGTCGGTGGGCGAGATGCAGCGGCTCGCCGATGAGAACAACATCGATATGGTGGAGTTCGACGCCCAATTCAACGCCGACCTTCAGACCACCCAGCTCCAAGATGCGGTTACTAGCGGACAGTACGACGGCATCATCCTGGTCGCGTTGAACGGCCCCGGACTGGTTCCCGACGTCGAAGCCGCTCTGGACGCAGGGCTCGAGGTCGTGCTGTTCAACCAAATCGTCGGCGACGACCTCTCCACCAACGAGCCCCAAGTCGACGGGGTAGCCGCCTCGATCATGGCCCCTCCGGTCGTCACCGGTGAGCGGGCTGGGCAGCTCACCATCGCCGCATGCGCTGATTTGGACCCGTGCCGGGTGGTGTACCTCTACGGCATCAAGGGCTTCCCCCTCGATGTGGCGCTCCGCCAGGGATTCGACAACGCCACCGCAGGACAGTCCAACATCAAGGTCGTCGCCGAAGGGGAGGGCCAGTACCTCGGCCCCGAAGGAGGCATCAACGCCATCCAGGACATCCTCCAGGCCGAGCCCGAATTCGACGTTGTCGTAGGAGCGGACCAGTCGCTGCAAGGCGTCGAGCTCGTGCTGACCGACGAGGGCAACCTCGACAATGTGGCCCTTATCGGCCTCGGCGGATCGTCGCCGGCGATCGAGGGTGTCAGAGACGGCCGCTGGTTCGCCACCGTGTTCTACGCGCCGGCTAGCGAGGGGCGCCTGGCGATGGAAGCTATGATCGCAGCTCTCGAAGACGGCGCATACACCGGTGGTGTTGATCCCAATGCCGATTTCGTCGACGATGGGATGGTGACTGCGGCCAATGTGGACCAGTTCACCGCCGAATGGGATGGCTGACAACGCAAACCATGTCGAGCTAAGGGGCATCTCCAAGCGGTTCGGAACCACCCAGGCAGTCGACGATGCCAGCCTGGCCGTTGAACGGGGATCGATCCACGGCCTCGTCGGCGAGAACGGCGCCGGGAAGTCCACCATCGGCAAGATCATCTCCGGCGTCTACACCGCCGACAGGGGCTCGCTGCTGGTGAACGGGCGGCTGGAGTCGTTCCGCACTCCACGGCAGGCTTTTGCGGCGGGCATCACGACGATCGCCCAAGAGCTTTCGCTCTTCAAGGACCGCAGCGTGGCCGACAACGTGTTCTGCGGCGTGGAGGCCGCTCGATTCGGGTTCATGTCCCGCCGCGGCACCCAGCGCCGGTTCGCCTCATTGACCTCGAGCACCGGAATCCAGCTGGATCCCGCCCCGACAGCGGGGAGCCTCTCGGTGGCCGAACAGCAGTTGGTGGAGATTCTGCGGGCAGCGGCCCGGGGAGCCGAGTTCGTGATCATGGACGAGCCCTCAGCTCGCCTCTCAGGCACCGAGAGAGACCAGCTCCACCGGCTTCTGCGGGAGATGCGAGAACGCGGGACAACCGTGTTGTTGATCTCCCACTTCCTCCAAGAAGTGCTCGACTTGTCCGACGCCGTCACGGTGGTGCGCGACGGCCGCATCGTGCGAACCGCCGAAGCTGACGCCGAGACTACCGACACCCTCATTGAGGCCATGATCGGCCGGCAACTGGCCGGCAACTACCCGCCCAAAGCGGTGCCCACCCAACCCGGGCAGCCCCGGCAGGGCGAACCGCCGGCGCTGCGAGTCAGGGGGCTTCGCCGCCCGGGGCTGGGAGCACAGCGCGGCCTCGACCTCGACGTGTACAGCGGTGAGATCGTCGGCCTCGCCGGACTCGTCGGAGCAGGCCGTACCGAGTTCGCGAGAGCGGTCTACGGGGCAGACACGATCACAGAAGGAGAGATCCAAATCGCAGGGGAGCCCCTGGCCCGACCCCCTGCCCGGGCCCTCCGCCGACCGCTGTTGTAGAGCCGGCTAAGGCCGACGCGCGCAATCCGGCGCGGTCTGGGCCTCATCCCCGAGTCGCGCCGCGACCAGGGCCTGCTCCCCGACAGGAGCCTGCGGGAGAACATCAGCCTTCCCCACCTGAGCCGGACCACAAGAGCCGGCATCGTCTCCCGGCGCGCCGAGCGCAACCTCGTCGTCGCCGCAGCGGCCGGTGCCGAGGTGCGCGGCGGCGGCTTGGAGACACCCATCCACCTGCTCTCGGGCGGCAACCAGCAGAAAAGCCTCTTCGCCCGCTGGATGGTCCCCGGCCTCAAAGTCCTGATCGCGGACGAGCCGACAAGGGGCGTCGACGTGGGGTCCAAACGATCAATCTACGACCTGATCGCCTCAGCGTCCGGCAACGGGCTGGCCGTGCTTATCGTCTCCTCCGAACTGGAGGAGCTGATCGGACTCTGCCACCGCATCGTCGTGATGAGAGCAGGCCAATTCGTGGCCGAGTTCTCCCATCCCGACCTCGACGAAGCCGAAATACTGCGCCAGGCCTTCGGCGGCGAACCCACCCAGCCCTCCGACCGGCAGACTGCGGATCAACAGTGAACACCAGCCCGTTCGCAGCCCTGGCCCGATACGGGATCGTCTGGGTGACCCTGGCGCTGTTTGTGGTGCTGGCCATCACCACCGACGGGTTCTTGACCGGGCCCAACCTCCGCAACGTTCTGGATCAGCAAGCCACGCTGCTGATCGCCGCATCGGTGGCAACGCTCACCATGATCGCAGGCGGCTTCGACGTGTCGATCTCCGCGGTGGCCGTGGCCGCACCACTCGTCGCCCTGCGGGTCGAGAACGCCACCGGGTCGGTGGCGCTGGCGCTGTTGGCGGGATGCGCATTCGGCCTGGTTGTCGGCACGGTGAACGGGTCGGTCGTGTCGTTCGCCAAGATCAACTCCTTCATCACGACACTGGCGACGTCTTTCATCGTGTTCGGAATCGGCTTCCTGGTTAGCGACCGGAGCATTTTGCGCCCAGAGAGCGAGAACTACCGCGACATCGCAAGGACCCGGGTCGCCGATCTGACAACCGCGACGTGGATCTCGCTGGGGGTGGTGGCCATCGCCTGGGTCACTTTGTCCGCCACCCGATTCGGCCGCCACGTCTACGCCACCGGCGGCAACATCGAGGCGGCCAAGCTGGCCGGTATCCGAACCGGCCGGATCATCGTGCTGGTGTTCGCCCTGTCGGGATTGGCCGCCGGCCTTGCGGGGGTCGTGGCATCGTCAAGGGCCATCAGTGCCACACCGTCGGACGACTTCAGCTTTGTCTTCGGCGTCATAGCGGCCATCGTCGTCGGCGGCACCTCCATTGCCGGCGGCACGGGGGCGGTGTGGAGAACGCTTCTGGGCGCGTTGTTCATCGCGTTCATGGTCAACGGATTTAACCTCCACCAGATCGATCCCATCTGGCAGCGGATAATCCAAGGCGTCGTGATCCTGGTCGCTGTCGCCGCAGACGCCTGGTCCCGATCCCGCCGAACGTAACCAACACAGAGAAAGGCACTCCGTGAAAATCCACATCGTCGTCCCGATCACATCGGACCAATTCAACGAGCAAGTCGAGAAAGAGGCCCGGGGATTCCTCGGACCCGAAATCGACCTGGAGATATCCCACCTGCAATCCGGACCGGCATCGATCGAGTCGTTCTACGACGAAGTCCTCGCCGGACCGCCCATCGTCGCCGAAGTGGCCAACGCAGCAGACCGCGGAGCAGACGCCGTGTTCATCACCTGCTTTGGCGACCCCGCCGTTCCCGCATCCCGAGAGATCGTCGACATCCCCGTCGTCGGCGGGTTCGAACCCGCCATTGCCACCGCGCTGACTCTCGGCGACCGCTTCTCGGTCGTGACTGTGCTGGACAACGTTGTCCCGATGATCTCCGGCCTCGCCACCCGTATGGGCATCAGAAACCGCATGGCCTCCATCGAAGTTATCGACACCCCGGTGCTCGAACTCCACGACGGCGACGCGCTCCTAAAGAGCCTGTTCGAGGCGTCATGCCGGGCTATCGAAACCAGCGGCGCCGATGTCCTGGTCTTGGGCTGCACCGGCATGCTGGGAGTCGCAGCCACCCTCCAGGAAAAGCTCGAAGCAGAGCACACCCGAGTTCCGGTAGTCGACCCCACCGGGGCCTCACTGGGCCTGCTGCTCACACTTCAGTCGATGGGCCTCAAACCCAGCCGCAAGACCTACATGCCCCCACCGCCCAAAAGCTGAGTTACCGACTGCCTGTGAGCCTGAACGTCGCAATGGCCCATAGCACCTCGTAAGGAACGGTGGAATGCCGAATCAAGCGCCCTCCGAGACCGACCCGCTCGACCCCGAAGCATTCCGCCGCAACGGCCATGCCCTAGTCGACTGGGCCAGCGACTATCTCGCAGGGCTCGGCGCCAGACCCGTTTGCGGACCAGTAGAACCGGACGGCAGATGAGAAAAATCGAGTCGCGCATCGACACGCGTTCGGAGGTCTTCGCGGCCAACTCCGAGTGGTACCAGGGGATGGTGGCCACTCTGAAAGAGTGTCAGCAAGTGGCCATCTCGGGTGGTCCCCGGCGGGAGCGGTCGATAGAGCGCCACTTGGCCCGCAACAAGCTGTTGGTGAGGGACCGCATTGATTTGGTCATCGACGGCGGGAGCCCGTTCTTGGAGCTGTCCACTTTGTCGGGGTGGGGCCAATACGGTGACACCGCGCCCGGCGCTGGGATCGTCACCGGGATCGGGCTGGTGCACGATGCGCCTTATGTGTTCATTGCCAACGACGCCACCGTCAAGGGGGGTTCGCTGCTGCCGGTGTCGATCAAAAAGCATGTGAGGGCGCAGCAGATCGCCGAGGAGAACGAGCTCGGGGTCATCTACCTGGTGGACTCCGGCGGCGCGTTCTTGCCGCTCCAAGATGAGATTTTTCCCGACAAGGACCATTTCGGAGGCTCGTTCTACCGCCAGGCCAGGCTGTCGGCCCAAGGGCTGCCCCAGCTCTCGGTGGTGCTGGGGGGCTGCACTGCTGGGGGCGCCTATGTTCCGGCGCTGAGCGACGAGGTGATCATGGTGGAGGGGATCGGGCGGATCTTCTTGGGCGGCCCGCCCATCGTCAAGGCCGCCCTGGGCGAGATCGTCGATCCCGACGAGCTAGGCGGCGCCGATGTCCACACCCGCACGTCAGGGGTCAGCGACCACATGGCGGCAAGCGAGCACGAGGCCTACGGCCTATTGCGCGAGATCTGCGAGTCCACCAACCAGCGTCTGATCGGCGACCGCCAGCCGTGGTCTAACTGGCAGACGCCGGAACCGCCGGCCTATGACCCAGCCGAGATCTACGGCATCGTCAACGCCGACGACCGGGTCCCGTTCGACGCCACCGAGATCATCGCCCGCGTGGTAGACGGCTCGCGCTTTGCCGCGTTCAAGCCGGAATGGGGGTCGTCCATCGTGTGCGGCTTCGCCCGCATCTGGGGCCACCTCATCGGCATCGTGGCCAACAACGGCATCATCTTCAGCGAGTCAGCGCTCAAGGCCACACACTTCATCGAGCTGTGCGAGCAGCGCCGGATCCCGCTGGTTTTCTTGCAGAACACGTCGGGCTACATGGTGGGGCGTGACTCCGAGGCCGCCGGCATCGCCAAGCACGGGGCCAAGATGGTGGCCGCGGTGGCCAACGCCACCGTGCCCCGCTACACCGTGCTCATCGGCGGGTCGTACGGAGCGGGGAACTACGGCATGTGCGGCCGCGGTTTCAATCCGAGGTTTTTGTTCGCGTGGCCCAACTCGCGGATCGCCACGATGGCCGCAGCCACCGCCGAGACCGTGCTCGTCGACATACGCCTCGGCGGCCTCGACTCCGACGACACCAGCGAGGAGGAGTTCGCCGCTCTGCGAGCCGAGGTCCGCGACCAATACGAGACGCAGTCCGACCCCTACTACGCCACGTCGCGGCTGTGGGACGACGGGCTGATCGACCCCGTCGACACCCGCGACGCGCTCGGCCTGTGTCTGGCCCTGGCCAGCCGCCAAGACGACGCCCCGCCATCGCGGCCCCTCGTATATCGGATGTGAGGCCCTTGCGGATCCTGATCGCCAACCGGGGCGAGATCGCCCGGCGCGTCATCCGCACCGCCTGCCGCATGGGCTTGGAGACCGTCGCCGTGCACTCCGACGCCGACTGGCAAGCGCCCTTCGTTTCCGAGGCCACCTCCAAGTGCCGCCTGGGGCCCGCTGACCCCGCCCGCTCATACTTGTCGATCGACGCGGTCATGGCCGCCGCCGACGAAAGCGGCGCCACCGCCATCCATCCCGGCTACGGGTTCTTGTCGGAGAACGCCGACTTCGCAGCCGCGGTGATCGCCTCCGGGCGCGTCTGGGTCGGCCCCCGACCCGCAACCATGGCCTCGCTGGGATCCAAGATCGAAGCCCGCCGACTCGCTTGCGCGGCCGACATCCCGGTCATCCCCGGCTACGACCAGTCCCAGGACCCCCACGACCTCGTCCAGGCTGCTGAGCAAATCGGCTACCCGGTGCTGATCAAAGCCTCAGCCGGCGGGGGCGGCCGAGGGATCCGCATCGTCGACGATGCCAGCCAATTCGATGCCGCGCTCGACCAGGCCCAAGCCGAAGCCCAGCGGGCATTCGGCGACAGCGCGGTGATCGTCGAGCGCTACATCCAACAGCCTCGCCACATCGAAGTCCAGATCGCCGCCGACCACCACGGCGGTGTCATCCACCTCGGGACCCGGGAATGCTCGGTTCAGCGCCGCTATCAGAAGCTCCTCGAAGAGGCCCCCGCACCCAACCTGCCCGACGCCACACGGTCGGGCCTCCAAACCGCCGCGGTGGACCTCGCCCGTGCAGCAGGCTACGACTCGGTCGGGACAGTGGAATTCGTGGTCGACGACCAGACCGGCGACTACTTCTTCTTGGAGGTCAACACCCGACTACAGGTTGAACACCCCGTCACCGAGCTGATCACCGGCCTCGACCTCGTCGAACTCCAGATACGCATCGCCGCCGGCAAGGAACTGCCCATCGGCCAAAACGACGTGCGCTTCGACGGCCACGCGTTCGAAGCAAGGATCAACGCCGAGAACCCTGCCATCGGATTCCAACCCCAAATCGGGACCATCGGGACCATTCGAGTGCCGGACTGGGTCCGATGGGACAGCGCCGTCGAACCGGGCAGCGAAATCACCCCCCACTACGACTCGATGATCGCCAAGCTCATCAGCGCCGGCCCCGACCGCGACACCGCCCGACAACAGCTGCGAGACGCGCTCGACGAAACCATCATCACCGGCCTCATCACCACCGCAGGATTCCACCGCTGGCTCATCGACCAACCCCCAATCGTCGCCGGGCGGGTCACCACCCGATTCCTCGACGAAACCGCCCTGCCCGAGCAACCTGCGCCACCCCTCGACATAGCAGCCCGAGCCTGGCTCGCCGCAGGGCGAGAAGCCCGCCAACCAGATCCATGGCATGCAAAAGGCCCGTTCCGCATCACACCCCACCGAAGCCCCCGCCAACTTGCACTGCGCGACTCCCACGGGGAAATCCACCGAATTGAGATCGAGCCCGAGGAACATGGCGACGGCCGCTCGGAGCGGGATCAGTCATCGCCGGGCAACTACTTCTCGTTGGGAGACAACCGGTATCCCGTCGCGGTCGACATGCTCTGCGATGTGGTGGCCGTCAACGTCGCGGGCCACACCCACACATTCACCCTCCTCGACACATCAGAACTGTGGTCGAACGACCCCGCCACATCCGGAAGCGGCGCTCACACGCTCGTGGCCCCATTCCCTGCGGCAATCACCGAACTGAACGCCAAGCCCGGAGACAGGGTGTCTGCCGGGGACACCATCGTCGTGCTCGAAGCAATGAAGATGTTCCACACCCTGGCCGCTCCAGCCGACCTCGAAATCGCCGAGGTGCAGGTCAGCGTGGGCGACCAGGTCGGCACCGGACAAGTCCTAGTCGTCTTCCACACCCCCACCCAAGAGCGAACTCGACTGCACTGATTGCCAGAACACGGGCTTCGAGCATCGCCCGCGGGTCCGGTAAAGGAGACTTCTCCTCGAAGGCCGCTCAGAGCACGTCGCGGCCCATATAGGGGCGCAGGACTTCGGGGATCACCACGGAGCCGTCGGGTTGGCGGTAGGTCTCGACTATGGCGGCCCATACCCGGGGGACGGCGAGGGCGGAGCCGTTGAGGGTGTGGAGGATGCGGGTGCCCTTTTCGCCGGTGGGCCGGTAGCGGAGGTTGGCTCGGCGGGCCTGGTAGTCGGAGTACCACGAGCACGACGACACCTCAAGCCATTGATCGGCGCCGGGGGCGTAAACCTCCACATCCCACGACCGGTGGTGGGACTGGCCCAGATCGCCGGTGCTGATGTCCACGATGCGGTAGGCCAAACCCAACTCGGCTACTGCGGCCTCGGCCCGCTCCAGGATCTCAGCGTGAACCGCGGGCGCTTGGTCCGGAGTGGCATAGGCCAAGATCTCAACCTTGTCGAACTCGTGAACTCGCAACAGACCCCGGGTGTCGCGGCCCGCGGCACCGGCCTCCCGGCGATAGCAGGAGGTGTGGGCCATCATCCTCATGGGCAGGTCGGCCTCGTCGAGTATCTCCCCGGAGGCCAGCGAGGTGAGCGGCACCTCGGCGGTGGGGATGGCCCACAGGTCGTCTCGCTCCAGCCAGTAGGCGTCGTCGGCGAACTTGGGGAGCTGGCCGGTGCTCACCATGACCTGGCTGTGGACCAGGGTGGGCGGGCGGATCTCCTCGTAGCGGTCGGCGTTGCGGTCGAGCCCGAACTGGACCATAGCCCGGGCCAGGGAAGCCCCCGGTCCACGGAGCATGGCGAACATGGACCCCGACAGCTTGGCGGCCCGCTCCATATCCAACCAGCCAGCCTCAAGGGCAAACTCCCAGTGGGGAACCCGCTGGTGCTCGCCGTAGGAATCGGGATCGAAGTTCTCCACCCGCAGAACCGGATTGTCGGCGGCGTCCGCGCCGTCGGGGGCGTCGGCGGCGGGCAGGTTGGGGATGTGCAGCAACAGCTGGTGGATTTCGTCGGCAACTGCATCGGCCTCGGCGGCCAGGGCCTTTGCCTGCTCGCCCCGCTGGCGGCTCTCGCCAGCCGCGGCATCTGCCTCAACATCGCAGCCGTCGCGCTTGAGCTGGCCGACCTGCTGAGACAGCTCCTTTACCTCATGGCGCAGGGCATCCCGCTCGGTGGTGAGGTTGCGGTGCCGCTCATCAAGGGCCGCCACCTGCTCCAGTTCTGACAGGTCGATCCCCCGTCGGGCCAGCGCAGCCCGTGCCGCGTCGTAGTCGGAGCGCACCAAGCGCAGATCGATCATCGAGAACCGTTGGTGGTGCGGGAGCCGTTGGAACCCGACGTGGCCGGAACCCGAGTATCGGCGGCAATGGGCCCCGACGGGACTGTGGTCACCACCCGCATCTGGGTGTTGGCCCGCTGCTGGACGCCGGCCCAGCGGAAGAACAGCACCCCGATCCATGCCCACAGGTACATGCCGCCCACCAGCTTCATGATGAGCCCGGCCGCTTGCTGGTCGGCCCGCACGCCTATGCCCCACATGCGGACGTCGTGGTCGTAGACGCTGTAGACCGCGCCCTGGGCAAAGGTCAAGAACGCGCCGGGCACGGTGGGCACGACCGACATCAAGAACAGGTAGATCATCTTGCCGGGAGCGCCCATTCGCAGCTCGGGGATCGGGCCGCACACCGGCAGCCACATCACCATCGCGGAGCCGAACAGCAGCAGGTGTACGAAATAGTGCAGGGCACCGCTCTCCACCGAGGTGTTGACCACCCAGGGGATGTGGCTCACCGCCACCATGAAGTTGAACAGAACCCCGGCCACCACCGGCCGGGCCAGCCGCCGCACCCACACCCCGGCGCTGCCGTCGCCGCTGAGCACCAGCCGGGCCAGCCACTCGGGCATGGCCGCCCACAGCAGCGGGGGCACCACAAAGGTGATGAGCAGGTGCTGGATCATGTGTACCGAGTACAGGTACTCCTCGGAGATGTCGTGCATCGGCCAGTCGCTGGCCACCCACAGCAACACCATGGCCCCGACGAAGGCCAGCTTGTGGTAGCGGGCAAACGGGGCTTCGCCCGCCGGAGCGGCCTTGGGAGCGATGATCCGGGCCGCGTACCAGGCCATGGCGATGGCGGCCAGCAGGATCAGCCAGACCTCGGCGTGAGGCTGGAACCGCCAGATGTCGGTTTCGGCGGCAAGGGCCATTGGCCGCCTACCAGAAGCGGAACGCGGTTAGCCCAAGCCGGGGGGCCAAACCGCATTGCCCAATAAACATGGCCTACCAAAACCGGAATGCGGTCAACATGACCATGTACACCGCCATGGCCAATATCAGCCCGAACACGAATAAGCGCCAGAAGATCGGGGCGTCGAACTTCAGGTGCATGAAGAAGGCCACCACCAAGAAGAACTTCACCAGCATCATCAAAACCAGCATGATGATGATGGCGGTGTCGCCCCACCCGTGAACCGACTCGAAGTAGGTGAACACCTCGAACGCGGTGAGCAGCGCGAGGGCAATGGCCACCTTGACATAGAGCCAGTTGGTGGGATGGGCGTGCTCGTCCGGAGCGTGGGCCGTGTCGGGAGAGTGCATTGCTCCTGGCAATCCGGGCGCGGATTCAGCAGGATCAGGGGAAATGTCGGGAGATTCAGGGGTGACGGTGGCCATGGCGTTTCCTATTGCGGGAAGAGGTAGACGATCGTGAAGATCACGATCCAGACGACGTCGACGAAGTGCCAGTACAGCCCGATGATCTCCACGGTCTCGGCCCGCTCCGGCCCGAGGTTGCCCCGCATCGACATCACGAACAGAGACATCAGCATGATGATGCCGATGGTGACGTGAGCGCCGTGGAAGCCGGTTAGGGCATAGAAGGCGGAGCCGAAAAGGTTGGTGGTGAAACCCAGGCCCTCGCTGTAGAACGCGGTGAACTCGTACACCTGCCCAGCCACGAAGGTGGCCCCCAGCGCGGCGGTGGTGGCCAGCCAGATGCGGTTGCCCCGGAGATCGCCCTTGGCGATGGCCGACACCGCGAACACCATGGTCAGCGAGCTCATCAGCAGCACGAATGAGCTGACCGACGTGAACGGGATGTCGAACACGTCGTTGGGGCCGATGTCGTTGGGGCCGATGCGGCCCTTGTTGAACATGTAGGTGGAGATAAGCCCGCCGAACAGCAGGCACTCCGAACCCAGGAACACCCACATGGCCAGTTTCTCGTTGGAGATGCCGGTGTTGGTGTGGTGCCCCCCGTCGTGATGCTCCTCAGTGTGAGCAGCAGCCTCAGAGGCCGTCGTCTCGGCAGCCATAGTGTCAGCCAACGGTCTGGACCTCCTCGGTCTCAGCAGAAGCATCCACTGATCCTCCAGCCTCCTCGGTATCAGCCGGCGCGGAGGCCGAGGCAGACTCACCGTTACCGCCCGGTCCGCCGTTGCCGGAGGGGTCGCCGTGGTCATCGCCGTCGTCGTGATGATCGTCGTGGTGGCCGGCGGCATCGGGATCGTCGGCCGGCTCCAGGATCCAGCCGTAGATGGCCCCCACCAAAAGCACGAGCCCGGCGGCGGCCAGCCACAGGTTGTAGATGAGGCCGTAGCCCACCAGCAGGATGCCTCCACCCAAAATGATGGGCCAGTACGACGGCGACGGCAGGTGTACTTTGGTGTTGCTGCCGTCGTGGGCCACTTCTTCGGCGGTGGCGGTTTTCACCACCCGGTGGTTCTCGTCGACGCCGTACTTGCGGTGCCAGAAGTCGTCGAGGCGCTCCACCTCTATCTCCGAGTCAAAGTTGTGCTCGGGCACCGGAGAGGCGGTCATCCATTCCAGGCCGCGGGCGTCCCACGGATCGGGGCCCACGTCGGGTCGGCCGTCCCGCTTCCATTTGCGGGTGCTGGCGTAGATGTTCCACAAGAACATGGCCACCCCGACGGCGATCACGAACGCTCCGACGGTGGCCACCATGTTCCACAGCGCGAAGCCCTCGTCGGCCCGGTAGGTGGCAATGCGCCGGGACATGCCCTGCAAACCCAATATGTGCATGGGTCCGAAGGTGAAGTTGAAGCCGATGAGCAATATCCAGAAGGCGGCCTTGCCCCACGCCTCATTCAGCTTGTAGCCGAACGCCTTGGGCCACCAGAAGTGGAAGCCGCCGAACAAACCGAGCAGCGCCCCGCCAAAGATCACGTAGTGGAAGTGGGCCACGATGTAATAGGTGTCGGTCTGCTGGGTGTCGGACGGAGCGATGGCGTGGGTCACCCCCGACAGCCCGCCGATGGTGAACATCGACACCACGCCCACGGCATAGAGCATGGGGGTGGTAAATCGCAGTCGGCCCCGGTACATGGTGGCCAACCAGTTGAGGATCTTCACCCCGGTGGGCACGGCGATGAACATGGTGGACACCGAGAACGCGGCCACCGCCAGCGGCCCGATGCCCGAGGTGAACATGTGGTGGGCCCACACCCCCCAGCCCATGAAGCCGATGGCGATCCCGGAGGCGACCATGAAGTGGTAGCCGAACAGGGGCTTGCGGGAGAACGTGGGGATGATCTCCGACACGATCCCGAAGGCGGGCAGGATCAAGATGTACACCTCGGGATGGCCGAATATCCAGAACAGGTGCTGCCACAGCAGCGGGTCGGCCCCGGCCTCCACGTTGAAGAAGTTGGCGTCCCACAGCCGGTCGAACATCAACAAGAACAGGGCCACGGTGATGACCGGGATGGCGAACAGCAGCAGGAACTGGGTGATGAGCAGCATCCAGGTGAGCACGGGCATTCGGAAGAAGCTCATGCCCTTGGTACGCATGTTCAACACGGTGACGATCAGGTTGATGGAGCTGACCAGCGACGCGATACCGGTTATCTGCAAGCCGACCGCGTAGAAGTCGATCCCCTTGGACGGTGAGAACGGCAGCCCGCTGTTGGGGGCGTAGTTGAACCAGCCGCCGTCGGGGGCGTTCTGGAACCAGCCGCCGATGAAGATCGAGGAGACGAGCAAAAGGCCGCCGGCCAAGAAGCACCAGAAGCTGAAGGCGTTGAGACGGGGGAAGGCCACGTCTCGGGCCCCCACTTGCAAGGGGAGCAGGTAGTTGGCGAAGGCCGCGGCCATGGGCATGATCACCAGGAACACCATGGTCACGCCGTGCATGGTGAACACGCCGTTGTAGGTGCCGGCGCCGATTACCGAGCCGTTGGGGGTGGCTAGTTGGAGGCGGATGAACAGGGCTTCGGCGCCGCCCACCAGGAAGAAGAACATGGCCGCCGCGCCGTACATGATGCCGATGCGCTTGTGGTCGACGGTGAACAGCCAGCTCCTCCAGCCCTCGCTGCCTTGAGGCCGGGTGAACACGCCCAGGGGGCGGTGGGCAACAGCAGGGCCCGCAGGCAGCGCCAAGGTCTCCTCTGGGGCGGTGATCGTGCGGTCGGTGATGGTCATTTCATCACAATCAGTCGAGGGTGGACAGGAAGGCAACGACGTTGTCGATGTCGTCGGGGCTCAAACCGGTGCGGGCGGGCATTCCCCGGAGGCCGTCGGCATCGGCGGGCTTTCGCTCGGGGGCGTTGTAGATCCAGGCCTCCAGGTCGCCTCGGTTGAGGGTGCCCTGGTTGGCCAGTTCCAGGTACGGGATGTGGTCGCCGGCCCCCAAATAGAGGTCGAAGATCGATCCGGCGAACGTGCCCCGGGTCATCAAGTGGGTCAGGTTGGGGGCGGCGCCGGCGATTAGGTCGTCGGTGATGGCCGGGCCGGCGCTGTCGCCGTTGAACTCGCCGTAGATGTCCCAGCCGTCGGGCGGTGAGTCGGGGTCGCCGCCTCGGTCGGCCGCGGAGGTGAGCCCGTTGACCACGTGGCAACTAGCGCACTGCTGGCTGAAAATCTCATAGCCCTTGAATTCCCGCGATTTATCATCATCAGGATCGTCAGAGTGGCCCTCGGGCTTGACCGCCTCCGTCATCTGGTTGTCTCTCCACTGGGCGAATTCTGAGGGGGTGAGGGATACGGCCACCATCTTCATGTAGCCGTGGGAGAGACCGCAGAACTCGGTGCACTGCCCCCGATAGCGGCCGGGGTTGTCGGCTTGGATCACCCAATCGTGGCTGCGGCCGGGCACGGCGTCGCGCTTGCCGTTCAGCTTGGGGATCCAAAAGGAGTGGATCACGTCGCGCGATTTGATGTCGAGGGCTATATCGACTCCAGCAGGTATGACCAGTTCGTTGGCGGTCACGAAGTCGGGCGCAGTCGTGGTGTCGCCGTCCAGGTGGTAGTGGTACTCCCACCACCACTGCTGGCCGATCACGGTGACCACCATGTCCTCTTCGGAGGCCTCCACGTCGTCGAGGGCAAACAGAGCCACCAGGGTGAACACCGAGATGACCGCCAGCAGAATGGTCGGCACGATGGTCCAGGCGATCTCGAGGCGGTCGTTGCCATGGATCTGGTCGGGGAACTCGTCGTCTTCGTAGAAGCCGTGCTCGCCGTCGCCGGTTTCGGAGCCGCCCACCCGGTAGCGCCACCACAGCGCCAGCACCGCCCCCTGCACCAGGAAGAACACCACACCGGCCACGATGAAGATGGGGTTGATGAGCCGGGCGATGTCGCGGCCCTGGCGGCCCACCGGAGACAGGGTGGACAGCGGGTGGTCGTCGGTGACCACAATGCCGACCACTATGAGGGCGATGGTGCCGGCGATCACCAGCAGGCTCGACAGCCAGACAAGCGCCTTGAGCCGCCTGCTCATCGGGCACCGCCCCTCGTCAACCTCCGCACCCCCACTAGTGTCCTCCATTCTCGGCCGCTGGAACACCGTGCTCAGAGGCCGGCACCTTGTGGTGGAAGTCGCGCGATCCCATTGCCGCGGTAATCACCCCGGCCACCAAGACGCCGACACATACAACTGCCACTGTGCCGGCGATCACCGACCGGCTGATATTGGGGCCGACGGCGAACACCACCGCGATCAAGAAGATCACAGTGGACACCACTCCGGCCACCATGACCGCGCTGAACTGGGAGACCGTCAACAGCACTCGGGACAGGGCCAGAACCAGCACCGCCACGCCGAGCGCGGCGGTCACCGGATATTCGATGGGGCGCATGATGCGATTGCGCAGGTTGCGGTTGACCACCGGGTCGGCGGTGGCCCGGTCGGCCCACGCCGCCAGCATCCACTCGAAGATGGCTGCTCCCACGATCACCAGGCCGACCACGAAGATGGTGGCGTGGGTAACCAGACCCAAGATCATCGCCCCCACCCCGAAGGCGGCCACAGCCGGCCAGTAGTTGGCCTCCAAGTCGGCTTGCGGCTCGGGGGTCTGGCCGTCTTCCATCAACTCGCCCACCGACTCGGCGTCGGCGTCGCGGAAAGCCACCAAGAACAGGGCCACCAATGCCGACAGCACGGCAAAGCCCATGAGCACCACATAGCCCACGTGATCGCCAACGCCGCCCTTGTAGCCGAGGCTGAGGACGCCTACCCAGGTCTCCACATTGAGCACCGCGAAGTACTCGGTATCGCCCGCGCTCCCGCTGGCCACGCCGTAGACGGCGGCCGCGGCCACCGCGGCGAGGGTGAAGCCGAAGAACAAACGGAAGCCGGGGGTGAACACCAGGGGCCTACTTCAGCACGAAGATCGCCGTCCAGATGACGACATAGACGAATACAACGGCGTACCAATAGATGGCCGCGGCCACAAACCCGTCGGTCTGGCGGCTGCTGTACTGGCCGGCCAGGGCCCGGAAGGCCATCAGGAGCAGGAACACCAATCCGATGGCGATCATGGCCAGGTGCGAACCCGAGATGGTGTAGATCAACATGGCCGCGATGGACTCGTCGGCCACCAAACCCATCTCGGTGTACTGGAACGAGGTTGTGACCACCACCGAGAGGCCGAACAACGTGGTCAGCGCAGTGGCCATGATGGCGTGGGTGCGGTCATCGCGGGCGATGGAGTACACCGCCCACTGCATGGTGACCACCGACATGAGCAAGGTCCAGGCCGCCACCGTGGGCGGGGCCAGTTGGATGTTGGCACCGGACGGGATCCATTCACCGCCACCGGAGAGGGCGTCGGACCGCTCCCGCAGGTACACCCCAAACAGGGCGGCAAAGAACATGAGAGAGGCGGCGGTGCCGAAGACAGTGCCCACCAAAAGGGTGCGCTGGCGGGGCAGCGGAGCGGCGAGGGGCGTCCCGACGGGGATATCGGCCATCAGGCCTCCCCTTCTCCGTCGGCCCCGGCCTCGGCGGGCAGGGAGAGGCTGCGGGCCACGTTCAGCGCCACCAGGGCCAAACCGCCCAGCACGGCGATGTAGCCGATCAACCCGATCACGTTCAGGGCTTCGACGAAGCCCAGTGCGTCGATGTCTCCAATGCTGCCGGTCTCGTAGGGACGGGCCGGCTGGTCGAAGAATCCGCCCAGTGCGTCGGTGGCCCCGATGAGGATGGCGCCCCCGGTCAACGGCAACACCGACAAGAAGCCCAACGGGGCATTGAGGGGGCGTCCCAGCAGGCGCGGCGCCCAGTGGAAGAGGCCGGCCACCGCGGCCAATATTCCGCCCAACACCGCGAAATTCATCAACCCGGTGACCAGGCTGGAGGTCTCCAAGTCGTCCATGGCGTCGAAGAAACCCCGCCAGATGTCCCCATCGGCCTCCCGCAGCACACCAAGTGCGGGTTCGGCTACCCGCAGCACGCCGGTTACCGCCGCCGCGGTCAATAGAGAGCCGGAGACCACGACCAAGGCGAACTGAGGGGTGATCTGGGGGCGTTGCCCGGCGGAATAGGCATTGAACGCCAGCCAACCGCCGTAAGCCGCCACCATCAGGGCGATAGCCAAGGCGAATGCGGTGAACAGCACCTCGTTGGTCACGATGTGGGCGTCGTCGGCCAGCGGATCGGGGCTGTCGAAGAAGCTCTGGGCCCAAGCGCCAAAGGACAACAGCCCGAAGGCACCCACGATGAAGGCCATAGGTTCGAACATCTTCGGGCTGCTGCGGTGGGCGGCAGTGAAGACCTCGGCCACGATGCCGAGGAGCGGAATGGTCCAGGCGTAAACCTGAGGTGCGTCGAAGGCCCAGGCGACCAATTCCAATGGGGCATCTCCGCCGCCAAAGCGCAGGGCGTCGGCCCCCCGCATGTCAACCCAGGAGACGACGAGGTTGGCCAACAGCACAGGCAGTGAGAACAGCCACACTCCGGTGGCTACCAGCATCGACCAAGAGAAGGCGGGCATCTGAAGAAGGTCCATCGCTGCCGGGCGCTGGGTGATGAGCGTGGTGAAGACCACGCCGGACCCGACCAAAAGGCCCAGTCCGATCATGCTCAAAGACAGCACGGTCAGCTCCACCGACTGCTCGCGGGCCGCACCGGCTTCGACCGAGCCCAAGCCCCCGTAGGAGAAGGTGGCCGCGATGTGGGCTATAGACCCCACGAGCCAGGTCCAAAACGCCGCCGCGGCCGCCCGGGGGAAGGCCACCGAAGAGGCGCCGATCTGGCGGGGAATCACAGCAATGGCCAAGCCAAGGAATAAGGGCACCAGCCCGCACAGGATCAGCGTGGTCCGGTACAGGCCGAAAACCTGGAAGAGCTCGTTGGCGTTGTTGAAGATGCCGAAGCCGCCGTCGATGTCGGCCTGCTCGATCCCGATCAACACTCCGAGGGCCAGCGCCAGCCCTGAGAGGAGCAGCGAGAAGACCACGTACATCTGGCCGATCGTGATGTGGTCGCCGGTGCTCAGGAACCGGGCCAATCCAGTGGGCGGGGTCCACTGGGGGGCCGACGACTCGGTCGCCGGCCTCGCGTCGTCGCCTGCCGCGACCGCTTCTGCTTCTGGCCTCGTTTCGGTGAGGGTCATCGTGCTCCACGAAGGCGGGTGTGGGTCGGAACTTTACACATCGCCCATGTCGTTTCTCGCATCAGACAACTCTGCCCAATGGGCACCTGGGATCGGCGGAAATCTGCGTCAAACACCGGTGCGAACCACCTGGTCGACTGCCATAGCGGCGAACAGCAGGGTGATGTAAGTGATGGAATAGGAGAACATTCGCATCGCCGAAGCGGTTGCCTGGGTGCGCAGCACATCGATGGCGAAATACAAGAAAACGGCGCCCAGCACCACGGCGCTAATCAGATACACCAGTCCCATGTCGCCCACCGCGCTGAACAGTAACGACAGCCCCCACAGAACCCCGGTATAGCCCAGCATTCGTACCGCGGTGGTGCGGGTGCTGGCCACCGCCGGCAACATGGGCACATTGGCCGCCCGGTAGTCATCCCGGTAGCGGATGGCCAGGGCCCAGAAGTGGGGCGGGGTCCAGTAGAAGATGACGCCGAACAGGACCAGCGGGGCCCAGCCCAGGCTGTTGGTCACCGCCGACCAGCCCACCAAGACCGGAACGGCGCCGGCCGCCCCACCGATGACGATGTTGCGGGTGGACGTGCGCTTGAGCCACAGCGTGTACACAAACACGTAGAACGCGGTGGCCGAAACCGCCAGCACCGCGCTGAGGAGGTTCACGAATCCCCACAGCCAGGCGAAGGCCCCTGCTTCCAAGACGATGGCGAACACCAGAGCGCCGAGGGGGGATACCTCCCCGGTCACCAAGGGGCGGTTCTTGGTGCGCTCCATGAGCCGGTCGATGTCGCGGTCTACGTACATGTTGATGGCGTTAGCCCCGCCGGCAGCCAGCGTGCCGCCGATAACGGTGGCCACCATCAGCCACACCGAGGGGATGCCCCGATCGGCCACCACCATGGTGGGCACCGTGGTCACCAGCAATAGCTCGATGATGCGGGGCTTGGTGAGAGCTACGTATGCCCGTGCCGTGCGCGTGCGGCTGCGAGGAGACAGTTGGGTAAGACCCATGACCTGCCCAGAGTACGGTTTCAGCTACAAGCAGGCCAAGGTATCGAAGGGGTGCGGATGCCTTCTTTTCGGACTGCGAAATCACCAGTTCGCGATGACGGTCTGTCATAGGCGACCCGTACAATTCGGAGCGTGATCCAACCCCGGGTTTCCCCCGCTGCCTATCGCAAGATCACCGTCTGGGCGCTGGCCCTTTTGGCGTTGATCATCGTCAGCGGCGGCGCGGTCCGACTCACCGGCTCAGGGCTGGGCTGCCCTGACTGGCCAGCGTGCGACAACGACCAGCTGGTCGCCCCGCTGGAGACCCACGCCATGATCGAGTTCATTAACCGGCTCATAACCGGGCTGGTATCGGCCATCGTTATAGCCGCGGTACTGGGATCCCATTGGCGCAAGCCGCGCCGAGCCGACTTGGTGTGGCTGTCGTGGGGATTGGTGGCTGGGGTGCTGGCCCAAATCGTTTTGGGGGGTCTGGTTGTGCTGTACGAACTGCCCCCGGCACTGGTGATCGGCCACTTCTTGCTGTCGATGGTGCTCCTGTGGAATGCGGTGGTTCTGCTGTGGCGGGCCTCAGAGGCCTACGAGCGCCAAAGCCATCCGAGACCGCGCCCCCACTGGATGGGAAACGCCATGGTGGCACTCACCTCGGTGGTGATCGTGACCGGCACCATTGTCACCGGCGCAGGGCCGCACAGCGGCGACGAGGATGCTGAGCGCATCGACGTGGCCGTGCGGGACGTGGCCCAGATCCACGGGACCACGGTTGTGGCATTGCTGGTGGTGCTGGCAGCAATGGTGTGGTGGCTGCGGCAGAGAGGCGCTCCCGAGCAAGCCCAGTTGTGGGGCCGCACCGTGCTGGGCGTGGCCCTGGCCCAAGGGCTCATCGGGTACGTGCAGTACTTCACCGGGGTTCCAGTTCTCTTGGTGGGCGCTCACATCGCGGGGGCCGCCCTACTGTGGATTGTCACCGTGTTCTTCTGGCTCAACGTGAGAGGCCCGCTGGTACGGGCCGAGGCGGAAGTCGCTCAGGCGGTTCCGGCATGACCCCCCCTGCCCCCGTTGAGATCGCCCCAGCCGAGGTGAAACAGCCCGACGATGACACCGATGTGCGGCCCGACCGGCCGTGGAAGGTGATCGTGTGGAATGACCCCATCAATTTGATGTCGTATGTGACCTTCGTGTTCCAGAAGCTGTTCGGCTACAGCAAGGAGAAGGCCACGCAGCTCATGCTGGACGTCCACTACAAGGGACGGGCGGTGGTGTCGGACGGCCCCTTGGAGAAGGCGGAGATGGACGTATTTCGCCTGCACGAGCACGGCCTGTGGGCCACCATGGAGCACGACAGCTAATGGCGCCGCAACGACCGGTGGAGCCCAATGGGGACGGGACATTCAGCCTGAATCTGCGGGACGAGGAGCGGGCGCTGATCGCCGCCATCGTCCCTGACCTGCGGTCACTGCTGGCTGAAGACCCGGGCGACGAGATCCTGACGCGGTTGTTCCCCACCGCTCGGCCCGACGATCCCGAGGCCGAGGCCGAGTTCCGGGAGATGGTGCGGGACGAGCTGGTGTCGAAGCGCCTGGCTCGATTGGACGCCGTCGCCGACTTGGCCGAGGCGACGGTCTTGGATCAAGACCAGTTGGCCGCGTGGATGGGTGCTGTAAACGACCTCCGGCTGGTGCTGGGCACTCGACTAGAGGTCACTGAAGACGACGAACTAGATGACGACATGGATAGCGACGACCCCGAATCAGTGGCTCGATCGGCCTACTGGTACCTGGGCTGGCTGCTGGAGCACTTGGTGGAGGCATCGGCCTCCGAGCTCTGACTATTCGCCATCCTCAGCTGGTCGAGAGGTCGGTTCGCCCTGGCCGGCTCGAGCGATTTCCGATAAAGAGGCCACCGCGTTGGTGAAGCCGCTGGTGTCGAGGGGCAGGAAGATCTTGGTGGCTTGGCCGTCGGCCACCTCTTGGAGGGCTTCGAGATAGCGGATGGCAATCAGGTCGGGGGTGGGGTCGCCGTTGTGGATGGCGCCGAACACCGACTCGATGGCGTTGGCCTCGCCTTGGGCCACGGTCTCCTTCTGATAGCGGTCGGCGTCAGCCACCCGCTTGATGGCCTCAGCCTCGCCCTCGGCCTCCAAGATCTGGCTCTGCTTGAGGCCCTCGGAGCGCAAGATGGCCGACCGCTTGTCGCCCTCGGCCTCGGTGACGATGGCCCGGCGGTCGCGCTCGGCCTTCATCTGACGGTGCATGGCTTCGGTGACGTCGGGCGGCGGCTCGATGCGCTGGATCTCTACTCGCACCACTCGGGTCCCCCACTTGTCGGTGGCGTCGTCGAGGATCTGGCGCAGCTTGCCGTTGATCAGCTCCCGGGAGGTGAGGGCGGCGTCGAGATCGAGGTCGCCGATCACGTTACGCAGGTTGGTTTGGGCCAGCTTGGTGACCGCCAACTGGAAATTGCCCACGTTGTACTTGAGCTTCACCGGGTCGGTGGCCTCGAAGAAGATCACCGCGTCGACAGTGACCACCACGTTGTCTTTGGTGATGACCTCTTGGGGGGGCACGTCGATGACCCGCTCCCGCATGTCGACCTTGCTGATGCGTTGCACGAACGGGAGGATCCACCTCAGGCCCGAGTCCACCGTGCGCTGGTAGCGGCCCAGCATCTCGATAAGACCCCGCTCAAAGGGGCGGATGATCCGGATTCCCAGCGCGGCGATGAGGATGAGCACCAGCGCGATGATGATGAATAGGGCGACGACTGGTTCCATAACTATTTCCTAGCTTTCTGCGTTCTCAGTTGTTTGCTCTTGGGGAATTGGAACCACCACCAGGCGAGTGCCGTCGATTTCGGTGACCATGACCCTGGTGTCGACTTCAATAGGTTCAGCCGAAGAGGCCCGCCATTCCTCGCCCCCGATGCGCACCATGCCGGTCTGCGCGTCGTCGTCCACCCGCTCGATGATCTTGCCATGGGCGTCAATGAGCCGGTTGGCCCCTACCCGGGGCTGCTCATCGTCGTCGAGGCGACGGACGAACCGGCGCAAGTAGACAAAGCTGACGGCGCTGCCCACAAAAAAGACCAACCACTGCAACAGGATGTGGGCGTCCACCCAGGCCAAAACCGCCGCCGCGGCCGCGCCGATGGCGAAGGGAAGCAGGAAGAACCCGGCGGTGAACACCTCGGCCAGCGAAAAGACCACCGCGGAGCACGTCCAAAGCCAGCGCCAGACTTCGTTCTCCACCTCATGCTCCTTTCGCGGTTGGGATCATGGTATCTGTTTTTCGATGCGGTTCCTCCAAAGAGGGCTGCTATCGTGATTCGTCCCTTGCGGGTCGAGAGCCCCCATCGTCCAGCGGCCTAGGACGCCGCCCTTTCAAGGCGGTAACACGGGTTCGAATCCCGTTGGGGGTACTAATCACGGTTCTTCGCCCTTGCCGGATGTTCCCAAGTGTGCCCTAAATCCCCAGCGTAACGAGGGTTTCTGTCACTTCAGGCTGTTATACTGTGCCTAGTCATGCCATGGTCTTGGAGGTGCCCGTCGGTCGGAAGCGAGACCTTGTGTGTTCGACCGGCGGTCTAAGCGGCGGGGCGGTGGCCCGGGGCCGGGTGGCGAGCCATTCGTCGATCTCCGATGCGGGCCAGCGCACGGCGCGCCGGCCGACGCGGATCGGCTCGGGGAACAGGCCCTCGCGCATCAGCCGGTAAACCGAGCTCCTGGACAGCCCGCAGCGGGCCTCGACCTGCGGTCGGGTCAACAAGGTGTCGTGCTGTTCTCGAATGTTGGTTTCCATGCCCGCCACTATGCGACACCCCACCGGTCGCAACCGGTCGCAAGCCAACCCCACACCGGTCGCTAGCGGTCGCAGCCTCTTTGTGTCCCCTGTTTGGGCGGCTGCGATGATCAGGTGGCCACCGCGTCTTCGACCGAGAAGGGCAGTCCGTCTAGGCCCGCCGGGCGGTCTGCTTTCCCGTCAATGCCATCGCGGGCTGTGGGACGCTGTGGCCGGCCAGACCGGGGCTCTTGTACCGTCGATCTCGCGGGGCGGTTAGAGTTCGGCCGGTCGGCGGCTCAGACGCAATCGGCAAGCCGCTGACGGCGACGAACTCACGCGTAGTCGGGGATGGGGGTGTTCGATGGGCCTTTTGTGATGAGGTCGGCGATGGTGTCCTCGGGGACGGGGGCGAAGCGCCAGGCGTCGACGCCGACGTTGATCTGCCGGTGTTGTTGGCACCATTTCTCGTGGACGTGGCCGTGAAGCAGCCAGTCCCCGTCGTCTCGGGGGTGCCATTGGTCGTACTTCATGTCGTGGCGACCATCTCTTTGTCCATGGCATCGGCATCGGCGAACGGGCGCCCGCAGTATCCGATGATGTTGTCGTGCCCGAAATGCTGGTCGGACGTGTACCACCGGCCCACCGGACCACCGTCGCACCTCCGACAAACAGCGCGCCAGCGAATATCCCCTGTGTCCGCGTGCCCCGGCGACCGCGCGGGACCCCCAGCCCTGTTCGGGTGCGGTGGCCGCCGGTGCCGGGCTGGGGGTGGCCATCACCATGTCACACCCCTTTTGTACGGTATGTTCGTGATGAAGCACGCCTTCGACAGACACAGCCGTGGAGACTCGTTTTTCGCCCTACAGCCCATGATGTTCTCCAACGACGACACCGCTGAGGCCCAGTTCGCCAGACGGTGCTGGTTGCGCGGCGGCGGGGTCCGCGCGACAGCAGCCCAGATGGCCGGCGGGCGGCTCTGGTGGCGAGACTTGGTTGCGCGATGAGGGCCGCTGAGTTCTTCGCCGGTATGGGCCTGATGCGGGCGGGCTTGGAGCGGGTAGGGGTGACGACGGTGTTCGCGAACGACATCGACGCGACCAAGGCCGCTTTGTACCGTGCCAACTGGGGCGGCGGCGAGCTGGTGGTGGAGGACATCCGCAGGCTGCGCGGGGAAGATGTCCCCGACGCTGAGATCGCCACCGCCTCGTTCCCGTGTGTGGACATGTCTTTGGCCGGTAACCTCGCGGGCCTCGCCGGGGAGCATTCCAGTCTGATCACCGAGTTCTGCCGCATCCTCTTTGAGATGGGCGAACGGCGACCCAGGGCTGTGATCGTCGAGAACGTGCCGGGCTTTGCCACCGTCAACGACGGCCGGGACTTCGCTTTGGTGGTAGAGATGCTCGAATCCCTCGGCTACACGGTGAATTCCACCGTCGTGAACGCTTCGACGTTTCTGCCCCAGAGCAGGGCCCGCGTGTTCCTGCTCGGCGCGCTCGGCCAGCAGCCTCTGCTGCCAGAAGTCCCCGGCGCCACTTCGCTGCGGCTGGCCGATGTGGCCGGTGCCGACGGCGACTGGTGGCCGCCCGACCGGTGCGACGCCTTTTTGGAGTCCCTGTCGCCGTTGCAGCGCGAGCGCGTCGAGACATGGCGCGGCGACGACCGGCTGAGGTTCCTCGGCGCGTACCGGCGCACCCGCAACGGCCGGGCCGTGTGGGAGGTCCGCAGCGACGAGATCGCCGGAGCGCTGCGCACCACCAGAGGAGGATCGTCGCGACAAGCCCTGGTGCGCGTGGGACGCGGCGGGTTCGATGTGCGCTGGATGGGCGTCGACGACTACGCCCGCCTGCAAGGAGCCGAAGACCTCGCGTACGGTGCCGTGTCGGAGCGCCAAGCCATGTTCGCGCTCGGCGACGCGGTGTGCGTGCCGGTCATCGAGTGGCTCGGCCACAACTGGCTGTTGAGGCTGGCGGCTTGACCTCTGACTCGCCGCCGGATGTCGACGCTCTCTACGAGGGAGTGACACGCCTGCTCGACACCGTCGACCCGGCGGGCCGAAAGGCGGGCGACTGCACCTGCGGCGTGTACCTGTTCATCGACTACGACGGCGAGCCAATCTACGTCGGCCAAACCAAAGAGAAGCTCCGCACCCGAATCCGCCGCCACCTCACCAACCAGCGAACCGACGCCGTGGCCATGCGGGTGCTCGACCCGTTCGAGGTCGCAGAAATCGAGATGTGGCCGTTCTGGGACCTGGACCCCAAAGACGCAGGCGACACCCTCGACCGAGCGGAATACACCGTGTACGAGTACGCGCTGTCCGCCTCAAAGTTCGACGCGGTGCTCAACGAGGGCGAGATCGCCGAGACCGACCTGATCGACCTGCCCCAGTCGGTGCGCGGAGCGGTCCTGCCCAACGAGGCCCGCGAAAGCCGCGAGCACCCCGATCTGCGGCTAGCCCGCCGGGCGCGCACCATCGCCGACCTAGCCCGCGTCATCAGCGAGCGACAGGTCAGCCACGGCATCCGACGGACAATGTGGATACAAGCCCGCCGCCTCGAACACCTAGCCCGTACAAGGCTCGAAGAACTAGGCGGTCACCAATAGAGCTCGCCAACGCCCAGCGGCGCACCGCCATCACAAGGCGGCGCACCGACCCCCAAACCATCGCCTACACACAACGCAGACGAGCCGAGGGGAAATCCGCCAAAGAGATCACCCGCTGCCTCAATCACCACATCGCTCGAGAAACCCCCCGGATCCTCACCGACCCGCCCTCAAGGCACCGACCCGCTACGACAACGCCAGCGACAAGGAGTCACCATCGCAGCCGCAGCCCACGCCGGGTTGCGACGATCACACCATACAGCATCTCCGCCCGAAAGCGGCGGGTGAGCAAGTCGCACGCTGGCAGGGCCTTCCAGGTGGGCTTCAGGGTCGCTGCACACGCATCTCCGGATAAGGCTCCCTCCGACTTCGCGGGGCAGGCACTCGCAGGGCCAGCGGTGTTCGAAGACCCACGCCCGCTGTGCCTCGCGCCAGGCCCCGCTGTCGGACCAGGAAAGGGTGAGCCTCATCGCGTCGCCCCTGACCCAGATCAGCGTTTCGCAGGCCCCACACCTCACTGTCTCGCGCTCCTGTGCGATCCAGGCTTCGCAGACCGGGCACTTCCAGTGGCCCAAGAGCACATGCTCGGCGTCAGTCATGCCAGCCCCTCCCGCGCCGCATCCACCCGGTGGCACCAGGGGCAGTTGGGCACCTCGGCCCAGCGCCAGACCGACGCCCTCACCGCCGCACTAGCCGCCGCACTGGCCGCAGGAGCCAACGGCCGCCAACTAGCCCCAGCTCACCGGCATCTCCCACGTCACCATCTCCAAGCTCCGCTCAGACCCCCCAGCCCAGACCCCGACGGAATAAGAGTTCTCAACGCTTCGGAGCAGTCGGGGCCTTTGAGGATCGCTCTCTCACCTCATCGGTTGCCAGCGTTGCGGTCCGTCCGAGAGCCATCTCCGCGTCCTTGGGACCGCTAGCAATAGGGCAATCGCGGGGACGGGCCATCGCGATGTACTCGCCGACTTTCCATAGTCCGAGCAGGAGAGTGATGGCAACGTACAGGCAGGCCCAAGCCAACACCCCCGATCCTCAAAAACAACATCTCCACGATTAGGGGGAAGCTCAACCGCCATGCTTGTCCGCCGGGGACTTGTTGGTGGTCCCCATCCTCCTTATCGGCCAAAGGCTGGCTGATTCGCTGGTAGCGGCTGCGCTGGCGGATGCGGCACTCGCGGGATTAGTGGGCGGGGTGGCTGGAGAGTGGTCGGCGGCTGTGTGCTCGGCCTTGTGATCGCCGCCACAGCGAGCGCGATTGTGTGGAGGTTGTCGGGTCCGATGGAGAAGGCGGCGGCGATGAGTGATTGGATTGTCGGTTACGCCCGCTGGTGGATCGACACCGAAGGCGCTGAGTGGGAGGAGCGGGAGCAGCAGCGCCGCTAGTTGTGTCTGTCCAACCCGCCAACCCCCTGTGGCACCATGTGGCCACATCCCCGGCTAGCCGTTCGGCATGGCCGGGAAAGGCGTGCTGGCAGCCGTCCGGGTCGGACCTGCCGCATAGCATGGTCCCACCGGCACGAGTAGAGCGCCGGTCTTCATCGGGCGGTCGTTGTCTCTAGCCGGTCTGTTGCCGAGACTCCCTAATGGCTTTCAGCGTTTCCACGGTGCAGGGTTTGTCGTCGTGGCGGTGGAGCATCGCGTGGCAGTTCGGGCACACCGGAACGAGGTCTCTTGCCGGGTCCAACCTGTATTCGCCGTCTTTGGCTGCTCGGGCCACCGGGGTCTTGTGGTGGACATGGATGAAGCCGTTTGCGAAGTCCCCGTATTCTTCTCCTAAGTCGATGCCGCAGACTTGGCACTTCGCGCCATGATGCTTGACGCAAATCCGGCGGGCTTCCGGGTCCCTCTCGTACACGACAACTGGGACCTTCTTAGTGGCCCCTTCTACGAATCTGCCGTCCTCGTCGAATGCACCAGCCTCGTCGCCGGATAGGGCGAAAAACTGATGGTTGCCTGGGTCATGTTCAATGTCTTGGGCATCATCTGGTGCAGCGTCGAAATGCTCGTCGGCCAAGTCCTGGATTATGCGGGATGCTTCCCTAGCCTTCGGCTCGGAGACGGTCCTACGCGAGTACACGATTGAGTTTTGCAGGTCTTTGGGCGCAGCAGACTTGGGAACACTTGATGCCAGCCACCGGACAGATCGGTGGTGAAGGCCACCTTGGGGTCGGGATGGGTCGAAGGCTGCTGCGCTGGCCACTCGGCCGATAGCGATCCAGTCCTCGGCGGTGCCGTGGTTCTTCAATGGCAGGACCACGAGGTCGCCCACGCTGATTTCGTGGTAGAAGCACCAAATTTGATCACGGGAGCTTTCTCTTTCGCTGGGTTTTTCGTGCTGGAAGTCCCGCTCGATGTACTCCCCATAGGCTTTCCTGCCCGCAAATGATAAGAGGTCTGGGGCAGCACACTCGTTCCAACCGATACTCGCCACACCGTGTTGGAGGTTGTGAGCAACCTGTTCTCCCTTCTTGCCAGCGCGCACAACCCAAGCCCTCAACTTTGGAGACCCCTTCTGTCGTCGGCCTTGCTGGGATCAGCGTTCATGTTGAACTCCTATGAGATGGAATCGCCAGGGGCAAGGTTCTTGGATGGCCCTTGTGACTCGTCTTGAGCGCCCGTGTCTGGTAGGCCGTCCGCTTTCGCGTCAGACTGGCACGACTTTCTCCGTTGAGTTCAGAATCGCGAGCAGCGCGCTGATGTCTTCGGGATCTGAGGTTAGGACCGAAGCCTCGCCGTGTCTCACAGCACTGTGCGCAACAACCGCGACGACTGCGTCTATCACATCGGAGGTACCGGTACGCCCGCACAGATAGACGGCCAGGCGTGCCGTGTCCTCGTCCAGCGGTATCGGCCTGCATTGCTTGAGTGCCTGATTGAGCCGCGCCTGCTGAGGAGTGCCGCGCCACACTTGCCCGATCACCCCGGTCGGGACAATGAGACCATCGGAATTCCTGCGCGCCGCATGGAGCCTCGCCCAAGCAGCCCGGCTGTCGCTGTCGAGTCCGATCAGCTCACCGGCGTCCAATACGAAGACCGTCATCCAAAGAGTTGGGCACGCGCCTCGTCAAGCTCTTCGGCGGTAATCGTGCCGTGCTCAGCCTCCCAGTCGGAGATCACATCTCCCAGCCTCTTTGAGGCAAGCTCCCTGCTGTCGGCATCGGCAAGCCAAGCCGACAGCTCACAAGACAGCGCGTCCCCCGCCTTTTTGACCAAACCGTCCATTTCTTGGATGTTATTGGAATCCGCGAAGTCGTCGAGGCCGCAAGTCGCTGCCTCAAGCAAGTCAACCTCGTGAAAAGGAGCGGTCGCAGCCTGGCTGCTGCCGCTGGTTCCAATGCCCACGCCGAACTCGGCGCACCAGTCCCGCACAGTGCCGGGCTTGACGCCAGCCTGCTTGGCCACGGCTTCAACGCCGCGCTCTTTTGCCTTCAACGCCAAGCGCTTCCGCTGCGCCGATGAGTGCCTCACGCCCATATCCGACTGTCTCCCTGTTGGCGGCTGCCGCTGCCTGCTCACCCCACAGCCCAGCCCTCGGCCGCCTCTTGCGGCACTAGCGCTGGGATTCGACACGGATAATCGGCTGCCTATACGGCGGGGCGATCGCCGGCGGCGCGGGGACGCGATGAGAGCCATGCGTCGGTCTCCGACGCATGCCAGCGCACAGCGCGCCTGCCGATGCGGACCGGCTCGGGGAACAGGCCATCTCGCATAAACCGGTAGATCGAACTGGTGGACAGCCCGCAGCCGACAAGACATGGAAATGCAAGTAGATCAGACCGCCCGCTAGGCATCCGACTCTGTTGCACATGAGACGCACCGTGGCCGGTAGTTTGGTGACGGCGCATTTCAGTTGGCACGCTCGGTGCCGAGGAATTAGCTACAACGGAGAGGCGTGCTGTGTCAAAGAAGTTCGCGACCGAAGCTGTTCTTGCCCCAACAATCCGGCAACCCGCAACCTCCCTCGGTCCACGGGCACAACGCACAATCGAGAAAATCCTCGACGCCACCCGCGAGGTCTTCATCACCCGGGGATACGGGGGAACGACGATCGAGGACATCACGGAAAAGGCCGGAGTTTCAAGAGCGTCCTTCTACACCTACTTCCCGACCAAGCGGGACGCGCTGCTCGCGCTCGGGGCCGGCAATATAACGGCCGCCCGCGACGCCTTTGACAATCTCGATCGCTTGCCACCCAACTGGTCGGTCACCGACATTGAGGACTGGCTGCGCGAGAGCATGGGCTTCTTCGACAAGTACGGCAGCTTCGGCTTGGCGTGGAACCAGGCCGCTTATGAAGACGAAGAGCTGCACTTGGCCAGCATGAAGACCCACCTTCACACTTGCGCGATCTTGGGGGCAAAGCTCAACTCGCTCCGAGAGGAACCGCTCGCCGAAGACGAGCATCTCGGTCTCCTCATCCTCAGCATGCTGGAGCGCACATGGACGCATCAGAATCTCTACAACCCCACAGTGACCCGCAACGATATCGTCAAAGCGGGCGCCCGGGTCATCTGCTCGCTGCTGACCTCCTGACGCTCCTCGAAATCACCCATCGCAAACCTCCCCCTCTGAGGTGTTGCGACGATCCCTTGCACCCGGGTTATGCGCGGCCGCTGGGGCCGGCGGCCTTCTAGCCGACCCTGGGCTCTCGGGGCAGCCCAAGGGCCCGTTCGCCGAGGATGTTCTTCATGACCTCGGTGGTGCCTCCGGCGATGGTGGCTGCCCTGCTGCGAAGCAGCTCGGCGTTGTGCGGCCCGTCGAGCATGGCCTTTGGGCCGATCACCGAGGACTCGAACTCTCCGAGCTCCTGGGAGATGATCGAGAACATCAGCTTGATGATCGAGCCGCTAACGCCGTCGGACGTCGTCTCCGCTAATGCCCGCTGACTCATCCAGCCCACGACTTGACCCTTGGCCCACAGCTTCATGCCGAGGTCTCGTCCGACCGGATCAAGCGTACCCTGCGAAGCGACCTCGCGAATCACGCGGTCGGCATCGTCTGCCAGCTGACCCGCCCTGCCGATGACCCCGGCACGCTCGAAGCCAAGGGTAGCCATCGTCACTCCCCACCCTCCGTTCAGGGGGCCGAGCAACGAGGTTGTTGGGACCCTCACATCGGTGAAGTGGAGCTCTGCGAATTCGGCCTCGCCGTTGAGCTGCTTGATCGGACGGCGCTCGATACCCGAGAGGTCGAGGGGAACAAGCAGTGCCGAGATCCCCTTATGCTTCGGCGCCTCTGGATCGGTCCGGGCGAGCAACATGCAGTGGCTGGCCCACAACCCGATCGATGTCCAGATCTTCGAACCGTTGATGACGAAGTCGTCGCCGTCGATCTCTGCCCGGCACCGAAGACCGGCGAGATCGGAGCCGCTGTCGGGCTCGCTGAACCCCTGGCACCAGAACTCGGTCGCCTCGGCGATGGCTCGGGCGTGGCGCTGCTGGTCCTCGTTCCCGACCGCGAGGATCGTAGGACCGACGTTGTTCACGCCGTAGACCGCGACCCGGGTAGGGCAGCCGGCCCGGTTGAATTCTTTGTCGCACGCGATCTGCTGCTCGATGCCCAGGCCGCGGCCCCCCGCTTCGACCGGCCACGCCGGCACCGTCCATCCCCTAGACGACAGCCGGCGTTGAAAATCGACGTTGGCCTCCCACTCCGTCGAATCGCCCCACCGCTCCTGATGCACCGGCATGATCTCGGCCAGATCGGCGCGCAGCTCCAAATGAGGTTCCAAGATCTCCTTCTTTCGCTCCCTGTGCTGCTTCGACCAACCCGAACCGGCTCAGGCATAGACTGCTGAAACTCCTCGCCTACGTTACCGAACGGTTGACGCGACCGTCAGGTAGCCGGCAGCGACCGTCGACACATGCCTGACCTAACGCAGCAATTGGGTTCGGTCGGCTCCGAGGGGGTCGGCCAACTACCTGAATGCTGTGATTGCTGAATGCTGTGATTGCTGAATGCTGTGATTGCTGAATGCTGTGATTGACATAAGTGTCAGATGAGACTGGAAGCGACCGCGGACACACGCCTAAACTGGCGCATCTGTCAAACCTGGTTGAGTTCGGTCGGGGCTGGAAGGACCCGGGCGACTAGCGAACCGACGACCCGCGCTGCGGGTCGTCCGAGGAAAGGATCTGTGAACAGATGCCTAAAAGACTCTTGCTGAGATTGACGAGCTTGTTGCTCGTATTCGCGCTGGTGGCGGCCGCCTGCGGCAATGACGACGACACCGGCGCCGGAGGTGACGACAGGACTGAGGAACCGTCTGGTGGCGACGCCCCGGAGCCCACTGCCGACGCCGCAGAGCCAGACGACGACGGGGCAGAGCCAGACGACGGCGGGGCCGAAACCGCTGACGACGGGGCAGAGCCAGACGACGGCGCCGCAGAGCCCGAAGACGACGGCGCAGAGCCCGAAGACGACGGGGCCGCAGAGCCCGAAGACGACGGGGCCGAAACCGCTGACGACAGTGGAGACGGCGGCATCGACCTGGTCGCTCTCGGCCTCTGGGACGACGGCCCATGCGACGAGTCGCTCGATACGCTCCACATCGGACTCACGACCGTCTTCGCGACCGGCGTGCTGACCCTCGTGGACCAGGCGCAGGCGCTCGAGGCATCGGCCGAGGCTTTCAATGCCCGCGGCGGTGCGAACGGTCACTGCATTGAAGTCACGAACTGTGACGACAATGCCGATCCGAACCAGGCCCTCGAGTGTGTCCGCACGATGGACCAGGCCGGCGTCGCCGTCACCGTGAATGACTCGTCAACCGCCGCGCAGGCCGACGTCGCAGCCGGGTTCGCTGCTGCGGGCATTCCCCGCTTCGCCATCAGCCCCACCCAGACCGACTACCCCGACACCAATGCCTACCCCTTTGACGCGGGCGGGCTCGGCACTACAATCATGATGCCCCAGGTTCTCCTGGACGAGGGAATCACCAAGATGGCCATGGTCCGGGTCGACCTCCCAGCAACCGCGGCGATCGTATCCGCGTTGTTCGTGCCCGTATTCGGCGACAACGGCGCCGAGTTCGTGACCGACTCCCCGGTTCCTGCCGGAACGACGGACTACAGCCAGTTCGTGCTGGCCGCCGAGAATGCGGGAGCTGAAGGTGTGGTCGTGGCGCTGGGTGGCCAGGAGGCAATCCAGCTGATGAACGCTGCTCGAGATCTCGGCTCCGAGCTCGTGATCTCGGGCAGCCTGGGCACGTTCCCCTACTCCGACATCGCCGACCTCGGCGACTTCGCCAGCCAGATCATCCTGAACGCCGCAATCCCACCTGCGACATTCGACGACCCGGTCGTCGATGTGATAGCGGCGGACCTGGCGGCGTCGGGGATCGAAGAGCTCCAGCGCGAGAACCTCAAGTCGAGCCCGATGCGGTCGTGGGTGGGGCTCTATGCACTTTTGCACATCCTGCGCGATGCTGGGACCACAGACTTCAGCCGTGAGAACATCAAGGCGTTGATCGACGCGGCCGAGGACGTCCCCATGCTCGGCCTGATGAACAGCGACTGGACACCGTCATTCAACCACCAGGGAATTTTCACCCGCACGGGAACCGGCGACTACAGCTTCTACGCCTGGGATCCGACCGCTGAGTTCGACGGCAATCCCGGGAATTTCGTGTTGCTGAGCGAAGCCGTCTTCGGCGATACGATCTGCGATTCGCCGTTCGGCGTGCCGTGCTCGTAGCAATCCGGTAGACCTCTGGTGGTGGGGCCGGCCCAGCCGGCGCCACCACCGTTCATGACCCGGCCTATCGTCGGAACCAGAAAGAACCCAATAGGGGGAGGAAAGTGCAGTCCTTCCTACAATTCGTGGTCTTGGGGCTCGGCGCGGGGGCCACCTATGCGCTGTTCGCGCAAGGGACCGTGCTGATTTACCGGGGCTCGGGCCTGGTCAACTTCAGTCAGGGCGCCATCGGCACGATGACCGCCTACCTCACCTTCGTCGAGCTCGTGGGCCGGCGAGATTGGTCGACCTTCCCGGCCCTGGTCGTCGGCGTGGCTGCGGCGGCGGCCGTCGCCCTGTTGTTCCAGCAGGTCGTCCTCCGCCGCCTCAAAAACGCCGCCGCGATCGTGCGCGTCATCGCGACCATCGGGCTTTTGGGCCTGCTCCAGGCGATCGTCGAGAAGCGATACGGCGGTGCAAACGTCCCCGTCGACTCCTACCTCCCCAACGACGTCTTCAACTGGGGCGGCGTGAGGGTCCAAGAGGAGCGGATCTACATCGTCGGGATCACCCTTTTCGTGACGCTCGTGCTCTGGGCCTGGACCCGCTACACCCGAGTCGGTCTCGCCATAAACGCGAGCGCGCAGAACGAACGAGCCGTCCGCACCCTCGGCTGGTCCACTGACCGCCTTGCCGCCCTCACATGGGGGGTCGGCGGCGGCCTGGCAGGACTCGCCGCGGTGCTGGCCGCACCCCTCACCGGCTTGTCGGTCTCGACGTTCACCATCGTGGTGACGGTCGCAGGGCTCGCCGCCGCACTGCTGGGCGGCTTCCACTCGTTTCCGCTGACATTGGTCGGCGGGCTCGTGGTAGGCGTGGGCGAGACGCTCGCCACCCTCTACAAGGGCGACATCGAGAGCTTCTTCGGCCAGGACCTGATCACGGGCCTCAACCGGGCGTCGGCCTTCCTGGTGATCTTCTTGGTGGTTGTCGCCGGGGGGCGCGGTCTCCCGTTGCGGTCGCATGTCGCCGAGCGCCTGCCCCGACTCGGGACCGGCGAGGTCAACATAAAGGGCGTGCTCATCGCGTCGGGAGTCGTGCTGGTCCTGTTGTTCACGGTCATGAACGACTCGTGGGCGCAGGCAACCTACGTCTCGCTGGCAGCCGGCGTCATGATCCTGTCGATCGTGGTGTTGACGGGATACGCCGGCCAGATCTCGCTTGCCCAGTGGGCCCTCGCCGGAATCGGAGCGCTCATAGCCGGCCGGCTGGTGCGCGCCGACGTGCCGGTCGAGCTCGCGATGCTTCTGGGGGTGCTGCTCACCATTCCGGTCGGGCTGCTGTTCGCTCTGCCCGCCCTTCGCACCCGGGGAGTGAACCTCGCCGTCGTCACCCTCGGGCTCGGCTTCACCGTGTCCGAGATGGTGTTCGCCAACCCGAACTACCTCGGCGACTTCCTCGACGGCGGCACCAAGATCGGCCTGGTGGAGATATTCGGCATCAAGGTCGATGCGTTCAACCATCCGAAGGCCTGGGCCATCGTCAACCTTGTCGTCTTCGTGCTCTTGGCGTTGGTCGTGGCCAACCTCAGACGATCGAGAACTGGGCGGCGCCTGATCGCGGTGCGGACCAACGAACGAGCGGCGGCATCTCTGGGGATCAGCGTCTTCGGGGTGAAGCTCTACGCCTTCGCCATCGCCGCCGGGCTGGCTGCTGCGGCCGGCATCTTGATCGGCTTCCGGAGCCAGGTAATCCAGTACGGCGGATTCAACGTCTTCGAGTCGATCAACTCCGTCGGCATCGCCGTGGTCGGCGGATTGGGCTACGTCCTCGGCGGTGCGTTCGCCACGCTGAACGCCGTCGGCGGTCTCAGCACCCGCGTCGTGGAGGACTGGCTCCACCTCGGCGACAAGTGGGATCTGATCCTCGGCAGCATCATCGTTCTGGTGATCCTGATCACTCACCAGAACGGCGTGGCCGACATCGCGGCCAGGCATACACGGCACCTCTGGGAGAAGCTGAGGCTGGCGTCGCGCCCTGCGCCGCGCCAACCGCTCCCCCCGGCGCTCGTCGAGCAGGTCACGCCGGCCACCCTGAGCATCGAGAATCTGACCGTTCGATTCGGCGGCGTGACCGCCGTCGAAAAGGTGTCATTCCAGGTTCGACCCGGCGAGGTGGTGGGATTGATCGGCCCGAACGGCGCGGGCAAGACCACGATCATCGATGCCGTCACCGGGTTCGTCCGTCCTGCTGAGGGTTCGCTGTCGCTCGACGACACCGACATCGGGCACCTCGGCGCCAGCCGACGCGCCCGCCTCGGGCTTCGGCGATCGTTCCAGTCCCTCGAGCTGTTCGAGGATCTAAGCGTTGAGGACAACATCCGGGCAGGGTCCGACCGAGGCGCCACGAAGCTCTCGTGGCTCACCGACCTGTTCTGGCCGGGACGACACGATCTGCCGTCGACTGCGGTCTCGGCCGTACACGAGTTCAAGCTCGAGCCGCATCTCGGACAACTCCCGGGTGAGCTCCCCTACGGCCAGCGGCGCCTGGCGGGCATCGCCCGCACCGTTGCGTCAGGGCCTTCGGTGCTGATGCTCGACGAACCGGCCGCAGGCCTTGACGAAAGCGAGAGCCGCGAGCTGGCCACGTTGATCCGTCGGCTCGCCGACGAACGGAACATGGCCGTTCTGCTCGTGGAACACGACGTCGGCCTGGTGATGTCAACCTGCGACCGCATCGTGGTGATCGATTTCGGCAGGGTCATCGCTACCGGCATTCCTGCCGAGATCCGCGACGACCAGGCGGTCAAGGAGGCGTACCTGGGCCACGCCGACGACCCCGAGGAACCGCACATGCCCGCGACCAACGAAACGGTGGAGCCATGACGACCCCGTTGATCGGATGCACCAACCTGTCCACTGGGTACGGAGAGATGGCGGTTGTGCGCAACGTCGACATCCGTGTCGACGCCGGCGAGGTGGTGGCCCTCATCGGCGCCAACGGTGCCGGCAAGTCCACCACGCTGCTCACCTTGGCCGGCGACCTGACCCCCATCGAGGGCGAGGTGCAGTTCCTGGGCCAACCGAGCCGAGCGCCCATGCACATCCGATGCCGCAATGGGCTCAGCTACCTCACCGAAGAGCGATCGGTCATCATGAACATGTCGGTGGCCGACAACCTGCGCCTCGCCGACGTCCCGCCGGAGACGGCAACAGAGCTGTTCCCCGCGCTCGAGCCGATCCTGGCTCGCAGTGCCGGGCTCTGCTCGGGTGGCGAACAGCAGATGTTGTCCTTGGCTCGCGCCCTCGGAAGCAATCCCAAGGTCCTGCTGGCCGACGAGCTGTCGCTCGGCCTTGCCCCGCTCATTGTTGCCGGTCTTTTGAAGGCGGTTCGCAGCGCCGCCGACGAACAGGGGATCGGGGTGCTCCTCGTCGAACAGCACGTGCGTCAGGCGCTGAAGGTCGCCGACCGGGTCTACCTGATGGAACGCGGCCGGATCGCGCTCTCGGGGGCAGCAGACGAGGTCCGCGGCCAGCTCGACGAGATCGAAGCCGCGTACCTGTCCGGCGCGGAGTAGCGGCTACAGGGCGCTCTCGTGCGCCTCGATCGACGGCCCTTCGAAGCCGGGCGGTGACCATCTGGGTATATGAGTAGAACAGGCCATACAACGCGCGGATAGAGTACTAGGACCTTCATCGTTGCGACCGATGCGTGGACCGGCCCAGTATGCCGACTCCTGTGTTGGACAGATTGTGGGACAACGAAACCAAGGTCAATTTTCCTTGGTCATTGACCTGGGGAAACGATAGCCTTCGAGTCCCGTTGGGGGTAGAAATATCAGGGTCCCGTGGTGCAGTTTGGAGTGCACGCCGGCCTGTCAAGCCGGAGGTCGCGGGTTCAAATCCCGTCGGGACCGCACAACAGAACACGGTCGGGTAGCTCAGTTGGCAGAGCGTCCGCCTGAAAAGCGGAAGGTCACCGGATCGACGCCGGTCCCGACCACCACCCACCCCCCACGGCCCGGAGCGAAGCCCAACCCCGCTCCGGGCCGTACCCTTTGTGCGGAGCCCGCTCGTCAGCCGTAGTGGGTGGCGACGTTTTCGGGGTAGCTGCGGGAGAAGTAGTTCCAGAGCTGCTCGCCGTAGGTGGAGGGGCGGTAGGAGCTGGACATCTCGGCCACTCCGGCGGTGGTCTCGGCGATGCTGGCCATGAATCCGGCGCTGTTGTGGTGGGGGCTGGCGGCCACGGCGGCGGCGAATTTCTCGTCAAGGGGCAGCGGGGACAGGCAGACGTCTAAAGACGGGCCGTGGAAATAGCCGGCTGAGTAGCGCTCTTCAGGAGTGATCACCCGGTGGGCGGTGGCCACCAGGTAGTTGCCGGTCATGGCTTGGAGGGTTTCGCCCAGGTTGATGACGTACGACCCCTCTACGGCGGGGACGTCGATCCACTCGCCCTCCTGGTTCTGCACTTGCAGCCCCGCGGTGGGACCGTGATCCAGCACGGTCAAAAACCCGGTGTCGCGGTGGGCATTGACCCCGGCTTCCCCCTCGGGGGTGGGGGGATAGTGGATGAACTTGGCCAGCGACATGGTTCGGGCTCCGAAGAACTGCTCCAAGTGGTCCTCGGCCAGTCCCAGCCCCAGCGAGAGTGCTCCCAAGAGGCGGTTGGCCAAACCCCCCAGTTCGTCGAACCACTGGTTGGCGAGCTCCCGGTGTCCGGGTAAGAGCTCGTCGGGCAGCCACTGGTTGGGGCCCAGCAGGCGCAGATAGTAGGGCTCGACGTCTTTGGGATAGGCGGGCCACTCGGTCCACCAGTCGATCTGCTCTCGGATGTCGGGGCGGTTGTTGGTGTACTCGGCCCCCTCCGGCTCCCAGCCCCGGAAATGGCGGGAGCGCCGCTTGTCGATGAGGGCCTTCTGCTCGTCGGGGAAGGCGAAGAACTTCCGCAGCATGGCGAAGATGTTGTCGCTCAGGTGGTCGGACACCCCGTGGTTCACCACCAGCAAAAAGCCGACCTCGTGGCAGATCCGGCACAGCTCCTCGGCCAGTTCCCTGCGCTGGTCGAGCGACCCCGACAGCGGGCTGAGGTCAACCACCGGAATCTGATCGAACGCGGCGGAAGCGGTCACGTTGTCAAGCGTAGTGGTCATGGCCTCGGCCCCCGGAAAGCCATCAGCCGAACTCTCCGCCCGCGAACCAGCGGTCGAACGCGGGCCGCATGGCCACGTCGATCAGCTCGATCCTCTGGCCCGTGCTGGGCGGAACCAAGAAGGCGAACCCCTCTATACCGCCGTCGGCGCCGGCCCCGCCGTAGGTCAGCTCGCACCCCCCGGCCATCAGCGACTCAATGTCGGCGTGGAGGTCGTCGGTCCAATAGCCGAGATGGTTGAGACCCCCGTAGAGGTCGGCGTCCCAGAACGAGCCCTTAGGACCGTCGGCCAACTCGAGCTGCACTGGGCCCTCCACCGTGTAGGAGAAGCGCACGCTGGTGGAAACCACTTCGCCGTCCACCAACAAGTCGAGGTCGAGCGACTGCAAGGAGTGCCATGTCGCCCCGGTAGCAGCCGAAATCTCGGCCATGGCCTCCTCGACATCGGCGACGACGATGCCGGCATGGAACGGGTCGGTGATAAGTGCCATGGCGGCACGGTAGCCGATGGCCGGTGAGATGCGGCTAGTGGCCCAGGTCGTCGATGTCGGTGACGAACTCGCGGGCATTCTCGTTGAATTCGGCCACCGCGCCGATGGTCTTGGCCTTGTCAGCGCCGCCCCGCAGCGCGGCCAGCGGATCGGTCTGATCGCCCACGTAGCCGAGGGCGAAGGCGCCTTGGGTGTAGCCCATCATTCGCAGCAGGTCGTCGTCGAGGGTGCGGGCGATCTCGGGGGGACAAGCCAGGTATTGGTTCTCTTCTTGGCGCACCCAGCCCACGGCATAGGTGATGTTCACCCCCCGGCGCACGCCATCGCTGGTGTTGGCCCCGGCACCGTGCAGCACCTTGCCGTCGTAGAACAGGACGCTCCCCCGGCGCATCTCCGCCTGGGCGTCGGGCATGCTTAGGGATTGTTCGTCGTCGATCCCGGAGGTGCCGGCCAGGATGTGGGTGGCCCCGTTTTCGGGGGTGAAGTCGGTGAGCGCCCACATGGTGTTGCACTGCACGTGGTAGTCGGTCCCGAAGGGGAAGAAGTCGAAAGCCATCTCGTCGCGATGGAGCTTTTGGCGGGTCTCCCCCGGCTCCACTGAGATGATCTGGGTCAGGTGAAGTTGCACCGCGCTGACATGGCTGAGGAATTGGCTGACCACGCCTACGGCCACCGGGTGCATGACAAGCTCCCGAGCAGTGGGACAGCGGGCCACCAAGGCCCCGGTGCGGCGGGTGTAGCGCCCGTCGTACTCGTCTCGTCCCGCATCGGAGGCTTCGATGAAGGGCATGGCCTCGGCTTCGAGGCGGTCCATGGCGGCCGAGTCGGCCACGTCGTCGACGATGGCGTATCCGAAGCGGCGCAGGTGGTCGCTTACCTCGACTGGATCGGCGGTGGGCGCGAAATGACTCAGAGCCACGACAAGATGGTAAGCGGACTAGTTTCGAAACAGTGACTCGACTGGTGATCCACGCCGACGATGTGGGGATGTGCCACGGCGCCAATCGGGCCTTCGTGGAGTTGTCGCACTTCGGCACCATCACGTCAGGCTCGGTGATGGTGCCTTGCCCATGGTTCAGTGAGATTGCCGAAATGGCAGCCAACGACGACGCCCTCGACTGCGGCATTCATCTCACGCTCAATGCCGAGAAGGCCCACTACCGCTGGGGACCGGTGAGCTCGGCCGGTCCGTCATCGGGACTGGTGGATGAGCATGGCTACTTGTGGCGGGACGTTGTTTCGGTTCGACGCAACGCCAATCCCGACGCCGTAGAGCAGGAATGGCGGGCCCAGATCGATCGGGCACTGGCCACAGGTATCAACGTGACCCATCTCGATGCCCATATGGGCTCAGCCTTGGCCCCGGAGTGGTGCGACCGCTACGTGGCGGTGGGCATGGACTACGGCGTGCCAGTGCTCATCACTGACTCGCTAGCCGCCTACGGCCCCAATCGCCATGTGGCAAGCTCAACTGAAGCTCACGCTGCCGACGACGCCATCAAAGCAGCCGCAGCTACCGCTCGGGAGGCAGGAATGCCGGTGTTCGACGTGGTTTTGGAGACCGATTTCTCCCGGCCGCCGCACCAGCCGGCCGACTACGAGGCAATGCTCGGCAAACTGGACGCCGATTTGGTGTTCTGCGCCTTCCACCCCAATGCCCCAGGCGGGGGCGAGATCGAGGTGATCGAGCCCGAAACCTTCCACGTCCGCACTGACGAGTACGAGCTGTTCGGCACCGGCACCTGGAAGAACTGGCTAACAGACCAGCCCTATGAGCTGGCCTCCATGGAGGATTTGGCCTATCCGTTGGGGTGAGCTTCGAGGTGACGCTGGCCTTGGCGGCGCATGAGGGTCCAGGTCTGCTCCAAGTAGCCGGCCTGGTCGTCCACCAGCTTCTTCAGCCCCAGCCGCAGATGCTCGGGGATCTCGGGGGCGTCGGTGGGTTCCAGGGTGACGTCGAGCTGGGCTTGGTCTTCCAAGGTGGCGTGGAGGGCGGCGGCCCGGGCCAGGCTGGCACCCACGGTGATGGCCCCGTGCCAGGGGATAATCACGGTGTGGTTGGTCTCGATGGCCGGCCCGATGGACTCAAAGCGGTCGTCGGGGCTGAGCACCTGGTCGTCGTGGAAGATGCAGCACAGGTTGTGGCGCATCTTCAGCGGGCGGGCCAGCGAGGCCAGCGCGGTGATCCACCGGCCGTGGCTGTGGACGATGGCGTTCACGTCGCCGCGGTGCTGGTACACCCCGGCGTGGAACTCGAACCCAAGGCTCACTTCCCGGTTCCCCTCCAGCAGATTGCCTTCGTAGTCCAGCTTCATCACGTCGTCGGCGGTGACTTCGCCCAGGGTGCGGTCGAATGCGTTAATCCAGAAGGCGTCCTCGCCGGCGGCCCGAACGCTCACGTGGCCGCCGATGCCGGTGTCGCAACCCCGAACGGTCAAGGCCCGGCAAGCCAACACGATGTCATTCACGATCTCCTTGGACCCGCCGCCGACAGCTTCAGATGTGCTCATGCCCCCTAGAGTACGGCATCAATGACGAAGGTGGTTGTGCTCGGCGCAGGAGCGCTGGGATCGGTGTACGGGGCGTGGTTTGCCCAGGCCGGTGCCGAGGTCACCCTGGTGGCCCGTCCGGCCCACGCCGAAGCGGTGAATCGGGCTGGACTGCGCATTGACGATCAACCTCCGGTGGCGGTGCGGGCTATAACCGACCCCGCCAAAGCCGGGGACTGCGACATTGTCTTGTTGGCCAGCAAGGCGTTCGACAACGCCGAGTTGCTGGGCAACTACCGGGGAACCACCCAAGCCGCCTTCTCGGTTCAGAACGGCGTGCGGCAAGCTGAGCCGATGGTGGACCGGTTCGGTTCTGCCGCGGTGGGCTGCGTATCTCTGGTGGGCGGCACGCTAGGCGAGCCTGGCCACGCCTCGCACTCCTTTGACGGACCCACCCTGCTGGGCGACCTCACCACCACCTCGCCGGGCACGGCGGCGGCCATTGCCGCAACCCTGCCGGAGCACAAGTTAGAGGTTCAAGACAACATCGCCCCCGCACTGTGGTCCAAGGGGGTGCTGGCCGCGGCCGCCATGGGAGTAGTGGGGCTGACCCGGCTGGTGTACCACCGCATCTTCCTCATGCCCGAAACCCGGGACGTCTTCTACGACCTGGCCTGCGAAGGGGCAGCCATCGCCGCAGCAGAGGGAGTGGAACTGATCGACGGCCACGGCCCGTTCCAGATCCGGGCGCTCACCCGAGAGAGCCGGGCGGAGGCCCACCAGCGACTCCTATCCGTGGGCCAGCGAATGGAAGCAGCCGGAGAAACCCAGGTACGGGTGTCCATACTGCAGAGCATCGACCGGGGGCGACCGTTTGAGGTCCAAGTGGTATTCGCCGACTTGGTGGAGATTGCCGATGGCCACGGGCTGGAAGTGCCAACGCTACGAGCCGTCACCCGGCTGTTGACCGCGTCCATGCCAGGGGGATGACAAGACGATGAAGCTCCGCAGACTGCCCGGAATGCTGGCCCGAGCCCCCAAGGGGGCCAGCCGTTGGCACACCTACGCCGACTTGAAAGAGGCCGCTCGGCGCCGGCTCCCCAAGATGGTGTTCGATTTCGTGGAAGGCGGCGCGGAAGGCGAACTGTCCATAGCCGCCAATCGGACCGCCATCGATGCAGTGGAACTCGCCCCGAGCTATCTGGTGGATGTGGCCGACAGGGAGGTGTCCACCACCGTGCTGGGCCAGCCGGTTTCACTCCCATTCCTGCTGGCCCCCGCCGGGCTGGCCACGCTGGTACATCGCGAGGGCGAGCTGGCCGCGGCCCGAGCCGCCGCCGCGGCGGGCACCGTGTTCGCAGTGAGCACTGGGTCGGGCTACTCGCTGGAAGACATCGCGGCCGCGGCCCCCGAGGGCCGGCGGTGGTTCCAGCTCTATTTGTGGAAAAGCCCTGAAGTGGTTCGCTCCCTGGTACACCGGGCCCGAGACGCCGGCTATGAGGCCCTGGTGCTAACAGTGGACGTGCCGGTTGTGGGCAAGCGGGAGCGCGACCTGCGCAATGGCATGTCGCTGCCTCCTCGAATCCGGTGGAACAGCGCACTGGACACCGCCCGGCGTCTGCGGTGGCTGCGCCAGTTGGTGACGGGCCCCGACATCACCTTCGGCAGCCTGGTGGAGTTGGGCATCGGCGATGACGCCAGCGCCATTGGGGCATATGTCGACCGAGAGCTGGCCGACCCTTCCCGAACCTGGGACGACGTGGGGTGGCTGCGGCGGGAATGGGACGGCCCGCTGCTGGTCAAAGGGGTGATCACTGTGGCCGATGCCGAGGCCGCCGTGCGCTGGGGGGCCGACGGGGTGATCGTGTCCAACCACGGCGGACGCCAGCTCGATTCGGTGCCGGGAACCTTCGACATGCTTCCCCGGATTGCCGAGGCAGTTGGCGACCAAGCTGAGGTGCTGGTTGACGGCGGTTGCCAGCGAGGCGCGGACGTGGTGAAGGCTCGAGCCCTGGGAGCGCAGGCGGCAATGGGCGGGCGAAGCTGGTTCTGGGGCCTGGCCGTAGGCGGCGAGGCCGGAGTGGCTCGGATGCTCGACATCTACCGCACCGACATCGACCGCACGCTGGCCCTGGTGGGCCGGCGGCGCTTCGACGACATCGGCCCCGAAGTGGCTGCCGAATAGGACGACACCGCCGAGAACCTGCTGGCCCACCCCGACCTCCAGACCTCCTACCTGGGCGCCGCCGAGCAGTAGGCGCCTGCTCCAAGAGCACGCACAACTCGCACGGCATTGATTCCGTCGATGCGGAAAATGTCGATATACCTTAAAAGAGACGGGTTGTTGCGCTAGCATTGGGCTTGCCGCTTTGTAGGGGGTGTTTATCCGATAATTCGGGTTCGGACCAGGGCATGCGGATTTCAAGATGGGCTATGCGCCGATTCGGCGCCAAGGCCTGGTGAAATCTGAAGGAGCCATAGGTGCGAAATCGCCCTCGGCCCAATCCAGGCGGGTTGGGCCAACCAAGGAGTGCACGAGCCCCCAAATCCAGGCGCATGACAGGCTGTCGGGCAGCCCGGTTCGTTGGTGTTGTTGCCCTGGCCGCGGTCGCATCGTCGTGCTTGCCGGTTGGCAGCGCATCGACGAGCACCGACGCGGCCGTCGCCGTCGGAGACGGACTCGGGAGCAGTCCCGGTGCAAATTCGTCCATTGTCGGTGTAGCGGCGACAACGCGAGGCACCTCCTCTGCGTCCGGGATTGAGCTCGCACCTGCCGGACTAGACCGCCCGGACGTCCGCGACGCCCTGGCCGATCTCAGCCTCAGGCCCGCCGCAATCGACCTGTCCGTAGCGACCCCGACCCCGACTCCTTCGGCGGTGCCTGGTCGCGTGTGGGTGGTGGCAGATGACGAGCAGGCCGCAACGCTGGCGGCTCACGGCCACCGAATCGGCGACACGGTGATCGTGGCCACCGGAGACCTCCGAGCCCTACCCCAGCAGACAAAGGACAAGATCTTCAACGCCCCCACGGTGGAATTGGCCACGGGCCTCGACGAGGATGCGCTCTGGCAATTGGAGGTAATCCGCCGAGGCCACGAGATCCCCGGGGGTGGCCTGCTCATGTTCGATGAAGGCTTCGATCGCCGCTTGGTGGCCATGTACGGCCACCCGGCGGCATCGAGCCTTGGGGTGCTGGGAGAACAGGGCCACGATGAGGGTGTCGAACGGCTTCGATCCATCGCCCAGGGCTACGAGGCAGACGGTGCAGTGGTGCTCCCCACCTTCGAGATCATCGCCACCGTTGCCTCAGCCAGTGCCGGTTCGGATGGGGATTATTCGACTGGGACGCTACGGGATGTAATCCGGCCCTGGATCGAGACCGCGGCCGCCAACGACATGTACGTAGTGCTGGACCTCCAGCCGGGCAGAACCGACTTTTTGACGCAGGCGATGATGTACGAGGAGTTCCTGCTGCTTCCCCACGTCGGGCTGGCCCTCGATCCCGAGTGGAGGCTCAAGCCACACCAGGTGCATCTACAGCAGATCGGCACGGTGGACGCGGCTGAGATCAACCAGGTCGTGGAGTGGTTGGCCGGCTTGGTGCGCGAAAACGCCCTCCCCCAGAAGCTGCTGGTGCTCCACCAATTCCGCCACTCCATGATCACCAACCGCGAACTCATCGACACGCCCCCTGAGCTGGCGGTGCTGATCCACATGGACGGACAAGGTCCTCTGAATGTCAAGTACGGCACTTGGAACGCCTTGACCGGCCAACCCGACGCCGATCAGTTCCATTGGGGCTGGAAGAACTTCTACGACGAAGACGCCCCTATGGCCACTCCGCAGCAAGTAATAGAACTGGCCCCCAACCCGGTGTTCGTCTCCTTCCAGTAGGGGCTCTAGCCGAAGTCAATCCCATGGGCGTCGGCGATGGCGGTGAGGACGCGGCCGGGCTCTCGGGCGTCGCCAATGACTTGAACGGCGAGTCCGGCGGCAATTAGGTCGGCGGACAGCGGATCGTAGGGGTTCTTGGCCACTGGGAGGATTAGATCGGCTTGGGGAGGCGTGTCCACCCTGGTCTCGATCTGAACATCGAGGACCTGCAAACGCTCCAGAGCGGGCTGGACCACCAAATCGAGAAGGGCATTGGCGGCTACCCGGCGGCCGGGGGTGGTCACGGTCACCGCTAGTCCTTGGGTGGCCAGCCACTCGGCTAGGCCAAGAGCCTCATATCCGCCAAAGCGGTCGTCGACCACGGCGGTGGCCCCCTCGGGCAGCGCGCTGGTGTCGGGGATCTCGGCGCCGGTGGCTCCGGTGGCCACAATGACAACGTCGGGCTGGACGGACACGATTGCCTCAGCATTGGCCAGCAGGCCGAGGCGAATATCCACTCCGAGCCGGGTGAGCTCCCGCTCCTGCCAGTCGCAAATGTCACCCAGCAACCCCCGAGTGGGCAACTGCTGGGCTTCCCTCACTGCGCCTCCCAAGCGGGGCTGGGCCTCGAACAGCACCACATCGTGACCCTGAATGGCGGCCAAGCGGGCCGCCTCCATGCCGCCAGGGCCGCCTCCAACCACCACCACCCGCCGGGGCTGGGCGCTGGGCTGGAGCGGGGGCAGGTCCAGTTCGTTGCCCACCGCCGGATTGACCGCGCACGACAAGCGGCCCCGGTTGAGGCCACCGACGCAGCCGTCATTGCCAGCGATGCAGGGGCGGACCCCGGCCTCACGGCCCTCGATGCTCTTGATCACTAACTCGGGATCGGCGATATGGGCCCGGGTGAGGCCCACCATGTCGGCCACTCCGTCGGCAATGAGAACGTCGGCCTCGGACAGAGTGCGGAACCGGCCGGTCACGATGGCGGGGAGATCGACGGCGTCCACCACGGGAGCGGCCGCCTCCAGCTCATAGCCAGGAGGCTCGTGCATCCCGCCCATGATCTTGTGCGGCCGCAGGCAGCTGCCGTAGGTGAGGTTCACGTAGTCGATGAGGCCGTCGTCGGCCAGCACCTTCACCAGTTCGGCACAATCGTGCTCGGTCACTCCCCCGTCGCCCACTGCTTCTGATCCGACCCGCACCCCCAACACGACATCAGAGCCGATGGCCTCTCGCACCCCGCCAACGATCTCGCGGGCCAGCCGGATGCGGTTCTCCCACGAGCCGCCGTAGTGGTCGGTGCGCTGGTTGGTGGCCGGCGACATGAACTGCTGGAGCAGGTAACCATGGGCGATGTGCACCTCTACGCCACTGAGGTCGCCTTCGACGCACCACCGGGCGGCCTGGGCAAAGGCATCGATCAGCTCATCAATGTCGTCTTGAGCCATGGCCTTGGCCGGGCGGCGGACGCTGGGGCCGGCCACCTCCGACGCTGACCACGGGGGCCCGCCATCGGCGGTCACTCCTTCATAGCCCAGATGACCGAGCTGCTGGAATACCGCCATGTCGTAGGGGGCCAACCGATCCATCAGCCGGCGGTAGTCGTCGACCACCGAAGCCTCGTGTAGCCACAGCGTGCCCATGTCGGTGGGATGAACCGACGCGGCCTCCAAGATGGTCAACCCGCAGCCACCGGCAGCCCGAGCCTCGTGGTAGGCGATCAGCTCGTCGGTGATCCGCCCCTGGCCGATGTTGGTGCCATGGGCAGTGCGCACCACCCGGTTCTTGATCTCCAGCCCATTGATCTCAATCGGCGCCAACACATGCTCGTAGCTCATGGCATAAACCCGTCAGCGAGCTTGGTCGTCGGGTCATCTCTGGTCAAGACCGCATCTCACCGACCCGGTTGGCGCGGGCGAAGCAGGCGGCCGCGGCGGCGCTGCCTAGGGCCATGACCAACCAGGCCCAGGTGTAGGTGCCGAGCCAGTCCACCAGCGCGCCGAAGCTCACCGGGGTGGCCAGCGCACCCATGTAGTAGCCGGTCATGGTGACGCCGGTGGCCCGGGCCACGGCTTGCGGGGCCCGATCGACCACCGCGGCGTGCATGATGCCGATGGCGGCCAGCTGGACGATAAAGCCGGCGAACAGACCGATGGTGGCCACAGCCAGGCCAAACGTCAGACCGCTCATGGTCACGAGAATCGACGCGGTCAACACCACGCACAGCCCGACAATGAGCGGCACCCGCTTGGTTCGACCGAGATAGTCGGCCCGCAACGCGGTCAGCGACATGCAGACCGCTCCCAGTCCAGCGGCTATTCCGGCGATAGCGCCCGCCACTGGTTTGGAGGTGCCCAGCCCTTCGTCAAAATACGGCACTGCCCAAGAAAACAGCGGCTGCGAGGAGCCGACCAAGAAGAAAGCAGACACCGCGAACCACCAGAACCCACGGGGAAGGACCGATTCTTGGCGCTGCGCCCGTGTTCGGGAGGAGCGGATGTCGGGTATGACCGCAGCTGCATTGAGCGCACTGACTGCCGCAATGGTCCCGGCAATCATCAAGATGAGGTTCCAACTCCAGCGGTCGGAAGCCCAGGGCACCAAGACTGCGCTTATCAGCGCCATTGTCGGCACCCCGGACGTCTTGGCCGACAATGCCAGCGTGCGACGGCTTTCTGGCACAGCGGCGGCCACCGCTTCGTTGGTGGCCGCGTTGGTCAGGGAGTAGCCGAAACCGGCAAATACCGCGGCCCCGATCAAGGCGGGGTAGCTGTCGAGGAGGGCGGCCGACCATGCGGCCACCGCCACGATCAATTGATCGGCAACCACCGCGGCACGGGTTCCGATCTTCTCGGTGATCCGGGCCCCAATGATCGAACCCAAGCCGGTGCAGCCAAAGTGCAGGCTCACCAACAGCCCGACCTGGGCGCGGGATATCCCGAGGTCTTCGCGCACCGCGGCGACGAAATATCCGGGGAAGAAGCCCAGACTGGAGCCGACGCCCAGTGCCAGCATGCTGGCCGCAACCACCGCCGGACCCCGGCCAGCTGCCGACCGAGTGTTCACGCGTTTCCCCCAACCAACACTTCAGGCGACGTTATCGGGCACCAGAGCTAGCCCAACGGTTGGGCGACCCTTGGCGGTCGATTAGCCCGGTACGCTCCACTGGTGGACTTGTCGCCCGCCGCGGTGGGACGAGCGGTAACTGAATTGTTCGATGGAGTAGGCGCCCTGCCCCGAGTAGAGCGCTTGGACCGGGGATTTTCCTGGGTGACGCTAGGGGTGGACGACGTGATCGTGCGGGTGGCGCCTCTGGGCGGATCGCTGGACCCCTACGACCCCCAGGCTGAGGCGGCCAACCTGCGGCGGGTGGAGGGGGTTGTGCCCGCTCCCCGGGTGCTAGCCGTGCAGGCGGAGGCCGACAACCCCATCGGGCGGCCGTTCGGCGTCCACACCCGGGTGCCGGGGCGGGTGCTGCGGCTCACAGACGTGACCGAGCATCGTTCGGAGTACAACACTGCCGCGGCTCAGGCGTTGGGTCAGATGCACCGCCTGGAAGCCCCAATGTCGGTGGCCGAGGCCTACGACACCGAGCTCGACCGAACTGAGGCCGTCTACCGACGGGCCGCCCCTGACCGCCACCCAGAATTCGAGGCTGCCCTGAGATGGCTGCGAGCCCACCGGCCCGACTGCGACGAGCCCGCGGTTTGGTGCCACGGCGACTACCGGTTCGCCAACATGAGCTGGACGGGGCCCGGGGAGCTGGGCGGCATCTTGGACTGGGAGCGGGCCTGGGCCGGCGACCCCATGTGCGATGTGGCCTTCACCCATCGTTTCTCCGGCTGGTGCACTGTGGAGGACTCAGCTGACTACGGTCACCCGATCGACCAAGAGCGGCTGGCCTATGCCACCCGCTTCGAGCGGATCCGCTCCTTCACCGCGTCGATGCGGGCCATTCGGGCCTGGTTGGACGGCCGCTCCAACGACCACCGACTCCTCACCATTGGCCGTCGGGGAGAGCAGGCCATGAAGGCTGAGCTGGGTTGGGCAGCCGGGTAGCTAGCTCCGACCCAAGACCATCACGTTGTGGTACTGGGCGCCGGAGCCGGCGCCGGTTACCAGGGCGACTTCGGCGTCGGGGACTTGGCCGGGGCCGGCGGTGCCTCGCAGCTGCCGAACAGCCTCGACGATCTTGAGGGTGGGGCCGCCCCAACCGATGTGGCTGTAGCTGAGCAGACCGCCGTCGGTGTTGAGCGGGTGGCGGCCGTCCATACCGATGCCCGCATCGGCCAGGTAGTCGGACCCTTCGCCCTCGGCGCACAGGCCCAGCATCTCGAATTGGCGCACCACCTCGTAGGTGTTGATGTCGTAGAGCTCGAACACATCCACATCGTGGGGTCCGAGTTCAGCTAGCTCGAACGCCCGCAGAGCGGCGTCAGCCCCCAGGCTCCACACCTCGTCATAGCGGGGCGGGTTCACGTATTGCTGGCGATGCCATTCCGATCCTCCGCCCAAGATGGCCACCGGCGGCTGGGGCAGATCCCGAGCCCGCTCGACGGTGGTGATCACCATGGCTGCGGCGCCCTCGGTGGCCAGGCACAGATCCAACAGCCGGAACGGCTCGGCCACCATCGGGGAAGCCAGCACATCAGCCGCGGTGTAGGGACCCCGGACGGTCATCACCGCAGCGGGATTGGCCGAGCCCGCGTTGCGGATAGCGGCAGCAATGGCCGCCACACGTTCAGGGTCGGGGGTGAAGCGGTGGCGGTACACTTGGGCCACCAGGGCGAATTGGGCCGCGGTGAGCGATCCCCAGCAGGCAATGAACTCATTGTCGGGCCGGGTGTAGTCGGCCACGTTGGCCCCGCCCATGACTCCGGCCTGGCCGCCGAACACCACCGCTGTCTCGCACAGCCCGGCGGCGATGGCGGCGGCTGCATCCAGGGCACCGGGAACACCTTGGGGATAGGTGTCGCACACCCATCGCAGCGGTTGGCCGAACACCTCGGCCCAATCGGCAGAACCGGGCTGGAACACGGTGCCTCCCGGTCCCGGCCAGCGAGCGGCCACCCCGTCAACATCGGCCACCGTCAGCCCCGCGTCGTCGAGCGCGGCCCGTGCGGCCCGAAGGGAGATCTCTGCTGAGGTGGTGTCGAGCTGGCGGGCCATCTCGGTGGCGGCCACTCCGGCAATGGCCACCCGGCGCAGCGGATGGGCGCCGCTCATACCTTCCTGCCCTCACCCCAGTAGCGGGAGCGCAGTTCTTCCTTGGCGATCTTGCCCACCGCGTTCTTGGGCAGCGAGTCGGCGAACTCCACTCGCTCGGGGATCTTGATGGAGGTGAGCTCCGATTGGCGGCACCACAGCCGCAGCTGCTGATCGTCGGCCGCTGCCCCCTGCTTGAGGGCCACCACGGCCACGATGGCCTCGCCCCACTCGGGGTCGCGCACGCCGATCACCGATGCCTCCAGCACTGCGGGATGGCGATAGAGAACGTTCTCGATCTCGGTGGGGGCGATGTTCAGCCCGCCCCGGATGATGAGGTTCTTCATGCGGTCGACGATGTAGATAAAACCCTGCTCGTCGACCTCGGCCACATCTCCGCTGTGCATCCACCCGTCCCGCAGCGACTCGGCGGTGCGCTCCGGATCCCGGAAGTAGCCCTTCATCACGTGGGGGCCGCCGAAGATGACCTCGCCCCGCTCGGCCACGGCCACGTCTTGGCCGTCTGGGTCTACCACCCTCACGTCAACCGCGTACGACGGTTGCCCGCACGACGACAGCAGCTCAGGCCGCTCCTCCAAGCCCCGCACATGATCCTCTTTGCGCAGGATGGTGCCGATAGAGGCGATCTCGGCCATGCCGTAGAGCTGGTTGAACACCGGGCCGAATCGCTCCACCAACTCGGCCAGGCGGTCGGGGGATATGGGCGACGAGCCATAGCCCAGCGTGCGCAGCGAACCCAGCTTGTAGTCGTCGGCCCGTTCGAGACGGTCGAGCAGGCGCATGAGCTGGGTGGGCACCAGAAACGAGTGGCTCACCCCGTGGTCCTCCACCAGGCGGGCGTAGCGCACGGGATCGAAATTGCGGCTGTCCACAAACCCCTGGGCCGCGCCGATGAGCAGGCATGGAAGGATGGTGATGTTCACGCTGGAATTGTGGGGAATCTGGATGAGGTACCGGCTGTGGCGGTCGATCTCGTATTCCAGGCAGGCCACGGTGGCGTGCTGGAGCACCCGGGCGTGGTCGAAGTGAACCCCCTTGGGCCGCCCGGTGGTGCCGCTGGTGTAGACGATGCAGAAGTCGTCGTCGGGTCGCACTTCATGCAGGGTGTCGGGGGGTGTGGCCGAGGCGGCATCGGCCAGGGCGTCGAGGTCGCGGTCGATGTCGATCACCGGAAGGTCGAAACCGTCGAGCTGGTCGCGGTGCTCGGCGTCGGTGATGGCGAGGGTTGGGTCGGCGTTGTCGAACACCTGCTCCAGCTCCACCGGGCCGAGCCGGAAGTTGAGCCCCACATAGCAGCCGCCGGCCTTGGTGATGCCGCCCATGACCTCCACCACCTCGGGGCGGTTGGCCACCAGCAGCGCCACCCGGTCGCCCTTGCCCAAGCCATGAGCACCCAGCAGGGCGTTGGCAATGCGGTTGGTCCGCTCGTCGAGCTGGCGGTTGGTCAGCTCCCGCTCGCCGAAAATGGCGGGATCGCCAGGATGACGGGCCGCGTTGCGGGCAAAGGCCAGCCCGACGTTCATCGGGCCGTCTCGTCGGGGGCGAAGGCGGGAAGCCGGTGGCCGTCGGGGCCGGTCACGAATCGCACGGTGACCGCCATGTCGATGGCCACGTGATCGGGCTCGCAGTCCACGATCCAGGTGAGCATGTGCCAGTCTTCGTCCACATCCACGTCGGCCAGCACATAGGGGGCGTCAAACGCCGGGGTCGGCGGCCGGTGGACGGTGGTGTGGCTGTACACCCGTCCCCTCCCGCTGCTGGGCTCATAGGTCCAGTTGGTGCTCTGACATTGCGGGCAGGCGAACTGGGGGACGAAGAAGTTGTGGCCGCAATCCCCGCACACCGGGCGGACCAAATCCCCCCGGTCGACCGCGGCCCAGAATTCCCCGGTCAGCGGGCGAAGGCTCCGGTCCTCAACCTCGTCAGTCGGCCCGTCCATCAGTGATCTGCCGATCAGAACACCACGGGGTACTCACCCCACCAGACCCGGGCGATGTTGGGATCTTGCTGAGGGGGATTGTCGGGGTCGCGTTCGGCACCGCGGACCAGTAGGCCCCGGAGAATCAGCGCCACCGTGCCCAACAAGATGGGCGCCCCGGTGTTCTCGTCGGCCGGCACCCCGCCGTCGAGCTCCATGCCTATGCAGGCGTGGCGCCCCCCGCCGAAGGTGTGGCCCCACCGAGGCACGTCCTCTCGAATCGAGCGCAGCGGGTTGAAGCTGTCGGCGTCGGCCCCGAACACATCGACGTCCCGATTGGCCGACCACAGGTCCATCACCACGGTGTCGCCCACCGCCATCTCGGTGCCGTCGCGCAGCGTGACCGGCTCTACTGCCTCCCGGCGGGCCACCGGACTGGCCGGATGCAGGCGCATGGACTCGTGGACGCACTCCTGGAGGAACACGGAATCCTCAACCATGCGATTCCTATCCTCGGGATGGTCGTCGAACCATCCGAATGCGCCGTGCACGGCGTGGGTGGTGGCTGCCCCCGTGGAGTGCATCCCGGCCAGCATGTAAAAGGCCACCTCCCGTCGGACCACGTCGCGGGGCAGGTCCAGGGAGTCCTGGTTGCGGACCAGCACGGTGAGCACGTCTTTGGGAAGGTCGTCTTCGGTGACCTCGCCGGCAACGAACCGCTCATATTGCTCGGTTCGGCGGGCCAGCGAGGGAGCGAAGAACTCTTCGTCCCACCGTTCCAGGGCCTCGGCCACCTCGGCCTTCAACTCCTCGGGATCCCGAGTGCTGTGAACCGCGGTGGCTCCTTCGCTGAACTTGACCGCATAGGAGAACAGCCGATCGGTTTCCTCGGGGGTTCCCTTCGAATAGTCCACCCCGGCCGCAGCGGCGGTGAGATTGACCACGATTCGCCGGGCCAATGGCACCACGTCGCCCCGCCCTTCAGCGGCGGCGGGGTCCAGCTGCTTGTCCACCGCGAGCGGAAGCAGATCCCGCTCGTAGTGCTCAAACGTCTCCCGGCGGAACAGCCGATTCTCCAGCCGGCGGCGACGGCGGTGATCGTCACCCCACAGGGTGAGCAAGGTGTCGGCCATGATCACCCCCGCTGCGTCGTACAGCGCCTGCTTGAGGCCCTTCTGCCGGTAGGCGTCGCGGACGTCGTCGAATCGGGTAAGGGTGATCTCTGTCATCGGGTCTTGTCTCCTTGGATCAGGTCGGGCGGATCAGCCTTCTTCGGCGATGCCGTCGATCGACGCCGGGCGGGGCATTCCAGACAGCACGGTGTGGACTACACCACCGTCCACCACCATGTTGTGGCCGTTGACGTATTCGGCGTTGGCAGAGCACAGCCACATCACTGCTTTGGCGATGTCGTCCGCGGTGCCCAGCCGCTGGCTGGGGGTGCGAGATGAACGGGTTGCTCGCACTTCGGGGTCGGACAGGATGGCGACTGACATGCCGTCGTCGATAATGCCAGGTGCCACTGAGTTCACCCGGATGCCGGCCGGGCCCCATTCGATGGCCATTTGGCGGGTGAGCTGGATGATGGCCGCCTTGGTTGAGCTGTAGGCCCCGGAATTCGGGCCGGGGGCGATGCCGTTGATGGAAGAGATGTTGACCATCGCCCCTTTGCGGCCCTCGGCGATCAGGCGGCGGGCCACGGCTCTGCCACACACGAAGGGACCGTTGAGGTTCACCTCCACCACCGCCCGCCATTCGTCCTCTGAATGGTCAACCAGAGGCTTGAAACGCACGATGCCCGCGTTGTTCACCAGCACATCGGGGGTGCCAAAGTCATCCAGCACACCCTCAAATGCGTCCGAGTCGGTGGAGGAGGCTACAAGGGACGCCGCATCGGGCAGCGACTGGGCCGTTTGCTCGGCGGAATCGGCGTTGACGTCCAGCACCCCCACCCGGTAGCCCGCGGCCGCCGCCTGGCGGGCGATCTCCGCCCCAATCCCGTGTCCTGCCCCAGTAACAATCATCGATTTCGTCACGAGCGCAAACCTTAGTAGTCCGCCTGCGAGTCAGCGGAGGTTGCCGTGAACGTCGGCCACCCGGGCTATTCCAGTAGGTTGCCGTTGTCGTCGAATACCTGGATGGCCCGGGAGGGGCAATTGCGGGCGGCTCTGAGGAGCTGTTGATCGGTGAGGTTTCCCGCGGTGGGCTGCACGGTGGCCAGTTCGTCGTCGTCAAAGGCGAAGGCGGCGGGATAGTCGGCCACGCATCGCCCCGAGCTCATGCACTCGTCCTGGTCGATCTCCACTCGGTAGGCCATCGCTTAACCCTAGTGGTCCCCTATAAGTTGGCTGGTCAATGAATCCCATCTACGGCATGTCCATCTTGATCACCGGGGGCGGCTCGGGCATTGGCGCCGGGGCGGCCGAGCATCTGACCAGCCGAGGGGCCCGGGTGACCATCACGGGGCGCCGCAGAGACCGGGTGGAGGCTGTGGCTGCTGGGCTGGGCGACCGAGGGCGAGCGTTGGCCGGAGATGTGACGGATGCTGGTGACCGCACCGCAATGATCGAGGTCGCGGTTGAGCATGGCGGCGGTTTGGATGCAGTGATCAGCAACGCGGCCAACATGTACCGGGGTCCGGTGGACCAGCTTGAAGAGCAGGCCCTGCTCGATGTGTTCCACACCAACGTGGTGGCCGGGATGATGCTGGTGGGCGAGGCCTTGCCCCATCTGCGGGAGCGGAAGGGATGTGTGTTGTTCCTGGGGTCGGTGCACACGCAGCGGGCTTTTCCCGGCGTAGCCCCGTATGCCGCTACCAAGGGAGCGTTGGAAGCGCTCACCGGGGTGCTGGCTGCTGAATTGGGCCCTCAGGGAGTCCGGGTGGGCTGTGTGCGGCCCGGCGCGGTGTTCACTGAGATCAACCAACGAGCGGGGCTGATGGGCGACGAGGAAGCCAAGGCCCGGCTTGAGGGATTGGGCCCAGCCCACGCGCTGGGCCGCATCGGCACCGTCACCGAGATCGCCGAGGCTTTCGAGTATCTGATCGGTGCCGAATGGGCCACCGGCTCGGTGCTGACGGTGGACGGCGGACTCAGCCTCGGCGTTACCAATGCGTGACTGATGCGCGACCCTCTGAGAACAGTTCAAGACCACCTGGACGCGGTGCACACTGGCGACCCCGAGGCCATGGCGGCCGACTACGCCGCCGATGCCGTGCTGGTGCGCGATGTGACCTACCAGGGCCGGGACGACATTGCCGGCTATTTCGCTACCGTGCCCGACCGGTTGGGCGTTGGCCGGGTGGTATTCGCCGAACCCTGCTTGGAGGACGGCCTGGTGGCCGTTGCCTGGGAGCTGGTGGACGGCCCCGGCGACGGTGCTTCTGGCACCGACCGCTTTGAGGTGTCCAACGGGCTGATCGTGCGGCAGACGGTGACCCTGGACGGCGGAGACTTCTGATGTTCGACGAGACGTTCGACGTAGTGGTGGTGGGTTACGGCGCGGCGGGAACGGCTGCGGCTGTCACCGCCAGCGATGCCGATGCCTCGGTGGTGCTGGTGGAGAAGAACCCCGAGCACCGCCACACCCCGTCGACCCGAATGTCGGGCGGCATGGTGATGACGGTGACCGAAGTGGACGCCGGAGCCCGTTATCTGGACATCTGCGCGTCAGGCATGGTGCCCTTCGACGTGTCCCACGCCTGGGCTGAGCGGGCTGCCGGCCTGACGCAGTGGTTCGAAGACGCCATCGGCGGCTTGGACATGGTGGCCTCGGCGGGGGCCGAGCATCCCGGCTTCGATGGCGCGGAGGCGATTGTGGCCGTGCAGCCCGGCGGGGTGGCCGAGCGGCTGGCCGCCGCGGCCGGGGGCGGCCCCCGGCTGTTCGAGGGGTTGGCCGCCGCGGTGGCCCGGCGGGAAATTCCCATCCAGTGGGATACCGCCGCAACCCGGCTAGTCCAGGACGCAGACGGGCAGGTGACTGGCTTGACCGCGACCCGCAACGGTCAGACCGTTGCGCTCGGTTCCCGATGCGGCGTGGTGCTGGCCTGCGGCGGCTATGAATTCGACGAAAACCTCAAGCGGGACCATCTGCGGACCTATCCGGTGCACTTCTACGGCAACCCCAACAACACCGGCGATGGAGTGCGAATGGCGGCCGGGGCTGGGGCCTCCATGTGGCATATGAACCAGATGATCGGCCGGGCCATCGGCCACTTCGACCTCGACGGTCAGCCGATTAACTTCATCATCGGCATCGACCCTCCCGGCTATGTGATCTGCGACCGAGCCGGCAACCGCTTCGCCAACGAGCACAATCAAGCGCTTCTGCGCCACGACTTCTACTACGACCTGCTGGCCTACGACCCGGCCACCAACACCCACCCCCGAGTGCCGTGCTACTGGTTCTTCGACGAGTCCCGGCGGCGGGCCGGGCCGCTTACCTACTCTCACTTCGGAGCGGTCGCCGTGGGCCTGTATGACTGGAGCGACGACAACGCTGCGGAGATTGAGCGGGGTTGGATCGCCCCCGGCAACACCGTCGCCGAAGCGGCCGTAGCCGCTGGCATGACCGAGGAGGCCGCCAGACAGGCAGAGGCAACCGTGGCCAATTACAACCGTGCGTGCCGCTCTGGCAAGACCGACTCATTGGGCCGCCCGCCCGACACCATGGTGCCCATCTCCGAGCCGCCCTACTACTGCGTGGCACTTTGGCCTGGGGGGTCCAACACCACCGGCGGCCCCCGCCGCGACCGCCAAGGCCGCATCCTCGACGCATTTGGGGATCCCATTCCCGGGCTCTATGGCGCCGGGGAACTAGGCCAAGCCTCCGGCGTCCTCTACCCCGGCGACGGCTCCAACCTGTCTGAGGCCTTCTGCTTCGGCCAGATCGCCGCGGAGCACGCTCTCAATCGCTAGCCGTTGGGCGTGTCGAAATCAGGCAGTCGCTGAGTCTTTGGCTTGGTCGGCTAGCTGTTTGATCCGCTGATGGGAGACTCCGAGAACTTGGCCAGCCTCCCGCATCGTCAAATTGGCACCCAATAGGGCGACAGCGGCATCACATCGGGCCCTAGCGGCAGCAGACCGAGCCTCGACTTCAGCTGCTGCGGCTTTCCGGGCCCTGTCGAGCACGGCTTCCAGTCCGCTAGGCATTGACACCTTGACATCGACCTTCACCTCGTTGATGTCCACATCAAGGAGATCGGCTATCAGTCGGCGGGCGACTTTCGGAACCTTGTTCAGCCGGCGAGCCTGGCTCACCCCTACAACGCTTGCTGGAAGGCCCGAGACCACTTCGATAACCCACCAGTCTTCAGACCGGGTCGCTTCAGCTGCGTAAAGACTCTCGGTCATCTGCCCTCTCCTCTTCGGCCTGCCAAATGGTCATTCAGTCTTTTCATGATTACCTGGGCTGTCCCCTCAGCAATCTCACGGTGCCTGGGAATCGGAAAAGTGAGCCCTTCACACTCCCAGATCTCGTGCTTACCTTGGCGCACGGGTCTGGCGGAGGCCCCATGTCTGCGGGCAAGTTCCTTGACCTGTGCCACAAGCTCTTTTCGCTTCGGCATCCCGCTCCCTCGCGGTCATTCGAGATTGTGCGGGGAAGCTCGGCACCAAGATTAGTCTAGTGGCAGTTGACAAATTTTCAACAGCCGCGATCAATTGCTGCGACAATTTGGCCAGAAATACGGCTTGGCGTGGGGAAGTGGACTAGCGGTCGGTGGCAGCGGGAAATTCGGCGCCGGCCAGCCAGTTGAGGAAGTCTTGGCGGCGGGCCGCGTCCACCAGCTCTACTCGCAAACCTGTGGTGGGCATCCAGTGGTAGGTGAAGCCCAGCGGCCGTCCGTCAGAGGCTTCGTAAGAGGCCAGCCACTCGTAGCCGGCGTCGGCCAAGCGTTGGGCGTCGGCCACCAGGTCGTGGCTCCAATAGCCCAGGTGGTGGACACCCCCGGCAGTGGATGTATCCCACACCGTGCCCGGCGTGGCCGAGATGAACTCGATGTGGGGCGGCCCATCGATGGAGTAGGTGAACCGGAAATCGGCCTTCACCACCCCATTGGGCTGACGCGCCATGAACTCCCGGTGCTGGATGGGGGCCCACTCAAACCCGTGAAGGGCACTCCACTCGGCCATGGCGGCGTCGAGATCGGTCACCACGATTCCGAAGTGGTAGAAGTCCTCCAGGGGCACCAGCCCCTGAAGAGCATCATGCTGTGAATTGGATGTTGAATCAGGCATGGCCGCGCCACCCTCCGTCAGTGAATAGAACTTCGCCGGTTACATAAGACGCCTTCTCGCTGAGCAGAAACCAGATGACCTCGGCGATCTCCGCGGGCTCGGCGACCCGGCCCATCGGCACCCGAGCATCCAGCCAGGCCGCCTGTTCGGGATCGCCAAGCCGCTCCGCGGTCATCGGTGTCCGCACCGGCCCCGGCGCCACCGCGTTGACCCGCACCCCCAGCGGTGCTGCCTCCACCGCGGCCGCCCGGGTGAGGGCCGACACCGCTCCTTTGGAGGCCACGTAGTGGGCTTGATCGGGCACCGCGATCTCGGCGTTCACCGACGACACGTTGACGACGGCTCCCGTCGCTCCGAGATGGTGGCGACGCAAGAATCCCCGGATGCCCAGCCAAGTGCCGACCACGTTGACCCGCAGATGGCGCTCAAAATCATCCAATTCAGTTTCGACAATCGAGCTTCGAGTGCGGATACCAGCGCAGTTCACCAACCCAGCAAGCTCGCCCACCTCGTCGAACACTCGATCCCAGGCAGCCTCATCGGTAACGTCCAGCAAGGTCACGTTGGCGGCAGGAGCTACATCGGCAGCCACCACGTCCCAGCCATTGGCGGCCAGCACCCGGCAGGTCTCCGCACCGATTCCCGATGCCCCGCCGGTCACCAGCACCCGACCCGGCATCAGCGCTTAGTGGCCCAGATACGACCGGACCAGGTCGTGGGAGGCCCGCAACTCCGATGACGGCCCGCTGATGTCGTTGTTGCCGGTGCGCAGCACGTAGGTGCGATCGGAAACCTCCAGCACCCCGGCGTTCTGCTCCACCAGCAAGAAGGTAGTGCCGCCCTCGTCACGAAGGTCCACCACCAGCTCAAACAGCTGGTCCACCAGGTTGGGGGCCAGGCCGAAGGACAGCTCGTCGATCATCAACAACTTGGGTCGGGTGATCATCGCCCGGGCCAGCGCCAGCATCTGCTGCTGGCCACCCGACAGTGAGGAAGCCTGTTCGCCGATCTTCTCAGCCAGCGCGGGCAGAAGACCCAGCAAACGATCCCGGTCTCGACGGATGGCGCCGGCGCCGTCGGAACGCAGTCCCAAGCCCAGCTCCAGGTTCTCCTTCACCGACAGGTTCTGGAAGATGCCCCGTCCCTCAGGCAGATGCCCGAGGCCTCGCATGGCCCGGCGCTCGATGGCCAGGCTGCCCAGGTTCTCCCCGTCGAGCACTACCGACCCCGACCAGGTGTCCAATACCCCGGAGATGGCCCGCAGCAAGGTGGTCTTGCCCGCGCCGTTGGCCCCCAGAACCGACACGATCTCGCCCTCTTCCACCGACAGCGAGACGCCGTGCAGCACCTCGAGGCGGCCGTAGCCTGACACCAGATCTTTGATCTCGAGCAGCATCAGGACGGCTCCTCCTGCTCAGGGCCATCGTCTTCAGTCCACACCTCGGTGAGCTCGCCCTCTTCTTCGACGTGGTCGATGTGGTGGTGCTCAGACAGCGGACTCTCCACTTCGTGAATCTCGCCGCCTTCCTCGGCTTCGAATCCGTGGCCCAGGTAGGCCTCAATGACCACCGGATCGGTGGTTACATGCTCAGGGCTGCCCTCGGAGATGATCTCGCCGAAGTGCAACACGCTGATCTTGGGGCAAAGGCTGGTGACCAGTTGCAAGTCGTGCTCGATGATGATCACGCACAGGTTGCGCTCGGCTTGGATCTTGCGCAGTCCTCGCAGCAGCACGGTTACGTCGTCGGCCCCCAACCCGGCAGCGGGTTCGTCGAGAAGCACGACGGTGGGATCGGCTACCAGGGCCCGGGCCACCTCGACCAGCTTCTGGGAACCTAGCGACAGCGCTCCGGCCTCTTCGTGGGCCACATCGGCCAGCCCGAAGCGGTCGAGCATGTCCATACAGACCTGTCGGGCTTCGGTCTCTTCACGACGCTGCTGGGGCAAGAGAAGAAGCTCGGCCAGGTGTCCCCAGCGGAACAGATGATGCCGTCCCAGCAGGGTGTTCTCCATGACCGTGGCGTCGAGGATTAAGCGAGGAGCCTGGAAGGTACGCCCGATCCCAGCCTTCACCCGGCCAGTTCGGGACAATGGAGCAATGTCCTCTCCATTGAGGAGTACCGACCCTTCGTTGCGGCGGACGTAACCCGAGATCACGTTGAACACCGTGGTCTTACCCGCTCCGTTGGGGCCAATGAGCCCGTTGAACCCGGGAGTGAATTGCAGGTCTACTCCTTGCAAAACCCGGTTCCCGCCAAAGGCCACGTGCAAATCCTCGATGGCCAGCGAAGCAAGAGATTCTGAAGGGCTGGAACCCGGCGCGGCAGTGTCGACGACGCTCATATTGACGACCCCACGGATCCTGCCAAGCTCTGTAGCCTGCGTTGGAGGTCTTTGACCCATCGGCTTTCGCGCATGCGCTCAGGCAGAGCGGCAATTCCGTTGGGCAGAATAAGCACAGCCAGAATGAGGGTGATACCCAAGATCAAAAAGAGCAGCTTTTGGGTGTCCTGCAACTTCTGGCGCAGGAAAACAAAGAAGACCGCGCCAATGAGCGGACCCCATTTGTGGCTCAACCCTCCCACAATGAGAACGACGAGCAGGAACACCAACAACCGGGTGCGGAAAGCTGAGGGGTTGGCAAAGGAGCTGTTCTGAGCCCACATGGCGCCGGCCAACGCAGCTGCGAACGCCGAGATTCCAAAAGCCACGAGCTTGTAGTACGTCGAAGAGATCCCGATGGGGCCGGTAGCAATGTCTATATCTCTCACGGCCTTGAGGGTTCGACCCAGTCTCCGATTGGTGAGCACGACGTAAGCCACCATCATCAGGAACAGAGCGCCTAACGACAGCATGTAATAGCTGTCGACCCGTCCAAGCCCGGGAACTTGGAATTGCGGGACCTGCTTGCCAGTCCCACCGTTGGTCTTGAGGCCGTCCCACACCTTTTCGTCCAGGCGGATGATGGTGACGATCAATTCACCCAATGCCAAGGTGGCAATGGCCAAAAAGAAGCCCTTGAGCCGGGCGGCGGGGAATCCCACCAAGACTCCGATAATGGCTGCGGCAATGCAAACCACCGGTAGAGCTACAAAGAACGGCCAGTCATACCCCGCGAGCGCTTCTCGGGCGTCGCTGGGAGCAGAGAGCACCGCGGTGCCATAAGCCCCAAAGGCGAATAGGCCAGCTACGGCCAAGCCCAAAGTGCCTGAGTAGCCCACCAGCAGGTTGAAGCCCACCGCAGCAATTGCGAAGGCAAAGACAAAGGCCAGATTTCCTTTCCCAAAATCGTTGCCGCTGTCGAAGATGTCGGTCCAACCCAAGATGGGCAGCCATGGCAGCAACGCGAGAAAGGCAAATACCGCTAGGAAGGTGGCCCACGACGGGACAGCGCTGCGGAATCTGCTCCTCGGGGCATAAAGAGGAGTAGCAACACGATCGGCCACTTGCTACACCTCCCGCGTCCGAGCCGTTCTGCTGAAGCCACCGGGGGCAACCAGCAGGACCACGACTACCACCAAGAGAGCAATGGTGGGCTGCAAGCTTGTGCTGATCTGGCCGCCGGCGAGAGCCTCGCCAACCCCAATGAGCAAGCCACCTGCGAATGTGCCCCCGAGAGATGTAAATCCACCTAGCACCGCGGCTATGAAGCCCTTGAGGATCAATCCTTCGGCGCTACCCAACTCCAGCACTGTCGAGCTGGTGTTCAAGATCATGGCTGCTCCGGCAACGAATGTGCCGATGGCCCAGGCAATCAGCGACACCATCCCAGCGTTTATGCCCAGAAGACGAGCGGTCGCGCCGTCCTCGGCAATGGCCCTCATCCTCACTCCCCACTTGGACCAGAAGAACAAGGCCATACCAATGGCAATGGCGATGCCGACGGCAATCGTCACCACTTGATCCCAGCCAATCCGAGTATCGCCAAGATCAAAAGTCTCTGCCGACCAGGGAGCATCGAATCGCTTGGGAGTAGACCCCCAAAGGTTCTCGATGACAGAGCCGAGGGCGAAATTCAACCCGATGGTCAGCAGCAGCAGCGGGAAGTGGTCAACCTTGGTAAGAGGCTTTACCCAATGCCGGATCATCAGATAGGTGAGCCCAACAGTCAAAATGGCCAAGATGATCGCTACCCCGAGAGGAAACCCCTCATCGGTGACGGGGAACCAGTCAAAGAACGTGGGCAGTCCCTCGTCTCGTAGAAAGTCAACGCTAAGCCAGCCCAAGCCCAAGGCCGCGAATATCGCCAAAGGCTGATTGGACAGACCGGTAAGGGGGCGTACCAAGAAGAACTGAGTAATTGCCCCAAACACAGCAGCGAAAGCCAATGCCAAGACAATGGCCAGCCAGAACGGCCAGCCAACCCCACCCTTATCGGGGTCGGCTGACAAGAACCACGCCATGAAGGCGGCCACTAGGCCCATCTCGGCCATGGCGAAGTTGGGCACATCGGTGGACTTCATGATGACCACGATGGCCAAGCCGATGAGAGCGTAACTTGAGCCGGTTTCGAGACCGGCCACAATCTGCTGGAGGAGTTGATCCACCTGCTGTGCTCCTAGAAATGGTTGGTCCGGGACTGGCGCTTACCAGTCCCGGACCAGCTAACGAATTAGCTCGCTGGCGGGAGGAATTCCCGAACCTGAGACCACGTCTCGGTGTCGGCGTCGTACTCGGAGATACCGGCACCAGAGGCGCAGCCGTGGCCACCAGGAAGCGGCCCGCAGGCCAACACCGGCATCGCCGGAATCAAGATGGGATCGTCCGCCATTGCCTCGGCTGTGGCGTGGAAGTTCTCGTAGGAGTAGTCGCCGTCCAGCCGGTCCCATAGCTCGAAGAACGCCCGAGCGATGGAATAGGTCTGCAAGCTGAAGTTGGGGGCCAGGCTCTCTGAACCGGGGCCCTCGTAGGCCTCCCACAGACCAGCCCAGTGCTGCACGAATTCCATGTCGGAATCAGGCAGAGCACCCTGAAGAGCGCCCAAGTAGCCGTCGGCCGCCTCGGGATTGGCCAAGCCAACCGTGGTCTGTCCACCGGCACCGGCCGAGCCCTGATCGGAGCACACCAGAGGATTGAAGCCAGCCTCATGGAACTGGTCGAGCACCAAGCCGTTCTGGGTGCCGTCTAGCGCGGTGAGCACCGCATCAGCACCCGAGTCGATCACGGATAGAACCGCAGGAGCCACCGCGTCGGACAGCACCTCAACCTCTTCCTTGGCAACGATCTCCATGCCGTGGACCGGCGCCTGCATGTCGATTGCGTTGAATGCCTCCTCACCGAGCTCGTTGTCCTGGCCGATGGCCGCCACTTTGGTGGCGCCCTGCTCGGCGAAGTGGTCGATGCAGATGCGACCCTGCTCGGTTCGAGTCGGGTTGGTGAGGTACACCTCTTGGATGTCCTGGTCGGCGGGCGACACTGGACCCCACAGCGGGGTGCCGGCGGCCTCGATGTCGGGGTAGGTGGAGGGGATGGCCTGCGAGCCCGCAGTGCCTACAAAGCCCCATACGTTGTCCTGCTCGATCATCTTGCGGACGTTGGTGACCATCTGCTCGATCTCAAAGCGGTCGTCTTCCCAAACCAGCTCGAAGGTGCAGCCGTCGATTCCGCCGTTGGCGTTGACCTCTTCGACGGCGATGATGATGCCGGCAATGAGGCCCTCACCAGCGACCGCAGCCCGGCCGGTGAACGGCTGAGAACTGCCGATGGTGATTACGCCGTTCTCCTTGTCGACGCCTCGGACATCGCCGTCGGTGGCCCAACCACAGCCGTCGGCCGGGGAAGGGACCGGTGCTTCGGTAGCCGCGGGTGCAGGCGCTTCGGTAGCCGCCGGCGCAGGGGCTTCGGTCGCTGCCGGGGCCGGGGCGGCACCGTCATCGTCGTCATTGCCGCATGCGGCGGCCACAAGGGCGACCGCGAACAGCAGGGCCAGAACCTTCAAGAGCTTAGACATGGTTTCCCCTCCAATAAGTGGACGTACACAAGTTCGGGAGACTAACAGACGTTTTGCTGTGGCAAAGTGTTGGAGATGGCCGAAATAACCGTGACCACGTTCGCTGAAGCCCGAGAGTGCTACCGGAACAAGAACCTTCGCCAGGCGCTGTACGACGCGGGCGAAGTGATTATGAGCGATGTGGTGGTGAACCTCCACGGCGATGAGCACCGGGACCGACGCCGCCTGGAGAACCGCCTCTTCCGGCGGGACACCTTCATGCTGTACGAGCAGGATCTGTTCCCGCCCATCATCGAGTCGACGCTGGCCCCGCATTTGGCCGAGGGCAAGGCCGAGTTGGTCAAGCTCGGCCACCAGCTGATGATGAATCTGGCCGCATTCACCGCTGGGGTCGACCGGCTCCTGGGCACCCCGGAGGAGACCTTCCGTTTGTACGACTACCTGACCACCTTCATCGAAGGGGCCACCCTGGCCCACTACACCGGCGACAAAGAGGCCAAGGTGGTCGAGATCGAGGCTGCCCTAGACGCGTTCGACGCTGAGTTCCTCACCCCGGGGATGGATCGGCGCCAGGCGCTGCTCGACCAGTTGAAGGCCGGGGATATCGAGGCCGACGAACTTCCCAAAGATGTGCTGATGGTGCTGATGCACAACCAGGACCGCCTTGAGTTGAGCCACGAGACCATCCGGCGGGAGATCGCCTTTTACATGCTGGCCGGAGCCCACACTTCGGCCACCGCCTTCAACCGGGTGGTGCACAACATCTTCGGCTGGCTAGCCGACCACCCCGAAGACGAGCACCGGGTACGCGAAGACCGGCTGTTCGTTCAGCTCTGCACCCACGAGACCATCCGGCTCCAGCCCTCCAGCCCCACCGGGATGCGCTGGGCGCTGGAAGACATCGACCTGTCCAGCGGTATCCACCTCGCCAAAGGCGACCGGGTCACCCTCGACTTGTTGTCGGTGAACCGGGACCAGTCGGTGTTCGGTGACGACGCCGCCGATTTCAATCCCGACCGCACTCTGCCCGAGGGCATTGCCCCGTGGGGGCTGAGCTTCGGACAGGGGATGCATGCTTGCATAGGCCAAGACTTGGCCTCTGGGGTCTCGTTTGTGGACGGCGATGATGTGGACGCCCATTTGTTCGGCCTGGTTCCGGTGGCCGTGCAGACCCTGTTCGACCACGGTTGCCGCCCCGACCCCGACGACCCGCCCGAGATGGACGCCTCCACCACCCGCCCCTACTTCGGCCGCTACCCCGTGGTGTTCGGGGACTAGCCGGGGTCTCAGGGTTCGCCAACCCGCTTACGTAGAGGTCGCGGACCGCCGGTCCCCTTCTTCCATAAGCACCACTAGTGGTCGAGGCTGTTGAGGAGGGCTGCGAACTCGGTGAGAGTAACTGCGGTGGCGTCGGTGCGCTCTTGGAACAGGTCGCCGCCGTAGACGATGGCCGCTGAGGATATGTCTGGGATCGTGCGCCTTATTCGGCGCAGTCCGGCGAACCAAGCGGCGGAGATTGTGGCGCCCGACTTGATTTCCACGGCTGCGAGGCCGCTGGGAGTTGGATATAGGAGGTCGCACTCAAGGCCGTCGGATGTGCGGAAGAACGACGGATCGGCGTAGCGAGCGCGATTGTGCGAGTGCTTGACCACCTCGGACATGGCGGCATTTTCGAACAGCGGGCCGCGCAGCGGGTGGGCGGCAAGCTGATCGCTGCTGCGAATTCCGACCAGATAGCTGGCCAGGCCGACATCGACGAAATACAGCTTCGAAGACTTCACGAGGCGCTTGCGGATGTTGGTGTGGTACGGCGGCAGGCGGAATACGATGTCGCTCGCTTCCAGGACCCCCAGCCACTCGCGGGCCGTCGGCTGCGATATCCCGGCATCAGCGCCGAGGCTGGAAAGGTTCAACAACTGGCCGACCCGGCCAGCGCACAGCCGGACGAACCGGCGAAAGGCGGCCAGATCGCGTATCCCGCCGATCCGCTGGGCATCGCGTTCCACATAGGTCACCACGTAGTCGGCAAGCGCTTGAGTCGGGTTCAGCCTCTGGTCGTGAATCCGCGGATAGCACCCCGAGTACAGAATCCCATCGACAGCCTCGGACGCCCCGGCGAGGCGCCGCTCGGCGAGCGTGAACGGCAGCAGGCGCAGCAGAGCTGTGCGACCGGCGAGCGACTGGCTGACCGTGGATGTCAGACCGAACTGCTCACTGCCGGTGAGCACGAATTGCCCGTTGCGGCGGTCCTCGTCGACCAGGACCTGTAGATAGGACAGGAGGCTCGGCACACGCTGAATCTCATCGAGCACGGCGCCGACCGGGAACTGCGCCAAGAAGCGCCGCGGGTCTGACTCGGCGAACTCGCGGGCGTCGGGATCCTCTAGATTGGCGTATGCCAAATGCGCGAAGGCGCTGCGGCAGAGCGTCGTCTTGCCGGATTGGCGCGGGCCGGTAACCGTGACGATCGGATACTGCCCGAACAACTCCACTAGCCGCGGCGCTATCTCTCGCTCGATCACCATGCCCATACGCTAACACCCCGCAAATCCAAGATAGAACCTTCAATCTGCGGGGTTAGATTGCATAACGACGCGGCGGGCTCGAAGTAGGTTGACCCTCAAATCACCCCAGTCCCCGCTTCAACGCGAAGACCCGTCAAAGGACTGGTAACCCTGTCGGCCGCCTCCTTAACCTGGCAAACCGAACAACCCCGTTAGCTCCGAACAGGTGCCTACAAGCACAGCACGGCTCGGATGCCGTCGTCGATGGCATCGACAAGGGCACGGGGCAGCTGCCCCACCCGCTCGGCCAGCCAGGACCGGTCTATCAACTCCAGCCCAAGGGGCACCGCTACGGAGTCCTTCGGCAGACCCGTAGCCGATGAGGTAACCAGCACGTTGCCGGCGAGACCGGCTCTTTGGAGGTTTGAGGTCAACGGCACCACATGGGTCTGCCAGATGTCAACGCCGAGAACATCCTCGGATGACACGACAACACACGGTCGACGCTTGTCGAGATTGGCCCATCGCACCTCCCCCCGCGCTACCACGGCGCCGATCGCTCCATCCGCTCGCCGACGGCCAGCGCGTCTTGCTCGGTCAAGCGCTCGCCTGCCGCCAGCGTGGCATCTGCCGCGAGTTGCTGGGCGAAGGTCAGGGTTGAACGAGCTGAGTGAAGACGGAGCTGATCGGTGACCCACCTCGAAAAAGGCATGTCGAGGCCTTCGATAATGGGCACAACGTCATCTGGCACGCTGATCGTCTTGTTTGGCATGTACGTAGTATACGTACATGCCACATGCTGTCCGGTAGTTTTCAGGGGCCGGGCCAAGAATCTCAATCCAGCAGATCCCGGGTGAGGATTTGAGCGGCCCAGTTGGCCACTTTCTCACCGGGGATTGGAGCCCGGCTGGGCCAGGGGCGTTCCAGATCGACGGGCTGGCCGCGGCTGATCACCCAACGAAGGTTGGACCGGTCGGCCAGCACCGTGACGTCGGCGGCGGGATCGCCGTCTACTACCAGCACGTCGGCGGCCATGCCGGGGGCAAGCGTGCCCACCTCGCCCTCCATGCGCATTGCGATGGCCCCGTTGGCGGTGGCGCAGGCGATGGCCTGAAGCGGGCTCAGCCCGACCGACTCCACCAGCACCTCCATCTCCCGGGCGTGCCAGTGGCCGTAGGGGGTGAGGGCGAACCCCGACTCCGAGCCGCACAGCAGCGGCACGCCGGCGTCGTGGGCCTTGGCCATCATCTTGGCGGTGGCCTCGATCTCGCCCCGGAACACATCCTGCATCCCGGCACCGGCGCCCACCAGGTGCCCGTAGTCGGCCAGGTTGGCCAAGAAGGTGAAGGTGGGCATGAGGGCGGCCCCGGCGTCGATCACCGCTTCGAGGGCGGCGTCGTCCATGAACGAGGCGTGCAGGATGAGGTCCACTCCGGCCTCGGCACAGGCTTGGGTGCTGCCCGCCGAGCGGGCGTGGGCCATGATCGGGGTCTCCAACTCGTGGGCGGTGTCGCACACCGCCTTCAGCTCCTCGGGCTTCCAGGCCAACAGCTCGCCCTGGTGGCGGGGGATCGACCCGGTGGCGTGGATCTTGATCCAGTCGGCGCCGTGCTTGATGTGGCGGCGGGTCATCTGGATCATCTCGTCGACGGTGGTTACCACCTGGGCGTAGCCCACCACTCCGGTGTCGGGAATGAGCCGCCCGGCAGTGCCCCCCACCGCGGTGACCAGCGCCTGCACCCCGGTGGCCATGCGAGGACCCTCCACCACGCCAGCATCAACGGCGTCGCGCAGCGACGGCCCCATGGAGAACAGCGTGTCGGGATCGCAGAACCCGGTCACCCCGGCCATGAGCAGCTTCTGGAGGTTCTGGGCGGCAATGAGCGCGGCCAGGGTGTGGTCGCGGTGGAAGAACAGCTCGTCGTTGGACTGCACGTCGTCGAAGGTGCAGTGGACGTGGGCGTCGATCAATCCGGGCATGACGGTGCAACCGGCAGCGTCGATCATGTTGACGCCCGCCCGGTTGGCAGCCGCCGAATCCGCCTCGGGGCCGATGGCGGCAATTCGGTCGCCCTCCAGCAGCACCGCGGCGTCGTGCCGGGGCGGGGCGCCGGTGCCGTCGATCACCGTGCCGCCGGTGATGACGATGGGCGTCGGCTCAGACATCTGGCTCAGTCTTTCTCAATCCTTCAGCAGAGCCGCGGCGGCGTCCTTGACGGACATGCCCACCTCAACGCCTCGGTCGCGGGCCGGCTGGTTGCATGCGCTGACGATCCCCTCATCGTACGCCTTGAAGGCATCGCCCACCGGGGCACTCCACGCATCGCAGCACGCTCCGGCCAGACCGTGGGCCTCGGTGATGGCCAACCCGGCGATACCGGCATCGTTCTTGCTGCGGCCCCCGTCGGAGCAGATGAAGCCGTGGGGGCTCACCTCCAGCAGGAAATCCGCCCCGCTGCGCCCGGTGTGGCCGGCGGTGACCAGCACGTTGCGGGAGTCCTCGGGCAGGGCGAACACGATGGAGTCGGTGACCACGAGCTGTCGTCCGCTGTCGGAGGTGGCCTTGACCTCCCGGCGGATCTTGGTGCCCTCGTCCACCTCGCCGGGATCGTTGGTCAACAGCAGCCTGGCCGCCTCCGACACCGCCATGCCTTCGACAATCCCGCACCGCTCGGCGTAGATGTTGAGCCGGGAGATGATCCCGGTCTCATAGAGATCGAGGCCGTTGCCCAACTCGGCGCTCATCCCGTCGGCCGTCGCCGCGGGGATGCCCAGCGCCTCCAAGAACCACAGCCCGGAGATGCCCGCGCCGTCTTTGCCGATGCAGCCGTCATGGCCGATTACCCCCCTGGGCCGATGCGGGGCCATCAGCCGGGCGGGCAGCACGCCCAGATACGAAGACGGCACCACCACATCGGTGTCCCGGTTGCGGGCATCCACGTAGCGGGCCGAGTCCATGGTCACGATCCGCCGGTCGCCGTCGGCATACACCACCTCTTGGGGGTGGTCCTCCTCGTTGGCCAGCAATGGGGCTTCTTCAGGCACGACTCGAAGATAGTCCCTGTCTGTTCTGCCGAGCCTTTCAGAGCCCGGTGCGGCCTGCTTCGCGGATCATGGGGGCATAGTCGGCGAAGCCGGGGGCGTCGGGGCGGGCCCCGGTGGTGAATCCGGCGTCGACGGCCAGGGTGTGGCCGCTGGTGTAGCCGGAGTCGTCGGAGGCCAGCCACAGCGCGGCGCTGGCCACGTCGGTGGCGAGGCCGGGGCGGCCGATCAGCGGGGAGTTGGCGGTGAGCTCGGCCCGGGCACCGCCCATGTTGGTGTGGTCGCCGGTGTGGGCGTAGGCCACCATCGGGGTGAGCACCGAGGCGGGTGCGATGCAGTTCACCCGGATGCCGAAGCGGCACAGCTCAGCGGCCGCGTTCTTGGTCAACCCGACCACGGCGTGCTTGGCTGCGGCGTAGGCGTGGGGTCCGAGGCCTCCCATCACCCCGGCGGTGCTCGACATGGAGATGATCGAGCCACTGGCGCGGGGCTTCATCACCCGAGCGGCGTGCTTGATCCCGTAGAACACACCGTGGAGCAAAATGTCGATGCTGGCGCGCCACTCGTCGGCCGGGGTGGTGTCGATGGGGCCGACCGCGCCGACGATGCCGGCGTTGTTGTACATCACGTCGAGCTGTCCGAACTCGTCCGCCGCGGCGTCTACCAACCCGGCCACATCGTCTTCGGAGGTCACATCGCAGTGGACGTACACCGCCCCGTCGCCCAAGGCCTCGGCCAGCTCCCGGCCGGCGCCGTCTTGGATGTCGCCCAGGGCCACTTTGGCACCCTCGGCGGCGAACATCTCGGCCGCCGCCCGGCCTATGCCGCTTGCCGCCCCCGTGATGGCCACCACCCGTCCTTCCAGTCGTCCGCTCATTTCCACCTCCAATGAAATGTTGTGCGCCCGGCACACTAGCGGTACCGATCTTGCTAGGTCGCATACGCCATTTCCCTTAGACTGAAAATCAATGGCAAATACTGAAATCTGTTGTCTGCTTAGCCTTGTACCGCTAGGCTGGACATAGTGGACACCCAGCAGATCACCGCAACCCTCCCGAAAATCCAAATTGCCCAGCTCAATGCCCTGGTAGAAGCAGGGCAAATCGAGAGCGTCTCCGAATTCATGCAACTTGTCGTCCGCAAGGCCCTGATCAACGAAATGCTCTGGCAAGAAACCATAGACCGGATCATGGAGGAATCAGGAGGACCTCTAACGCCAGAAGAAGAAGCCTGGATTCAATCCATGCTGGACAAACAGCGCGAGCCCAGGCCAGCAACCGCCTGATGCCCGGATTCACAGTGGACACGGGCGGGCTGATCGCCATCGAGCGCGGCAACCTGAGAATCTCCAGGCTCCTAGAAGAAGCCGTCAAGGCCGACTACAGAGTCACTATCCCGGCAACAGTTTGGGCCCAAGCCATACGGAAACCGGAACGGCAGGCTGAACTGACCCGAATTGCCAAATTGCCTGAAACAGACTTCATCCCGCTAAACCGAGACGATGCCAGCAGTGTTGGGCGCCTGTTGGCGGCCTCCGGCACGTCTGATGTCGTAGACGCTCACGTGGTCCTGTGTGCCCGCCGACAAGGGCAGCCGGTAATCACTTCCGACCCCGACGACATCCTACTGCTCGACCCCGCCATTGAGATTGTCCCCGTCAGCGAGACTGGTCGCTAAAGTGGGCCAAGTGGACACCCGAGAGATCACTATCACCCTCCCTAAGGCCCAGGTAGCCCAGCTCAATGCCCTGGTAGAAGCCGGGCGGGCGAAAAGCGTCTCGGAATACCTGCGGAAGGTTGTTCGCAAGGAACTGGGAAACCAAGCGCTGTGGCAAGAAACGCCGTGCAAGGAACCGCTGGAACAGATGCTGGAAGATTCCGCGGGTCCTCCCACCGCCGAAGAAATCGCCTTAGCTGATGAAATGCTGGCCAAGTTGGTTCAGCAGGCTTCTACCCCCCTCTGAGATGACCGGATAATGGACACCAGATCAGACGACGCCCAAGGCCTCGACGTGGACCGACTCCAAGACCTGTTGGACCGCGACGCCATTCGCCACATCCAGATCCGCTACGCCTGGAGCCTGGACAACCACCGCTGGGAGGCGCTCAAAGAGATCTTCCTGCCCGACGCGGTGGCCGACTACCGGGGAGAGCGGTTCGAGGGGCTCGAGGCCATCGTGGCCAAGTGCGCCTCGTCGCTGGAGCCGGCCGACGCCAGCCAGCACATCAACGGGTGCCATTGGGCCCAGGTGGATGGCGACAAGGCCATTGCCGGCTGCTACTTCATCGCCACCAAGTACATAGCCGACACCCCCGGCGGCGACACCTTCATCGTGGGCGGCAAGTACATCGACCAGATGGTCCGCACCCCCGACGGCTGGCGCATAGCCCACCGCCTGCTGGAGCAGACCTTCCTAGACGGCAACCCCGAAGTCGAAGCCGCCGCCCAAGCCCGCTGGGCCGCCCGCCAACAAGACGGAAGCTAGGCCCTAGGGCATCTCAAGCTGGCTTTTGTCAAATTCTCCCCAGCACTCGATTACCCCGTCGGGGCGAAGCCCACATGTATGCCGCAGGCCAGCCGAGACCGCCGTGAACTCACCTCCGGGCTCGTAAGTCGCGGCAAATTCGATGTAGTCGTTCGAATTGACGTGGACCCAGCATTCGATCAACCTGTCCGGTCGTATCCCACACGAATGCCATACACCGGCGGTAACGGACGTGAACTCGCCTTTGGGAGCACCGGTTTCTCCTAGCTGATTTCCGATGAAGCCCCAACACCGAACAGCTCCATCAATGCGCAACCCGCAGGTGTGAACCCCACCGGCAGAAACAGACGTAAACCGATCTTCAGGAGCATCCATCTGCCCGTACTCATTGTTGCCCCAACACTTCACCGTTCCAATGGGGCGCAACCCGCATAGATACTGATACTCCTCGGTACCCCATCCCCCCGAGAAGTCGATGAACTCACCCTCCAACTCATCCAGCTGGCCCCACTCGTTGCTGCCCCAGCACTCGACACCCCCGCCAGAGCGCAACCCGCACGGATTTGCTCCTCCCGCGTAGACGGCGACGAATTCACCTTCCGGAACATCTAGTTGCCCATGTCCGTTGTCCCCCCAACACTCCACAATCCCACTCGGTCGCAACCCGCACGAATGCTCTGCTCCGGCTGACACCGCCGAAAACTCGCCATCGGGCACATTTGACTGGCCGTTTTCGTTGTCCCCCCAACACTCCACAATCCCACTCGGTCGCAACCCGCACGAATGCTCCAATCCGGCTGACACCGACACCCAAGTACCGGTTGCGATGTTGCGAACGGAGGCGGGAACGTAGTCGCCCAGATCGTGCACAAACGGCAAGTAGTGGCCCCAACAATCGATTGTTCCGTCAGGGCGCAATCCGCAAGCGTGGGGCGCACCAACTGAAAGCGCCACGAATTCGTCCTCAGGGACTACAAACCGTTGGCTCAGCCACGCGGCTTCATGGGGCGACCAACATTCGACAGTCCCGTTGAACCGCAATCCGCACGAGCGAGACCTGCCGACAGAGACAGATGCGAACTCGCCCTCCGGCACATCAGTTTGCCAACCCTCGGCTTCCGGCCCATCCCGCTCTTCGCCGTCATCGCGCCCCCAGCACTCGATAGTGCTATCAACTCGCAACCCACACGCCTGAAATCCCCCAACCGAAACTGCTGAGAACGCTCCCTCTGGCACATCTAACTCCCCGTCGACATCGCGCCCCCAGCACACCACGGACCTATCGGCCCGCAGCCCACACGCCCGAGAACTCCCAACTGACACCGCGGCAAACTCCCCCTCTGGCACATCCAGGACGACCTTGGAGCGGTAGTAGCCCCAGCACTCCACCGCTCCGCTTGCACGCAATCCGCATGAATGCTCTGCACCGGCAGAGACCACCGAGAACTTGCCCTTGGGTGCTGCTAACCGGCCGTAGAAGTAGTCGCCCCAGCACTTGATGGTTCCATCAATACGCAACCCGCACGCATGGGTTTCCCCGACGGAGATGGCCGAGAACTTGTCTTCCGGAGCATCCAACTGACCATAAGAGGCATCCCCCCAACAGTCAACAGTCTCGTCCCAACGCAAATCCGCCAGATTTGGGAGAGAGCAATCCCGTCGAAGCACTCCCCAACAGTCAACGGTCCCGCTTTCCCGTAATCCACAGGCAAAGTCCAATCCAACTGAGACATCTCTCCAAGTGCCGTCTGGGATTTTCGCCCATGATGGAGTCTCAGGCGTAGGGGGCGAAGTGGCCTCTGGCTTTGGGAGTGTGGTCGGAGTTGGCGTCGGGCTTTGAGCGGGGGTCAGCTCAGGGGATAGTTCCGGCGTAGGGAACGCAGTCGGAATTGAGGCGGTGGAGGGAATGGGCGTAGAGACCGATGTCGCATACGGGGTTGCGGTTGCGCGAGCAAGGGCAGTTGCATCAACTGCGGCCGGGATGATGCCAACCTCGTCTCCGCCATTGCTCGAGCAGGCCGCGGCTCCAAGGGTCACGATCAGAACCAAGCCAATCCGGTGAACGCGCACCTGTCACCCCCTTTGCGAGTATTAGACGGATCACTACCCTATTCGGTTCCCATTTGATTGATCCCCCTGTGGACGTCGCAGTAGTCGCCTTGGGAATAGAACGCGGTTGGACCGTCGTAACCTGCAATTCGAAATGGCCCGAGATCGCAGAAGCAGCCATCGAGAATCTGCTTCCGATGTGATCAAAGGGCGGCGCACCGGCATAGCCTCGGCTGATCGCCATTTCCCGGGAAGGGGCCCCGATGCCGACAATTCACCGGCTCAAGGTCACGCTGAATTACGTCAAACCACCCGTGTGGCGTCGCATCGAAGTCGACTCCGAGCGCTTCGATGCCCGAGAGGCCACCGAGGCCATGCAGTCGCCGCGGTCGCAGCTCAGTGAACCTTGGTGACGTAGCGCCGCCTGTACGCGACTGCGGCGGTGGAGGGGTGGAGGTCGCAGCCGTCGCCGGGGTAGACAATGGCGCCGTCGGGCTCGTCGATGGTTGAGTAAACGCAATCCCTCACAAACGGAGCAATCGGGTGGCGTTGGTGTTGAGGGTTTGGGCTAGGTGGGCGATGTCGGGGCCGGTGCCGCGGTCCCATCCGCCGAAGTTGGTGCCGTAGACCAGGCGGTCGGCGCCGTATTGCTCTAGGGCCAGGGTGAGCTCGGCGGCGCCGGTGATGTGGCAGTCGAACCACAGGCGGCTGAGGGCCCTGTCGAAAGCGCCGGGTTCTTTGATCCACTCGGGGGCAGCGGGGCGGCGCTCGGCCAGCTTGCGGAGCTTCGACAAGATGATGGGCGTGGTGCCTCCGCCGTGGGACAGGCACAGGTCCAGGTCGGGGTGGCGCTCGGTGACCCCGCCGAACACCAGGGTGGCCACCGCCACCGTCTCCTCGTAGGAGTACTCCAACACCAGATCTAGGTCCCAGCGGCGCAGCCGGGGGTCGAGCAGCGGACCGTCGATGCCCGATTGGGTGGGGTGCAAGAAGTGGGGCACGTTGAGCTCGGTACACAGCGACCAGAGCTGGTCCATGGCCGGATCATCCAGGGGGGTGCCAAAATCGGTTCCGGTGTAGCCGGCCAAGAGGCCCAGGTCTTTCACTGCCCGCTCGAGCTCAGTGCAGGCGGCGTCGACGTCTTGCATGGGCAGGGCGGCCAACCCGACGAAGCGGTCGGGATGGGCAGCCACCGCCGCGGCTAGGTCGTCGTTGTGGCGGCGGCAGAAATCGCTGGCCAACTGGGGCTCGATGAAGTGGAGGTAGGTCAGCGGGTTGGGAGACAGGGCCTGCACTGAGATGCCCTGGGCGTCCATGGCCTCTAAGCGCATGTCTAGCTCGATGAACAACGACCCCCGGTAGGCCACTCCGTCGAGCTGGTAGCCGCCCACCCGGAACCACGGAGTTCCGTCGCCGTGGGCGCCGATCTCGGGGCCGCACGGGCCGGCCGCGCCCATCGTGCCCTCCAGCACGATGTGGGCGTGGACGTCGATTAGCCCGGTCATGTCAGCCCGCGCCCCTCACTTCGGTCCGCCGTAAGGCGGCGAAATAGAGCCTCAACGGCCTTCCATGATCCCGTCGGCGCCGGGCAGCCAGGAGGCCACGCCGGAGATGGGGATGGCGCACACCACCGCCTCGGTGATCTCGGCCTCGGTGGCCCCGGCGTTGCGGGCACCGTTGGCGTGGATGTTCACGAACCGGCTGGAGAACTCCGCGGCGTTGATGGTACACAGCAGCAGCTCCACGTGCTTGGCGTCGAGATTGTTCTCGGCCAACGACCACTGCCGCATCAACACGTAGCCCTCCAGAGCCCGGGGGGCATTGTCGGCCATCACCTCCACGTAGTCGGGCACGAAGCCGAAGTAGCTCTCGAAGTAGTCGAGCGCAGCCTGTCGGTCCAGGGAGAAGTCGGGAATCGGCTCGGAGGATTGATCGGCGGCAATGTCGAACGCCTGGTCGATGGCTCGGGCGAAGGCGTTGTAGGTGGCCTCACCCCGGGAGATGAGCACCGCCAAAGATGCGCCTCGGGCGTCGCTCAGGCTGAGCCCCAGTTGGCGCGACCGGATCATCTCCCGAAGGGCCAGTTCCCGCTGGCCCCGCACAGAGGCGGCGCAGGCCATGTACAGCGCCTTGGCCCACGCCGGGCAGGCGCCGTCGCGGTCGGTCACGTCGCGGATGCGGGCATAGCCCTCGGCGAACTTGGTTGAGATGGCCGCCAGCTCGCCGCCGGCCAGAGCGGGGCTGGCCAACTCGCTGTGAACCGCGTTGTTGGACGTGGCTTGCATTGTCATCGGTTGCTACCTCCGTATGGACTGTGAAACTTACAAGGCTGGCATCGGGCCGGTCAGAGTTTGGACACCTCGCCGCCGTCAATCACGAAGCACGACCCGGTGACGAACTCCGACGCCTCTGACGCCAGATAGCACACCAGTGGGCCGAGCTCTTCAGGCCGGCCCATGCGGCGAGCGGGGATCTTGCGAAGCCGGGCCGCCAGCGTGTCGGGATCGGCCATGACCGCGGCCTGGGCATCGGTCTCGAACGCACCGGGGGCGATCACGTTCACGCGGATGCGATAGCGGGCCCATTCGCCGGCCAAGGCCTCGGTCAGCCGCAACAGCCCGCCCTTCGAGGCCGAGTAGGCGGCCAGCAGCGCTTTGCCTTTGAGAGCGGAGGTGGAGGCCACGTTGATCACTGAGCCGGGTTGGCCGACATCGATCCAGTGGCGCGCCGCGCGACGGGCCAAAGCGGCGGGGGCAGCCAGGTTCACGGCCACCACCTCGTCGAACACCTCGTCGGGCTGGTCGACGAACTTCGACGCCGGCGCAATGCCCGCGTTGTTGACCACCGAGTCGAGGCGGCCGAATCGGGTGATCGCATGGTCCACAAGGCCGGCCGCCGCGGCTCGGTCGCGCATGTCGCAGGGCACCGCTACCACCGCGTCGCCCAGCTCGTCGCCCAATACGGCCAAGGCGCCAGCCGAGCGGGCCGCGGCCACCACCTGGGCGCCCTCGGCCACCATCGCCCGAACTGCGGCCTCTCCCAGCCCCCGGCTGGCCCCGGTCACCACCGTCACATGGCCGTTGAGCCCCAAGTCCACTATTCGCCTCCCCGCTTGTCAGCCACCTCGTCGCACAATCGGGTGGCGATGCCCAGCCGGAGCACCTCGGATGCCCCCTCGTATATCCGCATGGGACGGGCCTGGCGGTAGTAGCGCTCGATGTCGGAGCCCCGGATCAGCCCCCACCGGCCCATCACCTGCACGCAGCGATCCACCACCCGGCTGGCCGCCTCGGTGGCGGCCAGCTTGGCCAGCGACGACCGGTCGAGGTGAGCAGACGGATCATCCCGAGCGGCCTCAGCGGTGGCGTAGGCCAGCAACCGGGTGGACTCCAGCTCAGCCCATGAGTCGGCCAAGAGCCCCGCCACCGGCCCCAGCCGCACCAGCGGACGGCCGAACTGCTCCCGGACCGCCGCGTGGCTGGCGGCGCAGGTCAAAGCCCCGTCCATGAGTCCGACCGCGGCACCGGCCACCGAGATGCGGAACACCGACAAGGTGGCCAGCACATGGCGGAATCCGGCGCCGGGCTCCCCCAATCGGGCTGAAGCGGGCAGGCGCACCCGGTCGAAGGTCACCTCGCCCAGCACATGGGGGGCGATGATCTCCGGCGAAGCCTCGATCGAGACACCGGGGGCATCGGCGGGCACCAGCACCAGCGAGAACCGGTCGTCCTCCCGGGCCATGGTGGTGTAGAAGCCGGCCGCTCCCCCGTTGGAGATGAACGACTTGGCCCCGTTCAGCTCCACCTCGCCGCCGTGGTCGGTCAATGTGGTCTCGATCCCCCTAAGGTCCGACCCCGCCACCGGCTCGGTGAGGGCCAGTGCGGCCAGCACCTCGGCACGGGCCACGCGGGGCAGCCATTCCTCTCGCTGGTCGTCGGTGCCGGCCATCGCGATGGCGTAGCTGCCGATGCCCTGGAGGGCGAACAGCGAGTCCAAGTGCGAAGAAGCCCGCATGAGGGCCTCTCGAACCACGCACACCGCCAGCGGGTCCACCCGCTCGTGGCGCCCCCCATAAGCGGCCGGCACCATCAGCGAGCTCAGGTCGCTGGCCCGCAGCACATCGAGGGTGGGCTGGTGGACGTGGCTGCACTCGTCGGCCTCCGCGGCGAACGACGCCACCTGCCGGGCTACCGCCTGGGCCTCCTGCTGGATGGCCAGGATGTCAGGGCCAAGCTCGAACGCCATACGATGCTGGACAGTACGCGCTATAAGGCAGGGAGACCACCTAGGATGCCATCACCGCGGCGCCCGCCGCTCGGGTGCCGGACGATTCGGCTTTGCCGTTGCCGTGTCGCCGGTCGGACTGGCCAGGGACCGCTCAAGACTGGTGAAGAGGTCGAATGCGCCGACAGCCTCAAAAACCCGGTATCGCTGCTTGCCGATGTTGAACTGGCGCAAAACACCGGCCTCCAGCAATTGGTTGACCGCCTGTCCAACTGCCATTTGAGAACGACCTATGAGCTCGCTGGCCTTCTCCACAGTGATTATCGGTGTTCCGGCCAGTACTTGCAACAGCAGGTTCGCCGAGGAGTCTGACCGCAGCCTTCCTGCCTTGCTCCTCCATTCCCCTTCCAGTTCAGCCACTCTGGCGGCATAGATGCGGACGTCGTCACAAGCTCGGATCACCGCTGAGGAGAACATCCCAATCCACTGGCTGGCCCCCTCTACGCGCTCGAGACCGTCTGGTTCGGCGTCAACGCAGAACCCTTGAAGTCCTGCCACATACGACTTGGACCATGTGGCCAGCACCAAGCTCACCGGAAGCGTGAACGCGGCGGTAAGCCCACGACGAGCTAGTGCAATATGAATGAGAGCGCGTCCCGTCCTCCCATTGCCGTCGGCAAACGGGTGGATGATCTCGAACTGGGCGTGGGCCAGGGCTGCCTGGATCAGCGGTGTGTGGTGATCGGTATCCAAATAGTCGATCAAGTCATCCATGAGAGAGACGACGTATTCGGGCGGCGGCGGGACGAACGATGCACCGCAAGGGTTGTAGCCGTTGCCTCCGATCCAGTTTTGGGTATCGCGAATCACTCCTCCAATCTGAGGCGTGGGCGAACGATCCATGAGGATCTGGTGGATCTGGCACAGATCATCGACATTGAGGCGTGAGGGTTTTTCTGTGAGGCGAAGGGCAAACTCCATCGCTTCGATATTCCCCAGCACCTCTGAAGCCGTGGAGTCCGATGCCGACACCCCCATCGTGAGCGCAGCCTCGGCTCTTGCCAACCGCCTAGATGACACGCTGAGCCCCTCAATTTGAGACGACCCAACTGATTCGGCTCGCAACAGGAACCGCGCCAGCCCTCCGATGCTCTTTTGGACTGTCGAGTCGGTGTTCAGAGCTTTGATGCCCTCCTCTGCTCTGCTCGATTCGGCCATAGCTTCAAGGTTGATCGCTCCCTGCCAATCGCAGAGCGTGTCCGGCAAGTACGGCTGGTACTCTCCCCCCATGCGCTCACGACGGCTTGCCCCTTCGTATCCTGCTGTCCAATGTTTTTTCAAAAATTTACCCATATTTTACCCTATTTTTATATATCTCATTACAATTCACTCAAAAACACGCCCAAGCTAAGCAAAGTTTAGCTGCTAACCTGCCTTTATAAGTCAGCTAAGTAAAGGTTAGCCGCCAACCTGTCGTTGGACTAGGGCTAAGTAAAGGTTAGGGGCGATGTTTGCCGCCAGATATCGGCCAGCAAGGGAAAGGCCACCACTGTGAGCGACATCATCGTCGAGCGACACGACCGCATCGTCTGGCTGCGGCTGAACCGGCCGGAGCGGTTGAACTCCTATGACCGCAACACCATCGACGAGATCATCGCCGCCTTCCGGGAGCACGTCGACGCCGGGGTGGTGGTGATCACCGGGCAGGGGCGGGCGTTCTGCGCCGGGGGGTATCTGGCCAATCTGGCCGAGGCGGACTTCTACGAGCTGCGGTCCATGTTCTACGGCTCTTTGGAGTTGTTCGACGCCATTCGCAACGCTCCCATGCCGGTGATCGCCGCGGTGAACGGCCCGGCCTTCGGCGGCGGCAACGAGCTGGTAGTGGCGTGCGACTTCGCCATCGCCGCAGCCTCGGCCGAGCTGGGCCAGACCGGAGTGAAGGTGGGAAGCGCACCGGTGCTGGGGGGCACCAACCTTTTGGCCATGACCATCGGGGAGAAGAAAGCCAAAGAGGTGGCCTTTTTGTGCCGCAAATACACCGCTGAGCAGGCCTGCGAGATGGGGTGGATCAACGCGGTGGTGCCCGACGAGGAGCTGGAGGACGAGGTGAACCGCTGGTGCGACGAGCTGTTGAAGATGAGCCCCCGCTACCTGGAGGCGGCCAAGATCAGCTCCAACGTGTACTGGAACCAGCTGCGGGACAACATGGCCTCGGGGCTGGGGATGCTGGCCCAGGCCATTGGGTCGCCCGACATGATCGAGGGGGCCACCGCGTTCATGGAGAAGCGCCGCCCCCAGTTCCCCCCGAGAACCGCCCGATGAGCCCTGATACCGGCAAGCAGACCGAGGTGCTGGCCTCGGCTCGGGGCCGGGTGATGTGTATGGACTCGGCCTACGACGTCGACGAGGCCAACCGAGACCGGGACGTGTGCGTCAACTCGTCGTACTGCGGAGTGCTGCCCGCCCGGTTCATCGCCGAGCACCGGCCCCGGGCGGCCATCGGCATGGACTGCGGGGTGGGGCCGGAGGGATCGGCCATCGCGGGGCTGTGGTACCTGGAGGCGCTGGGCATCCCCGCCGCGGTGGCCGACGTGATGACCGCCCACCTGGGCGACGGGGTGCATCTCTACAACCACGGGGTGGTCAGCTTCGTCAACCAGCTGGCTTTGGACTGCGGGGTGACTGCCGGCATGGCCGTGCGCGACTCAGCCGCCGCGCTGCTGAACAACGATCCGGCGGTCGCAACTGCGTCGGAGATAACCAACCGCGCGGTGATGGAGACCGCCCCCGACGGGCGCTGCGTTGTGGCGGCCGACTCCATCGCCTTCGGAACTGCCGAGGACACCGACCGCAACGTGCTGGTCACCGCCGGCCACACCGGCCGATCCGCGGTGCCCTACCTGCGCCGCTGCCGCCCGTTCGGCTTCATTTGCTCAGACGGCGGCCGGGGCATGGACGACTCCGGCATGGCCGGGCTCTACATCGTGGAAACCGACGGCTTAGCCGGCGCCACCGTGGACGCCCGCCGGGCCCGCATGGGCAGCGGCCTATCCCACTACCACGACGGCATCATCTCCGCCGCCAATTCTGTTGCCACCGCCGCAGGCGTAGAGATCGGCATGCCCTGCCCCCAAGCCGCCAGCTTGCTGCTGAATCGCCAAGCAGGCTAAATCGCACCCGGCCTGACCATGCCTTTCGTGACCCAGTTTGAGACCCACTAGCATGAAACACGCGGTCCTAGTGATCGCCGCATGGAACCAAATCGGCCCTTCATGCGTTTTGTAGGTGGTTGCTAGGTGGCATTTCGCGTTAAAACAACAGGAACCAAGGCAGCAGTAGAAGAGCATTCCGAGCGCATTGGCAATACTGGGGAGCACCTCCTCGACCGCTTGACGGCGACGCGGACTGCGTCATTATTCGTCGTTGCTGCATTGATCTCCGCTTTGCTCGTTGCCGATATGGGCGCCGCCAGGGCACAAGTTTCATCTGGCAATGGGGTCGCGAAAGGGGACGTCCAGCTCCGCGACGACCTCATCGCAGACCAGGAATCGCTGCTGAACAGCTACCGCTGCCTGTACAACATCGACACCCATGTGGTACCCGGCGGCTGCGCCGGAGGGAAGCCTGTCCAGGGAGCCATCAAACCAGGCACCTTCACGGGTACACCGAGCCAGCAAGACATCTCGGTCCGCGACATGCTGATAGTTACCCAAGAGTCGCTGCTCAATGCATACCGCTGCCTGTTCAACGTCGACACCCAAGTGGTACCCGGCGGCTGTCCCGATGGAACGCCCGCCGAGACCAAGCCGCAGCCTGAACCAGAGCCAACCACCGTCATCGCCGACGAAAAAGTCCCCGATGTCAAAGTGACATTCAGTTCTTCGACCTACTCTGCCAAAGAAGGGACCACCGCGCAGGTGAACCTGATGCTCGACAAGGCGCCCAACCGCACCGTCGTAGTCCCGCTCACCACCGCCTACCAGGGCGGCGCCACACCGGCCGACTTCGGCACGCTCCCGACCAGCGTCACCTTCGCGGCCGACGAATCCATCCAAACCGTTTCGTTCACCGTGACCGACGACCAACAAGCCGATCCGGGCGAATCACTCCAACTCGCCATCGGCCAAACCCTGCCCGACAAAGTCGCCGCCGGCATCCCCGGACGAACCACCATCAACATCTCCGACACTGGCGTGCCCCCGGTGATCGACGTGAGCGTGTTCTATTGCGCAGATGAGAGCAGGGGCTACAACCAAGCCGATTTGATCTATGAAACCAATTTGATGAACCAAGTAGTGGGCGGCTTCTACTCGAGGGAATCGTCAGGACTCTCTACTGTAAGGTTCGTGCCCGGCGGCATAGTCTCGCCCGACCTTGATTGGGAAAACTTAAGCATCAACGGCGAAAGGACCCAGTTATGGGATTCCAATCATAAGGGCATACACGAGTGCTTTACCGAGGCAGATCCACCAGGAAACTACCGACAATTCCTGTTTATAACGGACATAAGGCCAAGCTGGGGTGCTAGTGGCTTTGGGTGGCATGATTTCAACTTCCCGAACTTGGGAGAAAGTGTGGGCATCGCCGTAGTGCCTACTGCCGAATCAGAATACGAAAGCATACAATTTTGCAGTAGCGTCGATGGTAGGCCACGTAGAGTGCGGGAACAGCCTGGCACCACCCTGGCTAACCTCCGATCAGGCCATGGTTATGTTGCCAACAACGTCAACTGTCGATATATAACTTACTGGAACTATCTCTCCTTGATCGGCCACGAAATTGGCCACTCGGTATACGAGCTCGGTCACCCCCCGGGCTGTTCGATAATGAGCCAAGGATACACAGATGACGATAAGTGCCCGACCATCTACGTGGACGAGACGATGCAGTTCTCGGACATATTGAACGGGTACTACATCGACTGCACCGACCGCGAGAAATTGGGCTGGCCCGTGGTGCGCGAGGAATGCTCATCGCCCCCACCACCGGTCGAAGTCGGCTTCGCATTGGCGTCTTACAACGCCGAAGAGGGCACGACCGCCCAAGTCACCGTGGAACTCGACACCGTCCCATTCCGCACCCTGACGATCCCGCTCGCCTACACCTTCAAGGGCGGGGCGACAGCCGCCGACACGGGAACGCTGCCGACCACCGTTACCTTCGGCCCCACCGACACCACAAAGACCATCACCTTTGCCATCAACGACGACAACGACGACGAAACCGGCGAAAGAGTCGAGATCACATTAGGAACACCCCTCCCCCTTGAGGTCACCCAAGGCACACTCAGCCAAACCACCGTCAGTTTCACCGACGACGCCCCGCCGCAAGTCCAGGTCAGCTTCGCATCAGCTACCTACACCGCCGACGAGGGAACCACCGCGCAAATCACCGTGCAGCTCGACACCGCACCTGGGCGCACCCTGGTCATCCTGCTGACCCATAGCTTTTACGGAGGAGGAGGATGGGACATCGACGCGAGAACGCCGACTGGGTATGTGACATTTTCAGCACACGAGACGACCAAGACAGTGACGATTGACATCCTCAACGACAACCACAGCGACCCCGGCGAGCGAATCGAAATCAGTTTCGGGCGGGGCGCCACAACACCGTACGGGGACCGCCATGGGGGTTTGCTTCCCGCCGGCGTCACGGTAGGCACCCCCAACCGAACCTGGGTCCACATCACCGACGCAGCGGAACCCGAGGCTTGAACGACGAATCAGCAGGCGAGATGAGTTTGGGCAACCATCAAGCCTGCTGCTGCACCGTAACCCCAACTAGCATGACCAGTCGGTGACCACTGATTTGCTCGTGAATACTGCGCTCCGATGACAATCCTGGCCGCAGCCGACCTGCTGGCGCAGTCTTCGGATGACGCCATCATCGACGAGTCCCTGACCGTGTCCGACTGGGTGCAGGCCGGGATCATCGTGGCGGCCACGATTGTTGTGGCGGTGGTGGTCGCCCGCCTGGTGCGCAGGGTGCTGACCCATGTGGTGGGGCCGGGCTTCGCGGCAATCGTGACCGCAAGGCTGGCCGGCTATCTCCTTTTCCTGATCGGGCTGTTCTACGCGCTCACCAGCCTGGGTGTGCAGGTTGGGCCTCTGATCGGCGCCATCGGGCTCGGCGGCCTGGTTCTAGCCCTGGCATTGCAGAAGCTGGTGGAGAACTTCTTTTCCGGGCTGATCCTTCAGGCCCGTAGACCCTTCAGGGTGGGCGATACGGTTCTGCTCGGAGACCATCTGGGCGTCGCCGCCGACATTGACTCCCGCACCACCGTGTTGCGGGGCCTCGACGGAGCTGCGGTGCGGGTTCCCAACAGCGAGGTGGCCGCGGGACCCATCGTCAACCTCACGGCTGAGCCCCTTCGTCGTAGCGAGTTGGAAGTGGGCGTGGCCTACGACACCAACCTGCAAGCAGCCACCGAGTGCCTGATAGAAGCACTCGGACAGGTAGAGCGGGTGAGCGCCGAGCCGCCCGCGCAAGCGCTGTTGACCCGATTCGGGTCGTCCAGCATCGACTTCACGCTGTACTACTGGCACGACAGCGATGTGCCGACAGAGCTGGCCACCCGTCACGACTTGATCCTGTCGGTTCACCAGAGCTTTGCCGCCGCGGGCATAACCATCGCCTTCCCGCAGGTGGTGGTGTGGTCTGGCCACGACGAGGACACCCAGCCCTACCGCGGCCGCGCCGGGATCATTTCGGCGGGTCAAGGTCCGGGCACCCTGTCCAACGCGCCGCCCGCCCTGGTCCGCCAGCTCTCCCGCTGGCGGGTCCGCTCCGGCATCCTGCGCCGCTTCAACCCCGGCGACTGAACCCGCCCGAGCCACAAACAATGCTGGTTGTGACTGATCTGGACCGGACGTTTTGGGGTTTGGACTGTGTCGCGCCCGCGGCCCACCTAGAGGCTCTGGCCGAGCTGGAGGCGGCGGGTCATGTCGTATTGGCGGCCACCGGCCGTCGTTTGCGGAACATCGCCCGACTGTTCGATTTGAACGGTCTTGCATTGCCCGCGGTCGCCCTCGACGGGTCTACCGGGATGGACTTCGCCACTGAAGAGCGCTTCCACCGCATCGCGTTCGACCCTGCTGCCCTGTGGAAGCTGCTGGACATACTTGGTGCCCACGGCATCCGGCCCTGCTTTTACATCGACGACCGCGGCGAGCCCGGCGGCGACGTCGTGATGCCGGAGAACCCTTCAAGCGAACCCAGCCACTTGAGGTTCCTCGACGAAGACGTCAACCACGCCCTCAGCCCCGCTGACGTCGAGGCCGATGTGCTGGAGCTGGTGCTGACCGGCCTGCCCTCAGACCTCGCCCACTTGGCAGCGAAGGCAGTGCACTCACAGTCACTGGGCATCGCCCGCGTCGACGAACCCGATCCCCTCTACGGGGGAAGCCGCCTCACGGTGTCGCCCCCCGGAGTGTCCAAGGTGTCCGGGGTTGAGGCCTTCTGCCAATGGACAGGCCACCCGTTCGACTTCGCCGCCATCGGCGACGGCATCAACGACCTCGAACTACTCGAAGCCGCCTCCCCCAGCATCGCCATCGCCGGCAGCCACGCCAGCCAAGCCGCCAGCCCCAACCACATCATCGCTCCCCCCGAAGAGGCAGGCTGGGCCACCATTCCGATGCTCGTGAGCTGAGGCACTTCAGGTGTGAGGGCTTTGGTGAGTGTCACAGCAGCGTGCGATGCTTGGCGGAACAACCAGTCATGAGCGAGGCGACGCCATGGTGCTGAAGAAATTGCAGAGGCTGTTCACAGGCGATCCGGCCGCAGCAGCACGCAGGTCATTGGAGCGGGCGCGCCGAGAGGCGCTGGAGCGTCGGCGCGAGTGGGAGGGCGAGTGCGCGGAGCTGGCCGATGAGATCGAGGGGTACCGCTCCTATGAGGACTTGGCCGACGAGACAGACCCTGAGTGCCCGATCATCACCAAGCGCGGCGAGGAGGTGCTGCTGGTCTGCCACGGACCGATGCTTACCGAGACGAGGCGCGGCCCCAAGATGAGCTACGGAGGCCGGTCGCACGGACTGTCGGTCCGCGTGGCCAAGGGTGTGTACTACCGGCCCAGCACGCATCGCGGCGCAATCGAGCAGGCACCCGAGGAGACCAGCTTGATCGACGGCGAGGACGGCGATGGCGTGTTCGTGGTCACCAACAAGCGCGGCGTGTTTCGCGGCAATCTGCACACCCGGGAGTTCCGCTGGGACAAGCTGGTGTCGGTCTCGCCGGAGCAGATCGGCGACTCCTATGTGCTCATGATGCCCGTGGAGAACCGCCAGCGGGTCTCCGGCGTCTTTGTCGGCACGTCGTCAACGGCAGATTTCGTGATGCGCCGCATCCTGTTCGGCGTCGCTTTGCACCAGGAGCGAGGCGACGAGTTCATCGAGCGCCTCGAGAGCGAGCTCGCCGAGCTTCAGGCCAACCCGCCTCCAGTACCCGAGTTGCTGCCCCCACCCCCGCCTTCTTAGCGCCTCCAGTCGAGACCTGGTCGTGTTCCTCAACTTCGTCCCACAGTTCTTCGAACCAGTCCTGCGCCTAGGCCATTGTTCCTTTGACTTCTTGTGAAGGTTTGGACACTGTGCGTGGGTAGCATCTTGACAATGAGCGGTTCCGAGCCGACTGTGACGAGTTACTCGGGGTTGCGGGACGTCTATCGGGAACCGCTGCCCCGGGCCTCGCAGAAGGTGCTCGACCATCTTGACGTCCACTCCCGCAGGTTCATCGAGATGTCGCCGTTCTGCGTGCTCAGCTCCACCGGCGTCGATGGCCGGGCCGACGCCTCGCCGCGGGGCGACCCGCCGGGGTTCGTGAAAGTGCTCGACGAACACACCTTGTTGATTCCCGACCGTCCGGGCAACAACCAGGTCGACACCATGCAGAACATCCTCAACCACCCCGTTGTGGGGCTGCTGTTCTTCGTGCCGGGAATGAACGAGACGCTGCGAGTGTGCGGCTCCGCCGAGATCGTCACCCACGGCGAGGCTCTCGAATCGCTGTCGGTAAGCGGCAAGGCACCGCCATCGGGGCTCAAGGTCACCGTCAAAGACGCTTTCTTGCATTGCGGTCGGGCGCTCATCCGCTCCCGCCTGTGGGATTCCGAAGCCCGAATCGACCGCTCCGCCTACCCCACCTACGGCCAGGTTCTGGCCGATCAGATCAAGGGCGCCGAGGCCCAGGCAATCGACGCCGAAGAGGACGAAGCCAACCGCAACAAGCTCTACTAGCGGTATGGCCAATCGGCCATTGAGCGGACGGCTGTTGGCTGATCTGGATTCCGGTTCGCCTGTGCATACGGCTGAACCTGTGCCTCAGCCACGTTGGACTGCCCCTTTGGCGTTGGCCAGGATTACGGTTGCCTGGTCTTTGGTGAAGCGGACTACGGCGACCAGATTCACTTTGTCGCTGACCTTGTAGGCGAGAACGCCGGCGGTCACCCCGACCACTAGCGCCAAGCCAGCGGAGGCGCCGGCTGAGCCCGCCACCGCAACAGCAGCCAGGCTTGCGCCCGATGTGGCAGCACCCTTGAAGGCCCCGTCGATCATCTCGGCGAACTCTTCAGCGCTGCTGGCCTTGTTGTAGGCCCGGGCCATGGCCACCACCGAGACCACCATCAGCAAGGGGTTCGTGCTCACTGCGGCCGACATCCCGATAACTGAAGCGAGCCTGGCGAACTCTTCGGTGTCGGCGCGGTTCCACCGATAGATCACCGACACCACTCCGATGGCGGCACCGAGCAGATTGGCTGAGTCATAGGTGTTCAGCTCGTAGAACCAGGCCTTGGGGATTTTGAACTTCGACTCCAACGCCGCAGCCACCGAATCGAAGGTGGGTTTGTCCCAAGTGGCCAGCGGCAACCCTCGGGGTGTCGACGCATCGCGGAGCAGCGCCTTGATCGTTTGCAACGCCTCCTGTACCACCGTGTCGTCGGCCGACACTCCCCTCGCCGCCCGGGCAGCCCCGGCGATGGTATGGCCCCCATCGAACAACCGGTGATAACTGCCGCCCAGACCTGAGCGCAGCGCTGGATCGAGATAGTTCGCATCCATGGCCTTGTCGTAGACCGTCGGAGCCCCCCTAACCGCGGCGGCAACCAGCTTGTTGAGACCACCAGACAGATCGCTCGCCACCAACGCCTGCGCCGCCGTCAACACCTGACTGGCCCGCTCCTTCGTCCCATCCAGAGCAGCCCTGCCCCCAACCCGAACCCTCCAAGCCGTCACCATCCCAACCCCAGCCACATTCGCCAAAGCCTGCCGACTGCCTGCCACCATCGCACTCTTTACCCTCTTCACCTTCGACCGCCCGCGACCCTCCGCAGCACCCCCCACCGAGCCTTCACCTTCCTGGCCAATCACATCACCCACTCCGCAAACCGTATCCTCCGCCTCAAACGCTCTGCCTACGGGACTCCTCGCTGACAGCGGCATCGGGGCCGGTCTCCACGAAGCGGAATATTGGTCTGGGGTGGTCGCCGACTCGGATGACGGCCAACTCAGGCTCTTCAACCCCAGTCATGTATTCGCTCCAAGCCGAAGAACAAAAGGGGTTGCAATAGCATGAAATTTCTGTAGGATTGGACTCGTGGAAAATGTTGCCCACCAGGAAGCCCCATCTGAGCAGAATGACCGCGAGCCAGTCGAGCCTGCGAAGGTACCGCCCCACCTTCGGCCCTTGGAGGAAAAGCAGGCCGCGTTCGATGAGTTCGAGAGAACATTTCCTTTCGACAGATTCCCGCCGGGAAGCTTGACCTCGCTGCTCGAGGAGGAGCGGGATGCACTCAGGCACCTATACCCCAACTCGCTCGTAGACCTGGGGAGGCGCGGAATCATTAGGGTACGGGTGTTTCGAGAGGACGGATCGTCGTACTTCCTACCCGAAGACGAGGAGGCGGAGACCTGAAGTCCAGACGCATCCCCGCAGTGCTTGATGCGTGGCCACTAGTCCGCTTTTCGGAGGGCGACCCGTTGGTCAGGGCAGAGATACGTGAATTGCTGAAGGGTCCCTTGCCTACCATTGTGTGCAGCATCAACCTCGGTGAGGCCCACTACGTTATTGCCCGACGAGATGGCTTTGCGGCAGCCGACGCAATATGGGACTACTTCTGCCACAATGCCCAAGTAGTGTCGCCAACGTTGGACATCACATACAGCGCCGCAAGGCTGGCAGTGACTAGCCGCCTGCCGTGGGCTGATGCTCATGCTGCGGCCACGGCGCTGACTTACGGCGCAGAGGTCTGGGCGGGAGACAAACACCTGAACAAGCCCGGGCCATGGAAACGGAGAGACCTGCGCAAGCTGGGAATCAACCTTCGGGAAGGCCGCAAGAAATAGTCGAACGCCGCTCACCCTGCGAGCCTTCTGAAGTGGATGAGGACGGCGGCGTGTCGTATTGAAAACTAGCCGATCAAACCAGCCAGTTCATCGACATGATGGCGCCACTCGTCGGGCGACAGGGCCAGGGGGACGAGGAGCACATGTTCTAGGCCGGCGTCGATGTAGGGGGCCAGGGTTTCGGCGATGTAGTCGATGTCGCCGATCCCGCCGCCCGCAGCAGGGGTGTCAGCAGGCAGAGGCTGGGTGGGACTCATCCAGCCAAAAGAGTTCAGATGCCGGTCGGGAAGCTGCACCGACGGCCAGAAGTGGCCCCACGACTCAGCCTGGGTGCGGCGATGGCGCACATCCCGCTGGGACAAGCTGGTGTCGGTCTCGCCAGAGCAGACCGGCGGCGACTACGCGCTAATGGTGCCCGTGGAGAACCGCCAGCGGGTCTCCGGCGTCTATGTGGGTGCCTCGTCTAACGCAGACTTCATTACGCGCCGCATCCTGTTCGGCGTCACTCTGCACCAGGAGCGAGGCGACGAGTTCATCGAGCGCCTCGAGAGCGAGCTCGCCGAGCTTCAGGCCAACCCGCCTCCCGTACCCGAGTTGTTACCCCCACCCCCGCCTTCTTAGCGCCTCCTAACGGGGGCTTAAGTCAGCCACTCATCAGGTGAGGGCGAGCCAGATGACGAGGTGGATGTCTTCGGGTCGGACCTCGGGGAGGGGTTCGGGGGGTATGTAGGGCTCTAGGCCGAGGGTGTGGATGACTCCGAGGATATTCTTGGCTTGTTCTGCGGGGTTTTCGTTGCTGGTGATGGCGGTTTGGAAGGTGCGGATGGTGCGTTCGGGGTAGGGGGCGTTGATGGTGTCGATGGCGCGGTCGATTTCTTCTTGAGTGAGGCCGGGGGGTGGGTGCTCGCGGAGGATCTCGGCGGCGCGGTGGAGGCGGGGGGCGACTTTGGGTTGGAGGTTGGCCGGGTCGGCCATGAAGTTCCACCCCTCCACAATGTGGGCTCGGGCCGTCTCCCATGCGGGGAAGGCGCCTTGAATGGTGGCGTCGTCTAGTTGGCGGGGGGTGTCGAAGCCGGCTGGGGGGCGGGCCTTGTCGAGACAGGCGAGGGTTTTGTCGACTACTGCTGCATTGGTGCCGGTCTCCACGAAGCGGAATATCGGTCTGGGGTGATCGCCGACGCGGGCGCAGAATATGTAGCCGGGGCGGCCATCGGGAGAGGACACAGCCATGCCTGAGCCGGAGCCCCAGGGGAGGGACTTGATCTGGTCAGCCAGGTTGGAATCTTCCAACGCTTGGCGCAGCTCTTGGCGGAATTGCTCCCCGGATAGCACTCCCCGAGTGGTTCCACCTCTCTCGAAAAGCTTGGGGTTCTCGTTACGGAGGCGCTCGATCTCCTCTCGGGCCTCGGTGAAGTTGATATCAGCTTGGGCGGCCTGGTCGGGCAGCACGTCACCAACGCCGATGCTGGCGGCGGCTTGGGCGATCTTGCGGTGTAGACGCTCTTCGAGGCCGAGCAGGTCATCAAGGCGGTCGTCAGGGAACACACAGCGCAGAAACACCTCGGAGTGGTGTGAGCCGATCCGGTCGATGCGGCCGTGGCGCTGGACCAGCCGCATCGGGTTCCAGGGCAGGTCGTAGTTGATGATGTGGCGGGCTTGCTGGAGGTTGACCCCCTCAGCCAGCACGTCGGTCGTGACCACGATGTCGAAGCGGTCGTCGTCGGCGCCGACAGGGGCGTCGGTGGTTAGGGGAGCGAACCCCCAAAGGACGCTCTCCTTGCTCTCGGTCCCTGTGGTCCCCGACAGCGAGGCGATGCGGTCCCGATAGGAGGCCAGCCGGTCGTCAGATTCGGTCATCTCCACCAGGTGCTCATACACCCAATCCACGGTGTCGGCGTAGTAACTGAAGATCAGCACTTTGCGGCGGTTTCGCACATCGTCGGGACCAATGCCCTGGGCTACAGCTTCGGAGGCGATGTCAGCCAGCTCATTCACCAGGGCGGCCAGGTTGGGGTCGTCCGACCGGGTAACAATTCGGGCCTCAGCGGCGAACGAGCTCAACAGACCCCGGTCCCGGTCCACGTACTCCCGCAGTCGGTCAACTTCGTATTGGGCGGCGTCATCGCTCACCCCGACGATTCCGTCTAGAAAGGTGTCGACGTCCTTGCCGGTTACTTCATCGGAGTCGGTGGCAATCCAGTCGGCTAGGGCCTCGCCGGTGGCCACCCGGCCGTTGTCAAGCAGCGACAAGAAGGCATCGTGGCTCGTGGCCATCCGCTCGCAGGTCTCGGCGAAGGCATACGGCGACGACTCGAACCGCTTCAACAGCCCTGATCGCAACAACCCGACGAGCTGCTTCTCATAAGCATCCTCCGCTTGGTCCAAGCGGAATTGAGAAGGCGAGTACCGGGCCATCGTGAGAACGCTGGGATCTTCGACACCAGCATCAGGGTCAAGTGCATGGGCGAACCGGTCGAAGAAGCCGGGCATCACCTCGTCAAGGTTGTAGTCCACTTTGTGGACCCTGGGAGTGGGAAAGACGATCTGCTGATCCTGTCCGCCAACCTTGATGGTGTCGTTGGGATAGAACCGCTTGACGAAGGCTCGAGTGCGGCGCACTACCACCGCATCGAGCACGTCGAACAGGTGCTCAGGGGTGAGGTCGTCGGGGTTGAGGGCCATGGCGTTGGCGAAGTGGTCGCGCAGCGAGCGGATGCCGGCGTCGGCGAACACGGCGTCGTTGCGCAAGAAGTAGCCCAGCAGGTGATACAAGTCCCACAAGCTGTTGTTGACCGGCGTGGCGGTGAGCATCACCAGCTTCTTAGGCGGCGAACCGGCCAATAGCTGGCGCAGCGCGTGGGCCCGCTGGGTGCCGGGGTTGCGGAGGTTGTGGGCCTCGTCGATCACCACCATGGCGTATTCGTTGATGTCGGCTCTCAGCTTGATGGCAGCCTTGTGCTCGGGGTTCAGGCGGCGGTCGGCCATCAGGTCTTCGTACGACACGAGCTCCACCGCCAACAGGTGCTCATGAATGAACGCCCGCCACGGTCCGTCGCGCAGCGTGGCCGGGGTGATCACCAGCACCCGCTGGCGGCGGCCCTGCACCGCCTCGCGGATCAACTCTCCGGCCAGAAAGGTCTTGCCCAAACCGACTTCATCGGCGATGAGGACACCGTTGCGCTCTTCCAAGATGCGCTTGGCCCGCCACAGCCCGTCGGACTGGAACGAAGTGAGGTGGATCTGAGGCGCACCCTCGGCGGCGGCCTCAGCCTCTAGCTCCTCGCCGTAGAACTCCCACAGCATCCGCAGATACACGAGCTGGGGAGCATGGGGCTCAAAGCGGGCTTCAAACAGCGAGGCCAGGTCGTACTCCTCGGCTTCGTCCCACAGTTCCTCGAACCAGTCCTGCACCTGGCCCACCACATGGGGGGAGTAGTTGCCCAGATTCAGCTCCAGGTTGGTGGCCAGCCCGGCATAGGTGAAGTTGGACGACCCAGCCACCACCCCGTGGGAGCGATCGCCCACCAAGAAGGCCTTGCCGTGCAAGAACCGCCCTTCCAGGCGACGCACCTGAACATTCTCCGAGCGCAGCCACTTCACCAGCCGACGAGTGGTGGAGTCGACTTCAAAGGTGAAGCCAAAATGGTCCCGCTCAACGAGCAGGTTGTGCTCGTGGCCTTCCAAAGCCTGGCGCAATCGAGTGCGGGCCGCCCGCTGGGGATTGGCCGACTCGGACCGCAGCGCCCGCCGACGGCTCTCCGGCGGATTCGGCTCCGCCCCCAACAACAGCCGCACGCCGGTGGCGTGATCCAGCGCATCGGCCAGCAGCGAATAGCCGCCCACGTTGAAATAGGCAGTTGCGATGTCCAAACAGGCCCCGCCCAAGAACCCAGTCGCGGCATGGGAGATGAACCCGTTCAGCGCCCCGGCCACCGTCTGCTGCCCACGATTGACGGCCAACTCAGGCTTCTCAACCCCGGTCATTTGGCCGCTATCCCCGCAGAATTAAAAGGGGTTGCAATGGCATGAAATTTCTGTAAGATCGGACTCGTGGAAAACGTTGCCCACCAGGAAGCCCCCTCTGAGCAGAACGACCGCGAGTCAGTCGAGCCTGCGAAGATTCCCTTCCACTTGCGGCCCCTGGAGGAAAAAGAGGCTGCAATCGCCGAATTCAGAAAGTTCTGCGACGAGAATATCGCCCCCGATGCAGACGAAATCATGTCACTGTATCTGGAGGAGCGGTCGGCCCTCAGGAAGATATACCCCGGCACTCTCGTCGATTTAGGACGCCAAGGAATCATCAAGATGCGGGTATTCCGCGAGGACGGATCGTCATACTTCTTGCCTGAGGAAGAAGAGGTGGATTCCTGAAATCGAAGCGCCCACCAGTTGTGCTCGACGCATGGCCGCTGGTGCGCTACGCATGGGGCGAACCGGACTACGTCGCAGAGATCGGAGAGTTGCTGAGAAGCCCCATTCCCATCATTGTCAGCAGCATCAATCTGGGTGAGGTCCACTACACAGTGGCCCGCCGCAAGGGTTTTGCGACTGCGGACAACGTCTGGGACTACATCTGCGATAGTGCCCAAGTCGAAGCGCCAACTTTGGAGGTGACCCGCAGCGCCGCCAGGCTTGTCGTGACTAGCCGCCTCCCGTGGGCAGATGCCCATGCTGCGGCCACAGCAATGGCCCACGGCGGTGTGGTTTGGGCGGGGGACGACCACCTGAACAAGCCCGGGCCATGGAAGCGGCGGGATCTGCGCAAGCTGGGCGCACCCCCTCGGGGAGGCCGCAAGAAGTAGTTGAGCGCGGCTCACTCTGTGAGCCTTCTGAAGTGGGTGAGCACGGCGGCATGGCGGTCGGAGTAGTCGACGGTTTCGCTGAAGGTCTCGTAGACCACGGCCAAGTCGTCTTCGTCGAGGCCGTAGAGGACGGCAACGCAGGCGTCGAGCTCGCAGATGAGGTCCTGCTTGACGGCTTCATCATTGGCCGACCCAACCGGCACTCCCACCTCCGCCGCCCACTCCGCAAACCGCTCATCCACCGCAGCCAGCCGACCAGCGATCTCGACGACTCGGTCTCGGACTGGATGGCCTTCGCCAGGGTCGGGGATAGACAGCAAGCCGAATTGCTCGAATGTCATGTGAAGTTCGACGGTACGGCGGGCCTGCCAATCGCAAGGCATAGAACTCAAGACGCCCAGTAAGAATGCCTCATCTACTGCTGTGCCCAGAGTGCGCAGCAGGTAGGGCGCTTGGTGCACAATGACACGTTCTCCCGGAACAAGCGCGGCAATGAGTGTGCGTGTATCCGTAGATCGAGTCACATCTCTGAATGCAATCCGGGAATGCCGACACGGCAACGATTTCGGATCGTTGGCAATCTCTTCCTGCTGCTCGGCAAACGCCGACGACCAGGTCCGACGTTGCGAAAGGCGCTTCTCTTGAAGGTGGGTGATCATGCTTTCGGCATCGGCGCTGTCGTAGTAGATCCCGGTGTCAGGCACCCAGACGTTGAACGAAGTGCCCTTGTATACGGGCCATACAGCGCTCATGCCGATCGGTTCTGGGACTCTTGGGCCGCGGCGCCGTCATCGTTCATGAAGCGGCTCCGGTCGCGGGTTGCGTCGAACTCTCGTACTGGGCGGAAGCGCCATCGTCGTTCAAGAACTTCGCCCGATCGTGGGTAGCGTGGAATTCTGCGACCGCGCGGAAACGCCATCGTCGTTGAGGAACCGATGTCGGTCGGTGGTCGCGTTGAGATCGCCTTGTACTGGGCGGAATCGCCATCGGGGGGGGGGGGGGGGGGGGGGGGGGGGAATTGGGGGCGACGCCAGGTCAGCGCCGTCGAAGCGAGGCTGCTGCTTGATCTTGCGCCAGACCCGGAAAGCGGGACGAGTGGGGATCTGGGGGAACGCCGCTGTGTTCGACCACCGGGTGAACTCTGATACGGGGATCGGCTCGGGTTTTCCGTCTACCACTTCGTGGAAGTGGGAGAGTGAGCTGGCCGGGCCGGGGTAGATGGCTACATAAGGCTCATCAGGGTCGCCCTCAAAGCCACCTCCGAGGTTCGGTTCGTCGATTGAGCTTGTGGGCTGCGACCAGCGCGACTGTGTACCTGCCGTCGACTCCATCGAAAGCCCACTGCTTGGTGTTGAGGCAGGTGACGACGGAGAGGAGCGGGTCGCCGCCAGCAGCGCCACGGTGTAGGAGTTGTGGACGCCCTCGAACACCCAGCCCTTGTGATTGATGACCGTGGCCACCGATATCCGCAGTTGGCTGGGCATCCCCCCCCCCCCCCCGCGGCATATCTGTTCCAACCGGAGCTTCCACAATCTCGGTGCGCCAGTTGGCCATGCCTGCGTCTGACACTGCGGAACGGGGCAGCACCATCCCAATCTTCCCTCCGTCTCGACACAGGGCAAGGTTCGCCCAAGAGAACGCCTTGTAAAGATCAGTCTGGCCCGATCCGAGATTCGGAAACGTCGCTCGCAGCACCAGCTTGAGGGCTTCGGCTCGTTCTCTTTCGCTCTCAAACTCAGCAGACAGGTCCGGACGTTTAGCCTCTAGGGAGTCAATACGGGCTCGCCGCTTGGCGACCGGAAGCGAGCGGACTCCGGGCAGGTGCATCCCCCACCAGACCTCGCGATCCACTACCACCTTCTCCCACGGGGGATTGCCGATCAGGCAGTCGAAGCCGCTCCGTTCTCCCCGTGCGAACACTTCTGGCCAAGCGGTCGGGTAGTGGACCGGCGCCAGACGCTGCACCGCGTCTCGCACCGCAGCTTCATTGGCCAGAACGGCCACCTTTTCCGGAGTGAAGTCGAAGTCGCGTTGAATCTCAATGGCTCCGGCTCGCACGGCGGTGGCCACGTCGAACACCGCGTCGGCCGGCAAGACAGCGTCGCGAGCCTGGGCATGGGCGGCACGGGCCGCATCGATTTCGCTCTTGTCGGCGTCGTTGAGCCGCCCAAGACGCGTCAACGGCTCCTGGCAGCTCTCCAGCAGAGTCTCCAGTTGGTGTACAAATAAAGACGGACTGGCCTTGCTTCCCTTCGGAGTCACCGCAGCGGCTGCATCGTCAGCAGAGGCCACTCCCGTGAGGCTGTCGCCTTGGACGAGATTGTGGTCGAGGAATGACAGGGGGAGGCCGGGGACGAAGGTGTGGACCCAGATGGCGAGGCGAGCCAGTTCAACGGCTACACGGTTCTTGTCCACGCCGTAGACACAGTGTCGAGCTACCTGGCGGCGCAGCAGGCTACTCGATTCGATCTCCACGCCGTCGGCCAGCTCTCCCAGAGCCTCAAGGGCGGTGGTGCGCAGGCGGCTCAACTCGGCGTTCACGGCAGGAACAGGGTGGAGGGTGAGCCAGGCCGACAGGCGGGCTTCGATGCGGTCGACAGCGGCCACCAGGAAGTGGGCCGAGCCCATGGCGATGTCGGCGCAGCGGAAGTCGAAGAACGCCTCGGCCACCGCGGCGTCGTCGCCCTGCTCCCGCAGCTCGTTGAGCCGGGCGATGTGATCGTCGAGGGCGGGCTCCAGGGCGTTGTCGAGCAGGTGCTCGACGGCGAACGGCTTGGTGAAGTAGGAACCGGTGGCCTTGCGCACCCCGGAGCGGTTGTGGAGGTACACCGCTCCGGCCTGTACCTCCACCCCTTCATCATCGGCGGCAGGCACGTACTGCTCTTTCCCTTTGATGCTCTTGACGGCCAGGTCGTCTTGGGCCACCGACAGCTTCGACTCCAACAGGCCCTCGTAGATGGTGCCGAACTCCCGCACCGACAGCGACCGGAAGTCCACTGGCCCCGGACCCTCCACACCCTCATCTACCAGCACCGCGGAGAGGGCGGGGCCGAATTCGGCGTTGGTGAGTTTGATGTCGGCGATGGCCGCCCCCGACGAGCTCATCCCAGGATCAGCGGAGAACAAGCCGCCGTTGTAGGGAGGCACGCCCCAGTCGCGGTTGCCATGGTTGACCGCATCCCAAAGCTGGTTCACGTCATCCCACAGATCGGTGGCCCGCTCGTCGTAATCGGCCCGGCTTCGGCGCCGATCGTCGGCGAGCAGCCGGGCGATGTGCGACAGGGAGTGTTCGGAATAGCGACCGTTGGTGCGATAGGGCAGGAGGTCTTTGTCTTCGGCGTAGGCCACAAACAGCAGCCGGAACAGGATCACCATGACCTGCTCGTAAGCATCGGCTAGATCAGCCTCGCTCAAGTCGTCGCCGTGGCGATCTTGAGACAGCCGGGCAGCCACCGCGCGGGCCAGGGCTGGCACCGTCTGGTGATACACCCGCTCCCGCAGCCGAACGGCCAACTCAGCGACAAAGTCGTTTGACCGCTCGAGAATCTGTTCAAGGGTGCCGTTGTCGGCCAGGGCATCGGCTGAGAACAGCAGATGGAGGTAGCCGGCCAGGTGGTTGGGCACCAACGACAGATTCAGCTCGACGAAGGTCTCGGCTCGGCCCTTGCGCCCAACCCCGGTGTCGGGACGGGCGGCGTAGAGACGGATCTCGGATGATCGGGTAAGGATTACCCAATCCACCCGGTGCTCATAGGCCAGAGCCAGCGCCCGAGATACCGGCGACGTGCTGTCGAACCGACTCGACGGCACCTCAAAGGGCTCGTCTTCATCGCAGAACACGGCCACGGCGTGATTGCGGCCGCCGATGGTGAGCATGGAGGCGTTGGTGGCCAGCGATTGGATGTGAAAGCCCAGCCCCTCCACCAGTCGGCGGCCACGGCGGCCCAACAGGGGCAGGGCATTGCGGGTGGCTTCCGCCCAATCTCTCCGCTCGGGCACACCGGCTTTGAGCTCTTGGGTAGCCAACAGGCCGACGTTGCGCAGCCCCGGGAAGGGGGACTCCAACTCGGGCATCGTCGCTAGCAAGAATCGAGTGGCGGCATGGTGGCTGGGCTCTCCAATAGCCACATCGGCCATACGTTCGGCCTGCGACACCTCGATGTCGTGGTGAACCACCGGCGGCTCCCCCACCGGCCCGCACAACGACACCCGCTGGCCCTCAGGAGCGGGGTAGAACGCCACCAGCAGCACCGGGCTGGCCCGCCCGGCCCGCCGCTTCGACCACCCCTCGCGAAGATCAGTAGTCCGGGGCTTGCTTGCCGCCCGAACCAGCGTCACCTCCAGCCCACTGGGAGCTTCCTGAACGAACACCCCCGCCGGTATCAGCGACGACGGAAATCCGGCTGGTGCCAACCACGTAGTGGGGTCCCGGTCTACGAGAAAATCGTCAATTGGCATTTGCCGCTGCCCCCTGTGGTCCAATGACCGCGCCCGATTATGGCGAGTTTGTGTGGTCGATACAACTGCCCTATGAGCTTCAGGAGATGCTGTCACAGGCGCCGGTAAACTGGTCGGCATGGAATCTGGGGTGTTGACCAGGGGAAATGCCGGAGTTGGCGTTCATGTTTGTGCGGTGGACGTCACCGGGCTGGACATCTTGTTGTGCCAGTCGAGCCAGCAGGACGTCTAAGGCTCTGAGCGCAAGCGGACTTGGACGGTACTGTGACTAAACGTCCTCCGAGGGAGAAACGGCTCCCTTCCATGGAGATTCCGCCCAATCCTGACTTGCCTGAGCTGCCCCCACTTGAAGAACGGCGTATGCCGACGACTGTGATCAGCCACGTTCCCTCCACTGACCCCTCGGTCAGCGCTCAGATCGTGCAGCGAGAGACCAGAATGGGATCGAACGGGCAGCTTGTAGACTTTGCAGTGATACTCCAGGTCAGCAGGAACGGCAGTGACTGGGAGGATCTTGTGAGAATCGACACTGCCCACCGATTTGTACACGTCCACCAACCGGAGGTCGGGCGCAATGAGCACAACACAGCTCTTGTGCCTCGAGAGTGCCGCCACGACATTGATCTGGCCTGGGAATGGGCTAAGAATTACGCTTGGGACCAAGCAACAAGGGAGATCATGTGATGAACGAGATTGCCCTGCGACAGCACATTGGCCGGATGGCCTCTCTCAACGGACCCGATGACCAGCTGGTCGAATGGGCTTCAGAAAACGGAGAAGACCTATTCATCGTCCCTGCCCTGCCTACTGACAGTCTCAACGAATCCATCGCGACCTTTCACAAGAGGGGGTATAAGGCAGGAGTCTTGGTGACTGTCAGCCCCCACCAAGAGAAGGATCGACTGCATCTTTGCTGGATTACGTTCAGATCGGTCTGCGGCCACGACAATGGTGACCACCTGCCAACGAGCCCGGCCACGACGGTCAGGGACCTCCTGAGAATCCTGCTCCCAGGATCGTCTATGACTATCCGTCTCGGTATGGATGAACTGGTATTCCAGCCGAACACCTCAGCCGGTCAAATCACCGACAAGAAGGTGGTCAAGTCGCTCCGCCAAACCATCTCGGCTTAGCCAGGGCTATTGGCTCATCAAGCCAGCCAGCTCATCGACATGATGGCGCCACTCGTCGGGCGACAGGGCCAGGGGGACGAGGAGCACATGTTCTAGGCCGGCGTCGATGTAGGGGGCCAGGGTTTCGGCAACGTAAGTGACGTCGCCGATCACCATTTCCCGGTCGCCGTAGCCGTCGCCCACCACTGACCAGCGGCCGGCGCTGTCTAGTGGGTCGCCGAGGCGGAGCTCCATGTGGATGGAGATGGTGGTTTCTTCGGGAGCGCGACCAATTCGGTTCTGTTCGGCTCGAAGGGCCTTCAGGCGTTCGGCGAAGACCTCTGGTGGGGCCCAGGTGCCCATCCAGCCGTCGCAGCGGGCGGCTCGGCGGAGGGCGCCGGGGGATGAGCCGCCGATCCAGATGGGAATCGGCGCCGAGGGTTGGGGGTTGATCCGCACGCCGGTGAAGCTGAAGTGCTCGCTTTTGTATTCGGTAGCCCCGGACCAGGCGGCCCGCCAGCCAGCGATGTAGTCATCTAAGCGTTGGGCCCGGCGTATCATGGGCACGCCGCAGGCCTCGAACTCGGACTCCAGCCAGCCGGCCCCCACACCCAAGATGGTGCGGCCCGGGGCCAGCCAGTCGAGGGTGGCCCATTGCTTGGCGAACTGCATGGGGTTCCGATAGGCGGGGATCAGCACTGATGTCCCCAGCCCCACCCGCTGGGTGTGGGCCGCCACCGCCGACAACAGCGGCACCGGCTCGGGGAAGAACGACGGCATCCCATCCAAATCGACCGGCACAGCCACATGGTCGGCGGTCCACACATCGTCGAAACCGGCGGCCTCGGCCCGCTTAGCTATCTCAACCAGCAGATCCAAAGAGGCAGCCCGGCCGAGCTGAGGCAGGTGGACGCCCCACTTCATGAACTCATGGCCAATCCGATGAAGGCGGCGCTCATGGCCAGCTCAATACCGATACCGGGGCCAGGGCGGGTGGATCGAGTACTCCACCACCCCGTAGCCCCGCTCGCCGGTCTCCAGCACCTCGAAGTCGAAGAACGGCTCGTGGCAATCCAGCCGAACCTCGGCATCGTTCTCATCCCGCATAAGCCCGTTGCGAGTATGGGCATGCTTGCGACCGGTGCGCACGGTTAGCACCTCGCCGTCGGTCGTCTCGAAGGCCATGTCGAAGGCCATGGCAGTGCGCTGGTCTTCCTCTAGGCGGGGCACACAAGTAGCCGACCGCAGCGCACGAGTGCCCTCGGCGTCGCCGATCCAGCCGCCCGCAGCAGGGGTGTCAGCAGGCAGCGGCTGGGTGGGACTCATCCAGCCAAACGAGTTCAGATGCCGGTCGGGAAGCTGCACCGACGGCCAGAAGTGCCCCCACGACTCAGCCTGGGTGCGCCGATGGCGCACATCCCAAGGTCCGGGCCGCTCAAACCGATGGGTCCAGGAGTGGTCCCGATGCGACCAGCACTCGATTGCCCGGCGCTCCCCGGCTCGAGGCCCCCCTCGGGTCTCCAACTCGCCCCGGCACACCAAGGCTTGCTCGTAATGGCCGCCGTAGCCCTCATAGGCCCCCAGCGGATTCCCGCCGAAGCAGTCGTTGTAGTCGAACACCCCAAAGCGATCCTCAAAGGTCAGGTCGAAGCCGAAGCGAGGGGCGTCGAGCTGCCACCGGTAGCGGGCAAATGGCTCTTCCACGGAGAACGACACCCGGCCATCGCCCAAAACTGAGAATTCAAGCTCAGCCTCAAGTGGCTGGCGAGAACCCCACTGCACCGGCACGCCGTCGATCACGTAGAACGCGCTGGCCCGCACATACCCGTGCGACAGGCTGGCGTGGATGTGGTTGATGCCGTACACATCGGCTTCCCGGTCGCATACCGAAAACCAAAAATTGTCGCTCCACAAGGCATCGCTGCCCGGCGGCGGAGTGTGGAGATATTCATCTGAGGGGGTGAGCGGCATCGGGGTTGACAATAGGCTTTGGGCTCAGTGGTTGGGAGAATCCGATAGGAAACATGCCGATGTCCGAGATGCCCCTGATCACACCGATGCCCACGGTGGCCGACTGCGTGCTGCCGTGGGACGGACCAGTCAGCGACACTGTGGCGGCCATCGGCTCCGCCCGTTCCGCATGCGGCGATACCTTCGTGATTGACAGCGGCGAGGATCGCTATTTGTTCTTGTTCTCGCCGGCCGGCCTGAGGGACTTCTACGCCGTCCCCGAGCAGCAGGCCAGCAAGGGCATTGCGGATTGGAAGATGCTGATCCGCAAGCTGCCCGACGAGCTCTTCGACGGGCGGCGCACCCTTCCCCACGAGCTGTTCACCCGTCCCAATGTCACTGGATACCTAGAGGCCCTGGAAGAGGCCATCACCATGCAGCTCTCAGAACTGCACAACGGGGCAGAGATTGAGCTGTTCGATTTCACCCGAAGCCTCGGCCACCGCATGGGCCTGGCCAGCTGGGGTGGGCGCGAGGTGCTGCGCTCAGACCGCTTCGAGGAACTGGTCAAAGCGCTCGACGTGCTCGACGGCTCCGAAGCGTTCGTCGCCCCCACTCGGATGCGGGAAGTCGCTGAATCAAAGAAAGCAGCCGAATACGAGGCCATGGCCAAGGCCGAGGAGATACTGGCGGAGTCCATCGCCGCTCGCGACTCCCCAGTGGGCGACTTGCTGGACATGATCCTGGAACGGTGGGCAGACGTACCCAATCCAGAACGGCTGACCGGAGTGGCCAGAGACGTGATCCTGGTACACATCGGATCGATGTCCAATCTGTTCGCAGCCTTGGGGTGGTCGCTGGTCCATCTGGCACAGCACCCCGAATTCGTCGATCGCGTTCGAAACGGGCAGGGAGCTGATAACGACCTCGTTTCCCGCTGCGCATTGGAATCCACCCGGATCGGCCAGCGATCCATCATGCTTCGCACGGTGCTCGAGCCGGTGGCCATTGACGACGGATCGAAGACCTACCAGGTGTCGCCCGGCACCACCTTGGCCACATTCCTGCCGCTTACCAACATGGACGCCGGTCCCGGTTTGGACAGCTACGACCCTGACCGATGGCAGGGCCCCCGCCTTGCCTCACCACCGGGCCTGCCCTCCGAGTTGGTTATCACCTTCGGCGTCGGCCCCCACGCCTGCCCGGCCCGGCCCTTCTCGGTCACGGCCATGTCCCGAGTGATCGAGCGGCTATTCGACGCATACGACCTAGCACCGCTGTTCGATGATCCGAAACCGCGCCCCGACCAAATCGGCGGAGTGGCCCGCGCGGCCAATCCTTGTCGGGTGGTGCTGACAGCCCGCTAGGAGTCGCTAACTGCGTACTCGCCCACGAGTCGGACCTGGCCGTCGCCTTTTTCGATTTCGCCCACCACCGTGGCCCGATGCCCTCCGGTCCGCAACAGGTCTATGGCCTTGGTGGCGTCCTTGTCACGCACCACAACCACCATGCCCAAACCGAGATTGAATACCCGGGCCATCTCTTCGTCGTCTACCTCGCCAATCCTCTGCAACTCGGCGAACACCCGGGGCTGCTCCCAGCCATTCCGGTCGACCACTGCGTCGACCTTGTCGGGCAGCACTCGTGCCAAATTGCCGGAAATGCCACCGCCAGTGACATGGGCGATGGCCCGGGCTTCCACCTTGGCCAGCATGTCCCGCACCGCAGGGGCGTAGATGACCGAGGGCAGCAACAACTCGTCGGCCACTGAGTGGGCGCTGCCTTCCCATGCAGGGTCATCCAAGCTCCGCTCGGCAACATCGAAATAGAGCCGCCGGGCCAGGGAGTAGCCGTTGCACCGCAACCCCGGCGATGGCAGGCCGATCAGCGTGTCGCCGGGTCGCACATCGGCCCCAGTGATGAGCCGAGATCGCTCTACCACTCCCACCGCGAACCCCACTAGCTCGAATTCGTCGTCAGGATCCTCCGCAGGATGCTCGGCCATCTCTCCTCCGATGAGCGCACAGCCCGCTTGACGGCAGCCCTCCACCACCCCCTCTACCAGCTGCTCAATGTGCTCGGGATCGAGCTTCTGCACCGAGATGTAGTCCAAAAAGAACAGCGGCTCGGCCCCCTGGCACACCAGATCGTCCACGCACATGGCCACCAAGTCGATGCCGATGGTGTTGAATCGACCCGTCGCCGAGGCCACATAGGCCTTGGTGCCCACCCCGTCGGTGGTTGACACCAGTACCGGTTTCTTGTAGCCGTGGCGGCTGAAGTCGAACAGCCCTCCGAATCCGCCTATGTCGCCAATGGCCTCAGGGCGAAACGTCGAGCGCACATGCTCTTTGATGCGCCGTACCGCCTCTTCGCCGGCAGCAATGTCCACCCCCGAGGAGCTGTAGGTCTCACCCATCGCCAGTGGCCCACAGCGCCGGCGCGGGCTCATCGAGGGCTTCGGCAAACTGAGCAGCACTACGCCGGTAAGCGATCGAACCGGGCGGTGCGACCGGCACCTCCACCGGGTAGTCTCCGGTGAGGCATGCATTGCAGAAGCCGGCTCCCACCGCCCCGGTGGCCTCGGTCAGCCCCTCGATGTCGATAAACGCCAGTGTGTCGGCCCCGACGTAATCGCACATCTCGGCCACGCTGAGATGGGCAGCCAACAGCTCAGTGCGGTCGCTGGTGTCCATGCCGAAATAGCAGGGCCAGCGATAAGGCGGCGAGCTGATGCGAAGATGGACCTCGGCGGCGCCCGCTTCCCGGAGCATGGTGACCAAAGCCCTGGTGGTGGTACCCCGCACTATCGAGTCGTCCACCACTACCAATCGGTTCCCCTCGGTGCTGTCCCGCAAGGGGTTGAGCTTCATGCGTACCCCCATCGATCGCATCTGCTGGCTCGGAGCAATGAATGTTCGGCCGATATAGCGGTTCTTCACCAGCCCTTGGCCATAGGGAATGCCGCTGGCCCGGGAGAATCCTTCAGCGGCGGGCAGCCCCGATTCGGGCACCCCCATCACCAAATCGGCTTCCACCGGCGATTGCACGGCCAACAGCTCGCCCATTCGCACCCGGGCGTGGTGCACGCTCTGCCCGTAGATCACCGAGTCGGGTCGGGAGAAGTACACGAACTCGAAGATGCACAGGCGGGGATCCACCCGTTCTTCCGGAAACGGCCGGGACGAGCGCACTCCGTCGCCATTGATCACCACCATCTCTCCCGGCGCGAGCTCCCGTAGGAAGTGGGCGCCCACGATGTCGAGCGCCGGGGTCTCCGACGCCAGCACCCACCCCCGGTCCAGCCGCCCTAGGCACAGGGGGCGGAATCCATTGGGATCCCGAACCCCTATCACACGCTTCTCGTCGGCCAGCACCAGCGAGAAAGCCCCCTCCAGCCGAGGCAGCACTCCTTCCAAGGCCTGCTCAAGTACCTTGCCCTCGGCTCGGCTCGAAGGAGGCATCTTCGAGATCTCGATGGCCAGCAGCTCAGCAATCAGATCGCTGTCCGAGCCCACCATGCCAGGCAGGATCGAGGTCTCCTCAGCCAATTTCGCCGTGTTGGTGAGATTGCCATTGTGGCCCAATACGAATTGGTGATCGGCGGTGCTGCGGAAAACGGGCTGGGCGTTTCGCCACGAGCTCGATCCGGCGGTGGAGTAGCGGGTGTGGCCAATGCCCAGGCAGCCGTCGAGGGTGGCCAGCGTGCGGTCGTCGAACACCGTGGCCACCAAGCCCATGTCCTTCACAACAGTGATGTTCTCGCCGTCACTCACCGCGATCCCGGCTGACTCCTGGCCCCGGTGCTGCAAGGCATAGAGAGCCAAGTAGTTCAGATGGGCGACGGGATCGTGCGGGGCGTATATGCCGACTACCCCGCAGGCCTCCCGAGGAGAGTCGTCCATGGGATCAGACACTGCTCAAGTCTGACATGGGCGAGCGCCACCGGTCGGCAATCGCGGCCAATTCCAGATCAAACAGCCCCTTGAGGGCAACGCGATCGCCGGTAGCCAATCCCAGGCGTGTGACCACCACGCCGGTTGCCGCGGCCGCCGCCTCCACCTCGGGCAGCAACTCTGGATCCACCGCGGCCACGACCCGAGAGGGAGCCTCGCTGAACAATTCGGCGTGGCCGTGGATTCGGGCCCCCCGGAATCCAACTCCTGAGACTGCGGCCATCTCGGCTAAAGCCACACCCAGTCCACCGCTCGACACGTCGTGGACGGCTGATAGCCGATCGTCAGCCACCAATCCTGCCACCAGGCCGGCAATTCGCCGATGCTGCTCATAGTCCAGATCAGGCAGGCGGCCCTCCTTGTGCCCGACAGTAGCCGCGGCCCAAAGCGAGCCCGAGAGCCCCGCGCTCCCTGATCCCAGCACGATCACCCGGTCGCCTTCGCACCAGGACAAACCAGGCGGAATCCGAGTCAATCTCTCGATCACGCCGAGCAGCCCAATCACCGGGGTGGGGTCGATGTTGTGACCGTTGGACTCGTTGTAGAGGCTCACATTGCCGCCCACCACGGGGATCCCGAAGGCATCGCAGGCCTCGGCCATTCCGTCAACCGCCTCGGAGAACTGCCACATCACCTCGGGATGCTCGGGGTTGCCGAAGTTCAAACAGTTGACCAGGGCCAACGGCTGGGCACCCGCGCATGCCAGGTTGAGCACCGCCTCGGCCACGGTCATGGCGGTGCCCGCCCGGGGATCCACTGCACACCAGCGATGGTTGCCATCAGTGGTCAGAGCCAATCCCCGGCCGGTGTCTGCCCCGGTTGCAGGGTGCTTGAGCCGCAATACGGTGGCGTCGCCACCGGGGCCGACCACCGTGTTGCAAAACAGCATGTGGTCGTACTGGCGGTAAATCCAAGATGGGTTGGCCAAGAGTTCCAACAAATCGGCGCCCACATCGGCGGGCGGCGGCAATTGATTGGCAGAGTCGGCCTCGAACCGATCCCGGTCGGCCGGGGCCTGGCGGGGCCGGTTGTACATCGGCGCGTCCTCGTGCAGAGAAGCTGCCGGGAGCTCGCCCAATACCGGGCCGTCCATGCCGTCTCGAATCCGAAGCTGCCCGCCTTCGGTGACCTTACCGACGACCGAAGCCTGCACGTCCCAGCGATCGCAGATGGCCAGCACATCGTCAAGGCCGTCGGGAGCCACGATGGCCAGCATCCTCTCCTGAGATTCGCTGGTGAGAACCTCGAACGGCTCCATGCCCGGCTCACGCCGGGGGACGGCGGCCACGTCCACATCCATGCCCACTCCGCCCCGGGAGGCAGTCTCGCTGGTGGCGCAGGTGAGCCCTGCCCCTCCGAGATCTTGGATGCCTACCACCAGTCCTGCGTCCAGCAGAGCTAGGCAGGCCTCGATGAGGCGCTTCTCCTCGAACGGGTCACCCACCTGCACGCTGGGCCGTTTCTCAGCTTCTTGCTCCTCGTCGCCGAACGATGCCGAAGCCAGCACGCTCACTCCGCCAATGCCATCGCGCCCGGTGGACGCGCCCAGCAGAACCGCGAGATTACCCTCCCCGCTGGCCCGACCCAGGACCAGCCGATCAGACGGCATCAATCCCAGGCAGAGCACATTCACCAGCGGATTGCCGGTGTAGGTCTCGTCGAAGACGGCCTCACCACCCACCGTGGGCACACCTACCGCGTTGCCGTAGCCGGAGATGCCCGACACCACGCCTTCAGCGATCCAGCGGTTGCGGGCATCGTCGGGACGGCCAAACCGCAACGAGTCCATCACCGCGATTGGCCGAGCACCCATAGTGAAGATGTCCCGCAGAATGCCGCCCACCCCCGTGGCCGCTCCCTGATACGGCTCAATGGCCGAAGGGTGATTATGGCTCTCAATGCGAATAGCCGCAGCAATGCCGTCGCCGACATCGACCACTCCGGCATTTTCTCCCGGGCCGACCAATACCCACGGCGCCTCTGTTGGAAGTCGGCGCAAGTGAATCCGAGAGGATTTATATGAACAGTGCTCCGACCACATGACTGCGTACATCGCCAATTCGAGATCATTTGGCGGACGTTTCAATATCTTCTCGATGGCTTCTGCCTCGTCATCTGTCAGCCCAAGCGAGCGATGCAGCGACTCGTTCATCGCAAGAGATCCCATGGATTTGAGGACAACAAGGGTTCAGACATCTGATCTCTTGGGTCGCGGGCTTGAAATAGAGCGGCGAATATAGTTGTATATATGAGGCTATAGAAGCAGCTGAAAATCATTTTCAACCGGACTAAGGAGTCAAAATGGTATCTGAAGAGGCTAAGTCGGCAAGGGCGGTCGGTCAGGCTCAAGGTCGCACAGTCAGCCGTTATCTGACTGCACTTGATTCGATCAAGCCCAAGCGAGGTCGGCAACGCTCTCAGGAAAAGATGCAGGCCCGCATCGCCGCTCTTCCAGACGAGATCGCCCAGGCCAAGCCGCTGAAGCGAGTTCATTTGATCCAAGAGCTCATGGACTTGGAGGCCGAACTCGCCAAAGAGGAGGAAACGGTGGACATCAGCGAGGTCGAGGGCGAATTCATCTCGATCGCCGCCGAGTACAGCCAGCGCAAGGGCATTTCCTATGGGGCATGGCGTGAGGTCGGTGTCCCGGCCAGCGTGCTGAAGGCAGCCGGGGTAGCCCGTACCCGCTCAACCGACTAATCATCGCTGAGCAGTCCATTCAACAATAGAGCTCCGTCTGTACTTCCCAACAACGGATGGGCAGCTCGCTCAGGGTGGGGCATTAGACCCACTACATTGCCGGTTTCGTTGCAAACCCCTGCGATATCGGCGGTTGCCCCATTGGGGTTGTCGCTATAGGTCAGCACGATCTGATTTCTGTCGCGCAACTCCTCCAGTGTTTTTTCGGAACAGATGTAGTTGCCCTCAAAGTGGTTGATGGGGACGTTTAGCTCATCACCCTGGGAAAGGCCCCGAGTCAGCACTGAGCTCGTTGATTCCACTCGCAACGTCGTGGGTTGGCAGAGGAATTTGAGTCCGCGGTTCTTGTAGAGGGCTCCGGGCAGCAGTTGTGCCTCGGTGAGGATCTGGAATCCATTGCAGATGCCCACCACGGGTCCGCCGTCGTGGGCAAAGCGGCACACTGACTCCATTATCGGAGAGAACCGAGCCATTGCGCCGGTCCGCAAGTAATCGCCATGGGCGAAACCGCCGGGCAGTACTACGGCGTCAACATCGCTCAGGTGATTGTCTTTATGCCAGAGAAGCTCCCCAGAACCGCCGATTGAATCCACCGCCTCCACTACGTCGTGCTCGCAGTTGGAGCCGGGAAACACAACGACGCCGACTTTGGTAGTCACGAACCCACACCAGCTGGCAAAGCCATGAAGGCGATCACGTCACCCCGTTTATCGAAATCTCTGCGTCTTCGATGACTGGATTGGCCAGAAAGCGCTCGCACATAGCCTCCACCTGTTGACGAGCCTCAGATTCATTGGAGGCTTCCAAACCAAACCGCAGGGACTTGCCCACTCGGACGCCGCTAGCACTGTCGAATCCCAAAGCGGGCAGCGCCCGCTCAATGGTCAGCCCCTCTGGATCGGCGATCCCATCTCGGAGACTCACCTCCACCACCACATTGAATATCTGGCTCATTTCTTCACCTTCACCCGGGCCAGTCGGCGAAGTTGCGGCCTGTGATGATCTCATAGGCGCTCACGTAGCGAGCGGCGCTGGCCGTCACCACCTTTTCGGGCAAAGGTGGAGGCGGATATTGCTTGTCCCAGTCCAGGGTGCTGAGGTAATCGCGCACCGGCTGTTTGTCATACGACGGCGGAGTGGCCCCCGGCTTCCAGCCGTCCACCGGCCAGAAACGAGAGGAGTCGGGGGTGAGCACCTCGTCGGCCACCACCAGGGTTCCGTTCACCATGCCCATCTCGAACTTGGTGTCGGCGATAATGATGCCCTTCTTGGCGGCGGCCTCCGACGCGCGGCGATACAACTCCAATGACGCCGACCGGGCCTGCTCGGCCAGCTCTGAGCCCACCAACTCCACTGCCTGGTCATACGAGATGTTCTCGTCATGGCCGGACTCAGCCTTGGTGGAGGGAGTGAAAACCGGCTCGGGAAGCTTGTCCGATTCCCGGAGCCCGGCTGGCAAAGCCTGGCCGTGCATGGTGCCCTGGGCCTTGTACTCCTTCCAGGCCGAGCCGCTGAGATAGCCGCGCACAATGCACTCAATGGGCAGCATCTCGGCCCTATGGCACAGCATGGTCCGTCCGGCCACCCCATTGGTCTGGGCTTCGGGGGGGAAATCGGCCACATCGGTGGAGATGAGGTGGCTGGGCAGCACGTCGGCCAAGGTCTCGAACCAGTAGGCAGACATGGCGGTCAGCACCCGGCCCTTTCGAGGAACGGGCTCGTCCATAACCACATCGAACGCCGAGATGCGGTCGGACGCAATCATCAAGAGCCGGCCTTCGCCGGCGTCGAAGATGTCGCGGACCTTGCCGGAATGAACCGGGGGCAAATTGATGTTCTGGATACTCACAAGATCGACTCCGGTTGGTAGTGGGCAGCATCTGGGTGTCGTTGAGCCAATTCTCTGGCTCGATGGGAGAACTCTCGGGCTTGATCAGCAGCCGCCCCGGTGAGCGCCAAGGGCTGGCTCTTGATCTGATCCACGTCGACAGAAGCAAGTGGCAATCTCTCGTCATCGACGACGGCTGAGAAGAACCCGTCTCCTTTGGGGACATGTTCAGAAATAATGCGATGAGCCTCTTCTCGACCCGCACCAGCGGCTACGGAGGCCATCAGCACCCGGGTGGCGGTTAGCGTCGGCAGGTTGGCGTCCAGTTCCACGGCGATGGCATCTTCGAATACTCCGAGCTCATTGAGTACTACCAGCGCCGCCTCGAACTGGCCATCGAGGGCGAGAAAGGCGCCGGGCAGGGCCACCCGGCGAACAACAGAACAGCTCACATCGCCCTCATTCCACTGATCCCCCACCAGCGACGACACCATGTCGGCGTAGCCCTGCACTACCGCGGAGAGGCCGCAGATGCGCTCGGAGGTACGGGCGTTGCGCTTGCCCGGCATGGCCGACGAGCCCACCTGCCCAGCTTGAATCCCCTCAGAAACCAGGCCGTGGCCGGCCATCAGCCGGATGGTCCGGGCCATGTTGGCGGGCGCCGACGACGCCTGCACCAGCGCGGTGGCCATGTCGTAGTCCAGCGACCGGGGATACACCTGCCCCACGCTGTCCATCGCCGCGGTGAACCCCAAATGCTCCGCCAATCGCTGCTCCAAAGCACTCGCTTTGCCGGTGTCGCCGCCGAACAGATCGAGCTGGTCCTGCTGTGTGCCCACCGGGCCTTTGAGTCCCCTCAGCCGATAGCGGCCCAGCAGATCTTCCAATCGATCCAAAGCCGCCAGCGCCTCTTCGCCGTAGTTGGCGAAGCGCTTGCCCAAGGTTGTGGCCTGGGCGGGAACGTTGTGGGAGCGGCCCACAATTACCAACTCGGCATGGGTGTCAGCCTGTCGCCCCAAGGCGCACAACACCGCCACCAGCTTGTCCCGCACCAGCCGCAGGGAGTCGCGGACCTGAAGCTGTTCGATGTTCTCGGTGAGGTCGCGCGAGGTCATTCCCTTGTGGATGTGCTCATGTCCAGCCAGGGCGCAGAACTCTTCGATGCGAGCTTTCACATCGTGGCGGGTAACGCGCTCCCGCACCCTGATGGAGTCCAGATTCACCTGGTCGATTGCCGATCGGTAGGCCTCAACCACTCCGTCGGGCACGGCGATCCCAAGTTCACTCTGGGCCTCCAGAACCGCCACCCACAGACGGCGTTCGGCTTTGACCTTGCCCTCAGGCGACCAGATGGCGGCCATCGCCGCGCTGGCGTAGCGATCGGCCAAGACGTCGGGGATCAGATCCTTGTCAGCCACCGGCCATCTCAGCGCGATGGGCAGCCAGCCTCTCAGCCAGACCCGCGTCGGACACGGCCAAGATCTGAATGGCCAACAATGCCGCGTTCATGGCGCCGTTGATGGCCACCGTGGCCACCGGGATCCCCTTGGGCATCTGCACGGTGGAGTACAGCGAGTCCACCCCATTCAGCGCTCCGCCAGCTAAGGGAACGCCGATCACTGGCAGGGTGGTCTGGGCCGCAGCCGCGCCAGCCAAGTGGGCAGCCATGCCCGCCCCGCAGATGATGGCCCCGAACCCGCCGTCACGGGCCCCGGCCACAAACTGGCGGACCTTCTCCGGCGTGCGGTGGGCCGACATGACCTCCCAGTGGCACTCCACGCCGAACTGCTCCAGGGTGGTGCGGGCCGGAGCCATGGTGTCCTCGTCGCTCGACGAGCCCATGATGACGGCAACTTTCAAGCTCATCCTGATTCCCTCTGTGAAACGCCCTCAACCGCCGAGGCAGCGATGTCAAAGCGAACGTAGCGGCCCGGCCAATCAATGTGGGTGACCCCGGCGTAGGCCCGCTCTCGGGCGGTGGCCAAGTCGGGTCCCTGACCAGTGATATTGAGCACTCGACCTCCTGCAGTGACCAATTCATGGCCGTCCTGACCAGGCGATTCAACCCCATCTCCATTCCCGGATGCCGATGACACTCCGGCACAGAACACGGTGACCCCTTCTTCAGCATTGGCTGCCTGAATGCCCTCGATGATGTCGCCAGTGCGGGGGGAGGCGGGGTACCCCTCGGAGGCGCACACCACCGTCACCGCGGCGTCGTCGCCGTAGGTCGGTGTCTCTTCCAGCGAACCGGCCGCGGCCGAGGCCAGCAGATCAGCCAAATCCGAGTGCAACCGGGGCAGCACTACCTGGGCTTCGGGATCGCCAAAGCGCACGTTGTACTCCAGCACTTTGAGTCCTTGGGGGGTGAGCATGAGCCCGGCGTACAGCACGCCCCGATACTCGATGCCCTGGCGCCGGAGCTCGCCCAGCGTGGGAAGCACCGCCTGATCCATTACTTGATCTACCACGTCGGCCCCGGCCACTGGCACGGGGGAATAGGCCCCCATTCCACCCGTATTGGGACCGACGTCGCCCTCACCGATGCGCTTGAAGTCCTGCGCTGGGGCCAACGGGACAGCGCCACGGCCATCGCACACCGCGAGCACCGAAAGCTCGGGTCCAGTGAGGCCCTCTTCAATCACCACCCGGCGCCCGGCGTCGCCAAAGGCCTCCCCCGACAGGTAGGACCTCACCGCGTCATCCGCTTCAGCCCGATCCTCGGTGACCAGCACCCCCTTGCCCGCGGCCAATCCGTCGGTCTTGATCACGAACAGATCCCCCATGGTGTCCAGGAAACGCAGGGCCGGATCAAGCTCAGTGAAGGCTCCGTGGCCCGCAGTGGGCACCTCGGCGGCCACCAGCAGCTCTTTCATCCACGCTTTGGAACCCTCCAGGAGGGCCCCAGCTGCTCCGGGGCCGAATACCAGTCGCCCGGCCGCCCGCAGCTTGTCGGCCAGCCCGTCCACCAGGGGGGCCTCCGGGCCGATCACATAGAGGCCGGCATCAATCTCGGTGGCCGGTGCGGGCGTGGAGCCGGGAATGCCGGGGTTGCCGGGGGTGACCACCACGTCGCACGACCGGCTCAGCACATGGGCTAGGGCATGCTCTCTGCCCCCGCTGCCGACAACGCAGACTTTCACGGGACCGAGCTGAAAGAGATGTACTGGTCCCGACCTGGACCCACGCCGACCAGGGAGGCGGGCACACCGGCCTGCTCCTCGATGAACCGCAGGTAGTCGTCTGCTTCTTGGGGCAGCTCCGAGCGATCGCTTACCTCGCTTAGGCTGGTGCGCCAGCCGGACAGCTCCTCATAGATCGGCACCGCTCGGTGGATCTCCGACTGGTGGTATGGCATCGAATCGCGGCGCTCGCCATCCACCTCGTAGGCCACGCACACCCTGATCGGGTCGAGGGCATCCAACACGTCGAGTTTGGTGATGGCCAAGTCCGACAAGGAGTTCACCCGCACTGCGTGGCGCAGCATCACCGTGTCTAGCCAGCCGCAGCGGCGGCGGCGCTTGGTGTTGGTGCCGTACTCCCGGCCCACATCCACCAGGTGGTCGCCGATCTCATCGGTCAGCTCACAGGGAAACGGCCCCGAACCTACCCGGCTGATGTATGCCTTGGTGACCCCGATCACCCGGTCGATGTGCCGAGGACCTATGCCCGCCCCCACGCAGACCCCGCCGGCCACCGGGTTGGACGAGGTGACAAACGGATAGGTGCCGTGGTCGAGATCGAGGTACATGGCCTGGGCCCCTTCGAACAACACGTTCTGGCCCGTTTCCAGAGCATCGTGAACCAACCCCACCGTGTCGGCGATGTGAGGTTCCAGGCGGGGGCGGCACTCCTCCAAGTATTGATCGGCCAGGGTCTCAAGATCGAAAGGCAGCCGGTTGTACACCTTGGCCAGCAGCGGGTTCTTCTCGTGCAGCACCACGCCCAGCTTCTCCCGGAAGATCTTGGGGTCGAGCATGTCTTGGACCCGCAGTCCCACCCGGGCCGCCTTGTCGGCATAGGCCGGACCGATGCCCCGCTTGGTGGTTCCCAGCTTGTTGCGGCCCAGATGCCGCTCGACCACCACATCCAGTGTCTGGTGGTAGGGCAAGATGAGATGGGAATTGCCACTGACCTTCAACTTGCTGCAATCGACACCGAGCTCAGTCAACCGATCCATCTCGTCGAGGAGCACCTTGGGATCGATCACCACACCGTTGCCGATCATCGGGGTCACATGGGGATACAGAACCCCGCTGGGGACGAGCTGTAGCTTGAACGTCTGACCATCCACCACCAGGGTGTGGCCCGCGTTGTGGCCGCCCTGATAGCGCACCACCATGTCCATATCACGGGCTAGGAGGTCGGTGAACTTGCCCTTGCCTTCATCACCCCATTGCGTCCCGACGACCACCGTTGCTGGCAAATCGCTACCCCATCAGCGTGGCTTACGAATTGACACTACTCGCGCTCAACCGGGAGTTGGCGAGCAATAAAGGCCATTCAGGCAATCAATGCCACAGGGCCCGACTAAAGGGCTCAACGCCCTTGCACCATGCGAGAGAGGGTCAGGGCGTAGTCACCCTGGGCATCAGTCCACAATTGCTCCATGGCCAAACCCACGCTGGCCAGCTCCGGGCCAATGTTCTCGGTCCGAAATTTGGCGCTGATCTCGGTACGCATGCGCTCACCACGCGCGAAGTCCACTGCCATGTCCAGCCCTCCGATGTTCACCTTCTGGGACCGGCGCGACCGCAGCCACATCTCGATCCACTCCTCATCGGGGTCGAAGCGGGCCTCGTGCTCAAACTGGTCGAGGGCGAAGTCGGCATCCAGCCGGTGATTGATCACCGACAGCACGTTTCGGTTGAATGCGGCGGTCACCCCCTCAGGATCGTCATAGGCCGCGATCAGCCGATCGCGGTCCTTCACCAGGTCGAAGCCGAGCAAGAACGTGTCGCCCGGTGCCATGGTGTCCGCCACATTGGCCAGAAAGTCCTTGCGGGGGGCGGGGGCAAAGTTCCCTATCGTGCCGCCCAGAAGCATCAACAGACGACAGCCCCCATCGGGGATGTGGCCCAAGTGGTGCTCGAAGTCGCCCACCACTCCGTGGACGGCCAGGCCTTCGTAGGCCTGGGCCAACTCTACGGCGGCGGTTCGCAGTGTGGCCTCGCTGTTGTCGAAGGGCACATAGCGCCGGAGACGCCCGGTGGCCGCGAGGGCATCCAGAGCGATCCGGGTCTTCTCCGAGGTTCCCGAACCCAACTCCACCACGGTGTCGGCCCCAGATCGCTCGGCGATAGCGTCCACCTCGCGCTCGAGAATCTCCCGCTCCCGCCGGGTGGGGTAGTAGTCGGGCAGTCGGGTGATCTGATCGAACAGCTCGCTTCCCCGGTCGTCGTAGAACCACTTCGGCGGCAGTTCCTTGGGCTGGGCGGTGAGCCCCTCGGCCACATCTGCCCGGAGGGCCTGGTCAATCCAGGCACGATCCAAATGGATGTCGATAACCGGCTCGATCACGCCGCATCCTGGGCTAGACGCACCCCGGAGAAGTGCCAGCGGGTGTGAGGGTGGAAGAAGTTCCGGTACGTGGCCCGGATGTGCCCTGGCGGGGTCACACAGGCTCCGCCCCGCAATACGAACTGGTTGACCATGAACTTGCCGTTGTACTCCCCAACAGCACCCGGTGCGGGCCGAAAACCGGGATAGGGCCCGTAGGGACTGGCCGTCCACTCCCACACGTCACCGAAGAGCTGGCGCAATCCGTCGCCCATCGGGGCGGGCGCGGGGTGCAACCGGCCTTGGTCCCCCAAATTGCCCTCCAGGGCATGCCCCTCGGCAGCGTGCTCCCATTCGGCCTCGGAGGGGAGGCGGGCACCTGCCCAGCGGGCAAAGGCATCGGCCTCGTAGTACGACAGGTGGCAAACCGGCTCCTCCAGCGACAGAGGTTGAAGTCCGTGAAGGGTGAACACCCGCCAGCCGTCCTCGGAGTGGAAGTTCCAGTACGAGGGGGCACCCCAACCTTGCTCCTGCCGCTGATACCACCCGTCCGACAGCCACAGGGTGGGGGTGTCGTAACCCCCATCAGCCATGAACTCAAGCCACTGGCCGCACGTCACCAGGCGGTTGGCGAGTCGATACGGAGGGAGAATGGTCCGGTGGCGGGGGCTCTCGTTGTCGAAGGCAAAGCCGTCGCCGTCATGGCCCACCCAAACCTCTCCGCCGTCGAAGCTGGTCCATCCGGCCGCTGGCTGACCATTGTCTAACACAGCATCCAGCGCGGGCAGGAGATCGTGAAAGGCAGGCCAAAGTGCCTTGTTGGTGGATAGAACGTGCTTTATGTCCATAAGCAACAGCTCTTGGTGCTGCTGCTCGTGATTCAGGCCCAAGGTCACCAACTCGGCGGTGGTGTCATCCAGCGATTGGGCCAGCAAGTCCTCCATCGACTGGTCCACATGGGCACGGTAGGCGGCAACGTCGTCGCACGACGGCCGGGACAGGTTTCCCCGTTCCGGACGAGGGTGCCGCTCACCCACTGCCTCATAGTACGAGTTGAACAGGTACCCGAACGCCGGGTGGAACTCGCGATATCCATCCAGACGGGACTTGAGCAGAAAGGTCTCGAAGAACCAGGTCACATGGGCCCGATGCCACTTTGTGGGGCTGACGTCGGGCATCGACTGGATGCACTGGTCTTCGCTGCTCAACGGTGCGGATAGCGCGTCGGTGTAGGACCGAACGGTCTTGTAGCCCACCAAGAGGTCAGAGAGATCGGAGTCGAGGATCACAGTCACAGAATCAGCTGGGCTTGCACTTTACCCGCCTCTATCCGATTTCTCTGATCTCAGCCTCTTCGATACAACACGATGTCAGCCCGTTTCGACTCCAGTTCCCGTGTGAGGTGCGCCACCTGGGCTTTGAGCCGAGCCACCTCGTTCTCCAGCGCCAACATCCGCTCCACGCCGTCGAGGTTCATGCCCTCGCTGGTGAGCTCGTGTACCCGGCGGAGCTTTTCGATGTCGGCATCGCTGTAGCGCCGGCTACCCCCACCGGTGCGGGCTGGCTGCACCAAGCCCCGGCGGTCGTAGATTCGCAGTGTCTGGGGATGGACTCCGGCCAATTCAGCTGCCACTGAGATGACATACACCGCTCGATCGCGGCCTCGGGGGTCGATCATGTGCTCGCCTCCATCGCTTTGGCAAAGGCCTCCAATGCCTGGCGCTGTTCTTCGTTCAACTCGCTGGGAACTTCTAGGTCCACACTCACCAAGAGATCGCCGGTTCCCTTGGCGGTCTCAACACCTTTCCCGCGTACCCGCAGTACCTTGCCCGGCTGGCTGCCGGGAGGCAGTCGCAGCGTTACCGATTCACCCTCGAACGTGGGCACCGAGATCTCCGCACCCAGCGCGGCCTGGACAAATGTCACCGGCACGGAAACGGTGAGGTTCTTTCCCCGACGACCGAACACCGGATGGGGCTTGACCTTGACTGTTACATATAGGTCGCCCGGAGGGCCTCCGTTGATCCCTGGCTCCCCTTTGCCGGCAATCTTGATCCTTTTGCCGTCGCCCACCCCGGCAGGAATGCGCACAGAGATGGAGCGCCCGGCCCGGGCAGTGTCGCCGCTGAGCGTCAGGTCGGTGGTCGTACCCCGCACCGCCTCGGCGAAGTCCAAGGTTAGGTGGGCATTGAGATCGTGGCCCCTCACCGGACGGGTCTGGCCGCTGAAAGGATGACCGCCCCGTTCGAAGCGGCCGCCGCCCATGAACGCCGAGAAGATGTCGGCCATATCCCCTTCCATGGTGAACCCACCCGGTCCGGCCTGGAAGTTCATCGGCCCCATGTGGCGCACCTGGTCGTATTGAGCCCGGCGCTCGCCATCGCCCAGAACGTCGTAGGCCGCCGACACCTCCTTGAAGCGCTCTTCGGCCTTGCTGTCGCCCGGGTTGGCGTCGGGGTGAAGATTGCGGGCCAACTTGCGATAGGCCTTGGTGATCTCCTTATCGGAGGCGGACGGGGAGACTCCGAGAACCTTGTAGTAATCGGTCTCCAGCCATTCCCGTTTCACGTCCATGTTTGGGATGCCTCCGTCCTACCCCCGGACCTTCACCATGGCGGGACGCAACACTCGGCTGTTCCACTCATAGCCCGCCCGCAGAACTTCAGCGATTACCGCCTGCCCATCTCCCGGTTCGTGCGCCACCGCCTCGTGACAGGTGGGATCGAAAGGGGCGCCGGGATCGTCCAGCTTTGCCAAGCCCTCCTTCTCCAGAGCACCGAATAGCGCGTCACGGATGGGAACGACGTCTTCAGCGCCTTGAACCACCGCGGCATCGCAGGCATCTAGCACGGGCAGCACCTTCTCAACGATGTCGGCCGCGGCCATGGCCACCGTCTCCTGCCGTCGCTCGGCCGCCTTGCGGCGGTAGTTGGCAAACTCGGCCGTCACCCGTTGGAGGTCATTGAGATAGCCGTCCCGCTGAGCTAACAGCTCTTCGACCGAGGGCAGTTCCTCAGCGTCGGCATCTTCCTCAATCTGTTCCCCAACAACTGGATCAGTCTCTGCGTCGATCAGGTCTTCGGCGCCCGCTGCCTCTTCGGCCCCATCCTCGTTGGACATTGCCTCGTCGGCCAGATCAGCGCCAACCTTGTCGTTCACTGGGAGCTTCCGTCTTCTTCGTCGTCGATGATCTCGGCGTCGACGATGTTTTCGTCATCAGCGGTATCGGCAGCAGCGTCAGCCGAGAAATCACCGGGCCCATCGCCGGCCGCGGCGGCGGCCTGCTCGTACATGGCAGAACCGATCTGCTGGCTGAGTGCCGACAGCTCCTCGGTGGCCGAGCGGATGCGGTCCAGATCCTTCTCGTCGATGGCCGCCTTCAGATCAGCCAGCTTGGCCTCAACCTCGGAGCGGCTGTCAGCGTCCACTGAATCGCCAGCATCGGACAGAAGCTTCTCCACTTGATAAACCAGGCTGTCAGCGTTGTTGACGGCCTCGGCTTCCTCCCGGCGGCGGGCGTCCTCGGCGGCATGGGCCTCGGCGTCGGCGACCATCTGATCAATCGTGGACTTGTCCAGCGAAGTCTGCCCAGTGATGGTGATGGACTGCTCTTTGCCGGTGGCCCGGTCTTTGGCCGACACATGGACGATACCGTTGGCATCGATATCGAAGGTGACCTCGATCTGGGGCACACCCCGGGGGGCAGGTGGCAGATCCACCAACTGGAACTTGCCCAGCGTCTTGTTATAGCCGGCCATCTCCCGCTCACCCTGAAGCACGTGGATCTCCACGGTGGGCTGATTGTCGTCAGCGGTGGTGAACACCTCGGTGCGACGGGTGGGGATGGTGGTATTGCGCTCGATGAGCCGGGTCATCACGCCGCCCTTGGTCTCGATGCCCAGCGACAGCGGGGTCACGTCCAGCAGCAGCACGTCTTTGACCTCGCCCTTGAGCACGCCGGCCTGCACTGCGGCGCCCACCGACACCACCTCGTCGGGGTTGACTCCCTGGTGGGGCTGGGTCCCGGTCATGCCGGTCACTAGATCGACCACCGCGGGCATCCGGGTGGAGCCGCCTACCAGGATCACGTGGTCGACATCGCCCGCCGAGAGGCCGGCGTCGGAGAGAGCCTGCTTGAACGGCTTGCGGCACCGATCCAGCAGGTCGCTGGTGAGGTCTTGGAACTTGGCCCGGGTGAGCTCGTAATCCATGTGCAGCGGCCCAGCGTCGGTAGCGGTTATGAACGGCAGGTTCACATTGGTGCTCTGGGTCTGCGACAACTCGATCTTGGCCCGCTCCGCGCCCTCCTTTAGCCGCTGCATAGCCATGTTGTCCTTGCTTAGATCCACCCCATGGTCGTTGCGGAACGAATCCACCAACCACCCGATGACCCGATCGTCCCAGTCGTCGCCGCCTAAGGCAGTGTCGCCGCTGGTGGACTTGACCTCGAACACCCCATCACCGATCTCCAGAACGGACACATCGAAGGTGCCCCCTCCGAGGTCGAACACCAGGATGGTCTGGTCGGTGTCGCCCCTTTCGAGTCCGTAGGCCAGAGCGGCTGCGGTGGGCTCGTTGATGATTCGCAGTACCTCTAGCCCGGCGATGGTCCCGGCCTCTTTGGTAGCAGTGCGCTGGGCGTCGTCGAAGTAAGCCGGGACGGTGATGACTGCCTCAGCAACTTCGGTGCCAAGGTAAGTCTCGGCGTCCCGCTTCAGCTTTTGCAAGACACGGGCGGAGATCTCCTGGCTGCTGTAGTCCTTGCTGTCGATGCTCTCCGACCAGTTCGTACCGACGTGGCGCTTGACCGAGCGTATGGTGCGATCGGGGTTGGTGATGGCCTGGCGTTTGGCCACCTCGCCTACCAGCACCTCTCCGTCTTTGGAGAAGGCCACCACCGACGGGGTAGTGCGAGAACCCTCAGCGTTGGCAATTACGGCAGGCTCACCACCTTCGAGCACAGCAACCACGCTGTTGGTGGTGCCCAGATCGATGCCGACAACCTTTCCCATATCGATTTACTCCTTGATTGTTTGGGTTTTATCAGAATTATTTTCCCCATCAAGGATACCCTTCAAATTGTCATATCCCAAAACTTGAGTGCTGTCCACTAAGGGTAGAAGCCGCTACGCTCCCCTGAGTGAATCCAGCAATCCTGATCCTGCTCCGTCATGGGCAGAGCCAATGGAACGCCTCCAACCAATTCACAGGATGGTACGACTGCGACCTGACGCCGAAGGGCGAAGCTGAAGCTCGAGCCGGCGGAAGAGCGCTGGCCGAGGCAGGACTGCTGCCCGACATAGTGCACACCTCACTCCAGACCCGAGCCATCCGCACCGCGGACCTAGCCCTGGCCGAAATGGACCAGACCGGAGTGCCGGTGAACCAGGATTGGCGGTTGAACGAGCGTCACTACGGCGACCTCACGGGGTTGGACAAGTCCGAGACCCGTAAGCGTTTTGGCGACGAACAACTCATCGCCTGGCGCCGGGGCTACCGCACGCCGCCCCCGCCCATTGCCGATGACAACCCGTGGAACCCCAACCGCGATCCCCGCTACGCCCATATTCCCCCCGAACTGCTGCCCACAAGCGAGTGCCTTGCCGATGTGGTGGAGCGGTTGATGCCCTATTGGCACGACGCCGTGGTCCCCGACCTGCGGGCCGGGCGGGTGGTGCTGATCTCGGCTCACGGAAACAGCCTGAGAGCTCTGGCCAAGCACCTCGACCAGATCGACGATGATGCCATCGCCGCCCTCAACATCCCTACTGGCATTCCGCTGGTGTACGAACTGGGCCCCGACATGATGCCAATCGAGGCCAAGATGACGCTCGCCCGCTCCCTCGACCCCGCCGCAGCGGCCGAAGCGGCTGCGGCAGTGGCCGAGCAAGCGGGCTGAGCGCCTGTAGGTCTGTAGGAGTTCAGCCCACAGAAACCGACGTGTCAGGGCCATAGCCGGGCACACCATGCTCGTGGAGATCGAGGCCGCCGATCTCTTCTTCGCGAGACACTCGCAGACCCATGGTCTTCTTCACCACCGCGAACAGGATGCCGGTGGTGACCGTCACCCACACGAATACCAGCACCACGCCGATGAGCTGCACCACCAACTGGTCTATGCCGCCGCCGTAGAACAGGCCGGCGTTGTCCTGGCCGACGAATGCATCGTCATAGCGGGAGAACAGGCCCACTGCCAGCGTGCCCCACACGCCGCACACACCGTGGACCGAGATGGCGCCCACCGGGTCGTCGATGCGGATCCGGTCGAAGAACAGCACCGAGTACACCACGATGACTCCGGCAATTGCGCCAGTCACCACCGCGCCCATCGGGTTCATGGTGCCGGTGCCTGCGGTGATCCCCACCAGACCGGCGAGCACACCGTTGCCCGTCATGGCCACGTCCAGTGAGCCGGCCTTGCGCCAGATGATCGCCCCGGCAGCAAGGCCTCCAGCAGCCGCTGCCAGCAGCGTGGTAACCGCAGCTCGCATCACAAAGTCGTCCGCGGCCAACTCCGAGCCGGGGTTGAATCCGAACCAGCCGAACCACAAAATGAACACGCCCAGCACCACAAAGGCGATGTTGTGTCCCGGCATGGCCCGGGGGTTGCCGTTCTCGTCGTACTTGCCGATGCGGGGCCCGAGGAAAATGGCCCCCATCAGGGCGGCCCAGCCACCGGTGCTGTGCACGATGGTGGAACCGGCGAAGTCGCCGAATCGGGCGTCACCTATCTTCAGATCGGACAAAAGCCCGTCGCCGTGCCAGAAGGAATGGACCACCACCGGATAGATCAGGGCGGTCATAAAGAAGCTGAACACCAGATAGGCCGAGAACTTGGTCCGCTCGGCCATGGCTCCTGAGGCAATGGTCACCGCGGTGGCCGCGAACACCACCTGGAAGAAGAAGAACGTGGGAGTGCTGAGCCCGTCGCCAAAATCGGTGAATGTCCCGCTCAGGAAGAATCCGTCGGTGCCAACAATCGATCCGCCGTCGGTGCCGAAGGCGATGCCGAACCCGAACGCGAAGAACGCAAGCGCGCCGATGCACATGTCGGCCAGGTTCTTGGCCATGATGTTGCCGACGTTTTTGGCCCGGGTCATCCCCGCCTCGACCATGCCGAAGCCGGCCTGCATCAAGAACACCAAGATTCCGGCGATGAACACCCACAGGTTGTCCATCACCACTTGCACCGCTTCGGCCCCGCCGTCTTGGGCCATTGCGGGAACTGCCCCGATGAGCACCGTTGCGGCGGCAATCAGTGCTCCGACCCCAAATTTCCTTTTCATGCGTACCGGCCCTCCTTCGCCGTGATCTGCGCTCATGCCACTGCGGCTCCAGCGCAATCGGCAACAAGCTAGGAAGGCCAAGTTTCACGATTGTTTCTGCGCTGTGAATTTCAAGCAGGAAGTGGTGGTTTCGTGCTGCCTCCTTGACTATGGAACCAAGGGAACTCGTGCTGCCTGCTTGAGTACGGAACGGGGGGATGCCAACTACTAGTTTGGGGTCGCCATGGACTCAAAGCGCCTGCGTCCCTATCACATAGTCCTCGGTCTCGGGCTGGGCTTCGCCGCCTTCACCATCGCCTCGGGCATCGCCTCGGCCGTAACCGAGTTCAAGAACCCCGCGGAGATCACCCGCCACCCCTGGGAGAACATCCCCAATGGCTGGAAGGCCGCCTTCTACACCATCATCCCCATCTTCTTGGTGTGGGCGGCATGGGAGTTCGCCAAGCGGGTGAAGAATTGGGAGCGGGGCGGCCCCGACAACCGCCGCACCACTCTGTCAAACGCCAAGACCCGCCTCGAAGACCTCCGTCGGGGCATGTACATGCGCACCCTTTTGCGGGAGCCCGGCGCCGGGATCATGCACACCATGATCTACGTCGGGTTCATCATCCTGCTGGGGGTCACCACCACCCTGGAAATCGACGAGCAGCTCCCCGACGGGGCCAAATTCCTCCACGGCCGGGTGTACCAGGTGTACTCGGCGGTGGCCGACATCGCTGGCGTCGTCTTCTTGGCCGGGGTGGTTTGGGCCATCGTGCGCCGCTACGGCCCCCGCCGTTTGCGGCCCTACCGCATCCGCATCAAGTCACGGCCCGAGCACGCGGTGATCTTGGGCACGTTCTTCGCCATCGGCATCACCGGGTTCGGCGCCGAGGTGTTCCGCATCGCCCACCACGGCGTGCCCGACTTCGAGAAGTGGTCGGTGGTCGGCTACTGGGTGGCCACCCACATGAGGGGCCTCGAAGGCCTCGACCACTGGCACCAGTTCTGGTGGGCCGGCCATGTGATCGCCTTCGTTGCCTTCTTGGTGCTGTTGCCCATCACCATGCTGCGCCACATGTTCACCTCCCCGCTGAACATGTACCTGCGGGACAAAGACCGGCCCAAAGGCGCCATGAAGCCCATGCCCAACCTGATGGAGACCGACCTGGAGTCGTTCGGCGCAGCCACGGTGGAGGACTTCACCTGGAAGCAGCTTTTGGACACCGACGCCTGCACCATGTGCGGCCGATGCACATCGGTGTGCCCGGCCCATGCCACCGGCAAGCCCCTCGACCCCCGGGAGATCGTGCTGAAAACCGGGGAGGTCATGGCCGCCACCGGCGAGCCGGCCACCACGCCGCCACTGGGCACGGTCCCGGAGATCAAGGTGGAGGCCAACTCCCTGTTCGAGCGGATCACCGGCGAGGAGATCTGGGCGTGTACTTCCTGCAAGGCGTGCGACGAGATCTGCCCGGTGAACATCGAGATCCTCGACAAGATCCTCGACATGCGGCGCTACCTGTCGCTGATGGAGTCGGACTTTCCCACCGAACTGGGCCAGGCCTACCGGTCGATGGAGAACTCGGGGAACCCGTGGGGCATGTCCCAGGGCGACCGGGGAGCGTGGACCGAAGAGTTCGAGGGCATCGCCGTGCTCGACGGGGGCGACCCCCTGGAGTCGGAGTACCTCTATTGGGTGGGTTGTGCCGGCTCCTTCGACGATAAGAACCGCAAGGTCACCCGGGCGGTGGCCAAGCTGCTCCAGCGGGCGGGAGTGAGCTTCTCCATCCTGGGTCCGGCCGAGAACTGCACCGGCGACCCGGCCCGGCGCTCGGGCAACGAGTACATCTTCCAGATGCTGGCCATGCAGAACATCGAGACCCTCAACGAGATGGGGGTGAAGAAGATCGTCACCCAGTGCCCCCATTGCTTCAACACGCTGGCCAACGAGTACCCCCAGCTCGGCGGGCACTACGAGGTGGTCCACCACACCCAGTTCCTTGAGGCACTGATCGACGACGGACGCCTCGACATGTCCGGCGCCCGCCTCGACGAGCGGGTGGTGTACCACGACTCCTGCTATCTGGGCCGCCACAACGACGTTTACCTGGCCCCCCGGAGGGTGGTGGGATCACTGGGCGGCGTCGAGGTGGTGGAGGCCGAGCGCAACGGCACCAAGGGGATGTGCTGCGGCGCGGGCGGGGCCCGCATGTGGATGGAGGAGACCATCGGCAAGCAGGTGAACATCGAGCGGTCGCAGGAGCTGATAGCAACTGGGGCCGACCGGATCGCCACCGCCTGCCCGTTCTGCTACATCATGATCGACGACGGCATCAAGGCCGAGGGCGCCGACGACGATGTGGTGGTGGGCGACATCTCCATGCACCTGCTCGAGGCGTTGGAGAACCGAGACGCCGATGAGGAAGCCGCCCGGCAATCTGAACTGCTCACCATTCGCAACGCGGCTCCTGGACCGGTTGCCACCGCGGTGGTCGAGCCACAGGCTGAGGTTGTAACCAAGGCGCCTCCGCCTGCCGAACCTGAGCCACCCGCCGAACCTGAGCCGCCTGCCGAACCTGAGCCACCCGCCGAAGTCGAAGCGGTCGAGCCGGAGGAATCGGCGGCTACCGAGGCCGAGCCAGAGCTTCCGATGCAAGCCCCTCCAGAGAGGCCCGCACCAGACCCGACTAGAAGACCAGACGACTTCACCCGTATCAAGGGCGCCGATCCCACTCTGGCCCGGATGCTCCCCGAGCACGGCATCATCACCTACGAAGACTTGGCTGCTCTCGATGACGTCGGAGTCCGGGCACTCGAAGCCGCCCTGGAGATACCCGGCCGGATCAGCCGATGGAAGTGGACCGCACAGGCCGCAGCCCTCATTGCCGATCGCGACGAACACGAGGAATGATTGGGACAAGCGGTCAACTGTTGCGGCTTGTATCTACAGATCGCTGAGGACATCCGCCCCCGGATTCGCGGTTATCTCGACTATCTCGACCCGCCGCCCATCCACCGGGCGCGGGTCAGGGCCACCTCATGGGCCCCGAGCCCTCCGAGTTCCAGTCGGAGGGCCTGCAACCTCATAGACCACACAAAGAGATCGTGTTCGAAGGTGAAGCCGCGGGCGCCCATGATCTGGTGGGTCTGATAGAAGATCTTGGTGGCCACCGACGTGGCATAGGCCGCTGCGCAAGCCGCGCTCTCGGCAGGGGCCCCGTGAGCGGCCGCCTCGTATGCCAGCCAGCGGCTGCCCTCCACGCCCACCTCGCAATCGGCGAGGCGGTGTTGAATGGCCTGAAATGATCCTATTGGACGCCCGAACTGGTGCCGCGTCTTGGTGTGCTGCACCGTGTAGTCCAATGCAGAGCGCATCGTCCCAGCCATCTCAGCCGCCAGCATGACCCGCCACCAGTTCACCACATCAGCAGCCGAACCCGCGTCCAGCCGCCGTCCTCCGTCAAGCCGGAGCCGCCCAAACGGATACCCGAAACCGGAGTCCACGGGAACCGCCGGGGTTTCGACCTTCTCCTGCACGAACACCTCGTCGCCATCGACGACAATAAGACTCCTGGCCTGAGGGGCGAATCGGATGGGTTTGTCCTGATCCTTCAGGGCAATGGCCACCGGGTAGGCGAGATCGGCGTCAATAGCGGGACAGATCATGGCCGACACGCCAAACGGGATGAGTCCGCCATGACGGGCGACGGCCTCGGTCAAAAGGGTCGCCTCCAAGCCGTGATCATTCGATGCCTGAGCCCCGAAACCGAGACCAGCCTCACTCAACGCATCGGCGAGAGCTTGGTCGTGTTCGCCGCGCTCCAAAAGCGCGGCAGCCCGCCGTGGGCCGGCGTTGGCTTCGAGCACGACCTCGGCCCGGTCGAGCATCTTCTGTTGATCAGCATCGGGCTCGAAGTTCATGGTTCACCTCGCCTTCGGTTCCCGGGGCAGGTCGAGGCGCCAACGCGACACCTGGTTGAGGTGCATTTCCCACGATCCCGCCGCGATGCCGGCCTGAATGGCGCTGCGGAAATGCCCGTTGCCCGAAGACCGGTATTCCATGCCGTCGGCAAACACGTCCACGGAAAGGCGGCTGACCGCCCATTGCGACTGGTTCACCGCGATCCGCGCCATGTTGACGTCCACCGAGGGCTCTTCACCGCGGTCGCGCTGATCGACGATTCGATAGGTGAGGATGCGGGCGGCATCCACCAACGCGCGAGCCTCGCCGATCCGCTGCTGGAGAAGCGGATCGTCCAGCTTGCCCGTTTCGGCAGCGTGGGCGGCAATGGCGTCCAGCGTCATGGCATCACGGGCGTAGCGGGCCGAACTGGTGCGCTCGTACTGAAGCGAGTACTGAACCACGCTCCAGCCGTCGTGCTCAGGGCCGAGCCGGCAATCGACAGGCACCCTCACCTCGTCGAATATGACTCTGGTGAGATAGCTCTGCCCCAAGATGCTGGGGATCTCCTCCACCGTAATTCCCGGCAAACCCATCGGGCAGAGCAAGACGGAGATCCCCTTGTGTCCGGTCGACTCCGGGTCGGTTCGAACGAGCAGGATGCAGTGCTGGGCAACGTCGGCATACGAGGTCCAGATCTTCTGCCCATTGACAACGTAGTGATCGCCGTCGCGTATCGCACTGGTGCGAAGAGACACCAAATCGGTCCCTGCTTCGGGCTCTGAATACCCCTGGCACCAAAACGCCTCTCCTCTGGCCATCGGCGGCAGGTGCTTGCGCTTTTGCTCATCGGTGCCGTACTTCATGATCGTCGGCCCGATGTAGTTGATGTTCATCAGCTGGGGGCCGCGCGGATCGCCGCGACTCCACATCTCCTCGCTCAAGATGAAGTGATGCCAGTCTCCGGCGTCCTGGCCGCCGTGCTCAGCCGGCCAGTGCGGCGTGAGCCAGCCGCGTTCGGCCAGCGTGGCGCAGAACGACCGGCTGAACTCAACCGTCCCGGCACCCCCCAGGCCCTCAGCGGCGATATCGGCCCAATTGTCGGGAATCTCCTCCTCGAGAAAGGCCCGCAGCTCACTGCGATATCCTGCCTGCTCCTCGCTCCAGTCAAACTCCATCTCACCCCTCACTGGGGTCGGAACCCCGCCGGTCCTGGTCTCGTTGCCCAGCCGCATCCCCTCGCCCCGCATTGGGATCGGAATCCCACTGGGGCTCTCGCCTGTCCCCGAAGGCCGCCGGACCCTCTTGGAAATCAGGATGCCCCCAGTGCAGTCGCACCAGCGCCCACCCCTTCTCGAGCGCATCGCGATAGCCGACGTCCAGCGATCCCCACACGGCTTCTTTCGAGAGCTGAACGGCCTGAGGGGAATGGCCGGCGATCGAGCGGGCGATCGCCATGCCCGCTTCGAGAAGCTCGTCGGGCGAGTCCACCAATTCGTCGACCAGCCCCAGCTGAAAGGCCCGATCGGCCGACAACCGGAAGTCCCGACCCTGCAACGTCATGCGAAGGGCGGTGCCGAGCGGCAGGCGTTTGGCCAAGCCGATGTTCTCCAAGGCGCCCACCATGCCCACGTTCACATGGGTGTCCAAAAAGACTGCGTTCTTCGACGCGACGATGATGTCGGCATCTACCACGAAATGCAGTCCAGCCCCGGTTACCAGCCCGTTCACCAGACAGATCACCGGCTTCATGACCCGGTTCTGGTGCGGAGACCAGAAGACCGCCTCTGGCAGCGGCCGGTTGTTCAGCGCGAGCGTGGAATCTTCGCCCTGTACTCCATCCAGATCGAATCCCGCCGAGAAAAAACGGTCGCCGGCCGCGATCACCACCGCGGCCCGGATGTCTTGATCGTCTCGGACGTCGGCCCAGATATCCCGAAATCCCAACTGCATTCTCGGCGTAAGAGCGTTGTTCTTGTCGGGGCGGTCGATAGTAATCACCGCCACCCCGTCATCGACCTCATAGCGAAGCCCCTCGGCATGGGTGATGTGCCTGCTCACTGTCCGGCGCCCTTTCCCGAGTTGGAGCGGGCCCAAAGGCGGGCCAGTTCAGAGCGGAGCGGCTTTCCCATGTCGTTGCATGGTATCTCATCGACCACAAGAAACTCGTCGGGCACTTTGAACCGGGCCAGGCGGCCCGAGCAATAGTCGCGCAGCCGAGTCGGAACCGACTCGGGATCAGCCGATCCAACCACAACGGCGGCTGCCACCCTCTGGCCGAGTCGCTGGTCGGGGATGCCGAACACGCACACTTCTTCCACATCGCGGTATTGGATCAGGATCCGCTCGACTTCGGCCGGATAGATGTTTCCCCCACCGCGAAGAATCAGCTCCTTTTGGCGACCGACGAGATACAGCTCGCCCGACTCATCGAGATACCCGAGATCGCCGGTGTGGTAGACGCCCCCGTCCAGTGCCGAGGCCGTGGCCTCTGGCTGGTTCCAGTAGCCGAGCATGGGGGTGTAGACGCCGGCGAAGGGGCCCTCTTCGGCACTGGACACGCAGACCTCGCCGACCTCGCCCGCCGGGAGCGGCGTGCTGTCTTCGGCGCGAATCTCGATTGCGACATGGAGAGCGGGAATGCCGCACCGGCCCGGCTTCGACTCCGCCGATGCACCGGCCCAGCTGACCGACATGGGCGCTTCGGTCATTCCGTAGCCGATGGTTACCCCCACTCCAGTCCGGTCTTCGAAGGCTTGCAGCACCTTCGTCGGGATCTCCGAGCCTCCGACGAAAGGCTGGACGAGGCTGCTCAAATCGATGTCCCGAATTTCGGCAAGGCTGGTGAAATCGTGATAGAGGCTGGTTGATCCGTGTATTGAGCCCACACGCTCGCGCTCTATCGCCTGAGCCACGGACACAGAATCAGTGTCTTTGAGAACCACACAGCAGTTGCCGCCGTACAGAGGATTCAGGACTCCAGAGATCATGTTGTTCAGCGAGGTCAGCGGGTTCATAACCGCCTGTCGCTCCGCGGTGGGGCCGGGCCAAGCCGCGCACGAGGCGAGCACAACCAACATGTTGTGCTGGGAATGCACCGCTCCCTTCGGAAATCCGGTTGTGCCGCTGGTGTAGGAGATAGCGGCAGGAAGCAGCGGATCTATCTCAACGGCATCCGCCGTCTCCTCGGCGCCCTCGACGCGGTCCAGCCAGCCGCCTGGGCCGCGGCTGAGACCGAGCAGACGAGTCTGGAACGAGGGTGGCTGCGCCTCGGCAAGCTGGGCATCCAGCAGATCGTCCTCGAGCAGGAACACGGTGGCGTCGCAGTCGCTCGCGATATAGGCCTTCTCCGGCGGGGCCAGCGCCCGGGGGACGCCGACCCATATGCCTCCTATGCGCTGAGTGGCAAGAAAGGCGGCAACGATGGGAACGCCGTTTCGCAGGGATGCCGCGACCCGGTCGCCAGGCCCGACACCCAACTCGAGCAGGGCGGCTGAGGCGCGGCGAACAAGCAGGCGGAGCTCGGCATACGTCAAGCGCTGAGCGTCCGCTACCAGGGCTTCCCGGGCCCTCGAATCGCGGCCCTCGAAGAGCCCGGCAATCGACGGGGGGCCGTCGTGGGGTATCGGCCGGGACGGCGCCCACCGGGTGAGCCCGACCGCCGACAACTGCTGCGCGCTGCCGGGGTGTGCTGCCGGTATTGCTGCTGTGGCCCTCTCCACTTCCCTCACCGTCCCTGGCAATCGGCACTCGCCCATGGCTGCACCGACTTGGCCGCCCGGGCGAGAGAGGGGCTCAGCGCGCCGTCTGCATCTTGGTTCATTGCCCTCCACACTCGCTCAGGAGTCAGAGGGAGATCAATATGGCAGACTCCCAGGGGAGCGAGAGCGTCGATCACCGCATTTTGGACGGCCGGAACCGCCCCGAGCGCTCCCGACTCGCCGATGCCCTTGAACCCCAGGGGATTGTTGGGCGAAGGGTGCTCGGTGAGCAGGGTCTCGAAGCTCGGAAACTCCGATGCCGCGGGAACCGCATAGTCGACGAAAGACGCCGTCAGCGGATTGCCATCGCGGTCGTAGGCGAACTCCTCGAACAAGGCCTGCGCAGCGCCTTGGGCGGCACCCCCGTGTACCTGGCCCTCTGCGATCATGGGGTTCAGAATCGTGCCCGCATCGTCGATGGCTACCAGTCGCAGAAGATCGGTTCGACCGGTCTCACGGTCAACCTCTGCAACCGCGCCATAGGCGCCATAGGGAACAGTCGGGCCATCTCCTTCAAAGTCTGCCTCACACCGCGGTGCGGAGTCTCCGGCCGGCCAACGGGTAGCGATTTCCGCCCAGGCCAACCGGTTGGCCGCGGGAGCGCCCCGGACATGGAAGGCAGCCGCCGCCTTGTCGATCACGATGTCATCCGGCGCGGCTTCGAGCAGGTTGGCGGCCACTTCGCGGGCTCTCTCAACGAGATTCTCGGTGGCGAGGGCTACCGCGGATCCCGCCTTCTGGGCCGACTTGGACCCACCGGTGAGCCCACCCCGAGGGATCGTATCGGTATCACCGTGCTCCACAACGATATGGGAGAGCGGCAGCCCGGTTTGCTCGGCGACGAGCATTGCCCACGAGGTGTGGTGGCCCTGACCGAACGGCGTCGATCCCGTGAGCACTCGTATTCTCCCATCGGGAAGCAGCTCAACGGCGCCGAACTCGCTGCCGGGCACGCCGGCAGTGCGGTCCACAAAGACGGCGAGGCCGATCCCGAGCATTTTGCGATGGTCCGCTTGACGCCTTTGAGCTTGTTGTCGGCGCAGTTCGTCGTAGCCGAGTTCGGAAGCCAGCATCGACAGCGCCTCGTGGTAGTCGCCGGAGTCATACACCACACCGCTGGGATTGGTCCAGGGGAGCTGGTCTTCTCTGAGCAGGTTTTTCTTGCGGACTTCGAGCGGGTCGTGGCCGGTCTCGGCGGCAAACATGTCGACGGCCCGGTCGACCAGGGCTGCGGCCTCGGGGCGGCCGGCGCCGCGATAGGCCACGATGGGAGTGGAGTTGGTGACCACCGCCTGGATCGCCCAGCGGACCTGCTTCAAAGCCAGCGGCCCCGGCAGCAGGGCGCAGGTGTTCTTTGTCATCGCGGGCACGATCTCGGCGTAGGCACCGGCGTCGGCGATTATGCGCGCCTCCATTGCCTCGACGGTTCCGTCTTTGGCGCCTCCTATTCGGACATGCTGAATCTGGGCCCGCGAGTGGCCGAGGCCGACCATGTCGAGTGAGCGAGCCGGGGTCCAGGTGACCGGATGCCCGGTGCGCTTCGACAACAGGGGCAAAAGGAGCTGCTCGGGAGTCATCCGTACCTTGGATCCGAAGCTGCCCCCGACATCTTTGCTGATGACCCTTATCTGGTCGGGCTCAAGGTCGTAGTAGGCCGACAGGGCCGCCCGGACCGGGTGGACGCCTTGGCATGACGACCAGTGGATCAGCCTTCCGCCGTCGGGCCACATCGAGGCTGCCGACCGGGGCTCGATCGGGCACGGTGCGAGGCGCTGGTTGACGAAGCGGGCTTCGACCACAACCTCGCAGTCGTCGATGTCGAATTGGTCTTCGGCGCCGCCTTGGAACTCTCCGACGAGGTTCGTGCGCGCTTCGGGAAAGAGCAGCACCTCGTCGTGGAGCGCCTCCTCGGGGTGGACGACGACAGGCAGCGGGTCGTAGTCGACGTCCACCAACTCGGCGGCGTCGAGCACCGCTTGGTACGACTCGCCCACGATCGCCACCAGCGGCTCGCCCGCATAGCGAACCCGGTCGCGGGCCAGTACCGGGCGCTGGGCACCGGGAATGGGCAGATCCCTGGCCTCGTGCTCTGCTTTCCAGGTGCCAGCGGTGCGGTCCGGCATCACCGCCTTGGGGAGGTCGGCGGCGACGAGCACGTCGTGGATGCCGGGGCAGGTGCGTGCGCCCGCGACATCCACGCTGACCTTCGCGTGGGGCACCACCGACGTCACAAAGTGGGCGACCAGAGCATCTTTTGGGGCCTCGTTGGCCGTAAACTGCCCACTGCCGAGCAGTAGGCGCAGGTCCTCAACCCGGAGGTGGCTCTTGCCTATTACCTCGTCGGAGCCTTCCCGTTGAGACGCGCTCATGCGGATCAGGTTACGCACTGCCAAGCTCACCCGAGCCAGTGTAAATTGGGGTCCTGTAAGTGACCGCCGCAGACCAACCATGTGAGCAGACATGAAAGATTCCAACAGCCGATACCCGATCATCTCCACTGATGGGCATGCTGGAGCCGATCTCCTCGACTACAAGCCATACCTCGAGGCCTGCTGGCACGATGAGTTCGACACGTGGGCCCGGCGGTACAGCGACCCCTGGGTGGAGCTCGAGGCCGAGGTGGACGCAGATCTCAGCGTCGGAGTCGCCTCGGGCATGTCGCCTTTGAACTGGGACACTCCGCAGCGCCAGGCCCATCTCGACGCCGAGGGGATATGCGGCGAGGTGTTGTTCCCCAACACCGCGCCGCCGTTCTTCCCCACCGGGGTGATCACCGCATCGGCGCCGGGCTCGCGCGACGAGTACGAGCGGCGCATGGCGGGGCTGAGGGCCCACAACCGGTGGATGGCCGACTTCTGCGAGGAGTTGCCGGGCCGCAGGGCCGGCATCGCCCAGATCTTCTTGGACGATGTCGACGAAGCCGTGGCCGAGATTCGCGCCGCCCACGATATGGGCCTTCGGGGCGGTGTGCTGCTGCCCGGAGACTCCCAGATTCGGCTGGTCCCCTTGTACTACCCGCGCTATGACGCAATCTGGCAGGTCTGCGAGGAGCTGGACATGCCGGTACACAAGCACTCCACCATTCCCGGAGAGCCGCTGACGCCCGAAGTGGGGCCGGGGGGCAAGGCCATCGGTCTCGTGGAGACCCGTTTCTTCACCCATCGGGCTTTGGCCCATTTGGTTTTCGCCGGTGTGTTCGACCGCTTCCCGTCGCTCAAGCTGGTGTTCACCGAGACCGGGGTGGCGTGGGTGCCGAAGTACCTCGCGGAGTTGGACGGCCTGTACGACGCCGGGCTCACCGATGGCTCTATTGCCCAGCACTTCGTGGGCGACGCCGCCCAGGCCCTCAAGCAGCGACCCAGCGAGTACTGGAACACGAACTGCTACGTGACCGCCAGCTACCTCAGCCGCGACGAAGCCCAAGTGCGCGACCAAGTGGGCGTTGACCGGATGATGTGGGGCAGCGACTATCCCCATGCCGAAGGCACCTATCCCTATAGCAGAACCGCCCTCCAAGCCGCCTTCCACGACGCCGATCCCCGTGATCTGCACAAGATCCTCGCTTCAACCGCAGCCGAGGTGTACGGGTTCGACCTGAACCACATGTCCAAGGTCGCGGAGCAAGTCCTCTCCCCCACCATCGATGAGATCGCCACGCCGCCCTCATCGCTGCCCCGCTTCCCGGAAGACACCGTCTCACCGGCGTTCGCCAATACCACCGTCGGCCCCGCGCTGGATGCCTAGGCGAGCTGACCGACCCCTGTCCCTATGAAAAACGAGATCCAGCCGAACAGGAACGCCGAAGCCGCACAACCAAATAGGAGGGCGGGCAATGAATGACTTGACTGGGAAGAATGCCGTCGTAGTCGGAGCAGTGACCGGGATAGGCCGGGCGCTGGTGGACAAATGCTGTGAAGAGGGAATGGGCGTCGGCATCGTGGACATCGACGCCGAAGGCGCGGCAGAGCTGGAGGCCGCCCTGCTCGCCGACGGGCATCTGGCAACGGCCACACGGGCAGACGTGGCGAGCTTCGCCGAAATGCAGCAGGCGGCCGAACACACCCGCGAAGTGCTCGGATCGGTGGACCTCTTGTTCTTGAACGCGGGAATCCAGCGTGTGGGCCAATTCCTCGATGTTCCGGTGGAAGATCACGAGCGCACGATCGATGTCGATCTCAAGGGCGTGCTGTTCGGGCTGAAGGCATTTCTCCCCGCGATGATTGAAACCGGCGAGCCGGCGCACATCACCACCACCGCGTCGGCCTCGGCGCTGGGTACCTACCAGAACCTGAGCTCCTACAACGCGGCCAAGGCCGGGGTGCTCAACCTGGTGGAGACCGTTCACCACGAGCTGAGAGACGCAGACGCGAACATCTCAATGTCGATCCTGTGCCCTGGAGCAGTCAACACCGAGCTCTACGACTGGAATCGGTACCTGGAAGACCCGTCGTCGTCCCATTACCCGGAGGCGGAGTTCATGCACAGCATCACTGAGAAGGGCAGCGATCCAAGCGAGATCGCCGATTTCGTGTTCGAGGGGATCAAGGCCGGCAAGTACTGGCTGTTCCCCCATGAGGCGGTGCGGGCCATGTTCCAAAAGCGGGTAGACGCGATGATGCGAGACGAGACCCCCACCCTCAAGCGGCTGCTCAACCTGCCCCCGGGCTGATGCGCCTGTCCGCGTGGCCTTTTAGCCGGTATTGCGCAAGCCGGCGGCAACCCCGTTGATTGTCAGCAAGAGAGCCCGTTGGATCCGCTGGCCATCGCCTGGCAAGCCGGATGAAGCCCGCGATCGGGCCAAGAGCTCTACCTGCAAGACACTGATGGGGTCGAGATAGGCATCGCGTACGGCCAAGGTTCGCTTCAGCACCGGAAGATCGCTGAGCAGGTCGCCGCCAACCAGATCGGCGATGCAGGCCACAGCAAGGTCGTGCTCTTCGACGATGGCTTCGAAGAAGTGGTGGAGCTCGGGGACGACCAGGCGGTTGACATAGTGCCGGGCGATGGCCAGATCAGTCTTGGCCAAGGTCATTTCCACATTGGAGATGAAGGTGCGAAAGAACCGCCAATCCTGATACATGTCCTGGAGCTGCTGACCGCATCCGGCCTGCTGGGCTGCTTCAAGAGCGGTGCCCACCCCGAACCAGCCGGGGATGATCTGGCGCGACTGGGTCCAGCCGAACACCCAGGGAATGGCCCGAAGGTCGTCGATGCCGGCGACCGATCCCGATCGGCGGGCCGGACGTGAGCCGATGTTCATGGCCGCCAGCTCCTCCACCGGGGTGGAGGTCTGGAAGTACTCCACAAACCCGGGGGCGTCGAGCAGACCGCGGTACGCCTCATAGGCCCGGGCCGACATGAGCTCCATGACTTCGTTCCACGCCTTGATGCCGTCATGGCCGTGGCGGGGATGGCGGTGGGCGAGAGTGGCCTCCAATACAGCCGATAGGGCCAGATCGAGGTTGCGCTGAGCCAAGCGGGGGAGGCCGTACTTGTCGGCGATCACCTCGCCTTGCTCGGTGATCTTGAGGCCCCCGGCCACTACGCCGGCAGGCTGCGACAGAATGGCCGCGTTGGTGGGACCGCCGCCGCGCCCCACCGTGCCGCCCCGACCGTGGAACACCACCACCTTGATGCCGGTCTCTTCAGAGACCTCGGCGATCTTGCGCAGCGCCTTGTGGATCTCCCACTGCGAGGTGGTGATGCCCCCGTCTTTGTTGGAGTCGGAGTACCCGATCATCACCTCTTGCCCGCCTCCCCTGAGCTCCACCAGCCGCCGGTAGGCGGGCACGGCCAAGAGCTCTCGGAGCATGGTGCCCACACCCCGAAGGTCGTCTATGGTCTCGAACAGCGGGACGAACCCGATTCGGGCGATGCCGCCGGGGATGTCCACCAGGCCGACCTCGCGGGCCAGCACGGCGGGGGCCAGCACATCGTCGACACCTTTGGTCATCGAGACGATGTAGCTTTCAACGACCCCGTCGCCGTGTAGGTCTAGGGCTTGGCGCAGGGCGGCGAAGAGCGCCAGCGAGCCCTGGGCGTTCGCCCTGGCGGGCGGGGCCAGCGGGCGGCGACTCTCAAGCTCGGTGGTCAAGAGCGCGGTGCGCTCCTGAGGCGGCAGAGCAAGATAATCAGCGCCCAGCTCGGCAAAGAGCCCGCCCAGGGCCTGATGATGAGCGACGGCGTTCTCGCGAACGTCGAGTACGGCCAGATGGAACCCGACCATGGCCAGAATTCGCCGGACGCGAGCCAGACGGCCTCGGGCCAACAGCGAACCCCCGTTGGCCTCGAGCGATTGCGCCATGACGGCCAAGTCGGCCTCCATCTCGGCGGGCGACCCATATGACCTTGGACCGGGCGCCAGGTCCATCGTCTCCAGCAGGCGCTGATGGATCACCGAGCAGCGCTGGCGGTAGGGCTCGCCCGCGCTCAATTTGGTGAATCGGGATACGACGTTGGGAAAGTCATCGCGGTCGGCTTCGAGCTGGGCGGCCAGCTCATCGGTTATGCCGGTAACCGCGGTGCTCACCGACAGCTCTGAGGACAGCTCCTCAATCTCAGTCACCAGCAAGCGCAGGGCCCGGCTCCGCTGAAAGGCCAGCACTTCGAGGGTTGTTGTCGGGGTGACGTTGGGATTGCCGTCGCGATCACCTCCCACCCACGACCCAAACCGCACCGGCACTTGGGGTCCCTCAAGGGATCCGCCGATGGCCCTCAGCACTGCGTCCACATCGTCGAATAGTTCGGGCACGCCGTCGGCGGTGATCTCGGTTAGGAAGTAGAGGATGGAACGAGCCTCGTCAACTGGATCAGGCCGCTCCCGGCGAAGCTCGTCGGTCTGCCAGATGGCGTCGATGAGCTCATCGATGCGGCGGTCAATGCGGCCCTGATCGGCCGAACCGCTGCTGCTCTCGCCTCGACGCTCGATGAGCACCGCGATCTCGGTGAGCTTGTCGAGGATCGAACGGCGAGAAGCCTCGGTGGGGTGGGCCGTGAACACCGGGCGGAGGTCGGCGTTGCGAGTGGCCGCCACGATCTCGGATCGGTCAATGCCCGACTCCACGAGCTTGTCCACCGTTTCGGCGAAGCGGAGGCTTCCGGCGAGGCCGCCGGCGTTGAGATCCTCGACTCGGTGGACCTGCTCAGCGGTGTTGGCCAAGTGGAAATAGACCGTGAACGCTCGCACCAGGCGAATCGCCTCCACTACGTCCACATCGTCGAGCATCTCGGCCAGAGCCGCCCCCGATTCCTCGTCGCGCCTCAGCCCGCGGGCCATAGCGCGCACCTGCTCGACGCGCTGAAGCAACTCGGGGCCATGCTGGCGCACGAGAGCATCGCCAAGCTGAGCGCCCAGTCGTCGGATGTCGTTGCGAAGTGCGAAATCGATTTCTGCGAGATGGTCAGCCGTTGCCATGAACTTCAACCATCCATTTCACCATATGGGAGATTTGTCTTGACCAGAATTGATTCGATCGTTCCAGAGTTGAACAGCCACGAACGTGACGAGGTTCCCCCTAATCGTGGAGTTAGCGTCTACCCATAAGAGCGGGGTATTGCTACTTGGCCTCATGTTGCTTCAGAAAGCTGATCCAAGCGTCAACAGGGATGCCGGCCAGCGGCTCGTCCAGAATCTCTTGGACCCAGTCGTCCATGATGCCGGTACGAGCGATTCGTCCGAAGTTCCCCCCGCCATCTCTTGCCGGCTTGTCTGAAGTGTTGTCTCGGCCCATGTATGGAGAAGCATGGGCGGGTGATTCAACGGAGGGATCTTGTTCGGTTTCGCGGATGTGACGCCACCAGTGATTCCGGTAGTCAGCAATGTGCTTGGCCGACCAGCAGGCCGGAGCAGAAACTCGCGGGACACCGGAAAGCACGTTTGAAAGATGCCAGGGCACTACCACCAGAAGGTCCCAGTCTGAGCAAGCACTCGGGGTCACGCGGTACCGAAAGCTGGGTTCGCGCTCTTTGGCCAACATGTACCAACCCTTCAACTCAACCCCTAGGGCAGTCTCGTATTCGCCAGAGCTATTCCTGCTTCGGAACAGCACATCAGGAAATGTTTGCGCCTGACGGTCAAAGCGGTATAGGGCCCATTCATCGTTTGGATCCCAGACATCCCGCATTCGATTGAGCGTTTGCACCACCTGCACTTCGATGGTTGCACCAAGCACGGTGTTCAGGGAAAACAGGTCAGTGGCAGCCAGCCCCTCAATGTTGGTGGTCGAATCGAAATAGCCGGGCAGCGCCAGCAAAGCGTCCTGAACGCGGTCGCGCAGCTTCGTTCTAGGATCATCCGGGTCAAGACGCGGTGGCTCTGGGGCAGGCACCGCCTCTTGGTGCTTCGGCTGGCTGCTCATCGAGCTTGGAGCGTAGTCAGGATGCAGCAGATTCGATGCGCTCAATGGCCAAGTCGGCGAAGTGGCCTACCGTCTCCGCTGCGTAGCCACGTCGCCCGGCCTCGACCGCAGCTACTACCGCGCTGCACAGTCCACCAAAGGGTTCCCAAACAACGTCGTTCGGCTCAGTAGCAGCCTTGATGATTCGGCGCATGAACTCCAGTGGCTTCTGATTGAGGTGGACAGCAGCGTTGCGGCCGGGCTTGTACACGCGCGGTGCCGAGCGAACTCCATTGCCCTTGTAGCGCTCTTGACCATTCAACGGCGGCGCCGACCACACGTTGGTGAGGCCATGGGTGTGATTCCACTGGTCTCGCATCCCGGCCCACTCCTCTGCCGTGATCGGGGAGACACCGTCTAGGGAGTAGTAGGGAGCGCCAGCAGGAGAACCATGCTGATTGGCGTAGCGCACCAGGCGTTCCATCATTTCGGGCGGCGGGAAATACCAGAGCCAGTCTTGCGTGAGATACTTGCGGGTAGCGGCGTTTGCCACCCCACACGCCTCATTAGCTCGGTACAGGGGCAGCCCCGCTCGCTGCCACTCATACCGCAGCCACCTTCGAGCCGTCATCACGCCGTCTGGCGTCGGGAACTCCAATCGACGTCGATAGAACACGCAAACCTCGGATACAACCGGAAAGCGGCGGATAGTGTCCCCGTTGACGTTGCCAGCGATGTGCCCAATGCCCTTGTCCCACACGATTGTTTGAACATAATCCCAGCCGAATTCGGCCAAGACTGGATGAACTGTGGCCCAGCCGATCTCGGTATTCCAAAACCACAGCGTCGACGATGGCAGTGAGTGCTTGGACCAAGCCTCTACATGGGGGGCGTACCACTCGGCCAGGTCTTCTGGCGTCCGCGGGTCGCCGGGGAATCCGCCGATCCCGTAAGCGCCATCAGAGACTATGACCGAAGGGGATGGCCAAACGGGATAGGCGTCGAGCGCGTCCCCTCTGTACACCGACCAAACTCGACTGTCGTCACTGGCAGCAGACACAAAACCTCCTTCGCAGACACCAAATGGGAGCCTGCGATTGGCCTCCCTTGGGAATGATCCCATGCCGCACCTCGCCCGGTGGTGGATGCTTGGACGGCTTGGTACGGAGCCGCGACCTGCGACAACCCTACTGAAGCCCGGTGACAGATTCGCCCATTGCCTTCCACCGTTGGGCGGTTCGGTTAGACCTCGAAGGCCAGTTCCGAGCGGATGTCGGTGGCTGAGGCGGCGACCACTAGTTGGTACTGGCCAGGGTCCAGTGCCCAGCGGTGGTCCTCGGGATCCCAGCGGGCGAACGAGCGCTCTTTGAGGGCGATCTCCGCAGTGCCGGTCTCACCGGGGTGGAGAGTGAGCTTGGCGAATCCGGCCAGCTCTTTGGGGGGTCGGGGTACGTCGCCGGCGGGCGGGGCAACGTAGATCTGCACCACCTCGCTGCCCGGCCGGTGGCCGGTATTGGTGACTGGGACCGAAACGGTGACCTCCTGGCACTCACCGCTCACCTCGGGCAGGCCCCACTCGAACGTGGTGTAGGAGCCGCCGTGGCCGAATGGGATCATCGGCTCGATCCCCCGGGCGTCATACCAGCGGTAGCCGACGAAAATCCCCTCGCCGTAGCGCACCACGCCGGCTTCGCCGGGGTAGTTCAGGTAGGCCGGAGTGTCCTGTTCTCGCCATGCCCAGCTAGTGGGCATCCGCCCCCCAGGCTCAGCGTCGCCCACAAGCACATCGGCGACAGCCTCACCGGCCTCCTGGCCCGGGTACCAGGCCAGCACCACGGCCGCCGCCCGATCAAGCCACGGCATGGTCATCGGGGCACCGCAGTTAAGCACCACGACGGTGTTGGGGTTGGCGTCGAGCACCCGCTCCACCAACTCATCCTGATTGTTGGGCAGCTCAATGGAGTCTCGGTCGCTTCCCTCTGACTCCCACTCGGAGCTGGAACCGACCACCACCACTGCGGTGTCGGCTTGGGCAGCCAGGGTGGCGGCATTGGAAAGGCCTTCCTCGCGGCTGAGGTCGGCCAGCTCTATCCCCACATCAACAATGCTGACCCACATGTTTCCCTCTGGGGGAACGTGATCGAGGCGGATGCGATAGGGATGGCCAGCCTCAAGATCGAGGTAACCATGACCACCATGCACGCCAAGGCTGACGCTGAACCTGTCGATGTGGTTGTCGGCCACCAATTGGCCGTCGACAAATAGGCGGGCGTGGGCGAATCCAAGGGCGCAGAGCCGGTGCCGACCGGAGTGCTCGGGTGTCATGGTGAACTCCAGCCGCACCGACATGGCGTCGCAGTCTTTGGGCCAGTTGTCGCCAATCCAAGCGTTGAACGGCAGGGGCCGGTAAAGGGTCTCGAACGGCTCGCCGTCGAATCCGATGCCGTCGTACAGCTCGAACTGAACGCCGCCGTCGATCCACGACTCGGGAACAGCCTCAGCCTTTCGGCGCATGTCAATGCCGAGGGCGTGTCCCGCCAGCCGCGGACCGAGCCGCTCTCCCAAAGACTCCAGCACCGAGGTAGTGCGATGGGGCACCAAGCTGGCCGAACCGCCTCCGAAAAGGGCCGTTTCGGCCGCTCCCGGACCGATGAGCGCCACCGTGCGGTCGCCGGCCAACGGGAGGAGTCCGCCGTCGTTGCGGATCAGCACCATCGACTCGGCGGCGGCCCGGCGGGCTAGTGCTCGATGCTCTAGGCGGTCGATGCTGGCCTCGTCGTGGTCGGTAGGCGTATCGATGCGACCAGCCCAGTTGAGGAAGCCGACGATGCGGCGCACCTTGTCGTCGACGAGCGACTCGTCCACCCTTCCGGCCTCGACTGCCTCCAATAGCAGACCCCTTCCCCACCATCGGCCCGGACCGGGCATTTCCAAATCGAGCCCGTAGAGAGCAGGAGCGACGGTCTCTTTGATGGCACCCCAGTCGGAAACCACCAAGCCGTCGAATCCCCACTCCTTTTTCAACACGTCGATCAGCATCTCGGGCTGGGCGCAGGCGTGGTGGCCGTTGACGAAGTTGTAGGCGCCCATGACGGCGCGTACCCCGGCTTCTTTGACCGCGGCCTCGAATGGCGGGAGATAGATCTCCCGCAGGCTGCGCTCGTCGACGTCGACGTTGATGGTGCGGCGCTCGAACTCCTGGTCGTTGGCCACAAAGTGCTTGACGCAGGCACCCACCCCCTGGGACTGAACCCCGGTGATGTACGACACCGCGATGCGAGAGCTCAACTCGGGATCCTCGCTGTAGCTCTCGAAATGGCGACCGCCCCGGGGCGAGCGGTGGAGGTTGACCGTGGGGGCGAGGATCATGTCCGCCTTGCGGTCGGCAGCCTCGGTGGCCAAAGCCTGGCCCAGCTCATGGGCGAGGGCGGGGTTCCAGGTGGCGGCGATGGCCGACGGACCGGGCACCACCAGCCCGGGGCCCATGTTCCGACCCCGGACCCCGACCGGACCGTCGCTGACACACCAGTCGGGGATGCCGAGTCGCTCGCACCCGGGGATGATCCACGGGCCCTCGCCCGCCACCATCCGGCACTTCTCCTCCAGCGTCAGGTCGCCAACCAGTGCTTCGACGTCAACCATGAAACCCTCTCTCAAACATCCTCTGGACAATTTTTCTACCACTGGTATATTTAGGGCGCAACAGCGACGGGATCAGGGGGGAATGCGATGAGATACCCACGGAAGTTGTTGGCCCTGCTGCTTGCCGCGGCGGTGGTCGCCACCGCCTGCACAACGGGGGGTGGCGGCGAGGACGAGCCAGCAGTTGAAGAGGCCCCCACGGCCGCACCGGCCGAGCCCGCAGAAGAGCCAGCCGAAGAAGCTCCCGCGGAACCGGCACCAGAAGAAGGCGAGCCGGAGCCGGCCGCGGAAACCTCCGAAGAGCCCGCGTCGGAAGACGAGACCTCTGAACCGGCGCCCGAGCCAACCCCAGAGCCCACGCCGGTGGTGCTTACCGCCAGCTTCCGGGGCGTGACTGAGGACACCATCCGAATCGGAATCGGTTTCTGGGACGTATCCATGTTCGGATTCGGGTTCTTCGGCGACCCCCAACCGGTATGGGACGCCCTTGTCGGCGCGGTCAATGCCGAAGGCGGAATCCACGGACGCATGCTCGAGGCTTACATTGCCGGTTTCAGCCCGGCCCTTCCCAACGAGATGCTGGCCGCCTGCATCAAGCTCACCGAGGACGACGAGGTGTTCGCCGTGCTGGGCGGGCTGCGGGGCGACGCCAACTTCTGCGTATCCGAACAGCACGAGACCATCCACGTGGGCTCCCAGGTGAACGCCAAAGGAGAGCAGTTGGAACGGGCCCGGGCTCCTCTGGCCAGTTTCAGAATCGAGGGAACGGCCAGGGATGAGGCGTTCATAGCGGAGTTGGCCCGCAGGGGGTGGTTCGACGGCGCTACCGCGGTGGGCGTCCACTACGCCGAAACAGCAACTGCCGAATTGCTAGAAGAAGTTGTGGAGGCAGCCTTTGCCGACGCCGGGGTGGAGATCGCCATCACCATGAACATCGACGATCTCGTGCTCGATGATGACGCCATTGAGACTCAGACCGAGATCATGCAAGAGCAGGTGACCAATGCGGGCATCGACCGCATGGTGATCTTCGGGCCCGCGGCCACCGGCCTCGTCACCTACGGCGACCTCGGCATCCAGATGGCCGCGGTCGACTCCACCAACTTCACCACCGCGATCTCTTCGGGCATCGATCCGGTTGCGCTGGACGGCACCATTTCCTCCGCAGTGCGGCTGGATCTGGCCACCGACCCGGTGGATGCCCAAACCCAGGAGTGCCTAGACACTGTCTCTGCTGCGCTTCCCGATGCCCGCTTCGAGCGGCCCGGTCCGGGGGTGGAGAACAGCGAGGAAGACCCCAACTACTGGAGCTATACCGTGTTGGCGTGCCGCGATCTGTCGCTGTTCGTGCAGATCGCCACCGCGGCCGGGGTGGAGCTCACCAACGACTCCTTCCAGGCCGGACTGGAATCGCTCACCCAGGCATCGCTGCCGGAGATCCCGTTCTTGTCGTTCGGACCGGGAAAATATAACGGCAACGACACCCTGCGGCTGGTGCAGTTCGACGGTGACGCCGATGAGGACGGCGAACTCGTCGCCCTGGGCGATGCCGTCGACCTGACCCCGTGACCCCGTAGCACCAGATGACCGAAGCGTCGGGCGATCGCCGCAGCTTCGCCGACCTGAGTCGGGCCCTGCTCGACGAGGAGGCGGCCCGGGAGGCAGCCGAAGCCGATCAGCTTGAGATCCGCGCCGACGAGGACCTCCCCGGAGTCGGAGAAGAAGCGGTAACCCTTCGACAGGCAGTGGCCACCGGCGGCGTCGGTGTGATCGCCGTGCTGGGCACGCTGGACGCGGTGGATGCCTTCCAGCTGGCCATTCCCAGCCTGCTCGGACCGGAGATCCAAGACAGCTTCGGGGTGTCCGACGCCGGGCTGGCCGTGATCGGGATCGGCGGTCTCATCACCACCACGCTGTGCGCCATCCCCATGGGCAAAATGGCCGATCGAGTAAACCGCATGCATCTGGTGGGCCTGGCCACAATCTTCTGGAGCGTGGCCATGTTCACCCGCGGGTTCCAGGCCACCGCGCTGGGGTTCTTCTTGGTGGGCATGCTCATGGGAATCGGCACCTCCAACACCTTTCCGGTGCAGGGAGCGGTTTTGGCCGACGCCTACCCCATTTCGGCCCGAGGTCGCATTTACGCCGTCAAGAACGTGCTCGGTCGGGGAGGTGAGCGGATCGCCCCCCTGTTGGTGGGCGGGCTCATGCTGCTGGTGGACGACAACTGGCGGTGGGCCTACTGGATCTTCGCCTGGCCCACGCTGGCGTTGGGAATCTGGGCGTTGTTCGTGCCCGACCCGTCCCGAGGCCAATTCGAGCAGAAATCAGTGCTCGGGGAGGTGATGGAGGAAGACGACAACCCGCCCCGGGTGTCGCTGGGGGCCGTGTGGCAGCGCCTCATGGCCATCAAGACGCTGAAGCTGGCGTGGGTCTCGTTCAGCATCATCGTGTTCTCGATAATCGGGCAGAGTTTCTTGGTCAACCTGTTCCTGGAAGACCGGTGGGGCCTGAGCCCGTTCGAGAGGGCGATGATCGGGCTCGTCCCCGGGATGCTGGCCTTCGCGGCGGCGCCGTGGGCGGCCAAGCGCTACGACTCTTTGTACCGAGAGAGCCCAGCCAAGGCGCTGAGGTGGGTAGGCACCCTGTTCTTCCCCATTGCGTTTGCCATCCCCATCCAGTTCTTCATGCCCCATCCCGTGTTGTTCGCCGCGGTGGGCATCGTGCCCGCAGTGTTGAGCGTCGTGATTTTCGGCATGATCTCACCGCTTCTGGTGGGAGTGGTTCCCTACCGGCTGCGAGCCCAGTCCACTGCCTTGTCGATCATGGTGATCTTCTTGGGGGGCGGCGTGCTCGGCCCCATCGTGGCCGGATTGCTCTCCGATGCCACCAGCGAGCGCACCGCCATACTCATAGTGGCGATCCCGTTCAAGATCATCGGGGGCGCCCTGTTGATCTGGGGCGCCCGGCATATTCGCCATGACCTGTCGCTGGTGGTGGACGAGATCGAGAAAGACCACGCCGAATTGCAGCGGCGGAAATCGCACCCCGACGAGTTGCCCGCGGTCGGCCTGAGAGACATCGACTTCTCCTACGGGCCGGTGCAGGTGCTGTTCGGAATCAACCTCCATGTAGACCGGGGAGAGACCCTGGCGCTGCTGGGGACCAACGGCGCCGGCAAGTCGACGATCCTGCGGGTGATCAGCGGGCTGGCCGTGCCGTCGCGGGGCATCGTCTCCCTGCACGGGCGCGACATAACCCTCACCTCGCCCCAGACCCGGGTGGACATGGGCATCCAGCAGCTTCCCGGGGGCAAGGCGGTGTTTCTGCCGCTGTCCATCGAGGACAACCTCCGCACTGCGGGATGGACAATGCGGCGGGATCGGGCCCAGCTAAAGGCCCGGACCGATCATGTGCTGGAGATCTTCCCCGAGTTGGCCGACCGGCTCGACGAGCCCGCCGGTGCTCTCAGCGGCGGGCAGCAGCAGATGCTGGCTCTGGCCATGGTGCTGATGCACGAGCCCGACGTGCTGCTCATCGACGAGCTGTCGCTCGGCCTCGCCCCCGCGGTGATCGGCGAGCTGCTGAAGATCGTGGAACGGCTCAAGGCCGAGGGCCAAACGATGATCATCGTGGAACAGTCGCTCAACATCGCGGCGGCCCTGTCGGATCGGGCGGTGTTCATCGAGAAGGGACACGTCCGCTTCGACGGTCCTACCTCTGAGCTAGCCGAGCGGGGCGACATTGCCAGAGCCGTCTTCTTGGGCGACGACCACCCCGAACCGGAGGCCTCCTCGTGATCCTCGCCTTCGAGGTGGGACGGCAGTTCGTCTTCATCGGCGCGGTCAATGGCCTTTCCTATGCCCTTTTGGCCCTAGGGATCATCCTTATCTACCGATCGAGCCGGATTATCAACTTTGCGGTTGGTGCCACCGGGGTGCTGGCCAGCCAGGTACTGGCCCATCTGGTGATCCGCTACGGAGCGCCCTACTGGATTGGTGTTGTGCTTGCCGTGGCGGCCGGGGCCGCTTTCTTGGGGCTGGCCGAGCTGACCGTGGTGCGCCGCCTGTTCACCGCTCCCCGGGTGATTCTGTTGGTGGCCACCATCGGGCTGGCCCAGCTGGCCCAGGCCCTCATCTTCGCCCTGCCCGAGGCCTCGGCTGCCGACAAGCGGCATCGGTTCCCCACGCCATGGACTCGGGAGCTGGAGTGGTTCGGAGTCCGCATCGACGGTGGCGAGTTCATCTTGTTCGTCGCATCAGCCTCGGCAGTGGCGGCGCTGAGCATCTGGGTGCGGTGGTCGGCATGGGGGCGCGCCATCCGGGCCACCGCGGCCGATCCCGATCGGGCCCGACTGGCCGGAATCCATCCGGGCCGGGTTTCGACGGTGGTGTGGGCGCTCACCGGGGCGTTCGCCGGGCTGGTCACGGTGTTCCAAGAAGCCGACTCCATCGGCTCGTTCGTGGCCACTAGTCCCGGCCACGCCACCATGACCCGGGTGTTGGTGGTGGCGGTGTGCGCCTCGTTTGTGTCGTTCAGTGTGGCGGTGGCCTCCGGGATCATCCTCGGCATCGTCGAAGCCCTGATCCGGGTCAACTACCCGCTGGATCTGGGAAGGTTCGAAGCGGTGCTGCTGCTGGTGGCCATTTTGGGGATCGTGGCCACCACCCGCCGGGGCGCACCCGACGAGGCCGGCGCCTTCTCGTTCAGCCCCCGGATCCGCCCCATACCGGCTCGGCTGCGCTCGATCTGGTGGGTTCGCCACCACTCCCGGATCCTGGCCGCGGTGGGGGTGGCCATTGCCGCAGTGGTGCCGGTGTTCGTTACCACGGCCAGCCGCACCTTCCGCTACAGCGAGATCCTGCTGATGGCGCTGGTCGCGCTGTCTTTGGTGGTGCTGGTGGGCTGGAGCGGGCAGATCTCGCTGGGCCAAGGCGCCTTCGCCGGCCTGGGCGCGCTGACCACCACTGCGCTGGTCAGCGGCAACGATCTCGGGCTTGGGATTGCCGGGTTCGACGTGGTGGTGCCCATGCCTGAGCTGCACTTCTTGTGGGCCGCGGTGTGGGGCACGGCCGTGGCCGCCGCCGCGTCGGTGGTTATCGGCATCGGCGCGCTCCGGGCCCGGGGCCTGTTGCTGGCCGTGGTCACCCTGGCGTTCGCAGTGGCCGCCGAGAAGTTCTTCTTCACCCGACCGTTCCTCAGCGGAGGCAGCCAAACCGCGGCGCTCTTGGAGCGGGCCCACATCGGGCCCATCGACCTCGCCCCCCAGCGAACCTACTTCTATCTGGCCCTGATCGGCCTGGTGCTGGGGGTGGCGTTCACCGCCCGCCTGCGTCGCACCGGGATTGGGCGCCGCATCGTGGCCACTCGGGAGAACCCGTCGGCCGCGGCGGCCGCCACCGTGTGGCCCACCGGATCAAAGGTGCTGGCCTTCGCGTTGGGCGGAGGGCTGGCCGGGTTCGCCGGGGCGCTTTTGGCCGGGCTCTATTCGACGGTGCTGTTCTCGTTGTTCTCAGTTGACACCTCGTTCAAGGTGGTGGCCATCGCGGTGATCGGCGGCATCGGCTCGGTGATCGGGCCGGTGCTCGGAGCGCTATGGGTGATCGGACTGCCTGCCTTCTGGACCGACTCGGATCTGATCCCGGTGCTGACCAGCAGCCTGGGAATCCTGTTGCTGTTGATGTACGCGCCGGGAGGCTTCGTGCAGCTCTGGTATCTGGCCCGGGACTCGTTCTTCAGCTGGTTCGCCCAGCGACAGCCCGTCCCTCCGGTGAGAGTTCGAGAAATGCCCGGCTCGGTTTCGATCCCGTCGCCGCCGTCGAAAATTGCGCTGGCCGCCAAAGGATTCACCGTGCGCTACGGGCCCCGGGTAGCGGTTAGCCAGGTGAGCCTCGAGGTGGGCCACGGCGAGATCGTGGGGCTGATCGGCACCAACGGCGCGGGCAAGACCTCGCTCATGAACGGGGTGGGCGGTCTGATTCCCGCCTCCGGGCGAGTGGAGATCTACGGCACCGACGTGAGCCGGCTTGCTGCCCATCGCCGCCACCGCCACCACCTGGGTCGGGCCTTTCAGGCCGCCACCTTGTTCCCCGATCTCACCGTGCGGGAGACGGTGCAGGTGGCGCTGGAGCGACGGGACCGCACCCGCTTCTGGCCGGCAGCCCTCGCGCTGCCGTCGGGTCTTCGTCACGAGAAGCAGCAGGGCGGGGCGGCCGACGAGCTCATCAGCTTCTTCGGCTTGGGCGACTACGCCGACAGCTTCGTGGCCGAGCTGTCCACCGGCACCCGCCGGATTGTGGAGCTGGCCTGCCTGGTGGCCGGCAGTTCCCGGCTGCTCTGCCTCGATGAGCCCACCGCCGGAGTGGCCCAACGGGAGGCCGAGGCCCTGGTGCCGCTGTTGCAGGGGGTGCGACGGGAGCTCGACGCCTCAGTGCTTTTGATCGAACACGATATGCCGCTGGTGATGTCGATCAGCGACCGGATCTATTGCATGGACGCCGGTGAGGTGATCGCCGAAGGGCCGCCTCAGGCGGTGCGCGACAACCCCAAGGTGGTGGCCAGCTACCTGGGCACCGACACCCGGGCCATTTCTCGATCAGACGCAGGAGGTGGGACATGACCAGCCCATTGCCCGACACAGCCCCCCCACCCGAAGCCATGAGCTCAGTGTTCGCCGATCCCCCGCTCACCCCCAAAGCCGAGGCCACCCGGGCCCGGCTGTTGGAGGTGGCCGCCGAAGTGTTCGTGGAGCGGGGTTACGCCGCAGTCTCGTTGCGAGATATCGCGGTGGCCGCCGGACTTACCAAAGGGGCTATCTACGGGCACTTCCGCTCGAAGGGCCAACTTCTGGTAGAGGTGATCCGCACGCAGTTGGCCGAACGCGACGCCCAATTCGATGCCCAAGCCGCGGTTGAGCAGCCGATCGAAGTCTTCTTCCAGTTCATCAACCCAGACAGCCGCCACCTGCGGCTGTTGCAGATCGACGCCGCCGCGACCGCTCGCCACGATCCCGACGTGGCCGCCGGGATGGCCGAGATCTTCTCGGCCCGCAACGCCTGGATCCTCGACACCCTGCGGCGCCTCGACGCCCCCGAAGTGCTGCTCTACGTGATCAACGCCCTGTCGGCCGGGGTCGGCGTGCAAGAAGCCCACGGCCGGCCAGCGCCCGACCCCGAGCTGTGGTCCAAGACTTTGGCCCAGATGTTCGGAGTGGCCGAGTCGTCGAGGCAGTCGTAGTGAGCCTGCGGGATCTGGCGGCCGCTGGCGGGGTCCGGGTCGGGGCCGCGGTCAGCGATACCGCTTTCGGTTCGGGCGACGAGGATTACCGGTCGTTGTTGGCTGCCGAGTTCAACTCGGTCACCGCGGAGCGGGCCATGAAGTGGATGTGGATTCATCCTGAACCGGATCTGTGGGAGTGGGAGGCCAACGACGGGCTGACCCAGTTCGCGGCCACCCACCAGATGCAGGTTCGAGGTCACACCGTGGTATGGCCCCACTGGGGAACGCCCGCCTACATCACTGAATGCGACAATGCTGGAGAGCTTCGCCGCCACCTTGTGGGCCATGTCCAGGGTCTGTTCTCCCGTTGGGGAGGTTCAGTGGCCCGAGTCGACGTGGTCAACGAGCCGCTGCACTGGCTGGAGGGCCGCCCGGCCGACTCTGTGTGGCGCACCCTGCTGGGCGACGACTACATGGCCGAAGTGCTCGCAGTGGCCCACGAGGCCGATCCCGGCATCGAGCTGTGGATCAACGAAACCCATACCGACGTGATCCCCGACAAACACGCCCTGTTCACCCGGATGGTTGCCGACCTGGTTGAACGGGGCCTGCCTCTCCACGGAATCGGCATCCAGGGCCATCAGCTCTATCCCGACTTCTCCCCAGGGCCGCCTGAAGCAGAGAAACTCCACCGAGGAGTGTCCACCTTCGCCGACATGGGCCTGGAGGTGGCCGTCACCGAGATGGACGTCTTGGCCCACCCCACCGATCCCGACCGCTTAGACGTACAGGCCCGGATCTATGGTGAGTTGGTTGACGCCGCGCTGTCGGTGGAGGCCTGCCGGGAGATCACCTTCTGGGGGGTGAGCGACGCCCACTCCTGGGTCGATCAGCACTTCGGGCCTGATCGCGCCCCCCTCCTGTTCGACTGGGAGGGCCATCCCAAGCCGGCCTACCACGCAGTGTCCGCCGCGTTCGCGGCCCGAGCCCGCCGCACGCCAGCGGATTGATTGATTGGGCTGATCGAGCCTGCTGCCAAGAATTGCTCAGTGCTCGATGGGCTCAGTGCTCGATGGGCTCAGTGCTCAATGGGCTCAGTGCTCGATGGGCACCGGCTCGGTGGATGCCTGAACCGGCTGACCGGCGCGCAGAACCTCGGTCCAGTCCTGATTGAAAGCTAAGTAGCCCTCTGAACTAGCCGCGGCGTAGTGGTACACCATGGCCGCCCGCATCCCTTCGGTGAGGTTGTCGGTGGACCGGTGGCGCAGGTGGGAGTGGAACACCAGCAGATCGCCCGGTTCCATGAGGACCACCTGTTCGTTGTCGGTGGGGACGTCGACGATCTCCACATAGGCCAGCCCTGCGCCCTCCCGGGTGTCGGGCACGGCGTCGTGGATCGGCTCGGCGTGGGAGCCGGGGACGATCCACAGCGGGCCGTTGTCTATGGTGGCCGCGGTGCAGGCCAGCCACACCCCCACCTGGGGCAGGGGGGTCATGCGAAAGTAGTAGTCGTCCTGATGCCAAGGCTGGCCGAGGGTGCCGGGATGCTTGAAGATGAACTGCGACAAGAAGCAGTCCACATCGGGGCCGATGAGATCGCCCATCATCGACAACAGCCGGGGATCGGTGGCGAACTCATGGAACACCGGCTCAGCCCGCATCACCCGAAAGATCTTGGAAACGCCCGCCTCGGGAGTGGCCGGACTCTCGTTCGTCTTGTCGGGAGTGATGAACAGGTCGGGCCGCGGCTCCCCGGCAGCGTTAGCCCGGGCAATCTCCACGATCCGGTCGATCATGGCGTCAGCAACAGCCCGGTTAGCGAACCCTCGCTCAATAAAGAACCCGTTCTCTTCCCAGCTCGCTCGCTGAGCCACTGTTAATGCCATTGCTTTGCCATTGCTTATAGTGCCATCGCTAATACCATCGCCAAAAAATATACCAGCGGTCGATTCTCCCGGCTAAGGAATAGTGGCTGGCGGTCGCGCAGGCTACTGGGGTCGTATACCCGTGGGGCCGTGATCAGCTCAGAAGTAGTGGCTGGCGGTTGACCGGGTATCCAGTGCTGATTCCCGTTTCGGGGAATGGGTCGGCTTCCTGAGGGGGCCTGTCGGATTTGGATTGCCAAGGCCGCAGGTGGGCGTAGGGTTTAGGCGGTGGTCTGAGTTCGTAGGCACCGTCGCTTCGCCGGTGTACTTCCCAGCCGTCGTCATGGATGTTGTGGTGGCAGCTCGTACACACCAGCACAAGGTTGTCGATGTCGGTGCGGCCACCCTTGAACCACTCTTCGATGTGATGCGCCTCGCACCACACTGCTGCTCGACCGCATCCAATGCAGTGCTTGTCCCGAATGATGAGAGCGGCCCGCTGCGCCTCGGTAGCCAACCGGTGTTTGCGTCCCACCCAGAGTTCCTGATTCTTGGTGTTGAACACGCAGGGTAGAATGTCGGCGTTGCAGGCCAGCCGCAGCGCCTCAGACATAGGCAGCAGATCGCCGTCGGGCAGGCGGACATCAGCAATCTTGCGGTTGGCCATGTCCCACTGTGCGGTCAACACCAGCGTGGTGCCTTGAGGCTTGCTGTTGCTGGTGTCGGCACAGATCAGGCTCTCCAGCGCGTCGGCGAGCCGCTGGTCGAATGCGGCTTGGTCGCCTGTCTTGTCGTCGTTGCGCAGTCGGCGCTCTTCGACGGCCAGCGCGGCCTCGATCTTGTTACCCGCTAACGGGTCAAAGCGGCCGTTAAGGATGAACATGCCGTCGTCGGGCGACTTGAAGAAGCTGATCGACCGTCGCTCCCGCTGCTTTTCGAACAGCGATTTTCCACCGTCGTCGGATTGTTGGTGCTGATGGTCGCGCAGGGTCCGGGAGAAGGTGCCGAAATCCTCGCTGCGGGCCGCCTCCACCAGCACGGTTTCGTCGACCGGCCCCTGGGAGGCGGCCTTGGCAATCTGCTTGGCGTGAGACGCGGGAATCTCCCCAGCACCCAGAGCATCGAGCGTCTCGGGAACCTGAGAGAGCTGAGAGGCGGTTTCCACCTCCCGGCGCGCCTGCTGCTTGGAGGCCTGAAGCTCATCCAAAGCCACCCGCCGGGCCAAACCCTCGCCACCCCGGTTCGCATACTCGGCTAGAGCCGATGTCTTCATCGCGGCCAATCGAGCCTCGGAACGCTTGATCAGTCCTAGCCTCTCCCGCAACTCCGACAACGACAGGCCGGCGACATCAACCACCTCCGGCCACACCGGGGCAAACTGCCCGCCATCAGTCTGTTCCCCCTGTTCAAAGGGCCTAAACTCCATGCATGCAAGTATACCGAGCTCAGTGACAACAACCCCCTGAATAAGCGTGAATTGGCGAATTTATCTTGTATTTGGTCGGCATATATTTGAACATAAGCAACATGACTTACATTCCACCTATAGGTGATAAGGCAGCCAGAGTGACCTCACTAGGGCTGAGTGTCAACCGCTACCACGACGTTCGTACCAAGTAACGGGGTCCGATCAACCTTGTCGGGGTTGTCCTCTATGTCGAATGACTCGTCGTCTCACACTGAAGACACGATGTCGCCGTAGATCTTGAGCCGCCCTTTGTCGATTCCGCTCACCTGCCACGTCCGCCCGGTAGCCTTCCACAATCCATTCGATCATGGCGTCGGTGTTGGGCTGAATGGAACTGTCTGATTCTGGAGGGCAAACTCCCCCCGGATGGGCCAATAGAGGAGACACCTAGCGCGAGGGGTATCAAGCTGATGAATGCATACGCGCCAGCGTCATCAGTTGGGTGGCTTGACTTTGACACAACTGCTAGCGAGAAAGTGGGAACGCTGCTTCGCTCGCTCGAGGAGCCTGGAACTCTTGACGTGCTGGGATTGGGAGCTGTGCGCGATGCCTTCTCGGAGATGCTCAGCCCAGGCACTTCAACAATCCAAACCAGGCTTCGCTACTTCATCTTCTTGCCATGGATCTTCAGCCGTCTTGAAACCCAACATGTCCCTCCGAGTAAATTTGCCAGCAAGCTCCGCGAAGACGAGGCGCGGCTCATCGACTGCCTCCGTCACTTGGGGCCGAACCAAGGAGTAATCGGATACAACGCGGGCCGCGAACTCAAACGCATGCCTAGCGCGGTCTACTGGGGTGGTTTGGGTACCTGGGGTCTGAGGCGACTCAACCTCAGCCTCGCCGAATACGGGCAGCAGGCAGCCGCCCTAGGGCGACAGCGCCCCGAGCGCGATGACGACGAGTACGCGACGAAACGAAGGGTGTCGATGTGGGCATCCATCCCTCCGCCACCCGATGACTTCTTGCAAAACGATGTCACTTTCAACCTTAGTCAGGACGAGGCCAAGTTTCTGGTTGATCACATCCAGCGGCATCACAAGGGCACGCTGCTGGCCGTCATATGCGGCATGGCGGACGCTCCGACCGATGTCGACTACCCCTGGGATCTGCCAACTGATGGGCTGCCCGAGCAACTCGTGGAGGTTCTGCGCCATGCTCGCTGCTTCTCCGAACTGACCGTCGGCCCACAGCACGTCTACAACATGCTTCTCGCCCGCAAGGCCAGAGAAGAATTCGGCTGGGACACTTTCGACCTCGAAGAGCGCGAACTCACTCATCTCGACGACTGGGTCGACCTGATAGGCAACCGGTACGAGGGTCTTCGCTCCTGGATCAATGACCTCCCTGAGTTCTGGAACTTCTTGGCTGGCCATGGGGTCAGCAGCGGCACCCAGGAATTTATCGCCGCCATGGTTGCACGAGCAGTGGACAACCCCGCAGGGTTCGCCAAGGACCCCACGGTCCACGGACGCATCTGCGACCGAGAGATCCGACTCAAGTCGAAGCGAGCCCGGCTGGCCCACCGTGGCGCCCTGGAGAACTGGAATCAGGAACCGGTCGGCGGTCAGCTCAACTACCGGTGGCCCATCACCAAGAGCTATCTCGCAGACATCGCTGCGGCGAGGCCAGGAGCCTGATGCTGCAACCCACAAATCGACTCACGCTCATCGATGCGATGAGGTCTCCGGCCGCCTTCGGCCTGGAATCGGCCATGGCTGTCACGTTCACACTCGACCTTCGGGCACTCCTGGCAGCGCCAGCCGCGTTTGCGCTCGCGGAACACGGCGACTTCGCCTCCGACGAGAGCAAACACGAGCCCATTGAACTGCTACATGCCCTGCGTTCCCATGCAGGCAAGATCACCGTTTTCAGCCAAGTCGGCGAGATTGCCCTGCCACCCTCCCGTCGGGTGTTCGCCTTCCTTGAGCGGGTGGTTATACCCGTTCTTGCCCCACTCGGCGGAGTCGTTCACCCCAAGGTGTGGGTACTTCGCTATGAGGCTCTTCGTGAGCCGCTGGACAGACAACCACGAGAACAACGGCTCCGCGTGCTCATCGCCAGCCGGAATCTCACGTTCGACTCCAGTTGGGACACGGTGGTCCGCCTCGACGAGGCGGCGGATGCAACCGGCGCAATACTGGGACCTGTGGGGGGGTTGTTTGAAGGCCTCCTCAATGCTGCGGTCGGCGACGTCTCGGCAGATCACCGACAGCGCGTGCACTCGCTTTCGGAAGCGCTTAGGTCTGCAAGGTTCGCTTTGCCAGAGGGTGTGGATCATCTGAACACCCATGTGCTGGGCCTCACCAAAGAGCCCTCGCCCTCGCCACTGCCAGCCAGCACCGAACGGTCGCTGATTATCTCACCGTTCGTGAGCGACGACTTCTTCCAGAGAGAGTGCCCGGCACCAATAGACGAACTCGTCAGCAGGGCAGAGTCACTCGATCACCTCGGGCCTGGAACTCTCGCCAAGGTGACCAAGGTGTACGCCTTCGACGACGGGAGCGCAGCCGACCTCGCAGCTGAGGCAGAACGATCATCACCCCACGACCCCGGGCGTCCCCTAGTTGGACTGCATGCCAAGATCTTCGCCTTCGAGGACGGGGACCGAGCCCGCCTCTTCATGGGTTCCGCAAACGCGACTAGTGCCGCGTTCAACAGCAATGTCGAGATCCTCGTTGAACTTACCGGACCCGCCGCAGTGCTGGGAATCGATCATCTCTGCAACGGCACAAAGGACGAGCCGAGCCTCCGGGACTTATTCAACATCTACAGCAGATCCGAGCCTGGCCCCGAACCCCCCGACGAACCGTCGATCGACAGCGCACGACGCGCAATCGCCCAGCTTCCCATTGAGGGGATCGTCGAGGAGAGCGGTACCGGATGGGCCGTCACCTACCGGTCGAGCGAACCGCTTCCCTTCCTCGAAAGCACGGAGATCCACTGCTGGCCGCTTGCATCTGCCGGAAATCGGCGAGGAGTGACCGTGGGTGAGCCATTCGAGGAGCGTTTTGAAACCAGCCTCGAGACCATCAGCGGTTTCCTCGCATTCGAGCTTGTTCATTTGGAAGGCAAACTGACCTGCTTCGTCGTACCAGTCCCACTCATCGGTGTGCCCGAACATCGCGAGCGGTTCCTGTTGCGCGCCCTTATCGGGAATGCGGAGCGCTTTCTTCGCTACCTCTTGGCGCTGCTCAACGAGGACTCGGGCCAGATGGACCAGCTCGACGCTATCGACGGAGTAGGCGAAGATACTGCCACCGATGGGAACGGTCTAGTGAAACTCCCAGTGTTAGAGAAGTTGCTGAAAGCGATGCGGCGAGACCCTGGGAAACTCGCCGAGCTCCATCCGCTCGTCTCCGACCTAGCCGACGATGACGCACTCCCACCGGGCTTCGCCGAGCTGTGGGCAATGATCTACGACATGGCGATTACGGGAGCCGAGGGCCGATGACTGGGCAGCACATCGATGTCCAGGGAGTCCTGTCCGACCTGAAGGACTTCCAGCGGCACACCGCCCGGTGGGCATTCGAGCGGATGTTCGCTGACGAGAATCCCGCCATTCGGTTCCTAGTGGCCGACGAAGTCGGCCTCGGCAAGACCCATGTTGCCAAGGGCGTGATTGCCCAAGTCATCGACCACCTTCGGCGCACCGGAGATGAACGGCACGACATCGTTTATGTCTGCTCCAACGCGGCAATCGCCCGACAGAACCTTCGGAAACTCGTCCCCAAAGGCATTGAGCCGCTCGAGGACGTTGAGCGGCTCACAATGCTCCCCCTGGCAGAATTGAATAGCAGGGACGGTACGCAGACAGACATCAATCTGTTGGCAATCACGCCTGGAACATCCCTTAAATTCGGTCGCAGTACCGGCCAGTTCCGCGAGCGCTGCCTTGCCTACACCTTCCTGCGCGCCCATTGGGGTGCGAGCGTTATGACCGCACCGGCCAGGCGGATCTTCTGGGCGGGCATCGCTACCGGTGACCCCGATTGGCGACTGCGTACCCAAGAGCGGCAGTACCGGACGCGAATCAAGGAGTCTCTTAGGGATTTCGGCGAGTTGCTTGCAGACGTCGACAAGTCTCGGCGACGCGACGGCCAGCCGACCCTTCGCGAGCTATTTGACGTCCTTGTCGACGGCCTGGCATGGAAACGGAAGTTTCCAGATGACTTACAGGGGCGCCGCAAGGAACTGATCGGGGAAGTGCGGCGCATCATGGCGGTCGTTGGCATTGAAGCGCTCCAGCCGGATCTTGTGGTGCTAGATGAGTTTCAGCGATTCAAAGACCTATTGAACCCAGACCCCGCGAACTTCGCAGCGGAGTTGGCCCACCGACTGTTCGATCACAGGGATCCAAAGACTGGTCGCGCCACCCGAACGTTGCTGCTTTCCGCAACCCCGTATCGCATGTACACGACTGCGGATGAAGTCGATGGTGACCACTACGCAGACTTTCTCGCCACCTGTTCGTTCTTGTTTCAAGACTCAGCGCGAGTCGACCAGCTCAAGAACCGATTTCATGATCTCCGCTCGGCACTCACCTCAACCGAATCGCTTGGCGACGCAAGAGCAATCTGTAGCGAAATCGAGTACGAGCTACGCGGCGTAATGGCGCGAACAGAGCGATTGGCAGCCACGCCAAACCGCGACGGAATGCTCAAAGAGCTGGACACCCAAGTGTCGGTGAAATCTGATGACCTTCGCGCCTACCTGCGCTTCGGCGACCTCGCCGAGACCGTGGAGCATCACGATCCCACGGAGTACTGGAAGTCTGGGCCATACCTCGTCAACTTCATGGAGGGGTACAAGCTGAAGGAAGCCGTCGTGCGGGCCGCAGCAGACGGTCGACTCGCCGACAGTGCAGGGCTTGATCCTGGCCCTGGTCTGCTGAACTGGGATGACGTCGAGGCATATCAGCGCATTGACCCCCAGAACGGAAGACTTCGTTGGCTCCTCGAAGATCTGGAGAACCATCGTGCGTTCGATTTGCTCTGGATACCTCCATCAATGCGGTACTACAACACCGGGTCGGTCTACGAGGCGCCTGAGACTGCCAGCTTCACGAAGCGGCTGATCTTCTCGGGCTGGGCAGTTGTACCAAGAGTCATCTCGTCGATGGTCAGCTTCGAGGCTGAGCGCCACGCCTTCGCCGGACGCAGCCACAGCTACACGGCCGAATACCGGCGTCGTGGTGGACAGCGCCTCGAGTTCCGCACCAGTGAACGCGTGACCGAGGAAGCCAGACCAGGAGAGTCAGCTGGTGCCCGCCGAGCCGCAACGATGACTGCGTTTCTTCTCGTCTGGCCGAGTCCGAGCCTTGCTGAATTCGGCGATCCAAGACCGCTGGGAATAGGTCAACGCCGCCAAGTGTCGGAGTTGCTTGCCCAGGTAGCTGCTCAATTGGCCGGCGCCATCGAACCGCTCGTCCAATCTGCGCCCACCGATGGTGCTGTGGACCGAAGATGGTACTGGGCTGCGCCCTTGTTTCTCGATCGGCAATTTCACCTCACGACAACCGAGGTATTGCTCACTCCTCACGGTGCCGCCCATTGGGAGGACGATCAAGGCGGGCGCGGGTTTCGGGCGCATCTTGAAGAGGCAAGATCTATGGTCGAGTACGGCCACAAGGCTCTCGGACGGCCACCCGATGACCTCGCCGAAGTGCTTGCCGAACTCGCGATCGGTGGGCCAGCGCAATGTGCGTTACGAATGATCAGTTCGGTGGCTAGGCTCCCAATTTCCGACGAGTCGACATTGTCAAACGCTGCAAGGGTTGCCGCCGCGTTCAGGAGCTTCTTCAACGCTCCGGAAGTCACAGGCATCATTGTCAGCGGTAATCCGGACGAGGCAGACACCGACGAAAACGTTGGCCGCTACTGGCGCGACGTCCTCCGACACTCGATCAACGGCAACCTTCAGGCTGTTCTAGACGAGCATGCCCATGTCCTCTGTGACTGGCTCGGCCATTTGAACTTGGAAGAAGATGACCGGCGCTTGTCGGCGGCCAAAGACATCGCCCACGCAATGGCGGATGCCTTGGAACTTCGCACATCCTCGTATCGCGTGGACATTCCTCGCCGAAACCGGAACGGCTATGACCTCGAGTTGGGCGAGCACCGAATGCGCACACGCTTCGCAGTCGCTTTCGACAACCAGACACTCGATGGGGGAGGCGAAGCTCGGGTTGAGTCTGTCTCCAGAGCATTCAACTCCCCGTTCTGGCCCTTTGTCCTCACCTCTACCTCAGTCGGGCAAGAGGGCCTAGACTTCCATCTCTGGTGCCACGCCGTCATCCATTGGAACTTGCCCACCAATCCCGTTGATTTTGAACAGCGCGAAGGGCGGGTTCACAGGTACAAGGGCCATGCCGTACGGCGGAACATAGCCGTGAGCCTCGGGCAGGACCTGTTTGCCAAAAGACTATCCGCAGGTGCAGATCCCTGGAGCGAACTCTTCGCCTTGGCAGTGGCTAAGAGACCAGCAGCCGAAGGTGAGATGGTGCCGTACTGGGTGTTCCCCCAAGGACCGGCAAGTATCGAACGCCGTGTGCCGGTCATACCCTTCAGCCGCGATGCCGCAGCCCTGCCCCAGTTGCGGAAGGCTCTCGCTGCGTATCGCCTCGCGTTTGGCCAACCCCGACAAGAAGAACTGGTCGAGTTTCTCGGAGCCGACCGCTCGGACGAAGACTTGTTACTGCTCGCCTCAAGGCTTCGTATCGACTTATCGCCACCAATCTCAGAGGCAATTGCTTGAAAGACCCAGCAGGTCACTTTTGGCTGCTTACTGCTTCTAGGGTGTGGGCCATGGCTGAAGAGCGGCGCTCGATTGAGTTGGAGGTAGAGGTTTCAGGGACCGCTGAGGAGGTGTGGCGGGCGGTGGCTACGGGGCCGGGGATCTCGTCTTGGTATGTGCCCCACACGGTGGAGGAACGCGCAGGCGGTGCGGCCATGGCTTCGTTCGGGCCGGGGCCGGAGATGCAGATTCCGGGGCGGGTGGCGGTTTGGGAGCCGCCCCGGCGGGTGTGCTTCGACGGCGGCGAGGGGGTCGAGGGGCTGGCGTTCGAGTGGACGGTGGAGCCCCGGGGCGAGGATCGATGCATGGTGAAGTTGGGGAACACCGGGTTCGGCCAAGGGGGCGAGTGGGACGCCCAGTACGACGGCATGGTCGAGGGTTGGGGGTTGTTCCTGTTCAACCTCAAGCTGCACATGGAGCACTTTGCCGGTCAGACCGCGGCGTCGGTGCTGCCCGTGGGGATGTGGGCTGGTTCCCGGGATGAGGCCTGGGCTGTGCTCACCGACGCGCTGGGCATCCCGGCTGCTCCGGCCGCAGGCGAGCGGATCGAGGTCAGCGCCCCTGGAGCTCCCCTGTTGGCCGGCACGGTGGTGGACGCCGCAGCGTGGAGGATTGCCCTGCTGCTCGACCAGCCCGCGCCGGGCACCGCCTTCGTGACTGTGGAATCCTACGGGGAGCACGCTGGAGCCTCGGTGTGGCAGTACCTTTACGGGGCCGACGGGGTTGAAGCCGCCGAGCGGGACGGACCCCTCTGGCAAACCTGGCTGGCTGAGGCCCTCGGAGGGGGAGCAGATGGAAGCACTGAGTGAACGCAAGGTCCTGGTGGTCGGGGCCTCATCAGGCCTTGGTCGGGCAACAGCCATCGCGCTCCAGCGCCTCGGTGCCCACGTTGCGTTTGCTGCCCGGCGCCGCGATGCGTTGGAGGCCGCGGCGGAAGAGGCCGGAGGCGGCCATGTGGTGGTCATCGACACCCTCGACCCCTCCAGCATCGAACAAGGGGTGGCCGAGGCGGCCAGCGTGCTCGGTGGCCTCGACGGCATCGTCTACACCTCGGGCATGTCGCCCATGGCCCCGATGGCCGAGCTGACTCAAGAAGACTGGCAAGCAGTCTTCGGGGTCAACACGTTTGGGCCGAACCTGATCATCAAGGCCGCCCTCCCCCATCTCAGCGAAGATGCGGTGATTGCCGCGGTGTCATCCGATTCCTCCTCGATGCCCCGCCACTCGCTAGTCCCCTACGCCGCCTCCAAGCGAGCCCTGGAAGCGACCATGGAAGGGTGGCGCACCGAATTGCTGGGCACTCGCCGGTTCGTCACCGTCATCCTCGGCCCCACCGTGCCAACCGGGTTCGCCAACTCGTTCACTCCCGAAGCCTTCGAGGCCGCCATACCCCACTGGCAGCGCCAAGGGTTCCGCACCGGGATCATGCAGGGCGACGAGGTGACTCATGGCCTGGTCTCCTGCATGGCTGCCTTGTTCGCCGCCCCCACGTTCGGGATCGAGTCGCTGCTGCTGCGATCACCCGAGCCCGAGATGGCCAACGAGTTCTCCGTCGACATCGTGCAGCAGTAGCCCCGAGCACTCCCCAATGACCACGCCAACCTCTGTTGCAATCGAAGAGCTTCCCGGCGCCCCGCCGGCCTTGATCCCTCGTAACTACGACCTCGAAGAGCTGGGCTACCTGGAAGCCGAGTTCGAGGTCCGAGGTCAGGCCCAGTCGTACCGGGCAATTGGAGAGCTTCCGCGCAACGGGCAGATTTCCGCCGAGCCGGCTGCGTCTGCGCCGTTCATCACCCGGCTGCTGGTACGACGGCCGGCGGCAGGGTCCGATTTCAGCGGCACGGTGGTGGTCGAGTGGCTGAACGTGTCAGCGGGCATCGACGGCTCCCCCGACTGGGACTACACGCACCGCCACATCATCCGCAGGGGCGACGCCTGGGTGGGTGTATCGGCCCAAAGGGCCGGTATCGACGGCGGCGGGCTGGCCGAGGGCCTCCATCTCAAGCTGTACAAGCCGCAGCGCTACGGGCACCTGTCCCATCCTGGCGACGCATTCAGCTACGACATCTTCACCCAGGTAGGCGGGGCTCTTCGCCAAGGCGGCTCCCCGCTGATCGGCGATCTGAATCCCCAGCGGCTATTGGCAGTGGGCGAGTCGCAGTCGGCGGCGTTCCTGGCCACCCATGCAAACGCCATAGACCCGCTGGTTCGGACCTTCGACGGCTACTTCCTACACGGGCGCCCCGGAGTTCGGACCGAGCTAAACGGCACATTCGGCCCCCGGGTGCTCGACGAGCGATACGACGCCATGGCCCACTGCCCCGAGCAGATCCGCGCTGACGCCCGGGTGCCGGTTCTGCTGTTGAGCAGCGAAACCGACGTGACCGTGCTGCGCAACGATGCAATCGAGCAACCCGACAGCGACAACGTCCGAGTGTGGGAACTGCCCGGCGCCGCTCATGCCGACACGTACCTGCTGGTGGCTTCACGATCCGATGACGGCCAACTCAAGCCCGCGGAATTCGCCCGAATGCTCGAACCGATCACCGAACTGGTGATCATGACCGTGGACAAGCCCATCAACTCCGCTCCTCATCAGCACTACGTGGCCCAGGCCGCCCTAGAGCACCTCGACCGATGGGCTGGAGGCGGTGAGCCGCCCCCCATCGCCCCCCGTTTGGAACTGGGCGATGACGGCATCACCTGCCAGCGCGACGATCTGGGCAACGCCGGAGGCGGTATCCGCAACCCATGGGTGGACACTCCCCTTCGGATGCTGTCTGGAGAAGGGCAAGAGGGCGACGGTTTTGCCTTCCTGTTCGGCACCACTGCGCCCCTGGAGCCCGGAACGATCGACCGGCTCTATCCCGGGGGTCGCGACGACTATATGGCGGCGTTCACAGAATCGCTCGACCAGACCATCGCGGGCGGCTACATCTTGGCCATTGACCGCAGCGAGATCCTGGCCGTTGCCGCCGAAACGTTCGAATTGGCCCGCCTGGGAGTGGTCTAGCCGCCTCTCAACTGAGCACCCGCTGCATCATCCGGGCGAGCCGCGACTTCCTTCCGGTTATCGCCTCTGATCGGTCGGCAATGCCCATGATCCTCAGCGCCCCGTTGATGCCGAGCCACCGCAGGGGTTCGGGCTCCCATCGCCGGGACTGGTGTCCTACCCAGGGGAGGTCGATGCGGGGCGAGTCGGTCTCGGTGATCAGCTCGGCGATGGTCCGCCCGGCCAGGTTGGCGGGAGCTACTCCTTCGCCGACGTAGCCTCCGCCCCAGGCCATGCCTCTTTCCCGGTCGAATCCCACCGACGGGAACCAGTCACGGGGTACGCCGAGCACGCCGCCCCACCGGTGGGTGATGGCCACCTCGGAGAGCATGGGCAGCAGCTCGACCAGCGTCTTTATGATCTTGTCGTGAGTGCGCGACCTCTGCTCCACCGAACTGGCGATCCTGGAGCCGAAGTTGTAGGGCGCCCCCCGTCCTCCGAATGCGATCCTTCCGTCAGCAGTCCGCTGTCCGTAGATGACCATGAACCGGTCATCGGTGAACGTCTGCCGTTGGCCCAGCCCGATGCCTTCCCAGAGCGCATCGTCGATGGGCTCTGTGGCTACCATCAGCGAATACAGCGGTGCCAGAGACCGGCGGTTTCCCTCCAGCGTGCCGGTGTAACCCTCAAGGGCTCGTACCACCACTTCGGCATTGACTTCTCCCCGGTCAGTGGTGACCCGGCCGGGTTGAATGGCGGTTGCGGCTGTGCCCTCGACAATCTTGCCCCCCAAGCGTTCAACTGCATCGCCAAGCCCTCGAACCAATCGGGCCGGATGGAGGGCCGCGGTGTGGGCGAAGAACATGCCGCCCACCACCCCGGTGGCGGCCAAATGGGTGCCGGCCTCATCAGCACCGAGCATGCGCATGTCGCCATCGGTCAACCCGTAGGCGCTTTGAAACAGCTCGACCTGCTCGCGTTGGCGAGTCATGTGAGCCCGGTTCCGGGCCAGGCGGATCGCGCCGCCTTTGGCGTAGTGGCAGTCGATCTCCTCGCGTTCGGCCACTCGGCCCACCTCATCGACCGAATCGTGCAAGGCATGGAGCAGCCGGCGGGCACCATCGTTGCCGCCAACGGCCTCGTGCCGCTTGGGCCCGGCCGCCATCTCCCCCACACACCAGCCGCCGTTGCGGCCCGACGCCCCAAAGCCGACGATGTCGCGCTCGATGACCATCACCCGGATCGTCGGGTCGATCGACAGCAGGTAGTAGGCGGTCCACAGACCGGTGTAACCGCCGCCCACGATGGCGACATCGGTGTCAGCATCACCGCCCAGCGCCGGACGGGGCTCAAGCGAATCAGGGCAGGAGTCATGCCAAAACGACCGGTCGCGGTAGCGGTCGCTCACGAGTCAAACCCCACACCGAATCGATCGAGCAGGCTCAGCCACGGCCCCCGCTTCCCACCCCGACGGTCCGACCGCTGGAGGGCCCTGCGGGTGAGTTGGACGCTGGCCCACCGGGCCGGCTCCGGGGGGAAGGGAACCGGGGGCTTGCGCACCATCTCGAGCTCGGTCCGCTCGGTGGATCGGCCATACACCAGATCGAGCGCCACCCGGGCTCCGAATCGGCTGGCCCCCACTCCCAGGCCGGTATAGCCCGCCACCCACGCCAGGCGACCGCGGCAGGCGGTGCCCCAGGTGGCGGTGAACCTAGTGGTGGTGCCAATGGGGCCACCCCAGCGATGGCTGAACGAGAGTCCTTCAAGCTGGGGAAACGTCTCGAAGAAATGCTCGGCCAGCCGCAAATGGGTGATCTCGCTCTGGTCGTGGCGATCACTAACCCCGTTGTTGAAGTGGTAGGTGGCGTCGTAGCCGCCCCACAGGATCCGGTTGTCAGCCGACAGCCGATAGTAGTGGAACTGGTTCGACACTTCGCCCAGACCCTCCCGGCCGGCCCAACCCACCGAGGCCATCTGCTCGGCTGTCAGGGGCTCGGTCATCAGCACATGGTCGTAGACCGGGATGGTGTAGCGGCGGGGGCGCCTCACCGGGCCGGGATAGGCGTTGGTGGCCATTACCGCCCGGTCGGCCAGCACCCTGCCGTTTGGAGTTCTGATTGCCAGTCGGCTGCCCACACGGTTGACCGACAGGACCGGGCTGCGGTCGAAGACACCACCTCCCAGACCCTCAACGGCCAATCGCAATCCCCACACCAGCCGAGCCGGATCGACCAAGGCCACATCGTTGCGGCGGATCATCCCGCCGAGGTAAGTGGGCGAATGCACTCGAGCCCGCATCTGGTCGGCATCCAGCAGGTCGACGTCTTCCCCGAAGGCCCGATAGACCTCGATTTCCTCTGCCAGCCCCTCCAGATGCCAGGGCTCGGTGGCCACCCCGATTTCGGGACAGAGTCGGAAGTCAGCATCTATAGAGTGCCTTTCCAGGCTGGCGGCCAGCCCAGCCAAGTTCTCCCGCCCCATAGGCACCAGAGTCTCAATTTCGTCGGGCCAATGGCTCAGCCCATTGGCCAGTCCGTGGGTCAGCGACGAGTCGCAAAAGCCGCCGTTACGGGAGCTGGCCCCGAAACCGCACTGCTCGGCCTCCAGCACTGCCACTCGTATACCGGGTTGGTCCTCCAAGGCCTGGAGCGCGGCCCAAAGCCCGGTAAACCCGCCGCCCACGATGGCCAAGTCGGCTTCCAATGTTCCCGCCAGTTCCGGAGCCGCAGCCGGGGCATCGTCGCGATCCGACCAGAACACCGCGAGGCGCGCCGCGGCCAGGGCTTTTGCGGCCCAAGACTGGTCGCTCAGTGTTTCACCATGACGTGTTTGAGTTCGGTGTAGTGCTCTACCGCATACAGCGACATGTCTTTGCCGTAGCCCGACTGCTTGAAGCCGCCGTGGGGCATCTCCGAGATGATGGGGATGTGGTCGTTCACCCAAACCGTTCCGAACTGGAGGCCCTTGGCCATGCGCATCGCTCGACCCACGTCATTGGTCCACACGCTGGCGGCGAGCCCGAAGTCGCAGTCGTTGGCCCAGGCCAGCGCAGTCTCTTCATCGGGCACCGACTGCACGCTGATGACCGGCCCGAACACCTCCCGCTGAACGATCTCCGACGCCTGGTCGACGCCGACCACCACTGAGGGCTCGTAGAAGTAGCCGGCTCCTTCGCGCCGGGAACCACCGATGGTGATCTCGGCGCCGGCCTCAACTGCCCGGTCGACGAACCCCGAAACCCGGCCCAACTGCACATCGGACACCAGCGGACCCATCTCGGTGCCCTCGTCGGTGGGGTCGCCGGTGACCACCGCCTTGGCGGCATCGGTGAGCTGGGCCACGAAATCGTCGTGCACCCTCGACCCGGCGATCACCCGGCAGGGGGCCGTGCAGTCCTGGCCGGTGTTGTAGAAGCTGTTGTCCCGTAGATTGGCCACCACCGCTTCGACGTCGGCGTCGTCGAACACGATCACCGGTGCCTTCCCGCCCAACTCGAGGTGCACGCGCTTGAGCGAATCGGATGCCTCCTTGGCCACCGACTTGCCCGCGGCCACCGAACCGGTGAGCGACACCATGGCCACGTCGGAGTGCTGCACCAATGGCACACCAGCGGTCTCGCCCCGACCGCACACCACGTTGAATACCCCCGGGGGAAGCACGCCATCGAGGAGCTCGGCCAGCCGCAGCGTGGTGTATGGCGTCAGCTCAGACGGCTTCAACACCACGGTGTTGCCCACGGCCAGCGGGGGGCCGAGCTTCCACGTCGCCATGAAGAGCGGGTAATTCCAGGGGGCGATCGAGCCCACCACCCCGAGGGGGTCGCGGCGGACCATCGAGGTGTACCCCTCGAGATACTCGCCGGCCGCTTTGCCCTCCAAAAAGCGCCCCGCAGACGCAAAGAACCGCCAGTTGTCGCATAGCTGGTCCATCTCGAATTCGATAATCGACACCGGCTTGCCCACGTTCTCGCACTCGAGCTGCGATAGCTCCTCGACGTTCTCCTCCACGATGTCGGCCACCTTGTGGAGGATCTCGCTGCGCTCCCTCGGAGTCTTGGCCGACCACTCCGGAAAGGCTGCGGCCGCGGCCTTCACGGCGGCATCCACATCGGCTGCCGAGCTGGACGCCACTTCGCCGATTGCTGCGCCGGTCGCCGGGTTTACCACCGTGTCAGTAGCTCCGTCGATCGCCGGCACCATTTGCCCGTTTATGTAGTTGTCTTTCAGCATGATTCGCCGTCCTCGTCGTTTTTGACATATTGCAGCACGAAACCCGTTCAATCAAGCCCCTGTTTGAGCCGAAACTAGTTGTCGAATCGATATCTGCAATCGATTTGGTTGCACTAGTAGCAATATTGGTGTTAAATCGGTAATCACCTACCGGAGCAGGGGGGCGCCAACGATGCAACACGACGAGCTAGTCGCGCTGGCCGACCGCCATCTATGGGGCCACTTCAGCAGCATCGGCAGCGCGGTAGACCGGATGCGCATCATTGAGCGGGGCGACGGCTGCTATGTCTGGGATGCCAAAGGCAACCAGTACCTCGACGGCCTCGCCGGGCTGTTCGTCTCCCAGGTGGGGCACGGTCGGGAAGAGCTGGCCGAAGCCGCCGGGCGCCAGGCCTCTCAACTCGGCTACTTCCCGATCTGGACCTACGCCCATCCCGGCGCTGTAGAGCTGGCTGCCCGCCTGGCCTCGTTCTCCCCCGGCGACTTGAATCGGGTGTTCTTCACCAGCGGCGGATCGGAGTCGGTTGAATCGGCCTGGAAGCTGGCCCGCCAGTACTTCAAAGTGATCGGCCAGCCCGCACGGCACAAGGTGATCAGCCGCCAGCTCTCGTATCACGGCACGTCGATGGGCGCGCTGTCGATCACCGGCCTCGACATGCTGCGAGAGCCCTTCGAGCCCCTGGTGCCCGGAGTCTCCCATGCGGTCAATACCAACCGTTACCGGTGCAAACTGTGTGCCGACTGCTCCGCCTGCACGCTGGCCTGCGCCGACGACATCGAGCAGGTCATCCTGCGGGAAGGTCCTGAGTCGGTGGCCGCGGTGTTCGTTGAGCCCGTGCAGAACGCCGGCGGATGCTTCGTGCCCCCCGACGGGTACTTCGCCCGGGTCCGCGAGATCTGCGACAAATACGGCGTCCTATTGGTGTCCGACGAGGTCATCTGCGCCTTCGGCCGCCTCGGGAGCATGTTCGGCTCCGAGCGGCTCGACTACATCCCCGACATAATCACCTGCGCCAAGGGCATGACGTCGGGCTACGCGCCCCTGGGGGCCATGATCGCCAGCGACCGCATCGCCGAGCCGTTTGTGGGTACCGACGAGTCGTTCTTGCACGGTTTCACGTTCGCCGGACACCCGGTGAGCTGCGCGGTGGCCATGGCCAACCTCGACATCTTCGAGAAGGAGCATCTGCTCGACCATGTTCAGGCCAACGAGGCCGCCTTCCGGGTCGCCCTGGATGACCTGACCGACCTCCCGATTGTCGGAGAGGTTCGGGGCATGGGCTACTTCTACGGCATCGAGTTGGTGAAAGACCGCGACACCAAGGAGTCGTTTACCGAAGAGGAGGCAGAATCCCTGTTGCGGGGCTTTCTCACCAACCGCCTCCTCGATTTGGGATTGATCTGCCGGGCCGATGACCGGGGCGAGCCCGTGGTCCAGCTCTCGCCGCCCCTCATAGCCGGCCCCGACGAGTTTGATCGCATCAACCAGACTCTGCGCACGGCGTTCACCGAAGCACAGGCCCTTTTCTAGAAAGCGAGATGGCTAGTGGCTGCCGTATTCGACCTCGACGAAACCGACAAGGCGATTATCCGGGAGCTGCAACGCGACGGCCGCATGCCCTACGCCCAGATTGCCCCGTTGGTCGGGCTCTCCCAGGCCGCCACCCGACAGCGGGTCAACCGGATGATGGAGCGGGGTGTGGTCCAAATCGTGGCGGTGACCGACCCGGTGGGGCTCGGTGTGGGCTACCAAGCCTGGATCGGCCTGAACGTGTCGGGTGATGCCCGCAGCGTCGCAGAGGCTCTGGCTCAGATCAACGAGGCAGAGTACGTGGTAATCGTGGCCGGGCGGTTCGACATAATCGCCGAGATCGTGTGCGCCGACAGCGAGGCGTTCATCTCGGTGGTCAACGACCGGGTCCGAGCCATTCCCGGCGTCATCGACATCGAAACGCTGCACTACCTGAGGCTGGTCAAACAGACCTACAACTGGGGCACCGGCTAATGGGCGACGGGGGGGATTATCCAGTGAGCGACGCCAGTGCAGCGGTAGAGCTCACGGCCATCACCAAGCGCTTTGGCGATGTCGTCGCGGTGGACAACGTGGACCTGGAGATCGCCGACGGCGAGTTCTTCGCCCTGCTCGGGCCGTCGGGATGCGGCAAGACCACCACCCTGCGCATGGTGGCCGGACTGGAGTTCCCCACCGAGGGCAGCCTCAAGATCTTCGGCGACGAGGTTGGCACCCTGCCCCCCAACAGGCGGCCGGTCAACACCGTCTTCCAAGACTACGCCCTGTTCCCCCACATGACGGTGGAGGCCAACGTGGCCTTCGGGCTCAAGATGCAGCGGGTGGCCAAGGCCGAGATCGCGGGCCGAGTGCAGGAGGCCATCAGCCTGGTCCGCCTCGAAGGCCTGGAGCTGCGCCGGTCCCAGCAGCTTTCCGGGGGCCAGCGCCAGCGGGTGGCACTGGCCCGGGCTCTGGTCAACCGACCCAAGGTGCTGCTGCTGGACGAACCGCTGGGGGCACTCGACCTCAAGCTGCGCCAGGAGATGCAAGGCGAGCTCAAGGCGCTTCAGCGAGAGGTGGGCATCACCTTCGTGTTCGTCACCCACGACCAAGAAGAGGCCCTGACCATGGCCGACCGTATCGGGGTGATGAACGAGGGCGAACTCCTCCAAGTCGGCACTCCCGCGGAGATCTACGAGCACCCGGTGAACCGCTTCGTGGCCAACTTCATCGGCCAGACCAACCTGCTCGATGCCACCGTGGTGTCCAACGACACGGTGTGTCTGGCCAACGGGGTCCACATCCCCGGCAAGTCGGATCTTCCCGTCGGCACCCGGGTGGCGGTGTGCCTGCGGCCGGAGCGGGCCGAGATGCAGCCGCCCGAAGAGGTGCCCGCCGATCACCAGTCGGTGGTCGGCCGCTTGGAGAGCGTTACCTATCTGGGCAACGCGCTGGTGTACACGGTGGTGCTCGACTGGGCGCGGCTGGAGGTGCGCCGCGAGAACCAGCCCGGCGGCTATCAGCCCCATGTCGGTCAAGAAGTCGCAGTGTCGTGGACGCTCGACGCCATATCGGTGGTGCGGTCATGACTATGGTCGCCGACCGGCCCGAGGGGCTTGAGGAAGCGGCCGTCGCCACTCCCGAGTTCGAAAAGGCCGCCGAACGGGCCGCTTCCCGGCGGGGTTTCCTCCTGTCGCTGCCGGCCTACGCCTACCTGGTGCTGTTCTTCGCCGTCCCGCTGGGGATTGTGATGATCTACTCATTCGCCACCCGGAACCGGTTCGGCGGCACCGACCTCTCGGGCTGGAACCTCAATGCCTACCGCAAGCTGGGGGAGCCCATCGTGCGGGACATCCTGTTCCGGTCGCTGTGGCTGGCCATCCTCACCACGCTGATCTGCCTGGTGGTGGCCTACCCGTTCGCCTATTTCATCGCCACCCGCACCCCCCTGATCCGCAACCTGATGCTCGTCTTCGTGATGATCCCGTTCTGGACGAACTTCCTGGTCCGCAACTACGCGTGGCGCGTCCTTCTGGGCAACGACGGATTGTTCACCAATATCTCTGAAGCCCTCGGCCTGGGAGAGCGAGAGCTTCTGTTCACCACCTCCGCAGTGGTGATCGGGCTGGTTTACGGGTTCTTGCCGTTCATGGTGCTGCCCCTGTACGCCTCGATCGAGCGGATCGACCTCAGCCTGATCGAGGCCAGCCGCGACCTCTACGCCTCGGGCTTCCAGACGTTTCGGCGGGTTCTGCTCCCGCTGTCGATGCCCGGGGTGATCGCCGGATCGATCCTGGTGTTCGTGCCCAGCCTGGGCGCCTATGTGACTCCCGAGATCCTGGGCGGGGCCAAGACCACCCTGCTCGGCTCCTACATCGTCACCCAGTTCCTGACGGCCAGGAATTGGCCGGTGGGGGCGTCGCTCTCGTTCGTGCTGATGGCCGTGATGCTGGTGGCCACCCTGGTGTACTTCCGAACCGGGGGCAGGAACCTATGAGCAGCACCGTGCAGCCCCGGGGCACCACCAAGATTGCGCTTACGGCCCACTCCTGGCTGGTCTACCTGTTCTTCTTCGCCCCCATCTTCGTGCTGATCGTGTTCTCCTTCAGCGACGACCGCAATGTGGGCCGGTGGGGCGGTTTCACGCTGGAGTGGTACCAGGACTTCGTCGATCACAGCCAGCTCCAGAACGCGGTGTGGGTGTCGGTCCGAGTGGCCCTGCTCTCCACGGTCATCTCGGTGGTGCTGGGCACGCTGGCCGCCTTGGCCTTGGAGCGCTTCAAGTTCCGGGGCCGCAGGGTGTTCGACGCCCTGCTGTATCTCCCGATCATCATCCCCGACGTGACCATGGCGGTGATGATGCTGCTGTTCTTCTCCGAGTTCTTCAGCGTTCTCGAAGCTTGGTTCGGATTGGATCTCCAGAAGGGGCTCGGCTCCATCACCATCAGCCACATCGCCTTCAACATCAGCTTCGTGTCGGTGGTGGTGCGGGCCCGACTGGCGGGCATGAGCGAGGTGCTGGAGGAGGCCGCCCTCGACCTCTACGCCACCCGGTGGAAGACGTTCCGCTACGTGACCTTCCCCCAGATCATGCCCGGAGTGGCGGGCGGGGCTCTGCTGGCCCTCACCCTGTCGCTCGACGACGTGGTCATCACCCAGTTCGCCGCCGGCCCGGGCGCCACCACCCTGCCGGTGTTCGTGTTCGGCCTCATCCGCCGGGGGGTCACACCCCTGATCAACGCCACCTCGGTGCTGATGCTGACCGCATCGGTATTCCTGGTGGCTTTGTCGCTGGCCTTCCAGCAGTTCAGCGGCCGCAGCGGGCGCCCCTCGCTGCGTACCGCCCGGCAAGCCGTGTCCGCCAAACCCACAACCAACACCCAAATCAAAGAGGGGATATACCAATGACAATCACACACTTTCCTGGCCGAAAACTGTCTTGGCTGCTCGGTGTGCTGCTGGCCTTTGCGCTGGTAGCCGCAGCGTGCGGCAACGACGACGACGACGGAGGTGCAATCGCCGACTGCGAGGTGAACGAGACCGACGGCAATCTCAACATCTACAACTGGGCCGAGTACATCGACGAGGAGCAGCTCGCCGCGTTCTCAGACGAGTACGACGTGAGCGTGACCATGGACGTCTACGACTCCAACGAGGCCATGCAGCCCATCGTGGCTGCCGGCAACTCGGGCTACGACCTGATCGTGCCGTCGGACTACATGGTGGCCATCCTCATCGCCGGCGAAACCGTCCAGCCGCTGAACAAGGACGCCATCCCCAACATTGCCAACATCTCCGACGACTTCCGGAACCTGATCTATGACCCGGCGGGCGACTATTCGGTTCCCTACCAGTGGGGCACCACCGGCATCGCGGTGGACACCGCGGCGCTGGGCACCGACTTCCCCCGCACATGGGGTCTGATCTTCGACCCGGCCCTTGCTGATCAGTTCAGCGGTTCGATCTCGCTGCTCAACGATCCTCGGGAGACGATCGGCGCAGCCCTCAAGTACCTGGGCTACTCCCTGAACTCCACCGACGAGGGCGAGCTGGAGGAGGCCACCGATCTGGTGGCCAGCGCACGGGGTCGTCTGGCGGCATTCAACACCGACTCGGCCGACGAGTTCTTGACCACCGGTGAGACGGTGATCGCCCACGGGTACTCCGGCGACATGTTCACCCAATTCCTGGAGACCGACGATCCGTCGCAGTACGTGTACTTCGTGCCCGACGAGGGCGGCACCCGCTGGATCGACAACATGGCCATCCCGTTCGACGCCGGCAGCCCGTGTACGGCCCACACGTTCATCAACTGGCTGCTCACCGCCGAGCAGGGCGCGGCCCTGTCGAACTGGAACTACTACTCCACTCCCAATGCGGCCGCGTTCGGCGGACTCGATGAAGACCTCCAGGACTTTCTCAGCACGCCAGGAGTTGCCCCAGTGGCGATCTTGGAGGAGATCCAGGACACCGGCGACTTCGAGGTGAAGTTCTCCGACGCCTTCATCGAGGCCAAGGGCTGATCGCCACGATCCGTTAGGGATCTAAGGTGGCCGACATGCCTCAACCCCTCGGGGGCAATCAGATGCCCCGTTTCGCGGGCATCGCCACCTTCATGCGGCTACCCGGCCGGTCGGCGGCGGCCGATCTAGATGTCGCCGTCGTGGGCGTGCCGATCGACATCGGCACGTCCAACCGGCCGGGAGCCCGCTTCGGCCCAAGGGGCATACGAAACGAGTCGGTGCTGATACGCCCCTACAACATGGCCACTAGGGCGGCACCGTTCGACAGCCTGCGCATCGACGACATCGGCGATGTGGCCACCAACCCCTACAACCTCGCCGATGCCGTAGACCGCATCGAGTCCTTCTACGACGAACTCCTCGGCAACGACGTGATCGTGGCGACCATGGGGGGCGACCACACCATTGCCCTGCCCATAATGCGGGCCATGCGGCGCAAGCACGGCCCTCTGGGGCTGATCCACGTGGACGCCCACACCGACATCAACGAACACATGTTCGGAGAGGCCATCGCCCATGGCACACCGTTTCGCCGTGCCGTGGAAGAAGGGCTACTAGACACCCACCGAGTGGCCCAGATCGGAGCGCGGGGCACCGGCTATGCCGCCGACGATTTCGACTGGTCGCGCGAGCAGGGCTTCCGGGTGGTGCAAGTGGAGGAATGCTGGAACCGCTCGCTGGCCCCGCTTATGGAAGAGGTGCGCGAGAAGGTGGGCGGCGGGCCGGTGTACATGAGCTTCGACATCGACGCCCTCGACCCCGCCTTCGCCCCCGGCACCGGCACCCCCGAGATCGGCGGCCTCACCGCCCCCCAAGCCCTCGAAATCATCCGAGGCTGCCGAGGCCTCGACCTCGTCGGTTGCGACCTAGTCGAAGTAGCCCCCATCTACGACCCCACCGGCGCCACCGCCCTCACCGCCGCCAACCTGCTCTTCGAGATGTTGTGTGTATTGCCGGGGGTGGAGTACCCGGACTGACTGCTGACGTGGCAAATCACCTGTTATGCCCTCCAGCTTCTTATTCGTGTCGGCGCAACAGGGCAGAATAGAGTTATGCTATGAGATACGACATAGCAGAATGCGTAACAAATGTGTCGCCGGGGGAACGGGGATTGCGATGAGCCAGTTAGGGGAGACGCTGGCGCGTGCTCGCACGAGCGCCCGCTACTCGCAAGACGACGTGGGTGCCGTCCTAGGCATCAACCGGGCGATGGTGTCGTACTGGGAAGCCGGCACCCGAACCCCGAACGATCGACAGCTAGGCGCCATGGCCCGGCTCTACGGCATCGAACTGATCGATCTCGTCGAAGGCCGCGAAGTCGACTCGCCCGCCGACGACTTGGCGAGCATGCTGTTGCGTGCCGATGGCGATGTCAACCCCGGGGCCACGCCGGGCATCCGTGAGTTCGTCCAATTCCTCGACCGCTTCGCCGAACTAGCTCGAATCGTGGGCGAACCCATCCGGGGCCTCTCCCAAAGCCCGTTTGTATTTCGGCAGAGCTTTTCGCAGAAGGACGACATTCGCCGCAAGGCGGAAGAGGTACGCGGTTACCTTCGTCTCGGCTCGGCCCCGATCTCCGACCTTGATCCGGTTTGCGAGGCACTCGGTATCGCCATCTTCCGTGCGCGCCTCGGACCGGACCTCCAAACCTCACCGTCAGGGGCGTTTCTCAAGCATCCTGAGGTGGGTTTCGCGATCTTGGTCAACCTCGACATGACACCCGGCCGGCGTCGATTCACCGTCGCGCACGAACTGGCGCATGCCCTGTTTCACAGTGACGAGACCAACCAGGTGCTCTCGCACGGCAAGGGACCACGCGAGAGTTTCGCCGACGCATTCGCGGGTGAGTTCCTCATGCCGAGTGAGGGAATCCGACGCTTCGCCGAGGAGGTGGGCCTGCCGCCTCGCATCAAGGATCCGGTCGACATCGTCCACATCCAGCGGTACTTCAAGGTGTCGTGGCCCACAGCGCTAGTCCGGCTGCGCCAGATGAACGCGATTACGCAAGACACCTATGCGGATCTCAGGGCCTCGGTTCGCCCGGTGTCGCTGGCGCGAGCGCTGGGGTATGCCACCGATCCTGAAGAACATGTCCAGGACCCCGAGCTGTGGCGGATCGGACGCTTTCCCCGATCGTATCTGCGAATGCTGCGTCAAGCCGTGGTAGCGGAAATAATGTCGCCTCCCAGCGCCGCCGCCTTCGCCGGCTTGGCCCTGCCCGACATTGTGCAAGTCCTCGGCAGCCCCATCGGCGACGCTGAGCAAGAGCTGCCGAACCTTGAAACTGAGTTCAACGAGTTCGAGGTCACCGGTGTTGTCTGAGGGTTCTCACATCATCGACACCGTGGTGCTCATGTACTTCCTGCTTGTTGGGCGGGAAGCCCTACTTGGCGACCTCATGGGCAGACCGCTCCAAGTTCCAATGGCGGTCTACGACCCTGAGGACAGGCAACTGCCGGAGGGGGCTTCGCCGAGGTCGGAATTGCTATCCGAGATGAGGCAGGCGGTCAGGCATTACGGGGCCGCAACTGAGGCGGCTGCCGAATCAGAGTCCTCTGACCATGAGATCGAGTCATTCAATCGGATCAAACGCATCGATGATCTCTACGACGAGGGGAGTCTCGTTTCTATTGCGATGACTCCCGAGGAGCTGCTGTTGGCCGCGCGGCTCCAGAGCAGCGATGCGTCCGCGTACGGGCTGAAGGTTGGGCTCGGACCTGGTGAAGCGGCGTGCGTCGCTATCTCACATATACGAGAGTGGACAATCGCGACGGACGACACCGATGCTCTCAATGTGCTCGACCAGCTACACGGTGCCCGCAACTACTCCTATGAACGCATTCGCAAGCTGCTCGTTCGTGCCGCCATCGAAGGACACATTTCACGAAAAGAGGCAACCCGACTGCACGACGAAATGCGCTCCCTGGGATTCTGGGACTCCGGCCAGCCGTTTTCCTGAGCCTCGCAAGAGCTGTGTAGCTCTTCGGCTCACTGCTGGCGCATGACGTGATCGCGCGGTGGCCGTCGGGGCGACCACATCACCGCCGCCGACCTGCTGTTCGAGACGTCGTTATCGTGGCACAGCGCAGTACACCGAGCTACCATGCAAGTAGCCATCGGCGGTGCAGTTATTTGGAGGGCAATTTTCCCTTGATGTGCAGTTATTGGGAATCAGCAGCATGACTGATGCGCCAGTACACGTCTTCGTTGCGTGCACAAACCGCAAGAGTCGGAAGACGAGGGCCGACCTTCGCCTCCGAAGCGTCCAACGAGAATTTTCCGAGCGGGCAGCCTCGTGGATCAACCGCATCTCAGGGGTGGTGGGAGAAATACCAGCAGCAGATCTGTACTCCGGCGAGTCTTGGTTCGTCGCAAGGGAATTGCGCAACGACTGGGACGGCCTATGTTCACTGTGGGCGCTATCTGCCGGCTTTGGCCTCGTACATGCTGATGACTTACTTGTCTCGTACAGCGCGACTCTCACGGCGGGACACCCAGACTCGATATCTCGATCCGGAGATCAATTGGACCCCACACGTGCGAAACGGTGGTGGTGGAGTTCGCTGAGCGACTGGGCTGGGCCCACAAATGGCAGCAGACAGCGCTCCATTGCATCGGTTGCTGCTGCCCAACCAGACAGTGCCTTGGCAGTTTGTGTCGGACGTGCATACTTAGACGCGGTAGTGGACGATCTGGCTAGGGCAACCACACACTTGTCAGATCCCCAGCGCTTGATGGTCTTCAGCTCAGGTGGATGCCCCGACCCCCGCATCGCAGACTCGTGGATTCAAATTGTTGCCAAGACCCGCCAGTCTGTTGGGGGTTCGCTGGCGTCGTTGTCCGTGCGCGCCGCGAGGCACGTTCTTGAGCTAGGCCAGCCGTCTGCATTGAATGCATGTATGGCCAGGTCAACACTGAACACACTCACGCAGTCACTCGACGAACTCCCGCAGATTCGCCGTCGCAGGCTGACTGATGAAGAGATTGTCGACTGGATAACAGCGGAAGCACGAAGGTCTCCTGGCTTGAACAAGACGACGGCGTTGAGAAGGCTGCGCGACTCTGGCCGCGCCTGCGAGCAAAGCAGGTTCGGGGATCTATTCGCCGAGACCGTGGGGGAACTGGGATGACTGTCATCAGGAGGAGGGCGCTATGTGTTGAACAGGGAAAGTCGGGACCTCTGTACCTCTTTACGCTTCGCGCTGATGAGGTAATGAAGGTTGCAGAAGTAGCCCGTGTGAATCGACTCAATACAGACGAGTTGATTGGCTACCAGCGGAAGGAAGTGCGTCAGCACATCCAAGAAATCCGCGAATACCTGAACGGCGACGACGTCTTATTCCCTAACTCGCTGATTCTGGCCATCACTCCTGACGTGGTATTCAAGAGAAGCCGCGGACCTGAGAACGACGATGGCCTCGCAAGAGCGGGCATGCTCGAAATCCCTCTTCCAACGCACGGCGAGCCAAAGCCAGCGTTCATCGTCGATGGCCAGCAGAGGGCGCGCGCGCTAGCCGAAGCCGAGCGGCGGGATCTACCTGTCCCAGTCAGCGCCTTTGTTGCGGAGACCGTTGCTATCCAGCGCGACCAATTCCTTCGAGTGAACAATGCAAGGCCCCTGCCAAAGGGCCTCGTGGAAGAACTGCTGCCGGCCGCGCTGACTCCCCTACCTACAAGACTCGCAGCCAAGAGGATCCCGGCAGAACTCTGCGAACTGCTCGACACGGAACCGGAGTCTCCCTTCTACGGCCTGATCAAGCGGCCGTCTAAGCACCGTCAAGGAACAGCGGTCGTCGCTGCGGCATCTGTCATCGAGATGGTGCAAGAGAGCATTGGCTCTCCCGGGGGGTGCCTATTTCCCTATCGGAACCTTGCGACGTCAGAGACAGACTTCGACGCGATTTGGAAGACTCTCACTGTCTACTGGCGGGGGGTGAAGGACACATTTCCAGAAGCATGGGGACGACCCCCACACCAGAGCCGCCTAATGCACGGTGCAGGGATCCGAGCCATGGGCCGATTGATGGACAAGATCATGATGGGCGTTGACGCTGCTGATCCCTACGCCGTCAAGTCAGTTTGCGTATCGCTCGAAAGGATCGCCCCCTACTGCCACTGGGAAGCGGGCTGCTGGGAAGAACTTCGACTTCAATGGAACGAAGTTGAGAACACCGCCAAGCACCACAAACTCCTGGCCAACTACCTGATCCGCACCTACTTCCGAACTCGAGAAGTGGTGAGATGAAGTTCTACTTCCCCGACAGCCAGGATCAGATCGACCCGAGTTTCGACTTCAAGTCCGAATTGCGCTCCATTCACCGCGTGAGACAGCGCGACGACAAGTATGCCCACGAGGTCATGTTCCCGTCGCCCTACTCCGGCCTGTTGGTGTCGAAACCAATCGTTGACGGCCTCCCAGGCGCCTCAGGCAAGTACACCATCGCCCAGCGCAACCGACTCTACCGTGAGGGCGTGAGGCGCTTCTTCCGCCTTGACCAGGCGGAAGCAAGCCTGGACATCATGGGCGACTGCGGAGCCTTCGCATATGTGCGCGAGACGGAACCCGCCTACTCAGTGGATGAAGTGATCGACTTCTATCAAGGATGTGGTTTTGACAGTGGGGTATCAGTCGACCACGTCGTCTTCGGGTACGACGCCGATCTCGATGAGGTACCTTCTGCCGTGCCTACCGCGTGGAAGGATCGCCAGCAACTGACGCTCAGCCTTGCTGAGGAGTTCCTTGCGAGGCACGAGTCGCGCCAGTGCAGCTTTGAACCCTTGGGGGTAGCGCAGGGTTGGAGTCCCCAGTCGTACGCAAACGCTGTACAGCAACTCCAGCATCTCGGATACCAGCGCATTTCGATGGGCGGGATGGTGCCCTTGAAGACGCCTGACATTCTGGCGTCGCTGCGATTGACTAAAGAGGTCCTGCACAAGCGCACGCAGTTGCACCTGCTGGGGGTCACCCGAACTGCACATGCCCACGAGTTCGCTCAATATGGCGTGACCAGCTTCGACAGCACATCTCCGTTCATGCAGGCTTTCAAAGATGACCGTGACAACTACTACTCCTTGGATCGGTCCTACGTCGCGATTCGTGTGCCCCAGGTCGACGGCAACACTCGCTTGAGGAAGCTTGTGGCCGCAGGCAAAGTCGAACAGCAACGAGCTCGGCGACTTGAGAAAGCGTGTTTACGCGAGATCCGCGCCCTTGCTGATGGCCGTGCTAGCACCTCAGGTGTTGTAGACGTGATCCACCAGTACTCCGAACTTCTTGGTGACAAGAAGAGTCGGACTGCACAATACGCCGAGACGTTAGAAGCGCGCCCTTGGGAGACATGCTCTTGTAAGGTGTGCAAGGACATCGGTGTTGAGGTGATCCTCTTCAGGGGCGCGGAACGCAACCGCCGGCGTGGCTTCCACAACTTGACTGTGTTTGCTCAGCGTCTCGAGCGCGACTTGGCGACTGCTCAGCGCCCAATCAGGAAATCCGCATAGCCATGGGTCGAGCGACCGCGCCCTACGAGTTGAGATTGCCAGCTCTCGAAGTCCGTCAAGGACGCAAACAGCGTCTCTATATGTTTGCCATTGATGGAAAGAAACTTCCGTCGTTCACGACCGTTTCGCGCGTTCAGCGTAGGGAACGCGAACTCGATGGCTACCAACGCCCTGAGGTGCTCGCTCATGTTGCCGCGATCAAGACTTACATCGAGTCGGAGAGCCCGATGATCCCGAACGCCATCGTTGTCGCATTTGATGAACGTGTGCAGTTCGAGCCCGAAGACGATTCGCCAGAGCGTGGGTGGGTAACACGGCCAGGCCACCTCATCGTCCCCGCAGACGAGTCTCTTCCCGACGAGGAGAAGCCTGGGTGGATCGTCGATGGCCAACAACGCTGCGCCGCTGTTCGCGAAGCCGACGTGCATGCGTTCCCTGTGTGCGTGACGGCGTTCATAGCAGCGTCCGAAAGCGAGCAGCGCGCACAGTTCATTTTGGTCAACTCGACTAAGCCACTGCCAAAGGGCCTGATCTATGAGTTGCTGCCATCTACTAGTGGCCCACTTCCCCCAGCGCTGATGCGAAAGCAATTCCCCTCGCTGTTGCTAGAACGGCTCAACTACGACGAGGACTCCCCCTTCCTTCAACTCATCCACACTCCCACCACACCGGGTGGAGTGGTCAAAGACAACTCGATCCTTCGGACGATAGAGAACAGCCTGACCGACGGCTGCCTCTATTACCTGCGCGATCCCGAGACCGGGGGGGGTGATATCGAAGGCATGCTTGATCTGCTGAAGGACTATTGGAACGCAGTCAAGATGGTGTTCCACGAAGCATGGGGCCAACCACCCCGACGCTCACGACTGATGCATGGTGTCGGCATCGCGAGTATGGGTTTCGTGATGGACGCCATCACAGACAGACACGTGGCGAAAGGCCAGTGGCCTGACCAATTCGACTACATGATGGAAATCAAACCACTCCTGGACTACTGCAGTTGGACCACAGGCCATTGGCGATTCGGTGTCGATTCCACCCGCCGGTGGAATGAGTTGCAGAACACCCCTCGCGATATCCAACTGCTGACGAACTACCTGCTGGCGGCATACCAGCGATCTGTTGGGGATGGTCAACACCGCGTCCTCTAGCTGACCTCTACAGGGTTGCTTGTCCGACTGACGTAGGAAGTTGTTACGCGTCTACCCTTCCGTGACGTAGTAGCGGGAAATTGACTTCATGAAAAGAGTGGAACGCAAGGAATTGGCGGGAAAAGAACTGCACGATCTTGATCAGTCGGATACCGGCCAATTTGTCGCGGCTGATGACGATTTGGGGATTGGGCGGCTCATCTCACTCAATGCCAGCGCGGCCAGAGTCCGATTCTTCAAAGGCCCTTCACTGAATCCTCATGTAGAGCGTGATCTCAGTCGAAGCGCATTGAGACGGGTTGCTCTCCGTCCGCACACCCGCATCTACCTGCACGACGGCCGTCGATGGCGAATTGGCAGGATCGATTCAGAACATCCAGACCGCGATGGGCGTTACGTCGTTGCGTTCCCCAACAGCGAAGGGGAGATCCTTGCACAGGAGAGCTTTGATGTGCGCTGGTCTGTGGGAATTGAAAATCCTTTCGAAATTCTTGCGACACTTGGTGGCGACAGCCCGTTTGTGTACGGCGCCCGAACCAGCCTGATCTCTGAGTGGCACCGGCAGCGTGCGGCGGCAATTGGAGTTGAAGGGCTTCTTCTGGGGTCTGTCGAACTGCATGACCACCAACTCACGGTCGTGCGAAGCGTTGCAGACAACACAAGTCGCCGCTACCTCTTGGCCGACGAAGTCGGCTTGGGGAAGACCATCGAAGCCGGAGCGCTGGTCTGGCAGTACCTGTGCCGCAACCCAAAGGCCGAGGTGCTTGTCCTTGCTCCCGACCGCCTTCGACTCCAATGGGCAGAGGAACTCCTTGGCAAGTTCCACATAGACCACTTCGGAGATGCTTCGATACGCATCAAGGCGCACGACGACAACGGTTCTTGGCCCTCGGGTCCGGTTGACATGCTTGTCGTCGATGAGGCGCACCATCTAACGCGGGCCGGCCATCACAGGCAGGCCGCGCTCGATCGCCTGGCCGAACTCGCGCGTCGCGCAACAGAAGTTCTTCTGCTCTCGGCGACGCCGGTTCGCTCGAACGAGGTCGCCTTCTTGGACCTACTTTGCCTGCTGGATCCCGACAACTATCGAAAGGAGGATGTAGAGGCCTTCACTCGACGGGTCGAAATGCGCGATCGCTTGGCTCTCACTTACCAAGCTATGACACCTGACTTGGGTGCTTTCGAGGCCTCGCTCTACGCGAAGCAATTCCGGGAGAATTTTCCTGACGACTCCGTCCTCCATCTTCTAGCTGATCAGGCAATCGAGTGCGCTGATGCAGATCGCCCAGAGTCTGTTGCCCGACTTCGGGAGCATCTGTCGGAGACATACCGCCTCCATCACCGGCTTCTTCGCACACGCAGGACGCCAGAGATCAGCGAGAGTTTCGGAGTGCGAGGCCGCCGACGTGGGCTTCCCTTCACGGTAGACATCGATGACGACTCTGACAGAGTCCGCTTCGGTCTTGTCGAAGAGTTTCGCCACTATCTGGCGGAGTTGGTTGATATCGGCGAAGTCGACGATAGCGGCGCGGCGAGATCCCTCCGGATGCTTGCCGAGGCGTGTGGTTCACTGCCAACATCTCTGCTCGCTATAGACGAATCAAGCATGAGTATGCCGGTGCGGCAGGACAGGCAACCTGAGTCGATCATGATCAAGTGGCTCGATGACCATGGCGATGTCTGGCGGCGCGACCTAAATGCTTATGCCCCCATTGTCCTCGAGCGAACTGTAGAAACAATCGGATACATGACGTTGTCCAGGGATAGAGGCAAGGTTGTTGTTGCATCTGTATTCTCATCAGTTGCTCAAGTCGTTGCGCAGGCCCTTGCCGACCGCTTTGGTGGTCATCGGGTAGCCACGCATCTTCACAGCCAGACCCGTGACCACACTGCCGCAGACGTCGAAAGATGGAGGTCAGAAGGGGTTTGCCGAGTTCTCGTGTGCGACTCGAGCGCAGAGGAGGGCCTCAATCTCCAGGCAGCCAATCTCATCATTCACCTAGATCTTCCATGGGAGGCTTTCAGACTAGAACAGAGGATCGGCCGTGCTGACAGGTTCGTCGAATGCTCCGCACCGCCGGTCGAGTCAATCGTAATGATGTATGGTGATCAGCCTTTCGCTCTCAGTTGGTGTTCGTTTGTTGCCGACGCATGCGGGGTGTTCGATCGCTCAGTGTCCTCTCTGCAATATGTGCTTTCCGACGTCGAGGGAGCGATTCAGAGCCGTGCTCTTCTTGAAGGAGCCACTGCTCTCGATAGCGAAATTGAGTCGCACCAGACCGCGCTAAGCGAGGAGGCTCACCGGATCGCAGCCCACGACTCGCTTGACGCCGTGGGAGACGAGCACGGTCACCTGAACCGACTCCTCCTAGATTCCGACGCGGACCGACCCCTCGGCTTTGCACTGAAGACCTGGATAAGCGGTGTTGGGGGCAAGGTACGGCACCCAAGAAGGGACACGATGGATCTAGCCCACCACCCCAGACCACAGGTGCCGTTCCATCTCGAAGTAGCCATGGCGCCATGGGTTGGAAAGGAACTTGCAATTACGCGCGCATCGGCGGTGGAGTTTGGCCTACCGATTCTTCGTGCAGGCCATGGCCTTATTGATGCGGTGGTTGAGCATCTTGCAGGCGACGATAGAGGCGTTGCATTCGCGTTCCTGCGGCCCATCCGGGGTCATTGGCCGCCAACACCTGTATTTCGGACTGACTTTCTAGTTCGGTCTGTAGTGAGCCAGCATCTCTCTGAGGTGGCCGCGGAGAACGAGTTGTCCGGATGGCTCAATCTGTTGATCGAGTCCTTGATGCCGCCAGTCCCGGAGACAGTGTTTGTGTCGGCCGCCGGCGCCGAGGTAGCGCACGCAAGCGTTTCTGATCCCTACGACCGTTCACGGGGTGACCGAAACCTGACATCACGTCCCGAGTTGTTTGACGTGCTCATCACCCATCTCAACTGGGAAGCTCTGTGCGAGCAAGGACTAGATGCCTCGATGGAAGTCCTCGTACGTCGGCCGAGTGTCGCAACAGCGCCGAGTAAGGCGTCGACGACCATCGCGAGCACGATTGGCAGCAAACTCTCTAGGCTTCGAGCTCGAGGTTACATTGGCACCTACCCGGAGGAGGACCAGATCTCAGCCTTCAGCCGGCTTGCGGCTGTCATACCCGATCGGCTGGAGGTAACTATCGACGTGGTGGGTTGTGGTGCGGTCATCCTGGCAGACCCGGAGATGATCGGTTCATAACGTGCGGAACGTCCACGACGCGCAGTCCCTGTTTCGCAACTGGGCCTCAAGGAAAGTAATCACGCCGAACGACCGCCTGTCGTCGGCGCTGTATGGGTCTTCAGCGAAGCGAAGCGGTGCCGCAGACGTTGCAGTGCTGATACGACAAGTTCTCCGCGCAGATGACGCCGGACGTCGAATCACCGACGTTCGAAGTTCAGAGGCCTACGAGGGGATTGCACATATGCCCTTGGCCTGGATCGACATCCCCCACTGTGAACTATTTCCCCGCGACTTCAACTGGTCGCTATTTGGCCTGAACGGTCGAAGCAGAGACGGCGAGAACGTCACATGTGTGCGTGCTGAGCCCTGGACTGTGGCCTGGCTCCAGCCCGAAGACGGACATCCAATCGACGAGGATGTCGCTGCGCTGATGGAGTTGCGACGGAACGAATCCGTCCGAGGAGATCCGTTTCTTCCCCACATCGACGCTGAGATCGAGGACTACAAGACTCCGGGGCAACGTGCAGCGGTGCGAAGTGCTCTGGTAGCACCAGCAGGCAGCACACTTGTCGTCAATCTGCCAACCGGGGCTGGAAAGACTCTGGCGATGAGCGCTCCGGCGATGGACAAGGGGGCGGGTGGCCATACGTCGATTGTCGTAGTGCCAACCGTTGCACTCGCGTTGGACCATCAACGACGGCACCACAAGAACAGGCCCGATTCTCCTCCAACTGCCTACTACGGCGATCTCACACCGGAGCAGAAGCACGGCTTCGCTGAGAGACTGAGATCAGGCGATCAGCCGATCCTGTTCACGAACCCAGAAGCCCTCGCAACTTCCCTCGCGAGGCCCCTAACGAAGGTGGCAGCGGGAGGCCGCCTCGCACTGCTGGCAATCGATGAAGCTCACATCGTTGCTTCCTGGGGAGACGCCTTCCGACCTCAGTTCCATGCGCTAGCCGGGTTCCGAAGCCACTTGCTCCGAGAGGCTCAGAGATCTGGGCACCCAGCATTCAAGACTATTCTCGCCAGCGCGACAATCACCGAGGGCACACTGCTGCTCCTCGAGGCACTGTTCGGTCAGCCTGGTCCCTTTCTTCATGTCGGAGCTCCGGTCGTTCGTCCTGAACCAAGCTATTGGGTCGCCTCCCCCGAAAAGCCGGCTATTCGAGAAGAGCGCCTCATGGAGGCCCTCCAACAACTGCCCCGACCTGCGATTGTGTACACAACGCTTCGCGACGAGCAGAGAGCGCGCCCAGGCACCCTCACGCCGCAACGCTTGCGGCGTCTGGCTGAAGCACGCGGATTCCGCCGGCTCGCCGTGGTTGACGGAGAGTCGTCGATAGCCCACCGAGAGAAGGTGCTTCGCGAACTGCGGGATTCAGCAGACCGCCCAGCGACAATCGATCTCGTGTTTGCGACGTCAGCGTTTGGACTCGGGATTGATGTCCCCGATATCCGCGCGGTCATCCATGCGTGCATTCCCGAAAGCCTCGACCGCTATTACCAGGAGGTGGGCAGAGCGGGCCGGGACGGATGCTCAGCCATCTCTGTCGTCTTGCCGACTGAGGCGGACCGAGACGTAGCCCAGGGCCTATCCGCTCCTCGATATCTCACAGCGGAACTGGCAAGGGACCGGTTTACGGCAATGTTGCAGGCCTCGATTCAAATATCAAAAGACACCATCCGCGTGCCGCTCACTGCAGTCTCCGGCAAAGTCGAGACCCATAGCGACTACAACGAAAGATGGAATCTGCTCACATTGAGCCTGATGGCTAGGGCAGGAGCGCTTGCTTGGGACTTCAGCCTCGAAACCGTTCCCGCCGAACAAGGCGAAGAACCCGACGACCGCGGATGGCTGACGGTTCGGATTCTCCGAGGGGACTATCAGAATGCGACATTTTGGAATGAGACTGTCAAAGAACTAAGAACCGAGTTGGCTGAGCAAGCACGTTCGGGCCTGCGGCAGTTGAGTGCAGCGCTCTCAGGTGACCGCTGCACTGGCGAACTCGTCGCTGAGAGTTACTCGATATCGAGTCCCCTCAAGTTCAGAACTGTATGCCTGGCCAGTTGCGGGGGATGTCCTTACTGTCGGCGGCAAGGGCGACAAAAGTGGTCATCACCGGCACCCAGCCCAAAGTCCATCGAGACCAGTCCGTCACATCCGCCGTCTCGGCTGCGCCATTTCGCGGCCGAAGGCCGTTTCGGCCCACGGCTAATCGTATGCAGCGACTCTGGCGACTTCAGGACCAGGCGAAGACTTCGGCGGATACTCCGATCACTCATTCTGATAGGAGGAATCCAGTTGATTGCGGCTCCCCGCGTCCTCATCGAGGAGATCGCCTCAGCGTTGCCTCCAAAAGACGGGCACGGGCCGCCTTTAATGGTGAACACTCTCGATGACTTCGACCCTGTCGCCGAGGTGGGCGTGCCGACGCTTATCGTTACGGCAGACGTAGCAGACCCCGAGCCTTGGCTTGAGGGCAGCGCCCGATCGGAATTATTCGTAATACTGGGGACTTGTAACGCTCCGGTCGGAAAATCGGGTCGCTCGTTGGTCGAAAGGGACTCGGCATTCAAGCTCGCAGACCTTGAGCGGATCCTCTAGGAGGCAGCACCTTGTCGCTACTCAACCCCCCAGAACTGCGAGCGAGTCTGATGACCACGATCTTGCTGTACTTATCGCAACGGCGAGGCCAGCGCGACGATCGAACGCGCCTACTCGACTCGGTCTCGCCTCCCACACTGTCGGAAGCCAGCGACCATCAACTCGATGTCCGACGGAACCTCACCGGCGCTATCGAAATTGGGCTCGTTGCAATAGACGGAGACACAGTAAAGCTGATGCCAGATGCCCTCAAGGCCGCTAAGAGAGGAAGCGATGGCATCGCGGCTCATCTCCGCACCCTGGTCCTTTCCCCTAGCCTTAACACCGCACCCTGGGGAAGCCAGGGTGGAGCCCGCGACCTCACGAACGCGCTGGCGTGGTTCCTCACCTTCACCGCTAGCGAAGCTCCGGCCCGTATGGAGGGTGAATATCCGAACTCCAAAGCCGCGCAGGAGGCTGACTTCGGGCCCAGGCAACCACGGCGAGAAAACGATGACGAGGAAGACGGAGGAGGGTGGCCTATCTCGAACCCCACGCGTTGGAACGCATTCCAGCGCTGGGCCTGTTCGCTGGGATTCGCTTGGAGCACCCCTGCGGGCAGGTTGGTGCCTGATCCGACAAAGGCCATCCGCGACACTCTTCCCCGTATCTTCTACGAACAGAAGACCATCGACGGCCACACCTTCGTGAGGTCCCTCGGGTCTCAATTGCCGGTCCTGGAGACCGGTGCATACCGAGAGTTCGTTCAGGAGAATTGGAGGCGCCCGGCCGCCGAGCAGCAGTCGCTGACCGCGGCGACCACTGATGCCTTGAAACGACTGGCCGCAGAAGGGCACCTTGTGTTCGATGATCGCTCGGACGCGCCACGAATCAGCATGGTCGATGGCACTACCTTTTCGCACGCATCAATAGGGACTACGCGGTGAGCGATTTCAGACAATACGTCTGCTGGACCGAGAAAGGAGTCCTTGAGTCCGCACCTCGCGACGCAGCAAGCCTGAGCCCGGGCCATTTCCAAGCCGTCCACCACCCCCTGAGGCTGAAGCGGCGTCGGCTTGATGCCCGGAGCGGAGGCACATGGGTCGACGAAGACGAGATTGTACGAGTACTCGAAGGGCCTCTACGGCGGGATGGCTATCTGCTCGTCCCGGTTGTCGGTGGATCAGGCACAGGCAAGTCACACCTAGTGCGCTGGGTGTTCGAGCACACGCGCGATCGCGAGAACTGGGTGGTCAGGTACCTGGCGAAGAACCGGACAAGCATTCGTCGCGTCATCGAGATTGTCATCGACGGGATGCAGGGGCCAGCAGTCGATTTGGCCAGAGAGGCCCTGGAATCTGCACCAGCCCACACTGAGAGCGAGAAGGTCCTCGCGGAGCGACTGCTCGATGAACTCGCGTTAACCACTTCAGAGGAGAGACAGCAAAACCCGGAACAGGACCAGCACAGCGAGCAACTGCTGGCGAAGCTCCAGGGGGAGTTGCCGGACGTTCTCAGAGACCCAGTTGTTCGCCGCCGCCTCACGGCTGAGGGAGCCGCCATACCACGACTCGTGGGACTCGCAATGCGAGGGCGACGCGACGGGGACGGTCTCGACGACGATGCGATACGAGTTGCAGAGGGAGATCTACCACTGCCGTTCGACGAGGTTGGCGATGTAAGCCGAGGAGCGCGAACTCTTCTTGGTCAACTGGCGACCATTCCCGATCTGGCCATAGCCGCGATCAACCTCATCAACGAGGCACTTCCAGCTGCTGTCAAGCGGGTGTTCGTCTCCAGTCAAGTTGACCTGATCGAGGTATTCCGCGAAGTGCGAAAGGCTCTTCTCGCCGACAACAAGGATCTCGTACTCTTTATCGAGGATCTGACTGTCCTACACGGCGTCGAAAGGGAATTCCTCGATGCCATTGTCGAACCGGCGATATCGCCAGACGGAGAACTCTGCAAACTGCGGGTCCTGTTTGCAGTAACAGAGGGGCACTTCGACGGACTCGACACAGTCCGCACCAGGTGTGACGATGCCTATTGGCTTGACGCGAGGTACGGGGCCGAGGGGGTTGACGTTGAAGAAGCGGCGTCATTCCTGGGCCGATACCTCAACGCCTGTCGGCACGACCCGTCCCAACTTGAGTCCGAATGGGGCAGCAGGGATTACGACAGTCGGGTCTCGAACGCTTGCGACGAGTGCAGCTATCGGATCGGCTGCCACGAGACGTTCGGTGTCAGCTCAGAGGGCTTTGGTCTGTACCCATTCAACTTGTCAGCGATCGACAAACTCGTCGAATCCTTGTCGACCGAACGCTTCGACCCACGCGTAATCGTCAGAGAACTGGTGAACAGGTTCCTTCTCCTAAGCGTAAAAGACATTTCGCGGGGCGATTTTCCGTCTGATGGTCTACTTGGGGTATTCGACAAAGAGAGCGACCCAGTTGATCCCCTCACTGTTGCCGATCTTCGGTCGAAGCGACCAGGAGACTACAAGCGCCTCGTCAACCTTCTTCGCTACTGGTCTAAAGACGACTTAGAAGTCGGCGACACGATCCTCGAGGCCTTCGGCCTTGCGCCCTTCAAGGGCGTGGAGTCCGAGGGAGCGCGCATGCCGCCAAAGCGGAGGTCTCCAGGCGGTAAGAAGGGGACCAGGGAGGAGCCTGAGGCCCCCGACGGCGAGTCTTCTGTGGACGACAGACTTCAATCGCCATGGAAGAACGTGTTTAGCGAACTAAGACAGTGGTCGGGCAACCAACTTGATCTCAGTGCAACGGCGACCAACCGCCTGAGGCAACTCGTCCACAAGGCCGTCATCCAAAACCTCGACTTCGGACCGCTGCCTGTGAAAGTGGGCAGAGATTTCGAGGACACCAGATTCAAGGTAGGAGACATCTACATAGTCGGCTCGGTCACTGACCAGGGCACTCGTGATCGCGCAGCAATTGTGATCGAACAAGACTCCTCCTCGGCGAGTGCCTTGCAAGGGCTAATTCTCCTAGCCGAACTCCCTAATGGCGACTATCCCAGGGAAGACCGCTTCCGGCAAGAAGCTGCCAGGTATCTCGAGGAGTGGACGCAGACGGTGACGGCAGTGCTAGAGCAGCCCCCGCCACCTTCTGTCGTGGCGGCGGTCCAGGGCCTCCTGCTCTGTTCTGTGATCTTGGGGAACTGCGAGGGCGCGAAAGAGGCGCACGACTACCTGAAGGGGCTCTTTGACAGGTCCTGTCAGGTAGATGACTACCTGAGGGGAGAAAAGTGGCAGTCGCTTGCCGCAAATGCTGAGGCAACATACGGCCGCCTGAGACTCACGATTGAGACCTATTTTGGCGAAGCCCGAAGCACCGGTGCAGCCAGAGCAATCCGGGCCGACCTCCTGCTGGAAATCATCCACGCCTTCACGACCGAGTGGAACTTGAAGTCTACCGACTCTTCTGTCGATCGGCTCATGCGATCAGTAGGACCGGCGTTAGACACTGAGTGGGAACTGCTAAAGGACCGCGTCGAAGGCGCTGCGCCCCTTCTTGACGCTGATCGCAACTGGAATGAGCAAGCGTCGCGTGTCCTGGAGCTCATCGAGGACGCCCATCGAGTTGGCAGACTGAACGACCCGGAGGCGAAACACGATCTAAGTGATCTTTTTGAGAAGACCAAGGACAGTTCGCACCGCTCAATATTCCGCGGAGCCGAACTTGTAGCTTCGGAACTGCCATTTGGCCAACGGCTTGGCGTCGCAGCCAGTCAACTGCCTTCTATCGCAGCGACCGTGAGCAGGTTTGTCACAAGAGCTCAGCAAGTTATGGACACCATTTCGTCGGACCTCGACGAACGCAGGTCCGCCGAAGCGGGGGACGACGACCTTGAAGACATTGTCATAGGGATATTGGCGTCGACAAAGCGGCTCGCCGACGCCGCAGAGGCGGTATCCCAGTGAACATCTTCGACCGCGCATCGGAAATTCAGGTGCAATTGAAGGCCGCCACCGAGGCCGACTCGAGCGACGAACTCCTTTCGCGCGGCCGTAGAGTCAGAGCGGAACTCGATGACGCAGCGGCATACTTCGAGGCGGTGCAATCGTTCCGGTCAGCCCTCGTCGCCCCGAATGTGCCCAACATCGAAATCAAGAAGTTCCGTCAGGCATTGGGACGGTTCAGGGGTGCCCTCTCGCGATCCGGGCCGGCAGCGGTGCAACAGCAAGCCGCAACCACGTTGCTTGAATCGATCAAGACAGAGACAACTCGGCTGGAGCGTTGGGTGAAGTCCATCTGGAAGTCGCGCTTCGACGACTTCCAGAGCCTTCTCGATAGGGTGGAATTAGGAGATCTGATCGGATCGACTGATCACCGAGCGATGGCGTTTCGGTGTGCTTCACGGTTGCGGAGGGCTCGGAATACGGACCCTGTCCGCGCATCCAGAGAACTTGAACAAATTCTCGATGTCACTGGATTCGACGCGTGCCTCAAGAAGATCGACGTTCTAGGCGATGAGTTACGTATCGCGATCGAGTCGATTGACCAAGGGCATGCAGATCTGGCACCAGAGGTTCGGACGGTCCTCGACAGGGCAGGGTCAGGCGACGGTCTCCCGCTAGCTGAGATCACCTCAGAAGTCCTTAAAGCACTTGAATCGGCCGGTGTCCTCGATGGTCTAGTCGTGCGACGGTTATGACCGATCCACTCCTCCTTAGTGTCCTAGACGAACTGGAGGCACGCGAACTCCCATTGCTTTCGTGGGGCATAACAAGCGGGTCGTTCTCCGAAGACGAATTGTTCGACTTGCTCGAGACGCTCAGACCGTCGGAGGACCCCGAGGAACTTCTAGGGCAACTCCTCGTTGCGGGCCTCCTTGTCGAGCGCGGTCTGACAGGAGACCGTTTCCGATCTCGGATGGCTGAGACGGTTAGATTGGCTTCAAACCTCAGGCAGTGGTTCCACGGTCGCGACTGGCAGACAGCGCCATCGCTGGTCTCCGACCTCCGCTTTTTGTCCAGGGCACGCGTTGTACCAGATCGAGATGTTTCTGTAGACGAGTTGGAACATGAACTGCGGGAGCAGTTACAAGATAGGTGGACTGAAGGCCATGCATCGGTTGTGAAATCGATCCTCAATGGGCGCAAGGTCTCAAGATTCCAAGCGCGTGCTACTGAACGGCTCCTCAGCTTGGTTGGGGACCGTGGCGGAACCTGCATCACTGCGGGGACCGGGGCAGGCAAGACACTCGCTTTCTACCTTCCCGCTCTGGCACACATCCTCGCGACCCCTGCCCCGCCGGGCGTTCCTCGCATCGTGGCCATCTACCCGCGAATCGAACTATTGCGAGATCAACTGCGCGGGTTACTACAAGATGTTCAGCATCTTCACGGTACTGATGCCGGAACTCTACGTGTTGGAGTGCTCTATGGTGCCACACCGCACGACAAGGGCGACGCGCAGCACAATCGCAAGCGAGGGTGGAAAAGCGTAGATGAGGGTCTTGTGTCTCCTTTCCTGGGCTGTCTCGAAGCCAAATGTGATGGCGACTATCTATGGCCGGAGTCTGACCGCGACGGACGACTGCTGCGCTGTCGCATTTGCAAATCCGAATTGGAATCCCTGGTTTTCACGCGACGAGCGCTTCAGTCACAGGCACCCGAGATCCTTTTCACGACAACGGAGATGGTCAACCGATTGTTGGGAACAGAGCGAATGCGGAGACTGCTGCTCGGCAGCACCAACCGTTCTCCCGACTTCATACTCTTGGACGAGATCCACACCTACTCAGGCACGCATGGAGCACAAGTCGCCAATCTGATTCGCCGATGGCGTGCTGAGATGGCCGCGCCGAGCCATGTCGTTGGCCTGTCGGCCACTCTTTCTGATCCGATTGGCTTCTTCTCGCAACTCATCGGCGCGGAGTCTGGGAATGTCGACGTCATATCGCCCGCAGAAAGCGAGATGTGCGAATCCGGACGCGAGTACTTCATGCTGCTCCGAGGGGATCCAGCCTCGCAAACGTCACTACTTTCTACGACGATCCAGACGGCGATGCTGCTTCGACGGATGCTGGACCCGGAACCCGGGCACCCCAGCTCAGGTGCGTTCGGGTCTCGCGTATTTGCATTCACCGACAATTTGGATGTCGTAAACCGACTCCACTCACAACTTCAAGACGCTGAGGGCTGGAGACCTGGCGGAGTCGACCGAAAGCCAACTGGGAGCCTCGCCACTCTCCGCAGACGGGGAATTGACGATCTGGCGCGCGATGACCAAGGCCAACTCTGGGACATTTCCGAAGATCTCGGGACTCTCCATCGGATGGTCAGAGTCGAACGAACAACATCCCAGGACGCTGGAGTCGGGAGCGACAGCGACATTGTCGTGGCTACAGCCTCACTCGAGGTCGGCTTCGATGACCCAAACGTGGGTGCAGTCATTCAACACAAAGCCCCGAGGGACGCCGCGCAATTCCTCCAACGGCGGGGAAGGGCTGGACGCGATCCAGCCATGCGCCCGTGGACGACGGTCGTACTATCGGATTACGGCCGCGATCGCCTCGCATTCCAAGCGTACGAGACACTATTCGACCCACATGTACAGCCTTCGCATCTCCCGATCAAGAACCGAGTCATTCTCAAGATGCAAGCGACTTGGTGGCTGATCGACCACCTCAGCAAGTCGACGGGTGGGGTACCAGTTCGAACTCTCCTTAGTTCGCTATGGACAGAGAATCACGACCGCCAGCGCTCACAGGCGGGCCTCGTTCTCGCGGAGATCAGGAGCCTTCTTTCAGATGCGGGGATCAATAGGCTTCACAATGCTTTGAAACGGGCGCTTCGCATCAATGACGAAGAGGCGCGCGCTATCCTCTGGGATCACCCGCGGGCTATAGCAACAACCGTCCTGCCGACTATCGTCCGCCGACTGGAAGCAGTTGCGGAAGTGAGCCGGGTCCCTTCGCAATTCCATTGGGCCGATCCAGTGGAGGACTTCGTACCTAGTTCGTTATTCGCTCCGTTGCAGACACCTGAAGTTCGGGTCACAATGCCACCTGTAGGCCAGCGAGACCCTGAGTCCCACGTCCAACCAATCGCGCAGACAATGAGGGAATTCGCTCCCGGACGAGTTAGCTACCGCTTCGCTCTGCGGGGCAAGCGCGAACGGATGTGGGTCACCCCTCCGACCTCCGATGCGCCACACTTGCGATTGGAGGGCTTTTGCTTTGACTATTTCGAACTTGAGCGCCCTCCAGGTGTCGACCTCCGAGTAGTTCAACCGCGCTTGATCGAGATCTCACGACCCACCCAAGAGGTTCCTGACTCCGCGTATGGCCACTGGAACTGGGAGGTTGCCTTCTGCCACGATGGCAAACCCCTGGAGCTAGACATCCCAGCGGGCAGCCCTTGGATCGGCCAAGTTCTTTCGGTCCAAGCCATGACCCATCGAAGTCGTGCGCCGCTCACGGTCTGGAGATATGCACGGTCAATAGAGGTCGAAAGACGGGTGTCAAGCGAGCCAACATCCACCCGCCACAAAATCACGCTTGATGAACGAGACGTTGCTGTGGGCTTCGCCATGAACGTCGACGGGCTCCGCGTTGCCGTCGCTCTACCCCCGGCCATACCACCATGTGAGGGCACGAATCTGGAACGAGCACTTCGCTCGGCGTACTTCGAACATCTGATGATGACCGATACCACTCTTGTCGCGCAGACATCCTCTTCGTTTCTCCGTGAGTGGCTCTCGCAACTGGCGTTGTGTGTGGTGGCTATGCCGGGTTCTCGCGAATCAGAAGTGCCACTCCACTCAATCGCGGGAGAGGAACTCCGGTCATCGATGATTGAGTCCGCTCGAATCGTGTTCGGATCTATGGCTTCCACCACCGACGACACGGATCACCATTACAAAGACCTAGACCTTGTAGCAGATGTCGAAGCTGAACTCTGCAACGACGAAGTGCTGTCGGCCATTCAGAATTGCCTAACGACTCTGAACGGTCCGCTCCCATCGGGCTCGCTGCCCTGGCTGCAGGAGAGGTTCGCTGCAACTCTTGCGGCCAGCCTCGTTGAAGCCATCCAGGCAACGTGCCCCGACCTTGACGTAAACGATCTTCGCTCCGACATCGAGGTTTCTGTTGAACGAGACACTCAACCGGTTGCTCAGATCACGATCTCGGAGGACCAGCCAGGCGGTACAGGCGTGATCGAGGCAGCGATCGACCGAATCATTGAAGATCCGCGCAGCTTCTGGGCAGTCGTGTCAAGCGCCTTCGGCCCGTGCGATGGCGAACGCGTCGACAAAAATCTGCGATCTTTCCTCGATCAGAGAAAGCGAGGCGCCTTCCAGCATGAGGTTGGTCAAGTTCGCGGCGCATCGAACCTAGCTGAGACAACACTCGCCTGGACAGAATTGCGTATGAGTCTGTTCCGGCAAGGGATCGATGTGGATCAGACGGTCATCAGCGCTCTTGCCACTCGCCTCTTGCGGCCAGGAAGCGACGGCAGGACCGAAGACTTGTGCCGTGACCTCCTAGATCGCTGGGACCAACTCGAGGCCGAGTTGGGACTCGAAGTCGACCTGAGGGTTTTTGCTTTCCTGGCGGCCACCGATCCCGATGTCCGGCAACAACTTGATGTGATCAGTGTGAACACCAACCAAGCGGATGACTGGGCGGTCGGGCAGTTGGTCGGTCTCCTCTGGCCACGAGGTGGCAAGCTCCGCTCGTCTAGCCTCCAGAGCTACAACCCCTACAGCGATCTTCCTCGAACCGAACGTCTATTGCTCGAACGTATTGTGTCGGCGCCGATACCGACGGTCGACTCCAGTGAGCCCAAATGGCGGGAGTACTTGGACAGTCATCTGCGGGCTGTGGGGACAGCGATCGCGGTGTGCGCGAGCGAGAGTGACGCATCTCGCGTCGTTCGTGGACTTCTCACCCAGCCGACCGCCGTTGGAGTTCTTGAGTTCCATCCGCGCGTGGTTGGGCTCTCACGACCGGCAGGTGCGATCCACCTCCTCGTCGACTTACGCGAGGCCCAGCAATGAGCACCCGCGATCTCAGGACCACAGCTTTCGCGTCGCGCGAGGAACTATCTGACGCACTTCAGAGCCTCTTTGTTTCCGAACTCCTTCTGCCGAGCAAACCGCTGTGGGTTATCACGCCGTGGGTTTCTGATGTGCCAATAATCGACAACCGTGCAGGCCGATTCAGGGGCCTGATACCCGGTCTTGCGCATCGCTGGATCCGCCTAGGGGAACTACTTGAGCACCAAATCGAGCGTGGCGGCTCAATTGTTCTTGCCTGTCGTCCTGATAGCCACAACGAAGCCTTCACCGGTCTCCTCTCGCGCCGAATGCACAGCCTCGGTATCGACTCACGGCTTCTCGTTTGCAATTCTCCCGAACTCCATGAAAAGGGGATTCTCGCGGGCGGCATGCTGCTCAGCGGATCAATGAATCTCACGTACAACGGGATTCGGCGGCTTGAGGAGGCCATCCATCTAACGGATGATCCAAACATGGTTGCTCGGGCTCGCGTCGCGTATGAAGAGCGCTGGGGCGTCCCGTGACCGATCTTGATTCGCTGATCGCCGGCTTCTACGCGCCTCCCAACGAAATCGATCTTGACGCGCTGAACGAGTCTGCAGGTGACCTCGTCCGGGTATTGCTGAGCCGGTTTGAGGAAAAGCGAAGAACTCTATTGCCCGCGCGAGTCAACCGAGTCACAAGGTGGTACGGCTTCGCACCCTCTGGTCGGGACGCCCGACTACTTCTAGAGGAGATGCAGGCGTGGCTTGGTCCTCCCTTAGCGGGGAGTGTTTCAGTCGTAGGGCCTCTATCGGATGAAGTGGACCAAGCTGCAAAGAAGTTAACAGCAGGGGAACCGCTCTTGCGTACCGACGTTGTTGCGGACTGGCAGAGAGAGGCACGTGAGAACGTCAACTCGCTCGTGGATCTCTGGGCGATTACGCCCGTGAGGTCTGCGGACATGCCTCGGCCGGTCGGAAGAGTGCTACGGGAGTTCTACGAGTCGGTTTCGGCCCGGGACCGGGCATCGGCGGACAGTGCGATTGAGGAGATCCGAACTGGCGCTCTGTTGTCAGCGACAAACGTCCGGTTCTTGAGGGTGGAGCTCATCGGATCGCTTGGCAACGCAGCGGAGCTCAGGGATGACCCTGCTCTTCGAGATGTCACACTGATCCATCGGCCTCCTGCGGTGACAGAGCATCTCGCCAAGGCAGCTGACGATCTGTTAATCGCTCCTCACCTTGACTGCGGTGCTGAGGTGCAATGGGGAGACATCGCAGCGCAGATCGAGGACACGTGGCCGGGCCTCATCTCACACACAAGCCAGGTCGTCTCTGTGTCTGGTGCACGCTGTTTGGCACTCACCGAGGCTCTGACAACACACCCAAGACAGGTTGTCTACGACACTTTGAGCGCGAGATGGGGAGATGACCCGGTCGTTCGGGCAATGACCGATGCTGCCCAAACAGGACCATCGAGTACCGGACCCGCAACCGCGATCGACCTCTACCACCGAGGTGAATACAATCTCCTGCTCGAATTTGCGGAAGCGGCTGCACCGGACCCCGATGCAGCGGTCGCCGCTCTCCACGGTGCGTTGAACCTCGGAGATGCCCTATCCGCAGCACGGGCAATCTCCCTCGTCGATCGCTTAGGTATTGAGGTTCGCGAAGCCTTGTTGGCGCAAGCAGTCGAACGGGCGTTTTATGAGCAGTTGCAAGAGCGCAATGCCGGCAACAGCATCCCGGAGAGTTGGCGTGATTGGCTGACTAGTGACTGGCCGGACCGTCCAGACCTCCTCAACGCGTGGTCTGCCAACTGGGATAGGCAAGTCCTGTTAAGCACAGAATGGGGTGACGCTCTGGCAGTTGAACTCCTTGATGCACTCCACGACGAACGCCGCGGGCGAACGCGTAACGGACTACCCGCGCTGGTGGGATGGCTGCTCGCTCCCGATGGGTTGCAACCCGGTGCTGTACCCCTTGCGGTCACGATCTTCGACATCATGCTTGGAAGTGACCCCGGGCGCGTAGAGAGGAAGGCAGGTCTTCAACTACTAGACGAGATCCTCAAAGCTGGTTGTTCCGCAAAGGAGTACGCAGCTGCCATCGCAGCACTCAGTGACCAGGTCACCCGGATAGGCCCGAGAGAAGTCGAGTGGGTCACTGGAGTACTCGATCTCCTCCTCTTTTCCACTACTCCTGATTCGTCCAAGCGTGATGAACTAATTTCGGAAGCTCTCAAGGTTGCGTTGTCTTGGTACTGGCGGCTCGAGCCCACTGATGCGGTCTTGCTGTCGCGGCTATTCGCTGACGCTGGCCACGAGTACGCCTCGCCGCCTGCTGGCGGCGAACACGGAGAGCCAAGTCGAGTTGAGCGGAGCTTCGCTCGCGTAGGCATCTACTCTCTGGCAGAGTCCGCTGCTCAAAACGCAGCCCGTTGGATTAGGGAAGAATGGCCCGAGGTTGACGTCAGCCTGTCCCATGCACATTCCAATAGCAACGAACTGGAGGGCTTTGTGCGCTCCTCTGACGTTGTCCTCGTCCAGACAAGCCACGCGAAGCACGCGGCGACAGATGCGATCAGTGCGGCATCAGCGGACCACTCTCGGCTCGTTCTGGTCAACGGACGCGGCGCCACATCACTGTTTCGTGGCTTACTCAACTGGGTCACAGGCAACGGATGACGTGGGTTCGGTTCATGTCGCCAATTCAGATTCTCGGACCACCCGCCTGTGCTAGCAATCCGTTGCTGTTGATGCCCGAAGACGACTTGACGTCGGAAATTCTGGTCGTCACTCCCTAGTACCCCTGTACACGCAACCCGATGTGCACGTTTCTCGAACCACGACCTGGCTCAGACCATGTAGGTGGCCTTCGAGACGGTTCCAGATCCAGCACGCCAAATTCTCGCTGGTGGGGTTCTCAAGGCCTTCGATCTCATTTAGGTAGTAGTGGTCTAGGCGACGGAGCAGTGGCTTGAACACGCACGAGATGTCTGCAAAGTCGACTATCCAACCCGCATGGTCATCGACAGGACCTTCGACGTGGATGGCCACGCGGTACGAGTGGCCGTGGAGTCGGGAGCACTTGTGACCCTCAGGGACGTTGGGGAGGCGGTGGGCTGCCTCGAAAGTGAACTCCTTGAAGATCTCCACAGCTACGGAATTCCCAGGTACTTGTGCGTTTGGAGGCTCAGGCGCCACTTGGGGTGGCTCATGCAGAATTCGACAGCGAGTTTGGTATTCCTGTCTAGGCAAGGCCCGTCCATCGGTTGAATGAAAAAGTGACTGAAATCAAGTCCCTCGAAGAGTTCAGGTTCGGCTCCGACTTGGGGGTACACGAGCTTCAATTCATCCCCTGATCGGAGTTCTAGGTCAGCCCCTGCCTTCGGGCTTACGCACACCCAATCGATGCCTTCGGGGAGTGGGCGTGTGCCGTTGGTCTCGATCGCAATCTTGAATCCTTGGGCATGAAGAGCTTCTGTGAGGTCGCGATCGAGCTGGAGCAGCGGTTCCCCACCAGTGCAGACCAGGAATCGGCCATCTTCTTCTTGTGGCTCCCAAGTCGTGGCAATTGCGGCAGCGAGTTCACCCGCGGATGAGAATCTGCCCCCTCCCGGTCCATCAACTCCCACAAAGTCTGTGTCGCAGAATTGACAGATTGCCGAAGCGCGCTGAGATTCACGGCCAGTCCACAGGTTGCACCCGGCAAACCGACAAAAGACCGCGGGAGTTCCCGTGTGGAAACCCTCACCCTGGAGTGTGAAGAAGATCTCCTTGATCGAGTAGGTCATGCGACGGCCACCGGGTCGGCATACCTAGTGGGGTCTGGGTGTCCGGATTCCTCGAAGCCCCTTCTCCTGAGGATGCACGAGTCGCAGCGACCGCAGGCCTCTCCCCTGGCATTTGCCTCATAGCAGCTCACCGTCAGCGAATAGTCCACCCCAAGACCGATCCCCAAGGAGACGATCTCTGCCTTTGTCATGTTGATCAGCGGGGCGCGAATCGTAACGGCAGCATGTCCCTCGACACCTGCCTTGGTAGCGAGACGCGCCATCTTCTCGTACGCATCGATGTACTCCGGCCGACAATCTGGATAGCCGGAATAATCGAGCGCGTTGACGCCGACAAAAATATCCACCGACCCAAGGACTTCTGCATATGCCAGCCCGAATGAGAGGAAGATCGTATTACGGGCAGGGACATAAGTGACCGGGATACCCGAAGACATCTCATCTTCAGGCCGATCCATGGGGACTGGGATATCATCCGTCAGTGCTGAACCGCCAAATGCCCGGAGATCCACATCGATGATCTTGTGTTCTGCCGCACCCAGGCATTCAGCAACCACCTTGGCGGCTTCGAGTTCAGTGGAATGGCGTTGTCCATAAGAGAAGCTGAGTGCATACACCTCAAACCCGTCGCGCCTGGCAATGGCCGCCACAGTCGCCGAGTCCAGACCACCACTCAACAGCACCACCGCGGGTCCATCCATCTTCCGCATCGGTCACCCGCCCCTACCCTACACACCGCCGCAAGCCAGATTTGCGGTTAGACTGTTCAATCAGGTATCTTTCTCCGGCCAACACATCCCAAGCGTAACCGAATTCTTCCCCGCTTCCATGTTATACCTGCATATAATCTGCATTTAGCCTATAAATATCTTCCCCTATTTCAAGTAACAAGGCAAAACACTCTACCTTGCTTTCCCATGCGTGTTTATGAAACCAATGGTCAATATTTGTATGACTATCTCCTAGGTACCCACCTGCATGGTGGAACCATAACCTGGAAAAACGTTGCAACATCTTTGCGGGCCTCTCATCGTGGTGATGAATGGGCTGAAGCATTTCAAGAAATGACCAGTCTGCAATTGATGCGGCGACTCATAGTGGCAGGGAAAGATCTATTTGATGAAAATGATCTCGAAGAGTCCGAAGTGCAAATTAAGCATTCGATACTAGACACCATGATTGTACATTGGGACTCTGCTTCTGACATATACGAAAGGCTGGTTCCAGCAATACGGTCAAGCCGTTCAGAAATAACGGACCCCATCCGAAGTGAAGCGGAGGAGTTTGCACGCAGAGTAATGCCGTATTGCTATCTCTGCGGAGTTCAATTTGACTTCGCCGCTAGCGATCACCTGCAATTCACTCTGGATCACATATGGCCACGTGCCTACGGTGGTAATTCCGATCTAGAAAATCTCCTCGGTGCCTGCAAATCTTGCAACGAAACCAAGGGGGATTCTGCATCTTGGGCACTTTATCCCGTTCAAGCCTTCGTTTCCGGTTACAAGGACAAGAACATGGAGAGAATTCCAAAACGAATGCGCTTTGCCATACAGGCTAGAAAGGCAAAGTATCTTTCTGACACAGGAAGCATTAGCCTTCGCGATGCCTACATTCATCTTGGCCGGCCAGACATACCTGCATTTACGGGCGGTGAAACTGCAGGTGATATGTACAATGTTCAGTTCGTTGAACGGAAGGAAGAGCAATATGCCATATGAGTATCCAGCTATTTTTTCGCGCCAAAGAGGCGACGATGGTCCTCTTATTGCCCTATTTATTGCTCCTGCGGGGGACATTAGGCGATGGGCCAATGTCAGTAGAATAAGCCATGACAAGACTGGCCCTCAACGTCTAAAAAGTGAGGGAAAAGTTACTGCGATCCAAAGATTCCTTGAGCAAAATGATCGCAATAGTATACCCACAGCATTGATAGTTGCACTCAAACTGCAAGAAGAAAAGAGTTGGGAAGAAGACGAATGTTCGAAGGTTGTTATTCCTGAACAATTTGAAAGCCCACCAGGACTCATTATAGATGGGCAGCACAGAATGTACGGAGTCGCTTCCTTCGATGATGACTTACCCCTTAACGTAGTGGCACTAATCAATCCTGAGGACGAGGAGATCGCATTCCAGTTCTTGGTCATCAACAGTAAGGCCTCAAAGGTGCCCACAGCCCATGTAAAGCTCTTGGCACTTCATTACGCTGAGGAAGATCTTGCCAATCGCTTGAAGACGGCAAGAATAGCTCTGGGGATACATACCTTTGTGGGCATCATTGACGGGTTGCCCGAGTCACCATTCTATAAGGGGGTGATATGGCCGACGGAGCAAAGCGACGCCGACTCCGAACGTAATGAGGTAGTACTTCCCGCATCTATTGAACAATCACTTGCAGCAATTTCCAAGAAAAATCTCCCAGATCTGAAAGACGATGATGCTCTTTTGGATTTCTTCTTTACCTTATGGCATTCCGCAAAACAGCACTGGCCGCATTTGTGGACAGAAGACTCCCAGTTGTTGAAAAAGGTTGGATTGGTTACCTTCACAACATTTGTGATCGAAGATCTTATACATGTAGCCGACCGCGGGATAATTGATCTTTCTAATCCTGATGAAGTACGCCGCGAATTGGAAAAAAACATTTTCCAGTATTTGAATCCGGAATTTTGGGAGAGAGATTGGATTTCAAAGAGCCTTGACACCTCGTCAGGACGTCAAAGGGTGGTAAATGAAATTACAGTTATGCGGCGCAATCTATTGCGCGGAGCGAATTGGGATGCAGATTTGAGTCTTGTGGCTGATGCGGAAGATTAAGATTGAGATATTGTGCGGAAGAATAGAACTGTTTGCCGCGGGGTATTTTGTGCAGTACGGGCGATCGAGGCATAAGGCGTCTAGTGGAAATGGTAGTGACTTTACAGAATGACGGGATCGTGAAGGGTGGAGATTAGTGGCTCTACGCGTCTGAGCGGGGACGTCGGGTTCTGATTTTTGTGACGGGTTGAGTTTGGCCGGGTTTTTGTCCGGTGGCAAGCAGGATTCTGAGCCGGTAGTTGGCGAAGTTCCGGAAGCCTCTGGCTGAGCGTTTGACGTCTTTGATCTTGGCGTTGGCTGCTTCGGTGCGCCCGTTGTGGGTGCCGGTTGCGATGCTGGTGTGGATCTCGGTTTGCCAGCGTGTGAGGGTGCGGGCGAGGCGGTGCAGTTCGGGGGCTGCTTCGGGGGCTTCGCACCAGGCGATTGCGTCGGCGAGGCGCTCGGCGGCCTGGTCGGGGCAGGCGGTTTTGAACACGGCCCGGACCTTCTCTTTGCCTTGCCAGCAGTCGGCGACCTCGTCGTAGGGGTCGCCTTTGTCGAGGGCTTGTCGGAGGCGCTCCCAGCCGGTGGTGTCGAGGCGCTCTGCGCCCATCAAGAGAAGTTTGCGGGCCCCGTAGAGGGGGCCTGATTTGCGGCCCCGGTGGCCGGTGGTGTCGTTTTGGGTGCGGCGGCGGCACCGGTCGACAGCCTGGTTCGCCAAGCGCACGACGTGGAACGGGTCCACCGCGATCCGCGTGTCGGCCCGCAGGCGATCTCCGCGCAGCGACCTGATGGCGCTGCGGTAGCCCTCGTGGGGGTCGATGCAAACCACCTCGACCGCGCCGGCCCACCGGGCGGGCTGCTGCGACACCCATGTGCGCAGGTCAGCGGCGTCTCGGCCCTCGAACACGTCGACGACCCGCCCGGTGTCCGCGTCGACAGCCGCGGTGATGAACCGGCGGCGCCGGCGCCGCGATGCCGAGGCCATCGAGGTCTCATCGAAGCCGAGCTCGGCAACCGGCCCAACCCGGCGGGCGCCGGCCGCGGCCTGCTCGGCTGAGGCGGCGAGGTGCGACCACATCGTGTGCCAGCCGACGCCCAGCTGCCGGGCCAAAGACGCCACCGACCCCTCCACAGCGGCCAGCCTGCCAGCAGCCCAGCTCGCGGCTCTCCCGGTCAGCACCCGCCGCGGCCCCACCAGCTCGGACCGCTCGGTCCAAGACCCCTTCGCGCAATGGGCATCCGGGCACACCCAGACCCGCTTGTTCCACACCACCTGTTGCGGGCCCCCCGCAGCAGGCGCGTCTCTCAGCACCACCTCCCGCCGCCCCTTCGACCGGGCCCGGCACCCGCAACCCGAGCACAACACCGCCTGCCCCGCCGGGGTCTGGACCCGCACAACCACCTCGCCGCCCACCTCCACGACGCCGGTCACCTCCAACCCGAGCGCGCCGAACTCAACCGCTGAACTAACTTGAACCACCAGGGGCCTCCCGACTCTTGGACTATGTGACAGTCACAAGAATCGGCGAGGCCCCCACCTCAGTGGTGGACCCCCACAACCACCCCGGACCCAGCTTCAACGCGAAGACCCACATTAGTAGTGTTCTGTCAATTTGATTCCGGATCCATATGTCGCCCGCATCTATGACCTCACCGCCGCCAACCTGCTCTTCGAGATGCTTCGCGTTCTGCCGGGGGTCAATTGCGCCGACTGAACCCGTCTATCGGGTGTCGGCTAGCGGGGCGGTGAAGGTGGTGGTCTCGGTGCCGTTGACGAATACGCGGTAGGTCTGGCCTGGGGAGAGGGAATCGCCGAAGCGGATCACCTCTTCAACCGCGACCCTTTCTGCGTCGCAGTCGATGGCCCAGGGGGTGGGCGGCGGCACGGTGAGTGTGATGGTGGCGTAGATGTCCGACCCGTCGATCTCAAACGACTGGCTGCCCCGGCGGACGCAGTTCTCGACGGTGGACTGGTAGTGGTCCACAAGGATTATGACCTCAGGGTGGTACTCCACCACCTCGGCGCCGATGACCTCGACCTCTTCTTCCACATATTGACGGGAGTTCTCGTCGTTCCACTCGCCGGTGGGGTCGGGGGGCGGCTGGACGATCACCAGCACCATATCGATTCGGGTGGGGTTGCCCCGGGTGATCACGTCGTAGGCGGTGTCGTTGATGAAGGCCAGCCGGCCGTCGGACTCGGTGATGCGGGCTTGGATGGAATAGGTGTTGCGGGGGTTGATGCCGCCTGAGTTGTAGCGCACGTCGAACGAGATGGGCACTTGACCCGGATTGTTGATGACCTGCTCGGCGATCAGCTCAGAGGCCACATCCATGAGAGACGTGTCCCGAAGCTGCACGGTGACCACCGCCCCCGGCGACAGCGCAATCCGTTCCCGATAGGTGACGGTACCGCTCACCGAGGCATTGGCGTCAGGATCGGCGGTGGGGGTCGTGACGGCAGTTGCCGTCGCAGTTGGCTGGGAGATCTCGGGGACAGTGCTGGTGGCGGTGGCGGTCGAATCCGTTTGCGCCCCCACTACGGCGACCAGCTCTTCGTCCGAACCGCCTCCGCATGCGGCGGCGACCAGAAGAGCGAACACAGCGCCGATGGTGATGAGCAGCTTGATGGTGCTTCTGGTTTTCATCGGCGAACCTCGCTCCTTTGAAAGTCTACGGCTGGCCCAAAGCCTTCGATGTCGACCTCACCAGATAAGACGATGCAGAAATCGGTCGGGTTCCCGTGATCACACAGATTTGGGACGGCGGGGCACAAATGAGCTGGTTTGCTCGACGTACTCTTGGTAACCGGGGCGCGTTTTCGCCAGGCGGTGCTCCACCATCGGCACGCCGGACACCTTCACCAGAATCCAGGTGATGAGCGCCGGGGCGATCAGCCCCACGATCCCGATAGGCGTGGAGGCGGCCACCAAGCCAATGCCCCACCACGACGTGGCATCGCCGAAGTAGTTGGGGTGGCGGCTATAGCGCCACAGGCCTCGATCCATCAGCTTCCCCGCGTTGGCCGGGTCGGCCTTGAACCGGGTGAGCTGCCAATCGCCGATGGTCTCGAACCCGAATCCGATCAGGAACACCACCATGCCGATCACCCACAGCGGCGTCCATCCCCTATCGCCGGCGCTGATGCCGAGCATGAGGGGTAGCGACATGACCCACATGGCTGCCGCCTGCAACCCGAACACCCTCACCAGGCTGGTGATCCAGAAGCGGTCGCCGGCTCGTCGGCGCATCGACCGATACCGGAAGTCCTCCTCTTGGCCGATGTTGCGAAACGCCAGATGGATGGCCAGTCGCAACCCCCAGGCGGTGGCCATGAACACCAGCAGCGCGGCCCTCACATCGTGCCCGTCGGTGACCAGCCAGCTCACCCAGGCCACCACAACGAAGCCGAAGCCCCACAGGATGTCGACGATGCCAGCGTCTCGAATCAACACGCTGATGGCCCACACCGCCAGCATCATCCCGGCGATCACCAGCGCGGCTACCCAGAAGACCATCTGCGATCAGCGTACCGTTGTGCGTTGTGAACGACTCCGACCGCCATGTGCTGTTGACATTCACCAATCCGGTGATCGGCCAAGAGGCCCTATATCACCAGTGGCACGACATCCATACTCGCGAGGTCGCATCGTGCGAGGGGGTGGTAAGCGGGCGACGCTACCGCATGAGCCCCGATGACGACATGCTGACGCCCGACTGGATGCGCACCCACGCCGATCGCAGCGATCTGGCGATGCCGTTCGAGTTCTTGGCCGTCTATGAGATCGAGGGTTACCTGCCCTCGGTTATCCAGGGCATTGCCACCAAAGACGACTATTCCATCCGGCCCGGCGACAGCCTCGACCACGACACCGTGGCCAGTTGGGCCTTCACCCAAACCGGTCCGCAGATAGGGGCGGCCACCCCCGATGAGGTTGACCACCTCGGGATATCGCTGGCCAACCCCACCAAGGGCAACCTTGAGTGGTTCGAGCACTGGTACACCATCCACTATCGGGAAGTCATGGCGACTCCTGGCTTCCTCACCGGGCGGCGCTACTGGGCCGCCGACAACATCCTCACGCCCCAATGGACCATCGACCACGGTGAAATCGGTCCCAACGGGATGCCGTTCCAGCACCTAGTCATGTACGAAGTGGGCACCCCGTATGCCGAAGCCAAGCCGGCGCTGGAAGAGCAGCGGAACAACTTCACCGTCTTCCCCGACGGCGCCATAGACTACGACCAGATCATCGGCTGGCGCTACGTGCCACTACCCTGAGGCGCTATGTCAGAAGAGATCCGCACCCTGTTGGCCCGCTACTCCGACGGCGTGTGCCGCTTTGACGCCGAGCAGTGGGCGTCAACTTGGGCCACCGACGCGGTGTGGGAGATGGGCCCGATGACCAAGTCCGGGCGGGACGAGATCTCCACATCCTGGCAGGGCATGCTGGCCCGGCTCGACGGAGTGATCCACGCCTACCTCAACGGCTGGGCCGACCTCGATAAAGAGGCTGGCACCGGCACCGGACGCTGGTATGTCATCGAGCACTTCAAGCGCCCCGATGAAGACCCCATGACCATGTACGGCTACTACGACGACGAATACTGCCTGGAAGACGGCCAGTGGAAGTTCGCCCGCCGAGCCCTCAACCGCATCTACTACGGCCCCCCCGACATGTCCGGCGACTTCACCGGCTTCGGATTTGGCCCGACCGGGACCATTGGTGGCTAGGATCGGACCAGTGGTTCACCTAGAGCTAGAGCGAATCGAAGCATTGGAACTGATGGGGATGGTCCTCGCCCACCTCAACAACGCTGAGGCTGCTGGCGATCTGTCACCCAGGGTTCCGACGCTGATGTCGATTAGAGACAAGCTGGCCGACGGATTACGGGAGCAACAATGAGCTACCGAGAAGCAGACGTGTCCGCAGCTGATGCAGCGATGGACAAGTACCGGAGTGGACTAGAGGGTGAGGTAGGCGCTGCCCTGTCTGTAGTCGGTCTCAGCGCCGAGCGAGCTCACAAAGAGATGGCGATCCGAGATGACATGATTCGGATCGCCCACCGCGTCGGAGCCTCACTTCGACAGATTGCCGAAGCCTCCGGACTTGGCCGCAAAACGGTGACCGCCATCGTCGAGTCCGATCAAGCACAGGCCTAAGCGACGGCCAGTAGTCGATGTCGTATACACATCACTAGGCTGACCCCTCGGTGTAGTCCTAAGCGTCCATGTTTTCGTAGCCAACCTGGGAAGGGCTCCGTGTCTGTCAAGCTCACCAACATTCTGAAGAAGCCTGAAAGAACGGAAGCCGTCGACCCAACCATTCGCGAATACGAGCGCCGCTCCGAGTTGACCAGGCGCAGCGAAGCGGCCGAACCGGACGACGACCACCAGGAATTCAACGATCTCTACTACGACCTGGTTACCGACTTCTACGAGTACGGCTGGGGCAGTTCCTTTCATTTTGCCCCTAGGGTCCCGGGGGAGAGCCATGAGGCGTCACTGAAGCGCTACGAACACCAGTTGGCGCTCAAACTCAGACTCGAGCCTGGAATGGTGGTGGCCGACTTCGGTTGCGGCGTTGGCGGGCCGCTGCTGGAGATTACCCGCTTTTCTGGTGCCAGGGTTGTGGGCGTCAATAGCAATGCCTACCAGCTCAAACGGGCTCGCGAGCGGACAGATGAAGCGGGGCTCGCACATTTGGCGGAATACCTGCATTGCGATTTTCTAGACGTGGATGCTCCAGACGAGTCGTTCGACGCCGTCTACTCCATCGAATCTGCCTGTCATGCACCGGACAAGGTCAGCGTCTATGGCGAGGCTTATCGCCTGCTGAAGCCCGGAGGGTGCTTCGCGGCCTACGAATGGTGCCTCACTGACCGCTTCGACGCCGATAATCCCCTACATCGCAAGGTCAAGGCCGACATCCAACTAGGCGGCGGCCTGCTCATTCTCGACGACCAGCCAACCGTGGACGGAGCGCTTCAAGAGGTGGGATTCGACATATTGGAGACCAGCGACCTCGCGCGGCAAAAAGGTCCTTCGATTCCCTGGTATCAGCCCTTGGTAACGCCGGGCTTCTCTCTGGCGGGCCTTCGGGCTTCAGCGATAGGACGCTGGATCACCCACAATTCGCTGAGGGCGCTTGAGGCGCTTCGCATTGCGCCGCAGGGTGCGGTTCGCGTCTCCGAGACCTTGAACATTGGCGCTTCGGGCTTGGCCGAGGGGGGCAAGCTCGGCATCTTTACCCCGTCGTACTTCTTCCTCGCCTGCAAGCCCGACTAGCGGGAGGCTCGATCCACCAGCCAACTGAAGATGGGGTCGGTGGGACGGGTGGGCATCATCTCGGGGTGCCATTGGACGGCTACCACGTGATCGCCCATCTCCAGGCCCTCGATGGCGCCGTCGTCGGCCCGGGCGGTGACGGTGAGATCCCGCCCCAGGTCGGCCACTGTTTGATGGTGGAGGCTGTTAACCTGGGCTGACGAGCCGTAGAGCTCATGCAAGGTGGAGCCCTCGGTGAAGCTCACCTGGTGGTTGGTGGAATCAATGGGCAAATCGAAGCGGCCGTGCTCGGGTACGTGCTGGTGCAACGTGCCCCCCTGGAACACGTTGAGCACTTGGATGCCCCGGCAGATGCCGAGCACCGGGACTTCAGCTTCGAGAGCGGCCGAGAGCAATCCGAGCTCAAGATCGTCGCGCTCGGACTCGATTGGCAGAAGTTCGGGGTCGGGATCGGCCCCATAGCGGATCGGGTCGATGTCGGTTCCCCCGGGGAGGACAATCCCGTCGAGCCGCTCGCCGACCACGACGGGGTCGACATCGATGGGGATGTGCACCGGGATGCCGCCGGCCTCGATGACGCCGCGGGCGTAGTCGGCTAGATAGAGATCGACATCGCTGTTGGCCATCACTTCGGGAAAGCCGCTTACCTCGCAGGCCCGCTTGCGCCGACCGGGCAACCCGATCAGGGGAGTTTTGTTCGCCATGGAATTGTTCCCTGCCTAACGATCTGACTGAGAACGTTAGTTTGGTAGGCGGTGGCTTCTCTGATTCGAGACGTGGACGATGCCATCGCCTGGCGGGAGGCCGGCGACGGCGACGTGGTGCTGTTTCTCCACGGTTTAGGGGGGTCGCGGACCGCGTGGGAGCCCCAGATTGAAGCGCTCAGCGACCAGTGGCGCTGCGTGGCGTGGGACATGCCGGGATACGGCGCTTCATCGCCGATCAGTCCGCTGACATTTGAGGCCATCGCGGATGCAGTGGCCGAACTCCTTGACCGGCTGAAGGTGGAATCCGCCCACCTATGCGGGCTGTCGTTTGGCGGTCACCATGCGCTGCACACCGCGCTGCGCCATCCCCATCGAGTGCGGTCGCTGGTGCTGGCCGACACCAGCGCGGTGTTCGGGGGCGACGGTACCGACCCCGACCAATGGCGCCGAGAGCGTACCGAGATGATCGATGCCGGACTCTTGCTGGCCGACATCGCGGCCCATGTGATCGACAGCATCACCGCCCCACGGTTCGGCGGCGTCGAGCGCGACCGCACCATTGCGGCCTTTGAGCGCGTCCCCGAGGCGGGATTTCGGGCCGCCTGCCAGCTATTGCCAACCCACGATGTGCGCCACCGCCTCGGCGAGATCACCGCGCCCACCCTGGTGGTCGCGGGCGAGCTCGACGAAGAGACCCCGCCGGCTTACAGCGAGGAGCTCCACACCGCCATCAGGGGTAGTCGCCTCGAGATCATCCCCTCGGCAGGCCACATCAGCCCGGCGGAGGCCCCCGAGGTATTCAACCAACTCGTCCGCGAGTTCTTGGGTTCGCTCCCGGTAACTCAGCCATGATGGGCTTTGAGGAACTGGCTGCTTCTTTGTCATGAGAGGAATCACTCCATGAGCGACTACGACCGGATTCGCGTGCTGTGGCCCGACCATCTCGGCCTGGCCCGGGGCAAATACCTGCCTGTCCACCTGGCCGAACACGGCACCGGGCACTGCATCACCACCTTCGCCCTCGGCTACGACCGCAGTCTGATCCCCGCCCCCGGCGCCTACCTGTTGGAAGGGCTTCCCGATGTCGTAGCCACCTTCGACCCCGACGAGGTCCGCACCAGCTGGGAGGACGACGCCACCGGTGTGGTGGTGGGCCATCTGGACTTCAGGGGGCAGCCTTACACCGTCTCAGCCCGCTACGCCCTACAGCGGGCCATCGCCGCGTGGGCTGAGCTCGGTTATGCGCCCAAGGTGGGCATCGAGTTGGAGGCCTACGTGCTCCAGCCCGATGGCGAGGGTGGCTGGGAGCGATGGAAGACCCCCAGGTCATTTGTCTACGGGACGGGCCGCTCGGCCGATCCGACCGGGCTGATCGACGACATCACCCGCACTGCTTGGAGATGCGAGTTCCCGCTGGAGAGCATCAACGCCGAGTACGACGAGTCGCAGTTCGAACTCACGCTTGAGTACGACGACGCCCTCAAGGCGGCCGACGAGGCGTTCTTGTTCCGGGTGCTGGCCCGGGAGGTGGCTTTGGGCCACGGCCTAGACCTCACGTTTCTGGGCAAGCCGTTCGCCGGTGTGGCCGGCAGCGGCGTACACGTGAACTTCTCGCTGGTCGACGCCGAGGGCCACAACGCCTTCAACGACTCCTCGGCCGACGACGGCCTCTCAGAACTGGCCAAGGGGTGCCTGGCCGGCCTGGTGGCTCATCACCAAGCGCTCACCGCGCTGTGCGCCCCCACGGTGAACGCCTACCGGCGGCTTCAGCCCGCAGAGCTCAACGGCTATTGGGCCAACTGGGGCCACGACCATCGCTGCGCGGCCAACCGGATACCCGAGGCAAGGGGAGCGGCAACTCGGATCGAAAACCGAGTAGGCGACGGCGCGGTCAACATCCACCTCGGGGTGGCGACCATCCTCCAAGCCGCCCGGCTCGGTGTGGTCGATGAACTGGAATGCCCCGGTCCGCTCACCACGGACGGATTCGAAGAGGTCAATACCGATGTGGGCGCGGCACCCAGCCTGGCCACCGCGTTAGAGCACCTTCAGGCCAATCCCGCGCTGATGGCCGCGGTGGGCGACGACCTGTGCCAGAACTTCATCGTCAATAAGCAGGCCGAATGGGAGCGCTACATCGCCGCGGTGGGTGAAGACATGCCCGGGGGCGAACTGACCCAGTGGGAGCTCGACGAATACCTGATGTACCACTGAGCGAGTGGTTCAGTCGGCGGTCACCTCGTCGAGGTACCAGTCGACAAAGGCGTGGCACTGCTTGATGTTGGCCATTTCGTGCTGGCGGGTCTCCTCCATGAGCTGGTCGAAGTCCACCCCGCACTCGTCCAAGTAGTCTTTCGGGGCGAGCTTCAAGAACGACTCGACGTGGGCCACGTCGACTTCGGGGTGGAACTGGGTTCCCACCGTGCGCCCGCTCCTGATCAGCTGTACTGAACTGCCGTTTCGGGCCAGAACCTCGAACCCGGATGGCGGGGTGAACCGGTCGTGGTGCCACTGCATCCACGGTCCCGGCCCGGCCGGGTTGGGGCCGTCCTCACCGTCGTCCAGCTCGAACCAGCCGATCTCGGTCACTGGAGACACCTCGACCACTCCCCCCAGCGCCTCGGAGATCAGCTGGCCACCGAAGCAGATCCCCAAAACAGGCTTGCCCTCCTCGTGGGCCCGCTTGATCATGTCGAGCTCCTCATGGATCCAAGAGTCGATCTCGTCTTTGTCGGTGAGCGAGCGCACCGACCCCATGGGCAACAACAGGTCGTAGTCGTCAATCGACGGGAACGGTACGGCGACGTTGGGGTGGTCGTAGTCGTGGGTCACCACATGGATGTGGACCTCGTAGCCCCGCTGGCGCAGTCGGGTGGCTATTTGGCCGGGTAGACCGTCCAACTCGTGGGCGATGGCCAGAGCGCGCTTCACGGGCTGAACCATAGATGGACTTGGCCCGTCCCCGCGACCGATTCGTATTCCCCGAACTGCTCTCCGGGAGCGGTGCAGCCCGCTCCGCCCAGCGCTCCGACCATGGTCAAGTAGTGACCGAAGAACCCCTCCGGAGAGTGGGTGGAGAACTCAGGCAAGAAGTCGAGCACCCGGGCATGGTCACCCCGCTTGAGGCAGTCAATGACGCGCTCATCGGCGGCCTTGGCTTCGGGCGTGCGCAGATGGAGCGCCGGATCGGCCACCTCGTGGTCGCGGAACTGCCGCAGCGGCCAGAAGCGGTGGCTCAGCCCGCCGCTAGCCAGCACCACTACCCGGCGGTCCAAGCCCGCCACCGCCCGGGACAACAGCTTGCCGAACAGCAAAAAGTCGTGGGGCTCGGCGGTCTGGCAGATGCTGGCCGAAACCCAGGCCTCGTCGCCCTGCAAAAACGGCAGAAGATTGATGGTGGGATAGTGCACCGGCAGGTGGGGATCGTCGATAGCGGTGATCCAGGTGTCGTCCCGGCCGGCGGCCTGAGCAGCCCACGCCTCGGCCAACTCCCGGTCGCCAGGCATGTCATAGGGCATTTGGCACATGCCTCGGGGCAACTCATCGGAGGTGAACAGCCCGCCTCGGCGGTCGTGGGAGGTCACGATGTGCTCGACAGTGGTGAACCAGTGGGCGTCCACCACCACCACGGTGTCGGCCGCCAGCGGTCGCAGCCGCTGGTCGCCCAAGTCGTGGAGGCCCTGGTAGAGCGTGGTGTCCTCGCCGTTGTTGAGCTCGCGGCGGACTGCCTCGGGCATTACCAGCGGGGGGACGTGGGAGATCAGCCCGGCCCCGACGATGGCGCCCATCAAACCACCCGAACCGGCAGACGCTTGATCCCTGAGATGAAATTGGAGCGCAGCCGGTCGATGGGGCCGGCGGGCTCCAAGCGGTTCACCCGCTTCATCAGCTCTTCGAACACCAGCCTCACCTCCATGCGGGCCAGCCAGGCCCCCAAGCACAGATGCGGCCCGTTGCGGCCGAACGCCATGTGGTCATTTTGCTCTCGCCCCAGATCGAAGCGAAACGGCCGCTCGAACCCCTCGGGGTCGTGGTTGGCGGCCACAAACCAGATCACCACCTTGTCGCCAGCCCGTATCTGCGACCCTCGCATCTCGACGTCGCGGGTGGCGGTGCGACGGAAGTGCATGGTGACCGACCCGGTCCGCAGGATCTCCTCCACCGCGGTGTCGGTCAAGCCGGGGTCGGCCTTCCACGACTCCCACAGGTGGGGGTGGTTCAGCAAGGTCCACATGCCGTGGGTCATGGTGTAGCGGGTGGTGTCGTTGCCCGCGGCCACCAAAAGGGTGAAGAAGTTGTTGAACTCCAAGTCGGTGAGCGGGTCGCCGTCGATGGTGGGGGCCAGCAGCTTGGTGATGATGTCGTCACGGGGGCAGCCCCTCCGGTCGGCGGCCTGTTCTTGGGCGTACTGGAATATCTCGATGGCGGCTGGGCTTCGGAACGGCACCATCCGAAACTGCTCGGTGTCGGTGAGGTCTACCGGGTAGTCGGTGAAGTCGGGGTCGGTGTTGCCCAGCAGCGCGTCCCCCCACGCCACCAGCTTGCGGCCGTCTTCGTCGTCAGTGCCCAGCAGGCGGCCCAGCATCCTCATGGGCAACTCCTCAGCAATGTCGTGGACGAAGTCGAACTCGTCGTTGGCCAGCGCTTTGTCGAGCACGTCGCCCACCAGCTCCCGGATGGAGGACTCGAAGGTCTCCACCGTCCGCCGGGTGAAGCCCTTGTTCACCAGGCGCCGCAACCGGGTGTGCTCGGGGGGGTCCATTTCCATCATGGTCCGGCGGGCCTCGGTCTGCTCGGCGTCCATTTCCTCCAACCGGATGCCCAGCGAAGACGTGAACATCTCAACATCACGGCTCACCGCTAGGCCGTCGTCGTAGCGCAGGATCGACCAAAATCCCGACCCGTCGGCTTCCTCAGTCCAGTGGACCGGGTCTTCGGCCCGTAGCCGGTTGAATGTGGCATGGGGGACGCCGGCCACGTAGGTGTCGTGATCGGTGATGTCGGCGTCGTCAGGGCCGAGGTCGACCAGGTAGTCGTCAACGCAGGCCGGCTTGGCCATCATTCGGATTCCATCGGATTGGAGGCGGCCCACAGCGTGGTGCCCCCGGCCATAGAGTTGCCCACTTGCCGGTAGTAGCCGCCGATGATCTCGAAAGGCTCTAGGCGGGTGAGCTCCTCGGTGGGGCTCTCGGGAAATTCAAGCTCCGCGTCGCCGCTGAACACTGGGCCCAAGTCGGCGTCGTAGCCCCGCATGGTCACCAACTCGTCCAGCGAGTCGCGCCCGTCCATCTCGATGGCCGGCATCTGGCGGCTGTGCAACATGGGGTGGCTGTTGACGAATCCGGGTGACTCGGCTGTGCCCCGGATGGTGAACCGGGCCTCGGCGACCCGTCGCCCCCACGTGCTCAGCGTGGCCCCGAATCGCCCGCCCGGCTCAAGCCGGGGACCGGCCTTGCCGTAGGCCACTGGCCGGGTCATCCATATCTCGCTCATCTTCTTGGGGTAGCCCTGGACGTGGCCTCGGGCCATGGCGAAGTCCTTGTCCACCCAGATGTAGGCCGCCCGGCTGAAGATCTGGCCCCGGTAGGTGCAGCGCACCACCAAGAACACCTCTTTGTACTGGGCTCGGGCCGGGTCGAGGATCTCTTCGAAGCTGTCGCTGCAACTCTGCCAGTCGGCCCAAATGAGGGCGACGGCGCCGGGGTCGTCGTCCACCAGCGTAAGCGGCTCCGGGAGAAGCTCGGCCACGTTGGCCGGATCGGTGCGAAATTCCACCGTCAGCATCTCGCCCGAGTAGTGCCACGGTGGGCCGGGCAGGATGCTTCCGGCGCCAGTCGGCGTGCGGGGATACATGAACCCCTTCAGGTCGGCCACATCGGCAGTATATTTGTTTGGTACCAAACGATTCAACCGGACTGTCGGAGTCGGAGTGGTCAACAATAGAGTCGGGGCCGTGGTTGTGCCCTGCGAACCCAAGGTAACCCGGTGAGTCTTGCCGACCTCGCGGCGCGAAATGGGCTGCTGACCCCTGAGCGGGCAGCCGTCGTGGAGCGGGTTCGAGCGCTCGGTCCCGCGCTGGCTGCTCGGGCGGCCAAGTACGACCGGGATGCGGCCTTCCCCTTTGAGAATTGGCAAGACCTTGCCAAAGCCGGCCTGTTGGGCATCTGCATCCCAGCATCGGCCGGCGGCCTCGGCGCCGACTTCGTGGGCTACGCCCTGGCGTCCGAGGAACTCGGGCGGCACTGCGCGGCCACCGCCCTGACTTTCAATATGCACTCGGCCACCACCCTCATGGTGGGCCAAATCGGCGACGACATGGAGCTGAGCGCCGATGAGCGCTCAGTGCTGCACCGGAGGAGAGCGGTGCTATGGCAGGGCATTGTCGAGCGGGGACACATCCACAGCCAGCCATTCTCCGAGGGGATCGCGGCCGGGGCCACCGAGGGTTATGCCACCACCGCGGTGCCCGTCGACGACGGTTTTCGGGTGAGCGGCCGCAAGATTTTCGCCTCGCTCAGTGGGGCGGCCGACATCCACAACATCGTGTGCACAGTGGGTGGCGATCCCCGAGTGCGCCTGCTGGGCGTGGGCGCCGATTCTGAGGGATTACGCATCGAGGGCGACTGGGATTCGCTGGGCATGCGGGCCACCGACTCCCGCAACCTGATGCTGGAAGACGTGTTCGTCCCTGCCGAGTCCGAGTGGATCCCGCCGGGCATGTTCGACCAGGCCGCCGCCCGATGGCCGTACTTTTTCATGACCTTGTCGTTCGCCTACCTGGGACTGATGGGGGCCATCATGGACGCCACCGCCGTGTACCTCATCGGCGACGGCGGGCCCACGGCCCGGCGCTCCAATCCCATCAAGCAGCAAGGCTGGGCAGAGATGAACCTCATCTACGACCGGGCCCAGGCGCTGTGCTACCGGGTGCTGGCCGAATCGGGGGTCGATCCCAAGCCCGCGGCGGTGCGGCGGGCATGGAGCTCGATGGTCACCACCATGGACGGCGCCCCTGAGTTGGCTTCGCTTGGGCTGCGAGTGTGCGGCGGACGGGCACTGCTGAGGCCGTCGCCGCTGGAGCAGTATTACCGTGACGCCCGGTGCGGCGCGGCCATGCATCCCTGGAGCATGGATGTGTGTCTCGACCGCCTCGGCCGGGCCGGCCTTTTTGACGACGCGTCCGAGACCCCGGTGTAACCAAGGGGAGCGGTTCTATGATCGAAAGCGCCTGGGTGAGGCGATACGCCGAGCAGTTCGAAGCCTGCAAGCTGGCGCCGACCGAGACCGCGGTGGTGCTGTCGGAGACCCGGAGCCGCCCCGAGATTGTGCTGACCGCCCGCATGGCCCTGTCGCAATGCGGGGTTTCCCCCGTCGATGTGGTGGTCACCACGCCGCCCAATCCCGGGCCGCTACCGATCCGCTCCACCGGGGCGTCGGTGGCGCTGGGCGCCAATCAGGCCGCGCTGGGCGCGCTGACCAATGCAGATTTCATCGTGGACTGCACGGTGGAGGGACTTCTCCACGCCCTCGAACTCAGCCAGATCCTGGCCAGTGGGGCCCGAGTGCTCATGGTGTCCAACGAGCATCCCGAAAACACCGAAAGGTGGCCCCACGATCCCTCACTGGCTGATCGGGTGGCGACCGGGGTCAGCCTGCTGGAGCAGGCCAAGGAGATGAGGGTTGAATCGGATGCGGGCACCCAACTGATGGTCGATCTCTTCGGCGCGGTTAGGGCTGGGTCTCACGGTTGGTGCACTGAGCCAGGGACGATCGCCCACTGGCCCGGCGGTCTGGTGTTGGCGTTTCCCGCGGTGGGGACGGTGAACGGAACGGTGGTGCTGGCTCCTGGCGACGTGAACCTCACCTTCAAGGAGTACATCCGCGATCCAGTGGCGCTGACCGTGGTCGACGACTACATCACCGACATCGAAGGGGACGGCGTAGATGCCGAGCTGTTCCGGTCCTATCTGGCCGCATTCGAGGAGCCCGAGGCCTACGCAGTGAGCCATGTGGGCTGGGGGATGAACACTTCGGCCCGGTGGGAGGCCATGGCCCTGTGGGACAAGGCCGATCACAACGGCACCGAACTCCGGGCTCTTGCCGGCAACTTCTTGTACTCGACTGGGGCCAACGAGGTGGCGGGGCGATTTTGCCGTGGGCACTTCGACATTCCTATGCGGGGTTGCACGGTGTCTCTGGACGGAACCCCGGTGGTTGTGGGTGGCGAACTGGTGCCAGAGCTGCTTCCTTCTTGAGTGTTGGTTGACAGCAATTGCCCTGATCTGTATTTTTAATTTTATATACAAAGGTCGTTTGCTCCCAAACGATTTTTCCCGTAGGGTTTTCCAAACCTGACTGAGGAGGGGGGAGCTCATGAAGCTCAAGTTCTTGTTGGCGCTCTTGGCGGTTTTTGCCCTGGTGGTGGCGGCCTGCGGCAATGACGACGATGATGGCGGAGCCACTTCGGCACCTGAGGGGGCCGAAGTGGACATCAACGCCATCCTGGCTGCCGATCTGGACAGCTGCGCCGACGAACCGACAGGCGACCCGATCCGGGTTGGCATGGCCATGGACTTCAGCGACGTGGTGGGGTTCGTGGACATTCCTGGCTCCAAGCTGGTGCCATTCATCGCCGAGAAGGTCAATTGCACCGGTGGCATCTACGGCTCGCCCGTCGAGGTTCGAGTGGCCGAGGTCGGCGAAGACGCAGTGCTGGCCGCCCAAGAACTCCTTGATTGGGGGGCCCACTTCTTGATTGGCCCGCCATTCGCCGACTTTGCTCTCCCGATCCTCCAGACCACCGAGGGCCAGGTGCCGCTGTTCGTGGCCGCATCCACCGAGCCGACGCTGGCCGACGCCTCGAACAACTCATTCTTGGTGACCTTCGACGACTACGGCATGTCCGGCGCCGCGGCCCAGTGGGCCTGGGACCAGGGCATCACCCGGGCCATCGTGTTCACCGAGGGCGAGGGCATCCCCTACACCGGCATCAACCCCGATGCTTTCACCGCCAAGTTCGAAGAACTCGGGGGCGAGGTGGTGAGCGTGCAGACCTACGTCTGGGCCGCTGACACCGATTTCTCGGCCCAGGTCAACGAGATTGCCGGCATCTCCCAAAACAACGAGGTGGTGTTCTCGGCCGCCTTGGGCTTCCAGGTCACCGCGCTGCGGGGCCAGCTCGAAGGCCAAGGCCTCGACGGCTTGACCTACATCGGCACCGACGCTCTGGACGCCACCGGTATCCAGTTCGAGGACAACAACGAGGGCATCGCCCACACCCCGCACACCAGCATCTCCCCTGGTGATCGAATCGACACCATGTTGGCCGATTATGAAGCCGCCAAGGGCGAGGCGTTAGAAAGCCGGGGCTTTATGGCCCTATACGTGGACTCGATGTTCCTGGGCATCCAGGGCATCTTGGACTGTGGCTGCACCGAGCCAGCCGACATCGGCGCCGCGGTGGCCCAAATCGAGGGCTTCCAAGGCCTGACCGGTGAGATCACCTTCGCCGGCACCAACGGCATCCCGCCCAAGGCTGTGCCGATCAATCGGATCGTCGACGGCGTGGACACCTTGGTCGACACCATCGGCTAATCCCGGGCCGGAAATATCAGGTCTGTTGCTCACATACGATTAGCGCCATGCTCGAAGTATCGAGATTGACAACCAGGTACGGTGCGATCTCAGCGCTTCGAGATGCCGATCTGCACGTTGGGTCTGGTGAGGTGGTCGGCCTCATCGGACCCAACGGGGCCGGCAAGACCACCCTGCTGGGATCGATCGCCGGCCTGCTCTCCCCCGCGGCCGGCTCAGTCACCTTCGAAGGGGCCGACATCACCGGCAACTCCCCGGAGAAGCTCCTGCGATTGGGCGTGGCGCTGGTGCCCGAACATCGACGGATCTTCGGCGATCTCACCGTGGAGGAGAACCTGAAGATCGGCGGCATCACGCAGCCGCGCGACGAAAGGTCCGAATTGCTCGACGAGATGGCGGAGCGGTTCCCGGTGTTGCGAGAGAAACGAACGGTGGCTGCGGGTTACCTCTCGGGTGGCGAATCCCAGCAGTTGGCCATCGCCCGAGCTCTCATGTCCAAGCCCCGACTTCTGATGATGGACGAGCCCTCGCTGGGACTGGCCCCGGTCCTGGTCGACGTGGTGTTCGAGCTGATCGAAACATTACGAAGCCAAGGACGAACCCTGCTGGTGGTGGAGCAAAACGCCACCCGCATGTTGGAGGTAGCTGACCGTGCTTACGTGCTGCGATCAGGCGAGGTGGTGGCCGAGGGCACCGGAGCGGATCTGCGGGAGCGCCCCGACCTATTCGACACCTTCGTCGGAGGCAACGGGCAATGACCGAGCTGCTCCAGAACCTCATCGACGGCCTAGGTCGGGGAAGCATTTACGCACTGCTCGCCCTAGGCGTGGCCGTGATCTTCGGCGTCATGCACCTGCTCAACTTCGCCCATGGTGAGCTGATCACAGTCTCGGGTTACGTGGCGTTCTGGACGATCAATGAGGGCTGGTCGTGGTACTTGGTCACCCCAGTCATCGTCGGCACCGCCATCGTCACGTCTCTGGCCATCGAGCGGGTGGCGTTCAGCCGGGTCCGAGGCAGTTCCGATTTCACGTTGCTGCTGACGTCCTTTGGCGTCCATTTCGTCGTGTCGGCGATCTTCTTGCTCTACGTATCCGCGTCGGTCAAAACGTTTTCTGAACCAGGATGGGTAGCAAACACCTTCCCAGTCGGTTCGCTGCGCATTGAGGTGTACGACGCAGTGGTGATCGGAGTGACACTGGCAACCCTGCTGGGCACATCCTGGCTCATCCAGCGCACCATGTTCGGCTTGGCCCTGCGGGCGGCGGCCGCCGACTTCGATACCGCCCGGCTCATGGGGGTGCGCTCCGACACGGTGATCCGGGGCGCATTTGCCCTCTCCGGCCTGCTGGCCGGCATTGCCGGCGTGTTTTGGCTCATGCGATCCGGGCACACCACCCCCAGTGTCGGGATAACTCCCATGCTCAAAGGGGTACTGGCCGCGTTGATCGGGGGCTTGGGAAGCCTGCGGGGCGCGGTGCTGGGTGGCTTCGTACTCGGCCTGGCTGAGGTTATCTTGCGGTCGCGGCTGCCCGATTCGGTGGCCAGCCTGACTGAGGGATTCGTGTTCTTGCTGATTGCCCTGTTGTTCATCTTCCGTCCGCAGGGCCTCATCCGGGTAGCCCACGCGGAGCGGGTGTGATGGCCGAACAGCGCGGCCTCAACGCCGCCCACGCGGGGATGTTTCCCAACCTGCGCCGCGACGTGGCCTTTCCCACTGTCGGGGTGGGTCTGCTATTCGGCGCGTTTATTGCCGTCGGGCTGCTCTACCAAAGCTTCTTCAGTGGAGCAGCAGAGCGCCTAGTAACCGTGGCCATGATCGACGCCATCATCGTCCTAGGCATTCAGATCTATGTCGGCAACACCGGGGTGCTGTCGTTCGGCCATATCGGGTTCGGGGCCATCGCCGGCTACACATTCGCCGTCTTTGCCATCGCGCCCGCCGAAAAGGTCAAACGCATTCCCGACGCGCCACTGGGGCTGACTGATGTGGACATGGGTTCCTGGGGCGCAGTGGGCGTCGCCATCGCCGTCACGGTGGTGGTGGCCATCTTCGTGGGAATCGGCCTGGCTCGCTCCGGGGCAGAGTCGGGGGCTGTAGCCGCCACTGTCATTACGCTCGCCCTGCTGTTTGTGACTCACGAAGTGGCCCGTCATTGGCCGGAGCTGACCGGTGGAGAGCGCGCCGGCTTGTCGTTCCGCATCGGGGGCAAGCTCGACACCAGAATGCCCATCTATTTGGCGCTAGCCGGTGCGCTGGTGCTGGCCCGTCTCTTTGCCCAGAGCCGGCGAGGACGGTTGGCCAAGGCCGGGCGGGAGGACGATCTCGCGGCCCGGGCCATGGGCGTGAATCCGATGGTTCAGCAAATGATCGCGCTTTTGATCTCGGTGGCAGTGGTATCGGTAGGGGCCAGCCTTCAGGTATACGCGAACGGCTCAATTCTTCCCGAGAACTTCTTCTTCAACTACACCCTTTTGACCTTGGCCATGCTGATTGTCGGGGGTCGAAACAGCGTCACCGGCGCGCTGTTCGGGGTAGCAGTCATGACTGTGGGCCGGGAGCTGGCTCGCCGACTGGGCCAGGACGGCTTCGAAGTGTTCGGCCTCGGACTTGATGGCGCGCCGCTGGACTGGATCTTCCGGGAGAACCTTCAGACGGTGTTCTTCGGCGTGGCCATGCTCGGCTTCATGATCTGGAGGCCCAAGGGCCTGCTCAGCGACTGGGAGTTCGACGAGTGGCTTTACCGCCGATTCACACGGACACATAGCGCCCCTGCGGTACCGGAGACCACCATGGACTCCGACCAAGAGGCCTGCCTTGAAGTAACCGATGTAAGCGTCGTCTTCGGCGGTTTCCAGGCGCTCTCACAGGCGGGGTTCAAGGTTAGGAGCGGCCAGGTGGTGGGCATCATCGGCCCGAACGGAGCGGGAAAGACCACAATGCTCAACGTCATTACCGGGCTCGTTCCCTCTACCTCTGGGCGAGTTCGGCTCAACGGCACCGACCTCATCGGCACTCCGTCCCACGAAGTCGCTCGGGCCGGGCTGGTGCGCACCTTCCAGAACCTTCGGCTGTTCGGATCGCTCACCGTACGGGAGAACGTGGAGGTCACCCGCCTGGTGGCCATTGCCGAGCATGACGACCGGTCAACCCCGGAAACCGATGTTCTTGTGGCCGCGGCCGGATTGTGGGATTACCGGGATCGGCAGGCCAGCGAGCTCGACTACGGCAACTCCCGCCGGCTGGAGTTGGCCCGGGCCGCCGCGGCCCGGCCGCTGTTTTTGCTGCTCGACGAGCCCACGTCGGGAATGAGCGACACCGAATCGCTGGCCATGGTCGAACAGGTGCAGACCATGGCCGCGCTGGTGGGCGCCGGCGTGGTGGTAATCGACCACGATCTGGACTTCATCATCGGAATCTGCGACCGCATCTATTGCCTCGACCGCGGCACGGTCATCGCCGTCGGCACCCCTGAGGAGATCCAAGCCGACCCCTCGGTGCAGGCCGCCTACCTCGGATCGTCAGCGTCATGACTGATTTGGCCGTCTTCCCCGATCCCTACCAGGGCACCCGGCCGCCGAACCGGCGGCGGGGCGGACTGGCCGACGAAGTGGTGTTCTATGTGAGAGAGCAGATCCTCACCGGGGCTCTGAAACCGGGAACCAAGATCGACCAAGAGGCATTGGCTGCCGCGCTCGACGTCAGCCGCAGCCCGATCCGGGAGGCGCTGGTCATCCTGGGCCAAGAGGGACTGCTCGACCTGATCCCCCGGCGCGGCGCGGTGGTGGCCGATCTGACCCCCGAAGACATCGTCGACCACTACGAGCTGTTCGGGGTGGTGGCTGGACGGGCGGCGGCCATTGCGGCCGACACCCTGGGTGAAGACGAGATCGAGCAACTGCGGGCCATCCATGACCGGTTTGTCGATGGCACCGACGACGACCTGTCGACGCTGAATTGGGCCTTCCACCGCATCATCAACCGCACCGCCCCCCGTCGGACCCGCTGGCTTCTGCGACTTCTGGAGCGCTCGGTGCCGGCCGACTACTACGAGTTCACCGACGGCTGGAACGCCCAGGCCGTTTGCCACCATGCCGCCATTCTCGAGGCCATCGTCGACCGCGACGCCGACGAGGCCCGACGACGGATGGAGCACCACCTCCACGAATCGGGTGTGGCCGCTGTGGCCCACCTGGAGCGCCAAGGATTCTGGGAGGACTAGATGACGGCAAGCCCGGATGATTTCGAGCTGATTCGAACTGAGGTCCGCCGACTCTGCGACAAGTTCGGCAATGAGTACTGGCGCGACCTGGAGCCCAGTGGCTACCCGGAAGAATTTGTGGCCGAATTGACCGCTCACGGGTGGCTCGGTGCGCTCATCCCCGAGCAGTACGGCGGAGGCGGGCTGAGTTTGGCGGGGGCGTCGGTGATCGTGGAGGAGATCTCGGCCAGCGGAGGCAATCCCAGCGCGTGCCATGCCCAGATGTACGTGATGGGCACGCTGCTACGTCACGGAACAGAACAGCAGAAGCAGCAGTACTTGCCGCAGGTGGCCGACGGGCGCAAGCGGCTCCAAGCCTTCGGGGTCACCGAGCCGAGCGCCGGCTCGGAAACCACCGCCATCCAGACTCGGGCAGAACGTGACGGGGTCAACTGGCGCATCAACGGCCAAAAGATCTGGACGTCGCGGGCGTTGTACTCCGATCTGATGATCCTGTTGGCCCGCACCACTCCGGCCGACGAGGCAGATAGCCGCACCGGTGGCCTGTCGGTGTTCCTCATCGAATTGCGGGACGACGACGGAGAGCTTGTTCCGGGGCTGACCATCAACCCCATTCCCACCATGATGAACCACAACACCACCGAGGTGTTCTTCGACGACGTGGTGGTGCCGGCCGACGCCCTGGTGGGCACCGAGGGCCAGGGCTTCCGACACATCCTCGACGGCATGAACGCCGAGCGGATCCTCATCGCCGCCGAGTGCATCGGCGACGGGCGATTCTTCCTGGAACGGGCCAGCGAGTACGCCAAAGGGCGTGAAGTGTTCGGGCGGCCCATCGGCATGAACCAGGGCGTGGCCTTTCCCCTGGCCAAGGCGTATACCCACCTCCAAGCCGCCGACCTCATGCGGTGGAAGGCGGCCAATATGTTCGACGCCGGAGAGCCCTGCGGGGCCGAGGCCAACATGGCCAAGCTTTTGGCCTCGGAGGCCTCCTGGGAAGCGGGCAATGCCGCTCTCAACACCCATGGCGGGTTCGGCTTCGCTCAGGAGTACGACATCGAGCGCAAGTTCCGCGAGACCCGGCTGTACCAAGTGGCCCCGGTCAACAACAACCTGGTGCTGGCCTTCGTGGCCCAGAAGTGCCTCGGCCTGCCCAAGAGCTACTGATATGCGTGCCGTAGTTCTTGAAGCTCGAGACTCTCCTTTGGTGGTGGTGGACGACTACCCCGAGCCCGGTGCCAACGGCAGCGAGGTCATCGACGTCATTGCCTGCGGGCTGTGCCACTCCGACCTGCACGTGGTGGCCGGCGAATTCCCGAGCCCGCTGCCCATCGTGCTGGGCCACGAGGTCACCGGGAACCACCCCGAGCTGGGGCCGGTGATGGTGTACGCGCCGTGGGGATGCGGGCGGTGCCGGGAATGCACTGACGGATACGAGATGATCTGCGCGGACGCCACCGAGGCCGGCCTGGTGGTCGACGGGGGCTACGCCGAACGCATGGGCATCGCCGATCGGGCCTACCTTTACCCACTGGGCGATCTCGACCCTGTGGCCAGCGCGCCGTTGGCCTGCGGGGGCCTCACCGGCTACCGGGCGGTGCAGCAGACCCTGGAGACGCTGCGCCTTCCTGGCCGGAAGCGCCGGGTTCTGGTGATCGGCGCCGGGGGAATAGGTCAGTTCGCGCTGCGGTACCTCAAGCTGTTGACCGACGCCGAGGTTTACGCCCTCGACCGAGCACCCGACAAGCGGGCCACCGCGGTGGACATGGGCGCCGACGGGGCGTTTGACGCCGACGACGAGCTGCCGTTGTTCGATGCGGTGGTTGATTTCGTCGCACTCGATGCCACGCTGGCCCTTGCGGCCGGTGCGGTGGCCCGGCGGGGCCTGGTGGTGGCGGTCGGCCTCTACGGCGGCCGCGTCCCGTTCGGCGTTGGGGCCGTTCCCCACGAGGCCCGCTTCATGTCCAGCATCTGGGGCACCCGAACGCAGCTAGGAGAGCTCCTCGACCTGGCCCGCCGGGAACCGTCAATCATCGCCCCGGTGGAGACCGTTCCCTTTACCGATGCCCAGCTAGCCCACGACCGTTTGCGCGCCGGCGACGTCGAAGGTCGCCTGGTGCTCCTTATCGACCAAGCCCATGCCAATTAGCCCGTCTGCGAGGTATTCGAATCATGGCTGAGACCACCACCATCGACGATTTCCGCACCGCCTGTGAGCAGGCGGATGTCCACACCGTCGAAGTGGCCACGCCCGACACGATGGGCCATATCCGGGGCAAGCGGGTCCCGGTGGAGCGCTTCTTCTCGACGACCATCGAAGGCGGGCTCAACATTGCCGACGCCATATTCGCATTCGACATGCAAAACGACCTGCCCGACCACCCCTACATCAACATGGAGTCGGGCTTCCTCGACTGCCACCTAGTTCCCGACGTCTCCACCGCCCGCATCTTCTCCCATCGCCCGGGCTACGCGTTGGTGTTCGCCGACACCTTCGATCCCCACGGCGAACCCCACCCCGCCGCCCCCCGCAACGTGCTTGCCGCCCAGATCGAGCGGTGCCGCCAAGCCGGCTTGGATCCGGTGGTGGCCACCGAACTGGAGTTCTACATCTGTGCCCCCGACTGGACGCCGGTGCAGAACCACATCCAGTACTCCTCGCTCACCGACGCCCTGGAACTGGAGGACTGCATTCGGGAAATGCGCCACGGCTTGCTTGGGGCCGGACTGGAGTTGGAATCGTCCAACCCCGAGTACGGCCCGGGCCAGATGGAGATCAACATCGGCCACGCCGATGCCATGACCTGCGCCGACAACACTGTTTTGCTCAAGAGCATCGTGAAGCAGGTGGCCGTCCAGCACGGGATGCGGGCCACCTTCATTCCCAAGTTGTGGACCGAGCCGTCGGGATCGGGCATGCACATCCACACCAGCCTGTCTGAGGGCGGGTCCAACGCCTTCGCCGACTCCGACGGCCTGCCCAACCAGCTCATGGGGCATTGGATTGCTGGGCTATTCGAGCACGCTGAGGCCATAACGCTGTTGGGAGCCCCCACCATCAACGGCCCCAAGCGCATCCGCCCCTACACCTTCGTGCCCACCCACGTGCACTGGGGCCTGGACAATCGCTCGGTGTTGTGCCGGTGCATCTGCGAACCCGGCTCGCAGGCCAACCGGGTGGAGTTCCGCTCGGCGGGTGCCGACGCCAACCCCTACCTGATGATCGCCGCCATTCTGGCCGCCGGCCTCGACGGAATCGAGCGGGCGCTGCCCCTGCCCCCCATGAGCGACGGCGACATGTACGCCAACCCCGGCGACTCGCTGCCCCTTCCCAGTGATCTGGCCGGGGCCATCGCCGCCTACCGGGACAGCCCTCTGGCCAAGATGCTCGGCGAGGTCTTCTCGGAGGGCTTTTTGACCCTGGCCGACCACGAGCTGGCCATGGCCCCAGAGCATTCGCCCCATCCTGATGAAGTCAACGACTGGGAGCGGACCCGATATGCGGAGCACTGTTGACATGGCTCCATCTGCTGTGGTCGAGACACCGAACGTCACCGATCCCAGCCTGTACCTACAAGGAATTCCCCACGATCGCTTCGCCCAGCTGCGGGCCATCGGTGGATTGGCTTGGCATCCCTATGAGGACGGGGGATTCTGGGCCGTCACCCGCCACGCCGAGGCACGCTACGTCTCCCGCAACCCGGAGCTGTTCTCGTCAGCAATCGGCCACACCAACCTGTGGGATCTGGAGGCCGATGCGCTGGAGGCCCGGCGGTCGCTCATCGACACCGACGCTCCCGACCACACCCGGCTCCGGCGCCTGGTGGCCGGCGCATTCACCCCCAAGAACATCCGGCGGTGGGAGCAGGTGGTCCGCGAGATCACCATCGAACTGCTAGACGAGTTCGTCGTCCAGGGCGGGGGCGACTGGGTGGACATGGTGGCCGCGCCGATGCCCATCCAAGTGATCTTGACCATGCTCGGCGTACCCGTGGAGGACTCCGACTACCTGGTGGAGCTGTCGAATTACCTGGTGGAGGGCACCGGCGACGCCCAGTCCATTCCCCCCGATGCCTTCGGGAACACCACTGAGCTGCGCCTGCTGCCCTTCAACAGCCCGGCCAGCCACGCCCTGTTCGAATACGGCGAGGGCATGCGCCAGCAGCGGCGCGACGAACCCCAAGACGATTTGGTAGGCCACTTGGTCCAAGCCGAATCTGAGGGGGAGCGGTTCTCGCTGAGCGAATACCGCAACATGTTCCACCTGCTGGTGTTCGCCGGCAACGAGACCACCCGCACCGCCCTCAGCCACGGCGCCATAGCGCTGGCCGCCAATCCGCATGAGTGGCAGCGGGTGCTCGACGACCCATCGATGATCGAGTCGGCTACCGAGGAGATCCTGCGGTGGGCAACTCCGGTTATGCACATGAGGCGGACGGCTACCAGCGACACCGAACTGGCCGGAACCGAGATCGCCGAGGGCGACAAGGTGGTGATGTGGTACGCCTCGGCCAACCGTGACGAGGCCGTGTTCGAGGATCCGTTCCGCTTCGATGTAGGCCGAGCCGACAACGAGCACTTCGCATTCGGGGGCGGCGGTCCGCATTTGTGTCTGGGGGCCTTCTTGGCCCGCCTTGAAGTGACAGTGCTTCTGGAGGAGATGGCCAAGCGGTCTCTCTGCCTGGAGCAGACCACCGATCCCGTGCGCGCCCGTTCGAACTTCGTCCACGGCGTGCTGTCGGTGGGCATGCAGCCGAAGGGTTCTCCATGAGTTCGAATCCCAACACCGACCGGTTGGCCGCCGAGCGGGCTCGCTGGGTGGCCGCGGGGACCGCGGGCCGCCCGTTCTTCGTAGCCCGGGCGTCAGGCGCCCGTATCTGGGATGTGGACGGCCGGGAGTTCATCGACTTCGTGGGCGGAGTGGGCACTGCCAACCACGGCCACACCAACCCCGAGATCGTGGCCGCCGTCCGCGAACAGCTCGACGCCTATCTCCACCAGTGCTTCTCGCTGTCGTCCTATGAGCCGTATGTCGAGGTGTGCCGCCTGCTGGCCCAATGCCACCCCGGCGACTTCGACAAGAAGGGGCTGTTGCTGAACTCGGGGGCCGAGGCGGTGGAGAACGCGGTGAAGATCGCCCGCTACCACACCGGCCGCCAGGGCATCATCTGCCTCGACAACGCCTTCCACGGGCGGACTCTGCTCACCATGTCGCTTACCGCAAAGGTACGGCCCTACAAGCTGGGCTTCGGTCCGTTCGCCCCCGAGATCTACCGGGCACCCGGACCGTATCCGTACCGTGGTGTCACCAGCGACGACGCCATAGCCGGCCTTCACCGGCTGTTCAAGAACCAAATCGACCCGGCCAATGTGGCCGCCATCATCTTCGAACCGGTCCAAGGCGAGGGCGGCTTCATCCCCATGCCCAAGGACTACCCAAACCGAGTGGCTGAGATCGCCGCCGAGCACGGCTTTCTCGTCATCTCCGACGAGGTGCAGGCCGGTATGGGCCGCACCGGACCCCCCGCGGCGTGCTCCCACTACGGGATCGAACCTGATCTGTGTACGTGGGGCAAAGCCATGGGCGGCGGCCTGCCCATTTCGGGGGTGACCGGCCGGGCGGAGATCTTGGACTCAGTACACGGCGGGGGCATCGGGGGCACTTACGGCGGCAACCCGCTGTCGTGCGCTGCGGCCCAAGTGGCCATCTCCCAGGTACTCGACCCCGAGTTCCAGAAAACAGCCCAAGCCCTGGGCGAGCAGCTTCGGACCCGGCTCGACGGTTTGGCCGCCCATCACCGCAGCGTCGGCGAGGCGCGGGGTTTGGGCGCCATGTTGGCCATCGAGCTGGTGAAAGACCCCGACAGCAAAGAGCCCGACGCCGAGCGGGCTGCTCAGGTGATCGACGAGGCGTTCGACCGCGGGCTCATCCTCATGGGCGCCGGGGTGTACTCCAACTGCATCCGGGTGCTGGTGCCGCTGGTGGCCACCCAGACCGACATCGACGAGGGCATGGCCATTCTCGATGAGGCGCTGTCGGCGGTGGGCTGATGGCCGGAGGCGTGGACATAGTACGAGTGGCGGTCGACCAGGAGCTGTGCATCGGCGGCGGGATTTGCGAGATGCTCGAACCCGAGGTGTTCGAACTGGACGACGACGTGGTCATCTCCTCGGTCATCAGCGACGGCCTACTGCCCCGTAACCGGGCCGAAGTAGTGGTGGATCGCTGCCCCGGCCAGGCCATCGCCATCGTTGAAGAAAATCTTGACAAGGAGCTCTGATGGAAACCTACGACAACTGGATCGACGGGGGGTTCGCTCCCCCACCCAACGGCCAGCGCATGGCGACGGCCAACCCGTTCAGCGGGGAACCCTGGGCCGAGGTGGCCGACGACCCCGCCGCGGTGGACGACGCCGTCCAGGCGGCTCGGCGGGCGTTCACCGATGGCCCCTGGGCCACTATGCCCGCCACCGAGCGGGCCCGGCTGATGCGCCGCTTGGGCGAGCTGCTGAGCCGGGATGCCGAGCAGTTGGGCCAGGCTGAGACCCGGGACAACGGCAAGATCATCCGGGAGACGTCGGCTCAGGCCAAGGGCTTGCAGGGCTATTACGACTTCTTCGCCGGGATGGCCGACAAGATCGGCGGTGAGCAATTGCCCAGCCCATCGCCCAATTTTCTGGTGTACACCGAGCGCGAGCCCATCGGGGTAGTGGGAGCCATCATCCCGTGGAATTCGCCGCTGGCCCTGTTGACCTGGAAGCTCGCCCCGCTCCTGGCCGCCGGGTGCACCGTGGTAGTCAAGCCCTCCGACATCACCCCGGTCACCGCGCTGATGCTGGCCGAGCGGACCGCGGAGGCGGGGTTCCCACCCGGAGTCATCAATGTGGTGACCGGCGGAGCTGAGGTGGGCGCGGCCATCACCGCCCACCCGGACATCGACAAGATCACCTTCACCGGCGGCGGGGCCACCGCCAAGCACGTGGCCCGGGCGGCCGCCGACAACTTGACCCCCACCGTGTTGGAACTCGGCGGCAAGTCGCCCCAGATTATCTTCGCCGACGCTGACCCCGAGGCGGTGACCAACGGGCTCTTGGCCGGGATCTTCGCGGCCAGCGGCCAGACCTGTATTGCCGGATCCAGGGCCTACATCCACCGAAACATCGCTGACGAGGTCATCGGACGAGTCGTGGCCCGGGCCAACGAGCTGGTGCTGGGCGATCCCTCTGACTCGGCCACCGAGATGGGACCGTCCGCGTCCGACGCCCAGCGGGACCGGATTCTGGCCATGATCGACCAGGCCCGCTCTGAGGGGGCAACCATTGCCGCCGGCGGCGTGGTCGATCCCGAACTCGGCGGTCGGTTCGTTCGCCCCACCGTGATCACCGGCGTCACCAACCAGTCCACCATCGTCCGCGAGGAGGTGTTTGGCCCGGTGCTGGCCGTGCTGGACTTCGAAGACGAAGACGAGGTGGTGAAGCTGGCCAACGACAGCGACTACGGGCTGGCCGCCGGTATCTGGACCAACGACATCCGCCGGGCCCACCGGGTGTCGAGGGCGCTTCGGGTGGGCACGGTGTGGATCAACACCTACCGCAACGTGAGCTACATGGCCCCGTTCGGCGGCTTCAAGCAGTCGGGCTACGGCCGCGACAACGGCCTAGAAGCCCTCGACGGATTCCTCCAGACCAAAACCGTCTGGGTAGAGCTCACCGGCGCCACCCGCGACCCGTTTGTCATCGGCTAGCTGGCCAGCGTCGTATACAAAGATTGCCGATGTTGAGCGAATTACGTGTCGTCTACCAATCGCTCGGCCGGATCCATCCATCTGGTGGACGCAAGGGGTATTCCTCGCCACTGCTTGTTGGACGCAGGACAGGGTCCGGGAGGGGGTGGTCACGCAGATGACGGCGGTTCACCCGGAGGTACTTGGAAGCTATCGCCGAGAAGGACTCGCGCGTGCGGCCACGGGCAGGAGGCGCGATCCCCACGACATCCACTCCGTAGGATCGGACGGCGCGTACCGCGGGTAGCAGATCGGTGTCGCCGGTCACGAGAAGCTGGACGTCAGCCCTCTGCCCCACTGGTGTGGCTGCATCCTTCACCATTTCCACAGCGATATTCACGTCCGTCTGCTTTTCAGTCTGAAATCCGACACTTGCACCGCAGTCTGTGCACGGCCGCGACTTTTCTTCGTACGATCCCCGCAAGATCTCAACATGCGCGCAGTGCTGCTCCAAAGCCTGCAAGTAGATGTCTTGTCGTCGAGCCGCCTGCCTGTCCTTGACCAAGCTTGTGCAGTACACAACTCGGATGACTTCAAGCGGGCTCCCCAGCCGCGCACCGGCATCAGCGGCTAGAGATTCGATCATGCCCTCTATATCGAGCCAGCGAAACTTCAAGAGACCCTCGTCTCGAAGTCCATGGTACAAGTTCAGACCATCCACAAAGGCCGTCGTTCGCACACCCACGATTGCTTACCCTTCAAGAATGCCGAATCGAATATTGCTAGCAAGTCAACACAATCCCACCGTATGATGGCAGCTAGAGCTGTTCTAGCGGGTGACCGCTAGGAACGAGAACTGCCCATCTCATCAGAGTTGGGCAGTTCTGCTTTTCAGACCCCACGGCGACCTGCCTCACCGCGGTGTCTCTGGCGGCCACAGTCGGCAGATACGCATACATCCTGTGTCTCGATCGCGCAGCTGGCTGGTCGTTGGCCATGAGGTTGGGCTCCCCAGACAGATTGTTCCACCGGTACAAGGACGAGCCCTCTATCGCAGTGACGGAGCTTCTCCGTTAGCTAGGACGGGACGCGAGCAACTCAAAGCACATCTTGACTGAGGTCTGCATCGGCAATCGCCAGCTGGAGGAGGGAGGCGTTAGGCTGAAACGAACCTCCCTTCTAGAATATCTAAGGCACCAAAGTCCGGGGAAGCGTCTACAGGAGCGACAGGCGACTCAGATATGAGTTCTGATTTCGAAGATTGGAGCGAACATCAAGAGGCCGTTGCAAACGTGTTCAGAGAGCTTGGTTGCCGCGCTGAGGTCGACAAGACGGTGATCGGGGCTCGTGGCCATCACAAGATCGATGTCTATGTGACATTTGAGAATTTCGGGCAGAAATGCTGCTGGATTATCGAGTGCAAGCTATGGAAAAAACCTGTGGACAAGTCCGTAGTCCATAATTTGCAGACTGTAGTCCAAAATGTCGGCGCAGACCGCGGAGTGATCTTTTGTGAGAATGGCTTTCAATCAGGAGCGTGCATCGCTGCCCAACACACAAATATCCTCTTACAGGGATCGCTTGAGGAATTTAGACATACAACACAATTGAGTGCGTCCCATACCTCTCTAACTGTTCAGGATTCAAAAGAGTCTGATGCCCCGTCTGTCTATTCCCTTCCTAGTGGTTACCAACCACATCACCTTTTTGTGGATGGCAAGAGAATGTATGTCAGCAATGGAGGCAAACCTCAAATGGGGAGTATCGCTATAGTTAATCTTGAAAATAGATCTATCGAGAGCATCATTGAACTCGACAAATACGAACAGCTCCATCCAATGGACGGAAAACGGCAAGTACTTCAGCATCCGCCCGGGAACATAGTCTCAGCAGACGGCAAGCTCTTCGTTGGACAAGTCTTTTCGAAATTTATCCTAGTCATAGATGTCGAAGTCCAAGCAATTATCAAGCGAATCCCGATTCCTGGTGGTGGCGAAGGGACGCTCGCAGCCTCCCCTGACGGACGCCATATCTATTTCGCAAGTAATAGCACGTCCTCCCTATTCATCATCGACAGTGCAACTTACGATTTTTCAGAGGTCGCTTATCCACGTGGTGGTCGGGGTTGTCTATGTGTGCTTCCACATCCATCCAAACCCCTTCTGTACATCGGAATACAAAGAGGCGGCAATCCCACTGGCGTCAGCCCTGGGGGAGGAGGGTGTTTCCTCGCGGTCTATAATCTGACACAAGACCGATACATAGGAAGTCTCTATCTCGCCGAAGAGAGCGGGGGAGATAGCGATAACTCCATCCCAATCAGCCTGACATACGACGAAGCAGACTCGTGTCTCTATGTTGGTATGTTCCAATCACTGAGGGGTATCTGCCGTGTTGATGAATTGGGAACGGAGGTCTTAGATGAATTTCGCTTCGCGCCAAACTCCCGAAACGAGCACTTTCCCTGGGTCGATCCACTATCCCAAGCCATATATGGCGACAAGCTGCTCTCGGTGAACAGGAATAACCGCGAGCTAGTCACGCTTGACAAACGCTCGGGTCAGATCGAGGATTCCCTCTTTCTCGGAGAAGCACCGAATGGACCTCGCTCAGTCGCGGTGTTCGGCGAAACGGCAATCATCAGCTATCCCGAACGGGGGGGACTCATCTTCCACAATCTTGCACATTCAGTCTCTTAGTCCGCCACCTGCGTAGCCAGGTCATCAGGGCCAATAACCACCCCGTAGTCAACACCGATGGCCTCGAAGTGCTTCTCGGCGCAGGTGATCTTGATGTTCTCCAAATCGCGACGGTCGGCGGCGTCAAGGCTGCCTTTGGTCTCGCGTACGAGGTAGAGCTTGGCCTCAGACTCGAGCATGATCGCCCAGTCGGGGTTGTAAGTGCCGACGGGTGTGTCGACCGTGAACCATGAGGGGAGCTTGATGTAGAAACGTACTTCCCTGTTGTCGTCCAGTGCCTTGGCGAAGCGGTGCTCGACCTCGGAGTCGAACTCGACGTGATCGTACGGGGTCTTGTCCTCGTTCTGGACCTTGTAGAGGTGGCTGGCATACCGTTCGATCGCATCTTCGGCCTCGGGTTCGAGACGGCGCATCTCCCAAACTGAGCCAGCGATCTCTTCATACTCGATCCCGCTGAGCACCCGCGACCGGAGAACCGCGTTGATGGTACGGGATGACAGTTGGAGGAACGCCTGAGGGTTAACGTGGAAGTCGTCCAAGCGCCCTGATTCAGTGAGGATCCTCACAATCGTCTTGCGGGTCAGGTCGGTCTCGTTTTGGAGGTCAGCAAGGATGTCTGGCAAGAAAGTCGGCTTGTCGGTGTCAACATCTCGCCTGGTCTGCACTTCAGCAGCCTGCAACCCCGAACGCTTGTGCTTGATATCGGCTACCCGGATCGTGATCTTGGGAGGCTCAACTGAGGACGCCTCCTGTAGCGCAGCCACAGCGTCAACCACCAGTTCGTCGCTGTCGAGCGAAACGCGGTAACGGGTGCGAACACTGATCCGCTTCCAGAGCTCCTGGAATTCGGGGTCGAGTGCGACCTTCTTCTTGTAGCGGACCGTCTTGCGTTCCCTTGCATCCTTGATCGGGATCAGTTCGACACGTTTCGAGATTTCCCTGATGATCTCTTCTCTTGCTCCCTCATACCCCTCAGGAACCGGAAGAACGAATGAGTCGTCTAGGGGCTTGAACGCTTCCAAGACCTCCCCTTCGCTCCCGATCATGCCCTCGGCCCTTAGGTGTTCCCAGACGATGCTTGACCCATCGGCACCAAACTTCTCACCTGGCTTTACCGGATGGCTTGCCGGGCGAAGCAGGCGTGTAAACGCTGTTCGCTCAACCACACCGAACTTCCGTCCAGTGTCCTCCTCGTATTCGGTTTGAAGCCCACGGGCGAAGTCTTCATAGGCTTCGTTGGCAATCACCGTCAGACGGTTTATTTGGACGTCTCGAACCCGTTCTCCGTCGTGGCTCACAGGAAGGCGTAGGCCACGCCCGATCTCCTGACGTTTACGGTCAGCCGACCTAGATTCATTGAGTGTGCAGATCTGGAACACATTGGGGTTGTCCCAGCCTTCTCGCAGGGCCGAGTGGCTAAAGATGAATCGAAGCGGCTCGTCCAGGCTTAGAAGGCGTTCCTTGTCCCGCATGATCAGCTCATAGGTGTTTTCGTCGGCTTTGGTCTTGCCACTGGTGTCCTTCATCTTCTCAGGCTTCTTCCTAGTGGCTTTGTCCTTACTGAAATAGCCATCGTGGACCTTGCAAGCCTTGGGAAGTTTGAGTGCGGCATACTTCTTCTTGCCCTTTAGTTCGGTGTATACCTCCTCGAACCACTCAGCAAACTCGCCCAGCCGATGCCCGTCGTCGGTGTACTCACGGTAGTTGGCCACTTTGTCCAAGAAAAAGAGCGACAGCACCTTGATGCTCTTGCCTTGGCGGTGCAGTGAAAGCTCGCGATCGAGGTGCTGCTTCACTGTTTCCTGGATTTGGGCCCTGCGGATTTCGTCGTCAAATCCCCCTTGCGTCTCCCCTTCATAAACGATGTGTCCAGAGCTGAACTCGAGGTGCTCGTCGCCGGGCCTAAAAGGGCTCTACGCGACGAAGCTGGGACGTCGGGTTCTGATTTTTGTGACTGGTTGAGTTTCGCGTGGTTTTCGTCCGGCTGCCAGCAGGATTCTGAGCCGGTAGTTGGCGAGGTTGCGGAAGCCTCTGGCTGAGCGTTTGACGTCTTTGATCTTGGCGTTGGCTGCTTCGGTGCGGCCGTTGTGGGTGCGGGTGCGGATGCTGGTTTCGATCTCGTCGCGCCAGCGGTGAAGGGTGGTGGCGAGGCGTCGCAGCTCGGGGCCGGACTCGGGGGCGGCGCACCATTCGATGGTGTCGTCGAGGCGGGCGGTGGCCTGTTGGGGGTCTCGGGTCTTGAACACGGACCGGACTTTCTCCTTCGCCGTCCAGCAGTCGGCTACCTCGTCGTAGGGATCGCCTTGGTCCAGGGCTGATTGCAGGCGCTGGAGGCCTTGGGCGTCGAGGCGCTCGGCTCCTGTCAACAACAGCTTGCGGATCCCGTATAGGGGGTCGCCGGTGCGGCCGCGGTGGCCGGTGGTCTCGTTCTGGGTGCGCTGGCGGCACCCGGTGATCGCCTGGTTCGCCAGGCGCACGATGCGGGGACGGATCCGCCGCGACAGCCACAGCGGGCCGAAGGCCGCCGTCGCGCTTGAGCGATCTGACGGCGCTGCGATAGCCCTCGTGGGGGTCTGTGCAGACCACCTCGACGGCCTCGGCCCACCATCGGGGTTGGGCTTGGAGCCATCGCCGCAGGTCAGCGGCATCGCGCCCGTCGAAGATGTCGATGACCTGGCCGGTGGCGGCATCGACCGCGGCGGTGATGAACCGGCGCCGGCGCCGCCTTGTCGCCGATGCCATCACGGTCTCGTCGAACCCGACCCGCGCGGTCGGACCCACCCGGGCGGGATCGCCGGCCCGCTCACAAGCCACCGCCTCGACCGCGGACCACACCGTGCGCCACCCCACGCCGAGCCGCCGGGCCAAAGACGCAACCGACCCCTCCACCGCCGCCAGCGTGTCTGCAGCCCACCGGACCGCCCCGGCGGTGAGCACCCGCCGCGGCCCGGCCAGCTCGGCCCGCTCGGTCCAGGTCCTCACCCCGCACCCCGGATTCGCACAGGCCCACACCCTTTTGTTCCACAACACCCGCAGCGGCCGCCCGCCCGCCGCCGGGGCATCGCGCAAACACACCTCGCGGCGCCCCTTGGACCGCGCCCGGTGCCCGCAACCATCGCACAACACCCGCTGCCCATCGGGAGTCTGCACGCTCACCACCACCTCCCCGCCCTCCTCGCCAACGCCGGTCACCTCGAAACCGGCCGCGCCGAACCACGCCGCTGCACTAGCTTGAACCACCAGGGGCCTCCTGAATCTTGGACTAGTTGACAGTCACAAGAATCGGCGAGGCCCCCAACTCAGTGGTGGACCCCCACAATCACCCCGGTCCCAGCTTCAACGCGAAGACCCCCTAAAAGAGATGTTCTCGACGATGTAACCGTTGGCGTACTCCTGCCGCTCGTCGGACAGCGAATGGAGGTCGTCGCCCGCCTTGACCCAGACCGATTTCTGGCCACCGGACGACCCGGCACCAACGTTGATGAGAATTTGGGCACTCATCCTCTTCTGGTCTGTCTTCGCCACCTTGACAAAAGCAGCATTTAGGTTGTCTTCTCCGACCACACTGGCCACCTCGATGCTCTTCACCAGGCGCATATCGTGAGCCTCGACCGGTCCGAGCCGGTAGATCGGGTTGTAATCCTTCTTGTGGGTTGCGGAGTACCTCAGTGTGCAAATGGAGTTGAGCCGATCGATGGCAGCAGATGCTTTCTCAGACTCCATGTTCTGGGGCTCGTCAACGACAACCACCGGCCGGCAAGACTGAATGAACTCGATCGGGCGTCGCCCCGACATGGCATCGCTAGCCCGGTTGATCACGTTGGCAGCACGAGATCCTTCCCAACCATCAGCCGACACATCCTTTCGAAACGCGTCAATGTTGAGGATGAGGATCTGCATGGTGTTCGAAATCGCGAACTGACGAACTCGACCGAGGCTTTTTGAGTCGTAGACCTGGGCGTCGAACGGCGTCGAATACAGCGAGTGGAAGTGGTCGCGCATAAGGTCGATGCTGGCGAGCACGCCCTCCCGAATCGCAACGGACGGTACCGCTACAACGAATTTGGTAAACCCGTAGTGCTTGTGCAGCTCGAACATGGTGCGCAGGTAGACATAGGTCTTGCCGGTCCCCGTCTCCATTTCAACCGTGAAGTGCGGCCCTTCTAGCACGGTGCTGATGGGGAGCTCATTTTCCTCTTGGATTCGCTGGAGATTGGCAAGCAAGACAGGCTCAAGCGAGTCGCCAGGATCGGGGTTACCGACACCCAATTCAGTCAGGTAGAGCTGAGAGCCCGAGGCTGTCGCGACGCTGAATTCGCCTCCGCCCAAGGGCATCCCAGAAAAGAGTTCAACCGCAGCCTGGACCGCGTCGTGCTGGTACGCGAGATCGGGTTCGAACTTGAGGGTGACAGCCGACAATTTCAAACCACTTTGAGCGTGATGTCGGCACCGCCGCTCTGGTTGGCTGCACGGACGGTTTGCATAACGTTGACCTTCAGCTCGTCATCGTCACCAAAGCACTGATCGAGCACCAGGATCAGTGCCGGCTTCATAACGACCATCTCCTCAACGGATTCGAGAGTTAGCTTCCCATCGACCGCTACGAGAAGTTGGCCATCAGCCACAGAATGCAGCGCAACGCCAGCTGCTTCGATCACGTCGATTGGCACGGTGAGCTGATACCCGGCTTTGAGGAGCAGCTCGGCCACGATTCCATCAGTCGATGACGAGTCGCTCGTTCCCTTTGCAAACAGCGACAACCTCGTTGCCAGATCCCCATCTTCCCCAAGCTCGCCATCCCAGACACGGAAGTTGGATTCAGCCAGCACGAAACTGTGAAATCCAACCGCCCTCGGTGATTCGAGTGAACCCTCGCTTTCAGCGACAAACGCCTCTGACGCCCCCACAAGTCTGGCCCGGGTGATATCGGCAACGGTCTCATAGTCGTCGTAGCCCGTCGGCTCGGGAAGCTGCACCAAGACAAAGCGCCGGCTACCGCCATCTTCAGCATTGAGCTTCCACACCGCCTCGCCCGTAGCCCCCGATCCCGCAAAGAAGTCCAGCACAAGGTCTTCTCCCTCCGGGCTGGTTGCCAGACGGAGCATCCGCTCAACCAGCCGTGTTGGCTTCGGCGTATCGAATACCGAGTCTGAAGATCCAAATGTGACCCGCTCAAGTAGCTCCTTCTTAGCCTCCTGCGTATGACCGACTTCCTCCCACTTCCAAAGCGTCTGAGGAACCCGCCCTTCCTTGACCTCGCTGAGGAAGCGCTTGATTCTTGGTACTCCCGAACCATCAGAGCCAAACCAAATTCGGTCGTCCTCGACCATCTCCTTGAACTTTTCCTCTGAATAGCGCCAATAGGTGCCCGAAGGCGGGCCGGGGATAACGCGTCTAGATGGTGTCTCGATCGGGTAGGTGCCCTTGCTGTAGTAGTTCCGCGCCGAGAGGTCGGCGCTCGTCCATGGGCCACGTCGGTCACCATCGGGATTCTGGTAGCGCGCCTCCATTTCCTCCGTTCTCGGCAACAGATTCGGCTCCCACTCTGCTGCGTTTCTCGCATAGACCAGGACGTAGTCATGATCCTCGCTGAATTGCCGCGCCGAGTTCTTCGGACTGAAAATCTTCTGCCAAATGCAGCCCGCAACGAAATTTTCCGGACCGAAGACCTCATCCATCAACAGGCGAAGGTTGTGCACCTCATGGTCATCGATGGTCATGAAGATCACGCCGTCGGGTCTCAGGAGGTTTCTCGCCAGCGCCAAGCGGGGATACATCATCGAGAGCCAGTTCGAGTGATAACGCCCACTCGTCTCAGCATTGGCCGACAACTTCTGACCTGCCTCATCGGTCTGCCCGGTGAACCGCAAGTAGCTCGCAAGCCCTTCGCGGAAGTTGTCGGGGTAGATGAACTCCTTGCCCGTGTTGTACGGGTGGATCGATGTAGATCATCTTGACCTTGCCGTGGTAGGCCCGCTGGAGCAGCTTCAGCACCTCAAGGTTGTCGCCCTCGATAAAGACGTCCCGGGCAGTATCGGCATGCAGCGAACGCTCAGCATCAGGACGCAGACTCCCGACCGAGGGCTCCTGCATCGCAACCGCCGCAGCCGCCTTCCCCGGCCAAGACAGCCCATACCGCTCCTCCTGCGATTCGACCACCCTGTTCCCCATGGCAACCGCCAAGTCCTCAGGAACCAACTCCAGTTCGGCAAACGCCTCAGGAATGAGATCCCGAAGGACCGCATACCGATCATCCTTCGGCACCAAACTCGTCAGATCGAACCTCTCTAAAGCCCCACTCTCTGTCTGACTTGTCATTCCAACCCCCATCGCCCCGCCATGGGCCAAAGCGCCTACATCTTATGTAGCCCCCGCAATTTGGGTCGCCTTCACCTGCTAATCGATTCGATGAGTTTCCAAACGCCTGAACTCGGATTCGACCTGGGCGGCGATCCATCCCCTCTGTGCTTAGCATCCAGTTCACGGGCTCGCTGGCTTGCCTCTTCAAAAAGGCTGTAGAGGAGGTCCATAGCTTCTCCAGACAGGTTTTTTTCACACCTGAGAAGTTCCGCCGACCTCGATTGGGCATCCTGCCGGCTGATATAGGAGGTCTGATCCTCGAAGTGGAGGATGAACCACAGCTCGATGCAGGGATTTGAAATGGCCAAATGGATGCCGTTGTCTTCCGCCTTCTGGATGGCCTCTCTCACGTTCGGGTGTGCATCGATATCAAACATGCACCAGATCTCATCGTGGGCGCGGCCTCGACCTCTCCTCTGGTCGCGCAACTCGGACCTCTTCGTTGCGACCGCCTTATCTACAAGCGATTTTGGCACACCATGAAATGGATCGATTGAGACGAGCAGACGGTCACGTGATTCCCGCCGCCAGGGCAGCAAGTATCCCCCTTCGGTCTTCTCTCCCTCAGTGAAGACGAGAATTTCTCGCCGCGCTCGGCTCTTCCTGGGCCGGCGGGGAGTCCCAGTAGCGCGGTCTCTCAAAGGGCGCCTGCTGTTTCGAAGTCGACAGCGGAAACAAACTCCTGGCGTGAAAGGATCGGCGTCGCGCCGTATCGGCCTTCGAGGTAGCGTTTTCCAATCGCCTCTTGCTTTCGTGGCTCAAGGTCGACGAGTGGGTAGACGCTTGTGCTGCCGTCGTTCTTCTTCTCTGTGAACCAGATCTGATCACGTCCAAGTAGACGTTCGCCGACAGAGTCGCCAAGTAGCGTCGGATCGTGAGAGTTGAAGACCAGCTGAGCACGCCGAGGGTTCGTCTCGGAGTCCTGGAATAGCCGGACTAGCTCCGTCACAAGTGCCGGATGGAGGCTCGCGTCAAGCTCGTCTGCAAGGAATACAGAGCCAGACTCAAGTGCCTGAATTACGGGGCCGATCAACCCGAACCAAACTCGAGTTCCGAGCGACTCGTCGTCTGCTTGCAGCGGGACCTCCTCGCCACCAGTGCCGCGATGCAACAGCTCAACACCAAGCTCCTCAAAGGCCGGCCCTTCGTCGCTCTCTGGCTCCTCCTCAATCCCTTGCAGGATCCATACCGCGCGGCGCAAGCGCTCCTGCATGACTGGATCAGGCTCTCGCTTTCGTGCCGCAGTTACCCCGAGGTCGGCTGCTTGGAGCAAGGCCAACACATGAAGGTGATGGCGCTCGTCACCGAGCATCTGTGTTGTTAGTGCTTGCCGCCAAAGCCGCGAGTCAGCCTCTGCCAAAACCAGATTCCTGCTGAACCACTGGTACAGAGGCAGGAGTGCAGCGTGCTTTGCCGACGCTGCCGTCGACAGAAACAGGGCGTTCGAACGAATCAACTCTTGGACCGCACGAGTTTTCTGCCGCTCGATTGACCCGGCTTCTATCTCATCGTCATCGCGACGGAAGATCAGCGCTGCTCGACCCTTGGGATAGTGGTAGGCCCACTCCTCCATGACGCGTTCATCATCGATCAGAAAGCCGTACTTGTGACGTACTCCTTCTAGAACAAGGTCGATCTCGAAGCGTGACGGCTGGGTTCGGGACTCCTGATCCAATACGAATGGTTGTCTTGGGATTCGTCCTTCCAGGTCACCTTGGCGGAACGAGTGGAGCACGTGCGAACGCATATCGTCCATCACCTTGAGCAAATTGCTCTTTCCTGAGCCATTTGCACCAAAGACTCCTGCGACGGCCAGCACTCCGATTGAGGAGCCACCCTCACGCCACGTTGCTGGCCTCACATATCGCTCTTCGGCCAGACCGGTCGCCATCAACGAGAAATCCATGCCATCTCGGAACGATCGCACGTTTTCTGTACTAATCGAGAGGAGAACAGACGGCTCACGTGCTACGATCTCATCCATCACAGGCTCAGTATTGCAGTAGACTTGCGCAAAAAGCCAGAAGATCTTGCTAAAATATCCATTACAGGGTTGACATGGATGAAGTTATCATGATGAAATTACAGGAATGCCCTAGGTAGAAGAAAAAAGAGGGGCCGACCAGAAGGCCGACCCCTCTCAGAACTAGGAGACCACTCGGCCGCCTGTTCGTGTTTAGGTCACTCGGATGGTAGGCGCTCGGTAGGTCCTCCGCAACGATCGGAGAGGATCTGCGTTGTGACATCCGAAGCAAATGGCAATGGAATTCCGCCCTGGGAGGGGCGCTGCCAGGTTCTATCCCTTGATGGCGGTGGGTTGAGAGGGATCTTCACCGCGGCATCATTAGCCGCTCTCGAGGACGATCTCGGCTCTCCGGTGGTCGATCACTTCGACCTGATTGCCGGAACGTCGACCGGCGGTCTCATTGCCCTAGCGCTCGGTGCGGGTGTACCGGCTCGATCAATTCTGGACTTCTATCTCGACGAGGGTCCTCAGATCTTTCGAAACCCGCGGCTGAGGACACCCCGTCACCTGATGCGGTCGAAGTACAACGGACGGGCCCTTGAGATGGCAGTGCGTCGGCAACTGGGTGATCGTCTGCTCGGTAACAGCAAGGTCCGCCTTGTGATTCCCGCATTTGACCTAACACGCAATGACGTCTACCTCTTCAAGACACCCCACCACCCAAGGCTGCGGAGAGATTGGCGCGTACCAATGTGGGAGGTGGCGATGTCGACCTCTGGTGCTCCTACTTACCTTCCCGCTCACGTTCTTCACGAAGACCGGATCATCCTCATTGATGGTGGAATATGGGCGAATAATCCCTGCCTGGTAGGCGTTACCGAGGCGGTCAGCGTCCTCATGGCTCCACTAACCGACATTCGAGTGCTGAGTATTGGCACAACGAGTGAAGCTCAACTCAGACCCCGATCAACATCCCATGGTGGGATCATTCAATGGACCCGCAAGAACACGCTCGTCGATGTCCTTCTAACTGGTCAGAGCACCGGAGCATTTGCCGCCACCAGCCACCTGCTCGGAGCCGACCGCGTGATGCGAATCAACCCGTCGGTTCCACCCAAGCTCCTTCGCATTGACCGCCTAAATCCGGACCACGCGATTGCCTGGGCCTCCGGTGAGACCCGGCGCGCAGCGCCCGGTGTTAAGGACATGTTCTTTGACCACTTCGCCGAACCGTTCGAGTCATTTGTCCAGACCAAGGAGGTTTCCAATGTTTGACTCTGCTGAAGCTCAGCTTGCGGCCCTGCTACAGGGGACCGTCGAGCAACTCGACATTTCACCTGATCACTATCGGGAGGCGGTAAACAAGTACCACCAGGTCGCGGAATTCCTCGGGGCTGGCGTCGAGTATGAGGACGCCGACCTCTTGATCTACCCACAGGGATCCTTCCGATTGGGGACAGTCGTCCTCCCGGCCCCTGGTGCGGACTATGACATCGACCTTGTCCTTCGGGTTGCCATAGCTAAAGGGGCGACGACGCAGGCCGAACTCAAGGTTCTCGCCGGTCAGCGCCTCGCTGAGTTCATCAACCGTACCAGCGGAGCACCAAGACTGGAAGAAGGTGGGAGGTGTTGGACGCTGCTCTGGCCGCGCTTTCATGTGGACGTCTTGCCTTCACTCCCCAACCCCGACGATCCGCCCACTGGAATTCTGCTAACTGATCGTGACCTTCGATTCTGGCAATGGAGCAATCCCATTGGCTTTGCAGACTGGTTCCACAGTCGGATGCAAGAGCAATTTTTTCGGCAGCAGAAAATCCTGGCTGCTGATCGTTCCACGACCGTTGATGACGTTCCGCAATGGGAGGTAAAGACGACCCTTCAGCAGGCGGTTCAGGTGCTGAAGCGCCATCGCGATCTCCACTTCGCTAACCAACCTCACCTAAGGCCACCATCGATACTGGTTACGACCCTTGTAGGTCTTGCCTACGGAGGTCACGATGATCTATTTGAAGCGGTGATCCACGTTGCTCCGCGGTTGACCCAGTTCGTCGAGGACCGTAATGGAGTGGGATGGATAGCAAACCCGGTATTGCCCGAAGAGAACTTCGCCGACAAGTGGCGCACTAATCCAGCGCGGCGACGTGCATTTGAGCGTTGGGCATCAAAACTGTCAAAAGACCTTGAGGAAGCCGCAGCGCAGCGGGGCCTTGACCGCGTGGTTGCTCGCCTGGAAGACGGCTTCGGGGACGGGGTGAGAATCGCGGCTAAGGATCTCGGTATGACATACAGGTCAGGGCGTGAAGCTGGGGCATTGGCATCGGTTGGCGGCACTGGCCTCCTGGCGAGTGCTAAGGGAGGCACGAAAGGCGCAAGGGTCCGCAACCACAACTTCTATGGCAGGAGGTGATTATGGGCAAGAGGCTCACATTCGCCCAGCAGGCCCTTGGCTTGCAAAGTCGCTTCCCTGATGCGTCCATCGAAATCGGGAGGCACAAGCTCAAATTCGCCGCCGATCTAACCCCCTCTCCTCTCAGCGAGACCTATTCGGTCCGAATTGAATTCAACGGAGTCCACAGACCTGTGATTCAGGTGCTTTCGCCCGCCCTCCGTCATCCTCCTGAGCTCGATCTCCCCCATACTTTCGAGGAGGACACCCTTTGCCTTCACTTGCCGGGCGAATGGAGTGATTCAGATCTGATCACCCATACGATCGTCCCGTGGACCGTTGAATGGTTGCTGCACTACGAAATCTGGCTTGCAACCGAGGGGACGTGGTGTGGAGGTGGACACGAACCCGGTGCCTTGAATTGAAGCTGCTAGACAGGCCATCGTGGGCCATCGATCTACTCAGAAGCGTTCGTGGTTACTGCCCGAAGGAGGCGGGCCAGTTCGTGTTTTTCGGCGACGGTGAGGCCTCCGCTCATCTTGCCCTCGAAGTCGTTGAACTGGGGAAACAGCTGTTCGATGGTCGAGAGTCCGGTAGGAGTCAGGGCGACGGTGACCCGGCGGCGGTCCGACTGCATTCGGGTGCGCTCGACCCTGCCTTGCTTCTCCAGGGTGGTCACCATTCCGGTCAGGGTGCCCTTGGCCAAGTCGCACTCGGAGGCCAGTTGAGCCGCCTCCATCTCTCCCCACACCCACAGCACCCACAAGATGGTGAATCCGCCCCACGACAGTCCGGCCTCGGCCAACACCTCCCGCTCAGCCCGACGCCGCACGGCTGCCGCGGCCCGGTAGATGTTGGAGATGGCTTGCAACGAGTCAAAGTCGAGGGGTTGGTCGCCCAGCCGAGCCTGAATGTCTACTTCGGCGTCGAGAAGGCGTTCGTCGGGAGTGGAGTCGGTTGCCATGGGATCACTGGGTAGATTGCCAGACATGCCCGAATATCGCCGCATCCTCTTGGACGGCTATCCCTGTCAGGTCGAACGCATCGGAGATCGGCTGGTCTCTGGCGACGGACGGACGGAGGCCATCGACGAGGCCGTCCATCTGGCACCGGTGACGCCCACCAAGATCATCTGCATCCACCTGAACTACCGCAGCCGGGTGGAGGAGTTCATGACCAAGCTGCCGGCCGCGCCGACCTACTTCCATAAGCCGACTACCGCGCTGACCGGGCACAAGAGCGACGTGGTCCGCCCCATCGGCTGTGAATGGCTGAACTACGAGGGCGAGATTGCCATCGTGATCGGCAAGACCTGCCGCAACGTGTCGCCTGCTGAAGCCGGGGACTACATCGCCGGCTACTCAGTGGCCAACGACTACGGGCTCCACGATTTCCGTGATACCGACGCCGGCTCCATGCTGCGGGTGAAAGGCAGCGACACCCTGTGCCCGGTGGGCCCCGGCTTGGTCACCGGGTGGGATTTCCGGGGCAAGCGCATCCAAACCATCGTGAACGGCAAGGTCAGACAAGACGCCACCACCGACGAGATGGAATGGGACATGCACTACATCGTGGCCGACATCGCCCGCACCATCACTCTGGTGCCGGGCGACATCTTGCTGTCGGGAACCCCGGCCAACTCCCGCCCGGTGGAACCCGGCGACGTGGTCACCGTGGAAGTGGAGGGACTGGGCGTGCTGACCAATACCATCGTGACCGGTCCCACCCCCATCCGGGACGACGTGGGGGCGCAGCCGTCAAACTCCGAAGAAGTGCAGTCCACCGCCAAGGGCGGGGATTGGGAGTTCCGCGGCATCCGAGCACCCTTGGGTCCCGGTGCCCAGCACTACGAGTCCACCGTCGAGGAGGAATGACTCCGTGACCCGCCACGACGTCGGCGGTGTCTTAGTTCCGGTCGACCATCTGATCGGTGGCGAATGGGTTTCCTCATCCCAGCGGTTCGAGTCCCGGTCGCCGATGGGGTGGGAGCACCTGGCAGACATCGCTCGAGGGGACGGGAACACCGCGACTACCGCCGTTGCTGCCGCGGTGGAGGGGTTCGAAGCGTGGAGCGGATTCAGCACTAGTGACCGGGCCGAAGTTCTGTACCGGCTGGCCGACTTGATCGAGGCCCATACCGATGACATCGCTCTAGTGGAAACCCTGGACATGGGCTTTCTCCTGGAGTCCATGAAGGAAAGGCTGGTAGCTCGGGGCGCGCTCAACTTCCGCACCTACGCCGACCTGATCACCAGCCACGAGAACCGCACATGGGACGCCAAGAGCATGAGGAACCAGGTGCAGCGAATGCCCGCCGGGCCAGCGGTGGTCATCACGCCCTGGAATGCCCCGTTCATGCTCAGCACCTGGAAGCTGGCTCCCGCGCTGGCCGCGGGCAACAGCGTCATCCACAAGCCGGCCGAGTGGTCGCCGCTGTCGGCTGCGCTGCTGGCGGAGCTCACCATCGACGCCGGTTTTCCTCCCGGCGCGTTCAACCTCGTGCAAGGCATCGGCGAGGAAGTGGGTGCCGCCCTTGTATCTGACCCCCGGGTGAAGCGCATCACCTTCACCGGCTCCCCGGAGACCGCCCGCCACATCGGTCAGGCCGCCGCGGCGAACATTGTTCCGTTCACTGCTGAGTTGGGCGGCAAGGGGCCGTTCGTCGTATTTGCTGATGCCGATCTCGACGCCGCCGCCCACCGGGCGGCCTGGCAGTTCGACGATTCCGGACAGGTGTGCCTGGCCGGCACCCGGATTCTGGTGGCCGACGAAATCCGAGAGCCATTCCTCGAGCGCTTCCACCACCACGCCGACGCGCTGGTGCTGGGCGACCCCCGGGATCCAGAGACCGATATCGCCCCCATGGTCCACCCCGACCACCGCGACCGGGTTCACGGGTTCGTGGAGAGGGCTCGCGCCGCGGGCGATGCCATCGTGCGGGGCGGACACCCGACCGACGGCAGCCTCCACTACAAGCCGACCCTCATCGAACCGGCCTCCAACCACAGCGAGGTGGTTCAACAAGAGATCTTCGGCCCGGTGCTCACCTTCCAGACCTTCGCCAATGAGGCAGAGGCCATCGCATTGGCCAACAGCACCCACTACGGCCTGTCGGCCCAGATCTGGACCTCTTCACAATCCCGAGCCGAACGAGTAGGAGCGGCCATACGGGCCGGACTGGTATGGGTCAACACCTTCTTGGTGCGCGACCTCACCGCCCCCTTCGGCGGCTGCGGCATCTCCGGCATCGGCCGAGAAGGCGGCAACTACGCCCTCGACTTCCACAGCGATCTCAAGACCCTGATGATCCTCGACGACACCACCGAGTGATCCCTGCTTGTGATGGCGTTATGAAAGCAATAATGGCATAATGAAAGCATGTCGGTGCAGATTACGATTCGCGGGGTGCCTGAGGACGTCCGTGATGAGCTTGCCGCTCGGGCCGCGCTCAATCGCCAATCCATGCAGGAATTCTTGCGCAGTGAGCTGGAGCGGATCGCCTCACGGCCGGCATTGCGCGCCTGGCTTGACGAAGTCCAACGCCGCAAAGCGGCGGCGGGAACCGGCATCCCGACCTCGTTGATCCTCCAAGACCGCGACGCCGATCGGAAGTGAGCGCAGTCGTTGATGCCTCCGTGCTGGTGGCCGCGCTCGTCGATTCAGAATATGACGGCCCGTGGGCGATGGAGGCGATCTCAACAGGTCCCTTGGCAGCACCGGAGCAAGCCCTTGTCGAGGCCACCAATATCTTGCGCCGACAGGAGCTAAAAGGCATCCTCACGCGACTGGAAGCGACGGCTGCCCAACGAGATTTGCTCCGCCTTGATCTCGACCTCTACCCGTTTACCCCTTTCGCTGACCGCGTGTGGGAACTCCGGGCCAACCTCACCAGCTACGACGCCTGGTATGTGGCGTTGGCCGAAGCGCTGGGTTGGCCCCTGCTAACCCTCGACCGCCGGATCAGCCGAGCAACCGGTCCCCAATGCCAGGTGGAGATTCCTCCGCCCTAAGCGGCCAGTTACATGGAGCGGGAGGGGTCCATGGCGCCGGGGGCGGCTCGGGCCATGGAGTCTTGGTGGAAGGTGGCCACCAGCTGGCCATTGGCGGTGAACACCTCGCCGCGGCCGTAGACCCGGCCGTTGGCCGCTTTAGTGCCCCGAAGCTGGACCAACAACCACTGCGACACGTCCAAACGATCCAAGAAATGCAGGGTGTGGGCGATCACTCCGGTGGACAGGGTGCGATGGGCGTCCTCGATGCGGATCGTGTCACGGTGGGGGCGCATGGACAGGCCGATGATGCTGCCGCAGGTGGCCCAGCCGGCGATGCCCTGATTGGCGGCCTGGGAATCCACCCCCGGCTCATAGCGGTGCCAGACCTGCTCCACCGGCACCCCGTCGATCTGCGGCTCACCAGGCACCGGTCGCCACTCGGCGCCGGGGAAGATGTAGGCGGATCCGGGGTCCAGCCCGTCGGGGCCGGGCACATCGGGCATGGCCGGCTCGTGGCGCATCAAGTCGTCGTCCACCGTGCTCATCAAGATCAGCGCTCGACTGAGCAGCTTGCCCCCCTGGGTGGCGGTGACCGCGTCGCTGGCCCAGGTACGTCCGGCCTGCATGGAGTCGACGTCCACCTCGATGGGCAGGGTGTAGGTGCCGGCCCGGGCGAAGATGGCGTGGACCGAGCGGATGTCCTTATCGCCACCGGCCTCCCGGTCCGATGCCATCATCATCTGGGCCATGAGCTGCCCGCTGAACACCACATCGCGCCCCTCAGCCGACTCCGCCGGCTGAAAAACGTGGTAGCGGTGATCCCCAATCTCGGTGAGCTCCAAGATGTCAGGCAGTTCGCCGCTCATAGGGCGCGAGGGCTCACTCGTCCATCCCGAACATGGCCGGGTCGAACTCCATCATGCCGGCCATGACCTTCACGAAGGGGTCGTCCCAAGCGTCCACCAGCGAGGCGTTGGTGTGGCCCTGGTCAACCATCAGGTTGATCCCGTTGATCCCGCTGGCCGCGTCGCTGCTCAAGAACAGCAGCGTGTCACCCATCTGCTCGGGAACCAGGGTGGGCACATCGGCGGCTTCCCGGTAGCTGGCCCCGAAACCAAGCCACAGATCGGCGTTGGCCCGAGCCAAGGGGGTGTCGGTGGGGCCGGGCATGATTGAGTTGATGCGGATGCCCTTTTGCAGGAAACCGAATGCCTGGGTAGCCACGTAGCCGTTTATGGCCTGCTTGCTGAACGTGTAGCTGTCAGTGCCCTCGTGCTCGTCGATCCATGCTGCGGCGGTGTCCCAGTCGGGGGTGGCCAAGAAGTCCTTCACCTGGTCGAGGTTGCTCATCCAGCCCATACCGGCGGCCGAGGAGATGAAGGAAACCGAACTGCCCCGGCCCAGCTTGCCCGATTTGATGAGCGCCTCAACGAGATGGCGCTGCGATGTGAAATTGATCAACATGAGGTTGCCGGTTCCGTCGGCCACCCCCGCGCAGGCCAGCACCGCATGAACCGGCCCTTCGATGGCTTCGACGGCCGCATCCACGCTGGCCGGGTCGCTCAGGTTCACATGGATGTACTGACCGCACTCGTAAGCCACGTCGGCAATATCCAGAACTATGGTGTGAGCGCCCAACGAAGCTGCTTTCTGCGCCGTAGCTGCCCCCATCCCGGTGGCGCCGCCCACCACCAGCACCCGCTTGCCGTCATAATTCACCAAATCAGCCACTGCCTGCCTCCTTGTTCGATGTGTGTGCGAAGCAAATAAAACCGTAGCCCGAAGATTCCCGACAAGCGCAGCGGGGTAGCGGAAAATGGCTTGGCCCCAGCTATGTCGCGAGACTTCATCATATGAGCAGGGGGCAGCCCAACATAGCCATCGCCCACTGGCCGGGCATGGAGCTATTCGGCGAGGCCGACCTCGACCGCCTGCGGGCCCTGGGAACAGTGCTCAACACCGAACCCTTCGGGGCCTGGGACGACCGCGTCGACCCCGTGCTGGCCGAAGCCGAGGTGATCGTCGGCCACTGGGGGTGCCCTCCGCTGAACGCCGACATGCTGGATCGGGCCCCGCGACTCGGCCTGTTCGCCTATGCCGCGGGGACGGTCAAGATGACCCTGACCGACGTAGTGTGGCAACGCGACATCAGAGTGACCAGCGGGGCCAACGCCAACGCCGAGCCGGTGGCCGAGTTCACCCTGGCGGCCATTCTGTTCGCCAACAAGGGCGTGCTCTGGCGCCGGGGACCGGCCGACTTCTCGGCCATGTCGAATATGGGCGACCGCCAGTGGGGCAACTACGGCCGCACCATCGGCATTGTCGGGGCATCGCTGATCGGCCGGCGGGTGATCGAGCTGCTGCGGGCCTTCCCCCACTTGAAGGTGGCGCTCTTCGACCCCTATGTCTCTCCTGAAGAGGCCTCGTCATTGGGAGTGCAAAAACTCGATCTCGACGAGCTGTGCGCGGAGGCCGAGGTGCTGTCGGTCCACGCGCCAGCCCTGCCCGAGACCATGCATATGATCGGCCCGGCCCAGCTTTCGGCCCTGCCCGATGGGGCCACGGTGATCAACACCGCCCGGGGCCCGCTGATCGACCACGAGGCGCTGATCCCCCACCTGGAATCTGGCCGGTTGTACGCCATCTTGGACGTGACCGATCCCGAGCCGCTGCCCGAAGACAGCCCGCTGCTGGAGATGTCCAACGTGTGGATCAGCCCCCATTTGGCCGGCAGCCAAGGCACTGAATTGGCCAGAATGACCGACAATGTGATCGAGGAGGTTCGCCGGTGGTCGGCGGGCGAGCCAGCCCTCAACGAGGTCACCCGCGACCGACTGGCCACTATGGCATGACTATTGGCGGAAGCAATTCCATATGAGCACCAGAGGGAAAACCATGGCATGAGCTTGGACCTCCGCATGCCAGAGCCTCCGCTAAGCGGGGCTACCACCGCCGGGGCGCTGGCCGACCGTCTGGTGACGGCCACAGCCGAGAAGATGGCCGAGTTCGAGCAGACCGCCGCCCCCGGACTGGAGCTGCCCAGCCTGTACGCCGGCCATCCAGTGCTCGACGACACCACAGCCGACCTCATGTATGTGCTGGGGCTGCTCATCGACTGCGGGGTCAGCGAGGTCGCCGGCTGCGACCTGCAAGACCGAATCCCGCCGCTGATCGCCTCGCTCAACCCTGCCGCCGTCGAGGGCTTCTATAGCTATCGGGTCGGGGAAACCGTCTTGCGGCTTGGCGGTCTCGAGGCGCTGCCCTCTGAGCTCCACGACACCGTGCTTGACGCCGTGCATTCCAAGGAGATCATCGCCCGGCTCGACGACACCGACGCCATCCCCCCCAACTTCGCGGTGGTGGCCACCCGATGTCTGAGGGCTCTGGCTCACCTCCGGGGAGACGACGAGCCTACTGAGCTTCCTGTGCTGCTGGACCGGGTGCGTTCGATGTTCACCAGCCCCATCGGATGGCTCAACGACGGCATGGGGGCCTGGGTCCACTACGACATATACACCCCCGACATGTACCTGTTCGCCGAGCCCCTCGTGGACCAACTCGGTCCGGGGTGGGCCGACGGACTGTCCCAAGTGCTTCGCGATCTCGACGAGTTGGCCCAGCCGGGCGGGGCCGTCGTGTGGGGGCGCTCCATCGGCGCACTGGGCATGGCCATCACCATCGAGTTGGCCGCCATCGCGGCGGGACGCGACCTAGACGCCCCTCAAGACCGCTGGCTGGCCCGGGCCGACGCCACGCTGGACGACATCTTGGAGTGGTTTCCCGGAGGCGTCATCGCCGCCCACCAAAACCGAGCCCCCATGTTCTATCGAGGCCCGGCCCGACGGCTTCAGATGACCTTGGACATCTACGGAAAGCTCCTGTTGTCCGCCCTGGAACTGCGCCGCAGACCAGAGGTGGTCGGCGCGCCGTCCACCGATGCCTTCCTGCCCGCCGAGCGCTTCGTCCGATTCGACGATTCCGGGCGAGCCACAGTGTGGTCGCATCGCTCAAAGTCGCTGTCGTTCGCCCTGCCCACCGTCTTCGGCTTCTCGGCCGACTATGCCTCCTCACCCCGGGGTCCCGGCCTGCTCGAGCAGCCCACGAGCGGCCATCCGGTGATGCTGCCGGTGATCACCCCGAGGGGCCGAGACGAAATGGCCGGCACCAGCAATGCCCCCCTCGTGCCAGCGGGTCTACCCACCTCGGTTGAGCACTCTCCGGGGACGGTCACCATCATCCACGACGGCTGGGCACCCGCGGGCAGCAGCGAGGCAACCGTCGACGGAACCAGAACGGCCACCTACCGGGTTGAGGGCCGTTCGCTAGTCGTATTCGAGCAGCTTCGCTTCGACGAGCCCGATGATCTGCCGGGGCCGCTCACCATCTCGGTGGCCGAATCAGAGTCTCGCCCCATCGATGTGGAGATCGACTCGGGCCCGCTCCATATCATCGACACCGCCGGTATCGCCGAATGGCGCAGCTTCTGGGGTGAGCAGCCCCGGGTGTACCAAGCTGAGCTCGAGCCCGCCGCGGCGGTGGACTTCGCTTGGAAGATCACCCCCCGCCTGCGGGTGGCCAGCACCATCCACGGCCACCCCTACGACCGGTCGCTGTATGACCCGCTGGCCAACCGGGTGGTGGCCACCAGCGCGGGCATTCCCGACGACAAGCTGGTGCGGAGACTGCGTGACATAGATGTTTTGCACATGGCCTGGCCCGAGTGGTGGACCGGCGTGGATCCCCAGCGCACCGCCGAGGTACTGGAGCAGGTAAAGGCCACCGGCACCGCCATCGTGTGGACTCAGCACAACCTGCTCCCCCACTTCTTCAAGACCGACGAGGCCGCCGCCAGCTACCAGCTGTGGGCCGAGGCAGCCGACGCGGTCATCCACCACAGCGAAGTGGGTCGGGATGTAGCCCTGGATACCTATAACTACGGCACTCACACTGAGCACCACATCATCGCCCACGGCCACTGGGGTCGCGAGTACGAGGCCGTGGCCAACTCCACCCGAGAGGACGTGGAGCTGTCCGAGGGCTGGGCGCCGTGCGGTCTTCGGGTGGCGGTGATCGGCACCCCCCGGGTGGAGAAGGATCTCCAACTGGTGGTGGACGCGGTAGCCGCCTGCCGCCGGGACGACATCCAACTCGTCATCCGGGTGGACCTGTCGGTGGCCGTGCCCGACGACCCTCGAATTATTGCCGAGCACGGCCATCTCGACTTCAATCAGTACTTGCGGCGCATGAAGGCCTTCGACGCGGTGATCCTCCCGTTCGCACCGTCTGGGATGCTCACCACCGGCACGGCGTTCGACTGTCTGGGGGCGGGCGTGCCCGCCATTACCAGCGACTGGGACTTTTTCGACGAGACCTTTGAAGGGGCCGATATCCGCTATGGCTCCACCGTCGAAGACCTCACCCGGTGTCTCGACGAGCTCACCCCCGAAGACCTCAGCCGCTCCCGCCAAGCTCTGATCGATCGCCGTCCAGACTTCGATTGGGACCCCATCGCCGAGCAAACCCTCGCTGTCCTCGAAGCCGCCGCCCTCAGCAAGACCTGACGCTAAGACCGTGGTAGAACCCACATTTGCAGACACCGATAAAGGACACTCCATGGACGAGTTCAAATACGTTGAGTACGAGACCGCTGATGCGGTGGCCACCATCACGCTGGCCCGGCCAGAGAAGGCCAACGCCCAGAACGAGCGCATGCTCGACGAGCTGCACCACCACTTTCTGGCCGCGGAATACGACGATGATGTGAAGGTCATCGTGTTGCGAGGCGAGGGCAAGCACTTCTCCGCGGGCCACGATTTGGGCGGCGGCAACCCCGATCCCGACGCGGTGTCACTGAACGAACCCGACGGCAGCTGGCAGCTGAACAAGATCTACCGCTGGGAGGCCCGCAAATACCTGGGCTATTCGTGGTACTGGCGCAACATCCCCAAGCCCACTCTCGGCGCCATTCAGGGCAAGGCCATCGCCGGGGCGCTGAACCTGATCTGGCCGCTGGACTTGCTGGTGGTGGCCGACGACGTGGAGTTCTCCGACCCGGTTGTGCTAATGGCCATCGGCGGGGTGGAGTACCACGGCCACACCTGGGAGCTGGGTGCCCGCCGGGCCAAGGATCTGCTGTTCACCCAGCGCACGCTGGGAGCCGAGGAGGCCGTTCAGATCGGGGTGGCCCGAGAGGTGGTGGCCCGCGACCAGCTCTGGGAGCGCACCCACGAGCTGGCGGCCCAGATCGCCGAGAACAACGCCTTCGGGCTGGCCCAGGCCAAGCGGGCGGTGAACCAGACCCTCGATGTGCAGGGCTACTACACCGCCCTCCAGTCGGTGTTCGACGTGCATCACACCGGCCACGGCAACGCCATAAGCGTCAGCGGCTATCCCATCTTGATGCAACTCGACGAGATGAAGCAGAACCTCAAGAAGCAATAGCCCCGAATGCCGCTGAATCGCCCAGAGCCCTAGGCCCCCTACGAAATGGCCACCGACTACAACGCCATCTTCAAGGCCTACGACGTGCGGGGCACGGTGGGCGACCAGATCGACGCCGACGGGGCCCGGGCCATCGGCGGGGCGTTCGCCCGGTTCACGGCCGCGTCGGGAGCGAGGGCGGTGCTGGTCGGGCGAGACATGCGCCCCGAGGGCGAGGAGTTCGCTGCCGCTTTCGGCGACGGGGCAATAGACCACGGGGTCGACGTGGTGGACGTGGGGCTGTGCGCCACCGACATGCTCTACTACGCCTCGGGAACGCTTGACCTTCCCGGCGCGGTGTTCACCGCTTCCCACAATCCCGCGGGCTACAACGGAATCAAGATGTGCGGCGCCGGGGCCGCGCCGATCAGCTCCGACACCGGGTTGGAATCCGTAAAGGCCATGGCGATCGCCGGTCCCGACCCAGCGGCGACCAAGGGCACGCGCACAACCCGTGACCTGCTGAGCGGCTTCGTCCTCCACGTGCGCTCATTCGTGGACTTGGATGCGCTGGCTCCTCTGCTGGTGGTGGCCGACACCGCCAACGGCATGGGCGGCCTGGTGGTGCCCGCGGTGTTCGACGGGCTGCCCTTCGTGCTCGATCACCTGTATCCCGAACTGGACGGCACCTTCCCCAACCATCCGGCCGACCCCCTCCAGCCCGAGAACCTGCGAGACCTGCAAGACCGGGTGGTGGCGGTGGGCGCCGACATCGGGCTGGCCTTCGACGGTGACGCCGACCGGGTGTTCCTGGTGGACGAAACAGCCCGACCGGTGTCGGGATCACTGACCACCGCCATCATCGCCCGCTCGATCCTGGCCCATGATCCCGGTGCCACCGTGATCCACAACCTGATCTGCTCCCGAACAGTCCCCGAAGTGATCGCCGAGGGAAGCGGCACGGCAGTGCGCACCCGGGTGGGCCACTCCTATATCAAACAGGCCATGGCTGAAACCGGGGCGGTATTCGGCGGCGAGCACTCCGGCCACTACTACTTCCGGGACAATTTCCGAGCCGACAGCGGACTGATCGCCGCCCTAGTGGTGTTGGAGGCCATCAGCCGCCACCCGGCCGGGCTCGCCGACCTGGTGTCCGATCTCGACCGCTATGCCGCATCGGGCGAGCTCAACACTGTGGTGGAAGATGCCGCCGCAGTAATCGAACGAGTGGCCACCGCCTACGCCGACGCTGATCAAGATCGCCTCGACGGCCTCACCGTGAACCTGGGCGACTGGTGGTTCAACCTGCGACCCTCCAACACCGAGCCCCTGCTGCGGCTGAACCTGGAAGCTCCCACTCCCGAAGAGGTGCAAGAGAGAGTGGCTGAGGTCCGGGCTCTCATCGCCTAAAGGCAAGGGCGAAGTCACAGCCGGGGAGAGGATTACCCCCCTCCCGTCCTCCTCTCCCCGGCTCAGCCGTAACTTAGACGCTCAGCAGAAAACCCGCACGGCGGCTCAGCCGGCAGCGGCCGACAGCTACCAGACCCGGGCAGATAGGAATCACCCGATGGTGATCAGGGTGGTGCCGACAAGGACGGCGGCAATGCCCACGGCTTGCCACCATCGCAGGGTGTCGTCGTCGAATATCACCGCCAGGGCGATGGTGACCACCGGATAGAGCGATCCGGCCACTGACACCTCCCCCACTGGGCCGCGCTGCACCCCGGCAATGAACGACGCCATGCCCAAGCCCCCGGCGATGCCCCCGGCTAGGCCGGCCAACCGCAGCGAACGAGGCAATATCTGAGGGATGCGCCGGGCCCGGGTGACCATCAACATGAACACCAGGGCAGCCGCCCGTTGGGTGACCGCGGGCCACATGCCGCTGTCCACACTGGTCCGGTCCAACAGCACGATGGCCGCCGTGAAGGCCAGGCCGCCGAGGATGGCGTAGGCGATGCCGGCGCCGATGTTCGCCACCGTTTGGGGCACAATCACCGCCAGGAGCAGCCCGGCTACTGCTATCGCGATGCCAACAGTCGCCCCAATGGTGGGCCGCTCTCCAGTGGCGATGCCGTAGACCAGCGGTCCCAGCGCGGTGAAAGCGGCCACGATGGGCGAGGCGATGCCTGAGGACGACACGGCCAAGCTGTGCCACATAGCCGATAGGGCGATGGCAATGAGCGCCCCAGAAACCGCACCCAACAGCAGGTCGGCCGCAGTGATGGCGCTGGGCACTATCAGCAGCAGTACCAGCGTGACGCCCAGACCGCCCACAAAGGCTGTACCCACTGTGGTCATGGCCTGGGCACGCCGACTGCAATAGCGCCCGAAATAGTCGGATACTCCGATCAGCCCCGACGCGAGAGCCCCCAACAACACCGGCATGCCCCCCGCACGCTAGTAGTGCGACGACTCAAACCGGTTCCCTAGAGATCACCGGCTATCTTCGGGTGCGCCAAGGTGAACGTGGAGGTTTTGCTGTGCCGACTAGAGAGCCCACCATTCGCGAGATGCCGCCGCCCCCGCACATCGTGGGGTTGCAGCACTTCACCACCTACGCCGAGATCGACGAGATCTTGCGGTCGCGGAGCTTTCGGCAGGGATCGCATCAGGAGAGCCAGCCGTTCTTCGGACGCTCCTTGTTGACCATCAACGGCGACGAGCACTTCGAGCGCCGACGGCTCGAGGCTCCGCTGTTCGCCAAGGCCGCGCTGGAATACTACGAGCACACTGAGCTGATCCCGCTTATCGGCAAGACGCTGGAGGAGTGCCGCGACAACCGAAGCGACGACGGTGTAGTGCGGGCTGACCTCTGCGTCTTGCTGCGCACGATGCTGGCCCGAATTGCCGCCGCCACTACCGGGATCGACGGGGTGGACACTCCCGAGCGCACCACCGCTTTCCAAGAGTACGTCGAGCTGCTGGGCACCGGTGCCACCGTTGAGTGGTCCACCGAGGACCACGATGAGGTGATTCGGCGCATCTTGGCAGTGAGGGATGAGTTCGACCTCGACTTCTTCGCCTCATCGGTGGCCCGCCGCCGGGCACTCATCGAGCGTTTCCACCGGGGCGAGATCGAAAGAGACGAGCTCCCCGTCGATCTGATCACTATGCTCTATCTGCACTGGAACGACGACTGGGACGAGGGGCTGCCCATTCGGGAGGCCTGCCTGTTCTTGGTGGCGGCCACCCAGACCACCACCCACTCGGTCCCCCACCTCATCGCCCACCTAGACGAGTGGTTCGACGCCCACCCCGAGGACCGGGCCAAAGTGTCCGACCGGGAGTACATCAAGCGGGCTGCTCACGAGACCTTGCGGCTGCACCTGCCGTCACCCGCCCTGTTGAGGATTGCCAACGAGGACTTCGCGCTGAGCAACGGCAAGACCATCGCCACCGATGAGCGGGTGGCATGTCTGTTCACCCCGGCCAACCGCGACCCTGAGGTGTTCGGCCCCGATGCCGGGGAGTTCAACCCCAACCGGGAGGTTGGCTCAGTGAAGCCCTGGGGCCTCACCTTCGGCGGCGGCGAGCACATCTGCATCGGGCGCACACTGGTTACCGGCCTCTCGGCCCGCACCGACAATGACGAGGGCACCGACGGCACGCTGGTGAACATCGCCAGCGCCCTCTACGACGCCGGAATCCAGATCGACCCCGACGATCCCCCGAGCTACACCGAGGCCAGCCACCACGACGCCTACGGCAGTTTCCCGATCCTGCTCACCAAGCTGTAGACCATCCATGGGCGACGAGAAGCTGCACGTAACCGTTGACCACTACCAATGCCAGGGGGTGGGCTATTGCGAGCGGGTCGCGCCTGAGGTCTTCCAACTAGGCGACGATGCCCTGTCACACGTCATCGACCCGCATCCGCCCGAATCCGAACGCGACACCGTCGAAGAAGCCGCCACCCTCTGCCCCAGCCGCGCTATCCGCTATTGATCGTCCCGGCTCCTATGCACTGGGGTCGACGAGGCGGCCGACGAACAAGAGTGCTCCGGTGTCCTGGTGGGTTATGGCCCAAAGGAAGGGGCGGTCTGCTACCACGGTGAGGTCGGGCTCAGGAGACTCGGATACGGGGAAGAGTGCGGCGGTGGCGGCAGCGGCCTCGGTGCCCTTCTCGTCCACGATCACCTTGGCGCCGTGGAGGGCGGCGGTGATGAATATGCCGGGGGCGATGTTGTCGAATCCTGCTCCGGCACAGAACCCTTGGGGACAAAGCCATTCGAACAAGTCGGTGGGCGGCAGTGTCTGCTCCCACTTGGGCATGGTGAGGTGGACCAATCTCTCCTGCGCCAAATCATCCAGCCCGATCAGTGTTTCAGCGCTGAGGGATTCCTCGACAGCGTCTAGTCCGACGAGCTCGTGGGGGACGATGAGCCACATGGCCAATTCGCCCCCTTGGTAGGGGAGCTCCACCACATCGGAGTGGATGAGTCGGACGAAGCGGCGTTCAACAGGGACGTAGTCGCGCATGAACGGCACCGCCACTGGCTGGCCGTCGGCGGTGGTGAATTCGTCGACGCTGGTCAGGTCAGCCAGGAAGGGCACGAGCCAGTCGGCCTTCAGATAGACGGTGTTCACCAAGATCAGCTCTTGGCTGCTGACCGAGCCCTCGTCGACGATGGTGGGGATGAGCCCGCGGGTGCTCTCCGATACCCAGCCGTTGATGGCGTTCGCTGCGTTGCCGGCATCAGCAGTGTTCACTGGTTGGATGGACGCTCCGTAGTGCGCTGAGGCGATGTCAATGAAGGCGGGCAGCGGCGAGAACTCGTCATCGGGAAAGAGCCGATTGGCCACTTCCAAGATGGTGGGCTCTACCGAGGCTTCGGCCAAGCGGAGATCAACGGTGTTGGCGGCACGGTGTAGGCCAACGCTCGGGAACCCGAAGATCTTGTCGAGCTGAATCCCGGAATCGACCGAGGCCCCGGCCCGACTCAGGCTGAAGGCCACACCGATGCTCATCGGGCTGGACACCGCGTTGCCCTCCAGTTGGCGGTGGAAATCCCACCCGGCGGCGTTGACACCGGTTATCCACTCGGTTGCGGGGGCCTCCGGATCAGCGCGCAGCCGGGCAACGGTCGGCGGCAGCACGGTCGCGGCGGTAGGCTCAGGAGCGACGGTTGCCGTGGCAGGAACGTCGGGGGTCGCGGTTGGACGCGATGCAACCGTCGAGTCCGAAGAACCGCAGGCCAATGCGATTGAGCCGAGCAGGACAATCAAACCGATCAGCTTGGTCATACTTGTTTGACGCCTCAGACCCATCTCGGGTTCCCGAGGGGTCCGGATTCAGAGCACGGCTCGCAGAGCCACAAGGTCGCGTTGGGCGGATTGAAGGATGTAGGCCGGGCTGTCGAGCTCGGCGTCGTCGCGACCGAAGCCCCACATGCCGTAGGAGAACTCGATGGTCCACGTGGCGTTGGGGGATGCCGCGCTTATGGCTTCGGCGGCCGGCCGGAGCACTTCACTCAACTCGTCGGCGCTGGTGGATTGAGGAACTTCGGCCACTTGAACGTGAACGTGGCGCACCCGGTTGCCGAGCACCCCCAGCGGCTCCGACCACTCGTCCCGGGCCATGGGGTGGACGTGGACGATGGCTCCCAGCCGGTCGGCATCGGCGATGGAGTCGAACATGTCGCGGGCCACTGCCGGGTCCTCAGCCACTGTCCCGAAATGGCACTCGCACAGCAGCCGGGCACCGCTGGGCACCGCGGCCTCGAATCGACGGAGCCGCTCGGTGTAGTCGGCAATGGAGTCGGGGTCGCTGCCCACGTTGAACTTGACGCCCTGCGCTCCCACCCGCTCGATCCATGCCGCCGTCTCGGCCCTATCGGCATCGTCGGGCTCGTCCCAGCTGGTGTAGCAACTCAAGATCTCTATAGGTAGCTCCGACGCCAACAGCGCGTCGAGTTCCTCATCGGGGGCCGAACGGGCATGGCGCTCCCACAGCTCCAAGCCGTCGAAGCCCGCTTCGCCGATGGCAGACAACCACTCCGACACCCGGGTCAGCGGATTCCCGCCGGGTTCGGCCAGACCCCAACGATTCGGCTCGATGGCCACCGTGCCCAGATAGATCTGCCCTGTCATTGTGGAGCGGGTGACGAGAATCGAACTCGCGTCATCAGCTTGGGAAGCTGGGGTTCTACCACTGAACTACACCCGCAGGTGTCTGGCACTCTAGCCAGCCAAAGGCGGTCGGTGCCCGCCGGTTAGGCACCAGCACCCGCTCATGGCCCGAATAACTGGCAGAGCTGAAGCGCTTTCTGTCATTTTTTCAGCGTTACAATGTCTGATTAATGGGATTTCAGGACACAAATGCTGGATAGGCACAGTCCATTGAGCATCAAAATGTCGTGCAATTGAGCATTCGGGCCGATATTGTCTGAATATGGCCCGCCGAGAGTCCACCCCCTGGCCGACAGAGGCGCATACCGTCTTCTTCGACGACGTGGCATCGCGGGACACCCTCAGCAGGGCCGTGGCCCGAGGTCGTATTCGCCGGTTGGCGCCCCGGCTGTACTCTGCTGATCTCGTCAGCGATCCGGCAGAGATTGTGGTGGCGAACCGCTGGCTCATCTTGGGGCGCATGCTTCCCGGGGCGGTCATTGTGGACCGCTCTGCCGCCGAGAATGGCGGAGTGGACGGAGGGTGCTTTTTTGTGGCTGCCCCTGGCGACCGAAAGTCCATCCGGCTTCCGGGAATGGAAGTGCAAATCCGTTCCGGTGGCCCACTCGCCGAACCAGTTGAAGACCCTCCGTGGGCTGAAGGGTTGAGGATGTCCAGCCAGGCCCGCATCTTGGTCGACAACCTGGCGATCACCCATGGGCGGGGCGGCCGGACCCCCCGAACTCTGTCATTGGCGGAATTGGAGGACTGGCTGGCCAAAAAGGCCACCGTTTGGGGCTCGGAGCAAATTGTGCGACTGCAAGCGGATGCCGTCGCCTTGGCCGAGGCAATGGGCGTGGCTGATCGAGTGGAGAAGATCAACCGCTTGTTCGACCAGTTGGCCGGCCACCAGCCGCTGCGTCCCGCCACAGGAAGCCTCCTGCAAGCCTTCACCCGTGGCCGGGCTTGGGATGACCAGCGAGTTGAAATGTTCAACCGGCTGATCCAGGGATTGGGCCAACAAGACGAACCGGATGTGCCTGACTGGCTGCCGGCCGGATCCGAAGGAGAAGCGCTGCCATTTTTCGAGAGCTACTTTTCCAACTACATCGAGGGCACTGTCTTCACGGTGGCAGAAGCCCGAAGGATCATCGACTCCCAGCAGCCTCCGGCCTCTCGACCGGCAGATGGCCACGACATCTTGGGCACCTACCGCTGCGTTGCCGACACTTTGGGTCGAAAGGCAACTTCTGAAGACCCCGAGAAGCTGATCAGCCACCTCTGTGACCGGCACAAGATGATCTTGGGCGGTCGTCCCGAGATGGGACCGGGCCGGTGGAAGACAGAGCCCAACCAAGTAGGGGGTTACTTGTTCGTCGATCCTACGCTTGTTGAGGGCACGCTGCGCCGCGGCTTCGAGCTAGCCTCGTCGGTCCCGGCCGGGTTTTCGCGGGCGCTGTATCTGATGGTGGTGGTGTCGGAGGTGCATCCCTTCACCGATGGAAACGGGCGAGTGGCCCGAGTGATGATGAACGCAGAGCTTTCGGCGGTGGACGCAGCCCGCATCATCATTCCCAGCGTCTTCCGCAACGAGTACATCGCTTGCCTACGACGCACTTCGGCATCTGGGGGACGTGACGTATCCGCGCTGGTGAGAGTGATGAGCTTTGCCTGGCGGTGGACAGCCGCGATGCCCTGGGGGGATTGGGCAGCCGCCTATGGCCAGATGGAGGCCACCAACGCCCTGCAAGACCCCGATGACGCCGCCATCGGAGGCATCCGCCTCAAGCTGCCCTGAAGCAGCCACTGAAACAGCTTCAGCGGGGGGCCGCCTGTAGTAGACGGCCCATAGGTCCGTCGCCGGAATAGGTGACGGTCAACGTTTCGGTCGCCCGGGTCATGGCAACGTAGAGCAGTCGTTGACGAGTCTCGTCTTCGTCGCCGTTGACCCAGATGTCGTTGACGCCGCCGATCAGGACGTGAGGGTATTCGAGTCCTTTCAGCAGTTGGAGGGTCGCCACTCGTATTTTGCCGCGCACCGACACCAGTTGTTCCCGCTCCTGCTGTGCGTCGAGTGCTTCAATTCCCATTGCTCTCAGCGTCTGCTGCAAGGTGATCCGCAGTTTCTTCGATCCCGACATGATGACTATGTCGTCATGTGTGGCTCCGTTGCGGAGAAGTTCGGCTGTTGCCTCTGTCAGCGTCTCAGCCTCGGTTACCAGATCGGAGCACACCTGAAGATTCGGAGGCTTCCCAAGGCGCAATGCGGCTTCGGGCATAACGAATGCGTCTAGATCGTCTGGTGATGCCTGGCCCGCGCTGGGCTGGCCGATTCCCGCTATCACGCCCAGCGCGAAATCGAGCGTCTGTTTCGTGTTGCGGTAGTTCTCTCGGAGGATCGTCGACCGTCCCCGGGCGGTCACACCCGGTGGGTTCCAGTTCATCTTGCGCCGGTAGACGTTCTGCGCGCTGTCCAAGGCAATAACAAAATGCCGCTGCTCCTCCCCGAGTTCATGTCTGCCCATGGCCCACGAGAGGTCGAGTCCTGAGTTGCCCAGATCCTGGGCCTCATCCACAAGCACCATGTCATACTTTCCTGATCGTGGAAGGATCTGGGCCGCGGCAAATGCCTCCTTGCGCCGGACCTCGAATGCGTCGCCGCCTCCCTCAGTCGGCGTGCGTCCTGCCTGACGGATGACCTTGTTGGCCAGAGAGTCGATAGTGGACACCGTCACGTTCTCCACATCTCTGAGTTCTAATTTGAGGGCCTGTGCAAGAGCCACGTTGAAGCACACCAGCAGGATGCGCCAGCGGGGCATGTTCTCGCCGATATAGCGGGCTCGGTGGGTGAGGACCAGAGTTTTTCCGCTTCCGGCCACTCCGCGAATGAGGCGGTAGCCCGGACCGAGGTGCTCTGCCAGGCGTTCTTGGGCCAAATCTAGAACCCGAATCGTCTCCTCAGATGTCTGGGGAGCAGTGTCGAACATCTGGCCTTGCGAGCCAATCACGATGTTGGGATTGATGGCGGCACGTACTTGTGCTTGACCCTGGTTGTCGAGTGGGGGCCGTTGCCCGCCGAGAATTTGCCGAACCACTGTCAAAAGGTTGGCTTCGTCGAAATCTTCAAGAAAGAGCCGAGGAGTTTTCTCGTCGGCCAACGCCAAAGGCTGGTTGCGGCTCACATCGGGCAACGCCAAGGCACGGGCGACCAGCAGCGACTTGATCTTGTCCTGCAAGCCGTTGACCCTGGCGATTATGGCACTTTGAACTTGGTCTAGACCTACCTGACGCTGCTTGCGAAAGCGACCTCGCTTGGTAGCGCTTGGTGAGCGAAGACTGGGAGATTCCAATACAAGCACACCCGCCGCCGGGTCGAACACAATCAGATATGGGATTGACCTGGTGCCGAAGCCAGAATCCTCATAACCAAGGTCAAGCCTTTGCGCGCTGGCCCCGTCGTCGCCGGTTCGCTCAAGCGACACCACGAAATCTCCGGGTGTCGCGTCGCGCAACAGGCGGGCAGCAGTTCTGAGCCTTTCGGGGATGTCGTTTCGGCTGGGAATATTCTCTGGAATCAGGCTGGCCACAGCCCACCAACCTACTCATCAAGCAAATTTCAGTCGTGTTCGGCTATCTCCAGGTACTGGTATCGGATTCCCTTGACTTCCCCCGACCGCTTGACGAGGACCTCTTCTTCAATCAGCCCTTCGATGGCCTCCTCGATTCCTTGTCGGTTGAGAAAGGCCAATCTCCCAAAAGCAGGGTGCTTGGCCAAGCGCTCGGGGAGTTCGTTTTGCCCGCCACTGTATCCGGCCAGGGTGTTGACGATGCGCTGGTGTGAATAGCGCGCTCCAGAGATGCTCTCCACCAGCTCTGTGATGATGGCGTTGACCGGCAGTGATTCGAGAAGGCCCTCTCGGGTCAGGTGGCCGTCGGCCCATGGCCTGGGAAGCTCGACACATAGATCGCACCGCTTGCAGAACTCGGGTGCCTCTGTCCCCAAGTACTCGAGCATCTTCTCTCGCCGGCACCCTTTGGAGGAATGGGCAAGAGCCTTCGCTTGGTTGGATTTTTCTTGTGCCAAGCGCCTGCGCTCTTCGGCTGACTGTTCGATTGCCGGCCACGGGGGGTCGGCGTCGAGCCTCTCCAGCACCCAGGCGTGTTTCCAAGCAGTGAAGCCCACGATGTCCCGTTTGTTCAGCTCAAACAGGTCGGCGGCAATGTCCCAGGGCTTTCGGGCCAGATTCTGGGCCCAGGTTGGCGCATGGTACTCACCGCTGTCTTGTCTTTTGGCTAGAGCCAGGATGTGCCGAGCCCGCTGAGCTAGTTCCTGATCTTCTCTTTCCAGCTCTTCAACCATGCGCTCGGTATCTCCGACTACGGCAATCCGCCCTTTCCAGACGGTGTCTGGATGCCGTTTCACCGCACCATGTTCTTGGAGGTAGTGGACAGCCAGGGCGGTGCTCACCGACTCGGGGTCGCCGTCGTAGCCTTTTTCGGCCAGTTCCTCTGGATCGTAGGCACGAGTGCCCGTCGTGAGTTGCGACCAGATCCGCCGTACCTGCTCGATGCGGGGCGCCGAGCTCTTGACAAAAATCCGGTGGATCGAGCAATCCCTTGGCATGGTCAATAGGACCGCGGTACCGGTTTCCGGTCCCGTTCCTTCGGCGGCGCCCCGGGCTGCCCGACCGGTCTCTTGGACGTACTCTTCGATGGAGGCGGGCATCTCCAAGTGGACGATCAAGGCGATGTCGGGCTTGTCGATGCCCATCCCGAACGCTTTGGTGGCCACCACGACATCAATCTCACCATGGCGAAAGGCGTCTTCGATGTGCTGACGCTGGGGATGGTCCATGCCTCCGTGGTAGGCAAACGCGTTGTGGCCGGCCGGCCGCAGCAGGCTGGCGATTCCTGTGGCATGTCGGCGGGTGGGCACATAGACGATGGCGGGTTGAAAGCGGAACGCATCCACGATCTGCACAACTCGAAGATCCCGGTCGTTGCTGTTATCGCAGGATTCGGTGTAATAGAGCATTTCCGGTCGGTCGGGCGACAGGGCCACCGGCTGGTCTTTCAGGTCCAGATCAAGCATCTCGGCGATCTCGTTTCGAACCCTTGGGGTGGCTGTAGCAGTGACGGCCAGGATCGGAGGCCGGGGGTGTCCGGCGATTCGCCACATGGCGTCGGGGATGGCGGCGTATTCCGGTCGGAAGGAGTGACCCCACTGGGAGATGCAGTGGGCTTCGTCAACCGCGATCCGCGACACCCCGATCTTGGACAGCTCGCTCACAAACTCTTGTGACCAGAGCCGCTCAGGGCTGACGTAGAGCAGCTTGTAGTGGCCTCGATGCGCTCGCCGCAAAATATCCCGCCATTCCCCCTTGGGTATGCCACTGTGGATGGTGGCTATTTTGGTCACACCCTTGGCCCGCAGGTTCTCGGCTTGGTCGTTCATCAGAGCCACCAAGGGGGAGATGACCAGGGTCACGCCGGGAGACAGCAGGGCCGGGATCTGAAAGGTGACCGACTTGCCCGATCCGGTAGGCAGTATGGCCAGGATGTCGTCGCCCCGCAGGAAGCGGATCATGGTGTCTCGTTGACCGGGTCGCCACTGCTTGAACCCGAAGCGCATTCGAACCTGGTCGAGGCATCGATCGATCCTGGTCTCGTCGTCTAGGTCAGACTCGGAGAGTTCCAGTTCGGCGAGCGCAGACCACGGGTCGGCGCTGGGTAGTGCCTGAAGCCGCTGGCGCATCGCCTCATCCAAAACCACATCTCCGAGATGGTCGGCGATGAGCCGGTAGGCGACCTCTGCATGGTTGGCCCGCTCTAGCAGAGGGGGGCCGGGGAGGGTGCCGAGGATCTGATCCCGATAGGAGACGGCTCGGCACAGCCGGTTGTCCAAAATCACCGTGACCCCGCGATCGTGCTCGGTGCGGATCAATCGGCCTGCGCCTTGGGCGAAACGGATAGCCGCTTTGGGCACGATGTAGTCGGCGAACGGGTCTTTGCCGCGACGTTCCATCAACTCTGTTCGGGCACCAATCAAAGGATCGACGGGCGAGTCGAATGGGATTTTCTCGATGACAAGCAGGCTCAGGGCTTCGCCAGGAATGTCGACTCCCTCCCAGAATGAGCGCAGAGCGATCAAACTGGTGGCCAACTCACTCCGCATCCGCTCGACCAGCGCAGGCGCGGTGTCATCGCCCTGGGCCAGCAGCGGGATCTGCTCGTTGTCGAGCAATGGCCGAGCATGGTCCCGAACGAATTCCATCCGTGACCGAGCAGCCATTAGGACAAGTCCCCGACCGTCGGTGAGAGTGAGCAGCCGGGGAATTTCTGAGGCCGCAGACGTCTTGAATTCCTCCATCAGCCTTGAGCGGGGAGCGGGCAAATAGTCGGTTCGCAGCACCATGTGATTCTCACTCAGCCAGGCAAAGGGGCTGTCGAGGGAGCGGGGATCGGCGCTGTCCACACCCAGGGTGTTGAGGATGTAGCTGAAGCTGTTTCCCACTCTCAGGGTGGCCGAGGTGAGCACGGTGGCGTCCAGCGAATCCCAGAGTGAACGCAGATCATCGGCCACGGAGACGGGGGCGCGTTTCAGATCCCACTTCCAGCCGTCTTCGGTGTGGCGGATCCCGCCGATGGCGATCCACTCCTCGGGCTTGAAGGCCCACAGCACATATCCGAGGGTCTTCGCCGCATCCCGGCTCTGCACCCCCAGCCGTCTGATCTGGGCCTCTAAGCGGTACCGCCGATAGCCGGGGGCCAGATCCTCGGGCAGATTCACATCGTTGAACGCATCGGCCAGACCCATCAAAGCGTCTTGGAGGTGGCGGCCTGCGCCCAGCACTGGTTGCTCGTAGTCGGGATGGCGGGTGTCGATGCCCTTCCTTATTCGGTATGACACCGGGTACGCGTCCTCTTGCCCGGCACCAGTGCGAGTCCGCAAGTAATGAACGAAGGCCGAGCCGAAGAGGGCAGATGCCGATCGGATTTCCTCGGTCGCGAGGCGAATAGCGTCCAGCCATTCATTGCCGATCGGCCATCTGGCCGCTCGGGCGACGCTTGCAACCGCCCCGCTGCGCCTCGAAGGATCCCAGACGGAATCGCATAGATCGGCAATGTCGCTTTGGGACACATCGGCGGAGAGCGCGTCGGTGGCGGCGTCCTCCAGATTGTGGGCCTCATCCAGGATCAGGTGCTTGGAATAGTGCGACCAGTCATCCCAAGTCACCAGCAGGGCATGGTTGAGCACGGCCACGTCAGCTTGGGGGAAGAGATCGCGGGCCCTTCGAAAAAAGTCCCGGTGGTCGAGCGGCTCCTTGGGTGGACCGCCTGGCGCCTCGACCACGCTGAGCAGTCGGCGGATGCGGCGTAATTCGGGAATCCTCTTCTCGATGGCACCGGTGCGGAGGTCGTCCCAGTCGCCGGTTCTGGTTTGCGCCACCCAGCCACAGAGAATGGCGAGAACCAGGACCTCGGAATGGGTGAAGGCGGGTTGAGGCGGCCCTTCGCTTGACGCCCCGGCAGCCCCGTTCGCCGAGGCAAGGGCATCCAATTCTCCGTCCAGCGAGTCCAGGCTGATGTAGTTGCCCATGCCCTTGAGCAAGACATAGACGAACGGGCCGAGATCTTCTTGAAGCTCTTCTAGGGTCGCCATCACCTGGTCTTGAAGAACTTTGGAGTGTGGGGCCACAACTACGGGCCGCTGGGCGGCCGCGCCATATGTGATGGCTGGCGCCAGATAGGCCAGAGTTTTGCCAGTTCCGGTGGGAGCTTCGATTAGCCGTCGACCCCCACAATGCAGGGTGTCGGCAATGAGTTCTGCCATCTCGGTTTGCTGTTTGCGGGGCTCTCGGTATTGGCCCATCAGTGTGCCGCCGTCTTGGAACATCTCGGCTACAGCATCAGGACTGAATGGCCTTGCCGGCGGCTTTGGTTGCGGCGGCTCGGGAAGCGGCACAACATCCGCCAGAGCTATGCGTTCAGATTGCGACGACAAAAATGCTGCCCACGGGTGGTTGCCGGCTTGGAGAACCCAACGTTGGAGACGGCGCATTGGGGAGCCTTTATCCATGGCGGCCAACAGCCGCAGCAGTACTCGATGCAAGAGCAAAGCATCGTCGAGAGCGCGGTGAGCACCCCGGGGCTGGTCTCCGAAGAAGTGTCGGGCCAACTCGTCCAGACTGCGGCCGTTCGGCGGTATTCCGCCGTCGATGTTGCCGACAATGCCCTTTCCCGCTCGAGGGAAGACGATGTGAGCTAGTTCCAATGTGTCGAGCCGCTGGTAGTCGGGAATCTGCTCCCCAACGGCATCCAGGAGCAAGAAATCGTACCCATGCCCGTTGTGGGCGATCAGTGGGCGGTTCCCCACAAAACTGCGGAAGGAGCGCAACGCCTCCGCTGGTCGGGGCGCATCATCCACCATCTCTTGGGTGATGCCGGTGAGTTCCAGAGTCTGAGGGCGCAGACGCCGGGTGGAACTAACTAGGGTCTCGAATCGATCGGTCTCCTCGCCTTCGCGGACCAAAACAGCACCAATCTCAATGATCTCGTGCTGCGGCGGGTGGGCATGGTCGGCGTTGGCTTCCAAGTCGAAGATCACGTACTCAGAAATCGCCACGGGGCGAAAGTATCCGAACAGTGGTGCAACAAGGAACCCGCCGACCGACTTCTAGACCGCTCAAGCTGAACAATCGTCAAGCAGGTGTGGAATGCAGATCGAAGGGTGGGGTTTAACAGGGACGGCTAGTGTTCCTTGGAGCGGAACATCATTCCGCAAATGAGCGAATCGAGAGGGACGCCTATGCCTGATGTTGTCGGCTACCGGGCAAAGATCGGGGTCATCGTGCCGTCGACCAACACGGTGGTCGAGCACGACTTCGCCCGGGTGCGGCCCCCGGGGGTCACGTTCCACAGTGGGCGCTTTTTGGTCGAGGCCCCCGATTTGAGCAGCGACGAGGCCTTTCTCCATTTTCTGGACCTGATCCGCCAGACCATCCCCACCGCCGTACACGACCTCATGACGTGCAAGCCCGACCACCTGCTCATGGGGATGTCGGCCGAGACGTTCTGGGGAGGCAAGGAGGGCAACGCCGCATTCCAGGCTCGGGTGACGGAAATCGCCGGCGACATCGGCATCACATCGGGGGCGGCGGCCTGCAACGCGGCCTTGGAGCGGCTCGGCGTGTCGCGAATCGCCTGCCTGACGCCCTACCAGCCGGCCGCCGACGAGCAGGTGTACGGATACTTCACCGAATGCGGCTACGAAGTGAAGCGAGTCCACGGCCTGCGCTGCGAATCGGCCACTTCCATCGCCGACGTGACCCCAGAGACTCTGGTGGGGGTGCTCAAGGAACTCGACGGCGACGACATCGACGCCATCGTGCAGTGCGGCACCAACTTGTCCATGGTGGAGGTGGCCGACCAGGCCGAGCGCTGGCTGGACAAGCCGGTGCTGGCCATCAACGCCATCTGCCTGTGGCACGCCCTGCGCACGCTGGACATCAACGACCAGTTCGTGGGCCACGGGATGATGCTGCGCGAGTTCTGACCGATGCCGCCCCGCGTGGTCGTCGTCGGCGCCGGCCCTGTCGGGTGCGTGGCCGCCGCCGAGCTGGCTTCGGGCGGCGTCGACGTGACGTTGCTGGAAGCGGCTCCCGAGTTGCCCCGTGAGTTGCGGGCATCGACGTTCCACCCCGCCACACTCGACCTGCTCGACCGCTTCGGCGTGGTCGACGAGATGGTCCAGCGAGGCTTGATAGCCCCCCGGTTCGCCTATCGGGACCGGCGCCAGGGAGTGGTGGCCGAGTTCGACCTCACCGCACTGGCCGATGTGACCGACCACCCGTTTCGACTGCAATGCGAGCAGTTCAAGCTGTGCGAGATCATGCTCGACCGGTTCCGCTCAGCGGCCAATGTGGCCGTCAGATTCGGTGCTGAGGTGGTGGGTGCGGTTGACCACGGCGATTCCGCCTCGGCCCATCTGGCCTCCGGCGAGACGCTGGTCGCCGATGCGGTGGTGGCCGCCGACGGCGCGGCCAGCGCGGTGCGCAAGTCGCTGGGCCTGGGGTTCGACGGCATGACCTACGAAGACCGCTACCTAGTGCTTTCCACCCCGTTCGAGATGGCCGACCACCTCGCTGGCCTGGCCTACGTCAACTACATCTCCGATCCGGATGAGTGGCTGGTGCTGCTGCGAACCCGGGATCTTTGGAGGGCGCTGTTTCCCGTTGGCGATGACGAGACCGACGACGAGGCGCTCAGCGACCTGAGCGCCCAGCGCCGGCTTCAGGGGATCGTGACCCGCGATGAGCCCTACGAGGTGGCCCACCGGACGATCTACCGGGTCCACCAGCGGGTGGCCGACCGCTTTTTGGTGGGCCGGGTGGTCTTGATGGGAGATGCCGCCCACATCAACAATCCATTAGGCGGTATGGGCATGAACGGCGGCGTCCACGATGCGGTGCTGCTGGGGGCGTCGTTGGCCGCCGTGCTGCGAGATGACATCGGGGCCGACCGCTTGGCCGACCACGCGGAACTGCGGAGGAAACTGGCCATCGACTACGTCAGGCGGCACACCCACGACAACGCGCAGAGCTTGGCCGCTCCCGACGGCGCCGCCCGCCAGCGGGCTCTTGATCTGATGGCCGCCCGGGCCGCCGATCCTGATGAGGCCCGGGCCTACATGCTCCAGGCCAGCATGATCAACGCCGTGGACGCCATGAGCGCCGAGCTCGAGGAGGTCGGCGTGTTCACGACAGGCTGAGGATCAGCACCTTGTGGGTTTCATTGGTGCAATCCAACTGTGTTTCGTTGACCGGAACACTGTTTCGCTCTAGCCTAAGGCCGACGTTGCCGGCAAAGGCACACCTGTCCGAACGAGAGCTTCTCAATTCGCAGTCTCAAGGAATCTATTGCCGATCAACAGGCAGTTAGAGGGGGAATACATGTTGGATCGCACTATTCGACGCCTGCTCATCACAGGTGTCGTTGTCGCCCTTGCCGGTCTGCTTGTTGCCCCGGCAGCATTTGCCGACCACGGTGAGGGGCACAACGGAGAAACTCTCGAGCTTTCCAAGAGCGAGGGACTTCAAGACGGCGAGGTGGTCACCGTTACCCTGACCAGTTGGCTGCCGGGCAAGACTGCCACCGTGGTCACTTGCTACACCTACCCGGCGGCTGGACCGGCCGATTGCGAATTGAGCAATTACGGCATGCACATTGCGACCATCGGCGACGATGGTACCGGCACCCTCGAATACCCGGTTGTCATCGTGCCCGGACGATGCGACGAAACCACTGCGTGCCTCGTCGTGGCCGGTGACGGCTTCGGTCCGAACGCGAACTACGCCGCCCAGGAGTTCACCTTTGCCGCGGGATCGGCGGCTGAGCCCGAACCCGAGCCGGAACCCGCGCCGACTGAGGCCCCCGAACCCGAGCCGACGCCTGAGCCGACTGAGGCCCCCGAACCCGAGCCGACGCCTGAGCCGGAGCCGGAGCCGGAGCCGACCGAGGCGGCGGCCCCTGCTCCAGCCGCGGCCCCAGCCGCCGATGACGATGACGGTGGCAGCTCGGTATGGGTCTGGCTGCTCCCCGTGATCATCGTGGTCGTGGTGCTCGCGCTCGTCGGGTTCTGGATCCGCCAGCGCAGGAGCGGCCGCGCCGCGGCCTGAGGTGCTCAGTCTCAGGACGGCTCTCGCCGTTGCCGGGATCGCTGCCATTGGCGCGGTGGCTTGCGGAGGAGAATCCAAGCCAGAAACAGCCGCCCAGAGTGAATGGACCATCCAGGTCGGCACCGAAATGCCGGACACCTCTTTTGGAGTCTCGGCGGCGCCGAACGGTGATCTGGTCTTGGCGGCGGCCACCGAGGGCAGCCTGGCCGGTGAGAACCAAGGTCAGCGGGACGTGTATCTGGCCCGGTATTCCCCCGAAGGGGCGCTGCGATGGGCGCGCCAGACGGGAGGGCCGCAGAACGACTCCCCTCTGGGGGTTTCGGTGGCTCCCGACGGCTCTATCTATGTCGGTGGTTTCACCGAGGGTGACTACGCCTCGCCCAGCCAGGGTTCAGCCGACGTCTGGCTGGCTCGCTATGACGCCGATGGCAACGAGCTGTGGAGCAGGCAGTTTGGCAGCAACTTGTGGGATCGCGGCTTTGACGTGGTTGCATTTGACGGAGGTGCCTACATCACCGGCTATACCTCCAGCTCGCTCGACCCCGCCACCGACCTCGGGGGGTTCGACGGCTTTGCCGCCAAATTCGACGCCCAAGGAAACCAGCAGTGGCTGCGACACATCGGGACCGATGCCACCGATTGGGGACAAGGCTCGGCGCTGGCCCCCGATGGCGGGCTGTATGTGACCGGCTACACCGAAGGCGAGCTCGGCGGGATCCGCGCCGGGGACAAGGATCTGTTCGCCGTGCGGCTCAATCCCGACGGCAGCCTGGCTTGGGCCACCCAGCTCGGCTCCGCCGCTTTGGACTGGACCCAAGGAGTGGGCCTCGGTCCCGATGGGGGGTTGCTCCTCGCCGGATCCACCGAGGGGGACTTCGCCGCTGACAACGCCGGTGAGCGGGACATGATCGTGGTGTCGATAGGGGCCGAGGGCACCGAGCAGTGGCGTTGGCAGGCGGGCACCGCGGGAGCCGACTCGGCGTTCGAGGTTCGCATGGCCGGAGACTTCATCGTGGCCACCGGCAGCGTCGCCGGCGACCTGGACGGAGGAGCTGGTGCGCTAGGCGAACGGGATGCTGTCCTCGTCTGGCTGGATCGCACCGGAAATCTGGTCGAGGTTCAACAGTTCGGCACAGACGCCGTCGATGACGCCACCGGTTTGGATGTGGCCGCCGACGGCGCGGTGTACTGGAGCGGGCACACGTTCGGCTCGTATACCAGCACCGGAGCGGGAGAAGCCGATCTGATGTTCGGCCTCCGGCCGGCGCGCGGAGAATGAGCAAGAGCAGTGGGGATTGAGGCTGCTGATCGGGCCACCGGCGAGCTGCTGGTGGAGGACATGATCGAAGCCGAGCGCAAACGTGCTCGACGGGTCGACCAGGTGCTGCCCGCATTGGCCGAGCGGGCGGTGGAGGCCGACCGCTCGGGCCAGTTCCCCCTCGAGCACGTCCGCACGATCTCAGAGGCGGGCCTGTTGGGGCTCACCGTTCCCACCGCCTACGGGGGTCTCGGCGGGGGGCTGCGCGACCTGGCAGCGGCCACTTTTGCCATGGCCACGGCTTGTCCGTCGACGGCGCTGGCCTACTTCTTCCAGTGCAGCGGATCGTCTCGAGGCCTGCTGCCCTTGGCGGCCATAGACGCCGGGCTGTTCCCCGACAACGAGGCGCCAATCGTGCGGGCGTTCGGCGAGAAGGTGCTGCGCCGCATGGGGACCGAAGGCCGGTGGGTGGCCAACTTCGCCAGCGAGTCGGTGCGGTCCAAGAACGCCGCCGTGACCATTGCCACCGAGGCATCCCGCACCCAGGGGGGGTGGCTGCTGAACGGGGTCAAGTCGTTCGGCTGCGCCACCGGAGTGGCCGATGACTACCTGGTTACGGCCAAGCTCGATACCGGCGACACCGCAGAGTTTCTGTCGGTGTTCTTGATCCCCCGGGATACACCGGGGGTGAGCGAGCGGGCCAAGTGGGACGCCATCGGCATGCGGGCCACCGCCACTCATGGCATCGTGCTTGAGGACGCCTTCGTGCCCGATGAGAATGCGCTCACCGTGCCGGGAACATTTGTCAAGATGACCCAGGTGAGCCGGGGCAGCTTCGTCGGCAACCAGGTGGCCCTGTCATCGGTGTACATCGGCGCAGCCCAAGCTGTGTACGACTTCGCGCTGGACTTTCTGACCACCACCACCTACCAGGGAACCGACGAGCCGATCGGCGGCAGCGACCTGCACCGCCAGCTCATCGGCAAGATGCGGGCCCATCTGGACACCGCGTACCTGTGGGCCCGCCGCCAGATCCTGCTGGAAACGGCCGACCCCGAGATCATCCCCAAAGACGATGTGGTGGCCAACTGGCGGATCGCCAAAGGGGAGATTGCCGACAATTGCTTCCAGGCCGCGGTGCAGGCCCTGAAGGCATGCGGTACCGGCAACACCGGGATGGAGGGGGCGATCTCTCGGGGCCTACGCGACTTATCGATGGGGCTGGTGCAGGGCTTTCCCGCCGAGCGGGGCCGCCTGGAAGCCGCCTCCTATCTGGTGTTCGGCAAAGAAGGCGACCAGTTCGGCACCGCAAAGGGCGCCCAGTGAACCCGCTGCGAAAGCTCCCCTGGTTCTTCCCTGGGATGGGAGCGTTCCTGTATCTAACGGGGATGAACGACGAATTCCTGCACATTGTCGGCGACTTGTGGCTGGACGTCGGCCGCTGGGGGCAGACCGGCTTGGTGCTTGCTCTGCTTGCCGTCGTGACCTACTTCACGCTGGACGCGCTCAACCGCCGGCGCTCGGCCTACCGCTCAGCAATCCGGGCCGCCGACACGACCCGTTATTCCCGACCATGAACCCGGCCCCATGAACCCCGCCTTATGAAAGGGTGTACCCGATGATCTTCTCTGCCCATCGCCATTCGCCATCGGTTCGCTCTCGGGCGCTGGGGCTGCTGCTGGTTGCAACGCTGGTGGCCGCGGCCTGCTCCCAAGAAGCGGACGACACGCCCTCGGCCCCAACCGCCGCAGCCGCCCCGGATGTACCAGACGAGCCCGAGGCGCCGACCTCCGAGCCTGAGGACACCACCGGTGGCTTGGTGCCCGCCGGGCCAGACACCCCCGGAGTGACCGACGACACGATCACCATCTCATTCATCATCACCGACACCTCGGCCGTGGCCGCCGCCTTCGGCTGGGAGACCCCTGACGAGGGCGATCGCGAGGCCCAGGTGGCTGCCTTGGTCGAACAATTCAATGCCACCGGCGGAATCGCCGGGCGCCAGGTGGAGGCCAAGGTCACCGTGTTCAACGCCATCACCGACGGTCCGGTGGCCGAGGAAGCCCTGTGCAACGCCATCACCCAGGACCACAAGGCTTTCGCGGTGGTGATGACCGGCCAGTTCCAGGAGAACGCCCGGCCCTGCTATCGCAACGCCAACACCCTCATGTTCGATGCCACGCTCTATCCGGTGGACAACGCGGGGTTCGAGGAGTTGTCCCCCTACTACTGGTCGCCGATGCTCCCCTCCTACGACGACTTGGTGGGCGGGCTGGCCACTGGGCTCATCGACGACGGCTGGTTCGACGGCGCCACTCTGGGGATCATCGCCATCGAGTCCGAATTGAGCCAGCGGGTCTATGACGAGCAGTTCGCCCCCCGGCTGGCCGCCGCCGGAGTGGAAGTGGCCTCATACAACTCCATCGACCCCACCGACGGGACGTCGTTCAACAACGACCAGCTCCAAGCCATCATCAACTTCAAGGAAGCGGGGGTGGACAAGGTGGTGGCCATCGGCGGGTCTCGTCTGGTGTCGTGGTTCATCGATACCAGCATCACCCAGAACTTCGCCCCCGCCTATGCGGTGTCCAGCTACGACGCTCCCGAATTCAACGTTTTCAACTACCCGGAGATGATGACGGGAGCCAGCGGTATCAGCGTGCTGCCCGGCTACGACGTGAACGACGACCACTACCCGTTCCCGGCCACCGCAGCCGAACAGGAGTGCGCCGACATCTTCGCCGCCGCCGGCCTGGAGTTCACCGAGCGGGCCAACATCCGCACCGGGCTCATGTTCTGCGATGTGCTGCGCCTGCTGAGAGCGGCCACCCCGCACATGGCCGAGGTGAGCGCGCAGGGAATCACCAAGGCGATGTGGGCCCTGGGCGACACCTTCGATGCTGCCTCGGTCTACGGGGTGGAGTTCACCGAGGGAAGCTACGCCGGAGGCGACCTCTTCCGGCGCTTCCGGTTCAACTCTGACTGCGAGTGCATGGCGCTGGTTGGCGATCCGGTGGACTTCGACGGATAGTCGGCCGCCATGGACAACGAGCCCGAGGGGCGTCCAGGCAGCCCTCGGCTGTTGGCCGCGGTGGCCTGCCAGGGTGCGGCCTTGGCCTCGCCACTGCCGATATTGCTGTTCAGGCGAGCGGAGATCGCCGAGCGGCTCGACCGGCTGGGTGCCATAACAACCGAGACTGCACTGTTGGGCACCGTGGCCGTGCTGGCCGCGCTGGTGGTACCCCGGATGCGGGACAAGCTCCCCGCAGGAACGACGCTGATGCTCGGCGAGCTGGCGGCCGCGGTGGGCCTGGGGCTGATGGCCTGGACAATCGAGCTGGCCCTGTTCACCGTCGGCGGGGTGCTGCTGGCGGTGGGAGCGGCCCCTGGGCTGGTGACCCACCGTATTCTTCTGACCACCGACCTCCGCCCCGCCGACCGGTTCCGCACCATGTCTTGGTACTGGGGGGCGGTGGCCGCCGGTGCGACGTGGCCGCTCGTCGTTCTCATCTTCGGCGCGGTGGGATATGACACTCTGCTGTGGATCAGCGCGGCGCTGACGCTGGTCGCCGCGCTGGGGGCCGGCCGCCACGCCTTGGCACACGACGAGGACCACGAAACTGAGGTAACCGTCGCCCGTCTCGATGTGCCGTGGGCCCGACGTTCCTACGGGGCGGCCTTCGCCGTGGGGGCGGTGGTGATCGGTGGCGCCGACGCCGCCCAATCGCTCTTGCTGGGGGAATGGCAGCGCAGTGCCGCCCAGAACGCCGCCGTACTCGCCGCCGGAACCGGGGCGGCCGCGCTGATCTGCCTGTTCGGCCCGTGGTATCACCGGCTTCACCGGCTCGGAGGCAGCCGCCGATCCGATGCCATCGGAACACAGCTGCTGATCGCCGGCGCGCTGATTTTTCTGGGGGGCCTTTCGTTCACCTACATCGGTATGGTGGTGTGCTGGCTGTTCGCGGGTGGGGCCATTGCCCTAGCCGCCGCTGGCCTGGATGCCGCTGTCTTCCCGGCGCTGGCCCCCGCAGTTCGGCGGGCGGTTGCCGCCCGCCAGGTGTTCTGGGCGGGCTCGGGGGCACTGGCCGGGTCGCTGGTCAACGCCCAGGTCATCGGATCCTGGTCGGACCAGTGGAAGATCGGATGGCTGGGGCTGCCTCTGCTGGTTGCCGGTTGGGCCATTCGCCGGTTTGCGTCCCCGGCGCGCGACACCGAGACGGTGGTGGCCAAAGCACAGGACACCACTGTGCCCCGACGAGTGTTTGACGCCGATTCCCATTCGCCGCTGTTGTCGGTCGAGCAAGTGTCGGTGGCTTACGGCTCGGTGCAGGTCCTGTTCGAAGTGGACCTCCGAGTCGAAGAGGGCGCGGTGGTCGCCTTGTTGGGCACCAACGGCGCGGGCAAGACCACGCTGTTGCGGGCAATTTCCGGCCTAGAGCCGACCATCGGCGGGCGCATCGTGTACGCCGGTTTGGACATCACCAAGACTCGCCCCACCTGGCGGGTTGGCATGGGTCTGCATCAGATCGTCGGTGGCGAAGCCGTTGTCGGCCCCCTAACCGTGGCCGACAATCTCAGCCTCTTCGGCCACGGAGTCAGTCGCTCGCAACGCGACCAGGGCATTGACGAGGCCTACCGCCTCTTTCCCCGCTTGGCCGAGCGGTCGAGCCAGCGGGCGGCCACTCTGTCGGGCGGCGAGAAGCAGATGCTCTCGTTGGCCAAGGCCATCATCGCCCCTCCCCGCCTGCTGCTGATCGACGAGTTCTCGCTGGGTTTGGCCCCGGCGGTGATAGCCGACCTGTTGCCGGTGGTCCGCCGCATCGCCGACCAAGGTGCGGCCGTGCTGCTGGTGGAGCAGTCGGTCAACATTGCGCTGTCGGTTACCGACCACGCCTATGTGGTGGAAAAGGGCGAGATCGGCCACTCGGGCCCCGCGGCGGAACTCCGGGCCAGACCCGACCTGTTGCAGGCGGCCTATCTCGAAGGATTGGCCCAAGCCCTGCGTACCAGCGGCGGTGGAACCGGAGCGCAGTGATGGGCTCCTTCGACATCTCCGGCCCGCTCTTGTTGCTGGGAACGATCTTCGGACTGGGCTATGCGCTATTGGGCATCGGGCTGGTTCTGGCCTTCCGATCCAGCGGCTTCATAAATTTCGCCCACGGCTCCATCGGCCTGGTGGCCGCCGCGATGATGTCGGTGGTGGTCAACGACTACGGAGTGCCCTACTGGTTGGGCTTTCTCGGAGCGCTGATCGTCGCTGCGCTAATCGCCGCGGGAATCGAGTCCTTTGTGGTCCGCAAACTGGCTGCCGCGCCCAAGGTGCTGTCGATGGTGGCAACCCTTGGGGCCGCCGAGGCATTGCTCCTGCTGGCGTTGTCGTTCTCCAAGGGGGGCTTGGGCGGGGGGAGCTTTCCCCAGCCGCCGGGATTTCCCCAATTCGACCTCACGGTGTTCGTGTCGCCGTCGGCCACCGCGCTGTTGTGCCTGTCGCCGGTGGTGGTCGGCGGGCTCTATCTGTTCCTTCAGCGCAGCCGGTTCGGCCTGGCCATTCGAGGTGCGGCCGCCAATCCTGACTCGGCCACCTTGGCCGGAGTGGATCCCCGGCACATGGCCATGCTGTCGTGGGCGCTAGCCGGGGGCATCGCCGCCTTTGCGGCCATGCTTATCCTTCCCAACCAGTCGACGGTCACCGCCGACGCTCTGGGTCCCGATTTCATCATCCGCGGCCTCGCGGTGGCGGCCCTGGCTCGGTTTGCCAGCCTTCCCATCGCACTCCTCGCCGGGCTGGGGATCGGACTGGTCGAGCAGATCCTGGCCTCCAATCCCGAAGCCACCGGGTGGTTTGAGGTGGCCCTGTTCTTGCTCATCCTGGTGGGGGTGGCCATGCAAGTGCGGGTCGGCCGAGAGCTGTCGGAGCGCTGGTCCAGCTTGTCCCCCACCCGCCGGCTGCCCGACTCCTACCGCGACATCTGGCTGATCCGGAACCTGGCCTGGGTCACCGGCAGCGCAGCCGCGGTGGCCGCTGCCCTGGTACCCCTGGGTATCAGCAACCGGTCGGCGTTCGTGCTGTCCACCATCATCGCCTTCGCCACCATTGGAATCTCAGTGAGCTTCCTTACCGGGTTGGCCGGCCAACTGTCGCTTGGCCAAGTGGCCTTCGCCGCTATTGGCGCGGTGGCCGGAGTTCGGGTGGCCACCGAAACCGGCAGCCTGCTGCTGGGCCTGCTGTGCGGCGGAACAGTTGGCGCCGCGGCGTCGGCCGCGGTCGGGCTGCCCGCCCTGCGGGTGCGGGGCCTGCTGCTGGCCATCGCCACGCTGGCCTTCGCCCTGGCCACCTTCAGCTGGCTGCTCCGCCAGGACTGGGCATTCGGCGCCGGCTTGTCGTCGCGGCCGGCCAGCGTGCTCGGAATCGACCTCACCACCTCGCGAGCCTTCTACTTTGTGGCGCTGGCGGTGTTCGCCGGCGTGCTGGCCATCGCCCACTTGCTGCGCCGATCCTCATTTGGTCGCTCGCTGGTGGCGGTGCGCGACAACGAGGCCGCAGCCCGGGTGCTGCAAATCGCCCCCCGGCGCCTCTTGCTCCAGGCCTATGGCTTTGCCGGTTTCGTGGCCGGAGTCGGCGGCGTGATTCTGGCCACGAGCAACACCTTCGTCACCCGCAGCATCTTCACCCCCAGCGACAGCATCAACGTGGTCTCGCTGGCCGTCATCGGCGGCCTCTCGGAGCTGACCGGCCCCCTCATCGGCGCGGCCTACCTGATCGGAGCCCGGGAGTTCTTCGATCTCGAGCTGTCGGCTCTTGCCGGTTTGAATGCGGCCTGGCTGATCTTGATTCTGGAGCAGCCTCGGGGTGTCCACGGCCTGCTGGCCACCACCCGGCGCAACCTCATCGATCAGATCGCCCGGCTGCGGGGCATCGATCCGGTCCAAGCCCGAGACGAGGCTGGCAAATTTGAAGCTGGCGCCGCGTCGGTCACGGCCACGCCATTTGCTCAAGTCTCGAAAACGGCAGGCGTGGTACTGGAGGTGGGAGGCCTCACCCGGAGTTTCGGCGACTTGGTGGCAGTGGACAATGTGTCGTTCACCGTCAACGGCGGCGAGACGCTCGGGCTCATCGGACCCAACGGTGCGGGCAAGACCACCGTGTTCGAGCTCATCAGCGGCTATCTGCGCCCCCAGGCGGGCATGGTGATCTTCGAAGGCGCCGACATCACCGGGCTGCCCCCGGAAGCCCGCAGCCGGCGAGGTCTGGTGCGCTCGTTCCAGAACGCCCCCCTGTTTCCCACCATGACCCCCCGCGACATCGTCTTTTTGGCCAATCAGCGGGCCCACCAGCATGGCTTCGTAGTGGGCGGCTCGCGAGCTGAGCGAGAGCTGGAAGACCACACGTCGGAGACGCTGGCCATGTTCGGGCTGAGCGGGTTGGCCGACCAGCCGGTCGGCCTTCTGTCCACCGGCACCCGGCGCCTGGTCGAGCTGGCCGCCAACGTGGCCCTGCGCCCCCGCCTGCTGCTCATGGACGAGCCGTCAGCCGGTATCGCCCAAGCCGAGACGGAGGCATTGGGGGCGGTGATCGCCCAAATCCGCGAGGTCTACGGCATCACGTTGGTGGTGATCGAGCACGACATGCCGCTGTTGACCTCGGTGTGCGACCGCTTGATCGCCCTGGAGGTGGGAGCGGTGATCGCCGAGGGCACTCCCGCCGAGGTGCAAGCCGATCCCGCGGTGGTGCAGAGCTATCTGGGCGGCGACCCCACCGCTATCGCCCGTTCACGCCCCCTCGACCTGGGCGAATAGATCGCGCTTTCGGAACGAGGCGGTCATGAACCGGGCGAAGGCCCTTCGCCGGGTAAGCCACACCACCCGAGCCCCTGATTTGTCGGTGGCCAGGATGTGGTCGGCCAGCCAGGGGGTGACGGTGTGGACGTGGTCGCCCAGGATGTTGAAGATCTTCTTCGACTTCTCCCACTGCTCAGACGCGAGGTCGTAGTCGCCGGTGAGCAGGTCGGTCACGACAATGCCCGGTGACACGGTGCATACCTGCACCGGGGTGTCGGCGGTGTCCTTGCGCAGGGCCTTTTGCAGATAGCGCACCGCTCGCTTGGTGGCCCCGTAGGCCGCCATGCCGGGCTGGGTGGCACCGTCGGAACCGAATCCCTCGGTGTTCCAAACCTGGCCGTGGCCTTGGCGCACCATGTTGGCGATGGCCGTCTTGCTGGCCAGAAGCGCGCCGGTGAGGTTGGTGTCGACCAGCGCGGCCAGTTCGTGGTCGTGCTGCTCCCACAGCGGCTGGCGGGTGATGCTGACACCTGCATTGTTGATCCACACGTCGACGCCGCCGAAGGCGTCGGCCGCGCTGTCCCACAATTCCTGGAGCTGTCCGGGGTCGGTGATGTCGCAGGCCGCGCCGCACACCTTGGACTCGCCGTAGTACTGGCCCAGCTCGGCCACCACCTCGTCGACCTGGTCGAGTGAGCGGCCACTCACAGCCACCTGGCACCGGCGCTTCAAGAACTCGCGGGCCAACCCGTTGCCGATTCCCCTGGTGCTGCCGGTGATGACGATGCGCTTGGTCACTCTGTCCCCCTCCTGATGCTATTGCTCAGCGTCTATCCCAGTGCCTGACCGATGGGTGATCGACCAGTTGCTCCATGCTGATTCGACTCGGCCGGCCCAGGCTGGCGGCGGTGAACGAGGCGATGAGGTCGCCGAGCAATTCTCGGACGGCCGGGTCGGACTTCAGCGAATCTGGCTCCAAGAAGGAGCGGCCGCTGGTGGTGTCCACCGGATCGCAGATGGCGAAGTGTCCGGCGTCGGCCAACTCGACCAGCCAAGAATCTCCTTGCTGGCGTTGAATGGCCTCGGCAAATGTTCGGTGAACGGGATCGTGGGCGCTGTCGTCGGTGCGATAGCGGTCGCGGCTGGCGGCGATGACCCCGTCGTCGGCGCCACTCAGCAGCATCACCGGCACCTTTGACGGCACGGCTACTACCGCGGCCTCGCCGTACCCCAGGGAAGTGGCGATCATGGTGTGCGCGGCAAAACAGAACACCGCCTGCAACCCCGGCACCCAGGATGGATCGCTGTTATGCAATGCCGCCGTGCCCCCCGCCGAATGGCCCCCCACCACCACTCGGCTCAGATCCAGGTGCCCGGCCACCGGGCTGTGCTCATCGGCGGCCAATTCAGCCAGGTGGGCAAGCAGCGGCTCGAGGGCGGTGCACGACGGCCGGGTGCCGATGGTTTCGGGGGCCAGGGCGGCCAGGTCGATGCCCGGGGTGATGCCCCGCCCCGCCGGTCCCAGCGAGCCGATGGCCGCATAGGTCACCACGCATAGCCCGTCGGCCACCAAGCGATGGGCCAGCCACCGGTAGCTGTCAGGGACCACGTTGATGCCCGGCACGATGGCGACCACCGGCCATGGGGCATCGGTTTCGGCGGCCGGAACTTGCCCGGTCAGACGGGCTTCATCCAGTCGGCCGTCATCGCCGGGGTAGAACAGCGTGGCCAACGCGGCATCGCCCTGGGCATCAAAGGAGAAGTGCAGCCCTCGGACGATCATGCGGTCCTCTTTGTTCCGCTCACGGGAACACGGTTTCATCCACTACCGGCACACTCTACGATTCCGAAGGTGAGCGACACCAGAAACTACGGCCCGGCCTCACCCCGGCCTTATCAGTGCTTTATGGGCCATTGGGAGGGGTTGTGCAAGAGCTTCACCCCCCACGGCGATTTCCTCGAATCCAGCGCCGTTCACATGGACGTGTACTGGCTCGACGACAACACCTGGCACCTTCACGAGCACTTCGAGAATCTCTACGGCGTGGGCGAGACCATCTTCGACACCCCGATCGGGGTGGACGGCAAGCGGTGCTTCGCCGACAGCGACCAGCTCAGCCTCGAAGGGGCCGAGCTCACGCCGTACAACTACGTCTTCACCATCGACAGCCGGGTGAGCAACAACATCGTCTACAACAACCACTACTTCTTGGACCCCGACACCCGCCGCATCATCACCCACAAGGTGCGCGACGGCGCCACCAACCTGTTCCAGATTCAAGACTTCGCCCGGGTGCAGCGGCCATGATCGTCCAAAGCGCCCCCGGAGGGAGCGCCGACGCCCCCCATTTCGTGATCGCCATGCACCAGCACACCGCCTTCGCCGGGTCGCTGGCCGCCAACTTCGGCAACGACGAGTTCAACGGGCTGGAGCCGGCCGAGCCGATGCAGTTCATCGTCGACCACCACGACCAGGGCTGGGCCGACCTCGACGCCCAAGCCCCCCAGAACCCCGACACCGGCCTGCCCTACAACCTGACCGCCACCCCGCTGCCCCAGATCGTGGCCACATCGGCGGGCTCGCCGGCGTTCAACGAGGCCCATCACCCGTTCAGCGGCATCATCTCGTCGATGCACACCTATGGCCTGTACCGGGGGCGGTACGGGTTGAGCGACAAGATCTTCTTGGACGTCATCCCCGACGAGCTGAGGCCCGAGGTCGACGCCATGCTGGGCAACGAGGAAGGCCGCCAGCGCCGTCTGAAGGAGCAGTTGGCCGCCGACGATCCCGACCACGCCACCGATGAGTACCTGTTCCACGCCTACAAGCAGCTCCAGTTCTTCGACACCGTCTCCCTGTACTTTCACTTGGCCCCTGAAGGCGAGCGGGGCACCTCCGACTTCCCCAACGTGCCCCGGGCGGTGGGCGACGACGTGACCATCTCGGTGGTCGAGCGCCCCGGAGGGGTCTACGGGCTGGACCCCTACCCGTTTGCCGAAGACGGGCTTGAGCTGGCCACCGAAGGCCGGTATCTGGCTCCTCAGCCTCCCGGTACCGACCTCGGCCCGGTGCTGGACGCCACCCCGGTTGCTGCCCAGACAGTGCGCCTGGTCCGGATGTGAGCCACAGGTCGTTCTCCCAAGGGGTGGGCGAGTGGATCGGCGCGGCCGAGGTCTACGACGCCGACGGTCGCTTTGCCGGCATAGGGCGCGACACCCGATCGGTGAAGGCCGATGACCAGGCCGGACGGGTGACGGTGGAGGTCGAGTTCGACGGGCCGTTCTCCCTGTCGGGGGTCTACACCATTGCCGATCACGGCTCGCATCGCACCTACGAGGGGCCCCTTAACATCGGCTACGCCGAGGCGCTGGGCGACGGTCTGGTGGCCGCCCACAACTACTGGCCCGACCTGGGGCTCTCGCAGCGTTTCTTTCTGATGGTGCTGCCCGGCGGCACCCGCCAGCTCTCGCTGGCTCTGCTCAGCCGGGGTGATCGGCTCCAATGGACGGTCGTGGGGGAATACCAGCGTCAGATCGACCCGTCTGGCCCCGAGCCTCCCCCTGTGGCGGAGATGGATCCCCAGGTGTTGCGAGATGACCCAACCGCAGGCCGAGGTGAGCTTTTGTTGCTCCGACCCGGCCGCTGGTCGGGCCAGCTGCACCGCCTCGACGCCAAGTACACACCGACCGGCGCAGCTGACTATGCGGAGGCGTTTGCTGTCAAAGACGGCACCTGGGAAGTGGAACTATCAGGGGCTGACTACTCATCGGGGCTGTCGTTCCCCCTGTTGTCGGACGGCTGGACGGCGTGGACTCCGGAGGGTGATCTGATGGGCAGCGGCAGTCTCAGTGGCGGCCGGGGCTTCAGCGGCCAGCTCCACCTCCTCTCAGGAGGGCTCCGAGTGTGGCGGCGCGAAGTGGTGTCGCGGGACGGCAGCATGAAGGCGGTGCTCCACATCTGGTATCGGGGCGAGCAGCGACTCGGAGCGGCCTACGGGGCCTTGGACTTCGAACCGGCATGAGCAAGAAAGACCGCTTCGGCGGCGACTGGCTGATCAACGAGTACGTCTACGACCCAGACGGCACGTTTCGCGGCGAGGTGGCCCAGCGCCGGATAGTGGAGCCAGCTGGAGAGGGCCGGCTGCTGGTAACCCAACGGTGCCACCCATCGCCCCAACTAGCCGGTCACCCCATGGCCGCATTCGCGGGCGAGTGGGTATTCGAGCTAGAGGTGGACGGGACCCAACGTCGCTATCTCGGCCCCGATGTTGTGGGCTTCGGCACCCTGTGGCAGCCCGGCGCCCTCACCGGCCAGGGGCTCTGGCCCCGCTTCGGCTACGAGTTCGAGTCCTACTCCGTCCTAGTGGCCCCCGACCGCCAGCTCACCGGCGGTTTCTTCTCCCTGGCCGGCCGGTCGGTAGCCGACATCGTGGGAGTAGCAGTCCCCGAAGCCTCCGGCGAGAAACCCCACCTCGACCTGACAGCCCCACTCCCCAACCCCGACGGCCACTGGCCCCTACGCCGAGCCGTAGGCCCCATGCTGGTAGCCGCCGACCAACCCTCCCCAACCCACCACCGCCGCCTCTGGGCCATGCGCGACCCCATCGGAGCCACCGGCATCGAGATCTCCGAAGAGTTCCACGATGGCAGCCGCTCAGTCTTGGTGAACGTTGGCTGAGCGCCGGGATGTCACTTCCCAAAGAGTGCTGAAAGCAGCCGCACCTGTAGATAGGGTGACGCCAATCTTCCCCGTCTGGCCTGCTCCGCAGGGCATGGCGGGGGTTTGTCTCTTGAGGCTTATGTGCGATGCCTGGCGTCACGGTCCGCACCCGGCCTCTAAGGTATCACTGGATCTCAAAGCCGGGTCATGAGTCCGAATCTGTAACAACTGTCTCGACAAAACCAGTTCGATTTCGGCTACGAATTTGAGTCCTACAACGTGCTGGTTTCTGCCAACCGCCAGCCCACCGGCAGGTTCTTCTCCATGGTTGGCCAGTAGCTAGCAGGGCCAGCCGGCTCGTTGTCGATTACGGCAGTCGATCGTCAATGAGGTGAGCTGGCTTTGGGGTTTGAGCCCTGGGCAAGCGGACAGGCCTGCGCCGACGTCCATGAGGGACGACGTGTGATCGCAGCTTGACTCATTGACGTGGGCCATGCCCCAGAGCATGTGGGCAAGCTCGTGGGCGGCAACGGCCAGTGGGAACGGGTCCCCGTGATCCATGGCCTCATCCCGGTAGACGACGAAGGCTGGACCTGAATCCATAGCGGCAGCACCAGCCCGGGAGTCGAGAATGGTGGTTGAGCGGACCACAACAAGGCGGTGAATCGTCCAGAGCTGTGAGTCAGGCTCACCGGGGTAGTTGTCCCACCCGCCATGGGCGTTCAATACGGTGTTGACGCAATCACCGCCGGAGGAGGGATTAGCGAAGCTTGCAAGGGTGACGAGACCAGTCGGCACGGTTACGACGTGCTGGGAGCCAGCAGTGAACTCGATGTGGGCAAGCCCACCGGACTCGCGGGCAAAAAATGGGGTCAGGAACTCGTTAGCCTGTTCGACCATTCGTTGGAGTTCACCGGCTGGCAGGACGTCAGATTGGTCAATCATGCAATGGTGGATCGGGATTGTGAACGTTTCGGCCGGGCGGGGATCGGGACACCCGCCGGGCACTCGAGTCGTGTGGAGCCCGAAGCGGCACCTGTAGTCGTTTATCACGGCTTGATGGGACTCGATGAGATCGTCTTTGGCAGCAATCTCGTCGGTGAGCTGTGCAAGCTGGTCGCGAAGTGCCGCCTGGTCGGCCAGAGAACTGTCGAGGATCTCTTGCAGTTCGACCTCGGCCAGACGGTCCTGCTCGGCCAGGCGAGCCAACTCTTCTTGACGCTGGCGCTCCAATTCGGCCAGGCGAGCCAACTCCGCCTCCCGCTTGCGCTGCTCTTCCTCGAGGCGAATCCGCTCGCGCTCGCGCTCGATCTCTCGCTCGATCTCGTGATTGCTAGTCAGTTCCTCGATGGCGATTCGGTGGGCCTCTTGCTCGACCTCCATGGTCAGCCGGTAGTTGCGGAGGGATTCGTCAAGGTCCTCGATTTCTTCCAGGCGGTCGGCCATGGCCCGTAGCTGGGCTTCCTGTTCTAGCAACGCTGCGTCGAGGGCCTCTTGCAACTCGACCTCGTGGGATGCGGGCAAGTCGTCGGTAGCGGCAGGCGTGAACTCAAGAGTGGACGATTCAGGGGTCAATGTGTGCGGATCACCGGTACAAGAAGCGAACAGCATTATCGCGGCAGCGAAGGACGTCAGGGGCCGGACCATGGCGGGCAGGATAGCGACCTAGCCCCCTGAGATCTGCGACGGGGTTCAATCACTGAGCCGGCGATGACCACCAGTCGTCGGCCTTGAAGCATTGCGTGAACCGCCGCCTTTTCCTCTCCAGCGACTTGTCCTTCTCCTCCCATAACATGGCTACCTTCTAATCGAGGTGCCCGGCCAAGGGTAGGTACCTTCGGGAATGCTGAGCTTCCCTACTGAGGCATGCTTCTGGCGGCTTGTCGATAGGTTTGGATTTCTTCAGCACTCAATTGATCTGAAGGCACCAATTCGTAGTGTCTTTCACGGGCAATGGTTATTCCTTCATCTGATTCTTCGAACTCGAAAAGGGCGATCTCGTCATTGGCCATGAACTGGGCGGCGATGGGGGGCGCTAGGAGATCAGGGAACTTCTGCTCGGCTACTCGAAAGTCTTGCCAGATCTGTATCACGCTGAGGGCGTCAGAACCGCCCTTGGCTTGGACCGGCAGAACGTAGTGAGCGCCATGCTCGTCTAGTCCCACGTACAGGTCGTCGGTTTCGACTTGGGAGCTGCTGGATGTGCCATCAATGGCGTTCTCGACGGTCACTGAGGTACGGAGGTGGCTTTGCAGGGGGTAGCAGGCGAGGCCGGTGAACACATCCAAGAGTCTGTTGTAGCGCAGCCTTGCCAATAGAGCCTGCTCATCTGACATGGCGTACTTGGCGATTACGCCTGGGGTCGAGTCAGGAAGCCGAACGGTGCGAATGCCCTTACGGGGCTCTATGTGGTTGAAAGGCACAGCCCGCAATACGTAGACCGCGTTCCCGCCGGGAAAGATTGCCCATTCGGTGTTCGGCGGGGCAGCTTCACGCACGCTGTCAGGCAGGGGAACGCGGTACCGCAGGGAATAGACGACGTCTCCGAGGTTCCTAGGTCGCGGTTCTCCCAATGCTTCGGCAGCCGCGACCAGTTCGTCCCGTCGAAATGCCACCTCATAGAGCCCTGGCTTGTAGTGGTCGGCGAAAATCTTGGCGATGATGCGCTGAGCAAGGCTCACCCCTGCCGAACTCGTCGTCGAGGTCATGCTCTCGGGGTGCCGGGCCATCGTAGGACGAGGACTTCTTCTCGGAGTTGCTCGTTGGTGGCCGTGGCGTGGCGGGTACGGAACAGGTCGATTGCCTCGACCTCGTAGCCAGCGCGCTCAGCGATCTCTGAGAGGATTTCGCCGGTACGGATCATTACTCGCAAGTAGGAAGCCTGGTCGCCCACCACATAGGCCAAGCGGGCACCGGGGCGCAGCACTTTGCTCAGGGAGGTGAAGTGGCGGGCCATCCCACCGAAGTAGAGCTTGGTAACTCGGTGGTACATCCGTTCGAAGCCAGACTCCTTCCCCAGGGCGATGCGCCGAGCTTCGATGGCGGCGGCGATTCGCTCGACTTCGGCATCGCCGCTGATCCACTCGTCATCGTCGTCGTTTCGATAGACGCCGCGTGTATTGGATCGCACCAACCCGCGCTTCATCGCCTGAAGGTCTGACCTCTCGTGAATGTGCCCTAGAAGCACTGATTCGAGCCGGACAGTGCGGGAGTAGTCCTTCTCGTTGGGATACGGCGGCGACGTGATCACAGCGTCGATGCTGTGGGGTTCAATGTATCTGTCGACCGCCCGGGCATCGCCTTCGATGGCCTGGGCGGGTGTTGCGTTCAGCGATCCCAAGTGCCTCAGGTCGTCAGTCATTGACAGCACACACGACAGCCAGCGGCTTACTACGCTGGCGTCCTGCTTGACCTTTCCCACCCCGACTTCGGGACCGAACCTGAGGTTGCCGACATCTGTTGGAAGAATACGAGCCAGCGCAAGCAGTTCGTGGGCCGCAAACCTTGGATCGCGCTCTCCCTCCAATGCCTCCTTCAAAGCGAGGACTTTGTGAAGCGGCAACGGGCTGATCGAGTTCTTGAGCAGGAGCTTGGCGGTATGTTCCGGCAGCGACCGAAGCCGCACATCCGGAGGCGGCATGGCCATCGGCTCATCGCTGATCCCATCCGCGGCCAGCATGGCCAGTGCCTTCTCCGCGATGAGTCCGGCATGTTCAACAAGGCCGTCCGGATCGGGCGACCAATCCACCTTCGTGCTGGCCGCCAGACGAGAGACTTCTATGGCTTCAAGGCCAACACTCGAGACTCCCAGCTTCTTAGCCTCGACCAGCGTTGTGCCGGTGCCGCAGAACGGATCAAGCAAGCGCTGAGAGCCATCAAGATCGAAGCGGTGTGCGTAGTCCCGAACAAGATGGGGTGGAAAGGACAACACGAACCGGTACCAGTCATGCGCGGGAGCATCCTGAGCTAACAGGGCATTCATTGAGCCGTTCGTCCCCGGACGCGGCGCAGAACCCACGCCAGCCACCGTAGACCAAGCGCTACTGCCCGGAAGCGGAATTGGTCGAGGTCTAAACCCCTCAAAAGTCTTCAAACCTGCTCCTCTCGTCGGATTTCGTCGAACCCTAGAAACGAGCAGTGACACATTCTTCGACGCCCGGAGGCAGCCTCCCCGGCTGTGGGCTAGGCATCGGGGGTGAAGGTTAGGGGGCCGAAGACTATGTGGGTCATGCGGTCGCCGGAATGGAGCTTCCAGGCTACGGCCAGGGTGTAGTCGCGGTTGATGATGAACTCGCGGCCTTTGACTTTGAAAGCTTCGCTGACGTGATGTTGGGAGGTGTAGAGGGCGCGGCCGTAGGCAATGGCGTTGCCCCAGAGATCGGGGCCGTCGTAGGTGTAGCGGTTGCCGTGGGAGCGGGTGCGGATGTAGGTGTGCGAGTAGTTGATCTCTCCGGTGAGCTCCAGGGTGTGGGTGGCGCGCACCAGGTCGATGGGGTCGTGGCGCAGGCGCACGCTCACGGTTCCCCGGCGCTGTTGGTCGGCCCCGAACACCTCGCATTCTCCGGTCCACTCTCCACCGGTGCGGTCGGGCACGGTGTGGGGCCATGCGGCCAACTCCCGCTCGGACTCGATGTGGGCGTCGATCCACGCCTTGGTGTCGGGATTGGTGTCGTAGTCGTGGGCGTTCAAATACACCCCGTTGAACACCGAGAAGATGGTGGGACCCTCATAGAGCAGCGACGAATACACCTGGGTTACCCCGTCGGGCAGGATCTGGTTCATCGTGTTGAGGTCGGCCCGCCAGCCGGGCGCGTAGTAGTGCGAGTCCACCAGCGAGCCGTAGGGGTGTCCGGCGCCGTAGAAGTCGGGTCCCTGGTAGATGCGGTCGTTGCCCCGGTCGTCCACGCCGAACTCGAAGTCCTTGATCTCGAACCGGTTGCGCAGCGGGCCGGTGTTCATGAAATTGCACTGCATCCAGTAGGTGACCTTGCCGTCGGCGAACACGCTGGCCCGGCTGACCTTGTTGAACCCGGTGTGGTTTCCCTCGGCGTCGAACACCGATGGCAACCCGTACCACTCACCGGTGATGCGCTGTTGCCACTCTGACTCTTGGCTCATGGTGATCCGTTCATTGCAGGGTGGACGGGGAGCGAGCCGCCGTCTTCAAGCTGGTCTGGATGTCGGCGCTCGTCTCAGGGCCGAGCAGCTGATCGACTCGGGCCCACACGGGGTCGACCTCGGGATTGAAGATGGCCGCCCGATTGCGGGCGTCGCGGTCAGCCAGCTGCTCTGCGGTGGCATCGCCAATGGCCTCGTCGGGCACCCCGTCGGCCACCAGATCCAGCCAGTGGTCGCGATACGAGGCCACCGCACCAAACACCGCTCGAAAGCCGTCCTCGTCGGCCCGGTGGGCCAGCATCCACGCCGACATGAGCTGCCACTGGCGGGGCGAGAGGTGGGCGGGAGCGAGCCCCTCGATCTGCATGGTCTCGTCGTGAACCTCGATGAGGGGGCCGTAGCAGTGGTCGATGTAGGCCAGGTTGGCGCCTGGGTCCACCCGGGGGATCAGATCCAGGTGGAAGGCATAGTGAGGTCCGGCCAGCACCGAGTCCACCGTGAAGTGGGGCACCGGGCTGGCCGCGGGAGTGAAGGCGAAGCACATGTGGCTGTCGAGTCCAAAGGCCTCGACCGTCATGCCCACGTACACCAATTCCGCCACCCCGTCGCGGGCCAGCACCCGATGGGCACCCACCGGCGAGCCATCCATGGCCGAGACCAGCGGGGTGTGTACCGTCTCCTCCAGCTCCAGCCCGCTGGCGATGGCCTCCACCGTGCCAACGCAGAGATCAGCCGACAGGCTCATGATCGGGCCTCCCCCACAGTGGGGAACACCCAGGCGTTGGCCAGCTCGGGGTCGCTGGAGCGCCCGGGCGAGGGAATCACCGCTGCGGCCCGCATGGCCTCTTCATCCGACGGGGTCTCGAGCGCCCAGCCCTTATCGATCTGCTCTTGGCGCCAGCGGCGGTAGGCCAGTTGGATGGAGTCGGACTTGACGTGGAGCTCAGCTGACAGGTCGAACGGCAACAGCTCCGGGCGCTGACCCTCAACGGTCGGCTGGTCCTCCAAGAAGATCTTGATGGTGCGCTCGTAGGAGTTCTTGTCGGCCCAGCCCCCGGTGAAAAACGTGCGCAGCATGCAGAACTTCGAGACGGTGACGTGCTCATCGCGGGGCACCGCGGCGGTGAAGATGCGGATCTCGCCCATGGGCAGCCGCACGATGAGCATCGACACATTGGGCGGGTAGAACCCGGTGGAGGTGCTCACCGGCGGGCGGTCCTTCTTGGAGATGAACCGCCAAAGGCCCGACGGGCGGGGTGGTTCGAGCTCCACGGTGGCGGTGACCGACGCCAGGTGGCCGTCGACGCGGGTCTCGTCGAGGTCGAAGTCTTGGATCTCAGGCTGCTCTTTGTTGCCGAACGACCCGGAGTGCACGAAGGGGGTGTGGGCGATGTCCACCGCGTTCTCCAGCACCCGGTCGTAGTTGGCCTGCCAGGTGAACTCGCCGATGACCGCCCGGTATCCCTCGGCCCTAGCCTCTGTGTGCTCCTCGAGTCCTTCCAATTCCGGCACCGGAGGCCGATGCTCGGCCACCAGATCGCCCAAGAACACCCATACGAAGCCGTAGCGCTCGATGCAGGGATAGGTGTCGATCCGGGCTTTTTTGGGAATGGGCAGGTCCGGCCGGTTGGCCGGTATCTCCACACAGGCCCCATCGGCCCCGTAGCGCCAGCCGTGGTAGGGGCATTGCACGCAATCGCCCACCACCGATCCGCCGGCTAACGAGCCGCCCCGGTGGACGCACAGGTCGGACTGGGCGTTGACCGTGCCGTTGGGGCTGCGCCACAGCACCAGGTCGTGGCCGTGGACCCGGGCCAGCACCGGCTGGTCGGACACCCACTGACCGAATTCCACGGCGTACCACTGGTTCTTGATCAACATGCCAGCTCCCCCTCAGGCAGGTCGGGGCAATATCCGGTCGCCACCCCACAGGGCCCGCACCAGACGGTCGGTCATCTCCTCTCCGAAGAAGCGCACGCCCATGATGTTGGCCGGGTCTCTCTCGGCGATGTTACGCCGTCGGGCCAGATCGTCGGCCGCCAGCCGCTCCCGGCGCTCATGCGGCACCGGCTCGGCCTCGTCCACCCACGCCAGCCACTGGTCTACTCGCCGGTGGGCCAGTTCGCTGACCTGGTTCAGCCTGGCCTCGTCGTAGACGATGCCCGGGGTGGTGAAGCAGATGGCCACCTCGCTCAGCGCCTGGCGGACGTACAGCGCCCGGGACGTGAACGGCGCCAGTCCTTCGTCGGCCCGCAGTTCCAAGAACTCCTCGTTGAGCGAGCCCCAGTATTTGTCGAGCGCATCGGTGTCGAGCATGAGATCGGAGCGGGGGTTGAAGTCGATATAGAACCACAGATCGGGCAGCGTCCCCCACGCAATTCCCAGATGGGGCACGTCGATGTGGGGGCCCAGCCAGGCGGTGACGTGCATGTTGGTGAACCCCAGGGGGGGATTGCCGATCCACGAGTGGATGAGCCAGTCGATTTCCGGGCCGGTATAGCCGGCCAGCCGCCCGGCGGGGTACTCGGATTCGCCCCGGTATGACTCCAGATCCTCGGTGCTGGGGTCGCGGGTCAACTCAAACCGGGCTTCGATCTTGGCCATAAGCTCTTCGGTGATAGACCACAGCCGGTTGAACGTGGCCGTGGCGTCTGTGGGGCCCCGCTCGTCAAAGATGTCTTGGACGCCCTTCAGCGTCTCGCGCATTGGTGCTCCGGTGTCGTCAGCGGCACACTGTTCCGGTAAGCGGAACAACGTTTCGTTAGTCTGACAGTAGGGCCAAGCCAAACCAGTGTCAACCAACCGGGAGGAGCCGAGAATTAGATGAGCCGCACCACTCTTTATGTCCCCGGAGACCGCCCCGACCGCTTCGACAAGGCGCTGGAGTCAGGGGCTGACGCCGTCATCTGCGATCTCGAGGACGCGGTGGCCGAAACGGCCAAAACAACCGCCCGGGAGGCGGTGGGCCAATGGCTCCGGGCCAACCCCGGCGTGGCGGCATGGGTGCGGATCAACAACCGCCCCGACCTGGTGGATCAAGACGCCGAGCTGGTGCGGTCACTGGTTTCCGACGGCGTGGGCTTTGCCGGGGTGGTCGTGCCCAAAGCCGATGCGGCGGCCTGCTCGGCCGACTTCGGCGGCTGCCCGGTTATGGCGCTAATCGAGTCGGCGGTAGGGGTGGCTCAGATCTACGAGATCGCCGCGGTGCCCGCAGTGGTGCGCCTGGCCTTGGGCGAAGCCGATTTGGCCGCCGACTTGGGCATGGAGCCCTCACCCGAGGCCCTGGAGATGTGGCCGATACGCACTCGGGTGGTGGTGGCATCGGCGGGAGAGGGACTCGAAGCCCCCTGTGGGCCGGTGTTCACGAACCTCGACGACGACGCGGGGCTGGCGGCCACCAGCGAGTCGCTTCGCCGCCACGGCTTCGGCGGCCGGTCAGTGATCCACCCCAAGCAGGTGGCCGCAGTGAACGCGGCCTTCACCCCATCAGTTGACGAGATCGTCCGGGCCGCGAAGCTGTTAGGCGCCTTCGAGGAGGCGACGGCCGACGGTCGGGCGGTCGCGGTGATCGATGGGGAGTTCATCGACGAGGCAGTGATGCGCTGGGCCAGATCAGTGCTCAATCGGGTGCCGCGGGGTCGCTAGGTCAGCCCGCGGCCGTAGTCTGCGCCGGGGAGGCAACAAGCGCCGCGGAGGCCCTCCAGGGGCGACCGCCCACCAGATCGGTGTCTTTGGACACCTCGCGGTTGACTGCCCGGCCGGGATGCAGGGTGCCAATGAGCATCCCATCATCAGGCTCAATCCGGCGGCTGACCGGCGTGTTTATGGTCCCGTCGTAGGGACTCGACCGATCGGGATTCCACAGAGAATCGGCTGGTGGGTCGAGCAGCATGGTGGACGCGAGCGGTCCGGGGGGTCCGCACGCCGCCACGCTGATCCGGTTCTCCGCGGCCCGTTCCATCAGCGCAAGGTCGCACTCCCAACGGTGCTCAGGCTGCCAGCACACTGCCACCAGATGGACCCCGGCGATGGCCGCCAGTCGGAAAACCTCGGGGTAGCGGTGATCGTCGCCCACGATCACCGCCAGGTCGCCGAACGGTGTCGGATACAGGCCCACCTCGGTGCCCAACCTTGTGGCGCCCGCGTGGCGGTCGCAGTGATGGATCTGCGCCTGCTGGTGGACAACGCCGTCGGCCGACCAGACCTGGCCGAGGTGCTGGTTATCCCGCAGGGCAGTGGTCACGACCAGCACACCGGGAGGGATGTTCGACGGCGGCGGTGTCAACTCTGGCAGCACCACCAGGGAGGCCCCGGCGTCAATGGCCTTGTGGGTCAGCTCGGGATCTGACCGGGCGCCGGGCACGCATCCGGCGACCACCTCGGGCTCGCTTCCGGGGTCCGGACGGGCGGTGCGGGGCTGGGCCAGCGGGTCGTACACCTCCGGTCGGCGCTGCCGAAGCCGGTCTGACTCAACCTTGGACAGATCCAAGTCGGCGACCACCACCGCTTCGCCGGCGCGGGGCGCCATGGCCAACACCGTGCCGTCGGGGGCCACCACCTGGCTCTCCCCGGCGCCGTTCAATGCCTCAGGAGGCACGCCCAGCGCCTGGCTGAATTGCGGCGCCTGTTCGGCGGGCAGCAGTGGGCCTACTTTGTTGGCGGCCACTACGAATACCCCGTTCTCGACCGCCCGCACCGGTATGTGCAGCCTGGCCTCGTCGAGGGCAAAGGAGTTGAGGCTGTTCAACAGGAGGCGAGCACCCCTAACGGCAAACGTGCGAGGCACCTCAAAGGTCACACCGTCCATGCACGAGTACAAGCCCACGGGGCCGAATGCGGTGTCGGCCAATGGGCTGACCTCGGTGCCCGCGCTCAGGTGGGCGCGCTCGTTGCCCATCAGCATCTGCTTGTCGGCGGTGGCGGCAATCCTGCCTTCCAGGTCCAACAACACATTGGTAGCGGTTACCCGCTGTTGGTCCCGGGGCACGGTCACCGTCAACGAGGTGTAGACCCCGTGCTCGGCGGATCGCCGGGCCAGTGCCCCCAACCAGGGGCCGTCCAGCGCCACCGCCGCCGATCGGCAGTGGTCTCGGTCGTCGTACACGGAGATGTGATTGCAGAACTCGGGCATAACCACCAGCTCTGCCCCCTCGGCCGCGGCCGCATCCAGCATCCGCAGGCAGGTCGCCAAGTTCTCGTCGAGGTCGGTGCCGGTGGCGAACTGCACCGCGGCCACTCGAACGCGGTCTCTCACGGTAGAGCCTCAAGCACTGGGGCTAGGACGGGCTCCGAGCTTGATGGAGAGCCCTCGGGTGGCCTCTACCACCGCGGCGGCGGAGCGGGCGATCTTGTCGCGGAAGCGATCCAGCGGTCCGCTGATGCTGATCACCGCCACCGGTTGGTGGTTGTGGTCGAGGATGGGGGCGGCCACTGAGCCCGCATCATGCTGGCGCTCTCCCAGCGACACCGCGAATCCCTGCTGGCGGATGCGGTCCAGTTCGGCCCGCAGTTCGTCGACCGACACGATGGTGGCCTCGGTCAACGAGTCGAGCGGGTTCTCAGCCAGGTAGTGGTCAATCTCGCCGTCGCTCAGCCAGGCCAAAAACGCCTTCGACGATGCGCCGGCGTGCAGCGGGAACGATCCGCCGATGGGCACCGTCATCTTCACCTCTCGGGGAGGAGTTATCTGGGCCACGTACACCCGTCGGTTGCCGTGGCGCACCGACAAGGTGGCGGTCTCGTCGGTCTCGGCACTGAGCCTTCGCATCTCGTCCAGGGCCAAGTCTCTGACGTCGAGCTGATCGCGGTAGGCCGCGGCCAACTCCAGCACCGCCGGGCCCAGTGCGTACCGCCGGCTGTCGGGGTCGACGGTGAGCAGGCCGGGTTCGCACAAAGAGGTGAGTATCCGGTGGACGACCGCTTTGGACACCCCCAATTCGCGGGATATCTCGGTGACGCCCAGCGTGCTCGGCGACCGGGAGAACAGGAACAGCACATCGACGGCCCTCTCGATTGCCGCCACTCCCCGACCCGAACCAGACACCGAGTCCGAATTTGCTGCTGTTCCGCTCAGGGGAATGACCATACCGCGAACCGGGCTTATTGACCCATAATTCCCTGTAGATGGTTGCTTGACCCCGCCGAATTGGGGAACACTACGGACAATGTTCCACTGGGAGAAACATCGTTCCGCATGATTGGGCCCCTCACCGATCTGCGGGTCATCGATGCCTCCACCGTGTTGGCCGGGCCGTTGATCGGCCAGATCATGGCCGATTTCGGTGCCGACGTGGTCAAAGTCGAGCATCCCCTCACCGGTGACAGCCTGCGAGGCCACGGTGCGCAAAAGGACGGCCGCGGACTCTGGTGGAAGCTCGTGGCCCGCAACAAGCGCTGTGTGGGCTTGGACTTGAGCCATCCCGAGGGTGCTGAGGTGTTCTTGGAACTGGCATCCACGGCCGACGTGGTGATCGAGAACTTTCGGCCCGGCACCCTTGAGCGCTGGGGTTTGGGATGGGAGGTGCTGTCGGACCGCAATCCGGGCCTGATCCTGTGCCGGGTCACCGGATTCGGCCAGACCGGCCCCTATGCCCCACGGCCTGCATTCGGCACGCTGATCGAGGCGATGAGCGGCTTCGCCCACATGACCGGTGAGGCTGACCAACCCCCGACCCTGCCTCCGTTCGGGTTGGCCGACAGCGTGGCCGGCGTCAGCGGGGTGGCTGGGGTAATGATGGCGGTCCACCACCGGCACGCCACCGGCCAGGGCCAAGTGGTGGATCTGTCGATCCTGGAGGCGCTGGCCGCGGCGCTCGGCCCCCATGTGGTCACCTGGGATCAGACCGGCCACATCGCTCAGCGCTCGGGCAACCGATCGTCCAACAACGCGCCGCGCAACACCTACCTCACCGCCGACGGCTGCTGGGTGGCGGTGTCGAGCAGCGCCGACGCCGTGGCCCGACGCACGATGGAACTGGTTGGCCGGGGTGATCTCGTGTCCGAGCCCTGGTTCGCCACCGGATCTGGTCGAGCCGAGCACGCTGATGAGATCGATGCGGCCCTGTCCTCATGGATCGGCGATCGACCGCTTGCCCAGGTGATGAGCGCCTTTGCCGCTGCTGAAGTAGCAGTAGCCCCGGTGTACGACGTGGCCCAGTACGCCGGCGATCCCCAGGTGCAGGCTCGGGAGGCCATCACCGCAGTTGACGACCCCGACCTGGGGCCGGTTCGGATGCAGAACGTCTTGTTCGGGCTGTCGTCTTCTCCGGGGGCCATCCGGCACACCGGCCGAGACCTGGGGGCGGACACCGACGAGGTGCTGAAAGAAGCCGGGTTGAGCGTCGAGCGCATCGACGATCTTCGAGCCAAGAGAGTGGTGGCATGACCGGCAGTCGTGTCGATGCAGCCGGGACCCTGATCGATCTCGTCGCCCAAACCACGGTGTACGACTTGGGCCGACCCATGCAGAACGGGATGGCCCAGTCGCCCAACCACCCGCAGTTTCACCACTGCCTTGACCGGCTGCATGGCGACCGGATGCGACCCGATGGCGGGTCGGCCGCCGCCGACCTGCTCACCACCGGCTGTCACGTGGGAACCCATGTGGACGCTCTGGCCCATGTCAGTCACGAGGGACAGCTCTATGGCGGAGTGGATGCCGCTAAAGCACAAGCTGGTGGCGGTTTCGCGGTTCTGGGCATCAATGAGCTTCCGCCGTTTGTGGGCCGCGGCGTGCTCTTGGACATTCCCGGGCTGCTGGGCACAGACGCCTGCAAAGGGGGCCATGAGATCACTGTCGCCGAGTTGGAGAGCGCAGCCGCCCGTCAGGAATCGCCGGTCCAACCAGGAGATGCGGTGCTGGTGCGCAGCGGGTGGGGCGCCCACTTCGACGATCCCCAACGGTATCTGGGAGTCGAGACTGGTGTTCCCGGCGTGGGAGAAGCGGGGGCTCGCTGGCTGGCCGATCAGGGGGCGGACTTGGCCGGGGCCGACACGCTGGCGTTCGAATGCCTACCCGCCGGACAGGGTCACGCCCTGCTGCCCGCCCACCGGGTGCTCTTGGTGGAGCAGGGCGTCAACATCATCGAGGCGATGGACCTAGATGCCCTGGCCGCTGCCGGGGTGTTTGAGTTTGTGTTTGTGCTCTCGCATCTGAACATCTACGGAGCCACCGGCGCTCCCGTCAGACCGCTGGCCCTGGCATGAGCCCGATTCTGTCCCAGCTGGGCGCGCTGGCCGTCGGCCCGGTCCCCGAGGCGGTGCGGGCCGGTATTCCGTCTCGCATCATCGACATCGTGGGGATAGCAGTGCGGTCCAGTTCGCTGGACACCTCTCAAGCGGCCATTGGGTTTGCCGCCGACCAGTGCTCTGCCCCCCAGGCCACTCCAATCGGCGGCGGCCGGGCCATGTCTGCACCAGAGGCTGCGTTTGTCAACGGCGTGCTGGCCCACTCGCTGGACTACGACGACACCCATTTGCCCTCCATCCTCCATCCCAGCGCCACGGTGGTGCCCGCCTCACTGGCCGTGGCCGAATGGCAGGGGGCTTCCGGCCCGGCATTGATCGATGCCGTGGCGGCAGGACTGGAAGTAACGGTGCGCCTCGGCATGGGCGGCTACGACAGCCGAGCCCGCCAGTCGGTGTATTTCGAGCGGGGCCAGCACGCCACCTCAATCTGCGGTGCGGTGGGATCGGCCGCGGCCGCGGCCCGCTTGCTCGGGGCCGACGCCGACGGAATCGCCCATGCCATGGGCATTGCGTGCAGCATGTCCAGCGGGATTATCGAGGCCAACCGGGCGGGGGGCACGGTCAAGCGGCTGCACTGCGGCTGGGCCGCTCGAGCCGGGGTCACCGCGGCCCAACTCGCGGCCCGGGGCATCACCGGGCCGCCGACGGCAGTCGAGGGCCGGTTCGGGCTGTTCCAAGCCTTTCTCGGAGACCAGGCCGACTTCGAGGCGGTCACCGCCGATCTGGGGGAGCGATGGGAGGCAGAGAACATCTTCTACAAGCCCTACCCGGCAAATCACTTCACCCACACCGGCATCGATGCCGCCATCGCCCTGCGCTCAAAGGGCGTGGGCCCCAACGACATTGCCACCGCCACCCTGGAGGTGGCCCCGCCCACCGTGCGCACCATTGGCGAGCCCATTGAGGCCAAGCGGAAACCCGAGACCGGCTACCACGCCCAGTTCAGCGGTCCCTACACCGTGGCTGCCGGGTTCTTTGGCGGAGGGGGACTGGGGGTTGGCATGGCTGACTTCACCGACGAATTGGCCCGCGATCCGGTGCGGCGAGAGCTGATGAACCGGGTCAATGTGGTGGGCGACCCCCAAATGATGGTCATCTACCCGTGCCAGCTACCCGCCCGTCTGAGCGTTACCACCACCTCAGGCCACACCCTGGTCGAGGAAATGCTGGCCAACCGGGGAGGACCCGATCAACCTCTATCCGATGACGAGTTGGCCACCAAGTTTGTTGACAACACCGCCGGTTTGGTGGCCGACAGCGTTGCCAGCCAGATCCACGATGACTTGTCTGGCCTGGCTGAGGCGCCGTCAGTCGCAGGACTGCTGGCTCCACTGCTCGATCCCAATGGGAAGCAGCCATGACTGACACCGTTATCACCGGCGCAAAGGTCGTCCGCCCCGATACTGGCACGGTCGACGAGTTTGACATCGCCATCACCGACGGGCGCATCAGCGGTCTGGCCGTCGGCCTGGCCGCTTCTTCTGATACTGCCGAGGTGTTCAACGCATCGGGCCTCATCGCCTTCCCGGGCTCGGTGGACGCCCACACCCACATGGGCATCTACAACCCATTGGACGAGGACGCCACCAGCGAGAGCAGAGCCGCAGCCCAGGGCGGCACCACCACCGTGCTCAACTACATGCGCACCGGCCAGTACTACCTCAACCGGGGCGGCCCATACGCCGAGTTCTTCCCCGAGGTTCTGCGGCTCATCGACGGCCGCAGCTACGTGGACTACGCCTTCCATCTTGCGCCCATGCAGGCCTCCCACATCGACGAGATCCCGTTGCTGGCCACTGAATTCGGCGTCACCTCGTTCAAGATCTTCATGTTCTACGGCGGTCACGGCCTGCACGGCGCCAGCGACGACCAAGCCAGCTTTTTGATGACCCCGCCCGGCGAGCGCTACGACTACGCCCACTTCGAGTTCATCATGCGGGGAATCGCCGAGACTCGCCAGGCGCACCCCGATCTGGCCGATGCCCTCTCGCTTTCGCTGCACTGCGAATCGGCGGAGATCATGACCGCCTACACCAAGCTGGTCGAAGCCGAGGGCCGCCTGGCCGGCTTGGCCGCCTATTCGGCGTCTCGACCTCCCCATTCAGAGGGACTGGCCGTCACCATTGCGTCGTATCTGGCCCACGAGACCGAGGTGTCCAACATCAACCTGCTGCACCTGTCGTCGGCCAAGGCCATGGACGCCGCCCTGCGCATGAGCCGGTGCTTCGAGAATGTGGACTTCCGCCGGGAGATCACCATCGGCCACCTGCTGGTGGACATCGAGACCTCCGGCGATCCGTGGGGCAAGGTCAACCCCCCCATACGCTCTAGGTCCGACGTGGAGGCGCTGTGGGAGCACGTGCTGGCCGGCGAGGTGGACTGGGTGGTGAGTGACCACGCCTGCTGTCGCACCGAGGCCAAGGTGGCCGCGGAGAACCCCGACGACATCTGGCTGGCCAAGAGCGGCTTCGGCGGCACCGAGTACCTGCTGAACGGCCTGTATTCCGAGGGAGTCAAGCGGGGCTTGGGGCTGGCCGACATCGCCCGGCTGCTGTCGTGGAATCCGGCGCGGCGCTATGGGCTGGGCACCAAGGGCACCATCGGGGTCGGCTACGACGCCGACATCGCCCTGCTCGATCCGGCAGTCAGCCACGTGGTGCGGGCCGCCGAGTCGGAGTCCAGCCAGGGATACACCCCGTTCGAGGGCCAAGAACTCACCGGGAAGGTCAGCCACGTCTGGCTGCGGGGCCGGCGCATTTTGGCCGACGGACAGGTGGTGGGCAGCCCCGGCGGCCAATACCAGAAGCGCCCGACATGAGCGCGGCGGCCGCTGCTGTGAGGTGCTCAGCGAGGTTGCGGAAATCCGCCGGCTTTGGCCACCAGGCTGGGCACGCCGTGGCCGAGTTGGGCTTCCAGCCAGGCAGTGGTGTCGATGAGTGCGTCCAGGTCCAGCCCGGTGTCGAAGCCCATCTCATGCACCAGATACACCACGTCTTCGGTGGCCACGTTGCCGGTGGCTTTGGGAGCGAACGGGCAGCCCCCCACCCCGCCGAGGCTAGAGTCGAACACCCTCACGCCGGTGTCGATCGCCGCGGCGATGTTGGCCAAAGCGGTGTTGCGGGTGTTGTGGAAATGCCCTCGCAGCGCGATGCCGGGAGCACGCTCCCGGGCCCCGGCGAACAGGTCGGCCACCTGGGTGGGAACCCCGGCTCCGATGGTGTCGGCCAGCGCCAGCTCGTCGGGCCGGGTCTCAGCCAGCTGGGCCACGATGTCGAGCACGCTCTGGGCTTCCACCCGCCCCTCGTAGGGGCATCCGCACACAGCAGAAACAGTGACTGCGGTCTTGATGCCAGAAGCCCGGGCGGCATTGCTGATGTCGCGCCAGCGCTGCACCGACTCGGCCACGCTGGCCCGCTGGTTGGCCTGGGAGAACTCCTCGGTGGCCACCACCACCCCGCAAACCTCGTCGACCCCGGCGGCGATGGCCCGTTCAACCCCTCTCTGGTTGAGAGCCAGTGCGCTGTAGCTCACCCCGTTCGACCGGGGCACGCCGTCCATGACCGCATCCCCATCGGCCATCTTGGGCACTGCCTTGGGGCTGACGAAGCTGGTGGCCTCGACGCGAGTGTGGCCGGCGGCGACCAGCCGCTCGATGAGCTCGACCTTCTGCGCGGTGCTGAGGTCGGCGGGGTCGGCCTGCAAGCCGTCCCGAGGGGCCACTTCGACTATTTGGATGCGCTTGCTCACTGCGAGTCCGAGCATATTGGAGAATCATGTCTGGAGCTCTGACCGATATCCGGGTCATTGAGATGGGCACCCTGCTGGCCGGCCCGTTCTGCGGCCAGCAGTTGGCCGACCACGGGGCCGAGGTGATCAAGGTCGAGCCGCCGGGAACCGGCGATCCCATGCGGGTATGGGGCCAGGAGAAGGCCGACGGCAAGTCGCTGTGGTGGCCGGTGGTGGGCCGAGGCAAGAAGTCGGTCACCGTCAACCTGCGCGAGGCCGCCGGACAAGATCTGGTGCGCCAACTGGCGGCCAACGCCGACGTGCTGGTGGAGAACTTCCGACCCGGCACCCTGGAAAAGTGGGGCCTGTCCCCCGCCGAGCTCCACGCCGTCAATCCCCGGTTGATCATCACCCGGGTGTCGGGCTACGGACAGTCGGGCCCCTATGCGTCCCAGCCGGGCTTCGGCGCCATCGGCGAAGCGCTGGGCGGCATCCGCTACACCACCGGAGACCCGGAGAAAATGCCTAGCCGCACCGGAATCAGCATCGGCGACACCCTCACCGCCATGTTCGCCACCATCGGCACGCTCAACGCCCTCCACGCCCGCCAGCGCACCGGCAAGGGACAGGTGGTGGACGCTGCCCTGTACGAGTCGGTGATGGCGGTCATGGAGTCGCTTTTGACCGAATATCACGTTGCGGGGTTTATTCGCGAGCGCACCGGGTCGATGATCCCCAACATCGCGCCGGCCAACGTGTACCCCACCCGGGACGGCAAGATGCACCTGATTTCCGGCAACCAGGACACCGTGTGGCGGCGGTTGGCTGAAGCCATGGGCCGACCCGAGTTGGGCGAGGACCCCCGCTATGCCACCCACCTCGCCCGGGGCGACAACCAACTTGAGCTCGACGAGCTTATCGCCGAGTGGACTGCCACCCTCGATGCCCACGACCTTCACCGGCTGCTGAACGAGCACGCCGTGCCCAACGGCCAGATGTATCGCGCCCCCGAGATGTTGGCCGACGAGCATTTCTCGGCCCGACAGGCCATCGCCTGGGTGGACAGTCCCGACTTTGGCTCGATCCCCATGCAGAACGTGGTGCCCAAGTTGTCGGACACCCCCGGAGAGATCGAATGGTCGGGGCCGGTGCTGGGCGAGCACAACGAAGAGGTGCTGGGCGACATCCTCGGTCTCGACGACGACGCCATCAGCCAGCTCCGGGCCAATGGGATAATCGACTGATGCAGGGGGACCGGGCATGACCGGAGACAGCTTGGCCGACGACTATCGCCAGGCCGGGTTCAGCAACCGCCTCGGATTCGGCCGGCAGCCCGCCCTGGTGGTGGTCGACTTCTGCCAGGCGTATCTCCACCCCGATTCGCCGCTGTATGCCGGTGTGGAAGACGCCCGAGAGTCGTGCATACGGCTGCTGGCCGCCGCTAGAAGGGCTCAGATCCCCGTGCTGCACACCAGGGTGGAGTTTCAGCCGGGAGGGGCCGATGGCGGGGTCTTCTTCCGCAAGGTCGGCGCACTGGAGTGCTTTGTTAGGGGCAACCCGCTGGGCGAGTACGGCGAAGGCTTGGAACCGGCCGACGACGAGGTGGTGGTGGTCAAGCAGTACGCATCAGGATTCTTCGGCACGTCGCTGGCCTCCACACTGACCTCCCTGGGCATCGACACGCTGATCATCACTGGGGTGTCAACCAGCGGCTGCGTCCGGGCTACCGCACTCGACGCCTGCCAACACGGTTTCGTTCCCATCGTGGTGAGAGATGCCTGCGGCGACCGAGACCAGCGCGTCCATGAGGCCAACCTGTTCGACCTCGACGCCAAGTACGCCGACGTGGTGTCCGAGCAGGAGGTACTCGACCACCTGGCCGCTCAGAATTGAGCGCCCTCTCCTAGGTTGAGGAAGGCGGGGTCGAATCAAACGGTGCTGATCACTGAGCTGGGTTAACGAGGCGGCCGACGAACAGGAGAGCCCCGGTGTCTTGGTGGACTATGGCCCACAGGAAGGGGCGGTCGGCCACGACGGTGAGATCAGCTTCGGGTGGGAGGGAGGTCGGGAAAGCGGTTGCTGTGGCGGCCGCGGCTTCGGTGCCCTCCTCATCCACGATGACCTTGGCTCCGTGAAGCGCGGTGGAAATGGAGAGGCCGGACGCGATGCCGTCGAAGCCGGCGCCCGGACAGAACCCGATCGGGCAGAGCCACTCGAACAGGTCGGCCGGCGGCAAAGTCTGCTCCCACTTGGGCATGGTGAGCTCAACCGTGCCCACTTGTGCCGAGTTGGACAACCCAACCAACGCTTGGCCATCAAGCGACTCCTCGACGGCGGCCAATCCATCGGTGTCGTGGGGGACGATGAGCCACATGGCCAGTTCTTCGCCCTGGTAGGGCAATTCCACCGCGTCGGCATCATCGAGCAGAACAAAGCGCCTCGGGATAGGCATCGAGTCGCTCATAAAGGCCGCCATCACCGACTGGCCGTCGTCGGTGGCAAAGAGGTCGTCGTAGGTGAACTCGGCCAGGAACGGCACCAACCAGTCGGCCTTGAGGTAGACGGTGTTCACCATGACCAGTTCTTGGTCTTGGACAACCCCTGCGTCGACGATGGTGGGAATGAGCCCGCGAGTGCGCTCTGACGCCCAACGGTTGATGGTGTCGGCTGCGGCGCCGCCGTCGGAGGTGTCGATCGGCTGAATGGCCGCCCCATAATGGGCGGTGGCGGTGTCAAGGAATTCGCGCCGCGGTGAGAATCCGTGGTCGGGGAAGATCTGGTTGGCCACCTCCAAGATGGTGGGCTCCACCGAGGCGTTGGCCAATCGGTGGGCAACGGCGTTGGCGGCATCATGCGTACCAGCCCCTGAGAATCCGAATATCCGGTCGAGCGCCGCCCCAGAGTCAGCCGACGCCCCGGCTCGGCTCAAGCTGAAGGCCATGCCAATGCTCAATGGGCTGGAAACCGCGTTGCCCTCCAATTGCCGGTGAAAGTCCCACCCAGCGCCGTTCAACCCGGTAATCCACTGGCCGATCGGGGCACTGGGATCAGCCGGCAGCCGATCAACCACCGGCTCAACAGTCGCCACCGGAGTCGGCACCACCGTCGGCACAACAGTCGGCTCAACAGTCGCCACCACCGTCGCCACCGGAGTCGGCACCACCGTCGGCACAACAGTCGGCTCAACAGTCGCCACCGGAGTCGGCTCAACAGTCGCCACCACCGTCGCCACCGGAGTCGCCACCGGAGTCGGCTCAACAGTCGCCACCACCGTCGCCACCGGAGTCGCCATCACCGTCGGCACAACAGTCGCCACCGGAGTCGGCACAACAGTGGCAATGGGGGTGGAAGACCGGGTGGGGGCCGCAGTGGGATCGTCCGTCGCCGCAGCAGTGGGGGCGGCGGCCTGAGTGGCGGTGGGACTTGGGGCTTGGGCATTGTCTGAGCTACCGCAACCAACCACGATCGCCGCAAGCACAATGATCGACCCAACCAGCTTTTTCATGACCATTAGACGACAAGAATACGTCGCAGGTTCCCGAAACGGTCGGTGCCCGTCTCCGGAATCGCTAGGAAACCAGCACCACCTTGCCGAACTTGCCGGGGACGGCGAAGTAGTCGTAGGCAGCGGCGGCCTCGATCAGGGGGAAAGTGCGGGCGATCGGCACATGGATCTGGCCCGACTCCACGATCGGGAGCACATGGCGCTCCACCCGTCGGGCGACGGCGGCCCGCTGCTCCAAGGGGCGCGGCCGCAGGGTGGAGGCGAACAGCCGCACCCGCTTCACCATGAGCAGCGCCAGGTTCAACGACACCTCCGACCCCGCGCCCACGCCGATCACCACGATGCGGCCCTCAACGGCCAGCGCCTTGAGGTTGGCCGGCCAGTTGGGGGCGCCTACCAGCTCAAGAATCACGTCGAACGGCCCGGCATCGGCGAGCTCAGCGGGGTCGATAGCGTGAGCCCCCAGTTTGGCCACCGCCTGTCGGGAGTCGGGCGTGCGCACGGTTGCGGTCACCTGTGCCCCCGCGGCCGCGGCCAGTTGCACCGCGGCCATCCCTACTCCCCCGGCGGCGCCGTGGATGCACACCCGCTCTCCCACGGCCAGGGCGGCTTGGGTGAAAAGGGCATCGTGGGCGGTGGCGAACACCTCGGGGAACCCGCCTGCGCTCTCCCAGCCCATTGACTCGGGCACCGGCATGGCCAGAGGCTCGTCAACCACGCACAGCTCGGCCTGACCGCCCCCCTGCACCACCGCCATCACCTGGTCGCCCACCGAGAACCGCAGGCAACCATCGCCGGTGGCCACCACCTCTCCGGCCATCTCCAATCCACCGGTGGTCGGCGCTCCCGGCGGTGGGGGATAGCCCCCTCTGGCCTGGGCCAAATCGGCGCCGTTCAGCCCCGCAGCCCGCACCGACACCAGGAGCTGGCGGCGACCCGGTTCCGGGTCGTCTACTTCCCCAGTCGTCGCCTGCCCATTTTGGAAAACCACCGCTCGCATCAGCCCTGCAATGTAGCGGTCAAAACGCCCTTTTGCGGGAGTGTCGCGACAACATCCATGTCGTAGGCTTCGGGCATGGCAACGCTGACTCAAGCCGCATTCACCCGCATGGACGAGTCCACTGCTGAAGATTGGGCGGCAACCGCTTCGGCCCACCACTACCTCGAACAGAGATTGGCCGACCGGGTGCTAGGAGAGTTGCGGGATCTGGCCACTGGGCCCCAGGGCTTCGCCGTCGACCGGCTGGTCCACAGCCTCCAAACCGCCCACCGGGCCGAGAAGGCCGGGCGGGACGACGAGTACCTGGTGTGCGCGCTGGTCCATGACATCGGCGATCTGCTCACCCCCCACAACCACCCCGATCTGGCCGCGGCCATCCTCAAGCCGTTTGTGTCGGAGGCCAACCTGTGGATGGTGCAGATGCACGGCGTCTTCCAGGGCTACTACTTCTGGCACCACGTGGGCCTCGACCGCAACAGCCGCGACGCCTACACCGACCACCCCCACTACGACCGCTGCGCCGAGTTCTGCGCCGAGTACGACATGCCCGCCTTCGACCCGGCCTACCCCACGCCGCCCCTGGAGCACTACGAGCCGCTGGTGCGAAGCTTCTTCGCCCCCAAAGCGTGATCCTCTCCGACGTATCCATCCGCAAAGAGCTGGAGGAGGGTCGCATCGAGATCGACCCGCTGGCCGACGGCGCCATTCAACCGTCGTCGGTGGATTTGCGCATCGACCGCTACTTCCGGGTGTTCCGCAACCACACCGAGGGGCTGATCGACGTCAAGAGGAACATGGACGCCCTCACCGAGCCGGTGGAGATCGAGCCCGACGGGGTGTTCATCCTCCACCCCGGGGAGTTCGTGCTGGGGTCGACGTTGGAGCGGGTGCGGATTCCCGACGACCTGGTGGCCCGACTGGAGGGCAAGTCGTCGCTGGGCCGCCTCGGGCTCTTGATCCATTCCACCGCCGGGTTCGTGGACGCCGGTTGGAACGGGCGACTCACCCTGGAGCTGTCCAACGTGGCCACCCTGCCCATCACCCTGTATGCCGGGATGAAGATCGGCCAGATCTCCTTCATCCGAATGACCACCCCCGCCGAGAACCCCTACGGATCAGCCGAGGCCGGCTCCAAATACCAAGACCAAACCGGCCCCATCCCCTCCCGCTACTGGAAGAACTGGTAGTGCGGAACCGGCCCGGCGCCACCGGCTAGGCGGAATAGCGGCTTAGGTTTGGTTGAAAGTGCCTGAAGCCGCTCCTTCGCCATCTCTGACGCCCCGGTCGCGGGCTGGGCTGTTGGCCGAGCTTGAGGGTGAGCGGTTTGATTTGGTGATCATCGGCGGGGGGATCACGGGGGCGGGGGTGGCTCGGGATGCGGCTCGGCGGGGGCTGCGGGTGGCCTTGGTGGAGAAGGACGACTACGCGGCGGGGACGTCGTCGCGCTCTTCCAAGCTGATCCACGGGGGGCTGCGGTATCTAGCGATGGGCGATATCGGGCTGGTGCGGGAGACGGCGCGGGAGCGCAAGGCTGTCCACCAGATGGCACCCCATCTGGCCGAACCGTGCTGGATGGTGGTGCCGGCTCGTAGCCGGGCGAGCTTGATGAAGGTCCGAGCCGGTATCGGCACCTACGAGAAGCTAGGCGCAGTGGAGGATGCCGACCGTCACATCAGCTGGGGCCAAGACGACCTGGCCGAGAGCGAGCCCTGCTTGCGGCGAGACGAATACCCGTGGGCGTGTGCTTACCGGGAGTACATGACCGACGACGCCCGGCTGGTGCTGGCCGTGCTGCGCGATGCGGTAGCTGCCGGGGCGAAGGTGGCGAGCCGGCTGCCGATGGTGGATGCGATCTGGGAGGACAGCCGGATCGACGGCGTGGTGGCGGCCTGCGAGTTGAGCGGCGACCGGGTGGAGATCCGCGCCGATGCGGTGGTCAATGCCACCGGGCCGTGGGTGGAACGCCTGGCCCGACTAGAGGAGAAGTCCACTACCGATCGGCTTCATCCCTCAAAGGGTGTGCATGTGGTGGTCAACGCCGCTCGGCTGCCGGTGCGAAACCTGGTGATCATGGAAACCCCCGACAAGCGCAGCGTCTTCGTGCTGCCCCGAGGCGACACCGTGGCCATCGGCACCACCGACACCAGCTACCACGGCGACCGGCTTCTGTGGCCCGAGATCGAACGGTCCGACGTGGAGTACCTTCTGCACCCGCTCAAGCGTTATTTCGATGTCGAGCCGCTGGGAATAGACGACGTGGTGGCCGCTTGGTCGGGCATTCGTCCCTTGGTGGCGCAAAAGGGCAAAGAGGCCACCGAGATCTCCCGCAAAGAAGAGGTATGGGTGGGAACCGGGGGGATGATCACCATCGCGGGCGGCAAGCTCACCGGCTTTCGCACTATGGCGATGACGGTGCTCGACTTTGTGGCCGAGCAGCAGGGCCGATCGCTGGGGCCGAGTCCGGGGCCCGATCCGATCCCCGGCGGCGACCTGACATCGAGCCTCGACACCCACGCCGCATCGGTGGCGACCGCCGTAGGGGTTGAACGGCCGCTGGCCGACCGTCTGGTGCGGCTCTACGGCAACGAGACCAGCGAGGTGCTGGCCTTGGGCCACCAGCCCATTGTCCCCGGTGGGCGGGTGGTAGCCGGTGAGGTCGACTGGGCGGTGCAGGTGGACGGTGCGCTGACCCTCGAAGACCTCGTCTATCGCCGGACCCGGGCTGCCTGGTACACGCCCGCTGAGCGCGACGCCCTGATCGCCCCCGCGGCCTCGTTGATGGCCGACCTGCTGGGGTGGGACGCGGCCCGCACCACCGCCGAGATCGAAGCCGTTCGAACCCGCTTCGCCAGCGAACTCCTATTCCGGGACAACGCCTGATGACACTTCTCGACGACCTCGCCGGCCTGTTGGGCGACGAGTTGCTCATCGACGACGACGCCCGCCGAAGCCGAGCCCGGGACACCTGGCCCCGCTCCGAGTTCGATCAGTGGCAGGGCCGCCTGGTGCTGCCGTTTGCGGTGGCAACGCCCTCTACCACCGAGAAGTTGGCCGAGACGGTCCGACTGTGCCGGGCCCACGGTGTGCCGATGATTCCCCGGGGGGCAGGGTCGGGCTGCGTGGGCGGCGTGTTGGCCTCTCCCGATTCGGTGGTGATCAGCACCGAAGGCATGAGTGGGCTACGGTCGCTCGACCCGGTGGACGGATTGGCCTCGTTCGGAGCGGGCACCATGGGCATCGACGCTGAGAACCGGGTTCGCCAGGACGGCTTCACCATCGGGCACTGGCCGCAGTCGATCGAGATCTCCTCGGTGGGCGGGTGGGTGGCCACTCGGGCCTCCGGCCAGTACTCCACTGCCTACGGCAATATCGAGGACATCGTGTATTCGGTGGAAGCCGTACTGCCCGACGGGTCGATCTACCGATCGCGCTCCACTCCCCGGGCCTCGGCTGGCCCAGATCTGCGCCAGCTGCTGCTGGGCAGCGAGGGAACGCTGGGGATCATCACCGAGGTGACCTTCTCGCTGCGGCCGAGGCCTGAACCGGGAGTCCGCCAGGCCTTCCATTTCCAGGACATGGCCGCTGGAATCGACGCCATCCGCAGCGTGATCATGCCCGGCTGGCGGCCGCCGGTAGTGCGCCTCTACGACGCCGGCGAGACCCGCCGCCACTTTCGCGACCACGTGCCCAAGGGCCGCTGCGTGGCCATCTTCCTGCACGAGGGCCCGCCTGGCCACGCTGCTCTGGAGGCGGCCGCGGTTGCTGAGCTGTGCCTGGGCTGTGGGGGTGAGCAAGCCGATCCAGGCGCAGTCGACCACTGGTTTGAGCATCGCAACACCGTGCCCACCTGGACCGAACTCTTCGAGCAGGGCCTCGTGGCCGACACCATCGAGGTAGCCACCGGCTGGCGCAACCTCGCCCTGCTCTACGAAGCGATCATCGAGGCCATCCGAGCGGTGTCCACCGTGATCGCCGCCACCGCCCACACCTCACACGCCTACCAATCCGGGGCCAACCTCTACTTCACCTTCGCCGCCCAGCCGTCCACTCCCGAGGAGTACCAGTCGGTCTACGACGCCTGCTGGACTGCGGCCATGCAGGCGGCCACTGGCTGCGGGGCCGGCATTGCCCACCATCACGGCATCGGCCGCGTCCGCCGAACTTGGATGGCCGATGAACTCGGCGACGCCGGCGTCAGTGTGCTGCGTGCTGTCAAGGCCGCCCTCGACCCCCAGAACCTCATGAACCCGGGAGTTCTCGTCCCGGACTGACGACCAGCCGTTTAAGCCGATCGCAGCATTGCCACGCCCATGCATCGTCCCGCTCGGCCGGACTGTCCCCGATGGGAGAAGAAGCGCCGGGCATCCAGCGTGTCCATCCGACAGTCTTCTATGTACTTGAGCCATACCCCGGCATCGAGCACCTGCTGTTTGACCATGAATGGGATGTCGAGGTGCGGCTTTTCCCCTGCGTCGTAGAGCACCGCGGGCTGCTGATGAAACTCGCCCTCAGCCTGCATGGCCTCGTTCATCGAGACTTCGAGGGAGAGCGGTTGCAGGCATGGACCGATTCCGACCCGTATGTCGCTCGGTCGGCAGCCGAACTCCCGAGTCATCGTCTCGACTGCCTTCTGGGCGATGCGCCCAATGGCCCCTCGCCATCCGACGTGCACGATTCCGATCGCAGGTTGCACCGGGTCGTACAGCACCACCGGCGCACAGTCGGCTACCAGGACGGCCAGTGGAATCATTGGTGTGGTGGTAACCAGCGCATCACAGGCCGCCACTCCAGATTCAGCCGAGTCGGCCCCTCGACCCCTGTCGTGATCACCGACAACCTTCACCCGGACCCCGTGCACTTGGCGGGGTACAACCAGATCCCGAAAGTCGAAGCCGAGTCTGTCGCCCACGATCTTGCGGTTGGCCACGACGCTTCCAGGGTCGTCCCCCACTTCAAAGCTCAGGTTGAGACTGGCCACCTGGCCTCGGCTCACCCCGCCATCGCGGCCGGTGACCGCGGACAGCGCCTGGTCTCCATCAAAGCTGAACCGGACTGAGTCCATTGAGTCCTACTCTAGTAGTATTTCCGGTATGAAAGTTAGCGTCAGCCTTCCCGACGAAGACGTCGCATTCCTCGACGACTATGCCCGCAACCACCAAATCGCCTCCCGATCGGCCACCCTGCACCGGGCAATCCGGCTCCTTCGGGCATCGGAGTTGGCGCAAGACTACGCCGAAGCATTCGCACAGTGGGATAACGAAGAGAGCCACCTCTGGGACTCCTCCGTTTCTGACGGACTCACCTAGCTCTGATGAGACGAGGAGAAATCCGCATCGTCAATCTCAGCCCCACGCAGGGCGCTGAGGCCGCCCAAACCCGGCCCGCGGTGATTGTCAGCAACGATGGCGCCAACACCACAGCGGCCCGACTGCGGCACGGAGTGGTGACCGTCGTACCCATCACCTCCAACACCGACCGGATCCACCCCTTCCAAGTGCTGCTGGTCGCCGACGACACTGGCCTCGAGCGCGACTCCAAGGCCCAAGCCGAACAGGTCAGGTCGATCTCCGTTGAACGAGTTGGCCGCCTGATCGGCCAGGTCCCCTTTGACCAGATGGCCCACCTCGACGACGCCCTCCGACTCCACCTCGCCCTCTGACGTACTCGCAGCGATAGGAGCCGACTATGCACGAATCCCCGGTGTGGACCTCGCCAGTACTGCGGTCGGTGCGCGAGGTGGTTGATCGCTCCCGACACGTTCGCACATCGGTCGAGGCCATCGAGCGGGTGGCCTCATGGATGGCCTTTGAGGAGTTCGCCTTTCCGTCTGGCCCGGTAGACGGTGCCTTCAGCGACAGGACTGACCCGGCGGAGATCATCGATGTGTCCTTCTTCTATGCGGTGATGAACTTCGCCTTCTCCGACTTCGACTCCGGGGTGAAGTTCGCCGCCGATTACAAGGGCCGCACCTGGTCGGACAGCGAGGGCATGTTCGCTTGCGTCAACCGGGCACTGGATGAAGGCGTGCCGCTGACCGACGGGGCCTACCTGGCCGAGATCGATCGAGCCGAACTTGGCCGCGTTTTCAGCGGGAACATCGCAATCCCCATGCTCAAGGATCGTGCCGAGATCCTCAACGCGGCGGGCCAAGTCTTGGCCGAACGCTACGACGGCAGCGCCCATCGGTTCGTGGCCGACTGTGCGCCGGCCATGTACGCCGACGGAAACGGCCTGCTGGAGCGGCTGGTGGCGGAGTTCCCCCGGTTCAACGATGTCAGTACCCACGACGGACATGAGGTGCAGCTGCACAAGCTGGCCCAGCTTTGGCTGTGGCAACTGCATATGGCGCTGGCCAGCGGTGGCACCTTTGCTGTGACCGACCTAGATCGGATGACGGCGTTCGCCGACTACATCGTCCCCGTCGCCCTGCGGCTCATGGGCATCTTGTCCTACTCCGAAGAATTGGAAGCCGCCATCAACCATGTGGAACTGATCCCCGCAAACAGCGCCGAGGAAGTAGAGATCCGGGCCCACACCCTGTACGCCACCGCCCTGCTTACCGATGCCATCAACCGAATTCGCCCAACCTCACAGTCGCTGGTCGTCCCCCAGGTGGACTTCCGGCTCTGGAAGGCGTATCACGCCACCTTCTGGCCCCACCACCTAACCCGCACCATCATGTACTGACCTCCATAGTCCGGCGGGCTCGGGCCATTTCCAGTAGGTCAACCGGTGAGCTCGGTGAGGACGGCGTCGGCCAGGGTTCGGTAGTGGGATTCCTCGTTGTAGAGGTGGGCGGAGATGCGGAGCAGGCGCTCAGGGGGTTCAGGCCAGGTGAAGACTGGCACCTGGCCCGAACGACCCATGGTTCAGATGCAGCACCCCGTCTTCAAGCAGCCACTGACTCACTGAAGGCACCGGAAAACCCTACATGGGAACGCCTCTTGGGCATCTGATTTCAAGAAGCGCTGACTAGTTCGCTGATGGTCCTTGCCAGCTGGCTTCCGTCGTCGCAGGCCTCCGCCCATCCGGCAGCGTCGGAACTGCAGATGTCGTCAAGAATCGTCACCGATGAGCCCCGTTCGAGTAGGCGCCGAACCGCTTCGAGACGGCGAAATTGAATAGCGAAATGCAGTGCAGTTGTATTGCGGTAGGGACGCACATCGATATCCACGCCGGCGTCGAGGAGATATTCCATGACTGTGAGCCGGTTGTTGAGCGCAGCGAAAACGAATGCCTCGCCAATGACCTCTATCGGGTCATCGGAGGGTGGATTGCCGGCCGGTCGGCCGACATCGGCCCAATTGGGACGGTGGATGCCCGGATCATCGAGGAGTGAACCGTCAGTGGATACCCAGTGCTTGACTCTGTGCAGCAAACCGCAGGCGGCAGCAAGCCACAGTGCGGGCCTATACAGACCGGCGGCAACGAGCACATCAGCGGCCTCAATGGAACTGTGCATTGCGGCCGATTCAAGGGGCGTGATGTTGGCGTCAGCGGTGGCTGCGGGGTCGGCACCGGCGGCAAGGAGTTGTTCGCAGAGGGCCGCCCGGTTCCAGCAACCGGCAAGGTTGAGGGCTCGATCCAGTTCAGCGCCGGCGCCAATCAGCAGGTCGACGATCTGGGGCGAGGGCGGCCCAACCCCAGGTTGTGTGGCCCACTCCAATAGCGTGTTCCCCGCAACCTCGAGGGTTGCTATCTGGGGGTCTGCATTGAGAGCGATTGCGAGCCCATCGACATCCCCCGATAAGAGGGAGTGCAGAGCGGGCTGAATTCGCTCGTCATCGCTCTTGTTGCCCATTGACGCCCATTCTGCAACATCAACGGCAAGGTCTTTGACCTTGTGGGCGTACCGTTGACGGGGCCGTATCATGCGGCAGCAACAGGAGGCGACGACATGTCTGATTCAGAACTGGCAATTGGGAGCCAGATCCATTTGGGCCATTCGATGATCACCTTCATCGAGCCGCACCGCGGCGAGGGGCTGCATGAGTACAACCGCTGGTACGAGCACGACCACGCCTATGCCGCCATGACCGCCGCGCCCGGCTGCTTCGCCTACCGGCGCTACGTGGCAACGAGGCGGCTGAAAGACCTGCGCATCCCCGCCGACAGCGCGGTGGCCGATCCGGTGGACAACGGCTCGTTCATCGCTTTGTACTGGATGGAGGAGGGGCACGACGCCGACACCTTCGGCTATTCCTTCTCGGTCGGCCCCGACCTGTTCGCCACGGGGCGCATGAACCCCAACCGCGACCACGTCAGCACCGCCGCCTACGACCTCTTCGGTTCGGCAGGCCGAGGGCCCGCTCCGGTTCCGCCCGAGATCGCCCTCGACCACCCCTACCCGGGCCTGGTCGTCGCTTGGATCCGAGGCGACGACACCGACTCGGTGCTCGCAGCTGCGGCCGGCCTGCGGGCCGAGCACGACCCCGACCTACTGGCCGAAGACAGCCCCATCGGCCAGATCATCGACTTCGTCCAGGTTGCCAAAGATGGCGGCCTCCTACCCCTCACCGGAGAGCACCCCGAAGTCCTCCGCCTCTACTTCTGCGACCAAGACCCCGAACAATGCTGGGACGCATTCGCCACCCTCGCCGACGACGTCGCCGCCCAAGGCGCCCGCCTAGAGCTAGCCGCCCCCTTCATCCCCACCATCCCCGGCACCACCCACTACCTCGACGAGCTCTGGTAGGTGCTCCGAGTTCTCGATGTGTCGATTCGAGAAGAAGGGTCGGGGAAGTCGTCACCCTTGGTCAGTACGATGGCGACATGAATGTTGCCTACGACGAGAAAAAGTTCGTCGAGATGGTGCTATATGTCGCTGACCGACTACAGGACGACTGTGCCGGCGGAGCTACGAAGCTGAATAAGGTTCTTTTCTTCGCTGAATTCACACACCTGCGACGCCACCACCAGGTGATCTCCGGATGCGAATTTCAGAAGCTGGCCCATGGCCCGGCACCTCGCCAACTTCTTCCAGCCCGTCGCCAATTGATCGACTCCGGTGTGGCTGAGCTCGTAGAGGAGGATTTTCTCGGCCGCCCGCAGCACCGATTGGTGCCCACCCGAGAGGCAAATCTCGACGTGTTCACCGACGATGAGCTCAAGACGATCGAGGACGTTCTCACCCAACTTGCAGGCATGACCGGCACCCAAGTCAGCGAGCTGTCCCACCAAGAGCCCGGCTGGCGACTGACCGAAGTCGGCGAAACCATCCCGTTCTCCACTGCTTTCCTCGACTACCAGCAGGTTCAGACTCCGACCAGTGAGCGGCTCTCCAATTCGGTTGCGGAACGCTACGGGTTTGAAACCACGCGGTAGTGCCTGAAATCCGAGTTGGCAGCTTCGCTGCCGAGAAGATCACAGCAGAGCACGGTCCCAGTCGAACTCCAACGGGACAACCGTCTGAGTGGGACTTCTGGTCGGGCCCATTAGCCGCAGCGCTCATTGGTTTCAAGGACTTCGAGAACTTGCCCTTCGACCTCCACCCGGAGATACGCACGCTCCATATCGTTGATCCCATCTTTGGCGTCGTGGTATTCGTCGGGATACTCCTCGAACCGGGGTTGGTCGAGATCGCTGACTTCGCGATCGACCCGGAATACTGGGAGATGATCGAGGACGACCCTATCGACTGAACCTCTTGCCCGGAATGCTGGGGTCAGGTATGGGCCTAGTCACCAGGCGACATGACGCTGGTCCAGAAGTGCATCATGTCTTCGACGAAGATGGGGGCGAGGTCGGGGGTTCCGGCGAGGTGGGCGCCGCGGACGCCATAGCCGGCTTTGGCGGCGTAGAGGAAGCCGTCCAGGTCGACCAAGGACGGGTCGGGGTGGTCGGAAGTTGGGAGGATGAAGGCGCCGTTGTCGGCGATGTAGAGACAGTGGGCGCATGGGGGGCCACGGTGGCTTCGGGCATGTAGCCAGCAGAAACACCGCCCATTTCAGCAGTGATGCATGCGGGGATGTCCTTCGAGCTCAGTGTGACAAGCTAGGCGAAGTTGTCACTCTGCTTGACAGCCCTGCGATCGCCGAGGAAACCAGCGACATGTCCTCCTTTGTCCCCACGACCGGCACCGACGTGTTCACTTCGTCGGCCGCCTATGCCGAAGTCGAGCGCTGGCACGAGACTGTGACCCCGCTGCGTCGGGCGGCGCCGGTGGTGCGGCTCGAGGGGACGGGCATCGAGCCGGTCTGGGCGGTGCTGCGCCACGCCGAGGTTCTCGAGGTGGAACGCCAGAACGAATTGTTCACCAGCGCACCGGCCTGCACCGTCAGCCAGGCCCGGGCGGTGTCGTCTCCCGGCTATAGGCCGTCGCCGATGAAGACCCTGGTGGAGATGGACGGCGACGAGCACCAAGCCCACCGGCTGGTCGTGAATAAGTGGTTCCTACCGGGGAGCATCCGCCGGCTCGAAGCTGCCATTGCCGCCCGCGCCGAGGACGCGATCGACGATATGGATAGGCTCGGCGGGTCGTGCGATTTCGCCCGAGACATCGCCATTCGCTACCCGCTCAACGTAATCATGACCCTCTTCGGCGTCCCCGACACCGACTACGACACGATGCTGCGGCTCACCCAAGCGCTCATGGAGGCCCAAGACCCCGACTCGGGCAGCGCCAGCGCGGAGACCATGCTTGAGTTCTACGAGTACTTCCGGGTCTTGGCCGAAGAGCGCAGGGCCGAACCGAGAGACAATCTCGCCAGCGTGATCGCCAACGCCGAAATCAACGGCGAGCCGGTGGGCGACCTCGGCACCTTCGGCCTCTACCTCATCATCGCGACCGCGGGCCACGACACCACGAGCAGCGCGGTGGCCGGGGGAATGGAGGCCCTGATCGCCCACCCCGAACACATCGATGCCCTGCGAAGCGACCCCGGTCTAATCGCCAACGCAACCGAGGAGATCATCCGCTGGGTGAGCCCCGTCAAACACTTCCTGCGGACCGCTCAAGGCGACTGCGAACTCGGCGGCGCCCACATCCGCGAGGGCGACCGGGTGCTGTTGTCGTATCCCTCGGCCAACCGCGACGAGCTCGTGTTCGATGATCCCGCAACCTTCGACGTCGCCCGGCCCAACGCCGATCAACATGTGGCTTTCGGCTTCGGTCGCCACTACTGCTTAGGCGCCCATCTGGCCCGCCTCGAGGTGGCCAAGTTCTTCGAGCTCCTGATGCCTCGCCTCGACCACGTGGAGGCCACGGGGCCTTGCCGAAACCTCGAGTCGAGCATGGTGAGCGGACCGACCAGCCTCCCGATCACCTACAAACTGCGCTGAGTCAACCCCTGATCATGAAGAGAAGCGCTTGACGAGGTTGTCCAGGGTGGTGGCGATGGAGTCTTCGATCAGGTCGTCTTTGATCAACCACATGGTGAGGTGCGGGAATCGGATACTTCTGTAGTCAGCCGACTCGGTGACCCGTGTGCCGCCCTCCACCGGCTCCAACTCATAACGCCAGCGGTTCTTGACCAAGTTGCACCAGGCGATAAGCCGGTTCTCCTCGTATTCCACCACCTTGCTGGTCATTCTGTAGGGGAAGCCGTAGGCCTTCATGGCCATCGTGAACTCTGACCCCAATTGCATGGACCCCTGGCCGGTGATGAGCCTACGAACTGTTCCGGACCCGTCAATCTCGACGTGGCGGGCCGGGTCGGCCAGCAAGGCGAAGATCTCCTCGGGAACAGCGGGAACCACTCGACTGGCGGTAAAGAGTCGCTTGCTCATTGCAAATGGTCAGCCTACGTGAACTCAGGCAGCGAGGGCGGCGTGAAGGAACTGCTAGTGGCGGGGGCAGGATTTGAACCTGCGACCTTCGGGTTATGAGTCTGAAGACGCCCGTGCCGGCTGGTGTCACTCAGTGCCGTTATGCTGGTGTTTCGCGGTTTCACGTGTTCGGCTGGTGCCGTCCGATATCAGCCTGTGACGGGCTGTCCGTTAGAAGTCCTGTCCGAAACGCTGTACTACCTCTGGCAATCCGTAGCCGTCCAGCCGTTCTACGCCGGCCCTCTGCTCGGGCCCCCAATGGCATAAGCCCCGGCACGAGCACCATGTTGAACTTCCCCGGGTATTGCGCGGCCCTGAAGTGCGGCCTCAACGTCTAACCCGACCCCGACACCCCGCACGCAACCATCGGCATGGAGCCACCGCCAGGCGAACCGGGCGGCCACCTCACCAGTTGCAACACCAACCACCACGACTACGCCTGCCCACTCCACAACAACCGGCTAACCACCTAAACGCCCTCATAAACCCTCGGGGGCGACCCCGACCTCACAGGCCGCCGACCCCCCACACCCGTCGAGTTCGAAGCCCGAAACCAGCAAACACCGGCAGCGCGAATCCAAGATCACGCCTCCATCACACCCATGGGGCACCAGTTTCGAGCTGTAGCCGCCCGTTGACCAGTTAGCGCTGGAAACGTTGTCTAGCTCGTCGGCGCTCTAGTGCGCCCGAGAGTTGATCAGCGAGCCTATGTTGGCCGATCTCCCGCAATTGACCATCGAGTTCTGGGCGCGACTGCGGAAATACGTGTGCGCGACTCAGTTCGGCCCGGCAGATGTGAGTCAAACTGGACAACTGCAATTCGTCAGCAGCATCTTCGTCACCAGCCTCGCGTAACTCCATCGAAAGGCACTTCGCCTTCTCGGCCCGTGCAATGGCCTCGGTCACTGAAGGCAATGAGAGGCGGTCGTTCCAGTCTGCTCTAAGACTTGTCCACCAACCGCCCCGCTCATACAGGACCTGGCCGTATCGAATGGTCCATGACAGGTAGTCGTGGCCTGCTGCCAGTTTCTGCGTGACTTCGGCTTCATCGTATCCACGAAGATCTATTGAGATCGGAGGCCGCGGCATTGCTGGACGACATTCGTGATACACGAATACGAGATCAAGGTCGTCGCTGAATTCAACATCGCGAACAGAGGATCCGGTGGCGACGATGGCTTGAATTGTCTCATTGGCCATCGCCTGTTCGATGGCGCCGAGTGCCCAAGTCCGCGCAGCGTCATCGGGCCACCTCTGTACGGCGGCCAGCCAGCTTGTAGGTACCTCCGGGGCTCGTCCCCCTCTATCTGCCGCCAACTGCTGTGTCATGGCGTCAGAAACCTGTTCACGGCCTCGACGTATTCGTCAATTTCAGTGGCAACATCTTGAGGGTCGAGATTCTCGGGCGGATCAATGTCTCCGTAAGCCTCGTGTTTGCGCATGTTGTTCAGGTCAACCAGCAAATCCCCAACATCTGGCAGACCATGTACCGAGGCAAATTGTCTAGCTTCTTGCACCTTCTTGGGATGGGTGTTGGGACGAGGCATCCCCAAGTGCAATGCAACAGCCGCAACGCATGCTTCCAGGCAGTAAAAGCCAAAAGTTGCGAGGATGGCCCAGTCTGCAGGGTCATCCACCGAGGCAAGCACCCGCTCACGATGATTCAGAGCTATCTGAAAGGATTCTGCTGCCGTCTGCACGATCTGGCGATCCCCGCTTCAGTCCTGTGAGTCCATGCCTGCCATCAATCTACTTGCTTCCAAAGAAAGAGGAGCGACCATAACAACCCAGATCAAGGTGCAATGGGCTTGGGCATGGCCCGACAGCAGACCAGCGGGCGAATAATGGTTTTGTCTTCGGATACCCATGCAGGACCGCGCCGTTGAGGTGGCTGTTTCGGTGACCGAGGATCTGGAGCAGCTGGTGATGGTTCTAGCCCATGAGCTGGCCCACGCCTATGACCCCCAGTATCGGGCCACGTGGATGTTCGAATCCAGCGGCCATGAATTTGCCGAGGCCGAGCGGGAGCTGGTGGCGCAGACCGCAGCCAATGAGTTCTGCTCTCTTTATCTGATCGACGTCCGGCGGGCCAGCGAATTCTACATCAGGGTTCACGGCACGCGGATGAGCCGCCTTTCGAGGCTTCGGATCGATGTGGCTCTGTGCTCGCTGCTGCCGAGGACCAAAAGGACTCGGCGCTGGCTGTTGGAGGCCGACCGCCGGTGGAGGTACCGGTGGGTGCCGTTCGTGGCCCGGCGCCCGCTGCACAAACACGTGCCGTTGCTGAGGTATCAAAGGGCCGGGGCCTAAACAGATCCGCCTACCAGTCGGAGCAGTCGACCAGGGCCAACTCCTTTTCCTTTCGTTGGTTTCTGAAGAATCGGCCAAACAGCCCGGATGTCATGTTCCGGTAATCGAGGCGTTTGTGGGCGCGTTCGAGTTCGTAGACCACGTCGTCTGTCTGTGGGAGGAGGCTCAGCCCGCTGATGGACGCACGTTCTAGCAGCTCGCCGACAGTGCCTTCCCGCCGTGCCTTTGAATGGCGCTCCCAGGTGGTCAGGTAGCCGTCGGTGTTTCGGAGGATGTTGATGCCATACCAGTCTGCGAATATCGCCGCTGCCATCTGGGCGACGATCTCGATGTCGCCCTCGTGCTTGTATCGGTCGTACCGCTCCCAGTTTCTCTGGAGCCAGGGGTCCATGTAATGGCCCATCTCGTGGGCCAGCGATGTCATCTGGGCGTCTTCGGGCTGATCGGGGGCGAGAATGATGAGGCTCTCGGCGATGGAAATTTCTGCGACAACGCCGGGTGATTCAGGCCTGTCCTCGATGACGGTGAGGCCGTTGTCGCGGGCGGCCGTGTACAACTGTTCGGTGGCGGCGCGTATGTCCTCGATTCGGCCCTCCGCCGGGCAAATCATGCTCTCTGCTTCCCAGGTCTCGAGCCGGCGCGAAGCTCGGCCTGTCTCCCGCCACAGCCGCCATGTTCCGCCCAGCGTCCCGTCGAACTCGGCATCCGGGCCTGTCATGAACTCGTCAAGGCTCCCCCTTGGGGGCAACCGCGGCGACCTCCAGTGAATCCGCCAGCCCTGCGAAAAAGGCCGCCCATCCGGTTGAGGTGCCATGTCCCCAGAATCTTACTGACGCGATCGACAGCTCCTGCTTGTTCGCCAGCCAGTGACAGGACCATGCGCCGACAGCGGATGCGGCATTGCAACTGGAGCAACGACGCCTCACCCAGCCAGCGCGCCGCGGAAATATGGCGGAGATTGGATTACTGGTCAGTACAATCGGATTCGGGTAGTACGGCCGGGCGTGGTTAGCGGCTTTGGTTGGCGGCCCTGAAGATTCAGCGCTTTCTTATGGAGGTACACATGGTGCTCGGGAAGCTATTGGCGATAGTCAAGCGCTGCGATTTCGAAGATCTGGGTGAAATCCAGAAGTACCCCGTGCGGAACGGACTGACCGCGCTGCACGGCCACAGAAGGATGAGGTGGGGCAGGACCATCTTGCGAAAAACGTGGAATGCCTTTTTCAGGGTCACCCCGTTCGAGTACAGGCCGCCCATTTGGTACTCCTACAAGAAATCCCCTGCGGCCATCGAGAGCGAGGAACGGGCCGTCGCCAGCTTTCTTGGCTCCCTCCATCCTGATGACCGGGTAGTCCGCTGGCATAAAGAGCAGTTCAGGCTGCACTTGTTGGATAGCAGAAGGCTTCGGCCAGAGGATAAAGACGCACTCAGGGCAGAAGGGCCGCGCTGCTCGCCGTCTGACATAGCCCACATGGAGTGGTTGCAAGGATATGCAGAGCGGTGCTCAGATCCCGAATACGTCGCGATGCTCGAAGCGGGTGGCCCCGCCTGCCGCCCCGACGACCTCGCCTATCGGGAATACTTGAAGCAGCTACATGAAACTCCTCCTCAGAAATTGCCCAAGCTCTTGAATCCCGCGGCTTTGAGGCTGTGATGTTGCATTCACGCTGCTGCATCTCCGGCTTGCCGTCCCTTGTTGGGGTATTGGCGGGCGACCCTGCGGCTGTACTCCCGTAATTGAACGCCTTGTGGGGATAGCGAACGACCCGCCAGCATTACAACAGCCAGGAAATTCGCCCGAACATCCTCCGCGGGCTCGATCCTGGCACTTGTAGGCGTGTCGGCCACACCACCACCGTAGACAAGACGTGCTGACGGACTAGCGGGAATTGATCGGGTGATGGCTGGTCCGGGGGTGGGTGCCTTCTTCTATCGGCCAAGCGCTTCCGCCCCTGCTCGTTGCCCCTAGTCTGCTTCGCACGTAAATTCATCGAAATCGTCTGGGCGAGGGGATCTTCTGTGACCCAAAGCGACCAATCTCCGGCCGTGCCGACCGCGGAGTTGGCATATGAGCACTTGTTGGGAGCGGCTGAGCGTCGGGGGCTTTCGCTTTCTGTGGTTCCCGATCAGGCCATCGACGGGTTCTTGGCTCGGATCAACATGCAGGACCGCGCCGTTGAGGTGGCTGTTTGAACCTCACCGGGTTTCACGCAGTCTGTGGTGGTCCCTGGGTGTTGGGGAGGTTCACGGGATCTGTACCAACTTCACAGAAGGACAGCGTGAATGGCTGCGTTGAGCAGTTCAGCGCGAGTGTCGTCGCCATTCGCCACTGCACCAGACACAGTGAAACCAAAGTCGCCACGGGCTTCCCCCGACTTCGGGGGCCTAGGCACCTAGCGGGAAGAGCGAGCTATGCCTGAATCGCTACAAAGCCAGAATCGGGGTTCTGAGCCGGTTCTGGAGCCCCTGCTGTACGCCCAGTATCAGCAAGTGCCACTTCGTGCCGATCAGTCCGTTAGAAGATCAGGCGCTTGGCTGGGATTCCTTGAACACGATAGCGCTGTGACCAGGGGTTTTATTGGTGGCGGGGGCAGGATTTGAACCTGCGACCTTCGGGTTATGAGCCCGACGAGCTACCAGACTGCTCCACCCCGCGTCGAGTGGACTGATTACTTTATCCCCCTGCCGCCGGACTGTCACCTTGGTTTTTCCATGGTTCAGCGGTGACAGCCCGGCGGGTCGCCAGGGGGTTCGGCGAATCAGCCTGCTTGGCTAGCCGGGGCGGGCGAGGGCTTGGACTTCGGCTACGGCGATGGCATGGGGCGGGGCAGTCAGTACCTGCGTGGGGACGGCGGGGGGTGGATTGGTGCAGGGGCCGCCGTTGAAGGTGCAACTCACTGAGACATCCCAGTAGGCGGTGAGCGCCACTTGGTAGCGGAGGTCGGGCGCGTTCACCGACGATTGTCGGTAGTAGTGGAAGCAGTTGGACGGCTGGTCCAGCGGGTCCCGTGAGTGGTCGAAGGCCACGACGTCGTCGGCGTCGCACCACAGTGTATTGCCGTCGCCCATATCGATCCGCAGAAAGCCCAGGCGACGGGGGTAGGCGGTTGCAGTGAGGGTCAACTCGTGCTCGTCGAGCGTGGTGGTGACCGTTTCCGACACCGGGGCGCGGTCAGCGGCCGACACCCAAACGAAGGTGGGGATCTGGACAATGGTGACCTTGCCAGGCGCCATTTGCGTGGTCGGCTCGGGGATGGCCAACCGACCCCAGGCTTCGTTGCGCAGCCGGGTGGTCTCTTTGATTGTGGGTGACGAAAGCTCTCTCGGCGGCGCGGGTTGGTGTACCCAAAACGTAACGAGCTGCGTACCCTCGTCGGTTTCGCAGAGCTTCAGGATGTACACCTCATCAGGGTCGGGAGCGATCACGAAGTCGTTCTCCAACCAGGCGCTCAGCTCCGCGTAGTTGGCCTGCCGGAAGTAGCAGGGCGGCAGCGAGGGGTCGTCCGGGTGGGCGTCGGGCTCAGACACCCCGGGCATGTCCACTTCAATCCATGCCCCCAGTTCCACCAATCCATCTCCGGCCTCGACCGACGTGCCTTCATCGGCCTGCTGCCACCCAGCCGCCGATTCGAGGTGGGACACAGTGAGGAGACAGACAACAGCCCAGGTTACGAGCGTAGAGCCTCGCATTGAACTTCCCTTCGGCTCATCGGAGGCGCGTCAAGCGCAATGAGGGGGAAGTTCACGAGGAAGGCACCAACTCTGCTACGCCGATCCTCCGATGTCAATGGGCAGATTCAATATGACACCTCGAGCTGGGGGCGGACCAGGGTGCGGCTCACCACCAGGGCCACCAGCGAAAGCGAGCCGCCGGCGAAAAAGGCCATGGAATACGACGACAGCTCCACCACGCCCCCCAAGATGAGCCCGCCTAGGCCGACGGCCAGGTCGAAGGCGATGCTGAAGGTGCCGATGGCCTGGCTGCGCCGGTTGACGGGTGCCGACTGGATGGCCAGCACGAACAGGGCCGGAAACAGAAACGTCTGGCCCATGGCCAAGATGGCGGTGCCGACGAACACACCGGGGACCTGCTGCCAGAAAGCGATGATCCAAAGGCCGGTGGCCGAGAACACGTAAGACAACGTGCTGGTGCGCTGGGGCCCCAAGCGGTCGGGCAGGCGAGCCAGCAGGATCCGCAGGCTGATCACCAGCACGGCGAAGGTGGCGAAAACCGCCCCGGAGTGGGGAAAGCCGATGTCGTCCACATGCAGCTTGATGAACGCCAAGAACCCGGAGTAGCCCATAAGTCCCAACCCCAACAACAAGGCAGGGCGGGCGGCGGGCCGGTGTATGAACGACGTCGGCCAACCCGTCTGGGCACCCTCGGGGCGGCCGGGCATGGACATCGCGCCCAGCACAGTGCTGAGCGCGCACAGCGCCCCGCCCAGCATCCAGACTGCGTCGGCGCTGACTGCGCTCTCCAACTGCTCGCCGATGATCGGTCCTGCGGCCAAACCGGAGTACACCGTGACCGAGAAGTACGAGGTGGCCTCTCCTCGGCGATGCTCGGGGGCCATGTCCTGGGCAGCCGCGGCGATTCCCACGAAGTAGGCGGCTTCTCCCAAACCGGTAAGCAGCCGGAACAACACCGCCACCGCCACTGAGGCAACCCACAGGTTGCCGAGGATTCCGAACCCGGCCAGCACACACCCCCACACAACGAGGAAACGTCGGCCCTTGGAATCGCCCAGCGGGCCGACCAGGGGGCGGGCGATGGCGGCCGACAGGCCGAACCCGCCGACGGCCAGACCCACCGCTACCGGCCCTCCGCCCAAGTCGTTCTCCACGAATCCAGGCAGCACCGGGTACACCAGACCCAGCGACATGAAATAGAACACCCCGCACAGGCACAGCACGATGAAGCGGCCCGAGAGCAGGGGCTGGCTCTGGGCAGTCACTGTTGGCAGGGGACGGCGTGGTACAGCACTGGCGGACTATCGCCGGTCGGCGAGAAATGGATAGCGAGAGCGGACCTGTTCCAATCGGTCGAGATCGATGTCGGCGTACAGCACGGCCTCCTCGCCTTCGGGCGCACCGGCCACCTCAACCCCGAACGGATCGATGACCACCGAGTCGCCCTGATATTCGATGCCGCCCCCGGTGCCCACCCGGTTCACCCCCACCACGTAGGCCTGATTCTCGATAGCCCGGGCCAATAGCAGCGCCGACCAATGGGCCCGACGAGGTGCGGGCCAGTTGGCCACCACTACATAGCAGTCGGTTTCGTGGGCCAACGTCCAGAAATCGTCAGAAAACCGCAGGTCGTAGCACACGAACGGGGTGATCCTCACCCCTTCGACGGTGATGGTCAACCGCTCGGACCCGGCGGCATAATGCTCGTGCTCGCCGCCGTAGGAGAACGGGTGAATCTTGTCGTAAGAGGCGACTGAGCCGTCGGGGCCGGCCAGCACGAACCGGTTCACGGGCAACTCGGCCGTCGACGGATCCCGCACCGGCACCGACCCGCACACCCACACCCCGTGGGCCGCAGCCTGTTCAACCAAGAACCCCACGCTGGGCCCGTCGGGGGGCTCGGCCACCCGGTCGGAGTCCATTGAGAACCCGGTTGAGTACATCTCGGCCAGCACTACCAGCCGGGCGCCGTCGGCCGCGGCCTTGGCCACCTTGGGGCCGAGCGACGCAAAGTTGGCCTCCGGGTCCTCCCACTCGATGTCGTGCTGGACGGCGGCGACCTTCATGAGCCAGCCCCCAGCTTGGCCAGCCGCTCCACTGCTTCATCTAGCACCTCGGGCCGCTTGCAGAAGGCGAACCGCACCAAGTGCCGGCCCTCGTGTTCGTTGTCGTAAAACACCACGTTGGGCACGGCCACCACCCCGCACAGTTCCGGCAGCTTGCGGCAAAGCGCCATGCCGTCGTCAAAGCCCAGCGGCCGCACATCGGCGGTAACGAAGTAAGTGCCCGCCGGGCGGTAAACCTCGAACCCGGCGGCGGACAGCCCGTCAGAAAGCTGGTCGCGCCGGGCCATCATCGAGGCCCGCAGCCCGTCGAAGTAGTGGTCGCCCAGCCGCAGGCCCACCGCGATGGCGTGCTGAAACGGCGCCCCGTTCACGAAGGTCAAGAACTGCTTGGCAGTAGTGACGGCATCTCGCAGCTCCGGCATAGCGCACACCCAGCCGATCTTCCACCCGGTGAACGAGAACGTCTTACCCCCCGAAGACACCGAGATGGTGCGCTCTCTCATTCCCGGCAGCGTCGCCATTGGAATGTGCTCTCCGTCGTAGGCCAAGTGCTCATAAACCTCGTCGGTTACCGCCAGCAGATCGTGCTCCCGGCACAACTCGGCGATCAGCTCAAGCTCGCCTCTGTCGAACACCTTCCCAGTGGGGTTGTGCGGCGAATTCACCACGATCATCCGGGTGCGGGGACCGATGGCCGCAGCCAACTCGTCGGGATCGAACCGATAATGGGGAGGCCGCAAGGTCACAAGCCGCCGCTCGGCCCCGGCCATGGCGATACCCGCGATATGGGAGTCGTAATAGGGCTCGAACAGCACCACCTCGTCGCCCAGCTCCAACAGCGACAGCATCACCGCAGCGATGGCCTCAGTAGCCCCCGCGGTTATGAGCACCTCGGCATCGGAGTCGAAGTCAAGGTCATAAAACCGCTTCTGGTGCTCGGCCACCGCCAGCCTCAAATCCGCAATCCCCAGCCCCGGCGGATACTGGTTATGCCCCGCCCGAATAGCCGCCACCGCCGCATCCGCCACCTCAGAGGGCCCATCAGTATCCGGAAACCCCTGCCCCAAATTGATAGCCCCGGTAGCCAAAGCCAACGCCGACATCTCCGCGAAAATCGTCGTCCCAAACTCCAGCAACCGATAGTTCAAAACCCGCTCAGGCACCGCCGCAGCCTACTTCTTCTCTTGCAAAATCCGTGATGGTAAAAGTGTGGCCGGGGCGGTGGGCCACCGGCTGCGGCTCAAGCGGGGTGGGTGACGAAAGTTCTTTCTGGCAATCTGCTGGGCAGAATCTGGCAGCCGCCCAAGATGCACCCAGAACTGTGGCGTTGCTCGATGCACCTAGAGTTCCTGAAGAGTGCCGTCCTCCTTGGCCTCAAGAGCCTCTGCAAGCAGGAAGTCCAAGGCCCCTTCGCCGGCATCGGCTTCGACCTGCTTGTCCCACTTGTCCCAGTCCAAATCGCTGATCCACTTCCTCAGCTTGATGTAGTCGGTCTCGGGAAGAAGAAGAATGGCCCGTTGAATCTCAGCGATACCTGAAATCTCCTCATCAACGCCAAACCTCGTGTGCCCGACTTCGCTCATCGTCATCCCAACGCCCCTTCACTTGCTCTAGACCAAAAAGTCAATATCTGGAAGGGAGCCCTATGAAGCCAACTCCGACTGCACCCTCACCCTAACGGCACCCCCCCTAGCAGGCAACCATCGAAAACAGATGCCTGGGTGGCCCGCAACCAACACCCAATGTGCTAGCAACCACACCATGACCTCCAACAACCAACCCTACGGCGGCACTATAGGCAACACCGTCGCCGACTCAACCCCCTGGTGGCCCGACCCCGTAACCCCGCCAGAAGGCAGCCCCAACGTAGTAATGGTCGTCCTGGACGACGTCGGCTTCGCCGACCTGGGCTGCTACGGCTCCGAAATCGACACCCCGACCATGGACGCCCTAGCCGCCAACGGCCTGCGCTACAACAACTTCCACACCACCGCCATCTGCTCCCCCACTAGGGCCTGCCTGCTCACCGGCCGCAACCACCACTCGGTGGGCATGGCCGTGGTCAGCAACTGGGACACCGGTTTCCCCGGCTGCACCGGACGCATCTCCAACCGGGCAGCCACCATGGCCGAGATGCTCCGCCCCGCGGGCTACTCCACCTTCGCGGTGGGCAAGTGGCACCTAGCCCCCATCGAGGACACCACTCCGGCCGGCCCGTTCGACCAGTGGCCGCTCCAGCGGGGGTTCGACCGCTACTACGGATTCTTGGACGGGGCCACCAACCAATGGGATCCCGACCTGGTGGCCGACAACCACCACATCGACGCCCCCGACAAGCCCGGGTATCACGTCACCGAGGATCTGGTGGACCAAGCCATCGGCATGGTCACCGCCCAAACCTCGGCGTGGCCCGAGCGACCGTTCTTCCTGTACCTGTGCTTCGGCACCGGCCACTATCCGATCCACACTCCCAAGCCCCACATCGATCACTACAACGGGCGCTACGACACCGGCTGGGGCGCCATCCGGGAGGAGCGCTTCGCCCGTCAAAAGGACATCGGCATCATCCCAGCCGACACCGAACTGCCCCCATTCAACCCCGGCGTGCCCGAATGGGAGGAGCTGAGCGCCGACGAGAAGCGGTTGGCCACCCGGATGCAACAGGCCTACGCCGGGATGCTCACCCACACCGACGAGCATCTGGGCCGGCTCGTCTCCACGCTCCAGGAGATCGGCCAGGCCGACAACACTGTGTTCGTGCTGCTCTCCGACAACGGGGCCACCCAGGAGGGCGGACCTTCGGGCCATGAGAACGCCATGCGCTTCATCAACGGGCTCGAGCCCCGGTCTTTGGCCCAACAGCTGGCGGACATCGACGAGATCGGCGGACCCAACTCGTGGATGGCGTACCCCATGGGGTGGGCCATGGCCGGCAACACCCCGCTGAAGTGGTACAAGCAGAACACCCATGCCGGTGGGGTGCGGGATCCGCTCATCATCTCCTGGCCTGCCGGGATTTCCGACACCGGGAAAGTGCGCACCCAATACCACCATGTGAGCGACATCGCCCCCACCCTGCTGGAGGCCATCGGCCTCGAGCCTCCCGCGAAGATGGCCGGGGTGGAACAGATGCCGATCGAGGGCACCAGTATGGTCTATTCCTTCTCCGATGCTGAGGCCCCCACGGCCAAGGCCGATCAGTACTACGAGATGCTGGGCCACCGGGCCATGTGGGTCGACGGCTGGAAGGCGGTGACCCGCCACATCCAAGGGGAGAGCTTCGACGACGACCGCTGGGAGCTGTACCACCTGGATCAGGACTTCTCCGAGGCCCGAGACCTGGCCGAGGCCGAGCCCGAGCGGCTGGCCGCCCTCATTGACCGCTGGTGGGAGGCGGCCCGCGACTACCAGGTGCTGCCCCTGGACGACCGCATCTTGGAACGATTCCACGTACCCAAGCCCCGGCCCATCACCAGCCGGTCCCGGTTCGTGTACTACCCAGGGGCGTACATCCCCAGCGACGGCTGTCCCGACCTCAAGAACGTTTCCTATGAGATCGCTGTCGAACTGGAGCGAGCCGAAGGCGACGACGGCACCCTGCTGGCCTGCGGCGACGTGGCCTCGGGGTTTGCCCTGTTCATCCAAGACGGCCATCTGGTGTGGGACTACAACATGGCCTGGGAGTACTACGTGGCAAGGTCGGCTGAACCTCTTTCACCCGGAGCGCACACAGCAACTGCCGCCTTCGAGCGCACCAGCAGCTATGCGGGCACCGGCCGATTGCTGGTGGACGGTGTCGAAGTCGGATCGGTAGCCATGCCCCAAACCCACAACACCCACATCCACGCGGTGGGTATCAGCGTGGGCTTCACCAAAGCCCCGTCCCCCAGCCCCCGCTACACCGGCCAATTCCCGTTCACTGGCCGCATCGTCCAAGCTGTCATCAACCTCGGAGACGACCGGGAACCCCCCGATCAGGCGCTCATCCTCGACTGAGTTCCCGTTAATCAGCAATATTGCCCCATCTGGCTTCAAACGCGGTGAGTGGCCCCGGCCCGGCAATTCAATACCGGACTCGGCCACTTGGGCCGGGGCCACTACGCAAATGAGGATAACAACCTCTGCTCGTTGAAGGCGGCGCGATATTTTGGCCAAGTGGCTGCTGGCGATCAGAAGTGGAACTTCGTGGTCGCGGCCAATCGCCTCCCAGTTAGACGGGTGTGGGAGGGCGACACGGCCAAGTGGGTCCCCAGTCCCGGCGGGCTGGTGTCGGCACTGCGACCCGTCATGTCGGGCAATCCCGACGCGGCGTGGGTGGGTTGGACCGGCGTCCCCGGCCCGGGCACAGAGCCGTTCGAGGTGGACGGGTTCCAGTGCCACCCGGTGGGCGTGAGCCAGGGAGAGCTCCAGCTGTTCTACGAGGGGTTCTCCAACGCCACCTTGTGGCCGCTGTTCCACGACGCCCTGGTGCCCCCCGAGTATCACCGCACCTGGTGGGATGCCTACCGGACCGTCAACCAGCGCTATGCCGCCGCCGTGGCCCAGTTGGCCGCCCCCGGCGCCACCGTGTGGATCCACGACTACCACCTGCTGCTGGTGCCCGGCCTGCTGCGAAAGGCCCGCCCCGACCTGCGGATCGGGTTCTTCCTTCACATACCCTTCCCCGCCCGCGAGCTGTACATCCGGCTGCCTTGGCGGGCCGAGATCATCGACGGCCTGTTGGGCGCCGACCTGATCGGCCTGCAAACCGCATTGGGCGCCGACAACTTCTGCCGGGCAGTGAACCGGATCACCGGAGCCAAGACCACCGGAAGGGTGATCTCCCGAAACGGCCAGACCACCCAAGTTGGCGCCTTCCCCATCGGCATAGACGTAGACCGGATCACCCGACTGGCCTCCGATCCCGGCGTAAAGGCTCGGGCGGAGGACATTCGCCAAACCCTCGGCTCTCCGGCCACCGTGCTGTTGGGGGTGGACCGCCTGGACTACACCAAGGGCATCGAAGTCCGGCTTCGGGCTTTTAGAGAGCTACTGGCCGAGGGGCGGCTAACGCCGGATCAGTGCGTGCTGGTACAGATCGCCGAGCCCAGCCGGTCGCAGGTCACCGGATACGCCGAAGTCCGCCAGGCAGTCGAGCAGATGGTGGGGGATGTGAACGGGAACTTCGGGGTGATGGGCCGTCCCGTGGTCCACTACCTGCACCAGAGCCACCCCATCGAGGAGCTGGTGGCCATGTACCTGATCGCTGATGTGATGCTGGTGACCCCGCTGCGTGACGGTATGAACCTGGTGGCCAAGGAGTACGTAGCCTGCCGACCCGACAACACCGGGGTGCTGGTGCTCTCCGAGTTCACCGGTGCGGCCCAAGAGCTGCGGACCGCCGAGCTGATCAACCCCCACGACATCGAGGGGCTGAAAACCGCCATGGAAGCTGCCGCCTACCGCTCCGGCGCCGACGCCGAGCCCGCCATGCGGACCATGAGACGGGTGGTGAGAACCAACACCGCCCAGCGCTGGGCCGAGCGCTTCCTCGACCGCCTGGATGCATGCCCATGACCGAGGCCACCGCAGGCGGGCCGATCATGACCGCCGAAGAAACCGACACCAAGATCCGGGAGCTGGCCCGGGTGCCGGTACTGCTGGTGGCCTGCGACTACGACGGCACGCTGGCCCCCATCATCGACAACCCCGACGATGCCCGACCAACCCGGGAATCGGTTGCCGCCCTGCGACAGCTCGCTGCCATGCCCGACACCCACGTGGCGGTGATCTCCGGGCGTGCCCTGCGGGACCTGGCCGCCCTGAGCCGCCTGCCTGAGGAGATCCACCTAGTGGGCAGCCACGGCACCGAGTTCGACGTGGGCTTCGCCGACGACTTGTCTTTAGATCAGCGGGAGCGACGCGACCGGGTGCTGGAAAAGCTGAACGACATCGCCCGCCGCGACCACGGGTTCATCATCGAGCCCAAGCCCGCCGGGGTCGCCTTCCACTACCGCAAGGCCGACCTCGAGATCGCGGCCCAAGCGGTAGACGAAGTGCTGAACGGGCCGGGCAAGTGGGACGGCGTTCACGTCAAGTCCGGGAAGATGGTGGTGGAGCTCTCGGTGCTCGACCTCAACAAGGGCGACGCCTTAGACCGGCTGAGAACCGATGTGTCGGCCGAAGCGGTGATATTCGCGGGTGACGACGTGACCGACGAGGACGGCTTCGCGCGGCTGGCCGGCCCCGATCTGGGACTCAAGGTGGGGGTGGGACCCACCCTGGCCCGCGCTCGTTTGGACGACCCCCAGGCGGTGGCTCAAGTGCTGGCCCTATTGGCCGAGCGGCGGCGGGCGTGGCTGATGGGCGAGCACGCCCTGCCCATCGAACGCCACAGCCTGCTCAGCGACCAGCGGACGGTGGCGCTGGTCACCGCCGATGCCTCGGTCAATTGGATGTGCCATCCCCGAGCCGATTCACCGGCGGTGTTCGCCGGGCTGCTGGGGGGTGCGAGGGCGGGACACTTTTCGGTCAGACGTCCCGACGAAAGCCCGCCTCTCTCCCACCGCTACCTGGACGGCACCATGATCACCGAGACCCGATGGTCAGACGTTACGGTGACCGACTACCTGGACTGCTCCGACGGGCGGCCAACCGAACCGGCGGGGCGCACCAACTTGATCCGGGCCATCGACGGAACAGGGCGGATCCGCATCGAGTTCGCCCCCCGGCTGGACTTCGGCCGGGCTCCCACCGGCTTGCATATGATCGATGGCGGCCTCGAAGTGTGGGGGGCGGCCGAGACCATGGTTCTGTTGTCGCCGGGAGTGAGCTGGAACATCGTCGACGACGGCCCCCACCAGACCGCTGTGGCCGACGTCGAGCTGGATGGAACACCGCTGGAGCTGATGCTGCGCCTCGGCGTCCACGGCCGCCCCCACCGAACCGATCTAACCGAAACCGACCGGCGAGAAGTCACCGAGCGCCACTGGCAAGACTGGGTGAAGACGCTGACATTGCCACCCACAGCAAGCGACGAAGTCGAGCGCTCGGCGCTGGTGCTAAAAGCGCTGTGCCACCAGCCCTCGGGGGCAATGCTGGCCGCGGCTACCACCAGCCTGCCTGAGGTGATGGGCGGCGTACGAAACTGGGACTACCGCTACTGCTGGCCCCGAGACGCCAGCATGAGCGCAGCCGCACTGCTCGCCCTGGGTAGCAGCCAGGAGGCCGGCGACTTGCTCGACTGGATTCTCGACCGAGTGGAGCACCTCCCCAGCCCCGAGCAGCTTCGACCGGTGTATCCGCTGGTGGGCGACGAGTCCCTGCCCGAGGCGGTCCTGCCCGAGTTGGCCGGCTACGCGGGAAGCCGCCCGGTGCGAATCGGCAATGCGGCCGAGCACCAAGTGCAGCTCGATGTGTTCGGACCGGTGGTCGACCTGGCCTGGCGGCTGTGCGATGCCCAGGTGACCCTCACCGAGCGGCACTGGGAGGTCGTGAAGGCGGTGGTGGGCGCGGTTGCCACTCGCTGGCACGAGCCCGACCACGGCATCTGGGAGGAGCGCCGCCCGCCCCGCCACCACGTCCACTCCAAGGTGATGTGCTGGATGGCGGTGGACCGGGCCATCAAGATCGCCGAGCGCCTCGACCCGGAGCTGGCCCTGTACTGGAGTCCGCTGCGCCACCAGATCGCCGCCGATGTGGTAGAGAACGGCTGGAGCGAACAGCGCCACTCCTACACCACCGCCTACGGATCCACCGACCTCGACGCCAGCCTGCTGTGGATCGGCTTGAGCGGGCTGCTGCCCCCGACCGACCCCCGTTTCGTGTCCACCCTCAAAGCGGTGGAGAGCGAGCTGCGGGACGGCCAGACGGTGTACCGCTACCGCCACGACGACGGACTGCCCGGCACCGAAGGCGGGTTCTTGATCTGCACGTCGTGGCTGATCGAGGCCTACGTGCTCATTGGCCAACTCGACGACGCCCGGGCCTTATTCGACCGCTACCTCGACCTCTGCGGCCCCACTGGACTGCTGCCCGAACAATACGATCCAGCCAACGAGCGCCTACTGGGCAACCACCCCCAGGCCTACTCCCATCTAGGCCTCATAAATGCTGCGTTGGCTCTCTCAAGTGCCTAGGTGTTCTGTCCATAGATGCCCCCCACCACCGCCGCCTAGGACTCAGTCATCTCACAGCTCCTGCTACCCCCTGAGCGTATCCCCCCCCATTCATTCGGTGCAGCCGCTCCTCCTGCACCGAAAAAGAAGAAACGGAGGGTGGCGGGGAGTGACGCCGTGGAGCGACAGGACTCGCCGCCAACGGGGGGAACTAGTTGGAAGCGGCGGTGCGGAGGTCGGCCAACGTCTCCATCCACCAACGGTTCGCCACCGTGGTGTGTCCAGGCAATGTGGCCAGGCAGTCGTCGACTTGGGCGACCACCTCGGGAAGATCGGAAGCAGCGAGACGCAGATCCAACAGCCCGTCTACCACCCGGGAGCGGCTGGTGAGCTCCCCATCGATGGCGTCCAGAAGCCCATCCACCAACTCGGTGATCTCGATGAGGGCCGCTGGGTTGCGGACTGTATCCAATGTCACTGGTCTCTCTCCTTCGCTTTCGGCTGTGGTTACAACCGCCGGGCACCCGGATATGTTCCCTTCGCTAGCCATGCTATCGGCATCTGCGACAGTCCACGAACAGGGTTACCCCCAAGCGTGGCCTATAGCGTTGCGGGCGTGGGAACCACAAAGAGAATTAGCAGCAAGAAGCGCTGGGTGTCGGCCCTCTTGGCCCTCGGTCTGCTGGCCGCCGCCTGCGGCAACGACGACGACTCGCCTCCTCCAGATGCCCAAGAGCCCGCCGAGTCCCCAGCGACGACCGAAGAGGCACCGGCTGCGACCCAAGCCCCTACCCCGAGCACTGGCGATGATCCCACCAGAGTGGTCATCGGGCTGGAGCAGGAGATCACCAACTTCAACAACCTGACCGCCGGCGACAACCTCTTGGCCGGCCGCCAGATCACCCGGGCCATCTGGCCCACCTGCGTGCGCACCCAGCCCGACTTCAGCTTCGAGCCCTACTTCTGCGAAACCCTCCCCGCCATCATCGCCGAGGATCCGCTGGTGGTGGAATACCGGCTGCGAGCCGACGCCACCTGGAGCGACGGCACCCCGGTGAGCTCCGACGACATGGTGTTCTACTTCGAGAACTGCAACGACCCCGAAGACAACTGCGCGGCCACCCAGGGCTTCGATAGCGCCACCTTGGAGGTGGTGGACGACAAGGCCGTTCGGCTGAGCTGGCCAGCGGGCCAACCGTTCGTCGAATACATCTTGCTGTTCTCCGGACCGTTCCCGCCCTCCCACTTGGGCCGGGACTGGGGTGAAGGCTTCCGAACCGACCCCGGCGTGGGTGCCGGCCCCTATGTGGTGGACGAGTACAACCCGGGCAGCGATCTGACCCTGGTGGCCAACCCCACTTGGTTCGGCGAAGGTCCCCATATCGACGAGGTCACCTTCCGGTTCATCAGCGACGTGGGCAACCTGCCCCTCGCGCTGGAGAACGGCGAAGTCGACGTGATCTATCCCCAACCCCAGGTCGATCTCGTGGCCCAGATCAGCGGCATTGGCGGAGTGGATTCCTCCATCACATTCGGCCCCACCTGGGAGCACATCACGTTCAACACTGCCACCGTGCCGGTGGAGGTGCGCCAAGCCGTCGCTTTGGCGCTGGATCGAGAGCTGATCGTGACCGCCCTCATGCGTCCGTTCTCGGAGTCGGCCCAGCCGCTGGGCAACCGGATCTTCATGAACGGCCAAGCCCAGTACCAAGACAACACCCCGGCCCAGTTCCAGCAGAGAGACGTGGCCGCGGCCCGCGCCGCGCTGGAAGCAGCCGGCTGGGAGCTCGACGGCGACGTATACGCCAAAGACGGCCGGCAGCTGAGCCTGCGCATCCGCACCACCGGCGGAAATGATCGCCGGGAGCAGTTCCAGGAACTGGTGCAGAACCAGCTGGCTGAAGCCGGGATCAGAATCACCATCGACAACCTGCCCGGCGGCGAGATCTTCGGTCCGGTATTCGGCTCAACCAACGACCCGCCCGGCCCCCCAGGAGACTTCGATCTGGTGATCTTCGCCTGGGTGGGCGGACCTCTGCCGGCCACATCGGCACTTCAGGTGTTTGGCACCGGCAGCGACAGCAACCCTGGCGCCTACGCCGACGACCGGGTCAACGACCTGCTCACGGAGGCCACGTTCACCCTCGACCTCGACCGCCAAGCCGAGCTACTGAACCAGGCCGACGCCCTCATGTGGGAGACCCTGCCCAACACGCCCGTGTACCAGCTGCCCTTCTTCTTGGCCTGGAGCGACAACATCCAAAACATCCAAGACAACCCCACCCTAGAAAGCTTCACCTGGAACCTCGAAGAATGGGCCCTTGCAAACTAAAAGATCGAGAGCAGCGCCTCCGCTAGGCGGGGCGGCGGACCACAAAAATAGCTTGTGGTGGTGGGTGGCCCGGCCACCACAACCCCATCCAAACAGTCCGCCGCCCCGCCGGGGGATGGTAAAGATAGCGTCTAACTAAGTGCTCGGATACGCCACCCGCAAGCTGCTGATCTCGATCGTCGTCCTGTTCTTCGCCACCCTGGTGGCCTTCCTGCTGGTAGCCACCGTCGACCCCATCGCCGAGCAGCGGGTCTTCTTGCTCTCCCAGCCCGGAGGCGCCGAGCAAGTGCAACGCCTCGAAGCCAGCCTGGGCCTCGACAAGCCCCTCATCGAGCGCTACGGAAGCTGGCTGGGCGACTTATTTGCCGGGAACATGGGCGCCTCCACCGACAACGGCCGAGCGGTCACCACGCTGTTGGGCGAGGCGATCCCGGTCACCCTGCGGCTTGTAATAGCCGCCACCGTGGTTTCGGTGATCCTCGGCGTGGCGGTGGGAGTGGCCAGCGCGGTGCGCCAGTACGGGGCGTTCGACAACATCTCCACCTTCTTCGCCTTCCTGTTCTTCGCCATGCCTGTTTTCTGGCTGGGGGCCGTGCTCAAAGACCTGGGTATCCGGTTCAACGACTGGTGGGGCCGGCGCATCTTCTTCACCATCGGCGAGCAGTCGCCCCGGCTAGATGCCGACTTCTGGGGCACCTGGGCCGACCGGGCCGGACACATCATCCTCCCCGCGCTCACCTTGGTATTGATCCAACTGGCGGCCACCAGCCGGTTTCAGCGCTCGGCCATGCTCGACGTGCTGGAAAGCGACTACATCCGAACCGCCCAGGCCAAAGGGGTACCCCGACGGCGGATCATCACCCACCACGCCCTCCGCAATGCCCTGCTTCCGGTGGTGAGCTTCACCGGGCTGACCTTCGGCACCCTCATCGGGGGCACGGTGGTCACCGAGGTGGTGTTCAACTGGAAGGGCATGGGCCGCCTATTCCTGGAATCACTGCTCAACGGCGATGTGGCCGTGACGCAAGGGTGGCTGCTGGCGGTGGGCATCTCGGTGATCGTCGTCAACCTGCTGACCGACCTGACCTATGGCTTCTTAGATCCGAGAGTGCGAGATGGCTGACGTACCGGTCGGCATCCTCGCCGGCACCCCCTCACAGACCGAGGCCCGCTCGCAATGGCAGCTGGTGCTTCGACGGTTCCTAGCCCACCGGCTGGCGGTGGCTGCGGGCGTCGTGCTGGTGGCTGCCTACCTCTTCAGCTATCTGGCCGAACCGCTCACCGGCTGGGGCTACAAGGACCTGTCGCCTGATCTGTCGCAGGGACCGTCGGGCGACCACTGGTTCGGCACCGACACCATCGGCCATGACATGTTCGCCCAGTCCATGCGGGGGCTGCGGGTTTCTGTCCATGTCAGCGTGGTGGTGGCCGGCATCACCACCGTTTTGGGCTCGGTGTTGGGCGCGGTACAGGGATGGTTCCGGGGCAGGGTGGACGGGGCCCTAGGGCTGTTGGTGGACTTCCTGCTGATCCTTCCCCTGCTGCCGGTGCTGATGGTGCTGGGCACCCGCACTCGGGCCAGCGGGGGCAGTTCCCTCATGTTCGTGGCGGTGATCATCGGCCTTTTCCTGTGGGCACCATTGGCCCGGGTGGTGCGGGGCGAGGTGTTCTCCATCCGGGAGAAGGAGTACATCGAGGCAGCCGAGGCCCTGGGGGCGTCCAACACCCGCATCATCTTCCGCCACCTAATCCCCAATGCCATGAGCTCGATCATCGTGTACGCCACCCTCACGGTGGCCACCGCCATCCTGCTGGAGACCGCGCTGGCGTTCTTGGGCTTCGGCATCCAGCCCCCCGAGGTGTCGCTGGGATCGCTGGTCGACGAAGGCCGCGACGCAGCCCGCACCCGGTGGTGGCTGTTCTATCTGCCGGGAGCGGTGCTGGTAGTGCTGGTGCTGTGTGTGAACTTTGTGGGAGACGGGTTGCGCGACGCCCTCGACCCCCGCCGGGAGCAGCGTCGATGACCGACCAGACCAGTTCCCGAGCTGAGATCCCGGTGCTGTCGGTGCGCGACCTGGAGGTCACCTTCCCCACCCCCGACGGCAACGTACAGGCAGTGCGGAGTGTGGGCTGGGACGTGTACGAAGGCGAAGTGCTAGCTATCGCCGGAGAGTCGGGCTCGGGCAAATCGGTCAGCGTCATGGCCGCCATGGGCCTGTTGCCGGCCACCGCTCAAGTCAGTGGGTCGATTGCCTACCGGGGCCGCGATGTGCTGGCCATGTCCGACAAAGACCTCGAACGGCTGCGGGGATCGTCCATCTCGATGGTGTTCCAAGACCCGATGACCTCGCTGAACCCGGTGATGGCCGTCGGGGCCCAGATCGCCGAGGGAGTCCGCATCCACCAGCGGGTCAATTCCCGCACGGCCCGGTCCAAGGCAGTCGAGCTACTCGATTTGGTGGGCATTCCCAACGCCGGCCAGCGGGTGGATTCCTATCCCCATGAGCTGTCAGGCGGGATGCGCCAGCGGGCCATGATCGCCATGGCCATTGCCAACGATCCCGACCTGCTCATCGCGGATGAGCCCACCACCGCCCTCGATGTCACCATTCAGGCCCAGGTGATAGACGTGCTCGAGCGAGCCCGGGAGGCCACCGGCTCGGCGCTGGTCATAATCACCCACGACCTCGGTGTGGTGGCCCGCATCGCCCATCGGATCTTGGTCATGTATGCCGGTCGAGCGGCCGAGACCGGGATGGCCGACGGCGTGTTCGAACGACCCAGCCACCCCTACACCGCCGGGTTGCTCGGATCGATCCCCCGCCTCGATGCCCCCAAAGGAACCCGGCTGATGCCCATCGACGGGGCTCCGCCTTCCATGCTGGCCCCACCTCCCGGATGCGCCTTCGCCCCCCGCTGTCCCCGAGCCACCCCGCTCTGTTCCCAAGAGATCCCTGAGCTGCGCCCCATAGGCAATCAGCAGTCCGCCTGCCACCACGGCGAGGACCAGTACAACGAGGCCGAAGATGTCTAGCCCTGCCAACCTGCCGGTTGAAACAACCCCTCTGCTGGAAGTCACCGACCTGGTCAAGGATTTCCCGATCCGATCCAAAGGCGCCATACGCCGGACAGTAGGGATGGTCCAGGCAGTAAACGGTGTGTCGCTGCACATCAATCGGGGCGAGACCCTGGGTCTGGTGGGCGAATCGGGGTCGGGCAAATCCACCATCGCCCGCTGCATCCTCCGCCTCATCCAGCCCACCTCGGGGTCGGTTCGATTCAAAGGCCAAGAGCTGGGTGGCCTGAGCCGCCGCCAGCTTCAGGCCATGCGGCGAAACATGCAGATCGTCTTCCAAGACCCTATGGCCTCACTCGACCCCCGCATGACGGTGTCGGCCATCATCTCCGAGCCTCTGCGCATCCACCGCACAATCGGTGACACCGGGGCCCGGGTGGGCGAACTGCTGGAGCTGGTCGGGCTGCGCCCAGAGCACGGCAACCGCTACCCCCACGAGTTCTCCGGGGGCCAGCGCCAGCGCATCGGCATCGCCCGAGCTCTGGCTCTTGAGCCCGACCTCATCATCCTGGATGAGCCGGTGTCGGCCCTCGACGTGTCCATCCAGGCCGGAGTGCTCAACCTGCTGGAAGACCTCCAGCGCCAAATGGGACTCACCTACCTGTTTGTGGCCCACGACCTGTCGGTGGTCCGCCACATCTCCGACCGTGTGGCGGTGATGTATCTGGGGCGGATCGTGGAGACGGGTACCGGTCCGGAAGTGTACGAAACCCCGGCCCATCCCTACACCCAGGCTTTGCTGTCGGCCGTTCCGATTCCCGATCCCAAGCTCGAGAAGCGGCGCCGACGCATCGTGCTTGAAGGCGACGCGCCAAACCCGGCCTCGCCCCCTTCGGGGTGCCGATTTCGCACCCGATGCTGGAAGGCGGAGTCGATATGCACCGAATACGACCCCGAGTTGCTCGACCTGGGGATTGGACACCCGGTTGCCTGCCACTTCCCCACCCCCGACGACCTAATGGGGTCCGAGCAGGGATAGGGTTTCGCCCAGTGTCCGACATCGTCATCTCTGCTCGTGGAGTGCAGAAGAGCTACGGCTCAAACCACGTACTCCAGGGCCTGAACTGCGAGGTCGGGAAGGGCATCACCGGGCTGCTGGGGCCCAACGGCGCCGGCAAGAGCACCTTCATGGGCCTGATCCTGGGACTGCGCCCCCGCCAAGGCGGCGAACTCAACGTGCTGGGGGTAGACCCCGACCGGAGCGGCCCTGAGTTGCGAACCCGGCTGGGCTATGCCCCCGAGCACCATGACCTGCCCGGCGACGTGCAGGCCGCCGACCTGGTGCGCCACATAGCCCAGCTCCACGGCCTGCCCCGGCGGGTCGCCACCGAGAGGGCCAGCAACGCCTTATGGCAGGTGGGCTTGGGCGAGGAGCGGTTCCGCCCCATCGGCACTATGTCAACCGGACAGCGTCAGCGGGTGAAGATGGCCCAAGCCCTGGCCCACGATCCCGACCTTCTGCTGCTCGACGAGCCCACCGACGGGCTCGACCCGGTGCAGCGCGACGACATGCTGGCCCTCATCCGCAGGGTTGGTAGCGAATTCGGCATAGACATCCTGCTGTCGTCGCATCTGCTTGAGGAAGTGGAGCGGGTGTGCGACTCGGTGGTGATCCTGGCCAACGGAATGGTGGGCCACAGCGGCACTCTCCAGGATCTGGGCCCAGCTGCATCGGGGTTCAAGGTGGAACTGGACTCCGACCCCGAACCACTGGCGGCCGCGCTGGTCGCTCGGGGGGCAGCAGCAGCCGTCGACGGCCACTCTCTCATAGTGTCCGGCGTCGATTCGACCTCCGATCTGATCAGAGACTTGGTGGCAGATCTGGGGCTGGGGCTGCGTCGACTGGAGCCTCGCCGCACCACTTTGGAAGACGTGTTCATAGAGGTCTCCCAGTGACCGAGGCCCGCATCCACGACCGCGGTTATATGGCCTACGACGGGCCTCGTCACGGCCCAGGCCGCGCCATGTCCAATCTGAGCTACCACACCGTGCAGCGGGTGCTGGGCTTGAAGCGGTCCAATTGGCAGAAGGTCCTTCCTGCCATCGCCTTGTTGATCTCGTTCATTCCCGCCATCGTGTTCATCGGAATCGCCGCTTTCTTGCCTCAAGGAGACGAACTAGGGCTGGAATCCTCGGCCGACTACTACGGATTCATCACTGGCGCCCTCTTCTTGTTCGCGGCGTTCGTCGCCCCGGAGGCGGTATGCACTGATCGACGGAGCGGCATGCTGGGGTTGTACTTGGCATCGCCGCTGAGCCGAGACACCTATCTGGTGGCCAAAGCCGCGGCCATCGCCGCCGTCCTGGGCACGATGACCTTGGGGCCTCCGATCTTGATGCTCATCGCCTATACCCTGGCTGACGCCGGACCCGACGGGGTGACCGGCTGGTTGACCGAACTAGGACGAATTTTGGCGTCGGGGACCGCGTTGGCCGTTTTCTGGACGGCACTGTCGCTGGCAGTATCCAGCCTCACCGCTCGCCGCTCCCTGGCCAGCGTGGGCATTTTTGTCGGATTGCTGGCCAGCTCGGCGGTAGGAGACGGTCTCGCCGAGGGGGCTGATGTCGGCGACTCATACGCGCTGTTCAACTTGATCGGACTGCCCTTCGAGGCCGTCTTCCGCATTTTCGGACAGACCAACAGCGAAGGACCGCCCATTGGGGAAGTAGATACCTGGCTGATATTCGCGACGCTCATTGGACTCATCGCAGCCTTTGGAGCGTTCGCCCGCTGGCGATACCAGCGAATTGAGGTAGCCGGATGAGCACCCAGGCCAGCCCGCCGCCCATGGTGCAGGCCGCCAACGTCTCGAAGTGGTTCGGCGACTTGGTGGCGGTGTCCGACGTGAGCTTCAGCATCGGGGCCGGGGTAACCGCGCTGCTGGGGCCCAACGGGGCGGGCAAGTCCACCCTGCTGCGGATGATGTGCGGTCTGGCTCGACCGTCCAACGGGACGGTGACGGTGCTGGGCAAGAACCCCCGCACCGACGTGGCCGTGCTGGGCCGTATCGGCATGGCCCCCCAGCAGGAGTCGCTGCTCGACTACCTGAGCGGCCGGGAATTTGTGGAGCTGGCCGCTCAACTGCACCAGGTCGGCAACCCCGTCGAAGCCGCCCGCCAGGCCATCCAGACGGTGGAGCTCGACCCCGACGACCCCCGAAGGCTGTCCACTTACTCCAAGGGCATGCGCCAGCGCATCAAGCTGGCCCAGGCCGTCGTCCACGATCCCCTGGTCATCGCCCTGGACGAACCGCTCACCGGGCTCGATCCCCGACAGCGGCGGGAGATGATCCAGCTCTTCCACCGGCTGGGGGACGAGGGAAAGTGCGTGATCGTGTCCAGCCACGTGCTCGACGAGGTGGAGCGATTCGGCTCCCGGGTGCTGGTGATTGCCCAGGGACGGCTGGCCGCCGAGGGAGACTTCCGAGAGATCCGCAATCTGATGGACGATCGGCCGCTGCGCATCAGCATCCGCACCGATCAGCCCCGGGTGCTGGCCACCGCGCTCCTGGAGAGCGGCGCGATCTCAGGGTGCCGCTTGGAGGGGACTGATTGCGTAGTGGTGGATACCACCGAGCCCGCGGCATTCCGACGAGCGGTAGCCCCGATGGCTCGCGACCGGGATGCCTCGCTGCTCGAGTTGCGGCCGCTTGACGATGACTTGGAGAGCGTCTTCCGATATCTGGTGGGCCAGTGATAACGCGTAGGAAGACCCAGTGATAACGCGTAGAGAGATACAGTGAACCCCCACATCTATCGGGTGGTTGTCCGCAGCCAGATCAGCACCGGCCGGCTGCTGGCTTTGGCTGGGCTGAGCGGCGTGGCCATCTTGTTGGCCTTCGTCGCCCGAGCCGCCAACGATCCAGTTGAGGTCGCCACTCGCAGCATGGGCACCTTCGGAACCAATATCTTCGCCCCGTTCATCGCCTTGGCCCTGGGCTCGGCCGCGCTGGGAAATCTGGTGGAAGACCGCACCCTGGTGTACGTATGGCTCCGACCTGTTCCACGCCACTCGGTGGCCACCGCAGCCTTCGCGGCAGTCATAAGCGTGGTAGGCCCCATTGTGGTGGCGGTGATGACCGTGGCTGCGGCCATCACCGGCGTCGGAGACTTACTGGTGGCCACGGCCACCGCCACCGCCCTGGCGGTTTTCGCCTATTCGGGTATCTTCTTGGCTTTGGGACTGCGGTTCAAGCGGTCCCTGTTGGTTGGCTTGGGCTACATCGCCATCTGGGAGCTGCTGTTGTCCCGGCTGGGCGACTGGTTCGCCCGCCTGTCGGTGCGCAGCTATCCCATGAGCATCCTGTCGGACGCCACCGACGTGAGCATGCCGCTGGCCGACCGGTCCACGCTGGCCTCCTACGTGGTGCCGTTGGCTGTCGGTTTCGCCGGGCTGGTCTACACCTCGTGGCGCCTGTCCCGCACCGAGATCGACTGAACCTACCCACCCAGCAGAGGCATAAGATTCCCCCATGCTTGACATGATGGTTGCCCCCACCGCCCAGCACATCGGAGAGGACGACCTCCCCTGGGCCTACGGCGAAGACGGCATCGGCCTCAAGGTGCTCCAGATCAAAGAGAGCGAGGGGTTGTGGGTCATCAAGAACCAGTTCCCGCCGGGCTACTCGGTGCAGACCCACAAGCACACCGGCCAAGTGTTCGCCTACACCAGCGCCGGGGCATGGGGATACAAGGAGAGCGATTTTCTGAACCGGGCCGGGTCGTTCCTCTATGAGCCGGCCGGCTCCATCCACACGCTGTATACCCCTGAGGAAAACACCGAGACCACCGAGGTGTTCTTCGCCATCTGGGGCGCCAACCTGAACATGGACGCCGACGGCAACATCGAGAGCATCACCGACGGGCAATCCGTTTTGACGGGCTACTACTACATGCTCGAAGCCCAGGGCACTCCTCGGCCCGACAACATCCTGCTCGACTGAGCGGGGATTAGCCGTCGGCTGAGTCGAGCAGGGACTCCAGCTCCCCAATGAGGCCGTCGAGGCGGCGGCGGTCCTCGTCGAGGGAGTCCTGGGTAGTCCGCAATTCAGTGATCAGCTCGCTCAGAGCCTGACGGGTGTCTTCGTCTATTGGGGCCTCATCGGAAATCGACGGCGCGGCGGTGGGGGCGGGGGCGGGCTCAGCGCCGTCGGTTTCCGGTACCGATGGCTGGACGGGAAATACCGACTGACCGTCGGGATCGGACAGGGCGGCCAGAGCCTCGTTCAGGGTCGGGCGGATAACAAGCCTGAAGTCGTCGTCGTTGCCGACACCGGCGATCACCCGCTTCACTTGAGGCAGCTCGGTGTCGCCGGTGGCCTGCACATAAACCGGGCGCACGAACAGCAGCGAGTCGCCCACCGGAATCATCAGCAGGTTCCCTTGGAGCACGGTAGATCCTTGCTGGTTCAGCAGGGTGAACTCTTCGGCGATTGCAGTATCGGCCTGGATCTTGGCGTCGACGATGCTCGGACCGGGGATGCTGGTGCCCGGCACCCTGTACACCACCAGTTGTCCGTACTCATCGATGTCGCTCTTAGCCGCCATAAAGGCGGTCAGCTCTTTGCGCTCGTCCTCATCATCGCCTGACCCGGAAATAGGCACGAACGGTCGGAAGATCACAAAGTCCAGGTCGTCCTCTTCTGGGAGCTGGAGGAGTTGGTAGAACGGCCGAATTCTCCGCTCGAGCTGACGGGTAGCGGCGGCAGTAGCCGTTTCTTCGGCGGTTATAGCCTCGGTCAGCTCATCAACAAACGTTCGGGCGGTGATGCGGGTGCCCGGATCCTGGGCCACGGCCCAGGTCACCGAATTGGCGTAGAAGGTGTCGGGATTGACGATGAAGTAGCGGGCCCACATGCTTGTCTGCACCCGGAACAAGTCCTCCGGGTAGCGCAGATGGTCCTGGAGGTCGGCGGGCATCTGATCGAAGTCCTCAAACAGGCCGGGGAATATCTTCTGCCAGGCCCGGATAATGGGATCGTCGGGATCGATCACGTAGAAGGTGGTGGTGCCGTCGAAGGCGTCAACCACCACCTTCACCGAGTTGCGGACATAGTTGAACTCCTTGCGCAGCCCGCTGCCCAACGGGAGGTCGCTCACATCAGGGCTCTGACCGTAGGGATACCGGTCGCTCGTTGTGTAGGCATCCATGATGTACTTCACACGCCCGTCGGAGATCACCGGATAGGGATCGGCGTCCAGCTCCAAGAACGGGGCCAGGTTCTGCACTCGGAGGCGCAGATCCCGGTTGAAGATGATCCGGGAATCGCTTTCCACGAAACCGGAGATCAGCGGATTGATATCGCCAAAGCGCAGGGCAAACGCTGCTCGACGGAAGAAGCTCCCGATGCCCACGCCGTCCTCGCCGTCATAGGCGAAAGTGACAGTCTCATTGTCGGCGGTGTAGTCCACCTCATCAATCGAGGCCCCGACGATGGCGTAACCGGTGAGGTTCTCCCCGATGTAGAGCTGGGGCCGACGAAACTCGAAGTTCGAAGTATCTGCCACCGGCACGTCGCCCACCGCGAAATCGGGAGACCCCTGGGTGGTGACCGAGTTCACCGGGGCCATCGCCACGCCGTAGCCATGGGTGTACTGAATGTGGCGGCCCTCCCAGGACTGCTGGGGGATGTCGGCCACGTTGAGCTGGCGGGCGCCGATCACCACCTCGGTGGTCTGGCCATCAATTTCGTAACGATCGACGTCGACTTCTCCGTTGAAGGTGTAGAAGGTGCGCTCAGACTGCTCCACCTGGAAGGCGTTGGGCACAATGTCGGGGTCCAGCAACCGGATGTTGAGCACACTGGGGTTTCCGGCCAACTCCTCATCGGTGATCTCGGTGTCGAAACGGAACTCCCGGTCAGTCACTATCCCGCTGCCGTTCTTGGGATCGTCGTCGTCGTCGAGGCCCAAGGCGTAGCGGGTGGCGCCGATGTTGCGCTCGATGTAGACCGCTTCCTTCTTGGACTCCTCCGGCTCGACCCGGAATCGCTGGATGATGGCCGGGTAGATCGCCCCCATGACGATGGCCACGATCATCCACAAGCCCACCGCGGTCACCGGCAGCACCCAGCCCCGCTGCCAGATGTTGATCACCAGCAGAACCGCCGACAGCACCGAGATCAACAGCAGCAGGTTGAGCGCTGGCAACTGGGCGTTGACATCGGTGAAGGAGGCTCCGTCCACCGGCCCTCGGGTGGAGAAGTTGAGGCCGAATCGATCGAAGTAGTAGCCCACGGCCCGGGTGAGGGCGATCAGGGCCAAAAGAACCGACAGATGGACTTTTACCTGTGGAGTGACCCGCTGCCCGGTGGTCTGCACCCGAATGCCGCCATTCACATAGTGGGCGATGGCGGTTATGACGGCCACGATGATGAGGGCCCGGAAGAACCAACTGATCAGGAACTGGATGAACGGCAGCTTGAAGACATAGAAGCCGATGTCTTTGCTGAACTGCGGGTCGTCGATACCGAAGTCCACGCTGTTGAAATACAAGATGGCCTTCTGCCACTCCCCGCCGGTTCCGCCGCCCACGATGAGGGCGAACAAGATGGCTATCACCACTGTTACCAGCCGGCGGCGATGGCCAACCGCGTCGTGATAGTGGCGAATCAGCTCCTCTTCAGGCCCCGGCGGCCGGGTCGCGGGCGCCAACCGGTCGGCAATGGCCAGGTTGGAGTACATGAGGAGGAAAAAGGCAGCGATGAAAATGACCGACAAGACGATCTTGTAGACCAGGATCTCGGTCCAGACATCTCCGTGGCCCAGCGAGTCGAACCACAGGTAGTCGGTCCACATGCGAGCCGTGCCCCGCAACGACAGAATAGCGGCCAGCAAAACCACCAGAATGAGCGCGGCGATGATCTTGGACCGGCGAGAGAAGCGCGGCCGAGATGGCGGGCGCGGCCTGAACACATCTCGGGGATTGCGCATACCGAAGGGAGACTAGTCCCCAGCAACCGGAGCTTCGGCAGCGTCCTGCGCTGTTTCGCGATCTTCTTCCGATTGGCTCCTCTGCGATCGAAGGCGGGCAAAAATGGCTTCCACATCCCGTTTGTCTTCGGCGCTGGCCAAAACAGGATGGTCCACCACGGTCTGCACCGGATCGGCCTCGGACGAAGGCACCGGCGTCACTCCTTCGTGCACTTCTGACGAGGAGTCACCGCCGGTGATCATCCCCACGTCCTCGGCATCGTCCAACTCGGAGAGCAAGGCCAGATCAGTGGGCTCGGCCTCGTCCTCGACCCGGCGGGCAGCAGCATCGGCTAGCACCTTGGCCTCGGCCAATGAGAGCTTCGCCGACTCCATCGACTGGTCTATGGAGTTGCGGGCTTCACCCAATATGGACATGAGCTTGTCGCGCCCGGCGCGCAGTCGCTCGACTTGGGCTCGAGCGGCCTGGCGGCGTCGGGCCATATCTCTCAGCACTGTGAGTCGGAGTGCCTTGGCTCTCTCAACGATCTCGCGTCCTTGGGCACGGCCATGGTCAACCTCGGCTTGCGCCTGGTCTCGAGCCTCCTGAAGCAGACCCGCCACCGCCTGGGCCTGCTCGTACGCTTGCTCCAACAAGTCGGCGAGCTCGCCAACTCCTGTGACTTCCTGCTGTGCTCGCAACTTCTCCACCGTTGACTTGAGCTCCTCAGCCAGCCGACGAGCTCGTGTTGCCAACTCACCGGCTTCGGCCTGGGTCTGCCGTCGAGAAGCCTCCACATCGCTGTCAAGCAGCTTGACGCCGTCCAAGCTGAACTCAGGCTCGGGCTCCGGCATTGCCTCTGACTGATCCACCTGTTCTCGGAGGTCGCGAACTTGCTGCTGCCCGGCCTTGATCTGGTTGCCCACCGTCACCAGATAGGCCTGAACCTGGCTCTTGTCGAATCCCTTGCGGGTGAGGGCGAAACTTTGAGCGGACACCCTTTCGGGGTCCATGCGCTCAAAGGGAGTCTCCGGAGGAGGGCGCTCAGCCACGGAAGAAATCGTAGCCTTGTCAGCCCTTTGCCAAAGCGTCCAACGCCTCTTGGAGAGTTTCCACGCCCAACACCCGCATGTCACCGCTTGCATGGTCGAGGGCATCTCTTAGATTGGCGGTGGGAACAAAAAACAGGTCAACGCCGGCCCTTTGCGCTGCAATGGCCTTTTGATCCACTTCGCCAATGGCCCCCACTGAACCGTCGAAGGAGATCGTGCCGGTGGCCGCCACCTGCTCGCCTCCGGTCAACTCTCCGGGAGTCAACAGGTCGATGATTCCAAGGGTGAGGGCCAGCCCGGCCGATGGCCCCCCAATCGCGCCGCTGTCGATGGTGACCTCCACTGGCAGGTCACCGATGTCGGTCCGCTCTCGTGCCTCGACCCCGATCAGTGCTCGGTTTTCGTCATCCGGGGATGCAATCAACTCCACCGACACCGACTCGACGGGTCCGTCGTCACTCCGTTCGACTTCTAAGTTCACAGATTGTCCTACGCTCCGCGTGGCCAGCACCTCGGCCAGGTCCTTCAACTCGCCGACGGGGACCCCTTCGATGCCGACAATCACGTCGCCTCTCTCCAAGACTTCGGCCGCCGGCGACCCAGTCATGGCCGAAGCCACGATGACTCCCGATGAAATACGGGGAACCTCAAATCCCAGGTGCTCCAGGGCGACAACGATGGCCGTGTGCTGGGAGGACTCCATTCTCAGTTCGTTGAGCCGGCGAAGCTCTTGGCGGGTGCCATCGCCGGTGAAGGTTTGCTCGGGCTCGATATCGACCCCGGATTCAAACTGGGCGCCGATACGCTGCCAGATGGTCAGACGCTGGCTAACTAGCACGGTCACCAGGGAGATTTCGCTATCGGGCGGGTATACCTCGGTGCCGGAAACCGTTATCCGCGACGGCACTTCTTCCACTGAGCCTGGGCGAACGGCAACGTGAGCGGTACGCCAGAAGGTGAACACCACCGAGGTGATCGCCATCAAGAAAATCACCACACCCACAGGGACCAGCCAGGCGATGTTGCGCCGCCACCAAGTCGGCGCCCGATCTTCGGTGGGTGGAACTATCCTGGGGGGTTCTGTGATCGACTGGTCGCGCATGCGTTTTTCCCCCAACGACGATACTTGGACGACGCTGAAAAGCGGGTGGAAGCAGCGGTGGGATAGCTGGCGGGAAGCTAGGGCCGAGCGAGACGTGCTGGCCACCTATCGGGCCGACTACGGCGAAGGAGCCCAGATTCGATGGTGGCAGCGGCTGCGGGCCGGCGTCGGCCTGTTTTTTGTCGTCGTTCTGATGGGAGCAGGCCTGACCATGTTGGTGGGGCTCTTTTTCATCGGATTCACGATCGCGTTGGAAACGCTGGTGTGACCGAACCCGGAGAAGACCCCCAAGAGCTTCGCCGACGCGACGCGGTGATCTCGGGGTACACCGGGGATGCGGCGACCGCGCGAGCAGCCCGAAGCGAAGGTGACCCCCGAGTTCAGGCATCAGCTCTCGGAGCCTTGGACCGGTTGGGAGTGCTGGCCGACGACGAGCTGCGAGACGCGCTGGGCGACCCGTCGCCAAGGGTACGGATGCGAGCCGCTGCCCTGACCGTTGGTCGCCCGAAGGTATCGCCCTCCCCTTTGTTGGACGACCCGAGCGACGACGTGGTGGAAGCTGCCGCATGGGCCTGCGGGGAGCGAGGTTCAGATGGCCGAGACGCGGTGAACCGACTGTCGGAGTTGGCCACCGGCCATTCAAACCCTTTGGTGCGGGAGGCGGCAGTCGCTGCTCTGGGAGCTATCGGCCACCCCGACGGCCTAGACGCCATATTGACGGCTATCACCGACCGTGTCGCCGTGCGCCGTCGGGCGGTGCTGGCACTGGCTCCCTTTGAAGGACCCGAAGTGGAGGCCGCTCTCCACCGGGCCTCCCAAGATCGGGACTGGCAGACGAGGGACGCTGCCGAGTTGCTCTCCAACCCCGACTAGCGGCAGCTCACTCCATGAACATGGCCTGGACGTCTTCGAACGACTCCAGGCAGCGGCCCGCCCCCATGACCACCGACTCCAGGGGAGCATCGACCAGGCTTACGGGAACCTCCGCGGCCTGCGACAGGCGATCGGCCATACCTCGCAATAGAGAACCGCCTCCCACCAGATGGATGCCGCGGGTTATCACGTCTTGAGACAGCTCAGGCGGCGCTTCCACCAGGCACGCCACCACAGAGTCGACGATGGTCGACACTGCTTCCGCGACGGCAGACCGAACCTCGAACGGTGACAAGACAATGGTCTCTGGCAGCCCGTTCATGAGATTGCGGCCTCGAACCTCGGCGCTGCACTCACCGGGAACGTAGGCCGCAGATCCGATGGTGATCTTCACCTCTTCTGCGGTGCGCTCCCCGATGGCGATGCCGAATTCACGCCGAACGTAGGTCTGGATGGCAGTGTCGATGTCGAATGAACCAATTCGGATGGCCTTGAGCGAAATGACCCCGCCCATGGAAATTAGCGCGGTCTCGCTGGTTCCGCCACCGATGTCAACCACCATGTTGCCCACCGGTTCATGAATGGGCAGAGATGCCCCGATAGCCGCGGCGAGCGGCTGCTCGATGAGCCTGGTCTCAGCCGCCCCAGCTCGTCGGGCGGCCTCGACCACTGCCCGGCGCTCCACCGCAGTAATGGCCGAGGGTACGCAGATCACCACCTTGGGCCGGCTGAACCGATTGACCCCTGCATCCATCAGGAGCAGGCGGATCATGCGCTGGGTCACTTCAAAATCAGTGATCGCCCCCTTGCGCAGCGGACGCACGGCGACAATGTGAGCGGGCGTGCGGCCGATCATCTGCCATGCGTCACGTCCCATGGCCAGCACTTCGTTGGACTTGCGGTTCAGCGCAATAACCGAGGGCTCGTTCAAGATGATGCCCTGGCCCCGGGCATACACCAGCGTGTTGGCCGTGCCAAGATCGATTGCCAGGTCGCGTGCCATGGATCAGCTGACCGACTCACCTGAAGGCTGGAAGGCCTCGGCATCAGCGATGTGCTGGGCTTCCAATCCCCAGCTCTCGCCACCTTGCCAGACCTCCTTCTTCCAGATGGGGACGGTGGCCTTCAAACCATCGATGCAGAACCGGGCTGCGGCAAATGCCTCCTCACGGTGAGGAGCCGACACCGCGGCCACCACCGCAGACTCGCCGATCTCCACCTGGCCCACTCGATGCAGCAGCGCCACCCGGCCAATGTCCGGCCAACGGGCCCGGGCCTCATCGACCAACGCCTCCAAACGCGGTGCCACCTGCTCCTCGTAAGCCTCGTATTCCAGCACGGTCACTCCCGGGCGCCCGTCTGAGTGGTCGCGTGCCGTTCCGCTGAAAACGACGATGCCGCCGCAGTCCGGGCGGCCCACCCAAGCGAGCACCCCCTCAATCGGCAGCGGGGCCTCGCTGAGTCCAATCCACATCTCAGCAGCTTCAGGAGGACCCACAATCTGAGTGTAAACGCTGTACTCCGGTGAGAATCCACCGCGACCGTGTTCAGCTGCGAAATATGCGGCGGACAACAGCCTGAACGGACCACACCAGGGCCAAACCTCCCAATATCGAGCCCAACAAGGCAACCTGCTGGCGCCGACGGGAGTCAAGCATGCCCCAAGGAGGACTCTTGTGGCCGGAGATGAATGCCTGTTCGCTGGTGAATTGGGGAGACCAGCCCGCCGCCCGCAGTCGATCGCTGGCCACCACCCAGGGAAATCGAGCATACCCGAGCACCCCGGGGCTCGTCGGCATCAGCCGGTTCTTCCACCACCACGCCGTCAGCCGACGCAAGAGTTGCTCGGGCATATTGAATCGATGGGTCCGGCCCATGAGGTCGAGAGCAGTCCCGCTGCTGATCCAGCCTTTTGGTGCGACGTTGTACACCCCGGTCAGCTCTTCGACCACACACAACTCCACAGCAGCCGCCAAATCATCCAGATGGAGGAACTGAACAGGAATCTCGCTCTCTCCGTTGAGGTTGGCCGCCGAGCGCAGCGAGCGGACGACCCAGCCCACATGCTCCTCAGCCAAACTGGCCGTAGGCCGCAGAGTGACGATGTCCACTCCTGAATGCTCCTCGGCCCACTGGACGGCAAATCGCTCCTGCTCGGCCTTGTTGACGGCAAAACCGCACTCGGGCAGCGGTCGCAGCGCAGAGGCCTCGGTGAGCGGCACCGGGTTGTCCGGCCAGGCGCCGTACACCATGGCCGACGACATCAATACCAGCCGGCTCACCCCAGCAGAGTCTGCTGCCGCCAAGAGCCGACGAGTGACCTCAGCATCCCCGGAACCCTCCTGGGCCTCGTCCGACCACGGCTCATGGGCTGAGACCAAATGGACCAGCACATCCACGCCACCCAGCAGGCTTTCGAGATCCAACTCGCCGATGTCGCCCGAGACGTATTCCATGCCAACGATTTCGGGATCGGGGCGCAAGTCGAAGCCGATCACCGAGCCGACTCGGCAATGATCAACCAGTTTGCGGCTGACCCGGCGGCCAAGCGGACCACAGGCACCGGCCACTGCAACAGAAATCGGAGCGGGATCGGCCACCTATCGAGGCTACGAGGATTTCGCCGCAACTGCTACTGGAGTATTGCCGGTAACCTCACGGTGTGAGTGAACCTGACTCTCCCGAAGAGTTCAATCCCTTCCAGGGAATGCCGATTTTCGGCGATCTTGGCAAGCTCTTCTCGCAGCAGGCCTCGTCCACCTGGGACACGGCGCGCCAGTTCGCGGTGGCGGTGGCCACCGAAGGTCAGTCGGAACCCAACGTCGATCCCGCCGACCGCATCTCTTTGGAGGAGCTGGGCCGGGTGGCCGAACTCCAAGTGGCCAACGCCACCGGACTTTCGACCACCCGCGACGGCCAAGCTGCGACGATCGTGCCGGTGACTCGGTCACAATGGGCTACCGCCACGCTGGATGCCTACAAAGACCTCCTTGAGCCCATCGGAAACGTGTCAGGCCGGGTCGGAACCGAGGAGGATTCTTTCGACCCCGCTCAAGCCATGTTCGGACAGATCATGAAGATGATCGGCCCGGTCATGCTGAGCATGACGGCGGGAAGCATGGTGGGCAACCTCGCCCGTAGAAGCCTGGGCCAATACGAGCTGCCCATTCCCCGGGAGGGCCCAGAGCTGATGGTGGTTCCCGCCAATATCGATGCCCTGGCCGATGAGTGGAGCTTGGACCGCTCTGACCTTCGGCTTTGGGTGTGTCTGAGCGAACTGACCCACCACGCCGTGCTTTCGCTCCCCCATGTGAGCCAGCGGCTCAATGAGCTGTTGGCCGACTATGTCCGAAATTTCGAGGCCGACCCGGGAGCGTTGGAGAGCCGACTAGGCGAACTGGACTTCGCCAACCCCGATTCAATGGGAAACCTCCAGTCGGTGCTTGGCGACCCCGAAGTCATCCTGGGGGCGATCCAATCGCCGGCCCAAAAGGCCCTGCTGCCGCAGATAACTGCCCTGGTAACGGTGATCGCCGGCTATGTCGACTGGACCATGGACAGCATCGGACGAGGTCTCATCGGCTCTTACCAGCGCCTCAGCGAGGCCTTGAGACGGCGTCGGGTTACCGCCGAGGCCACCGACCGCTTCATCGATCAGATGTTCGGCCTCGAGCTCAGCCAGGACCAATACGACCGGGGATCGGCCTTCGCCAGCGGGGTGGTGGATCGGGCCGGAACCGACGGCCTGGCTCGGCTGTGGCATTCGCCTCGTGAACTGCCTACCCCTGCTGAGGTTGATGCTCCTGGCTTGTGGCTGGCCCGAATCGACCTGCCCGACTAGGGCTTTGCCGCCACCACAAGAAGACAACAGCGGCCACAGCAGCGAGGGCGATGAGAATGAACCCGGCTCGGGCGGGCATGGGGATGACCACGGGCAGTAGCGCTCCCAACACCCAGAAGATCTGGAAGCGGGTCTCGAAAACGGCAAACGCACGGCCGTGGTCGGCGCCCTCGGCGTCACGCTGCACGATGGAATCAAAGGACAGCTTGCCCGCGCTGGCGGTTACGCCCACTCCCAACGCCAGAAGCAGGGTGGATCCGTAGCCCCCTCCCCACGCGGCCAGCAGGGCGACCACAAACAGGGCCCCCAGTGCGGCGGCGATGATCACCTCCTCGCGAAACCGGTCCCGCAGTTTGGGAGCCAGAAGCGAGCCGACCAAGAAACCGCACACCAATGCGGCAGCCACCAATCCCAGCTTCCACGCCGGACTGGCATCAGAGGCAACATCGCCCTGGAGGGCGTGGCGGATGCCGGCCCCGAACGCCTTCCCAACCCCGGAGAGGTTCACATCGTCGGCGCCACCCCTCAGCGCAAACGCGGCCAAAAAGGTCATGAACCCGACGATCCCTCGCAGCGTCCCAGTAGCTGTCGCTGCTTTGCGGATGCCCACCGTGCGGAGCTTGCTCCCATGTGGATCGTCAATTGGCTTCGGGGCCACACGACCCGGCGGCAGCGACAGGCAGGACAGGGCACACAGGATGTACACCACCATGGCCAGACCTACAGTCCAAGAAGCGCCCCCAAGCAGGTTTGCCAGCAACGCCGGACCGGCGCCGATGAAGCCGCAGACGCTTCCTACCAGCGCCAATCGGGCATTGCCCCCCACGAATTGCTCCTCATCGCGCAAGATGAGCGGCACCATCGATGCCTTGGCCACGCCATAGCTCTTCTGGAGGACCAACATGGCGAAGGCGAGGGGGAACAGCAGCAGCGAATCCATGTTGGAGATCATCAAGAGGGCGACAAATGCCCTCCCCGAATTGATGGCGAAGACCATGGGACGCCGTCCACCCCGAAAGCGGTCCAGAGCCGGGCCGATCAGCGGACCAACCACCGCAAACGGAGCCATGGTCAGCAGCAGATAAAGGGTGACCCGCAATCGAGCCGCGCTGGGATCGATGGAGAAGAAGAGCGAGCCCGCCAGCGCGACGGTGATCATGGCGTCGCCCGCCGCGGCAAGGGCATGCACCCTGACCAACCGCAAGAACGGGACGTTGATCACGCTATGAAGACTACGGCGGCGTGGTCTCTGCCGCGACGCCGGTGGCGTACTTGTAGCCCAGGCCGCGGATGGTCACGATGCGGCTGGGGTTGGAGGGGTCTTCCTCGACCTTGGATCGGAGCCGCTTGACGTGGACATCCAGCGTCTTGGTGTCGCCCACGTAGTCACTACCCCATACGTGGTCGATCAGCGCATCCCGGGTCAACACCCGTCCCGCATTGGTCAAAAACAGCTCCAGCAGGTCGAATTCCTTCAGCGGCAGCTCGATCTGCTTGCCCCGGACGAAGACCTCGTGGCTCTCCGGGTCGACCGCCACATCTCCCACCTCGATGACCTCTCCCCGGAACGTCTCACTCTCAGCGGTCCATCGGGACCGCCGCAGCAGCGAGCGCATTCGAGAGATCAGCTCACGCAGGCGATAGGGCTTGGTCACGTAGTCGTCGGCCCCCACTTCCAAACCCACAACCGCGTCGATCTCCTCGCCCTTGGCGGTGACCATGATGATGGGCACTTGGGAGCGGGCCCGGATCTGGCGGCAGACATCGACACCGGAAACCAGGGGCAACATCACGTCGAGCAGCACGATGTCGGGGGAGAAGGCGTTGAATAAATCAAGCGCTTCCTTGCCATCGCGGGCAACATTCACGGTGAAACCCTCACGGGTCAGGCCCACCGTCAGCGCCTCGACGAAGGACTCCTCGTCTTCGACGATGAGAACCCGTCCCGACCCGCTCATGCCTGCACTCTGATTGATTGCAGATCTTGGGAATCCTCTTGTTCGACCGGTTCGTCATCGGACACCGGCACCGCCAGCGTGAATGCTGAGCCTTCTCCCACCGTTGACTCCACCCGGACCTCGCCTCCGTGATTGGTGGCCACGTGGCGCACAATGGCCAAGCCCAAGCCCACTCCGCCATCGCTCCGCCCCCGGGAGCGGTCTACCTGATAGAAGCGCTCGAAGATGCGCTCTTGGTGGCCCTGGGGGATCCCATAGCCCTGGTCGCGCACCTCAACCTCGACCCAGTGCCCTTCCATTCGGGTTGTGACCCTGACCGGTTGGTTGGCCTCGGAGTGCTTGACCGCGTTGTCCAGCAGATTGAACACGGCGGAGGTGAGCTGGCGACGATCAGCCCGGACCACCAGATCCAGCGCGGGCAGAACGGTTTCGATGGGAACCTCCTTGTCCTCTGCGGAGGGCTTGACCCGCGCCAGTGCCTCGCTGATTACATGTTGGATCGCCACTGGTGCCTGCTCAGACGCTTCGTTGCTCTCGATCCGGCTGAGCTCCAGCAAGTCGTCCATGATGTCGGACAGCCGGATCGCCTCGGCCTGCACCCTCACCGCCAACCGGGACACCACCTCGGGGTCGGTCTCCTCAGCCAGGGTCTCGGCCAGCAGGCTGAGCGCGCCCATCGGGGTCCTGAGCTCATGGCTGATGTTGGCCACAAAGTCCCGGCGCATGGCATCCAGGCGCTGGGGCTCGGTGATGTCGTCGATAAGGGCCACTGAGCCGTAGTCCCTGCCCTCGAAACGCAGCGGCATGGCGCTGACGAACAGGCATTGGCGAGGTGGGCCGAACAGCTCAACCTCTCGCTCCACCGACCGTCCTAGGGCTGCCTCGGCCAACAGCTCGGCCACTGCGGCCTCCACTAGGGCCTCGCCGTGGCGAGCTTCGATAAACGGCTGAGCGTAGGGATTGCGGTACAGCACATTGCCGGCGGGATCGGCCATGACCACTCCCTGGGTGATGGCGTCCAACGACAGTCGGAGACGGGTCTCGCTTTCCACCACTTCGTCTTCATGGCGGCGGTGCAGTTCATCGTCTCGGCGACGGCTCTCTTCGGCGTCGACAAAGTGCCGGTGCTCGCGCCACGCCACTGCGGCGGTCAGCGCCAACACCACTGCGGCGGCCACCACAACGAGGGTCACGATCACCCGAACACCCCTTGCCGTGGGCTAGAGGCGACCCGCGACACCATGCTCACTCCTCGGTGGTCTCTTCGTCGGCCTCTTCGCCGGTTTCGTCGAGGTGGTAGCGCTCTCGGATCTTCAATCGGGCCGACCCGGTGTGTTCGGGAAGCCATCCCGTCACCATATACACCACCCGTTCCCCGATATTCACCGCATGGTCGCCGATGCGCTCGTAGTACCGGCTGATCAGACAGAGCTGTACGGCGGCCTGAAGGTCGATGGAGCCGTCGTGGTGGGCTTGGAACACGGCCTGAACGCAGTCGCGGTTCAAGCCGTCGAGCTGGTCGTCGATGTCGTCGAGGGCGGCGGCCAGCCCCGCGTTTCCGTCCACGTAGGAGTCGACGGCCAGACGCATCAGCCGGCAGGCTTCCTCGCTCATTCTCACCAGCAGGCCCCGGAGGGTGGCGTCGTAGCGGGTGCCATAGATGCGCCGGGTGGCCTTGGCGATGTTCACAGCCAAATCGCCCGACCTCTCCAACTCGGCGTTCAGCCGCAGGGCGGTGCTGAGAGCCCGAAGATCGCTGGCCATGGGGGATTGGAGGGCCAGCACATGGTGGCAGCGCTCCTCGAGATACACCGACAAATCGTCGAGTTCGTCGTCAGCGGTGATGAGCTGCTGGGCCAACTCCAAATTGGACTCCAACAGCGCCTCGGTGGCCCGGGGTACGGCCTCGGTGACGAGCGCGGCCATGCGCACGATGCCGGCCTGGATCTCGTCCAGTTCTTCGTGGAAGGACTTGCGCAGTTCCCCCACCCCGGGCTCCGGACCGGTGCTCAGCCGAACCGTCCGGTGACATAGTTCTCGGTCCGCTCGTCAGAGGGGTTCGAGAAGATGGTCTCAGTGCGGTCGTATTCCACCAGCAGTCCGCACCGCTGGTCGGTGGTGGAGTCGAGCTGGGCGGTGAAGAACGCGGTGCGGTTGCTGATGCGGGCGGCCTGCTGCATGTTGTGGGTGACGATCACGATGGTGTAGTCGTTCTTGATCTCCTGCATCAGATCTTCAATGCGGGCGGTGGCTATGGGATCGAGGGCCGAGCACGGCTCGTCCATCAAGAGCACATCGGGATCGACGGCGATCGCCCGGGCGATGCACAGGCGCTGCTGCTGGCCGCCGGACAACCCCAGCGCGGAGTCCTTCAGCCGGTCCTTCACCTCGTCCCACAGGGCGGCCCGATTCAGCGACTGCTCCACGATGTCTTCCAGGTCGCTCTTCTTCTTGGCCATCCCACACACGCGGGGGCCGAATGCGATGTTGTCGTAGATCGACTTGGGAAACGGGTTGGGCTTTTGGAACACCATGCCGATGCGGCGGCGAACCTCAACCGGATCCACCCGGGGGTCGTATATGGGGACTTTGCGAAAGTCCAGGCGACCCTCCACCCGGGCGATGGGGATGAGGTCGTTCATCCGATTGAAGCACCGCAGAACCGTGGTTTTTCCGCAGCCCGAGGGGCCGATCATGGCTGTGATCTCGTGCTCGTACACCGTGAAGGTGGCGTCTTGGACAGCCCGAAAGTCGCCGTAGTACACGTTCAGGTCTTCAACTTCGAAAACCGGGTCGCCGGTGGTGTCGGGGGCGGCCGCCTGCATCGTTCGGTCAATGTTCAGACCGAGTCGAGGAGAGGCTTCCGGTTCTGCTTGCTCCATCAGATCAGTCCTTATGCTCTCAGAGACTGCTTCCACCAGTCATCCTCTCTTCTTCTCGAAGTGGTTGCGCAAGAAGATGGCCGCCGCATTCATCAGGATAACGAACACCAGCAGCACCACGATGGCTGCCGCCGCGGCTTCGGCGAAGCCCGGATCGCGCCCCGAGTTCTGCACCCATTCCACGATGATCACCGGCATGGCCATAAAGGCCTTAGCGTCAATTGCACTGAAGTCAAAAAAGCCCGGATTGCTTCCTAGTCGGCCGGAGACCGCGCCCACCAGGAGCAGTGGAGCAGCTTCGCCGATGCCTCGGGACATCGACAGCAGCGTCCCGGTGAAGATGCCGGGCGCGGCGTAAGGCAGCACCTGGCTGCGGATCATGGTCCACTTGGTGGCCCCCACGCCGTAGGCCCCCTCTTTCAGCCCTTGGGGAACGGCTCGGATGGCCTCTTGGGCGGTGATGATCACAATAGGCAGCACAAGAATGGCCAGAGTGATGCCCGCCGAGGCTATGGACTTGCCGCCGGTGAGACCGCCCAGGCTGTTCACGAACAAGAACAAGCCGAGCAGGCCATACACAATTGAGGGAACCCCGGCCAGGTTGCGGATGTTCAATTCGATGAACCGGGTGAACCGGTTCTTGAGGGCGTATTCCTCCAGCCAGATGGCCGCACCGATGCCGATGGGGAAGGCCAGCACGGCTACGAAGACGGCGATCCAGAACGTGCCCACCAAAGCTTGATGCACACCCAGCTTGGGATCGTCGGAGAGGGACCGCATGGTGCCGGACAAGAAGCCGCCGGGTCGTCCGGTAAGCAATCCCCAGGCGTCGATCACCACGTCCGCGATGAGTACGCCGAGTATGAACAGCGAGATCAGCAGGGTGACCAGCAGGGTGATCTGGAACACCCGGCCCCGCACGTCGGTGGCCCGACGCTCCATGGCCTGCACCATCATCTTGTTGGTGCGATCGCCGATGAGCCGTGCCTTGGCCATCAGTACTGCTCTCTCACCCGGTGGACGAAACGGTCGGCCACCACGTTCAAGGCGAAGGTCACCACGAACAGCATCAGGCCCACGAAGAACAGGCTCTGGAAGGTGAGGCCCTCACCCACCACGCTGTCGGTGCCCCGGGCCAATGAGGTCATCCCCGCGGTCATGGTGAGGCTGCCGTCCAGCGGGTCGTGGGTGTAGATGGCGGTTTGGGCGGCGCCCCCGGCCATGAACACCACCATGGTCTCGCCCAAGGCTCGGGAAACGGCCACGATGAACGCCGCCATCAACCCCGAGACAGCGGCGGGCAGCACTACTCGGATGGTGGTGGTGATCTTGCGGGCCCCCAGCCCGGATGAAGCCTCCCGCAGCGACATGGGCACCGCCTTCATGGCGTCCTCGGAGATGGACGCCACCAGTGGAACCACGAGCACCCCCACGCCGATGCCAGCAGCCAGCAGCGAGCCGGCCGCCGGTCCGCCGAAAAGGGTCTTGACCACGTTGGGGGCGATCCACTCCAGAGCGAAGAAACCGAGCACCACGCTGGGAATGCCCGCCAGGATCTCCAAGATGGGCTTGAGGGTTCGGCGGACTCCAGGTCGGGCGTACTCCGACAAGTAGATGGCGGCGCCTAGGCCTAGCGGGCCGGCCACGATCATGGCGATGCCGGTGACGATGAGGCTGGCCACGATCAGCGTCTTGATGTCGTAGATGCCCCGGCGGGGGAACCAGCCGATGTCCCACACCGAGCCCCAGTCCACCTCGACCATGAACGTCCAGGCTTCCGAGAACAGCGACCAGATGATCAGCCCGGAGATCAGCACCGATACCAGTGCGGTGGCCCCGAGGGAGTCTCGGATGAGCCGCTCCTTGCGAGCCTGCCGGGGGTTCGTCGTCAGTGATTCGACGGAAAACCCCTTGGCAGGATCGACCCGGGTGTCGCTCACGACCACACGCTACTGGTCATCGGCATCGTTGCTTGGTATCTACTTGCAGTCCTAAATCCGGCCTATCGGCCTGCCCAGTTGGCCCGGGTGGCGCCCTTGGCATCGTCGGTGAGGTTCACGTATCCAACCTCGCTGACGGCGGTGCCGAGGCCGTCGTCGCTCATGAAGTAGTCCACATAGGCGACCAGGGCCGGGCTGGCGTCGGCCTTGGCCTTGTTGACGTAGATGTACAGCGACCGGGACACCGGATACTCGCCGGAGGCGATGGTGTCGGCACTGGCGCTAACGCAGCCATCGCCGCCATCAACGTCGAGCAGCTTCACGCCCGAGGCGTGGGCGGCGAAGGCGAACCCGACCCAGCCAAAGCTGGTGTCGCTCGACTGAATGCCCTGGATGATCACGTTGTCGTCGGCGTTGGCGTTGTAGTCGGGACGGGTGATGGCGTCTTGACCACGCTCGTCGGCGATGTCCTCCAGCACGATCTCGATAAAGCTGTCGAACGTTCCCGACTCCTCACCAGGACCGTAGATATCCAAGTCGGAATCCGGCAGATCCGAAGTCGCAAGACCAAGCGACCCGGCGTCCGACCAAGAGCCGAAGCCAGTCGACTCGGGGCCGACCAAACCGTAGATGTCGTTGAAGGTCACGCACTCCACCGGGTTGCCCTCGCCGGTCATCAACGCTATTCCGTCGATTGCCACCCGCAGCTCTACAAACTCGATACCGTTCTCGGCGCAATCCTCGGCTTCGGAAGACTTGATCTGGCGGGAGGCATCGGAGATGTCGGTCTCGCCCTCGCAGAACAACTTGAAACCATCACCGGTACCCGGACCGTCAACCGTCACCGACACATCCGGCTGAACATCCTCGAACAACTCGGCCACCCGCACCGAGATCGGCTCCACCGTCGAAGAACCCGAAATCGTCACCGAACCGGAGACGCTTCCCGCGGGAGCCTCCTGGGCAGCAGCCTGCTGGCCACCGTCATCGCCACTGTCCCCGGTGTCACCAGCGTCGGCCTGTCCCGCCGTGTCTGGGGTGGCATCCCCATCGTCGTCATTGCCGCATGCAGCCGCGACAAGCGCAAACGTTGCAATTGGCCCGATAATCAGAATGAGCAGTTTCCGTAGCTTCACATGTCCTCCTTGACTGCACGCCGAACACACCGATCAGCGCAATGGATTAGCCGTAAAGGTAGGAGGGGCGGGTTTCCACCCTGCCGCGACTGTCTGAACGGAAGGTGAACGGGTAAGGAAGCTTTGGAGCGGCCGCTATCAGGCCAGCACGCTGTCGCCCACCAAGGCCAAAAACGCGCTCACCATCTTGAGATCGCGCTCGTTGGAGAAGTAGTTGAGGGACTCGACCAACGGCACCCAGGCGATGGCGTCCACCTCGTCAGAGGGAGTGAAGCTGCCGGTGATGGCGTCCATCTCCCAGTAGTGGACCTGACGAGTCCGGCCTCGGCGATCGACGTAATCCACCATGCCCAGATCGCGACCCAACTCGCAGACGTAGCCCGTCTCCTCGTACACCTCGCGAAGTGCGCATTCCGCCAGGGTCTCTCCCGGGTCCAGCTTGCCCGCGGGCAGCGACCAGTCGAGATGCTTGGGCCGATGAACTAACAGAACTTCCAACTCGCCGTCGTTGTGCCGGGTGATAAGCCCGCCGCCGCCGAGGATGACCGCTACTGTTCCGAATCGCACGGAATAATACGGTAGGGCCTGAACGGGCTGAAAATGCGGATACCTCGGCAATGCAAGTAACGAGGTGTTAGCTCGTGGCGGCCAATGCTACCCGCTCGAATTCGGTATGGGCCTCAAAGCCGGTGCGGTTCTCAACCCGCCGCCAGGACCCGTCGGGCATTAGATCCCAGGCCAGCGAGTCGTCAGCGAGGTTGATCTCCAGCACCTGGTCAAGCCGCTGGCGCAAGCTTGGATTGACCACCGCCACTAGGGCCTCAATTCGGCGGTTGAGGTTGCGAGGCATGAGGTCGGCCGAGCCGATGTAGTAGGCCGGGGCGCCGACGTCCTCGCCGTTGCCGAAGTAATAGATGCGGCTGTGCTCCAGATACCGCCCGATGAGCGAGCGGACTCGAATGGTGTCGGACATGCCCGGCACACCGGGGCGCAAACAGCAAATGGCTCGCACGATCAGATCGATTTCCACGCCTACTTGGGAAGCCTCATAAAGGGCTTCGACCATCTCCGCATCGGCCAGGCTGTTCATCTTCATGATGATCCGTCCCTCGGGGCCGCGGGCCGCCTCGTTGCGGATCAGCTCCGTCACCGTGGGGCGCAGCCCTTGGGGTGCGGGCACCAGCCGTCGGAACTGGATATCCCGTCCATAGCCGGTCAGGGAGTTGAACAATTGGGTCAGATCGACGCCGACCTCGGGGTCGGCGGTAAACAGCCCCAGGTCGGTGTACACCCGGGCGGTGATGGAGTTGTAGTTGCCGGTACCGATATGGCAATAGCGGCGGACCCCGTCGGCCTCCTCACGCACCACCAGACAGGTCTTGGCGTGAACCTTGAGCCCGACCAGGCCGTAGGCCACGTGGACGCCGGCCTGCTCAAGGCGGCGGGCCCATTCGATGTTGGCCTCTTCGTCGAAGCGGGCCTTGAGCTCGACGACCACCGCCACCTGCTTGCCGCCCTCCGCCGCTCGGATAAGCGACCGCACGATCGGGCTGTCACCCGAGGTTCGGTACAAGGTGAGCTTGATGGCCAAGACCTTGGGGTCGTTGGCCGCTTGCCAGATGAACTCCTGCACGGTGGCGGTGAAGGAGTCATACGGATGGTGGACCAATATGTCGCCCTCGCGGATACGGGCGAACAAATCAATCGGCTGGTCGCCCGGTGCCTTTGAGGGCAGGGGATTCACTGACTTCCACGCCGGGTTCTTGAGATCGGGACGATCCACGGCGAACAGGTCCCACAGGCTGGACATCTCCAGCAGGGTGTCCACCTCGTAGACGTCGTTGCGTTCGATATCGAGTTCCTCGATGAGCAGGTTGCGGATCTCCGAGGACACCAAGTGCTCCACCTCCAGGCGGACCACGCTGCGGAACCGGCGGCGGCGCAGCTCTACTTCCACTGCGGCCAGCAGGTCTTGGGCCTCGCCCTCGTCCACGGCCAAGTCGGCATTGCGGGTGACCCGGAAGGCCACCGTCTCGGTGATCTCCATTCCGGGGAACAGAGTTGAGAGGTGAGCGGCCACCACCTGTTCGACGGGGACGAACCGATTCTCGTCGGGGAGTTGGAGGAAACGGCCGAAGGTTGCCGGCACCTTGAGGCGGGCAAACCGCTGATGGCCGTCGGCCGGGTCGATCATCAGCACGCCCAGGCTCAGAGACAGGTTGGATATGTAGGGAAACGGATGCCCTAGATCAACTGCGAGCGGGGTCAGAACCGGGTAGATGCGATCGTCGAATTCCCCAGAGAGGAACTTGCGGTCCTCGTCGTCCAAGTCGTCCCAGTTGAGGATCTCGATGCCGGCATCGGCCATCTCGACGGTCAGACCGCTCAGGCACTGTGCGGCCCGGTCCATCTGGTTGTCCACTTCGATGCGGATCTCATGGAGCTGCTGGGCGGCCGTGCGGCCGTCGGGGGTGGTGCCGATGAACTGACCGGCTAGTTGGTCTTTGAGTCCGGCCACCCGAACCTGGAAGAACTCATCGAGGTTGGAGAACCAGATGCCACAGAACTTGACCCGCTCCAGAAGGGGTACCGACGGATCCTCGGCCTGGGCCAGCACTCGGCTGTTGAAATCCAACCAAGACAGCTCGCGATTGATGAATCGCCCTGACTCGGCTTCGATGTCGATGGATTCCAATGTCATGTTGACCAGCTTTCGCGCCTACCCCCCGTCGGTCTCGGCCTCCACTTCTTCGTCGTACCCCAAATCCCAGTCGATGAGCAGATTCTCCCGCTCGGCGTCCCGGTTGATCCGCTCCCGGTTCCGGCGGAACTGCGGATCGTGGGGGGGGAGCAGCAACAAGCGGGCTTCGGCCCGGACCCTGAACTGCTCAATGACTCCAGAATCGCCGAAATCAGACATGAAGTCCCAGTGGGGCGCCACCGGACCCATATAAACCACTTTGACGTGCCCGGCCGGCGGCTCAGGCGGGGCTTCCATGGTGTCTGTCATCGCGTTGCTCCTGTGGGAAATGGGGCCGTGACAGTCTAGCCGCTTCGGGGCGATATCCCGAATGCACGCCCCGCCGCTATGATGAGCCACCGGACGGCCGATAGCTCTTGATTTTCTCATGACGAGGGAACTTTTGGCTGCGGTGGGGCGTCATACATGTGGGGGCATGTAACCGATGGAGGTCCCATGAGCGAGAGCTGGATGGCTTACGGCAAGTGTGCAGACGAGTCGCCCGACGTCTTCTTCCCCAGTGATGGGCTGGGGGTGGAGAAGGCCAAGAAGGTCTGCCAGGAGTGCCTGGTTCAAGAGGCTTGCCTGGCCTACGCCCTGTGCAATCGCATCAAGCACGGTGTTTGGGGAGGCCGCTCCGAACGCCAGCGCCGCCGGATGCTGCGCCAAGCGGCGGCCTGATGGCGTGAGAATCGGGGGCTAGCCGAGCACCGAGCGACTGGCCGCCAGCACCTGGGGGGCCATGGTCTGGGGGCCGGCCGTGGCCAGAGGGGTGCTGAAGACCTCGGGGAACCAGATGGGGGTGGTGCCGGATCCGGTGATGATTCCCAAGACCTCAGCGAAGTCGACCGCGCCTTCGCCGGGGAGCAGGCGAGAGGTCATGGTCTCGGTGGCAATGTCCCCATCATCGGGAAGCTCGGCGGCGGCATCGCAGAGCTGAACCACCCGCAGCTTCTCGGCGGGGATCTGGCGTAGCAGGTCGGGGTTGGGGCCGCCAGGCTGGCGGAACCAGTGCCATGTGTCGACCATGATGCCGCTGTTGTCGCAGTCGGCCCGCTGCAAGATTTCCCACGCGGTGGCCAGGTCAGCGATGCCGGTCCAGGGCAAGAACTCCATGCTCACCTGCAACCCGGCGTCGCCGGCGCCCTGACATAGGGTCTTGAAGCAAGCGGCCACTTCGTCCGCGGGGGGCAACTTGGATTCCATAGTGACCGCCACCAGTTCCCGGCTGCCCACCGCGTTGGCGTACTCGCTCAGACTGGCCACTTCAGCCGCGGCCGCATCGCGATCAGAGTTCAACCAGCCGAAGGCCGCTTCAGCCACGGGGTGGGTCAGTTCAAGCTCTTCCAACCGGTCAGCCAGCCAGGAGGCGTCCACGCCGGCCATTCCCAGGGTGAACGGCCAAACGCTGATGCCGGTATAACCCGCATCAGCCGTCGCAACCAGCGATGATTCCAACTGATCAAAGGTCAGCTCAAACGGATTGACGCACATCGTGGCCAAAGACATGACCAGCTCTTCAGAGGTAGCTACAGACATCAGGGGGTGATGCTATGCGTCTTTGGGCTTCTCGTCGGTTTTCTCTTCGGCCTTCGAACCCTCGGTCACACCTTCTTTGAACTCTTTCTGGGCTCGGCCCAGCGAGCGGGCCAGCTTGGGGAGCTTTGCCCCGCCGAACAGCACCAGCAAGATGACCAAGACGATGATCAACTCCGTTGGACCGAGATTCATGGACTCAGGCTACCCCTAAACCGCTCTGTTTGCGTCAGTGGGTGGAGACTAAGCGCCAGAGGTGTCGGCCACCGCGGTGATCGGTTCCCGCACTCGGGTGAGTCCCCGAGCTCGGCGGACCCGTCGCCGCTCTCTCTCGCTCATGCCACCCCAGATACCGAACTTCTCACCGTTCACGATGGCGAACTCCAAGCACTCCTCGCGCACCACGCAGGCCCGGCAAACCTCCTTGGCCTCACGAGTGGATGCCCCCCTCTCTGGGAAGAACAGATCGGGGTCCACCCCCAGGCAGTTGGCCAGAGCTTGCCAAGCCCGGCCGTCCTCGCCTGTTTGCGACGGCTTCGTAGTTGTCTCTACGAGTCTCATAGTGCCCTCCTGGACATGAAATGTGTCGCCCCTTGCCCGTTGCCTTCGACGTCGGGCCTGCTCAGCCCTCGGATGGGAAACAACGTGCTTGTAATTTCAACAACGTAACCTTGACATGGAAACGCGCCAAACGCAAGAGGAAATTTCTCCCGCAAATGGAATCTCCGGGACCGCCTCAGTGGCGGCGACCGCCCAGCAGCTTGCGCTTGTGCTCCACGAAGTCGACCAACACATAGTCGCCCAGGGTCTCCGGGGTGGTGAAGAAGGCCCGACCACCGTTCATCTTGGATATCTGCTCGATGAAGTTGGTGAGGTAGGAGGTGGCGTCCAGCATGAACGTGTTGATGCGAATGCCCTCACGGGTGGCCCGCATGACCTGCTCCAGGGTCTTCTCCACGGTCGCCCTCGCTGGCGGGTAGGAGAAGAAGGGCCGTCCGTCCTCGTCCACATGAGCGGTGGGCTCGCCGTCGGTGACCATGATGATCTGCTTGGTGCCGCTGTGGCGGGCCAGCATCTGGCGGGCCAGCATGAACCCGTGCTGCATGTTGGTGCCGTACACAAAGTCCCATGACACCTCGGGCAGCTGCTCGGGCTTCACCTCCCGGGCAACCTCGCTGAAGCCCACGATGCCCAGGAAGTCTCGGGGATACTGCGAGCTGATGAGAGAGTGCAGGGCCATGGCCACCTTCTTGGCCGGCAAGAAGTTGTCCCTCATCGGCATCGACAGCGAAAGGTCGAGCATCAACACGGTTGACGACCGCACGATGTTCTCGGTGCGCTCCACCTCAAAGTCATCCGGTGTCAGCTCCACCGGGGTGCCTCCCCCGGTGCGCTGGATGGCGTTGCGGATGGTCCGCTCAATGTCCAGGTTGAAGGGGTCGCCGAACTCATAGGGCTTGGTGTGGTATTCCCGCTCGTGGCCCCCACCGAACAACTCCATGGTGTGCTGGCCAAACCGGTCTTGCTGGAGCTTCTTGAACAGGTCTGACAAAGCGTTCTGGCCGATCTGGCGAATGGCCCGGGGGGTGAGCTCCAGGCGGCCCTCCCGGTTCTCGATCAAACCGGCCTCTTCCAGCAGCTTGGCCAGATCGGCCATCTGTTCCAGGCTCTGGGCCGCCTCGTCTCCCAGCAGCTCTCGAGCCCGGTCGATGTCCACCTCGGCCAGCGCTCCGGGATTGTTGGCCGACCTCAAGAGATTGTCGAGCTGGTCCAAGTCGCCCAGCTCCTGCATCATTTGGGCGGCCGAGGCGAAGTCCAACGGATCGGCCCCGCTGAAGTCGTACGACTGGTCCCAGCCGGCGTCGGGGAACATGGCCTGGAGATTCTGAGATAGCTGATCCACCTGCCAGCGCAGGTCCATGTCCTGCAATAGCTGCTCGGCCAAACCCTGGAGCTGCGCCCGCTGCTCGGGCGTCATCGACGCCATCATGGCCGACATGGCCGCCATGCGCCGGGCCATGACCTCCAGCAACTCGCTCAGCGTACGGGGGTTCTCGGGGAAGAAATCGCCGAAGCGCTCCATGAAGCTGTCGAAATCGGCCTGGAGGCGCTCGTCCAGCATCCGGTTGCGCTCGCCGGGGTCGTCGATACTGGCGGGAAGCTGCTCGTCGGCCGTCTGGCGCTTCTCCAGCAGGCTGTTCAGCTCGGCCATCATGTCCTTGGCCCGGGCCAGGTCTTCAGGGGAGAGGTTGTTCATGCCGTCGGTCATCTGGTTGACGTAGTTCTGCATGAGCTGTTGGCGGAGCTGCTCCACCAGGTCGTCAAAGCGCTGCTGGGCCTCCGACGAGGTGAATTGGTAGTCCTCCAGCTCTTTGATCTGGCCGGCCAGATCAGGGGGCAGCATGTCGAGCTGGAACTGGCGCTGGGCCACGGTCTCCTCTGTGATGGCCGCCCGGCGCTCGTCTCCTGATTCGGCCGCAGTGGTGGCCAGGTCGTCCAGCGCGTCGCGCTCCATGTCGACCACATCGCGCAGCTCTTGGGCGATGTCGTCGTAGACACCGCCCAAGTCGTGCTGTTCCAATCGCTCCTGGCGCTTGCGGCGGAGCTGCTCCATCATCTCCCGCAGGCCTTGAACCTGCTGACCGTCGACCTCGAATCCCTGTTGAAGGAGCCGCCGAAGGGCGGCGTTCACGTCGCCGTGGTAGAGGAGGTCGTCGTTCATCTGGGAGAACAAATCGGAGGTGGAGAAGTCAAAACCGGTCTGGCTGCCGTCCCAGCGGGAGTAGGCCACCCGGTGAGCTGACCCGCGGCGGCCTCTTCGCCATCTCCGAAGCATCCCGCCAACCTACTCTGAACGAAGTGGGAAGCAGCAGCGATACTTCGGACGGCCAATTCGCCTGGGGGTGGACCGCAGACTCGGTAGCACTGGAGGGTGTTGCCCCTGCCGCGGACTGGTCGGTGTGGGAGCGGGAGGGTCGTGCCCCCCAGTCGGGCGAGGGGAACGGTTTCGGCATCGACTTCCGGGCCGACCTCGAGATGCTGGCCGAATGGGGCTTCACCGATTGCCGGCTTCCAGTGGAGTGGGCCCGGGTGGAGCCAGAGCCAGGCAAGCTGGACCACGACGCCGTCGACCGATACCTGGACATGCTGGCCGCGGCCCACGACTCCGGTTTGCGCACGTGGCTAGTGCTCCAGAGCACCACGCTGCCGGGGTGGTTTGTTGACGACGAGGGCGGCTGGGGCTCCCGACAAGGGCGCATGCTGTGGTGGGCACGCTGGGTGGACCGGTGCGGCGAGTGGTTCTCCGACCGAGTGGTCGGGTGGGTGCCGGTGGAAGATCCGGTGGGCTGGGCGGTGCGGAGCCGCATTTTGGCCCAGCGTCCCCCTGGACGGCGCAGTATTGCCGCCGGCGTGGAGGCGGCCCAGCACGGGCTAGAGGCCATGTTTGAGGCTTGCCGCCTGCTCCGCAGCGGTAGTCAGCCGGTTATGGGGGTGTTCGGGCTCCACACCGTGTTCGCGGCCGACCAACGGGCTGACACCCACGGCTGGCAGGGATGGTGGGACCGCCTGTTGTGGCAGAGCTGGACTTCGGCATTGACCGACGGGGAGATCACCGTGCCCGACCGTCCAATAGTCGCCCGCGAGGAGTTCCGAGAGGCGATCGACGTGGTTGGGATGAACTTCGACGCTCCGGTGTCAGTTGATCGCCACGGCCACCTAGGCCCATACCCACCCACGGCTCGTCGCGACGACTCCGGACTGGCCCCCGAGCCAGAGGAGTTGGGCCGGGCGTTGGCCCGCCTGGCCGACATGCTCGGCGACCGGCCTCTGGCTGTAGCCGGCACCGGCGTGTCCACCACCGACGAGACGTGGCGCGACCAGCTCCTGGCCCGAACGCTAGATCAGATCGAGGCCGCGAGGGACGACGGCATCAATGTGGTGGGATTCTTCGCCGACACCGCGGTGGACGGCTACCAATGGCACCTGGGAAGGTCAACCGCCCGCGGTCTGTTCGACCAGGATCGCAACCCCAAAGACGCCGCCTTCACCCTGCGGGACCGGATGAAGGGTCAGGTTCTTCCCCGGTAAACGGCAGCGCCGGCCAACGATTCTTTGTTTAGGCGCTTGGAGAGGTGGAGGCCCTCGAGCACGAACTCGATGCCGCTGGCCACCAACGCCGGATTCTCCAGATCGCCGGGCTCGTAGCCCAACGCGGCCAGCGCGCTGGCGAAGGCGGGCACCTCGTCGACGAGGGCGGCATAGTCGGTTGAGGAGATGTCGTCTCCCGCGTTGACCACCCGGCCCTCTTCAAAGGCCTCGATCACCTCTTGCTGCACTTCCACGTCGACCGCATCCTTGAACGCCTGGCGGACTGCCTCTTTGGTGAGGTTGCCCAAGATCTCGGAGTCACGGCCGTCGTCGATGGTCTCGATCTCGATCTTGCCCATAGTGGAGGGGGTGAGTGCGTCCAGGTCGGTCACTCGGGGAATGGCCGCGGCCTCGCCGGTGCGAAGCGCTCGTCGAATTGCCGCCGCGGCCAAAGTCTCGTAGTTGGACACCGTCAACCGCACCGAAACGCCCGAGCGCTGGTTGATGTGAGGGCTCTGCCGGGCCAAGAAACTGAGATAGACCAGCACCTCACTCATGAAATCGGGCATGGTCACCATCATGTCGGCTTCGGGCACCTTGGCCTCTTGCTCGGTGATGTCCAACTCAATGTCTACGTCGGTCGGATAGTGGGTGCGGACTTGGGCGCCGAAGCGGTCTTTCAGCGGGGTGATGATGCGGCCTCGATTGGTGTAGTCCTCGGGGTTAGCCGACGCGAACAACAAAATGTCGAGGGGCAGGCGAATCTTGTGGCCCCGGATCTGCACATCCCGCTCCTCCAGCACATTGAGCAAACCCACCTGGATGCGCTCGGCCAGATCGGGCAGCTCGTTGATGGCGAAGACGCCCCTGTTGGTGCGAGGCACCAAGCCGTAGTGGATGGTGAGCTCGTCGGACAGATAGCGGCCTTCGGCCACTCTGATGGGGTCGACCTCGCCGATCAGATCGGCGATGGAGGTGTCGGGGGTGGCCAGCTTCTCCCCGTAGCGTTCGCTGCGGTGGACCCAGGCCAGCGGGGTGTTGTCGCCCTCGGCGGCGATCAGGTCTTTGGCGTGCTTGGACACGGGATTGTACGGGTCGTCGTTCACCTCAGAGCCGGCCACGATGGGAATCCACTCGTCGAGCAGTTCGAGCACCAGGCGGATCATCCGGGTCTTGGCCTGGCCTCGCTCGCCCAGGAAAATGATGTCATGGCCGGCGAGCAGTGCCGTCTCCAACTGGGGGATGACGGTGTCTTCGTAGCCCCAGATGCCGGGGAACAGATCTTCGCCGGCTCGAATGCGTTGGATCGCGTTGCGACGGATTTCTTGTTTGACGGAGACGGACTGCCAGCCGGCTGACTTGAGCTCGCCGAGGGTGGTGGGCTGTGACATAAGAGAGCAACCTAGCCCATAGATTAAGCAAGTGGACCTAGGTGGGAAATGGGTTGGCGCTCCGGGGGGTGGGGCGCTGATGGGGTTTCCTGATGAGGGATTTGAGGATCGCGACTGGGTTTCGGTGCCAGTCCCCGGGCACTGGGGGCGAGTATCCGATCTGGCTGATGCGACCGAAGTGCGGTATCGGCATCAGTTCAATCAGCAGCCTCCGGCGGCCGGTGAGCGGCGGTGGCTGGTGTTCGAGGGGCTGCTGTACCAGGCCGATGTGTGGCTGAACGGGAGCTACCTGGGCGACGTGGAGGGCTACTTCATGGCCCACCAGTTCGATGTGACGGCTGCCATGACCGGTCGGCGGGAGCACCTCTTGGCCTTGGAGCTGTCATGCCCGGCGCGCTCGTCGGACATTTCCTCTGGTCACATGCTGGGATCGCTGGGACAGGCGCCAGAGCTGTTACCGCCGGGCAACTCCGGCGGGTTGTGGGCACCGGTCAGGGTGGACAGCACCGGCGAGGTCCGCATCTTGGATCTGCGGGTGGGCACCGAGAGCGCCACCGATCGACGGGCGGTGGTGGCCTTTCAGGCCGACTTGGATGCGGCCCGGGCCGGGCTGGTGAGATTGCACACTGCGATTGGCGAGGTGGAGCACAGCGGCGATCATGTTTTGGCCGCGGGGCTCAACCACGTGGAGTGGAGAGTGGAGGTACCCGAACCCCGGCGGTGGTGGCCCCATGAGCTGGGGGACCAGCCCCTCTACGACATCACGGTGGAGGTGGGCACGACCCAGGGCGGCCTAAGCGACCGGCGTCGGGTCCGCACTGGGCTGCGAGCGGTGCAGATGGACAACTGGCAGTTCTCCATCAATGGGGTGCGTACGTTCTTGAAAGGCACCAGCTTCGGGCCGGCCACCCCGTGGTGGGCAGAGGCAGATGAGGCCGAGCTGCGCCGCGATGTGGAGTTGGCCAAAGAGGCAGGGCTGAACCTGATCAGGGTGTACGGCCATGTGGCTCCGCCCGCGTTGTACGACGCGTCCGACGAGGCGGGGATGATGATCTGGCAAGACCTCCCGCTGGTTGGACCGTTTCCCCGAGGCAACCGGGACGCGGCCACCGATTGCGCCCGAGCCGCCGTGGGGGCGGTGGGCACCCACCCCAGCGTGATCCTGTGGTGCGGCCATGTTGATCCGTTGGGCGACAGCGCTGAACCTTCGAGCCAACAGGGCATCGCCCGACGATTGGCTTCTCACCAGCGACCCAGCTGGAACCTGTCGGTGCTGGATCGAAGCGTCAAACGAGAACTTGAGAGGCGCGATCCCACCCGGCCAGCGGTGGCCTACTCTGGAGTGCTCCCCCATCTCCCCCGCCTCGACGGCACCGACACCCACCTGTGGCTGGGCTGGAAGCGGGGCGCCGAGCGGGATCTGGAGCAATTCGCCGCTCGCTGGCCGCGGGCGGTTCGGTTCGTGTCGCAGTTCGGCGCCCAGTCGCCGCCCCAGGAAATACCGCTGCTCAGCTCTCAATCGTGGCCCGACCTCGACTGGGCTCGACTGGCCCGCACCCACGGCTTGGATGCCACGGCAATGAACCGCCATGTCCCGCCGCGCGATCACACCACCCTGGAGGGATGGCAGGAGGCGGCTTGGGCCTATCAGGCCATGCTGGTGCGGCGGCACATCGAAACCCTGCGGCGGCTCAAGTACCGACCGGCCGGGGGATTCTGCCAGCACTTCTTCGCCGACTCCCACCCCGCCGTGTCCACTGCGCTGCTCGACTGGCAGCGGTGGCCCAAGCCGGCCTACGAGGCGTTGGCCAAAGCCTGCCAGCCGGTCATCGTGGTGGCCGACCGGCTGCCCGCCGTACTGACCCCCGGCGATGAGTTTTCAATTGGCGTTCACGTGATTAGCGACGCCCGAGACCCCGTGGTCGGCCTGCATGTGGAGGCTGTCTTGGAATGGCCCGAAGGCAGCCAATCCTGGAGTTGGGAAGGAGCGGTGGGCAGCGACGAGTGCGCACTGGTGGGCACCCTCCACTGGCGAGTCCCCGACACCTCCGGCCCCACCGCCCTCCACCTCCAGCTCACCGGCCCCGTAGAAGCCACCAACCGCTACGACAGCCTCATCGTGGGTTAGCCGCCCGGCCGGTCCAAGCCCCGGTACGGCTAGTCGCACAGAGTGGGGCGCCGGTACCGTCGGCGGTTGATGGCCCAGACCGTTTCGAGAGTGAGCACGCCGCCGCCGGTGCGGTCGGAGCCCAGGGTGAGGCTTCCGTGGCCGCTCAGCATCTACCAGACCGCGGTGGGCAAGAAGTGGGTGATGGGGCTTACCGGGGCCGCCTTGTTGGGCTTCATCGTGGTCCACATGATCGGCAACCTCCACCTCTACGAAGGGCCGCTGGAGATCCACGAGTACGCCGAGACACTGCGGGATCTGGGCACCAAGATCATCCCCCGCACCTGGCTGCTGTGGGCCATGCGCTTCGGGTTGATCGCGGCCTTCGGCCTGCACATCCACTCGGCCTACTCCCTGAGCCGGATGAGCATGGCCGCCGACCAGCGCTATCCCGGCGGGCGCAATTACATCGCAGCCAACTTCGCCTCTCGCACCATGCGGTGGACCGGCCCCATCATCGGGCTGTACCTCTTCTACCACCTGGCCGATCTCACCTGGGGCTGGTTCAACCCCGATTTCGTGCGGGGCGACCCCTACCACAACGTGTCGGAGAGCCTGAGCAGCATCCCGGTGGCGATCCTCTACATCGTGGCCAACACCGCTCTGGCCGTCCACATATTCCACGGCACCTGGAGCATGTTCCAGAGCCTGGGAGTCAACAGCCCCCGCTACAACCACCTGCGCCGCTACCTGGCTGGCGGACTGGCCGGGATCATCCTGGTGGGCAACTTGAGCTTTCCGATCTTTGTGCAGGCCGGCGTGATCGACGACAACGGCCGCTCAGTTGTCGAGGAACTCCAACAGCACGGCGCAGCTGAAGGGGAGGACCACTGATGCTCGGCTCGCTAGACGCCCGAATCCCGGCCGGATCGCTGGAGAGCAAGTGGACCGACCACAAGTTCTCCATGCGCCTGGTGAACCCCAACAACAAGCGCCGCTTCGACGTGATCGTGGTGGGCTCAGGCCTGGCCGGTGCGTCGGCCGCGGCCTCGTTGGGCGAGCTGGGCTACCGGGTCAAGGTGCTCACCTACCACGACTCCCCCCGCCGGGCCCACAGCATCGCAGCCCAAGGCGGCATCAACGCGGCCAAGAACTACCAGAACGACGGCGACAGCGTCTACCGCTTGTTCTACGACACCATCAAGGGAGGCGATTACCGGGCCCGGGAGGCCAACGTGTACCGCCTGGCCGAGGTGTCGGTGGACATCATCGACCAGGCCACCGCGCAAGGGGTGCCCTTCGCCCGGGAATACGGCGGCCTGCTCGACAACCGCTCTTTCGGCGGCGCCCAGGTGTCCCGCACTTTCTACGCCCGGGGCCAGACCGGCCAGCAGCTCTTGCTGGGGGCGTACTCAGCGCTCATGCGCCAGGTGGCGGCTGGCACGGTGGAACTGCACACTCGCTCGGAGATGCTGGAGCTGGTGATGCACGACGGCCGGGCGGTGGGCGTGGTCACCCGCGACCTCATCACCGGCGAGATCGTGCCGCACTCGGCCCACGCCGTGGTGCTGGCCACCGGCGGCTACGGCAACGTGTACTTCCTGTCGACCAACGCCAAGATGTGCAATATCACCGCGGCGTGGCGGGCCCACCGCAAGGGCGCTCTGTTCGCCAACCCGTGCTACACCCAAATCCACCCCACCTGCATCCCGGCCAGCGACGACTTCCAGTCGAAGCTGACCCTGATGTCGGAGTCGCTGCGCAACGACGGGCGCATCTGGGTGCCCCAAGCCCATGAGGACGGACGCGATCCCCACGAGATCCCCGACGCCGACCGGGACTACTTCTTGGAGCGCAAGTACCCGGCCTTCGGCAACCTGGTGCCCAGAGATGTGGCCTCCCGCAACGCCAAGACCGTGGTGGACGAGGGCCGAGGAGTGGGACCGCTGCGCAACGGCGTCTACCTGGACCTCTCCGGTGCGGTGGCCCGCGACGGCGAGGCGGTGATCCGGGCCAAGTACGGGAACCTGTTCGACATGTACGAGCGCATCACCGGTGAGGACCCCTACACGGTGCCCATGCGCATCTACCCGGCCACCCACTACACCATGGGCGGGCTGTGGGTGGACTACGAGCTGATGAGCAACGTGCCCGGCCTGTTCGTGCTGGGCGAGGCCAATTTCAGCGACCACGGCGCCAACCGGCTGGGTGCCTCGGCGCTCATGCAGGGACTGGCCGACGGATACTTCGTCTTGCCCTACACCATCGGCAACTACCTGTCCGATTTCCTGGGCGATCCCGCGCTGGGCACCTCCGAGCCGGTCTTCGCCGACGCCGAGCAGGCAGTGGCCGACGAGATGAACCGCTGGCTGTCGATTGGCGGCACGCGGTCGGTGGACCACTATCACCGAGAGCTGGGCAAGCTGGTGTGGGACTACATCGGGATGGCCCGCAACAAGACCGGCCTGGAGAAGGCAATCTCGGAGATCCCCGCGCTGCGGGACGAGTACCACCGCAACGTGCGGGTGCTGGGCTCAGCCGACACCTTGAACCAGTCGCTGGAGAAGGCCGGCCGGGTGGCCGACCTGTTCGAGCTGGGCGAGCTCATGGCCCGAGACGCCCTGGCCCGGGAGGAGTCGTGCGGGGGCCACTTCCGGGAGGAGCACCAGACCGAAGAGGGCGAGGCCATGCGGGACGACGAGAACTTCACCCACGTGGCCGCCTGGGAGTGGAACGGCGAGGGCACTCCCCAAACCCGCCATCGGGAGGAACTGGAGTTCGAGAACGTCGAGCTGACCCAAAGGAGCTACAAGTGAGCTCTGAGATCAACCTCACGCTTCAGGTGTGGCGCCAGCCCGGCCCGCAGGCCGAGGGCCGCTTCGTGACCTACGAGGCCAACGGCATCAGCACCGATGCCTCGTTCCTGGAGATGCTCGACATCGTCAACGAGCGGCTGATCGAAAATGGCGAAGAGCCCATCGTGTTTGAGTCCGACTGCCGGGAGGGCATCTGCGGCACCTGCGGGCTGATGATCAACGGCCAAGCCCACGGACCCCAGAAGAGCACGGCCACCTGCCAGCTCCATATGCGCAGCTTCAAAGACGGCGACCACCTCGTGATCGAGCCGTGGCGGGCCACGTCGTTCCCCGTGCTGCGGGACTTGGCGGTGGACCGCCGGGCCATGGACGCCATCATCGCCTCCGGCGGCTACATCTCGGTGAACACCGGCGCCGCCCCCGACGCCAACCTCACGCCGGTCCCCAAGGAGACGGCCGACACGGCCTTTGATGCCGCCGCATGCATCGGCTGCGGGGCCTGCGTGGCCGCATGCCCCAACAGCGCGGCCCAGCTGTTCACCGCGGCCAAGGTGCAGCACCTGAACTTGCTCCCCCAAGGCCAAGCCCAGCGATGGGCCCGCACCGAGGCCATGGTGGAGACCATGGAGGAGTTCTTCGGCTCGTGCACCAACCACGGCGAGTGCGAAGAGGCCTGCCCCAAAGACATCCCCATCGACTTCATCGCCTGGACCAACCGGGACTACATCAAGGCCAAGGTGAAAAACCGCAAACTGGCCGGCTAGCGGCACGGCCGTTCAATAGCTGAGGGTGAGGGTTCCCTCGATGAGACTGGCGTGAACGTGGGCGAGTACGTCCATGCCGACGATCACGTCGTATTCGGGTTGTGCTCGGGCGAGGCCGATGGCATTGACCGGAACCCAGAGGAAGTCGGCCGCATCGGTGTCCGGTGCGACAACGCCGATGATTGCGCGGAACAAGTGAGCGGGCTCGGCGACGCCCGAGGCGGTTCTCATCGTAGTGGTGAGGTACGGGTCGGCCCCGAACCGCTCGACAACGCTTGGGCCTATGGCGCTTACTTGAGCTCCGGTATCGACCAGCGCCCGAAACGGCTCTGGGTCTTGGCGATCCGAGCGGGGCACGAGGACAGCGACGCTTATCAGGATCTTGCCGTCCCGCGCGGGGACGCTGATTGTCGGCATCGGTCAGTCGAATGCAAGAGCGAGGATGCCGAGTTCGATGGGCTTCGCCCCGATCTTGACGGCCGAGAAGTTGCCGAGACCGTATTTGTCGCACCCGATCTCGTAGGCATCGCCATCGTCGTTGTAGATGCCGACGATTTCGCCTTCGTGCATTAGAGCGATCTTTCCCCTATGGTCCCGTTCCATCTCCTCTTGATATTTGGCTACATAGACTTCATAGTTGGCTTGCGCTTGATCGGGCATCCAAGACGCCTCCTGTGCTCATTCCGACTCCCAGCGTAACTCCCGGCAGGGTACTGCTCAATGGTCACAAGCTACGGGACAAAGACGGCGGGACCAGAAAGAATGACGCTAGCGTCGAAGCATGACCACCGTAACCGCCGACCTCGAGGTCGAGGCTGGCCAGGATTATTCAGTGGAGCTCCGCACCGGTTCGCACATATGGGGCGCTGACGAGCCTGAGGACTTAGGGGGCGGTGATACCGCGCCCAACCCCTATGAACTCCTCATGTCGTCGGTGGCGGCCTGCACCTGCATCACGCTGTCGATGTACTGCCAGCGCAAAGGGTGGAAGCTCCACTCGATATCGGCCCGGTTCGAGCACGACCGGGTTCATGCCCAAGATTGCGACGACTGCGAGGCCGACACCTCGGGCTACGTCGACCGGGTCCGCAGCCAGATCTTCATCGAGGGCGACTTCGACGACGACCAGCGAGTCCGTTTGGAGGACATCGCCCGCCGCTGTCCCGTACGCCGGACCCTTGAAGGGGGCATGTCCTTCACCACCGAAGCGGTTTTCGCAGGCTGACGCCAGCCGATTCAGTAGGTCTCGTGTCAGAATCGAGGTTCTTAGCCTAGGCCGTACTTGCTCCGAATCCGCTCAGGCAGCGCCTGAACTTTGGCTCGGATTTCATCGACTTCTAGACGGGCTTCGTCCCGTTCAGAGCGGACACTGTCTCGCAGCAACTTCACTTCTTCGCTCAACGCGGCAACGTCGTCTCGAATGGCCTTGACCGTACCCTGGTCGAAAGCAGTTTCAGCAGCGACGATCACCGCTTTGAGCGATGCCAAGAGTTCTGTGCCAAGCTCGCCAACTGGACTCAGTGCTTCGACTGCGGTGTGCAGCGCAGAACGAGACCCGTTCAACGCATTGGTCGCATGGCTCTGTTGCTCTTGGTAGTCGGAAAGAGCAGCCACTTTGTCGCGGAGCTCTTCAAGGACGTCTGTCGCATCAGCAAATCGACGGGCAGACGCATCGAAAGAGTTTGTCGTGTTGGCAGTATCGGCCATCCCATTTTCCTTTCAGTCGTCACTACTGTTTAACTCGGCAGCGCCACAGCGCTGGCTGCGGCAAAGTCAGCCATTTCGTTGGCAAGCGCGACGCCTTCAGCAAATTTGAACACAGCAAGGTGAGGACTTCGCTTCCAGTTTGAGTCAAGCCACGCATCCACTTGGTCGCAACTTGGGAGCGAGGCACGGGCAGCCGCCACGACCGAAGCAGCCATCGCGAGCGGCTCAACACCAGATTCAGGCGTTGCTGCTAGCCGCTCCAGCACCTGCATTGCCATTTGCTCTACGTCAGTCGGGTCGGCCCGATACCGTTCGAGCGCGCTTTCCATCGACTGACGTAAGCCTGTTTCGAGATCGTCCGCCGACACGCCGATAAGCGCCCCGGCAACAGCACGAGAAGCAAGAAGCCCAGGGTGATCAGGGTACGACCCCAGCAAACGGGCAGCCGCGGCCCGCCATTGTCGGGCATCGTCGATGCTGACAATCCCCCTCCATTCCTCTGTCCAGTCGGAGTAAGCGAACACAGCCTGCTCGGCAAGGCGCTGAGCGGCGCTTGAAGGGACTCCTTCGGACAGATAGTCGAGAATGCCCTGGCGAACTCGTTCGCCGTCGTCCCGCCCGATGCCTGCGAGTTCCCACATCTCAAAGAGGCTCCGCTGACGAGCCTTGCCGATCGTCTCGTAGACGAACTCTGCGAGCATACGGCTGCACTCCCGAACAGCACTGAGAGCGTCAGGAAGACGAGGAAGACGAGCACGGAACGCCTCGACCTGTCCCGGCTGGGAGCGGACGACAAATCGGAGCAGGCTCTCAGCAATTTGCTCTGGGCCTGCATCCGACATGACGACGACCGCCTTCTCGCTCTTGCCCCATCCCTCAATGCAGTAGTCATCGACAATCCCAAGAATCGCCAGCCGGTGGAGTGCCCTCTTTGACTTATTCCGCTGGTTTTCGGGTTCGCCGAGCGGGATGCTGGGGCTCTCGCGGAGTTTCCCGTACACCTGCACGGTGGCTTCAGCATCATCGTCCGCGCTGGGAAACGCATTGTTGTGGAACCACAGCACAGTGGAAATATCGTCGTCTCCAAGCTTTGGCCCGCCTCGATTGGATGACAGTCGGCTCTGCCCCGGTTCCAACCGCTCCCTGCTCTGCGCCGGACTGTTCTCAGTAAGAATCAGGACGCTCCTCGCGGACTGCCGGTTGCGTCCGGCTCGACCCACCTCCTGGTAGAAGGCCTCAATTGACTGAGGAAGGCCAAAATGCACGATCCACCTGATGTTCGGCTTGTCAATGCCCATGCCGAACGCCTTCGTAGCCACAATGGCCGCAGCCTCGTCCCGCTTGAATCTTTCCGCGTTGCGAAGTCTCTCTGCGTCCCATTCCCCTTTCTTGCGGCTCTTCGGAGGGGTGGTGGAGAATCCGACTGCGGTGGGAATAGCGGAATTGACCGCGCTCAGCGTTCGGTCCATGCTCCGGTGCTTGCCGTTCACGGTGGGTATGAACACAATCCCCGGCAGCTTCCCCAGTTCTCGGAATGCCGACGGCTGATCGCCGAAGTGCAGCGGCAAAGACCGGAGCACATCTTTCAGGGTTGCCTCAGACAACTCCGGGCGGGTTACCACCACCTCGTAGGAAATCTCTGAACGGTCAAAAGACGCCGGGCTGATGATGCTGTCCGGTGCGTCTCCGGAGATGCCCAGCTGAAAGAGCACATCAGACAGAACGGCTCGCGAGGCGGTGCCGGTCAGCGCTAGGACCGGTGGTGGTCCGAAACCCGCTGGGTCGCAGACCTTCCTGGCAGTTCTGCCGAAATTCAGGTAGGCGGTTCGGAAGTCGTGGCCCCACTCCGACACGCAGTGGGCCTCATCAACCACTACCAGGCTCACCGGGTTGGACCGGGCCGATGCTGCCAGCATGTCCCGGAACTTCTGCCGCTGAAGACGCTCTGGGGCCACGAAAAGGAAAAACGCGTCTTCCGCAGGACCGAGGCTGCCTCTGCTGCTCTGGGCGGTTATGCCAATGGCGCGGTCGATCCCGTGGGCGGCTAACCCGCCGATCTGGTCGTCGATCAGCGATGTGATCGGATCAACCACCAACAACCGGCCGGGGAGGATCAGCCCGGCAAGCTGGTAGATCATGCTCTTGCCAGCCCCTGTGGGGAGCAGCACGGCGCAGTCCTGCCCGGCGAGCACAGTGGTCACCGCCTCGAACTGGCCAACCCGAAAGGAGTCTTTGGCGAATACCGCTCTCATCACCGCTTCCAAAGCCGAGCGCAACCGGGCTGGATCGCTGCCCGCAGGCGGGATGTCCACCCGGAGGGAAACAGGGTCTCGAGGCAGGACCGGCACTCCTGTCGAGCGGACCACGACTGTGGGACACCCATGTTCAACAGGATCGGGCAGGCGTTCGAATGGGGACAAATGGCTTCCCAGCAACACCCGGACCGCAGCAGGCTCGCTCCGGCTCGTGGCCTCTTCCAGCACATAGCTGAACTCGCTGCCACCTAGTCTCCGATAGACAAACTCCGCGCTGCCCCGGCGAAAGACCGCTACCCGCGGGGCAAACTTGTCAGCTCCCCAAATCTCCGCTGCTGCTGCCAGCGTTTCCAAGTATGGGCCGATCAGCTTTGGTGACAAACCAGTCGGGTCGGATACATCAATCACCCAGTGATCTCCAGACAGGAAACCGGCGTTAATGGCCTCGCAAACTGCAAGCAGCAGCCGATGGGTCTGAACCGGCCCCCACACCATCGGGTGCCAGTTTTGACGGTTGGCCTGCCGACCGAATCGAGCGTCGGCAACTACCTGAAACACATCATCAAGTCCCGGCCCGCGACCGGCTCGAAGCTCCGATGTCGGCACTCGAATTGAGGGAATCCCAGCTCTTTCCAGCAGACGATCCCGGTCTTTGTCAACCAGTTTCGCCTCCTCGTGCTGGACGCCATCAACCTCGAACACGACCGGTTCCGCTCCCGGAGGGCAGAAAAGGAAGTCGCACCGGCGCTCGCCCTGAGTCTCAGCGTCTACCCCGGCAGCGGCAGCGAGCAGGTCGAGCGGTGGTTGCGGAATCAACCACATCGCCGCACCCGGTCGGTGTTCTTCAATCAACTCAACAAGCCGGTCCTCGTCTTCCGAATCGCACATACCGCCAGAAAACTCTGACTTCCCCTTGGCGGGGACAAGGAAATCCTGGTCGTCTGGTGTCGGCTCGGCACCGCAGGATTCGAGAAGCAGTTTCTCCGCCTCAGGATGCATCGGAGGCGCAGCACCCCTGGCCAGCAACCTCATCATCGATCCAACCGCTGCCGTCTCCGCCGCCGGCAACCTGGTGGCAGACTGTTCGTCTTCTCCGCGCTCCCGGGCAATCCAGCAAACCCCTAGATGCTCGGCGCGCCTATCACGAAGCGATCTCAGCGAACCACCCGCCGATGCCAAGCGGACCGTCCACCCATCTCGGGTATACGTACCATCATGCCAATCCACTCTTCGCCGCCTGTCACTGTCAGGAGTCTCTGAGTCCGAAAAAGCAGATCTGCTGGAACGACTGTTGTCGGCCCCTGGTGATGTCCCGCTCCGAGTGCCGGGAATGTCTCCACTGTCGATCCGAACTTTCCCCCAGCACTTCGGGTATGTCGGGCAACCCCAAAAACGGCTGCCTGGGTTTTTGCCCTTTGCAGCTGTCCTCATCACCATTGCCAACCCGCATTTCGGGCAGGGTGGCGGCTCCGCAGCCTCAACGGTGCTGTCGCCCGGTTCCATTTACTCTGCTCCCATTGCTGGCAGAATCACAACATCTGAGAATACTGATCCATTTATCCGCACCGACAATAGGAGTCCTCGGAAGTCCGATTGCCCTTCTGCCAATCGCTGGTAGCCGCGCGACTCTTAACCTTTCAGCCATGTGTATTCCACCTTCTTGGGCTAGGGCCTTTCTTGGCCATGTGGGCTAGAGCTAGCGAGGCTGCTCAACATGTAGTGCGGGGGGCACTCATGGGGGCAGCCGACGTAGTGCCCGGCGTGTCGGGCGGCACGGTGGCACTGCTGCTGGGGATCTATACCCGGCTGATCGACACCGTACGTTCCGGGGCCGGGGTGCTGGGAACCCTGCTGCGAGGCCGATGGCGCGAGGCTTGGGACCGGTTGCGGGGCTTCGACTGGTGGTTCGCCGTGCCGCTGGTGGTGGGCATCGTGGTCGCGGTCGCGGCCCTGTCGTCGGTGATCGACGAGCTGTTGACCGACGAACCCGAGGCCATGGCCGGATTGTTCTTCGGGTTGGTGGCGGCGTCGGTGGTGGTGGCCTGGCAGCTATTGAATCGCCCACGGATAGGGCTGGCATCAGTTGCTCTGGCGGTGGGCGGGCTCTTCTTCTGGCTGCTGGGACTTCAGTCGGGACCGGTGGCCGATCCGTCAGCCTTAGTCCTTTTGGGATCAGGGATCGTGGCGGTATCCGCCATGTTGCTGCCCGGAATCTCCGGGGCTTTCGTCCTGCTGATGATCGGGGTGTATCCCGCGGCAATCGCGGCAGTAGATGACCGGATTTGGGGCGACTTGGCCACCCTCGGCGTCGGGGCAGTGCTGGGATTGGCCCTGTTCTCCAACCTGATCGGCCGGGTGCTCGACCGCTGGCACGACCCCACCCTGGCCGTGATGGTGGGCCTGCTGCTGGGATCGCTGCGGGTGCTGTGGCCGTGGCCCGCCGGAGTGGGCGTGATCAGCCGCCACGCCGAAAAGACCATCGACGGCACCGGCCTCGGATGGGCCCCCGCCGCCGACCTGTGGCTTCCTGCGGTGCTCGCAGTGGCCGCAGCTTCCCTGGTGATCGCCCTGTCCCGCCTACAACGCTCTCCAGCCTGAACTCCCCAATTACGGGAGTATGTCGTGACCGCCGATGTCTAGCCAGACAATGTGGAATTTCCCCTCCTGTTTTGGGTCCCCCACCGCGAACGTCGCTCTGCCGTCGGAATCCCACGACATCTCATAGACATCGCTCGTCCCCCTCAGCTTTTTGACCCGCAACCCCTTGCGGAATGCAGTTCGTCTGCCCTCCTCCATCGCGGTCAAGTCTTCGACGAACTTCTCCAATTGAAATCGAAATCGATTTGCCTGCTGAGGCGTGAGCTTCTCCCAACTGCGCGCGAACGCGGTCGACGTGTCGTATGTAGGCAAGGCAGGGGCGGCTACGAAGGTGGGCCGCTGTCACTCGCCTCTTCAAAAGAGGCTAGAAAATCCTCATTGCTGTCGTAGCTGTGGGCAATTTTTTCAGGGCTCAGATGAGGCCCCTTGCCGATACTGGCCTTTAGGTCATCCACGGTCACTGAATCTGATGGGGCGACTTTCCGCAAAGCCTTCTTACGCAGCTTGCGGGGCCAAGGGCGCCATTCTCGTGAATGGACGAGGGCCATCGACATTCCTCCAAATGCAGTTCCGTTGTTAGCACGATACCCCGGCTGTGATGAGTTGACAGGCTGACATTCGAGATTGTCGCCTCAATTTGGAGCTTGTAACAGGTTCCTCTCAGTCCAGGCCGGCCCCGTAGGTGTGGAGACGAGAGATCGTTCGAGGCGGGAGCGCTGGGCGGTGTTGGGGTGGTCGACGGGCAGAGGCGCATTGGCGATCACGACGCCGTCGGTCGGGCCGTTGGACCATTCCTGGTCCCACCAAGCAGGCAGGCCCTCCCAACAAAAGCGCCGGCCCCGGCCGTCTAGCTCGTATGACTCATCGCCTACCAGCACCAGGCCGTGGACCACGTCGGGTGAGCCGGGCGTCGACTCCCACTCCAGCTCTAACCCGTAGGGAACCCGTTCGCCCCAACCCCGCCCGAACACCTCCTCGGGGTCGTCCAACGCCACCGCAAACGCCTCCAGGTCCACGGTGAAGTGCTCTTCGGGGATCTGCTCGATGAACTCGGTCCAGAGTCCGGGCGCCCGCAGCTCCAGGGTGGATGGCCGAGGCAGTGGGGCGTCGGTCTCAACCAGCACCACCGGGCGGCGATCAGGACCGACGAGCGCCGACCAGAACCAGCTCCTTCCCAGATTGGGCCACAGCGTGAGCTGCACATAGCCGCCCAGTGAACCGTCGGGCGCGGCGAAGTCGCCATACCAGGATTCGGCCCACAGTCGGTGTGTCGGTGCTGCCGTCATAGCTCGTCATCGGTACCGTAGGGCCTGGTGCCGGCGTACTTGAGCGAAGAGTGGATTCAGGAAGCGGATGCCGCGCTGCGAGCGTCGGGGCTGTGCACGGCAGACGGCGAGCGATTCGCCGTGGAGCAGCGGGTGGGCGAGGTGGTGTTCCACATGGTGTTCGACGGCGACGGTGCCCGCGTCTCAATTGGGCCGGCTGTCGGGCCAGCGGTGGTGCTCAGCCAGAGCCGAGACACTGCGGTGGCCATTGCCCGGGGAGAGCTATCGGCCGAGGAGGCAGTGCTGAATGGGCGGACCGTCGTCGAGGGCGAGCCGCTGGCCCTGTTGTCCCACCACAAGGTACTGGCCAGGGCCAACGACGTTTTCGCCGACATTCGATCCCGCACCGACTGGAGCTAGGGCTCAGGCAGATCAGCCATGCCGGCCAGCGCCCGAGCCGCTGCTTGTACTAGGGGAAAGGCCAGACAGGCGCCGGTACCTTCTCCGAGGCGGAGGTCGAGGTCCAGCAGAGGGTTCAGGCCCAGGTAGTCGAGGACGATGGACGCGGCCGGCTCGCTAGAGCGATGGCCGGCGATGGCTTGGGATGCGGTGCCTGGGGCTAGGGCATTGGCGGTGCACAGGGCGGCCCCGGCAATCACCCCATCCACGATGTAGGGGACGCGGTGTTGGGCCGCGGCGATGTACAGGCCGGCCAGGGCGGCTATTTCCAGACCCCCGGCTGAGGCCAGCACCTTGAGTGGCCCGGTGCAGCCTTGGGTTCTCTGGATGGCAGCGGTCACCAGCCGGCGCTTGTGGTCGAGACCTGCGGCGGGGACACCGGCCCCTTGCCCAGTCACCTCTTCCGCCCGCCGACCGGTGAAAGCTCCGATCAGGGCAGCCGCGGCCGTGGTATTGCCGATGCCCAAGTCGCCGCCGATGAGACAGTCGACCCCCGCTTCAATCTGCTCGGTGGCGATCCGGATGCCCACAGTCACGGCCGCCTCGGCCTGGTCGGGAGTCATTGCCGCCCCGGTGGCAATGCTGGCAGTGCCGTCGGCCACTCGCTCAACTCTCACGCCGGAAAGAGGGGGAAGCGGGGTCTTTACCCCCACGTCTACCACCACCACCTGAGCGCCCACCACCTCGGCGAACACCGAGATGGCGGCACCTCCGCTGCTCACCGTGACCACCATGGCCGCGGTGATCTCCGAGGGCCATGCGCTGGCTCCGTCGGCCACTACTCCGTGGTCACCGGCGAACACAACGACCACTGGGTTGCGGGGAGCGGGAGGAGGACAGCGACCCGTGACTCCAGCAAGGTGGACACCCAGCTCTTGCAGACGCCCCAGCGCGCCGGGGGGCATGGCCCGAGTGGCCCACCGTTGCCGGGCTTCGGCCATCGCCTGGATGTCCAGAGGGGGAACCGACGGAAACGGGTGCGACCCCATGTCAGCCTTCACTTTGATCTAGGAGCCAGTCAATGAGCCATGTCAGCACCAGCAGACCGATCGCGGCAATCTCCACCCGATTGGCCTGCCGGACGGCGGCTTCGATGTCATCGGGATCTGGACGGGAACCTGTGCCGAGAAACGGGCGCTTTTCGACCACGCCCTCGTAATCGAGTGGTCCGCCGAGCTTTCGACCCAGTACGGCAGCCATCGCGGCCTCAGCGACACCGGCGTTGGGCGACGGGTGGGAAGGGGCGTCGTGGCGCACCGCTTTCACAATCTGGCGAGTTCGTTCCTGATACAACACGGCAACCAGTGCCGCGAAGATTCGGGCCGGGATGTAGTTGGCTGCATCGTCAAGGCGGGCTGCGGCCCAGCCGAAGTTCCGATACCGCTCATTTCGCCGCCCGACCATGGCGTCCATGGTGTTGATCGCCCGATAGGCGGCCGCGCCAGGAGCACCGGCCACTGCGCCCCAGACTGCGGGGGCAATCACGGCATCAACACTGTTCTCGGCAACCGATTCGATGACTGCGGCGGCTATGTCCGACTCGTCGAGTTCGGCGGGGTCGCGCCCGACTAGCGAGGGGAGTGCGGCCCGGGCCGCAGGTAGATCTCCGTCGGAGATCGCCTCTCCGATGCTCAGGGCGGTGCGGCGGAGTTCTCGGCCGGCGGCGGCGACTGCCACCGCAGAGGCCGTTGAGCGCATCATGCGGCCCCCAGCTGCACCAATAGCCACCCCAACTGCGGCATACGCCGCGCCCCGCAGGCGCCGATCAGCCCAAAGCGTGTGTTCGACACGCTCCATGATCTGTCCAAACCCGGCAACCGGATGGACATCAGGAGGCGGTTCCCCCACCAATCGGTCGATGAACAAGCCCGCCGCCGCACCCAGGCATCGCCCTCCTAGCCGGCTCATGGGTCGGCCACTAGTGCAAGCAGCGCGGCGGTTTCAGCCACCATGATCACCGCTCCCAGCACATCGCCGGTAAACCCGCCCAGTCGTCGCCACGCCAACACCACGACTCCGACTGCTGCTCCCAACGCGACCCCGGCCGCCACTGCACCGGGAATCCCCTCGATCAGCACCAGTGCGGCAATCGCCGGTGCCAGCCACAGTGCCAGCCAACGTCGGGCACCGGCCATAAACGGATCGGCCAGCCCGCCGGGACGGGCGTAGGGCACGATGGCCGGAACCAGGGCGACCAGGGTGCGGCTGATCGCCCAGATGGGTACGAGAGCCAGCGATTCGATGCTGTCAACCGACAGGGCCGCCCATCGGACCGCCACCACGACCACCACGGCTGCCACTGCGAAAGCGCCCACATCGGGACGGCTCATCACCGCCAGCCGCCGGTCCCGTTCCTTGTGGGGAAGCAAGCCGTCAGCACTGTCGGCCAGCCCATCGAGGTGCAATCCCCCGGTAAGCACGAGGTCGGCAGCCACCACCAGAATCCCAGCCACCATCAGGGGCCACAGCTCGCCCGCCCCCCAGTGGACGGCACCCAAAACCGCCCCCATCCCGGCACCGACCATTGGAAACCACCACAAGGCCCGGGCCTGGGGCACCTGGCCTCGGCCGAAGACAGTCAAAAAGGCCACCGCGCCCATCGCTGCCGGCCGCCTCATCGCCATCAGACCACCTCATCGGGGCCGGACAATTCGAGGACCCGTCCGGCCACCACCAGCAAGACCCGATCAGCTACGGCAGCAACCTGCTGGTTCAGCATCCCCAGTACATCGACATACCGTCGGCCCAGTTCGCTGGTCGGGTGGACCGCCAGCCCGACCTCTTCAGAGACAATGACAGTGGGTGCCGTCCGATTGGCGAGAGCGACCATCAGATCATCGGCATCAACCGCGAGTTCGGGATGCAGGGTCACCCAAGTGCCCAGAGAGTCGACCAGCACCAGGCTGTCGCTTTCTTTCAGAACTCTGGACAGGTCATCGGGCGTCTCACACTCGACGGTGCTCCAATGGTCGGGACGACGGGACTTGTGGGCCTCGACACGGGCGGCATGGTCGGCATCGCTCTGATCGACCGCGGCAGTAGCCACATAGACCACTGTCGTATCCAGCGAAGCAGCAATCGACTCCGCAACCCCCGACTTGCCCGAGCGGGTCCCGCCCAGCACCAACACGATCATGCCCGCCTCCCCCGCTCTACCCACCAATAGCGATCGCCGAACGCGTTGGTCAATAGTCGAGGCCCTTCTTGGCTCGGATCTGGCGGTCGAAGGCGTGCTTTACCTTGACCATCTCGGTCACGGTGTCGGCCACCTCTACCACCTCGTCGGCCATGTCCCGACCGGTCAGGATCACGCTCACCCGCTCAGGCCGAGACTCCAGCGCGGCGGCCACGTCGGCGGCGTCGATCCAATCCCAGGTCATGGCGTAGCTGATCTCATCGAGGACCACCAGGCGGTACTCGCCGCCGGCGATGAGCTGGGCCGAAAAGTCCCAGGCGGCCACGGCCTTGGCCTTGGTCTCGTCGATGTCGTCTGATTCCCAGGTGAACCCGTCGCCGGCCGAGAACCACTGCACGCCGAGCTCGCGGCACACCTTCTCCTCGCCGGTGTTCCAGTTGCCGCTCTTGAGGAACTGCACCACCGCGGTGGGCCACCCTCGGGCTACGGCCCGCAGCACGGTGCCGAAGGCCGCAGTCGACTTGCCCTTGCCGTGGCCGGTGTTGACCATCACAAGCGAAGGCGCCGACCGCAACTCTGAGATGTCGTAGGGGCGCTCCTCTCGGGGGGCGGATTCAGTGCTCATGGGGTCTCCTCTGGGGGTAGAGTCCGGCGGCGGGGCGCGGGCAGCACCACCAGCTCGCCGTCGATTGATTGAACAGTAAGCGAAGTGCCATACACGGCCGACAGCAGATCGGACCTCAGCACCTCATCGGGGCTGCCCTGGGCCACGATCCGACCGTGGTCGATGAGAATGAGGCGGTCGGCGAACCGGGCCGCCGCGCTCAGGTCGTGCATGGCGGCCAGCACGCTCAGCCCCTCGGTGCGGCGCAAGTCGTCCACCAGTTCCAACACGGACACCTGGTGGCCCAAGTCGAGAGCGCTGGTGGGTTCGTCCAATAGCAGCACCGGGCACTGTTGGGCCAGCGCGCGAGCTACCACCACCTGCTGGGCCTCCCCGCCCGACAGGGTGGACACCAAGCGGTCGGCGAACTCCCCTAGCTCAAGGCGGTGCAGCACCGAGGACACGATCTGGCGGTCGGCCCGCGACTCACGGGCCAGCCAGCCCAAATGCGCGGTCCGGCCCAGCAGCACGTACTCAGCCACGGTCATGCCCTTGGGCAACTCCGGGAACTGGGGCACCAGGGCCACATCGGTAGCGCCCGGAGCACGGCCATCGCCCAATGCCACGGCGCCGTCGAAATCGGCCAGCCCCACAATCGACCGCAGCAGGGTGGATTTTCCCGCACCGTTGGGGCCGATGATGCCCAGCCATTCCCCGGTGCCCAACTCCAGGTCGACACCGCAGACCACCTCGTGGTCGCGGAAGGAAACCCGCATCCCCCGACAGGACAGAGCTGGCGCCGGCCTGCGGGCCTCCAGCAGCCCGGTGGAGCTCACGTGGAACTCCACCGATCTCGCCACAACACGAGAGCGAAGAACGGCGCGCCCACAAACGCGGTGATGACCCCCACGGGCAACTCCGATGGCGCCAAGAGGGTGCGGGCGCCGATGTCCACAAAAGCCAAGAACGCCGCCCCGACCAACGCGGAGAGAGGCACGATCACCCGATAGCTGTGGCTGATCAGCAGTCGGACGATATGGGGGACGACCAAACCGACAAAGGCGATCAGCCCGCTCACCGACACAGCGGCCGCAGTCAGAAGCGACGCGGCCACGATCACCAGCAGGCGGGACCGAGCTGGGTCGAGGCCCAGAGAGCGGGCCTCGTCGTCGCCCACCCGCAGCACATCAAGGTGCCTCCGGTGGACGAAGAGCACAGCCCCGCACACCGCAGCGTAGGGCAGCAGCAGCCACACCTGCGTCCAGCCGGTGGTGTTGAGCTGCCCGAACAGCCACGACAGCACCTCCCGGGCCCGGGTCTCGTCCAACTGCTGGATGGCGTAGGTCTGCGCGGCCGAGAACAGGGCGGCCATGGCCACCCCGCCCAGCAACAGCGTGGCCGGCGACGCCCCCCCGCCCCGAGCGATGGCCATCGACGCCACCACTGCCACCAGTGCTCCCAAGAAGGCGGCGGCCGGCACCGTGTCGAACGGTCCCCAGCCCAGGTCGAGTCCGAACCCCAGGGCCAGCACGGCACCAAATCCCGCCCCGGCCGAAACGCCCAATAGGTAGGGGTCGGCCAGGGGGTTCCGAAACACCCCCTGATAGGAGGCCCCGGCCACGCCGAGCGATCCTCCCACCAGCATCCCCAGCACCAGTCGGGGGAGCCGGATCTCGAACAGGATGCTCTCCTGGGTGGCCGACAGCGTCGATTCGATGCCGAGCAGCGGAATCCAATCGGACAAGGAGGCGAACACTCCCCTGACCGGCAGCCCGGCAGCCCCGCTGGTGGCGCTAAGCAACCCCACCGCTACCAACACCACCAACCCCATAAGGGCGGCCGTCACCGACATCCCGAAAGCCCGCCGCACCGCCGGATGGGCGGCATCGGCATCTGTCAAGGCATTTGTCGGGAGGGATGCGTCGGCCATCTCAGTGCCTGCGAAGACTAGGAAACCGGCTCGGCAACTGCCTCGAGGGCCTCGGCTACCGCGTTGATGAACTGGGGCAGTCGCGGTCCCCAGCGGGAGGCGATATCGGCGTTGACCACCACAATGTTGCCGTTGCGCACCGCCGACACCTCGCCCCAGCCGGGCCGGGCGGCCACATCGTCGACGGTGTAGCCCACCTGATCGGTGATCACGATCAGCTCGGGATCGGCCTCGACAATGTACTCCTCGGTCAGCTGGGGGTACCCGTAGCCGTCGGTGTCGGCCTCGTCGGCAATGTTGACGGCGCCCATGGCGGCGTACACCGCGCCGATAAAGCTGAAGGAGCTGGCTGAATAGAGTGCGTCACCCAACTCGTGATACACCCGCACCGGCGCATTGGGAGATGCGTCCAGGGCGGCGGCGATCTCGGCCCGCAATTCGGCCGTCAGCGCGGCCGCCTCGTCTACTCGGCCAACGGCCATGCCGATGTCGGCAACGGCGGCATACCCGCCCTCGAAATCGGCGGGTGCCGAACTCAACAGTACCTCAATGCCGACTGCTTCCATCCCGGCCATGAGGTCGTTGGCGTCGTTGGAGATCACCACCAGGTCGGGCTCAAAGGAGAGCACTGCCTCCACGTTGGGGTCCCATCCCGACAGGTCGGTAACGGGGGCCTCCGGTGGGTAGTAGGAGAATTGGTCGACTGCCACAACCTGATCTCCGGCGCCGATGGCAAACAAGATCTCGGTTGCCGTGGGCGACAGCGACACGATGCGCTGAGGCGGCTTGGGGGCAGCTTCAGTCGGGGCCGGCTCGGGCGCAGGCACCTCAGTTGGCGGCGGGGCAGCTTCAGTCGGGGCCGGCTCGGGCGCAGGCACCTCAGTTGGCGGTATCTCGGCAACATCGTCATCGTTGCCGCAGCTAGCTCCCAAAAGGGCGAGAGCAAGCAGCAGCACGGAGAGGAGTCGGAACGGACGTCGGGGCATATTCACCTCCTGCAGATCGAGGAACGGAAGCTCGATCGGCAGGAGCCCTGCCCTCGAACCAACCCAACCCTCGGGGCTTATGGCTCGTTTCAGCGCAAAGCTCGACCGGACTCGCTGGCTCAGGGCCAGTTCACCGTTGCGGGACAGTGCCGGAATCTAACCGGACTTCGCCTCCACGCCGCCCCGAATCATAGCCGACTCCAATCCCAGGATGAGGAGTTGACTGGAGAGGGCCATCACTTCCAGAGCCGGTCGATGGGAACGACGATGATGCTGTCGTCGAGTCGGTAGGAGAGTTCACCGGTAGAGAGAACGATGCCCGAGTTGAATGCGCTGCCGAGCGAATTGCGCAAGGCTCGCAGGCCTCTGGAATCTCTCGCAGATATCCGAGATGCTGCTTTTACCTCGAATGCGGTGACGGTTCCGTCGTCGTGCTCAATGATGAAGTCGACCTCGTGGCCGTCATGGGTTCGCCAATGGCCGAAACTGGTGATGCCGCTGTTCCAGGACACCTGCTTGATGAGTTCTCCTACCACGAATGTCTCAAGCAGATGTCCGAACTCGGTCAACGCTGCTGGATCGAGGTCGGCCAGCCGCCTTGGAGTGAGCCTGAGCAGTCGGGCGGCTACTCCGGAATCAACTACATGGACTTTCGGAGAAGCGGCCGAACGGGCCCGTAGCGTCCGCCCCCAAGCGTGGAGACGGCGGACTAAGAACAGGTCTTCCAATAGCTTGGTGTAGGTCTCGGCGGTGCGGGGCTCTAGACCTGCTGCCCGGCCGGCAGCGGCCATGTTGAGCACCTGAGCGGTCTGCCCCGCTAGTCGGCGGAGCAACTCAGGGAGCAATGCGCCCTGGCGGACCTTGGCTAGCTCCAACACATCGCGGGCCAGCGAAACCCGCAGATAATCGTCAAACCATCGGTTGCGGGCCTCGTCGTTGCGAGCAAGGGCCAGCGGCATCCCGCCGCGGCATATGCGCTCTACGTAGTCGTTGCGGCTCGCCGTCGACCGATGGGAGCCCACCAACGAGGCCGGGTCTGTCATGGCCGTTTCGAGGAAGTGCTCTGCGCAGCCGTCGATCTCCCCTTGCGAGAATGGCAGCAAGTCAACCACATGGATCCGGCCGGTCAATGCTTGGGCTGCTCGGGGAAGCGCATCGAACCGGGTTGAGCCGGTGATCACGAACCGACCAGGGGCCAGGCGGCGATTGAGCTCAGCCTTGATGGCGTCCAACACCGCAGGCGCCCTTTGGAACTCATCCACGCAGACGGGGGGTGGGCCAGCTACAAAAGTCGACGGATCAGCTTCAACGGCATCGCGAATCGCCGGTGCATCGAGGTCGATCACCTGTACCACATGGTGTTGGGCCAATTCGTGCAACAACGTTGACTTGCCCACCGTACGCGGCCCCTGCAAAGCCACCACCGGTTCGTCGGCCAGTCGGTTGATAACAATCTCAAGGGCGCGGCGCTGCACATGAGCGGGCATCGGGTGATCTTACCGGCAAGATTTGTGATTCAGGGTACTCTTATTTCGTATTTGGATTACTTTTACTTTCGGAATCAGAGTATAATTTTTTCGGAATCAGAGAGGTGACGCCGCTTTCTACCCTGTCGTCGAAGTGACCCTCTAGATCAAGCCCAGCTCGGCCACGGTGTCGCGCTCTTCGACTAGCTCGGCCACGGTGGCATCCAGGCGGGTCTGGGAGAACTCGTTTAGCTCTAGGCCGCCAACAATGGACCACTGGCCGTCGGCGGTGGTGCAGGGGAACGACGAGATGAGGCCCTTGGGCACGCCGTAGGAGCCGTCGGAGGGCACGGCCATGCTCACCCAGTCGCCGTCGGCGGTGCCGTGGACCCAATCGTGGACGTGGTCGATGGCCGCGTTGGCCGCCGAGGCTGCGCTCGACAGGCCCCGGGCCTCGATGATGGCTGCGCCCCGCTTCTGTACTGCGGGGATGAACTCATCGGCGATCCACCCCTGGTCGCCCACCGCCTCGGCGGCCGACTGACCGCCCACCTGGCAGTTGAACAGGTCGGGGTACTGGGTGGCCGAGTGGTTGCCCCAGATGGTCATCCGGCTCACGTCGCCCACGGTCACGCCTAGCTTGGCCGAGAGCTGGGCCACCGCCCGGTTGTGGTCGAGGCGGGTCATGGCGGTGAACTGCTCCGCGGGGATGGCGTCGGCGTTGTTCATGGCGATGAGGCAGTTGGTGTTGGCCGGATTTCCCACCACCAGCACCCGCACATCGTCGGCTGCCCCGGCGGAAAGCGCCCGCCCCTGGGTGGTGAAGATAGCGCCGTTGGCCTCCAGCAGGTCGCGGCGCTCCATGCCCTGGCCCCGGGGCCGCGACCCCACCAACAGGGCGTAGTCCACGCCGTCGAATGCCTCGTTGGGATCGTCGGTACACACCTTGCCGGCCAGTAGCGGAAAGGCGCAGTCGTCCAGTTCCATGGCCACTCCACCCAGGGCGTCCATGGCCGGGGGGATCTCCAGCATTTGGAGCACCACCGGTGTGTCAGGACCGAGCATCTGTCCGCTGGCGATGCGGAATAGCAGGCTGTAGCCGATCTGGCCCGCCGCTCCGGTCACAGCCACTCGCTTGGGTTCGTTCACCGAAAGGTCTCCTTTGGTCAGAATGGGTTAGGAAGGACTATCGGGCAAGAGTTGGCGGAGGGTTAGAGGCGGTCGACGATGGCCGACGCGAACTCCGAGCACTTCACCTCGGTGGCCTCGTTCATGAGGCGGGCGAAGTCGTAGGTCACGATCCTCTCGCCGATGGTGGCCTCCACCGCGTTGATGATGTCCTCGGCGGCATCGTCCCAACCCAGGTGCTCGAACATCAGCACGCCTGACAAGAGCACCGACGACGGGTTCACCTTGTCTTGGCCGGCGTACTTGGGGGCGGTGCCGTGGGTGGCCTCGAACACGCCGTGGCCGGTCACGTAGTTGATGTTGGCTCCCGGGGCGATGCCGATGCCCCCGACCTGGGCGGCTAGGGCGTCGGAGAGGTAGTCGCCGTTGAGGTTCATGGTGGCGATCACGTCGAACTCGGCCGGTCGGGTGAGCACCTGCTGGAGGGCGATGTCGGCGATGGCGTCTTGCACCAGGATCTTGTCGCCGGCGTCGCCGCCGCAGTCGTCCCAGCCCACGGCCACGTCGGAGAACTCCTCGCGGACCAGCTCGTAGCCCCAGCCGCGGAACGCCCCCTCGGTGAACTTCATGATGTTGCCCTTGTGTACCCAGTGGATCCGCTTGCGGTTCCGCCGAACGGCATAGTTCAACGCGGCCCGCTGAAGGCGCTGCGAACCGGTCTTGGACACCGGCTTGACGCCGATGCCGGCGTCCTCGGCGATGTTCCAGCCCAGAGCGTCGTGCAGCAGCTCGCGCAGCTTGGCCGCCTCGGGGGTGAAGGCCTCGACCTCGAGCCCGGCATAGATGTCCTCGGTGTTCTCCCGGAAGATCACCATGTCCACCAGCTCGGGGCTTTTCACCGGGGAGGGCACGTTGGTGAACCAGCGCACCGGGCGCAGGCACACGTACAAATCCATGATCTGGCGGATCGACACATTCAAGCTGCGAAAGCCGCCGCCCACCGGGGTGGTCAGCGGGCCCTTGATGCCGATCAGGTACTCGGTGAACTTCTCAATGGTGTCTTGGGGGAGCCAGTCGCCGGTCTCGTTGAACGCCTTCTCCCCGGCCAGCACCTCGATCCACTCGATCTTGCGGCCGTACTTGCCCGCGGCAGCGTCCAGAACGTGCTTGGCCGCCGGCCAGATATCCACCCCAGTCCCGTCGCCCTCGATGAACGGGATGATGGGATTGTCAGAAACGCTTAGCTTCCCATCTGCTCCGATTGTGATCTTGTCGCCCATATACGGCGAGCATACCGACGGTCCTTTGCCCCCAACGAAGCCAAGAATCAAGTCCCAGCACGGGGCGGTACAGCTTCGACGAACAATGCCGAATCGCCGGGGACCGGGCCATACGCTGGCTTGTTGATGGCACCGATAGCGCACTTGCTGGGCGATCAGCCAACGCTGTCGTTCGAGTTCTTCCCCCCTGCCGACGAGGTGGCCGCCAAGCAACTCACCGAGACGCTGGACGAACTGGGCAAGCTGGCCCCCTCGTTCGTGTCGGTGACCTGCGGAGTTGGAGGCGACGGCCACGACCGCACCCGCGACATCGTGACTGGCATCTGCCAAGACCGGCCCTTCCCGGCCATGGCCCACCTGACTTGCGTAGGCCACACCCGACAAGGTGTCGCCGCCCTGCTCAACGACTACGCCGCCGCCGGTGTGGCCAACCTCTTGGCCTTGGCCGGCGACCCGCCCGATGGGTCGGCCATCAGCGGCGACTTCCGCTACGCCTTTGAGCTGGTGGAGGTAGTGCGGGACCACCCCGCCAATTTCAGCATCGGGGTGGCCGCCCATCCCGAAGTCCACCCCCGCTCAACCGACCGGGCCTCCGACCGGCGATTTCTGGCCGCCAAACTGAACCAGGCTGACTTCGCCATCACCCAGTTCTTCTTCGACCCCGCCGACTACGTGCGCCTCTGCGACGAGCTGGCCGATCTGGGCTGCGACCAGCCAGTAATCCCCGGGGTCATGCCCGTCATCTGGCCCAAGAGCATCCGCCGCTTTGCTGCCATGAATGGCTCGACCGTGCCCGAGCAACTGTTCGCCCGTCTCGAAGCCCTATCCGCCCCCGACCGCATCACCGCTGCCGCCGAAGCCGCCGCCGAACTGTCCCAGCAGTTGCTCGACGCCAGCGCCCCCGGCATCCACCTCTACACCCTCAACCGACCTGATGCGTCCCTCGCTGTTGTCAAGAACCTCCCCTTGCCCAAAGTAAGGCGAACGCCAGCCCCGCCACTGGACTCACAACGGTAGGCGTGGTGGGGGGTGGCCCGGCTCAGGGCGCCCGCCGCCCGGAGCTTGTCGAGGACGGCGGGCTGGGCCGGGACAGGACCCGCCGCCACGCCGGATGGAGCAACGACTAGTGCTTGAAGTGGCGTTCGCCGGTGAAGATCATGGCCATGTTGTGCTCGTTGGCGGCGTCGACCACTTCCTGGTCGCGTACTGAGCCGCCGGGTTGGATGACGGTGGCGCACTGGGCGTCGGCAGCAGCATCGAGGCCGTCACGGAAAGGGAAGAAGGCGTCGCTGGCACAGGCTCCGCCCGCAGCGCGGCCCGCGGCCTTCTCCGCCGCGATGCGCCCCGCGTCGCGGCGGTTCTGCTGACCGGCGCCAATTCCCACCGCCTGGCGGTCTTTGGCCAGCACAATGCAGTTGGAGCCCACCCGGGCCGCCACCCGCCAGGCCAGCTCCAAATCGGCCCATTGCTCGTCGGTGGGTGCCCGCTCGGTGACCACTTCCCACGAAGCGCGGTCCATGGTCACCGTGTCGGGGGTCTGCACCAGAGCCGCACCCCCTAGAGTGCGAATCTCCAAGTCGGCGGCATCCGGCGGCGGGGCGCGGAGCACCCGCAAGTTCTTCTTCTTGCCCAGCAGGGCCAGCGCGGCCTCCTCGTATTCGGAGGCGATGAGCACCTCGGTGAATACGTCGGCCATGGCCTCGGCCATCTCGGCGGTCACCATGCGGTTGACGGCCACGATCCCCCCGAACGCGGAGACCGGATCGCACTCGTGGGCCCGCCGATAGGCGGTGGCGATGTCGTCGGCCATTGCCGCTCCGCAAGGGTTGGCGTGCTTGATCACCACCGCCGCCGGGTCATCCTCCAGCGAGTGGGCCAGCCGCCAGGCGGCGTCGGCGTCGAACACGTTGAGGTACGACATGGCCTTGCCCTGAAGCTGCCGAGCCTGATCCCACCAGCTCGACTGGCCGGCGATGCGGTAGCGAGCGCCAACTTGGTGGGGGTTCTCTCCATACCGCAACACATCTTGGCGCTCAAGAGTCAGCGCCACTGTCGGCGGGAGTTCGTCGGCGCCGGCATCGGTCAGCCAATCGACGATCTCCGCGTCGTAGGCGCTGGTGTGGGCGTATGCGGCCCGAGCCAATCGGCGCCGGGTGGTATCGGAGAGGCTGCCGTCGGCCTCCAATTCGTCCAGCACCGTCCCATAGTCCTCGGGCTGCACCACCACGCCGACCCGCTCGTGGTTCTTGGCCGCCGCCCGCACCATGGCCGGACCCCCGATATCGATCTGCTCCACCGACGGATCGGTGCGAAACGGGTACAGGTTGGATACCACCAGGTTGATGGGCACGATGCCCCGCTCGGCCAGATCCTTCACATGGCCGGGATTCGACAAGTCGGCCAACAGGCCCCCGTGAACCACGGGGTGGATGGTTTTGACCCGTCCGTCCATCATCTCAGGGGCACCGGTCACCTGCTCCACCGGGATGACCGGAACGCCAGCCTCGACCAACGCGGCGGCGGTGCCACCGCTGGAGATGATCTCCCACCCCAGGGCCACCAGCCGCTGGGCCATTTCGACCACCCCGGTCTTGTCGTACACCGACACCAGCGCCCGCGGCGGGTGGTCGGCTCCCTGGCTCATAAGACGTACCCCCGGTCGATTATCTCTCGGACAGCGCGAATGTACAGGTCGCGCTCCACTGCTTTGATGCGCTCGTGCAGCGTGTCCACTGTGTCGTCGGGCGCCACGGCCACGGCCTGCTGGGCCAGGATCGGCCCGGCATCCACCTCCAAAGTGGCCACGTGCACAGTGCAGCCGGTGACCTTCACCCCGTAGTCCAGGGCGTCTTGCACCGCGTGCCAGCCGGGAAAGGCGGGCAACAGCGACGGGTGGGTGTTCAAGATGCAGCCGCCGTAGGCATCTTGCATCGGCTGGTCCAACACCGTCCCGAACCCCGCCATGGCCACCAGCTCGATGCCCTCGGCCGCCAAGCGCTCGGTCACCTGGCGGGTGTAGTCCACCCGGTCGAAGTCGGGCCCAAAGCTGGTCCGCTCCACCATCACGCAGGTCAGCCCGTGATCGGCGGCCACCTTCTCGGCCCCGCAGGACCGGTCCACCAGCACCAGCGAGATGGGCAGCCCGGTGTGGGCCATGGCATCCAGAATCGTCCCACTGCCCGACGCCAGCACCGCTAGTCGCATCGAGCCGAACCTACCACCCGCCTCAGGGGCTGCTTGGGATGTCCCTTCGCCCGCCAATTCGCCCGAAATATCAGAGTCCGGCGACTACCTCGGCCATGATGTCGCCGGCTTCGCTGGGGCTCTGACCGATGTGAACGCCGGCCGCAGCCAGGGCGTCCATTTTGGCCTGGGCGGTGCCTTTGCCTCCCGAGACGATGGCCCCGGCGTGGCCCATCTTCTTGCCCGGCGGAGCGGTCATCCCGGCGATGTAGGCCACCACCGGCTTGGACACGTTGGCGGCGATGAACTCGGCGGCCTCCTCCTCGGCCGACCCCCCGATCTCGCCGATCATCATGACCGCTTCGGTCTCGGGATCTTCCTCGAAGGCGGCCAAACAGTCGATGAAAGACGTGCCCGGTACCGGGTCGCCGCCGATGCCCACACAGGTGGTGCAGCCGATGTCCTTTTGCTTCAGCTCGTACAGCGCCTGGTAGGTGAGGGTTCCCGAGCGGCTCACGATGCCCACCGGACCGCCCTCTTTGGCGATGTGGCCGGCGGTGATGCCGATGTTGGCCTTGCCGGGGCTGATGAGGCCGGGGCAGTTGGGGCCGAGCAGCCGCACGCCGGGATAGTCGGACTTGAGCTTGTTGTAGAAGTAGACCTCGTCGTGCACGGGCACGCCTTCGGTAATTACCACGATCAGCTTCACCCCGCCCTCGGCGGCTTCCAGCACTGCACTGCGCACCCCGGCGGCGGGGATGAACACGCACGACACGTTTGCCCCGGTGGCGGCCACCGCGTCGGCCACGGTGGCGAAGATGGGAATCCCCTCCACGTCGGTGCCCGCCTTTTTCGGGTTGGTTCCGGCCACCACCTGGGTTCCGTAGTCCCGGTTCAGCAGGCCGTAGTACCGGCCCTGGCTCCCGGTGAGGCCCTGGTAGACCACCTTGGTGTTCTCGTCGATGAAGATGCTCATGATCTGGTCCCCTCTGCGAGGGCGACAACCTTTTGGGCCGCTTCCAGCATGGTGGGCTCCATCATGAGCCGATCGCTCAGATGGGGTTCCAGCAGCGCACGGCCCTCATCCGCGTTGGTGCCGTCGAGGCGGATCACGATGGGCGAGCTGATGTCCACCCGGTCCATGGCCTCGATGATGCCGTTGGCCACCTCCTCGCCCCGGGTGATGCCCCCGAAGATGTTGATGAAGATCGACTTCACCGCGGGGTCGTTGTTGATGACCTCCAGCGCCCCGGCCATCACGTTGGCGTTGGCCCCGCCGCCGATGTCCAGGAAGTTGGCCGGGTAGCCTCCCACCTGGTTGACCACGTCCACCGTGCTCATGGCCAGCCCGGCACCGTTGGCGATCACCCCCACCGAGCCTTCCAAACCCACATACTGGAGACCTTTGGCGTGAGCAGCCGCCTCCCGCTCATCCCGGGGCTGGGTGGCGTCGAAGGGGTCCAGATCGTGGCGAAAACCGGCGTTGCCGTCGAGGGTGACCTTGGCGTCGAGCACATGCACCCGGCCCTCGGGAGTGACGATCAGCGGGTTGATCTCCACCAGGTCGGCGTCGCCGTCGGTGTAGGCCTCGTACAGTTTCAACAGCAGCTCCACCGTCTGGTCGGTGACGTCGGGATTGAGCTTGGCGGCCAGCACCCACTGGCGGCACTGGTCCTCGGCGAGGCCGTCCACCGGGTCGACCCAGATTTTGGCGATGGCGTCGGGGTTCTCCTCGGCCACCGCCTCGATCTCCACCCCGCCCTCGGCCGACAGCATCCCCAGGTGCTTTTTGGCCGACCGGTCGAGGGTGAAGCTCGCGTAGTACTCCTCGGCGATGTCGGAGGCCTTCTCGATCCACAGGTTCTCCACGATGTGGCCCCGAATGTCGAGCCCCAAGATGTTGGACGCATGGGTGTGGACAGCGTCGATGTCGGCCGCGAACTTCACCCCTCCGGCCTTGCCCCGCCCGCCGGTGTGGACCTGGGCTTTGACCATGACCGGCGGACCCAGCCGCTCGGCGGCTGCTACCGCATCATCGACCGTAGTGACTGCCTCACCGGGAGAAACCGGCATGTCGTACGACGCGAAGAACTGTTTTCCCTGATATTCGAATAGATCCACAGGCTCCCCAATACAGAGCGTTGGCCAAGTTTGCGCTGGCAGCTTGGCGATGGTTCGTACCGCCGGCGCTTCGCCGCGATACTAGGAGCAACCCCATCAGTTGGAACGAACCGAGGGAGCGACATGCCCGTCTCATCGGGTCCCAAAATCACCCCCTTGAGGGCCGTCATCTACAGCGTCATCAGCATCGCGCTGGGAGTGGGTCTGGTGTTCGCCGTGGTGTCGCTGGCCGGATCTGACCAAATCGAGGTGAAGCTGGGCGACGACGACTTCAACGCCGGCGACGCCGAGGTGTTGGCCGCCGAGATCGCCGAGCGAGGACCGGTGCCGTGGGCCCCGCTGAGCCGGGGACGCAGCATCTGGATCAACCACGTCGGCGACAACTCCGAGAATGGATGGTTCGCCTTCGACGTCCAGTCTCCCGGCGCCAGCGGCGACTGCGTGGTCGATTGGGACGCCGACCGGCGGCTGTTCATCGACACCTGCGACGAAACCCTGGTGTACTCCGCCACCGGCGACGGCCTCACCCAGTTCGGGGTGTGGGTGGACGACGGCGACCTGATCGTCGACGTCAACGCCAACGACGGGCCCTGAACAAGGTCCGTAAGACACGCCGCTCTTACACCCTGATCTCAACCCTGTCTAGTGTCAAAACATGACATAAAACTTGTCATGTTTTGACACTACTTTTGCTCCCATACGAGTTCGATTCCCTGTAGCTTCAATTGAAAGCCACATCTGGTTGGAATCCTGCCAGCAGGGTTTCACCGCACAATCAGTACGCGGGAGGAAGAGATGACAATCCACCGCCATTTTCGACAAGCTAAGGCAAAGGCCATCGCTGTAATTGCCTTCTGCTTGATTGCAGCAATGCTGCCTCCCGTGGCTTCTGCGGAACCTGCTTTGGACGGAGCTTCCAGCTGCGGCAACGTCGGAAGCACAACCGATGGAACTGGCGACGGTTCCGCTCCAACAGGGCCGCTCGACGACAGCCCTCCTTCAACGAATGGATTTGTCGGACAGACCGCAGGGGCCTCAACCTACGATGACTCTGCACTGAATGTCTTGGACGAGCACACAGAGTTGCTGGGCCAGTCGGACAGCACTGCTCCGGCCATCATAGAAGGCAGACTGGAATCTGATTGCGGAGTGGCGTTTGTTCTCGAAGGCACTCAGAAACAAGTCGGCGCCGTCGGGATAACCGGCCTTCAAATCAATGAGAACTCCCGCTGGCTCGTGCAAGGCCTCGAGGGGAGCCGGGGATACAGGATGATGGCCGTCCTCGAGAACGCCCTAGCACCGAAGTCCTACACCGTGAAACTCCAACTCGGCCAGAACAACTCAGCAGTTGCCCTGGACAACGGCGGCGCCGTATTCGTCAACGACAAAAATCTCGTGATCGGCTCAATACTCGCCCCCTGGGCCCTAGACGCCACAGGCCCACGACTACTGCTATGACCTCGGGCATTCAGATAGACTGAATTACATTAATGTGAGTAAGTCTGCTTGCGACAACATAATGCACGAGGATATGAAATATGACTGCACAAAGCGCCGGTTCCATGTCAGACCACTATGCAAATTCATCGCCGGAGGAGCTTATGCTGCTGTACGAGGATGTCGAGAGAGTTGGTGCTATTAAGACTATCAGTATTCTTCGAGAGAAGTGACGAATAATGCCATCTGTCGAATCGAAAGTTGTTGCACTGTATTCTAGCGCATTGGTCGGTGCATCCCTTAGCGAATTAGAGGTTTGCAGGATTGGTCTTTGGAGCTGTGAACCTCTTAGGGGGGCATGGATAGTTCAAGGTCCAGCTACGCCCATGTTGGCCATATTATGCTTCACGCCGATGAACAAAAGGCTACTTGGAGCTGTTAGTGTCGTTGCAGGCATCGGAATGTTTATGCTCGGTTTCCAGTCGGCACACTCTGAGGGGTCTCTTACTTGGCCAGCACATATGGTTATGTTGTTGTTTGGCGGAAGTGTCGCTGCCCTTGCTATAATGGGTTTCTTGACTGTGAATCGTGATCGCTTTGTGCCTCCACCTCCCCCATTGACTCAGCCTGCCCCTAATGATTCATACCAAGATTTGCAATTTTTATCATTGAAGGGAAAAATTTCTTACCTTTACGCTGGAGCTCTAGCTGGCGGAGTGTTAGGACAAATTCTTATTTATGGTTCTGTAAATGACAGATCTACATTTGAATACGACAAGATTTCGTTTGAAGATATCCCATTTCTTTTGATATTAATAGTTGGTGGTTCCGCAACTCCCATAGTCATTCTTCTTTCCCAATTGGCGATAGATAAAGTGACGGCAATCCGTTGCAGCCTTGTGGTAGCAACCTTAGTGTTGGGCTTCAGTGTCGTCTATGGACAATACGATTCATTATTTGGACACAATGGATTGGGCTACAACGTCCTGTGGTTTGCAAGCATTCTCGCGGCTCTCACTGCGCTGACCATGCACAAGCGAAGGCTCCTTTGAGGTCCCCCCCCTTTTGAGTAGGGCCTAGGAGGCCAGAAGCGCTTGGGAACTGCCAGTGGTGACATTGACGGTGGCTTCTGCGACTCAGCTTATTCCTGAGCTGGCATTCGCAATCGGGTCTACGAGAAGCTTCCAACACTTCAGGGGTGGCTATTGCGCCTATCCAACACGGTGATCCAGCCTTGGGCGACGGCGTGGGATACGCCTTCGATGGTGCTGTCGACTCCGAACTGGTGCCACATGTCGGCGAGGATTCGCTGGAGGTGGCGCTCGGAATAGCCGAGGCGCATGGCGAGGTCGGCGTGCTTCTCGCCGTTGGCGAGGCCTTGCAGGCAGGCGAGCTGAACCTCGTCGGGCGCTGACTGCGTGGCGAACCGGCAGTACCGCGCCACGGCGGCGGACGCCGACCGCAACCCCTCGACAGCATCGGGGTGCATCAGCTCGGCCAGTCTCTCATAGTGGATCACGTCTGGCATCTCTGCGATATCGGGATCCTCCAACGGCACCTCACGCTTCCCATGGTCTGAGTCTTCGGCCATCGCGGTCGCGACCGCCCCCAGATACCGGCAGACGATGTCCCAATCGCCGTCGGCTGAGTCATCGGGCAGCGCGGCGCTCATCAACTCAGCGCACCGCCCGTAGGAGTCGGCCACCCTGCTTAGGAAGAGAAGGGGGAGCGTTTCCTTCCACACCTTTTGTGCCTTGCGCTGAAGCTCCAGATCGCAGACATCTGTATGGCTGCCTGGGCCATGGCCCAGACCGTGCGCCTCAATGATCCGCGCGGCATATCGCTCGATGGGGACGACATGCCTGAGAACGATTTCCAACTGCCGGTCGCCAACGCCCACACACCAAGGATATTCCTCTACGACGACGGCGGTGGACCGACCCGGCAAAGCCGGGCAAACAGACAGTGCTTATACACCCCGCCCTCAACCTTGTCAAGTGTCAAAACATGACGAAAACTTGTCATGTTTTGACACCAAGAATGGTTGTCTCGAAGCCATCCAGAACCATAACATCATAACCAAGCATATCAACATAATGGGCGTGTTCGAACCAATGACGTGCCAATAATACCAGGAGGGAGAGGTCAACATTCTGGCTCTATTCAACACAAACAGAGGATAACGTGAATCTGAAGAAACTAACCCATTTCGTTGTTGTCATGATATGGGCTGCTGCCCTGATATGGGCCGCAACAGTTGCGACCGGCCAAGTCTCTTCCCAAGACCATCAGCGTCCACAAATTCAAGAAGAATCCACTGGTCACCACAGGGATCAAATCATTGTGGAAACTTACAGTTAGGAAGTGCGCCCCCCTGGTGGGGGCGGGGCTATCCATCCCTCTTGGACCGCCAAGGCCACCCCCTGGACCTGGTTGTCAACACCAAGGCGGACCCACATGGCCTCCAACAGCCGGTACATGCCCCTGATCGACGTCGCATTGCGCTTCGCGAGCTCCGCCGCCGGCTCTAGAGCGGCCACCGAGATGATCCATTCCATTTCCCGGGCCGTCGGCACAACCCCCAACTGCCGCTGGCAACAGCGGGCCACCGCCTCGGCCGCCTTCCTCAGTCGGGCGACCCCAGCCGGATGAAGCAAACCAGCGAACAGCTCATACCGCAGCACCGCCGGAGGCGCCGACCCTATCTCAGCGGCCCCCGCCCCGGAAGCAACCTCCGCCACCTCCGGCACCTCCCGCAAGGCCTCCGACGTGGAGCGCAGGAACTCCGCGACGATCTTCCAGTCGACTTCGATCCCGTCTTCCGGCACCGCGTTCTCCATCAAGCCAGCGCAATACACACTCGCATCGGCGACACCCCGCAAATATTCTGCGGGCACCGTCTGCCCGTAGATCGAACAGGCACTCCGCTGGAACCCGATCCCCCAAGGCTTCCGAGACCGCCCGGGCCCATGCCCCAAGCGATGAGCCTCCGCCACGCACCCCGCGAAATTGGCAGTCCTCACCGCAAACGAACTGATCGAACCCCACTGCGCCCGGCTCAATTCCACCACGCCACCGTAGCAAGCCCGCATTCAGGGCGAAGGCGGCATGGATTGCGTTCTCTGGCCTCGATGGCGATAGAGCCATCTGGTCCTCACCTGCGTCGGTGCCGAAGGCCTTAATTCATTGCCACCTGCAACTGCTCCTACACACCTTGAATCCGACCTTGTCAAGTGTCAAAACATGACGAAAACTTGTCATGTTTTGACAGCGGTTTTGGTTGTCGCAAACGCACTGCCGCCTTATGGTTTCTATGCAGAGGCAAACGGTTAATCAGGAGCGGATTGCAAACTCAGCAATAGATGACATTCGAGCAGAGTCAATGGAGGAACAACCATGGCAGTTAGCAGTCAATATAAACGCACGCAGCAGACAGGTGCTTTGATAACTCTCTTCGTGCTCCTCTCAGCTTTGGCAATTGTCATCGTGCTCCTCGTGGTTGTCGTCATTCCAGATACAGTCAGCGCGACCGAACCGGTGCCACACGTCGCCAATCATGACTACCCCGAATGACAGCCACTCACGAGCAGCCATATCTGATCAGGTTGGCCGTTTCGGATCAGCCAAGAGTCAGACCTTTTCGAGGCGGGCGTAGGAGGCCATGAGCACTTTGGAGCCGGCGGTGGTGAAGTTGACGGTGATCTCGGCGTCGCCTCCCGCCCCTTTCACGTCGGTGACCACGCCGAGGCCGAAGGTGGCGTGGTTCACGTCGTCGCCCACGACCACCCGTGCCGGATCAGGATCGGCCTCCACTGGGGTGCGGGTGGCCTGGGCAGCCTCCACCATCCGCTCACGACCGGCGAATGAACCGGCCGAGTTCCGATCGGAGCTGGATCGGGCTGAGCGGCTCCGGCTGCCGCCTCGGTTGTCCACCAGCTCTTCGGGGATCTCCTCCAAGAACCGCGACGGCGGGTTGTACATCGGGGTGCCGTGGATGGTGCGGTGCCAGGCGTGGGTCAGGTACAGCCGCTGGCGGGCCCGGGTGATTCCCACGTAGGCCAAGCGGCGCTCCTCCTCCAGTTCGTCGGGCTCGGTGAGCGATCGGAAGTGGGGGAACACGCCCTCCTCCATGCCGACCAAGAACACCACGGGATATTCCAGACCCTTGGCCGAATGCAGGGTCATCAGCGTCAGCATGGAGTCGTCGGCCAGGTCGTCGGTGTCCGACACCAGGCTGACCTGTTCGAGGAAGTCGTTAGTGTCGTCGCTCTCTGAGGCCGCGCTGATCAGCTCGTCGAGGTTCTCCAGCCTTCCCTGAGCCTGCACGCCCACCTCGGTCTCCCCGGTGGCTTCGACCTCCAATTGGTCGAGATATCCGCTGGATTCGAGCATGTGCTCCAAAACCAGGGCAGGGCCGCCGTCGAGCAAGCCGCGGGCGTCGTCAATCACCTTCAAGAAGGCCCCGATGCCAGCCAGTGCCCTCCCTCTCACCCCGGCCTCGGATGCGTTCACCAAGGCGTCCATCAACGTCAGGCCGTGGGCTTCGGCCCATGCCTCTAGCTTGGCCACCGATCCGTCGCCCACCCCCCGCTTGGGTGTGTTCAGCGCCCGTCTCAGGCTGACGGCATCATCGGGGTTGACGGTTACCCGCAGATAAGCCAGCGAGTCCTTGACCTCCCGTCGGTCGTAGAACCGGGTGCCGCCGATGATCTGATAGGGAACGCCCGCCTCCATCAGCAGCTCCTCCATTGCCCTGCTCTGGGCGTTGGTGCGGTAGAACACCGCCATCTCGTCCCAGCGGTGCTGCTCGTCGTCGTGGAGCCGGTACGCCTCCCGCACCACCCAGCGGGCCTCGTCGTACTCGTCAGTCGCCTGGTAGCAGACGATTGGGTCGCCACCGGTCTGGTCGGTCCAAAGATTCTTGGGCTTGCGGCCCAGGTTGTTGGCGATCACCGCGTTGGCCGCGCTCAAAATGCGCTGGGTGGAGCGGTAGTTCTGCTCCAACAGAACCACGGTTACGTCCTCGAAGGCCCGCTCGAAGTCGATGATGTTGCGGACGTCGGCCCCTCGGAATCGGTAGACCGACTGGTCGGCGTCGCCCACCACGAACACGTTGCGGTGCTCTTGGCCCAGCATCAGCACCAACTCGTTCTGCACCCGGTTGGTGTCTTGATACTCGTCCACCAGGATGTGCTCGAAGCGGCGTCGGTAGCGATCGAGCACGTCGGGCTCTCGCTGGAAGAGACCCACGATGGCGCCCAGAAGGTCGTCGAAGTCCATGGCCCCGGCCCGGCGCAGGCGTTCCTGGTACTCCTCGTAGATCTCGCCTATCCGACGCTCGAAGATATTGGCGGCCCGGTCTTTGTACTGGGCCACGCCGATCATCTCGTTCTTGGCCGCACTGATGGCGGCGTGAACCGACCGGGGCGGCATCTTCTTGGTATCAAGATTGGAATCGTTGAGGATGTAGCGGGTCAGCCTCACCGAGTCGGCTTGGTCGTAGATGGTGAAGCTGGAGGGGAAGCCGATGGCCTCGTGCTCATAGCGCAGGATGCGGGCGCAGGCCGAGTGGAAGGTGCTCACCCACATCTTGTCGGCCACCGGGCCGACGAGGGCACCCACCCGATGCTTCATCTCTTGGGCCGCTTTGTTGGTGAAGGTGATGGCCAACAGGGCGAACGGGGATACGCCCAGGTGGTCGATGAGATAGGCGATGCGGTGGGTGAGGACGCGGGTCTTGCCCGAGCCCGCCCCGGCTACCACCAAAATCGGACCTCCGGGATGGGTGACCGCGTCGATCTGGGCCGGGTTCAGCCCCTCGGTGAGCGCGGTCGAAGGCATCCGGCCACACTACCGGCAGCCCGTGTCAGCTTGAGACCTGCTAGCCCCTCTGCACTCAACCCACACCGGCAAGAGACCCGCGCTGCACACGCTCGTCTCAGCGTTGTCAAGCGTCAAAACATGACGAAAACTTGTCATGTTTTGACACTCGTTTTGACTGTAAAGCCCGCCAAGCCGACCTACGCTCATCTGAAGATGCAACAGACCCGAACCAAGAAATACATCCTCAATCCCAAACTCTCAAGACAACGGGGGAAACCCAGAATGGTGAGATGCCAAATGAAGTGGAATGGGCCGCGCCTCACCGCGTTGCGCATTGGAGTGGTGGCGCGGTGCGGGGTTGTGGCGGTTTGTTTGGCGTTGGTCTTGGCGGGGTGCTCGTCTGAGCCGCAGGGGGCATTGGAGCGGCCGTCGGCTACTGCGTCGGCGACGGCCGAGCTAGAACCAAGCGGAGTAGGCGGATCGCCTGAGGGGTCAGAGGCGGGGGAAGATGACGGCGGCCAGCAGGATGACGAGGGTTGGCCGCGGCCGCCGCTGGCGGGCATGTACGCACAACACCCCGAAAGGATGTTCCAATTGGAGGAATGGGAGGGGATCGTGTCTATAGAACCGCCTTGCGTGTACTTCTACTTCGACCCGGGCCATGACCGATTGTGGCCGGACGGGACGCGCGGGAGCTTGGCATTGTCGCTCCCCTACCCCAAGGTGCGCCTTGACGAGGACACCCTGACGCTGTGGGACGGCGATGTCTCCATCGCCCACGGTGACCGTGTCTTGACGGGCGGAAGCGAAAGCTACACCGTGGGAGGCAAGGAACCCCACGAGCTGCATCTATTCTGGAATGCATGCATCGCCCACGGACGTGGCACATCTTTCGGATTGGAGTCGGTGGAGTGGTATTGCGGGCAAGAGCCGCCTGACTGGCCGTCCGCAGAGCAAGAATGGCAGCGCATCTGCGTGGAGGACACGAGGCCGCGTAACCAGCGGGACCTGCTGGAGCAACAGGGCATTGCCCCTGCTGTTGATGCACCCGCCCCGGGCAGGGGCCCCAGCGGGCCACCGCCTCGTGGCGAGCTGCCGCCGCCGCCGCTTCATGGCGCGTATCCGTACCATCCCGACATGGAACTGGAACTGGACAAGCTCGTGGGGATTCTGTCGATAGAGCCGGCGGGAAGGAACTCCTACTCGGAGCGGGAGTGCGCGTACCTGTACCCCACAGCGGCTTCGGCACGCCAAACGGTGCTGTGGGGGGACACCTGGAAGCACACCGGGCCCGCCGGCCAACCGCTCGCCGTCCGACTGGATCTGCCCTACCCCCAAATCCGCTTCGACGAAGACACCGGGACGCTGTGGAACGGCGACGTCGGCCCTATGGCCACCGGAGACCGGGTCATCGCCAACCCGATAAGCCCCCCCGACTTCAACGACAACGGCTATGGCAGCCCCAAACAACCCCACGAACCGGTCATAAACGATCCCTGCGACAAGGCCAACACGAGGGCCACCGTGTTGGACATACAAACCGTGGAGCACTATTGCACACAAGACACCCCGGCCCGACACCATAGCCAATGCGAACAAGCCATGAGCCTGCGCAAACTGCCCGAAAACCAGCTCGCACTCCCTGAATGAACCCCAGCGTAACACTCCCATCCTGACCAACATTGGAGAGGCCACCTCGAGTTCACATTGCCGGCTGGCGGGAACCTGACCGGCTTTCCTTTGTCGATGCTCTGATTGAGGCCATTAGGGTTAATGCCCCTATGTCTGAGGCGGAGACCACCCTGGAATCCGAGACCGCTGAGGTTGAGCCGGAACCTGCCGCGGAGCCTGAAGCTGTCGTAGAAGAACCCGAACCAGAGACCACCGAACCCGAAGCCGCAGCCGAAGAACCCGAGCCAGTCGCCGAGGCTGAAGAGGCCGAGGCTGAACCAGAACCAGAAGCCAAAGCCGAAGAGGCCGAGCCAGTCGAAGAACCCGAACCGGAGGCCGACCCAGTCGCCGAATCCGAACCCGACGCCGAGGCTGAACCAGAACCCGAATCTGAGGCCGCCGAGCACCCCAAGCCCGAAGCCCCACCAGGTGAACCGGCGGCGGCCACGGTGGACGGGTTGACCGGGGGGACCATTGTGTCGGGGTCGGTCAAGACGAAGGCCACCCATGAGATAGAGCTGGATTTGGGCGGCGGACGGATCGGGGTGATCAGCCAGCGCTACTGGGGCGACGACCCGGCTGTCGATCTGACCCGGGAGTGCGTGCTGGGCGAGGTGGTCAACGCCGCCGTGCTGGTGAGGGAAGACCACAAGGGGCGCATCGTGCTGTCCCGTCTGTGGGCCATGCAGCAGATCGCCTGGGTGAACGTTGCCCGAGCAGCCGCGGCCAACGAGGCGGTCGCCGGAACGATCACCGCGGTGGTCAAAGGCGGGCTCTCTTGCGATGTGGGAGTAAGAGGTTTCATCCCGTCGTCGCTGATCGACGTGGAGCCGGTGGAGGACCTCAAGGCACTGGTCGGGCGGGAAGTGCAGTGCAAGGTAGTGGAGGCCGACCAGGTATCAAGCCGTCTGGTTCTGTCCCGCAAGGCGGTTGTCCGGGCTGAGCAGCGCAAAGCGGCCAAGGCGTTCATGGAGACCATGTCGGCGGGCGACGAGTACACCGGCAAGGTGGTGGACCTTCAGGACTTCGGCGCCTTCGTGGACATCAACGGCGTGCGGGGCCTGGTCCACACGACCGAGATGGCCTGGAAGCGGGTACAGCACCCCAGCGAGGTGGTGAGCGTGGGCGACGAGGTGCGGGTGCGGGTCAAGTCGATCCAAAAGCCCAAGCAGCGGGTGAACCTCACCATGAAGCTCACCGCCGACCCGCTGGGCCAACTCGAAGTAGGCGCGGTGATGACTGGCCGGGTGACTCGCCTGGTGGACTTCGGCGCCTTCGTGGCCGTCAACGACGACATCGAGGGCCTAGTCCACATCACCGAGATGGCCGAGTACCGGGTGTACCACCCCGAAGAGATCGTCCTCCCCGGCGAAGAAGTCTGGGTCAAAGTTCTGGCCGTAGACCGAAAACGCCGCCGAGTAGACCTCTCCATCTCCCAAGCCATCGCCGGCTGAAGGAGTCTCCTCGGCGGATAATCGAAGAGATTTCGTTTCTTGGGTAAATTTGTGGAGTATTCTGCCGACGCCGATTTCTGAGAGGACGTGAGCATGTCAGGAGCAGTCGGAGTGCGCCACTGGTCGCATGTGATCATTCACCCGGTGGACGTTGATGCCTCGCTGGAGTTCTACACCAAGCTGCTGGGCTACGAAGTCTTGTCTGACGAGCGGATTTCCGGACCAGGACTGGACGCCATCGTGGGCCGAGAGGGCGTCCAGGGGCGGGTCGTGGTCGGGTTGGTCGGAGGGCAGAAGGTGGAGTTCGTCTATCTCGGTGACACGGGGATGAGCGACCCTCAGGAGAACCAGCGCGGCTTGCAGGGATTCACTGTCCGGGTTGCCGACATCAACGACGCGGCGGACGCCTGTGAGGCTAACGGTGTCCCAATTGTCAGCGGCCCGTCGGAGATCAAGGGATTCTGGCAATTCATGATCCTGGACCCCGACGGCGTGATGATCGAGATCTCCCAGACGCCCCCCGGCGTCGAAGTATCAGGACCGTTGTCGTGAGCAATCAAGCTCAGCAAGCTTCCAGCCCGGTTGCGCTGGTCACCGGCGCGAGCCGGGGCATCGGCCGGACCAGTGCGCTGGCCCTGGCCGACGCAGGATTCGACGTGGCCATCACTGCCCGAACGGTGAGGGAGGGAGAAGGGACGATCGGGCCGCCGACATCGGATGGCGGTGGCGACGTGGCGGTGCCCGGGAGTTTGGAAACAACGTCCGCCGAGATTGCCGAACGAGGACAGCGGGCCCTGCCCATCACCATGGATCTGCTGTCTGAGGAGTCGGTGCGCGCCGCGGCCGATACAGCCCTCGGCGAATGGGGTCGGGTCGACGTCTTGGTGAACAACGCCATCTGGAGCGGCCCCGGCCTGCTCGACCCGGTGGGGGTGCTCGACCTCGGGGCCCTCGATACCGCGTTTACCGCCAATGTGCTGCGCCAGGTTCTCCTCACCCAGCTCATCCTGCCCTCGATGATCGAACAGGGATCGGGCCTCATATTGAATCTGACCTCGGGGGCCGGCCAGGTCGACGATCCCCCCTACGAAGTGGTCAAGATGAAGATGCTCGGCTTCGCCCACGGCGCTTCCAAGGGCGCCTTCCACCGCATGGCACCGCTGATCCAGGCCGAGCACGAGTCCGACGGAATTACCGCCATCAACATCGATCCCGGATTCACCTGGACCGAGACGATGGAGGCGCTCGACTTGCACAACTTCGGCGGAGCGCCCCCCGAAGCCACCGGGACGGTGGTGGCCTGGCTGGCCGAGGACGCCGAGCGAGCAGCCGAGTGGCGGGGGCGCACCCTCAACTCGCTGGAGCTGTGCGCCCAACTCGGCCTGGTCGAGGGGTGGCCGCCTGAGAGCAGCCAATCAGAGACAGTTGCATGAGCTTTCGCTACTACCAAGGGGATGGTCAGATTGGACGAATCTGAGAACCCTTCAACCACGGAGATCCCGCCCACGATCCACCTTCGGAGCCTGCTGCCCAGCCTGACGCCGAAGCTGGCGGTGGTGGCCGAGGAGATCCTGGCCGACCCGGCCGCCGTTGTCCGCCTGTCAGTGTCGGAGTTGGCGCGGCGCACGGGCACCTCGATGTCCACCATCGTGCGCCTGTGCCAAGAACTCGGACTGCGGGGATTTCAGGATCTGAAGCTCCAGCTGGCCGCCGAAGGAACGTCAACCGGTTTTATCGGCCCGCTAGAGGGCGCCGACCGCGAGTCGGTTCTGTCCAAGGTTCTCTCTTCAACCGTCGACGCCATCAGCCACACTCAGCACACGCTGGACAAGGACAGCTTCAACCAAGTGGCCGAACACCTCCTGAGCGCTCGCTCGATCATCTTCTTGGGGGCAGGGGCCAGCGCGGCGGTGGCCTTCGATGCGGCCTTCCGGTTCCGCACACTGGGACACCGAGCCGAGTTCCACTACGACTCGCATATGCAGCACACGGCAGCCCGATTCCTGCGTCCGGGCGATGTCGCAGTAGCGATCAGCCACTCGGGGGCGACCCGCGAGACCTTGACCGCAGTCGAAGCCGCTTCCGATGGGGGGGCGCAGACGGTGGCCATCACGACGTTCGCCCGCTCACCGCTTGCCGAGATGGTCGACCATCTCTTGTTGGCCGGTGGAACTGAGTCGGAGTTCCGCATCGCGGCCGTCTCCAGCCGGCTCGCCCACATGGCTGTCATCGATGCGCTGTTCGTCGCCATCGCCCGACTGCGGCCCGAGCGGGCCCGCGCCGCCCAAGAGCTGTGGAGCGACATGATCGCCGAGCACCGACTCAGCCCCCCGTGGGCCACCCGGCGTGACCAAGAAGCCTGATTTACGGTTCCAGCAAGAGTCTCCTCAGAGCATCGACCTCGGCCTCGGAGAGTGAGAGATGGTCTTGGGCATAGGCGTCGATTCCTCCGAAGTCGCATTCGATGATGTCGAGGGTCAGCTCGATATAGACGGACCTAGCCAGCCCCAGGGCCAGCAGAACGCCGCGTGACTCCTCGGGATACTCGGCCAGCCGGAGTTGGAAGGTGCTCGACTGATCGGTCAGCCGGTCGTTGGTCAGCATGTAGTCGTCGACGATCTGTTCTCGGTCCACTCCCAAAATCGACAGGATGACTGCGGCTGCAACTCCTGTTCGGTCTTTGCCCCCAGCGCAGTGAAACAGAACCGGAGAGTGATCGATGACGGAGCGGATGAGCGCAGCAATAGCCGGGCCGCCGGCCTCCGTCGTGTGCCGGTAGGAATCGAGCAGGATCTCATGGGCGTGCTCCGGGGTCAGCTCCCCGGCAACCAGAGACTCCATCACCTCGCCTGCCGTCCTGTTGCCTGTGGGGTACGGCGCCGACACCACCGTCGCACCTCGCGGAATCCTGGATGGGCGAGCCTCGGCCTCATCGGGATTGCGGAAATCCACGATCGTTCGGATCGCTCGATTCTCGAGTTCGGCGAGGTCGAGATCGCTGAGCTCGGCAAGATCGTCTGATCGGTAGACCAGGCCGAATCGAACCTGCCCGCCGTTTGCCGTGGTGGCGCCACCGAGGTCTCTCACGTTCATGGCACCGTCAAACCGAAGAATCCGGCGGACAAGCAGCGAGGTCTCGCTGTTGTTGGCGTCTGGGCTGTCTTGTGCTGGCTGCATGGTGCTCACTGGTTTCCAAAGTCGGATCGAGCGATGGCCCGGTCATCGGTCCCCAGATAGCTGGCGACGACCAGAGGATCGGAGCGAACCTCCTCGGGGCTGCCCTCGGCAATGACCCGGCCCGACTCCAAGCAGTAGACCTGGTCGCTCACGCTCATGATCAGCGGCATGTCGTGCTCGATGATCAGCATCGAAGATCCCAGTTCGCTGTTGATGCTCGCCAACAGTGGGCCAAATGCCTCGGCCTCTCGCTGGGCGACCCCCGCGGTGGGCTCGTCCAGGCACAGGAGGTGGGCGTCGAGAGCGAGAAGGCCGCCGATCTCCACGATCCGCCGCGTCCCGGTCGACAGGTCGCCCACATAGGAGTCGCCGTAGCGGCCCAATCCGAGAAAGTCGATGATCTCGTCGGCGGCCTTTCTCTGCGCCCGGGAGATCCTGTTCGAGGGCGGCAGGCCCGCCGCGGTGGCGAGGATCGGCGTGCGCTCCCGGGCCTCAAGGGCAACTTGTACCGTCTCGCGCACGGTGAGCTCGGGAAACAGCGTCGCCCCTTGGAACGTCCGGCCCAAGCCGAGCCTGGCCCGACGATGGGGAGCGAGACGGCTGATCTCCGTTCCGTTGAGCCACACGGAGCCACTGGCCGAGACGAACCCCCCGACGGCGTTCATGAACGTCGACTTGCCCGCGCCGTTGGTGCCGATGAGCCCGACGATGCGGTTGCGGGGAATCGACAGCGATGCGCTGCTCAAGGCCTGATTTCCGCCGAACGCCACGCCCAGGTTGTCGGTTTCAAGTACCGCAGGCCCGGTGTCGGCGCGGACGCGATGCGAAGTCGGCAGCCGCACCGATCCCCCGGCCCCCTTGGGCGGGGTCGACAAGCCGTAGCGACTCTCCGCCCAACTCAGCGCCGATGACCTCCACGAATAGAGGATCTGAACAAAGCCGCCGGGGAAGTACATCACCACCAGCAGAAGCCCGATGCTGGAGGTGAACAGCGCCACCACGTTGCTGTTATCGAATAGGGATGGGAGGCCCTCTATCCAAAGAGCGCCGAGCACCGGCCCGATGATCGTTCCCAGACCGCCGATCACCACGATGCCAACCAGCCTGATGGAGTCGTCGACGGTGAAGAACCGCTCCGACAGCGGGACGCTTTGCACCAGCCCAGCCAGCACCGCCCCTCCTAGGCCGACAATGCCGCCCGCCAAAGCGAAGGCCGACAGCTTCATGCGAGTGGAGCTGACGGTGTAGGCCGACGCGGCGTCGATGTTGTCTCGAACCGCGATCGCCCCCCGGCCGATGCCTGATCGGCGAAGCCTCGACAAGACGAAGAGGACAACAGCCAACAGGGCCAGGCAGAAGTAGTAGTAGTTGCGCTGACTGGAAAGATTGATGCCGAACAAGTCGCCGCGAAGAAATGGAACAGTCCGGGCGTTGCCGTCGCTGAAAATCGGCCGCCTGAAGATGTAGAGCGATGCGGCCAAGGCCAGTACAAGGGTGGTGACCGCCAACATGAGCCCTTGCACCCGAAGAGCGCCCACTCCCACCACCGCAGCCAGCAGGGCGATTGCCACCGGAGCGATGAACAGGGCCAGCGCAAAGGGTATGGGAGCGGCTTGAAAATCGATGAACCAGAAGTCCATCTCGATGCCGCGGGTCAATGCGGCGGCAAACAGCGCGCCGATCCCGGCAAAGCCCATCTGGGCTAGCGAGACCTGGCCCGACCAACCGGTGATGACAGTGAGCGAGCTGGCGCACAACGCGAAGGCGAGGACAGACGCGTAGGCCAGATTCCGGCTCGGCTGGGTAACTATGAGCGGCAACAGGATCAACACCAGGAGCCCGACACCGAATCCCAGCCGGTTCATGTGACGGATCCACCAGATCTGGCGGAGGTGGTCGGGTATCGGGGGGATCTTGGGAGTGAAAGAGAACGACTCGCCCGACAGTTTCTGGCTTCGCTGCATAGCCACTGCACCCAGCACGGCAATCAGCAGCAGAAAGTCGAACAGCCCTGGTTGATCTAGGAAATTGAACTGAATCGTGAACTCGATGACCCCGAGATAGATGCCGGCGACCATGGCCCGGGGGAATGAGGTCATCCCCGCTATTGCGGCGGCAACCAGGGCCCGCGCCAGCGTCGAAGGGCCAAGCCCCCCCAGACCGGACACGCTGCCGCTCTGCCCCGACAGCAAGACGATGGCAATCGTGGAGATGAGCCCGGCGATCACCCACACGAATGTTGAGACAATTTTCGGGTTGACACCCGCCAGCCGGGAGAGGTCGGCGTCCTCGGCCGCGGCGGCCACGTTCTTGCCGAACCATGTGCGGTTGAGAACCACATAGAGGCCGAGGGCGACGAGCGGGACCGCGATGAGGATGGTGAGCTGAGTCCCGGAAATGCGAATCCCCTTGGGCTCTCCCCCGCCCGAGACCAGCGCGAGCACCCCAAAGGTCAGCGCCAGCCCGACCACCCATGTCCTCAGCCAAATGTTTCGCCGGCTGGTGCGGGCTTGCGGGGGGCGAAATGCCAGCAATCCCCAGCCGACTGCGGCAATCACCGCCGGGGCGACCAGCACCGTCCAGAGCTGGACCTCGCTTACCCCCAGTTCTTCGAAAGGCCGCCAGCTAGCCGACGTGACCACCGGATACCGCCGTACGCCTTTGACGTTGATTTCTGGGTACGTGAGGGGGATCACCTGGCAGAGCTGGGCGACACCCACTGTGGCCACCAGCAAGATGACCCTGGGGGATCGGAAAAGCCGCCGGATGACGGTGAGCTCGACGATGCCTCCGAATACCGCGCCCATCACAAGAACCAAAGCGACGGCCACCCAAAACGGGAAGTTGTATTGAAGCACGAGAAGCGGCAACAGCACCCCGCCGATCAAGCCCATATTTCCCACTGCGAAGTTGATCACCCTTGTCGACCGGAACGTCAGCACGATTCCCATCGCCAACAGGCCGATGACGATGCCCGTAACCGCGCCGTTGAACATCACTTGGGGATTGATTCGGCTTGCGGCGAGTATGGCCGGGAACATCATTAGCCGCCTTCGTCCCCTAGGAAGACTGCTCGGACAATGTCGTCGCGCTCGGCCAAATCGGCGGTTTGCCCTTCGAACCGCACCTCGCCTTTCTCCAGGAAGACGGCCCGCTCGGCAATAGACAGCGCCACGTTCAACGATTGCTCGACGATGATCATGGTCTGGCCAGCCGCTTTCAAAGACTCGACGAGCTCGAGAAGCTCGGCCACTACCCCTGGCGCCAGCCCGAGCGACAGCTCGTCGATCAGCAGGATTTCGGGCTTGTGGAGCATGACCCGGGCCAAGGCGAGCATCTGCTGCTGTCCCCCGGACAGATCGCCGGCCAACTCCTGCTGCCGGTCCTTGAGCATGGGAAACAGGTCGAAGACGTAGTCCAGCCTCTGGTCCAGGGCAGCGCGATCCTGGCGGTAGCGGCCGGCGCCGACCAGGATGTTGTCGGCAATAGTCATCGACCTGAACACCCCACCGCCGCCGGGAAGCATCTGGACGCCCATGGCGACGCGCTGCTCGGGAGTGGCAAAGGTGATGGTTCGCCCATTGAGACGGACGATTCCCCGCTCGGGCGTGTGCAAGCCGGTAACGATCTTGAGGGCAGTCGACTTTCCCGCCCCATTGGTCCCCAGCAGAGCCAGCGTTTCGCCCTTTTCCACCTCGAAGCTGAGATCGAACAGCACCTGCACTTGGCCGTAGCTGAAGTCGATGTTATGGAGTTGCAGCGCGGGAACGCTCGCCCCTGCCTCAGCACGCCGCTGCTGCTCTTCTTCCTCCTCTTTGAGCTCGGCCACCACCAGCGACAGGTCACGGCGCATCCGGCTCGACCCCCGCATGATGTAGAAGGCCCCTAGGGGCATGGCGATCAAAGTGATCGTGATGATCGTGGACCGCTCTCCGATCTCGTCTTGGAGGACCGACGCGAGCAGCCCGCCGCCCACCGCGCCGATGGCGAACATGAAGAACAAGATGATGGCCATCCCCATGCCGCGTAGCCGGTAGGGAAGAACCGTTTGGACGGCGGGCCCGATCATCGAGAACGAGGCGCCGAGAAGCGTCCCATTCACCACCGCCATCGCCACAAACAGGTAGACGTTGGGCATGAAGTACTGGATCGGCACCGTCACCGCCAGCGGGAACAGCAAAGAGCCGAGGATGCGGAGAGCCCGATTGGGGTCCCGTTTGAAAGTCTGGTCGAACCGCTTGCCGATGAAGGGCAGAAAGAGCAGCAGGCCGAAGGCGGTCGGCGAGGTGGCCATCCCCCGTTCCAGTGCGTCCAAACCGAACTCCTCTTCAAGGAAGAAGCTCTCAATCGACCCGGCAGGAAAGAGGGCGAACCCGAGGGCGGCCAGCGCGATGGTCATGTACCGGATGGTGTCGATGCGCCAGATACGGGCATAGGCGGCTTCGACGGAGATCTCCATGTCGTCCTCGGTGTCGAGCCCCTTGCCGAGGACCTCGCGCTTCTCCCACTGGCCGCGCTCAGGCTCGGGGAGACGCAGCGCATAGAAGCCCATCACCGCGATCGGAATGCTGAAGATCAGGTAGGCCCATCGCCAGCCCTCATCGCCCCCCGCGACGGTGGCCACTGCACCGACCAGGATTGGGCTGATCGTCCCGGCGACGCGCGAAATGCTCTTCTCCAGGGCATACATGCGGCCCCGGATGGCAATCGGATAGGCGTCGGCCAACAGCGCGGGGTGAATGGTGAGGCTGTTGGCCTTGGAAATTCCGGCGCCGAAGCGCAGCCAGAACAACATGAAGGCGCTCACCGCCAGGCCGGTGGCAAAGGAGAAGAAAGAGAAGAAGATGGTGGCGATGGCAACAATGGGGGTTCGGCGCATGCGATCGGCCAGCCATCCCATTGGGGCGGCGCCGAGCACCAAGAAGGCCGCCGACGCTACCGAGATGAAGGTGATGGTCCCGTCGGAGACGCCGAAAGTGTTGGCGATGTCTGGGCCCAAAACGTTGAGAGCAGCGCCCTCCAACTCGTCGAAGGCCTCGATGGCGGCAAGGGTGCCGAACGTGAGCATCCCGCCCCGGCGAAGGCCGTCTCGCAGGTTCATCTCCTCAGCGCCAACGCCGGGCAGCACGGCGTCCTCGTAGATCACATCGCGCCTAGCGGCTTCAGCGGCCTGCGTCCGGGCCTCCTCGTTGTCGAGGATGGTGGAGCTCAGTGTCGAGGCAGCCCCCTGACTCGGGCCTTCGGCAGTCTCCATATCACTGGCCACGTCAGATGGATAGCACCCGAAACCAATTCGGGAAAGACAGAGTTTCGATTTTTGTCTACAGTTATCGAAATTGTTGCGAAATATTCGGCGGCTTCTCGCTGAGATGCCACCTTGTTTCGCTACGTTGTGGCCACCACCGAGACTTTGGAGGTTCAAGTGTTCAAGCGACTTCTAGGGGTGCTCATCGCTCTATCAGTGTTCGTCACCGCCTGCGGGGGTGATTCAGATTCCGACACCACGGATGACGCTCCGGTTGAGCAACCAACCAGCGAGCCCGCCGCCGAACCCGAACCGGCAGACGAACCGGCGGACGACGAGCCCGCCGCCGAACCCGAACCGGCAGACGACGAGCCCGCCGCCGAACCCGAACCGGCAGACGACGAGCCCGCCGCCGAACCCGAGGCAACACCCGAGCCGCTCACGGCCTCATTCCGGGGCGTGACCGAAACGGAGATCCGCATCGGCATGACCTCCCTCAATGCGGAGATGTTCGGATTCGACCAGGGCGACCTCGCGGCCAAATGGCAGGTGGCTGTGGACGCGGTGAACGCGGCCGGCGGGATAAACGGCCGGATGCTGGTCCCCTTCATCGAAGTCTTCGATGTCCTCGGGTCAGTTGGAGCAGACGCGGCCTGCGTGAAGTTCGTCGAGGACGAGATGGTCTTCGCGTTCGTCGGGTGGCTTCGCGAGGACAACGAGCTCTGCTACACCGAGCTCAACAACACCATTGCCGTGAACGGCAACGATGTGACCCCGGATGCCATCAGCCGCTCCAATGGGTTGCTCTTCGCCACCGAGGCCACCACGCTGGGCATCGAGGTGAACATGATCGCCGCGGCTGCGGCTGATGGGCTTCTCGAGGGCAAGAGCGTCCACCTCAGCCTATTGGTCACCGAGGAAGCTCTTATCGACCCCCTCGTTGCTGCGCTAGAGGCTGGCGGCGCCTCCATCAGCTCGGTCAGCACGATCACCGCGGTGGACGATGTGCCGGCCGCCGAGGCCAACCACGACGTGGTCGTCCAGCGGATCGCCGATGAGAGTCCCGATCTGGTGTACTCGCTTGAGCCTTCGCTAATGGCCGCGGCCCTCATCAGGGCGGGGATCGACATCCCGGTGATGACCAGCGAATCTGACGAAGACATCTACCTGAACTTGGGCGTGGATCCCAACGACATTCAGCTACACGTATTCGCGCCAGCACAGAACAAGACGATCTGGGACCAGGGGAACGATCCCCTGCTCATCGAGTGCGTAGACAATTACAACAACGCCCAGATCACCGACGAGGATGGCGTCGTCGAAGTGGTCAACGTGACCGAAGATCCCAGCCAGCCCTTCAACTTGGATCTGGTCGTTAGGGCATGCCAAGCGGTCCAGCTATTCGCGGCCATTGCCACCGCGGCTGGCCCCAATCTCACCAACGAGACCTTCTTGGAGGCGGCGGCCAACCTCGGGCCCATCGACCTGCCGGGCATGTCTGCGGCTTCCCTCGGCGAGGGCAAGATCGGTGCCGACGACTCACCGATGATCAAGGTGGTGTGGGATCCCGACGAAGAGGAGTTCGTACCGGCCGGCTGATGGGCATTGACGTCTTCGAGCAGTTGGTCCCCGTGAGGGGCACCAAGAACCTACGCGACCTCGGCGGTATTCAAACCGCCGACGGCCGCGTGGTTCGAGGAGGGGTTCTGTTCCGCTCCGACACGCTGCATGAAGCAATTGGGGAGGATTTGGCCAACCTTGATCTGGCCTGCGTGGTCGACTTCCGCAGCGCCGCCGAGGTGGAGCGCCGACCCGACCGGCTCGATGGCCTCGACGTGCGCTGGGTGAATCTGCCCATCGACAACCCCCGAAGCTCCACTGCCCTTCTCGCTGGCCGAGAAGAAGAACTGTCGGAGTTCCGGGCCGAGATCATCCGTCATTGGCTCAACCGGGACTTCGATGCTGTGCTCAAGCTGACCAATGTTCTTGGCCTCGACATCGCGGGCGACCGCGTGAAGCGGTATGTGAGCTTTGCCACCGATTTCGCCCCCGTCTTCGCCGAATTCTTCGCCGAAGTCGCAACGGCCTCTGGTCGACCCCTCCTCTATCACTGCGAAGGGGGAACCGATCGGACTGGAGCGGCCACCGCCTTGTTGCTCGGCGTGCTCGGCGTCGAGCGCGAGGCAGTGGTGGAGGACTACCTGGCCACAAACACCGTGACCGCCGACGAGCTAGAGGAGCTGCGCCACTTGGCCCCGCCTTCGCTGTGGCCAATACTCGGCGCCCACGAAAGCCAGATCCAGGCGTTCCTCGACCACATAGAAGACAATCTTGGCGGCTTGGACTCCTACGCCCGTTCCCACCTCAAACTCACCGACGAGACCATTGCCCAGCTCAGATCGACCTGCCTCAGCCCCTCGCAGTAGTTCAGTGGGTGGCCCGACGGTGTCGGTGGGCGGTTAGCTGCGCGGCGAGCTCCTCGGGGATGGTCTTGTTGGCGAGGGCCTCGAACACCAGATCTTGCTGTGACGGGGGCGTGAGGCCGCCGATGGGCACGTCGCGGTCGAGGTTGGTGGGAAAGGCGTAGCCCTCGGCGCTGGCCGCTACCGCGCAGGCGATGAGAGCGGGGTCGAGCCCCTCTTCCTTGCGGCGCAGCAGCACGGGATAGATGGCGTTGACGATGCGCTCCCGGTCCACCGCCTCAGTAGCCCGGCCCATGGCCGAGGAGATCTGCAACAGATTGGCCATCCGCCGAACATCGCTGGTTTGGTTGTGACCCCCGGCGTGGAACACCGCGGGGCTGAAGAACACCAGGTCGCCCTTGTCGAGCTCGACCTGCACGTGGTTTTCGGCGAAATACTCGATCAACTCAGGCCGCCGCCACGCCAGATAGCCGAGCTCGTACTTGTGAGAGTGGGGCAGCAGCATGGTGGCCCCCGTCTCCGGCGGCATGTGGCAATGGGCCACACCTCCCTGAAGGGTCAATATCGGCGACAGGCGGTGGGCGTGAATTGGATAGCGCTCGGCTACCTCATCGGTCATGAAACCCACGTGGTAGTCCCGGTGGGGCATCTGGGCCGCGCCGCCAGGGTTGATGGCGTTCACCTGGGCAGTGATCTGGTACCCGGGACCGAGCCAGGCCAGAGAGGCAAGGTCGATCATGTCGCAGGCGTGATAGTCGACGAAGGTGTCGGGATCGGCCACGGCCAGCTTTTCCAGGGCGTTCCACAGCCGATCGTTGGCCCCGGGCTTGGCATAGTGGTCGCCCCCGCCGGTTCCGGCCTCGCGCTCTTCGGCAATGATCTGCTCGAACACCTCGGTGGCCCGGTCGACCACCGCAGGCTCGACGGCTCCGGTGATCACGATCACCCCCGGGCCGTCGTGCAATGCCCGGGTCAACTCGTTACGAACGGCGGCAGTCTGGTCGAGATCGCTCAGAAAGCACCTCAAATCCTCAGTGCGATATACCAGCGCACGATCGGCCACCGAGTGGGCCACCGGATAGTCCTCCAGCGCCACTTCGACCTCCACAATGGAGCGCAGTTCGTCGAGGTCAAACCCCTCCCGGCTGGTGACCGCGGCCTTCCCCGCGGTCACCCGATCGGCTCCTAGCGGTGGGGCGGTCATGGCTCTGAAAACCTCATATCCATTTTCTGGCAACGGTACTCCACGTCTGTTAGCGTCGCCGCGAGAATCGTCTAGCGGTGAGCCCGGAGGGGAATCCGATGAGTCACACCAAGTGGCGTAACGTCATTTTCGCGTTAATTGCAGTGTTTGCGCTGGTCGCAGCGTCGTGTAGCAGTTCGGAGGATGCCGACGAACCCCAGGTTGTGGAACCGGCTCCGACGAGCGCCCCAGAACCGGCCGACGAGCCTGAGCCCGCGGATGAGCCTGAGCCCGCTGATGAGCCGTCCGACGAACCGGCTGACGAGCCCGAGCCCGCTGATGAGCCGTCCGACGAACCGGCTGACGAGCCCGAGCCCGCTGATGAGCCGACTCCCGAGCCCACGCCGATCCCCGTACCCGAAGGATCCACAGTGGGAATCACCGATGACACCATCAAGGTGGCCATCTTGCGCAGCGACTCCAAGTCCCTAGAAGACGCGGGCATCCTCCCTGACACCGGCGACATCCCTCGCAACTACGTGGTCTTTGCCGAACAGGTCAACGCCAGGGGAGGCGCAGGCGGACGCAACATCGAGATTGTGTTCCACGCCTACCCGCCGGGGGCGTCGGCCACCGACCAGCAGGCCGCTTGCATCGCAGCCACCGAGGACGACCAAGTGGCCGTCGTGCACTTTGTGGGCGGGGTGGCGGCTGAGACCGTGCTTTGCGCCACCGAGGGCCATGAGAGGATCGCCTACATGCTGTCGGGCATCCTGCCCCAGGAAATCTACAACCGGTCCAACGGCCGTCTGTTCTCCCAGGCCATGACCACCGAGCGTCTGGTAGGGGCCTGGCCAACCGTGGCCGAAGCCCAAGGCCTGCTCGACGGCGCCACCATCGGGCTGATGCGCGGCGATATCGGCGAGCACGAGGTGGCGGCCGGAGTGCTCGAGGCGGCACTGGCCGACGCCGGCTACGAACTGGCCGACGAAGTGGCCCTACCCTGCCAAGGCACTTCATGCTCTCAGGTCGACATCGGCTTGGAGCGCATGCAGGCCGCCGATGTTGACACGGTGTTCTCCCTGTTGCCCCCGTCGCCGTTTGGAATCGCGGTGTTCCTAGCCGCTCAAGCGGACTGGGAACCGCAGTGGCTGGTCAGCGATATTGAGAACCTGGTGTATGCCTCAGTGGCCCAAGCGGTGTACCAGCGGGGCGCGGATCCCACCCTCTTCTACGGCTTGTACGGCCTGAGCTACGGCCTCGACCGACTGAGTCCCGACGAGCACACCATCGAGTGCAATGCCGTATTCACCGAGGTCACTGGCATTGAATACGACGCCGTCGAAAACGAAGACGCCTGGAGCGCGGTGGGCAGCACCTGCCTGTTCATCAAGAACCTGGAGGCGGCGGCCAACTGGTCTCAGGAGACTTACGGCACGGTCAACCAAACCACCCTCATCCAGGGCTTCGAGTCGCTCACCGACTACAAGCTCGGCGACATCACCGGCACGTGGAGTCCCGCCAAGCACGACGCACCCGATGCGATCACGCTCAAGGAGTACCGAGCCGACTGCGCCTGCTGGGTCGAGATCGACGGCGCTCGGATGCTGCTCGACCAATAGCCGACCCGCATCTGGCGCTCGGAGTCATCTGAAGGGATGACCGAATCCCCAAGGTCGGAGACCCCGGCGGATCTAGTCGCCAGGGTCTTCGACGAAGAGGAGCGCCGCCAACAGGAGATTGCCGCTGCCGAGGCCGCCCAGCGCGGCCCGGAGGGCAGCTTCGACGCCGAGCAGCTCACCCTGCGCCAAGGCCTGCGCCGTGGCGGAAAGGGGCTGATCGGCTTCATCGGCCTGCTCGGCTTCGTGGAAACGCTGGAAACGTCGGCCTTTGCGGTGATCGCCCCCGACATACAGAAGTCGCTCGACGTCTCCGACGGAACTATCGGCGCCATCGGAGGCGCCTTCGGCATCTTGTTCTTGCTGGGCGCCATCCCGCTGAGCTCGCTGGCCGACCGCATGCCCCGCAAGCTGGTGGTGGGAGCAGCGATGTCGCTGTGGTCGGTCGTGGTCATGGTCACCAGCGCCATTTCCAACGCGTTCTTGCTGTTCATCGCCCGCATGGGCGCCGGGCTCGGGCAGTCGTATTACATCCCGGTGGCCGGGCCCATGCTGATGGACGGCTACCCGATCGGGGCCCGGGCCAAAGTCTTCGCTTTGAATGGCTGGTTCCAGATGGCCGGCCAGGCACTGGGCCCGCTGTTGGCCGGCCTGGTCGTGCTCATCGCCACTGGCGACGAGGGCTGGCGGTGGGTGTTCCTCACCATGGGGGTCATGGGCGTTCCCCTGGCCGTCGGCGCCTTTTTCGTGCGCGAGCCCCGGCGGGGCAGCCACGAGATGCAGGCCGTGCTGGGCAAGGAGCTGGAGCAGTCCGACGATGAACTGCCCATCTCGCTGTCGGTGGCCTTTGAGCGGCTCCGCAAGATCAAGTCGTTCTACTACTACCTCACCGGCATGGCGGCCATCGGCTTCGCCATCTTCACCACCATCATCTTCATCAACCTCCATCTGGAGGACCACTTCGGGCTGAGTGCGTTCGAGCGGGGCGTCTTCGGATCACTCACCGTGCTGCCCGGCTTCGTGGGCGCCGCGGTGGCGGGCAAGCGGGCCGACGCCCTGTTCAAAGAGCACCCCTCCCGGGCCATGATCTTCATCGGCGTCCTCGTGGTCACCTTCGGGGCCATCCAGGTGGTGGGGATATGGATGCCCACGGTCTTGCTGCTCGGGATATTCCTGGGCGCCTCCAATGCCTTCGCCCGGGCCGCCTTCGCCATCCTGCCCGGAGTGATCGCCTCGGTCATCCCCTACCGTCTCAGATCCCGGGGCACCGCGCTGGTGGGCATCTACATGTTCTTGTTCGGGGCGTTTCTGGGCGCAGTTATCACCGGAATGCTCAGCGATGTCCACGGCGAGCAGATCGCGCTGACCATCGTGATCCTGCCGGCCACGCTGGTGGGGGGGTCGCTCATGGCCTATGGCGCCCGGTTCATCGAGGGGGACATCGCATTGGTCATCGAGGAACTGCACGAGGAGCAAGACGAGGCCGAGCGCATGAGGGCTGCTGATGCGGCCGATATCCCGGTGCTCCAAGTGCGCAACCTGGATTTCTCCTACGGCAAGGTGCAGGTGCTGTTCGACATCGGCTTCGAAGTGCGCCAAGGGGAGTCACTGGCCCTTTTGGGCACCAACGGCGCGGGCAAGTCGACGGTGCTGCGGGTGGTGAGCGGGCTGGGTGTGCCCCAGCGGGGCGTGGTACGGCTCAACGGGCGCACCATCACCTACGCCGACCCGGGGATGCGGGCCAAGATCGGAATCGTGCAGTTGGCCGGGGGCAAGGCCATCTTCCCCGGCCTGTCGGTGGAGGAGAACCTGCGCATGGCCGGGTTCCGCTACGGCCAGGCCGAACTCGAACCGCGCTTGGAGCGGGCCTACGACCTGTTCCCGGTAGTCGCCGAGCGCCGGACGGCTGTCGCCGGTGATTTCTCCGGCGGACAGCAGCAGATGCTGTCACTGGCCATGGCGCTCATGCACGACCCGGAGATCTTGATGATCGACGAGTTGTCGCTCGGCTTGGCTCCCGTAACCGTACAGTCGCTGTTGGAAGTGGTGGAGCGGCTCCGCGACGACGGGCAGACCATGATCATCGTGGAGCAGTCGCTGAACGTGGCCCTGGCCGTGGCCGACCGGGCCATCTTCTTGGAGAAGGGGCAGATCCGCTTCGAGGGGCCGGCCCAAGAGCTGGCTGAGCGCGACGACCTGGCCCGAGCCGTATTCCTCGGGCAGTCGGGGTCGGGCGGCTGAACATGCTGGCTGCCACCCACGCTCTGCTGGGCACCGTCAACGGTGTGCTGGGCACGACCGACGCCGTGCTGGCGTTCACCTTCAACCGCCAGATCGTGTTCAACGGGCTGGTAACCGGCATCACCTACGGGGTGATGGCCGTTGGCCTGGTGCTGATCTTCAGGTCCTCGCGGGTGATCAACATCGCCCACGCCGAGGTGGGGGCCTTCGGCGGCGCGCTGTTGGGACTGCTGGTGGCCAAATACGGCGTGCCCTACCCCATAGCGCTCGTTGCCGGGCTGGCCGCTGGGGCCGCCTTCGGCGGGATCATCGAGCTCACCGTGGTGCGGCGCCTGGCCCAAGCCCCCAAAGTGATCTTGTTCGTGGCCACCATGGGCGCCGCTCAAGTGGTGTTCCTGGCCGGCTTCTGGTTGCCCAACTACACCGCCATCGCCAGCTTCCCCACCCCGTTCGACGGCCGCTGGGAGCTGTTCGACATCAAGATTCGCAGCGCGCAGCTATTGGTGCTGATCGTGGTGCCAGTGCTCGTCGCCGCGCTGGCGCTTTTCTTGGAGCGAACCAAGTACGGCACTGCCATCCGGGCCTCGGCCGAGAACCCCGATGCCGCCCGGCTGTCGGCCATCAGCACCAAGGCCATGTCCACTGCGGTGTGGACCATCGCCGGGCTGTTGTCGGCTATCACCGCGGTGCTGGTCGCCCCGCTCAAGGGCCAGGGCACCGTGATAGAGGCGGCCACGCTGGGACCAGGACTGTTGCTGCGGGCCCTTGCTGCGGCGCTGATCGCCCGGATGCACTCGCTGCCAGTTGCGCTCTTGGCCGGTGTAGTGATCGGAGGGGCCGAGGCGACGCTGCTGTTCAACTACTTCGAGGAGCCGGGGCTGATCGACGCGGGGCTGTTTGCCGCCATGTTGATCTCGGTGCTGTCTTACCAACGGCGACAGCGGGGCAGCGATGGGGCCCAGTCCATGTCGTTCGCCCCCCGGGTGCGGCCGGTGCCCCGCCAGCTCCAACAGCTCTGGTGGGTGCGCTATCTGCCCCAGATCACCGTCACCGTTGCGCTGGCGGTGGCCATCGTGCTCCCGTTGATAGTGACCCGCCCGTCGCGCCACTTCCTCTATTCCCTCATGCTGCTGTTGGCCATCGTGGGCATGTCGCTCACCCTGCTCACCGGTTGGGCCGGCCAGCTCTCTCTGGGGCAGTTCGCCTTCGCCGGGCTCGGGGCCATGCTCACCACCGCCATGGTGCGGGGCGTCGACTTCTCCATCGGCGACCGCGACTTCGAGCTGCCGGTGATTCCGTTCGAGGGGGCGGTGTTTCTGGCCGCTTTCGCCTGCCTGGTTACCGCGGTGGTGGTGGGATTGCCCGCGCTGCGCGTCCGCGGGCTGTTTCTGGCCGTCATCACGCTGGCCTTTGCGGTGATGGCCCAAAACTGGCTGTTCGGGCGCGACGTGCTCACCGGGGGCGATCTGGTGGTGCGGCTGCCCCGAGCCCGGTGGGGCGACACCTTCGACCTCAGATCGCAGCGCACCTACTACTACGTGTGCCTGGGGGTGCTGTGCTTGTGCGCCATCTTGGTGAGCCGAATACGGCGCAGCGGGGTGGGCCGGTCGCTCATCGCGGTGCGCGACAACGAGCAGAGCGCGGCGGCGTTCACCGTGTCGCCCACCCGGATGAAGCTGGTGGCGTTCGCCATCTCCGGGGCGCTGGCCGGTCTGGCCGGCGGGCTCATCGCCGGGCTTCGGGTGCAGTTCGGGCCCACCGCGTTCTCCCCCGACGAGTCGCTGCGGGTGGTGGCCATCGCCGTCATCGGCGGACTGTCGTCGATCTGGGGAGTGATCCTGGGCGCGCTGTGGGTGGTGGGCATCCCATCGTTCTTCGCCGAGTCGCAGCAGGTGCGCCTGCTCACTTCGGGGGCGGGCGTTTTGATCCTGCTCATGTACCTTCCCGGCGGACTGATCCAGGTGGCCTACTCGATACGCGACGCCATCTTCGCCGCGGCGGCCAAGCGGATCCCCGACACCACCGTGGAGCGGGAGCCCGCCCCTATTCCGGCCCGAGCCGTCTCAGCCACGGTGGCCGATCGAAAAACCCCGGCCGGGGTGTCCGCCCTGGCCACCGCTGGGGTGTATGTGCAATTCGGCGGGGTCCACGCGGTGGAGAACGTGCATCTCAATGTGGAACCGGGCGAGGTGGTCGGACTCATCGGCACCAACGGTGCGGGCAAGACCACGCTGATGAACGCGGTCGGCGGGTTCGTGCCGTCAGTTGGCCAAGTAGAGATATTCGGCACCGACGTGACCCATTACTCCCCCAGCCGTCGGGCCGGCTTGGGCCTGGGCCGCACCTTCCAACAGGCCGACCTGTTCCCCGACCTCACCGTGAGGGAGACCATCCAAGTGGCGCTGGAAGCCCGAGGCCGCTCCCAGGTCATCCCCACCCTGCTGGGGCTGCCCAGCGCCCGGCGCCGGGAGCGCACCCGCCAGGCCGAGGGCGACGAACTGATCAGCTTCTTCGGACTGGGCCGCTATGCCGGCTCGTTCATCAGCGAGCTTTCCACCGGCACCCGTCGCATAGTTGAGCTTTCGTGCCTCCTCGCGCTAGAGGCCCGGGTGCTGTGCCTCGACGAACCCACCGCTGGGGTGGCCCAGCGTGAGACCGAGGCGTTCGCTCCGCTGGTGCTGCGCATCCGCGAGGAGCTGGGCGCCTCGCTTCTGGTGATCGAGCACGACATGCCGTTCATCATGGGCATCAGCGACCGGGTGTACTGCCTGGAAGCCGGGGCCATCATCGCCGAGGGCACCCCCGACGAGGTGCGCGACGATCCGCTGGTGGTCGCCAGCTACCTGGGCACCGACGAGCGGGCCATCGCTCGCAGCGGCGCAGCCGCGCCCCATGACAGACTCGAACCCGCCGAGGAGGCCAGCGATGACTGATCTGGAAAGCCGGAACTTCTTCACCGACAAAGACCTGGTGGCCAACCCCTACGAGTACTTCGACCACCTCCGGTCGCAGTGCCCGGTGCACCCCGAGCCCCACCACGACGTGATGATGATCACCGGATATGGCGAGGCCATCGAGGTCTACAACAACAACGACGGTTTCTCAGCCTGCAACTCGGTGTCGGGACCCTTCCCGGGGTTCCCGGTTCCGCTGGAGGGCGATGACATAAGCGACCTCATCGCAGAGCACCGCGACAAGCTGCCCATGTCAGATCAGCTCCCAACCATGGACCCGCCCGACCATACCGACCACCGGGCGCTGCTCATGCGCCTCATCACCCCCAAGCGCCTGAGCGAGAACGAGGAGTTCATGTGGCGCCTCGCCGACCGCCAGCTCGATGCCTTCATCGAGCAGGGCCAATGCGAGTTCATCAGAGATTTTGCCCAGCCCTTTGCCTTGTTGGTGGTGGCTGACCTGTTGGGAGTGCCTGACGACGACCGGGACCACTTCACCGAGAACCTCCTACACCGGCCCAAAGAACACGGCATCGGGTCGACCGATGAGCACGCCATGGCCCACAATCCCCTCGAGTTCCTCTATGGCCAGTTCACCGCCTACATCGAGGATCGCCGGGCCAACCCCCGCGACGACGTTCTCACCGGGCTGGCCAGCGCCACGTTCCCCGATGGTTCGACCCCGGAGGTGATCGACGCGGTGCGCATCGCCGCCAACTTGTTTGCGGCCGGCACCGAGACCACCGTGCGCCTTCTCAGCACCATGCTCTACTTCGTGGCCGAGAATCACGATCTCCAAGAGCGCCTTCGCAATGACCGGTCGCTGGTCGGCAACTTCGTGGAGGAGTCGCTGCGCATCGAGAGCCCGATCAAGGGCGACTTCCGCCTGACCCGCCGACCGGTGACCGTCGGCGGGGTTGATTTGGGGGCAGGTACCACAGTGATGGTTCTAAACGGGGCAGCCAACCGCGACCCTGGCCAGTTCCCCGACCCCCATACGCTTGATATCGAGCGGGAAAACGCCCGGACTCATTTGGCCTTCGGCCGGGGCGTACACACCTGTCCGGGTGCTCCCCTGGCCCGGGCCGAGGCCCGGGTGAGCCTCAACCGCATCCTCGACCGCATGGCCGATATCCGTATCTCGGAAAGTGTTCACGGGCCGCCCGGCGACCGGCGGTTCACCTATGTGCCCACCCACATCCTGCGGGGCCTCGCCTACCTCGGCCTCGAGTTCGACGGGCAGTAGCGGTGCGCGTGGCGGTCGACAACGACCTCTGCGGGGGCCACGGCGTGTGCACCACGCTCTGCCCGGAGGTCTTCGTGCTCGAAGACGCCGGCTACGCGCGAGCCACAGTCGAAGAAGTGCCCTCCGCTCACGAGGCCGCGGTGCGAGAGGCAGAATTACGGTGCCCTACCAGGGCCATCCGAGTCACCTGATCGGCGTGGCGCGCTTGGAGGGACTCGAACCCCCGGCCTTCTGATCCGTAGTCAGACGCTCTAATCCAACTGAGCTACAAGCGCGAGCAGCAGCCAGTGTACCCGGCCCTTGGTGGGTGGTCGCTACTGGATTGGCGCGATCACGCTTGTTTGATTGAGCGGGTCAGCATGACCCCTCCGACCAGCGCCACCAGCGGCCCGGAGCCAAAGACGAACAGCCCAATCATCATCATTCCCACGATGTTGGAACCGGCAATCACCGCGATAGCTATTCCGGCCGCTTGACAAGATGTCAGGAGCCATTGCCGCCTACCCTCAAGTACCACCCGGGGCACGGTTATGAGTTCGACCATGAGTACCAGCGCAATCGACCCCAAAATGAGGATAGGAAAACCGAACAGCACGTCGGGGTCTAGGCCATTGAGTGGTTCTTCGCCATCTGAACCGCCCAAAAGGTACGAGCCAGAACTGAATATCCAGTCGAACCAGAACGAGGCGACAACCGCCAAGACTGCGCCCAGTGCTGCCGGCATCGGAAGGAACTCCAAGCTCGTCCGATCACTTGATTCGAAGGCTAGAAGCAGGGCTCCCAGCACAGCAACTGCGGTGCCCGCCAAGCCAAGCCAGGCACCAATACCCAGAGTGACGCTTCCGGTTCTAGTCACAATGAAGATCAAGGTGATGGCGAATGCACCCAAAGCCAAACCCAAGGTGGCCACCACCGATTTGGAACGCAACATAAGCGACAATCCCACCAAGAAAACCACAAATCCAATGCCAATCGTTGACGTGCCAACGCCTGCAATGTTGGGGAAACTGTCTGAGCCCAGCTCTACCCAGCTGAACAGCGTGGAAAGGGCCATGACCGCACCACCCAGCCCTACCAGCAGCCGGCTCGTTGAGGGTATCTCGATGGGACCCAACATCCCCGCGCCGCCACCGTCATCACCGCCCTCGTCGGCCGGTTCGGGGGAGCTGGGCGCCATGGGATCTTCGGGCTCCGCGGCGGCGGTGTCCCGTGACATTGGGTCGTTGGATTCAGTGGTGGAAACGTCGTCATTCATGGCTATCACCTTCCCAATTGACAACTCTCCCATACTACTCCCGTCCTTCCGCCCAGAGTTCTCGGACAGGGCCGGTTCAGACGAGGACCAATCGGCTATTCGATGGCGTGGAGTTGGTCGAAGGGGACCACTTGGGTCTCGGCTTCAGGGAGGGGGGCGTTGGAGCGGAACCAGCGGAGGCTGAGCGATCCTTGGGGGTGGCCGGCGGTGTCCAGCCAGTTGGGCATGCCGGGTTCGGGGTCGGGCGTTAGCAGCAGCTCATAGCCGCCCTCGGAATCGACTTGCAGCGTGGTGTCCTCCACTGCGTCCACCAGCCGACGGCCCCCGCTGCTGCCGAAGCTGCCGGCGTAAACCCCGATCTCCACCGCCACCGCATCGGCCATGGTGGCGTTGATCCGGTACGACCGGTCACCTCGCACTGCGGCCGATTGATACGTCTGGTCGGGGTTGTCCCCCATGTACTTGCGGATGGTGGTCTGCACATCCACGAACTCGGGCCGGGCGGGGTCAGCCCGCTCCAAGCACTGCTCCAGTCTGAACGTCACATAGCGGCTCAGGGCTCGAATGCCCTCGGCCCGGACATCGGCGTGGTCGGGGGCCCCCGCAGCCAGCACAATCTCCCCGGCATCGGCCATCGACTGGCAGTACGCCCGCCAGGCTTCGACCGAAGGATCCACGTTCTTAGTAAACGCCGGGGAAGATGCGGTAGGGGACCTTCTCTTGGTACTCAGCCCACTTCTCGGGGCCGTACTTCTGGGCGCATTCCCTCTCGTCCCAGCGCTGGCGCAGGGTGAAGAACGTGATGATGAAGATGGCGTAGGTCCAGGCCCACAGAACGCCGAAGTGCCCGAACGACAAGGCGATCCCGATGCACAGGAAACCCTCGCCCAGGTAGTTGAAGTGGCGAGCGGCACCCCAGTAGCCGCTGATCAGGATCTTGCGGTCACCGGCCTCGATGTGCGTGGGGGCGATAAGGCCGAGGAAGTGGCGATCCGGGAATCGCTTGAACATGTACTTCTGCAAGTTGGCGCCCCGCGAGATGCTCCAACCGGTAACGAACAGCACCGCCGATACGACGAGCCAGAAATTCCTCCACCCGTACGACATATCGGGGTTGGCGTAAGCAGCCATTCCCCAAAGCGGGAGGATGAATATCCACCCGTAGACCATTAGTCCGCCCCACCACAGCTTGAAGCCGAGGTGCTCGTGGATCAGGTCGTAGGTATAGAGCTGGACCCGCTCGAAGATGAAGTAGTCGAATACGTAGAACGTCATGAATGCCGCGTACATGTAGACGCCGGGGTTGGTGCCGTCGATGTTCTCGCTGTGCCACACCGCTCCGGACAGGGCGTTGAGCGACAACATCGTGCCGCCGACAACGTAGAACCACATCTTGATATCGACGCGCTCACCGAAGAACTGAGTCTCTTTGGCCCGCCCCTCCCAGAGGGCCAGCAATGGGTTCTGGATTTCCCCCTTGGGCTGGCTGTACACCGCGATAAGGGAGAAGACCACGGTGAAGATCGAGCCCCCCAGCACTGCCCAAAGCGTGGACCGGTAGAACCAATCACGGTCCAGGCCCGTGGCCTCGGTGGCCCACAAGACCTGGGCGATGACGAAAATCAGAAGGCCGTTGAGCCGGTAGTTGCGGGGCTCGCCGGTCTCCGGATTCTTGACGTAGCCGGTCACCTTCCTGGCCGGGAGTATGAGCTGGGCCAGGAAGAACGCCGCGAAGATGATCAGCGGCGTAAAAAACGCCCAAACCTTCTCCGACCCCGAGAGTTCAAATAGATGTTCGATTCCAAGTGCGTCGCCCATGGGTCGGATACTACTTCGTCGCTAAAGTGAACATTCACGATGCTCGATCGCTCCAAGATCCAATGACCGAGCCGGACTTCGACGTCGTCATCATCGGGGCCGGTGCGGCGGGGTTGTACGCCCTCCACCGGGTACGCGGACTCGGCCTGTCGGCCAAGGTCTTTGAGAAGGGGGACGGGGTCGGCGGAACCTGGTACTGGAACCGCTATCCGGGCGCTCGGTGCGACGTGGAGAGCTGGGACTACTGCTACACCTTCTCCGAAGAACTCGAGCAAGAGTGGAAGTGGACCGAGCGGTTCCCCACCCAGCCGGAGCTCGAGCGCTACTTCAACCACGTCGCTGACCGTTTCGACCTGCGCCGCGACATCGAGTTCGACACCCGGGTGGAGCAGGCCCGTTTCGATGAGGGCGAGAACCACTGGCTGGTAACCACCTCAAAGGGCGCAACGGTCTCGGTCCGGTTTCTCATATCGGCCGCCGGTTGCCTCTCCGAGGTGAACACGCCGCGTTTTGAGGGGGCCGAAACTTTCGAGGGCCAACAGATCCACACCGCTCGCTGGCCGAAGGGCGGCTTGGACGTCACCGGTAAGCGGGTCGGCGTGATCGGGACGGGATCAACTGGCGTGCAGGCCATACCCCAGCTAGCGAAACAGGCCGACCACCTGTTCGTCTTCCAGAGGACGCCTCAGTTCGCCATCCCGGCCCGCAACCGTCCGCTCGACGAAGAGCAACTTGAGGAGCTCAAGCACAACTACCGCGAGCGGTGGGCTCTCAAGCGCGAGAGCCCGACCGGGATGGGGCGACTACGCCCCAAGGTGTCGTCAGCTCTCGAATTGGATGAGGCGACCCGTACCCGGCTCCTGGAGAACTCGTGGGCGCTCGGCGGGCCGGGATTCGCCCGGACTTTCGACGATGTGATGACCAACGCCGAGTCAAACCAGCTGACGGCCCAATTCGTGCTGGACAAGATCAAGGACAAGGTCGAAGTCCCCGACGTCTCCGAGTCGCTCCTGGAGATCGACCATCCCCTGGGCGCCCGGCGGCTGATCGTCGAGATCGACTACTTCGAGACCTACAACCGGCCCAACGTAACCCTGGTGGACGTGGCTGCCAACCCCATCGAGGAAATCACGCGCCAGGGCCTGCGGACTGCCGACAGCTCCTCCTACGACCTCGACCTGATCGTGTACGCCACCGGATTCGACGGCATGACCGGGGCACTGCTGGCCATGGACATCCAGGGGGTCGGGGGCCTGACCCTTCGTGGCAAATGGGCCAACGGGGCCGGCGCCTACCTGGGCCTGGTGGCGTCGGGATTCCCCAACCTGTTCATGATCACCGGCCCCGGCAGCCCGGCGGTGTACAGCAACGTGATCTTCTCCATCGAGCAGCACGTCGACTGGATCGCCGACTGTCTGGCCCACATGCTCGACCACGATCTAGACCGCATCGACTCCGATCCCGAGGCCGAGGCTGAATGGACCCGACAGGTCCACGAGATCGCCGCCCAGAGCATCGTCGGCAAGACCGATTCCTGGTGGACCGGAGCCAACATCGACGGCAAGCCCAAAGGCGTCACCTTCTACCTGGGCGGCACCAACACCTACGCCGCCATCTGCGACCAGATCGCCGCCCAAGGCTACGAGGGGTTTGTCTTCAGTAACGCCGACATCCCGGCAAGCCCCTGACAAACCCTGGGGCTAGCGAGAGCTAGCCGGGCACGTTTCTCACTCGACTACCGGCGGGCACTCTTCGAGAACTGGCCGAATGGCGGACGAAGATCCGGTGAGGTCGAAAGTCGCCGAGATCGTGTACCCGCCGAACGCTATGAACGATGACACCGTGATCTCCTCTCCATCCAAGTAAATGAGCAGGTTGGCGAACTCGGCGACGTCTTCGTCGTACCGAAGGAACGAAGCCTGGTTGCTGTTGCTGTTGAACGCGTCGTAGGCCACCATCCAGCTGCCGGGAAGCTCGACATCAAGTTCGTAAGTGCTGATTGTGGATCTGGCAAACCAATTCCAAGCGACATACGCCTTGAGCTTCGGCTCGCTGGAGTCGGCATCGAAGCAGGCGACCCACAACTCGGGTACCACTCCTTCAGGCGCGCCCACCCAGCCGGCTGCCGGTGTGTACGTCCCCTTCAGCCAGGGCCTCCCAAGGTAGGGGTAGTTGAGTCCATGGCCCTCGAAGGAGTGCCAGTTGGGCTGAACGGCGGGATCGCCTCCACCGGCGCCGGGTTGGGCATCGCTGCCGCAGCCGCCGAGGACTACCTCTGCGTCGATGCCCAACCGGCAGCGGTAGAAATTCAACAGGACTTCCTGCTCGGCAATGAAGGCATCGCGTGCGACAATTCCCTCGGCCGATGGAATCTCCTCAAATTGCTGCGGCACCTCCGCAGGAAGGGCGGGTTGACCGTACACGCATCCACCAGGCACCTCTTCGGTGTCGATGTCGAACCGGCAGCGGTAGACGTTTAGCAGTGCCTCTTGTTCCACGATCAGGGCGTCGCGCAGAGTGATGTCTTCTGGGGTCAGCGACGAGGTAGGAGAGGCCAGAAGGGTGCCCAGTATCACCAGTCCCGAGAAGGCCATAAGCAAGCAAAATCTCGAGCCGCAAACCACGGTTAGGAACATACATCCCCCCACACCCGAACGCCGATTGTTAGGGGACATTAGAGGGACTAGCCCTTGCAGATCTTGGCGGAAGGTATGGGATTCGAACCCATGGTGACCCGGAGGCCACAACGGCTTTCGAGGCCGCCCCATTCGTCCGCTCTGGCAACCTTCCGCTCTTCAGGGTAGTGGGCCGCGTCGGCCTGCTCCCAGCCCATAACCTGACCTCGTGACTGATGACCGCCAGCTCATGGAATTGGCCTTGGTCGAAGCCCGGCGGGCGGTGGAGCGCGGCGAAGTTCCCATCGGCGCGGTGGTGGCCATCGACGGGGAGGTGGCGGCGGCCCGCCACAACGAGCGACTGAGTACCAACGACCCCACCGCCCACGCCGAGATCCTGGCCCTGCGGGACGCGGCGGCGTCGCGGGGCTCGTCCCGGCTCGACGGGGCGGTGCTGGTAACCACGCTGGAGCCGTGCCCGATGTGCGCGGGGGCGGCGGTGATGGCCCGGGTGGGCCGGGTGGTGTTCGCCGCTGAGGACCCCAAGGCCGGGGCATGCGGAACGCTCTACAACCTGGGGGCCGACCCCCGCCTCAACCACAACTTCGAGGTAGTGGCCGGGGTGGGCCGCGACGAAGCCGCTGCGTTGCTCAAAGACTTCTTCGCCGTTCGCCGCTGACGATCAGCTTGGGCGTTTGCGCTGGGCCCTCCCCCGCTTGCGGGGCCAGAAGACCCAGGCGGCCAAGACCACGGCCACGGGGATGATCACCACCAGCGCCAGGGTGCTGCCGCTTATGCCGCCTCCGCTCCCTGAGCCTTCAGCGGCGGACGCGGGGAGCCACTCGGGTGGGGCGGCGGCCGGGTCGTAGGTGAATTCGAACTCCTCAGTAGCCCAATCCCCATCGCTTTGGTCGAGCAGCTCCCAAATCACCTTGTACCGGCCGGGCTCGGTCAGCGGGTCGAAGCTGCCCCGCACCAGGTGGCGGTCGACAGTTATCGACGTGAGGGTGCGGGTGCCGTCGGGATATTGCAGCGCCACTCCATTGGACTGGTGGGGCCGTATGGGCTCACGGAACTCCATCTCCACCCGGTCGACAACTCCGCCCACCACTTGACTCGGATTCGGGGCCGAGCGACGCATCTCGGCATGGGCTGCGGCGGTGTCGCTGAACACGGCAAGAAGCGAGAGCAGCAGAGCGAGAACGATGGCGATTGCCACCACCAATGCCACGATCTTTCGGGCTCGAAACCGCATACCGCAACCCTATGGCCCAACTTGGCCCTCCAAACAGCCGACTGTCACACCTGGGGCGTATCGTGCAGGAAGTGCATGCGATGGGCGGCGCTCACGGCGCCATCGGCCACGATCCCTCCGGGGTCAAAGGCAAGCAGATAGCCGGGCAGACGATCCGCCGGGTGGCCGGTTTTGCGCGGCCCTATCGGAACATGCTCATTGGGTTCGTGGTGGTGCTGCTGCTGGGAGCGCTGCTGTCGCTGGTGCCGCCGCTCTTGTTCCGCCAGATCATCGACGACGCCATCGCCAACAGCGACCGGGGCCAGGTAAACCTGCTGGCCGCCATCATCGTGCTGGCCGCCTTCGGGGAAGCGGCCCTTGCTTTCATCGAGCGCTACTGGTCGTCACGCATCGGCGAAGGGCTGATCTACGACCTGCGGGTGGGGCTGTACGACCACGTGCAGCGTATGCCGATGGCGTTCTTCACCCGGGTGCAGACCGGCTCGCTCATCAGCCGGATGAACAACGACGTGATCGGCGCCCAGCGGGCGTTCACCGGCACGCTGGGGTCGGTGGTGTCCAACACCATCGTGCTGGCAACCACGCTGGTGGCCATGTTCCTGCTGGAGTGGCGGCTCACGCTGATGGCTCTGGCCCTGTTGCCGGTGTTCATCCTGCCCACCAAGCGGGTGGGCAGGAGGCTCCAGGCCCTCACCCGGGAGTCCATGGAGCACAACGCCTCTATGAACACGGTGATGACCGAGAAGCTGAACGTGTCGGGGGCGATGCTGGTGAAGCTGTTCGGGCGCCACAACCAGGAGCGGGACGGGTTCGGGTTTACCGCGGGGCGGGTGCGGGACATCGGTGTGCGCAGCGCCATGTACGGGCGGGCGTTCTTCATTGCGCTGAGCCTGGTGGGAGCGGTGGGGGCCGCGGTTCTTTACTGGGTGGGCGGCCACCTGGTGATCTCCGAGACCATCACGGTGGGGACGCTGGCGGCCATGGGACTGATGGTGGTGCGGATCTACATGCCGCTCACCAGCCTGACCAACGCCCGAGTGGATGTGATGACCGCGCTGGTGTCGTTCGAACGAGTGTTCGAGGTGCTGGATACCCCCAACCCCATCGCCGACCGGCCCGGCGCCCCGAAGCTGCAAAATCCCAAGGGGCGGATCGAGCTCGCCGACGTGACCTTCACCTACCCACCCAGCGACGACCGGCTGGCCTCACTGCAAACCAACACCGCCGCGCCGGAGGCCTCCGGCAGTCCGGTGCTGCGCCACGTGTCGGCGGTGATCGAGCCGGGCCAGCTGGTGGCGCTGGTGGGGCCGTCGGGAGCGGGCAAGACCACTTTGGTCGCGCTGCTGAACCGGCTTTATGACGTGGACAGCGGGGCGGTTCTCATCGACGGCACCGACGTGCGGGACGTAACCCAGGAATCGCTGCGCGCCTCGGTGGGGGTGGTTCCTCAAGACCCGCACCTGTTCCATGAGACGGTGGCCGAGAACCTTCTCTATGTCCGGCCCGGCGCGACCCAAGCCGAGATGGAGGCCGCCTGCCGCTCGGCCCACATCCACGACCTCATCGCCTCGCTGCCCGAGGGATACAACACCCTGGTAGGCGAGCGGGGCTATCGGCTGTCGGGCGGAGAGAAACAGCGGGTGGCCATCGCCCGGGTGCTGCTCAAAGACCCGGCCATCGTCGTGCTGGACGAGGCCACCAGCCACCTCGACAGCGAGAACGAGGCGCTGGTGCAGCAAGCGCTGGCCATCGCCCTCCAAGGGCGGACCGCGGTGGTGATCGCCCACCGGCTGTCCACAGTGACCAACGCCGATCAGATCCTGGTGCTCAACCAGGGAGAACTAGTGGAGTCGGGCCGCCATGATGATCTTCTGGGTGCCGGGGGGCTGTACGCCGAGCTGTACCGCACGCTGGTGCGCAACGAGCAGCGGTCGCCCGCGGAGAGCGCGCTGTGAGCCTGTTCGACTCTGCTGCGGAGAGGGCCGCTAGCGAGCCGATGACCTTCACCGTGGCCGAGCTGGCCAACCGGATCAAGCAGGTGTTGGGCGACGCCTTTGACGACGAGCTGTGGGTGGAGGGCGAGATCCGCAACCTGAGCCGGGCCCGCAGCGGGCACATGTACTTCGACTTGGTGGAGCCCGACCCCGACAACCCTTCTAGCAAGCAGTCGGAAGCGTCGATATCGGTGGCGCTGTTCCGGTTCAACCGGGAGAGGGTGGAGGAGACGCTGCGCCGCCAGGGCGGCATGGCCATGGAAGACGGGATGAAGGTCCGCATCCAGGGCAAGTTGGATTTCTGGCCGCCCGGTGGCCGGCTCCAGCTCTACATGTCGGGCATCGACCCCAACTTCACGCTGGGCGAACTGGAGGCCGAGCGGCTGCGCCTGCTGGAAATGCTGCGCGACGAGGGCCTGTTGACCAAGAACCAGGCCGTGCCCTTCCCGGTGGCCCCGCTGCGGATTGGACTGGTCACCTCCAATGGGAGCGCGGCCCACCACGACTTTTACGACGAGTTGGTTGCCAGCGGGTTGGCCTGGGAGGTGACGCTGGCCGACACCCCGGTGCAGGGAGTGGCCGCTCCCCCGCTCATCGCCGCGGCCATTGGGGCGGTGGGCCGGGCTGGGGTGGACGTGATTGCGGTGGTGAGAGGCGGCGGCGCCCGCACCGATCTGGTGGCCTTCGACAGCGAGGCCGTGGCTCGGGCCGTCGCCGACGCTCCGGTGCCGGTGGTGACCGGAGTGGGCCATGAGATCGATCGGACCATCATCGACGAGGTGGCCCACGAGGCCCAGAAGACACCCACCGCGGCGGCAGTGTTCATCGTGACCGCCGCCCGGGTCCACCTGGAGGCCGCCGAGCAGGCGTGGGACGGCGTCTCTGCGTGGGCCCAGCGGCTGTTGGGCGACGCCGACCAGCGGCTGGTGAACGTGAGCCAAACCACCGCTCGAGCCGCCGAAGGCCACCTGCTCCGGGCGGGCAGCCGGCTTCAGGGCCGGGCCGGCCGGATCAGGGATCTGGCCGAGACTCGGACCCGGGGGGAGACCCGCCGGGTGGACGGCTGTGCCGAAGCCATGCGCCACCGGGTGTCGGCGGCCATTGTCGACGGTCGGCGCACGCTTGACCGGGTGAAGTCGAGGACGACAGCCCAAGCCCTGCGAATCCCCAGGTCTGCGACCAAGGAGCTGGCCAACTTGGAGGGCCGGGTGCGCCTGCTCGATCCTCGGGCAATCTTGGCCCGCGGTTGGTCGATCACCCGCCATAGCGGCAAAGTTGTGCGAGACCCGGCGTCGCTGGCTGTCGGCGATGAGCTGGTGACCACCCTGGCCGAGGGCGAACTGCACAGCACTGTGTCGGAAAGCGAATGAGGAGCAGGAGACTATGAGCGCACAAGAGATCGGCTACGCCGACGCGCTAAGCGAGCTTCAGCAGATTCTGGGCGAGTTGGAGGCCGAGGACATAGACATCGACGTGCTGGCCACCAAAGTCGAGCGGGCCGCCGAGCTGATCCGGGTGTGCCGGGGGCGAATCAACGACGCCGAGGTACGGGTCAAAGAGATCGTGGCCAGCCTTGACAACCAAGAAGACGAGTCCTCCCCTGCCGACCAGGAAGACGACTGGGACGACGCTTTCTCAGACGACTAGAACGACACCCACCAACTTGCCTTTGATTGCCACCGAAGCGGGGAGCAAGTCTTGCCCATAGAGAAACTCGAGACGGTTGATGCCTTCATCGTCTTCGATTTGGCCGACGCGCCCGAGTCGGTGGGCATTGTGAGGTCGGCCCGCAAGATCCTGCCCGGCGGGGCTAGCGACCTGGCCCGGTCGATGACCTATGCCTTCGCCACCTTCGAGATGCGACGCAGCGGGGCCTCAGCGGGGATCAACGCCCTCGACGACGACCGGGCCGACGCGATAGCCAAGTTCACCGCCGAGATTGCCCCCATGGTGGCCTCGGGCCGCTTCCTGCCCGAACCGGGCACCCGAGTGCCCCGGACTGCGCTGGACGATTTGGCCGAGGCTGATCCCCGCTCCTCGGTTGGCGAAGTGGCCGACCAGGCGGCTGTGGCCGGAGTGGTGGCCGCGGCGGCCTCCGCCACCGGCGGATTGGACGGCCGCACGGTGGCCATCGAGGGCTCGGGATCGATTTGCGATGCCCTGACAATCGCGGTTGAGGATCGAGGCGGCACGATTGTGGAAATGAATGACCAAGCCGACGTGCTGTTTGCGGGTTCGCGCATGGGAGTGGTGAATCACACGGTCGCCGAGGGTTTGGAGGTGGGCACCCTGGTTCCCTACGGCCCCATCCCGGTCACCCCCAAAGCTCTGGCCGTGTTCGGCCGATCCGGCACCACCGTGGTCCCCGATTTCATCTCCACCGCCGGCTCGCTGTTCGCCTGGTGGCCCACCGGCAACGCCACCCCCGAGGCCATCACCGCCGCCGCCGCCGCCAAAATCACCGCCTCCTTAGAGGAGATCGCCGATCACCCCGACGGCCTCTTCCTCGCCGCGGCCCAAAGAGCCGAGTCGTTCCTTGCCACCTGGCAAGATTCTCTCCCCTTCGGCCGCCCCCTAGCGTCGTAGGGGTTCTGCGCTGCTAGCCGCTGCGGGGGACTTGGTTGAAGGGGAGGTCGCGGTCGGCAGCGGGTTCGCGGGGCATGCCGAGGATCCGCTCGCTGATGATGTTGCGGGCCATCTCGGTGGTGCCGCCGCCGATGCAGATTTGCTGGCGCTGCACGTATTCCACGCCGTAGGAGCCGGTGTCCTCCCCCGCGTCCCACACCAGGGCCTGATCGCCGTGCAGCTCCATGGCCACCGTTTGCCGCTCGGTCCGCGACAAGCCGTGGAACAGGCGAACCAGCGATCCGGCCGGTGCCGGAAGGTAGCCGCTCTCGATGCCCTTCACCACTCGATCCGACAGTAGTTCTTCTACTCGGCTGAGCGTCTCCACGTACCCCAGTCGCTGGCGTTGACGACCGACGTCGGCACCGCCATGGTTGCGGGCGACGGCGGCGAGGTCCTCAAGGCCGTCTGCCGACCGGCTCCGGTGCCGGCCCTGGGTGTAAGGAGAGGCGTTTCCTACCGCGGCCCGCTCGTGGAACAGCAGGCAGCTGGCCACCGTCCACCCGTCGTCCACCTCGCCCACCACATTCTCGGCAGGAATGATGACGTCGTTGAAGTACTCCTGGCAGAACTCCTCGGTTCCGTCCACCATCTGGATGGGGTGGATCTCGATGCCGGGATGGTGGATGGGCACGATGAACATGGTGAGGCCCCGATGCTTGGGCACCTCCCAGTTGGTCCGGGCCAGCATGAGGGCGTAGTCGGAGCGCTGGGCGTACGTGCTCCAGATCTTGGAGCCGTTGATGATGAACTCGTCGCCGTCCCGGTCGGCCCGGGTCAAAGCGCCGGCCATGTCGGAGCCGCCGCTGGGCTCGGATATGAACTGCACCCACAGCTCGTCGCCCCGGATCCAGGCCGGGATATAGCGCTGCTTCTGCTCCTCGGTGCCGCACTCCAGAATGGTCGGGCCGCAGATCGACAAAGTGGGCGCGCTGAACAGGATCGGCATGTCGAAGTCCATGCTGACGTCGTCGATGATCCGCTGGTGGGCGATGGTCAGGCTCTGGCCACCGTACTGCTTGGGATAGCACACCGCGGCGTATCCCCCGTCGGAGAGGCGCCGCTGGAGCTCCCGGTTGCGGCTGCTCTTCTCACCGTCGTCGCGGGTGGGATGCCAGGGATTGACTGGGTCGCGACGGGGCATGTTCTCGTTCATCCACGTCTCGACCTCCTCTCGGTATCGGTCCAGCTCGGCAGGATCGGTTTCGGCATACACGAAGTCGTCCATCGTTCCCCTCCCCTAATACCCCAGCATCTTCGACAAGGTCACCCGATGGTCGCCCGGCGTGCCGAACAACCCTCGGTTCACGGTGGCCCGGCGCAAGTACAGGTGCAGGTCGTGCTCATAGGTCACGCCGATGCCACCGTGCATCTGCACGCAGTCGTGCATGAGCTCCACCGAGTGGTCGCCCACATACGACTTGGCCACGCTCACCATCCGAGCCTCGTCTTGGCCCTCAGCCAGCGCGTCGGCCGCCCCATCCACCGAAGCCTGGGAAGCCTCTGACCATAGCTTCATGTCGGCGAAGCGGTGCTTAAGGGCCTGATACGACGCCAGAGGCCGCCCGAAGGAGTAGCGGTCGAAGGCATACTCGATGGTGAACTCCAGCACCTTGGCCGCCGACCCCGCGTTGTCGGCGCACTGGAGAAGCTGCATCAGGAGGCATTGGCGGGCCACGTCGGCCTCGGCAGCCGCTCCCGGTGCCCCCACCAGGGCTTCGGGGCCGACGGCCGCTCCAACGAGGCGTACTTCGGCGAAGCGACGGCCCAGATCCAGCGACTCCTGGGGGTTGACGGTCACACCGGGAGTATCCGAGGGCACCAAGAACTGGGCCAAACCGTCGGCGGTGCGGGCGGTGACCAGCAGGTGATGGGCCTGCGCGCCGGCCTCCACTGCCACCTTGGTGCCGGTGAGTGCATAGCCGCCGTTCGACGGAACAGCCGCGGCAGTAACGTGGCCGGGGGTCCAGTCGCCGCCCGGCTCGCAGAACGCCCAGGCCAAAACGACCTCGCCAGCCAGAACCCCCTCGAGCAGCGCCTTCTGGTCGGGCGAGCCCGACCGGCCCAGGGTGTCGGCCACCACGTTGGTGGGCATGAACGGCCCCGGCGTGACTCCCCGGCCCATCTCGTCGGCCACGATGGTGAGGTCCACGATCGGGCGCCCGGAGATGCTGCCGCCGCCCAGCGATTCGGGCACCATCAGCGAGGTCCACCCCAGCTCGGCAGCCGCCTGCCACCAGCTCTCGGGACAACCGTCCGGGAGTTCGTGCCACTCCCGCACCGCGCTGATCGGGGCTTCAGCTTCGATGAACCGCCGGGCCGTTTCCCGGAAGAACTCCTGATCGTCGCTCAGATCGACTCTCACCGGGGCCATTCCACCACGACAATGCCAGCCGGTCACATTGAGCGGGCTATTGGGTCGTTGGCCCCGCAAATCGCCCGGTACGCTTGAACAGTCCGGGGCTGTAGCTCAGCTGGCTAGAGCACCTGCTTTGCAAGCAGGGGGTCGTGGGTTCGAGTCCCATCAGCTCCACAAATGGCGGTTACCTCCATCATGCCCCCGGCTGCTTTCGACAGCTTCCACGCTCAGGGGTTCTTCATTTTGGACGGATTCGCCCCAGCCGAGGTGGGTAACCAAATGCTTGACGACGTAATCAGTGTCGTCCGGGAGGCCAACGAGAGCGGGATCACCCCGGCAGGGATGTTCGTTGCTCCTGAGTCCCAGGGGAACCTGAGCGGCACGCACCCCGAAGACACCGTGTCCAAGGTGTTCACCCTCCACGACCGGCCGGTGTTCTCGTCGTTTCTGCGCGACGGGCGGATCGCCGGGATTTTGCGCGACCTGATCGGCCCCGACGTGGACTGCTTCTTGTCGCAGTTCATCTTCAAGAACCCCGGGGCGTGGGGCCAGCCCTGGCACCAAGACAGCTTCTACTTCCCGTTCGATCCGCCCCGGCCCATCGTGGGGCTGTGGCTGGCGGTGACCGAGGCCACGATGGAGAACGGCTGCCTGCACATCCTGCCCGGCAGCCACACCGAGCCGATCCACGAACACATCACCGACCGGCGACCCAACGCCAACCAGGGGTACGTGGAGATCGTCGACCACGACATATCCGACCGCCAGGCCGTGATGATGCAACCGGGCGATTTGCTGGTGTTCGACAGCCACCTGATGCACTGCTCCACCGACAACATGTCCGACGGGATACGAGCCGCCATGGTGTTCCACTGCTGCGCGGCCGGCACCGTGGATCTGGGCTTCGAGCAATACGACGGCTTCAAGAGCCCCCTGCACCACTTCGACCCCCTGCTGCGCGACGGCCAACTGGTGGCCTGATCTGGAAGGCACAACTGACGGCCATCATGACCAATCCGTTGCAACCACAGGTGGAGTCCGCCGGGCATACGGAACCTTCTCTCTCAGGGAATGTCTCTTTGGCTAGTCAAGACTGTGTAAGAAAATGTGTAAGATCAACTCGTGGCAGATCCCCAACGAGCGCGACCCTCGCTCGATCTGGCCTGGAACCCAATTGTGTTCGCACTAGGTCAAGTGGTCATCTCAGCAGTCCTCAACATGGAAAGCTACATCCCGGAGATCCAGGAACGACTCCGCAAGGCGGGTTATCCGCGATTCGAGCGGCTTGAGCTACAGGCAGTTCGGCTTGAAGCCGGGACGTCCCCTCGCATGCATACCGAGACACGCTGGCTATTCATCAACCGAGGCAGAACGGGACTCGTGTCAATCAACACAAACTCGATTGTGCTCGAACGATCCGAATACACATCATTTGATGAATTCGTCTCCGAACTGGCCAATGTCCTCGACCATATCCAGCAAGTTATTGACGTGGAACTCATAGATCGTCTTGGTTTTCGGAGGGTCAACCTCCTCGAGGAGCACAGCGATCTGTCCGTAGCAGATTCGATGAGTCCAGGACTGCTCGGTATCGACGCCAAAGAGTTCTCGACCGCTGGCGAACACAAATACGCATACTCAGCAAGTACTGGCGTTGGCCGCTTGATTGTCCGAACGTCATATCCGGCACCTGAGGGATCACTTCCTGACGATTTATCTTCAAGCCAGCTAAATGTCAGAACCCCGTCTGAAGCAGCATCTTCGGCTACCGTCGACATCGACCACTTCATGGTTGAGCCAGCAGACTTTTCTTTCGAGGGAATTATCGATTCCTTCTGGCAGCTCCATGATGCATCAGACCAAGCGTTCCGGTGCGCTGTAACAAAGCAAGCATTGACGACTTGGAGCCAAGGGGAGCCGTCGTGATCGAAGAAGACAGAGACGCACCGACAGGATCGGTTCACTGCCATGGCCCAATACTCGGATGGCAAGAATCGGTACTCTCCGATCACACGCCCTCGGCGGAGCTACCAATGATCTTGCCACTGGGCTGCCTTTACAAGTCGGCTGATGCACTGTCCTTGGATCTAGGCAGTGGAGGCACAAGTCAATTGATCGTATTCATTGCGCATGTCGGACCATCCTCGACTAGCACAACAAGTGATTCGCCTTGTAAGTCACAGGCTTCAGAAAGTTCTCCAGCAATGAAGCTGTCCGTGGCTCAGATGCTCATTGATATTCGGAGCTCGTTTGGAATCGGTGTGAGCCAGCTCGCCAAATTTCTTCAAGTCGAGCGGCCAACAGTCTACGCGTGGCTGCAGTCAAGAAATGACCCGCGTTCCGACAATCGAAAACGGATCAAGACTATCTGGGACATAGCCGAAGAGTGGGCTTCGAATGGGCTACCGGCGCTCGCAGCAGCGCTAGACCAGGTGATCGCGGACGGTAAGACAATCCGCGAACAGCTGGAACAAGAGCACTTGAGGATATTCGTAGTCAATAGAGCTATACGGAGTTTTGCGCCGACTGCTACATACGATATTGCAGCTGGCCGCAAGGGCCGCCTACTCGCTGAGAGCTTCGGTAGGTCCGAATCGTCATCGGCAGCAGACCAGTTCGAAGCGATAACGGGACGACCATTCGCTGAGGACCAGTAGCGCGAGAAGCAGCCCCAGACGATGCTGCCTGATCCAACTGCCCCTAGAGAAGTACGGAAGTGGAACCAAGGGTCTCTACTCACGATTGAAGCAGTGAACTCCCTGGTGGATGCAGATTTCCTACCGAGGGAATGGGAGAACAAGGGTTACGCACTGGTGATAAGCCACCCATGTGACCTTGCCGCAGACATCGCGGTTGAGCCATTCGTAGAATTTGTGCTCGCCACACCGATAGAGCAACCCGATGGCAACTACCGGTACGGGAAGAGCGGAAGAACACTCCACCTAGATGCGACCATCGATGACCGCAGAGAACATTTCGCGATATCGATTCACAATTACGCCCGCGTTAGGCGAACAGACTTGGAGCCACCAGATGCTCAACTTGACAAACAGGCAACGCAACTCGTCGCACGCTGGATAAGTCGTCGATACACGCGATCTGCTTTCCCCGACACATTCAATAGACGCATAGATAGTCGGCGTCCAGCTATGCGGAAATTGCTTCGAAGGGAAGGCCACCACATTTCAGGCATTTACCTTCTTCTGTCCTCTGAAGAGGAACTCTACGAGTCCGTGGAGTACGAGATTGGCCTTAGAGCCACAATGAGAGTCGCCGACTACGAAGATTCAGCCCTTCGAATGAATTCTCAAGGTGCTGTCGACAAACTGGCTGAGTTGTTCAATGAGGTTGAAGGGGTTGGAGTGGACGACCATGAGCTGTGCAACGAAGCTTCAATGAGCCTTGACGACCTACGATTCTACCTTCGCTGGGATGTCGACGATCTCTCGCTCCGGGACGAGGACGCTGCCCTAGCACCCGACCGCTGAGTGGGAAGATAAGTAAATGACCGCGCCAACAGCCACGGTTTTGGTCGATCCGAGGCGGACGACGGGGGTGATCGACCAGCGGGTGTACGGGCAGTTCTTGGAGAACATGGGGCGGGCGATTTATGGCGGGGTGTTCGAGCCGGGGTCGCCTTTGGCCGACACCGACGGGTTCCGCTCCGACGTGTTGGAGGCGGCCCGGGAGCTGGCCCCGCCGGTGCTGCGCTGGCCGGGCGGGAACTTCGCCTCGGGCTATCACTGGCGCGACGGCATCGGCCCGCCCGAGGACCGGCCGGCTCGCTTCGACCTGGCCTGGTCCACGCTGGAGCCCAACCGCTTCGGCACCGAGGAGTTCTTGGCCTACGCCCGGCTGCTGGGCTCGTCCACCTATCTCAACTTGAACGCCTCTACTGGGTCTATAGACGAGGCGCTGGAGTGGCTGGCCTACTGCAACAGCGATCTGCCCGTTCCCGAGGTTGGGTTGCGGCAGAGCGGCCCCCATCTGGACCGCCACGACGTGGCCATCTGGGGCATCGGCAACGAGAACTTCGGCTGGTGGCAGCACATGCACACCTCCGCTGAGTCCTATGCCGAACTGGCCCGGGAGTGGGGCAAGCTCCTGCGGTGGGCCGACAACCGCATCTCGCTGGTGGGGGTGGGCGCCGAAGACCCCGACTGGAACTGGAAGATTCTCAACGAGGCCGGCGTTGTGCTCGACTGGCTGTCGCTGCACTTCTACTGGAACGAGCTCAGCTACGAGGGCGTCCTGGCTGGCCCGATGTCATCAGAGGCGGCGATCTGCGACACCTGGGGGCTCATCGGCGCGGCCAAGCGGCGGCGCGAGCTGCACCACGACCTGCGGATCTGCGTGGACGAGTGGGGGGTGTGGCCGGAGCCCTACCTGTCAATGGCCGACCAGCCCGAGGTGATCAACCGGCGGCGTCGGGCCGAGGTCGGCCCACCGGTACACACCGAGCCCGTCCCCATGATCGAATACCACTTCGACCTCAAAGACGCCTTGGCCCATGCCACCTGGCTGCATGTGCTGTGGCGCCACCCCGACAAGGTGTCGCTGGCCACCCAGGCGCAGATGGTTAATGTTCTGGGGCCGATATCCACCACCCCCGAGGGGGTTGTGCGCCAAACCACTTTCCACCCTCTGGCAGTGGCTCGCCGCTGCGCTCAGAGCACCGGGTTGGACGTGGCGGTGTTGACGGAGGCCGGGATGGATGCCGCCAACGCCCCGGGCGGCGGGCTGTCGGCACTCGATGCGGCTGCCACCTGCGACCCCGTGTCGGGCCAAATCCACCTGTCACTGGTCAACCGGATGCCCGATGACGAGCTACTGGTAGACCTCGACGGCATCGGGGGGCCAGCAACGCGCATCACCCTGGGGGCCGACGACCCGGCCGCGGCCAATACGCCTGAAGACCCCAACCGGGTGGTGCCGGTTGAAGACCAAATCGACGTCGGCGGCCCGCTTGCTCTTCCGCCTCACAGCCACGTCACCCTGGTGTTCTGATGACCGTCAGCACCTACACCCCCCACCCCTGGAACCGGGAATTCGCCTGGCACCCGGCCACCTCGTCGCCCGCTTCCCTGACTGCGGACCAAACCGACCAGTTCAACCAACAGGAGTTCTTCGTGATGGAAGACCTGCTCGATGCCGGCACCATCGCCGCGGTGGTCGAGGAGATCGACGCCATCGAGGCCGAGACCGAGGCCGGACTCCGCCAAATCGAAGGCGAGCGGCTGATGATCGCCGAGGCGGGGGGCATCACCTTCACTCCCCACCTGGTGGCCCGTTCCAATCTTCTCCGCCAAGTGGCCGCCGATCCCCGCATTGCGGCGGCGTGTGTCGACCTGGTGGGCCCCGATGTGAACTTGTACTGGGACCAAGCCGTCTACAAGAAGCCCGAGAAGCCCCGCCGGTTCCCCTGGCACCAAGACAACGGCTACACCTTCATCGAGCCCCAGCAGTACCTCACTGTGTGGATGGCCCTCACCGACACCACCGTGGAGAACGGCTGCCCCTGGGTGGCCCCCGGCGTCCACCTCCACGGAACGCTGGCCCACACCTACGTCGATCCGTTGGGCTTCGAGTGCTTCGAGCAGTGCGAGACCGCAGTGCCCGCCCCCGTGCCCGCGGGGGGAGCGGCGGTGTTCTCGTCGCTCACCCCCCATCTCACCGGACCGAATACCACCGGCGAGGTCCGCAAGGCCTACATCCTCCAGTACGCCCCCGCCGGGGCCGAGCTGCTGACCGGCGATCCGGCCCAGGGACCATCCACCGGCCGGGTCCCCTGCGACGCTCCCGAGCGGCAGTATTCGGTGACCCGCTCGGGGAGACCGGTGACACCAAGTCGAATATGATCCCCTGAGCCGGGACGGCCTGTCCGGCCCGGCACCCATCAGGGGACCACAGAGGGGGAACCCCATGAAGACCAAGATGATGCGCTGGTTTATCGCCATGCTCGTAGCGCTGTCCATGATTGCCACGGCCTGCGGCGGCAACGACGACGACGACACCGGTACCGACGAACCGGCGGCGCCAGCCACCGAAGCCCCGGCCGCCCCCGGCGAGGCTGAGCCCGAGCCCGAAGAGGCTGCAACCGCCGAGCCCGAGCCCGAAGCAGAAGAGGCCCCCCCCCAAGAGCAAGACGAGCCCGAGTTTGAACCGGCCCCCACCGAGGAGCCAGAGCCAGAGATCCCCCTCACCGCCACATGGCGAGGGGTCACCGCTGAGACCATCACCATCGGCGTGACCTATCTCGACATCGACCAACTGGTCGAACTCGGCTTCTCGCCAGCCACCTGGGGCGACCAGGAACAGATCATCCAGGCCCTGACCGACGACATCAACGACCGGGGCGGCATCAACGGCCGACAAGTCGAGGTCATCATGGACAAGTACAACCCCATCGGCGCCACCGAGGCCGAGGCCGCCTGCCTGAGGTTGACCGAGGACAACGAGGTGTTCGCGATCCTGTTCGGGTTCCTCGGCCCTGCCGAGGTAGCCAACACCTGCATCGTCGACACACAAGAGACGATCCTGGTAGGGGGAACCATCACCCCCGATCGTCTGGCCGCTGCTCGGGCGCCTTGGGTCAACGAGCGGGTGACGCGCGATGTCAGTACCGGTGCCCTCTTCACCCTGCTCGATGCGGAGGGGATGCTCGAAGGAAGGTCGATCGCGATAGTCGCCGACTCTTCAGCGGCCCCGCAACTAGAGGAGGTTGCCGGCCTGCTGCGGGAACATGGAATCGAGCCGGTGCTCGAGATCGCCACCTCCTCAGCCGTGGCTGATCTCATCGCCCAGAACCAAGAGTGGTCCGCCCTGGCAGAACGCATCCGAGCCTCCGGAGCCGACACGCTCCTGCTGGTTGGCAACGCCTCGGCCGGCATCGAGAATGCCGCGCTCAACGGCCTCGAGGTGGATATCTGGGCCACCGACGCTTCCGGGTTGGGCAGCAACATAGGCAACAACGTCAACCCCGAGTCGGCCCGGGGTGTGATCACCGTGGGGGCCATGACCGGGTCCCAGATATACGAGACCGATCCCAGGTTCAAGGAATGCCTGGACGCGTTCAATGCCAAACATCCCGATATAGAGATCAAGCACCCCGACACCTTGGAGGAAGGCGAGCCGCTGTGGTTCACCGCCCTGTCCGGCCACTGCCGGTTCTTCCAGATCTTCGAGCTGCTGGCCACCGCGGCCGGGCCCATCCTGACCCACGAGACCTTCGCCGAGGCCATCGCCAGCGTCGGAGAGTTCTCGATTGCCGGCCAGCCCTACGCATCGTTGGGGCCGGACAAATTATCCAGCAACGACTCCTTCCAACTCTTGGAACAAGACCCTGATCGGGGCGCAAGGGGCGAGCTGGTGCCAATCAGCCCGATGCGAGACGCCACCCCCTGATCCGAAAGGAACTGCTTATGTCCGTCTTCGACGACGTCATCCCCACGCTCATAACCGCCACGCCGGCCGAAGGCCGTGAACTGGCCATCATGATCGCCCGAAAGACCATCGCCGCCATCCAAACCGATGCCGACGTGCGAGGGAGCCTGCGCGACGACTACGCCAGCGATACCGCTCAACTCATCAGCTCGGCCCACGTCGTAGCCGTTGAGTTCCAGACCATCGCCGCCGCCAACAACTACTGGCGGTAGCCGACAACCGAACTGACTGAATCCCCCCATAGGGGGATACTGTTGCGGCCATGAGCGACGCTGCAACCGCATCCCATCCGCTGGCTGAGGCTTTTGCCTCGGGTCGTCCCGCGCTGGGCGCCTGGGCGGGGCTGCCCACGGCCATGGGCTGCGAGATCATGTCCCGGGCCGGGTTCGACTATGTGTGCATCGACATGCAGCACGGGTTTGCCGACTACTCCGACACGCTGGCGATGCTGGCCTCCATCGACTTGGGCACCGCCACGCCGGTGGTGCGGGTGCCGTGGAACGAGCAGGGCATCATCGGCCGGGTGCTGGACGCCGGGGCAATGGGCATCATCATTCCCATGGTCAACAGCCGGGCCGAAGCCGAAGCCGCGGTGCGGTCGTGTCGCTACGCCCCCGAGGGATCCCGCAGCTTCGGCCCCACCCGGGTGGCGCTGCGCGACGGTCCGGGCTTTTTCGCCAGCGCCAACCAGGCGGTGAAGTGCATCCCCATGGTGGAGACGGTCGCCGCGCTGGAGAACCTGGACGACATCGTGTCCACCCCCGGGGTGGACGCCATCTACGTCGGCCCGTCCGACCTCTCGGTGAGCCTGGGCCTGCCTCCCGGCAACAACGACGGCACCGCCGCCTTCGACGACGCCCTGGCCGCCGTCGTGGCCGCCTGCCAGAGCCACGGCGTGGTCCCCAGCATCCACTCCACCCCCACGCTCGCCCCCACCCGCGTCGCCCAGGGCTTCCGCATGGTCACCGTCACCGCCGACAACGCCGCCCTCACCTCCGGCGTCACCGCCCATCGCCAATCCGTCCTTGACGCCATCAGCGGCAACACCGACGCCGCCAGCGGGGAAAAGGGCGGCGAGTCCCTTTACTGAGCCTCAACTCCGGCCAAGTCTTCTATGGCTCGAAGTATACGCTATTGATATGTTTATCATTTCATAGTTTGATATCTTTATAGTCATGCCATTGGGCATCTTCACCACACCCGAACCGGAAGACAACGACCTGCTGGTAATCGATGAGATCGAGCGCTTGCGGAACGAACTCTCCCAATACGTGAGGCACAAGCCCCGAAGGTGGGCAGGCCATTTGCGGAGAATGAGCCTGGCCCGAGCTGTCCGAGGCTCCAACTGGATCGAGGGTTACCGAGCGTCATTGGATGATGTGCTGGATGCCATCGAAGGAGAAGAACCGCTCGACGCCAACGAGGAGACCAGACTGGCATTGACCGGCTACCGGGATGCCATGACCTACGTGCTCCAACTTGCAGAAGCCGAGACCACTGTCGATCAATCCCTCTTGAAGTCGCTCCACTTCATGATGGCCAAGCATGATCTGCGCGCCCGGCCCGGCCTGTACAGAACAGGAGATGTCTGGGTGTCCGACGAAAATGGGGCCCGCGTCTACGACGCTCCCGACGCAGCCCTGGTCGAACCACTCGTAGGCGAGCTTGTCGAATCCCTCCAAGGGGACAAGCCTGTGCCAGTCATATTCCGGGCCGCGATGGCACACCTCAACCTGGTCATGATCCACCCCTTCCGCGACGGGAACGGACGAATGGCCCGTACCCTGCAAACAATGGTGCTCTCAGGTGAGGGCATCGTCTCCCCGGTCTTCTCGTCAGTGGAGGAATACCTGGGGCGAAACACCGACGACTACTACGCGATTCTCTCCGAAGTCGGCCAGGGCAGTTGGCACCCGGAGAACTCGGCCCGGCCATGGATTCGGTTCATGCTCAGAGCCCATTATCGACAGGCGTGGACAATGCAGAGGCGGATTCACGAAACCGAGCACCTGTATGACAGCATCGCCCAACTGGTCGACCGCCACAATCTGCCGAACCGGGCCACCGGCGCACTGGCTGATGCGGCCCGGGGCCGCCGATTACGCCGGTCGATCTACACGCACCTCGTGGAGTTGACCGAAGGCGACCCGATTTCCGATCTCACCGCCAGTCGAGACTTGAAGACAATGGTCGATGCCGGAGTCCTCGTACCGAGGGGAGCGGGGCGCGGCCGCATCTACCACGGCTCCAATGAGCTACGCAGCCTATGGCTCGACATCCGAGCCAACCGCCCTGCGAGAACCAACGATGACCCCTACGTCACACTCCCCCAGCGGCCCTTGCCAGGAATCTCAGGCTGATCTTCACAACCCGAAGAATCTGCTCTTTAGTGCGGAAGACCGATCCATTCCAGGGCTTGTCAGAACCACAATGATGTCACTGGGGGTGGGTATTCTCTGAATATGGCTGGCCAGACGGCTCCGGTGCCTTCAGTGGATGGGGATGAGGCGCTGGCCTTGCTGCTTGAGGAGGAGGTGGTTTGGGGGGATTCGAGCGTATGGCTGCCGCGGTTGCCGAAGGGGTCGGTGGATCTGTTTTTCATGTCGCCGCCTTATGCCGATGCCCGGGCGTATTCCAAGATCAGCCCGGACCGCTACGTGGAATGGTTCCTGCCATTTGCCGAGGCCATGCTCATGTCCACCAAGGAGACTGGGTCATTCGTGCTCAATATCAAGAACCGGGTGGCCAAGTCGGGACCGCTGCGGGGTCAGCGCCATCCGTACGTGTACCAGCTGGTGATCGCTCTTCAAGACATGGGGTGGCGGTGGACGGAGACGTACATCTGGAGCAAGCCCAACGCCATTCCCGGTCGGTTCGGACCTCGGACCAAGGACGCGTTCGAGTACGTGTACCACTTCACCAAAGGGCCGGATCCATATTTCAACTTGGATGCAGTGCGAGTGCCGTATCGAGCCGACGAGGCCGAGATCAAGCGGCGGCTAAAGGACACCAACGGCCGCCGAAACACCGACGCTGGGTTTGGCCGGGACCGCACCCGTACCTACGGCCGCGGCGGTGCCGACCCTGGCAATGTCATCGCTGTGGGCCAGACCTACAACCAACACAAGGGCCCTGCCGGACAACACACCGCAGTCATGCCTGAAGGCTTAGCCGATTTCTTCGTCCAGGCGGTCTGCCCACCCGATGGAATCGTCATCGACCCATTTGCAGGTTCGGGGACCACAGTTACCGTCGCTCGCCGTCATGGCCGCAAATCCGGTGGGATTGAACTGCATGCCGAGTACGCAGCAGTTGCCAAGGAGCGCCTGGCCAGCGACTTCGTCCAGGAGGATTTGGGGCTGCTCCGTGTCGCTACCTGAGCCTGAGCACAACCTTCTCGCCAACGCTGGAACCACTGCCAGCCCCACAACTCGCCGCCAAGCGGTAGCTGTTCTGCTGCGCCTATCAGAATCAGCCAGGGATGAGGCCGCCAACATTCTCGGGCAAGGCTTTGTAGCCGCTACCCAGCCGACTCCGCTAGCGGTAGCGGCGGATTATGGCGGTGGTGTCTAGGCGGTTTTCGCCGGCGGCGGCGGTTGCTTGGGTGTAGCGCTGGCAGAGCTCGACTAGGGGGATGGGGGCGCCGAGCTCGGCGGCGGCGTCGGCCACCAGGCCGAGGTCTTTGTTCATCCAGTCGATGGCGAAGCCGAAGTCGAACTCGTCGGCCACCATGGTGTGGCCCCGGTTCTGGAGGTACCACGAGCCCGCCGCCCCCTTGGTGACGGCGACCAGCACCTTCTCCATGTCGAGCCCGGCCCGCTCGCCGAAGGCCAGCGCCTCAGCCGCCCCCTGCACGGCGCCAGCGCACAGGATCTGGTTGACCATCTTGGTGAGCTGCCCGCTGCCGGCCGGTCCCAGGAGGGTGACCGCCGAGGCGTAGGCGTCCATCACCGGGCAGGCGGCCTCGAAATGCTCGGGCTCGCCGCCGCACATCACCGTCAGCACCCCGTTCTCGGCCCCGGCCTGACCGCCGGAGATGGGGGCGTCCAACCAGCCGACTCCCCTCCCGGCGCATACCTCGGCCAGCTCCCGGGCCACGTCGGCCGACGCCGTGGTGTGGTCCACCAGCACCGAGCCCGCCCCCATGGTGCTCAAAACGCCGTCGTCGCCCAGCACCACCGCCCGCAGGTCGTCGTCGGCGCCCACGCAGGTGAACACGAACTCGGCCCCATCGGCCGCCTCCGCCGGGGTGGCGGCCACCACGCCGTGGTGGGCCTCCTCCCAGCGCTCGGCCACCGCGGCGGTCCGGTTGAAAACCCGCACCTCGTGGCCGGCGGCGGCCAAGTGCCCGGCCATGGGGAACCCCATATTGCCCAGTCCGATGAATGCGCACACGCTCACGTCGGCCACGATACCCGTCCCATTCCCCAGCACCCCCGGCGATGGGCGGCTTCTGCATGCGTTCCCATAACATCAGAGGCAATGAGCGACAACGGCTTCGACGTCTTCTCTGCCGACTCCCATGTGATCGAGCCCCACGACCTGTGGCAGATCTACACGGTGGAGGCCTACCGGGATCGGGCCCCCCGGCTGGTGCGCGAGCCCACCACCGACCGCCTGGTGTGCGACCAGGCCCGGCTGCCCCCGGTGGGGCTTTTGGCCGGGTGCATGCGCACCGACGACAACGTGCGGGCCAAGGGCCGCTGGGACGAGGACGTGCCCGACGTGGGCTGGGATCCCGAGGTCCGCATGGAAGCGCTGCGCACCGACGGGGTGACCGGCGAGGTGCTCTACCCCACCATCGCCATGCAGATGTACCCGATCCAAGACGTGGAGTTCCAGTGGGCCCTGTTCGAGGCTTACAACACCTGGGTCGGGGAGTTCGTGAGCCAGATCCCCGACACGTTCGTGGGCATCGGCCTTTTGTCGCCGGTGGATCTCGACCGGGCGGCCAAAGAGATAAAGCGCTGCCGCGACATCGGCCTCAAAGGGGTGATGATCCCGGTGATCAACGGCGAGGACAACCCCTACCAAGACCCGTCGTTCGACCCGCTGTGGGCCGCGGCCGTGGAGCACTCCATGCCGGTGAACCTCCACGCCGCCACCACCCGCGACCCCGACAAGTCGTGGGACAAGGGCACGTCCACCCGATCGGTGCTGCAAACGGTGGACATCCAAGAGGTGGTGCTCGACCTCATCTTCGGCGGCGTGTTCGACCGGTACCCCGACCTCATGATCGTCTCCGCCGAGAACGACGTGGGCTGGGCCGGAAATCTGCTGGAGCGGGCCGACTACTGGTTCCACCGCAACTCCCAGCTCCTCAAAGACATGAACTGCGAGCACGAGCCGTCGCACTACTGGCGCAAGAACTTCCGGGTCACCTTCATGCGCGACCTCACCGGGGTGGCGGCCCGTGAGGTGATCGGCACCGAGACCATGATGTGGGGAAACGACTTCCCCCACCACGTGTCCACCTGGCCCCACAGCCAGGCGGTGATCGCCGAGCACTTCGCCGACACCACCGACGATGTGCGCCACGCCATCGTGTCGGGCAACGTCCGCCAGCTCTACGACATCCAGGTGTAGGCAGCCCAAAGCTGGGCTGGATCGGTAGGGCAGACGCCGTGGTCAAGCTCTCCGACATGGGGCGCATCGGGTTCACGGTGCGCGACACCCAGGCCGACGCCCACCCGGTGACCTTTTTGCCCGAACCCGAGCGCCGGGTGCGCCACAACCTGCTCATCTCGGTGGACGACCACGTGGTGGAGGCCCCCGACGCATTCGAGGGCCGCATGCCGGCCCGGTTCGGAGACCGGGGTCCAACAGTGGTGACCGACGACGACGGCATGCACGCCTGGGAGGTAGACGGGCGCCGCTTTCCCACTGTGGGGATGAACGCGGTGGCCGGGCGCCCGGTGTCGGAGTACGGCTTCGACCCGGTGCGGTTCGACCACATGCGCAAGGGTGCGTGGGACATCGACGCCCGCGTCGCCGACATGGACCTCAACGGGATCTACGCCTCACTCAACTTCCCCTCCGCGCTGCCCGGGTTCGCCGGCCAGAACTTCATGCGGATGACCGACGACGCAGAGCTGGGCCTCGCCTGCGTGCGGGCCTGGAACGACTGGATCCTGGAGGACTGGCACGGGCGCTACCCCGACCGGATCATCCCCTGCCAGATCCCGTGGCTGTACGACCCTGAGGTGGCCGCCGAAGAGATATATCGCAACGCCGAGCGGGGTTTTCGGGCGGTGTCGTTCAGCGAGGCTCCCGAGAAGCTGAAGCTGCCGTCGCTGCACACCGGCCACTGGGACCCGTTCATCCGGGCCTGCGAAGACACCGAAACCGTGGTTTGCCTGCATGTGGGGTCGTCGTCGCAGGCCCCGTCCACCGCGCCCGACGCCCCGCCCGACACCATCGGGGTGCTGTTCTTCGGCTACGCCATGTTCGCGGCGGTCGACTGGCTCTACTCGCTGATCCCGGTGCGGTTCCCCAACCTGCGCATCGCCATGTCGGAGGGGGGCATCGCCTGGGTACCGGGGCTGATCGACCGGCTCGACCACATCACCCGCTACCACGACATGTACGGCACGTGGACCGACATCGACATGAAGCCCAGCGAGGTGTTCCGGCGCAACTTCTGGTTCTGCGTGATCGACGACACCTCGTGCCTGTCGCTGCGCGACCACATCGGGGTGAGCCACATCATGATGGAGTCGGACTACCCCCACGTGGACACCACCTGGCCCGACACCCAAGAGGTGGTGCGCCGCCAGCTAGAGGGGTTCGAGGCCGACGAGACTGAGAAGATCTGCTGGCGCAACGCCGCCGAGCTGTTCCGCTGGCCGGTTCCCGACGCGGTGGCAGCCGACCCGGAAATATTCTGAGGACTAGACCAAGGAGAAGCGATGACCAAGACCTGGACCGAAGACCACCCCGCCTTCCAGGTGGCCGCCTCCCGGCGGATCCTGGCCCGAGAGGGGTGCGAGAGCCGGGTGGCGGGCCACGTTTCGGTGCGCGACGCCGAGCGGGCCGACGCCTTCTGGGTGTCGCCGTTCGGCTACTTCAGCGAGACGCTGCCCAGCGACGTGAACTGCTACGACATGGAGCTCAACCTGCTCGCCGGCGACACCCCGGCCTCGCCGGCGGTGCGGTTCCACGCCGGGTTCTACGAGGCCCGCCCCGACGCCAATTCGGTGATCCACACCCACTCCCACTACGTGGAGGTTCTGTCCACCACTGGCAAGGACGTGGGCCTTTACTCGGCCGACGCCTGCCTGTTCTACGAGGAGCAGGCCCACTACGCCGACAACGGCATCGACAACCCGGTGGACGGCCCCCGAATGGCCGAGGCGCTGGGCCAACGGTCGGTGGTGCTCATCGGCAACCACGGGGCCTGCTTCGTGTGCGGTTCCCTGGAGGAGGCCACCATCAAGGCCATCGCCTATGAGTCCTCGGCCCGGGCCCACTACGAGGCCCAGGTGGTGGGGGGCCACGAGATGCCCGAGGCCGAGGCGGCCCGGGCTAAAAAGGCCTACCACAAGTACTTCATCCCCATGATGTGGGAGGCCAACTACCGCCGCCTGCGCCGCACCGACGCCGACCTGTTCGAGACTCTGGCCAGGTAGATGGCGGCCGACACCGGTCCTGGAGCCGAGGCCCATCCGATGGCCCCTCACCCTATGGACGGCATCGGGGTGGTCGATCTCATGTTGGGCGTGCCGTCTGACCGCGACGCCTGGTACGCCAACTTCCAGGGGCTGTTGAAGGACACCGAGAGCCGCAGCTTCGGCCACGGCGCGGCCTACATGTTCAAAGACCTGCCCCAGGTGGACGGCGCGGTGGACTTCATCGCCTATCTGCTGGCCGAGATGGACCGCTGGGGCATCGAAAAAGGGCTGCTGCCGGTGAGCTTCGGCGATACCTGGGGCACCCGGGGCGTCACCGAGCATCCCGACCGCCTGTACGGCAGCTACCTGGTGGACCCCAACCTCGGGGTCCAAGCGGTGCGGGATCTGCGCCGGGCGGTGAACGAGCTGGGAGTGATCGCCGCGGCCTGCTTCCCCACCGGGCTGCATCCCCAGGTGTACATCAGCGACCCGCTCATGTACCCGATGTACGCGGCGTGCTGCGAGCTGGAGATCCCCATGTGCATCAACGCCGGGGTGCCGGGGCCGAGGTTCCCGATGGGCCCCCAGCACGTCGAGCACCTCGACCGGGTGTGCTACGACTTCCCCGAGCTGGTGCTGGTCACCCGCCACGGGGCCGAGCCGTGGGAAGACCTGATGGTCAAGCTCATGCTGAAGTGGCCGGGGCTGCACTATTCGACTTCGGCGTTCGCCCCCAAGCACTACCCCGAGGCCATTGTCCGCTACGCCAACACCCGGGGGGCCGAAAAGGTGATGTACGCCGGGTACTTCCCCTCGGGGCTGTCGCTGGAGCGGATCATGACCGAGATGCGCGATGTGGGATTCCGCGACCACGTCTGGCCCAAATTCCTGCGAGAGAACGCCCTGCGGGTGTTCAATATGGCATGAGCATGATTGAGCACATCTTCCGCCGGCGGGATCTGGGAGTGATCGACTCCCTCATCGGGGCAGGCATCCTGGTTGTCGCGGTGTTCGCCTGGGCCGAGCGCTCGGGGGTGGTCGATGCCAACTTCGAATCGACCGACAACTGGAAGTGGCAGCTCTGGCAGATGGGCACCCTGGTGCTCGCCATCGTCGGCGTGTGGATCATGTGGCGCAACACCAGCAAGGTGCCCTGGGTGCGCACGGTGAGCCTGGTGGCGCTGGCGCTGGCCTACCTGCTCAACAACTACACCGACATCTTCAACCACAGCGGCAATGTCTGGAACACCATCAACCCGCTGTTCATCGCCTGCGCCACCGTGGCCATCTGCACCGGGTGGCGGCGGGTGATTGCCCAGAGACAGGGGTTGGAGCCGGCCAACCCATTCGTCATCATCGCGGCCGTGATCGCCACCGGGATGGCCGCTGCGGTGTTCGTCAACGCCTACTTCACTGGGGATGAGGGCGCGTGGAACATCCTCGATCCCCTGATCATCCTGGCCTTGCTCACATGGGCCATCGGCGCCCGCCGCACCAACGTCGGCGACGCCATCTGAACTTGCCGGAAACCCGCCCGAATACAGGCGAAACCTCCCGGCTGACTGACCGGAGGGCCGGGTCCGACAAATAAAGTGGCGTGGTCCCAAGCCAAGGCTAGAGGAGAGCAGCCATGCCTGAGATAGACGGTTACGTCCACGGCGATTTCAGCTGGGTCGATCTGTGTACCGAGGAGCCCGACAAGGCCAAGGTGTTCTATGCGGCGCTGTTCGGGCTGACCTTCCACGACGAGCTCGAGGGCTCGGAAGTGGTCTACACACTGGGGCTGAAGGGCGATAAGCCGGTGCTGGGGCTGCTCGAGAAGCCTCAGCAGATGTGTGAAATGGGGATCCCCAACGTGTGGGAGACCTATATCACGGTGGACAACGCGGATGAGGCCCTGGCCAAGGTGGCCCCCGCCGGGGGCACGCCGATGGGGCCGGTGATGGAGCCGTCGGGCGCCGGCAGGATGGCGGTGGTGGCCGACCCCACCGGCGCAGTGGTGATGCTGTGGGAGGCGCTGGGCCAAGACGGCGCCGCGCTGAAGAGCGAGCACGGCACCCTGTGCTGGAACCAACTCCTCACCTCCGATGTCGACAAGGCCATGGCCTTCTACTCCGAGGTGCTGGGCTGGACGTCGATACCCCTCGACATGGAGGGATCGATGGGCATCTCGCATAACGGCGAGATGATCGCCAGCGCAGGACCGCTGCCCGCGCCGGTCATACCTCCCCACTGGGCGGTGTACTTCGCAGTGGACGACTGCGACGCCACCGCGGCGCAGTGCCAAGAGCTGGGCGGCCACGTGGTCGTCCCGCCCATGGACACCCCACCGGGGCGCATGGCGCAGCTTGTGGACGACACCGGCGCCATGTTCTGGGTCATCACCCTCAACCCCGACTTCTCGATGGACTGAGCCAGCAGAAAGAGCACAAAATGCCAATGCCCGAGGGAATCGGCGTCGTGGACCTGATGATCGGGTTCCCGTTCGCCTCCAAGAAGCAAGTGTACGCCAACCTCCAGGCCGGACTGAAGGACGACCAGTCCACCGAGGAGTTCTTGATGCCGGTGGAGTACATGTTCAAGGACATCCCCGACGAGGCCGAGGAGGGCTCCGACCCCATCGCCTACACCATTTCTGAGATGGACCGCTGGGGCATCGACAAGGGGCTGTTCGGGCTGTCGGAGACCTCCATCGAGGCCAAGCGGCTCCACCCCAACCGGGTGTACTTCGTGACCGAGGTGGATCCCAACGACGTGATGGGCGCCGTCCGCCACGTCAAGAAGCTGAAGGCCGACCACGACCTCAAGGCGGTGAGCGTGTTCCCCTCCGGCCTCATGCCCCAGGTGGGGGTGTCCGATCCGCTCATGTACCCGCTGTACGCCACCGCCATCGAACTCGACATCCCGGTGATCGCCAACGCGGGCATCGCCGGACCCCGGTTCCCCAGCGCCCCCCAGCACGTCGAGCACTTCGACCAGGTGTGCTACGACTTCCCCGAGCTGCGCCTGGTTATGCGCCACGGGGCCGAGCCCTGGGAGAAGCTGGCCATGAAGCTCATGTTGAAGTGGCCCAACTTGTACTACATGCCCTCGGCGTTCGCCCCCAAGCACTACCCCACCGCCATCATCGACTACGCCAACACCCGGGGGGCCGACAAGGTGATGTACGCCGGGTACTTCCCCGCCGGGCTCACCTTGGAGCGCATCTTCACCGACATGGCCAACGTGCCGTTCCGCGACCACGTGTGGCCCAAGTTCCTGCGGGAGAACGCCCTGCGGGTGTTCAATCTCGACGACTGACACTGCTACCAACAAAAGCGAGGGTCCGATGACCGACGAGACGGCGAGCAAGCCTGAGCCCTATGAGGGATGGGAGGGGCGGGCGGGACGCACCGTGGCCGGCTCCGACCCGTGGTGGCCCGAGGTGGTGCGGGCGCCGCAGGGGGCGCCCAACATCGTGGTGGTGCTGTTGGACGACCTGGGCTTCGCCGACCTGGGCTGCTACGGCTCGGAGATCGACACCCCCCACATCGACAAGATGGCCGCCGAGGGGCTGCGCTACCTCAACTTCCACGTCAACCCCATGTGCTCGCCCACTAGGGCGTCGCTGCTCACCGGGCTCAACCACCACGACGTGGGCGTGGGCCACGTGTGCCACTCCGACCCCGGCTACCCCGGCTACACCTCCGAGCTCACTGAGCACTGCGCCACCGTGGCCGAGATCCTGAGGGCGGGGGGCTACGCCACCTTCATGGTGGGCAAGTGGCACCTGTGCAAGGACTCCAACCTGGTGGGCCCCCGCCACTCGTGGCCGCTTCAGCGAGGCTTCGACCACTACTACGGCTTCCTCGACGGGTTCACCAACTTCCACCACCCCCACCGGCTGATCCGCGACAACAGCGTGGTGCACACCGACCAGTATCCCGACGACTACTACTTCACCGACGACATCACCGACGAGGCCATCGCCATGGTGCGCGAGCAGAAGGCAGCCCGGCCCGACCAGCCGTTTTTCCTGTACCTGTCGCATGGGGCGGTCCACGCTCCGCTCCAGGCCAAGCAGGCCGACATCGAGAAGTACCGGGGGGCCTACGACGCCGGCTGGGATGAAATCCGAGAGCGCCGCTTCGCCCGCCAGATCGAGTTGGGCGTCATCGACGAAGGCACCACGCTTCCCCCCCGCAACTCCGAGGAGCGCAACGACGTCGCCCCGTGGGACGAGCTGTCCAACACCCAAAAGGAGGTGTTCGCCCGCTACATGGAGGTGTTCGCCGCCATGGTGGACAACGTCGACCAGAACTTCGGGCGGCTGCGCGATGCCCTGGAGGAGCTGGGCGAGTGGGACAACACGCTGGTGCTGTTCACCTCCGACAACGGGGCCTCCCGCGAGGGCGAGGACACCGGCTGCTCGCAGTACTTCGAGGTGCTGTCGCCCACCCAGGGCGACATCGACGCCGACCACGCCCGCCTCGACCTGCTGGGCGGGCCCCAGACCCTGGCCCACTATCCCCGGGGCTGGGCCATGGCCGGCAACACCCCATTCCGGCTTTACAAGATCAACACCCACGCCGGCGGGCACCAGGTGGCCATGATCTCGTCGTGGCCCGGCCGGATTCCCGACCCCGGCGGGTTCCGCCGCCAGTACCTTCACATCACCGACGTGCTGCCCACCGTCTTGGACATCGTGGGGCTGGAGGCTCCCACCGAGCGCAACGGCCAGCCGCTCAAGGGGCCGCTCGCCGGGGCCAGCTTCGCCCCCACGTTCGCCGACGGCGACGCCCCCGAGCAGCACACCGAGCAGTACTACGAGCAGATCGGCCATCGGGGGTTCTACCGCGACGGCTGGGAGGCGGTCACCCTGCACCTGCCGATGACCCCGTTCGGCGACCACGAGTGGGAGGTGTACAACCTCAAAGACGACCCCACCGAGACGGTGGATCTGTCGGAGGCCGAGCCCGAGCGGCGCCAAGAGCTGATCGACGCCTGGGAACAGGCCGCCCGCCGCTACCAGGTGTACCCGCTCGATGAGGGCTCGATGCTCAAGTTCGTGCAGCGGCCTGAGTCGGAAGCGGTGTACGAGACGCCGGTGCGGATCGTGCCGGGCACCGACACCCTGGAGCGCTACCGCAGCATGAAGCTGATCGCGGCCCGGTCATTCACCATCGACATCGAGTTCGACTACGCCTCCGGCGATGAGGGAATGCTGGTGGCCCACGGCGACCAGGGCGGCGGCTACGCCTGCTACGTCGAGGGTGGCGAGGTGGTCTACGTCCACAACGGCTACGGCCACATGCGGCTCCTGAACGGCGGCCCACTGGCCGAGAGCCGGTGCAGCGTGCAACTCGCCTTCACCATCACCGACAGCTTCGCCTGGGATCTGCGCCTGCTGGTGGACGGCGAAGAAGTAGCCGCCGACGAGAACTTCACCGGCATGTGGACCATGGCCCCCTTCGAGGGCATCGACGTGGGGATCGACCGCCGCTCCCCCGTCTCCTGGGACATCTACCAGCGCCACGGCCCCTTCCCCTACACCAACTCCATCGACTCCGTCACCTACACCCCCGGCCAACCAGGCCGCATGGCGTCAGTCCACACCACCCAAATCCTCAAACAAATGGGCTCCCGCTTCGAATGATGGAATTGATATAAAATATATTGAAATTTCCGATACATGGCGCCAGACTGACGGACGACATTTCAGTTCATGGCATTGGAGAAACTGTGCTACAAATAGCACAATGGATTCGATTGGGATTCGGGAGCTGCGGCAGCGGGCCAGCGAGTACTTGCGTCGCGTCGAAGCCGGGGAGACATTCGAGGTGACCGATCGGGGTCGTCCGGTGGCGCTGTTGGGTCCAATTCCAGACGTCTCACCGTTGGAGCGACTGAGAGCCTCAGGCGAGGTCGATTCTGCCGAGCATGAAGGTCCTTTCCCAGACCCCGTTGAGCCTGATCCTGGTGCAGAGCTACCGTCAGCGGTTCTATCCAGGCTTCGCGCTGACGAGAGATGAGCCCAAACTCAGCGACATACCTGGACTCATCAGCCATCGTCAAGCTTGTCATCAACGAACCAGAGTCGGCTGCTTTGCAACAGTTCCTGGACCAAAGAAAGCCATTGGTCTCCAGCGCCCTGGCCCGAGCCGAGGTATCACGAGCGGTTCTGGCATTCGGCCCCGCAGCACTAGCGGCCGCACAGGAGGTGCTGGGGCGGATTGATCTCCTTCGAGTGAACAACCGGATTCTCGAAATGGCCAGCACCCTTAAACCCAATTCGCTCCGAACCCTCGATTCCATCCACCTGGCTAGTGCTCTGTCTCTCGAAGACTCCCTGGCTGATTTCGTCTGCTACGACCGTCGACTCTCCCAAGCAGCCGCCCACCAGGGCTGGGCAATCCAGAACCCGGCCTAGGCGTTACTCCGTCCCAGCGGGGGCGGGTACGGTGAATGTGGGGGGGTCTTGAGCCAGCAGCGGGGTTGCCGATGAAACCGGGGGGACCGAGGGGACGGAAGCCGGCGTATCGACCCGTAATTCCGGCGACGGTGCTGGTGGTGACCTTGCCGGTGGCTGCTTGGCATCTGTTTGGGGACCAGACGGATTACTCGGATGATTCCCTTCGGCTGTTTTTCATCTGGCGGGCGCCTGGGTGGCTGAATGAGCTGGCCCATCCGATTGGGCTCGTCGTCTCGCTGGTGGTGGTGGCGGCGCTCATTTGGCTGGCGGTGGAGTACTGGCTGGAGCACTGGCGCAAATGGTGGTTCATGATGCTGGGGTCGCTCTGCATGCTGGGGCTCTATGCCGGGTTGGGCGGAAGATACGCCACCAAGGGCATCACCGAGGATGACTACATAAACGTCTACGGCTGGCTGAGTCTGTTGAGCGTGCCCGGGGTCGTTGCCTTGTTCGTCACCATGATCTGTGTGGCCGGATCCAAGGTCAGGCCGGAGTCGACTGCCCGCTGTCTCTCCAAAGTGGGGCTCAAGCCGACGAGGCGGATGGCGATGGGGGCGCTCCTGCTGGGCGGTCTCGCCTCAGCCGGTCTTTCGCTTGGCATCGCCGCCGCCAAAACCGTGGCATCGCCCTCGCAGAGCTTGTCGCTGAATGAGTCCATCAACCTGTCGCTGTTCTTCCTGCCCCCTCTCCTATTCGTCGGGGTAATGGGCCTTCTCATCTACCTGGCGATCATGGCCATGGGACTCACCGCCACCTGGCTGTTGCTCTTCCGCACCGCCGACTGGGTCCGCAAGCGAACGGTGTACTGGTAGCGCTCAGTCCCAGCGGGGGCGGGGGGATTGGGGGAGCCAGGAGTCGGGTTGTTGGGCGATGAGGTAGTTGTAGTCCCAGTATTCGCGCCAGTGGGCGATCTTGTTGTCGCGGATCTGGAGGCGGCACAGCACGGGGAGGCTGGCGACGGTGCCGTCGGGGTGGTGCCACACTTCGACCCGCTCGACGAGAACGTTGTCGCCGCTTACCCAGATGTCGGTGACGCCGAGGTCGAAGCGGTCCAGGGCGCTCAGGCCCACTCCCAGCTTGCCGATGATGCCGGCGTGGCCGACGGTGCCGCCGGAGTCGGTCTCGAAGGGCATGTCCTGATAGGTGCCGTCCTCGGTGAACAGCTCGGCCACCGCGGGCCAGTCCATGGCCTCAAGGGCGGCGAACAGGGCCTCGGCCAGCGCTCGGTTGGCTGCTTCGTTGCTCATGGGGCTCTCCTCACTCAGGGGCGGGCAGGCCCAGATACTGGGCCAGCATCTGGGTGGAGGGGTTGTTCTGCTCGTAGTAGGAACCCTCCTCGGCGCTGAGGGCACCGTACTTCACCTGCATGTTCACGATGGCCACCATGATGATGCAAAAGCGCAGACAGCCCCAGGCCTCGAAGTAGTCCACGTGCTCGGCCTTGCGGCCCATGGCCTGCTCCCAGCGGGCGATGGTGCCGTCCCGGTCGGCGAAGCCGGGCAGCCAGTCGATGCCGGCACCCTCGCTCAAGAATCGGTTCATGTACAAGAACCAGCCCAGGTCCACCTCGCCGGGCCCCAGGTCGGCCATCTCCCAGTCGAACACGGCCATCACCTTGAAGTCGTCGCCGTACATGAGGTTGCTGGGCCGGGCGTCGCCCCAGTTCAGCTCGGTGGGCATCGAGCCTGAGGGGTCGTTGGCGTCGAACCAGTCGAGCGCGGCGTCGATCAGCGGCTTGGGCCGGTCCTCGGCGGCCCAGCCGGCGTAATAGCGCTGGTAGCCGAGCTGCTGGGCGAAACCGGGGCCGCCGTATTGGGGGCGCTCCACGAAGTCGAAGCCGTTGGCCTTCCAGTCGGTTTTGGCCACCGCGGCCAGCGTGTCCACCGACGAGTTGTACAGCGCAGCCTGCTGTTCGGGGGTGGCCTCGAACACCCAGCCCTCGGAGAAGAACGGCGGGTTGTCAGAGGGCACCCGGCCGTGCAGGCGCTCCATGATGAAGAACGGCTCGCCCAGCACGTCGCCGGTGTCCTCCACCCACAAGATCTCGGGCACCGGCACGCTGCCGCAGGCGGCCATGTTCTGCATGCTCCGGTACTGCACGCTCATGTCGTAGGTGGGGAAGATGGCGTAGTCGGTGGGCCGCTTGCGCACCACGATGCCCGAATCCCGGGTCTGGCCGTCGCGGGTGTAAGCGGCGTCGCACACCAGGGTCTCGTTGCTGAACCCGGAGGCCTCGGGGTTCACCAGAAAGGTCACCTCGGCGTCGGACACGCCGGGGCGGGTGTTCATCCAGTCGGACAGGGAGGCCTTGAGGGCATCGATGTCGCGGTCTTGGGGAATAGCCATAGGAGCCTGAGAATACCCACCGAAGCGGGCCAGATATCAGGCGGGGACGGGCACAACCTCCACCTTGATCCCGTTCACGATGGCGTTGCCGGAGATCTCGTCCACCAGCTCGCCCGGCGCCAGCAGGTTGTTGTTGACCCCGGCGAACTCCTTGGCCACCGAGAGCTGCACCCCGTCGAGGTTGTGGCCCCAGCCATGCGGCAGGCTCACCACGCCGGGCATCATCTCGTCGCTCACCTCAACCGGCACCTCGATGCTGCCGATCTCGGTGCTCACCCGGGCCACCGACCCGTCGGCCAGGCCGATCCCCTCGGCGTCTTCGGGGTGCACGATCAGCGTGCAGCGGTCCTTGCCCTTCACCAGCACCTTCACGTTGTGCATCCACGAGTTGTTGGAGCGCACGTGGCGGCGGCTCACCAGCACCATGCCGTCGTCGCGGCCCAGGCGCCGTTGCAACCGGCCCACGTCGGCGGTGATGTAGGGCGGGGCCATCTCGATGCGGCCCGACGGGGTGTGGAGGATCTCCGGCACCCGGGGCACCATCGGGCCGAAGTCCAGGCCGTGGGGGTTGTCCTTGAAATCCTGCAACGTGAGGCCGTCGGGGTTCTCGCCGTAGCGGTCGCCCCGATGGCCCACCCGGATCATGAAGTCGGTCATCCGCTCGGGGCCGCCGGTGTCGTAGTGCGACAGCACATGGGTGGGATCGAGGCCGAAGAACATGCAGATCCCGGAGAAGAAACCGTCGTCGATGGCGCGCTCGTCGATCTCGTCGTTTGCCTGGCCGCCCATCAAAGCGCCCACCCGCACCAGCACCTCCCACTCGTCGGGGCGGTCGCCGACATCGAAGATGCGGTCCGACCAGTTGCCCGCGGTGCGGGCGGCCCACGACCAGATCATCTCGTCCCAGTGGGGCTGCTCCAGAGGCGAGAGCCCGGGCAGGATCACATCGGCGTGGCGGGTGGTGGCGTTGACCCAGTTGTCGACGCAGATCATGGCGTCGAGCATGGGCAGGGCCTCGTCGAGGCGGCCGGCCTCGGGCGAGCTGATCACCGGGTTGCCGGCCACCACCACCAGGGCCTTCAACTGGCCCTCGCCGGGGGTCATTATCTCCTCTGAGAGACACGACACCGGCACCTGGCCCAGCACCTCGGGGGCGCCCCGCACCCGGCTGTGCCAGCGCCCGAACTCGGGCTCTTTGGGCTCCTCGAAGTTGAGTGTGGCCATGGCCGGCGCTACCGGAGTGGCGAACATCATTCCGCCGGGCACGTCGAAGTTGGCGGTGAGCAGGTTCACCACGTCGATGAGCCACGAGGCCAGCGTGCCGAATTCCTGGTTGCACAGCCCGATTCGGCCGTACACGCTGGCGCTTTCGGCCGCGGCGATCTCCCGGGCCAGCCGGCGAGTGGTCTCGGCCGGCACCTGGGTGGTGGCCTCCACAATCTCCGGGGTCCAGTCGGCCACCAGAGCACGCACCTCGTCGAGGCCGTTCACATGGCCGGCCATGGTGCCCAAATCGACGAGATCCTCGTCGAACAGCACATGGCACAGGGCCAACAAGAAGGCGGCGTCAGTGCCCGGCGTGATGGGCACCCATTCATCGGCGTGGTCGCAGGTGCCGGTGCGGCGGGGGTCGATCACCACGCACTTGCCGCCCCGCTCGCGGATCTTGTCCATCTCGCCCAGCACGTCGGGGCAGGCCAGCAGGCTGCCCTGGGAGGCGTGGGGGTTGGCCCCCATCACCACCAGGTACTGGGTGCGCATGATGTCGGGGGTGGGGAACGTCCAAGAGTTGCCGTACATGCACACAGACGACACGTTCTTGGGCCACTGGTCGACGGTGCCCGCCGAGTAGCCCATCTGCACGCCCGACAGCATCACCAGCGCGCCCACATAGCGGCTGATGGAGAAGTTGTGGGCCGCGGGGTTGCCGATGTAGTAGGTCATGGCCTCGGCGCCGTGGGTGTCGCGCACGCCGTGGAGCAGCTCCTCGCAGCGGGCGTAGGCCTCCTCCCAGGTGGCCTCCTGGAAGGTGCCGTTCTCATCTTTGACCAGCGGCACCCGCACACGGTCGGGATCCTCGTGCAAATGCCCCAGCGTGGTGCCCTTGGGGCAGATGAAGCCCTTGCTCCACACGTCGTCGCGGTCGGGCCGGATGGGGGGCAGCACCTTCTCGCCCTCCGTCTTGATCACCATCCCGCACATGGCCTCACACAGCGGACAGGTCCGGTAATGGGTCTTCACCCGGCTGCCGTTGCTGGACGATTCAGGGGCTTGGGTTTCGGCGCTCACGCCAACGATGGTACTTGGACCAATGACAGCATCTAATGCCGGACCAGCACGATCGGGAAGCGACAACGATGACGTACTAATTAGTACTAATTGATGTCAATTTAGTAGCAGAATGCCTCGACAACTGTATGATGGAGCCGTGGCAAAGGTTCTCCAACCGCCGGACTGGTACGACCTCGTCGTCGAGATTGCCAAGGATAACCCGGAGCGTCTCCTCGAACTGTTCGAGGCTGGACAACCAGTGGACGGCAAAGGCCGGTATCTGCACTGGGACGAGATGCGTCATCGCACCCCACCCGGGGGCATGACCATGCACGAGTGGTGGGTGGGAACCAAGGCCAGCCGCAATGCACTCGCCCGGCCCCTGCCCCTTACCAGCGTTGAGGGGGAGCCCTTCCAGTTCTCCAACATCGATCCGATACAAGAAGCGGTCCACCGCATCGACCAGTACGCCAGCGGGCAGATCCGAGCCGATGACGCCATCACCAACGTGCATTCCAGCGACCGCTACCTGGTTTCTTCGCTCATGGAAGAAGCAATCACCTCCAGCCTCTTGGAGGGCGCCGCCACCACTCGGCGAGCCGCCAAAGAAATGCTGCGAACGAAGCGGTCACCCAAGACCCACGGCGAGCGCATGGTATTCAACAACTTCAACGCGATGATCGCCGCAGAGCAGATGGCTCGAGAGGGCCGCCCGCTGGCGCCGGGGGATGTATTGGAAATGCACCGCATCGTCACCGACGGCACGTTGGACGACGAGTCGGAAGCCGGGCGCCTCCAGCAGCCCGGCGAAGAGCGGGTTGTTGTGGTTGACAGCGATGACACAGTGATTCATCGACCACCACCAGCCGAGGAACTCCCAGGGCGGCTAGAACGACTCTGCGAGTTCGCCAATGGTGAGAACGTCGAAGGTTTCCTACACCCAGTGGTCCGAGCCATTCTCATCCATTTCTGGATCGGGTATGACCACCCCTTTGTGGACGGGAACGGACGTACCGCCCGGGCGCTGTTCTACTGGGCGATGCTGAGATCCGGGTACTGGCTGGCCCAGTACATCTCCATCTCTGCCATTCTGCGCAACGCTCCTGGGCAATACAAGAAGTCCTACCTGAAGGCTGAGACTGACAGCAACGATGCCACTTACTTCGTGATCTACCAGCTTCAGGTTATGGAGCAGGCCATCGACGGCCTTCGGGGCTACCTGACCCGAAAGACCACAGAGATCAACAAAGTCAAACAGCGCTTGCGCAGCGTCTCTAGGCTCAACAACCGCCAACTCGCCATTATCAACGATGCCTTGCACGACCCCTCCCAGATCTTCACCATCCAAGGCCAGGCACAGCTGCACCGCGTGGTGTACCAGTCGGCTCGTACCGATTTGCTCGCCCTAGAAGCCATGGGGCTTTTCGCCAAAGCCAAGTTGGGCAATCAGTTCGAGTTCTATGCGGTCGGTGACTTTCAAGATCGGCTACATCACCTGGTTGAGGCTGAGGAGCAACAAATCGCGCACGAGGTTGAAGCTGAGGTACACGACCTAAGCACCGAGGTTGAAGCCGAGGTACGACGAAGCTGACCGCATAGTCGCTGGGCATAGACCGCGAACTACTAATCTATACTAATTGATGTCAAATTAGTAGCACCTGCCGGATTTCCCCTGGTCAGCGGAGTTGGCCTACGTAGGTGTCGGTGCCGGGGATGGTGGGGATGAAGGGGGCGGACACTCGCCCCTCGCTCAGTTTGTCAGATCGATTCAAGCAGTTGCTCCAAGAAGGGCCAGAACGGGGATTCAATCCTCTGATAGTGAACTTGCCGCCCTACTTCAACTCGCTGCAAGGCTCCGATTCGGACGAGAACCGCTAGCTCTTTATGGGCAACTGACGCGCTTACAGCAGACTTCTTGGCGACTTCCGAATAGGTGAGCGCATCATTCATCGGAGGAGCGAAGACCCCAGCGACCGACAGCCGATGCTGCGCGTTGAACAAGTACTTCGATAGTGCCAGGGTGTCCGTCGCCGTCTTCATGACTTCGTCCGCTATCCTTGATTCGTGACTCGCGAATTATGATACATGACTATGACTTCCTGCACAGATGCCGTATCGTGATTTGAGGATGCGCGATTCTCCGAGCTTCGAAAACCCTCCTGTAACGGAAGTCGTCATCGCGGCACGCTTCAGACGTGCTGATGCCTACTCACTCTTCACCCTTGGAGAGCTGGCCCAGCGGCTGGCGGAAGCGGGATTCTCAAGCATTGAGGAAAGACCTGGGTACGAGGCACCTGTGGAGAGTTTCGGGTCGGTGCCTGAGCAGAGTGGGGTGTCACTCGAACTCTTGACGGGCCCACCACCGATCCGCTACTGGTTCTCAAACGAGGGTGGCGACGAACTGCTTCAAATTCAGTCGAACTGGTTTGCAGCGAACTGGAGAAAGGTCGCTCCTGAAGGCGAATACGGGCGGTGGGAGTCTCGTTGGGATGCCTTTCAGCGTTGGGTAACCGTCTTTGCTGGAGTTGTCTCCCATGGAGATCTGGACTTCGACCAAGTTGAGGTGACATACATCAATCACATAGAACCAACGGCAATTTGGAGCCACCACGGGGATGCCGCATCCGTTTTCACGCCCCTAGCTTTAGCCAACGAAGGCTTCTTGGAAGAGCCGGAACAATTCTCGGCAAATCTGAAGTATCTGATCCGCACTAGTAATGATGAGAATGAGAGTTTGGGTCGACTACATGTGTCTATTGACCCGGGGTTCTTGCGACCAGCAGGGGCTCCTATTTTTGTAATGAACCTCACTGCACGAGGAGCGCCTTTAGGCTCAGGTCTTGAAGGTGTTAGAGCGTTCGCGGAAATAGCGCATGAATGGATTGTTAGAGGCTTCGCAGACTTAACGAGCACCGCGATGCATACAGTTTGGAATCGTTTGACATGATAAGAAAGGTGGACCTTTAGTGAGCGATGTAATGGACCAACGTCGAACTACCATCAGTGACTTGGAAGTTGTCCATCGAACTTTGCCCGCACAGGATCCTTGCGGCTGGATTTCGGACAAGGATGTCATTTTTATACAAGGGGCTCCATACGGATCCTTTCCGGCTTTGGTCAATTCATGGCAGGCAACACTGGGTGGCAGCCAAAAGGCACGGGTGCTCTTGCAAGTCGAGAGCAGGTTGCGTCAGTACCACGACAACTGGGATGGACACTATGCAAAGGCCCCAGCCGAAACAGCAATTCAGTACGCTACGACTCTTCTTGACGCTGTCTTGCCCCACCTCCCCATGCCTGAGGTCAGTCCCAGCACTGATGGAGGTGTGATCCTTGAGTGGGACGCCCATGAAACTGAAGTTCTGTTTATCATTGAACCTTCATCACAAGTCGAAGTGTCTGTTTGCCTCGATGGATTCTACCACGATGGTCTGTTTGAAGAAGTGCAGGAAGAGTTGCTACTTGCTCTAAAGCGGATCGCTGCTCGTTGTTGAGCGGCCACAGTTGTGCCGCCCGATCCTTCTTCGGTCTATGTAGACGACCCAACCATCGGGGACGACGAGGTCCTGTACCGGATGGTATCCATCGGAAACACCAAGTTTGAGAACGGGACTGCGGTACGCGGAGCAACAAATGCATTTCAAGACTACCCACCCGACAGATTGCACGAAACTGGATCGCCCGCCGTGGCCGTCTCGGTGTACTTGGAATCAGAGCTACGGGCCGCCGGGTTGTCGGCTGTTGATCTGGCTGAGCGATGGAGTCGGGGATACGGAATAGTTTCGATACAAGCTGGCGAAGCACGCTCCGAAGAACAGGGCATCATGCGCATGCCGACAGATTCCGCACCAGAACACGCAGTGATTTTCTGCCTCTCTGGATCGAAAAAGACCGGAGGGCAAAGCAAACGTCTCGCTAGAGCGTCAGTGGTGGTTATTCCACCAACCGGCTGAAGTAGCTACCGCCGCCCCCGCTTATCGGCAGCCAGTTACGTAGACCCTTTCCCGACAGTTCCAATTGGTTGACAATAGAAGCATGCCCTGGTCAGCGGAGTTGGTCTACGTAGGTGTCGGTGCCGGGGACGGTGGGGATGAAGGGGGCGGACAGGGCCAGGCTGGCTTTGGGGTGGGCGGCGAGGGCGGCGTGGTGGGCGGCGAAGGCGTCGGGGAACACGTCGGCGGGGTCTTGGTCCAAGAACCACAGCAGGCACAGGCGCTGGTCCACCTTGGCGGTGGGGGCCACCGGCGGGGTGCCGGGCTGCTCGATGCGGCCCTGGGCGAACTCGCGGGGGGCGAAGGCCAAACACATCTGCGCGGGCGAGCCCAAAAGCACCGAGGGCAGATGGTCGTTAGCCAGCCACTCCTCGAGGCCGTCCTGGTCGGCGACCTCGGCGGCGTCGACCACCTCCACCACCAGCCCGGCGAAGGGGTGGTCGAGGGCCAGGTGGGGCTTCATGGGGCCGCTGCCGGGGCGGACCACGCCGAAGCGGTAGTGGTGGAAGGCGGTGTAGACGTGGGTGCGCCGGGGAAAGCCCCGGCCGTGGGGCATGAGGGCCTCGGCCATGGCCAGAAAGCTCCACCGCTCGGTGTCGTCCTCGTGGCCCGCCGTGCTCCAGTACAAAGAGATGTAGCAGCCGGCGTCGGGGGGATCGAAGGCGGGCTCGTCCACGGCAGGGCGCAGGTCGCGCAGCGCCCGGGGGGCCACCCAGCGGCGCCCGGCGAACACCCAGGGGCCGTGCATGGCCCCGGAGTAGAAGTGGTCGTCCTCGTACCAGCGGTTGTACTCGTATTCGCAGCCCTCGTGGGGCTCCACCATGGTGATGAGCGCGCTGCCGATGCCGATGTCGTTGGGCAGGTGCAGCGCCAGGCGCTCATACACCGACCGGTCGGCCGGGATCCGGTCGGGCTCGAAGCTGGTCATGGCACGCCTCCTCGGGGTGGCTAGGACAATGCGCCGGCGGCGGCGAGGGCGGAGATCTCGTCTTGGGTAAAGCCGAGGATCTCCGACATCACCTGCTGGGTGTGCTCGCCCACCAAGGGGCCGGCCCGCCAGGGCTGCGCCGGGGTGGCCGAGAACAGCGTCACCGGGCCGTCGAAGGTCATGGTGCCGATGGCACCGTGGTCGAGCTCGATGAAGAACTCGCGGGCCACCAGGTTGGGGTCGGCGTAGAAGTCGCTCGCCCTGAGCGCCGCGTAGGCCGGAACGCCCGCGGCCCGCAGCTCCGCGGCGGCCTCGAAGCTGTCGCGGTCTGAGAACCAGGCCTCCAGCAGGTCGTCGGCGTTGGCCACCCCGATCGGCGACCACCGGTCGTCTATCTGGTGCAGATCGGGCACCACCGAGCACAGCCCGTCCCACTGCTCGTCGGTCTCCACCGCGACGGCGCAGAAGCGCTCGACGCCGGCGGTGCGGAACACGCCGTTGGGGGCGGCCCGGTCGCAGTCCACCCCGCCCTGGGTGCGCACCTGCCCGCTGTCGCGGTACTCCAGCACCAGCGGGGCCAGAAAGTGGATGGAGGCCTCGATCTGGGACAGGTCGATGTACTGGCCCTCGCCCATGCGGTTGCGGTGGTGCAGGGCCGCGCCGAGGGCCGACAGCGCATAGCGGGGGGAGATGAAGTCGGTGTAGGCCCCCCAGGGCGGATGCGGCGGCCGGTCGGGCCAGCCGGTGATGGCGGTGAAGCCGGCCAGGCAGGCCCCGTGCAGGCCGAAGCCGGTGTGGCGGGCCTCGGGGCCGGTCTGGCCCCGCATACAGCTCGACAGCATCACCGCCCCAGGATTGAGGGCCCGCACCCGCTCATAGCCGAAGCCCAGGCGCTCGGCGGTGCCGGGGGTGTAGTTCTCCACCAGCACGTCGGCCCACTCGATCATCCGGTCGATCACCGCGGCGGCCTCGGGAATGGTGAAGTTGAGGGCCAGGCCGAGCTTCGACTGGTTCATGTTGGCCATGGGGTGCCCGGCGCTCATGGGCGAGGCGTGGGGCAGATGGGGGGGAATCCAACGCAGGGTGTCGAGGCGGGCCTCGGTCTCCACCCGGATCACGGTGGCCCCCAGGTTGCCCAAGTCCTTGGCGATGAGCGGCCCCGCGGCGATCCACGACAGGTCGGCCACCTTGAGGCCCTCGAACAGCGGGCCCCGGGGCGCGGCCCACACCTTGGCATCGGCGGCCGGCCGGGAAACGGGATCGAGGCCGTCGAGGATCTCCTGGTGCTGGCCCACCTCGGGAGCCCGGTGGCGGAGCACAGCGGGGGTGGCCGACAGGCGGGCGAACGGCCCGGCGTGGACGGCGCCCTCCACCTCCACCCAGAAGTCCCGAGCGGCCAACTGGGGGTCGGCGGCCAGGTGGGCGGAGGTGTAGCAGGGGGCCACCAGCATCTTGCCGGCCACCGCATGCTCTTGGATCTCGCCCTGCGTCTTGGTCTTGATGAACTCCAGCATCTGGCCCAAGGCCCGGTTGGCGTCGTCTTTCGACAGCGTCTCGTCGCCCAGCATTTCGAGATAGCGCTCCCAGTTCACCTCGGCCAGGTCGTCGTCGAGCGCGCCCTCGGCGATCACCCAGGCCATGAGCGACTTCATCCCCCGGTTGCCCTGCTCGCCCAGCACCAGGGTCATGCCCACGAAGCCATCGGCGCAGGGTTCGATGAACGGCATCCGCACTCCGGGAACTATCTCGGGGTGCGTCACATCGGCCCGGTCGTCGCCCCGGCCGGGGAAGTCCTGGCCCAGGGCGGCGTAGCTGGTGATCGACATCAGCGACCACATCACCGCAGCCTGAATGGAGATGTCGAGGTGCTGGCCCAGGCCGCTGCGGTCTCGCTCGCACAGGGCCATGATGGCGTCGGCCGCGGCCTGCATGGCCCCGAGGAACGACGTCTCGGGATAGCCCACCGGGGTGGGCACCCGGTCGTGGTCGCCCTGCATGGCCAACAGCCCGCCGGCCGCCGACAGGGTGAGATCGGTCATGGGCGCGGCCTCGTCGGGGGTGCCGATGCCGAACGGGGTCACCGACACGTACACCAAAGCGGGGTTGACGGCGGCCAAGTGGTCGGGGCCGAGGTTCCGCTCGGCCATGTGGCCGGGGGCGAACGACTCCAACAGCACATCGGCGCTGGCCGCCAGACCCCGCAACTCGGCCTGTCCGCCGAAGGTGTCGATGTCGCACACCACGCTGTGCTTGCCCAGGCCCATCGCCTCCCAGAACAGCGAGCGGCCGTCTTGGGCGAACGGCGGGGTGGTCCGGGCACCGCACCCGCCGGGGGGCTCCACCTTGATCACCTCGGCCCCGAGATCGGCCAGCGTCTTGCCGGCGATCTCAGCGCTGCGGGTGGTCAGATCAACAACTCGTATGCCGTCGAGGGCGCCGCTCATGGCCTCGCCTCCAGGTTTCGCCGGGCCTCAGCCGTCGAGCAGGCTTGGGTCGCGGCGCAGCTCGGCTCGCACCATCGCCTCCCAGAACCCGATGAAGTTGTCGCCTTGGCTGCGCTTCATCATCTGCACGTAGCTGTCGGGAAGCACCGGTGCCAGTTCGCCGCCGGCGGCTCGGATGTGCCAGGCCCGCTGGCAGCGCTGCTCGAGGGCCACGGCCCGCTGGTGCACCGCCCTGGCCGAGTTGCCCAGCACGAACACCCCGTGGCCGGCCAGAAGGGCGAGTTCGGAGTCGCCTATCTTCACACAGGCGCTGCGGGCCGAGGCGGAGTCGTTCACCGCCCCGTCATACTCGTCCACCAGCACCAGCTCGCCGCCGCCCAGCGACGACGACTGGTCCATGGCCGGGGGCACCTCGGCCATGTCGGCCCACACCGTGCCGTACAGCGGGTGGTTGTGCATGGCCCAGGCCACTCCGGGGCGGAGCTTGTGCAGCTCCAGGTGCAGAGGGATGCCGGGGGGCACCGGCCAGTCGCCCTCCACCACGTTGCCGTCGAGGTCGATGCGGATCACCTGGCTGGGATGCAGCTCGTCCCAGGTGATGAGCCACGGATTGCACATCAGCGTGCCGTCGCCCATGTTCGCAGTGATGTGGCCGGCCAGGTGGTCGTTGTAGCCCTCTTGCCAAAGGCAGCGGGCCAACAGCACCAGCTCCTCGGCGGTGGACAGATCGGGTATCAGCTTCTCAGCGGTGGGGGTGAACGCCATGGCCTCACAGTAGTGGGCGCAGAGGGCAAATGGCTTTGCCAGCCGAAGGGCAAAGCGGCTGAAACGCCCCGTAAGCCGAAGAGCAAATCCGCCGGATTATAGCGGAATCCAGCCAGATCGGGTCGGCGAAAAGATCGGCATGGCGCTTGGCAGATGTGGCTACTCTGTCGCCATGGCCGACTCGATGGCCGCAGCAGTAGGGGTTCAGCCCGAGCCCGCCTCAACGGTGGACTATCGGCTGGTGCGTGCCCATGTGCTGCAACGGATCTTGGCCGGCACCCGGATGGCCGACGACGTGTGCGACGCCCATCCGGAGCTGTTGCGGGCCGGCCGGGAAGTGGGCGCCGCGGCCAACGAGCCGTGCCCGGTGTGCCAGGGCGACGAGCTGTCCTTGGTGTCATATGTGTTCGGGCCCCGGCTGCCGGCGCACGGCCGCTGCATCAGCTACGCGGCGGAGATCGCCAAGCTGGCCCGGCGCAAGGGCCGCTTCACCTGCTACGAGGTGGAGGTGTGCCCCGACTGCCGCTGGAACCACCTCCTGCGCAGCTACGTCTTGCAGCCCCGCTGAGGGCCGCCAACCGACCTCAAGTGCGCTGATCGCCCCCGCTGAGCTCTTCGGCTAGCGGGGCTGGGGCCAAAACGGCTGGGCCTGCTCTAGCTGGGCGGCCAGCTGCAACAAAAGGGCCTCGGCGCCGAAGGGGGCGATGAAGTGGCTGCCCACCGTGAGGCCCTGATCGTCCCAGTGCAGCGGCACCGACATGGCCGGCTGGCCGGTGGCGTTGGCCATGGCGCAGAACGGGCTGTAGGCACCCTGGCGGGCGCCCCACTCGGCCACATCGTCGGCAGTGGCCACCAGCTCGCCCAATGGCGGCGGCACCCGGGCCAGGGTGGGGGTGAGCACCAGGTCGATCCCCGATTCATGGAATTGGCCCATCATCCGGCCCATCAGGTGGCTGTCCAGCACGGCCTGGGCGTATTCGGGGCCGGTGTAGGTGGCGCCCTGGGCGGCCAGCGAAGCGGCCACCGGCTCCAGGTCGTCGGGGCCGGGGGGCCGTCCGCACTGGGCCTCCCGACGCACCATCAGCGCAGCGATGTTGGAGGAGGTGATAACCCCCTGGGGGCCGCCCATTCCCCGGCGCACCGGCAAGTCAGCCTCCTCCAACCGGTGGCCGAGCTGCTCACACAGCGCCACCGCGGCATCCAGCGCCCCCCGGGCGGTGGCGTCGAGCTCAATGCCGTCGGCCGAGCCGTCCCACACCGCGATGCGCAGCGAGGGCGGCGGGGCGGCGATGGCCGCCTCGAACGTACCGTCGGGGGCAGGGGCCACATAGGGGTCGCCGGGGGCCAGGCCGGAGGTGAGGTCCAACAGCACGGCGCTGTCGCGCACCGAACGGGAGATCACATGGGTGCAGGAGTAGCCGCTCCACCCCTCGCCGGCGTCGGGGCCGAAGCTCACCCGGCCCCGGGTGGGCTTGAGCCCGAACAGCCCGCAGGCCGACGACGGGATGCGGATGGAGCCGCCCCCGTCGGAGGCATGGGCCACCGTCAGCATCCCCGAAGCCACCGCCGATGCCGCCCCGCCGCTGGAGCCGCCTGCGCTGCGGCTTGCGTCCAGCGGATTGGCGCACGGGCCGAACAGGGCGGGCTCGGTGGTAGTCGACAGGCCGAGCTCGGGCGAGTTGGTGCGGCCCAACAGCACCATCCCCGCCTCCCGGTAGCGGCGCACCACCACGGCATCATGGTCGTCCACCGGCGCGTCGGCGAAGTAACGCGACCCGTGGGTGGTGACGGTGCCCCGCATGGCGAAGTGCAGGTCTTTGATGGCGAACGGCACCCCCCGCAGCCGCCCGTCGGCCGCCGGCTCGGGCTCCACAATGGTGGTGATGGCGTTCAGCTCGGGGTTGCGCTCGTCGATGCGGGCCATGGTGGCCTCCAGCACCTCGGCCTCCGACACCTCGCCGGCCGCAATGGCATCGGCCAGCCCTACCGCATCGCTCTGGTCCAACAAGTCGTCCATGGCCCCGAACCTAGTGGCCGAACCGCGGGCCAATGCAGGCGAGGGGTTGGCACGGGGGCAAAGGCGGTGGGCTAGAGTAAGGGGCGACCGCCGGCAGCATAAATGCGCTGGACGGGGAAGGAGAATAACGATGGGCACCAAGCTCACCGCACCGGCCATCTCCAGGCGAAAGACGAGCCAAGGCGCCGACCCGCTCGTCATGCTCACCGCCTACGACGCCCCCAGCGCGCGCATGGCCGACGAAGCCGGAGCCGACCTCATTCTGATGGGCGACTCGGTGGCCATGGTGGTGCTGGGCCACGACGACACTATGAGCGTGACCGTCGATGAGATGGCCCACCACGCCGCGGCGGTGGCCCGCACCCGCCCCCGGGCGATGGTGGTGGCCGACATGCCGTGGATGAGCTACCACGTCTCCACCGCCGACACGGTGACCAACGCGGCCAAACTGATTCGGGCCGGGGCCCAGGCGGTGAAGCTGGAGGGCGGATCGGAGCGGGTGCCGATGATCGAGGCCATCATCTCGGCCGAGGTGCCGGTGATGGGCCATCTGGGGCTCACCCCCCAGTCGATGCTGGCCCAAGGCGGCTACCGGGTGCAGGGGCGCACCAGCGAGGCGGCGCTGGGCCTGGTGGCCGACGCCAAGGCGCTGGCCCACGCCGGGTGCTTCGCCATCGTTTTGGAGGGCATGCCGGCCGCGGTGGCCCAGATGATCACCGACGCGGTGGACGTGCCCACCATAGGCATCGGCGCGGGCGGCGACTGCGACGGCCAGGTGCTGGTGTTCCACGACGTTTTGGGATTGGAGACCAGGATGCTCCCCCGGTTCGTGCGCCGCTACGCCACCATGCACGACGACGGCGTGGACGCCTTGACCCGGTTCGCGGCCGACGTGCGCTGCGGCGCGTTCCCCCGCTCCGAGGAGTGCTACGAGATGAACCCCGACGAGGAAATGGCGCTCGGCCTGTACGGACACCAGGGGTAGCCGGTAGAGTTCTCGGTGAAATAGAAACCCCTGCCCCGCTTTTGGGGCCCCGGCAAGAGCCGGGTCCATAGGAGGTGAGCTCGCCATGCGGGCATACGAATTGATGATCATTTTCGACGCGGGCATTGAAGAGTCTGATGTGGACGCCCGCGTCGAGCAAGTCTCCGAGAACATCTCGGCCCACGGCGGCGAGGTGAAGGCCGAGGACCGGTGGGGCAAGCGCCGCTTCGCCTATGAGATCAACCATCAGCAAGAGGGCTACTACACAGTTCTCGAGCTCGTGACCGAGACGCGCGATATGGGCACTTTGGAACGTCTCCTCCGTCTTGCGGACGATGTGGTCCGCCACAAGATGATCCGTCTGCCCGACGGCGAGGCCGCCCGACGCGGCCTGTTGGGCGACGGCACCCCCCTGGCTGCGGCCGGGTAACCCAAGGAGACTTTGAAATGGCTTACGACAACACGGTGACCGTCACCGGGAACATAACGAGAGACCCCGAGCTGCGATACACCGCCGGCGGCAGCGCGGTGGCCACATTCGGGCTGGCCTGGAACCGCCGCTGGCAGAACCGCCAGACCAACGAGACCGAGGAGCAGGTGTCATTCTTCGACGTGACCTGCTGGAACTCGCTGGCCGAGAACGTCAGCGAGAGCCTGGTGAAGGGCAATCGGGTGATTGTCAACGGGCGGATGGAACAGCGCAACTGGGAGACCCAAGACGGCGACCGCCGCTCCAAGATCGAGATCATCGCCGACGAGGTGTCCCCCAGCCTGCGGTGGGCATCGGTGGAGGTGATCCGCAACGAGCGCCGCAGCGGCGGTGACGGCGGAGGGAGCGGCGGAGGGGGCCGCTACCAAGACAGCGGCGGCGGAGGCGGAGGCGGACGGCCCCAGCGCAGCCAGCCCCAGCAGGACTACGTCGCTGACGAGGAGCCGTTCTAATGGCCAAGGGACCGAAGAAACCAAAGGCCAAAGAGGTCAGCCGGCGCCGCAAGAAGAAGGTCAGCGTCCTCACCCAAGAGGGCATCAGCTATGTGGACTGGAAGGACATCAACCTGCTGCGGCGGTTCATGTCCGACCGGGCCAAGATCCGGGCCCGCCAGGTGACCGGCAACAACCAGCAGCAGCAACAGGAAATCGCCCGGGCCATCAAGAACGCCCGAGAGATGGCGCTTTTGCCCTACAACAACCGCATCACCACCCAGCGCAGCTCGTCGCGGAGTCGAGACGACAGCCGCTTTGAGGGACCGGTTCCCCAGCCGTCGGCACCCCCGCCCGGAATGCGGCCGCCCGGCGAAGAAGACGATGCGGAGATGGCCACCGACGAGGCAGGCGCCCCAATCGAGGCCGTCGACCAGCCCGTCGCTGAACAGCCTGCCGCTGAACAGCTCGCAGTCGAGCAGCCGGCCGCTGAACAGCCTGCCGCTGAACAGCTCGCAGTCGAGCAGCCGGCCGCTGAACAGCCTGCCGCCGAAGCAGCCGCCCCGGAGGCGACCGAGGAGGAGCCGGTGTCATGAAGGTGGTGCTGCGCGACAACGTGGACACCCTGGGCAAAAAGGGCGATGTCGTGGAGGTGTCCGACGGCTACGCCCGCAACTTCTTGATTCCCGCCGGCAAGGCATTCAAGTCGTCGCCGGGGGCCGAGCGCCAAGCCGAGCGCATGCGCTCGGCCCGCGAGCTGAAGGACGCCAAAGAACTGGCCGTGGCCCAGGAGATGGCCTCCCGGCTGGTGTCCACCCCCATCAACATCGCGGCCCGGGCCGGCTCAGAGGGCAAGCTGTTCGGCTCGGTTACCGCCGCCGACATCGTGCGGGCGGTGGCCGAGCAGGCCAACATCATGCTGGAGCGCAAGGCCATCGAATCCGACGGGATCAAAGAGGTGGGCAGCCACACAGTTACGGCCAAGCCCCATCCCGATGTGGAGTTCCCCATCACCGTCGAGGTAATCGCCGCCGAATAGACCCGGGGAGGCCGAATTCGGTAAATCCCCAGGTTATCCACCAATTTCAACAGCGTTTCCCCTAGCGCTATAGGTCGCGCGTTTGCCACAGTAAGCCACTGTGAGCGTCCACGGGATCCCCCCTAACTGTCACCGCGCGTCGGTACCCTGTGGGGCCAAGTGGTGAGCGATCCTTTCGACTATCCCGACAATGGCGGTTTCTCGTCGCAACCGGGGCGCCTGGGGCGGGTTCCGCCCCACGACCTAGACGCCGAAGAGGCGCTTTTGGGCGCCATGCTGTTGAACCGCGACGCCATCGCCGATGCGGTCAACCTGATCCGCCCCGAGCACTTCTACCGGCCGGCCCATGCCCATGTGTATGAGGCGGTGTGCTCGCTGTACGCCCAGGGGGAGCCGGCCGACGCGGTGACGGTGGCCGCGGAGCTGAACCGGCTGGGCCTGTCCGACAAGGTGGGGGGCAACGCCGCGCTGATCAGGCTCCAAACGGGCACCCCGGCGTCGGCCAACGCCGCCCGGTACGCCACCATCGTCCACGAGGCGGCCACCCTGCGGAAGCTGATCGAGATCGGCGGGGAGATCTCCGAGCTGGGCTACGAGGGCACCGAAGACGTGGTCAAGACGGTGGACTCGGCCGAGGCCATGGTGTACCGGCTGGCCGCCGACCGCATGGGCGATACCACCGCCCGAATCTCCGAGCTCTTGCCGGCCAACTTGGAGCGAATCGAGAAGCTCTACGACCAGGGCGAGATCGTCACCGGCACCCCCACCGGCTACAACGACCTCGACGAGATCACCAGCGGCTTGCAGCCCAACACCCTGGTGGTGGTGGGGGCGAGGCCGTCGGTGGGCAAGACCAGCTTCGCGCTGGGAATGGCGGCCCATGCCGCCATGCGGGCCAACAAGCCGGTGCTCATCTTCTCGCTGGAGATGAGCCAGCTCGAGATCAGCCAGCGGATTCTGTGCGCCGAGGCCCGGGTGGACGCCTCCCGGGTGCGCACCGGCAAGCTCACCGACCAAGACTGGGCCGACCTCTCAACGGCCATCGGCCGGCTGTCGGAGGCGCCCATCTGGGTGGACGACAATCCGGCGGTGACCATCATGGAGATCAGGGGCAAGTCCCGCCGGCTGCGCAGCCAGACCGGCGAGCTGGGCATGGTGATCGTGGACTACCTCCAGCTGATGACCGGGCGCCACTCCGCGGAGAACCGCCAGGTGGAGGTCTCCGAGATCAGCCGAGGCCTCAAGATCCTGGCCCGAGAGCTGCAATGCCCGGTGGTGGCGCTGTCACAGCTGTCCCGAAACCTGGAGCAGCGCCAGGACAAGCGGCCCATCCTGGCCGACCTGCGGGAATCCGGCTCCATCGAACAAGACGCCGACATCGTGATGTTTCTATACCGCGACGAGATCTACCACCCCGAGACCACCGACGCCGGTACCGCCGAGGTGATGGTGGCCAAGCACCGCACCGGCCCCACCGGCAAGACCCGCCTGGCCTTCCTCCCCCACCACACCCGCTTCGCCAACATGGCCCGCTCCGCCTGAGCGAATCTGCAATTCCGACAACGGCCGCTTTGTCTCACTAGATCTCAAGCTTCATCTGCTCTTCCTCGTCAAGAGTCTTTGGGTCGCTGGATGTTGGAGGTTCGAGGCGATCTTCTTCTGCAATTAGTCGACCATCTACGCTGTCAGAAGCTACGTGATTTGGCTTATGGGAATTAGCACGAGGCCGATTCAGGATGCCGCTCTGCGGCCTAGGACGAATACAGTAACCAGGCCAACCAAATCAACAGACCCCAAGATGATGCCCGCAGTGTCGTGGTCGGCGAGCACTAGCCAGACGGCTGCACACAAGAAGAGGACCGCTATTAGGAAACCAGCTCGTAGACCGGCAAACGAGCGCCTCGAACTGAATTCAAAGTTCTCATTTTCGATCCGCTGCTGATGGCTGATCTGCGATTCGGCCATCTTGACTATGCGATCAGCTAGGCCTGGCAGAACCTGCTCGTATTCTCTTAGGTCATCTGGTGAGGGTATGGGCCCTTGACGGCTTGTGACTTCAAGAGACTGCGAAATCAACATCTCCGGAGCAGCGGCATCTTGTGATGGGGGCTGTCCGCCTACTCCGGTGGCTGTCTCGGCGTTAGCTGATTCCAAACCGACCGAGACATCTTCGTTGCTCGGACTACGCTTTTCGCTACCTTCCATCAGTCAGTTGACTGAGGAAGTTCATACTGTCCCATTGCAGATTGAAGGGCATCACCAACCGCCTGCCAACTCCGTGCCAGTGCGTCGCTTGCGGCTTGTTGGTGATCTTCGCTCAGCTTGCGGCGAGGGCCAAGACTGCCTGTGAAATCGAAGATCGTCGCTGCGCCAGTCAGAAGTGCTGACCTATTTGAGTTCTTTCGGAGTTCGCGACGAACAGATACGTTCACGGTGGACTGCTCCTTTATTGGCTGAGTATCAAGCTACCAGCCCTCGCTCATAACCACGCAAACAACTAAGGCCCACCCCGAGACCACCGATGCCGGCACCGCCGAGGTGATGGTGGCCAAGCACCGCACTGGCCCCACCGGCAAGACCCGCCTGGCCTTCCTCCCCCACCACACCCGCTTCGCCAACATGGCCCGCTCCGCCTGATCTAGCTGGGCACGAGCCACAGCCTGCTTGACTCCGATGCCTCCTTCTGCGCAACATAACGCTAATCGGCCAACCAGAGGAGGAACCCGTGGACGACATGTTGATTCTGACGATCGTGCTCAGCGCTGAAGCGTTTATTTTCATCCTTGCGATGCTCTACCTGAACTGGAAACAGGGCAAGGTGCGAAAGGAACTGGAGCTCAAGGCCTTCATCGCACAGTCGTTTGAAGAATGGCCAGTCGAAAGTGCTCTCAATGACTGGTTCGAAGCCGCTACCAGCGAAGGGCTTGCCCAATACGCACTCAATGACTGGTTCAAGACCGCTACCAGCGAAGGGCTTGCCAAATACGCACTCGAAGATTGGCTGAAGAGTGCGCTGGCCAAGTGGCCAGTCAGAGACGTGCTGAAGGAGCAGATTCGCGACATCGTCGAAGCAGAGGTCCGCAAACAGCTCCTAGACGCCAGACTCAAGGCTGCATAGCCAACCAAGAAAGGGAGCTAGACGGCCTCGGCGGGGTGTTCCCCTGAATTGGGGTATCGGCGGTCTCCAAGCGGTCCACCTCGTCTAGGTCTGCGAGCACCGGGGTCGAGAGTGCGTTGTAAGCGAAGTAGTCGCAGGCCGTATCGAGGCCCGCGACCTAACCCTGGGAGCGGTTCACTATCTGCCGTCTCTCCTCCCCTCTCTCTATGGCATACGCGATATGCACTTCGCCTACGCACTTGTCAATTCTTCGAACCATTAGCCGAATCGCGTCAAGGGCAACGGTTTCCACTTCAGCGGCGCTGAAGCCTTGCATCTTCTCGCTGGCCCCCATCACGTCGAACTCATGTCTGACTGATCGCAGCTTGAGCTCCAACACGGCGCACCTCGCATCTTCATCCGGCGCAGGTAGCTCGACTATCTCGTCAAAACGTCGCCAGACTGCAGTGTCGAGCAGAGTCGGGTGGTTTGACGTAGCCACAAAAAGCGAATCGCCTCGATGCTCCTCGACCACCTGCAACATCGCCGCAACTATGCGACGCAACTCTCCATGATCAGCACGATCTGAGCGCTCTCGACCCAGCATGTCGAATTCATCGAAAATGAGCACCCATGAGCCAACGTCCAAGAAGCTGAAGATCTGTTCCAGATTCCGCGCCGTTTCCCCCAGGTACGACGAGACCACAGTGGCGAGCTGAACACGGGCTACTGGGATACCCAGTTCACCTGCCATCGCATCTGCACTTGCAGACTTTCCACAACCGGGAGGGCCAACGAAGAGAATGCTTGATCGAGGTGCAACTCCATGAGCACGCATGGCAGAGCGCTGGCGGAACTCATCTGTCAATGAGTCAAGGACTTCAACGACATCTTGCGGAAGAATCAGATCTTGAAATGACAACCTGGGTTCTTCCAAGGTGAGGAGTGGAAGATCGTCACGAGTTTTCGGCAACGGTCGAAGAGACGAAACTTGGAGTGGTCTGCGCCGCCTTCCTTGTCCCTCAAGAATGGCCTCTAGCTGATCAGCAACAAGATCATGGCGCTTCCGCCTCTCATCTTGAATTAGATCCTGGGCAGCATTTTGGAATCCAAGATCGTCGCCCTGCTGGTGACTGCGAATCAGTGCTTTCACCAAATCACTTCGAGCCACTGCTACGACCTCCCAAAACCCAGAGAATACTCCCTAGGTGTGACTGCATTCCCCACCACACCCGCTTCGCCAACATGGCCCGCTCCGCCTGAGCTAGCCACTGGCACATGTATGGCATTTGCTGCCGGCACATTATTCTTCCTGTATGCCAAGACCGTTCGCCCACAGGCACACCCTTCTGGGTGTTGTCGTGTCACTTGGGATGGCGGTGACCGCAATGGTTGTGCTGACACCCGTGGCTTCGGCGCAGACGGTTGCCGACGTCACCGCTCGAGACCAGCTGATCGCCAACCAGGAGGCTCTTCTGAATGCGTACCGGTGCCGGTTCGACATCGACACCGAGATCGTGCCCGGAGGATGCGCCGACGGCGCCCCCGCACGGCCTGCGGCCGAGCCATCCCCATTTACCGGCACGCCAACCAAAGCCGACATAGAAGCCCGCGACAACCTTGTGCAAGCCCAAGAAGCGTTGTTGAACACCTACCGGTGCCGGTTCGACATCGACACCGAGATCGTGCCCGGAGGATGCATCGACGGCGCCCCCGCACCTGTGGATGAGACAGAGGAAGAAGGCGCAGAGGGAGAAGGCACCGACGATCCAGAGCCGGTCCTGGGGCCTCCACCGGCGGAACTCGGCTTCGATCTCTTCTACCAGAAGTACTTGGACGCCAACGGCCTGCCCATCGTCACCTCAGCGGCCGTGCCCGACAGGGCGCTGTACCAAACCAGGAACATCATCTTCGAGATGCTGGCGAACAGGCCCGACATCCTCGAGGCCCTGGCCGAGTCGGGAATGCACGTCACCATGATGGCCGAAGGAACTGTGATCACACAGATCCCAGAGTTCAGCCAATTGAACGAGCAATTTCCCGATAGAGACTGGAACGTCTCGACAAGAGGGGGCGGTCTCGGGCCCACGACCTTCATTCCCGTTATGACCTCAGCGGTGGAAAACGTTATCTGCCTGGAAGGCGACCTGCTTCCCTACGAGGACACCCTGATCCATGAGATGGGGCATGCAGTGCTCAATATGGCGATCGAGTTCCAGATGGGCGATACCGAATTTCGATCTCGCATCATCGCCGCCTACGAGGATGCGCTGGCTGCCGGGCTCTGGAAGAACACCTACGCGGCCACCGACGAGAACGAGTACTGGGCCGAGGGGACGTTGGCCTGGTTCAACCTGAATTCTCCCCCAGACCAGACCCACAACAACATCAACACTCGAGCTGAGCTAGTGGAGTACGACCTGGCACTGGCCGAGCTGTTGGAAGGGGTCTACGGCGACGTCTCGGTAAGTTCGTCTTGCCACGAGACCCGTGACATATCCGCCAGCGGAGCAGAAGGGGTAGTGCTGGGACCAGACGGTCAGCCGGTGGAGGGTTTCTTGGTGTGGGTCTGGGACGGGCCGCGCGCCAGAGGATCTTGGGACATCACCGATTCTGACGGCGTCTTCTTCGCCAGGGTTCCAAGCGGCACATACGAGGTTCACCTGTACTCAGACAATTTTCACGATTGCTCGTTCGTCGGTTGGTACGGCCAGGGAGGATTCACAACTCGCAACAACGAGATCATTCGCTTCAAGATCGACGACGAAGACATCGATGGCATCGAGGTCAAACTGCCCGACCACCCCGAAAACCTCCCCTTCGTCGCGTGGTGCGACACCTAGCCTCATCTAGCCGCTCGGTCCTACCGGCGACTGGTACCCAATAGGTATCGTCGATACATCATTCGGGCACTAGTGAACGGCCAAGCTCTGCTCGGCGTGGTTTTGTCTGTCGCGGTCGCAGTAGGGGCAATCGTCGCAATGCCGATGGGCGCGTCGGCGCAGACGGCGGCGGACGTGGAGGTTCGAGATCGGCTGGTTGCCGATCAGGAGGCGCTGTTGAATGTGTACCGGTGCCGGTTCGACGTCGACACCGAAATCGTGCCCGGAGGATGCACCGACGGTGAGCCGTCGCGGCCCGCTGAGGGGCCTGCCCCGCTCACCGGCGCTCCAACCAGCGCAGACATTGCCGCTCGCGATCACTTGATCGCCGATCAGGAGGCGCTGTTGAATGTGTATCGGTGCCGGTTCGAGATCGACACCGAAATCGTGCCCGGAGGATGCATCGACGGCGTTCCCGCCCCGGTGGAAGAGCCCGAACCGGCGCTTCCGGCCCTCGGGCGGCCGCCAGGCGGGCTCCGCCTCGACCCCTTCTACCAGAAGTACCTGGACGCCAGTGGAATTCCCATCGTCTCTTCAGCAGCGGTGTCCGACCAAGCGCACTACCGGGCCAGAGACATCATTCACGATGTGCTGGCCAACCGGCCCGACCTCCTTGAGGCCCTGGCCGATACGCGAACCCGGGTGGCCATCGTGGCCGAGGACGAGGTGGTCACCGACATCCCGGAGTTCAGGTTCTTGTACCAGCTGGCTCCCGGAAGAGACTGGGATGTGGTCATCCGGGGAGGCGGATTGGGGCCGAACACCGCGATCCCCGTGTTGGTGGTAGCGGAGCAAAACCTGATCTGCCTGGCCAGCGATGGGATTCCCCACGCAGACGTCTTGATCCATGAGATTGGCCATGCGGTTCTGACCATGGCCATTGAGTTCAAGCTGAAGGATTCCAAGTTCCGCTCCCGGGTCGAGTCGGCCTATGAGAGTGCGCTGGCCGCCGGGCTGTATGGGCATACCTACGCGGCCACCAACCCCGACGAATACTGGGCCGAGGGAACCCTCGCCTGGTTCGATCTGAACAGTCCCCCCGATCCGCTCCACAACGACGTCAACACCCGAGCCGAGCTAATCGAGTACGACCCAGCACTGGTGGAGCTGTTGGAGCAGGTCTACGGAGATGCCTCGGCCCCATCCTCGTGCCACCAGACCCTCGACATTTCCTACAACACCGTGGAAGGGGTGGTACTGGACCCCGACGGGCAACCGGTTGAGAGGCTCTTGCTGTGGTTCGGCCAGGAATCAGAAACCAATCGCACATGGAGCGTCACGGGAGCTGATGGCTCATTTCTGGCCAGAGTTCCCAACGGCTCGTACATCGTCAACGTGCACGCTGATCTGTCTGTCGAGTGCTCCCTGATCGGTTGGTACGGTGCGGGCGGTTTCACCACCAACGCCAGCGAGATCATCCCAGTTGAGGTCGTCGACCAAGACGTGCAAGCCATCGAGATCACCCTGCCCGATGACCCCGAGAACCTTCCCCACATCGAGCAGTGCGCCCTCGAAACCGCCCAGCAATCATGAACTAGGGAGGGGGTTGCCGAAGTCGGTGGGGGTGGGGTTGCAGGCGTCGACAGCGAGGGCGGCGAAGGGGTCGCCGAAGTCGAGGGTGCCTAGGGAGGTGCAGGCGGCAGCGAGGGCGGCGGGAAATTGGGGGTGGTGGGCGAAGGCAGCCCGGAGGGCGTTGTGGCGGGCGACGGCCTCGCGGCGGGTGTAGGGCTGGGCGCACACGTCGGCTACGTCGTCTCCGTCTTTGTCAAACGGGTAGGAGATGGGGCCTCCGAGGCTGTAGTTGGCGCAAAACGTCGGGCTGTAGATGACACCGGAATAGAACACCCGGGCCAAAGCCGGGTCAACCGCAGGGGGTGAGACCTCTGCGGTGTGCTTGTCTTGGGGTTTGGCGGCGGCGCGAGCGCAGGCGTCTTCGGCCAGTTCCTCCTCGGTGTCGCCCAGATCGGTGGATGCCATACGGCAGGTGCCACCGGTGGACTCGTCTACGTCTTTGGTGTTGCGGTCGTCGGGGACGCCGAACAGGGCCAAGTTGAACTCGTCGGGATTCAAAACCGCCATCTGCTCCAGCGCCTGCTGGCGGGCAATGCTGGCCCGACGGGTTTCCTGAAGAGCGCACACATCGGCCACTCCGTCGCCGTCGCTGTCGAACGGGCGAGTGAGCGGGCCGCCCATACTCTGCTCGATGCAGAAAGCGGTGCCGTCGATGGGCCCGGAGTAGAACTTCAACCCCGACTTGGACACCACGGTAATTGCCACCGTGTCGGTGTGCTCGTCGTCGCGGTGGTGGATGACGAGCTCGAAGAAGAGCTTCACCCCGTCGAAGGCATGGATCTCAGGGGCGTCGAAGTAGGCGAACGGTGTGTCGGCATTCTTCAATCGGCCCCCCGCGGTGGGGTCGTAGCTGCCGCCGTCTTTGGGGAACCACCCGCCAGGGGCAAAGCCCTGGGCAGCCTCCTGCCTGGTGATCGGATAGCGAAGCTGAAGGGGAGGATCGGTCTCGATCCCCTTGTACACCCACTGGTGGGTCAATTCGTTGACCACCCCAGAGGCACCCACACCAGAATTGAAGTCTCCCCTCAGCCTCACGAAACTGCCTGACGCCACCAGCTGATCATCACCGGCCTGGGCAAACAGGTCATCGCCGCCATCACGAATGACTATCTTCACCACGTCGCTATCCTCCACCCCCCACTTGTTGGCCACGGTGAACTGCACGTACACCGTGCTCTCGGTGCCCTGGGTCAAGTCCGGGGGCCGAAACGATGCCGTTTCTGATCGGGACCAAGCCAGCGAGAGCAAGGTGCCCCGATAGTTCACCGGCAACTCGGCACCGGAGGCATTGAGCACTTGTTCCCAGTGGAAGGTGATGGGGTCGCCGTCGGGATCGAATCCGACCCCCCTCAAGATCACTATCCCGCTGGGGGGGTCGGTGACCGGGAAACCGCCGTTGTCGCTGTCGAGGGTCTCGATGTCGTCGGGAGCGGTGGCGGTGGGGGGAGTGGTATTGGCCACGACGAGTTCGATTTCAGCCGTTGCCTGAAGGCCATCGGGATCTTCCACCTCGACTTCGACCGTGAACGATGTGCCTTCCACCGTTCCCACCGGGGCGGTGAACACCGCTTGGGTTCGGGCCCCCTGTTCATTGGGTCGGCGGCGTTCCACACCGGCTCCCCTCCAGGTGTGCCTCAGAAGTTGGGTTCGCGACGACCCATCGCCCTCGCCAATGGCCGTGAGCGTTACCCCATTTTCTGCCGCTCTCAGAGAAATCACATAGCGATCCTCGCCCGCGGCCAACACGCCCTCTTGGCGGATGTCGCTGCTGTTGCCGCTGGGATTGGACTCGGGGTGCGCAATCTCCACTTCGGGATGGTCGTGGAAGTCCTCGAACACGATCTTGGCAATCTCACGGACCGTAGCTCCATCCTCATCGGTCAGCGTGAGCCGGTAGTACACCAAGAAGGGCTCTGTGCCCACCCCCCGCACGAAGGGCAACCGGGCCACCGTCTCACTGCTGGTACTGGCCGGGGTGTTGTGATCCTCATCGGTGCTCAAGAACATTTGGCCGTCGGTGTCGTTGGGGAGGGATCTGGCCACTGAGGAGGCGCCAATGGTGCGGAGGCGCTCCCAGCTGAAACTGGCATCGGACAGCTCGCCGTCGGGATCGAAGCTCTCCGATCCGTCCAACACCATCCATGTGCCAGCCCTCACATGCCACTCGTTCACCGTGTTGCCGCCCTGACCGGGGCGGCGGACCACCCCTTCAAGGGTGTAGCGCTCCTCGTTCTCGTCCACCACGCCGTTGCGATTGTCGTCGACGCCCGCCTTGTCGTTCCGGTCGAGCAGCTTGGCGGTGACGTTCAAGCTGATCACCGGGGACTGGTTTAGGCGGAGGGCAACCGTGTCGCTGTCGGTGGCGGCGGGTCGGCCGCTATCGGTGACGATGAGGCGAAAGACGATGGAATAGCCCAAGCGCTCGATCAGCTTCTCGCTGGGGAGCTCAACAGTGGCAGTAGGCGACCGCGGGTTGGCTTGCGTCACCTCGAGCCAGTCATAGGCGTCGGTGACCACCTCCCACTGGTAGCTCACGATGCTCCCATCGGGATCGAAGCTGTCGGAGCCGTCGAGCGTCACCTCTGGGGGGGGAAGTGTCAGTGGCTTGTGTGGTCACCTCCAATGAGGCGCTGGCGGTGGGAGTGCTACTGCTCGCCGGAAAGCAACGGTCATGCTGGCGCTATTGGCGCTGGTGGCAAGTGTGCTGATTTGGGCGGCGCCCAGTTCGCAGGCGCAGGCGGGTAACCAGGCGCCCTTCGCTGATGCGGGTCCTGATCAGACCTTGAACCCAAGTGACCCGGCCACCCTCGACGGTACTGGCAGCCTTGACGTCGACGATGACGGCACCTCAAACCCGATTGCCGGTTGTGGTGGCTGCGAGTTTGAGTGGGAAATCCAAACTGGCCCGTACGACTGGATCACAATCACCAATGCCAAAAGTGCCGACACTGCGACGTTTGACGTGCCTTCGGCAGCCTTTGTCGACAAGGTGTCAGACAGCGATCCTCAGAAGTACGAGATCGTCGTCCGGTTGACGGTCACCGATGACGACGGCGCCACCGACAGCGACACCGTGACCATCAAGATCAACCAGCGCCCCGTTGCCGACATCCAGCTCTACGCCGGTCTGCGCGATATGACCATCACGGATGCTGATCTCGGAGTAAGAGGACACTTCCCCGATGACGCGGTGATTGACGGACCGGGCGAAAACGGTAACCGCGACAACGAGTGGGACATCATGGAAGGGGCCTATCTGCAACTGGATGGCTCCGGCAGCACCGATGAAGGCATCAGCGGTCAGCCAGCCACCTACTGGTGGACTCGGCCTCAGCTAAGGGGCGCTACAGCTGGCTATGCAGATGCCCAAGCATCTCCTGGTACCGCCACTCAGCAGCGCTTGGATGTCGCGGTTGACAATCTGCTAACCGGCGATGAATCCAACGTTGTGACCATTACATTTGTTGGAGTTGACGAAAACGGCGACAACAGTGACGACACGCTCGTCGTAGAAACCCTGCCCGATGTTGCCCCCAACGCCCCCGTCACGGTCATTTATCAGTTGAATGTGTGTGACGCTGTCAACGACGCTGGCAATGCCTGTACTGGCCAAACTGGTTCCTCGCTGATCCGGATCGTGGTTCACGACACTTCGGTTGCTCCTGAGGTGGAAATTGAGGCTGGTCTGACCACCGCAAGCGATGGCCGTGGCGATGCTGAGCCGCAGAGCACTGTGAGCCAGTTCACCGGCGTTGAGAACCAATTCATCGTGGCTGCCGGCTCCACCGTGCTCTTGACCGCCACGGTGAAAGACCTCGATCAGCCATCTGTAGACGACGCAGGTACCCCTGCTGACCCCTCCGATGACTCTCTTACCCACACCTACCGGTGGAGCGGTGCTACTGCGGTTGCCGCCACGGCTACGGCCACAGTCAGGGTTCCTGCTGATGCGGCTGACGGCGACACACTTGACGTCTCGGTGACGGTGACTGACAACTCCAGGAATTCAATGACCACCGACATCCAGCTCCTAATCGGCGAGAACACACCACCCACTGCTGGTGGGGTGCCCGCGAATCAGGGTTCCATCAATAACCCGGATCCAACCTCTGATTCGTTTGGCGATGCGATCCTTTATGTCCACAGCATTACTGACGGCTTCCAGAACCTGAGGGACGGCTCGACCGTGACCCTGCGTGGCGTGGCCAACGATGCTGACGGCGGTTCCCCCTTCACTGCTTGGGCCCTGCGAGAGGGACCAGATCACGCTGCCCTTCACACGGCTATCGAAACCTGGATGACGGCCATCGGAAACATTGATACGACTGCCGACGCTGCGACTCAGGCTGGGCTAAAGGCCCAAGCCGACGGTGCAGCTCTGGCTACCGTTGGCGCTGCCCTGACAGACATGCAGGAGCCGCAAAAGCCACTGCTTGAGCTGAACGGCGCTCTGACCGACACCGTTTCGTTCGACGTACCGAATCTGGAGAACACCATAAACGCAGGTACCCTCCTGCTCTTCAACGCGATCGACTCCAACGGCGTTGCTGCTGCTCAGATCATCTACGTCCACATCAGCGCAGACGATGATTCTCCGAACGCTGATGCCGGCCCCGACGAACAAGTTGATCCCGGTGCCTTCGTGCGGCTGAACGGTTCCGCCAGCGCCGATCCCGATGTTGGTGACACCATCACCTACTCTGGGAATTCACCGGCGCGACCATGGATCCGGCTCCAGATAAGCGCTCCCCGCTGTCTGCCACCGAGATCGATGCGCTCGACGGCTGGATCTTGGATAAGGCCGACGACGGCATCTTCGCCTACATCGTGAATGCGGATGGCACGCTCGTGGAAGGCGCGTCCAGCACCAACCTCAAGGGCATTAGCTCCGCTTACCCGTGGTTCGATGCTCCCAACCTCACCGGGTTCAACAACATCAAGCTGACCTTCACCCTGACGGTCACCGACAATGATGACGACCCGAGGTTCGAGTTGAACGGCAATCTCATAGATCCCGTCACCGGTGAAGCGTATACCGCTGATCCTGAAAGCGATCCTCTTCCAGCGGAGTCCGACACCGACACCGTGACGATCACGATTGTCAACCGGTACTTCTCCGGCAACATCCCCGGGCCCGACTTCTGCACTGGCCAGAGCTTGGGCGGTCCGGCCACCTATCCGTTCGACGATGATCGCGACGGTGTGGCTGATACCTGTGCACTGAACACCACCCGCCGGGCAACGGTGGCCCGCCAGAACGCTCTTGAGACCCTGGCCAACCTGAACCCGAATGAGTTCAGTGCTGCTGTAGTGGGGGTGTGCAACGCTCCGCTCTTCAAGCAGACGAACTACGGCGACGATCCCGCCGATCTCGAGAGCGATGTCTGCGAGACTAACCGGGTTACCCCGCCACCGGCCGAGGTCGATCCTGCCATCGCCGATGTGTTCTACTCCGGTACGATCACCGGCCCGGACTTCTGCACCAATCACAGCCTGGGCGGTGCTCGCACCTACGCCCACGACATTGATGGCGACGATGTTGCCGATCAGTGCTCACTGGCCACCACCAAGCGTGAGGCCATCGCCCGGCAGAACGGCCTGAACAGCTTCATCGTGAGCTTCTCGGCAGCCGAGCAAACCAGGCATGACGAATTGACTGAGTTGCTTGAACTCCGTGTTCTTGACAGCCTGAGTCAGGAGCAGATTGATCGTCTCGCCGAACTCAATGCGGCATACGCCTCAGAGTTCGACGACGTTAGTGCAGACCGTACTATCAATTCGGACGACGAGGCCGCATCTGTGCAAGCAGCGATCGATGGTCTTGCTGGCAAGTCAGATAATGCCAACCGCTACTCCAACGCTGTGGATGCAGCGTGTCGGGCACTTGGTTCCCGGGACTTTGGCGACGCCGCCAGCGCCCTGGCCCGGGATGCCTGCGCTCCGAAGTCTGGCCCCACAGGGCAGCCTCTGAGCTAGCCCAAAGGTTGGACAACTTCGGACTGGCCCGGCCTCTTTCGAGGGGTCGGGCCAGTCCGCGTTTACGCCGCTGTCCGTTGATCCTGTTGCGGCCTGGGTTATCTGCACGGCCTCGTAGTGCTCATGGTTGGGTCGTTCTACTACGACATCACCGCGCCGAACGTCCAAGCCACCCGATTATCTATCCACTGCCCTGTAGACGCGGGCCGGCCCGGCCCCCTGTAGGGGGCCGGGCCGGTCCGAAGTTATCCAGATATGGATCCAGATTTTGGGTTAGCTAGCAGGCAATCCAGTCTCAGTGCTTGGCCTCGGGTTGCACTGATCCCGGGCCAGGGCGCTGGCGGCATCGCCGAAGTCCTGGCTGCCCAGCGCACGACACTCCGCCAGCAAGGCATTGGAGTAGCGAGCGGCAAGAGCGCTCTTGGCACTGAGTGCGCTGTACGTAGCTTGGACACCAGCCACCTGCTCAGCAGTAAGCCTCGTGGTGAAGGCGATGACTGTTTGAGTGACAGTGGAGACGTATTTGACAGCGATCCTGGCGTAGTTGGCTTGCTCAGCGGATGTGAGCGTTGTGCCGTCAGTGTCGTTGCCGGGGAACTCGTCCCTCGTGCCGTCATCAGCATCGCCAGCCGCAATCTTGTTTTCAAGCGCAAGCAGGAGGCCGAGATCGGCATGTGTGGTCTGCTCCGTGGAGGAGAGGCTCACATTGAACGTTCCCAGAGCCCGTTGGCGGGCAACCGCCTCACGCCTGGTGGTGGCCAGTGAGCACTGGTCGGCCACACCGTCGCCGTCGATGTCGTTGGCGTAGGTGCGGGCACCGCCCAAGCTGTGATTGGTGCAGAAGTCCTGGCTGGTGATCACGCCGGAGAAGAAGACGTCGGCGACAGCAGGATCAACAGGCGCCGGTGGCGGGCTCACTCGCGTGGTCTCGCAGGCGTCGTTGTCCAGGTCGTCAGGATCGTCACCAAGGAGGCGCCAATCCGTTGCCTTGAATACCGGGTTGTCACACACCGCCAGCACAGCGGCACGGAATTGATTCGGGAACACGCCGGCCAGGTTCTCCAGAGCGTTCTGGCGAGCCACCGTTGCCCGGCGAGTGGTGTTCAGCGAGCACACATCGGCCACACCGTCACCGTCCTGGTCGAACGGATAGGTGGACGGGCCGCCCAAGCTCTGGTTGGTGCAGAAGTCAGGGCTTGGAATGTTGCCGGTGAAGTAGCGCCGGGAGACGGTGACCATTACCTCGTCCTCGTCAACTGCACTGACGTTGGCTTCGTTGGCATTGTTGGTGTTCAAATCCACGGTGTCCAAGGCGTCACCATCGTTGTTCAAGTCCAAGCTAAGGATGGCTTCCTTGACGATAGCCACAGTGGTTCCTTCTACGGTGGCAACTGTCCCGTCTTCATTCAAGTCTGCACCGACATGGGATTCGTCGAGCGTTGCGATATCAGCATTGGCGACGTTGCCATCAGCGTTAAGGACCGTGCCTGCGGAGTCACGGGCGTTCAGGCTGAAGCGCAGCTTGATGTCGTTGAAGCCGGAGAAGTCAGGAGCATCGAACCACGGGTAAGCAGAGTTCCTGCCCAAGAGCTTGCCGCCGGCGGAAGCGGGGTCAAACCCATCGACAAGTCCAGCAGTACCAGCAGCAACCGCGGCGTCGCTAGCGATGTTGCCAGCTGAGTTCACGATGTACTTGAAGCGATTGCCAGACGAATCCCTGACCAAACCGCTCTCATTCGCTTCAGCGGCAGTGGCAGGCCTCAAGACCCAGCCGGTGAGCTCGTCGATCTCGTCATCGGTCAGCGGGGGACGCTGATTCGGCAGCGGATCCATGGTTGCACCGACATAGTCCCAGCGGTAGCGCAGCCGGTCCTGGACATCGGAATCGGAGCTGGCAGCACCGTTGAGCCGGGCAAATCCTCCAGCCTCAATCTGAATATCGTCCCCGGCGTCCGCGCTCGGAGCATCATCATCAGCCTTGATGAGGACGTAGATGAACTGAACGCGGGGAACACCGCTGGAGTCGATCACCGTGAAGTACATCAGAGTGCCCCTGTTGTTGTTCTTGGCAACAACGGGGGAGGGAGTAGCCGAGGCATTCGCGGGCACGGAGTTCTTCAGATTCGGCACGTCGAACGAAACCGTGGAGGTGAAGGCGCCATTCAGCTCGATCAGCGGAACTTCTGGTTCTTCCGCATCGTCGAGCAAGCTTCCAAGGGCAGTCAGCACCTGGGATGCTGAGACCCTCTTGGCAGCTTCCCTAGCCGCCTCATCAGCTCCGGCAGGAGACAGCCATGCTTCGACAAGAGTCTGAAGAGCAGTGTCAGCGTCAACTCTGGTGTCTGTTTGGTCGCCGTCACCATTGAGGTCAGCGCCTGCTCCACCTGCGCCGTCGGTAAATGTTGTTTCGTCATACACCTGACCTGGCTTCGCCTCTCGCAAGACCCAAGAGGTGATCGGGGAGCCGCCATCAGGGTCGGTGGCAACGCCGCGCAGGGTGACGGTTGAACCGTCCCTCGGGTTCTGGAAACCGTCTGTGATGCTGTGCACGGACAGCGGGGGAATCCCGAGCTGGTGCAAGGCTGCGACACTGACAGTGCCTGAATTGGCGGGAACGCCTTCAGCGGTGGGTGGCCTGTTGGTGCCGATCACCAGCTGAATGTCGGTAGTGGAGGAAAGCCTAGAGGTGTTGTTGATGGCAACTACCGAGACGTCGATGGTGTCGCCGTCTTCAGCGTCTCCCGGAACCCGGACATTGGCCATAGTTGACGTGTCAGCGTTCGCTCCAACCTGTGAAGCACCGTTCCACCTAAAGGTATGGGCACCCATGGAACGCAGCGGGTTGTCCACACTGGCAGTCAGCCTCACGGTAGAGCCAGCGGAAACGATGAATTGGTTGTCGACACCGGTGATAGCACCGACTGTGCTTTGCGGTGTAACATCGCCGCGGCCTTGGCTAGTTGGCGTCAGGCCAGCCTTGATGTCCAACTCGGGTGGTGCCGAGGTGTCGTGAATCACGATCCTGATTGTCGACTGGCTTGACAGGGTGGGGTTGTCAGCGGCGCAGGTGCCATTAGCGGCTGCCCGGTCGCACACTGTCAGGCGATAGATCAGTGTAGTTGTACTTCCTGGTCCGGGTGGCAGGGTAATCGGAACCGCAGTGGTGTCGTCTGCCAGGGTGTCGCCCGAGGTGTTGTCAAAGTTGCCGACCAAGAAGGTTGCTCCAGTGGTGGCAGCAGTGCCATTGACTCCGTTGGGGGCGGTGGCTGGCGCGGCTAGAGCCCAAGCATGGCTTGGAACGCCGCCGCCGACGTTGTCGGGATCGGAACTGGCGTATGCGTTCAGCTCTACGAAGGAGCCTCCGATTACGTCCCACTCGTTGTCCGCGTTTCCATTCTCTCCGGGCCCGTCTATCACGCCAGGAATGGAATAGAGGTCTTTGACACCGGTGTCGGCATCATCAATGACACTTGCGTCCCTTATACCGGCGTACAGCGAGATGGTGGCGCTAGGACGCTGGTTCAGGTAGATGGTGACAGTGTCGGTGCTATCGGCTCCGTCGTCGTCGGTGATCGTCAACTGAGCAGTGATCTCGTACTTCTGGGGGTCGCTGTCGCGAACACTGTCGATGAACGCCTGAGACGGGACGGGGAACGTGGCGTTGGACTCCGTGCCGTCGACGGGTGTGACGGTGATCCAGTCATACGGCCCCGTCAGAATCTCCCACCTGTACAGCGAGATATCACCGTCGACGTCATTACTGGCGGAACCGTCAAGGGTAACCACGACATCGGTGACATCGGTCGATGCATCGGCCGTACCTATTGGACCAGTTGGATTCGCCAGGTATCCGTCCAGATGCGAAACGACTCCATTGCCACTGACGCTCGCTATGGCGTCTGGTGCAGCATTCGACTGCGCCTGCGAACTGGGCGACGCCCAGACCAGCACACTTGCCACCAACGCCAGAAGCGCAAGCAAAGTTATTACCTTCCGACGAGCAGCAGCACTCCCACCGCCGGACCAAACCGAGTGAAGCATCATCATGGACAACTTTCTATCAGACGGGCCTAGAATTCCAAAACCATATCAGGTGGCTGACGCCCTGACAGGGCATGAGGCCGGTTGGCCCCTTGTCAGCCGTGCAGAGCCTGACCCCGGCTCAGCACAGAGAAAGTTTGGCAGGTCTGAGAGGGAGTTTCAAACATTGGAAGGGCATCTCCTGAAAAAACCGCCCAAGCTACGAATCCGGCAGAGACTGGCCGGTGCTGCCCGAATCCGGTTGGGCGGGTGCCGTGGAGGAACCGGCGCATACATCAGCGTCCAAGTCCTCGGGATCGTCGTCGGGGAAAGGCCGGCTGATGAGTAGGCGGCAGGCGCCGGTTAGGGCGTTTGTGAACTGCGTACCGCTCCCAAATGCGGTGAGGGCGTGTTGGCGGGCCACGGCCTCGCGGCGGGTGTAGGGCAGCACGCAGATGTCGGCGATGCCGTCGCGGGGCGGGACATCGTAGGGGTAGGTGACGGCCCCGCCCAGGCTGTGGTTCAAGCAGAAATCGGGGCCGGTGACCACCGAACCGGAGAAGAACTGGGGATATGTGTTCAGGTCGGGTGGAAGGGGTGGGGGCGACACCCGGCCGGTGGCGCAGGCGTCGGCGGTTAAGGCGGCGGCGTCGTCGCCGAAATCGTCGCCCTCAAGCTCTACACAGGCGGCCCGCACCTCTCGGGTGAACTTGGTGGGATCGAGGTTGGCCAGCTGGGTGAGGGCATTTTGGCGGGCCAGGGCCTCGCGGCGGGTGTAGGGCAGCGAGCAGACATCGGCAATGCCGTCGCGGTCTTGGTCGAGGGGATAGGTGACCGGGCCGCCCAGGCTGTGGTTCAAGCAGAAGTTGGGGCCGGTGACAACGCCGGAGAAGTAGCGGCCCACCACGGTGACGTGTACCTCGTCTTGGCTGGTACGGCCCTCGCGGTCGGTGATGGTGAGGGTAAAGGTGAGCCGCACGCTGTTGAGGTCGATCAGGTTGGGGGCCTGGAAGCGGGGAAGGGCGGTGCGCCCGGCGGTGAGCACTTCGGGGAACACGCTGGCTACGGGCCAGAACGGGTTGAGGGCGGCCTGGTCGGCTGTGCTGAGCGGGGTCACCCGGATGGGCGGGGTGACGGTTAGGCCGGTGAGGGCCCATGAGTAGGTGAACAGGTCGCCGGGATCGGGATCGAAGCTCGCGGTGCCGTCGAGCTCCACGCCGGATCGGGCCAGCACCCGCTGGTCGGGACCGGCGTTGGCCACCGGATCCTCGTTGCGGCCCAGCACGGTGACGGTGACAGTGTCGGTGTCGAACGTCCCCCAGGTGTCGGTGACGGTGAGAAGGAGATGGATGTCGAGCTGGCCGCCCCGCAACTCGGGGACCTCGAAGGAGACGGTGGCCTGGTCGGCGTTGATGAGCTCCACGGTGGCCTCTTCCACCGGGTCGCCGTCGTCGTCGACTTCGATCCATTGGTAGGTGAGGGCATCGCCGTCGGCGTCGAACCCGGTGCCGTTGACCCTCATGATGCCGGTTCCGTCGGATCCTCCCTGCTTTCCGTCTTCGCTGACGATGTTGCTGGGGGCGAGGGCATCGGGGGGCCGGTTTTGCGCCACCACAAAGATGACGGTGGCTGAGCCGGTGCGATCGGTGGGATCGGTGACGGTGACCGTTGCGGTGTATGTGGTTCCGGGTGGGTCGGTTTGGGGGGCGGTGAAGGTGGCCCCGGAGTTGGTGCCGGCACGGTTGGTGGTATTGGGGGTCACGTTGCCCTGCCACAGGTGGGTGAGCCGGGTGGACTGGGTGCCGTCTTTGTCGTCGGCGGTGGCGATGATCAGCACGCTGTCACCGGGGGCTACTACGTAGCGGGGGTTTTCGCCCTCTTTGAAGGCCGCCTGGGCCGGTTGGCTGCGGTCGCGCAGCCCGATCTCCACGGTGGGGTTGGCGGGCTGGTCGTGGACTGTGATGATCGCAGTGGCGGTTCCGTCGACGCCGTCGTCGCTGGTGACGGTGAGGTGATAGTGGGCGACGGCAGTGCGGTTGTTGTCCAAGTCGTCGGGCAGGTCGATGGTGGCGACCTCGCTGAAATCATCGCCGGGCTGGATGTCGAACTCGATGAGATTGGGGCGGGCAGATCGCTTCTCCCACCGGTAGAAGAGATTGGACGACCCGGGCGCGGTGCTGTTTGAGGCGCTGAGGAACAGGCGGGCGCCCTCTTGGATGTCCCACTCGTTGTCGCGGTTGCCGCTTTGGCTGGGCCCGTCGATCACGGCGTTTATGGTGTAGCGCTCGTCGTCTTCGATTCGGCCGCTGCCATCGGTGTCGGTGGCGTTGGGGTTGGGCAGCTTGGCCGACACCGTTATGACGGCTGTGGGCCGCTGGCTGAGGGTGACCCTCACGATGTCGCGGCCGGTCTCGTTGTCTCTGTCGATGACCGTGAGCTCGATATCGATGAAATAGGTGCCGTAGCGCTCTACGAGGTTGGCCGGGGGTACCTCGAACTCGGCAGTGCGGCCCGGGGGGCGGCCGGTGGGGTTGATTTGGATCCAGGCATAGTCGGAAGTGATCACCTTCCATCGGTAGGTGAGCTCATCGGCGTTGCCGTCGGGGTCGAAACTGATGCCGGCATTGAGATAGCCGGTGCGGTCGACGCCGGGAGTGACGGCGAAGTCGGAGCCGGCGTCGGCGATGGGGGCCTGATTGGATTGGGCGTTGGCTATCGGGGTGGCGGCGAGGAGGGCAACAAGGAGGGGGGTGGCCAAGAGGGTGGCCAGGGCGCGCCTGGGAGAGGGAAATCGAGACGATGCGGGCGGCATGGGGTGAGGATACTTGCGCGTTGCCTTATATATAGGCATACGGCATACCCAGCGGGACTCTTGGCTATTGGGGGCGTGGGCTATCTGCGGCGCTCAGGCGGGGGCGGTGCGGACGATGGGGGCTTGTCCCAGCGAAGCGGGGAGGCCGTCGGTGTAGGTGAGGGTGTTGTTGGGGGTGGCGGGGGTTCTGGGGCCTTCGAAGAGGATTCCGGTGAGGTTGAGGGGGTCGCAGGCGGCGATGGTTGTCTCTTGGTTGGTGCGGGGGCGGCGGCAGACCCTTTGGAGCAGGTCGGCGGCGGCGGGGAGGGCGAACTGCTCGCCGCTGGGTCCGGTGACGAAGCGGCCGCCTCGCGCCAGGCCGCGGTCTTCGAAGCGGCGCAGGGCCTTGAGGATGTCTCGCCAAGGTGTCGCTGTGGGGCTGGCGGGGTGGTGGGCGAGGTCTCTGAACACGACGCCCCAGCAGGCGAGAAGTTGGTGGGCGACGGCCTCGGCGAGATCCTCGGTTGGGTACTGCTCGGGGTGGGGAACGAGGGCCCAGCGGCCGGGGGCGGCGTGGGCTTGAGGGGTAGAGCGCATTGTTAAGGCGCGATTGGCGCCCAAACCCTGTGTGCGGAGGGCCCTGGTGCGGAGGGCTTGGGAGCGGAGGTTTTGGCCGGGGCGGGGGCGGGTGGGGCGGCGGCTGGTGCGGTTGAGCAGGGCTCGCACGGCGGCGAAGCCGTCGGCGGTGAACAGGCCGAGGGCGACGCCGTTCCACAGGGCTCTTTCGATGTCGTCGGGCAGGCGGTTGGTGGCTTGGGCCAGGTCGGACATGAAGCTGGCGCCTTGGGACTCTAGGAGCTCGGCGATCTCTTGGACGGGGCCGGCTTCGGGGGGCTCTAGTTGGCCGGAGCGGGCGGCGGCTAGGAGCCATTGCAGGTCTTCGCGGAAGACGAGGGTGATGGGGGTGGCTTTTCTCGGGGCCATGGAGTTGGCTTTGGCCGGTGTGTTTGGGGGTGTGAGGCGGAGCCAGGCGAGCTCGCCGCGGTAGCAGAGCTCGTCGAGCCATAGGGGGTCGTAGTCGGGGAGGCGTTTCTTGATGATCTGGTTTTCCCAGGCGCCGGCGGGGAGGTCTAGGCCTTGGAGCTGCTCTAGGACTTTGGTTAGGCCGGGGCGGCCGCGGACTGTTGTCTCTGGGCTTAGGTGGTGGTAGTCGAGGAGGAAGCGCATGAAGTCTTGGGGGCTGGCGGGCTGAACTGACTGACGCTTTTGGCGGCGGCTTAGGTAGGACATGCGTTGGAGCAGGCGTCTCGAGCACCATGAGTCGGGTGCTGCGCCCTCCAGGTGGTCGGCGCGCATGGCGGTGCCTTCGGCTTCTAGGGCGACTAGGGACTGTTGGACGGTGGGGAGAGGCAGGGCTGTTTTGTTGGCCAGTTCTTCGGGGGTGGTGGGGCCGGTTGTTTCTAGGTGGCCGCGGATCTTTTCTGTGGCCATTTCGGGGTTTAGGGCGGTTTTGGAGAGTTCTGTGGTGGTCCAGAGGGGGGTGGTGTCTTGGTTGATGGTTTGGACACGGCTTTTGGCTTTGAGTTCGTTGTAGAGCTCTTGCCATGTGGGGGTGGGGCGGGTGATTACCAGGGTGGTTAGGAGGTCGTGGAGTTCGTCGGGGGTTCTGGGGGCGGGGGTGATTTCTTCTATTACTTGGGCGATGGCGTCGGGGGTGATTTGGGAGAGGGTGCTCTGGTCGAGGGTGGGCGGCTGTTGTTGGGTGTTTCTGGGGCGGAGGCCTCGGGGGACGGTTACGGCGTTGGTTCTTCGGTCGACTATTTCGGCGTCGTCCAGGAAGGCGTAGGGGCGGGCGTTGACTATCTCGTGGCTCAGGGGGGAGGGCTCGGTGGTGTCGCAGAAGTGGGTTCTCACTCGGCCGGAGCGGATGTCGGTGAGGAGTTGTCTGAGGCCGTCTACGTCTAGGGCTTCGTGGAGGGTGTCGTGGAGGGTTTGGCGCACCAGGAGGTGATCGGGGATCTCGATGGGGCCGGCGATGTTCTCCTGGCAGGCGGCCGCGCCGGGGAACACGGCGGCCATGATGTCGTCGGCCTCCATGCGCTGGATGGGGGGCGGGTTGCGCTTTCCGCCCCGGCTGCGCAGCACCACCAGGGCCCGGTTGAGGTTCCAGCGCCAGCGGGCAGTGAACATGGGCGAATCGAGCACGGCCTGGGTCAGCACCTCTTCAACTGAGTCGGGGTGCAAGAACTGGGGGACGTCGCTGAGGGGGAAGCTGTGGTGGGGGCCGAGCGACAAGATGATGGCGTTGTCGTTGGCCGCGGCCTGGAGCTCGAAGTCGAAGCGGCGGCACAGGCGCTTGCGCAGGGCCAGGCCGAAGGCTCTATTGATGCGGCCGCCGTAGGGGGAGTGGACCACGAGCTGCTGGCCGCCGGTGTCGTCGAAGAAGCGCTCGAACACGATGTTGGTGTGGGTGGGGACGGTGCCGAGGGCAGCCTTGGCCGCGGCGACGTAGGTGACGGCCTGCTCGGCGATCTCGGCTTCGACGCCGTTGGATTGGGCGAATTGCTCGGTGGCGCGGGCCAGGGCTGTGTCTTCGAGGGGGTCGGCTTCGGGGGTGTCGGGAAATAGCCCGTATATATAGGCGCGCAATTCGGACACCTGCTGGGACAGCTCGGGGGTGCGGGCGGGGGCCTCGCCGAGCCAGAAGGGGACGGTGGGCGGGGCGTCGCCGGCGTCGGCCACCCGCACGGTGCCGGCGGCCACCTGCTTGATGCGCCACGAGTGGGAGCCGAGCAGGAAGATGTCGCCGGCCATCGACTCCACCGCCCAGTCTTCGTTGACGGTGCCGATGAAGGTGTCGTCGGGCTCGGCCACCACCCGGTAGTCGCCGTTCTCGCCGATGGCGCCGCCGGAGGTCAGGGCGGCGAGGCGGGCGCCCCGTTTGCCCCGCACCTCGTGGTTGATGGAGTCGTAGTGGAGGTAGGCGCCCCGGGGGCCTCTTCCGGTGACCACTCCGGTGGCGGCCTGCTCGATGGCCTCTTGGAACTGGGCTTTGGTGAGGCTGGCGTAGGGGGCGGCCTTGGTGAACATGTCAAAGAGGCCGTTCACGGTGTGGTCGTCGTCGGCGGCGGCCTCGGCGATGAGCTGCTGGATCAAGATGTCGAGGGGGGCCTCGGGCGGGCAGATGGCGTCGAGTTTGCCCTGGTTCACGGCGTGGATCAGGGCGAGGGATTCGATGAGCTCGTCGCGGGTGAGGGGCCACAGGCGGCCCTTGGGGGTGCCGTGGCGGCTGTGGTTGGAGCGGCCCACCCGCTGGAGGAAGGTGGCGATGCTGCGGGGCGAGCCCACTTGGCACACCAGCTCTACCGGGCCGATGTCGATGCCCAGCTCCAGCGATGCCGTTGCCACCAGGGCTTTTAGCTCCCCGGCTCTGAGGCGGTGCTCGGTGCGGTAGCGGCGCTCGGTGGAGAGCGATCCGTGGTGGGCGGCCACCGCATCTTCGCCCAGGCGCTCGGCCAGCTGGTGGGCGATGCGCTCGGACAGGCGGCGGGTGTTGACGAACACGATGGTGGTGTGGTGCTCGGCGATGAGGGTGGCCATGCGGTCGAGGATCTGGTCCATCTGGGCGTGGGAGGCCACCGCTTCGAGCTCGTCGTCGATCAGCTCTAGGCGGATGTCGAGGTTTCGCTGGTGGCCGGTGTCGACGATGGTGCAGTGGGGTTCGGCTTCGGCTGGCGTTTTGGCGCCGTTGGCGGCTTGGGCGGGGGATTTGGGGATGCCGGTGAGGAGGTTGGCGATGGTGGCGATGGGGTGCTGGGTGGCCGACAGGCCGATGCGGGTGGGGCGGGTGTCGGCCACGTGCTCTAGGCGCTCGAGGGTGAGGGACAGGTGGCTGCCCCGCTTGTCGCGGGCGGTGGCGTGGATCTCGTCGACGATCACCGTCTCCACGGTGCGCAGCACCTCGCGGCTTTTGGCCGCGGTCACCAGCAAATAGAGCGACTCGGGGGTGGTGACCACGAAGTTGGCCGGCTTCTTGATCATGGCGGCGCGGGTGTAGGCCGGGGTGTCGCCGGTGCGCACCGCCACCGTGAGCGGCGGGGGCTCTTGGCCCTGTTGTCGGGCTATCTCGGCGATCTCGGCCAGGGGGCGCTCCAGGTTCTCGGCGATGTCGGTGGCCAGGGCTTTCAGCGGCGACACGTACACCACCTGGCTGGCCTTGGCCACCGTTTGGCCGGCGGCGTGGCGCTTGTAGAGGTTGTCGATGGCGATGAGGAACCCGGCCAGGGTCTTGCCCGACCCGGTGGGCGCAGCGATCAGCGTGTCTTTGCCCGACGCAATGGCCGGCCACCCCTGAGCCTGCGCCTCGGTAGGCCCCCCCGGAAACCGCCCCTCAAACCAAGCAGCCACCGCCGGATGAAACTCATAGCCGACGTCGGCCGGCACGCCTTTCTCAGCGTGGATCGGGGAAGCCACCGCCAAAGAGTACCGGGCGGGTGTGACATGCTCCGGAGGTGGGAACTCAGAAAGGCATTCATCTGGCCTACTAGCTGAATGTGTGTATAGTTAGGCGTATGCCACGGATGCAGGTTTATTTGCCGGACGATCTCCATGCGGCGGTCAAAGAGCACGGATTTCCCGCCTCTGAGATGTTGCAGAAGGCCGTTCGGGAGGAGATTCGACGGCTTGAGCTGATCAGGGCAGGCGAAGAGTACTTGGAGGAGCTGCAGGCCGAGGTGGGGCCTTCTACACCAGAAAGCAAGGCCTGGGCTGAGGAAATCGTAGGACAGATTGTCCGCCATTCCGAGCAGACCGCCAGCTAGTGACACTCGTGCTTGATTCGGGCGGAGTCTCGTTTCTCACTGGCACAACACTTGAAACGGCTGATGTAATCCGAGGGTTCCAGCGCGAAGGACTATGGCCGCCGGTGGTGCCGTCGCCTGTGTTGGTTGAGTGCATGCAAGGTGACGCAGGAAAGGACGCCAGAGTCAATCTGCTTATCAAATCATGCGATGTAGTGGAATTGATTGACATCGGATTGGCCCGGAGGGCCGGCTGGCTTCGAACTCGTGCCCAGAGAGGCTCAGCGATTGATGCTCTGGTAGTTGCTCTGGCCGAACCAGGAGGTTCGGTGCTCACCTCTGATTCTGGCGATCTCCGCGCCTTGTCGGCGTACGCCCTAGACGTACGCATTGTTTCGATTTAGGAGACAAACCGGGTGGGATCTACTTGGGGTGGGCGGATGTCGGGGCGGGATTATGACGCTCGGTGGGAGCGGCTGGCTGCTGAGGGGCACAATCCGCACGGGGAGGCCGATTTTGTGGACTCGCTGCTGGGCGGGGGTGGGCGGGTGCTGGATGCGGGGTGTGGGACGGGGCGATTGGCTATTGAGCTGGCCCGGCGGGGGTATGAGGTTGCTGGGGTGGACATCGACGACGAGATGATTGCGGGGGCTCGGGCCAAAGCGCCGGAGCTGGGGTGGCACCAGATGGACTTGACGGTGTTCGACTTGGGGGAGGCATTCGACGCGGTGGTGATGGCCGGCAACGTGCTGCTGTTCACCGCGCCGGGCACCGAGGCCGCGGTGGTGGAGCGCTGCGCCGCCCACCTCTCCCCCGGCGGCGCCCTGGTGGCCGGGTTTCAGCTGCGAGGCGGGGGCTACTCACTGTCCCAATACGACGCCGACTGCGCCGCGGCCGGATTGGACCTGTCGGAGCGGTACTCAACCTGGGAGCGGGGTCCGTGGGACGGCGGCGACTACGCGGTGTCGGTGCATCGTCGTCCATAGGCGCGAGACTGGGTAGGTGCTGGGCGGGCCGGAGATCATCACGTTCTTGCTGCTGGCGCTCGGCGGTGCGCTGGCGGTGGGGAATATTGCCGCGTTGATCAATCCTGACGGGCCTCGCCAGGGCCGACAGGACATCCCTCCCCCACCGGGCGCTCCCGATGAGCCGGCCAAGCCGAAGGTGGGGCGCAGCGTGGTGATGATCGTTGTGGGCTTGGTGATCGTGATCTGGGCCATTGCCAGCCTCGTCGGGGGGTGAGCCTGCCCGACGGGCTCAGGCAAGCGGGGTAGGGTCTCGTGTCGTATGGCCTTGTTGGATGTGGCGGGGGTCACGGTGCGGTTTGGGGGGGTTACCGCCCTGCGGGAACTGTCGTTCACCGTGGACGAGGGCAGCATCTGCGGGCTGATCGGGCCCAATGGGGCGGGCAAGACCACCTTGTTCAACGTGGTCAGCCGGGTGTACGACGCCCAGGAGGGGGCGGTTGGCTTCGACGGGGCCGACCTGCTGGGCCGCCCGGCCCATGCCATCAGCGGTTTGGGCATCGGGCGCACGTTCCAGAACCTGGCCCTGTGGCCGGGGATGACCGTGCTCCAGAACGTGATGGTGGGCGCCCACCACCGCTCACGGATCGGAGCGCTGCGCGCCGCGGTGCGGTGGGGCTCTCGCCGGGAGGAGGCCGAGCTGGCCCGCACTGCCTGGGATGCGCTCGATGAGCTGTCGCTGACCGATGTGGCCTTCCACCCCGCCGCGGGGCTGCCGTTCGGCACGCTCAAGCGGGTGGAGCTGGCCCGGGCGCTGGTGGGCCGGCCCCGGCTGTTGCTGCTGGACGAGCCGGCCACCGGACTCACCCAGACCGAGGTGGGCGAGCTGGGCGAGCTCTTGGTGGCGCTGGCCGAGCGGCATTCGCTGACGCTGCTGCTGGTGGAGCACCACATGGGGATGGTGATGGGGGTATCGAACAAGGTGGTGGTGCTGGACTTCGGGGCCAAGATCGCCGAGGGCTCCCCCGCCGAGGTGCAAAACGACCCGGCGGTGGTGGAGGCCTACTTGGGGGCCGAGCAATGAGCGCGGCGTATCTGGAGGTGGCCGGGCTGAAGGCGGCCTACGGGAACATCCGGGTGCTGCACGGCATCGACTTCTCGGTGGCCGAGGGGCAGATCGCGGTGATCTTGGGGGCAAACGGGGCGGGCAAGACCACCACGCTGCGGGCGCTGTGCGCCATGGTGTCGACCGAGGGGTCGATCAAGCTGGCCGGCGAGGAGCTGGCCGGGCACCGCACCGCCGACATCGTGCGCCGGGGGGTGGCCCATGTGCCCCAGGGTCGGGGGACGTTTCCCGATCTCTCGGTGGAGGAGAACCTGATGGCCGGGGCGTTCGTGCGCTCCGATGCCGAGGTGCGCTCTGACGTCGAGCGGTGGTACGAGACCTTCCCGGTGCTGGGCGAGCGCCGCAACCAGGCCGCCGGGAGCTTGAGCGGGGGGGAACAGCAGATGCTGGCCATCGCCCGGGCGCTGATGCTGCGGCCGTCGCTTCTGCTGTTGGACGAGCCGTCGCTGGGGCTGGCGCCGATGATCACCCGGGCGTTGTTCGAGCAGCTCACTGTGATCAATGCCGAAGCGGGAACCACCATGCTGGTGGTGGAGCAGAACGCCAGCCTGGCGCTGGGGGTGGCCGATGTGGCCTACGTGCTGGAGGCCGGAGAGGTGGCGCTGTCGGGCCCCGCCGACGAGCTGGCCGCCGACGACAACGTCCGCCGGGCGTATTTGGGGTATTGAGCGATGGTTGTTGTGGCATCGCTTCTGGGCATCTTCGACGTGTCGTTGGACAAGCTGTCGAACGGGGAGCTGTGGCTGGCCCAGTTCTTTCGGGGGCTGAGCGACGGGGCCACCTATGCGTCGGTGGCGCTGGCGCTGGTGATGATCTACAAGTCGACCGGGTTCATCAACTTCGCCCAGGGCTCTTTGGCCTTGTTGGGGGTGTATCTGGTTTACGTGTTCAGCGTGGAGCAGGGGCTGCCCGTGGCCGTGGCGGTGCTGTGCGCCATGGTGGCCAGCGCCGCGGTGGCCATGTTTGTGGAGCGGGTGTTCATACGGCCGTTTCCACCCGACCACGTGCTGCCCCTGGTGATCGTGACGCTGGGGCTGTTGTTGATAATCGACTCGGCGGTGGGGATCGTGTGGGGTTTCCGCACCCGCAGCCTGCCCTCCATGTTCCCCACCGGGGCGCCCATCGAGTGGGGCATCGCCCAGCTCACCTGGCGCACCATCGGCAATCTGGGAACGGTGTTCGCGGTGGTGGGGCTGCTGTACGTGCTGTTGTCGCGCACCAAGGTGGGGCTGGCCTTTAGGGCGGTGTCGTCGAATCTGGAGTCGGCCCGGCTGGTGGGCATCCGGGTGGGGCCGACGCTGGGGTTCGGCTGGGCGCTGGCCGCGGCCATCGGGACGCTGGGCGGGGCGCTGGTGGTGCCCGACCTGCTGCTGGAGCCCTCCATCATGCTGCGGGTGCTGATCTTCTCGCTGGCCGCCGCCGCGTTGGGCGGGCTCGACTCGCTGGTGGGAGCGGTGATCGGCGGGCTGGTGGTGGGGCTGGCCCGCAACCTGCTGGTGACGTTCTTGGACCTGAGCGAGCTGGCCCTGGCCACCGCGGTGGCGGTGATCTTGGTGGTGCTGTTGGTGCGGCCCACCGGCCTGTTCGGATCCACGAGAGTGGAGCGGGTGTGAAGGGCCTGGGCGCGGTGGACGCAGGCAGCCGCCAGCACCGGCAGCGCCAGGTCATCGGGTGGGCGCTGTTCGCCCTGGTGGTGGTGCTGATCCCGTTCTTGATCGCCGACACCTACAGCCCGACCATCTTCGGCAACCGCTACACAGTGGGGCTGGGCAACCTCAGCCAGGCCGTCGGGCTGATGGTGGCCATCTTGGGGCTGAACATCGCCACCGGCTACAGCGGGCAGCTCTCTTTGGGCCACAGCTTCTTCGTGGGATCGGGGGCGTATCTCACCGCGGTGCTGGTGAACGACTTCCACTGGTCTTATGTGGCCACGCTGGGGGTGGTGGTGCCGGGGCTGTTCTTGTTCGGGGTGCTGTTCGGGATTCCCGCGCTGCGCATTCAGGGGCTGTACCTGGGGCTGTTGACGTTTGCGGTGGCGGCGGTGTTCCCGTCGATCATCCGACTGGAAGAAGTGAGCGAGCGCACCGGGGGCAGCAACGGCCTTTTGATCGAGAGCGACCTGGAAGCGCCGACGTGGGCCCCGCTAGACACGGTGACCGAGTGGCTCCATGCCATCCCGGGGGTGGGCTCGCGGGTGCCCGACGGGCTGACCGGGCGGCAGGAGGAGGCGGTGTACAAGTACTTCTTGCTGGTGATCGTGGCGCTGGTGTGCTTCTGGCTGGTGCGCAACATCTTGGCCGGCCGGGTGGGGCGGGCCATGGTGGCCATTCGGGACAACCCGCTGGGTGCTGCGGCCAACGGGGTGAACCTGGCCGCCTACAAAACGCTGAGCTTCGGCATCAGCGCCGCGGTGGGCGGGGTGGCCGGGACCATGCTGGCCATGCACTCGGGGTTCGTGGGGCCCGACGAGTTCGGCTTCTCGATGGCCATTCTGCTAATCGTGGGGCTGATCGTGGGGGGCGCGGGGACGCTGCACGGTGCGGTGGCGGGCGGGCTGGCCATCCAGTTCGTGCCCCACTGGTCGAGCCAAACCCAGACGCTGCCGGGCACCGACGTGGCCCTGGAGGGGCCGTACGGCACGGCCATTTTGGGCGGTCTGTTGATCTTGATCATCTTCGCTCTGCCCGGCGGGGCGGCCCACGGGTTCGCGCGGATCAAGGCCCGGCTCATGGCGGTTGCGCCCCGGCCGCCTGGGGGCTGAAATTGTCGCCGTAGCCGCCTAGGGTTACAGAACCGCTCCAATCGAAGAGCCCATCTCAGGAGGGATGACCCCATGTCGAAATCTTGGCGAATCTTGCTCGCGTTGTTTGTTGTGTTCGCGCTGGTGGCCAGCAGCTGCGGCAACGACGACGACGACGCACCGGTGTCCGAACCGGCGCCGGCAGCTCCTACCGAGGCGCCTGATGAGCCTGCGGCTGCCCCCGAGCCCGACGACGAGGAAGAGCCTGCTGCTGCGCCCGAGCCCGACGACGAGGAAGAGCCTGCTGCTGCGCCCGAGCCCGACGACGAGGAAGAGCCTGAGCCCGCGCCGGAGGAGCCCTCTGATCCCAACATCACCGAGTTGGGCGGCGGCGCGGAGATCGACATCACCGAATGCCCTGACGAGTGGGACAACTACCAGGGGGTGACCGACAGCGAGATCCGCTTCGGCTCCAGCTTGCCCCGGTCGGGATCGCTGGCCGGCTTCGGCACGATCAGCGACGGCATCCAGCTCTACTTCGACCATGTAGGCCCGATCGACGGCCGCAATGTGGTGGTGGTGAGCCGCGACGACGCCTACGTGCCGGCCCGCACGGTGACCAACGTGGAGGAGATGATCGACGTCGAGAACCTGCTGGGCTTCGCCGGCATTCTGGGCAGCCCCAACAATCTGGCGGTGCGCGACGTTCTGAACGAGAACTGCATCCCGCAACTGCTGAACCTGACCGGCCTGCCCGAGTGGGGCGACCCGGTCAATTTCCCATGGACCACCGGGGCGCTGATGTCTTATGAGACCGAGTCCCGGCTCTGGTGCCAGCACGTGTCCGACGAGATCGGCGAGGGGGCCACGGTGGCCATATTGTCGCTGGACAACGACGCCGGCGAAGCGTGGCGGGTGGCCTTCAACGAGTGCGCTCCCGAATTTGGGATCGAGATAGTGGACGAGGTCAAGCACGATCCGGGGGCCGAAGGGGTGTCAAGCGAAGTCACCACCATGGCGGCCAGCGACGCCGACGTGGCGATACTGGCCACCTCAGGGGCGTTCTGCCCGAGGGGAGTGCTGGGGATCGCCACCAGTGCATGGGATCCGCTGATCCTGGTGACCAACGGTTGCCAGCGCATAGCGCTGTTCTGGGCGCCCATCGGACCGCTGGCCAACGGAGTCCGCATGGTGAACACCCAAAAGGACCTGTCGGACGACTCGCTGGCCGACGACGAGTGGGTGCAATTCGTGCGGGGTGCGCTGGAGAGCCAGGGCGTCGATCCCGATGCCGAATCGCACGCATTGGGCTACATCTTCGGCGAGATTCTTCACAATGTCCTGCTGGCTGCGGCCGACATGGACGGCGGGATCAACCGGACCAACGTGATGCGGGCCATGTGGCAGATGAACTTCGATTCCCGGGGTGCGCTAGGCGATTCCCCACGGGCCATGGACGGGGCCAACGACTCCTACATGGTGGAAGCCGGACGCATCGAAGAGCTGGTGGTGGACGAAGACGGCGCCCGCTACGTACCCATAAGCGACATTTTCTCCTTCGAGGGCGAGACCGGAACCTTCGGTCAGTAACTCTTGTGCCGGCCCGGTGCCCTGCTTGGCGGGGCACCGGGCAGGGCTCAACTAGGAGACCGTGATCGGCACCGAGGAGTAGCCGGCCACGTTGGACATCTGCACCCGGCGCAGGCCGGATTCCTGCACCTCGAAGGCGGGCCAGCGGCGGGCGATCTCCTCGATGGCCACTCGGCTCTCCAGGCGGGCCAATGCTGCGCCCAGACACACGTGGAGGCCGTGGCCCAGCCCGACGGCCAGGCCGGGCTCGCGGGAGACGTCGAATTTGTCGGGATCGTCGTAGCGGCGGGGGTCGCGGTTGGCCGCACCGGTGATCAAGAACACCGGCTTGTCCTTGGGGATGGTCACCCCGTGCCAGGTTGAGGCGACCACCGAGTAGCGGCCCTGGTACTGCGAGGGCGCCCAGTAGCGGAGGATCTCCTCCACGGCGTTGGCGATGACGGCGGGATCGTCGAGCACCTTGGCCCACTGGTCGGGGTTGCGGTGGAACAGCACCACGGCGTTGCCCACCAGCTTTGTGACCGTCTCAGAGCCGGCCGCGGCCAATAGCGTGCCGAATCCGGCGATCTCGGCGTCGTCTAGTTGGGTGAGATCGCCGTCCTCGGTCTCCACCTCGGCCTCGATCAGCGCAGAGAGCATGTCGTTTGCCGGTTCGGCCCGCTTCTGTTGGGAGAGCTGGAACAGGTACATGCCCTGGGCCATGCCCGCTTCGGCGGCGGCCGCGCCGCTCATGGCCGAGCCCTCCTCGCGGTGGAGCATGGCGTCGGTCCAGTGCCTGATCTGCTGGCGGTCTTCGGGGGGCACGCCCAAGATGGTGGAGATGATCTCGACGGGGAACGGGGCGGCGAACTCCTCGAGGATGTCGAACTGGCGGCGGCCCATGAGCGGGTCGAGATAGCCGCTGATGATCTCCCGCACCAGAGGCTCGTAGTCGCCGATGGAGCGGGGGGTGAACGAGCGGGACACCAGCTTGCGGTAGCGGGTGTGCTCGGGCGGGTCCATGGAGATGATCGACCCTGTCTCGTTGGGCTGGCCCGAGGTCAGCTGCTCGTAGGTCTGGCCGTGGGTGGAGGTGAAGGTGGCGTAGTCGCGGTGGCCGGCCACCACGTCGTCGAAGCGGCTCAGGGCATAGAAGTCGTAGCGCTCGCTGTAGTAGCAGGGGGCGTGATCCCGCAGGTCGGCGTAGGTGTCGTAGGGATCGTCGAAGAAGTCCCGGCTGAACGGATCGAACTCAACTGCTGGCTTCATATGCCCTAACCCCTATCTAGCTATCGGTCTGGACGTGAATCCGTGCCTGCGCTTGTGCTCGGATTTGCGACTCAAGAGCTGCGTAGAGGTCGATGTTGATATGTGTTTGGTCTTCAAGTTGGACCGCAAGTGCGTAGCGCTGGGTCGTATATGGCTCGTTCAAATTTGCCGCCCATGCTTCGCTGAAATGTTTCACGACTAAATAGTAGGTGTCGGTGTCGTCGGGTAGGAGCGAGTTGGAAGCGGGAGCTCTCCATCGCCTGACTTGTAGTGTGGACGCGCCGCAGGCTTGCGCGCCCGGCTTGAGCTTCTTGGCGATACGGCGGCGATCGCTGGGGAGGTCGGCTTTGTCTTCTCCTGACTGCTTTCGGACGACCTCCTCGACTTCATCAATGGTCATGCCCCGGTAAAAGTCGAGAGCGATATGTCCGGCGGTGTACTCGCGGCGTTGGCGACGAACCGGCGGGTCGCAGGCAACTGCAATCGTGATGGTCCGGTCGGCTTTGCCGGTCGAGAACAGCGGGGGAACCGGGATCGAGTGGATCACAGCGGTGTCCACAGCCATCTCGCCATCGTGGAGGAGCACAACACGGCTCCGCCCTGACTCCACGGCCCGCGTCTTGTCGGGCATCCCGTATCCGAACGCTCGGTGTTTGTCCTTTTCGTCTGGGAATTGCAGCCCAGCCTCGTCGGGGACGACGGCAGAGATGCCAAGTAGCACACGAAGGAGGTTGGCGCTCGCACCGGGGTAACGATGAAGGATTTCTGCTGCCGCTCGAGCCACACGCGGCGCGGCGAAGCTGTACCGGAACTGGCAGCAAAGAGACGGCCGACGGCGCTGCTAGCGGTGGAGACCACAGCAGCGCCAGGGTCGTTGTTCTGGAGGCGGCTAAGAGAGGTCCACACGGTATTGCCCCCATAGTGGACGAACTCGGGCTTAATCGCTCCGAGCTGATATGTCCCATTGACACCAGGTCCTGTCCGCGAGAACGGTGAGAGTTCGTTGACCTGAGCTATGGCAATGTCTTTGGGATCAGAGCGCCCATCGGGTCGAGAGGACGCTCCTGAGCGTGCAATTGAGCCGACAGTCGCGACGTTGGCAGCGATACCCGGTTCGGCAATACGGGCTTCTGAGTCGAGGGTGTAATCAGGGTAGTGAGCATGAGCGTAGACCCCATCACTGACTTCGCCGGACGGGGCGATCGGGCGATTTCCCGCGGCGGTGACGATGAGAACGTCGAGTTCGCGTGCCAGACGGTCGAGCGTCTCAGTCCAGATACTGGCGTGGGGTCCGCTATAGGCGTGGCGGTCGGCAATCGACAGATTGATTACCCGAACACCCTCGTCGTGCAGCCCCCGGATAGCGTCTTGGATCACAATGTGCTCAGGCTCATCGGTGGGAAATCTTGTGTCCTGCGGGTTGTTCGGATCGGGTTCGAGGACACGAGCGACTGCCAACTTCGCGGGCGCCGGAAGAGACATTTGGTCGCGCAGCGCTTCCTCCAGGTCGCCGTATGCGGCAAGACCCGCGACCATGGATCCGTGTATACCGGGATCGCTCCACTGCCGATTCTCAGGAACGTTGATTTGTAACCCCACCAGATCGGCTAACAGCGGGTGTCTTGCGTGCACTCCATCGTCGATTACTCCGACTGTCACATCGATTGGTGCCTGGGCAATGAGATCGTCAGCGACGGGAACGTGCCAGTCTGAAGGTTCTAGGAACGGCGCTACCGGAGCGCGAATGCGTTCGACAACCATGAGTTCCAAGAGCATGTCGAGCCCGTTTTCGGAGACTCGTACCCGGGCCATGGTCGACAAGGCCCGACGGTCAGAAGCCAAGACTGTTCCCCGAGCGGCTTCTACAGCAGCAACCGCATCATCCAGTCGTCGAACAGCCTCCTGATCATCACCGGACGGCCAAAGAAGAACATCAACGGTGGCTTCGCCCAGGTAACCGGGTGGAGGGAGCCCGGGGCCTCTCCGATCGGAAGGCCCATAGCGTTCGATTCCCTCGATACTCCCAAAGAACTCTTCCAGCACTCTTGGGCCCTCACCAGCTTCATACTCTTCCAAGTCGCTGCGGAACTTGGAGGCACTCTCATCGGCGGGAACCACAAAGTAGGTCCAACCAGCGGTATCGCCCAGCAATTGGAGCCCCCGCTGCTCGACTTTCAGCCTGCTCGTTGCCCGGACCTTGAATACAGTCCGCGGATCAACACCTTCGGCTGGGACTTGCGGGGTTGCCGATAGGGCGGCTGCCAGATCACCTCTTAACTTGCCACCGTGCGTCCTGGGAACAGGTCGATCCTGATTCTGGTCGCCTCCGCCACCTGCTGCACGCCTCGAACCCAAGCGCCGTGGTTCAGGAAGTTGTAAATGTTGCGGCACTGATCACCATGGCCGCTGGGAAGCGTCTGCGACCGCATCGGCCAAATCTTCAACGTCGACGTGACCCCGCCCACCTACAACCGCTCGCCTCAACGCGCCCCATGCGGCGGCCTCGGCGGCGGCATGGGGCAAGCCCTTAAGTTCCGAGGCCGCCGCTTCGATTCCCAAGCCCCGATGAGGCAGCAACCCAAGGCGCTTTCGCAACACAGCGCGAAGCTGATGCACCGTCGGCTTCGGAAAGCAGACAACTTCGTCAAACCGGCGCCATAGAGCCGGGTCGAGCAACTGCTCATGGTTCGTAGCAGCCACAAGGAGGCTCGATCCCCTATAGCCGTCAAGCATTTGTAAGAACGCATTCACGACCCTCTTAATCTCGCCGTGCTCGGCAGGATCGTCACGCACCCTTCCAAGAGCGTCGAATTCGTCAAACAGCACGACCTGCTGCCCGACTTCGGTACATTCCATGATGCGCCGGAGATTCGCCGCGGTCTGTCCCAGATAGGACGAGATCACCGAATCCAAACGGACGACCATCAGTGGGACCCCGATCTCAGCCGCTAGAGCTTCAGCGGCCGAGGACTTGCCGCAGCCCGGCGGCCCGTAGAACACCAAACGACGACGCTGCGGAATCCCGGAGGCTGCCAGTCGGCCCCACAACGGCACTTCCCGAGCTATGCAATTAAGTTTGTCCGAGGTCGTCGGGGCCAGCACGAGGTCGCTGAAGTAGAGACCTGGATGGCGGACCTCGGCAAGGGGCCATTCGCCATCTCGGTCCAACGGTGGATCCGGCAATCCTCCCAAGCTCGTGATCGCCTCTTCGCCGCTGGCCAGGAGCTTTCGAAGATCTCGAGCCAGCGCCACGTGCTGCTTCGCCTCCTCCTCCTCGATGATCGCTGTAGCGGCTCGTCGGAATGACAACTCGTCACCCGAGCTGAAAGCCCGAAACAGCTGCTTCAGGTCGCGGCCAGCCATCCGCCAAACCGTATCCTTTCTGCATCGTCCTGCAATAGGATTCAACCGAATATCGCATGAAAAGCCGGTGTCAAACGGGGTCCGGTCACAACTGAGCACTACAAGGAGACCCATTTCGAGGACAGGCGCTTAACTTTTCTGGCACGAAAAAGTTAAGTAACGGGCGGAACGGCCCAAAACTTAACTTTTACTTTTCACCGCTGGTGTCAAACAGGGAGCCGCCTACGGCTTGGGCGGCCTCGGAGGCGGGGCCCTGCCAGGAGACGGCGCCGTGGTCTAGGAGGATGGCCCGGTCGCACAGGGCCAGGGCATGGCCCATGTGCTGCTCGACTATGAGCAGGGAGGTGCCGGCGTCGCGGATGCGGGCCAGCACGGCGTACACCTCGTCGGTGACGATGGGGGCCAGGCCCAGCGATAGCTCGTCGGCGATGAGCAGGCGGGGGGTCTCCACCAGCACCCGGGCCATGGCCAGCATGCGCTGCTCGCCGCCCGACAGGGTGCCGGCGATCTGGCGTCGGCGCTGGGCGATGGGGGGGAACAGCTCGAAGGCCCGGGCCAGGGCGTCGCGCACCCCGGAGCGGTCGCGGGTGCGGGAGAAGGCCAGGGTGAGGTTCTCCTCCACCGAGAAGTCGGAGAACACGGCCCGGCCCTCGGGCACGTGCACCACCCCGGCCTTGGCGTAGCGGTGGGCCCGAGCCTTGGTGAAGTCGTTGCCGTCCACCATCACCTCGCCCTCGGTGGGCTCCACCAGGCCGCTGGCCACCCGGGCCACGGTGGTCTTGCCCGCGCCGTTGCGGCCCAAAAGCGCCACGGTCTCGCCCTCGGCCACCGACAGGGACACGTCGAACAGGGCTCGGAACGGCCCGTAGGCGGCGTTGATGTGGCGGAGCTCCAGCACGGGGATCAGCAGCGGGGCGGGGGCGGCCGCGGGGGCGGCCGCGGCGGCGGCGGTGCCAGTGATCGGGCCAGCGGTGGGCTCAACAGAATCGGTCATGGCGTGCCTGCCACGAAATCGCCCAGGTAGGCGGTCCTCACCTCGGGATCGCGCATCACATCGGGGGTGGCGCCGTGGGTGATGAGCTTGCCGAAGTCCAGAACGTAGGTGCGCTCGGTGAACGAGGCCACCAGCTCCACGTCGTGCTCCACCAAAAGCAGGCCGAAGCCCTGTTCGGCCTGGATGCGGGCCAGGGTGTCGGCCAAGGCGTTGGTCTCGGCCCGGTCGAGGCCCGAGGAGGGCTCGTCCAACAGCACCACTCGAGGCTGGGTCATGAGCGCCCGGGCCGCCTCCACCAGCCGGCTCTGGCCCAGGCTGAGCGCTTCAATGGGCTCATCGCCCATGCCGCCGAGGCCGAGGCTCTCCAAAAGGGCGTCGCAGCGCTCGATCTCGGCGGGCTTGGGCAGGCCCAGGCCGATGACGTCTTTCCACAGGGCGCCGGTGCCGCTGCGGATGCGGTGGGCGAACAGCAGGTGGTCGCGCACCGACGAGCCGCTGAACAGCTCCACCCGCTGGAAGGTGCGCCCGATGCCCAGGCGGGCCCGGCGGTAGACGGGCAGGCGGGTGATGTCCACGCCGTCGAAGCTCACCGTTCCGGCGTCGGGGCGAAGCAGGCCCAAAAGGCAGTTGAACAATGTGGTCTTGCCCGCGCCGTTGGGGCCGATCAGGCCGACCCGCTCGCCCGCGTCGAGCGCGACGCGCACGTCGTCCACGGCGGTGATGCCCGCGAACCGCTTGGTGATGCCCTCGGCGACCAGCAGGCTCACGGCTCGTCCCCTGCGTCGGCTGTGGCCATGGCCGCCGGGGCGCGTCGGCCGAAGGCGCGCTGCATCAAGACCTGCGAGCGGCGCTTGCCGTGCTCAAGCAGGCCCTCGGGATGGCGGGCGAAGGAAATGGCGGCGAAGCCGAACAACACGAATCGCCACGCCCCGTCGAGTCCGAACCAGCGGTGAAGCACCAGCTCGGGAAAGATCACGAAGGCCACCCCGGCCTGAATGCCGCCCTCCACGGTGCGGGCACCCAGCACCACCACTATGACCAGCCAGAACAGGCCGGTCTGGGGATCGAAGTTGGCCTCGTATCCCACCAGGCGCTCCTCCATGGCCAAGAGCCCACCGCCGATGGCGGCGATGGCGGCCGACACCGAGAACACGATGACCCGGGAGCGCCAGGAGATGATCCCGATGGACTCGGCTGCGGTCTCCGAGCCCCGCAGCGCCCGCAGGGCCATGCCGGTGCTGCTCTCGCGGATGAGGATCACCAGCACACCGACGAGAACCAGGATGGCGATGCACAAGATGAGGAAGTTCTCCCGGCTGGAGAAGTCGACGCCGAAGAACTCGGGCCGGGGCACGTTGCGGCCGTGGAACAACGAGCCGCCCACCCAGCTGTATTTCACCAATACGTCGTGGAAGAACAGCGCGAAGGCCAAGGTGGCGATGGCCAGCCAGATGCCGCCGAGGCGCATTACCGGAATGCTGAGCACCGCGCCCACCGCGGCGGCGATGGCCGCGCCCGCCACCATGCCGACTATCACCGAGATGTCCCATCGCTGGGCGAACTGCATGGCCCCGAACGCGCCGATGGCCGCGAAGGCCACCTGGCACAGGGCGATCTGGCCGCCGAGGCCGGTGAACACCACGATGGACAAGAAGATGATGGAGAAGATCACCGAGTGGGTGATGCGGGAGATCCAGAAGTTGTTGGCGTAGCCGAAGGTGAAGATGGCCACCGCGGTGAAAAAGGCCAGGGCCATGATCCGGGTGTAGATGGTCATGCCCCGGCTGCGGCTGGTGGCGGCCAGCGCGGGCGGGGGCGGGGACACGCCCAAGAGCGGGTCGGCCCCGGCGACCTGGCGGCGGATGGCGGGCCAGAACACGATGATGGCGAACAGCATCACGTAGGGCAGCGCGGGGCCCTGCAACTCGGCCAAGATGACGTTGTCCCGGGGCACGTGGGTGCGCATCTGGGTGGTGATGATGCCCAGCGCCAGTCCGCCGAACAGGGCGGCGGGCAGGTTGACCAGTCGGCCCAGCGCGGCCGCGGCCAGCGCGGAGATCACGATCGGGAAGTAGCCGGTTGGCTCCAGCACCGTGCCCAGCGACGAGGTTGTGGGCACCAACAGCACCCCGGCCAGGCCGGCGAAGAGGCTGGACAGCATCCACGAGCCCGACGACACCCAGTCGGCGTTGACCCCGTTGAGCTCGGTCATGCGGGGGCTCTGCACCACTGCTCGGATGCGCAGGCCAAAGCGGGTGTAGCGGAACAGGGCGGCCAGGGCCACCGCGGTGGCCACCACGATGACGAAGGCGGCGATCTCGTCGCGTGTGACGGGGTATCGGCCGAACAGCCGGTAGACGGTGGTGCCGTCGGGGATGATGCCCACCGCGCCGAAGGGCTGCTCGCGGTTGTAGTCGACGATAAGCTTGAACAGCTCGGGCAGGGCAACGAGCAGGCCGAGCGAGATGACCAGCTTGGACACCGCGGAGGCGGCATGGACGTGGCGGAATATCAGCCGCTCCAAAAGCAGGCCGAGGGCCGGGGCGACCAGCACCACCGCCACCAGCACCGCCGACCAGATGGGCCAGTCGCGCCGGACGTGGAGCTCGAAGTAGGTGGCGGCGCTGATGAACGCCTGGGCCCCGAAGGCCAGGTTGAACACCCCGGAGGTCTTGTAGGTGAGCACGAAGCTCATGGCCACCAAGGCGAAGCCCGCGCCGATGGGTAGGCCCTGGAAGAAAGCCCGGATGGTGTCTTCCAGCACCCCGGCGGCGAGGACGCTGGCGGTCATGGTCGGCTCAGCCTCCGCTCAGCAGACCGTCAGCCTGTGAATGTGAGGGCCTCGGGATCGTGCCAGTCGGTGCGGGCGGTCTCCCAGCACAGCCACGGCTTGCCGGACTCGCCGGTCCACTGCTCGAAGGCCCCGTCGACGATCTTGACCCCGGTGATGCAGCGGTACTGATAGTCGGCGTCGGGGTTGTTGTTGGGCAGGGCGATCTGGCGGCTCCAATCGACGGGGTTGGTGAGCCCGTAGTGGCTGTAGCCGTCGAACGTGCGGACGGCGTCGACCAAAGAGGCCCGGTCGAACTCGGGCCCGGCAGCCAGCAGGCCCTCGTAGAACAGGTGGGCGTTGAGCCAGCCGACCATGGTCTGCTCCTCGACCTTGATGTCGGCGGTGTAGGTGAAGAACGCCTCCTGGAGCTTGCTGTCGATGTTGGCCTCGAACGGGACGAACTGGGTGAACACCAGGTCGCCCTCGAACAAGTCGGCGTTGGCGGCCACAAAGTCGTGGTTGTAGGTGTTGGGGTGGTACATGACCACCTGGTCTCGGTGGTCCTGTTTGACCAGCTCCTGGGCGATGGTGCGCATGCCGTTGAGGTCGAGGCAGGTGAAGATGATATCGACGCCTTTGTCCTTCATCTCCGAGACTTGGGGGGCGACGCCGCCGGCCAGCCCGAACTCGATGGAGGTGTCGAAGAACTCCACGGTCATCCCGCCGGCTTCGGCGCGGTAGCGCTCGATGGAGTCGCGGGTGCCCTCGGCGCAGATCTTGGAGTTCTCGCTGTTGCCGTAGCCGAAGATGCCGGCCTTGGTGGCCCCCACCTGGCTGGCAATCCAGGGCCACAACTGGTGGACGCAGCCAAGGCAGTTGGGGGCGACATGGCCGAAGATGTTGCGCCGGTCGGCGAACTCGTTGTGGATGCCCCAGCCGAAGGTGGGCACGCCGGCGTCGTTGAGGGTGTCGGCCCCGAAGAACAGCAGGGTGGCCACGAAGGCGGCCAGCGAGTCGTCTTCTTCCACCATGGCCAAGGCCTGGGGCTGGTTCTGGAATAGCTGGTCGTCGCGCTTGTTGGCCAGCACCAGCTCGCGGCCGTAGATGCCGCCGGTGTCGTTGATGTAGTTGAAGTAGGCCTCGATGCCGTCGTTGTAGGAGGCGATGTTGGTGCCCAGCGCGTTGTTGCTGATGGTGACGATGGAGGTGGACTTGATCTCGGAGTCGTTCACCCCGGGCACGCCCTCGATGGGCACGAAGGTGTGGCGATGCTCGGGATCCCTAGGCTCCTCGGGCTCGGGAGCGGGCTCGTCGGGCTCGGGGGCGGCCTCGTCGTCGGGCTCAGCTTCGGGCTCGGGGGCGGGGGCGGGCTCATCGTCGGCCTCCTCCGGCGCGGGCGCAGGCTCATCGTCGGCCTCCTCCGGCGCGGGCGCGGGCTCGTCGTCGCCGGGCTCTTCGGGCGCGGCGGGGGCCGCGGTGGTTGCCGGGGCGCCTCCCTCATCGTCGTTTCCGGCATTGCCGCAGGCGCTGGCCACCAGGGTCAGGGCGGCGAGAATCAACGCCAGTTTCCAAAAGCGAGCAGCCATCAAGGAATCCCCCCTCGTGAATGTCCCAGTCAAACTAGCCCAACTCGCTCTCCCCCATACAGGGGGGTCGGCCAGGTAGGGGTCGGGCAGCTCAGTGGCTGGTGCGGTAGTCGCCGAACTTGGAGTCGCGCTCAGAAAGGGTGGTGGTGAGGCCCTTCTTCTGGATCGAGCCCACGAAGTCGGCCATGGCCTGGGTGTGGGTGCCCAGCGCGCACAGCTCGGTGCCGGCCCGGATGCCGGCCCGCATGCCCATGTGCTCCATCTGGCGGTGGACCACCCGCTTGTTCATCTGAAGCAGCTCGGTGGGCACCTGGGCGATGCGCTCGGCGATGTCGAGCACCGCGTCGGCCAGCTCGTCTTCGGGATAGGCGGCGTTGGCCCAGCCCTTCTCCACCGCCTCGATGCCCGACACGTAGTCGCCGGTGAGCATCATCTCCATGGCCTTGCGCATGCCCATGAACCAGGAGTGGAAGTGCATGTCGGGCACGCCGAAGCGGACGGCGGGGTAGCCCATCTTGGCGTCCTCGGCCATGTAGACCAGGTCGCAGCCGGTGGCCAGCTCGCTGCCCCCGGCCAGGCAGTAGCCGTGGACCTGGGCGATGACCGGCTTGGCCAGATCCCAGATGCTCATCCAGCCCTCGGTGACGTGGCGGGGCCACTGGCCCTCGCCGCCGGGAGTGTAGAAGGGCAGCTCGTAGCCCTCGTTGCCCCCGCCGAGGTCGTATCCGGCAGAGAACGACGGGCCGGCGCCGCAGACGATGCTGATCTTGACGTCGTCGTCTTGGTCGGCTTCGGTCAGGGCATCGAGAACGGCTCCCCGCAGCGGGTGGATGAGGCTGTTGCGCTTCTCGGGGCGGTTCATGGTGATGCGCCGGACGTGGGGCCGGGGATTGTCGATCAGGACGATGTTGTCGTTCATGGCAGCCAACCGTAACCTGCTGGCCGATGTGCGGACCTACCCCAACGACCCCGGTTCTTCTGCCATGAACGTCATACATTTTCCAGGCAGGCGCGGCCCGATGATGATTGACTCCACCAAGGGCGCCCGGGTTGCGCTGCACGACTTGGGGGGCGACGGGCCATCGGTGCTGTTGACCCATGCCAACGGGTTTTGCGGGCGGATGTGGCAGGCGGCTGCCCGCGAGCTGAGACCGGTGGCCCACTGCTGGGCGCTGGATTTCCGGGGCCACGGCGACAGCGAGTCGGCCCCGGATGAGGGCTACGAGTGGGACGGGTTTGCCGACGATGTGCTGGCCGTGGTGGACGAGATACATCCGACGCCCCGGCTGGCCGCAGGCCACTCTTTGGGCGGGGCATCCATCTTGAAGGCCGAGCTGGCCCGGCCGGGGACCTTCGACCGGGCCTGGATGTATGAGCCGGTGACCATTCCGGCACACTCCCTCCCTCGTGAGGGGGTGAAGGCGCTGGGAGACATAGCCCGAATGCGCAAGGAGTTCTTCGTCTCGCGCCAGGCGGCTTATGAGCGGTATTCGAGCCGGCCCCCGTTCAATTTGTTGGACCCCGAGGTGCTGTGGGCCTACCTCGACCACGGCTTTGTGGAATTGGTCGACGGCACGGTGACCATGAAGTGCCCCCGGGAGGTGGAAGCCGTCATCTTCGAGTATCCCGACCGTTCGACCTTCCCCCGGCTGGGCGAAATCGCTGCTGAGGTAACGGTGGCGACCGGCACCGACACCGATCCCCCCGCCATGGCGGCTCCGAGAATCGCCGATGCGCTGCCCAACGCCACCCTGGAAACCTTCGAAGACCTCACCCACTTCGGCCCCTTCCAAGACCCGCCCCGCATAGCCGCCTCCATCGCCACCGCTCTGGGACTCGCCTATTAGAGCCTATTTGACAGCAATACATCATATTTGTTGATGGTATGATGTCATCATGCGGACGACGGTAACCCTTGATGACGACACCGAACTGGTAATCCGCCAGCGGATGGAGCAACGCCGGATTTCCTTCAAGCAAGCGCTAAATGATCTTGTGCGAGAGGGGAACTCGGACAGGCGGAGGCCACATGAGTTTCGGACCCGGACTAAATCTATGGGCGTGCCGGCAGTAGATCTGGACAAAGCGCTGGCCATTGCCGGTGAGCTCGAAAATGAAGAACTGATCCGAAGAATGGAAACCAGATCGTGAAGTTGGTTGATGCCAACGTCCTTCTCTATTCCGTCAACGAAGACGCGCCAAGACATGGGCAATCGCAAGAATGGCTAGACGGCGCCCTCTCTGGAGCAGCAACCGTGGCCTTCGCATGGGTCGCCCTCCTTGCCTTCATCCGGCTGTCCACCAAGCGAGTCTTATTCTCAAATCCGCTCTCGCCCGCAGAAGCAATCCAGCAGGTGGAAGACTGGCTGGCTCAACCGTCCGCCGTCGTCGTTGAGCCAACGGCCCGCCATCTGGATATTGTCCGTGAATTGCTAGGGTCGTTGGGAACCGGTGGCAATCTGGTCAACGATGCCCACTTGGCTGCCCTAGCCATCGAACACCGCTGCCAGGTCGTGTCCTTCGACCACGACTTCGCCCGCTTTGCCGGAGTGAAGCTGGAGATTCCCGCCTGAGCGCTCACTCCAAGGCAGAATGGGGGCATGGACAACATCGATTTCGGGGATCTGAACTACCTGGCGATCATCGTCGCGGTGGTGTTCAACCAGATACTGGGGGCCTTGTGGTACAGCACCCTGGCCAAACCGTGGATGGCCGAGACGGGGATGACCCAAGAGGACCTCGAGGCGATGAAGGGGACCCCCCGGCAGTGGTACCCCTATGTTCTGGCCATCATCCTGGCGTTCGTGTTCACCCTGGGCCTGGCCCTTTTGGTGCAGGGCATGGAGGTTGACGGGGCGGCTGAGGGCCTCGGGCTCGGTGTGCTGGCCGCAGTCGGGTTCGTGCTCACCTCGCACGGAGTGAACTACGCCTTCGAGGGCCGCAGCCTGAAGCTGCTGGCCATCAACTCCGGCTACCCGCTGATCTCCTACGCCGTAATCGGCATTTTGCTGGCAGTTTGGGGCTAGAGGATGGCGCCGGAATCTTTCATGGCGGCGATGTCCTCCCATGCGATGCCGGTTTCCAGGAGGAGGGTTTCGGTGTGCTCGCCGTGTTCGGGGGCGCGGTCGACGGACACGGGCTGTTCGTTGAACATGGCGGGGTTGGCCACGAGCTGGACCTCTTGGCCGCTGCCGGTGGTCATGGCGGGGAGGTAGCCGTTGGCGACGACCTGGGGATCGTCGTAGAGCTCATTGAGGGTCTGGAACGGGACCCACACGCCTTTGAAGTCGGCCAGGGCCTCCTTCCAGTGCTCCAGGGGCTGGGACTCGAACACCTCGTCGAGGGTGGCGATACAGGCCTCGTTGTTCTCGGCCCGGGCGGCTATGTCGACGAACCGGGGGTCGGTGGCCAGGTCGGGGCGGCCGATGCAGTGGCACAGCTGAGCCCAGTGCTTGTCGGCCTGGAGCAGGATGAAGCTGAGGTGGCGGTCGTCGGAGGTGCGATAGGTGTTCACCACGGGGTTGACCATCTTGGTGCGGTCGCTGTTCGGGAGCCGGTCTGTGCCGAAGAGCTCGGCCGCGATCACCAGGGGCGAGAGCTGCCACATGGCGGTGGCCAAAAGCGACACGTCGATGACCGAGGGCTCGCCGGTAGCAGCCCGCTGGTAGAGGGCGGCGGCGACGGCGCCGGCGGTGGCCATGCCGCCCATGACGTCGCCGAAGGCAGGGGAAGGCTGGCTCATGGGCCAGCCGCCGGGCTGGGCGGGCATGGTGGCGCCCATGCCGCCCCGGGCCCAGAATGAGGCGCCGTCGTAGCCGCCCTTCTCGGCGTCGGGGCCGTGGGGACCCTGGCCCGATCCCCGGGCGATGATGATCTGGGGGTTGCGCTCTCGCAGGTCTTCGGTGTCGATGCGGAGCTTGCGGCGCACCGGGGGCAAGTAGCTGGTGAGGAACACGTCGGCGGTCTCCACCAGCTTGAGCAGCATCTCCCGGCCGTCGGGGTGGGCCAGGTTCAGCCCGATGGAGCGCTTGCCCCGATTGGGCTGCTCGATCATGAAGTTGACGCCGCCGGCGCCGCCGGGGACAAGGCCGGAGGTGATAAGGCCCCGCTGGGGATCGCCGGTGACCGGGTGCTCGACTTTGATGACATCCGCACCCCAGTCGACCAGCACCGATCCGCCGGAGGGGATGAACATCCAGCTTGCCACCTCGACCACCCGGACGCCCTCAAGAGGGCGGCTGGACAAGACAGTGTTCTCGCTCACCACACCAACTCTAGGTTGTCGATCTGGCGGATGCCGGGGCTGTAGCGCAGCTCGAGGCCGTCGGCCAGGCGGTAGTCGGGCACGCGGGCGTGCCACTCCTCCAAGGCCACCCGCAGCTCCATGCGGGCCAGATGGGAGCCCAGGCAGCGGTGGACGCCGCCGCCGAAGCCCAAGTGCTTGTTGGACTCCCGGTCGAAGTCCACCTCGTCGGGGCGGTCCCAGAACCGCTCGTCGGTGTTGGCCGAGCCGAGCAGCACGGTGATGCGGCTGCCGGCGGATATGGGACAGCCGCTCATCTCGGTTTCGGCGGTGGTGATGCGGGGCACCACGGGCACCGGGCTCTCGTAGCGCAGCAGCTCCTCTATGGCATGGGGGATGACAGTCGGATCGTCGGCCACGCGTTGGCGGTGACCAGGGTTCTGGGCCAAGTAGGCCACGATGCAATCCAGGGAGGCCGACACGGTGTCGAGCCCGGCCAAAAAGAACAGGTAGCCGATGTCGACCACGTCGTCGCGGCTGAGGGGCTGGCCGTCCACCTTGGCATCGATGATGGTGGACAAGAAGTCGTCCTGGCGCTCGGCCATGCGGGCCTCCACCACCTCTTCGAGCACGGCGTAGATCTTCTGGCCGGTGGCCTTCACCATCTCATAGCGCTCTTCCAGGGAGCGGGCCGGCGGGCGTATGATGCCGTCTTTGAGGGCCAGGAACTCGTACACCCGGCTCACCGGCAGCCCGAGCAGCTCCAAGAAGATGGTGGAGGGCAGGGGCTCGGCGATGGCCTCATGGAAGTTGCAGTGGCCGTGGTCGGCCACCTCGTCGATGAGCTCGCGGACCAGCTCCCGCACCCGGGGCTCGTACTTGGCCATCTGCTTGGGGGCGAACAGGGGGTCGAGCGCCTTGCGGTGCTTGCTGTGGTGGGGCGGGTCGACCTGGAGGGGCACCAGGGGGCGGGTGTTGCCGATCTGGACCGCGGAGGAGTCGGAGGAGAACACCTCGGGGGTGCGCAGGGCGCTCATCACGTCTTCGTGGCGGGAAATGGTGAGGGTGCCGGTGGTTGCCCGCCCAGACAGCTCGACGACCGGGGCGTTGTCTCGCAAGTCCCGATAGATGCTTTGGGGGTCCAAGGCTTCTTCGGGGCGTTCCAGCGTGTATTTCGAGTGGGGGGCGGTATCGGACATCAGGTCTCCTCGGTCAAGATGATGGCGTCTTCGGGGCAGTTCATGAATGCCCGGCGGGCCTGATCGGCCAGCTCGGCGGGCACGGTGCGCTCGTCGGTGGGTTGGCAGTAGCCGTTGTCGTCGGCGTCGAACAGGTCGGGCGCCAGCATGTAGCAGCGCCCGTGACCCTGGCAGAGCTCGGTGTCCACCCGAATGCGCATCAGCGGGCATAGTAGATGAATCCCCGGGCTCGGTGAGGCGGGGGTGGGCGGGGGATGGGAGACTGAGGGCAAGTGACCGTTGAAACCGCTCCGGCGCAAGTAGAGGCACCCAGTACGGCCGAACGACGGTTCAGCCAGTCGATGGTGGTGTCGGGAATCCGGTGCCTGCTGACCTATTTGGTGTTCCCCTATCTGCTGCCGGTGTTGGGTTTGGCCGATTCTGTGGGGCCTGCCCTGAGCGCGCCGATTGGGCTGGTGGCCATCGTGTTCAACGTGTTGAGCATTCGGCGGTTCTGGCGGGCCGACCATCGGTTGAAGTGGCCGGTGAGCACGGTAAACGTGCTGGTGATCGGCCTGCTTTGTTACCTGACAGTCGGTGACTTCATCGAACTCGCCGGCTGACCCCGGCGACTCCGCTCCTTCCAGCCACTCCAAAGTGGCCCGCAACCCCCTAGTGCGGGGACTGTGGGCTGTTGGTGGTCTGGCGTGTGTCGCCGTGGGGGCCATCGGGGTGATCGTGCCGGGTTTGCCATCAACGGTGTTCTTCATCATGGCCGCGGCCGCGTTCTCGCGGTCGAGCGAGCGAATGGAGCGTTGGGTGCTGAACTTGCCTGGCGTCGGCAAGCTGGTGGCGGACTATCGGTCGGGGTTGGGGATGCCGTGGCGGACGAAGGTGATTGCCGGATCAATGATCGTTGTGGCAGTGGGGATCAGCGCGGGGTTGCTGATCGGATCGTGGACGTGGCGGGGAATCGTGATCGGTTTGGGGATCATCGGTCTGGCCTACATTTTCGGCCGGGTTCCCACATCACGACCCAACAGAACTTAGATTTCAAAGATTTTCAATCTATTTCCGTATTATCCAAGTATTATCGCGAAGGAGCCGGGGCGGGACCCAAAAGCATTCGTCCGCTCTGCCTCCCGCCCCGGCTTTCCTCCAGAAGTGTAGGCACAGTGCCTGTCGAAATGGAAGCCGGTTAGTCGGTGTAGGCGACTGTTCCTTCGAACATCAACAACCTAAAGGGTGCCGGGCTGGTGTTCCCGGTTTTTGGGGTTCAGTCGTCGTCGATGATGGTCATTGTTCCCACGTCCGCGGGGGTGAACCACTTTCCGGGGAGGAAGGCCTCCACTGCGAAGTGCTCGTCGGGCTCGTCTTGGCTGTCGTGTTCTAGCCACACTGTTGCGGTCAGCGCGGTCGTTCCCGGCTCGAACTCCATGGTCCCGCCCGTGGGCTGGTAGTCGGATCGGTGTGCTCTGTTGTCGATCAGGTGCCAGGCCGTGGTGGCGTACCAGTTGATGGTGATCTTTTGGGTCGACGCCCGGGAGAGGAGTATCCGGAACTCCAGCAAGCCGCCCTCGGTCGCCGAGGCTTCCTCCACGGTGATGCCCGGAACATCCGGCCCCGGCGGGTCGTCGTCATCGGCCACCGCTGCTGTCGCCACGCCCGCGGTGGCCGACACCGTGTAGTCCGCGCTGGTGTTGACCGTGGCGGTGACCGACCCGTCGGGCTCGTCGGCGTCGTCGCCTGTGGTGGCCACCGTGAAGGTGGCGGAGTTTGCGCCCGAGGCGATGGTCACCGTGCGCGCCCCGACGGGGGCGCCGAACTCGCCTGTTGCCGCGACGGTGACGCTCACCGCGAGGTCGGCGGCGGGGGCGGGCGAGGCGGTCACGGTGAACTGCGCGGCCGAGCCCTCAGTCACATCGCCGACAGAGCTGATGCTCACCACCGGCACCACCACCGGCGGCGGGTCGTCGTCATCGGCCACGCTAACGGTCGCGGCGCCCGCGGTGGCCGACACGGTGTAGTCGGCGCTGGTGTTGACCGTGGCGGTGACCGACCCGTCCGGCTCGTCGGTCTGATCGCCGGTAGTGGACACCGAAAGAGTGGCGCTGCCCGACGCCGGGACCGTGACCGTGCGCGCCCCGGTCGCCGCCCCGAAATCGCCGGCGGCAGTGACGGTCACGCTCACCGCGAGGTCGGCGGCGGGCGCAGGCGAAGCGGTGACGGTGAACTGCGCGGCCGAGCCCTCGGTCACATCGCCGACAGCGGCGATGCTCACTTCCGGGACCACCGGCGGCGGGTCGTCGTCATCGGCCACGCTGACGGTCGCGGCGCCGGCGGTGGCCGACACGGTGTAGGCGGCGCTGGTGTTGACCGTGGCGGTGACCGACCCGTCCGGCTCGTCGGTCTGATCGCCGGTAGTGGACACCGAAAGAGTGGCGCTGCCCGACGCCGGGACCGTGACCGTGCGCGTCCCGGTCGCCGCCCCGTAGTCGCCGGACGCGGTGACGGTCACGCTCACCGCGAGGTTGGCGGCCGGCGCGGGCGAGGCGGTGACGGTGAACTGCGCGGCCGAGCCCTCAGTCACATCGCCGACAGAGCTGATGCTCACCACCGGCGGTGGCGGGTCGTCGTCGTCGGCGATCGCTGCGGTTGCGGCGGCGGCGGTGGCCGACACGGTGTAGCCGCTGCCCGAGTTCACCGTCGCGGTCACCGACCCGTCGGGCTCGTCGATGTCGTCGCCGGCGGTGGAAACCGACAGCGTGGTGCTGCCCGATGTCGGGACCGTCACCGTCCGCGTCCCGCCCGCCACGCCGTAATCGCCGCTTTGGGCGACGGTGACGCTCACATCCAGGTCGGCAGTGGGCGCGGGGACGGCAGTGACGGTGAACTGCGCGGCCGAGCCTTCGGTGACGTCGCCGATAGCGGTGATGCTCACCACCGGGTCGGCGCCCGGCGTCGGGTCGTTGTCGGCCACGGCCACCGACGCGGCCGTCGGCGAGCCCAGCGCGAACCCGCGGCTGGGCCGCACCTCGACTGTCACCGACCCGTCCGGCTCGTCGACGCCGTCGTCGGCCGTGAGCACCGAATACGACAGCGAGCCCCCAATGGGCATCGTCACCACGGTGGAGGCCTTTTGAACAGCCCGGAAATTGCCGTGCCCGCCCAACAGCAGGTTCACCTGCATCGGCTTGGACGGCGGCGGGACCGCGGTCACCGTGAACACCGCGGTGCCGCCCTCGGTGATGGCGGCACCGCCCGAGATCGACAGCGTCGGAAGGGTTTTCGGGGCATGGTCGTCGTCGGCGATCGCCACGCTCGCCGAAAACGGCGAGCCCCGCGTGTACCCCGAGCCGGGTTCCACCGTCGCGGTGATAGACCCGTCGGGCTCGTCGTCGCCGTCGTCTGCGGTGCCCACCGAGAACGTCGCCGAACCCGACGGCGGCACCGTCACCGTCCGCTTTCCCGTGGCCGCCCCGAAATCGCCGGTGGCGGCGACAGTCACATCCACATCCAAATCGGCTGAGGGCGCGGGCACCGCGGTGACGGTGAACTGGGCGTCGCCGCCCTCAGTCACGTCGCCGCCAGCAGAGACCGACACCAACGGCAGGCCGGTGTCGTCGTTGACGATGTCCACGCTCACCGAACCGGCCCTCACGAACACCTCATCGATCCCGCCGCCGGCCGGCGCCCGCGGCCCTGTGCCCACCGCCATCGTGATGGTCCGCTCCACCGCGTCGGTATTCGGCAGAGCGGTCAAAACCAACTCCGCGGCCTGCCCCCGGTTGTACAGCAACACCGACGGCCCCACGCTGTCGCGCTGGAGCACCACGCCCCCAACCGTGTTGCCGCGGCGCAGGCCCAGCTTCCAGTGGACCCCCTCAGTGCCGCCGCTCACCGACAACGGCACCCTCACCCACTCGGCCACCTGGTCGTTGCTGACCAGCCGCCTGCTCAAAGACACCGTGACCACCGCCTCGCCGCTCGCCTCCGCCACCGCCGACACAGACGACGACAACGACACCACCATCTCGTTGTCGGCGACGGTCACCGACACAGACGACGCCGACCCCACCGCGTAGTGGGTTTCGGGCACCACCGTCGCGGTGACCGACCCGTCAAGCTCGAAGACGTCGTCGTCCACAGTGCCGACCGAGAACGACACCGAGCCTGTGGTGGGCATCATCACCGTCCGGGTGCCGGTCGACACCCCGAAATCGCCGTCCTGGGTGATCGACACCGACACCGGCAGCGGCACCAGCGGCGCCAATGATGCTGCCAGCGTGAAGACCGCGTCGCCGCCCTCGTACACGCCGGTGCCGGCGGTGATCGCCACCTCCCGCGAGTCCTCCATGACGGTGATGGTGGGCGCGACGCCGAGGGCGTGGTAGCCCGACGGCATCGTGCCCAGCTCGACGGCGAATTCCTCGGCGCCCTCGTCGGTCCCGTCGTCGATGACCGTGATGGTCGCCGTTGCGGTTGTGGACCCGGCGGGGATGGTCACCGAGGCGGGCGCGGAAAAGTCGGCGGCGGTGTCGGACGGGTTCGCCGCGGACTGCTTGGCGATCTCGACGGGCACCACTAGGTTCGCGGTCAGCGGGCCGTTGTGCAGATGCGCCGTGACAATCAGATCGTCGCCCTCCGCCGCGGTCGCCTCGATCAGCTCGTCGGTCCCGATGGTGAGCGACACCCCCGGCACCGGTGCGGGCGCCGGGCCGGTGTGCCCGTAGATCTTCACGGTCCACGACCTGACGGTCGCGACCGGCGACACGTCTGCGGGGGTGTCCTCGAGCTCCCCTCGGTAGTGGAACCGCAGCTTCCAGGCGCCGTTGGGGTCCTCGCCGAGGTGGCGGGTCGCGCCGAACCTGAACATCCCGTTGATGCCGCAATTATTTCCGCATACCGGCTCATAGGCCGCGAGCGTCGACTCGCGGCCCGCAGGCGAGACCAGCGTGACGTCGAAGTCGCGGAACTTATCCGACACCATGTTCAGATCGACGTTGACGTGCTCGACGAAATCGATGCCCGTCGTCACGCTCAAAGACAGCTCGGTGGTGCGCACGCCGTTCTCCAGCACCACATCGGGGCCCGACGACGCCGTCTCCGACGTCTTCTCCGCGGGCAGCAGAGGCCACGAAAACGCCTTTTCCACCGCGGCCTCGGCGTCGACCACCCCAAAGCCGTACTTGTGGCTGTAGCTGTAGGTGCTCTGGGCGTCGGAGTATCTGGCGGCGCCCGCCGCCCACGAGCTGTCGCCTGGATCGTTCCTCTGCGCGGTGTCGGCCAACAGCAGCTTCACATCGCGCCACGTCAGATACGGATTCACGCTGCGCACCAAAGCCGCCACGCCAGCCACCTGCGGCGTCGCCCCGCTCGTGCCCCCGAACTGGGTCGTATACTGATCCTGGCCGAAGGTCGTCACGAGACCGACTAGGTGAAAGTTGCTAAGCGACGGGGCGCACAGCCACAGATTCGCCCCCTTTGTCGAATAAGAGGCGTAGGTGTGCGTGCCGTCGTGGCCCACCGCGCACACCACCATCAACCCCCGGTGGTTGGCCCGCTCCCTGAACGTCGAGAGAATCCTGTTGCTGATGCGGTCGCCGTCGTTGCCCGCCGCCTTGGTGAACGCCGTGCCCAAACCGCCCAATCCGCTGGCCAAAACAGCATCGACCGCCGCCCACCACGTACTCGGCGCCCGGGCCAAACCCAAGGCCACCTTGCCGCTGCTGTGGTTAGCCACGCCCACCACATCGCTGTGCAGCGTCCACGGCTTGACACCCAGCCCCCAGAAACCGTTAAGGTATATGACGAAGTTCACCAACGTCGCCCGCGGTGCCACCCCCCGGCTGCCCACGCCGTTGTCGCGCGCCCCGACCAGCCCCGCCACCATCGTCCCGTGCGCGCCGCTGGCGCCACCCCACTGGGAGTTGTGCGCCGCGTCGATGTTGTCGCGGAGATCCTCGTGGTGGCCGTTCCAGCGAGTATCGGCGATCGCCACCATCACCCCCTGGCCCTTTGTGATGTCCCACACATCGCCGATGTTGATGTCTACCGAAGGATCCACACCAAAGCCCCATGTGCCGCGAAAGGCCGTGTCCGCGTCTAGATGCCACGCACACAGATGCAGCTCGTCCTCCCACCTCCACGTCTCCCTCGGCGCCAGATCCGAGCAATACCGCCGCCGCTCAGCGCCCACCCCCAGCCCATTAGCCACAACGACTCCGCCCCCAGCACCCGACAGCGAACCCATATCCTCCGACGGCGAATCGGCGCCCGACCAATCGAACGACTCCGGCGAATACCAGTTCGGCGACGCCGCCACCACCAGAGCCTCGCCCGCCAAACCCGCCGCCAGCCGCAACGACTCCGCCGGCGACGCCTCCACCACAAACCCATCAGCTAGCCCGTCGATAGGCTCCGCGTCGCCCAACGACGCACCATGGCGCCCCAGCACCTCGCCCACCTCCGCCCGAGACACATCAGCCCGGAAAATCACGGACACACCGCCCAAGAGCCGCAACTCCTGGCCGGTGTCGGTCACCCACCACTCGCCCAGCGTCGAGTTCCCCGACCCGCCCGACTGGCCCGCTAACCCCGACGCGCCCCCAGCCGCGAACCCCGGCACACCCTCGAGCGGGCGCACCGCCACGACCCGGTCCCCGTCGGCCCACCGATACACCCCGTCGTCGCCCAACACATCAGCCACCCCGACGGCATCGTCGGCCGCAGGCCCCAACCCACCAGACAACCCACCGCCATCGCCATCAAGCTCAGGCCCTCCACCGCCACCGTCACCGCCCTCAAGCGGGCCACCACCGTCTTCGCCTTGGGACTCAAGCGGGCCTTGGCCGGTCTGCGGATCGGCGGGCGCGACGTCGGCGAGACGAAAGCCCTCCTGAGATGGGGGCGGTTCAGCCGGAGTGTCCGGTGCCGCGCCCGCAGCCGGCGAGCCGGCCAGCACCAGCGAGGCCGCCGCCAAACACACCGACACCCACACCCCTAGGCCGCCCACCGCTGAACCCGGAGCCCGCCCGCCCCCGAATATCAACAACCGGGGGGGGGGGGAGACATGCGCGAGCGGAACGCCGAACCCGAACCTGCCCGACCCGCCGACCTCAACACGGAAAACAACATAGCCGAACCCGCAGTAGCAACGCACCCGCTGACCAGCAGAAAGACGTCACAGGGCAGTTGAATTGGGCATCGCCCGATCGAATGACGCCGTGCGCTGAACGTGGCCGCTACGTCACAGGGCAGTTGAATTGGGCATCGCCCGATCAGAGATTTGCGATTTCGTGTTCTATGCGAGATTCGATGTATTGGCGAGCCTCGGCGATGCGGGTGGGGAGGTGCATGGAGGGGAAGAGGCCGTCGGAGGGTTTGTAGCTCTTGAGGATGGTCTTGGCGATGGTGTCCTTGTGGACCTCGGTGGGGCCGTCGGCGATGCCCATGACCGGGCCGGACATCCACATCGAGGTGAGGGGCATGAGGTTGGAGACGCCGAGGGAGCCGTGGGCGTGCATGGCCCGGTACACCACGTCGATCAGCACCTTGGGGGTGGCTACTTTGACGCCGGCGACGTGCTGGCGAACCTTGGCGTAGTCGCCCTCGTTGTCGATCAGCCAGGCGGTGTGGAGCACTTGGAGGCGGAACTGCTGGATCTGGATCCAGGAGTCGGCGATCCAGTGCTGTATGGACTGCTTCTCGCCGATGAGCGAGCCCTTGGTCTCCCGGGACAGCACCCGCTCGCACATCATGTCGAGGGCCCGCTGGGCCACCCCCACCGAGCGCATGCCGTGGTGGACCCGGCCGCCGCCGAGGCGGGTCTGGGCGATCTTGAAGCCCGAGCCCTCGTCGCCCAGCAGGTTCTCGGCCGGCACCCGCACGTCGTTGAAGCGGAGGTAGGCGTGGTCGCCGTCCTCCAGATCCTCGGTGCCGAGGCCGACGTTGGCCACCACCTCGATGCCGGGGGTGTCGGTGGGCACCAGCATCATCGACGAGCCCCGGTACACCGGCACGTCGGGGTTGGTGATGAGCATGACGATCATGAACTTGGCGTACTTGAAGTTGGAGGCGAACCACTTCTCGCCGTTGACCACCCACTCATCGCCGTCGCGGTGGGCAGAGCAGGTGAAGTAGTTGGGATCGGAGCCCCCCTGGGGCTCGGTCATGGCGTAGGTGGAGGAGATCTTGCCGTCGAGCAGCGGCTGGAGGTAGAGCTCCTTCTGCTCGTCGGTGCCGTAGTGGGCGATGATCTCGGCGTTGCCCGAATCAGGGGCCTGGCAGCCGAACACCACCTGGGCCCATAGCGCTCGGCCCAGGATCTCGTTCATCAGAGCCAGCTTCACCTGGCCGTATCCGAGCCCGCCGAGGTGGGGTCCCATGTGGCAGGCCCACAGGCCCTGGTCTTGCACCTGCTTTTGGAGCGGGCGGATCAGGGCGTTGGCCGTCTCGTTGGTGCGGTCGAAGGGGTTGACCTCGCCCCGGAAATAGAGGTCGATGGGCTCGATCTCCCGGGTGACGAAGGTGTCCATCCAGTCGAGTTTCTCTTGGAACTCCGGCTCGACGGAAAAATCGATGGCCATGGGACTACCGCCCTCTATTGGTTTCTCTCTTGGTTGAACCTAAAGTAGCTCGGTATGAAGTTCGAGATGACGCCCGACCAAATCCTAGCGGCCGCCCGAGCCCCTGAACCCGGTGACGAAGAGTACGACCCGTTCGACGCCTTCGACCAAGCTCAGGGGGTGGGCGGGGTGTCCGACCCCTATCCGAAGTTCGCCGAATTGCTGACCGAGTGCCCGGTACACCATGGCAGCCTGGCGAGTCATTTCGGCAAGGCTTCGCCGACCGAACTGTTGGCTGGGGAGCAGCCCGTCGTAAACGTGATGTCTTACGACGGAGTGGAGCAGGTGCTGCGGGACGGGTCTTTGTTCTCGTCGGCGGGCTACGCCGAGTCGATGGGGCTGGTAATGGGCCACACCATCTTGGAGATGGACGAGCCCGAGCATGGGCAACACCGCAAGCTGATCCAGCAGGCGTTCACCCGCCGGGAGATGGAGCGGTGGGAACACGAGATTGTGAACCCGGTACTCAACCACTACATCGACGCCTTTGCCGACCGCGGGCGGGCCGATTTGGTGGACGAGCTGATGTTCGTGTTCCCCGTACACGTTATTGCCATCGCGATGGGATTGCCGGAGACCGATCTCCCCGCCTTCTACCGCCGAGCAGTGGAAATCACCAACATGGCCAACGAGATGGAACGGGGTTTCGCGGCCTCGCAGTGGCTCTACGCCTACCTGGAGCCGGTGGTGGAAGACCGGCGGACCAATCCGCAAGAGGATCTGATCAGCCTTCTGGCCCAAGCCGAGTTGGACGGGCAGCAGCTCACCAACGACGAGATCATCGCCTTCTGCCGGCTGCTGCTGCCCGCGGGGGCAGAGACCACCTACCGGGCAGCCAGCAACATGATGGCGGGGCTGCTGTCAGAGCCGGCCCAACTCGACGCGGTGCGAGCCGACCGGTCGCTGGTGATGGAGGCGGTGGAGGAGGCGTTGCGATGGGAGGCGCCGTTGACCGGAATCTCCCGCACCGCAACCGAGGACACCGAGGTGGAGGGTGTGGAAGTGGTCGCCGGGTCGGTGGTGACCACCCATTTGGGGTCGGCCAATCACGACTTCACCCGATGGGACGACCCCGACCGCTTCGACATCTTCCGCCAGTCGAAGTCGCATCTGTCGTTCGCCACCGGGCCGCACCTGTGCCTGGGCATCCACCTGGCCCGCATGGAGATGCGGGCAGTGCTGGAGTGCCTGCTCGACCGATTGCCCGGTATGCGCCTCGACCCCGACGCCGAGCCACCTGCCATCGCCGGCCTCGGCTTCCGGTCCCCCGCGTCGCTGCCGGTGATCTGGGATCTCGAAAGCGCTGATTAGCGGCTAGAGCTTGGTGGTTTGGGCGAGGGCGGCGGCGTCGCGGGCGAGATCCAGCACGACGCGGCCGAAGGTCTCCATTCTCGGGTTGTCGGCGCCGCCGGAGACGTAGCGGGCGTAGCCGCCCTCGAGCACGATGGCCAGCTTGAAGCGGGCCAGGATCACGTAGTAGTCGATCTCGTCGACGTCGCGGCCCGACATGGTGGCGTAGCGCTCCAGCAGATCGTCGCGGAAGGGCAGACCCTGGTAGTCCACGTAGCCGACCGAGGGGCGGGCGGCCTCGTCTTCGGGCCAGTTCATGACCACCCAGGCCAAATCCAGCAGCGGGTCGCCCACCGTGCCCATCTCCCAGTCGACGACGGCGGCCATCCGGGCGGGGGCGCCGTGGTGGAACATCACATTGGCGAACTGGTAGTCGCCGTGCATGATGCCGGGCGTATAGCTGCGGGGGGTGCGGCCCCGGAGCCAGTCGCCGGCTTCGTCGAGGCCGGGGATGTCGCGGAACTTGAATCGGCTGAGGTGGGCGTACCAGCGGTCGACTTGGCGCTCGTGGAACCCGTCGGGGCGGCCGAGCCCCTCGAGCCCGTTGGCCTGCCAGTCGACCCTGGACAGCCTGGCGATGGCGTCGACCAGTTCGTAGGCCAAGCCGGGGCGGGCGTCCATGTCGGAGGCGAACGGCTCGGGCCAGCCGGGCTCGCTGATGGGCGACCAGCCGTCGACGAAGTCCATGAGGTAGAACGCCGCCCCGATCACGCTGGTGTCGTCGGTGCCGCTGGCCGCCCGGGCGTGGGGGACGTCGGTGTCGGCCAGCGCGGAGAGGATTCGGAACTCCCGCATCATGGTCTCGTTGCGGCCCTCGGGAACATTGCGGGGCGGTCGGCGCAGGGCCCAGCGGTGCTCGCCCCGGCAGATCTCGAAGATCTCGTTGGACGCGCCGCCGGAGATGAACCGGCTCGTGAGGGGCTCGCCCCGGCCGGGGAGGCCTTGGGCGTCCATCCACCCCCCCAAAGCGGCGGGCTCGATCAGGCCCTTGGTGCGCTCGGCCTCGGAGGCCTCGTCGGTGTCGGAGCGCGAGAAGACGCTCGAATCCGTGGTTGCCTCGGTTTGCCCGCTCATGCAGCGGGACGGAGAGTGAGCAACTCCATGAGGTTGTTCATGCGGCTGGCCTCAAAGTGAGCAGTTCTTTCAAGTTCTCAGCCATGACCTTGCGCTGTTCTTCGGGGCTGCGGCCTTCCACTTCTTTGAAGAAGTCGAGGGGCCGGCCCAAGCCTTCGGGATGGGGGAAGTCGGATCCGAACAGCACCCGGTCGATGCCGATGCCATCGATGAGACCGGAGATGTCCTCCTCGTAGAACGGGCTGATCGAGATGTGGCGGCGGAAAGTCTCCACCGGGTCTTCGGCGAACTCCTGGGGCATCTTGCCGTAGGCATCGGCCAACTCCACCAGGAGCGGGGCCACCCAAGTGGATCCATTCTCAATGGAGGCCACCCGCACGTTGGGGTGGCGCTCGAACAGGCCGTGGCAGATCATGGCCGCAATAGTGTCGAAGATGGCGCGCCCGTGGCTGACGACCATCCGGAATGCGTCCGGCTTGAAGGGCAGGAACTCGTCACGGTCGCCTTCCCAGTCGCTGGCGTAGGAGTCGTAGCCGGAGTCGGAGGCATGGCAGGTGACGAGGACCCCGGTCTGCTCCACCACATTCCAGAAGTCGTCGAACTCGGGCAGGGCCATGGAGCGGGAGCCCCGCAGGCCGGGCACTGGGGCGGGGCGGATGAGCACGGCTCGGGCGCCGTTGTCCACGCACCACTCCAGTTCTTCGATAGCCCGGCGGGGGTCGGGCAGGGTGATGACCGGCGTGGGGAAGATGCGATCGCGGTAGTTGAAGGTCCACTCGTCGAGCATCCACCGGTTGAAGGCGCTGATGGCGGCGTGGGTGAGCTCAACGTCGCCCTTCATCCGCTCTTCGAGCAGCGAGGCCAGGGTGGGGAACAGCATGGTGGCGTACACCCCCTGCTCGTCGAGCATCTTGACGCGGTCGTCGGGGTGGCGGAAGGCGGGATGGCAGCGGATGGGCGTGCCGGTGAGCTCCCGCAGGGTCTTGCCGTCGGGGTTGTTGCCCCGGTAGTACTCCTCCCAGGCACCGGGGGACGCCACCACCTCGAAGGTGGGGTTGGGGATGTACTCGCTGATCTTGTTGTTGATGGCGATCTTGGTGCGACCTTCGATGTCCACGTAGCGGATGGCGGTGCGATACCGCTCGGGCAGATGGCGGGTGAACGAGTCGATGGGCTCGTACAGGTGGTTGTCGGCGTCGTAAGCGTCGTAGTCGAGGTTCATGGGTCCTCCAGGGAAAGGATTTCTGGGGTTGACTCGGTGACGAGAACCGTGTCGCGAGCATAATCCTCACCCGTGCCCGCGTTCACGCTGAGCACCATGTGCTCTTCGAGAATCTCGCTGGCGCCGTAACGGTCGTTGATCACCGGGGACTCGAATCCCATGCCGCTTCCCCGCACCAGCCAATCGCCGTCGGGAGCGGCTCGGCGGAGGTCTCGGCCGGTGGCGCCGGGGATGCAGGCGGCGATGAGGACGGCGTGGGGGCGGTCGGCGGGCGGTGCGCCGTTGGCGGTGCGGCCCAAGCCGCCCTCGTAGTGGGAGCGGATGCAGCTGAAGTCGACGATGGGGCCTTCGACCCGGGGCTCGGCTGCGGGGGTGGACGACCCGGCCAAGGCCATGGCCTCCACGCCGGCGGCCAAACGCCAGATGTCGGTGCCGGGGTGGGCCAGGGCGGCGGCCACGCCTTCGGCGGCCACGGCGCAGGCGGCCCGGATGGCGTCGACCTCGGAGGGCAGCTTGGTGCGGCGGGCTTGGAGCAAGATGTCGTCGGCGGGGACGATCTCGGCCTCGGGCGCCACCGCGCTGAGCAGCCCGGCCATGCCCGGCGACCAGGCGTCGACCCCCACCCGCTGGGCGTTGGCCATCCCCGGGGTGGCGGCCAGCCGCTGGTAGACGATCGCCCCGCTCCAGGTGATGCCGTGGAGGTGTTCGAGATCGATGTCGTCGGGGACGCCCTCGTCCCAGGTGGACAGCAGGAAGATCTCGCCGGTGGCGGTGTTGAGGGTACACACCGGGCCGAACGGGCGGGCGCCGGCGGTCCAGAGCTGGTGGGCGCCGGTGATGTAGTTGATGTGGTCTTGGCGCCCGCACACCAGCATGTCGATCCCAGCGGCGGCCAGGGCGTCGATGGCTCGGGTGCGGCGTTGGAGGTGCAGGCTCATGCGGGCACCTCGAAGGGATCGTAGGGGTGGCCGCCGCCCAGGGGGATCCAGCCGTTGTCGGTGACGGCCACGATCTCCTCGGCCCGGTAGCCGCCGGCGCCGTCTTCCCAGATGGCGGGCTCCAGCACCATGACCATGCCGGGCGCCAGGGTGTGGGCGGCGTCGAAATCGGGACCGTTGTCGGTGCCCAAGAAGGGCATCTCAGCGCTCTCGATGCCCACCCCGTGAACAAGGTAGAAGTGCGGCATCCACGGGCGGTCGCCGTCGGGTCGGTGGGGGGCTTCGGCCGCGGTGGCCGCAGCGCACACTTCGGCAAAGGCGGCGGCGGGGGCGATGGCGGCGCAGGTGGCGTCCATGACCGCCAGCCACCGCTCGAAGCAGCGCTGCTCAGCAGGGGTAGGGGGGCGGCCGACCACCCAGGTGCGGCCGAAATCGGAGGCGTAGCCGTGGTAGTGGCTGCCGGCGTCCACCCATATGAGGTCGCCCTCGACATAGACGGGGTCACCCGACCAGGTGGGGAAGGCCAGGTGCCCGGTAGCGGTGCGGGGGCCGTCGGCCATGCGTCGGGCCATCGGCTGGAAGATGACGTCGATCATGTTGGCGTCGATGCCCTCTTCCCGGAGGCGGCGGAGGAACACGGCGGCCAGCTCGCTGCGGCGCACGCCGGGAACCAGGGCTTGTTGGACGGTGGCCATGGCCCGGCTGGTGCGAACTTGGGCCTGGTGAATGCAAGCCAGCTCGTCGATGGTCTTGTGGAGCTTGACCGCGGCCAAGGTGTTGGCCGCATCGGCGATCTCGGCGCCCGACAGCACGCCGGTGCGGAGCATTGCGCCGGACATCAAGTCGATGCCGACGCGCCCCCCGTGGGCGTGCTGGCCGAGTATGGCGTCGAGCTGGGCACTGAGGTCGGCAGCCCCTTCGTCGATATCGGGCCAGACGGCGGGGTGGGCATCGACGTCGAGGCCGTCGGGGTTGCCGCCCAGCAGGCACGGCTGGGGCTGGTCGGCCAGGACCACGGCCACAGGCCGGTTGGCCGCGACGTGGGTGGCGTCAGCGGCCTCGGGGAGGCAGTCGGTGGCGTAGGCCACGTGGGGCCCGTGCAGCAGCACCAGAGCGTCTAGCCCGTCGGCAGCCATCTGGGCTTGCAGCTTGGCATACCGCTCCCGCCGCAGCCGCCCGACATCGAGCTCCAACACCGGGGTATCAGCGGCGGAAGTCATCCCCCTTACTCTGCCCCAACTCAGATGACGTTGTCGGCTCGCAGGGCGGCCAAATCGGCGGCGGTGAGGTTGCAGAGGGCGGTGAGGACTTCGTCGGTGTGGTGGCCGAGGCGGGGGGCGCCAGCGGGGGTGGGCGGGGGGTGGTTGTCGAAGCGGGGGAAGGGGGCTTGCTGGTTCAGGGGGCCGACTACCGGGTCGTCGATGGCGATTAGGTCGCCGCGGGCGGTTATGTGGGGGTCGGAGGCGATGTCGGCGGCGTCGTAGGCGGTGGCCACGGGCACGTCGTGAGCCACGCAGCGGGCTTCGATGTCGGCGGCGTCGAGTTGGGATGTCCAGCGGGCCACGATCTGGTTGATCTCGTTGCCGTGGGTTGCCCGGGCCTCGGCGGTGGCGAACTTGGGGTCGTCCAGCAGGTCTTGGCGGTCCATGGCCGTACACAGGCGGGCGAAGTTGGTTTCCATGGCGGCGGCGATGCACACCCAGCGGCCGTCGCGGCTGGGGTAGTTGTCGAGCGGGGCGGAGTGGTCGAGCCGGTTGCCGGTGCGGTTCCGCACTAGGCCGAGGTGGTGGTAGGCGGCGTGGGTCCACTCCAGGATGCGCAACACCGAACCGTAGAGATAGGCGTCGATCACCCCGCCCTCGCCGGTGCCGCCGACGTCTCGCTCATAGAGCAGGGCAGTGGCGGCCTGGGCGGCGAACACGCCGGTGAGGTAGTCGGAGATGGTGAGGCCGGGGCGCACCGGGGGGCGGTCGGGCTCGCCGGTGAGGTGGAGCAGGCCGCCGTAGGCCACGCCGTTGCGGTCGAGGCCGGGGCGCAGCGACTTGGGGCCGTCCTGGCCGAAGACGCTGATGCGCACGGTGACCAAGCGCCAGGGCAGCACCTCAGGGTGGATGTTCCAGCGCTCCAGGGTGCCGGGACGGAAGTTCTCGCACAGCACGTCGGCGTGGGCGGCCAGCTGGCGGAACAGCTCTTGGCCTCGGGGTTGGCGAAGGTCGAGGGTGACCGACTTGCGGCCCCGGCCCTCCACCGCCCAAAACAGCGAGTAGGGGTGGTCGCTCCCCTCCCCCGCTGGCGGCTCGTCGCCGGGGTTGGCAAAGGGGCCGATGGTGCGCATGGGGTCGCCGGTTCCGGGCTGTTCGACCTTGATGACCTCGGCGCCCTGCTCGCCAAGGATGCCGGCGCAGAACGGGGCGGCGATCCGGGTGCCAACGTCGAGCACCCGCAAGCCGGCCAGCGGCTTACGCATCCCGGTGCTCGGCGAAGACTTCTTTCATCGAGGACTTCTGCATGCGCCGCTCCAGCGCGCCCAGGGCAGTGTCGGTGTTGTGCATCCAGTGATGGGCCATGAAGTGATAGTCCCAGGCGTCCTTTTGGCCCATCAGCTCCAGGGTCTTGTTGATGGACCGCTTCACTACCGCGGCGGTGGCCGGGGGCACCAGGGCGATGGTCTCGGCCATCTCGTAGGTGGTGGCGGTCAGCTCGTCGCGGGGCACCACCCGGTTGACCATGCCCAAGCGCTCGGCGTCGGCCGCGGTGATGGTCTGGGAGGTGAGCAGGAACTCCTTGGCCTTGCGGGGCGGCATCTCCCAGGGCTCGATAAGGATCTCCACCGCGGCGCCGGTCATGCGCAGTACCGGGTTTTGGAACGACGCGTCGTCGGAGGCCACGATCAGATCGCACATGGCCGCCAGCATCACTCCCGCGGCGATGCACTTGCCGTGGACGGCGGCGATGGTGGGCTTGGGGAAGTCCCGGATCCGCAGGCAGCGGTCGAAGTACATGGTCTTCTCATGGTGGAACTTGCCCTCCGGGGTTTCCCGCATGAGCCGCCACTTGTCGGGCTCCACATCGCCCACCAGCGCTTTCAGGTCGTGGCCCGCGGAGAAATGGCGCCCATTGGCGGCCATGATCACCACCCGCACCTGGTCGTCGGCCTCGGCCAAATCGAAGGCGGCGTCGAGCTCGTCGATGAGCTGGGTGTCCTGGGCGTTGGCCACATCGGGGCGGTTGAGGGTGATGGTGGCAACCGCCTCGTCGACTCGGTATTCGATGGTGTCGAATGCGGTGCTCATTGGTGCTCCTAACGGGGTTCCCGAGGCAGGCCCAGGGTTCGCTCCCCGATGATGTTCCGCTGGATTTCGCTTGTTCCGGCGAAGATCGTCGCAGCTTGATAGTACAGCCAGGACCGCTGCCAGCGGCCCTCGCCGGGGTTGTGGGGGTCGCCCCTCCACAGGGGGGCGGCGGGGCCCAGCACATCCATGGCCGTCTTGTGCAGGCGTTGGCTCATCTCGCTCCAGAAGAGCTTGGCGGTGGCCGATTCCGGGCCGTGGTCGCGGCCGTGGGCCAGCCGGGACAGCACCCGCCAGTTCTGAAGTTGGAACAGGCGGACCTCGATGAACGCCTGAGCCAGGGCTTGGCGGATCACGGGGTCTTGGTTGCGGCCGGTGTCCGCGGCCAGTCGGAACAGCTCTTCGAGGAGTTGGAGGTGGATGACGAGCTGGCGGGGGTTGGTGCCCCGCTCCACGCCGAGGGTGGACTGCGATACCCGCCAGCCATTGCCGGGCTCGCCGAGCACCTGATCGTCGGGAACGAACACGTCGTTCAAGAAGACCTCGTTGAAGTCGGACTCGTCGGTGATCTGACGCAGGGGGCGGATGTCGACTCCGGGGGCGTGCATGTCGACCATGAAGGCGGTGATGCCCCGATGCTTGGGCCCGTCGGGGTGGGACCGGGCCAGGCACAGGCCCCAATCGGCAAACTGGGCGTAGGAGGTCCACACCTTTTGGCCGCTGAGCCGCCAGCCGCCGTCGGCGGGAACGGCCTGAGTGGAAAGGGATGCCAGATCGCTGCCCGCATCAGGCTCGCTGAACAACTGGCAGAACAGTTGTTGGGCCGGGAGGATCGAGGGTAGCCAGCGCTGCTTCTGCTCCGGGGTGCCGTGGGCCAGAATCGTAGGCCCGATCAAGTTCACGCCGATGCGGCCCACCAGCTCCGGTGCCCGAGCCCGGGCCAGCTCCTCCTGGACGATGTAGTGATCGAGCGGGCCAACCCCACGGCCGCCGTACTCCACCGGCCAAGAGACGCCCACAAAACGGGCCTCGGCCAAGTCGGCCTGCCACCCGCGGAGAAAGGCGACCTCTTCACCCAGATCGTCGAACAGCGGCGGCAATCCTTGGCCGTACTCCCAGGGAAGATTCTCCTGAAGCCACCGCCGGCACTCGTGCCGGAGCGCTTCCTGGTCTGATGTGGGGGTTAGGTCCACATCTACTCACGCGCCTGTTCAGGCGGCGGTGACGAGGATGCGTTGGCTGGCGAAGCCGCCGATGCCGACGTGGTGGCCGTCGATTTCGACGGTGGTGGTGCCGTCGGGGGAGGAGGCGGTGATGATCCCTAGGGCGCCGGGGACAACCGATGAGCCTTCCAGAAAGTCGAGCAGGCCCTCGGTGAATTCCAGTTCTTCGGTGATGCGGGCGACCACGAAGCGCTGGCCCACCTCGATCTTGGCCAGCGCCTCGGTGGGGGGAGCCTGGTAGTTGGACCCGGGGATGGGGTTGCCGTGGGGGCAGGTGGTGGGATCGTCGAGCACCCGCATCATGGCCTTTTCCACCAAGGGGGAGATGACGTGCTCCCACTTGCCGGCCTCGGAGTGGGCGTCGGCCCAGGACAGGCCCAGCACCTGGGTGAGGAACACCTCGGCCAGGCGGTGGCGGCGCACCACCCGCTCGGCCAGGTCCATCCCGTCGGGGGAAAGCTCGATGGACCGGCCCTTGAGGTTGACCAGGCCCTCGGCCTCCAGGCGGTGGATCATTTCGGACACCGCGGGGCGGGAGACGTCGAGGCGCTCGGCCACCCGGGCCTGGATAACGTCGACATCGTCTTCGGCCAACTCGAAGATGGTCTCGCAGTATTCCTCGAAAGCCGGGTGCCACTCGGGGGTCTGATAATGAGCCACGACCGGAAGTTTATCGGGTTGGGTCGCGGAGTCTTTCGGCCAAGTCAGCCCGGTCGGGCTTTCCCGAGGGCATCGTGGGCATTTCAGCGATCGCAATCAGCCGCTCTGGGGTCATGAAGCGGGCCGCGCCGGCCTCGGCGAACCAGCGGCGGCACTCGTCGAGGTCAAAGGGGCCGTCGGCCACCACGAAGGCGGCCACCCGCTCGCCGAGGCGATCGTCGGGCTGGCCCAGTGCCACGGCCTGGCTCACCGCGGGGTGGGATTCGAGGATGGCCTCCACCTCGATGGCGTCGATGTTCTCGCCGCCCCGGATGATCTTTTCGCCCAGGCGGCCGATAACGGTGAGATAGCCGTCGGCGTCGATGCGGCCCAGGTCGCCAGTGCGGAACCACCCGTCTTCGGTGAAGGCGGCCGCGGTGTGGGCGGGGTCGAGGTAGCCGACGGTGACCTCGGGACCGAACATCTGGATCTCACCGTGCTCGTCGACTCGGATCTGGGTGGGGGCGAACGGTCGACCGTCGGTGTTGGCCATGCGCTCGGGTTCGTCATCGATGGTGCAGGTGGTGGCGGTGGGGGCCTCGGTGGAGCCGTAGGCCCGCTTGACGACGCATCCGAAGGTGTCGCGGGCCCGGTTCACGAAGGCGGGGGTGATGCTGGAGCCGCCGATGGACAGAAGCCGGAGGGAGGCGGTGCGGCTGGGGCTGAAGTCGGGGTGGCCCATGAGGTCGTTGAAGAAGGTGGGCGGGCCGACCATGTAGGTGATCTGCTCGTTTTCGATGAGCCGCAGGGCCTCGCCCGGGTCCCAGCGGGACATGAGCACGGTCTTGATCGAAGCGGCGCCGGGGATGAGCACCGCGTGGAGCAGCCCGGCGACGTGGGCCAAAGAAGCGGGAAAGAGCCCGGCGTCGTCGGGGGTGAAGGCCTGGATGGCGATTGTCTGGCGGGTCTTGTAGGCCAGTGCCGCCTGGCTGTGGACCACGCCTTTGGGAGCCCCCGAGGAGCCGGAGGTGAACATGATCAGGGCCCGGTCGTCGGGTTTGGATTGGGCGACCTGGCGGTGGGAGGTGTTGCCGGAAGCGGGGTATTGGGAGGGGTCCAGCAGGCGGTTGATACCGAGCGTGGCGAAAGCGTTTGACCGCTGGCGGCCCTCGTCGGAATGCAGGAGGGGTACGGCCACCGCGCCGGCTTGCCAGCATGCCCGGTAGGCCACCACGCCTTCTGGACCGGTGGGGAGTTGGAAGGCGGTGGGCTGGCCCGCTTCGAGGGTGACGGCGGCCTCGGCGGCCCAGGCGATCACCTCGTCAGTGGACAGACGGCGGTGGCCGGCGACGATGAGGTCGTCCCGACGGGGCACGGCGGTGAGCATCTCGTGGATCATGGGTCGGCTGAGAAGCGCTCGGCCATCAGCTTCTTCACGCCCGACAGGTTGATCTTGCCCGAGTCGAGCCAGGGCAGGTGCTCGGGTTTGTCGTAGACCGCGATGTGGCGGGGCACCTTGTAGGAGGCGACCCGCTCCGCGACGTAGGCCTTGAGCTCCTCGGCGGTGAGCGGCGGTCCCGGTCGCAGCACCACCGCGGCGGCCACGTCTTCGAGGCGGTCGGGGTGGGGCACACCGCACACGAAGGCGTGCATGACCTCGTCGGGCTCCTCCAAGACCAGCTCGATCTCTCGGGGGGCGATGTTCATGCCCGACGACTTGATGAGCTCGCCCATCCGGCCGGTGAAGTAGAAGTAGCCGTCGTGGTCGAAGTAGCCGCTGTCGCCGGTGCGATACCAGCCGTCGGGGGTGAAGGTGTCGGCACGGTTTACCTTGTACAGCCGGGACATGAGGGCGTAGCCCCGCACCCACACCTCGCCCCGCTCCCCCGTCGGGCAGTCTTGACCGGTCTCGGGATTCACAATCCGGTGCTCCATGCCCGGCACCGCCCAGCCGAATGAGCCCCGCTTCTCCTCGGGCAGCCGAGAGCCCATCTCGCCCAGGGTGTGGGGGCCCAGCGTCTCGGTCATGCCCAGCGAGTTGACCCGCAGTTCGGGATCTTCGATCTGCTGCTCGGGGGGCAAAAGGGCATAGAGGCTGCCACCTCGCACCGAGGAGAGGTCGCGCCGTTCGAAATCGGGGTGATTGACCAGAAGCTGGGCCATGTGGGGCCAGCCGACGACAATCGTCACCTTCTCCTTCTCGATGAGGGCCAGGGTGGCGCCGGGTTCAAACCTCTCGTCGAAGACCAGGCAGGTACCGGCGTAGATCGACCCCACCAACCCCATCACCATTCCTCCCACCCAGAACAGGGGCATCGCCGAATAGATGCGGTCGCCCACTTCCAAGTCGCGAAACTGCCACAGGTTGTGGGCGTGGCACACCACCGCCCCTTGGGTGTGGACCGCCCCTTTGGGCGACGAGGTGCTGCCCGAGGTGTACACCACGGTGAACTCGTCGGCCGGGGTCACCTGGGCCTCGGCCGCGGCCAGCACCTCATCGCTTACGGCTTCGCCGGCGGCCAGGAGGTGGTCCATCGACGCGGCCCACGGGCGATCGCACTGGCCCCACACCCACACCGAGCGCAGCAGGGGGTGAGAAGGGGAGGCGATGGCGTGATCTTGGCCAGGGGAGACGACCTCTTCGAGTCGGGCCAGATAGTCGTGGCCCAGAAATCGGGACACGGTCAACAGCACCTGCACATCGGCGTGGCGCAGCACCCAGTCGAGCTCCCGGGCCTTGTAGTAGGTGTTGGCCAGCACGCCGATGGCCCCGATACGGCCGATGGCCAACCAGGCGGCGATCCAGTCGGGGCTGTTGGGAGCCAGCAGCCCCACCCGGGTGCCCTTGCCCGCGCCGATGGCCAAGAGCCCCTTGGCGATGGCTGCCGAGGCGGCGTCAGCGTCGGCGAAGGTCATCCGCTGGTGATCGAGCACACCGAGTTCGAAGGGGCCGTAGGCATCGACCGCGGCCCGGATCATGTTGGGAACGGTCGGTTCGAACGGCGGAAACTCGACCGGTTGGGTGCCGGGGCCGGGCTCGGCGGCGTTGGGCATCTACGAACTCTGGGAAGGAGCGATGACCGTTTCGCCGTAGCGTCGCATGGTGTCGAGGGTGGCCTCGATGTCGTCGCCGGGGAGGGTGACGGTGATCCAGGTCACACCCAGCGCTTCGAGATCGGCCAGTGCGGCGATGTGGGCGTCGGCGTCGAAGTCGGGGGCGGCTGGTGGGCCGCCGACGGGGTTGAGGTAGCTGACGTCGAAGTCAGCCGGGTTGCGGCCGGCCTCGTCGACATAGGTCCACAGCTCGTCGAGCAAGGCCGCCAAGTCGTCCAGGGTCTCCAATGGCGGGGTTCTGGCCGTGGTGGCCAAGACCCGGGGAGCGGGGAACGGGGTCCAGCCGTTGGCGACCGCGGCCACCCGGCGGCGGGCCCGCTTGGAGTTGCCTCCGATCCAGATGGGGGGATGGGGCTTCTGGACCGGCTTGGGGTTGGCAGTTTGGCCCAGGGCGGTGAAGGTGCTGGCCTCGTAGGCGAAATCGTCGGTGGTCCAGATGCCGATCATGGCCTCGATGGCCTCGTCGAAGATCTGGTTGCGGTTGTTGAAGTCCACGCCCAGAGCCTTGAACTCGCCCTTGAGGTAGCCGGAACCGGTGGCGAAGATGAACCGGCCGCCGGAGAAGGAGTCGATGGTGGAGATGGCCTTGGCCATGATGAACGGGTTCCGATAGGGCACCACCACGATGTTGGGAATCAGCTTGATGCGGTCGGTGATCGCGGCGCAGAAGGCCAAGGCGGCGAACGGGTCAACGGCATCGTGGCCACCGGCATTGAGCCAGCGGTCGGTGGGAGCGGGATGGTCGGTGAAGCCCAGTCCGTCGAATCCGGACTCCTCGGCGGTGCGGGCGAAATCCACCACACCCTGCTTGGTGATCAGCTTCTGATCCCAGGGGTGGGCCACCATCGGAAACGTCACTGCGAATTTCATTGATCTCCTTATTTCGGCGCGTTCGGCGCGGCTTTACTGTGCAGCCTCGCTCCGGGTATCGCAAGCGGCTCGCCATTGGGGGTAGCGGCGGTTGCCGGCTTCGGCCCAATCGGCCCGGGGCTCCACCCGGCGGCTTGTGCGGGCCCAGCGGCGGGCTTCGGCCAGATCGCCCGACTCCAGACCGGCGCTGACGCGGGCCATCCAGGCCGCTCCCTTCGCCGCGCCCTCGGGTACCGCGGTGACGTCCACGGGCAAATTGGTGGTGTCGGCCAGGGCCTGCATCCAGCGCTCGACGTGGGTGCCCCCGCCTACCGCGACGATGCGCTCCGGGGTTGCGTCGGCCACATCGAGATGGTGGCGGACGACGAATCCGGCGGCCTCGTAGGCGGCGGCCAGCACATCGGCGGGACCGTGGCCCACATCGAGGCCGACCAGTGCGGCCCGCAGGTCGGGATCGTGACGGGGAGTGCGCTCGCCCCGGATGTAGGGCACCCACAGCGGCAGGCGGTCGGGGTGGGACGGCTCGTCGACCGGGTCTCCGGTGATCGCCCGGACCCGCTCCAAGAACAGGCCTCCGGCGTTGCTCGGCCCGCCGATGGCGGACAGCCCGGGCTGGAGGTGGGGAATGGTCCACAGACCGGCGGCTTCGGGCCATCCCTCGCACACCGCCCAGGTGATGAGGGTGGTGCCGCAGATCACCAGCACGTCGCCCGGCATGTCGGCCCCGGAGACGAGCTGCTCGGCCAGCGCGTCGACTGTTCCGGCGGCCACTGGCGCTTCTCCCCGGTGTCCGATAGGGGTGGAGTCCATGGCCAGTTCGGGGAGCTTGGCGGGGTCGCACCATTGGGCGTCCCAGCCGTCGGCACCGAAGACGGGCAGGCAGGTCATGGCGGTGATCGCGTCGATGGCGGCGGCACCGCAGAGCGCAGCGCTAGCCGCCGCCTGGGCGGGCCAATAGGCGTGGGCGTCGGGCACGGTCTGCTCCAGTGAGCGCAAGAACCCGACGAACTCGCCGTCGGGGTGGTGGCCCCGATGGTCGCCATACAGGATTCCCGGCGAGATGGGCACCCCGTCGCCATCGACCGCAGCGAGCGACGGAACCATGGCGGCCAGTCCGATGCCCACCACTGGGTGCTCGGCCGAAACGGTGTCGCAGGCCTCGACCACGCTGGCATTCCACACCCCGGCGGCATCGTGCTCAAGCACCGCTGGAGAGGGGGCGTCCACGGCGTGGGAGATGCGGGTGCGGGCCCGCACGCCGCCGTCGGCGTCAACCGCCACCGCCTTCACCGAGGTGGTGCCGATGTCGATGCCCACCGTCACCTCGACTGTCTCAGCCACGGCTATCAACCCTACGCTCATGGCGTGGGCAGACCTAGGGCGCTGGTTACCGCTCCGCTGCGGGGGACGGGTTTGGACCGGCTGCGGGAGGTGGCCGACGTGGAGTTCGATCCGTGGATCGAGCACCAGCCCATCCGTCTGTACAGCGCCGACGACTTGGCCGCTCGGCTGGCGGAGGTATCGGCCGATTTGCTGGTGTGCGAGGCCGACGAGTGCAAGGGACCGGTGTTCGAACAGCCGCTGCGGGCGGTGGCCTCGACGCGGGGCGACCCGACCAACGTGGATGTGGCCGGAGCCACCGCGGCGGGCATCCCGGTGCTGCACGCCCCGGGGCGCAACGCCGACGCGGTGGCTGAGATGGCGGTGGGGCTGATGTTTGCCGTCAGCCGCCATGTGATCCTGGGCGACCGGGACATGCGGGCAGGGACGGTGTTCACCGACACCCTCCCCTATCAGCGGTATCGGGCCTGGCAGATGGCCGGTCGCACGGTGGGGCTGGTGGGGCTGGGTGCCGTTGGGCGGGCGGCCAAATGGCGCTTCGAGGGACTGGGGATGAGTGTGATGGCCTGCGACCCCTTCCAGCCCGACGCCGATTGCGAGCTGGACGAGTTGCTGGCCGCCGCCGATGTGGTGTCGATGCACGCCCCGGTCAATCCGGAGACCACAGGGATGATCGGCGCCGAGCAGTTTGCGGCCATGCGGCCGGGGGCCATCTACGTGAACACCGCCCGGGCCGCGTTGCACGACACCGACGCGCTGGTGGAGGCGTTGGCATCGGGGCGCTTGGGGGGCGCGGGCCTAGACCACGTGCAGGGCGAGATCCTCCCGGCGGACCATCCGCTGACCACCCTCGACAACGTGGTGCTGACGCCGCACATCGGCGGGGCCACCTACGACACCGAGGTAAACCAGACCGACATGGTGGTGGAGGACATCTGCCGGCTCTTGGCCGGCGAGCGGCCCCACCGCCTGGCCAACCCGGAGGTGTGGCAATGACCGACAGCGGCGACATTCGAGCCCAGGTAGTGGCCGCGGCCAAGGCCATGGACGCCGCCGGGCTGGTGGTGGGCACCGCGGGAAACGTGTCGGGTCGAGCCGATGACGGGATGATCTGGCTGACCCCGTCGTCGCTGCCGTATGACCAAGTGAGCGTGGACAACTTGGCGGCGGTGGACCTGGAGGGGAACCTGCTGGAGGGCACCTCTCGGCCTTCGACCGAGAAGGCCATGCACCTGGCCTGCTATCGGGCGTTTCCGGAGGTGGGCGGGGTGGTGCACTGTCACCCGATACACGCCTCAATGTTCGCGGTGGCCCATAAGAGCATCCCCGCGGTGATCGAGGAGGTCATCATCTACCTGGGCGGGGACGTGCCGGTTACCGACTACCGGCCCACCGGCTCTGACGAGTTGGGCGAAGAGGTGGTGCGCCATCTGGGCGACCGCTCGGCGGTGCTTATGGCCAACCACGGCATGCTGTGCATCGGCGAGTCGCCCGACCACGCCCTGCACGCCGCCCTGGTGGCCGAGCACACCGCCCGCATCGTGTGGGGCGCCAGCCGCCTCGGCGACGCGGTGGACTTGCCCGAGAAGGCCCTCTCCGACTTCGAGGGCGTCTACTCCTACCTCCGCTCCGAAACCTGGGCGGTAGATTAGCTAGACCTATGGAGCGTTCGGGCGGCGATGATCGCGATCTGGCCCGGTATGCCCGCGACAAGGCAGACGATGGAGGGCGTCGTACCAGGAAGGTGGTTATTGCTGGTTTTCTCTTGATTCTCGCCCTTGGAGCCGTGACCTGGGCCATTGTGTCGATCATCGTCAGCAATTCCGACACCTCGGAGGAGATTGTCGAACCCATTCCGGGCCTCGCCGACGAAGTCCCGCCTCCTCCTACCGAACCCCCTCACGCCACAGCCGCGCCCAGCCCCACGCCGGTCCCCACCGCCACAGCCGCGCCCAGCCCCACGCCGGTCCCCACCGCCACAGCCGCGCCCAGCCCCACGCCGGTCCCCACCGCCACTCCTTCTCCTGGACCCGTCCAAATCGAAGGAGTGAGGGTGAACATGGCTCGGGCCAACTGGCACACGGGCAACATGCAAGCTGCGATATATCGGGCGCTCCTGCTCGAACTCGGCTACGAGGTGAACGACCCGGCCCGAGAGACGCTGGCCCCTGCCGACTTCTACCCGGCACTGGCAAGAGGCCAGTACGACTTCTGGGTGAACGGCTGGTTCCCGCACCACGATGAGGACTTCAGGCGCGCAGGCCTATCTGGCACCGCCAGCCCCATCGGATGGCAGATGCGCAGCGGCGGCTTGCAGGGCTTCTTGGTTGACAAGGCCACCGCCGACGCCTACGGGATCTTCAAACTGGACGACATCGGCGACAATCCCGCTATCGCCGCATTGTTCGATTTGGACGGCGACGGCAAGGCCGACCTCCTGGGCTGCGATCACACGTGGGGCTGCCGCACGATCATCAACGACACCATCGCGGCGAATGGCTGGCGGGACACCATCGAGCAGGTGTCGGGCGGTCACGCTACGCAGTTCTCTGACTCGGTGAACCGGCATCGACAAGGCCAACCCATCTTGCAGTATGTGTGGAGCCCGGCATCGTTCACCGCCCAACTCGTGCCGGGCGAAGACGTAATTTGGCTGTCGCTCGACAACCCCCTGCCCACAAGAGACGGCGTGGCCAATATTTCCTCCGAGCAATGCCCAGGTCAACCCTGCAAGACGGGATTCATCCCGGCCGACATCCGCGTGGTCGCCCGAGACGATTTCCTGGCCGCCAATCCAGCGGCGGCCAAGCTCTTCGAGCAGGTCACCATCTCGCCCTACGACGTCTCCCAGTACACCCTCCAATACGACCGTGGATCGAACACCGAATTCGAAGTCAGGACCGCGGCCAACTCCTGGATCGCCGCCAATAGAGACCAGGTAGACGCATGGCTCTATTCAGCCCGAGTCGCCAGTGGGTCCACGGTGGCCCGGCCGGTAGCTGAGAATGACCCGATTGTCGCTGGCTTCATCTACGCGGCTCCGGTAGGCGACACCGGGTGGACTTGGTCCCACGACCAAGGCCGCCGCTACGCCGAGCGTCAGACCGGGGCTACAACGCTGTTCGTAGAATGGGTTGCCGAGACTGGGGCAGACTTCCGCCCGGTGGCCGTGGACCTCATTGAGAACAATGGGGCAGACATCATTTTCGGCACCGCCTTCGGCTATATGGACGTGATGGAAGAGCTAGCCCGCGAATACCCGGACGTGGTGTTCGAAAACGCAAGCGGATTCAAGCAGAACGGCGTCAACTTCGGGAACTACTTCGGACGCATCTACCAGCCCCGGTATCTGTCGGGCATAGCCGCGGGGGCAATGACCGAGAGTCAGCGGATCGGCTATGTAGCCGCCTTTCCGATCCCTGAAGCAATTCGGGGCATCAATGCCTTCACGTTGGGCGTTCGGCGGGTCAACCCCGATGCTGAAGTTCATGTCCATTGGACCTTCACCTGGTTTGATCCGGAGTTAGAGGCCCAAGCAACCGCCGCCTTGCTGGAAGACGGGGCAGATGTGATCACCATGTACCAGGAGTCCACGGTTGCCGGATTGTTGGCTCAAGAAGCTGGGGCCCGCTGGATTTCGTACCACTCCGATATGAGTGCCTTCGCCCCCGATGCGTACATCACCGCCCCAATTTGGAATTGGGGTCCGTACTACGAGTCGGTCATCAATGCAGTTGCCGACGGCACCTACGCGCCGAGCGGATACTGGGGCGGCATGGAGGACGATGTCGTCCGCCTGGCCCCGCTAGCCGATGACGTACCCGGCGTAGCGGACGCAATGATCGCCGTTGTAGCCAACCTTCTCCGCCAAGGCACTTGGGACGTGTTCACGGGAGAGATTCGCAACCAAGACGGCAACGTGGTGGTTCCCCAGGGCGAGACGCTGGACGACCTGTCCCTGCTGAACATGGCGTACTTCGTCGAGGGCGTCGTCGGAAGCCCCCACCCGTGATCAACAGCTGTTGATTGGTGTAGCATTTTTGCTACGCTTGTCGCATGAGTGAAGTCGCCTCTCGTGAGTTGCGCAATCAGACCAGGGCGCTGTTGGACCTTGTGGCCCGCGGCGAGCGCATCACGATCACCGTCCAGGGGCAGCCGGTGGCGGAGTTGTCGCCAGTTGCTGACCGGCCGAGATGGATGGGCCGCGACCGGTTCGTCAACCAAGTGCTGTCCCACCAAGCCGACCCCAAGCTGGCCGACGACCTCGCCCAACTCAGCGGCGAGACCACCGATGACCTTGCATGGCTATGAGCAGAGGGCTGGCTGACACTTCCCTGTTCATCGGCCGAGAAAGCGGGCGCCCGCTTCAAACGGAACTCCTGCCTGACGAGCTCGCGGTTTCGGCCATCACCATCGGCGAACTGCGGGCTGGCGTACTGGCGGCCACCGACACCTCTGCTCGCGACCAGCGCCTCTCCACGCTCACCGCGGCGCTGGCGCTCAAACCCATTCCGGTTGACGAGACGGTGGCATCTGCTTGGGCGAGACTTCGCCTAGCGCTCCGGGACAACAAACTGAAGATGCCGGTCAACGACTCTTGGATCGCAGCCACCGCCATCGCCCTCGGCATCCCCGTCGTCACCCAAGACGACGACTTCCCCCGGCTCGCAGAACTTGACGTGATCCGGGTGTGACTCTGTCTGTTTGGAGCAGCTGTCAGACGCTGGCGAGCTCCAGGGGGGCGATTTCTTCTAGGGCGATGGGACGGTCGGCGACGCCTTCGAAGGCGTCGCTGCCGGAGTAGACCTCTTCGCCTCGCAGGCGGGCCTCGGGGTCGTCGAGGTCGACGGGCCAGACGATGCCCATGCGGGCCTGGGCCACGTAGTAGGAGTCGGCGTCGGGCACGTCGATGCCCATGGCCTCCAGCGTGCGGCCGGGGTAGGCCATGCGCATGACCCCCTCGGTGAACACCGCGTCGTCGTCGACGATGACCCGGTCGCAGTCGAACTCCAGGCGGTGGGCGCCGGTCTGCACAATGCTGCGGTCGTAGAAGCCTCGGATGGCGTCGCGGGAGCCGCCGGGGCTGGCGATGGGATCGTCGGGGTTCGACCAGATGATGTACTGCGGCTTTTCGCTGAGGGTGGCCACCACTCCTTCGATGTCGGCCTGGGCCTCGCACTTCATGTGGGCCAGCACCAGCTCCAGCACATGGCGCCGCCGGGGATCGGTCTCGGCCTCCAGCCGCTCGGCCACCAGTCGCCACGTCTTGTTGGGATTCATCTGCATCGGCATCGCCTTTCGCTCTGGCTTCGACGGAGAGACTACTGGTCAAGAGTTGAGAGGCTCCAAGGGGGCGATCTCATCGAGGCTGATGGGGCGGTCGGCAATGCCTTCGAAGCGGTCGCCCTCGGAGTACACCTCTTCGCCTGACAGGCGTGCTTCGGGATCGTCGAGATCGATCGGCCACACGATCCCCATGCGGACTTCGGACAGATAGAAGGACTCGACGTCGGGCACGTCGATGCCCATGGCCTCCAGCGTGCGGCCGGGGTAGGCCATGCGCATGACCCCCTCGGTGAACACGGCGTGGTCGTCCACGATCACACGGTCGAGGTCGAGTTCCCAGCGGTGGGCGCCGGTCTGCACCAGGGATCGGTCGTAGAGGTCGCGGATGGCGTCTCGGGAGCCGCCGGGTTTGCGGACGGGATTATCGCCACTCGGCCACATGACGTATTGGGGCTTCTCGCTGAGGGTGTCGATGACCCCTTCGATGTCGAGCCGCAGCTCTCGCTGCATGTGATCGAGTACTAGCTGCAAGATGTGGCGGCGCCGGGGATCGTTCTCGGCCTCCAGCCGCTCGACCACCAGCCGCCACGAACTATCGGGATTGATCTTCATCGACACCGTCCTTGCTTCGGGTCCGACGATAGGGGCTGGACGGCGACAGCGTCACTAGTGTCGCTGGACGATGAGCGATCGGGACTTCGCGGGGCAGACGGCCATCGTCGGCATTGGCAGCAGTGACTTTGCCCGGCTGTACCGCACGCCGGACCCGGAGAGGACAGGGGAGGCGCTGGCCACCGAGGCCATTGCGGCGGCCATCGCCGACGCTGGGCTGGAGAAATCGCAGATCGACGGGCTGATCACCGGGGGGCTGGCCCACTATGAGCCGGTGGCGTATCGCACCGGGCTCACCGACGTGCGCTTCGTGGTGGACTACCCCCAAGCGGGGCGCATGTGTGCAATGGCACTGATGCACGCGGCCACCGCGGTACACCACGGACTGGCCGACTACGTGGTGCTGTTCAACTCGGTGGCGTTCCGCACCCAGGGCACCAAGTTCGGGGCCCAGCCCCAGGGCCTGCTGTACGACACGATTTACGGAATGGCCTCGCCGGGGGCGCAGTACTCGATGGGGTTCACCCGCTACCAAGCCGAATACGGGGGGACCGAGGAGCAACTGGGGGCCATCCCGGTGGCCATCCGCTCCCATGCCCGGATGACGCCGGGGGCCATCATGCAACAGGAGATGACCATCGACGACTACCTGGCCGCCCGGTACATTGCCGAGCCTCTGCGGCTGTTCGACTACTGCCTGGTGAACGATGGGGCGGTGGCCTATGTGGTGACCACCGCCGAGCGGGCCCGGGATCTGGCCCATCCCCCGGTGCTGATCGCCGGCACTGCGGGGCGGGCCAACTTCCGGGAGTGGTACGTGGACCTGGGCTTTTGGGACGAGGCCTGCGGTTCGATGAAGGCCGACCTGTTCGACCCGCTGGGGGTGACCACCGAAGACATCGACTGCCTTCAGGTGTACGACAACTTCAGCGTGTCGGTGCTGTGGGGCCTGGAGGGATTCGGGTTCGCGCCAAAGGGCCAAGGGTTGGAGTGGGTGCAGGACGGCCGCATCGCTTTGGGCGGGGAGCTGCCGGTGAACACCAGTGGGGGGATGCTGAGCGAGTCGTACCTCCAGGGGTGGAACCAGCACGCCGAGGCGGTGCGCCAACTGCGGGGCCAGGCCGGGCAGCGCCAGGTCCCCGACTGCGACTGGTCGCTGTACTGGTGCCTGTCGGCTCTGCCGGGGGCGTCGCTTTTGTGCCGGGACGGGGTGCTGTGAGCGTCGGCGAGGGCTACGCCAAGCCGCTGCCCACGGTGACCCACGAGGATCGGGAGTTCTGGGCCGCGGCCCGCCAGCACCGATTCGTGCTGCCGGAGTGCCGGGCCTGTGGGCATGTGTGGTTCCCGCCCTATGCCTCTTGCCCCTCGTGCCTGTCGTTCGACCGGAGGTGGACCGAGGCGTCGGGGCGGGGCACGGTGTGGGGCTTCACGATCATGAGGCAGCCCTACATCGGTTCGTTTGAGCCGGAACTCCCCTACAACGTGGTGCTGGTGGAGCTGGAGGAGGGGCCGATGGTGTACTCCAACCTCATCGGCATCGACAACGCCGACATCGCCTGCGGCTTGCCCGTGGAGGCGGTGTTCGAGGACGCCACTGACGAGATCACCCTCATCAAGTTCCGCCCAGTCTGAGGGGGCTCGGTGGACGGGCTGGGGCGGATCGGCTAGATGGTGGTCATTCCGTGGGAGTGGCCGGCGGTGTAGCCGCCGTCGACGGGGAGGGCGACGCCGGTGACGAACGAGGAGTCGTCGGAGGCCAAGAAAAAGGCCGCCCCGGCAATCTCTGAGGGGAGCCCCCAGCGCTTGAGCTTGTGCTGGTCGCGGATGCTGTCGGCGACGGGCCCCAGATGGGGGATGACCGACTGGAACATGGGGGTGTCGATGAAGCCGGGACAGATGGCGTTGGCCCTGATGTTGGCCGGGCCGTAGTCGTTGGCCATGTTCTTGGTGAGCAGGATCACCCCGCCCTTGGAGGCGTTGTAGGTGCTGCCCCCCTCACAGCCTTCTAGCCCCTCGACGCTGGCGACAGTGATGATGCTCCCGGATCGGGCCTCGACCATCGGCTTGAGGGCGGCCCGGCACGACAGCATGGTGCCCTTGAGGTTGATGTCCTGCACCCGGTCCCACTCCTCGACGTCGAGTTCGTGAACCTGGCCGCCGCCGGCGACTCCGGCCGCGGTCATCAACACGTCTAGCCGGCCATGCTCTTGGACGATCTGGCCGACCAGCTCTTCTTGGGCGTCGGCGTCGCGGACATCGACAAGGTGGAAGCTCGACGCCGGGGCAGTCTCGGCCACTGCCTTCCAACCATCGCTCTCCGCGATGTCGGAGCCGATCACCACGGCCCCCTCCTCGGCGAAACGCTCCGCGGAGGCCAGGCCGATGCCCGAAGCCGCCCCGGTGATCCACGCCACTTTGCCCGTCAGTCGTCCCATCAGTAGTGCCTCGCTCTCTTTTGTGGGTCGGGAAAATCGTAGGCTCGCCGCTGCGGCCTCAGGCAGTCCGGGGACCAATCAACGCGCCGGGAAGCGCATCGGTCGGCGCGCCGTCCCAGTAAGTGGGGACGCCGTTGGCAATGGTAGCTCGAAAGCCGCCCGGCTCCCGACTGAACCGCCACGACCCGCCGGGCACGTCCTGTCGCTTGACCTCTGGCCCCAAATCGATCTCGTCCAGGTTGAACACGGCCAGATCGGCGGTCTTGCCGGGGGCGATCACTCCCCTATCGGCCAGCCCGAAGAAGCCTGCGGTCCGCCCGGTGAGGACGTGGACTGCCTCTTCGAGGGTCAAAAGGCCGGTGTCGCGGTGATAGTGGGTGAGCAGGTGGGTGCTCTGGCCGGCCCCGCAGAACAGTTGGAGGTGGGCGCCGCTGTCGTTGACGTTGGTAAGGGTGTGGGGCGAGCGGATCGCCTCGGCCAGGGCGGGCTCGTCGTGGACGTCGGGCAGCGCCCGCAGCGACGAGCCGATGCCGTTGTCGAGCAGCCAGGAAGCCAGTGCGTCGGAGACGTGCTGGCCGGTGTTGGCCGCGTGGTCGGCCAGCGAGATCCCCAGGGGGCCGACGCCGGTCTCGGACAGGGCGAAGATCAGCGTGTGGGGGTGGTCGACTCGGGCCCGGCGGGACTTCTTGCGGTTGTCCCAGTCGCTTCGGGCCTTGTCGCGCCACTCGGGATCGGCCAGCAGGGTCATCTTGTTCTCAGCAGGCCCGTTGACCAGGTCATTCCAGGCCGGAACCCGCTGAAAGGTCAGCGCCTTCTCAAAGTTGAAGTACAGATCGAGCGGACGGGTGCCCACCGTGGGCCAGAAGTCCACCCCAGACTCCCGGAGGCGGCGGTCGAAGGCCAGAGTGTCGGCCCGATATTCGGTCTCGCTGGCGATGGCGGGGATGGCCGTCCACTGCCCTCGCACGCCCCGAGGCTTGGCCAGGGCGGCGAAACGCTCCACGTCGGCCAAGTTGTGCTCGGGCTCGTTGAACCGGGTGATGGCCTGGAAGGTGGCGCCGGGATGGGCGGCCAACACGTCGAACAGTGCGGCGTACTCTTCATCGTCGGCGTGGCGGCTGGGCACCAGTCGCAGGGTGCGGTCCATGTCGAAGCCGTTGGTGGACAACCCCAGGGCGCCGGCGGCCAGGGCCTCGTCCAGCGCCTTGGCCATGGCGGTGCGCTCGTCCGCAGTGGCGGGGCGGTCCCAGGCGGCGTCGCCCATGACGAAGGTGCGAAGGCTGATGTGGCCGACATAGCCGGCGATGTTGGCCGCGGTGGGCTGGGTGTCGAGCGCGGCCCGGTATTCCGGCCAGCTCGCCCAAGTCCAGGGAACCTCTTTTTCGAAGGCAACCTGGGGCAGGTCTTCCAGGAAGCAGAACAGATCCACCACTTCGTCGCGCTGAGGTCCGTCGAGGGGAGCCATCGACATCCCGCAGTTCCCGAACACGGTGGTGGTTACCCCGTAGCTGGGCAGCGGATCGAAGGAGGGGTCCCACCACATGGCCCCGTCGAGGTGGGTGTGGGTCTCGATGATGCCGGGGGTAACCAGCGCCCCGGCGGCGTCAAGCTCCCGCTCGCCGTCGGAGGCCAAACCGGTACCCACCTCGGCGATGGTCCGGCCCCGCACCCGCACATCAGCCCGTCGGGCCGGCGCACCAGTGCCGTCCACCACCGTTCCGCCGCGTATCAGCAAGCCGCTCATCTTCATGACAGTACCGCTGTGCTTCGACTCGGGCCGGTGGGGCTAGCCCACCAGGCGGACGCGCTGGTGCTTGACGGCACCTAGGTGGAGGTGGCCGTGGCGCTCGGGCTCGTCGACCAGCTCTAGGCGGGGCAGAAGAGGCAGGATCGCTCGGAGCATGGCCCGCAGCTCCCAGCGGGCCAGGTTGGCCCCCAGGCAGAAGTGGACTCCGTGGCCGAAGGCCATGTGGTGGTTGGGGTTGCGGCCCACGTCGAAGCGGTAGGGGTCGTCGAACACCGCATCGTCCCGGTTGGCCGAGGGGTAGAACACACCCACGGTGTCGCCCTCTTTGATCAGCTGGCCGTGGCGCTCCACGTCGGCGGTGGCGGTGCGGGCGAATTGGATGACCGGCGATGTCCACCGCAGGATCTCCTCCACCGCCGGCTCGATCAGCGACTCATCGGCCAGGAGGCGGTCGATTTGGTCGCGGTGCTGGAGCAGGGCGGTCACACCCGAGGTGGTGGCGTTGCGGGTGGTCTCGTTGCCTGCGCCCAGCAGCAGGGTGATGTAGCCGGTGAGCTGCTGGGTGTTGAGCGGGCAGCCGTCGACCTCGCCCTGGACCACTGCTCCGGTCATGTCGTCGCGGGGCTCGGCTTGGCAGTCTTCGATGATCGTCCTGATATAGGCGCTGAAGTCCTTGCCCATTCGGAACCTCAGGTCGTCGAAGGTCTCGCCCGGCTCGGCCCACCGCATGTTCTCCTCGTCGTTGAAGGCCATCTCGGTGAACTTGTGAACCTTTGACCAGTCTTCGACGTCAAGGCCCATGAGGTCGCAGATGGTGGCCAGGGGCAGCTTGACCGCATAATCGAGCACCAAGTCGGCCTCGCCGTCGCGCTCGAGGATCTCCACGAACTCGCCGGTGAACCGGGCCGCGTATTGGGCGAGGTGCTCCTCGTGCTCCCGCATGGCCCGGGGGGTGAACCGACGGGCGGTGAGCAGGCGGAACCGGGTGTGGCGGGGCCGGTCCAAAAACACCATGTCCATGGGCTCGTCCAAGTCCCATCCCAGCTCGGTGAGCCGCCGGGCCCGGCGCTCCCACATGCCCTTGTCCTCTTCGATGGAGGCCAGGCGAAGGCGGGGCCCGCCGTTGATGAACAGCTTGTCGTTGGACGACACCCAGTGGATGTCCTCGTGGCGGGTGACGGCCCAGAACGGCTCGATGTCGGGTCGCTCGTACCAGTGCACCGGGGCCTCGGCCCGCAGCAGATCCCACGCGTCCCACGGATAGCCGCGGTCTTGGTACAGGTCAGTGGAATGAATGTCGATGTCGTCGAGCGAGATCGCTCTGGCGGTATCGGTCATGGTCATGCGGTGCTCCCCCATGCTTCGTTCGCAGAAACATCATGGCAGAGCGACACGCCTGCGCTCTAAGAGCCAGCGCTCCTAAGCCCTTCCCAGAGTTGGGAGCGGAGGGGGTCGGGGGCTACTAGTTCGAAGCTCTGGTTGTCGAGGCGGGCGAATCCTTCCAGGGGCAGGCCAGGGCGCCACCACAGGGCGTTGGGGCTGACTGAGTTGGGACCGGCCAGGTAGCGGACATAGCTGGCGGCCAGCATGGTGGCGGAATGGTCCACGAACTTCTCGTTGAGCTCAATGGGGCAAACCAAAACGGTGTGGGCCGCGGGCATTGTTACCACTGCACCCTGCGGGCCGATGTCGGGAACCGTGCGGGCGAAGTCGAGCAGGTGGCCGGTGACGAACAGGGAGTCGCCGGTGAAGGCCCGGAACTTGGCGGGCGAGTCGCTTCCCTCCAAGGGGGTCAGCGGCTCATCCAAGAGGGTGTTGGCCAGCGCCCCCGCCATCACCTCGCCGTGGTCCACGCCCCACCCGTCGAAGTAGCTGCGGTCCACCGGGCAGGCAGCACCGTCCAAGTTCACCGACAAGCACGCGAAGAACCCCAGCGGGAGGGCATCACCAACCGGGTCGATCTGGCTCAAGTGCTGGGGTCCGACCACCCTGACTCGAAGGTCAGGTTGGAGTCGCTCGTAGTTGCCCAGGCGCTCGGCTAAGACGTCGGGCGCGAAATCGTCGAGCCGGGCAACATGGCCATAGATGATGAGCCGCCAGTCCTCGGAGTCGGCGGCCCGGCAGGTTTGGGCCAAGTTGGACAGGCCCAGCACGCAGTCCATGCTTTCGACGGCCACGGTGCCCTCAGCCTCGTCGAGGGTGTGCTCGCCGAAACGAGCTTGCACCACGCTCTCTACGTGGCTTAGGAAGCTGCGGAGTTGCTCTGGAGTCCACCATGGAGCCCAGGCGCAGGAAACAGGTGGAGCAGACACGGGCTCCTCCCCTCATTTCTTGGTTGTAGAGGGGAAGGTTGAGTTGACCGTAGCGGGTCTGCGCTGGGGATCGCTTGTGGAAATCTAATCATTTCTCATATATCTCCATTTGTTCCAAGCAAACGAGGCCGATCAGCGGCGACCACTAGTGTGGGGACGTGGCTGATGCAGCGCTCATTGACATCATCAAACGGCAAGGTCTGCGGAAATTGGACCAGCCGATAGAGCTGGCCAGCGGGGCAATGTCGAGCGATTTCGTTGACGTCAAGGTGGCCCTCTGCCGTTGGGCCGACCTTCAGGTGGCGTGCCGGGCGATTGCTCAGCAGGTTCGAGAGGCCGGCATCGAATTCGACGCGGCCGGCGGGATGACCATGGGGGCCGACTCGCTGGCGGTGGGCATCGCGGCTGTGACCGACGGCCATTGGTTCTCGGTTCGAAAGGAGCCGAAGAAGCGGGGGACGAGACAGCAGATCGAGGGCACCCCCCTCGGACCGGGCCACCGGGTCTTGCTGCTAGAGGACGCGACCACTACCGGGGGCTCGACTGAGAAGGCCTACGAGGTGATACGCCAAACCGGGGCCGAGATAGTGGCCGTCGCCACGGTGGTCGACCGGGGAGACACCGCCCGCCGCCGCTTCGAAGCCCTTGGCGTGCCCTTTTTCCCCGCAGTCACCTACACCGACTTGGGTATTGAACCCGTAGTGCCCCCTGGCTAGGCCGACTTGTTTGCTCAGGCTGAGCGGAGGGTGGTGGCGGGAAGGGTTTCCAGCTGGTGCAGCAGTGACCGGCCGTCGAGGCGGGTGGGGGTGCCGGCAACGAGGATGTGGTCGACACCGGTGGGGGCGTCGGCGATGAGGCGCTCGCCGTTGGCGGGCATGTCGTGGACTCGGCGGATGGGGCCGACGTCGAGGTTGTCCCAGTCGACCACGGTGATGTCGGCCACCGCGCCGGAACGCAGATAGCCCCGGTCGGGGGCCAGGCCGAGCATCTCGGCCAGCTCGCCGGTGAGCTTGCGGATGCCGGCCTCGGGAGTCATTACCTGGCGGTCGCGCACCCAGCGGGACAAGAAGTCGGTGGGCATCACCGCATCGCAGATCTGACCGACGTGGGCGCCGGCGTCGGACAGGCCCATCACCGCCCCTTCGGCCTGCATCAGGGAGGTCACGCCGTCGACCTCGTCGTTGGCGAAGGTGATCTCGAAGCGGGTCAGCAGCCCGTCGGCCAGGGCGATGTCGCACATGGCGTCCCACGGGGTGCAGCCCTGCTCGGCGGCCACTTTGCCGACGGTGCTGCCCACCAGCTCGGGCTGGTTGGGCGACTCCACAATGGCCAGGGTGTTCCAGCGGGACGCCAGAAGGCCGTTGGCGTCGAGGTCGGACTGCACTCGGGCCCGCCAGTCGGGGTCGGCATACAGCGTGTGGCGGTCTTCGTGGGCCAGGGCCACCAGCTCTTTGAACGAGCCCATGGTGTAGAAGGAGGTGGGCTCGATCATGGTGACGTGCTGGGTGATGGGGCGGCAGGTGACCTGCACCCACACGTCGGCTCCGGCGGCCCGGCCGGCCAGGTGGTCGGCCAGCTTGGTGCGGTAGTCGGCCCGGGAGGAGGCCGCTGCGGGGTAGGTGAGGATGGACGACCAGTTGAGCCGACGGCCCAGCTTGGGCTGGAGGTCGTACACCCAGCGGTAATTCTCCCCCGGCGCCACATGCACCACGCCCCGGCCGATCTCGGCGGTGACGGCGATGAGGGCTTCGGTTTCTTCTTGGGAGGCGGCGATGGACGGCACCGGGCGGCCGCCGTCGCCCAGGTGGAATCCGGCCCGATCGGTGGAGAACCCCAAAGCGCCGCCGTTGATGGCCTCGGCCACCGCGGCCTTCATTTGGTTTACCTCTTCGGGGGTGGCCTCTCGCTCGTAGGCGTCTTGGCCCATGACGTAGAGCCGCACCGCGGTGTGGCCCACATAGCCGCCGAAGTTGACGGCCAGCCCTCGGTGCTGGATCACGTCGAGGTACTGGCCATAGGTCTCGAAGTTCCAGTTGACCCCGGCCTCGAGGGTGGCCACCCGCATGTCCTCCACTTTGTCGAGGGTGCGGATGAGCGAGGCCCGGTCGGCGGCCTTGGTGGGGGCGATGCTGTAGCCGCAGCTTCCGGCCACCACCGAGGTGACGCCGTGCCAGCATGACGACGACAGCCACGGGTCCCACAGCACTTGGGGGTCGTAGTGGGTGTGGCAGTCGATGAAGCCGGGGCAGACTAGGCGGCCGGAGGCGTCGATCTCTTTGGGGGCTTTGACTGTCTTGTCGATTTCGGTGATGCGGCCGTTGGCGATGCCTATGTCGGCTTGTTGGCCGGGTTGGCCGGTGCCGTCTATGACGGTGCCGCCGCGGATGGAGATTTCGGCGTTCACGGGATCAATCTAGGCGACTGTTGCTGCGCGCGACCGGGCTGGCGGGGGCTAGTGCTTGGTGAGGTGGAGCTTGTCTCTCACTGCTTCGGGGCTTAGGACTTCGTAGTTCATGGATTCGAGGATGGTTGTGGCCCTCGCAACCAGGTCGGCGTTGGTGGCTAGTTGGCCGCGGCTCAAGTAGATGTTGTCTTCTAGGCCGACCCGGACATTGCCGCCGGCGATGGCGGCCAGCCCGACGTAGGGAAGCTGGCTGCGGCCCAGAGAGAAGGCCGAGAAGACCCAGTCGTCGGGCAGGTTGTTGACCATGGCCATGAAGGTGTTGATGTCGTCGGGAGCGCCCCAGGGGATGCCCATGCACAGCTGCACCATGACCGGGTTGTCGATGAGCCCTTCGTCCACCAGGCGCTTGGCCAGCCAGAGGTGGCCGGTGTCGAAGATCTCGATTTCGGGGCGCACACCCAGCTTCTGCACCTGACGGGCCATCTCGTTGAGCACCGACGGGCTGTTGACCATGATGTAGTCGCCCTCGCCGAAGTTCATGGTGCCGCAGTCGAGGGTGGTGATCTCGGGCATCAGCTCCCTTACGTGGGCCAGCCGCTCGGTGGCCCCGGCCATGTCGGTGCCCTCGTTAGCGGGAGGCAATGGCTGCTCGGCCGAGCCGAGAGTGAGGTCGCCGCCCATGCCGGAGGTGAGGTTGAGCACCACGTCGGTGCTGGACGCCCGGATCCGCTCAACTACCTCGGAATACAGCTCGACGTCGCGGGCCGGGGCACCGGTCTCGGGATTGCGGACATGGATGTGAACGATGGCCGCACCGGCATCAGCGGCATCGATGGCCGCCTCGGCGATCTGCTGGGGGGTGATGGGCACCAAGTCGGACTTGGATGTGGTGTCGCCGCTGCCGGTGATGGCGCAGGTGATGAATACTCCGCTCATGCCGGAGCCAGCTCGTTCTCTTGGGCCCGTCGATTGAGCACCCGCAGCTTGGAGTAGATGTCGTCGCTGTTCACGTAGCAGCCCCGGAACAGGCGGCGGCCGGAGGAGGTGTCGAACGGCTCCCGGGCGTGCTGCACCCGGCGGTTGTCGAACACGGCCATGTCGCCGGGCTCAAGTTTGTAGGTGATCTGGAAGCGGGGGTCCCGGGACAGCTGGGCCAGTATCTTCGCTGCCCGGTAGGCCCGGGGGACGTCGTCAGCGGCCATGTCGGGAAAGGTGCGCACCGGGTAGAAGGTGCGCAGGGTGATGGGTGCACCGTCCACGCCCAAATCGATAAGCGGCCCCGACCACCGCCAGTCGACCTCGGCACCCCGCCCATGGAAGACCCATCGCAGCGTGGTCAAGGCGTCGTAGGTTTCGGGATCGTGCTTCTCCAGGTGCCGGGCGACAGCCAAGCCGTCGGTCATCTGGCTGGCCCCGCCGACGCAGGAGTTCTCGATGCAATGGAAGAACTGGTAGCCCGGCGGCGTCTCTAGAGACGGGAAATCGGTGTGAGGGCCGAGGCCGATGCTCATGTAGGCGGTGGATGTGGGGTCGGGCACGGCCTCGATGTCCCACACCGGTCCGAAGTTGGAGTCGCGCAAGACCCCGACTTTGCCGGCCACTTCCTTGACCTGGTTGGGATCGACCGACAGCGATCTCAGCCGGGTTAGGCCGTAGGCCGCGAGGTCATTGAGCCAGAGCCGGAACGTCTCGGGATCGGCCATCACCGTCGGTCCGTGGTAGGTGACCGGTTCGGGCAACGCGGAGGAATCCCACGGGATGGGCTCGGGAAGGAAGCTCTCTGGCCGGAATTGCCCGTCGGCGATGTGGCGGAGCCAGCCGGGGTGATAGCGGGAGACAACCCCGTCGTGGACCCAGCGAACCCCGAGCGCCCCGTCGGACTCGATCCATGCGTCGTCCACCCGCCATTGGTCGCCCAAATCGCAGGGCTCAAGCAGGCCCTCGCGCGAGGAGAGGTCGAAGTCGCGCTGCTCGGCCAGCCACCATCGGAAGCAGCGCAGCTCGGTGCCGTCGGCCCACTCAACCACCACGAACTCGCCATCGAGACGAACGCCGTTCAGTGAATGCCACTCGTAGCGATAAAAGTCCGGCGTGAGCGGCCCGGCCATCTCGTCCAGCGTACACCAGGAATATGATGATCGGTATGCCTTCTCGCCAGCTTGATTTCCCGGTATTTGACGCCGATAACCACATGTACGAGACCACCGAGGCCCTTACCAAGCACTTGCCCGACTCCCACCGAGGCCTGGTCGATTACATCGACCACAAGGGCCGCACCAAGATCATGGTGAGGGGCAAGATCAGCGAGTACATCCCCAACCCCACGTTCCAGCGGGTGGGCTCTCCCGGCGCCCAGGAGGAGTACTTCAAAAGCGGCAATCCCGAGGGCAAGTCGCACCGGGAGATCATGAAGCCGATCGACGCCCTGCCCGCGTTCTTCTCCCCGGAACCCCGACTGGAGCTGATGGACGAGCTGGGCCTGAACTACGCCATGATGTATCCCACCTTGGCGTCGCTGGTTGAGGAGCGCTTCCGGGACGCCCCCGACGAATGCCACATCGTTATCCACGCCCTCAACCAGTGGATGCTGGAGCACTGGACGTTCAACTACAAAGGGCGCATCTTCCCAACGCCCATCGTGACCCTTCCCATCGTGGACAAGGCAATCGAGGAACTGGAGTGGTGCGCGGAGCGGGGGGCCCGGGCGGTGTTGATCCGCCCCGCGGCGCCTCCCGGCCTGAGGGGGCCGCGGTCGTTCGCCCTTCCCGAGTTCGACCCGTTCTGGGAGCGGGTGGTGGAGTTGGACATTCTGGTAGCCATGCACGCCTCCGACAGCGGCTACAAGCGGTTCACCGACGAGTGGGAGGGCGTCAGCGGGGAGATGACGGCGTTCCGACAGTCGCTGTTCCAGATGGCGATCTCGCACAACCGACCCATCCAGGATGCGGTTACCTCGTGGGTGGCCCATGGGGCGCTCACCCGCCATCCCAAGCTGAAGGTGGCCATCGTGGAGAACGGAAGCTCTTGGGTGCGCCCGCTGCTGGCCCATTTGGAGAGTGTCTACGAGCGGTTCCCCCACTCCTGGGAGGAGCATCCGGTGGAGGCCATCAGGCGCAATCTCTGGATCCATCCCTTCCACGAGGACGACCCGGTGGGGCTCATCGATTTGGTGGGAGTGGACAACGTGATTTTCGGCTCGGACTATCCCCACGTGGAGGGCATGGCCGATCCGATCTCGTTCGTGGACCAGCTTGACGGGCTGCCCGACGACCAGGTCCGCAAGGTGATGGGCGGCAACATGGCCGGCCTGATGAAGGTGGGCTAGGAACCAGCCCCGGAGGGCGCCGGTTCGAGGTTGAGGAACCGAGCCAGGTTGTCGCACATGATGGTCTTGATGTCGGCGTCGCTCATCCCTTTGAGCTGGGTGGTGGCGTAGAGGGCGGGGAAGGGCAGCCCCTCGCTGTGGGGGAAGTCGGAGCCGAACACAATGGGTTCGATGCCCACCGCCTCCACCACCCGGGCCACATTCTCCTCGGGGAAGGGCGCCACGATGAAGTGGTCGCGGAAGATATCGCTGGGGCGGCGGTCGAGCTTCGGGCCCCACCTGGCCCCCCGGCCCATGAGGAAGGCGTGGTCCATCTTGCGGAGGATGTAGGGCAGCCACACCGTGCCCTGTTCTGACAGGCACACCTTCACGTTGGGGAAACGGCCGAAAAGGTTTTGCAGCACCATGGCGGCCACCGTCTCCATGGCCGGGCGGTCGCCCCAGTAGAGCACCCATTGGAGGGCATCGAAATCGCCCAGCACGTCTTCGGGGTCCTCGCTCCAGTCGGCCCCGTACTTCTGGTAGTCGGTGGCCCCCAGGTGGGTCACCACCCGAGCCTCGGCCTCGTTGATGCGGGCCCAGAAGCCGTCGTAGATCGGGTCGGCCATGGAGCGCCCGCCCCTTGTGTTGTGGCGGCCGCCGTGGACGTGGCCGCTGATGATCTGGATGACGGTGGCGCCTTGGTTCAACACCAACTCGACCTCGGCGGCGGCCTCATCGGGGTCGGCCAGCGACACGTAGGCGGGAAGAAAGAGGCGGTTGAGGTAGCCCCAGCCGATCTCCTCGTTGATCCAGCGGTTGTAGGCCCGGGTGTTGGCGTAGATGCCGTCGACGTCGTCGGCGAATTCGTATTCCAACGACAGCACTTGGTTGGGGTACATGAGGGCGGCGCCGATGCCCTGGCTGTCCATAAGAGCCAGCCGCAAGTCGCGGTTGCCCCACGACTCCTCCTGGTCGCGGAAAAAGGCGATGAGATCGATCCGCTCGCCGTCGGTGAGGTTGCGGTAGGGGTTGAGCCGGGACAGCAGCATCCCCGGCGAGTGGATGTTGGACTGGCCGGGCTTCATCTGGTTCTCGTCGCCTGCTTGGGGCACGGCTCGGGCGGCCACCTCGGCGGCGGTCTCGTCGTCGGCGGCCACCATGGCCACCGCCTGGTTTAGGCGGGAAGGCCTTCCGCCGAACACCCCCACCCAGCGGCCCAGCTCGTCGGCCTGGTAGGTGACCGCCTTGTGCCGCCACTGGGGGTCGATGTGGTTCACGTACAGGTCGCGGGGCTCCACAAAGTGGTTGTCGGCATCGTTGATAAGAAACGGCAGATCCGGGTGCTGGTCGATCTGGGCCAATGCCATGGCCGCCATGGTACGGGACGACCTGTGGGGCGTGTCAGGTGCTGTATCTGCCGATGTCGTCGTCTGGTTTTCGACGAATGAGGAAGTAGGCGATAACGATGGCGATCAGAGCCACTTGGGCAATGATCAACCCAGCCCAGACGGGATTGGCGCCGCCATCTGACGAATCCTCGTTGTCAACCAACGCTGGGGAGGCGGCAACGGCCGCGGTCGGAGTCGGAGCCGCGGTCGGAGTCGGAGCCGCGGTCGGAGTCGGAGCCACAGTCGGAGTCGGAGCCACAGTCGGAGTCTCAGAGACTTGAGGTTCAGTTTCTGAAGACCCCTCCCCTACGGGATGAAGAACTTCCAGATCGTGAGTGTGAACCACTCCTGGTTCCTGATGGGTTGTGCGCCACACAAGATCCTCTCCTGCTTCGTAGGAAGACAAGTGAGCCCCTACCGCGATCACACCACCGCCTATGGCCAAAGACTGGACCTTCCAGGCCTTGCTGCCGAAGCCGGCCGTCCACGTCACACGCCAACCTGCTCTGGGCCGGTCGAAGAGGCTGAACACGATCGGATTCATGTCCGTACTCAAGACGGTGCCAAAGGGGGCCATGACCGCCAGGTTTGAATCCAAGCCCACATCCAATCCGAACCGGTGATAGGCAGCGTTGAATGAGGGCTCCAGAACGTTCTCAACCCAACCCCCGAGAGAACGCTCAAATACATACACCGCGTCAATGGAGGAGACGGCAAATGAGTTGCCACTGGCTGCCACTGACTGGCCAAACCCAAAGCTCCTGTCGTGATCAGGGGGGAGCAGTTCGGTTGGTTCCGACCATTCATCACCGGAGCGCTCATACATGTACGCCGCCGAGTGGCTGCCGATAACCAATAGGTTGCCGTCAACCGCCACATCTCTGCCGAAGTTGTCAGATTGCGGCCCGCCTGGACGGACAAGCTTGGCTGTCTCCTGCCAATTGTTCCCATCGCGGGTGAATACATATGCGGACTGCGTATGCCCACCATCTGACGGCGAGGACTGCCAATTGATCTTGGGGAACCGAATCAGGCCATTGGCGCCGACGACTATCACATCGCCGTCTATGGCCACCGACGACCCGAACCCGCCGTCGAGGAGCCCGAGAGTCGAGCCTTTCCCCGTAACGCTTCCTACTTCTCCCAGAGGCCCAAGCCCGCTGAGATCCTCCCCGCCAGTGAGCTTGGCCGTCTCCACCCATTGGCTCTCAACCTCAGTGAACACATAGGCCGCTTCGTAGGCACCGACCACGATCACATTGCCGTCTACCGCAACGGCCCGGCCGAATCCGCCGTACACGACGCCATTTCTGTCCAAGAGGATGTCCTGACCATCGACTGCGACATAGCTGGACTGGTCATCATCAACTCGGTTGGCTACCCGACCCAGGGGCGAGATTGGAACGGCCAGCTTGGCCGTCTCTTGCCACCGGCCTAGCGACCGGGTGAACACGTAGGCCGCCCCAATGGCGCCGACCACCATCACATCCCCGTCCACATCCACGGAAAGTCCGAATCCGTCGCCCGCGAAGCCATCCGAGGCCGACAAGATTTCGGCCCATGAGGCAACCGTCATCGTCTCATCGTGCTCGGAGTATCCGGCGGCCACGCCGGCTGTGACAGCCACCCCAACAACCGACAGCGCCAGCGCCAGCCCCGCGATCCGACCCCGAACATCCACTCCTTGAACCTACCGCCCCCAACTCGGATGCGAGTCAGTATTCGTAGAGCGCGAAGGGGTTGAGGAATTGACGGGCCCATAGCCGGTTACGGTCGGCTTTCGTCAGTTGGGCTTGATCGCACACCGATGGGGGTTCTGCCATGTCAGAAGTCGTCGTCATCTTGGCCGGTTCGGATTACTTTCGGCAGAACGGCAAGCCTGGCGGCAACAACCTCGGCTTCGAGGGCCCGCCGGACCGGGTCATCATGGAACAAGGCCACCCCCACCAGCGCCGCAGCCTCAAACGCGGTGCCCAAGGCGACGGTGGGATCACCCTTCTCCACTTTCCGGATCGTCACCGGAGACACTCCGACACGTTCGGCCAGCTCAACAACCGTCCACCGACGCTCCCGGCGGCCCAGCCGCACCCGGCTACCCAGTAGGCGAACCGCTTCCAAAGTCACCGGAGCAAATGCCTTTGGACCTCCCATATCGACAGTATAAAGACATTTAACAGAAATAAACGACAGTATTCTGTCGATCCCCATCCTTACTCTCTGACTCGCAATCGGGCCATCATGGCTCGATGGGCTTGGGCACCTACTGCAATGAGGAAAGGGTCCAGCGGGAGAGTGCCGATGCCGCGATCGTTGGATTGCGCTGGAACCATCGGGGCGCTGGGTGCGACCAGATAGCTGCTACCTCGAAACTGTTTGTGCCGGTCGATGAAGGCTTCCAACCCGGCACGGCCATGGTCAGGGGATGATGCGACCTCGAACGCCAAGGGTGCACGGGGATCGTCGTATATGAGGTCTACTTCTTTCTTGCCTTCACGCCAGTGATGTAGACGAACGCCAGCGTGGGTGGCAAGGGTTCGAAGACTTCCTGCTACTAGGTTCTCTAGGAGTAGCCCCACCTCATGTGGGTCATCTAGTGCGGACAAACCTCGCTGCAAGGCTGCATTCCGGACCGCCCCATCAATGAAATACAGCTTCCGACCACGGCGCTGTGTTGCCGATTCGGTACCCGAGTAGTTGGGCAGCGTGAAAATCAGGAACGCGTGCTCCAGGTAGCTCATGTACCGCTCGATAGTCGGTACTGCCAGGCCCAAGTCGCTACTGATACTTGTTGAAGACAGCAAGCCAGCCGCCTGATCAGCAAGCACATACAGCAGTCGTTCCAACATCATTGGATTGTCCACACCGAACGACTGTGGAATGTCTTTGTATAGGGCTCGTTCGACAGCATCAGGACGTAGAACCTGCTGGGAGTACAACAACAGGTCTGCCTCGGTGTTTTCGTAATTGTCATCCGACCGGGCGGCGGCAAATCGGAGTAGCTCAGGAAATCCACCACTCATCAGGAGGCGTCGGCGCACATCAGCGAATCCCTCGAAGAGGTCGGCATCTGTGGGCACCAGCCAGATTGCATCAGCCAGAGTCTCTCCAGCCAAGGCTTCCCATACAATGGAATTGGTACTGACTACCAGGTCGAGGAACTCAGTGAATGAGTAGGGAGTCAGATACTGTTCCTCCCACCGGCCCACGCCGCTCTCCAACCGACCGCGATGCAGGGCAGCTGTCGCGCTGGACGTAGCCGCTATCTGCACTGGCCACTCCTCGTCGTAAAATGTCTTGAGCCAAACATCCCAAGACTCGGCGTAAACCAGCTCGTCGAGCATCAGGTAGACCGGACGGTCTCGAGACGCACCGCTTGAGTGCACCGCTAGTCGGACAAGGTCACCCAGGTCTTCCCTGAGTAGAACCGGGTGGTCCAGCCGGAGCCACCAGATCTGAGAAGAGTCCACCCCGTTGTCCAAGAGCCGGGCAACGGTCTGGTATAGAACGGTGGTCTTACCTACCCGGCGAGGTCCCAGGATGAGCTGATAGCGATGGGGTTCGTCAGTGAGCAATCGTTGCCAAAGATGGCGTGCCAAGGGTCGCTCCACCGGTGGAGCCAGTGGACGCGGCACTTGGCCAATGCGTCGCCATGGGTTTTGCTCCTCCACGACTCGTTGGAGGTCTTCCGACAAGAATGCGGCCATAAGCAATAAATCCTCGTACGTGTGAATGTTATTCTATCGTATAAGCCTCACTGGAAGATAGTTATTTGTCTCTAATTACAAACCATTGCATGATATTGTGTGGCTTATCGGCTAGAGGCCGATTGTGTCGCGGAGGGCGGGGCGGGGGTTTAGGTCGGCTAGGGAGGCTTCGCAGCGGGCTAGGAAGGCGGCGGCGAAGCGGCGGCGGCCGGGGGAGGCGTCTTCGGGAAAAGTGACCACTTGGCAGCTGGCGGGGACGGTGTAGGCGGCGTGGATGCGGTGGGCGAGCCAGGCATCATCAAACGTGATTGGCTGGGCGCCGTGGGCGATGCGGCCCTCGAGGTAGCGCTGGATGAGGGCTTTGTCGTGGGCCAGGCGGTCTGCGGGGGCCATGGACATGTTGAGGAAATAGCTGACGTCGCGCATGGGGGCGCCGACGTTGATGAGGCCCCAGTCCAAGAATCCCGGCCCGCCGGTCTCAGTGACGAACAGGTTGCCGATGTGGCCGTCGCCCTGAAGCACGGTGGCCGGTCCGCCGATGGGTCCCGCGGCCCACGCCTGGTGGAGTTCGGCGGTGTGGTCGATGTAGAGCTCGGCGATCTCGGCGAATGCGTCGGTGAGCTTCTCCCGGTGGTTGTCCAACCCGTAGCGCAGCAGCCGAGCCCCGTAATCGCTGCCTTTGTTGGCCAGCGGCACCCAGCTTGCCTCGGCGGCCCGGCGGTCGGGATCTTCGTAGCGGGCGTGCAGCTCGGCGAAGTGGTCCATGGCCTCGGCGGCGTAGGCCTCCGGAACCCCCTTGCTGTAATCGGGCAGAGACTTGGCAGAGTTGTCCAGGTCTTCCAGCAGCAGCACGAACGCCCCGGTGTCGGGGTCGAAGGCGGCCACGTAGGCAGTAAGTGTGCGCATGGGCACCAGATGGGCTAGCCGCTGGTAGAACAGCGCCTCGCGGCGGCCCATGCCGGTTTGGTTGATCTGGGCCCGACGGTCGGGATCGAGCGGCGGGATTTTGGCGAACATGGTGGCGGGCAGGTCGGTGTCACCCTGGTAGGTGACGCCGAGGCGGGCGTTGGCGTTGGTGCCGGCGTGGACCTCAAGCACCTCCACGGCGGTGACCACCGTGCCGGGGTAGCGCTCAGCCAGGTTCTCGGTGAGCCAATCGGGGGTGATGGCCTCGGGGTGCTCGGGCAGGCTCACCGGGCCTGATCGGCTGTCACCCAGCCGCCGGGCTCGAGGTTGAGGTAGCGCTCCAGGTTGCGGTGCATGTTGATGATGCGGCACTCCTCGCCCGACAGCCACACGTGGGTGAAGCCGGGCTGGTGGAGGCCCTTCTGCATGGTGCGGATGACGCTGAAGTCCTGGTTGAGCACGAACCCGAAGTCGGCCTGGTCCATAGGCACGGTGACGTGCACAGGCGATGAGGCCGGGGCATCGGCCGACGGCATCCGGCTGAGGTGGATGGTGGCCAGCTCGCCTTCGTCGGGGTTGGGGCCGGGCCGGGCGGTGAGCACGGTGAAGATGTCGGCGCTGATCAGCACCGTGGTGTTGGGGAAGAGGTTGTATTGGCTGAGGTGGGTGATCTGGGCGGTGTCGTAGCCCGACAGGTCGACGCCCACGGTGGCCTGGTGGTCTCTGATCTTCTGGGCGATCACGTCTTGGAGGGTCTGGCCGTCAGGCACCTCGGGCGCTTCGCAGGGCTCGTTGTAGTCCGGTCCCATGCGGCCGCCCTGGGTGACTATGAAGGAGTCCCACACCGCTTGGTCGTCCACATTGCGACCCAGGCGGGGGCTGGGCACGCCGTAAGGCTGATACGACACGCCGTGGCGGTCCCAGATGCGCTGGGGGGAGTTGACATCGTTGATGCTGCCCAGCATCTCCCGGTGCAGACCCTGGACGTGGTAGGTCTCGGAAAAGCCCTCGTTGACCACCTTCCAGTTGCAGTTGACTGCAGTGGCGGTGGAGTAGGTGCCCCGGAACTCGTCCAGGTTGGCCCAGGCGATGTCGTCGGGGATGCCCTCTAGCCAGTCGGCCAGCGGCTCGGCGTCGAGATCCAAGTTGACGAACACCAGACGGGCCCAGGTGTCCACCTGAACCGGCACCAGCGGGAGGTCGTCGTTGCTGATGGGGCCGAAGCCCCGGCGGGAGGGGATTTCCCGGAGGCGGCCGGTGAGATCCCAGGCCCAGCGGTGGTAGGGGCAGCGCAGCTCGGTGATGCCGGTGCCCGAGCCCTGGCAGAGGGAGTTGCCCCGGTGGCGGCAGACATTCTGGAAGCCCCGGAGCACGCCGTCTTCGCCCCGCACCAAGATGATCGAGAACTTGCCGAGGCGGTGCTCGAACCAGTCGCCGGGGTTGGTGATGTGGTCGACGGTGCAGGCCACGTGCCACACCTTGGGCCACATCCGCTCGTACTCCAGTTCGGCGAACTCGGGGGAGAGATAGCGCTGAACAGGGATCTTCACCGGGGCTTCGGCGGCCAGCCCCGAGGCAGTGACCGCCGTGCCCAGGATCTCCGCCTCGTCCGGCGGTGCGACATCAACCATGGCAGTAATCGTGGCACACGCCTTTGATGACAATCTGACCGAGGAGGCAGGTGCGTGTCGTGGGCGAGTTTCGCCTGACGCGGAATCTGAGCGGGCCGGTCTACGATCCCACTATGACCACCTCTTTGCCTATCGCCTAGAAATCTCATGACCAGCCAAAGTGAATCCGGGACGCCTGCTAGCGGCGCTGACACTGCCGAGAAAGTGGACCGGCTGGCCAACGTGGCCGAGGTGGTGGCCCGCGACCTGTGCGTGGGCTGCGGGCTCTGCGAGGCCGTGACCGGAGGGCGGGTGAAGATGGCTGCGACGCCGGCCGGTTCGCTTCGCCCCTCGCCCGTCGACGGCTTCACCGCCGAGGAGGAGCGGGCCATCCTCAACGCCTGCCCTGGGGTGGTCGCCGAGCCACGTGCTGATTTGAGCCTGCCGCTCGACCCTGTGTGGGGCCGATGCGGCACCATGCGCTATGCGTGGGCGGCCGATTCCGGAGTGAGGTTCGCCGCGGCCACCGCGGGAGTGCTCACTGCGTTGGGAATGCACTTGCTGGCCGCCGGCGAGGCCGCGTTCGTCCTCCACGTGGGTCCCGATCCCGCCCGGCCCCTGCGAACCCGCTGGGTGATCAGCTCAACGCCCGAGGATGTGCTGGCCAATGCGGGATCCCGGTATGGGCCGACTGCGCCCTTGGCCGGCTTGGGTGTGGCGCTTGAACGGGGCGAGCCGTTTGCGGTCATCGCCAAGCCCTGCGATCTCGGGGCGCTCCACCGGCGGGCCGCCGCCGACTCCCGCATCGACAAGCTGGTGGTGGCCCGGTTGGCCATGGTGTGCGGCGGCCAGTCGCGGTTGTCCAAGTCGCAGCGGCTGCTGGGCCACCTGGGAGTGGCCGAGCCCGACGTGACGCTCATTCGCTATCGGGGCCACGGCAATCCCGGCCCCACCCGGGTGGAGACCCGAGACGGACGGGCGTTCGAGGTCGGCTACCTCGAGTTGTGGGAGGACGAGGGAACCTGGGACCTCGAGACCCGCTGCAAGCTGTGCCCCGATGCCCTGGGGGAGGCCGCTGATGTGTCGGTGGCCGACGTGTGGCCCGGCGGGGCGCCCACTGGCGAGGACGAAGGCTTCAGCGGTGTCATCGCTCGCAGCGAAGCAGGTGAGTCGCTCTTGAGCCGGGCGGCTGCTGATGGCCGGATTGTGCTGGGAGACGCCATCGGCCCGCGGGATTTGGACGACATGCAGCCCCACCAAGTGCGAAAGAAGGAGGCCCTTGCGGCCCGCTACCGGGGCGTGGCCGATGCCGGGGTGCCGCCCATCAATGCCCGGGAGCTGCGGCTCGACGAGTTGGGCCGCCGCCTGTCGCCGGAGTTCGCCGCGGCCCAGCGCAGGGGGGCGGCTGATCGGATGAGAGCGGCCAGCTCATGACCGGCCAGACCGCACCGAGCGAGTCAGAGGTACCCAGGGCCATGCGAGCGGCCGTGCTGGTGGGCAACGGCGGTCCCGAGATGATCGAGGTGCGCAGCGATGTGCCCGTCCCCCGACCCGGTGCCGACGAGGTGCTGATTGAGGTGGCGGCCTGCGGCATCAACAACACCGACATCAACACCAGGGTGGGCTGGTACAGCCGGTCGGTGAACGGCGCCACCGACGGCCGCGGGTTCGGTGAGTCCCGGCCCGACGACAGCACCTGGGGCCGAGGCGCGCTGGACTTTCCCCGCATCCAGGGGGCCGATGTGAGCGGACGGATTGTGGCCACCGGTACCAAAGTGGACGAAGCACTGGTCGGCCGCCGGGTGGTGGTCGATCCCTGGATACGCGATTCCGGCCACCCCGAGCGCCGCGAGCTGGCCGGCTACCTGGGCAGCGAGCACGACGGCGGATTCGCCGAGTACTGCGCAGTGCCCGCGGGCAACGCCCATCCCATCGACACCCCGTTGAGCGACGTGGAGCTGGCCAGCTTCGCGTGCTCGTGGTCGACCGCCGAGCACATGTTGCAGCGGGTGGGGCTCGAGCCGGGCCAGTCGGTGGCGGTCACGGGGGCGTCGGGAGGCGTCGGCACCGCCCTCATTCAGCTGGCCAAGCGGAGAGGGGCCCGGGTGGTGGCCATCGCGGGGCGGGCCAAGCTCGAAGGGCTGGGCGACTTGGGTGCCGACGCGGTGGTGGCCCGCGACGATCCGGAGCCGCTGATGGCCGCGGTGGCAGCCAACGGAGGGCCGTTCGACGTCGTAGCCGACGTGGTGGGCGGTGCCCACTTCTCCGCCTGCCTGGACGCTCTCCGCCGGGGCGGCCGCTATGCGACCTCGGGGGCCATAGCCGGGCCGCTGGTGCAGCTAGACCTGCGCACCCTGTATCTCAACGACCTGGAGTTGTACGGAGCGACGGTGTTCGCTCCCCGGGTGTTCGCCGATCTGGTCGGCTACATCGAGCGGGGCGAGGTCCGCCCTGTGGTCGCCGGGGTCTACCCGCTAGATGACATTCACGCTGTACAGGCTGACTTCGAACGCAAAGACCACATCGGCTCGCTGGTGATCTCCATCCGCTGAGGAAACGGTGGTCGAAGGGCCCAGTTGGGACATCCCTGGAGTCACGAGCGCGGCTCGGTGATGAAGATGGCTTCCGCGGTGGCGCAGACTTGGTCTCCGGCCCTTAGTTCGCCGGTGGCGATGTGTTTGCGGCCTTCGGTGTGGGAGTAGCGGCAGGTGACCTCTAACGGGGTGTGGAGGGGGGCGCCGGTTTTGTAGCGGATGTTGATGCCGGCGGTTAGGCCGGTGGCGCCGGCTCGGGTGGCGGCGGTGCCCAGAGCTTCGTCGAGGATGGTGGCTATTACGCCGCCGTGGGCCCGATGGGGTGGGCCGGAGTGGGCCTCGGTGAGGGTTACGGTGGCCCGCATCTCCATCGGCCGGGGCTCGGCATCGGGGTCTGGCCGGGCCACCGGGTCGAATATCAGCCGGGGGGCGTGGGGGTTGAGCAGGCCCGATCCGGCCTGGGTGAGGTTGTAGATGGTGCCGTCGTGGTCTTTGGCCACCACGATGTGGGGATCGCGGGCTGCGGCCCGCAGCCGCTCGGTGAGGTCGGCCAGGGTTTGGGCGATCTCGGACCGGGTGGCGGGGTCGGCGTCGTTGGCCGACACGGCGGCCACCAGGTCGCGGGTGCGCTCCACCAGCTCATAGGCCTCGGGACCGAAGTCGTCGGGGTGGGGCAGGTCGCCCAGCAGCTCGGCCAGCCGATAGGCCGAGGCGGTTTCGGGGTGCTCTTGGTCAGCCATTGCCTTGATCAATCATGTTCGGCCACCGGGATGTCGAAGCGCTCGATGTAGCGGGCGAAGCGGGCCCGGACCTCAGCTCGGGTGAGCCCGAGGTCTTCGAATTGGTAGCGGTGCTCGCCGTGTTTGCCGGGCGGGGTGGCGGCTGCGTAGTCGGCTATTGCTTCCTCGGTTTCTGGGGCCAGTTCCATGCCGAGCTGCTCATACACCGAGTGGGCAGCGACCAGCTTGTCGGTGCTGACCAGGCGGTGGGGCACTTGGGCGGTGTGGTCGGGGGGCAGGCGCCCGGAGTCGATGAGGTCGATGAGGTTGTCGAGGCTGCGACCGTAGAGCTCAAGGTGATAGCGGCCGATGGCGGCGAAGTCCACCCGATCGGAGTGGGCCCAGCGCATGGTGGCGATGAGGCTGGTCACCGAGGGCAAGATGGCGGTGGGGTCGCGGTGGGTGATCACGAAGCGGGCGTCGTCGAACACCTCCAACAGGGCGGGCAGGCCTTGAAGGTGGGCGGGCGACTTGAGCACCCACCGGCGGGTGGGCATGCGGCGCTGCAATACCTGGAGCACTTTGCGGTAGGTGCGATAGGCGGGACACAGATCGGCGGAGTCGTACCACTCCTGGTAGGTGGGCACGTCGGTGCGGCTGACCATCTCCTCGGAGCGGAACTCGAAGGACATGGCCGACAGGCACTCTTTGAACATGCGCCCGGAGTACTCATGAATCGCCAGCATGCCGCTGGCCACCGTCTGGGGCATGACCAACTCGGCCCCGGCCAAGGCGATTCGAGGGTCAGCGGACCGGATGTCGGGATCGGGGTGGGGCGGGGGCACCGGGCGGAGCAGCTCCCAGCCCTCGGGAGCCCGGTGAGCAGGGTCTTGGGCCAGCACGCCGTGAATGACGGTGGTGCCGGTACGAGGAGCGCCGATCACGAAGATGGGCTCCTCGATGGGCTCGTCCAGGGTGCCGGGGTCGGCGGCCAGGTAGTCGTTGAGCTGGATGCGAACTTCCAAGAGGCGCAGGATCATCCGCCGCGACATCCATCGGCCCATGACGGTGAGGTCGGCCTCGTGCTCCAGTCCGTGGCAAAACAGGGTGAGGGGCTCGACGAAGTCGTCGTCGCCCAATGCACCCCGGTCGTCGGGTGCCCGGCCCTGGCGGACCAGGGCTTCGGCCACCAGCAGATCGGGGTCGAATGGTCGGCGGGCCTCGTCTACGACCGGGCCGGCGTCGCCCCGGTTGACGGCGGCCACCCAGTCGGGCCGAGGATCAGGAGCCCAGCTCATCGTCGCCGCATTGAAGGCTGAAGCAAGTTCGCACTGCCTAGAACAGTACGCTCAGGCGATGCTGGAAGGGCAGGTCGTAATCGTCACCGGGGCTTCAAAGGGCATCGGCCGGGGCATCGCCGAGTACCTGGTTGGCCAAGGGGTGAAGCTGACGGTCACCAGCCGCAAGCCTGAGCGGATCGAGGCCACCGCGGCTGAACTGCGGGATCGGGGCGGCGACGTGCTGGCGGTGCCTGGGTCGGTGGGCAGCCAGGATCACGCCAACGAGGTGGTGGACCGCACGGTGGAGCGATGGGGCACAGTGGACGGGCTGGTGGCCAACGCCCAGTCGTTCCGTCCCACCATGCCGTTGTTGGAGGTGAGCGAGTCGGACATGGACGTGCTGCTCAACACCGGGCCCAAGGGCACGCTGTGGTTCATGCAGGCAGTGCATCCCCACATGGCGGCCAAGGGCCGGGGCCGCATCATCACCTTCGGCACCAACGTGGGGATCACCGGCGGACCGGGTTATGGGCCGTACGGGGCAGCCAAGGAGGCCATTCGCTCGCTGACCCGAACCGCGGCCCGGGAGTGGGGTCGCGACGGCATCACCGTGAACTGCGTGAATCCGGCATCGGTGGCCCACCGGGCACCGCCCGACGACGACCCCGACCGTCTGGCCTCCTACAAGGCCCTGTTCGACAACCATCCCATGGGGCGTGATGGCGACCCAGTCGATGACATCGCCCCGGTGATCGGGTTCTTGCTTTCCGACGCGAGTCAGTACGTGACCGGGGAGACGTTCCAGGTGGACGGCGGCGGCTTGATGCGGCCTTAGTGGTGTGTCGCAGGTTTATTCGCGCGTGTCCTGCTAGGCATCGACGCCCCTCGCGGCGTTGCTCCGCCTTGCCGTACGCTCCGAGTATGGCTGCGTCGGTGCGCCTTGCGAGGAACGCCGCTGCCGTCGCAATCCACGGCGCTAAACCTGCGACACACCACTAGGTCCGGAACCTGTGCCGCAGGTGGGCTTGGCGGGTGGCTTGGTCGGCGGCGCGCTCAGCAGGGGAGATAGCGGGATGATCAGCGGGTAGGGCCGCGGCCACGTCGGCCAAGTCGACGACTTCGGTGGTGGGGGCCATGGCTTTTTCGCCGGTGGGCCAGAACCAGCGGAGGGTGCATAAGCCGTTGCGGCGGTTGGCGTTGTCCAGCCAGTTGGCGGCGCCGGGGTCGGTGCCGCACACCACGTAGCGCACTTTGCCGTCGGAGTCGACCGTGGTCTGGGATTGGTTGCGGCAGGAGATGTGGGCGTAGGTGTCGACCAGCTCGAAGGTGCCCATCATGTAGAGCTGGGCCCCCCAGTAGTGGGCCTCGGGCACCTCGGCGGTCACGATCAGGGCCTGGTCGGGCTCCAAGTCCCAGAAGCAGAACTCGTAGCGGGCCATGGACAAGCCCTTGGACACCTCCAGGGTGCGGTTGGTGAAGCTGTTGTCGATGCGCTCGGCCCGGTTCATCACCATGTAGGCGTTCCAGCGCTCGATGGAGTCGGTCATCTGCATCATGGCCCGGCGCACCCGGTTGGCGAACACTGGGCCGTCGAGCACGGGAGCGGGGTCGGGGTCGAGGCACTCGATGGTGAAGAAGGCGGGCTCATCCGCGGTCCAGTCGAAGTAGTACTCCCGAATCGACGTGGAGAGCACCCCGTCGGGGATGGCCACCGCGCCGGGCTCGTCTCCGCCCAGCAGGATCTCGATGTCGTCGTGGCGGCTGAGGCCGAGGTCGTGGGCGGTGACGGTGGCCTTGGTGCCCCAGATGTCGTTGTGCATGAACCCGGCCCGCAGCGCCAGGATGAAATCGTCGCAGCCGTGCATGTTGCCGGTGATCCGGTAGCGGCGGCCGGGCTCGATGCGGGCATGGCGGTACACGTTGTCGGCGTTGGGGCCGCCCCACTGGACGGTCAGGTCGTTCTGGCGATTGAAGAACGGACGGGTGGGATCGGCGTGGAAAACCTCCCAGCCCAAAAACGCCTCCACGTTGTCGGCCAGGTGCTCGAGCATCTCCAGATCGCCGCCGTCGTCGGTGGGATAGGGCGGGGCGACCACCTCACGGCCCATGCGCTTGAGCAGATCGCACCACTCATCCCAGGCCTCGACCGCGGTTCTGATGTCGCTCATGACGTGAAGCTTGCCAAGAACGGCTCAACCGCGGCCAGAAAGCCGGGGGTGTTCTGGCCATGCACGTTGTGGCTGCATTCGGGAACGGTCACCAGCGTGCCCTGTGGCAGGGCGTCGGCGAACCGCTCGGCGGCCTCGGCGGTGAGCACCCAGGAGTCGGCGCCCCGCACCAACAGCACCGGCTGGACGATGCGCTCGGCGTCTTCCATGGTGAAGCGGTCGCCGACCCGGCGGTGCTCGGCGCCATGGGCCAGCCGGGGGCCGTGGTCCACCTTGGAGATGTAGGTGCCGTCCACCCGCTGGAGCAGGTTGTACTTGACCGTCCGCTCGATGTGCTCGCGGGTGCGGTAGGGGTCGTACTTCTGCACTGCGGCCACGAAATCGTCCAAGTCTTGAAACTCCCGGTTCTCGGTGACGAACGTGCGAATGACCTGGGTGCCGACCTCGGAGATCTCAGGTCCAATGTCCACCAACACGATGGCCTTGGCCAGCTCGGGGTGGTCGAGGGTGAGGCGCATGGTGTTCATGCCTCCCATGGAGTGGCCCATGATGATGGGGTCAGCCACCCCCAGCGCGGCACAGAATGCGACGGCGTCGGCGGCCATGGCCCCGGAGGAGTAGTCGGCGTCGCGGGCCCACTCGCTGTCGCCGTGGCCCCGCTGGTCGAGGGCCAGCACGTGGTAGCGGTCGGCCAATGCCAGGCTGACCAGATCCCAGGAGTGGGCCGACTGGTTGCCACCGTGCAACAGCAGCACCGTGGGGGCATCGGGGCTTCCCCACTCCGAAAAATGGAAGCGGTGATGGCGGGCCACGATGTTGCGGGACACATAGGAGATGTCGGAACCGTGGGCGATGCCGAGGTCGGACGCGCTGGTACACAGGCTCTCGAACTCGGCGGTGACCGTCATGTCCAACGGCTCAGCGGTGGAGGCGAACTCGTTGAGGTGCATCAGCTTCGCCCCTCCCGCAGATCGGCATAGAAGTATTTGGCCAGCTCGTTGAACACGTCGGCCCGCTCCCACTGGAGGAAGTGGCCGCACTCGGGGATCACCACCGGCCCCACCCGGTTGGCGAAGGCGATCTCGCAGCGCTTGGGGAAGTCTTTGGGCACCACCTGGTCGTCGGGGCCGTACAAGATGAGCGTGGGGGCCTGCACCTGGGAGCCCATCATGGGCGGCTCGCTCATCGGCCGGCCGTATTCCAGCTGGTACACCGACCACCCGGCGGCCAGGCGTTCGATATCGGCGAACGGCTCGGTCATGAAGTCGATGCCGTCCTCGTCGAAGGAGTACTGGGAGGCCCACAGCCGGTGCTCATAGCAGTCGCGCACGTAGCGGCGGCACCGCTCAGGCGTGTCGAGGTCGGCCCGGAGCTTGTCGGGGTCGCGGCCCTGGCGGATGCGGTAGTCGCCCGTAGGGCCGTGGGGCAGCGGGTTCAGCGACAGGCCCCGCTCGGTGTACCAGTCCATTTGGTCGACGATGAAGGGGGCCACAGTGTTGAAGAACACCATCCGCTCTGCGAACTCCGGCCAGCGGTTGGCCATGTCCACGATCACCGCTCCGCCGACGTCGCCACCCAGCAGTCCGACCTTCTCGTGGCCGAGCACGTCGTGCACCAGAGTGTGGATGTCCCGGGAGTACAGCACCAGGTCGTACTGGTCGTTTTCGGACAGGTCGGAGTCGCCGTAGCCCCGCAGGTCGGGCACGATCACCTCATAGCCAGCCTCGACCAGCGGGATGATGTTGCGCCACCAGATGCGCTTGGTCTCGGGGTAGCCGTGGACCAGCACCAGGGGGTACCCGCCCACTCCCTCTCGAATGTAGGCCAGCGACAGGTCGCCGTCGACCGGGGCCCGGTGGATGGCGAAAGCGTCTCGGGGCGGGGTGGGGGGTTGCTCGGGTCGAATGGGAGGCACGGCCCGGAAGCCTAGGGGGAGCCGGGCAAAATGCGCTAAGGGCCACCAGCCTTAGGCCCGGCAGCGGGCGGGATGCTAGGAAATATCAGCCAATCGCAACCCGACAGAGAGGCCGACATGGAGTTTGGACTTTTCATCCAGGGGTACGTGCCCCAGCATCGCCGGGAAAATGACCCAGATGCCGAACACAAGGCGTTCATGGAGGAACTGGATCTGGTGATCGCCGCGGACAAGGCGGGGTTCAAATATGTGTGGCTGCCCGAGCACCACTTCCTCGACGAGTACTCCCACATGTCGGCCAACGACGCCATCGCGGGCTATCTGGCGCACGCCACCGAGCGGATCCACATCGGATCGGGCATCTTCAACCCGCTGCCCCAGGTGAACCACCCGGCCAAGGTGGCCGAACGGGTGGCCATGCTCGACCACCTGACCGGCGGCCGCTTCGAGTTCGGAACCGGCCGGGGCGCCGGGAGCCACGAGATCCTGGGCTTTTTGCACAAAGAGGGCATCACCGACACCTCCCACACCAAGGAGATCTGGGAAGACGTGATCGGCGAGTTCGCCAAAATGTGGACCCAGGACACCTACGAGGGCCACGAGGGCAAGTTCTGGTCGCTGCCGCCCCGCAAGGTGCTCCCCAAGCCGTGGGGCAAGGGCCATCCGGCCATGTGGTACGCCGCGGGCAACGTCACCAGCTACGCCATGGCCGCCCGCAAGGGCCTCGGCGTGCTCGGGTTCTCGGTGGGGGCCCTTGACGAGCTGGCCCCGGTGCTGGAGGCCTACAAGCGCGACATCGTCAACGCCGAGCCGGTGGGGGCGTTCGTGAACGACAACCTCATGGTGACCACCGGGGCGTTCGTGGCCGAGACCGACCAGGGCGCGGTGGACCACGCCCTGCGGTCGTCGATGACCTACCTCCAGTCCAACGTGTTCCGCTACCACGACACCTTCCCCCGGCCCGAGTGGGTGCCGCCCTGGCCCCAGACCATCCCCATGCCCTCTGCCGAGGAGCTGTGGGAGGGCGTCGGCCAACCGGGCAGCGTGATGGGCGATCCCGACCGGGCCCTCAAGGGTGCTCAGCAATGGGCTGACGCCGGCGCCGACCAACTGGTGTTCGGCATGGGCTCCAGCGAGCGGGCCGACGACCTCAAGACCATTGAGATGTTGGGCAAGCACGTGATCCCCAAGATCGACACCGATCCGGTACACCGCACAACTCGCCTGCGCGAGGCCGCGGCTTAGCGGACCACCAGCAAATATCAACCAATAACCCCCAGAAAAGAGACCGTCATGGAGTTTGGAGTCTTCATCCAGGGCTACGTGCCCCAGTTTCGCCGGGAGGGCGATCCCGAGGCCGAGCACAAGGCGTTGATGGAGGAGCTGGAGCTGGTGATCGCGGCCGACAAGGCCGGATTCAAGTACGTGTGGCTGACCGAGCACCACTTCCTCGACGAGTACTCCCACTTGTCGGCCAACGATGCGGTGGCCGGCTATCTGGCGCACGCCACCGAGCGGATCCACATCGGATCGGGCATCTTCAACCCGCTGCCCCAGGTGAACCACCCGGCCAAGGTGGCCGAGCGGGTGGCCATGCTCGACCACCTCTCCGGAGGCCGCTTCGAGTTCGGAACCGGCCGGGGCGCGGGCAGCCACGAGATCTTGGGCTTTTTGCACAAGGAGGGCATCACCGACACCACGGCCACCAAGGAGATCTGGGAAGACGTGATCGGCGAGTTCGCCAAGATGTGGACCCAGGACACCTACGAGGGCTACGAGGGCAAGTTCTGGTCGCTGCCGCCCCGCAAAGTGCTCCCCAAGCCGTGGGGCAAGGGGCATCCGGCCATGTGGTACGCGGCGGGCAACACCACCAGCTACGCCATGGCCGCCCGCAAGGGCCTCGGCGTGCTCGGCTTCTCGGTGGGAGAGCTCGCTGAGCTGGCCCCGGTGCTGGAGGCCTACAAGAACGAGATCGGCAACGCCGAGCCGGTGGGGGCGTATGTGAACGACAACATCATGGTGACCAGCGGGGCGTTCGTGGCCGAGACCACCGAAGAAGCGGTGGATGCCATTATGCGATCGTCGATGACCTACCTCCAGTCCAACGTGTTCCGCTACCACGACACCTTCCCCCGGCCCGAGTGGGTGCCGCCGTGGCCCCAGACCATCCCCATGCCCCCCATCGAGGAGGCTCAGGCGATGATCGGCCAACCGGGCGCGGTTATGGGCAACCCCGACCAGGCGCTCAAGGGCGCCCAGGCGTGGGCTGACGCGGGGGCCGACCAACTGGTGTTCGGCTTGGGCTCAGCCGAGCGGGCTGACGACCTCAAGATGATCCAGCTCATGGGTGAGCACGTGATTCCCAAGATCGACACCGATCCGGTGCACCGCACCACCCGGCTGCGCGAGGCCGCCGCCTAAGGTTGCACCATGGCTGAGGCTCCTGCGGGCCACCCCAACGCCGTCATCGACATCGACGACGGCATCATCACGGTCACCCTCGACCGTCCCGACAAGCTGAACGCCATCAGCCACGACATGACCGCGTCGCTGTGGGAGGCGGTGTTGGCGCTGGGCGACCGCGACGACCTGCGCTGCATGGTGATCACCGCCAAGGGCCGGTACTTCACCGCCGGACAGGACATCTCCAGCCCGGCGGGGAACCGGCCCGGCGACCCCGAGACCATGGACCAGCACCCGGGGTGGAACTTCCGCCGGGACTACCGCAGCCACCACCTGCTCTACGACGAGATGGAGGCGGTGGAAAAGCCAGTGATCATGGCCATCCAGGGGCGCTGCCTGGGGGCAGGGGTGGAGATGGCCGGATCGGTTGACTTCCGGTTCTGCACCCCGGAGGCGTCGTTTTTGTTGCCGGAGGTGAAGTTGGGGAGCATCGCCGGCAGCGGGGGAACCAGCAGGCTGACTCGGCTGATCGGTCCGAGCTGGGCCAAGTGGATGGCGATGGCCATCATGGAGGTCGACGCTGAAGAGGCCCAGTCGATCGGGCTGGTCCACAGGGTGTATCCGGCCGAGTCATTGATGGACGAGGTGTACGCGTTCTGCCGGCACCTGATGACGCTGCCCACCGAGGCGCTTGGAATGGCCAAGATGGCAGTGGACGTCTACGCCGACGTGACCGACCGGAATATTCAGCGGCAATTCGACCGGGTGGCGGTGTTTTCCACGCGGGGCGAGTTCGAGAAGTCGATGGAGAGATTTGCGCGGGAACCTAGGAGCTAGTCCCACCAAACCCATAGGACACCAAATCAGCTTGCTCTGGCACTAGATGCTGTTTCAAGACCGAAATCCCATGCCGAGCAGTCATAGCATCGCCAGACTGGTGTCGAGCCTCGTCAGCAGGGCATCGTCGCGGGTTGCGCCGGGATTGGCAGTGGTGAGGAGGCGGTCGCCGAGAAAGATGCTGCTGGCCCCGGCATGGAGGCACAGAGCCTGGAGCTCGTCGGTCATCTCGTTGCGTCCGGCGGACAGTCGAACCACCGACTGGGGCATCATCAGCCGGGCCGCGGCGATGGTCCTGACCAGCTCCAGCGGATCAAGCTTCTGGGTGCCGAACAGCGGGGTCCCCGGAACCTGGACGAGCAGGTTGATGGGGACGCTCTCAGGATGGGGATCGAGCTGCGCGAGTTGCGCCAACAGGCCGGCTCTGTCCCCCCTTGACTCCCCCATGCCGACGATTCCGCCGGTGCAGAGTTTGACGCCGGAGTGGCGGACATGGGCCAGCGTGTCCAGGCGGTCTTGGTAGACGCGGGTGGTGATGATCTCGCCGTAGTACTCGGGCGACGTGTCGAGGTTGTGGTTGTAGTAGTCGAGGCCAGCTTCGGCCAAGGTGTTGGCCTGCTCAGCCGTGAGCATGCCCAGCGTCGCGCAGGTCTCCATGCCCAGCGCACCCACCTCGCGAACCGCGTCGCCGACGTCGGCAACCTGCTGGTCGTTCGGCTCCCGCCACGCCGCACCCATGCAGAAGCGGGTAGCGCCAGCCTTCTGGGCGCGTTCGGCGGCGACGACGATGTCGCTTGTCGGCATGAGTCGCTCGGCTTTGAGGCCGGTGTTCCACTTGGCCGACTGCGGGCAGTACGCGCAGTCCTCGGGGCACGCCCCGGTCTTGATGGACAACAGCATCGCGGCCTCGACCACATGGGGATCGTTGCGGGTTCGGTGGACCTCGTGCGCAGCAGCCAAGAGATCGTGGAACGGTCGCGAAATGAGTGCCTCGGCCTCTTCAGCGCTCCAGTCGTATCGGGGCTGATGGAGGGATTCGGTCTTGGCCATTGGCGCGCTCATATTGATTGTGGGGAATCACACTACTTCCGGCACTGTGGCTCAAGCGCCGATCTTGAACAACCTGCGGGCGTTGGCCTCGGCGAACTTGCGGGCGGCGTCCTCGGTCATGGGGGCAGTGGTGTGGGCGAGGGATTCCATGCTGTGGGGGAACAGGGTCGACTCGTGGGGGTAGTCGGACTCCCAGGTGATGTTGTCCTCGCCGATCACGTCGAGGGCGGCGATGGCGGTGTCGTCGCGCAGCATGCACACCGTCATGTGCTCGGCGAAGGTCTCCCGGGGCGGGCGCTCGGCGGGGAGCTGCACCCGGAAGTTCTCGAAAACGTCGCTGGACTGCTCCAGCAGATAGGGGGCCCAGCCGGCCCCGCCCTCGGAGAAGGCGACCTGAATGGAGCGGTGGCGGTCCAAGATGCCGGAGAACAGCCAGTCGGAGCAGGCGATCATGGAGTTGGCCCCCACGTAGGGCAATATCGTGCACGGCGGGGCGTCCTCGGACGACTTGATCAGCTTGGACGACGAGCCGATGTGCAGGCACACCACCAGTCCGGTCTCGTCCACTGCGGTCCACAGGGGCTCCCAGTGGTCGGTGAACACCGAAGGCAGTCCCAGGGTGGTGGGGTTCTCAGAGAAGGCCACCGCCCGGGCGCCCATCGCCGCGGTGCGCCGCACCTCGTCGCCGGCGGCTACCGGATCCCATAGCGGCACGACAATCAGGGGAATCAACCGCTGGGGGTCGGTGGCACACCACTCCTCCAAGATGAAGTCGTTGTAGGCCCTCACGCACAGCGCGGCCAGATCAAAGTCGTGGCTCACCATGAACCGATGGCCGGCGAACCGGCTGAAGTCGGGGAAGTTGACCTGGGCCCAGATGCCGTCGAGGTCCATGTCTTCGAGCCGGGCCTTGGGGTCGTAGCAGCCGGGGCGCATCTCGCTGAACCGGGCCACGCCGAGGGGGTCGCTGTCGAAACCGGGGAGAGTGCGGGTATTGCCCCGCACCGTTTGGATCACCTGATCCTCGTACAGCCAGGCCTCGGTGCCGTTCTCCAGCTCCACCACCCGGGGGCCTCGGTCGCGATATGCGGCCGGCAGCCGGCTCTGCCACAGTTGGGGCGGCTCGATGACGTGGTCGTCGACCGAGATGGGCTTGACGTCGGCAGGCAGCATGGGCGAACCAGGATAGTGTTCGAGCGTGATTGGCCGATTCTGGAAAGCTCTGTGGGTAGTTGCCCTCGTGGTGGCCGGTTGCGGCAATGATGCGGAGGAGCCAGAGACAGCCGAGGTGCCAGTGGAGGAGACCCTGGACCTAGACGCAGTTCCAACGGTCCCGATCACGCCGACGGCAGCGGCTTCGCCGACTGCGGTCCCAACAGCCACCCCTACTCCCCTCCCGACAGCCACTCCAATTCTCCTCCCGGACCTGCTGGTGTGGCCCACCACTGCACCGCCGGAGTGGCCCCGCACTCCTGATGAAGCGGCGGCGGCCTTCGCCCAACGGGTAGCTCGGGGGGGGAGGGCCGCAGAGCCGCGCCCCGCGGTGCAACGAGGCACGACCGCGACTGCGGAATTGCCCCGGCTGGCCGAAGACGGCACCCCATTCGGCCTGGCCTCGGTCATCCATCTTCAGGAGGTTGAACTGGAAGACGGCACCACCACCTGGGTAGTCCTCAGCGCCCAATCGCCGGACATCGTGATCGATTCTCCCGCCGTAGGCGAGCTGTTGGCCGGCGGCACGGTGGTGGTGGGAGAGGGCCAAGGCTTCGAGGGCACGATTGTGCTCCAAATCGAAGACCAGGACGGCCTGCTGGGAATCGCATTGGCCCAAGGAGGGGCGCTGGGCGAGAACCACCCATTCGAGGCACCGCTGCCCTTCAACCAGCGACCTGCCTCAGGAGAGTTGGCCGTGCTCGTCGGCTACACCACCTCCGCCGTCGACGGCAGCATCTCCTCCCTAACCATGCTCCCCATGAGGCTGGTAGACGGGTCTTAGCTGAACCCGATCATCTATGTCCAGAATGGGAGATTCGAAAATCGGCCATCCCTCTAACCGAACAAATCTGCGTGCGTCCCGGTTCTAACCAACACAAGCGCATCGTCTCGGTAGCCCCAGATCAGCAGCCAATCCGATTCGATGTGGCATTCCCAAAATGACGACCACTGGCCAGAAAGGCGGTGGGGCCTATAGCGAACGTGGAGATCTTCGCCCGATTGCAGTGTCTGGACGACCCCCCAAAGCTTGTCCAAGTCCTTATGTCGCCTGTTAGCCCGCTTGAGGTCTCTTTCGAAGCGGGTTGTGGTAAGCAGGCGCACCGGCGTCTACGCCTTGGCCTTGAGATCCTCTAGCGTTAGGTACTCCACAAGGTCGACGCCGTTTTGGGCCTGATGCAGCGCCTCGGCGGTTTCGGCGTTAGGAATTCTCACGTCGAACGGCAGCCCCCGCTGCATGGCCACCTGCGTATAAAACAAGGTGATCGCCTCTGTCGCGGACATTCCCAGCTCTCCTAGCACTTCCTCGGCCTCCCGCTTTAGCTCCGGTTCCACCCGGGCCCGAATCATCTCGGTCTTAGCCATGACTGCACCTCCTATCGCAAGTCTACATGTTCCCCAATCGGGGAACAAAGACAGCGACGGGATTCCTTGGGGCAGGTGGACCAGCGATTCATCCTGAATTTCGGAACGATCTGTAGACAGCGGCGCGTTGTGCTGGAGAGAGCACTCCGGCAAAGGGAGTGACCTGGCGGAGATCGCGACCGTGCTCACTGGGGTCGAGTATGCGGGCAACAATCTGGTCAGTTGTTCCTTCGAGAATCCGCTCCCATTCATCCAAGAGCGATGACGCGTGGGGGTTCATCGACCGCATCCGAGAGATGTTTTGCCGGGCAATCTCGATGACCACGGATCTATGAGCCCTCAATTCCTTTGCAATCGCGGCATGAAGATCCGGGCTTCTCGCCTAATCGCGGGTTAGCGGAGTTCCCACCAACGGATAGCACGCGATGCCTACTGACCCAGCCATCCGCTTCACCGTGCGCCAATTGGGACTCTTCGCGTCAGATTCATATGCCGCTACGGTCGGCTGTGATGTCTGGGCAGCTTCGGCCAATTCCTGTTGGGTCATACCAACCATCGCCCGGATGCACTGAACAGGATTCATTCCTCATATATATCTGAACAGATATATATGGCAAGAAAGTGCCGGGTGAAGAGAGGGATGATCCCAAATGGAAACGGCTCGCAAAATGCCTGTATGGGCAGCGTCCGTCCCAATCGAGTTCATTTCCAAGAGGACCAGACGCCCACACAGCCCACACAGGGGATTTCAACTTCGGCTACCGCCGAACGGCGGCAGCACGGTGGCACTGCTTGGCTGCGAAGACCACGACTCTTGCTGTCCTTCGTACCGGCTAAGTGTGCTCTATGCGCCCACCCCGGCGCGTCCACTGGGGGGTGCTGTGGTTCTTGTTGGGCGCGCCCCGCAGTGGGCGGCGGCTCTCCCATTCGGGCAGACGGGAACAGCGGTTCGTTCCGCCGGTCTTCGCAAGAAATTGAGAGGAAGTTGTCACTCCAGATCTGTAGTGTTCGGACTCGGCTTGTCGCGGCTCGGATTGGTTCTTGGAGGAGTGGTGGGCGCAGGCGATCACAGCGAACCACCAGAAGGCGGAATGGGCGGCGTGGCGTGCCCGAGCGAGGCCGGGCCGGACAGGTGCCCCGACGATGACAGGTTCGAAGAGCTTTTCGAGTGCCTTGGCGGGATTGGTGATCCTGGGGCCAAAACGAGGGAATTCTTGGAGACCGCACGGTTGCTGCTGTGCCCCAATGCGTCTTTTGTGCCGAGACTAGGCGAGTTAGTCGCCTATTGTGTCCGGCAGGCCGCGGACTCGATCTTGGAGTCGGCGGGAAGCTTCCCCGAAGATCGGAAATGGGAAAGGCTGTCTCGGAATGCCGTCACCGCCTCCAGGAAATATGAGAGGGCGCACCGGTTCTCCGGGGACGACTCCGACGCGGCTCTGACCAGGCCCGAAGCCGAGCTCCAGGCTGCGATCGACGCGCTCGACAATTTCCACAACGAGGCACCGAAGCGGAGCGAGAGACAGGCGGCAGCCGCCCACGCGAGGCTTACCGGCTCCATTGCAGTGCGGGAGGGACTCGAACCGGTCAGAGAGTTCCTCAAAGTGCGTGAAGAGGCGGCCCGCAGGCTGCACAGCGTGTGCTCGGTGGCCGACGCCAAACGACTGCTGTCAGAGTGCGTCGACGCCATGGTCGCGTTCCTCCGCTCCACGGCCGACAAGAGCGGCGAGCTAGCAGAGCTCGCGAGCCGAATCTCTCCAGGGAGCGCCGATATGGAGGCCGCGCAGCAGCTGATCATCAGCGACAGCGATCTCGAGGAGTTCCTGGGCTCTGTCGCCGATCCGGCATGGCTGGATCTGCTCTACCGGGACGGGCGATTGACCCTGCCGACCGACACGGGTGGGTGGTGGGCGGCGCGGACTGCGGCGATCCGCCTCTCGGCGTCGCACCGCGAGCAGGTGACAGCATGGCTGGCGGGCGTCGCCGATGAGAACCAGCGCGACCCGGCACGAGGCGCGGCGGTTGTGGACGTGCTTTTGGGCATGGCCGAACCGGAATTCGACACGGCGCTCGACATCGCAGACCGCCACCCACGCGATCCGAGAATTCTCTGGCACTTCACGCGCACCCTTGAAGGCGTAGACCCATCGGACCGGGTCGTCGAGCGGTGTGCCGACATCTTCTTGAACGCCCTCATACCCGAGGGCCAGTCGGCAGAACAGCCCGCCGATGCTGGTTGGAACCGCATGTCGGAAGACCTAATCGCCCTGTTGCGGATGCTGTCCGACGGGACAAACAAGCACAATGCCAACAGCCGCATCCGCCTCCTGTTGCTCAAGATGACCAAGATGCCCACTCGGTACAGGGCCTTCCGCCTGTTCCCCATTGGCAGAGACCAGCGGCTTCCCGTCGCTATCCTCGCCGAAGTCGACCCCGACGAGCACTACGGCGAACAGGCCCGCACCGTCGGGGGAGTCTTCGTAAGCATTGTGGCGAAGGCGATGGACTGGCTGCCCGCCGCGGAATTGCTGGAGCTTGCGCGGGAGGCGCCGGAAGATCTGACCGGACGGCTCCGCACATGGACACTCGCCGCCGCCCCCGACGCTGACCCAGACGCGATGGCCGCCGAGATCGAAGAGGCCATCGGATCACGATCCCCCAACTGCGACGACATCGCCCTCCTCGACCGCATAGCCCAGGAGTTCGGCCCCGACGGCCTCACCGACCGCTTTCGGGCTGCGCTGGGCGACCCGCCGAGCGTGGCCGAGGCAAGCCGGGCCCTGGCGTCAGGCGATTTGCTGCCTGACTGGCGGTATCCATATTTGTGGTCCGGCCTGCTTCCCAAAGCGGCCGCAGCGGAGTGGGCCGAGGCACCAGCGACCCACATCCTGGCGGCCCGGATCGGCCCGCCCAAGACCAGGGACTACTACCTCGGACTGGCAGACGACCCTGGCAGCGACTTCAGGGCCGGGTGGGTGCAGTCCCCGCTCAGCACAGAGCATCTCCAAAATCTCGGCCCGGAGCAGGCCGCCAATGAGATAGCCGCGTGGCGCCCGCAGCCCCACGACTGGGGCCACGAGTACCGGATGCTCGCCCAAACCCTCCAACAGGTCGTGGGCGAGAACCCGGCCGTCTGGCTCGCCGAACCTTTGCAGATCGCCCTCCAGTTGCACCACCCCACCTACATCTCCGCCTACCTGCTAGGCGCCGCCAAAGCCGCCGCCGACAACCCGGGTGCCTTCGAGGCTGTACCGGTTGGCGGGCTGGTCGACGTGATGATCATGGCCCAGACGGAGCCGTGGCCAGCCGATCAGCTCGACGGCAACAGCCGACCGCAACTCGACTACGACGCCGACTGGTTGCCGACCCGCCAGGCCGGCACAGACCTTGCCAAAGCGCTGCTGGACTCCGGCATCGGCCTCGCAGGCCGAGACGACGATGTGTGGGACTACCTGAACGCCGAAACCCGCACGAACCCCCAAGTCTTCGAGGCGGGCCGGGTCGGAGTCGGCTTCGCTGATGACCCCGTCGGCTACATGCTGGACAACGCCGAAGAGGACAACACCCCGTCATACCCCCTCTTCTTGGCGATCAACCAGGCGGGCACGCGGGCAGTCGACGCCGCACTGTCGTTCATGGCCTCCGAGTACCGCGCAGCCCAGGCTGTGCGCCCCCAAGCCTCCGGCCTGCTCGATTGGTGCCTGCACCTCGAGGGGCTGGAAGGAGCAAAGCACCGGGCGATCATCGCCCCGAACGCCGCCCGCTTGTCCCACATACTCCCCGAGTGGTTCGACCAGAACCACAGCCTGCTGTTCGGCCACGACGCGCCCGGCCGGCTCGGCCGGCTCGCCGTCGACATGGCCGTGAAATGGTCGCGGCCCTGGGAATGGCTGCTGATCAACCACAAGGACAGCATCTACGACTCGGCTGCCCGAGGCGTAGAAGGAGCTCTCGACTGGCTCCAGATAGCCATGCTGCACGACTACGACGGGTACGGACCCCGCCAGCTCGTGCAGCGACTCAGCGGAAGGCTCCCCCAGGCCTGCGGCGCGCTGGCCGGTCTGATCGACCGCATCGACCAGCCAACCCCCGAACAAATGCGAGCCCTCCGCGATTTCTGCGACACGGTCATCAAGCACGGCGGCGGACAGCATGCCGCAGCGCTGGGCCGGATGGCCTACGCAGACGCCCTCGACCACGACACCTGGACGGCCATCACCCTAAATGCCCTCGACGCGACCGGCGGGTACATCGGCCACGCCCACAAGGTCACAGAACGCATCCTCGAGAACCCGCCCAACCCCAAATGCTCCGCCATCTTGACCCATCTGGTGGAAGTGCAGACCAACGAGGCTCTTGCCCGCACGACAGCCGAAACCGGAAAAGACCAGCCCGTCTACTTCGATGGGGCATGGACACGCAGACTCATTGCCGACAAAGCAGCCGACTGGCTCGACGCAGCGCGGAACCGCGAGGCCGCAGAAGAATACGACCGGCTTGAGGAGACACTGCGACGGCACAGACTCCTCAGGCCAGGCGGCCCCGACGGTGCCTGAGCCAAGAGGCGACTCCCACTTTCATAAGCAACCTAAGACCACACTGCCTGATCCGCCCATACTCATGGGCTTCCTCCCGTTGGAGTGCCTGGGACTGTCCCTAAGTGCTTGACGCCCTACAGCCGCAGTATGTTGATCGATGCGTTCGCGTTGTCGGCCAGTTCTCTGAACTTTTGCTCGGCTTCTTCGGTGTTGGCGATGGTGATCCGGGTGGTCTGGTTTATGTGGGTGACGTGGCCATCGTCGACGCGTTCGGCAAGCTCGTTGAGGAGTTTGAAGAGGAGGGCGGCGGCGTCATTGTCCTCGATGTTGGTGTCGACGCTGATGGTGATTTGGAGGTGCTCGGCTCGTTGTTCGGGCTTTGGCGGAGCTGCTGGCCCCGTCTGGTCTGTTCCGGCGGGCGGGGTGCCTGGTGTTTCGGATTCTCCGGCGGGGCTGGTGCTGGTGCCAGCGGGCAGACTGTCGGGGGTGTCTGCGGGCTGGCATCTGCATTGCCGCTTCGGTTCGCCGCACTTCGGGCAGGCCGCTCGGCGGATACGGATGCTTTGCGATCCAAGGTTGACGTCTCCTGCGTGGGCGACTTGGTAGATCTCACCGTCGGCGTTCGCAAGCTCTATGTCTCCCGAGACCACAGCCGCGTAGATGGCGGCTGCGAGCTCGCCGGTGCCGGTGGGAAGCAGCGGCTTGTGCGGGTCGGACCAGAAGCTGTCGCGTATCTCTGAGAGGGGCCGCCCGTAGTCGTTGTCGCGGAGGTTGTGGAGCAGGGCGTTCTTGTGGAATTCCGTCGGCCGGTAGGCTTTGGACTCTTCGCGCAGGCTGCCCCACGCGTCGGCTCCGTTGAGGGCGGTCTGCGCGTCGCTGCCCACCCGTATGAACTTCACTTCGCGGTCGTGGTCTGCCTGGGGGGCGAGGTAGGCGATGTGCTTGTAGCAGAGGCGCACCTTGCGGTCGAGCTGTTCTTTGGCGTCTTGTGCCTCTTGGCGCGCTCTTTTTCTGGTGTCCTCGTCGGCTTGGACTGCGGGCAGGTCGGCTACTCGTTTGCGGGCGAGCCATTCGGCGGCGAGGCCGCGCGCCTGGGCGCGGAGCGCGGTGTTGGCGCATGCGAACACCGCTGACGACGCCCATTGGACGCTCATCGCGTTCGGGCCGATGCCCATTGCCGCGGTGATGGCCTCCCGGGCGGCGGTGTCGTCGCCGTTGAGCAGCGAGAACCACCGGGAGTCCAAGATGACCAGCCTGGTCTTGTGCTTACGGTCGACGCCGGCATTCTCGATGGCACCCAAAGACCCTTGCGCGGTGACGCCTTCGGGTGGAACCGGGCCGCCGTCTGCTCGGATGACCTCTTCGAACGGGCCGTCGGTGGCGAGCTCGAACGCCCGCTCGGTGATGGCCTTGTCGCGTTCGGCGTCGCTGATGGCCTTTTTCTCGGCTCGGGTGAGCATGGGCAGGGTCTTGCGGGTCTCGATGAACCACCGCTTCGGCACCGATTTGCCCTGGCCGGGGGTGTGGTCGGCGGAGGCGAGCCCTTCGTCGGGGTCGAACAGCGACTCGGCGACCGCTTCGGCGTCGCCCGGCCCGTACGCGTTGGAAGGCACGAACGACACGGCGTGCAACTCGGCCTCGGTTGCGCCCCTGGTTCCCTGCGGGCGGGGGCACAGCGATCGGATGAAAAGGGCTGTTGCCATCCGCTCGGCGGCGGCCGGGTTCTGGCCGGTCCACCCTAGGTTCGGGTCGCGGGTCTCGTCGAGGCGGCGGGCGGCGCCCCGGTCGGCGTTGTGGGGGTCGGCGATGTCGGTGCCGGCGACCTCCCGCAGGTTGGCCTGGGTGCGGTTGTCGGCCACCAGCCCGGAGTGCAAGAGCGAGTCCCGCAGCCGCGGGGAGCGCAGGGTGAGGTCGCCGCTGTCGATCAGGAGCGGTGCCCACTGCCCTTGTTGGCCGCGGCGGGCATGCTCGTAGGCCGCGGCGGCGAACACCCGGATTGTGGACCGCACTCGCTGGAACCCGGCTTGGTGCGACCACTCGTTCTCCGCGAGGGCGATGAGCGCGGGGTGGAACGGGTAGCAGCGGGCGACCTGCTTGGCGAACTCCCGCTCGGAGTAGAGGCTGTCGAGCTTGTTGAAGACCTTGCTGCGCCAGGTTCTCCCCATCGCCTTGAGGTAGTGCCCGGCGACCTGCTCGACGGCTTGTTCCGCGGGCCGGCCGGCGAAGAGGCGCCTCTGTATGATCTCCGCGAAGTCGCCGCCGCCGGTGACCGCTGTGGTGCTGGCGTTTCGATCCAGCAGGGCCTCCATCTCCTCGCGGAGTTCTTTGCCCTCGTCGGTCATGGCCATGGCGTCGTCCTCGGAGGCGATCATCACCACGACCGCGGCGCAATTGGGGACATCGTTGACCACATCGAGCAGCGCCCGCAAGAAGCCCATGTCCAAAACCGCGCCCTTGTGGTCGGCGGCGGCCGCCACCCGCAGGTAGTCCATGACCTCGTCGACCAGTACCAGCACCGGGCGGCCGGTCGAGCGGAGCGCATCGGCCAGCTTGGCCTTGTTCGCGATGTGGTCTTTGAACTCGGTGTAGCGGTCGTAGTCTTTGTCGAACAGCCGCCATAGGAACCTCTCGCCTAGCCGGACGGCGGGGCCGAAGTCCTCCACAGAGGCGGTCGTGTTGTCGCAGTCCAGCACCACGCAGATCGGGTTCCCGAGGTCGTCACTGACCCTGCCCTTGCCGGCGATCTCGTCGGCCTCGGCCATGACCATCTTTCCGAGGTCGGTGGCGGCCAGCTGCTGCGGATGAGCCGCCAGGTGCCACAGACCGACCAGCCCGTGGGACTTGCCGCCTCCCATTCCCTGGTCCAGACGCCACACAGCCTCGGTCAGCGTCGAATCGGCCACGCCGAGACGCACTGCTATTCGCCCCATGATCCGCACGAGCCCGCCGGTCGGATGGGTGATCTCCCCGAAGTACTCGGGCGACGCGTAAGGGGTGCGGCCCGCGCCCACACCTTCTTCGCCGAACACAGCGTCATGGAGCGACATCTGCACGTCATCGACCGCACCGTCGCTGCTCAGCACCTCGTCGCGAAGCTGTATTGCCTCCCACCACGGGACCACGGCGGCCTCTGATGCCATGTCGCCTGCCTTTCCTCTGCTCATCGGAACAGCGTCTGCTCTTTTGCCCGGGCCTCTTCGCGCCGCTCTTCGCGCTCTTGCTCGTCGCGCGAGCGGGTCGCCCGCTTGCGGATCGGGTCGCGGTTGCGGACCGTCCATGCCCATACTTGCCCGTCGGGATCGCCTTCGCCCACCATGCGGGCCATCTCCGCCATCGCCGCCCACAGCATCTCGTCGTTCTCCCGGCCCAAACCGTGCAAAGCATCGGCGATGTCGACCAGCGAGCGCCCCTCATCGGCCACCGCCAGCGCGATGTCGATGATGTCGCTGCCCGGATGCAACTCGATCCCCGAAGCCGCCTCCGACCCGAACGCCAGCCGCACCCCGCCCTTTTCTTTGACCATCAGGCCGGTCACCTCGACCTCGGACATGTCGTACGACAGGCGCTGCCAGCGGGCCTCCGAAGCAGGCGCCTTGTTGCGCCCATGCTGGCGGGCCCACGACAGCGCGTAGCGGGTGCGGTCGTCGAAGTCGGTAAGGCGGAAGGCGTTGATGCGCACATCGGCGGCCTCCTCAACCGCCTTGTGGGCCAAGCCCAAGAAGTGATCGATCCCCACCGGGCGACCCGTGAAATCCCGCACCTCGCTATACCTGCCGGCAACCTTCATAGCCGGGGCTATCGCCGCCATACGCTGATCCGAATCGGCCAGCCCATCAGCCGACCAGACAGGCACGCGGCCCGCGACCTCAGCCCGGATCTCGTCGTCAACTACGCGCACGTCGCCCACTGGGCGGTCGGCGGGCACAGGCCGGCAGGCCATAACGATGGTGTTGTCGATGTATTCGCCGGTCTGCTTGCCGCCCTTCTCTGTGCTGCACGGCCAAGAGCCCGTCAGCACCAGCCCCGCGTCAGCGATAGCGGTGAGCACCCGGACCCAAGCGTCTGGGTCGCCGTGCCCGAACACGATGGTCACCACCCCTTCTGGAGTGGTCTTCCTGCGGGCCTGGTCGAACGCCTTGGTGATGCTGGACTTGTAGTGCGCCTCGTCGCGGTGATCGTCACCGATTGAACCGCACTTGATTACTGCCTCGTTAGTCTTCTCTTGCAACCCGCCCGAGTCGGTGGTAGTGCCGAACCACGGAAACGCCGTTGCCAGCGCCCGCTTCAGCCAGACGTACATGAGGTCCGACGAATCGCAGTAGTTGATCATCGCGTCATAGGGCGGATCAGTCACCACGGCATCCAAAATGCCGTCCGGCAACGGTATTTCCATGGCTGAGCCACGCTGAATGATGGCCGGGTGCCCGGCGACTCTACCGTGGACCTGCTTGCCGAGATTGCGGATCGTATGAACTCCCAGAGAGCCCCAAGTGCTTGGGCCTTGACCGCAGCCGGTCTCTATGTAATCGAAGCTGTGTGAGATTCCCGAGTCATTGAAGTAGATGTGGTTCGGCTTCTGGCCGCGCACTTGAAGGGTGGCACTCCTGGTGCTGTAGTTCATGCGCCGCACGAGATTGGATACCGCGTAGCCAGTCAGAGCGGCGGTATAGTCGTGGCTGTGGCCGGCCGCAGACAATTCGTGACCCATCGCGTCAATGATGCGGGCGAGCCGCACAAACCCAAGGGTTTGGCGATCGTTGCATAGTTCGCCCCAGGTTCGGTATCCGTAGCCAACTGGCCGGAGCGTGGGATGACTGCTGTCGATCGGCTCGATTGGCACGGCTGGAAGCCCTGGTCCGAATTCCGGCTCCGCTGCCAGCGCTTCACTGGCAGCGGCCAACGCGTCGTGCTCCATGCTGGAGGGTCTTCGGTAGCGTTTGCCGACATCGTCGTCGAGGTCGGCGACGACAAGTAGGGCATCGCCTCTGAGGCCGTCACGCATTAGTCGCTTTTGGGTGTCGAGCGGGTGAGGGTGGCCGCAGAAGCAACAAACTGCGGTCTTGCCTTGGCGGCCTGGGATTTTTATGAGGGTCGGTTGAGTATTCGGTGGCCCGTCGCAGACTTCTGTGGTGAATGCTCCGGTTTCCTTATCAGAGATGATTCTGTACGACTGGCCGGGGTCACTCTTCTTGGGGTTGGGGTTTCGCAGGGCGAGACTTCCGGTTAGGGGGAATCTGTTTCCGCAGTTCACGCAGGGAAGGGTTACTGCTCCCACGTATCCCCAGGGGCGCTTGCCGTCTGCTTTCGGGTAGAACTCGTCCATCTCTTGCTCGTAGCGACTGCCGATCAGGTCGAGGATGAATCGGAGATCTTTGAGCAGCTTCGGCTCGGCGAAGTGGGCGTCTCTGTGCTCTTTGTAGCCGTCGAAGGGCAAATCGGACTCGGTGTCCCAGTCGCGCATCGGGTAGTCGGCCAGGAGAAGGCCAGCGAGGGTAGCGACTGGGGAGTAGTCGATGCCCCATGACTGGACTCCGAGCCGGGCGGCGGCGAGCGGGATCATGGCCCTCCCTGAGAACGGGTCGCATATGCGGGCGCCGTTCGGGTAGTGCTCTGCGAGTTTCTCGCGGAGCTCAGTATTGGCCTCGTCGTAGCCCCCCATGGACTTCGCCACTAGCTTCTTCAGGTCTTCCTGTTCACCGGGGTCGTCGGGCCACGGGAGCAAAGAGCAGATGACCGCTGCTTTCGCCTGAACAAGCGGGTGCGACGCGAACCAAGTGAACAGGCTCTTCTCCGCCGAGCCGGTTCCCCAACCGCTAGCGGACTCTCGGGACACTTCGGCGCAGGGGAACCACTCCTCGATCAGCCGCGTGGCGGTCATAGGTCTCCTTGCTGGTCTAGGGCTTGTTTGAGCCTGCTCCCGGCCAGCCGGTAGACCGGCGTATCCTCGAGCCATTCGTGAAACACTTCTACGGGATTCTGCCATCTCCCGTAGAGCCGGCCCTGCCCGTCGATGCAGTTGTCCACGACGTAAAGCCAATACTGGTCGCCGAGCTGGGCGGCTTGTATCAGCTCGCCGCCGGTGAGGGAGATCCCGCCGCTGGACGCCTGCCCGGCACGGCCTTTGACCTCTACGCATCGCTGCTCGGCGCCCCTTACAGCGTGAAGATCGTATCCCCGGTTCTCGGTGTGCACCTCCTGCACTGTCCAACCGTCTTCTTCGAGGATGCCGGTCACGAGCCGCATGGACACGGCTTCGCTGTCGGCCTGCTCGTCGTCGGCGTCTTCGGGGCCGGGCGGGCCGGGGGCGGCGAGGACATGCGCCCATCCGATTCTGCGGACTTCTCCCCGGGTCACCTCGGCGGCGTCAGCGGCGTCTTGGAGTCGGGCTTCGATTGCTTGGCGTATGCGGCGGCGCTCGCTTTGCCGCAGTTCGTGGTCGTCGATGTCTTTGGTCAGCGCGCCGGGGAGCCGGCCCAGTTGTCGGGACAGGTCGCGGTGCCAGCCGGCAAGCTGCTCGGCGCGGCGGGCGCGTTCCGCGTCGGCTTGTTCATCGGCGCGTTGCCTGGCCGCTTCGGCTGCGGGCTCTGACAGCGGCATCGGGGCTGCGTTCTCAGCGGTGGTGAGGTTGGGCAGTATCTCCCATGAGACGCTGTGGGCCTGTCCGGCCTGGTCGACGAGAATCAGCCACGAGCGCGCGGTCGGACGTGGTCGGCCCTGGGCGCTTTCTGCCCCCTCAGCGATGTCGCACTTGTAGACGAACAACGTGTAGTCCTCTGCCACGGTGCGGTCGCACAGGACCGCTCCCTGCCACATCTCGGGTGCCGCGCAGCCTCTCAACGCGTCAACAAGCGCGGTGAACGCCGGGTCGCTCGGGCCGAGCATGGCCGCCTTGGCGGCCCGGTCGCGCACAGAGTCGTCGTTTACGGCCTGCTGTCGCTGGTCGGCGCGGGTGGCGACCAGCGCTTCGCCTCCCGCTGCGCCGAGCGCTTCGGCGACGCCGCAACCGCGGCCGCCGGGCGGCTCTGCGATGGAGAAGAACCCGTTGTCGCGGATCGCGTTCTTTTTCAGGAGGATCAGCGAGGCTTTGTGGGCGCGGTCCAGGAAACGCTCGACGATGAACGGGTTGACCCGTGCGATGCGGTCCTCTTGGCGGGCGGTGTTGGCCGCGTCGACGTCGACGAGGCTGCTCAGGGACCTGATTTCGGCGTAGTACTCGTCGCGGGCGCTCCTGATCTCCTCGACGGTGGGGATGCCGAAGTCGGAGTCGCCGACCGTTCCGGGGCCGTACAGCAGGCCCATGAGCCGCTCGTGGCCTCCGGCGTCGGCCCGGGCGAGCTCCATGATCGCGGCGAGGCTGTCGAACATCTTGCCGTCGAGCTCGTTGGCCGCGTCGACGAGCCGTTCCAGCAGCCGCCAGTGGGCGTCGCCCTCGCGTGTGCCCTGGGCGACCAGGTTGTAGAGCATCACCTTTTCCTGCTGGCCGATGCGGTGGATGCGGCCCATGCGCTGCTCTAGGCGGACCAGCGACCAGGGGATGTCCCAGTTCACCAGCACGTGGGCGGCCTGAAGGTCAATGCCCTCGTTGCCCGCGTCGGTGGAGACGATCACCTCGAAGCGGCCGCCCATGAAATCCGCTTGGAGCTTCGCCCGGTTCTCGTGGTCGATGTCGCCCGAGTACCGCTGCGCGGTGAACCCTGCTCTGCGGAACTCGCCCACGAGCCAGCGGGCGGTGTCGCCGTACTCGGTGAACACGACCAGCTGCTTGCCCGACCCGGGTTCTATCCCGTTCTCCTCCAGGCAGCCCATCATGGGCTCCCACTTCGACGGTGCGCCCGCCCGCTCAGGGTTCGCGGTGCCTACGCCGGCGCTGGCCATGTCGGCTAACAGCGTGCTGATGGCCCGCTTCTCGGCGCGGGCGTCGAGCGAGCCGGCCGCGGCAACCCGGTCGGCGCGCTCGTCCTCGTTCACGTCGTCTTCCTCGTCGTCTCCGATGGGGCCGCTGCCGGTGCCCATCATCTCGGCCCGGCGGCGGAGAGTCTCGGCCAAAGCGTGCATCGAAGACGCAGCCCGCTTGCCGTACACCATCGCCGCCAGTTGGCGGCCCATCGGCTCGAAGAACTCGCTCACCAGATCTTGGGACGCGTCGTAGAACCGCTGCTCTACCGGGCTCATCGGCACCCGCCGGTTGCGGGCCTCGCGCTCTTTGAACAGGAGGCCCTTGGTGTCGTAGTCGACCAACTCTTCCTTCATCCGCCGCAGGAAGTGGAGCGGCCCCGGAGACAGAGCCTGGACAACTCCGCCTCCTGCGGCAGCCCGCTGCCCCGGCCCTGTGCCGACGGGCCTTGGACCTGTGGGGAAAACGTCCGGGTCGACCAGATGGAGCAGCTCGCGGAAGAACCACTCGTCGCCGCGGTGCGGCGTAGCCGTCAAGAACAAAGCGTTCGGAACGCCCGCGGAAAGCTCCCGGCCCACCCGGTGGAACGTCCCGGCGGTGGGCGTCATCCGATGCGCTTCGTCGAAGATGACCGCGTCCCACCCCGCGTTCTCAGGTCTCAGGGCTTCCCTCACAGCGGGGTTCATCGCGGCCAGGTTCAAAGACACCACCCACGTGTCGTCCTCTGAACCGGCGAGCGCCTTTTCGTATACCGCCTGCGGTCTCACCTCCCGAAGGCCGCCGCCGAAGAACCGCTCGAAATCGGCCTGCCACTTGATGACCAGATGGGCGGGGCACACCACCAGACAGCGCTTCACCCTGCCTAGGCGCTGCGACTCGCGCAGCCATAGCCCCGACATGATCGTCTTGCCCGTCCCCGGCTCGTCGGCCAGCAGGAACCGCAGCAGCGGCTGCGGGAGCATCCGGCTGTACACCGCGTCCATCTGGTGCGGGAACGGGCGCAGCGGCACCGACGCCAGCACTGTCGACCGGGCCGACCGGGCCGACTCCATCATCCACTCGGCCCACAGCCCCGCAATCACCCTGTCGGGGTCCGCCCCGCCGTCCTCAAAGATCGCCTCAACCTGCTCGGCTTCTTGGACTGTGAAGCTCTCCTTCCGGTACCCGCCCGGATTGGAAGCATCCACGAGGAACAAATCCAATCCAACTCCAGGCCTTGGAATAGCCGCTTCGACTGTCTCGATGCCCGCGCCACCCGGCAACCTGACCCGCTGGCCACGCTCGAACCCGATCATCTGCGAGTCGCCGAGTCCAGAGTCCGTCACCCTGTACCCCAACCGGCGCTAGCCACGTTCCAATGTGCTGTTCGGCGGACGAAAAGCAAGACAATGATCCGACGAACGCAACGGGAAACTGGTCGGTTCACAATTGCCGACACTATCTGTCCTGAATGGGCTACCACGCGGTCCTGGTCTGGGGCCGCTTGCAGCTTTTTTCTGCTCTGGGGCCGTTTATTCCAAAAGGGCGGGGCAGGTACCTAAATTACGATTAGGAAATGGCTAAGTCCGGGCAGAAGGTAGAGGAGCAGGAAGCTCTTGAAGTGCTCTGCGGCTGGGGTGTGGTCGCGGCATCTAAGTGGTTGGAAGCCGGCAGGAAGGACGGTGTACGCACCCCAGACTTGCGGTTAGAGCTAACGACGGGTCAAGAAGTGCTCGCCGAGGTCAGAATGCATACCTACCCGGCTTCCCACCACCTATTCTCCGCTGACGGGAAGGAGTTCCCATCGCCTCACCTTAGGTGCCGATGGGAGGTGATGATCAGCGATCCTGCGGCTAGCGAACCGACTGCCAAGACTTCCGAGCCATTCAAGGACCTGGTTGAGGGTATTATCGCTCCCCTGCTGATCGCCGCCGAATCGGCTGGCGGCACCCCTGAGGCGATGCAATCTCGGGCGGAGCAGCTGCTCGAGTTCGTCGAGGTTCCCCTCGATTCTGGCAGACCCCGATCGCTGAGGCGGCGCATCGTCGTTTGGCGAGCACCCGAGCCCGTCAGCAACGGGCCCGGGTCGATAAAGACAAGGGCCAGCACAAGCTACGCCTTGTGGCTCGAAGCAGATGACGACTTGGTGGCAGCGGTACAGGACTGCATTGATCAGAAGGACTCACACGGGCAGGGTGCCGCCTGGTTAGTGGTGGCCATCGACGGATCACGCGCCTCCCAGCAGATGGAAGAAACGTGCAACAGGGTCTTGGGTGGCGACGGCGCACGGTACGCGGACATCAACACAAGAGTGGACATGCGCGGCTTCGACGAAGTCTGGGCATTCGCCAGGTCTTTTAACGGGGATCACCACATGGCGCTTCGAATGACTGACACTGGCGTGGAGTGGAAACGCTTAGCCCGTGTAAGACGCAGCACCGCCTAAACGCCAAGCTAGTCCTTGGAGGACCAACGGCCGCTTTCCAGGGAAATGATGTCGAAGACTGAGGTTCAAATCGGGTCAAACAAGCAGGCCATCAGCCCCGTCAGGCCGTGCTTAGCCCTCATTCGGCCTCTTCGCTTGCGAGGGGGCCCAGTGGCTTCTGCGACCCTCTTCGACGCCTGGCCGCGGAGATGCGGCGCATGCGCTGTCGAGCCAATCTGCCCGCTTCATTCAGGCTGAGCGTCGTGGTCTTGGTCCGCAAGGCCTTCAAGCACACTGGGCCAGTAGCCTGATTGAGCCTTCCTTCCCAGTCGGAGATGTTCTTGAACACGAGCAAGACAAGAGCTTCCCGGCTGAATTGGCGACCTCTCGGGTCAATCCAAATCACCGTCTGCTGGCTCTCGGCGCAGAGCAAGATCATGTCATGGTTGGATGTCACTACGACTTGGTTGGTCTGCTGGGCAAAGTCGAGCACCTCCTTGTCAGAAGAACCTCGGCCCGGGACACCTGCATGATCCGGATTTCCGACGTAAGTGGATCTGAACTCAAGCTGCGATAGGGCCGCTGCCACTCTCCAAGGCAGATTTTCGTCGAACAAGAGTCTGGTTCGAGGACGTAACCTCCGTGCTGTGGGTTGAGGGCTCACGCAGCCAAGCTGTCCTCAAAGTCGATAGCAGCGCTTACCTGCTCAATGGAAAGCTGGTAGTCGTCCGACAAGTCCTCAAACCCCAATCCCGCATCGTGCAGTTCAGCCAGTGTCCCGGTGGGAATCCGAGTGCCGTCCACGCAGGGTGTGCCTGCCTGCACTTCGGGGTTGATCCACACACAGGCGTGCGGTCGCCAGATCGTGGCCATGCCTGACTCGTCGAAACTGATCGGCTTGAGAAGTGGCTCCACCACAACTTGGAAGGCTTGCTGGCCTCCCAAGCCCACATCGACCCAGCTATCGACATCTGCGAAGAAGCCGCGACCAACCGTTGCCAGCCTCTGGTGGGCGAATGGTCGAGTGGTTTCCAACTCATCGGCCAGGTACTTGGCGCCTCGGGCAATTTGGCCCCGGGGCACTCCTCGTTTGGATAGTTCGGCGATCACCCGCAAGCTGAGCAAGTCCCAGAAGCTGAACAGCCCATCAAGTTCCCCTGCCAGCAAAGGATCCATATCTGAGCCGGTCCGGGTCCATCCCTCAACCCTGTACCGGGGGCATCGGACGAGACGGGCTACCTCCACGACATCGTAGATACCCCGACCCAGGTAAAAGTCCGTACTAGTGCCCGAGAGCGAAGAAGCGGCCGCCACAAGCCCAGAGTAGTGGTGGCAATGACAGCTTTAAAGCCCCTGCACAAGTTGCAGCGCTACCTAGCGATGACTTTGCCGAGCCCGAGAGGAGAATCGAACTCCTGACCTATTCATTACGAATGAATTGCTCTGCCGACTGAGCTACTCGGGCGCGGCGGTCAGGATACCAGTGTCATGGCCGGGGGAGAGACAGGAAAAGGGCTTGGAGGAGGAGGGGTTCGTTGGGGTTGCGGACCAGGCAGGCGTGGACGTCGCGGATGCGGTTGATGGCGGTGACTGCATCCTGGGTGTGGCGGTCGTCGGCCATCTGCCGGCGATAGAAGGCGGCCAGGGTGGCCAGGCCGAAGCGAAGTTCATCGGCCCGCAGCAGGCGCTGTTCTCGGCGGTGGCGGGCACCCATCTCCCGTCCGTGGCGGCGCTGGGCGCCCAATTCGACTTCGATGCGGGCCAATTCGTCGGACTCGGCCTGTTGGCGAGCAGTCAGCGGAGCTTGCGCCTCGTCGATGAGTCCCCGAAGCTCGTCGACCAGCGCCGACACCGTGGCCCCGGTGCCGTCCAGGCGGGCCGGGGCGGCGGCCCACGCCTGTCGGCGGGCGCCGAGGCCGTCGTCGGTGGCCAACAGTCGAGCCCGGCTCACGTCGCCCGCGGCCGCGACCACGATGTCGTCGAGGCCCTGGGGGTTCACCCCCTCCCACTCGAGGATGCGGCGCACGTCGTCGTCGGGCACCGGATGGAATTCCACGATGATGCAGCGGGACGCAACGGTGGTGTGTTCGGGAGGGATCTCCTCGCTCAACAGCACGATCACCGCGGTGGGAGGCGGCTCCTCGATGGTCTTGAGCAGGCTGGCCACCGCTTCGGGCTCCGCGGTGTGGAACCGGTCGCAGACGATCACCTTGAGGGGGCCCTCTACTGGACTGCGGGACGCCTCGAAGATGATCTCGTCCGCCTCAGACACCCTAAGGGTGCGGCCCTCGGGCTCGTGGATGGACACGTCGGAATGGCGACCGGCCAAAGCCAGGCGGCGGCTGCGGGAGTCGACACCGACCAGCGATGCGGAAAACGCCAACGCGGCGGTGCGCTTGCCCGTGCCCCGAGGGCCGCAGAACAGGTACGCGTGGACCGGCTGCGCCGCGGCTGACGACAGAATCTCGGCCGCTCTGGGCTGGCCCACCAACCCGGCCCAGACATCGTCGACCGCATCGGCAACCCCGGGCAGCGCGTCAGTCACCGAGCCGCTCCTTGACCGCGGAATACACCGCCTCGGCCACCTCGTCTACCGGCCGGTTGCCGTCGACCACCACCCACTGGTCGGGATGCTGGTCGGCCAGGGTCCGGTATCCCTTCAGCACTCGTCGGTGAAACTCGGCGGTTTCGGCTTCGATCCGATCGCCCGGTGATGCTTGGCGCGATAGCGCCACCTCGTCGGGAACCTCCAGCAGCACGACAAGGTCGCACTGGAGACCACCGGTGGCAAAGAGCGACAAGGCGAGTATCTCCTCGACTCCCAACTCTCGGCCGAAGCCCTGGTAGGCCAATGACGACCCGATGAAGCGGTCGGTCACCACATCGGTTCCGGCGTCCAGGGTGGGGCGGATCACCTCGGAAACATGCTGAGCCCGGTCGGCGGCCATCAGCAGAGCCTCGGCCTGAGGCGACAGCGGCAAATCGGTGGCGTCCAACACCAACGAGCGGATCCGAGCACCCAGATCGGTGGCGCCGGGCTCGAATGTAAGCCGGGCCCCCAACCGCTCGGCCAGCAGCCGGGCCTGGGTGCTCTTGCCGACGGCCTCGCCGCCTTCGAACGCGATCAAGCGGCCGGTCATGGGCTGGGGGGCCGCTCTTTGGCCCAGCTCCTCGAGGCCAGGGTCAAGAACCCGGCGGCCAAAATGATGAGAGCGGCCAGCCACAAAGTGAGGCGCACACCGGGGATGATCACGTCAAAGCCAAGGATGTTCACATCCTTGTCGAAGAACTTGTCCGACAGCCCGTTGAGGAATAGGGCCAAGGCCGGTCCGAGCAACAGCGCAAGCATCACCGACGATCTCACCAGGGTGTAGAGACCGGCGAATACCCGGCCTCGCAATTCCTCGGTGGCACTCTCTTGGAGCAGGGTTATCCCCAATACGTATACCGTCCCGGCGCAAACACCAAGCCCGCCGACCAGCAGAGCCGACCCGATCAGCGACCACATCGAAGTGGCCACGAACAGGCAGGCTCCGGCCCCGAATACCGCAGCCTGAAAGACCCGCTCCTTGTGCAAGCGGTTCTGCCCGAACGTAAGTCCAGCCACTCCAATGGTCACCCCGATTCCCAAGGCGACCATGAAGGCACGGAACCCGTCACCCCCATCGACGTTGAGCACATCTTCGGCGAACACCGGCCCCAGCGGGATCATCATCCCGCCGCCGATGAGCCCGACAGCCAATGAGACGTTCACAGTCCGCAAGGTGGGATTCAAGAAGATGTAGCTCCACCCGTCCCGAAAATCTTTGAACACCTGCTCTGGCGTCCAAACCGGGCTTGATCCCTCGGGTCGGGTCTCCGACGGCTGAGCAGTCTGAGGGCCCCGGGGCAGGGCAAGCCGGGAGATGATGGCTGCCGAGGCCACGAAGGTCGCGGCATCGATATAGAACGCCATCGACTCCGCGTCGATGCGCAAGAAATCTACGGCGCTGATCCGCTCGATAACCGTGGCCAAGCTGGCCAAGCCGATGGAGAAGCCCGCAGCCACCGGAAACGTGCCGTAGGCCGCGAACAGCGACAAAGAGTTGACCCCGATCAGCTTCTCTCGGGGGACCAGATTGGGAACCGAGGCTTCTTTGGCCGGCGCCCACAAAAGGGCAAAGACTTCGAGGATCAGCGAGGCCAGCACCAACTGCCAGATAAAATCCACAAACGGCAGCCACAGCAGGGTGAAGGCCCGCCCCAGATCACAAACGACCATCGTCCGCTTGCGATCCCAGCGGTCGACCAGCACCCCAGCAGCGGTGCCGAAAATGAGCCCGGGAAGGAAGCGAGCGATCATCACATAGGCCACCGACGCCTCTGGGGTGCCCCCGCCCACCCGGTCGGCCGTGATGAGAATGGCGAATAAAGCCAGCCAATCACCCCCGGAAGAGAAGATCTGGGCGATCCACAGCCGGAAGTACTGGGCGCTGCCAAAAATCCGGTCAACCCGGGTCGAGGCCGCCGCGGACGACTCATCAAAAGCCATGCCGGGCCGCCTCCACCCGCTCAGGGTAGCTACCGGATCACGAACCCGACCGAGGCGACGGCTTTTTCTTGGCCGCCCCTGATTTCGCCGCGGGCTTCTTCTTGGCCGCGGGCTTGCGGCGGACCGCAGGTTTGCCGCCGCCGGCAGCGACCCGGTCGCGGCGTCTTTGGAGCAGCTCAGATGCCCGTTCCACGGTTAGGTTCTCCACCGAGTCGGCTTTGCCCAGCGAGGCATTCACCTCGCCGTCGGTCACGTAGGGGCCATAGCGGCCGTCTTTGACCACCATCGGCTTGTCGGTGGCCAGATCGGGACCTAGTTCCCGCAAGGGAGGCTTGGCCGTTTGCCCCCGACGGCGACGGGGCTGGGCCAAAAGCTCCAGGCACTGCTCCAAGGTGATGGAAAACAGCTGGTCTTCGGACTCGAGGCTCCGGTTCTCCTTGCCCTTGCTGACATAGGGTCCGTAGCGCCCGTTCTGAACCACCACTTCGGCGTCGTCGGCAGGATCGGTGCCCACCACCCGGGGCAACGATAGAACCTTGAGGGCGTCGTCGAGGGTGATCGTCTCGGGCTGCATGTCGGCCAGCAGGGATGCCCGCTTGGGCTTTTCCCCGCCGTTGTCGGTTTGTTCTCCGATTTGGACGTAGGGGCCGAATCGGCCAGTGCGCACCACCACCGGCAAGCCGCTGTCGGGGTCGTCGCCCAGAGTGCGGTCGCCGGAGGGAGCAGTGATGAACGAAAGGGCCCGCTCCATGGTCAGCTCGTCGGGTGGCAGGTCTTCGGGAAGGCTGGCCCTCTCTTCGCCGCGCTGCACATAGGGGCCATAACGACCGACCCTCACCACCACCGGCTCATCGTTCTCATCGGCGCCGATGGGAATGGAGTTGACGGCCCGGGCGTCGATGTCGCCTAGGCGGTCGGACACCGCGGTGCGAAGCCCGTACTTGGCCACTCCGTGCGCGGACTCGTCGTCAGATTCGCCGTCGGCCGGACCGAAATAAAAGCGGCTCAGCCAGGGAATGGCCTCGCGGTCGCCCGATGCAATGCCGTCGAGATCGTCCTCCATGCGAGCGGTGAATGCGTAGTCCACCAGATTGGGAAAATGCCGCTCCAACAGGCTGACCACCGAAAACGCAGTGAACGACGGCACCAATGCCGAACCCTTCTTCCACACATAGCCCCGGTCGACGATGGTGTTCATGATGCTGGCATAGGTGGACGGGCGCCCTACTCCCAGCTCTTCCAGCCTCCGCACCAGCGATGCCTCGGTATAGCGGGCCGGGGGCTGGGTGGTGTGGCCTGCGGGTGCCACCTCCTCGATGGCCAGCGGATCACCGGCGGCCAGCGAGGGCATGCGCCGCTCCGCCTCTTCCTGATCGGCCTCGTCGTCGGTACCCTCGGTGTAAACCCGGCGGAAGCCCTCGTGGGTGATCACCGTCCCCGCAGCCGAGAAGGCAGCGTCGCGCCCATCGTCAGTCGCTCCACCGAGGTCGACGTGGACGGTCTCCCCCACGGTGTCGGTCATCTGGGAGGCCACGGTGCGCTGCCAGATCAGCTCGTAGACCTGCGCTTCCATCTTGGGTACTTGACCCCTGACCTCTTCGGGAGGGCGGAACCGGTCTCCCGATGGGCGGATGGCCTCGTGGGCCTCTTGGGCGTTCTTGACCTTCTTGGCATAGTGGCGGGGCTCATCGGGCAAAAAGGAAGCCCCAAAGCGCTCAGAGACCGCGGCTCGAGCCGCCTGCAAGGCGGTGTCCGACAAGGTGGTGCTGTCGGTCCGCATGTATGTGATGTAGCCCTTCTCATACAGCGACTGGGCCGCTCTCATGGCCATGGCCGCCGACAGGCGCAGCTTGCGACCGGCCTCCTGCTGGAAGGTCGACGTCATGAACGGGGCCGCGGGCCGGCGGCGGTAGGGCTTGACCTCCACAGACCTCACGCTGATCTCGGCGTCGGTCAATGCCCGGGCCAAGCCATGAGCAGCCTCTTCGTCGAGATGTACGGCATCGGGACTGCGGAGTTGGCCGTCGCGGTTGAAATCCTTGCCGGTAGCCACCTTGGCGCCGTCCACCGCGGTGAGCGAAGCGTTGAAGGTCGAGGGATCACCGGGCTCCAGCTCTCCCAGAACTCGGAATTCCGCGCTCAAGCTCCAGTAATCGGCCGCGGCAAACGACATGCGCTCGCGCTCGCGCTCAACCACGATGCGGGTGGCCACGCTCTGCACCCGGCCGGCCGAGAGGCGGGGCAGCACTTTCTTCCACAGCACGGGGGACACCTCGTAGCCGTACAGCCGGTCCAAGAGCCGTCGGGCTTCTTGAGCATCCACCAGGCGGCGGTCCAGATCTCGGGGAGATTCGATGGCCGTCTGTATGGCCGACGGGGTGATCTCGTGGAACACCATCCGCTTCACGCTCACGCCGGCCTTGGGTGACAGAACTTCGAGCAGGTGCCAGGCGATGGCCTCCCCCTCCCGATCCTCATCGGTGGCGAGGTAGAGCTCGTCGGCCTCCTTGAGCAGTTGCTTCAGCTTGCGTATCTGGGCCTTCTTGTCGGAGGGCACCACATAAAGGGGCTTGAAGTCGTTGTCGACGTCTATTCCCAGTCGGGACCACGACTCGTCGCGGTAGGCCGCCGGTACCTCACTGGCATTGCTGGGCAGATCGCGGATGTGCCCGATGGAGGACTCCACCACATACCCGGTACCCAAATAGCCCGCGATGGTCTTGGCCTTGGCTGGCGATTCGACGATGACGAGTGCGTTGGGCACGGGGAGAAGGTAGGGGGTGAGGAGGAGTGGTTGTCAAACAGACCCTAAACCCAAGCGGCGACAATTCTGGGGATCAGGCTTTGTCTGCGTACTTGGGCGGGGGCTCGGTGCGGGACAGAATTGCCATGCCAACGACCGCCGCGACCAGCGATCCCACGAGAATTCCGATCTTGGACTCGTCGGCTATGGATGGGTCGTCAAAGGCCAAACGGGAGATGAACAGCGACACGGTGAAGCCGATGCCGGCCACCATGGCCAACCCCACCATGTGAAGGCCGGACATGGACTTTGGAATGGTGACCCAGCCCAACCGGTGGGCAATCCACGAGAACACTGAGATGCCTGCGGTCTTGCCCACCACCAGCCCGAGTACCACCCCCAGCGTCACCGGCGAGGAGACTGCGTCGGAGAGCACATTGCCCGAGAGCTCGACTCCGGCGGCGGAAAGAGCGAAGAGGGGAATGATGATGTAGCCGGCGATGGGGTGAAGCAGTTCTTCGATCCGAAGGCTGACTGGCTGCGACTCCCGAATGTGGAATCCCACTCGGCGCACGTCGTCGAGGTGGACCACATCTTGCATTTGCAGCCAGCTGGCCCACCGGCGGGCCTCGTCTTCGGATTGGAGGGGCTTGGCCGGCGTTATCAGACCGAGGATCACCCCGGCGATGGTGGCGTGGACCCCGGATTCCAGCACAGCTAGCCAGAAGGCCACGCCGATTACGAGGTAGACGGGCAGATACCAGACTTCTAGTCGCCGGAGCATCAGGATGCCGGCCAGCAAGATGGCCGCGGTGAGCAGCCAATTGACCGAGAGATCGCTGGTGTAGAAGACGGCGATCACCAATATGGCGCCGATGTCGTCGACTATGGCCAGGGTCAGCAGGAACACCTTCATCTGCCGGGGAATGCGGTTGCCGAGCAGCGACAAGACGCCCATGGCAAAGGCGATGTCGGTGGCCATGGGGATGCCCCAGCCGTCCTGGCCCGGGCCGCCGGCGTTGAAGGCGAAGTAGACCAGGGCTGGCACCACCATGCCGCCGAGGGCGGCCACGGCGGGCAGCGCGGCGAAACGGGGATCGCGGAGCTGCCCGTTCACCAACTCCCGCTTTATCTCCAAACCGACCACGAAGAAGAACACGGCCATCAGCCCGTCTTGGACGATGTGCTCGAGATCGTGCTCAAAGTGGTAGTCGCCCACCGAGAACGATACGTGAGTGTGCCAAAAGTCGTAGTAGGAGTCCTGCCAGGGGGAGTTGACCCAAACTAGGGCGGCCACGGTGGCGATGAGCATGAGGACGCCGCCAGCGGCTTCGATGGCCGCGAACTGATGGATAGGACGGCCGATGAATCGGGCAAGCCGACTGGGGCCACCTAGAAAAGTCAGATCGCTGAGAAGATTCTTGTCAGCCATCGGCTCCGAACGTAGCTTCTTCAGGCTCGGCGTACTCAGTCACAGCGGGCAGTTGGCCGTTCATTCCCGTCCAGCTCAGTTCGAGTTGTCGGAGGAAAGGTGAATGGACAGCGAGACTTCGGTGCCGTCGGGCCCGCTTTTGATGTCGACGTCGTCGGAAAGGACCCGCATGAGATATATGCCCAAGCCCCGCTCGAAGTTCAAGCGGCTGGGATCGTCGGGTTCGGGGAGCACTTGAATCCGATCGGGATAAAAGCCGAAGCCCCGATCGGTGATGTGGAATTCAAGGCGGTCGTCGGTGAGTGTGCAGCGAATCTGAATGGAATCGTCGCGACAGGCTCGGGCATGGGCCTCGATGGCGTTGGTGGCGGCCTCGGATACGGCCACTTTGAAATCCTCGATGCGCTCCCGACTCACAGTTGCGTTCTTTTCGGCGGCCTCGACCACCAGCGAGCGAACCAGCGAGAGGTATTCCGGGCGAGCGGGAATCTCGAAGTCGAAGCGGGTGGGTTCTGACGTCACGACCCGGACTCCTCGGTGGCCGCCGAAACCGAGTCGTACACATCCACGACCCGGTCGAGCCGAGTGAGCTCGATCAACTCGGCGAGGCGAGAGCCCGCCATCACCAACCGGATGTCTCCTCCGCCGCTTCGCACTCGCTTGGCCCCGCCCATGAGCACGCCCAGGCCGGTGGAATCGATGAAGTCGACCCCGGAGATATCGATCACCACGTGTTGGGCCCCGGTACCGATCACCTCGTGCAGCCGCTTGCGGAACCGGGGTGCGGTGGCCATGTCGATCTCTCCGGTGACCGTCAATACTTCCCATCGCCCGTGAGTGGTGACGGTGACACCGAATTCCACGAAATATCAGACTAGTTGTCACTCCAATTCGTTGCGGGCCAAGCCAGTTATTCCACCCGGACGGTCAGCGTCTCTTGGATGGCCACCGCGGGAAACAGGCGACCCACCAAGGGCACCGCGGTCTTGGGGCGAAAGCGCACCGTCACCAGAAGAAGGCCACCGGTTGTGCGACTCCCTTCGGTTTCGACCTGCAACCTGGACGGGTCGAGCCCGGTGGCAGCAGCAGCCGCGGCGGTGGCCGCCGCGGTAGTGGGATCGACCGCCGCAGCTCGGGCCGCTTCTCGGGTCGCGTGCACCACGAGGATTTGGTCTCGAACCAACAGCCCCACCTGCACCAACACCAACACCACGGCCACGATCAGCGGAAGCACCAGAGCAGTCTCGACCGCGGCCTGGCCGCGCTCGCTACGAGTCGATCCTGCCCGCGGCCGGACTCTGGTGTTCACAGATCAGCTGACAAGTCCGGTGATGTGGCGAAATACGGCGTCGAGAAGGTTTCCGATGCGGTTGGTCTTGGTAACCCACGACACGAGCAGCATGGCCACCGCGGCAGCCCCCAAGAGGATGAGGGCATACTCGGCGGTGGCCTGGCCACGCTCGGATCGCAATTGGGACAGCCAAGAACTCAGGGCGATCAGCCATCGAAGCAGAGTCATTGGGGGCACCTGTAGGGATTGGACGGGACGGGGGAAGGAGCGGCATTGGTCATTGGCGCAAGATGCTCAGGGTCTCGGCGAGAACCGGGGCCAAGGTGAGGAGGATGAAGGCGGGCAGGATGCAAAGCACCAGGGGCAACAGCAACCGCAGAGGCAGTCGGCGGGCGTGCTCTTCGGCCCGGCGACGGCGCAGCAGACGGCTGTCGGCCGCCAACTGCTCCAGAGCAGGCTCCAATTCGGTGCCATAGCGCTCGCCGTCGATCAAGACCCTGACCAGCGGGCGCACCGGCTCCCCCACGGACTCGGGGAGTGGTTCGAGCGCGTCGGCCAGGCGCATCCCGGTTAGAGCCCGCTGAACGGCCTCCGCCAGTCCGACCCCTACCGGACCGCCGAGCCGCTCCCCCACTGCGGCAACCGCTAGATGGACATTGAGCCCCGAGGAGAAGGCCAATCGGAGCAGGTCGATGGCCTCGGGCAATTCTTCGATGATCTCTGCCTGCTTTCGGCGATGCAGCTGGGCCCGACGGCGGTGCGGTGTGATCCACATCACTGCTCCGATGGCCACTCCCATCACCGGATCGACAGCCAAAGCGATCATCGCGGCCAGTGCGAATCCAGCGGCGGGGGCAGCAGTCGGGAAGCGAGCTCGGTGCCGACTCGGAGAAGGAGACCGGACTTGGCGGGGCCGCGCCTGCCAACCCCACGCCACCACCACGGCCGTCCACAACAGCCCCAACACAACGGGAAGGGCCATGTCAGTCCCGGGAGTTGACGATTCGGCGCATCCACAGGGCGCCGATCGCATCGAGACCCAGCCCGCAGGCCAGAATCGCCAAACCGAGTCGAGTGGTGAACAAAAAGCCCGCGGCATGATCCCCCGCGCCAGCCGACAAGAGCATGAAGCCCAGCGGCAGGGCCGCGATCGTCATGGCCGACACTCGGGCCTGCGAGGTGAGCGAGCGCACCTCCAACTCGAGCGCGGCGCGATCCCGCAAGGTGGCGGCCACTCCGTCGATAGCTCGGGCCCGGGCCCCTCCTGCGGTGGCGGCGAAGGCCATTGCGGCCGCGGCCAGACCGGAACCGCTGCCGGGTCGACGCCGGGCCCAGCGGTCGAACACATCAGCGCTGCCAACCCCTCGGCGAAGCTCAGCGGCAAGCGGCGCCACCTCATGGCGCAGGGGAGGCGGAGTGCTGGAGGCAGCTTCCACCGCAGCGGGACCAAGCTGGAGCCCGGTTCGCAGCCCCCGGGCAACGGCTTCCAAGAAGCCGGGAAGCTGGGCCTCGATCACCCGGTCGCGGCGATGGCGATTGACCCGGAGGGCGGCCAAGGCGCCGGCACAGCACGCTGCCGCGCCGACGACTGCGCCGACCACGCCAGCTTGGATCGCTCCGAAACCAGCGCCGAACAAGGCAACCGCAGCCGATCCCCTTGCCACCTGTCCTGCCGACAAGCTCAGGCCAGCCTCACCCGCCATAGCTTGCACCCGCTCGACCACAGCCCCAATCGCTGTTCGTGCCGCAGTCATCGACCTAGCCAGCGGGGGTCGGGATCGGGGGCGTCAGGCACCCGGGCCATCACCGCGGGCAAGCTGTTCAATCCGAACTCGTCGGCTATCTGGCACAACCGCGGGCGGCTGTCGGCGTCGCGATCTTCGGAGCGGTCGATCACGGCCAGCGAGGTAATGCGGCGCCGACCCTGGGGACGACGGGCGACATGGACCACCATGTCCACCGCGGCGGTGATCTGCTCCCGCACTGCGGCAAGGGGCACGGCCCCGCCATCGAGGAGCACCATGGTCTCCAAACGGCTGACGGCGTCGGCCGGGCTGTTGGCATGGCACGTGGAGAGCGATCCCTCATGGCCAGTGTTCATGGCTTGGAGCATGTCCAGGGTCTCGGCTCCCCGGACCTCCCCGACGATGATGCGGTCGGGCCTCATCCGCAGGGCGTTGCGCACCAACTGGCGGATGGTGACCGGGGCAACGCCGTCGGTGTCGACAGGACGGGCCTCGAGGCGCACGACGTGATCGCTGGCCAGGGCCAACTCGGCGGCGTCTTCCACCGTGACCACCCGCTCTCCCGGCGAGATCGAGGCGGCCAATGCGTTCAGCAGGGTGGTTTTGCCCGCGCCGGCTCCTCCCGACACCACAAGATTGCAGCGAGCGGCCACCGACCACCGCAGGGCACACACCACGCCTGGGGGGGCGAATTCGTCCAAGGGAACCGGACGCACAGAGAAGCGGCGGATGGTCACGTAGGGACCGTCCACTGCCACCGGCGGGACAACCGCATTGAGGCGAGAGCCGTCGGGCAGTCGGGCGTCGACCATCGGAGAACTGCGGTCGATTCGACGGCCCAGCGGCGCCACCGTCTGCTCTATGAGCAATTCGATGGTCTCCGCATCGAGGTTCGTGCCGGTGGCCTCCAACTGCCCGCGGCGTTCGATCCACACCGGTCCTGGACCGTTCACCATGATCTCAGACACCGTTGGATCGCGCAGGAACGGCTCAATCGCCTCCCTGCCTCCCCCGCCGAGGCTCCAAGCCATCGCTCAGAGCTCCTCAGTGAGCCGGCCTAGGGCCTTGATCGCACCCTTTGGCACCCGGGTCCTCAGCATTCCGGCGTCCACCGCCCGAGCGATGTCGGGGTCGACGGCCACGGTGGCCAGCACCGGAGCGCCGATGGCCCGTTCGCAATCAGAGCGAGTCAGAGCCCGGCCGGCTTCGGCAACCAGCACTACTCCGCTGGGCCGGACCGGGAGCGAGACCGTGCGGCGCAGGGCCAGATAGCACGCCCGAGTGACCAACACCGACCGGTCGGCCTCGGCGGCCAGTCGCCAGCGAAGCTCGTCATCGCCTAGCTCGCAGTCTGGCTGGCCGGATTTCGCTATCAGCACCCCCGCGTCCACCACCACGATGGCGCCGGAAGCCAGCCACTCCACCAGTTCGTCGGCCCTTCGTGCGCTCAGCGGACCTTGGCCCCGGGGAAGCAGCGACAGGTTGGGCGTCAGCTCCTCAAGCACCCGCTCCAGCGAGCAAGGGGCGAGGTCGCTGCGCAACCACTCCCCCACGCCGGAGGACTTCTCGGCGCTGCCGAAGACCGCGGGCAGATCGCCGCAGAGGTCGACGAGCAGAACAGGCCGGTCGCGACCTTGGGCAGCATGTAGGCTGGCGAGGGCCGCAATCACCGTTGTGCCAGAACCCCCCTTGGTTGACCAACAGGTCACCAGCATGGAAACCTCCGCGAGTTGATCGCTTCGGCGAACAGAGGGGAACTCAGAGCAATCTATATTGAAAATGACTGATAATCAACACAGATTTATGTCTGGGGCTGACATAGGCCGTCTATTGCGTCCGTTCGCCGGACTGGTAGTGCCTGCTGGTGCAGTGATTGCCGCTCTCGCGGTAGGCGCGATCTTGCTGGGGGTATTCGGCGCCAACCCGTTGACCGGTTACCGGGAACTATTCACAGGGGCGTTCGGGGGGCCTGACGAACTGGCCGCCACCGCTTTGAAATCCATCCCCCTAATGTTGGTGGGCGTCGGCATCTGCATCGCCTTCCGCGCCGGTGTCATCAATATCGGAGGCGAGGGCCAGATCATCATGGGAGCCATACTGGCCACGCTGGTGGCGCTGGCCATTCCCGATGTCCCCCGTCCGCTCCTGGTTCCGCTGGTAATGATCGCCGGAGGCGTCGGCGGAGGCATCTGGGGGGCGATCCCCGGAGCGCTGAAGGCCTACAGCGGGGTCAACGAGATACTCAGCACCATCATGATGAACATCATCGCCGGGTTCTTCATGAGCTTCTTGCTCGAAGACTGGCTTATCGAACCCGGCGCCATCAGGATCCAGCAGACCAAGCGATTGAGCCACAACGCCGACCTGCCCATCTTGCCGGGCGGAACGCGCCTGCACTTGGGCATAGTGGTGGCTTTGATCGTGGCCATTCTCGGGTACCTGCTGCTGTTCCGCAGCAGCCTGGGGATGCGTTTGCGGGCAGTGGGCCACAATCCCCATGCCTCCCGTTCGGCAGGCATGAAGGTGGAGTTCAGCATCACCCAAGCACTGGCCTTCAGCGGCGCTTGCGCCGGAATCGCCGGCGCAGTGCTGGTGTTCGGCAGCGAATCGCACCGCCTGATCGGCGAGGGGGGTCCGCTGGCGTTCACCCAGAGCGCGGGGTTCAACGGCATCGTGACCGCGTTGTTCGGCGGGCTGCATCCGCTATTCACCGTGCTGTCGTCGTATCTGTTTGGCGGGATGCTGGCCGGAGGCATCTCCCTGCAACGGGCGGTGCAGGTGCCCCAGGCTCTAGTGATCGCCCTCAACGGCGTGGTGGTGGTGTTCGTGGTGGGCAGCCTCAAGCTGCGAAGCCGAATACAGCGCTGGGCTGAAGGCGACATCCAGATGGAGGATCGGGCATGAACGATTTCTTCACCGTCGCCATCATCACTGCCACCTTGGCGTCGGGTATCCGACTAGCTGTTCCCTTCCTGCTGGCCGCGCTCGGCGAAGCAGTCGGCCAGCGGGCCGGGGTGCTCAACCTCGGCGTGGAAGGCGTCATGCTCATCGGCGCCTTCGCCGCCTACTACACCGCGTTGGAGACGGGCAGCGCGGCCTTTGGCTTGCTGATGGGCCTGGTGGTGGGAGCGGTCATGGGGCTCATCTATGCCTTCATCACCGTGGTGATGCACGCTGAACAGGGCATCAGCGGAATCGGGATCTATCTCTTCGGCCTGGGCTTCACCGACCTCCTGTTCCAAAAGCAGGTGGGTACCCCCAAGCCCATAAGCGGATTGCAGGCCAAGCCCTTCGACTGGCTGGCCGACGACACCGGTCGGGCCGGCGAACTGCTGTTCAGCCACACCGTGCTCACATATGTTGCGTTCCTGCTGGTACCGGTGGTGTATTTGCTGATCACCCGGACCACCTTCGGACTCAACGTGCGAGCCGTAGGGGAGAACCCCCAGGCGGCCGACACGCTGGGGGTGAGTGTCAACCGAATTCGCACCGCTGCCATCGTCATCGGCAACACCATGGCCGGACTGGCCGGAGCGGCCCTGGCCCTGGAGATCGGAATTTTCCAGCAGAACCTCACCGCGGGACGGGGGTTCATCGCCATTGCCTTGGTGTACTTCGGGGCGTGGCGGCCGGTGGGGGTCATGACCGGCTCCCTGCTGTTCGGCATCGTGTCCTCCACTGTGCTGCAACTCCAGGTCCAAGACGTCATCTCCGGATCGGTGGCATCGATCGCCAATATGGCACCGGCGGTCTTGACGGTGATCGTGCTAGTGGTGGTGAGTCGCCGTATCGGCCAGCCCGCAGCCCTCACCCGGCCATTCACCCGTGACGGTTGATCCCTAGTCTGCGAGTGGCGGCGTCATAACACGTTCATCGAAGACCACAAGCACATTTTTGGCTACTGTGTTTGGATCATCACAGGATGCCGGTTCACCCAGGTGTCCCAGGGCGGGGTGTTGTGAGTTCCAGAATTGAGCTGACCAACGTTTACAAGATCTTTGGGGCTCGCCCGAAGGGACGGGCTCTGAAGATGGCCCAATCCGGGATCATGAAAGACGACGTCCAGGCGGCCACCGACCATGTGGTCGGCCTGCACGACGTGAGCTTCTCGGTTGAAGACGGCGAGATCTTCGTGATCATGGGCTTGTCGGGGTCCGGCAAGTCCACTGCCATTCGAACGGTCAACCGGCTCCACGATGTCACCGCCGGAACGGTGGTGGTTGACGGCACAGACGTCGCCAATCTGAGCCAGCGGGAACTAGAGGGGTTCCGCCGGGAGAAGATGGGCATGGTGTTCCAGCACTTCGCCCTCTTCCCCCATCGCACCGTGGTGGACAACGTGGCCTATGGCCTAAAGGTCAACGGCGTGGGGACCGATGAGCGCCGTAGGCGAGCGTTTGAAGCACTGGAACTGGTGGGCTTGGAGCGTTTTTTCCTTTCGTTCCCCCGTGAGTTGTCTGGAGGGATGCAGCAGCGAGTGGGGCTGGCTCGAGCTTTGGCCGCCGACCTTGACATCCTCCTCATGGATGAGGCGTTCAGCGCCCTCGACCCCCTGATTCGCCGCCAGATGCAAGACGAGCTTCTGGCCATGCAGGGCGACATGCTGCACAAGACCATCTTGTTCATCACCCACGACCTCAACGAGGCGCTCCGGGTGGGCGACCGGGTGTGCATAATGAAGGACGGCGCGGTGGTGCAGATCGGCACCCCGGAGGAGATCCTGCGGGATCCGGCGACCGCATACGTTGCCGAGTTCGTCAAAGACGTGGACCAGGGTCGGGTACTGCAAGTGGACAGCGTGATGACCCCGCCCTCGCCATGCACGTTGGGCACCACCGTGGGTGAGGCTTTGGCCTCTCTGGGTACTAGGACTGCTGCGTTCTGCGTGGACGATGAGGGCAAGCCGGTGGGGGTTATCACCCGTGATCTACTGGTTGCCTCCGAGCAGGCATCTGTCGAAACGGTGATGAAGACCGAGTTCGGAATCACAACTCGCTCTGCCCCCCTGGTGGACGCCTACGAACTGTGCGCCAAGGGGGACCTGGTTGCGGTGGTGAATGATCGGGGGATACTCGAGGGCCGTCTCTATGCGTTGGACGTGTTGGCCGAGTTGGGTGAGATTGAATCCAAAGCCGACCAGGTCAAGGCTGCTGATCTATCGGCAGAAGGGGACTAGCCCATGTCTTTGTTTGCCGAAACCTGGTTTGACACCGGCTGGAGGGAAAACGAGTGGCTGAACCGTTGGGAGATCCCCTTCGGACGGTGGGTTGAGGAAGGCATCCTCTGGCTCAACGAAGAAGCCGAGAGCGTCTTTAGGGTCATCAAATGGCCATTTGAGAATCTGCTCGATCTGATCACCAACGACATCCTGCTCAACATCCCTTGGCCGTTCATGCTGTTGGTTTTTGTGCTCTTGGGCTTTTTGGTACGGGATGTCAAGGTTGGGATCGGCGCCGCGGCAGGCATCTTCTTGTGCGGGGTGCTGGGGCCGGACTACTGGCGGCTCACCATGCAGACCATCGGAATCATCTTGGTGGCAGTCATTATCTGCGTGCTCATCGGTTTGCCCTTCGGGGTGTTGTGCGCCCGCAGCGACCGGGTGTGGAACCTCACCCGGCCGATGTTGGACGGAATGCAGTTGGTCCACGCCTTCTCATACTTGATTGCCATCATCTTCTTCTTCGGCACCGGGCCGGTCCCCGGCACCATCGCCACGATGATCTTTGCGCTCCCGCCCATGATCCGCCTCACCAACCTGGGCATAAGACAAGTGCCCGGCGACGTGGTCGAGGCGGCGCGCGCTTATGGCGCGTCCAATTTCCGCGTGCTCACCGACGTGCAGCTTCCCCTGGCCCGACCGGCCATCATGACCGGCGTCAACCAAGTGCTGCTGCTGTCCCTGTCGTTTGTCGGCATCATCGCGGTCATCGCAGGAGGGGGTCTTGGCCAGTTGGTGCTGCGGGGGATCAACACCAGCGACCCCGCCCTCGGTGCGGCATCGGGTTTGGCGCTGTACTTGGTGGGTGTGGTTATGGACCGACTCAGCCAACCTGATCCAAGCGACAACCGGAGCTTGATCCGCAGGATGGGCGCGGCCATGCGCGGCATCTACACCGTTCCTCCGCCGCCCACTGCGGAACCGGCCGAAGTCGTTCAAGAGCCTGTGGTGGTCACCCGCCCGCCCCGCCCGCCCTTGCAGCCCGCAATGGCGATTGCCGCTGTTGCCGGCTTGGTTGGGGGGACGCTGGCTGTACTGAGTGCGTTCTTCACCTGGGTAGATGGTGCCGGCCGGCTCAGCAGCTACGCCCGACCCGATGATCAGGCGTTGGATGGCACTTACAGCGGCATTGAAGCCACTGGAGGGAGCTGGTTTGGGATCATCGTGCTCATCACCGGTGTTCTGGTGGCAGTGGCGTCGTTGCTCATGCTGCTCAGGATCAGAGATCGCTGGTCTTCCTGGTTGGACGCCCCCTCAGGCTTGGTATTCGCGGGTGGGGCCCTGGTCGGGTTGATGATTCTGTATTTCTCCATTGCCCCCCACGACCTTGCTGGCCCCACGAGCCATGGGATCGGGGTGTACTTGGCATTTGTCAGCGGCGCAATATTGCTATTGGGTGGTTTGGCCGTGTGGCGGAATCCCCGCTCCAACCCAGCGTCGGCTCGGACGGAGATCGTTCGATTGCTGCTGGGTGCCTTCGCCGTGGGACTGCTGATCGTCGGCTCCTTCTCCAACTGGGTCAATGACGAGCGACCCGACGCGTTCACTCCTGAACAGCAGAAGTTGATCGACGAGGAGCGAGCCAATCCCACTCCTGGTGGGGTAGGGGCATCGCTGATTGCCCAGGTCATCGGCGAAGCCCAAGAAGATCCCAACCGCTATGACGGCTTCGACGATCAAGGACCCACGATCGGATGGGGCATCCTTTGGATTGCCATCGCGTTGGGTGCAGTCGTGGTACTGGCCGCGGCTTTCCCGCGGGCCAGCGCCCTATGGGATCCCCTTGCACTGGGAATCGGCACAGCCGTGCTGTTGGGAGTGGCGGCCTGGGTGGTCAGTTTCCTGCGGGTATCCGTGAACGGCATCTTTACCGGCGCGGGTGCACTACCCGTGTTGATTGCCTGCGGGCTGGTGGTGGGCACTGCCATAGGCCGCATGCGCCAGCGCAGCCTGGATGAGCGAGAGGCGGCCGACGCCGCTGACGCCCCGACTTTGACCAAAGAGCTGGAGATGGAAATCGAGAAGGGCGTTCGACGGGCGGGCAGGTAAACGGCCCTTCCGATTGTGGGCTGGCTGCATTTCGCCAAGTAAGACAGGGGGCTGTGCTGGCGCGTCATTGGGCGGTTTTCTGGGTGTGCATGGGGGCGGTGTTCCTGATCACCATGGACGCCACCCTGCAACCGCTGGCTCTCGGCGGCATCGAGGAGGGTTTCGGCACCAGCCGTACGGCAACCGCTTGGGTGCTCAGTGCCTACTCCATCTCGCTGGCCACGTTCGTGGTGGCGGCTGGGCGCCTCGCCGACCGCTCGGGCCGCAAACAGGCCTTCCTTCTCGGTTTGGCCCTGTTCGTCATCGGCGCGGTGGGCGGTTGGCTGGCGCCGGAACTCTGGGTTCTGGTGCTGTGCCGGGCGGTGCAGGGGGCCGGTTCGGCTTTCGTGATGCCGGCGTCCATCGGGTTGATCCTGGCTGTGTGGCCAGAGGACGATCAGACCAGGGCCATAACCAATTGGACGGCCGTCGGCGGCATTGCCGGGGCCTTGGCTCCGTTGGTGGGCGGGGGGCTGATCGATATCTGGGGCTGGCGGGCCGCCTACGTGTTGAGCGTGATCATCGGAGCGCCGTCGTTTCTGGCCGCTCGAACCTTGTTGACCGACACCGAGCGCAAAGTCACGTCGCGATTTCCCGATCTTGTCGGTGCATTCATGGTTGCGGGCAGCCTCGGCCTTTTGACCCTCAGCTTGGTGCAAGGTCGGACGTGGGGATGGAGCGACCCTCGCATCGTCGTGGCGTTCGCGCTGGCCATTGTGCTGATCCCGCTGATCCGGCAGCGGATCATGGGCCATCCTGCGCCCATCGTCGAACCCCGCTTGCTGAAGCTGCGAACCTATCGCCGGGCGCTGTTCATCGCCACCGCCATTCCCGGCTTCTTGTTTCCCTACTTCGTGATGATGATCCAGTACCTCGAGCAGGTATGGGACTACCGGCCTCTCAAGGCAGGGCTTGCCCTGCTGCCATTTCCCGCGGCGGCCACCCTGGCCAGCGTGGCCGCCGGGCACCTGAGCCGCCGTTTCGACGAGCGCACGATCACCATCGCTGCCATGACCATGACCACCATTGCGGTGGTGTGGCTGCGTCTGGTTCCCGGCACTGAACCCGCCTATTGGCAGGAGTACTTCTTGCCGATCATCTTGGGCGGTATCGGCGGATGGGGGATGGGGCTTCCCATGATCAACGCCATCGGCGCTCGTGACCTCGACAACGAGACCTACAGCCTGGGCATGGGGGTGCTGTCCACCGCCCGCCAAGTAGGCGCGTTGACCGGGCTGGCCGTTGTCTTCGGCCTACTGGGCAACGTGTCCGACATCGAACTGGTCAACCGCTTCAACCAGGTCTGGACCGTGCTGATCGTGCTATCAGCGCTAGGCGTAGCCGTCGCCCTAACCCTGCCCCGCCGCTCGCTGACCGCTTCCTCACCATAGAGCACGCCGATTCGGGCGGGTACGGTGTCGGCGTGATGGAGTATCAGTTGGTGTCGGCGGACTCCCATGTGAACGAGCCGCCCGATCTGTGGGCCGATCGGGTGCCGGGCCGCTACAAGAATCGAGCCCCTCGCATGGAGAGTTTTGACCAGGGCGACGCTTGGGTTCTTGAGGGAACCCATGATCCCATCAACTTCGGCGGCAACTGCTCGGCGGGCCTTCCGGCCGATCAGCGATCGGGCTGGGTTCGGTGGGAGGACGTGAGGGCCGGCGGGTATGACCCGGCGGCCCGGATCGGGGAGCAGGACCAAGACGGTGTCGACCTGGAGATCCTGTACCCCACTCCCCGGATAGGCAACCAGATGGTGTGGCACCGCGACGACCGAGATTTCCATATCGCCTGCATCCGGGCCTACAACGACTGGCTGGCGGAGTTCTGTTCGTATGACCCCAACCGGTTGTGGGGCGTTGCCATTCTGCCCAACGTCGGAGCCGATACCGCGGTAGCCGAGATCCACCGCGCCGTTGCCCTTCCGGGCATCAGGGGAGTGCTGCTCGGCCGATGGCCCAGCGGTGATGAGGTCCTGACAGCCGATGACGACCCGGTGTTCGCCGCCGCATCCGAAGCCGGTGTGCCCCTTTCCATTCATGTGGGTTTTGCCACCCACGCCCAGGGCGATGTGGCCAAGATGAAGCTCACCGGGTCGATGCGCTTCTTTGACATGCCGGTGCGCATCACCCAGCTCATTGAGGGCGGCGTGTTCGACCGCTTCCCCGACCTCCAATTCCTGGCCGTGGAAACCGACAGCTCCTGGTTCCCCTACCTGAGAGAGCAGATGGACGACCGCTTCCGCCGGGCCAACCCCGCCACCCGGGCGCCAATTCAGCGGTCACCCGGCGAGTACTTCGAAACAAACATCGCCTCCACGTTCATCACCGACCGCTACGGGATCGTCAACCGCCACCACATCGGCGTCACCCAGATGATGTGGTCGAGCGATTTCCCCCATGGCGGGTCGGATTGGCCTAACTCTCGCACCACCATCAAGGACCACTTCGAAGGAGTGCCCGACGACGAGCAGCACGCCATTTTGGCTGGCAACGCCCTGCGCATCTACAGACAAGGAGCGAGTTCATGAGGGTCGGCGACATCACTGCCCCCGAGCATGCGGGCAACGGCAAGCCGCTTGACGGCATCCGGGTACTGGCCATCGAGCAGATGCAGGCGCTCCCCTATGCCACCCAGCTCTTGGCCCGCATGGGCGCGGAGGTGGTCAAGATCGAGCACCCGGTGCGAGGAGACCTCGGCCGAGGGTCAACCCCCGGTATCGCCGATCCCGACGGCCGACCGGTGGGCGCCACCTATCTGCGGAACAACCTCAACAAGCGCTCGGTGGGGATGGATTTGAAGAATCCCACCGCCATCGACCTCATCCGCCAGATGGTTCCGAGATTCGATGTGGTGGCCGAGAACCTCAAACCGGCCACGCTGGCCAAGATGGGGTTGGGCTACGACGCTCTGGCCCAGATCCACCCCGGTCTCATCTATCTGTCGGTGTCGGGGTTTGGAAACCTGAGCCAGTCGCCCTATGGCCACTGGCCGGCCTATGCCCCCATCGCCGAGGCCATGGCCGGCCTCTACGCCATCAACCGGGCCGATGGGGAAGACGTGACGGTGTCTCCGGTGGGCGCGCTGGGCGACACTGGCTCAAGCCTCTTCGCCGTCATCGGGGTGCTAATGGCTCTGCGTCAGCGGGAGCGCCACGGCCGCGGCCAGTATGTGGACATTGCCATGTTCGACGCCATGGTGGCTTTCGGCGACATCGTGCCCAACTACTGGTCGCTGGGCACCGATCCCCGCGAGCCCGCCTCGATCATCAACGACGGTTTCCCCGTCGATTCTGGTGAGCTGGTGATCCAGATCGGCCGGGAGCACCAGTTTGAGCGCCTGTGCCATCTCATCGGGCGTTCCGAATGGCTGGACGATGAGCGGTTTTCCACTCGCGACGGGTGGCGGGAGAATCTGGACGAGATCCGGGCGGCGCTCCGGGCTTGGGCCGGTAACCGCACCACCATTGAAGCGGCCAACGATCTGGCCGCCGCGGGAATCGCGGCCGCCCCGGTGTTCAAGGCGCCCGACGTGATCGCCGACCCCCATGTGGCGGCCCGCCACATGATGGTGGAGATCCCCCGCCCCGACGGCGACACCCCAGTGCTGACCCCCGGCAATCCAGTGAAGATGTCGGCGGTCAGCGAGGGCCCCGACACCCGCCCGCCGTGGCTGGGCGAGCACACCGACGAGGTTCTGGCCGCTGAGCTCGGATTGAGCGCAGGGGCGCTGGCCGGGCTGCGGGCCGACGGCGTCATCGGTTGATGGCCTCGTCGCCGCTTCGCTTCGACGGACGCACCGCGATAGTCACCGGCGCGGGATGGGGTTTGGGCCGGGCCTACGCCAAGCTGCTGGCCGAGCGGGGAGCAAAGGTGGTGGTGAACGACATCGCGGCCCCAGCGGCCGGCGAGGTGGTCGGCGAAATCACCGCGGCCGGCGGCACCGCCGTCGCCGACCACCACAGCGTGACCACCCCCGAAGGCGGTGTCGCCCTCGCTGAGCAGGCCCAAGAAGCATTAGGCCCCATTCACATCGTGATCAACAACGCAGGGGTGAACCGGGCAGCCGAGTTCGCCGCCATGACACCGGAGTCCGGCTCGGAGCTGTTCAACGAGATGATCGCCATCCATCTGATGGGTCCGTGCCATGTGCTGTGGCCGCTGTGGCCCGCCATGGTGGAGCAGGGATACGGCAGGGTGGTGAACATCGCTTCGGGTGCGGTGTGGGGCCTGCGGGGCCAATCCGCCTATGCCGCCTGCAAGGCCGGGGTGATGGGCCTCACCCGCACGCTGGCCCGAGAGGGCCGGTATCACGGCGTGCAAGTCAACTGTGCTCTCCCCTGGGCGGTAACCGACAGAAGTCCCGACCGCTCAGGTGAGGAATTCGGCCTCATCATCGACGCCCACATCCGCCCCGAAAACGTCGCCCCCGCCGTGATATGGCTGGCCCACGAAGACTGCCCCGCGACTGGCGAGTCCTTCACCGTCGACGGCCCCCGCATGGCCCGCCTGGGTTGGGTCGCCAGCCAAGGCCATACCGATCTCAACCCCACTCCCGAGTCCTACCGCGATAACTGGGAACAAGTTATGGATCTAGCTGACTTCACCGTCCCCACATCAACCAACGACCACATGCGCAATACGGTAATGCCGGCGTTCGCTCCCCCTAGTCCATCGACAGGGGAACCGCCTCAACGCCAGTAATCCACGGTCGGCCTGCCGCCTCGAGTGCCTCCCACTTGCTTGCAGCCCCGGCAGGATCGGTTTGGCCGAGTTCCTCGGGGGTCGGACCGATTCGTTCAACCAGCGGAGCCAGTGCGTCGGTGTCAAAGCCGTAGAACTCCGCCGCATTCAGCCCGAGAATGGCCGCGGTGTCGTCGGCGGGAATGTCCCAGAACGCTTCAGCCAGTGACTTGCGGGTGTGCGGCCACGTGCCCTCGGGGTGGGGGAAGTCGTTGCCCCACATGATGTTGTCCACGCCGATCTCGAAGCGCCGGGCCAGCTCTCGCCGCCGGGTGTTGGACGCTCCAATGGCACAGTTGCGGTCGAAGTAGTCGCTGGGACTCAAGCTCAGGTGGCCGTAGGCGTCGGCCGCCAGCTTCTGGGCTCCACCGTGCTCTCGCGAATACGTGGCGTCCATGGTCCACAGCATGTCGGCGGCCCAAAAGCAGCCACACTCGGTGACCGCGTAGCGCAGCCCCGGATACCGCTCGAACGCGCCGGAATACAGCAAGAACCACAAGGGACGGGTGGTCCACCACCGCACTTCAGCCACGTACATGCCGATGAACCCGGGACCGGTGCCGTATTCGGCCCGGGGAGCGGCCCCAGAGTGAGTGTGGACCGGCATTTCCAGGTCTTGGCAGGCCGCCCACACCGGGTCGTAGCGCCGCTCGTGATAGCCGGGACCCTCATTCCACATGGAGGCGATGAGAATCCCGCCTCGCAGCCCCGATTCCCGGGCCCGGGCGATCTCGGCCACCGCAGCATCCACGTCGTCGATGATTGGCACCACCGCCACTCCTGCCCGCCGTTCGGGACTGTCGTTGCACAGTTCAGCCAGCCACCGATTGTGAGCCCGAGCCCCCGCCATCAGCAGCTCGGAATCGTCGGCAAACGACATGCCCAGCCCGGCCCCGAACGGCGCCGAAGCGCCGCCGGTCACCGCATCGGCATCGGGGAAGATCACCTCGCCGGCGACGCCGTCACCGTCCAACTCCGCATCCCGCCGGGCCGCGTTCCAACCTCCGCGCAGCCCTTCCTCGTTCTCGCCGAACCACTCCTCTTCGAACTCGGCATTCCCCATGATGTTTCCCTGGGAGCGCATCGCCTCCCGCTGGGCCAGAAAGTCATCGAACGCATCGTGGTACTTCGATTCCAAGTACCCCCGGTACTCCAAATTCGGCAGCCCCGCATGGCAGTCCGAGGAAATCACCAAATAGTGCTCACTCATGTCGGCCTCCTTGAGCGAACACTAGCCAAGAAGCCAAAACCTGAGTCGGGCAGGCGGGATTTGAACCCACGACCTCTTCGTCCCGAACGAAGCGCGCTACCAAGCTGCGCCACTGCCCGTCAACCTCATCCTACATTTTGGGGTGGGCGAACAACATAGGCGTGGTTGTGGGTGGCGTCGGGGCCAGGACTCGGCGCCACCGCGCGCCGAGCCGCCCCAACGACAGGACCCGCAACCACGCCGGGGGATAGTTAACCCAAAACCGCCAGTACCGCCCGCTGCAAACCAACCGCATCCAACGGCTTAACAATCCACCCATCCGACCTAGCCTGCTTCGCCAGGTAAACATCAGCCTCTCGGTCCAACAACATCAGAACACGAGTATCAGGCGCCCGCCCCATCTCCGCCTCCATGCGCAAGTCGAGACAAGTCGCCATCCCCCCCATGTTCCCAATCTGAAGATCACAGATCACCACGTCCGGCTCCTGTTCCCGCACCGCATCCAACACTTCGACCCCGGCCCGCACTCTGCTGATTGCTGAGGCATCGCTCCCCAACGCGGCGTCAACCGCGTCGTGCACAGAGTCGCTGTCGGTGGCCAAGAGTACGTGGGTCACGCTCCGATGGTATCCAAATCGATGTGGCAACAACCTGCTGGCCGCCGATGGCTTTGGGGCTGTGTCGCGTTAGCATCAGGGGCGGTCAAGGGGAGGCGCTTTGCTCGAGATCGATGTGGAAAATCTAGACACCCACACGGTGCTTCGTCCCCGTGGCGAAATAGACGCCTACACCGTGGCCAACTTCCGAGAGCGAATAGGCGATCTGGCCCTAGAACCCCGTCTGCTTATCGACCTGGGCTCGGTTCCGTTCATGGACTCGGCCGGGCTGGGGGCACTTATCGGCGGGATCCGCCGAATCCGCGATTCTGACGGCGAGGTCGTCGTGGCCTGCGGGGAAGGTGCGCTAGCCCGACTGCTGCACACCACTGGCTTCGATCGAATCGTTCCCGTGGTAGAGACCCCTGAAGAAGCGCTGGCAGCGCTGGTGGACGCCGACCCTCCCGAGGCGTTGTAAGCCAACAGTGCGGACCCCGCGTTTGAGACTGGCTGCTGCCTGCCTGGTCGGAGGCATCATCTTGGCCGCGTTCGCCGCCTCCGGCAACGCCGCTGGGCAGAGCGATCCAGCTGATGCTGGGGTGGCTGTAGTGGTGGAGGTCACCGGCTTGCTCGATCCGGTCATGGCCGACCTCATCGAGGAATCGGTGGCCGATGTCGCCGACATTGGGGCAACCCTGTTGGTTTTCCGGGTGGACAGCAACCGCTCAGTTGTTTCCGACGACCGCTTGGCCGAGCTGGCCGACGCCATTGCCACGTCGCCGGTGCCCATCGCTATTTGGGTCGGCCCCAATGGGGCTTCTCTGGAGCGCAAGGTGGCCCAGCTCTTCGCCACCGCCGATGAAGTGGGCATTGCCCCCGGAACCTCGGTGGGCTACCTCGGTGCACCTCTTCCGATGTTGGCCGATCACCCTGTGGCCTGGGACAACCAGGAGCTGATCAGGCAAGACAAGCTCGGATGGCGCCAGCTCATCTCCGAAGGCGTGATCGCCTGTGAGCGCCGTACCCTTGAAGACCTTCGGGATCGCTATGCCGAGGCAGGCATTCCCTTCGACCCCGAAACCGTGCGGGTTCCTCCCGAAGAAGAACAGTGCGTCGCCCCGCTGATCGGCGACTTCTTGGTGGATTTGGACCATCTCGGCTTTGAGTCGAACATGGTGAACGTGGACGGCCAGCCTCGCCTGGAACCGCTCACCCAGGTTCAGTTCCGAGGCTTGTCGCTCGCCCATCAACTGTTCCACACCGTGGCCAGTCCGCCGGTCGCCTATCTGCTGCTGTCCATCGGCATGGGCCTGATGCTGTTCGAGTTCTTCACCGCAGGCATTGGGGTGGCCGGCGTGGTGGGCGCTGTGCTTTTCATCTTGGCTGGCTACGGCCTTTCGGTGCTGCCCTTCAACATCTGGGCACTGGCGTTGTTGGTCGCATCGATGGTGGCGTTCGGCATTGACATCCAAACCTCGGTTCCCCGCTTCTGGACTGGTGCGGGAATGGTCATGTTCGCGGCAGGAACATGGTGGCTCTACGACGGAGTGTCGATGTCGTGGATTCCCATGGTGGTGATGACCGGGTCGGTGGCAGTGGCCATGTTCTCGGGGATGCCATCGATGGTTCGCACCCGCTTTTCTACGCCCACCATTGGCCGAGACTGGATGATCGGCGAGACGGGCGAAGTGGTCGAGGACGTGTCTCCTGATGGGGTGGTGCGCCTTCGAGGTGCCCTGTGGCGGGCTCGGGCCAACCGGGCAACCCCTGTGACTGCGGGCGACCAGGTCAGAGTGGTTGAAATTGATGGTTTGTGGTTGGAAGTGGAGCCCATGGAGGGCGCTGCTCGTGACTATCGAGAGCGTCGTTGAGAGGGCCAAAGGCGGTCCCGAGGCCCGAAAACAAGCCAACAGTCAATCGCTTTTGCATAGTCCTCATCTTGTGCGCGGCGAACTTCGCCTATAAGGTCCGCCCAAAGGGGGTAGGAAATAGTGAGCGCTGTCACCAGTGAAAGGGCCTGGCAAGTAAGAGCAGCCTGTCGAGGGCCCCACGCGGCCGTCTTCTTCCCGCCCCCGTCATTTGAGCGCAAAGAAGAGAAGCTGGAGCGGGAAGGCCGGGCCAAGGCCATCTGCGAGGAATGCAGTGTGATTGACGAATGCCGCGACTACGCCCTCGAGATTCGCGAGCAACACGGCATCTGGGGCGGACTCAACGAGTTGGAGCGCCGAGAGATCCTGAGCCGACGGCGGAACTAGTCGTCAAAGTCGCGGACCGGCAATCCGCACATCGCCTCTTCGACGGGTCGCACCATGCCCGTCCAGCCAAGCCAAGAGCGGCAAGGCGTACTTGCGCGTGGTTTCCAAGCGCTCCCGAACCTCTGCCACGGTGACGCCGTCGGGTTGATCGGCCAGCATTTCGGCCAGCACCGATCGGGCCGCCTCAAGTGTCGAGGCCGCGAAGAACACGCCATCCTGCTCCACGATCAAGCCCCGCTTCACCAGCTCCCGCACTTCGCTTCGGTCAACGCCTGCGGTTTCGGGGTCGGGTGGGGTGAACGGGGCTGCTTCCAATGCCGTGGTGTAGCGATGATCCTCAAAGGGGTCCGACTGCCCAATCGGGCGAACTCTGCCCCCCTCGGTCGTCACATCCTCCATAAGGCTCAGTACCGCCCTGTCCTTGTCGTCCAGTCCGGCCACGTCCAGCCCCAGAGGGCCTGCGTCGTCCACCGCGTCCCGAAGCCGAGCCCGGGCAGCCTCGAGCACCGCCGGGCTCACCACCCACCGGCCGACGTCGGGTTCTCGCTGCTGGCCAGTCAAAAGGGCCAGTCGATCAGCCTCAACCCACCCTCGCTCGGCAACCACGCGGTCGACCGACACGTCGGGCTTGGCCTTGGATGCTGGCAGCACCGGGTCGATGTCGAGGACGGTTCCGCCCCCGATGGTCTCGGCCCGGCCGCTTTCCCGCAACACGAAACGGTCGCCGGGCAGCAGGGGAAGCCGGCGGGGAAGATGGAGTCGAACCAATCCGGTATCGCCTGGAGACAGCGCCTCGAGCCCGAGAATGCGCATTCGGGCCGACAGCTCACACGCTCCGACGTAAATGACGTGCGCCCCTCGGCGGGACACGTCGTGGTCCAAGGTGCTCAACACCGTCAAGGAAGCGTCGAATCGATTGGTCAGATGCCATTGCCCTGTTCGCACCAGCACATCGCCTCGGGCGACCTGTTGGTGGCCGACTCCAGAAAGGTTTACGGCCACTCGGTTGCCCGGCCCGATCTTGGTGCGCTGGCTGTGGTGGCTCTGCATGGCCCGGACCCGGACTGCGGTGCCCCGGGGCCGCAGTTCCAACTCGTCGTCCACCCGGATCTGTCCTCCACCCAATGTGCCGGTCACCACCGTGCCAGCCCCTCGGGCCGCGAACGCCCGGTCCACCCACAGCCTCGGACGCCGCTGGTCGAGGGCAGCGGGAGTCCGATCCACCAACTCATCCAATCCTGCTCGCAGGTCGTCGATGCCCAACCCGTCCACCACATCGGTCTCCACGACCGGCGCCGAGGCCAGGAACGTTCCTTCTACCCGCTCCTCCACCTCCAAGCGGGCCAGCTCGGCTATGTCGGCGTCGCACAGTCCCACCTTGGTGAGGGCGATCAACCCGTGAGACACCCCCAAGAGCTCAAGAATGCGAAGGTGCTCCTCTGACTGCGGCATCCAACCTTCGTTGGCCGCTACCACGAACAAGCAGGCGTCCACCGCCCCCACCCCGGCCAGCATGTTGCGGACGAATCGCTCATGCCCGGGGACGTCGATGATCGACACCGACCGCCCCGAGGGTAGCTGAGCCGATCCGAAGCCCAAGTCGATGGTCAGCCCCCGGGCTTTCTCCTCGGCAAATCTGTCGGGGTCAACCCCGGTGAGCGCCTCCACCAGCGTGGACTTTCCGTGATCCACATGGCCGGCGGTGGAGATGGTGATGCTCACCCAAGGGCCTTCAAGGCGGCGATCACCTTTTGGTCGTCATCGGGCGCCACCGTCCTCAGGTCGAGCCAGGTGCAATCGTCGCTCACTCGGGCGATGATCGGCAGGTCTCCCGCTCTCAGCGCTGCAGTGTGGTCCCCGTCCAGCACCACGCCGTACGAGTCGATCTCTATGCCGGGAAGCGTGCCTCCGCCAGGCACCGATGCCATCTCCGCTACTTGGCCGGCACCTGACTCGGCCACCACCGCGTGAGCCCGGCTTTCCAGATCCGCGGGGGCCAGCGACGCCATTCGCCAAAAGTCGATGGCCTGCCCGTCTCGTCGCAGATAGGCCAATGCCACCTGTTGGAGCGCGTTCAACACCAGGCTTCCCGATCTCAGCGCCCGAGCCAGGGGGTGGCTGGCGCATCGCCCCACCAAGTCGGCTCGCCCGGCGATAATCCCCGCTTGGGGGCCGCCAAAGAGCTTGTCGCCCGAAAAAGTCACCAGCGCCGCTCCGTCGGCCAGGGTTTGCCGGGCGGCGGGCTCACCGGCCAGCCAGGCCGGCGGACCGTCGGCCAGCCACGGGCAGGCGGCATCCACCAATCCCGACCCGATGTCGGCCACCACCGGAATGTCAAGGGTGGCCATCTCGGCCACGGTCACGTGCTCGGTGAATCCCACAATGCGGTAGTTCGACTGGTGCACCTTGAGGGCGATGGCGGTGTCGTTGGCCGGATTGGCCACTGCCGATGCAAAATCCGCCAGTCGGGTGCGGTTGGTGGTGCCCACCTCCACGAGGCGGGACCCGGACTGCTCCATGACCTCCGGTACCCGAAATCCGCCGCCGATCTCCACCAACTCGCCTCGAGATACCGCCGCTCCCCTACCGATGGCCAGCGCGGCCAACACCAGAAGCACCGCGGACGCCCCATTGTTCACCACGATTGCGTCCTCGGCTTCGCACAGGCGGGCCAGCAGAGCGGCGGCATGGGCGTGGCGGGATCCCCGTCGGCCCGAGGACAGATCCAACTCCAGGTTGGAGTAGGCCGCATCGGCCGCAACAGCCAGCGGCGCCCTCCCCAGGTTGGTATGCAGCAGAACGCCGGTGGCGTTCACTACGGGCTGAAGCATCGACCGGGCCGCGGTGTGAGCATGGCGCCGGGCCCGCTCATGCACATCTTCGGGGTCGCCGTCGGCAATGGCCGCCCGAGCGGCGTCAACCAACAGGGGATGGGGCAGCCCGGTGTCGGCCAACGAACGGGCCAATGCATCCACCGAAGGAGGTCTCACGGCTCTCAGCGTATGACCCGGCTTAAGAGCTCGCCATCGGTGGCCGGTCAATCGCCGTCGGCGAGATCGGTGTCGTGGATGGTGCCCGGCCCGGGCTCTCCGGGGCCGAAAATGGTCACCCGGTGGCGGAAGCGGCGGACGACGAACGGGCGGATCGCCATTCGAGTGGGCGGGAACAACAGCAAAAGGCCCACCGCGTCGGTCACAAATCCGGGGGTGAGCATGAGCGCGCCAGCAAATAACACCAAAGCGCCGTCTACCAGCTCTCGGCCGGGCATCTGGCCTTCGGCGAGCTTGCTGCGGACCCGCCAGAGCACCGCCAGTCCTTGAGCCTTCACCATCCATGCGCCGACCACGCTCACCACGATCAACAGGCCGATGGTTTCCAGCGTGCCGATGCTGCGGGCCGTCTCCACGATCACGTACAGCTCCACCAGCGGCACCGCGATGAACAGGAGTACCAGAAAGACGAGCACGGCGAGGTCCTGGGCTGTTTCCTACGACGAGACTATGTCGAGGTTGGCCAAGGCTTCCTCGGCGGCCTCGAAGATTCGTGCGGTGCAACCGGCCATATCTACCGGGGGAACCTCCTCCAGCAGCCGGTCGGCGATGGCTCGAAATGAATCGGCCGCCGGCCCGGGGACGCCATCCAGCACCACAGGTGCGCCTTCGTCGCCACCAGCGGACACCGAGCCGTCGATGGGCACCTGGCCCAGCAGCGGCACTCCCAGCTCATCGGCCAGCTCTTGTCCGCCCCCATGGCCGAAGATGGGGTACGACTCCCCATCGGGCGTCACGAACGCGCTCATGTTCTCGATCACCCCGGCAATCCGGAGATAGTTGGACCGGCCCATCGACGCCACTCGGGTGGCCACCTTCTGGGCGCTGCGAGCCGGAGTGGTCACCACCACCATCTCGGCTTGGGGGAGCATCTTGGCGATGCCCATCTGCACGTCGCCGGTGCCCGGCGGCATGTCGATTAGCAGATAGTCGACCCGCCCCCAGCGCACGTCCTCCAAGAAATGCTGGACGGCCCGGTTCAGCATGAGCCCCCGCCACATCAGCGCGGTCTCCTCCCGGTCTACCAAGAACCCCATCGACACCACTTCCAGGGTGCCGTCGCCCACCTGCTTCTCATTGGGGACGATCTTCTTCTCGTTCTCCGCCCCGGACAGGCGGCCCTCGATTCCCAGCATTCTGGGCACCGAGTAGCCCCAGATGTCGGCGTCCATGACCCCGACCCGCATGCCCCGACGGGCCAGCTCTGCGGCCAGGTTCACCGTCACCGTCGACTTGCCCACCCCGCCTTTGCCCGAGGCCACCATCACCACCTTCGCAGTGGGGGGCACCTCGGTGTCGGGGGCGTTTTGGGCCACGTTGAAGCGAGCCTTGGACATCGTCGCGGCCTTCTCCTCCTGGGTCAGCTCGCTCCAGTGGATCTTGACCTTCTCCACGCCCGGGAGATCGCCCACTCGGCCGCGCACTTCCCGCTGGATCTGGGCCCGCAGCGGGCATCCCGAAGTGGTGAGCGCCACCGTCACCTCGACCAGCCCGTCGGGGTTCACCACCGCGTCTCGGGCCATGCCCAGATCGACGATGTCGCTGCCCAGCTCGGGGTCGATCACCCCGCGGAGCACGCCCATCACATCGTCAACCGTCGGCAAGGCCGCGGCGTTTCCATTGCTCACGTTGGTCATGCTATCGGGTATGTATCCCGGCCAAGCCTGCGGGTAGACTGGCTGTGGTCCACAGCGCCGAGTAGGGAGAAGCTTGTGATCACACTCACTGACGCAGCAACCAGCAAAGTCGGAGCCTTGGTCCAACAAGAGCAGGCCGACGACGAAGACTTGGCCCTGCGGGTGGCAGTACGGCCCGGCGGCTGTTCCGGATTCAGCTATGAGATGTACTTCGACGCCGACTTCGGCACCGAGGACCAGGAGGTTCTCTTCGGCGACGTCAAGGTGGTGGTGGACTCGTCCAGCGCCGCCCTGCTGGAGGGTGCCGTTCTCGACTACAAAGACGGCCTGACCGACGCGGGCTTCTCCATTACCAACCCCAACGCTCAGCGCACCTGCGGCTGCGGCCAGAGCTTCAGCTAATCCCCTTGCCGCGCATGGCGGCCGGATTGGAATTCACCGTAGACGGTCGCCCAATCGAGGTTCCCGACGACGGTGCCTCGCTCATGGAGGTGCTGCGCGACCGACTCGGCATCCGCTCGGTGAAAGACGGATGCAGCCCACAGGGACAATGCGGCTGTTGCACCGTGTGGGTGGACGGCAAGCCCCGCGTGTCCTGTGTGACTCCCGCTCGGCGGGTATCGGGCCGAGAGATCACCACGCTGGCCGGGCTGCCTGCTGAGGGCCGCACTTGCTGGGGGGAGGCGTTCTGCGCCACCGGAGCCAGCCAGTGCGGATTTTGCACTCCGGGCATCATCATGCGCCTCGCCGGCCTCGATGCCCGCTCTGGAGGAGATCGGTCCCGCTCGGCGGCGGCCACCGCCCTGGCTGCTCATCTGTGCCGCTGCACGGGGTGGCAGACCATCTTGGAGGCATGGGAGAGCTACGGCACCGCCAGCAGCGAACGGGACTGGGCCGCAGCGAGCCGAAGGGCCGAGATCGAGGGGGGCACTGCACAGGCAGTTGGCCCGGTTGTGGCCCTGGGAGAGGGGGGCTTTGCCGACGACACGGTGCCCGAGGGAGCGCTGGTGGCGCTGTCCGACGGCCGGGGTGGCTGGGCCTTGGGCGAGACGGTGGCTGAAGCCCGGGCTGCGGCGGGGAAAGTGCAGGGCCGACGCTCTCCCACAGTGCCGCCCATGCCGCTGGAATTCCCCCAGGGCGATTGGGCGGTGCGCCTCCGCACCTCCTGGGTGGAGCCGGCCTATCTGGAGACCGACGCCTCGTGGTGCGCTCCAGGCGGCGAGCCGGCCAGTCCGCTGGCCAACGGCGGGGCATTCGGCGCCAAGCTGGCGTCTCGGTTGCCGGAAACAGCCCGACGGTTGGCCGATGAGCATGGCCGCGCCGTGCGGGTGCTGTGGTCCCGGGAGGACACCGTGCGACACGGGCCCAAGCGTCCCCCGGTTGCCATTGGGATCGACGCCCAAGGCCGCGGCGTGGTTCGAGTGGCCCGTACGCCGGGGGTGATCGACTCAGTGGCCTTGGTCGCTCCTGACTTGGCGGTAGAAGAAGTGGACATTGCCGGTCCTCCCACGTCGGTAGCGGTCCGGGGCGCCGGTTGGGTAGAGGCCGCGGTGGCCCTGAATGCGCTGGAAGACGGTTCGGAGCCGGTGGTGTCGCCCGAAGGAGGCTCGGCCCGAGCCGAATGGCGCCGAGAGAGCCTGCGGATCGCGGTGCGCGGCGGCAATCCTCTAGATGAGGTGGTTTTGCGCTCCTACTGCATTGGCGCCGCCCACATGGCTTATAGCTGGGTGACTTCTGAAGCACTGACTGTGGACGCCAACGGAGAAGTCCGCGACCTCACCATCCGGTCCTTCGGCGTCGTGCCCGCGGCGCGGATGCCCCCGGTGGAGGTGGAGATCGAGCCGTCTGACGGTGTGCCGGTCAACTGCTCCGATGCGGTATTCGCCGCGGTGGCCGCAGCCACCTGGCGAGCTGCCGGCCATCCTCCCGACTGGCCCACCGGCCTAGGTGTTCTCGCCGTATAGGAGGCGGTCGGTCACTTCGCGAACTGCTTCGGTGGTCTCCTGGTAGTCAGCCTCCAAATCCCTGTTGTTGGGATAGCCGAGCCGGCGGGCGAGCAGGAGCTCCTCGTGGTCGTCGTCGGGGAAGCTGTCTGAAGCAAGGCCCGATAGGTGATAGCGGGCGTTGCGGAACCGCTGACAGAAGCGATAGCCCACGTCCAAGGTGGCCCGGTCGCCGATGTCCAAGAGATTGTGCTCAGAGAGCCCGACCAGCGCGGGCAGCGTGCGGTTGTCCCTGATCGAGGTTCGCCCGAAACCGTGCTGAAGCTGCATTAGCTGCACGGTGAACTCAATGTCGCTGAGTCCACCGGCACCGAGCTTCACGTCCCGGGCTTTGCTGCCGGTCCCCAGCCGCTCGGCCTCTATGCGGCGCTTCATGGTCCTGATCTCCGCAACCTCGGCATCGCTGAAGTCGGGTTGATAGCACCACTGGTCGGCCAGCTGGAGGAACTGGCTTCCCACCTCGGCGTCACCGGCTATGAAGCGCCGCTTGAGCAGTGACTGGCGCTCCCAAAGCTGACCTCGCTCGGCGTAGTACCGCTGATACCCCTCAAGCGATCGGGCGAGCTGCCCGTTCTCGCCTTCTGGTCGCAGCCGAGCATCGATTTCCCAGGCCCGACCCTCTGCGGTTTGGGCACCGATCTCTTTGAGCAGCCCTCGGGCAGTGCGGTTGGCCGCTTTTGAATCGTCGGATGTCGCTCCCTCGTACACGAAGATCACATCCAGATCGGAGGCGTACGACAGGTCACGTCCCCCGTAGCGGCCCAGCCCGATCACGGCGAAGGGCACTTCCGGCGCCAGCGAATCGACGGCCGCGGCCACTGCGGCGTCGGCGATGTTCGTCAACTCCTCCGGTATCTGGATGATCGAGGCCAGCCCCAAGATGTCCCTGGCTGCCACCCTCAACTGCTCGCGCCGCACGAACCGGCGCAGCTCGGCCATTCGCAGGTCGTGGTCCCCGGAGGCTGAATGCATCGCCTCGATGGCCTCCTCGGCCAATGACTCTGCAGTTCGGGCCTGGGTCAGTTCTTCGGGGTTCATCAGCGAACGGGCGAATTCCGGGTGGTTGCGCATCCATCCCGCGGCTACTCGACTCGACCCCAAGAGCCGGGCAATGTCGCTGATGGCAATGGGGGAGTCGCGCAGCACCGGGAGGATGGTGCCGACCCGGTAGGAGCCGTCCAACAGCCAGGCCAGCCGGACGAGTCCCAGGTCGGGGTCGGGGGTGGTGGCCAGAGACTCAACCATGATGACCAGCACCTGTTGCATCACGTTGGCCCGGCGGCCGAGGTTCTCGGTCAGGCGCTCAATGGTTGACGCGGCCCGATCGGGTTCGACGAAACCCAGTTGTCCGAGGTGATCGGGGAGCAGCTCGCTGACCAACCCGGTCTCGTGCATCCGGTCGAGGGTTTGGCGATAGAAGATCCGCTGGTGGATCTCCCTCACCGAGGTCTGGTGCCGAGTGTGGGAAGCCTGGAAGGCCTCCAGATTCTCGAACCCCGATGCCCGGGCCGCCCATTCCCGATCGGCGTCGTCGGTGGGCATCTCGTGGGTCTGGCGCTCGTCCCGGAGCTGCAACCGATGTTCCACCGTGCGCAGGTGGATGTAAGCGGTTGTGAAGTGAACGGCGTCTGCCTGGTCGATGTACTCCCCCCAGCTGAGCTGACGAAGGGCAGTGAGGGTGTTGGGAGAGCGGATGGTGGGATCAGTGCGGCCGTGTACCAACTGCAGTAGCTGCACGGTGAACTCGATGTCTCTCAGCCCGCCGGGCCCTTTCTTGAGCTCGCGGTCGCCCTTCAGCTTGGCCGACTCCTCCACCCTCTTCTTCATAGCCTGAAGCGACGGAACCGTCTTGGCTCCTAGGTTCTCCTCCCACACGCCGGGCCGGATGGCGTCGAAGAAAGCATTGCCCACCTCGGGGTCGCCCGCGCACAGGCGGGTCTTTATATAGGCCTGCCGCTCCCATGCGTGGGCCCGCTGCTCGAAGTAGTGCTGGTAAGCGTCGGGGGGCAGGCTGAGCGAGCCAGTTTGCCCGTCGGGGCGGAGTTCGGTGTCCACACGGTAAACCGCGCCCTCGGTTGTGAACGTGGTGAGGGCCTGCACCACTTTGCGGGCTCGCTTTACTGCCGCCTCGGTGCTGCCTTCGTGGACGAACACGATATCCACGTCGCTGGCATAGTTCAGCTCGTTGCCCCCCAGCTTGCCCATCCCGATGATGGCCAGAGGCGGGCCTTCGTCGGCGATCTCCAAAGCCCGGGCAAAGCAGGCGTCGGCCAGCAGCGACAATTCCCGGCCCACGGTGGCCAAGTCGGCCTCGCCCAGCAGGTCGCGCAGTGCGATGCGCAGCAGTTGGCGCCGTTTCCATCGGCGCAGACTGTCCAAGGCGTCGTCATCGGCGGGGGCCACTAGCGAGACCTTCTCAGTGGCGAAGTCAGCGGGCGGGTCGAGCACCCCGAGCAGACTTAGATCGCGCCGCACAGCCTTGCTCATGCTGCGGGAGGCCCCCGAAAGCATGGCCGCGGCCCGGGCCCGCCGCTCATCGGTGATACCAAGATCTTTGATGAGGGATCGGGCGTCCTCTGGCCACGGCGAGGAGGCGATCAGGTGTTCGATGTCCTGGTTCTGGTGACCGCGGTCTTCAGCTTCCATATGATCCCATGCTATGAGCACTCCGGTCGGTCCGTATTCCCCCATCGTCCGAGCGGGTGATTTCCTCATCTGCTCCGGTCAGATCGGCATCGCCGACGGCTCGCTGGTATCCGGCGGCTTGATCGCCCAGTTCCGCCAAGCAGTGGCCAACACCGAGGCGGTGCTGGCCACCGAGGGAGCAACTTTGGACGATGTGGTCAAAGCCACCGTGTTCCTGCTCCATATGGACGACTTCGGCGCTATGAACAACGCCTACATCGAGTGCTTCGGCGACAACCGCCCCGCCCGGTCCGCCGTTGGCGTCGCCGCCCTCCCCCTAGGCGCGCTGGTCGAAATCGAGCTCTGGGCCTACGTGGGCTGACCCGGCATCACGGCGACCAGGACATGTCGTCGGCATATATGGGTCCTGAAGCAAGCTTCTGCTGGTTGGTCCCATCGGCAAATATGACCCAAAGGCCCTCAGCAACAAGATGAATCTCGTTGCCCCTGTTGAAACGGCCACCTGGCGAGTAGGCAATGCGAATGCCGTCAGGCGACCAGGCCGGAGGAGAAGGAGTCCCTTCGAGAGTTGCGATCTGATGTCTGCTTGAACCGTTCACGTCCATTGCGGTGAGGACCACATCGTCGCCTTGGATATCGAAGTAGGCGATTTGCTTGCCGTCGAAAGACCAAGCGAACCCGACTTCTCCTTGCTGAAGAGGCGTTCCGAAGGCATATGCAGAACTTGCGATCCTGCGTTGGTTCCTCCCGTCTGCGTCAAAGACCCAGATTTCTTTACGGTCTTGAATGCGTGAGGCCACGCCAACCGCAATGCGGCTTCCATCTGGCGACCAAATCGGCCCATAGTCCGCTTCGAGGCCGTTCAGCCGCGTCTTGTTTGTGCCGTCGGCATTTGTGATCCAGTTGTCCCTGGTAAGTCCCTTGGAATACACGATTCGAGAGCCGTCCGGCGACCACGAAAAAGCCGCTTGTGTCGGTGTCTTGGAGATCAGGGTGCTGTTTGACCCGTCGACATAGACGACCGTTAGGTTCGAGGTGGTACTTCGGCCCAATCTGTCGCAGCAAGTTGACTGATAGGCGAGCTTGGCGCCGTCAGGTGACCAAGAAAGATGAGTTATCTGCTGAATGTCAGAGCTTTCCCCGTCCAAGAGGATTTCTAGGTCGGTCCCATCGTCGTTGACTGTCCATATCTCGCCCTCATCGGAAAGACCGTCCCAGGAGGGTTCGTCGTGGTAGGTCACCACAAACGCAATGCGGGTGCCATCGGGTGACCACACGGGTTTCTCCAACCACGAACTGAAGCCAGGCGTAGAGAACTCGTCGGATGCGACGATCCTTCGCGCATCCTCGCCATCGCCGTCCATAATCCAGATGCCATCCCCTAAAGTCACAGCGATCCGATTGCAGCCGCCGGGGACGATTTGGGCATCGATCTTGAACAGGCAGCGGTAATCATTCGGCAGGGATTCCTGAGCCGCGATGAGGTTGTCGCGTTCCGTGATGTCGTTTTCCGTGGGGGTGCCCTCGAACGGATCTGGCAAGGTCGGCCCTTGTACCGGCTGCCCATCGATACAGCCTTCTGGCACCACTTCGGTGTCGGCGTTGAATCGGCAGCGGTAGACATTCAAAAGTGACTCTTGGGACGCGATCAGCGCGTTTCGATCGACGACGGCTTGCCCGGTGACCCCGCTTTCGACTGCCTCCTGTGCGGTCGTCCCAGCAGAGCCGATAATTGGTGCTAGCAAGCACGCCACAAAGGCCAGGGCAAGGCAACGACGGGAAACAGCAATGCCTGAGAGTCTGCTCGACTCACCCCAAAGACGCAAAGCTTGGTCATCAGCGTTCCCAGCGGGAGAAGCCGAAGCGGTAGCCGACGGATCTTACGGTGGTGATGAGGCCGGCGTGCTCCTCGCCGAGCTTGGCCCTCAGGCGGCGCACGTGGACGTCCACGGTGCGGGCGCCGCCGAAGTAGTCGTAGCCCCACACCCGGCTCAGCAGCGTCTCGCGGGTGAACACCTTGCCGGGCGAGCTGACCAGGAACTTCAGCAACTCGTATTCCATGTATGTGAGATCTAGGGGCCGGCCCGCGATGGTGGCCTGATAGGTCTCCACGTTCAGCACCAACGGCCCGTACTCGATCAGCTCCGGGCGCAGCGCGGTGCCCGACCGCCACACCAGATGGCCCAGTCGAGCCTCCAGCTCACGCTGGTGGAAGGGGGTGAGGCAGAAATCGGTGTAGAGGTCGTCTCGCATCTCCAACTCGTCCAAGTGGGTGCCCGAGACCAACAGCAGCACCGGGATGTCCAAGCCTCGCCGATTCAGCGCCCGGCAGAATCCGAACGCGTCCTCGGGATTCTCATCCACCACCACCACTGCCCCCAGCCATCGCCCTTCGGGCTCTTGGGCGCTGCTCACCGCCTTCCAGTTGTACCCCCCCAAATCCAGGGTGCGCACCAGTTCTGGCGGCGGCGGGTCGGGGAAAACCAGAAGAGGTTCGCTCACCACGGCTACCAGGTGTTCAGGTACCGGTGGAGTTCGAAGGGCGTGACCTCCCGGCGGTATTCAGCGAACTCTGCCCGCTTGTTGCGAAGGAACCATTCATGGATGTGCTCGCCCAGCACGTCGGCCATCAGCGGGGACTCCTCCAACACGTCGAGGGCCTCCGACAACGACATGGGCAGCTCGTCGAATCCACTGCCCTGGGCCTGTTTCCGGCTCAAGGTGTAGAGATCAGCGGCCGCCTCGGCGGGCAGGTCATAACCCTCCTGCACCCCCTTCAAACCGGCGGCCAGCACTGCGGAAAAGGCCAGATACGGGTTGGCGGCCGAATCCAGCGCCCGGTATTCGACTCGGGTGGACGACTCCTTGCCCGGCTTCACCACCGGCACCCGCACCAGGGCCGAGCGGTTGTTGCGGGCCCACGACACGAACGTGGGGGCCTCATCGCCGACCACCAGCCGCTTGTAGCTGTTCACCAGTTGGTTGGTGATCGCGGTGATCTCCCGGGCGTGATACAGGAGTCCGGCGATGAAGGACTTGGCCGTCTTCGACAGCCCGTAGTCGTCACCGGCGTCGTGGAACGCGTTGACGTCATTCTCGAAGAGCGACATGTGGGTGTGCATGCCCGATCCCTGCACCCCGTTGAGCGGCTTGGGCATGAACGTGGCGTGCAGGTCGCGGTCGAGCGCCAGTTTGCGAACCACCAGCCTCAGCGTCATCACGTTGTCGGCCATGCTCAACGCCTCGGTGTAGCGCAAGTCGATCTCGTGCTGGCTGGGGCTGTCCTCGTGGAAGGAGTACTCCACCGGAATGCCCATGGCCTCCAGCATCCCGATGGTGCGCTTGCGCAGCGGGCTGGCCACATCGGCGGTGGTCAGATCGAAGTAGGAGGCGTTGTCCAGCGGCTCCAGCGGCCGGTCGGGATCGCCGTGGCGGAAGTAGAAGAACTCAACCTCGGGCGCGGTGTAGAACGTGTAGCCCATCTCGGCGGCTTTGGCCAGGCTGCGGCGCATCACCCAGCGGGGGTCGCCCTCGAAGGGGGTGCCGTCCAGTTTGCGTATGTCGCAGAAGATGCGGCCGGAGGGCTCCTCGGGGTCGGCCCATGGCAGCAGTTCGAACGTGGACGCATCGGGCACGGCCAAAACGTCGCTCTCTTGCACCCGGGAAAAGCCGTCGATGGCCGATCCGTCGAACTGCAATCCCTCGTCGAATGCGTCGGCCAGCTCCGCGGGTGATATCGCCACCGACTTGAGCTGCCCCAGCACGTCGGTGAACCAAAGCCGGATGAGCCGCACCCCCCGCTCCTCCACGGTGCGAAGCACGTAGTCCTTTTGCGGTTCCATACGAGACCACCAGAGTGCCCCGCCACAGGTCCCCGGCGCCAGCCCATTCCCACCGTTCACATACCTTTTACAAACGGGAAAATCTTTGGAAACTCACGTCTGGCACGATGAGCCGTCCGCTTGCACGCAGGCGGCAAATCCATAGAGGCACGATGCGAGACGCCCTTGTCGCTTGTGGGAAAGTAAGGGCGCGAAAAAGGAGGAACCCACTGTGTCAACTCCCCAAGAAGTCATTGCACTAGCCGCATCCGAGGGTGCCGAGTTCGTGGATATGCGTTTCACCGACGTCCCCGGTGTACAGCATCACTTCTCGCTTCCCATCCGTGAGCTGACCGAATCGGTATTCGAGGAGGGTCTCGGATTTGACGGCTCGTCGGTGAGCGGCTTCCAGACCATCGACGCCTCTGACATGCTCCTCATCCCCGATCCCGACACCGCGATCTTCGATCCGTTCATGAAGCGCAAGACCCTGGTGTTGCTGTGCGACGTAAAAGATCCCGTCACCGGCGAGATGTACGGTAAAGACCCCCGCGGCGTGGTGCGCCGCTCTTTGTCCTACCTGGCCAGCACCGGCATAGCCGATTCCGCATACTTCGGGCCAGAAGCCGAGTTCTTCATCTTCGACAGCGTGGCCTTCCAGAACCAGCCTGATGTGGCTGGATATCAGGTTCGCTCGGTCGAGGGCATCTTCGAGAGCGGCCGTCCCTCGGTGCACGGCGCGCCCAGCCCCGGCCACCGCATCCCCTACAAGGGGGGATACTTCCCGCTTTCGCCCATGGACACCTTCCAAGACCTGCGTTCGGAGATGGTGGTGGCCCTGGAGTCGGTGGGCATCCCCATCGAGGTCCAACACCACGAGGTGGGAACCGCCGGCCAGGCCGAGATCGACATGGTCTTCGACGAGATGCTGGCCATGGCCGACAAGGTTCAGCTCTACAAGTACGTGGTGAAGAACGTGGCCCGCGAGCACGGTCGCACCGTCACGTTCATGCCCAAGCCGATCTACGGAGACAACGGCTCGGGGATGCACACCCACCAGTCGCTGTGGAGGGACGGCGACACGCTGATGTACGACGAGCGGGGCTATGCCGGCTTGTCCGACCTGTCCCGCTGGTACATCGGCGGCCTTTTGGCCCACGCCCCGGCGATCCTGGCCTTTGCCGCCCCCACCACCAACTCCTACAAGCGGCTGGTGCCCGGCTACGAGGCCCCGGTGAACCTGGCTTACTCCCAGCGGAACCGCTCGGCGGCGATTCGCATCCCGCTCATTTCCGACAACCCCAAGGCCAAGCGCCTGGAGTTCCGCTGCCCCGACCCCAGCGCCAATCCCTATTTGGCGTTTGCCGCCATGCTTATGGCCGGGATCGACGGCATCCAAAACCAGATGGACCCGGGCGAGCCACTGGACAAGAACATCTACGACCTGCCCCCCGAAGAGGCCGCCGGCATTGAGACGGTGCCCGGCTCGCTGGGCGAGGCGCTGAGCGCTCTTGAAGCCGACCACGACTTCCTGCTGGCTGGCGACGTATTCAACTCTTCGCTGATCGAGTCCTACATCGAGGTGAAGCAGGAGGAGGTGGACGCTGTCAACCTGCGTCCCCACCCCCTCGAGTACGAGATGTACTACTCCATCTGATTCCTCCGGGTCTGATTCCTCCGGGCTGCGGCCCCCCAACCAGCCACCACTAGCCTGTTCTCGTGGCCAAGCTGCGGGTGGCGCTGTGCCAGATCAACTCAGTGGTTGGCGACATCGACGCCAACGCGAAGCGAATCCTCGCCGCGCTGAGTGCCGCGGAAGAAGCCGGATGCCATGCCGCGGTCTTCCCCGAGCTGGCCGTCACCGGGTATCCCCCCGAGGACTTGGTGCTCAAAAGGCGGTTTGTGCAGGACAGCCGAAATGCCATGGAGCACATCGCCTCCCAGTCGAAGTCGTGTACCGCAGTGGTGGGTTTTGTCGACGATGCCGACGGTTGCCACAACGCCGCCGGGGTCGCCGCCAATGGCCGACTGGCGGGGATCTATCGCAAGCGGGAGCTGCCCAATTACGGGGTGTTCGATGAGCGCCGCTACTTCCAGCCCGGCACTGGCGATCCAATTCTGCACGAAGTGGCCGGGGTCTCAGTCGGCGTTTCCATCTGCGAGGACGCGTGGGTGGCGGATGGGCCGATGAGCCAGATGGCCGCCGCCGGGGCCGAGGTCATTTTCAACCTGAACGCATCCCCCTATCACGTCGGCAAGCTGGACCAGCGCCTCGGTGTCCTTCGCCAGAGGTCCTCGGAGACCGGTTGCGCCATCGCCTATGCGAACTTGGTTGGAGGCCAGGACGAGCTGGTATTCGACGGTGCCTCGCTGATGCTTGACGCCAACGGCCGCATAATTGCCCAAGCACCCCCGTTCGCCGAGCACCTGCTGATTGCCGAGGTGGAGGTGGCTGATCGCGCTGAGTTGCCGCTCCCGCCAGCGATCCCCCAGGAAATCAACCATGTCGATCCTGGATTGGACGAGATCGGCGAGCAGTATGAGGCCCTCGTGCTGGCCACTCGCGACTACGTCCACAAGAACGGCTTCACCGATGTGGGTGTCGGTGTGTCCGGGGGAATCGATTCGTCGCTGGTGTCGGTCATCGCCACCGATGCTCTGGGCGCCGACCATGTCCACGGCGTGCTGATGCCCTCCCGCTATTCCAGCGACCATTCGCTGGCCGACGCCGAAGCCCTGTGTCGGAATCTTGGCATCGACCACAGGGTCATCCCGGTGGAGCCAGGCCATCAGGCCTTCCTTGACATGCTGGCTCCGTCATTCGACGGCCTCAACCCCGATCTAGCCGAAGAGAACGTGCAGTCCCGCATACGGGGGACGTTGCTCATGGCCTTGTCCAACAAGTTCGGCTGGCTCATCTTGACCACTGGGAACAAGAGCGAGAGCGCAGTGGGCTATTCCACCTTGTACGGAGACACCGCCGGGGCCTACGCCGTGATCAAGGACCTTTGGAAGCTCCAGGTGTACGCCTTCACCCGCTTTCGGAACCAGCGGGCCGGTCGCGACCTGATTCCCGAGAACGTTCTGGCCAAACCGCCATCGGCCGAGTTGCGTCCTGACCAGCGAGACGACCAAAGCCTGCCCTCTTACGAGGTGCTCGATCCCCTGCTCGAGGCCTACGTGGAAAGCGACCTCACCCCCGTCGACCTGTGCAACCAGGGCTACGACCCCGAACTGGTAAGCCGCATCACCGGCTTGGTGGACCGTGCCGAGTACAAGCGGCGACAGAATCCCCCCGGCGTGCGCATATCCGCCAAAGCCTTCGGTCGCGACCGACGCCTGCCCATCACCAATCGATACCGAGGTGAGTCACAGTGATCCGACGGAGAAAAGGCGTTTCAATCGGCGTAGTTGTTCGCTATCGGGGCGGCGACTGAGCATGGACATCGAGCAGTTGGCCGACGCCTGCGGCGGACTGGCCTGGATTTCGGAGCAGTTATTCGAGATCGAGGGCCGATTGGCCACCGATCTGGTGGAAGGAGGGCCGCTGGACGCCCCCACTCGGCTGCTTTTGGCCCAGTCCAGCCGTCGCCATGGGCAACACGCCCAGTGGTGGCGGGCTACCCTGCCCGACTCGCCGGCTTTGGACGGGGCCAATCGGGTTCGACCTCCCACAGAGGCGTGGGTGCGCCTATTGGACCTTTTAGAAGACGCGGCGCCGACCCACGCCGTAGTCGCGCTTTGCGAAGTGGCCCTGCCCCAATTGGCCTTTGTGATCGAGCACCTGGGTCAGGACCTGTCGCCGGTAAGCGACGGAGCTGTTATCCGCACCGCCCGCATGGTGGCCGCCGATCTCGCCGAAGAGCGATACGGCTCAAGAGATGTGTGGAATCCCCCAAACATCCCCTCTGATGGTGACCTAGAGAAGCTGGCCATTGGATTTGTCAACGACTATCGCGAAAAAAGATGGCCTCCGCTGGTGACGTATCCGCGATGAAGCGGGTATCCTTTTCAGCTAAGCATTGTCCGTGTCTCTGCTCGGTCAGCGTCGACCGGTTCGACAGCGGCATCGGTAGCCCCACGGGTTGTCGGGCCCATGGATCCTCGGGAAGGTGTGACTGTGCCGAAAGAGCGTGTTGAGCGCGATGACGAAGATCTTGTCCGCCTCTATCTGACCGACATCGGCCAATATCCGCTGCTCACCAAGGACGACGAGGTCGAGCTAGCCCAGAAAATCGAGGAGGGCAACGAAGCACAGGCTCTCCTTGACGAAGACAAAGGAAACGAGCCCGGGAACTCAGATCGCCTCACACCTGCCCGTCGGCGGCTGCTGCGCCGCCAAGTCAAGGTCGGTGAGCAGGCCGAGCGTCGCTTTGTCCAGTCCAACTTGCGCCTGGTGGTGTCCATCGCCAAGAAGTACCAGGCCTCCGGCCTGCCTCTGCTGGACCTGATTCAAGAGGGCAACCTCGGGCTGATGCACGCGGTGGAGAAGTTCGATTGGCGCAAGGGTTTCAAGTTCTCCACCTACGCCACCTGGTGGATTCGCCAGGCCATCACCCGGGGCATCGCCAACACCGGTCGCACCATCCGCTTGCCGGTTCACGCCGGCGACACCCTGGCCCGCCTCCAAAAGGCCCGGGCCAACCTGGAGAAGAAGCTGGGCCGCCCCGCCACCTTGGCCGAGCTGGCCGTGGAGGTAGACCTCTCCGAGGAGAAGGTCACTGAGGCCCTGCGCTTCGCCGCCGAGCCCTTGTCACTCAGCGAACCGCTGCGCGAGGACGGCGACGCCGAGCTCGGCGACGTGGTGGAAGACCGCTCCGCCGAGTCCCCCTTCGAGGTGGCGGCCACTGCGCTGTTGCCCGAGGAGATCACCCGCCTGCTCGGCCCGCTAGACGAGCGCGAGCGCGAGATCCTCAAACTCCGCTTCGGCCTCGACCGCGGCGAGCCCCGCACCCTCGAAGAAGTAGGCGAGCACTTCAACCTCACCCGCGAGCGCATCCGCCAGATCGAAGCGAGAGCAATGTCCAAGCTCCGCCACCCCAGCAGCGACACCGGTGCCCGCGACCTCTTGGCTGTCTGAATAGACGGCGCTGGGCTGAAGATAACCCGGGGATCAGGGATCAAGGCTGATCCATGCGATCCCATCGACATGTTTGAAATGCTGATCAGCCGATAGCAGATCGGCGCCGGTCTCCATTGCGTGTGCGGCGATCCAGACGTCATTTGTGGGAATGGGACGACCCTTGGCTCTTAGGGACGCGAATATCCGGGAGTAGCGGTCGGCGGTCACCGAGCCCACTTCCACAAACGACGTATAGGGATTGGCCAGGAGAGAGCCAAGCCCGGCAACGTTCGCCTCGAAGCGGGTCCCTCGCCGGAAGCCGTACATGAGCTCGCCGACGACGATGGCGGATAACAGCAGCTCATCGGCGGTTCTCACGAGATCGGCGGCCTGCTCGTGTCCCCTCATGAGCAGGGAATAGGCGTTTGAGTCCAGCAGGATCCTCACTCCCAAGCCGCCTTGTCAATGGCTTCGAAGTCCTTTAGCGACCCGTCGAGTTCCTCTGCCTCCACTTGAGACCAACTGCCGATGAGATGATCCAGGGAAGAGCCGACCACGTCAGATTGCCCGGCTCCATCAGACAGGCCAGCACCTCGTCTCAAGAGCCTCAGCGCCGCTTGATTCAGTGACACTTGCTCCTTTGCGGCAAGACGGCGGATCGCAGCACTCAAGTCATGCCCGAATCCCCTCACCGTGAGCTGCTCCATGAGGCCTCCTAATATGACTCAATAATGAGTCATTATACCTCGATATATGAGTCATCCATAGTGGGCTCCCATATCGAGGCGCGAGCCATGTCCAAACTCCGCCACTCCAGGAGCCATACCGGCGACCGCGACTTGTCTTCTCACCGGCTGGATCGCGACATCGGAGCAACCGTCGAATACTCGTATCTTGGGTACGGACTGCTCGGCCACGCCCTCGCCCTGCGAGATGGCACAGACTTCGAGACACTCATGGTCGAGCGGATCCTGAAACCGCTACAGATGTCCGATACGGCGATCGAGCTGACACCGGACCTCCAAGAGCGCGTGGCCCCAGGTCACGACATGTGGCTCTGAGGTTCCCTCTTTTTCGTGGAGACATGCTCTATAAGGAGAGTCATGCCACGAATGCGAAGAAAGTTCGATCCGGAGTTCCGTGCGGGGGCTGTTCGGATCGTCAACGAGACCGGCCGGCCGGTGGCCCATGTGGCCCGGGAGCTCGGTGTGAACGAGGGCACGCTGGGGAACTGGGTGCGCCGGGACGCCGCCGAGCGGGCCGGCGGGCTGTCTGCAGACGAGCGGGCCGAGCTCGCCGGGCTCCGCAAGCGGGTCGCCGAGTTGGAGATGGAGCGTGATGTCCTCAAACGATCCGTGGTCCTTTGGGTCAACGAGGCCACGCGGTGACCGCAGAGTTCATCGCCTCCCAGAGGACCGACCACGGTGTGCCTCATTCTGTGTCTTGCAGGGCGCTGGGCATCGCGCCCTCGACGTTCTACAAGCACCTCAACCGGCCGCCGACCCCGTCCCAGCAGCGCCGGGCGGCGCTGGACGCCGAGGTGAAGCGGGCGTTTGACGAGTCCCAGCGCACCTACGGGTCGCCCAGAGTGCGCGCCCAGCTCCGCCGCGACGGGATAGCCGTGTCGAAGAAGACGGTGGAGGCGTCGATGGCCCGTCAGGGCCTCTGTGCCCGCCCCAAACGCAAAAAGGGGCTGACCAGGCGAAACCCCGGCGCTGTTGCCCCGTCGGATCTGCTGGGGCGCGACTTCAGCGCCACAGCGATCAACCAGAAATGGTGCGGCGACTTCAAAGAAGTCAAAACCGCCGAGGGCAAGGTGTTCTTGGCCACCGTCGAGGACCTGTGCTCGCGGCGCATGGTCGGCTTCGCCACCTCAGATCACCACCCGACGGCCGAGCTGGCCAAGGCCGCGATCAACACCGCGGTCGCCACCCGAGGCGGCGATGTCAAAGGAGTCATTTTTCACTCCGACAAGGGATCGCAAGCCGGATTCAATCGGTCGTCGCAACACCTCGATGATGGAGGTGTTGTGTGGTTCGTCGTCAGCAGGCAGCAGATCGAGCAGTTCGGCCGAAGCTGAGGTCGCCCGGTCATCCGAAGTTCCAGCGGCGTGTCGAGGCTGCGTTCTGGGCCGAGATCGCCAATGGTGCGTTACCCGAAGAAGCGTCCGCAGTTGCCGGTGTTGCTCAGGCAGTCGGCGGCCGGTGGTTCCGCCATGCTGGCGGCATGCCGCCGTTCGACATCTGCAAACAGCCTTCAGGCCGCTACCTCTGCTTCGCTGAACGCGAAGAGATCGCATTGCTGCGCGCCCAGCAGAAAGGGGTGCGGGAGATCGCTCGGGCAATCGGTCGAGACCCGGGAACGGTCTCTCGTGAGCTGCGCCGCAACGCCGCGACCCGTGGTGGCCAGATCGAATACCGGGCATCGGTCGCGCAATGGAAGGCCGACTTGGCACCACGACGACCAAAGGTCGCCAAGCTCGTGGCCGACAAGCAGCTCCACACCTATGTCGAGGACCGGCTCGCTGGTCGAATCAAGAGCCCGGAAAGCGCCGAGGTTGTGGGGCCAGATGCGCCTCGTTGGACAGGTTTGAACAAGCCCCACCGCAAGGACCGGGCGTGGGTGCGGGGATGGAGCCCGGAACAGATCGCCAACCGGATCAAGCTCGACTTCCCCGGTGATGAGTCCATGCGGATCACCCACGAGGCCATCTACCAGTCGCTGTTCATCGAAGGACGCGGCGCGCTGAAGCGAGAACTCGTGTGGTGCCTGCGAACCGGGCGAGCGTTGCGAGCGCCCCCGGAACGATCGCGTCGCAAGGCCTGGGCCCATGTCACGCCAGAGACACTCATCAGCGAGCGCCCGGCCGAGGCCGAAGATCGTGCTGTGCCTGGCCATTGGGAAGGTGATCTGGTGATCGGGCTCGAGCGGTCAGCGATCGGCACCGTCGTTGAGCGGGCCACCCGATTCACGATCCTGGTTCACCTGCCCCGAGAGGCCGGCTATCGGCACCACAACACCCCCAACAACGGTCCTGCGCTCGCCGGCTACGGCGCGGTCACGATGAACAACGCGCCGGCGAAATCGATGAGCACGCTGCCCGAGCAGCTCCGCCGGTCGCTGACCTGGGACCGAGGCAAGGAACTCTCGGCCCATGTCCAGTTCACCGTCGAGACCAACATCCCAGTGTTCTTCGCTGACCCCCAGTCGCCGTGGCAGCGCGGCACGAACGAGAACACCAACGGTCTGCTTCGCCAATACTTCCCCAACCGCACCAACCTGGCGAGATGGTCCGCTGACGACATCGAAGCGGTCGCTCACGAGCTCAACGCCAGGCCACGAAAAGTCCTCGGTTGGAAAACCCCAGCAGAGGCCTTCGATGAGCACCTACGATCTCTGCAACAAGCAGGTGTTGCAACGACGGGTTGAACCTGGCCAATACACATCAGAGGCATTCGCGAAGGCCTGTCGGCGGCTCGGGATCGCCCGATCCACCGGAAGAACCGGCAATGCGCTGGACAACGCCCCCGCCGAGTCGTTCTTCTCCACCCTCCAGCACGAGCTCATCGACCGGCGACACTGGACCACACGCCAACAAGCCCGACAAGAAATCACCCTGTGGGTCCACAGCTGGTACAACCAGCGCCGGCCGCACTCAGCAATCGGAATGGTCCCACCGGTAGAATACGAACAAGCCCACACCACCGACCCCCATAAACAAACTCTCCACGATTAGGGGGGAAGCTCAATCTGCATCGCATGCGGTGAAGAAAGAACCTACGACGACACAGTTCGCGACCATCTCGTTTGGAGGCTAGGAGAAACGGGCTGATCGCGAGTTCGGTGAGTACAAACGTGGCTAGCCAAACCACGAGCTCGGGCACGTTGTCGCAGCGCACGAACTCCGAGCAGCGGCCCCTGGCCGAGGCGATCTTGTCCAAACACGCCACGGTCACATCCTCGTCGATGCTGTGATCGCCGAGGTCGGCTAGGGACTCGCTAGTGAACTCGTCGAGCACATGCAGGATCTTGATCCGACAGCCCGACGCGGTCACATCGATGCGGAGGGGCACCGTCCAAGTCCTGCGGCAGGTGGATCGAGCCCATTGTCACACGGCGGCGTTAAGGTAGGGCGATGACAAGCTCGCTTGATCTCAACGGCTTGAAGGCCGCGGCTGCCGAGTTCGCCAGGTCAATATGCGACACGCCGATTCCCGAATTGTTCGGAACAACAGACGGCAAGGCGCTAGGCACCTGGGTTGAGGCGAGCTTTAACGACTTCCTCGCAGAGCGATACGCGTTTGAGCCTGGAAGCGCAGCTCGCGGCATCGACTTCCCGGAACTGGAGGTTGATCTCAAGGCGACATTCATCAAACAACCGCAGTCATCGTGCCCATTTCGCGACGCCTCGCAGAAGATCTTTGGGCTAGGTTACGACCTGCTCGTGTTTGTGTACGAGAAGACCGACACCCACGAGACCCAGTCTGCAGCAATAGATGTTCACCACGCGCTGTTCATCGACCGGTCGAGGACCGGCGATTACCAGACGACAAGGGGAATCCTCGAGATCCTCGACCACGGCGGGAATGTCGACGACCTCGTTGCCTTCATGGAGGACCGAAATCTGCCGCTAGACGAGATCGGACGCACGGCCTTGGCCGAGCGAATCCTCAACGACCCTCCGACGAGGGGTTACATCACAATCAGCAATGCCCTTCAGTGGCGACTTCAATATGGCCACGCAATCACGAATACAGGAGGGGTCGACGGTGTCCAAGACCTCGTTTCGTAAGGAACTCGGCGATTTTCAGACGCCTCAGGAGCTCGCAGTCGAGTGCGCTCAAGTCCTAGCGACTATCCATCGTGGAACGCGCCGGGTACTGGAACCGACATGCGGTGAGGGAAGCTTCATGCTCGCTGCGGCCTCGGTCCTCGAGCCGTCGATCGAAATGCTTGGCGTAGAGATTCAACACGCTCATGCCGATGCCGCGCGCCACCTCCTCAACTGCTCGGCTGCTAAGGAGACTAGATGGCGAATTGAAGTAGGCGATATTTTCCGGCACGACTTGGGCAAGCTCCAGTGGGAGGTGGATGGGCCTCTGCTGGTCATCGGGAACCCGCCATGGGTCACATTGTCTGACCTAGGCGCTATGGGTTCACTCCAGATCCCCGACCGCACGAACCTGCGTTCCGTGCGGGGTATCGATGCGCTTACGGGTGAGTCAAACTTTGACGTCGCCGAGTACATCTGGATGCGGCTACTCACTGAATTGCGGCGAGAGGAGCCGACGATCGCTCTCCTCTGCAAGACTTCCGTTGCACGCCGGGTTCTCACACTGGCAGCCCACCTGGACCTACCCGTGGCTGATTCGTTCCTGTGGCGCATCGACGCGAAGAAGTCGTTCGGGGTAGCAGTCGATGCCTGCCTCTTCGCTGTTCGGCTCGATGGGACTAGTCACAACTACCGATGCCAGGTCTTTGAGTCACTAGATGCAAAATGTCCGACGAGCACCATGGGGCTGGTAGACGGTGCTCTTGTTGTCGATGTGGATGCTCACGCGGCATCTCGTCAATATGACGGGCCGTCGCCGGTCGAGTGGCGGCAAGGAATCAAGCACGACATGGCAGCTGTCATGGAGCTTCGAACTGGCGAGGACGGCAAGCTTCACAACGCGTTCGGCGAGGTCGTCGAGGTCGAAGACGACCGGGTGTACCCACTCCTCAAGGGCTCAGATTTGAACGCGGGTCGACCACCGGAACGCTACGTAATCGTGACTCAGCGGTCGTTGGCAGATGAAACGAGGAATCTCCGATACACAGCACCCAGGCTTTGGAGCTACTTGCAGTCCCACACAGAACGGTTCGCTGCTCGCAAGTCGTCGATCTACCGGAACCGAGCGGCCTTCTCAATGTTCGGCATCGGACCCTACACATTCGCCCCCTGGAAGGTCGCAGTCTCGGGCCTCCACAAGGCCCCGAGGTTTCAGCTCGTAGGTCCAAGCAAGGGCCGATCCGTCCTCGTCGACGACACGTCGTACTTTCTGCCGTGCGAATCAGCGGCCGAGGCGGGCATTCTTCTCAGTGCGCTGACCAGTGAAGCCGCAACCCTCCTCCTCAAGTCGTTGCTATTCACCGACGCCAAGCGACCTGTGACTAAGAAGTTGCTAAAGCGCATCGACCTCGCTGCCATCCTTCGGCACGACCGTGCCGGAATCGAGAAGAACGCGCAAGCTGCTCTCGAAAAGGTCGGTCAGCACTTAGATGCTGCTGCGATTGCCCGAGCAGTCAACCAACTCTTACAGCAGTGGGGCGAGGCTCAGAATGCGCCGTCGCTTTTCTAGGTGAAGATCAGAGCATGGTTCTGTCTAATTTCTCAGCGGAGGTGGACGGGAATCGAACCCGCCGGACGGGGATCGCCCGTCCCACCCGCTTTGAAGGCGGGGGAGCCCACCAGGTACTCAGACACCTCCCAGGGCTGGTCAGCCTACTGCTGTTCTTCTAGAACGGCCCAGGCTTGCCTAACCCGCTATTGGCGCACTCTCCGGCTCGCCCACGCCGCTCATGAGCAGACCCACCTGTTCGATGGTGGCGTTTTCTCGGTTCATCCGGCCCATCACACGCCCCTCGTACATCACCACTAGGCGGTCTGACAGGGCCATCACCTCGTCCAGGTCTTCGCTGATCAACAAGATGGCCTTGCCCTGGGACCGCTGGATCAGGAGCTGCTCGTGGATGTATTCGGCCGCGCCAATGTCTATACCCCGGGTGGGCTGGGCTACCAGCAGCGTTTCCGCACCACCGCTGAACTCCCGGGCAATCACCACCTTTTGGATGTTGCCGCCCGACAGCTTGCGGGTGAGGGTTCCGGTGCTGGGCGTGCGGATGGAGTAGTCGCCCACCAACTGTTCGCTGCGCTCTTCGATGGTGCTGAAGCTCAGCAACCCGTTCCGGACGTACGGAGCCTGGTCATAATCCACCAAGATCAGATTCTCGGCCACGGTGAAGTCGCCGATGCTGCCGTACTTCATGCGCTCTTCGGGCACGTAGGCCAACCCCATCGACCGCACGTGCTTGGGGGTGGGGGTCTTAACCCGATTGCCGTCAACTGACATTTGGCCCGATTCGATCTCCCGCAGCCCGATGATGGCCTCGGCCAGCTCTCGCTGCCCATTGCCCGACACCCCCACGATGCCTACGATCTCGCCGGCCCGCACGTCGATGTTCACGTCGTGCACGGCAAGCTCGCCCCGGTCGCCGCGAACCCGCAGGTCCTGTACCTCGAGCTTGGCTTCGCCTGGAGTCTGGTCGGCGATGGCGCGGGTGAACTCCACCGGTCGGCCCACCATCATCATGGCCAGCGATTCCCGGCTGGACTCCGCCGGGGTGGTGCGCCCCGACACCTTGCCGTCGCGCAGCACGGTGATCTCGTCGGAGATCTCCATCACCTCGTTCAGCTTGTGGGAGATGAACACCAGCCCTCGCCCGTCGGTGGTGAGCTGTCGGAGGGTAACGAACAGGTCGGTGACCTCAGGTGGGGTCAGCACTGCGGTGGGCTCGTCCAGCACCAACAGCCTCACGTTGCGGTACAGCGCCTTGACGATCTCAGCCCGCTGCCGCTCACCCACTGCCATCTGCCAGATATAGGCGTCGGGATCGACGTGCAATCCGAACTCCTCGGACACTTCTCGGATCCGCCGACGGATCGGTTGCAGGTTGGTCAGCCCCAATGGCTTGCCCAGCCCCAAGGCCACGTTCTCGGCCACGGTCAGGGTGTCCACCAACATGAAGTGCTGGTGGATCATGCCGATACCGGTATGAATGGCCACCGAAGGCGAGTCGATGTTGACCGGGGAGCCTTCGAAGGTGATCGACCCCTCGTCGGGCTGATAGAGCCCGTAGAGGATCTTGACCAGCGTGCTCTTGCCCGCGCCGTTCTCCCCCAACAGCGTATGAACCTGACCCGGCAGCACCGTGAAGTCAACGTCTTCGTTGGCGACGACGCCGGGGAACCGCTTGGTGATGCCGCGCATCACCAGCATCGGTTCCGTCCTCGGCGCTGCCGGGTCAGAGCTCATGTTCGATTATGGGCCGTATCGACCACCGATTCTGGGAATTACTGCCCGGTGGAGATTGAACCGTCGGACAGCCCGTCGATGGTCGCCTGCGCTGAGGCCAGCACGTCGGCGGGGATGTCCATGGCGTCGTTGAACTGGATGTCCAGCCCGCCGCCTTCGAAGGTCATGATGAAGGTCTCGCCACCGAGGGTGCCGGCCTTGACTTGATCGACGATTTGGGAGAGCACAACCTCCCAGCGGTACACCTGCGAGGCGACCACGATGTCGTCGCCGAGGGCGGTCTGGTTGGCCTGGGTGCCGAACCACAGCACGCCGTTCTCCTGGGCGACACCGGTGGCGCCTACCACCATCTGGGCCGAACCGGTCAGCACGTCCGCACCTGCGGAGATGTGCCCCTGTGCAGCCTCGGCAGCTAGTGCCACATCGGCGAATGAGCCGGTGTACACGATGTTGACTTCGACATCGGGATTCTGAGCCGTGGCCCCTGCGGCGAACCCGTCGACGTAGAGCTTGGCGTCACCCACCTCGATGGGACCGATAACTCCGATCACGTTGCTCTCGGTGAGCTGGGCCGCGACCACGCCGTTGACGTAGCCACCCAGGTCAGAGCGGACCGAGTAGGAGTACACGTTGGGCAATCCGAAGGTGTCAACCGCGGTCCCCCAGGCGAATGACACGTCGGGGAAGTCCGGGGCGATCTCCTGAAGTGGACCGCCGTACTGGGAGCCGTGAGCGATGACCAGGTCGTAGCCGTCCTCGGCGTAGCCTCGGACTGCTGCGCCTGCATCCTCCACGATGAAGGTGCCATCAGTGATGGCAAACTCGGCGACTTGTCCAGCATCCACTAGGGCGTTCACCGCGTCATACATGCTCTGGGTAAACGCCAGGTCATTGCTTGCGCTCGGTGCCACCACTGCGACGCGGAACGGCTCCATATCCTCCGGTTCCGGTGCGGGTGCGGGTGTGAAGCCGCTTGCGCTGCGGGCTGCGGCGAGCCATTCGTCGACGGTGGCCCGGTTGGCGGCGATCCAGTCGTCGGCTGCGGCCTGCACGTCGGCCTCGGTGTTGGCGCCGCCGCCGTAGGCCAGGTTCTGCAGTGCGATGTCGATCACCGGGATGGTGACCAGCTCGAACAGCTCGGCCGCGGCCGGGTTGGCTGACAAGAACTCGTTGCTGGCCACCACTCGGATGTCGGCGGCCACGAAGCCCATCTCACAGGGCTGGCCCGGACACTGGTCCTCGGGCAGCGCGGCGGCGCCCACCTGGCTGTCCAGCGGGTTGCTCAACGACACCCAGATCACATCGGAGCCCGGCACCAGCTCGGCGGTGAACGCACCCGGCGTCCAGATGTACTGCAAGATCGACTCGCCCCGGTTGAACCGGCCCACCGAATCGGCGAACAACGCGGCATGCTCGGCCGACACCTGCTCAATGGTGTCCTCCCAGCCGTTATGGGCGATGGTCTCGTTGATCACCACCTGGCAGCCCCAACCGTCGTTGCAGCCCATCAGATCGGCCTTGCCGTTGCCGTCCACATCGAACAAAGCGGCTATCTCCGGGTTGTTGCCGATGTCGTCGAGCATCGTGATGCCGTTGGCCTCGGCAGTGGCCTTGTCCACGATGAAGCCCTGCAAACCACCGGCCACGATCTCCTCGCCGATCGCCGACACCACGTCATCGACACCGGCATCCTCGATCAACGTCGTGTGGATCGGGAACCACCCGTTCACCCACAAGTCGTACTCGCCCTCGCCCAACGCCGGATAGAACGTAGCCGGAGCCAGCTCCGCCTCCGCGGGATCGGACACCTCATAGCCCAACTCCTGCAACAGCGTCCGATAAATCGCCGCCTGCATATAACCCGTAGACCAATTCGCCCGAGCCATCCTCACCGACACACCCTCACCAGGCATAGCCATCTCCTCAGGCATATCCTCAGGAGCATCCGCATCATCAGGCGCCGCCGCATCATCAGGAGCATCGGCGTCATCAGGCGCCGCCGCATCATCATCGGGCGCTTCAGCCGCCGGCCCCGCTTCCGGAGCATCATCGTCATCGTTGCCGCAACCAGCAACCACCAGCCCCAAAGCCAAAAGAACGGCTATCAGAACCCGCCAAAGGTTTCGCTCTCTCATTGGTATCCCTCCAATTGAAGTCAAGTGTGGCCCGCTTCTGCGCGCGCCAACCCGCCAATGCGACACCACCCTAAACCAAACCAGGCATTAACGCTAGAGACCCTGACAGGAACGTTCGAGGCCGATCCGGGACCCGCCCATTGGGGCGGGCCCCGAAGATCTCGTAGGCGTTGCTCAACTCAATCTGGGAGCTCGCAGCGCCAGATCTAGAAGTGATCAGCCCCTGATGTCATCCTGCGGCTCTAGCCGCGGCGAGCCATTCGTCGACGGTGGCCCGGTTGGCGGCGATCCAGTCGTCGGCTGCGGCCTGCACGTCGGCCTCGGTGTTGGCGCCGCCGCCGTAGGCCAGGTTCTGCAGTGCGATGTCGATCACCGGGATGGTGACCAGCTCGAACAGCTCGGCCGCGGCCGGGTTGGCTGACAAGAACTCGTTGCTGGCCACCACTCGGATGTCGGCGGCCACGAAGCCCATCTCACAGGGCTGGCCCGGACACTGGTCCTCGGGCAGCGCGGCGGCGCCCACCTGGCTGTCCAGCGGGTTGCTCAACGACACCCAGATCACATCGGAGCCCGGCACCAGCTCGGCGGTGAACGCACCCGGCGTCCAGATGTACTGCAAGATCGACTCGCCCCGGTTGAACCGGCCCACCGAATCGGCGAACAACGCGGCATGCTCGGCCGACACCTGCTCAATGGTGTCCTCCCAGCCGTTATGGGCGATGGTCTCGTTGATCACCACCTGGCAGCCCCAACCGTCGTTGCAGCCCATCAGATCGGCCTTGCCGTTGCCGTCCACATCGAACAAAGCGGCTATCTCCGGGTTGTTGCCGATGTCGTCGAGCATCGTGATGCCGTTGGCCTCGGCAGTGGCCTTGTCCACGATGAAGCCCTGCAAACCACCGGCCACGATCTCCTCGCCGATCGCCGACACCACGTCATCGACACCGGCATCCTCGATCAACGTCGTGTGGATCGGGAACCACCCGTTCACCCACAAGTCGTACTCGCCCTCGCCCAACGCCGGATAGAACGTAGCCGGAGCCAGCTCCGCCTCCGCGGGATCGGACACCTCATAGCCCAACTCCTGCAACAGCGTCCGATAAATCGCCGCCTGCATATAACCCGTAGACCAATTCGCCCGAGCCATCCTCACGCTCGTGCCATCGCCGGGGGTATCGCTCACTGGTTCGGGCGCAGCCGGCGTGAACCCGCTGGCGTCGCGGGCTGCGGCGAGCCATTCGTCGACGGTGGCCCGGTTGGCGGCGATCCAGTCGTCGGCTGCGGCCTGCACGTCGGCCTCGGTGTTGGCGCCGCCGCCGTAGGCCAGGTTCTGCAGTGCGATGTCGATCACCGGGATGGTGACCAGCTCGAACAGCTCGGCCGCGGCCGGGTTGGCTGACAAGAACTCGTTGCTGGCCACCACTCGGATGTCGGCGGCCACGAAGCCCATCTCACAGGGCTGGCCCGGACACTGGTCCTCGGGCAGCGCGGCGGCGCCCACCTGGCTGTCCAGCGGGTTGCTCAACGACACCCAGATCACATCGGAGCCCGGCACCAGCTCGGCGGTGAACGCACCCGGCGTCCAGATGTACTGCAAGATCGACTCGCCCCGGTTGAACCGGCCCACCGAATCGGCGAACAACGCGGCATGCTCGGCCGACACCTGCTCAATGGTGTCCTCCCAGCCGTTATGGGCGATGGTCTCGTTGATCACCACCTGGCAGCCCCAACCGTCGTTGCAGCCCATCAGATCGGCCTTGCCGTTGCCGTCCACATCGAACAAAGCGGCTATCTCCGGGTTGTTGCCGATGTCGTCGAGCATCGTGATGCCGTTGGCCTCGGCAGTGGCCTTGTCCACGATGAAGCCCTGCAAACCACCGGCCACGATCTCCTCGCCGATCGCCGACACCACGTCATCGACACCGGCATCCTCGATCAACGTCGTGTGGATCGGGAACCACCCGTTCACCCACAAGTCGTACTCGCCCTCGCCCAACGCCGGATAGAACGTAGCCGGAGCCAGCTCCGCCTCCGCGGGATCGGACACCTCATAGCCCAACTCCTGCAACAGCGTCCGATAAATCGCCGCCTGCATATAACCCGTAGACCAATTCGCCCGAGCCATCCTCACCGACACACCCTCACCAGGCATAGCCATCTCCTCAGGTGCCGGTCCAGCAGTGTCATCGGGCGCTTCAGCGTCATCCGAGGCGGCGTCATCGGGCGCAGAAGCGTCGTCTGGAGCCTCTTCAGGTGCCGACGGAGTTGCCGGTGCATCGTCGTCGTCGTTGCCGCAGCCAGCTACCACCAGCCCGAAGACCAGAAGAATGGCTAACAGTACCCGCCAATGGTTTCGCTCTCTCATTGGTATCCCTCCAAATTAAGTCAAGCTTGACCCGCCTCAGTGCGCGCCAACCCGCCTAGGAGCAACACCCTAAACTGAACGAGCGGTGAAAGCTAGAGACTGTCGAAATGAGACTCGGACCAGTAGAAATAGGCCCTCAGCGGCGGCGGAGGCGGCGGGCGTGGGCTTCGAGTTGCTTGCGCTGCTTGCGACTTAGGCTGTCCAGACCTTGGCTGGCCACTTGGTCGAGCAGGGCGTCTATCTCGGGGCTCACCGACTCGTCACGCATTGGGACTGACTGCAAATGGTCACGGCCCCGCGACCTGCGGCGGGACCTTGAGGAGTGGGTGCGGGTTGACGACTGAGACGAGCCCGGCGCCATCGACAGCTTTGGGACCCACGTCAAGCTGGTGGCGTAGCCGAAGGCCCGAATGCTGAGCAGGGCCACCGCAACTGTGCAGGCCAGCACGATCAGGGCAAACCAATTGCGGTTGCCGAGGGCTTGGATGGCATCAAGCCCTACGATGACCACGGCGATCACCCAGCCGGGAATGCCGGGCCAGAACCGGGCCTGGGCATACTGGGCGGCAAAGGCCACCAACACCCCGACTTCTACCATTCGCAGGCCATACGCATAGCCGGTGATGCCTGTTGCCGCCTCTACCACAGTCACTATCACCGCGGGAACGAGCGTGAGGGCAACGAGGAAGAACGCGAACCGCCAGCGCCCCAGTAAAGACTCGATCTGGGAGCCCAGCATGTAGAAGATGGCAAACAAGATGATGGTCCAAAAGTGGGGTTCGTTGGGGATCGGCCAGGTGACGAGACGCCAGGCGTCTCCTTCCAACACGCTCCCGTACGACCCCCCGTCCGAATAGCCCTCCGAAAACAGCACCAATCCGCTAAAGATCGGCCCAAAGCGGCCCTCGGCCGCCCAGATGATCATGGAAATCACGCCGAGGCCGACGACGAATGCGGTGGTGGAGACCGGGTATCCCCCGATGCGGAACCAGGGATCGTCGCTGTAGCCGAAGCGCCGTGATGGATACATGGCTATTGGTGGCGCATGGCGTGGGCCATCTCGGCGTCGAAGTCGAATGGGGGCGGCGGGCCGGTCTCGATGGTCAATGATGCCATGGCCTCGGGGGCCGGGGCGGGCGGGTCGTAGTCGTCGCACACCGGGAAGGGGCGGCCGTAGCCCACTGTGAGGAAGGCCCCGTCGGGCGCCCAATTGGTGGGCAGGGGCACCGGTTCGTCGCCTCTGCCCATCTCAGCGCCATCCGCGAAGAGGGTCACGGTGAACAGGCCTTCGTCAGTGGGGATCACCTCTGCTCCCACAAAGCAGGCCCCGACAGGAACAGCAGCCGCAGCCCGGTGCTCCCGCCCATTGACCACCGCCACCCAGCGCAGCTCGCCGTCGGCCAGGAACAGCGCCCAGCCCGAGATCCAGTCGCCCTGCTCGCAGATGACCCCAGAGGCGGCCTCGGGCACGCCGTCGGGGAAGGCGGCCACTGCCCGGTAGCCGCCGAACTGCAATGGCCCGGAGGCCTCGTGTACCTTGTCGCCGGGGACCAGCTCGTAGCGGTTGCGCATCGACATCCACGGCATGTACATGTGGGCGATGCGGTTGACCGCGGTGTCGTCGAGGGGAAGAACTCCATTGCGGTCGGCTTCGGCATTCCAAAGCTCGACAAGCTCGGCCACCTTCTCGGGATGCTGGTCGGCTAGGTCATCCGATTCGGTGGGATCGGCCACGGTGTTGAACAGCTCCCAGCGGTCATCAGCAAAGACGTGGCTGCCCACGATGGCGTCTCGCTCAGCGGCGGTGAGCTGGTTGACGTGGTTGGTGACCGCCTTCCACCCTTCGTGGTACATGGCCCGGCTGCCCCAGCACTCGTAGTACTGGCTGGTTCGGTGGTCGGGTGAGACGGCGCTGTCGAGCACGGCCCGCATGCTGGCGCCGTCGAACGACATCTGCTCCACCCCGCTGAGCGTGGGCGGGGGCGAGACTCCGACCAGATCAAGAATCGTGGGCATCACGTCGGTCACGTGGCAGTACTGGTGACGCAGCTCTCCCTGCGCGGCCAGCCCGGCCGGCCAGGACAGAATCAATGGGTCGCGCACGCCGCCCTCAAAGGTGTACCGCTTCCACCGCCGAAATGGGGTGTTGCCGGCCAGCGCCCATCCCCAGGGGTAGTGCCCAGAGGAGCGGAACCCGCCGAGGTCGTCGTAGTGGAAAAGCTCCAGCTCCAAATCGTCGGGTTCATCGCTGATGTAGTGGCGGATCTGGTTCCAGCTTCCGTTGGGACCGCCTTCAGCCGAGGTGCCGTTGTCGGAGATGAGGGCGATGACGGTGTTGTCGGCATCGCCGGAATGCTCCAAGTGGTCCAGCAGCCGACCGATGTGGTGGTCGGCATGGCTCAGGAACCCGGCGTACACCTCCATCATGCGGGCATAGAGCCGCTGGCGGTCGGGGTCGACGTCATCCCAGGGCTCGACCCATTCGGGGCGATCCGACAGGTCCACATCAGCGGAAATAACCCCCATTTCCTTCTGGCGGGCCAGCACCTCTTCGCGCCAAGCGTCCCAACCCCGGTCGAAACGCCCGGCGTAGCGGTCGATCCACTCCGGAGGCGCTTGATGGGGGGCGTGGGGTGTGCCGGTGGCGTACCACATCAAAAACGGGCGCTCGGGGTCGGCCAGCCGCAGATCGCGCAGATAATCGATGGCTTGCCCGGCCAGGTCAGCGTCGAGGTGGTACCCCTCCTCCGGGGTGGCCGGAGGCTCGATATAGGTCGTGTCCCGAATGAGCTGGGGGGTCCACTGGTTGGTCTCCCCGTTGAGGAATCCGTAGTAGTGGTCGAAGCCGACCCCGGTGGGCCAGGTGTCATACGGCCCAGCGGGTCGCTGGTCGCGGGGGGTGAGGTGCCACTTGCCCACCGCGTAGGTGGCCCAGCCCTCGGCCCGCAGGTACTGGGCCAGGGTGCCGGCCGAATCGGGGATCTGACCGTTGTAGCCGGGATAGTTGATGGGCATGTCGGTGAGCATCCCCACTCCCACCCGGTGATGGTTCCGCCCGGTGAGCAGGCAGGCCCGAGTGGGCGAGCACACCGCGGTGGTGTGGAAGTTGGTGAACCGCAATCCCCGGGCGGCCAGGCGATCCAGGTTCGGAGTGTCGATGTCGGATCCGTAGCACCCCAGTTGGGCAAAGCCGAGATCGTCCAGCACGATGACCAGCACGTTGGGGGCATCGGAGTTGTAGGGCCGTTGGACCGGCGGCGAAGTTGACTCGTTAAGCGTGAGCCCAATGCGATACTCGGTCATACGACGGTGAGAATAGCCATTGCACCCTTTGATGCGGCAACAAGGTGCGATATGGTGAATACACGTAGTCTGAATCCAAAAGGTATGCCCGTGCCTACATCAATCCGACTGGAGCCCGAAACCGAGGAGCGCATTCACCAGCTCGCTTCGCTGACCGGGCGAACGAAGGCATTTTATTTGCGCGAGATCATCGACCGCGGGCTCGAGGACATCGAGGACTACTACCTAGCCGCCGACGTCGTCGAACGTATTCGCAAAGGCCAAGAACAGACTCATGCATCTGCGGATGTGAGGAAAGAGCTTGGCCTGGACGATTGACTACACCGACACCGCCAAGAGCCAACTAAAGAAACTCGACAAGACCTCAGCCCGCCGAATCGTGGACTACATGGACAAGCGGGTTGCGTCGGCGGATCCACGTCGTGTCGGCCAGGCTCTCACCGGGCCGTTAGGAAAGCTGTGGCGCTACCGGGTGGGGGATTTCCGAGTTGTCTACGACATCCAAGACGAATCGGTGCGCGTGCTAGTGGTCAGGGTCGCAAAGCGCGACCAGGCATACCGATAGAGCTAGCTGAGGGCGAACCCCTCGTAGCCGTCGGCGGCCACCTGATCGCACTTCTCGGCATAGGGCGGGAAACCGGGCAGAGGCATGAACACCCTCGTCTTGCCGGGGATGTTGGCCCCCAGGTACCAGGAATTGCAGGTGGGGTAGAGCGTGTAGCTGGCCACCAGGTTCACATGGTCCACCCAGGCCTCGGTGGCCTCCTCGGTGGCCTCGACGTGGCGGTGGCCGTTGGCCCTCATGTAGTGGATGCAGTCGCCTATCCAGTCCACGTGCTGCTCGATGCACACGATCATGTTGGCCAGCACCGAAGGGCTGCCCGGGCCAGTGATGGTGAACATGTTGGGGAATTCGGGCACACCCAGGCCCAGGTAGGTTCGGGGTCCGGCATACCACTGCTCGGAGAGGGGAAGGCCGCCCCGTCCTTGGATGTTGATGCGGAGCAGCGAGCCCGTCATGGCGTCGTAGCCGGTGGCGAACACGATCACGTCGAGGTCGTAGTGGGTTCCGTCGGCGGTTCGCAGGCCGTCGGGGGTTATCTCGGAGACGACGTTCTCGCTGATGTCCACCAGGGTCACGTTGTCGCGGTTGAAGGTGACGAAGTAGTCGGTGTCGAGCACCAGGCGCTTGCAACCGATGTAGGTGGTGGGGATGAGTCGGTCGGCCACCTCGGGATCTTTGACTGTCTCGCGGATCTTCTCCTTCACGAAGTCGGCGGCAACGTGGTTGGCCTCCGGCGTGCGGGCGATATCGCCGTAGGCGCCGAGGAAGGCGAAGCCGCCCATTTCCCAGCGGGTCTCGAACTCCTTGAACGCCTCCTCCACCTCGACTTCGAGCACCGAGCCCTCGTTCCAGTCGAAGCGGGCGCCGAGCGCGCCCTGCTGGGTTTTGTTCTGCTCCCGGAGCCGGTGGTAGTCGGCCTTGACCTCGGCCTGCTCATCCGGATCAAGGGGGTGGTTTCGGGCTGGGATGGCGAATTGCGGCGTGCGCTGGAACACGGTGAGGTGCTCTGCGGTCTCGGCAATCACCGGAATGGCCTGGATGCCCGACGACCCGGTGCCGATGATCCCGACTCGCTTGCCGGCGAAATCGATGCCCTCTTTGGGGTAGCGGCCGGTGTGGCACACCTCGCCCCGGAAAGTATCGACGCCGGCGATGTCAGGGACGTTGGAGGACGACAGACAGCCCACCGCAGTGATGAGGTATTGAGCGGTGACGTGGCCGGTTTCGTCGACGTTGGGTGCGTGGTTGCGGTCGATGTGGTCGGAGGCGGGCGCGCTGCTGACGTGCCAGTGGCCGGTTTTATCGTCGAACGCGGCCTTGGTGACCATGGTGTTGAACTGGATGTCCCGGTACAGGTCGTACCGCTCGGCCACGTGCTGGGCGTAACGGAGGATCTCGGGCTGGCCGGGATAGCGCTCGGTCCACTCCCACTCCTGCTCGAGTTCGGGATCGAAGCTGTAGCAGTACTCCAGGCTCTCCACGTCGCAGCGGGCGCCGGGGTAGCGGTTCCAGTACCAGGTGCCGCCGACGTCGTCGCCGCGCTCATACACCCGGGCGGTCAGCCCGAGTTGGCGCAGCTTGTAGAGCATGTACATGCCGGCGAAGCCGGCGCCGATAACCACGGCGTCGTAGTGGACAGGAGTGTTGTCGTTGGTGCTCATGGTGGTTTCAGTTTGGGTCGGGATGGGGGAAAGGGTTCAGGCTGCGGGGCGGAGCTTGTAGCGAACCGGCAGCTTCTTGGCGCCGACGATAAGGTTCGACTCGGTGCGAACGATCGGCCCCGCGGGCTCGATCTCGATTACCCGCTCGGCCAACTGCTTGATGAGGGCCTGGGTGCTGGCTCGGGCCAAGTGCGCCCCCAGGCAATAGTGCTCGGCCCAGCCGAACCCCAGATGACGGTTGGGGTGGCGACCGATGTCGAAGTCGTGGGGGCGGTCGAACACCGTCTCATCCCGGTTGCCGGAGGCGTAGAAGAACACCACGAAGTCGCCCTCTTTCACCGGCTGGCCGGCCACGGTGGCGTCGGCCATGGCGGTGCGCTTCATGTAGTTGACCGGGGTGGACCAGCGGATCACTTCCTCCACCGCGTCCTTGGTCATCTCGGGGTTCTCCTTCAGCCGCTGAAGCTGGTCGGGATTTTCGAGGAAGGCCTCCAGCGCGCCCGACAGGCCATTTCGAGTGGTGTCGTGGCCGGCGGTGAACACAATGAGGTAGTAGCCGAAGGTCTCGATCTCGGGCAGGGAGTCGCCGGTGGGGAGATGGGCATTGGCCAGCATGGTGGCCAGATCCTCTTGGGGATTGGCCCGGCGATCCTTGATGATGCGGTCGAACATGGCGTAGAACTCCATGCCCACCTCTGCGCTGGCCTGGTAGCGGTTTTCAGCCTCTCGCCGGTAGTCGGGGTCGTCGCCGGACAGGAGCTGCTGGGTTAGCACCAGCAGGCGCTCCTCGTCTTCTCGGTCGATGCCCAAGATGGTGGACAGCACCCGCAGCGGGTGGCGCTGGGCGATGATGTCCACGAAATCGCACTCGCCTTCGTCGCCCAGGCTGTCGAGCAGGGCCTTGGCGCTTTCGTTGACGATCTGGTCGAGTTGGCTGATGCCCCGCGGGGTGAAGAAGCCGCTGGCCACCTTGCGATAGAGCCGATGATCGGGCGGGTCCATGCTGATGATGGTCCGCATTTGGCCGATGATGCTGCCGTGTTCCTCCAGATCGGCGACCTGCTGGTCGGTGCGCACGGTGATGCTGTCGGCCTCGTTGCTGAACAGCTCGGGCTGCATGGAGACCTCGATGATGTCGGCATGGCGGGTGACGGCCCAGAAGTTCTGGTAGCCGTCGGGTTCGCACCAGTGCACGGGGGAGTTCTGGCGCATCCAAGCCATCAGCTCGTGAGGCTGGCCGTTGGCGCCGTAGCGCTGGGGGGAGATGAGGTCTAGGGGGTCGACGTCCACGTATGAAACGTTAGATCGTGGAGAATGATCGATCCACAGCGCAGCGAGAATGCCGATACCATCCACCGGCGGGTTGGCGGGAACTAGTTGCTGGTGATGCCGCTTTTTTGGATTATGTCTTCGGAGCCTTGGAAGCCGCCGCCTAGGGCGTCGAAGTTGACAGATCCGATGGACAGGGCGGCAAGCGGCGGAAGTGCGGGGTTGGGTTCTACGCCGCCGGCTAGGGGGTACTCAAAGGTGTTGCGGGTGAAATAGCGCTGTACCGATGGGGAGAGCAGGTAGGCGATGAGGTCTTGGGCTGCTTCCCGGTCGTCAACGCTGGCGGTCATGGTGGCGGCGGAGATGATGAGCAAAGAGCCGATGTCCTCGTCAGACAGGTCGTAGTTGGCTGCCCGATGCTGGTTGCCAGCCGCCTCAGCGTCGGCTGCCATGCGGTGGTTGTAGTAGTGGTTCACCAAGCCGACGTCGATTTCGCCCCGATGAGCTGCCTCCACAATGGAAACGTTGTTGGGGTAGTAGCGGGCATCGTTGGCCACCATGTCGTCCAGCCATTGAGTGGCCACATCATCGCCGTACTGGTCGCGGAACACCGTGAACCAGTCGAGGAACGACCCGTTGGTGGCGGGGATGGCCACCCTCCCGCTCCACTCCGGGTCGGTGAGCTCGAACACCGAGGTGGGCAGTTCAGAGGGGGGCACGCTATCGAGGTTGTGGACCAGCACCCGCTTGCGCCCGGAGAATCCTATCCAAGTGCCGTTGGCTCCCCGGTGCTCATCGGCCACCAAACCGAGCACGCTGGAGTCCATGGAGGTGAGCAGGCCCTTGGACTCGAGGAAGCCCACCGGGCCCGGTGACCGGGAGATGAACACATCGGCGTCGGTGCGGTCGCCCTCGGTTTCGATCAATAGAGCCAGATCGGTGGATGAGGCCCAGCGAACCCTCACACCGGTGCCTGATTCACAGGTGAACGCATCAAGCACCGGCTTGATCAAGTTCTCGCTCCGACCGGAGTAGACGGTGACCGACGAGCCCTTGTCGTCGGCGCACTTGCCGTCGTAGATGGTGGCGGCGACGCCGTCCAATTTGGTGCCGCCGTTGCCACCGCAACCAGCAGCAACTAGGGCAACGACAACAGCTACGCCCACCAATACGGCTCGCGAATTCTTGGTCATGGGTGCGGAACCCTAGGGTGACTGCCTCAGGTTGTCAAGTTAGCCTAACAATAGATGTGCAGCCTGCGAGACAACCGTCTAGGCGGCGGGTTTGACCGACTTCCAGTGCAGAGGCAACTCGACGTAGCCGTCGACAAGGCTGGAGTGCAGCCGGGGCAGGGTAGCGGGGTCGTCCACTCCCAGCTCTAGGCCTTCGAAGCGACCAACGATGGCCTCGAACATCATCTTTGCTTCCAGGCGGGCCAACGACGCACCGAGGCAGAAGTGGGGTCCGCCGGCACCGAAGGCCACGTGCTGGCTGGCGTCGCGGGTGATGTCCAGCGTGTCGGGGTTTTCGAAGGCCCGCTCGTCCCGATTGGCCGAGGGGTACCAGATCACCACCGGCTCGCCAGCCTTTATCTCCTGCTCCCCCACCACGGTGTCGTAGGTGGGCCGGCGCACGAACTGGATCACCGGGGTGGTGTAGCGCAACAGCTCCTCCACCGCATTGGGGATGAGCGAGAGGTCGTCCTTGAGCATCTGCATCTGGTCGGGATGACGGATCAGCTCCAGTGTGCCGGTGGTGATGAGATTGCGGGTGGTCTCCGATCCGGCGTTTTGCAAAAGCATGAAGAATACGTCGATCTGCAACTGATCGAGTGACTCGCCATCGATCTCGGCTTCCATGAGCACGCTGAGGAGGTCGTCGTGGGGCTCCTTTTTGCGGATCTCGCACATTTGGTCGGCATATGCGAACATCTGCGTGCCGGCGTCGAGCATCTCCTCGGTGGTGTACTTCTCATCGAAGCCAAATGAGACCTCGGTCCAATGAAAGATCTTGTGACGGTCTTCCTCGGGCACACCCACCAAATCGGCGATCACCTGCAAGGGCAGCTCCACCGCAATCTCGTTGACCATCTCACAGCTGGTCTTGTCGGCCACCTGATCAATCAAGCGGTCGACCTGGGCCTGGATCTTCACCTCCAAGTCGCGCACCCGGCGAGGGGTGAACCCCCGGTTGACCAGTTTGCGCATCTTGGTGTGATCAGGCGGGTCGAGGCTGATGAGCATTAGCGAGTTGGAACCGTCGTCAACTGCGGGGGGCTGGTCTCCGGCCAGAAACGGATTGGGTTGGTTCTTGAAGCAATCCGAGTCGCGAGACACCCGCTGCACGTCGGCGTGGCGGGCGACATTCCAGAATCCGCCCCACACCGGATGCTCGCACCAGAACACCGGGTCGTTATCCCGCTTGTGGCGAAAATACTCGTGGGGAAATCCGTTCTTGAAGGTGGCGGGATTCCAAAGCTCCAGTGGTTCCATCTTTGCCTCCTGAGTTCTCTAATTCGAGGGCTTTCGACCAACAACGGCTATTGAGACACTGCTCATCATGACAAATCCAGGCTCTCGAACCTGAGCCAGAGCGGTGTCACCCTCCTCGGGGGTCACCAAACCGGCCTTCACCAGTCGAGGTATGGCCCGCTCCAAGGCCATGAACCACCACTCCCCTCCAGGCTCCCCCGGTCGCATGGCCCACACATTGCCGACGATGTCGATATCGGCTGCTCCCAGATCCCGGAAGCGGCCGGGCAGTCGTACCCCGTAGTTTGCGTCGCGCCACTCGCTGATGGCCCCCGTCGACACGTAGCGGTGAACGGTGGCGTAGGGCTCTGGCAGGGTCTGGTCGGCGAAGGACGCGAAGGCTCCGTCCTCTACCACCAACCAGCCGCCGGGGCTCAGGGCATCCCACAGCTTCTCCATCACCTGGTCGCGCTCGGGGAGGTGCTGGAGCACAGCCCGGGCGTGGACGAGGTCGAATGCCGCGGTGGGCACGGGGTCGCAGGTCACGTCGTGCTGTTCCACCACCACGTTGGGCAGAACCGGACGGTGAAACTGGAGGTCGACATCGGTGGACCACACTGAGCCGTCGGGACCGACCCGCTTGCCCAGCCACGCCGACACCGTGCCGGCGCCAGCACCCACCTCCCAACACTGCCACCCGGGACTCAGCCCTGTGTTGTCCAAGATACGGCGGGTGCGGGGGTCGCGGGCTTCGGCCAAAATGTAGAGGCGGCTTCGCTCGATCTCCACCTCCCCGTCCAGAACCCCGTATCGATCGGCGGCCATTTGTGCTTCCCCTCTGATTGTGTCGAAGCAATACCGTATCGTCGCCCTGTGGCTGAGCACTCAGAAGACACCCCGGAGAAAGCTGCGTTTCGAGCCGAGATGCGGGCCTGGCTTTCGGCCCGGGCGCCGCTGCGGGAAGACGGCGACGGCTGGTCGACTCAGACTACCCATCCCGACGAGGCCGCGGAGAGGGCCCACATGGATCGGTGCCGGGCGTGGCAGCGGGAGCTGTACGACAGCGGGTGGGCGGCCATCGACTGGCCGGTGAACCACGGCGGCGCGGGCGGCGAGCGGTGGCAGCGGCAGATCTTCCAGCAGGAGGCCGCCAATTTCGACGTGACCAGCGGGTTCCTCGCCGCGGGGATCGCCTTGGCCGGCCCGGCCATCGGCCACTTCGGGACCGAGGAGCAAAAGGCCCGCCACCTCAAGCCCATGCTGCGGGGCGACGTGGTGTGGTGCCAGCTGTTCAGCGAGCCCGGCGCCGGGTCGGATCTAGCCAACCTGGCCACCAGGGCCGATCGCGACGGCGACGAGTTCGTGGTGTACGGCCAAAAGGTGTGGAACTCATCTGCCCACCTGTGCGACTGGGGAATCCTGTTGGCCCGCACCGACCCCGACGCTCCCAAGCACAAGGGGATCACCTTCTTCTTGGTGGATATGACCACCCCCGGCGTGGATCCCCGTCCCATCCGCACCATCAACGGCTCGGCCCACTTCAACGAGGTCTTCTTGAGCGACGTGCGAATCCCGGCCGAGAACGTGGTCGGAGAGGTGAACGGGGGGTGGGCGGTGGCCAGGCTGGTGCTGGCCAACGAGTCCACCATGATCGGCGGCGGCATGGACCGGGCCGACAGCACGGCCAACCTGATCGCCCTGGCCCAGAGGTGGGGCGCAGCCCAAGACCCGACGATCCGCCAAGAGCTGGCCCAGGCCTACACCAAGGAGAAGCTGTTGGATTGGATGGGCCGGCGGTTGCAGGAAGACGTGCGCCGCGGCCGCCAGCCCAGCTTCGACGGCTCGACGCTGAAGGTGTACTGGTCGGAGAGCCGCCGGGACCGGGGCAACCTGGGGGTGGGGATTCTGGGGGGATTCGGAGTGGCCGGCGACCACGCCGACACCGGGGTGTGGGCCAACGAGGCGCTGAACCGGTTCTGGGGTTCGATCGGCGGGGGAACCGACGAGGTGCACCGCAACAACATGGCCGAGCGAGTGCTCGGACTGCCTCCGGAACCACGGGTTGACAAGCACGTTCCGTGGCGGGAGCAGGTGGGCTGAACCGGCTAAAGATGACTTTTTGTATTCACTTTTTGTTCATCTCAGTCGCGGTTACATTCGCCGATCGCAGAAGTAAGCTGTTTTCAAATGGCTGACCAAGCCACATTCGCAGAGCAAGCCATGGAGTACATGGATCAGCTCTATTCAGCAGCCCGGCGAATGACTCGCAACGCCGCCGACGCCGAAGACCTGGTGCAGGAAACCTATCTGCGGGCCTACCGCGGATTCGGCAACTTCCAGCAGGGCACCAATTTGCGGGCCTGGCTGTTCCGCATCCTCACGAACGCGTTCATCAACTCCTATCGGAGCAAGCAGCGCAAGCCGAGGTCGGTGGATTTGGCCGGCGTAGAAGACCTGTACCTGCACCAGCGACTGGGGGGCGACACCAAGGCCGCATTGGGGGCCAGCGCCGAAGACGTGCTCATGGAGACGATCACCGAGTCGGAGATCGTGGACGCCCTGGAGTCGCTGCCTGAGGAGTACCGGATCGCGGTGCTGTTGGCCGATGTGGAGGGATTCGCCTACAAGGAGATCGCCGAGATTCTGGACGTTCCCATGGGAACAGTCATGAGCAGGCTGCATCGGGGAAGAAAAACGCTGCAGAAGCGGTTATTAGAGTTTGGACAAGAGCGGGGCTGGGTGGATCCACCCGACCCCGATCGCGAGCCGGCTTCGGCTGGAATCTGATTTTCGGAGGCACCGCGATGGTCAGCGAACGGGATTGCTTGGGCGTTCCCAATCAATGCGACTACTCGCGCGACCTCATTGCCCGAGCCCTAGACGGCCAGCCCACACTGGAGAACCTCAGCCAGCTGCGGGTTGAGTTGGGCGACTGCCTGTCCTGCGTTCAAGTTCTCGACGTGGAGGTGCGATTCAAGCTGGCCATGAGCCAGGCCTGTCGGGAGTCGGCCCCCGCCTCGCTGCAAATCCGCATCACCGAGACCCTCCAGCGCGTCGTGCTCGACGACCTGGACATCCAAGACTTTTGAGCCACCGAGGGCGGACTGCCCGGCATGGAGTCTCATCAAGCCGACCACTAGGGTGAGCGCATGGATTTGATCGCGGCTGTGGTGTGGCATTGGTGGATCGCCTTGCTGCTGGTTATCGGCACGGTCCCCTTGGTTATCGCCACCATCGTCGGCTACTTCACCAAGGTGGTCGCCCCCCGCTACAACAGTCGGCACCAGCGGGAAACCAGATCTCAGAGCGCCGGCGACTCCGAACAGTAGCGACGGACATCACCGGTGGTTGTTGCAGCCGATCCTGTCGATTGGCGTCTGGCTGAGCGGGTAGCCAAGAAGGTCGGCGGCCACGAGCCGTTCCTCGACTCCTACCACTACGGCAAGCTCGCCCCCGAGCTTGCCGAGTTCACCGCCCAGGCCGAGGAGTTGGTGGCGGCCGAAACCGGGTTGAAGTCGATGTCGGGGGCGGCCCGAGCCCAGGTGACCACCCGGGCCGGATGGGTGGACGCCAACGTGGCCTCCTTCCAGCGGCTGCTGCGCCCGGTTACCAAGAAGATGGCCGAGCGGGTGTCGTATTCGTGGTTGGCACCGGTGGCCCAGAGGGCGAGCGGCACCGAGATGGGCGCAGTTTTGGGGTGGATGTCCACCCGGGTGCTGGGCCAGTACGACCTGCTCATCATCGAGGACGACCGGCCCGAAGACCAGGACATGGTTTATTACGTGGGCCCCAACGTGATGGCCCTGGAGCATAAGCACGGCTTCGACCCCCACCAGTTCCGGCTATGGCTGGCCCTGCACGAGACCACCCACCGGGCACAGTTCACCGGCATCGAGTGGCTGCGTCCCCACTTTTTGGGCCTGGTGCAAGAGGCCCTCGACGCCGCCGAGCCCGACTTGGAGCACTTCAAGCAGGTGGCCAAGCAGGTGCTGGAGGCCCGCCGGCGGGGCGAGGATCCGCTGGCCGACGGAGGCCTCCCCGCCCTTTTGGCCACTCCGGAGCAAAAGGTGGTGCTGGACCGCATCGGCGGCATGATGAGCCTGCTGGAGGGCCACGGCGACGTCACTATGGATCGGGCCGGGGCCGGCCATATCCCCGACGCCGGACGGTTCGCCCGGGTGCTGCGCCACCGCCGCAATTCGGCCAAAGGCCTGTCGAAGCTGCTTCAGCGCATCATCGGCATCGAGGCCAAGCTCAACCAGTACGCCGCCGGCGAGGCGTTCATCGAGACGGTGGAGGCCCGGGGTGGCCCCGAGCTCGTGAAGCGGGCGTGGGAGTCGGCCGACCGGCTGCCCACCATGACCGAGATCCGCAACCCCCAGCAGTGGATCGACCGGGTCAACGGCACCCCCGCCCTTGCGGCCGGTTGAGCGTCAAAATCCCCGACCTGCTGAAACGCTGCACCTTTCCCCCCGCGGGCACGGCGGTGGACTGCGCGGTATCGGGCGGACCGGATTCGCTTGCCCTGCTGGTACTGGCCACCGAGGCGGGCTGTGCGGTGACCGCCTGGCACGTGGACCACGGGCTGCGGCCGGGTTCTGATGCCGAGGCCGACGTGGTTTCTCAGGCCGCGGCTCGTTGGGGGGCATCCTTCGAGGCCCGCACTGCCCACTGCGACCCCGGACCCAACCTGGAGGCCCGAGCCAGGGCGGCCCGCTACGGCGTGCTGCCCGCCGGAGTGCTCACCGGCCACACTGCCGATGACCAAGCGGAGACCGTGCTGTTGAACCTCATGCGCGGGTCGGGGCCCGACGGGCTGGCCGGCATCGACCCGGCCCGACGCCCGCTGCTGGCGCTGCGCCGCTACGAGACCCAAGCCCTGTGCAAATCCCTCGGCCTGGAGCCGGTGCGAGATCCGTCCAACCTCGACCCCGCCCACCGGCGCAACCGCATCCGCCACGAGCTGCTGCCGCTGCTGTGCGACATCGCGGAGCGCGACGTGGTGCCGATCATCGCCCGGGGAGCCGGGCTGATGGGGGCCATCCGTGACCTGATCGACGAGTTGGCCGTCGCTATCGATCCCACCGACGCCAAAGTGGTGGCCGCCGCCCCCGAGCCCCTGGCGCAGATGGCGCTACGGCGCTGGATCCAGCGCGAGACCGGCGCCGACCACCCGCCCGACGCGGCGACCATCGAGCGGGTGTTGGCGGTGGCCCGAAACGACGCTCGATCCACCGAAATTGGCGGAGGCTGGCGAGTAATCCGATCGTCTCAACGGCTCGGCTTGCAGAGATAGGCACTACTAGGTTGGCCGCTGTGTCCAGCGAGGCGACCACCGGCAACGGCGATCCCGGCCCGATCCTTATCTCCAATGACGAGCTGACAGCCTGCATCGCCGACCTCGGAGGCCGCATCACCACCGACTACCAAGGCCGGGCTCCCCTGCTGGTGGGGGTGCTCAAGGGCGCCTTCATGTTCATGGCCGATCTGGCTAGGGCCATCCAACTGCCGGTGGAATTCGACTTCATGGCGGTGTCGTCTTACGGAAGCTCCACCCGCACCAGCGGCGTGGTGCGGATCGTCAAAGACCTGGATCTGGATCTGGCTGGCCGAGATGTGATCCTGGTGGAAGACATCATCGACAGCGGGCTGACCCTCAACTACCTCCGCAAGAACCTCGCCGCCCGCAACCCGGCCAGCCTGGAGGTGTGCGCCCTGCTCGTAAGAAAGGGCCGCCAGTACGAAGACCTCGACCTGCGCTATGTGGGCTTTGAGATCCCGCCCGACTTCGTGGTGGGCTACGGCCTCGACGTCGGCGAGCGCTACCGCCAACTCCCCCACATCTGCCAATACCAGCCGAACAGCAATTCATAAAATTAGCTGAAATACACTTTGCTTCGGCGAGCAGGGTGTGGCAGATTGAGGCCCTCGGAGCGACTCGACGGCTCCCTCCCCAACCTTCCGGAAACAATCCATGCGGATGGCAAGAGAGGATCGCCGGCGTCAGCTTCCCTGGGTCGCACTCGGGCTGACCGTCACCCTCACCGCAGCAATTGTCTTCGCCCTCTGGGCTTCGTCGCTCAGCAGCCGCATCGCAGTGGCGGTCGCGGGCCGCAACATTCCCACCGGCTCGACGATTGAAATCGACGATCTACGGGCTGTCGAAATGGCCAGCGGACAGGGAGCGGATTTCGTGCCCATGACTGACCTGGACTCCTTGGTGGGCCACACCGTTCGCGCTGCCATCCCCGAGGGGGCAATTCTCCATCCCGGTCTGCTCTCAGCGAACTCACCCGTAGACCAGGGAATGGCTGTCGTTGGAGCGGTACTCATGCCAGGCGAATATCCGATTGCCGGCCTCGGCCCAGGGCAGTCGGTGGGGGTTGTCTTCGCGAGCAAAACCATCAGGGCCACGGTGGCCGAAGTGAGCGAAGTTCTGGACTCGGGTCGCGACGCTCTATTTGTATCGCTGTTGGCCTCTGCCGAAGACGCAGTCCTCATTGGCAATGCAGCAGCATCCAACGAGCTGCGGCTGATCCTCTTGCCTGGAGTGTCCCCGCCAGACGACAGCCTGCCGACTCGCCAACAGACAGGGGTTGGAGCAAGTCGATGAGCATCATTGCAGTTGGCAGCGCAAAATCCAGTCCAGGTGTGACCAACTTGTCGGTTGGACTCGGCCTGTCTTGGGAATCAACCACTGGACGTCGGGCAGTTCTCGTTGAGGCGGATGGAGACGGCGGCATTCTCGCGGCCCGTTTCGGCCTGGCTTCAACGCCATCGCTCGTAGAGCTCTCAGGAACAGCTCGACATGAGTTGACAATGGATCGGCTGCAAGGCAGCTGCCAGTCGCTGGCTGGCCAATTGCCTGCCCTGGTTGCACCAGGTTGCGGTGAGACAACCACCCTGGTGCTCACGCCGCTGGCAAAGCGATTGGCACATGGTCTGAGCCGTCTGGACGATATTGACGCCCTGGTCGACGTCGGTCGGATTCGGCGTAACTCTCCCGCTGCCGAGCTCGTCAAACGCTGCGATCTCCTGGTGTTGGTTGTTCGACCCCAATTCGATCAGCTCGTACCCCTAGTCCATCAGGCCCGAAGAATGAAGGCCGATGACATACCAACCGCGTTGGTGTGCGTTGGCGATAGGCCCTACCCGCCAACAGAGATGGCGAAAGCCTCTCAAATCAATCTCTTGGGCGTCATGGCTCACGAACCGAGAGTGGCGCAAGCCTTGGGGCGCGGCCTGCCCGTCAACCAGCGCCACCGCCGTCTGCTGATGTGGCGAACACTGTCAGAACTGGTTCATCGCATTCATTTCCGCTTGCAAATCCCAGCGGCTGACCGAGTGGCTGCATCGTCATGACTTGCCCTCTCGTGCTTCAGGTGCTCGACCTGGTCACCATGCAGCTCGAGCAGGCCGAGACGAAGCAGCTCGGCAATCGACTCGAGCAAAAGACCATGGCTGGACAGTTCATTCTTGAAGCGCTCGACGCGATTGCCGCCGAACGAGCGCGAGCATTTCTGCCCCCAATTGACCACGCCGAAGAATCGCGAATATCCGACGAAGTGCTGGCCACTTTGTTCGGCCTTGGCCCCTTCGAGCGGTTGTTGGCCGAGGAGTCGGTCGAGAACGTGAATGTGAACGGTTGCGACACGGTTTGGGTCACTCACGCCGACGGGACCAAACAGCGAGTTGAACCCATCGTCGACTCGGACGATGAATTGGTCGCACTCATCCGCAAGGCAGCCGCCCACCTGGGCCGCAATGAACGACGGTTCGACCTCGCCAATCCATTCTTGGACTTGCAGTTGCCCGACGGATCTCGACTGAACGCAGTGATGGCCGTGTCAGAACGCCCGGCAGTCTCCATTCGCCGTCACCGCCATAAGCACGTCACCTTGCATGATCTCTGCGATCTCGGCTCGATTGACGAACTCCTTAGAGACTTTCTAACAGCAGTGGTGCAAGCCCGCATGAGCATCATCGTGTGCGGCGGAACCAACGCCGGAAAGACCACGCTACTGCGAGCCCTTCTAAACGCCTGTGACCCCGATGAACGGCTAATCACCATTGAAGACCGATTGGAGTTGGGACTGACCACCGCTTTCGACCGGCATCGCGACGTGATCGAACTGGAAACTCGAACCGCCAACATCGAGGGAACGGGCGAGATAACGATGAAGCAACTGGTGCGCAATGCCCTAGCAATGTCCCCCGACCGGCTGATCGTAGGGGAAGTGCGAGGTGCCGAAGTAGTGGACATGCTCGCGGCGCTGTCGACCGGAAACGACGGATCGATGTGCACAATTCACGCCAACTCTTCCCAGGCAGCCTTCAGCAAGATCGCCACCTATGCCTTGCGGTCGGCGGAGCACATCCCGGTGGAGGCCACAAACCGGATGATCTCAGAGAGCATCGATTTCGTGGTCCATGTCGTGAAAGACCGAGACGGCCGACGTCGGGTTCGGTCAGTGCGCGAGGTAACCGGCAATCATTCGGGAGCCGTCAGCAGCGTCGAGGTGTTCACGGCCAATGGGACCCCCACAGCTCGGCCGAACGGAAGTTTGCAGCCTTCCACCGTCGAACGGTTGATAAGTGGGGGCTTCAGTCCCGCTTCCTGGATGATGCACGGAGACGAGAATTGACTCCGTTAATCGGAGCGCTGCTTGGCGCAGCATTGGGCAGCGGAGCCTTCACCACCATCATGAGTTGGCGCGGTTTCCCCTCAAGCCCAAAACGAACCAGCCCGAGGCGATTGAACTCTCACAAGAGGCCCAACACCTTGGTTGCGCTCCGCCTGGCTCTATCAGTTGCAGGACCAGTGGTGGCATTCGGGCTGACCGGATGGGTTGTTGCCGGCTTGTTCGCGGGTGTAGCCGGTTATATGACGCCAACGGTATTGGGAGCAAAGTCAGACCGTGATCAAGAAGTCGATCGAATGACCGCTCTGGCGACCTGGATCGAAATGGTGAGGGACACCGTAAGCGCGGCATCTGGATTGACTGAGGCTTTGAAGGCCACGGCCGTATCTGCGCCTTCTGCCATACGCACGCCAGTGCGGCAACTCGCTCTTCGTGCCGAGCGGGAGACCCTGCCCAATGCCCTGGCCAAGTTCGCCGACGAAATGAACGATGCGGTAGCGGACTCAGTAGCAGTGACATTGGGGCTTGCCGCGGTCAACCAGGTGGGGTCTTTGCAAGAGTCACTGTCAGAAATCGCGGAGAACACCCGGCAAGAGGTGTCGATGCGATTGAGAATTGAGGCGTCTCGAGCCCGCCAATTCACTTCCGCCCGATTCGTCGCGGGCATCGTGGCCGTGTTCTCCGTGGGAATGGTGGGCTTCAACAGGTCGTATTTGGCGCCGTTCGACACTTTCTCCGGTCAAGTGGCACTTGCAGTGATCGGAGGACTGTTCGTTGCTTCGGGGATCGCTCTCGTACAGATGAGCCGGTTCTTGAGCCCGCCTCGGATCCTCGACGTTCGTGAGGTTCCGGTGGCCTCAAGCGTAAGTGGGGTACTCCCATCATGACGGTTGGCTTGGCCTTGGGATCGCTTATGGGCCTTGGATTCGCGGTCGCTTTTTGGGGGTGGTTTCCTCCCCGAGAACCGTTGAAGGATCGATTGACCGAACTGGACCAGGCAACAGACGACCACCAACCAGCAGAAGCAGGTCGGATCCGAATCGGGCAGACCGCGGCAAAGTTGTGCCGCCCCTTGGGCTTGCGGAGCGACCGCGCCGAGCAAGACCTGCGGGCAGCAGGGCAAAGCATTGAAGAACTGGCTATTGCCAAATTGGGGATGTTGGTACTCGGAACAGGGTTGCCCGTAGGAGTCTGGCTCGTGACCTGGCTCAGCCGAGTGTGGATCTCTCCAGTTCTGGTGGTGTTGGCGTCGATTCTGGCCGGAGGATTGTTCTTCTTCATCCCCGACCTGTCCCTACGAGAAAGGGCCCGGAAACGCCGTCGCGAACTCCGCCACCACGTCAGTGCGTACCTGGATCTGGTGAGCCTCCATCTATCAGGAGGCACAGGAATGGAACGGGCGTTGACAGATTCCGCGGCCCAGGGTTCTGCCTGGGGATTTGCGGAGATCAAACGAGCTTTGAGACAAGCCCAATTGGCCAACGAACCACCATGGAATGCGTTTGAGAAGCTGGGCAGCGACCTAGGTTCGCCAGAGCTCGAAGAGATGGCCGCGTGGGTCTACCTGGCGGGGACCTCCGGGTCGCGAGTGCGATCCTCCCTGCACATCAAAGCCCGAGGTCTGCGAGAGCGGGCCCTAAACGAAGCAGAAACCAAAGCCCAGCAGGCCACGGAGCGCATGTCGCTTCCTGTCGTTCTCATGTTTTCGGGCTTTCTGGGGCTGATCGGCTACCCGGCAATCGCTGCCATTGTCAGCGCATGATCAGTCCAACTGAGCATGTCCCTGAACCCTTCTCTATCGGCGATTTGAACCGCCCTCTTCGCAATTCTTGGGAGAAACCAGTGAAAGCGGGATCCAAACTCCTTCTCTTCGTTGCCGCGGTGCGGAATGGGCTTGAACCACGAATACGCAGATCGTGGAATTGCGAGCGGGGAGATGTGACGTCAACGGTCATTATCATCGCCGTTCTCGTCGCCGCAGCGGTGGCGGCCGGCGTGGTCATCACCAACTTCATCGCCGGCCAGACAAGCAAGATCAGCTGACCAATCACGGTGAAGCCGAGCAAGAAATGGGTCGTGAGCGTGGCGAAGCGACAACAGCGGTCTTGGTCGTTCCCGCAGCCATGTTCGTGATCCTTGTCATTGTTCAAGCTGCCCTGGTTTTTCATGCTCAGTCCATCGTTGACGCCGCGGCCATGAGCGGAGCTCAAGCAAGTCAAGAGGGCTTCGGAAACGAGGCAGCGGCCCGCTCAACGGTGGAATCGGTGATCGGAACCAGCGCGGCAAGCCTGCTGTCGGATGTAGATGTCTCCTATCAGAAGAATCGGTCTCGATTGTCGGTGACGGTGCGGGCCGCGGTGATGTCGCTGATCCCTGGGTATACGCCGACTATCTCCTCTACGTCGGCAGTTCCCCGAGAGACCTTTATCCCCGCCAACCGACGATGAAAGCAGTGTCACAAGAACATTGTGCGTTCGATGATGCACGAGACCGGGGCAGCAGCGTGGTTGGGCTAGCGGTCTTTGCCCCCGTCATGCTCACGCTCTTCTTCTTCGTCGTGGCCGCCGGCCGCGTGGGAGTAACCGAAGGCAGGTTGGCAACTGCGGCCAGTGGTGCCGCCCGGGCCGCGACCCAGCATCAGTCCATCGTTGCGGCTCAAGCAGCTGCAATCTCGATCGTTGAGGCCACATTGAGCAATTCGGCGACCAGCTGTATGGGCGGACCCAAAGTCTCTTTCAAGGAAGTGAATCTCAAGCCCGGGGGCAGGGTGCAAGTACGAGTCTCGTGTTCTGTGGGGCTGTCGGATCTGACCACACTCGGTATCCCCGGCAGCCTGGAGTTATCAGCGGACTCCGCGTCAGTGGTGGATTACTACCGAAGCGAAGGCGGCTAGCCGTGGGGTTGCGACTTCGGAACGGCTGCGCTCGTCGGTTCTCGGTGCCCACGCGCCGCCAAAGAGGACAGGTGACTGTGGTTTTCGTCATATTGGCTTCAGTACTGGTCACGTTGGGGGGACTGGCATACGACGGCGCCCAGATATTAAATGCCAGACGGAAGGCCACCAACTTGGCATCCGAGGCAGCCCGAGCAGGGGCCCAGGCACTTTCAACCGGATCCATATATCAGGAGACGGACAATCTGATCGTTGAGCCAGGGCAAGCTCGAATCGCCGCGGCAAGATTCCTGGGCCAAGACGCAGAGTGGTCCATTTCCGTGAGTGGCGACACGGTTTCCACCACCGTCTGGCTGACCCAGCCGTTTCAGGTTCTTTCGATCCTCGGTCTTGACTCACGCCGGGTGTCTGGTACCGGCACTGCCCGCGCGGTCCGGGGAATAACCACAGGAGATGACCTATGAATTTCAATGAACATCGCTCGGAACTCATCCGTGGTGTGGCTTCGATTGCGTCACTCTTCGGCCTTCTGGTGGGCGTTCCATTGCTCCTCATCATTGGTGTGGGTTGGCCGCTGCCACAAGGGATCCCTTCGGGCTCAGAAGCGCTTACCGCCCTAAAGACGGGGGCATTTTCCCCATCTCTCATCCTGAAGCCGATTGCGGTGGTGGTGTGGGTTCTCTGGTTCCAGATGCTCGCCGGAGTGGGAATAGAACTCTGGGCCCACTTCCGTGGCCGGGTAGCACCCCGGGTTTCCTTCATTCCCTCATTCATGCAGCGCTTGTCTGCTCGACTGATGGGCACTGTCCTCGTGGTCGCGTTCTCGATTCAACAACCTGGCGCGGTGATGGCCGACAACCAAGATCTCTTAGCCCCCCTGACGGCCGAAATCGATGCCGACCAGACATGGGGGATCGACCCCGGCGACGAAGACGACTCCACCACGCCCGACCAAGAAGCAGTCGAAGCCCCCATCGACCAGTCCACCGATGCAGCACGACTCGTCCATACCGTGAGTCGGCGCGACAGCCTGCGAGTGCTAGCTGAGCGATACCTCGGTGACCCGGACAGATGGACCGAGGTGTTCGTTCTCAATCAAGGGCAGACCCAAGCAGACGGCGAAACTCTGACCGACCCAACCCGGTTACAACCAGGATGGGAACTTGTCATGCCAGCCGATGCCCGTCTTCCTACTTCATCCGAGTTCAATATGGATGAAGCCCCAGGCAGCAGTGAGCAGCCTGATGCCGCTCTTGTGGAATCTGACGATCTCTTGATCACCGTGCAGGAGGGAGACACGTTGTGGGAACTGGCGGCTCATCATCTCAACGACCCGCAGAGGTGGGTTGACATCTTCAACTCCAACCAGGACATCATCCAAGACCCAAGCGTGATCTTGCCGGGATGGGAGCTTCAGGTGCCGACGCTTGATGTTGAACCTGCAGTTACCAGGGCCCCCGCCGAACCGCGGCCGCCACTGCACGACCACGCCACGCCGGAGACCCAACCGCGGCCGCCACTGCACGACCACGCCACGCCGGAGACCCAACCGCAGCCGCCACTGCACGACCACGCCACGCCAGTAGCGGCATACACCACTTCGAGGCCGACCGTGGTGGCCAGCGTGGCCTCCCCCAGCGTCAAACAACAGTCGGCTCCGACCAGCCAGATGATGTTCGCAGTAGGAGGCCTCGGAGTGTTTGCCAGCAGCCTTGGGTGGGTACTGGCCCGGCTTCGACGGACGCAACGCCGCCGAATGCCAAACGGTCGAATGCCTATCCCCCCCTCAGAGGCAGCCGTTCAGTTACAACAGGAATTGCTGGCTGCTGCCGATCCCGACAGCGCTCTTTTCTTGGATGCGTCCTTACGAGTCTTGTCTTCTCGAGTGGTCGGGAACCCTCCGCCCGACATCATCGGGGTAACCCTGAGCTCAAGCAGCGTGGCGATTCACCTCAGCGCCCCTGGTGAGGCTCCGCTCGGCTTTCACACCAACAACGACAGCACGACTTGGACACTTCCTAGAAACGACCCTTTGGAGAACCTGCTGGCCGAAGCCGATGGCATACCAGCTCCCCTACCGACTCTGGCTACCGCCGGTACGAAAGACGGCCACGAATGCCTCTTGAATCTTGAGCATCTGGTTGCCCTAAATCTGGATGGGGATCCGATGGCTATTGCCGAACTTTGCTCGGCTATGGCAACTCAGCTGGCCAGCAGCCACCTGGCTGACGACCTCACCGTGCTGTGTGTGGGGTTTGGCCAAGATCTCGCAGTGTTCGAACGGGTTGACTACGTACCTGACGTGGCTTCGGCCATTGAGCGGATAAGACACCAACAACGCCAGAACCAAGCCATGCTCGGAAGTCATCCCAATCCCCTCGACAGCAGACTCGGCAACAGCGATGACTATTGGCATCCCATGGTGACCCTGGTTCCCAACCGAGTAAACGAGGAAGAAGCCGCTCAACTGCTGGAGGCATGCGATCCGTCAGTCTGTGCAGTGGCCCATGGCCTCGACGGAGCAAAGTGGATCGCCCAATTCGACGAGGGCGGCCTCCTGTTGCAGCCGATCGGCCTCTGGCTAGAACCATGCGGTCTGTCCGGCAACGCCGTCGCCGCCGTCGCCGACTTGGCGTCAACTGCCAAGGACACCGAGGGGGTGGCGTTGGCTGTGCCGCCATCGTCGCATCTGTTACAGCATCAGCAAGACGCATCTGCTGACGACTCGTTGGATGTCGACATTGAAGTCCGAGTCCTTGGAACAGTGGAAATGGCAGGAGCAGCACAGCCGCTTACCTCACGACGAGCCTTGGATCTGGTGGCCTACTTGGCCTTCCATCCCGAGGGTGCTGATCGAGATCAGCTCAGGACTCACATTTGGCCTTTGGACGACCCTCCCTCCAAATCGACCCTGGCCAATACGGTCAGTCGAGCCCGGAGGGCCCTGGGGACCAATAGCGACAATGAGCCCTACCTGCCCAGGGTGAGCCCGGAGGGGATCTACCGGCTGACACCAGGAGTAGGAACCGATGTGAGCCGATTTGACGCGCTTGTTTCCGCCGGTCGCAACGTATCTGGTGACCGCGGACGACAGCACCTTCAGTCTGCTCTCGCGCTGGTGCGGGGAATTCCGTTCTCTGGCGGGGCCGGAGACATGTTTCGGTGGGCCGACTTCGGGCTGCGAACCCATATCGACTGCTTGGTGGACACCGCGGCCCATGAGTTGGCCGAGAGGTGCCTAGACGCCGGTGACATTGAAGGCGCCCGCCGTGCGGTGATGACCAGCCTTCAGCTCGTGGGGGTTTGTGAACAGTGCTACCGCTGGCGGCTGATGGCCGCAGCAGAGAATCCCACTGAGGTGCGCCAGATCATGGCCGAGCTTTTGAACTTGCTGAAGCGGGAGAGCGACCAACCAGAAGCCGACGACTTGATCAGCCCCGATCTGTTGGAGCTCTATGAGCAGCTGATGTCAGGGCGTTCCCTGTTCAAGTAGCCGGCGTTCAAGTAGTCGGCGTGGGCGGTGAGCCCGCTCTGCGGTTGCGGCGGCTGCGGATCCACCAGATGAGGGCGGCTATGGCGGCGATGATGGGCAGGAAGGGCAGCAGGACGCCGACCACGATCAGCACCACGCTGAACACGGCCACCACGCCGCTGGCGCCGTCGGACACTGAGTCGCCGAAGCCGGGCAGGGAGTCGTCGGTGTCCACCTGCACCCGCACCACCGACTCGCCCCACACCTCATCCAGCGCCGCTCCGTCGAAGTCCACCGGGGTGGCGAACACTTCGAGCTCGATGGGCAGTCCCCGGGTGGCCACCCGGCCGGCCAAGCGGCCCTCTTCGATGGGGAGCTCCAGTACCGCGGTCATCAACTCATTGGCCTCAATGCGGTTGAAGCTGCCCTGGACAGGTTTGGAAGTTGTCGAGGTTGAGGCGCAGGTTGCGGGTGCTCACGTCCACGTCGGTGAGCGCCGAGGTGCCGGAGTTCTCAACCTCCAGGCAGAGATAGACCTTTGCGTCGGGCTCCACAGTGATGTTCTGCACGCCCAGGCACGGGATCTTGGGCGTCTTCGGACACCCAGGCCGTGACCCGGATCCCGGTGTCGGGCAGCACGGTGGGCGACTGGGTGATGGTGAGCGTGATGGTGGCCAAGTCCACCTGATCACGCAAAGTGCGAATCTGGCCCCGGAGCCGTTCCAGCGTGGTCTCCCGGTCGAGCAGCTCTCGCTCCAGCTGAGCCACGTCTTCAAGCTGGGTGGCCTCCTCGAGGAACTTCCGCAGGCGGGTCACGCTGGCCTCGGCGGTGATGATGCGGCTTTCCATGATCGACGATGATCTCGGTCACGTCATCGGAGGTGATTTCCTGATCGATCAGCTTGCCCACCCCGGCCAGGCGTTCCAGCGCGGTGGAAAAATCGGCAGGCAGCACCTTGAAGGTGATCTCGGTGCGAGGCCGGGGCTCGGTGCGGGTGGCCTGGGAGAACACGATGCCGCCCAATCCCTGCACGATGGCCACCGCCTCGCGATTGGCCGCGGCCACATCGTCGGCCTGCACTTCGATGGTGGCCCGGTAGATGATGTCGCGGCCCAGATCGGCAGGCGTAAGGGCGGTGGGGACGGCGAGGCCGCTGTCTTCGCTGATTGCTGCGGGTCTCGGTTCGTCAGCGGGTTGAGGCTCGGGGGCTTCTTCCATTGCCTCACCCGCGTCACTCATAGCCTCTGTCGCTGCGGGCACGGCCATATCATCAGCGGGCGAATCCATGCTGGGCGCAGCGTCGTCGTCGTTGCCGGGGCTGCATGCGCTGAACAGCACAAAGAACGCGCTGAGCAGCGCCAGCAGTATGAAGCCCAGGGGGCGGCGCTTGGACTTGGTTGCAGTGGGGTTCGCGTGGTGCATGGGTATCCTCCCCCGTCGATCGGTCATACCTATGACGAATGCCGGAGTGGATTAGTTCCCGGCCTAGTTACACCTGGTTCAACCATATACACACTGATGGTGAGTACCCTCAGGGAATCAGGGGCGCAGCCGACGACACCGACCTTGTCAAGAGAGCCCAAACGGGCGACCAGGCCGCGTTCGATGACCTGCTGCGGCGGCACTACAACCAGATCTACGCCATCTGCCGGCGGCTGGCTGGCAATGAGGCCGACGCGCAGGATGCCACTCAGGAGGCGCTGATCACCCTGGTGCGGCGCATCGACCGCTTTGACGGGCGGTCGAAGTTCACCACCTGGATGCATCGGGTGGTGACCAACGCCTGCTTGGACGAAATGCGGCGGCGGGGCCGGCGGCCGGTTCCGTCGGCGGTGGAGGAGCAGCCGCTGGCCGCTGTCGAGCGGCCGGTGGCCGACTCGGTGGGCGATCGACTCGACATCGAGGCCGCCCTGACCCAGCTTCCTGAGGCATTCCGGGTGCCGGTGGTGCTGTGCGACCAGTTGGGGTTGAGCTATGAGGAGATCGCCCAAGAGATGGACATCGCCCCCGGGACGGTCCGGTCCCGCATCTCCCGGGGACGCCGGCGCCTAGCCGAGTTGTTGAGCGGGAACCCAGACGACCCCGGCCAACGTCACACTGGGGAGAGACCATGAGCGACGAACGCCCCGAGATGACCCCACAGGAACTGGACGAGCTGGCCTCCGCCTATCTGGACGGGGAGACCACGCCAGAAGAGGCCGCCCTGGTGGAGAGAGATCCCCGCTTGCAGGCGCTGGTGGCCGAGCTCCGGGCCGTGCGGGATTTGGTTGCCGCCCCGGTGGAGCTGCCCTCCGACGAGGTGCGGGATCAGATGATCGCTCGGGCGCTTGACCAACGAGCCCCGGTGATTTCGCTGGAGAAGGCTCGCCGTCGGCTGCGGTCGATACCCCCACGGGCAAGGGTCATCTTGGCCGCGGCCGCAGTAGTGGCGGCCATAGCCATGGTGGGGGTGACCGTTTTCGAGCAGATCGGTGACGATGATGCCGGCGAACAATTCGCCGACGACTCGGCAGCAGCCCCTGACATGGCCGACCAGCCGGCGATGGCGGTGCCCGAATCGGCGCCCGTGCCCGAACCCGAGAGCCCGGAAGCTGCCGAAGAAGCACCGGCAAGCCCTGACTCTAACGACGCCAGCGCGGCCTTCTCTGCGGACGCTCCCGCCGAGGCGATGATGGACGAGGAAATGGCCATTGACCTTGCCGAAGCCCCCATGGACGACGGCCCGGCCAGCGATGAGGCTCCCGAGGAAGAAGGCGAACCCGAGCCGATGATGGCCGACGAGCCAGTCGTCGTCCCAATATCGGGTGAAGCTCCCCTGGTGTTCGAAACCTCGGCCGATCTTGCCACCTATGCAATGGAGCTTGCTGAAGAGCGGAGTGATCCTCAGGGGATTGAGCGGATCGAGGAAGCTGCTGCCATCGACCTCATGGGCTGCCCGTTGTTCCCCGCTGAGGGGCTTGAGCTGCTAGCTCGTTTCGACGCCGTGGTAGACGAAATCGAAGTCCAGGTATCGGTGTACCTCAGCGATCGCGATCTGCAATTGACAGAAACATCCCCGCCCCCCGAATGCGAGCTGCTCAATTCCCACACCTTCCTCGACTGGTCTCAATAGCTCCCTCCCCCACTCCCCCAACATCCGATATGACACAGCGCGGCGGTAGTCTGAACTCCTATGGCTGATGCCACAGAGCCAAAAGAAGAACCGACGGCCGCTTCGATGCTGGGACTGGCAGAGGATTGGCCCGACCAGGCCGCCGATGCCGTCGTCAATGCCGTAGACAAAGTCCGCGGCGTGACCACCGGACCGGTGGTCAACTTCACTCGTCTTTTGGGCTATCTCGTTTTCGGAGTGTTTCCCCTAATCATCGTGCTGGTGCTGGGCATTATCGCCGCAGTGCGGGGATTGGAGGTGGCCACGGGCCGGGCCTGGGCGGCCCACGGCATCCTCGGCATATTCTTCGTTTCGCTGGGTGCCTACGCCTGGTCGAGGCGGCCCTCATGACCGACCAGGGCATCCGCGAGGTCATCATCATCGGTTCGGGCCCGGCCGGGCTGACCGCCGCCGTCTATACCGCCCGAGCCAACCTCGCTCCTTTGGTCATCGAGGGCGAGCCGTCGTCCACCAGCGACCAGCCCGGCGGGCAGCTGATGCTCACCACCGACGTGGAGAACTACCCCGGCTTCCCCGAAGGGGTGATGGGCCCGGAACTGATGGTTAAATTTCGCGAGCAGGCTCAGCGTTTCGGCGCGGAGATGCTCACCGACAAGGTAACCAGGGTGGATCTGTCGGGGCCGCCCCACGGCGTTTGGGTCGGCGACCCGAGTGCGCCCGAGCCCACCTATCGGGCCTGGGCGGTGATCGTGTCCACCGGAGCGCAATCGATCATGCTGGGCCTGGAGGCCGAAGAGCGGCTTATCGGCCACGGCCTGTCCACCTGCGCCACCTGCGATGGGTTCTTCTTCCGGGATCAGCACATCGCCGTGGTAGGCGGCGGTGACTCCGCCATGGAGGAGGCCACTTTCTTGACTCGTTTTGCATCAAAAGTCACCGTTATACACCGACGGGACGAGCTGCGGGCCTCCAAGATCATGCAGGACCGTGCGTTTGCCAACGACCGCATCGAGTTTCTGTGGAACAATGTGGTAACCGAAATCCGCGGCGAGGAGAAGCTCGCCGGAGTCGAGATCCAAAACGTGACCACCGGCGAGGCCTCGGTGCTAGACGTGACCGGACTGTTCATTGCCATTGGCCATCGGCCCAACACCGACTTGTTCGAGGGGCAGTTGAAGCGCAAAGAGAACGGGTATCTGGTTACCGAGCCCGACTCCAGCCGCACCGAAATTGAAGGTGTGTTCGCTTGCGGGGACGTCCAGGACGACTACTACCGCCAAGCAGTTACCGCGGCCGGCTCAGGCTGCATGGCCGCCATCGATGCTGAGCGCTGGCTGGAGTCCGCTGGACACGGCTAACCGCCAAAACCGCTGATAGGCTGACCGCTCGCCGACCGCTGCGACCGAAGGGATGCACAAACATGGCTGAGAGCATCACCACGCTCACCAATGAGACCTTTGATGAGGTGATCGGCAGCGCAGAGCTACCGGTCGTCGTCGATTTCTGGGCTGAGTGGTGCGGCCCGTGCAAGATGATCGCGCCGATCCTCGATGAGATCGCCGTCGAGAAGGCTGGTGTGATCAACGTGGCCAAACTCAACGTAGACGATGCCCAAGATGTGGCGCTGCGTTATCAGGTGATGAGCATACCCACACTCATAGTGTTCAAAGACGGGGAACCGGCCAAGCGGATTATAGGCGCCAAGGGCAAACAGCAGTTGCTCCAAGAGATCGGCGAAGTCGCCTTTTGATCGTCCTCTGACGCTCATATTCTGCGGGGGGCGCAGCAGGAGCGCAAGACTTGACCGATAACCACCCCCTTACCCTGAAGCGAGAAGACGAGAGCGACGAAGTCGTCCTCTTGCAGCAGAAGTTGGCGTCGGCAGGCTTCGCTCTGGCCTTGTCAGCAAACGGGCTTTTTGATGCTTCAACCGCCGCCGCAGTGGCCGATTTCCAAGCCAGTCGAGGCCTCAGCGTGGACGGGATCTGCGGGCCGCACACCTGGACTGCACTGCAAGAGGCGAGTTGGTCACTGGGCGATCGCAATCTCTATCTCAACCAGCCGATGCTTCGAGGCGACGACGTGGCCGAATTGCAATTGCGGCTGGGCTCCATGGGATTCGACGCCGGTCGGGTCGACGGCATTTTCGGGCCCGACACCGCCAGTGCACTAGAGGAATTCCAACTCAATAGCGGACTGGTGTGCGACGGAGTGTGCGGCGAAGCCACTACCGGCGCCTTGAAACGCATGTCGGCCCGGGTCACACCAGCCACGGTGGCCACGGTCAGGGAGCGGGCCAAGCTCCAGCAGACCCCTCGCCGGCTTACCGAGCGGCACGTGATGATCGCTTCGACAAGCACCATGGCCGCAGTGGCCGGAGAATTGGCCACCGGTCTACGGCGATCCGGCGCCTCCGTCAGCGAAGCTTGCGACTGGCCCGAAGCCGAGAGGGTCGACGAAGCCAACCGACTCGAAGTGGACGTCTACCTTGGATTGCTGCCATCTGACGAGCCTGCGTGCCGGGTGGCCTATTTCGCCACCGAGGGATTCGTCTCCCCCGGCGGACAGCGCCTGGCCAGCCTTCTGGGGCAAAGGCTCCCCGCGGCGTTGGGTATCGAAAGCGCAGATGTGAGGGGAATGCGGTTGCCGGTTTTGCGGCACACCCGCATGACCGCAGTGCAGTGCCTAATCGGCCCCCCCGGCCTCGTCCAAGCCCGCCTCTCCCCCTTAGCCCGCTCCATAGAAAGCAGCCTCGCCTCCTGGGCCACCAGACCCGCCTAACAACCCGCCCCCCGCCACTTCCTTCCGCCAAGCGAGGCAAGTGAGCAACATAGGCAGGCTGGGGGGTGGCCCGGCTCAGGGCGCCCGCTGCCCGCAGCTCTGCGAGGACGGCGGGCTGGGCCGGGACAGGACCCGCCAGACTGCCGGGGGATCGTAAAGAGAAAGCCCGCTTATTCAGGACTGAAGCATCACCCGGTAAATCCGCTCCAAATCATCCAAATCAGCAAACTGAATCACCAGTTTTCCCTGACTCTTGCCGAGCGTCACATCCACTTTGGTATCCAAGTAATCACTCAACAGGCTCTCCAGCTCCAACACGGCCGCTCCCCTATCAGCACCAATCTGCTTCGGCGCGGGCTGCTTGGTCTTGTTCACCGCCGGAGCGATGCCACGAGCCTCTTCTTCCACCTTGCGGACGGTCAACCCTTCTGAGGCCGCCTTTTTTGCCAACTTGATCAGACGCTTCTCGTTGGCCACGCCCAGCAAGGCACGAGCATGGCCCGCTGACAAAGAGCCGCCGACAACCATCGCTTTGACCTCGTCGGGGAGCTGCAATAGACGCACCGTGTTGGCCACCGCCGAGCGGCTCCGTCCCATCCGCTTGGCCACGGTTTCCTGGGTAAACCCAAATTCTTCGATCAACTGCTGACACGCAGCTGCTTCTTCAATGGCGTTCAAGTCCTCCCGGTGCAGGTTCTCCAACAGGGCCTGTTCCAAGGCATCGGCGTCCTCTGCCGTGCGGACAATGGCGGGAATCCGCTCTAATCCCGCCTGTCGGGCCGCCCGGCAACGGCGTTCCCCGGCAATCAGCTCGTACTTGCCATTGGTGCTGGGGCGGACCAAGATCGGTTGTAGCACGCCCACCTCGCGGATGGACTCCGTCAACACGTTCAACGTTGCCTGGTCGAACTCATCCCGAGGCTGATACGGATTCGCGGAGATGGCATCGAGGGGGAGCTCCAGATACGACGAAGAGCGCACCCCGTCACTGGGCGAAGTGGAGTCGGATATGAGGGCGCTGAGTCCCCTACCCAACCCGGGCGAGCGCGCCATCGGCTACCTCCTTGGCAAGTTCCCGGTATGCCAGTGCTCCGCGCGACCGGGGATGAGTAATGATTACCGGGGCTCCATACGAGGGCGCCTCCGCCAAGCGAATATTCCGGGGAATCATCTGACGACAGACTTTGTCGCCAAAATAACTGCGTATCTCCGAGGCCACCTGGGCAGACAGCTTGGTGCGACCGTCATACATAACGAGCACGATGAGGGAGATCTCCAGATCGCTGTTGAGGCTGTTGCGAACCAATTCGATATTCCTCATGAGCTGACCGAGGCCCTCAAGCGCGTAGTACTCGCACTGGATTGGGACCATCACCTCACGAGCCGCGGCCAATGCATTGACGGTGAGCAATCCGAGCGACGGCGGGCAGTCCACAAAGACAAAATCAAAATCGCCGTACACAGAGGAGATCGCAGAATCAAGCCTGCGCTCCCGGCTGAAGGCCGGCACTAGCTCTATCTCGGCACCGGCGAGATCCAGAGTCGACGGGGACACCCAAAGGTTCTTGATCTGGGTTGGGACGATGCTCTCTCTCATGTTCCCGTTTTGCAGCAGCACGTCGTAGGTGGAAACGCCTCCAGAAAACGGATCAATGCCCAGGCCGGTTGTGGCATTTGCCTGCGGATCCAGATCGACCACCAAAACGCGGTAGCCGATCTCGGCCAGACAAGCAGAGAGGTTGACGGTAGTGGTGGTTTTTCCGACCCCGCCCTTTTGGTTGGCAACCGCGATTACGCGGCATGGCCCAGTTTGCATTGGTTCGTGAAAGGACACTGGGACAATTCTCGCTCACCCTCAACCTTGTATCAAGCACCCCCCTGCGATGTTTCATGTGAAACATCTATTTGTGAGTTCCGCCGGGGGGTTTCGGGTAGCGCGGTGGAAGCGGGGAGGTGACGAGGTAAGGCGGTCGGGACCCATGTCATGGGCAGCAAGCACGTCAACAGACCAAGGAGTGGCATCAGGCGCGGCACTGACTATGAGCTCTCCGTGGGGTCGGAGCAGGGGAGCAGCTGTCTTGATGACCAACGATGGCGGCCCGAAGCTGCGGGCAGTTACGAGATTGGCGCGGCCGCAGTGCTGCTCGTCTTCAGCGAGGACCTCGGCGGCACCATGGAGGACGTCCACACGGTCTGACCACCCCAGATGAGCGCAGTGCAGTTCCAAGAACGCAGCTCTGGCCAGTGAAGAATCCACCAGCGTCCAACGTGACTGCGGCCACACCGCGGCCAGAACCAGGGCTGGCAGCCCGCCACCGCTGCCCAAATCCACAGCAATGGCCGGGTTCGATGCAGCCGCGTCAGCAAATGCCAAGGAATGGTCGATCTGTTGATCAACCGGCCGGCGTCCGACCCACCCCCGCTCTTGGGCCTGGCTGAGCACCTCAACCAGTCTGGCCCGGCTTGCACTATCCAAATGCACAGATCAGTCAGGGATGATCACTACCCAGCGGCGAGGTTCTTGGCCTTCGGAAACGGTGTTGACACCTTCGATCTCGGCTACGACGTCGTGCACCACTTTGCGGTCCGCAGCATTCATCGGTTCCATCGGGCGCTCAGTTCCACTGTCTTTGACTTCCACAGCGATCTTCTCGCAGAAGGTCTCGAGGGCTGCACGACGGCGCTCACGGTAACCTCCGATGTCAACGCGGATGCGACCTTCGCAGTTACCATCCGACTTGCGCTGCACCAGCATGCGGGACAGGTCCTCGACCGCCCGCAGGGTATTGCCCTTGGGCCCGATGAGCAGACCGACGCCTTCCACGTTCTCCACCCGCATTTCCACGGTCTCATCGTCGACCCTTTCGGCGTACACCTCAGCGTCCAATTCGAAGGCATCCAACATCCCGTCGAGAAACTCAACCACCAGGGTGCTCTGCTCTTCCAAGCTCATCGGATCTTCCATGGGTTTGCTCTCCCTCGCTTTTTCCCCTCTCGGGGCATTTGATGGACGTTTCTTGCCGGCTCCTTCATTCTTCTTGCCGGCATTTTGCGATTTGTTGCCCTGTTCGCGTGGAGCTCTATCCCCGCTTGCAGACTTCGAACTACGATTCTGGCCTCGACCGCCTTGGCCACCTCGACCCTTATTCTCCTTCAAGTTACCCCGTTCTGGCTTACGGTTCCGATTCCGATCCCTGTTGTTGGACGGGCGGCGATTCCGGGTCCGTTTCTCACGAGGCATCACGGGCCGAACTCGTGCTCTGATTCGAGCTTCCGTTTTACGAAGTCCCAAGAGCGCGGTCTTGGGCTCATCTACAACCGAGAACTCGGCTTCGCTTCGGTCTACTCCGAGTCGGTCGAGAGCTGCTTCTTCGGCTTGGGCAATTGTCTTGCCGGTTACTTCCAGCCACTCCATGGCTACCTTCTCCTCTTCTTCCGCCGGCGCCGACTATCCGTGGGATGTGACTGATGACCCTTTTGCGTGGTCCTGCTCGTCTGGCGCTGTGCGGGTGTTGATTTTGACGACTTTGTACGGGCTGATTTGGCTTCTGGTGCTTTCGAATCCTTAGCACGCTCCTCTTTGGCGGACGTCTCTTTCGCAGCCCGTGGTGGCATACGCTGTCCAGAAGTGGTGCTCGTGGTTCGCCGGCTGTCGGTGCGACGCTTCGGTGGAGTCCTCGATGTGGGCCGCCGGCTGCCGTGGTCTACTACCGGTGTGCGGGCTCGGGTCGCCGATCGGGGAGAGGACTGGACTGGCTCCGACGGTTCGTCTTCCTCTTCTTCCTCTTCTTCGGTTTTGCTCTGGATAAGAGCTTGGCGTTGCTTGTGCGGGTTGTAGATGCGATGGGTGATTACCGCCTGCTGTCCTACCCTCACGATGTTGGAGCTCACAAAATACAGATTCAGACCAGCAGGGAATCCAATCGAGATGATGGGCAAGAACCAGGGCATGAACTTCATGATCATCTGCTGTTGAGGATTGACCGGGGCATCGGGATCGCGGCGTCCGGCAATCTGGCGCTGCTGGATGTAGCTGGACACCCCGATCAAGACGATCAGCAGCAGGAACGGCAGCGCCGTAGAGAAGGAGTCCCGAAACGCATCAGTGAGGCTGGATGACAGATCCATGCCCAAGAAGTTCATCTCCGTAGACCCTTCAAGGGCGATACGCAGGTCGGAATCAGCGGCCAAGTACTCCGGGTTGAAGGTCCGCTCGGCAAAGTCGGGGTCGGATACGCGGTTCTCCCCAAACGGCAGCCGCCAACCAACATGGGTTCCTAAATCACTGACACGTCTTGTAAGTCCTCGAATAAGACGAAAGAGAACGAAAAAGACTGGAAGCTGGGCGATTATCGGCAAACAGCTTCCCAGTGGATTCACGTTGTTGGCCTGGTACAGACGCATCATCTCTTCGTTCATCCGCTGGCGATCGCCCTGGTACTTCGCCTGGATCTTCTTGACCTCCGGCTGGAGGGTCTGCATCCGAAGCATCGACCGCGTGGTGTAGAACGTGAGCGGCGTCAAGATCATCATCACCGTGAGTGTGAACAGCATGATGGCGATGCCGTAGCTCTCCCCCAGCGAGTAATACACCGCCAACAGCCAAGCCAAGCCGTCAAACAGGCCGTCAAACACTGAGTCAAACACCAGACACCGCCTCTTTGGCCGTGGGGTCAGGGGCCAGTTGGCCGTTTCTGTCAGGGACTGGATCCCAACCTGATGGACCTCCAGGACGGCACCGCAACAGGCGGCGCAGGCTTAGCAAGGCACCGTGGGTCGCACCATGCACCTCTACCGCCTCCACTGCGTAGTAGGAGCAGCTCGGAACATACCGACAGGGACTCGGGCGATGGTCGGTGGCCCGTTGATATCCCGTGATCAGGGTCCTCAAGATCCGCGCCGCAACACTCAGCCGCAAACCCCCGCTCGAGTAGTCCACTGGATTCACGACGCTGCTCGATCCAGTTTGGCGAGGCAGCCGAGCAGAGAAACCCGCAGGTCAGCATGGGTATATTGACAGCTGGCTGGTTGAGTGCCGATCAGATAGAGGCCGGCGGGGAGTCCAGTCGGGGCCTCCCCATCGAGGTTCCTCACGATTTCACGCAGGCGCCGGCGGATCTTGTTCCGGGTCACAGCAGAACCCAGCTGTCGCGGCAATGCATATGCCACCAGGGCCGCGCTGACGGAGGGGTCCGGCACAAAGCGGACCCAGAGCAATCCATCGTCAGCGCGAATACCATCGGCACGCAGCCGAGCGAACGACGAGCGTCCCCGGAGACGCTCGATCAGGCCGTCAGCCTTTTGCGGCCGCGGCGCCGACGAGCATTGACGATCGCCCGCCCGCTTCTTGTCATCATCCGATGCCGAAATCCGTGACGCCGAGCCCGGCGTTGCACATTCGGCTGATACGTGCGCTTCACAAATTCCTCCAAGGCCGGGGTCGCGTCCTCTGGGGGTCGCCCTACCAGCGCCTCCCGTCTCCCGGCGTTCCCTCTACGCTACGGCCTCACTCGTGAACACGACAACCAATTGCCCATTCCACCAGACTCGCCCCCACAGGCACCACCTGAACGACACTGGCAACATCATCAACACATGCCTCTGACCTGCAAGTATCGCTAAACTCGCCCGTGCACGGACAAAGAAGAGGTGATACAGTCCTGAATTCCAGTCGAGGCGGTGCCAACTTGGTTGGGTGAAGTAGAAAGACCGCGAGTTATCCACACCTTATACACATTTGTGGATACCACACGTTATAATTCTGGAGTTACCACCAAAATGGTGTCAGCAACACTTCTCTGGTCTTCATGCGCCACCAGTATTCGAGCTCAAGTCCCAGACGCCGTATGGCAATCAACCTTTAACCCAGCCAAGGCAACCTCTCTTGAAGAGGATGTCTTGGAACTTACGGTCCCGAACACAATCATAAAGGATCGTCTAGAGGGTGAGTATTTTGAGATTTTGCGAAATGCTTTGGCCAGTTCGAATGCCACGCATATAACTCTGAAGATTTCAGCCGAACAGAGTTTCAACGGCGACGATGCCCTTGTTTCTGTGTCCGCTCCGCCAGTTACAATCCCTGAAGTAGACAGTCCTGCGCCAGTCAGTAGGACCAATAACGCGCTTCACCCAAATTATGTTTTTGACAAATTCGTCACTGGCCCCTCCAATCGATTTGCCCTTGCAGCCGCCCTCTCTGTTGCTGAAACCCCCGGTAAATCGTATAATCCTCTGTTCATTCATGGTCATGCCGGCTTAGGGAAGACCCACCTTCTCCAAGCCATAGGGCACTACGTAAAGAGCCATTATGTTGATGACCAGCGTCACCCGATCAAACGAATAGTCTATGTGTCGACCGAAACGTTCTTGAATCAATTCGTAGATGCGATTCGAACGAACACTCGAAGTGAATTCAAGAGGACCTACAGAGAGGTTGATGTTCTTCTGGTAGATGACATTCAATTCCTAGAAGGGAAAGAAGGTCTACAGGAAGAGTTCTTTCACACGTTTAATTCACTGCACGAAGTCAACAAGCAAGTTGTTCTAACCAGCGATCGTCCACCAGACGCTATCCCAACACTTGAAGATCGCATGACCAGCCGATTCAAAATGGGTCTACTCACCGACATCCAACCACCAGACATTGAGACTCGACTGGCAATTCTCCGCAAAAAAGCCGAGCAATCCAACTTTGTTATTGATGACGATGTACTTACTTTTATCGCCAGCAATATCAAGGATAATATTCGTGAATTGGAGGGTGCCCTTACCCGGGTTACTGCATATGCCAGCTTTAATGACAAGTACCTAGACCTGGAGCTAGCCCAGTACATTCTCCGAGACATCACCACTCGTCGAGAGCCCCTGCCAGTCACTCCCGACGTGATTTTGAATGCGACTGCCGACCTGTTCGGATTCAAACTAGAGGACATCGTCGGCCCCAGGCGTCAACGACCCCTAGTGAAGGCACGTCAAGTCTCCATGTACGTCTTCCGAGAACTGACAGAATTGAGTTATCCGGACATTGCACGGGTGTTCGGCGGCCGAGACCACACGACCGCGATTCACGCGGTCCAAAAGATCACCAAACAGATGGCCGAGCAGCCTGAGACCTTCAATCAGATCACGGAATTGATCCAAAGGATCAAGAATGCCTGATAATCGATGCTGGGGAACCAACAGTGGTCGACTTGGGGAAAGTCAGCCAATAGTTGGGGACCACATAGGTTATTTCCACAGGCACCGAATCCAACCCGTGCGCCATCCACTTGCCTGGGGAAACCCCGCGAGAAAGTGAACGGGGGATAACCAGGGGAAATGCAACCTTTCCACATTTCCACCGACCTACTGCTAACAGCAGTAATTTGTTAATAAGTACAGGTAAGAAAGCGAGAACCCTGTGAAGTTCCGATGCGAGCGAGATGCCCTGTTGGAAGCATTGACGGTGACAGGCAGAGCAGCGGGAAACCGCGGGAGTTTTCAACTCGTACTGACTGGCGTTCACATGGCGCTCGAAGGCGACGAGTTGACCCTTACGGCGACCGATCGGGAGCTGACAATCACGGTGCAGTTGACCGTGGCGGGAGGTGGCGACGGAACGGCGGTGGTAACCGCTCGACTGGTCAGTGATGTAGTTCGTTCGCTGGACGCCGGTGCAGTGAATGTGACGGCTCATGAAGAGGGCATCCACATCGATTCCGCCCGCTCGAAGTTCTCGTTGCAAACCATGGGAGTTGAAGATTTCCCCCAGGTGGGAGCGGCCGTGGGGGATCCCGTTGTTCTGGAGGCAGAAGGACTGCTAACCGCGTTACGCCAGGTGGTGAAAGGGGCGTCGGCTGACGAGTCTCGCCCGGTATTGACGGGGGTGTTGATCTCAGCCGAAGAGGAAGGCCTGCGGCTGGTCACCACCGATTCGTATCGGCTGGCGCTGTGCGATCTGCCCGGGTTGGAAGTCTTGGACTCTGAGCAAAGCGTTTTAGTCCCTTCAAGGGCGCTGCAAGAAGTCATCCGGTTGTTGGGAGACGTGGAACAAGTCAGCGTCCGATTCAGTGAACGTGAGGCATCGTTCACTCTGGGGACAGTCACGGTCACTACCAGGTTGATTGAGGGAGAGTTTCCGAGCTATCAGGGGTTGATCCCCACCCATCAGCCGAATCGCTTGACAGTGGACAGAGAAGTTTTTATCAACGCAGTACGTAGAGTTCGGCTCATGGCCCAGGATTCCACTCCGATTCGAATGGAGATGTCGGCTTCAGGGTTGGAGCTGTCAGCAGTGACCCAAGACGTTGGGGAGGCGAGCGAACAATTGGACGCGGTCTTTGAAGGCGATGACCTAACGGTTGCCTTCAACCCTGAATACCTGCTCGATGGAGCAGAAGCAGCTCCGGGCGAAGAAATCGTTTTGAACACGGTGGACGCACTGAAACCAGCCGTGATCCGCACACCGGGATCTGAGCAGTTCCTCTATTTGCTGATGCCGGTTCGCATCAATTGAACTCTGTTCTCTTAAATTGAGCAAGGTGTGCGCCTCCAACATCTCTGGCTAACCGATTTTCGCAATTACAGCCGCCTGGACCTGGAATTCCCGCCCGGCACCAGCCTGATCGTTGGATCCAACGGGGAAGGCAAGACCAACCTGCTGGAAGCGGTCTTCTATCTGGCGACGATGACGTCGTTTCGCGCCAATTCCACCGAGGTTTTGATCCGGAGCGGTACAGACGTCTCCGAAGCGGTAGTACGGGGGGAAATGGCCGCCGACCAAAGAGAGATGCTCTTTGAGGCCGCGCTGAGGCCCACGGGCCGGTCCCAGTTCCAGGTAAATCGACAAAGGGTCCGCCGCCGAGACTTGCTGGGTCTGGTGCCGGTCTCGATCTTCATGCCCGACGATTTGGTCTTGGTCAAAGGAGGTCCTGGGGAGCGGCGTCGATTCTTGGATGATGCCCTGGGCCAGATTGATCCTCGCCTCGATGTCGTTAGATCGGACATGGAAAGCATCTTGCGCCAGAGGAATGCCTTACTGCGCCAATCAGGAGGCCGACTCGACACCGATGCAGCCGTGACCCTGGACGTCTGGGACGAGAAATTCGCTGACGAAGGCCAACGGCTGGCCAGTGCACGGAGCACACTGGTGGCCAACCTAAACACAAAGGCGGCCGCGGCCTACCAGGAGATAGCGCTTCAGCCCACGCCTATGAGTCTGAGCTATGAATCAACCTGGTCCTGGGGGGAACTGATGATGGCATTGGGCGAAGCTCGGACCGAGGACCTGCGTCGAGGGGTCACCACGGTGGGTCCTCACCGCGATGACGTGTCGGTGATCCTCGATGGAAGGCCGGCCCGAACGCACGCCTCCCAGGGCGAACAGCGGTCGTTGGCGCTGGCGCTGCGCCTGGCTGTACACCGAGAGCTGGAGGAGGCGACCGGCCAATCGCCCTTGTTGCTGTTAGACGACGTCTTCTCGGAGCTGGACCCAGACAGGTCACGAGGAGTGCTGGGGGCACTGACGTCTGAGCAGACCTTGCTGACCACCGCTGGTGCACTGCCCACGGATATCGATTACAGCGCCCGTTTTCGGGTGACCGATGGTCGGGTTGTCCGCGAAGTATGAATATCCGGTCGCCATAGGCATGCAGCCGGGGCAGACTGGGACGATGGCGTGGGAGCCGTTGCGCAAGCCGTCAGGTCCTCGGCGATTGCAGGAGTCGTTGGACCAGGTGGTCTCGGGGCTGAAAGCGCCGCGGGTTGAAGTGCTGAAGATGGTTTTCGAGGCCTGGGAGGAACTCGTCGGCACGGTGATGGCAGCTCATTCTCGGCCGGTTCGCTTGACTGAAGGCGAGTTGGTGGTAGCGGTCGACGATCCGGCATGGGCCACTGAAATGAAGTTTTTCGGGGGCGAGCTCATTGATCGGATCAACGCCGCAGCGGAGGACGAAGCCGTCACTGCTCTTACGGTTAAAGTCCGCCCGCATTGATTGGCTCGAGGGGCTGGCAACCAGTCCTCCGGTGAGTCAAATAGACACCCGAAACTGGTAGAATTGCACCATTGGAGGCAGTGCGTTCTGCTGAGTTGATCGCGAGGCGAACAGCCCAACGGGAGCGACCGCCCTACCCACCTACAAAGCCCGTCTAACAGGGCAGAAAAGCCAGGTCGTGACCGACATCTCTGAGTCCTACAGAGCTGAAGACATAACCGTTTTGGAAGGCCTCGACGCCGTTCGAACGCGTCCGGGCATGTATATCGGGTCCACGTCGGTGACCGGCTTGCACCACCTCGTATACGAAGTAGTGGACAACGCCGTAGACGAGGCCATGGCCGGGTACTGCTCGTCCATTGAAGTGACCCTCTTGGCCGACGGTGGTTGCGAGGTTCGAGACAATGGACGGGGCATCCCGGTAGACCCCCATCCCCAGCACCCAGATATGAGTGCAGTCGCCGTGGTGCTTACTCTCTTGCACGCGGGGGGCAAGTTCGGCGGCAACGGGTACAAGGTGTCTGGAGGCTTGCACGGCGTAGGCGTGTCGGTGGTGAATGCTCTGTCCACCCGGCTAGAGGTGGAAATAGACCGGGACGGCCGCCGGCACACAATGTCATTTGTCGATGGCGGGGAAGTGCAGGAAAATCTGCGGGTTACCGGCGACAGCCCCGAGGATCGCACCGGCACGACCGTTCGCTTCTGGCCCGACGACGGCATCTTCGACGACGTGCGGTTCCGGGCCCAAGCTCTATTGGAGCGGCTCCAGATGATGGCGTTTTTGAACCGCAATCTGGAGATCAAGTTCCGAGACCTGCGTCCCGATGGCACCGGGGGCGTCGACTGGACGGTGTACTGCTACCAGGACGGCATCAGCGACTTCGTCCGCGAGGTGAACAGCTCCAAGGACGCGCTGTTCGATGATGTCGGGTTCTTCTCCCAGGTGGAGGACGACGAGGTTGAGGTGGCCTTCCAATGGAACACCGGCTACAACACCGACGGCCTCCACTCCTTCGCCAACGGCATCAACACCGTTGAAGGGGGAATGCACGAAGAAGGCTTCCGCAAAGGGCTCACCCGAGTGGTCAACGACTATTGCCGGGCCAAGGGACATCTGAAGGAAAAGGACGACAACCTGGCCGGTGAGGACATCAGAGAGGGGCTCACGGCCATTGTGAGCGTGAGATTACGAGAGCCGCAGTTCGAGGGGCAGACCAAGTCCAAGCTGGGCAATGCATCCATGCGCTCGCTGGTGGAGCGGGCCACCAACGAGAAGCTGGCGGAGTGGCTGGAGGAGAATCCCGCAGACGCCCGCAAGATCGTGGTCAAGTGTCTCCAGGCCCAGAAGGCCCGGCTGGCAGCCCGCCAGGCTCGGGATGCAACCAGGCGAAAGTCAGCCCTCGACGGCGCGGGGCTGCCCGGCAAGCTGGTCGACTGCACCTCTACCAATCGGGACGAATGCGAGCTGTTCATCGTGGAGGGCAATTCGGCGGGCGGCTCGGCCAAAGACGCCCGTGACCCCAAGACCATGGCCATTCTGCCCATTCGGGGGAAGATCCTGAATGTGGAGCGGGTGCAGGTCGACCGCATGCTCCGCAATACGGAAATCCAAGCCTTGGTGGCGGCCATCGGCGCGGGGTTCGGCGAGGAATTCGATTCTGCCGAGAGCAATGGCGCCAAAGAGATGGAAGAAAGCGAACCAGAGGTCGAGAGCCGAGTTCGTTACGGCAAGGTGATCCTCTTGGCCGATGCCGATGTGGACGGCAGCCACATCCGCACTCTTCTGCTCACCTTCTTCTACCGGCAAATGCGCAGGTTGGTGGTAAGGGGCCGCGTGTACATCGCCCAACCCCCGCTGTACTCCACCGAGGTCGGGCGGTCGAAGATCTACCTGAAAGACGACCACGCCAAAGAGGCCTTTCTGGCGGAGAATCCCAAGCACAGCGCGGAGTTCCAGCGGCTCAAGGGCCTTGGCGAGATGGACGCGGAGGAGTTGTGGTCGACCACTATGGACCCGGCTCAGCGCACGCTGCTGCGAGTGTCGGTGGAACAGGCCGCGGCGGCCGACGAAGTGTTTTCCAAGCTGATGGGGGAGGACGTTCAATCGCGTAAACGGTTCATCCAGACCAACGCCAAAGACGTCCGCTTTTTGGATATATGACCGCCAAGGAATCCCGTGCCCGACGAGATTGACGCCCCGCCTGAGCCGGAACAGCCGTCGGAAGGCGCGGTCCAGGACATCGACATCCAAACCGAGATGGAGCAGTCATTCTTGGACTACGCCATGTCGGTCATTACCGCCCGGGCGCTTCCCGATGTGCGAGACGGGCTCAAGCCGGTACACCGTCGCATTCTCTGGGGGATGTACGACCAGGGGACCCGGCCCAATCGTCCGTATGTGAAATGCGCCCGAGTGGTGGGCGACGTCATGGGCAAGTACCACCCCCACGGGGATCAGGCCATCTATGACGCGTTGGTTCGCCTGGGACAGAGCTTCTCGCTGCGCCACCCGCTGATCGACCCTCACGGGAATTTCGGCTCTCCCAACGACCCGCCGGCGGCGATGCGCTACACCGAGTGCCGCCTCCACGAACTGGCGATGCGGCTGTTGGACGGCATCGACGAGCAGACCGTCGACTTCGCCGACAACTTCGACTCCACCGAGAACGAGCCGGTAGTGCTGCCGTCGCGGTTCCCCAACCTGCTGGTCAACGGCAGCCAGGGCATCGCGGTGGGCATGGCCACCAACATTCCGCCCCACAACCTGGGTGAGGTGATCGACGCGGTGAACCACTTGCTGGAGAACCCCGAGGCCACCACCGAGGCATTGATGGAGTTCGTGAAGGGCCCGGATTTCCCCACCAGAGGCTGCATTATGGGCTTCCAAGGCATTCGGGACGCCTATACCACCGGCCAGGGGACGATAAAGGTGCGGGCTTTGGCCGAGATCGTGGAGAGCGGTTCCAAGATCCGCATCGAGGTCACCGAGATCCCGTTCCAGACCAGCGCCGAGGTCATAGAGGAGAAGGTGGCTGATTTGGTGAACCGGCGGGTGATCGACGGGATCCGTCAGATCCACAATGAGTCGGCCAAAGGTCAGACCAAGCTGGTGTTCGAGTTGAAGAAGGACGCCCCTGCCTTGGTGGTGCTCAACAACCTCTACAAGTACTCCCCGCTGCAAACCAGTTTCCCGGTGAACATGGTGGCGCTGGCCGACGGGGTGCCGCGGACCATGTCGCTGCGCGACTGCCTGGCGGCTTATGCGGACCATCAGCAAGAGGTAGTGAGTCGTCGCACCCAGTACCGCTTGGAGGAAGCCCGACGCCGAGAGCACATCCTCGAGGGCCTGGTCCGGGCGGTCGAGATGATCGATGCGATCATCGCCGCCATCCGGGCGTCAGAAAACCGACCCGCGGCCCGGGCCACGCTCATGGGCGAGCAGTTCGAGTTCAGCGAAATCCAGGCCAACCACATCCTCGACATGGCGTTGGGCCGGCTTACCCAACTTGGAACACAGGAGCTGAACGACGAGCTGGCCGAAAAGCGGGCGCTGATCGTTGAGCTGGAGGCCATCCTTGCTGACGACGCCAAGCTGAGAGCGGTTATCCGAGAAGAACTGCTTGAGGTGCGAAATGGCCACGCCACTAAGCGGCAGACCCAGATCATGCCCGACGAGGGAGATATCGACATTGAGGACCTGATCGACGATGAGGATCTGGTGTTCAGCCTCAGCGCGGCCGGCTATGTCAAGACGGTGGTGCCCGACGAGTTCAAGACTCAGGGGAGGGGCGGCAAAGGGGTTATCGGGGCCAATCTCAAAGACGGCGACTACATCGCCACGCTCATCCACACCACGGCTCACGCCTACCTGATGTTCTTCACCAACATGGGGAGGGTGTACCGCATCAAGGTTCACGAAGTGCCCCGAACCAGCCGAACGGCGCGAGGTATGGCCATCGTGAACTTGCTCCAGTTGGCCCCCGACGAGTCGATTTCTGCGGTGATCGACACAAGGGACTACGAGACGATGCGGTATCTGCTTTTCGTGACCCGCCGGGGGGTGGTCAAGCGAACCCGGTTCCTGGAATACGACAAATCCCGCACACGGGGCCTCATTGCCATCAATCTGAAGGAGGGCGACGAGCTGGTGCGGGTGCTGCCCACACGGGGAAGCGATGACATCTGCCTAGTGAGCGCCACAGGGCAGCTCATGCGATTCGAAGAAGACGAAGTCCGGTCAATGGGACGGAACGCGGCCGGGGTGAGGGGTATGAAGCTTCGAGGCGAAGATGTGGTGGTGGCGGCCAGCGCGGTGCAGCCCGGCGACGAAATGCTCTTGGTGACTGAACAGGGGTTCGGCAAGCGGATGCCACTCGACGAGTTTCGGGCCAAGCATCGCGGAGGCTTGGGGATGCGAGCCATGCGGATGATGGACGGCCGGGGCACGGTGGTGGCCGCCCGGGTCGTAGCCCCGGAGGACGAGGTGTTCATGGTGGCGTCCAACGGAGTGACCATTCGAATACCGGTGTCGTCGGTGTCGGTCAGAGGACGACAAGCCTCAGGCGTAAGGGTTATGAGTCTTTCTGAGGATCAACTGGTAGCTGCGGTCGCTCCGGTTCTATCCACCACTGAGGACGAAGAATAACTTTCTTCGAGCCGAAACTTCCCCCTTCATGACAACGGAGCAGCGTTATGGGAGAGCGGGGATCGATCTCGGTACTGGCAGTGGGGGTTCTGGCGGTTATCGGAATGGCCGCGGTGCTGATGGGCCAGCTTGGCGCCGACGTAGTTCGCCGGGCCCGGGCTACAGCAAACGCGGATGTAGTAGCAATGGCCGCGGCCGCTGATCCTCTTGCCGCCTCCAAGGTGGCCGCGGCCAATGGATCGACATTGGTTTCGACGGTCAAAGAGGGATTCCAGACCGAGGTGGTTGTAGGACTAAATGGGGTTGTTGCATCGGCCAGAGCAGAGCTTCGTCCTCTCGGGTGGTGGCGGTGCCAATCACATCCGACTAGCGATCCCGTACACTTCGGGGCGTGTCCATCGACCCCGGTCGGGTGAGCGACCCTCCTGCCGCGCCGCTGCCCAGTCAAGCAGTGTCGCGCCAGGCCGTGAAGGTCACTCCGAGGGAGTACCGGCGGGCCGTGAGATTGCAGGCCAGAAAAGTGCGCCGGGTGATCCGGCACATCGAGCCTTGGTCCGCGCTCAAGATCTCGCTGATCTTTTACATGTGCCTCTGGGTGATTGTGATGCTGGCCGGTGTGATGCTGTGGAGCATTGCCGTGGGGTCGGGCACCGTGGACGACACGGAGTCGTTCATTGAGGAGCTCTTCGCGCTGCAAGAATTCAAGTTCAACGCCAGCCAGATATTCCGGGGCTTTGCGGTGGGCGGGTTGGTGCTGGTGGTGGCGGGCACGTTCTTCAACGTATTGCTGTGCGTGTTGTTCAATCTCATTAGCGACCTGACCGGGGGAATGAGGGTCACGGTCATCGAAGAGGAGACAGCTCGCCAGAGGCCTCGGACCCGACCTCGTCGATTTCGTTGGCCTACCTGGAACCCTCGTAAGTAGGCTCTTCACTCGGTTTGGCATTGGGGCTATAGCTCAGTCGGTTAGAGCGCACCCCTGATAAGGGTGAGGTCGCTGGTTCGAATCCAGCTAGCCCCACAACGCTCGGCTGCCCCTGGTTGCGCCGTTGACAGGGGTCGTTAGGATAACGCTGTGAAGATTCTGCGAAGAGCGCTGGTTGCTCTGGCAGGGGCGGCCGCCATTGCGGCCATATTGCGTGCTCGGGGAACCGGGGGCGTTCCGCCTCAGTCGGGCGGTTGGCGCCAGATCAGCGGCAGCAACAGATTCTGACTCGAATCTTCTGAGCAGCATGGACATCTTGGTTGTTGGCGCGGGCGTAGTTGGCGCCGGAGTGGTGAAGCGCCTGGCCAACTCCCCTTCCCTTCCGGTTGGCCGGGTGACAGTCATCGATCGGAACCCAGATCGTGCTTGGCATTTGTCGAAAAAGCACGGACCCTCAGTAGCTGTGGGCAGCCTGGAGGATCCAGCAGATGTAGTGGTGCTGGCCACTGCATCCGGCAGCCAAGCCCGCCTGGCCCGTCGATTTCTATATGGTGGGCGGGTGGTGCTGGCCACGTCTGACTCGGTGTCAGATGTGCGACGGCTGCTGGGCATGAACGGTGCGGTTCAGCAGCAGAGGTCGTTGGTGGTCTCCGGGGTGGGCATGGCCCCTGGGTTGAGTGACGTTTTAGCTGTTCGGGCGGCAGAGGAGATCGACGAAGTGACGGAAGTGCACGTCGCCAAATTCGGGACCGGAGGGCCCGCTTGTGCCCGCCAGCACCACCGGGCATTGAGCTCTTTGGCGTTGGAATGGCGGGCGGGGTGGAAGCATCGGCCCGGTGGTTCGGGCCGTGAGCTCTGCTGGTTCCCGAGCCCGGTGGATGCGGCCGATTGCTATCGAGCCGCGTTGCCTGATCCGATGCTGCTGGTTCGCAGGTTCAGTCGGGCGAATCGGATTACTGCCCGCATGGCGGCCACTCGGAGGGATCGCTTTAGTTCCTGGCTGCCTATGCTGCGGCCGCCGCATCCGGAGGGGATGCTGGGTGCGGTCAGGGTGGAGGTGCGGGGGCAGAAGGATGGGGCTTGGTGTGGGCGGATACTGGGGGTTTCGGCGGCGCCAGGGTTTGCGACGGCGGCGGTTGTGATGAGCGTTCTTGAGTTGATTGGGGCGGGGAGGGTTTCTGGGGCTGGGGTTGTGGGGCTGTCGGAGATCGTGGATGCGGGGGAGTTCTTAGGCGTTCTTGAGGGGCAGGGGATTGTCTGCGAGGAGTTCTTCGGGGCTTAACCGTTGAGGAGGGTGCGGAGTTCTTCGTGGAAGGGTCCGTTGGTGGTTACCCAGTCGCCGGCACCGGCGGAGGTGCTGCCGTTCCATTGGGTGATTTGGCCGCCGGCTTCGGGGATTATGACCAGCATGGGGGCTATGTCCCAGAGGTTTAGGCCGGGGTCGATCATGGCTTCGGTTCGGCCGGTGGCTACCAAGACGTAGCCGTAGCCGTCTCCCCAAGTGCGCATGCGGGCGCCGGATGTCCTGACTCGATCGAATGCGCCTTCAGGCCACCATTCGAAGCCGGATGCGCACAGATACGATCGGCTTAGCTCGGTTTGGGGGCTTACCTGGCAGCGGCGGCCGTTGTGGAAACAGCCCAGGCCTCGGCCGGCCCACACTGCTTCGTCGAGAGGGGGGACGGCTGCTACGCCTATGGCGGGGCCGTGCGGATCGATCATGGCCAACAAGGTGGTGTAGAGAGGCACGCCGCGTACGAAGCTGCGGGTGCCATCGATGGGGTCGATGACCCAGGTCCGCCCTGATGTGCCCTGTTCTTCGGGGAACTCCTCACCGATCACGGTGTCATCGGGGAAGCGGTTGGACAGGGCTTCCCGCAGAAAAGACTCAGCCGTCTTGTCGGCGTCGGTTACCGGGGAGCCGTCGTCTTTGCGGCGCACCGACAGTTCGTGATCGTTGAACCATTCCAGGGTGAGACGTCCGGCCTCTCGGGTCAGCTCAACGGCCTCATTCAGTAGCTCGGCATCCGCCGATTCGGTCATCCGAGGACGCCCTGGTCCCGCAGTACGGCCAACCGGTTGTCGCCCAATCCCAGCACCTCGCTCAGCACCTCGTCAGTCTGCTGGCCGACGGTGGGGGCGTGGGTGGGGGTTGGGAGTTCCTCGTCGAAGAACTTGACCGGGAGGGGGAGCTGCTCGCAGCCCACCTCATCGACGGAGAACAGTGGCAGCCGATCTTGGAATTGCGGGTCGTCAACCACGTTCTTGGCGTTGTTCACGGGGGCGATGGGGGTGTTTACCCGGTCGCCGAACTCCAGCCATTCTGCGCTGGTCTTGGTGCGGAAGATGTCCCGCAGCTCCCGCTGCAATTCCAGATTGCCCCGGGCGTGGTCGGCGTATTTCGAACCCGGCCAGCGGTCGAACAGGTCCATCCGATCGAGGGCCTCGCAGAAGTTGCGCCAAAAAGCCTGTTCGGAGGCCATGAACAGCACGTGGCCGTCGGATGACTCGTACATCTGGTAGCGGACGCCCTCCCACATGCCGGCCAAGCCGGGCGCCCGGCGCTCATAGTCGTCAGAGGGGTTGCCGGTCACCTCGTCCTCGGGTCGCTCGTAAGCCTTCCAGGTCTCGATGCGGTACCAGTCCATGTAGGCGGCCGCGTCGGACTGGGCCAGCTCCAATCGACAGCCCTCGCCGGTGTCTCGAGCCCGGATGATGCCGGCACAGACCGCGAGCGCGCCGATGAGGGGGGCGATGTTGATGCCGACGTTGGGCATCTCCGGGATGCGGCAGAAGCCGTCGTCGTCGTAGGCGGGAGGGATGAGCCCGGCCCAAGTGTCGTAGGCGATGCCGTGGCTGGGCATGTCCTTGTAGGGGCCGGTCATGCCGTATCCGCTGATGGTGGCGAACACGATCTTGGGGTTCACTTCCTTGAGCTGCTCGTAGCCCAGGCCCCGCCGCTCCAGCGCGCCGGGTCTCATGGCCTCCACGACGGCGTCGGCGTTGCGGGCCAGATCCAAGTAGAGCTCAACGCCCTCGGGCTGGCGCAGGTCGAGCACGATGCTGCGCTTGCCCCGGTGGGTGTGCAGGTGCAGCAGCGACACCCCGTTGACGATGGGCCAGGTCATCTGGCGGATGTAGTCGCCCTGCGGGGGCTCCACCTTGATGACATCGGCCCCCATGTCGGAGAGGAACGTGGTCAAGAATCCGGGACCGAGCAGCGAGCTCTCGATGACCCGGACTCCGGCCAGGGGGGGAGACGAATGGCTCATGTCTTGGTACCTCCATCTACTCTGAGGACGATTCCATTGCAGTAGCTGGCGTCATCGCTGGCCAAAAAGGCGAACGCTGAGGCCAATTCCGGCGGTTGAGCTGGGCGGTGGAAGGGGAGGATGCCGGCCATGAGGGTGAGGTCCACGCCTTCGGGCGGGGTGAATTGCTCGCCGATCGGGGTCTCGACGCCACCGGGGGCGATGCAGTTGACCCGGATCCCCGACCGCCCGTTGGTGATGGCCATGGTCTGGGTGAGAGCAATCACCCCGCCCTTGGAGGCTGAGTAGGCCGAACTCCACGTCTGGGCATGGGTGCCTGCCGTGGAGGCGGTGTTGACGATGTTGCCCTTGGACTCGAGCAAGTGGGGCAAGCAGGCTTGGGACATGAAGTAGGTGCCGGTGAGGTTTACCCCGATGACCCGGTTCCAGGCCTCGGGGGTCTCGTCCTCGTCGCGGGCGAAATGGCCGAGACCGGCGATGTTGCACAACACGTCGATGCGGCCGTAGGCATCCATCACCTGAGCGACGGCGGGAGCGATGGCGTCCAGGTTGAGCAGGTCCAGTTGGATGGCCAGGTCAACGTCGTCAACCGGGTCTCGGTCGATGCCCACCACGGTGCCGCCCTCTGAGCTCAGGCGGTCAGCGGTGGCCCGCCCGATGCCGGAAGCCGCGCCGGTGACTATGGCGATTTTGCCTTCAAATCGATTCATGCCCAAAGCATGGCCTATTGGGGCGGTCGGCGATGCATCAAAGCAGTGCGAACGGCCTGGCAAGCCAGAGGCTCACAGGGGCAAATTACCGGCCAGCGCGTTGAGGTGCTGTTCCGGCCGCAGTCCGAGAGGGCGCCTCGATGATCCCGGTCAGCATGTCCACCAGATTGGCGGCGTACACGTCGTCTTCGGTGGCCAAAGGGTCGCCTGCTTCGATGCGGCGGGCTCGCTCGGCCAAAGAGGCGGTCATCAGCTGGATCATGCCCAGAACCCGCTCGTCTCGTTGGGCTTTGTCGCCAACCGATGAGCGATCTCGCAACAGCCGCAAGATGGCGTTGAGGTTGGCCGGCACGTGGGTGGGATCGAAATCCCAGCGGCTGAACTCTGCGCTGAGCTGGGCCACGATCCGCAGGTAGCACCGCCCGCTGGCGGTGGCCAACCGGCGCGTGAGGGGCTGGATCAACGCCTCGATGAGAGCGGGCGTCTGGTCATCGTCCAAAGCGGCCCAAACCTCGCCCCGATCTTGGTCGATGGGCTCGCCGTGCTCTCTCAGGATGGCGTCGAGCACACCGCTGCGGGAGCCGAAGTGATAGGTGAGTGCCGAGCTGTTCTTTTGCCCGGCGGCAGCCACGATGTCTTGCACCCGCACCCGCCAAATACCCTGCTCGGCGAACAGGCGCTCGGCCTCGGCGATCAGCCTGGCTCGGGTTTCGGTGGCGTCGCGCGGCACAGCCGCTGCTCCTCGGTTCGGTCGGGCTACTTGCCGTGGCCCAGGGGCAATATGGCAGTTTCGGGGATGAGCTCCACGTCGATGCCGTCGGGCAGTGGGAACTCGAAGTCGGGATACCGGCGCTGAGCGGTGGCCCGGTAGCGGTCGGTGGAGTGGATCGGGTCGGGGTCGTATTCGGGGATCACTTTGGTGCCGAACACCTCGAGCATCTCGTCGATCTCATCGTGCTCCATGCCCTCGCCGGGCAAACCGAACACCACCTGATCGCAGCCGACTGTTTGGTAGCGGGCCACTTGCTCGCACACCTCTTCGGCGTTGCCGCACAACATATAGCCGCCGGCAATAGCACCATCGAGCATCTCGTCGGTCCACTCGATCTGGTTGGGTGTAGAGGGCCAGGTGATGGCATCGGGCGACTTGGGCATGGTGTCGTGGTAGAGGTTCACCATGGTGACCAGATAGCCCCGTCCCTTGGACTTGGCGATCTCCCGGGCCCGATCCCGGTCTTCCAGGCAGATGACCGCGTTGGTCATCATCACGTTGTCGTTCTTGAACTGGCCGATCTGCTCCACCGGGCTCTGGATGGCCTCCTTGTAGGCTTCGATCCGGCCCTTGAGGTTGAAGATGGGCTCGAAGTTGAAAGCGATGGCGCCGATGCCCAGCGACCCGGCCTTGGCGAATGTGGGGGGATTGCCGCACGCCACCCAGATTGCCGGGTGGCCGGGGCCGTGGGGCTTGGGCAGCACGTTGTGGGGTTTGGGCACCGAGAAGTGCTCGCCCTCGAAGCAGTAGTCGCGCTGCTCCCACATGCGGGGAATCTCCCGGATTACCTCGTCCCACATCGACTTGGTCTCGGGCGGGGTCAGTCCGCCGAAGGTGGCCACCTCGTGGCTGCCCGCGCCTCGACCGGTGCCGAACTCGAAGCGGTTTTCTGTGATGTGGTCGAGCATGGCGGCCCGCTCGGCGATGCGCACCGGGTGCTCCTTGGCGGTGGGCAGGCTGGTGATGCCGGTGGAGAGGTGGATGCGGTCGGTTTGGGCCGCCACATAGCCCATTACCGGGGCAGGGGCAGACATGTGGCTGTACTCGGTGAGACAGTGGTGCTCACCGAACCAGGCGTACTTCCAGTTGTATTTGTCGGCGGTGATGACGTAGTGGGCCTCCCGCATCAAAGCGGTGTGCTCAGCCTCGGTGTCGTGGGCTGCCGGCCCAGGAATGTAGCCGTTGACGAAAATGCCGAACTCCATGGTCTCCTCCGCGTCCGTAGGGCGATGTCGGGCCAGTTCTAATGGAAGTTATTAGAACCTGTCAAGTCAGGAGTTTCCCACTTGGCCGCGGAGATCATCGATCCAGCTCTGAGCTTCGGTCCACGCCGTGGTGGCCGCGGTGCTCTGCTCTTCGTTTCCTCTTATGTTGGTTGGGTAGGAACCGAGGAACTTCACCTCGCCGTGCTTAGCCACAATGCTGGTGAGGCAATCGGCCACCAACTGGTCGGCGATATGGCCTTCGAGGTCGATTAGGAAGCAGTAGTCGCCCAGCGCCTTCTTGGTGGGGCGAGACTCCAGCTTGGTGAGGTTGATGGAGCGGGCTGCGAATTCGGCGAGGATGCCCATAAGGGAGCCCGACCGGTCGGCACGCTGGAATACCACAATGGAGGTCTTGTCGTGTCCCGTGGGGGCGGGAACGCCGGAACGGGACACCGCAACGAAGCGGGTTTGATTCTCCGGATGGTCCTCGATGTCGGTGGCGATCATGTCCAACCCGTAGATCTCCTGCGACAAGGCGGTGCCGATGGCAGCGGTGGTCTTGTCGTTGGAGATAGCGAGATCGCGGGCCGCCGCGGCGGTGGAATTGGCTGCGATCTCCTCGGCGTGCGGGAGGTTCTCGGTCAAATAGCGCCGGCATTGGGCGGTGGCGACGGGGAAACTGATCACGCGGCGAATCTTGTCCATTGGAGTTCCGGAGAAGCCCAGCAGGTGCAGTCGAACGTCGATGACCACTTCTCGCTGGATGAGGAGGGTGTGCTCGAAGATGAGGGCGTCGAGGGCAACGTTGACCGTTCCCTCGATGGAGTTCTCGATGGCAGTGAAGCCCAGATTGGCCCGGCCGTCGGCGGCGGCGCCTAGAACTTCGGGGATCGACCGGCACAAGAGGTGGTCGGCTTCGGCCAAGTCGGGTTGGGTAAGGAGCGCTTCTTCGGTAAAGGTGCCCGGTGGTCCCAGGTAGGCCACTTGGCTTACGGATCGGGCAGAAGCAGTCACAAAAGGGCAGGATAGTGGTAGTGGACGAGGCCTTTGTTCGGCAATTGATGGCAAACGTGCGCGATGGCACGGTGACTGCGGACGACGCGGTCCGGCAATTGCGTCGCTTGCCGTTTGCCAATTTGGGGTTTGCCCGGGTGGATCACCACCGCAGCCTCCGACAGGGTTTGGCCGAGGTGGTCTATGGACCGGGCAAAACGCCCGACCAGTGTGCGGCCATTGTGAGGGAGTTGCTGGACCAGCCGGGAGGCCCAGTGTTGTTGACTCGGGTCAGTGCCGAGCAGGCGGCAACCGCGCTGGCCCTCAACCCTGAAGGGGAGCGCTACGACACCACCATGGTCTGGCGTCCAGCGCCGCCCAGGCCCGAACGGGTGGTGCTGGCCGCAGCGGGCACCGCCGATCTGCCGGTAGCTGATGAATGCGGGGTGGTGCTGGCCGCACATGGGCTGGCGCCGCAGCGGCTGAACGACGTGGGGGTGGCGGGGCTTCACCGGATTCTCGCAGAGACTGAGGTGATCGCATCGGCCGATGCCGTGGTGGTGGTGGCCGGTATGGAGGGAGCCTTGGCCTCTGTGGTGGGCGGGCTGACCGCGGCTCCGGTAGTGGCAGTGCCCACTAGCGCGGGCTATGGCTCTTCGCTGGAAGGCGTCACTGCGCTGTTGGCCATGTTGTCCTCGTGTGCCGCGGGGGTAACGGTGGTGGGGGTGGACAACGGGTTTGGGGCGGCCTGTGCGGTTTTGCGGTTGTTCAAGTCGAGGGCACGGGCCGCTTCGGAGGCGGAGATGAGTGGAGCAGGCGATGTCTGATCCGGCCCGAATTGCCTGGTTTCACTGCTTCAGCGGTGTCGCGGGCGACATGGCGCTGGGAGCGCTGATCGACGCCGGGGCCGATGTGGCGGACGTGCGAGACATGTGTGAGTTGCTGCCCTTGGGCGGGTGGGACTTGCAAGCCCATCCCACCCAGCGGGGAGGCATTGCGGCCACCGACGTGAGGGTCATGACGCAGGAGACCTCGGTGGTGCGCACGGCCAGCCACATCAACGCGCTGATCGGGGAGGCTCGGTTGCCCGATCGGGTGGCCGATCGAGCGCTGGCAGTCTTTGATGCCCTGGCCCGGGCCGAAGGCAAATTGCACCGCCGTCCCCCCGAGCAGGTGCACTTCCATGAAGTCGGGGGTCTGGACGCCATCATCGATGTGGTGGGCACGTGCGCCGCGCTGGAGGTGCTGGGCATAGACGAGGTTCACTCCAGTGCGGTGGCCTGCGGGCGAGGGATGATTCGCAGCGCCCACGGGCGCCTGCCCAACCCGCCGCCCGCGGTGGTGGAGCTCTTGGTGGGGTGTCCGACGTTCGGGTTGGATGTGGGATTGGAGCTGACCACGCCTACGGGGGCCGCGATCTTGTCGGCGTTGTCCGCCGGCTGGGGGCCCATGCCGCCGATGACCATCTCGGCCGCTGGCTTCGGCGCGGGCGACAACCAGCTGGAAGACCGGCCCAACCTAACCCAGGTGGTGGTGGGCACGATGGCGTCGGCTCGCCCCGAGGGCCAGCCCGTGATGCTGTTTGAAACCAACGTGGATGATGCCACCGGGGAAACGCTGGCTCACACGGTGGCTTCGTTGTTGGACGCTGGGGCTCATGATGCTTGGATTACGCCGATTGTGATGAAGAAGGGGCGACCGGCGTACACGGTGAGCGCTTTGGCTGATCCTGCGGTGGGGGATCAGGTGGCGGCCACTTTGGCGGATGAGACTGGGTCGTTGGGAGTTAGGGGGCAGTTGATCGAGCGGTGGCCTCGGTCGCGGTTTGAGCATGAGGTGGATGTGGATGGGCGACGGGTTCGGGTCAAGGTGGGTGCGGGTCGGGTGAAGGTGGAGCATGATGAGGCGGTGCGGGCTTCTAAGTTGCTGGGGTTGCCGGCGCGGGAGGTTGTCTCGTTGGCCGAAGAGGCTTGGCGGCGGCAGGGGGATGACGAGCCAGTAGCTTGACGCATACCACCCTCCGGCAGGCTGGCGGGTCCTGTCGCCGGGGCGGCTCGGCGCGCGGTGGCGCCGAGTCCTAGCCCCGACGCCACCCCCCAGCCTGCCTATGTTGATGTTTCCCCGGATTTTGTTGGGGGATGAGAGGGCGGCGGCAAAGCCGCCGCCCTCTATGATCATTTTCTGTGACGGAGGAGCGGTTGTACTTCAGGCAGTTGTTGTCGGGGCGGGACATTGCGGTTGGGGACATGATGGCTCGGCAGATGGTGAATTTTGTCTACTTGATTGGGGATCGGGAGACGGGGGAGGCGGTGGTTGTGGATCCGGCGTATGACCCGCAGGGGATTGTCGATCTGGTTGAGTCCGATGGGATGCGGCTCACGGGGGTGTTGGCCACGCATTACCACCCTGATCATGTGGGAGGGTCGATGATGCAGTTCTCCATCACCGGCGTTGCCGAGCTGTTGGAGCTGGTGTCGGTTCCGGTGCATGTTCAGGCTGATGAGGCTCGATATGTCAGCATGACCACCGGTCTGGAAGACGACGATCTGTGCTTGCACTCCAGCGGCGATGTGCTGTCGGTGGGGGCGGTGGACATCGAGATGATCCACACTCCGGGCCATACGCCCGGGAGTCAGTGTTTCTTGACCAACGGGCGACTGGTGGCGGGGGACACGCTGTTCTTGGAGGGGTGTGGGAGGACCGATCTGCCGGGGAGCGATCCCGCGGCCATGTACGAGAGCCTCACCCAGCGGCTGGCCCGGGTTCCCGACACGGCAACGCTGTACCCCGGCCACCTGTACTCGCCCCAGCCGTCGGCTTCGATGGGCGAGACCCGGCGCACCAACTATGTATTCATGCCCCGTTCGGCCGACCAGTGGCTGGCCATGTTCGGCGGGTGAGCAGGATGGTGGCACCCCCGGCGAGAGATCCTCTGGCGGCTTTGGACCCTCATGTCTCCGAGCCATTAGATGAATTGGTCGAGGCTCTCGATGTCACAGGGGTGGATGCCGGCTTGCTGGAGCTGTGCGCCGCTCGGGTCGAGCAGATGTTTGGTGGCGAAGCTCTTGCTCGGACTCCCGCAGACGACCGGGAGAAGTTCGTGCTGGCGTTCACCGAGCAGTACGTGCTGGATGCTCACGGCGTGACCGACGAGCTGTGCGCGGAGTTGAACGCCCATCTGTCGCCGCCGGAGTTGGCCGCGCTCACCACCGCTATTGCCACATTTGAGGCCTTGGCTCGCAGCCGGGCTGCACTGAGAGGAGTTATCCAATGACCAGAATCGCTGTCCCCGAAGGGGGAATGTCGCTGTTCGACCACCAACCCGAGCTGTTCGCGGTGTTCAACCGCTTTTACGGCACCCTGTGGAGCGAGGGGCAGCTCGATCAGGCAACCAAAGAGGTGGGCCGCCTCCGCAATGCCCGGGTCAACGACTGCAATGTTTGAAAGAACCTCCGCTTCGCAGGTGCGAAGCAGCAGGGTCTCACCGAAGATCTGGTTGACCAGATCGACGATGGTTACACCGACAGCGACTTGCCGGATCGGTTCAAGCTTGCCTTGCGGATGGCCGACGCCGTGATCTCCGATCCGTCAGGACTCAGCCCGGCGGACCAAGCGGCGCTCAACGAGGAGTTCACCCCGGCCGAGTTAGCCGAGCTGGCCCTCACGGTGGCCATGGCCGCGGGATTCTCCAAAGCGGCCATTGCCTGGGGCCCGCCCCCGGTCATCCCCGTCACCGAGGTGCCCACCCCCACCCCTGATGGGACGGTGGGCTGACCAACAGAGTGCGCGAGGGGGGACTTGAACCCCCACGTCCTTGCGGACACAGGAACCTGAATCCTGCGCGTCTGCCAATTCCGCCACTCGCGCTGGCTGTCGGGGTGGTCAGCGTACAAGACGGGGGTTCAGATCGATAACTGAGTATCGGGATGATTCAAGATTCTCATGGGCCGAATGCCAATCGGGATGGACGCTGGTTATAGTCCTCCGCAGAGTGGGGGCACCACGGTCATGGAACTCTGATGATCCGGCTGGAAGCGGCACAAGCTACCGATAGAGGCCGACGTCGAGAAAAAAACGAAGACTCAATGCTGGCTGAAGGACGACTCTTCGCGGTTGCCGACGGGTTGGGTGGTCATCAGGGGGGAGAAGTGGCCTCTGCTTTGGCGGTCGAAATGCTGGCTGCTCGAATCCAAGCTGCGGTCGAAGCCCGGGCCGGAGACCGACGGCGTCATCGATTCTCCCGTCGATCCCACCACTCCCCGGCTCCAACCGTCGAGGAGTTGGTGGATGCGGTTGATCGAGCCAACGAGGAGATTCTGGCCAAATCCGCGTCGAGCGATGAATTGACGGGCATGGGGACCACATTGTGCGCATTGGCCGTGGTTGAACATGAGCACCGCGAGGAGTTGGCGGTGGTGAACGTCGGCGATTCCCGGGTGTATCGCTGCGACGAGAGCGGGTTCCACCAACTGACCGAGGACCACACCGTGGTGCAGGAGATGGTCAAAGCCGGGATCCTCACTCGGGAAGAAGCCGAGGTCCACTCCTATCGGCATCATCTCAGCCGGGCACTGGGAATTGAATCGAAGGTGGTCGTCGACGACTGGACCCTGGAAGCAGTTAGCGGACATCGCTATTTGTTGTGTTCAGATGGATTGACCAATGAGGTGGCTGATCGGGAAATCCATGCGATATTGCTTCAATTCGAGTCACCGGATGAGGCCGCCGCTGCCTTGGTGAACCTGGCTTTGGAGCACGGTGGGAGCGACAACGTGACGGTGGTAATCGTCGATATCGCCGACGTAGCCCTACCTTAAAACGAGCAGGTCAAGAAGTACGCTGGGTTAGCCATGCCAGACAACGATCCAGAGCTTTTGGGCGGTAGATACCGACTGAGAAACCAGATTGCCCGGGGTGGTATGACCGATGTGTTTCTGGGTCAGGACACGCTTTTGTCCCGCCCGGTGGCCATCAAGCGCCTGTTTCCCGAGTTCGCCGCCGATCCGAGCTTCGTAGAGCGCTTCAGGCGGGAAGCCACTGCGGCGGCCAACCTCAATCATCCAAACATCGTGGCGGTATACGACTGGGGCTCGGCCGCGGGCACTTACTACATCGTCATGGAGTACATAGAGGGCCAGAGTCTCGCTGAACTGCTGCGCCTGGGCGGCCCTCTGCCACCCGAACGGGCCGCGGAAATCGCCATGTTTGTGGCCGGAGCGCTGGGCTTTGCCCACGACAACGGGGTGATCCATCGCGACGTGAAACCCGGCAATGTGCTGCTTTCGCCGGACGGGAAGGTGAAGGTAACCGACTTCGGTATCGCCATCGCCGCATTTGGGGGAGCGGAGTCGAATCTCACCCAGACTGGCTCGGTGATGGGAACGGCAACCTACTTCTCGCCTGAGCAGGCCCAGGGGCAGGCCCTCGACCACCGCAGCGATCTGTATTCGCTGGGAATCGTTCTATACGAGATGCTCTGCGGCCGACCTCCGTTTGCCGGAGACAACTCGGTGGCTGTGGCGTACAAGCACGTCCAACAGCCAGTGCCGGCACCTTCGTCTCTGGGGGTGGTGCTGCCGGAGTCGCTCGAAGCCATCATGTTGAAATTGCTGGCCAAAGACCCGGCCAAGCGCTATCCGACCGCCAGGGACCTCCAGCGGGATTTGCAGCGTTACCGCGAGGGGCGCCATCAACTCTCCTCCCGCCAACAATCGACTGAAGCCACGCCAGCAGGGCCCGCCCCGCCGGGAAAAGGGGCCGACGAGCCGGCAGCTACCCAGCGGCCTGCCTCTCCGCCGTCCTTGGGTCCCGCGCCCCAACCGCCCGCGCCCCAACCGCCCGGACCGCAACCTCCCGCGCCGCAACCTCCCGCGCCGCAACCTCCGGCACCGGTGACGATCTTGGAACCCTCGTCGCGGGCCGGGTTGTACACCGCGGCCGCGGTGATATTCATAGCGGTGGCCGTGCTGGTGTTCTTTGTGCTGTCGAATGTGCTCGACGATGGCGAGGACGCTGCTCCGCCAGTAGCAACCGTCGCCCCTGTCCCCCTGGTGTCGGTGCCCGATGTGGTGGGGCTGTCAGACCAAGCGGCGATCCGCGAACTTCGCTCTTCCGGGTTCTTGGTCAGCGAGGTGTATGAAGCCAGTGACATTGTGGGAGCCAACGAGGTGATCGCCCAAAACCCCGCGGCCCTGACTGAATTGGAGCAGGGGGAGGAAATCGAGATCACAATCAGCTCCGGTGCAGTGCCGGTGACGGTGCCAGGGGTGGTGGGCCAAGGCGCCAATGACGCTGCCCGCTTCTTGCAAGATCGGGGATTCCCCTCCGAATTGGTGGTGGAGGAGGGGTCTACCGCTCCAGCAGGTCAAGTGCTGCGCCAAGACCCTGCGGCGGGCAGTGAGGTGGCGCCGGGCAGCACCGTGGTGCTGTTTGTTGCCGAGGGTATCCAAGCCATTGAAGTCCCCGAAGTGAAGGGGATGACGTTGTTGAGGGCCACTCAAGTTCTAGCCCAAGCTGGCCTTGAGGTCACTGACGAGATTGTCGAGGAAGCCTCCAGTGAAGTGGAAGAGGGCCTGGTGATAGGCACAGATCCTTCGCCACCGGTTCTGCTGCTGCCCGACAGCCCGATCACGATTGTGGTGTCCATCGGCCAGGAGAATGTGATGATCCCGAGTCTCCTCGGGCTAACCCCAGAAACCGCTGTTGAACGACTTGCCGAACTGGAACTGGTCTTGATCCAGCCAGTACCCGAGTGCGAGTTCTCCAACGACACAGAAGAACTGGTGGGGCGGATCATGGGTCAGATACCGCCGGCTCAAGAAGAACATCCGGTAGGAACAGAGGTTAATGCCTGTCTCGGTTTGCCGACTTCGGCAATACCGCCGGCGGGCACGTCGGTCCCCGTCCCACCGGGCCGCCCTGAGGTCCCTCCTGAAGACCTCGATCCCCGCCGAGAGCAGGCGTGGGATGCAGCCGCAGACGTCACCGCGGAAGCCATTACCGCGGGGCGCCAACCCGATGCGCTGGGCAGCATCGCCAAGTGGAATGCCCTTTCGACTCGATTTGAGACCGAGTGCAAGAACCTAGTCACAACGTACGCCGACATCGCCGGCTTCTCGGCAGAGTGGATTATTGAGCTTCCGTATCCGATGCCCGCATCGGCGGCCAATGCCGCCAATTGGACCGAGGGCTTGAATGGCAACAATCCGGGCGTCGACGACGGCTGCGCGGTGTCTTGGAGCTAGCAGCAGCTATTGGGAAGTCTGGGCCAAGAAGTTGGACAGCATGTCATGGCCAGAAGAAGTGAGGATCGACTCGGGGTGGAACTGCACTCCTTCAACGGGGTGGTCGCGGTGACGCAGCCCCATCACCAGCCCGTCGTCGGTCTCAGCGGTAATGGCCAGGACATCGGGCACCGAAGATCGCTCGACAATGAGCGAGTGATAGCGGGTGGCCTCAAGGGGGTTGGGTAGCCCGGAGAAAACTCCCTCACCTGAGTGGTTGATGACCGAGGTCTTGCCGTGCATGACCTGCGGGGCTCGAATCACCTTTCCGCCGAATACCTCACCGAGGCATTGCAATCCAAGGCATACCCCGAGCACGGGTTTGACCCCGCAGAACGCCTGGATGAGGGCATTGCTCAGCCCGGCATCGGATGGGCGCCCTGGTCCGGGACTGATGAGCACGCCGTCGGGATCAAGGTCGAGTGCTTGATCGAGGGTTATCGCGTTGTGGCGATAGACCATCGGCTCAGCTCCCAACTCGCCCAGGTACTGAACCAGGTTGTAGACGAACGAGTCGTAGTTGTCGATTACCAGGATTCTGGAACTCACCGGTGCCAACGATATCGGGGGTCGCTGACCACGAGTGAGAGATAATTCGGGGTCTATCCTTGGCCCATGGCCAAGCCGACCAAACGCAGAGTACAAGGAGGGCGGGTAACGCCGAGGGGTACCCGTCCCGAGAACGAGGCCGCCCCCCGAGTGCCGGTATCCGCCGAGAAGGTCAGCCCTATGTGGGTGCCAGTGCTGATGATCGCTCTGCTGGCGCTGGGCGCCATTGTGATCGTGCTCAACTACGTGGCGTTGCTGCCGGGAGACACGAACAACTGGTACTTGCTCGGCGGCCTCGGGCTGCTGCTGGCCGGGATGATGGTGGCCACCCAGTGGCACTAGCAAACATCAGGGTTGATTCCAAGTTACGTGCTAGTTACGACCTTGTAGTTTGTGCCCATATTGTTCACAATCTGTGGATAACTAATCGTCGATAGGGGCCACCAAGTCCATATCGTCGCTGCAGTGGCGGGGAGGTTCAGGGTCTTCCTCCGGAGCGACGGTCATGCGGACTTCGGTATGGCAAATGGAGCACCGGTAGGTGATCTTGACCTTGCGCAGCTCACCCCGCGGCGGCGGAGGCGGCAGGGGCGTGCGAATCATCAACAACACGCCGATGCCCACCCGGACGAGGATCATCCCCGCGAGGATGGCAATGAGAACGCTGAGCCACAGAGGCACCTACCCAGCCTAGGCATCCCAGTACTGTGGGCTTATGGACGAGATGAATTTGGCAATGCTGATACTGCGGGTGGGCATAGGGCTTACTTTTGCGGCCCACGGGTACGGCAAGATCTTCCAGGGCGGCCGCATCCCCGGTACCGCCGGGTGGTTCGACAGCATGGGCATGAAGCCGGGCAAGCTGCATGCCTGGTTGGCGGCCCTCACCGAGATCAGCGCCGGATTGCTGTTGGCATTGGGATTTTTCACTCCTTTGGCGGCCGCGGGGATGGTGGGAGTCATGGTGGTTGCCGCCTGGACCGTGCATCGCCACAACGGCTTCATGATCGTGCGGGAAGGATGGGAGTACACCTTCGTACTGGCCGTTGTTGCCGTGTCGGTGGCCACCTTGGGGCCCATGGAGTGGTCAGTGGACAGCGCTCTGGGCATCGACGACGACTGGGATGGCTACGTCGGCCTGGCCATTGGTGCCGGCGGCGGCGTGTTGGCGGGGTTGACCCAGCTCGCCGTGTTTTATCGCCCGCCAAAATCTGACGACGCTGGCTAGCAATGAGCGACACCAACGTGGTCCTGCTGGATCACGACGTATTGCGGCGCTATGAGGCCGCCATTCTCGAAGGCTTGGGGGTTCCCTCTGATCAGGCAGAGGTAGTGGTCGACAACCTGGTGGAAGCCGACCTGCGGGGCGTGGACTCCCACGGTGCCCATCTGATCGAGCTGTATGTGGCCCGGCTGAGATCAGGCCATCTTCGGCCGGTCACCGAAGTGTCCGTGGTTCGCGATGACGGCGCCACGGTGATGATGGACGGCGGCATCGGATTCGGGCAGGTGTCGGGCGTAGCGGCCATGGAGCTGGCCGTAGAGCGGGCCAAAGCCCATGGGGTGGCGGCGGTCACGGTACGGGAGGGTACCCATCTGGGAGCCTTGGCCTACTACACCCTCCCCGCGGCCGAGGCCGGGTGTTTCGCCATGGCGGTGCAGAACGGCCCCGCGATAGTTCCTCCCTACGGCGGCCGAACAGGCATCTTTTCCACCAATCCCTTCTCCTGGGCGGCGCCTGCCGGGAAAGAGCTGCCAGTGGTGTACGACATCGCCACCACTGCGGTGGCCGGAAACAAGATCCTACTGGCAAAAAAGCGGGGCGATCCGGAGATACCCAAGGGATGGGCCAACGATGAAATGGGCCGGCCAACCACCGACACAGCCACGGCATCGGCGCAGAACCTGTGCTGGTTTGGGGGCTACAAGGGTTTCGGCATCGCGCTAATGGTGGAGGTGCTGTCGGGGATCGTGGCCGGGAGCAGTTTCGGGCACACCGAGCAAACCGAGTGCGAGCTGGTGGGGAACCGCCGGTTGGCCAAGGGATGGATGTTCTTGACGCTGGACCTGGAGCGGTTCTGCGGGGTGGATCGATTTCGGGAACAGATGGACCAGCTCATCCGAGATGTTCACAACACCGAGCGGGCCGAAGGGGTGGACCGGATTTATGTGCCGGGCGAGATCGAGCACGAGAACCGGGCTGAGAGGCTGGCCAGGGGAATTCCCCTGCCGGTTGCCCTGGTGGAGGAAATCAGCGCCATCGGCGCTGATTTTGGGCTGCCCCCGCTGGGCTCGCCGTGATCAATCGTTCTGCTCGCTCTAGACGTTGAATTCGAAGGCCACTTTGACGGCGCCGCGGGTACCAGCCTCGGCGGCATGGGCGATGGCCTCCCGATAGCGGTGCAGGGGGTAGCGGGCGGACACCAGTTGCTCCAGATTTGCTGAGGCCACTAGGTCGAAAGCCATGGCGAAGCTGGTGGAGGTCTTGCCGTCGTGGAGGGACTCGGTTCCGTAGGTGTAGGCGCCAACCATCTCGGTCTCGCGATGCCATAGACCGGTGAGGTCTATGCGAGCGGATTCGGGCATGCCCAGCAGCACAACTCGTCCTCGGGGGCGGGTTATGGCGATGGCCTCGGCGACCGATGCCGGGCTGCCAACGGCATCGATCGTGATGTCAACCCCGCCCGACAGATAGTCGCCCAGCATGCGGCATCCGCAGAACCTCCGCACGGCCCGGCGGACCTCGCGGGGATCCACCACGATGTCGGCGCCCAGGGCGGTGGACAGATCCCGCTGATGGGGATACTTGGCGGTGACGATGATGGTTCCCGCCGAGGTCAGCGACCGCAATGCGGCCAGCGAGCACAACCCCATCGTTCCCGCTCCGAGAACCGCCACCGAGGCCCCGGGCTCCACATTGGCCTTCAAGGCGGCATGGACCCCGCCGGCTGCCGGCTCCAACATCACGGCGGCTTCGTCGCTTAAGTGGTCGGGCACCGGATGGAGCTGACTCTGGTGGGCTACCAATGCCTCTCCCCAGCCGCCGCCGGTGCTCGAGCAAAAGCCGATTTGGATGCCGTCTTTGATGCGGCCTCCAAGGAGATATCCGTAGTCATCACCGTCGCCCGGTGCAGCCCCGGGGAAGGGAAGGGGCTCATCACGGGCCGCATGTCCTAGCACTGGCTCTAGAGCAAAACGACAGCCTTGCTCGTCGACCCCCACCACTTCGTGGCCGGGGACGAATGGGAATGACACCAGCGGTTCAAAATAACGGGAAGACCGGCCTTCTACGGTGGCCAAGTCCGACCCACAGATGCCCGTCAGCCGAGGCCGGATGGTGTGCCATTCCGGTCCGGGCAACTCTGGGGGGTCGATGTCGCGCAGGCGCAACGGGCCGACTCCGGTTCCCGCACCGGGGACCACCCGAGATGCCGCGGCCGCAGCCACGTAGCGGGCAGGCTTGCGCTCGAAGACCAACGCCTCCATCTGCCCAGTCTTGCCGTGTGTCTTGGGAAAGGACAACCGAACCGCTGGCCGACGTAGGAAGATGGGGTGCGACGGGCTCAGAGACGGAGGTACTTGGCCGGATCGCGAGGGGAGCCTTGGTAACGGACCTCGAAGTGGAGATGCGGCCCGGTGGACCACCCAGTGCTTCCCACCCCCCCGATTGTCTCTCCGATCTCGACTTCTTCACCGAGGGAGACATTGAAGCTGGAGAGGTGGGCGTACAGCGTGGTCCACCCGCCACCATGATCGATGATGATGGTGTTGCCGTATCCCTCCCGGAACTTGACTTGGATCACCTTCCCAGAGGCGGCGGCGAATATGGGATCGCCAAAATTGTTGCTGAAATCGAGTCCGGCGTGGAATCGAACCGTGCCGAAAATGGGGTGGACCCGATTGCCAAACCCGGATCCCGCCTCCCCATTAACGGGCCGGAAGAACTGCGGGGGAACGGGAATGTCGATGTTGTCGAACTGGCCGGCTCGCTCTTGTTCGGCCAGGCGGGCCAAATCCTCTTGGCGTTGACGCTCTAGCTCGGCCAGGCGGGCCAGCTCAGCTTCGCGCTTTCGCCGCTCCTCCTCGAGGCGAATTCGCTCCCGCTCCCGCTCGATCTCATCTTCGATTTCCAAGATGTCCCGGTCGAGTCCGGAAATCTCGTTCTCAAGATCGATCTGGGCCTGGGTTTCGGCGTCGATCCGCGCTTGTAGAAGATCTCGTTTTCGGTTCCACTCCTCTTGGAGCTTCTCCTGAGCTTCTTTGAGTTCGGCTAGCTCAGTCAGCGCCTCGTTGATCTCCGCTTGAGCTTGTTCGATCTCGGCCTGGGCCAGCTCTGCTTGCCGTATTGACGCCTCTTGGTCGTCGAATGCCCGCCGCAATCGGTCAATGAGAACTTGGGCGTCAGCTCCGAGCTCCTCGACATAGAACTGGCGGCGGGCATTTCGATTGGGGTCGCCGTCTTCGAGCAGGAAATTGGGTTCGTACACCAAGTCGAGATAGATCTGCACCACTTGGCCTTGCAGCTGATCCCGGATTTCCGCGATCTCCGTTTCGACCTTGGCCGCTCGTTCCTGGGCGTCGGCCACCCGCTTCAACGCTGCGGTTCGGGAGAGCTCGATCGCCCCTAGACGGGTCTCGGCGGCAGCAATCCAGGAGTTGACCCGATTTAGATGCTGGTCCACCTCTTCGATCTGGGCATTGGTCACGTCGAGTTCTTTGATGGCGAACAGCGACTCACGCTGAAGGGCAAGCTGAATTTGCTGCGCCTCTTCGATCTCTCGCTTCTTTTCTTCGATCTGCCGTTGCCGCTCTTCCAGAAAGGATGAGTCTTGGGCGGCACTGGGTGTGCTGAATCCCAGCGGCATCATGACCGCAAGGAGGATGACGACCCGGATGATTTTGGACATGAGGAGCTAACGAGACTCGAGGCTTCGGCGGTGTTGGCTACAAATGTAACCAAATTGCAACATTAATCCAAGCACCCCTTGATGGTGCCAGTGTGGCTTATGTTGCCTTTGGGGTCAATGAATTGAAGGGTTTAGCGGCGGTTTCTCTGGGCGTTCATGCGGTGGGTACCCTGAGAGCATGGCCGGCGGATCCGACCTCTTGACTCGACGAGATCGAGTTGTCCTTGCCGAAGACCTGGCTGGTGTGGCCGAAGGTACTTCCGGAGAGGTGATGCTGCATACCGGTATCACGTGGCTGCGCTATTGGGTGCGATTCGACAGCGGGGCCGAACGGGGTTCCATCCACCGCGACAAGCTGGTCAGGGAAGCCGACTGGGAGGATTTCCTTACCAGCCGGGCAGCCACCGAAGCGGCGGCCGAGGCCGCAGTCGAATCCGGCGAATTGCTCAGCAGCGAGCCCGACGAACCCGCGGCCGAGGACAGCGGAGGCGATGGCGATGAAGGCGGAGACGTGGTGGTCAACGGGGCCACGGTGCCGGCGCATCTGCTGTCCCGCAGCGCAACGGCGCGCGACCGTTTGGGCGGCTAGCCCAACGCGGCTGCCCCGGAGGTGACCGCGGAAAGCAGGGCAGGGGAAGCCGGGAGGATCTGGTCGAGGTAGAACCGGCTAGAAGTCTGCTTTGCCCTCCAGAAGTCAGCTCGATCCGGCTCGGCGGTTTCGAGTCGCTCAGCCGTGTTCCATGCTCGTGCCATGACCCAGCCGCCGACGGTGAGCCCGAGCATCTCGAGAAAAGGCGTGGCCCCGGCCAAGGAGTCGTCACCGGGATGCTCGGCCAGCCAGCGGCCGGCTTCGGCCACGGCTGCGACTGCCTGGTCCAAGTTCTTGTCCAGACCGGTCATCTCTTCAAGGAGTGCAGCCAGCGGTGCCCCGTCGTCCATGGAGAGTTTGCGTCCGACCAGATCGATGGCCTGGATGCCGTTGGTGCCTTCGTAGATGGGGGCAATGCGGCTGTCGCGCCAATGCTGGGCCGCACCGGTTTCCTCGATGAATCCCATACCTCCGTGTACCTGGATGCCGGTCGAAGCCACCTGAACGCCCTGATCGGTACACCAGGCCTTGGAAACCGGGATCAGGAGATCGGCCCGCTGTTGGGCTTGTCGGCGTTGCTCCGGGTCGGGATGGGCCGTGGCTCGGTCAGCGGCCGCGGCGTTGAGGAAGATCAAGCCTCGCATGGCCTCGGTGCGGGCTCGCATGTCCAGCAGCATCCGGCGCACGTCGGGGTGTTGGATAATCGGGGCCTGGGCGCCGGGTTCGGTGTCGGCTCGCCGGCCCTGGCGCCGTTCGGCGGCAAAGGCCTCTGACTGTTGGTAGGCGCGCTCAGACACCGCCAGTCCTTCTAGCCCCACCAGGAGGCGCGCCTTGTTCATCATGGTGAACATCTGGCGCATGCCCCCGCACTCTTCTCCCACCAATTCGCCGAACGCGCCGTCAAGCTCCATGACGCAAGTAGGGCTGGCATGGATGCCGACCTTGTGCTCCAAGCCGATGCACCGGACAGCATTCCGCTCCCCCAGGGCGCCGTCGTCTTCCACCATGTTCTTGGGCACGATGAACAAGGAGATGCCCCGAGTGCCGACCGGGGCGTCGGGTGTGCGGGCCAACACGCAATGGACGATGTTCTCGGCCATGTCGTGCTCGCCCCAGGTAATGAAGATCTTCTGACCCCACAGCCGGTAACTGCCGTCGTCCTGGCGCTCCGCTCGGGTTGTGAGGGCGCCGACGTCGGAACCGGCTTGAGGTTCGGTCAACAGCATGGTTCCGGTCCACGATCCATTGATCAGCGAGGGCAGCCAGCGGTGCTTTTGTTCGGGGCTTCCGTGGGCGCCGATGGCGCCGATGGTGCTCTGGCTGAGCATCGGGCACAGGGAGAAGGACATGTTGGCCGCGGTGAACATCTCTTGAATTGCCACGTCCACTACGAGGGGAAACCCGGCACCGCCGTGCTCGGGGTCGGCTGATACCGCTGTCCAACCGTTGGTGGCGTACTGCTGGTAGGCCTGCTGAAAACCCTCCGGAGTGATGACGTTGCCGTCGCTGTCCAGCACGCTGCCAACCTGATCGCCCAATCGATTGATGGGGGCAACGACCTCGGATGCCAGCCGACCGGCTTCGGCCAATAGGTCTTCGGTGTGGTCGAGTCCGATTCCAGACCATGCGGGCAGTTCGGCCAACTGGTCCAAGCCCGCGATATGGCGCAGCGCGAAGGAAATGTCGTCAACGGGGGCGGAGTAGGTGCTCATGTCAGCCTCCTGGGGGGATGTCGGGATTCAACGACGCCAGCAGCTCTTCGGCAGCCGCGGCAGGAGAGATCTCGCCCCGGTCGACGCGACCGAGGGCAGTCGAACCAGCCTCGTTCTCGATGATCTGATGAGCGCGGTCCCGCAAACCGAGTTCAATCCGGTCGACAACTTCATCCCGGAGACGGCGGCAGCGGCGGCGGAGCAGTTCGCCGGATTCGCTGAGGTGGGCGGTGTGGCGCTCGATCTCCGCCCACAAGTCCTCGATGCCCTCCTCTTTGATGGCAGTGGTCATCACCACAGAAGCACGCCAGTTGCTTTGGTGCCCGAGATCCAGCATCAGCTCCAGGTCGCGGCGGGCGCCTTGGGCATCGGGCCGGTCGGCCTTGTTCACAACGAATACGTCGGCCACTTCTAACAGCCCGGCCTTGTTGGCCTGCACCGCGTCGCCCCAACCTGGGGTGACCACCACAACAGTGGTGTCGGCCGCGGCGGCGATGGACACCTCCACTTGGCCAACCCCCACGGTCTCCACGAAGATGGGATCGCATCCAGCGGCGTCGAGAACGCGGACGGCGTCAGGCACCGCCACGGCCAGTCCGCCGGCGTGGCCTCGGGTGGCCATCGATCGGATGAAGGTATTGCTGCCGACGTGGTTGTCCATGCGGATGCGGTCTCCCAATATGGCGCCTCCGGTAAGCGGAGAGCTGGGATCGATGGCCAAGATGGCCGGTCGGGCTGCATCCGAGATGGCGGCCAGCCGCCCGGTGATGGTGGATTTCCCCGAGCCTGGTGCGCCGGTCACTCCGACAACCCGGGCCTGTCCCGAATTGCGATGGGCCCGCTCGGATACTTTGGCGGCCGACGAGTCACACCGCTCCACCATGGTGAGCAGTCTGCCCAGGGCTCGCCGGTTGCCGTCACAGGCCGCTTCGAAAAGCTCGTCGAGAGAGTTGGGGCTCACCGCTCGGTGGATTGGCCGGCCACGGCAGTCCTAACCGCCGACACCACTTCTTCAGAAGATGCGCCAGGGCCGAGGACCGCAGCCACTCCGGCATCCATCAGAACGGAAACGTCGTCAGCAGGCACGATGCCGCCGATCACCACCGGGACGTCCAATCCGGCATCGCCTACCGCCTGCACCATGCGGGGGGCCAGGGTGAGATGGCCGGCATTGTGCATCGAGAGCCCGATCACGTCGGCATCCTCTTGCTCACAGGCGGCCACAATGCTGTCGGCGGTCTGGCGCAACCCCAGATAGATCACTTCCATGCCGGCATCCCGCAATGTGCGGGCCACAACCTTCAGACCGCGGTCGTGGCCGTCTAGTCCCAGCTTGGCCAGCACAATCCGGATCGGGCCTGCATCCCGAGTCAGCTCTGCGTGGCCTGCGGTCGGCGGCGAATCGCCGGACGCCTCATCCATCGGCTTACACCACCGCGGTCTCAACGTAGGTGCCGAACACCGATTCCAATGTGGCCACAATCTCGCCCTCAGTGGCGTAGGTCCGCACCGCATCGATGATGGGCGGCATCAGGTTGACATCAGGCTGCTTGGCGGCATCGGTTAGCGAGGCGAGAGACGCTCGCACGGCATCGTTGTCGCGATCGCCGCGGACCTGATCGAGGCGCTTGAGTTGCATCTCCTCGGTGTCGTGGCCAATGGACAGCAATTTGGCTTCCTCGTCGTCGTTCTCGGTGAACTCGTTGACCCCGACGATGATGCGCCGACCGGCGTTCACCTCGCGCTCGAAGCGATAGGCGGCGTCAGCAATCTCGCCGACGAAGTACCCGTCGTCGATGCCGGCATAGACCCCTTCCAGCATTGAGCCGTTGCCGAGTTGGTCGATGTGGTCGAAGATCTCATTGGCCTGTCGCTCGATCTCATCGGTCATCCACTCCACGAAGTGGGATCCCCCCAGTGGGTCGACCACCGAGGCGGCGCCGGTTTCATGGGCGACGATCTGCTGGGTGCGAAGGGCGATGCGGGCTGCCTTCTCGGTGGGCAGAGCCAGAGCTTCGTCATGGGAATCGGTATGCAGGCTCTGGGTGCCGCCCATCACGGCCGACAATGCCTGTATAGCCACTCGGGCAATGTTGTTCTCCGGCTGTTGGGCGGTGAGGGAGACGCCAGCGGTCTGAGTGTGGAAGCGGCACATGAGCGACCTGGGGTTGGTGGCACCGTATCGGTCTTTCATCCAGGCAGCCCAGATGCGGCGGGCAGCTCGGAACTTACCGATCTCCTCGAAGAAATCGCTGTGGGCGTTGAAGAAGAAGGACAGCCGGGGAGCGAATTCGTCCACATCGAGGCCGGCGGCCACGGCGGCTTCCACATAGGCGAATCCGTTGGCCAGTGTGAAGGCCAACTCTTGGGCGGCGGTCGAGCCGGCTTCGCGGATGTGGTAGCCGGAAATGGAAACCGGATGCCAGCGGGGCATCTCCGCGGTGGTGAAGCGAATCAGGTCGGTCACCAGCCGCACCGACGGGCGGGGAGGAAATATGTACTCCTTTTGGGCCTGGTACTCCTTCAGGATGTCGTTTTGAATGGTGCCGCCGAGATCCTCCCGGTCCACACCGCTTTTCTCGGCCACCGCGACGTACATGGCCATGAGGATGGCGGCTGGCCCGTTGATGGTCATCGAGGTGGTCACCTCGTCCAATGCGATGCCCGCGAAGAGGTCTTCCATGTCGGCCAAGGTGTCCACGGCTACCCCGGCTCGGCCCACCTCGCCTTCAGACCACTCGTGATCGGAGTCGCGGCCCATGAGGGTGGGCATGTCGAAGGCAGTGGAGAGCCCGGTTCCCCCGGCTCGAAGAAGAGCGTGGAACCGGGCGTTGGTGTCGGTGGCGGTTCCGAAGCCGGCGAACATCCGCATGGTCCACAACTTGCTCCGATAGCCGGATGGGAACAGCCCGCGGGTGTAGGGGTATTCGCCCGGTGGAAACCCATCGCCATAGAAGGGGTCGAGGGGAATTCCCGACATCGTCTCGACCATGGGGGAATTCTATCAAGGAAGTCCGATAGTTGGAAGTGCAACTAATGGCTTCGCACAGGATTTCTCAGACAGGTTGAAATCCCCTGCGAACGAGGAGTTGTTCAGCTCCTCACCAACCGACCGGGTAGGGCACCGGTCAGCTCCCCGTCGGCCAGCACTGCTTGTCCGCCAACCAGGGTGGCGACAAAGCCGTCGGCCCGCTGCGTCAGCCTCCGGCCACCGGCGGGAAGGTCGAACACCATCTCGGGAGTTCGAAGTTTGAGTTGGTCGAAATCAATGAGATTTATGTCGGCCCGCTGACCGGTCGCCAGCGTGCCCCGGTCTTTGAAACCGACCAGAGCCGCAGTGTCGGCGCACTGCCATTTGATGAGCTGCTCCACCGGCAGGGTTTCGCCCCGCGTCCGATTGCGGCCCCAGTGCGAGAGAAGGAAGCTCGGCATGCTGCCATCGCACAAGAACCCCACGTGGGCGCCGGCATCGCCCAGCCCCGGGACGCTGAGCGGATGGTTGAGCATCTCTTTGGTGAGCTCGAAGTCACCGTTGCCGTAGTTCATCACCGGCACGTAGAGCAGTTCAGTGCCATCGCGGGCCAACAAGGCGTCGTATAGGGCCTCATGGGGGTCGATCCCCCGTCGGGCGGCGTCGGCAGCCACGCTGGCGTCGGGTGAGGGCTCGTAATCGGGGAATTCGCCCAACGGGAAGAGCTTGTCGAGTTGGTTGAAGGTATGGACGGGCTGGGCGGCCAGCTCGGCCACGAGGCGCTCCCTCACCTCGGGCTGGCGCAGGCGGGCCACCCGCTCAGCAAGGTCGAGGGCAGCGATGTGGCGGTAGCCGGGGCACGAAAGGAGCGCGTGGTAGGTGGACTGGAGGCCTACGAGCACACCCACCGGTCGGCTGGCTACCTGGGCCCGCAGCGGGATGCCGGCCGCGTCGGCCTGGGTGATGCGGTCAAGCAGCTGGTGGCCCAGATCGGGACGGCTGTCAGGGACGGTAACGGTCATGGACAGGGGACGGCCGCTAACTCGGGCCATCTCGGCCATCAAGTCGAACTCGGCGTCCAAGTCGCCCCAGTCGCCCACCATCTCGAACACGCCCTTGCCGGTTTGCCCCACGGCTTCGGCAATGGCCCACAGCTCAGCTGCCCCGGCTGTGAGGCTGGGAGTGTGCTCCCCGTCTTTGGTCTTGTGGTTGATGGTGCGGCTGGTGGTGAAACCCACTGCGCCGGCGGCTATACCCTCGGCGGCCAGCCGGGCCATCTCGGCGATCTCAGCGGGGGTGGGATGATTGTTGTGGTCGGCGCCCCGCTCGCCCATGACGTAGGCCCGCAGCGCACCATGGGGGACTTGGGCGGCCACATCGATGGTGCGGGATTTGCGCTCAACGGCGTCGAGATATTCAGGGAAGCTCTCCCACTCCCATTCGATGCCCTCGGCCAGGGCAGCACCGGGGATGTCCTCCACGCCTTCCATCAGGCCGATCAGCCATTCCTCCGATCCGGGGCGCACGGGGGCGAAGCCCACCCCGCAGTTGCCCATCACCACGGTGGTCACTCCGTGCCACACCGAGGGGGTCATGTCGGGGTCCCAGGACACCTGCCCGTCGTAGTGGGTATGAATGTCGACAAAGCCGGGGGTGACGAGAAGACCGTCGGCATCAAGTTCTTGGCGACCCTTGGAGATGTTGCTGCCCATCTCGGTGATCGTTTTGCCGTCGATGGCGATGTCGGCGGTGAAACCTGGCTGGCCGGTGCCGTCGATGACTGTTCCGGCGCGGATGACGAGGTCGTGCATGAGTCGAAGTTAGTCTCTCGGCATGAGTGATGAGTTGGCGGTGCGGAATCTTGTTGCCCGGTTGGCAATGTTGGCGGATGAGGGGGATCTGGGGGATTACGTGGAGTTGTTTGCCGAAGATGCTCGTTGGGATATGCCGGGGGGAGAGCTTGAGGGCCGAGAGAGTCTCTTGGCGGGGGCAATTGAACGGCGAGCCGCAGGGACCGTCGGGCCGGGGAGCAACACTCGCCATGTGATCACCACCCAGTCTGTGGCGGTGGACGGCGACGAGGCTGTCTCCGACGCCTACTGGCAGTTCTGGGTGAACACCGCTACCGAGCCTTCAATCGCGTTGTTCGGGACATACCACGATCAGCTAGTGCGCACCGAAGGCGGTTGGAAGCTGGCCCACCGGGTCATCTCCTTCGGCTAGCCCTACACCATATGCCGAATGAGGATCAGGGCGTCTTGAAGGGCCGGGTGGCAGTGGTCACCGGCGGGGGCCGGGGGATTGGTCGGGCAATTGCGCTCGGAATGGCTGGGGAGGGAGCCATTGTGGTGGTGTCGTCGCGGACCCAGCAGCAGCTCGATGCGGTGGTGGCCGAGATCAACAGTGCAGACGGCAAAGGGCTGGCAGTGGTGGCGGACGCGGCCGATGAAGACCAGGCCCGGTCACCGGTGCGGGCGGCGATGGCTGAGTTCGGTCGGGTTGACGTGCTGGTCAACAATGTGGGGGGCTCGTCGGGGGGAAACCATGATCCGTTCTCGGGAGATGCCGAGGCGTTCATGGGCACGTTGCGGTTGAACCTGATTTCGGCCTTCTGGACCAGCCAAGAGGCGCTGCCGCATATGAGGGAACAGGGGTATGGCCGCATCATCAACATCGGCTCAGGCGCGTCCAAAAGAGCGGCGGCCAGCGTGGCCTACACCGCGGCCAAGCACGGCCTGGTGGGCCTGACCAAGCAGTTGGCGATGGCGGCGGCGCCCTATGGGATCACGGTGAATTGCCTCTGTCCGGGGTGGACCAACACGGCGCTGGTGGACTTTGAGAGGCTGGCCGCAGCCAAAGGGGTCAGCGCCGCCCAGGCCGAGGCCGATGCCCATGCCGACAGTGCCCAGCGCCGAATCCTGGAGCCCGAGGAGTTGGCCCCGATGGCGGTGCTGTTGGCCTCAGATGCGGGTCGGGGCATCACCGGTCAGGTGATCAGCGTGGATGGGGGCTATCGCCTGTGAACCGGATGCACCGGGTCACCGTGACCGGTCCTCCGATCGGCTAAACAGAGCCGCAGTGGAGATTGCGGCCTTCCAACAGCTCATGGACGACCTGTACGGTCCCCAAGACCGGGAGCGGGGCATTCCCGCCACCGTGGCGTGGTTGTGCGAGGAGTTGGGCGAACTGGCTCAAGCTGTGCGCAAGGGCGACGACGCTGAGCGGTTGCACGAGTTGGGGGATGTCTTGGCTTGGTTGGCCTCATTGGCCAATCAACTAGATCTCAGCTTGGAAGAAGCGGCGCTGAGATACCGCGACAATCCGCCCCGCTAGACGGAGATCAACGCCTCAGCAATCTGGATGGCGTTGAGGGCGGCGCCTTTGCGGAGGTTGTCGCCGGCGACGAAGAACGACAAGCCGCTGTGCACGGTGCGATCCATGCGAATGCGGCCGACCAGTGTGGAGTCGATTCCGGCAGAGGCCAGCGGGGTGGGCACTTCGTTGACCGCTACGCCGGGGGCGGCCGATAGCAGCTCCGTGGCCTGTTCAGGGCTGAGGGGTCGGTCGAATTCAGCGTTGATGGCCAGGCTATGGCCGGTGAACACCGGCACCCGCACGCAGGTGGCGCTCACCGCGAGCTCAGGCAGCTCCAGTATCTTGCGGCTCTCGTCAATCAGCTTGCGCTCCTCGGAGGTCTCTCCGGAGTCGTCGTCGATCCAAGAGCCGCACTCGGGTACCACGTTGAAGGCGATGGGTGCGGCAAAAACAGACGGGGCCGGGAACGAGACGGCCTGGCCGTCGTGGGTGAGGCCGATGGCATCGTCGGCCACCTTGCGCACCTGTTCGTCCAACTCGGCTACCCCAGACAAACCACCGCCGGACACCGCTTGATATGACGAGATCACCAAGCGGCGCAATCCGGCTTCAACAGCCAGTGGTTTGAGCACCGGCATGGCCACCATGGTGGTGCAGTTGGGATTGGCCACGATTCCTTTGGGAATGTTGGCCAGGGCGTGGGCGTTGACTTCGGGCACCACCAAAGGCACGTCGGGGTCCATTCGCCACGCCGAGGAATTGTCAATCACCGTGGCGCCGGCTTCGGCCACCCGGGGGGCCAGTTCTCGGGAGGTGCCTCCGCCAGCTGAGAACAAGGCGATGTCCACCCCTCGGTAGTCGGCGGTAGCGGCATCTTCCACCAGCAGGTCTTGATCCCGCCACGACATGGTGCGGCCCGCGGAGCGGGCCGAGGCCAGTACTCGCATCTCATCAACCGGGAAACTGCGCTCATCCAACAGGCGGCGCATCACCCCGCCGACCTGACCGGTAGCACCGACAACTGCGACTCTCACGGCGACAAGCCTACTTTCGGCCTGTCGCGAAACATATGCCGTTATCGGGACAGTCCGAAGGCCTCGTGCAGGGCTTGCGTGGCTGCGTCAGCATGTTCTTCGCGGATCACACAGCTGATGCGAATGGGCGACGTGGAGATCATCTCGATGTTTATCTGGTTCGCCGACAGGGTCTCGAACATGGTGGCGGCCACGCCAGGGTGCGACTTCATGCCCGCCCCCACCAGACTGATCCGGGCGATGTCTCGATCAGCGGTCACCCCGGTGGCGCCGATATCGTCGGCCAGGCCACGGGTGATGTCGGCGGCGGTGTCGACATCACCGTCGGGCACGGTGAAAGAGATGTCGGTAATGCCGTGCTCTGAGGCGTTCTGCACGATCATGTCCACGTTTACGCCGGCATCGGCCAACTGTCGGAACATGGTGGCGGCCACGCCAGGGCGGTCGGCCACCCCGGTAACGGTGATCTTGGCCTCGGAAGTATCGGGGGTGACCGATCGAATGATGGGTTGCTCCATGGAGAACTCCTCTTTGACCACCCAGGTTCCCTGCTCCCAGGTGAATGCGGAACGGATATGCAGCTTTACGCCATAGTTCTGGGCCACCTCGACGGAGCGCATGGCCGGCTTGGGACAGCCCACCGCGGTCATCTCCAACAGCTCGTCGAAGGAGATGCTGTTCAGCTTGCGGGCGTCGGCGCATACCCGAGGATCGGTGGTGAACACCCCGGACACATCGGTGTACAGCTCGCAGGCGTCGGCACCCAGGGTGTGGGCGAGGGCCACCGCCGTGGTGTCAGAGCCACCCCGGCCCAAGAACGTCACATCGTTCTCGGTGCTCACTCCCTGCGACCCGGCCACCACCGGCACCCGGTTTGCGTCCAGCGCGTCCTGAACCCGGCCGGGGGTGATCTCCAAGATCTTGGCGTTGCCGTGGTTGGTGTCAGTGATGAACCCGGCTTGGCTACCAGTGAAGGAGTCTGCGGGCACCCCAAGATCGTGGAGTGCCATGCACACCAGGGCGCAGGCCTTGCGTTCGCCAGCGGTGATGAGCATGTCCAATTCCCGACCCGGCTGGGTATCGGAAACCGCCGAGGCCAGCGCCAGCAACTCGTCGGTTTCCTTGCCCATGGCGCTGATCACCAGCACTATGTGATCGCCCCGGTCTCGAGTGCGCCGCACATGGTCTGCCACCTCGCGGATACGGTCGGCGTTGGCCACCGACGTCCCGCCGAACTTCTGCACCACTAAGGCCACGACCTAAAACGCTACCGGCCCCCGATCGCCACTTCGGTTGTTGTTATTCGAGTTTTTCGGGCTGATAGGCACTTGGACGGCTGCGAGCCTAGATTTCAGGCGATGGCCACGAGCAAGAGGCAACGCCAGCGCGAACGTCGGCAAGTAGCCCAGGAACGGGCCAAGGTGACCGAGACCCGCGGCCGGATCCGTTCTGGAGGGGTGCGAGTTGCCCTGATCGGGCTGGTAATCGTGGTGGCCGTTCTGATTCTCTGGCTGACGCTTCGCGGCGATAACGACAGCAGTGAGCCTGAGGCTTCCAGCGCTGCCAGTGAGACCGCTGACGGCGACGGCACCGATGTCGCGCCAGAAATCGGAGGTTTCCCCGAGCTTCCCCCGGCTCCAGCTCCCGGGGGCGAGCTAAGCGGAGAGGTCACCCCATGTCCCGACCCGACGGGTCCGGCGTTCCGGGTGACCTCGTTCGAATCGGCGCCGGATCAGTGCCTCGATCCCGAGCTCGACTACACCGCGGTCTTCGACACCAGCCTGGGGCGAATACGGGTGGCGCTTGATCAGGAGGCCGCTCCTGAGGCAGTGAACGCCTTCGCGGTGCTGGCTGGCTACGACTACTACGACGGTTCGGCCATCTTCTACACCGATCCCTCCGGGGGCTACATCCAGGGCGGATCACCTCATACCAACTCTGCCGATGATCCGGGGCCGGGATTCGCGGTTGATCCCGGAGAGGCGGTGACCTCGAGGGCGGGTCAGCTGTTGTGGTCGGCCGAGGGTGATTCTGCGGGCCAGTTCTTGTTCTTGGCCTATGACGACGAAGACTTCTTGCCGTCCCAACCGGTTTCCGGGCTGGCCACCCTGGGGGAGATCTCCGACGGCAGTTTGGCTGTCGTGCTGGATGCCCTGGTTATCCATGTAGACAACCCCGACACCGCCTTCGGGGGACGGCCGTCGGAATCGGTCATCATCAACTCCATCGACATACAAACCACCAACCCCACCCAAGAAGGGAATATTGACTTGAGCGCATGCCCGCCCTCAGACGGATCAGGACCCACGGTCCTGGATTTCGACGGTCCCCAACCCATGTGCTTGGACGTTTCCAAGCAGTACACCGCGGTGTTCGACACCACTGCGGGTGAGATGCGTATTGACCTCGACGTGGCCAACACGCCGATCACGGCCAACAACTTCGCGGTTCTGGCCCGGTACCACTACTACGACAACACGCTGTTGTTCCGGACTGATCCGGGCATCGGCATCATTCAGGGCGGGGCGCCCCACACCAATTCCCCGTCCGACCCCGGCCCGGGCTACACCATCCCCGACGAGGGCTCGGGGTTCACCTATGAGCCGGGCCAGATCGTGATGGCCCGCACCGGAGCCCCCAACAGCGCTAGCGCCCAGTTCTTCTTCGCGGTGAACGAGAAAACCGCCCTGCTCAACAACCAGGGCACTTACGTGGTGTTTGGCCAAATGGACCCCAGCAGCCTGACCGTGGCCGAGGCCATCTTGGCCAGCCACGTCGACCAACCCGGCAACCGGCTGGGTGGGGCCCCCGAGCCCCAGGTGATCGTCAAGTCGGTGACCATCGAAGAATCCGGCTAGTCCCGCAGCCCCGCCGCTCTGGGTGGGGCAGAGTATGGGGGTGAGGCCAAATGGCGGACTTCGCCCCGAGCCCAGCCAGTGGGAGTTTCCTCCTGCGGAATCGGCCGATGAGCATGGCTTGGTGGCGGTGGGCGCCGACTTGGCCCCGGGCACGCTGCTGGCTGCCTATCGATCCGGCTTGTTCCCGATGCCGTTGGGGCGGACCGACAAGCTGGGGTGGTGGTCACCTGATCCCCGAGGGGTAATCCCCCTTGATGACCTTCGGATGACCCGGTCGCTGCGCCGGTCGCTGCGCCGCTACCGGATCACCGCCGATGTGGCCTTTGCCGATGTGATCGACGCCTGTCAAACGATCGAGCGGCCCCATGGATGGATCTCACCGGATATCCGCGATGCCTACGTGCGGCTGCACAAGCTGGGGTGGGCCCACAGCGTGGAGGCGTGGTCGGAAGAAGGGGAGCTGGTGGGCGGCTTGTACGGGGTATCGATCGGCGGGCTATTCGCCGGCGAGTCGATGTTCCATGTAGACCGCGACGCGTCCAAGGTAGCGCTGGTTTCGCTGGTGGGCCGGTTGGCTCATGGAGGGGTGACGCGGCTGTTGGATGTGCAGTGGGCGACGGAGCATTTGCGTAGTTTGGGGGCGATTGAGATTCCTCGAGATGAGTATTTGGCGCGTTTGAAATCGGCGGTGAACCAGCCGTCGGCGCCGTGGCCGCGCTAGCTCAAACGGGTAACTGTGTCGCCTTGGTGGATGGGGCCGGGGTGGATGATCTTGGCGTTTATGCCGCGGAGGTTTAGGGCACGGCCGGTCGGGGAGTTGACGAAGCGGAGGGCGTCGGGGCCGAACCGGCGGGAGAATTTGCCGCAGCCGGTATGGGGCTCGGCGGTGACCTCGATGACGGCGGTGCCGATGGCGAGTTGAGTGCCAGCTGGGAGGGATTCCAAGCTGATGTCGAGATCGATGTAGAGCTGGTCGCCGGCTAGGGCCCACCGTTCGATGGGCCCGGCTATGGCCGCAGCCGTGCGGGCGTTCATGATGTTGATCTGGGCGTCGATCAGCGGGCCGCCGTCGGGTGTCTTGCTTGAGCCCCGCTGGCTCCAGGTGTCGCCCGCAAGGCCTTCCTCTAGGGTGAGCAGGCCGGATTCCAGCACTTCTCGCTCATTCACCGCGGGGCGGCGCACTATCAGCTCGAGGGTGCCGTGGTCGGCGGGGGCTTGGCGGATGTGGTCGAGAGCGGTTTCCAACTCCTCGGGCGTCCGGTGGCGAGCGGGGTCTGCGGTCATCGTCTGAGGGTCTGCTTCCGTCGGCGGGTGGCTGCGGGCGCTGTCCACCAGCGACCGCTGAACCGCCAGCGAGGTGCGATTGGCGCAGGAGGCTGGTCGGCTGCGGGACGGGGCCAGAGTGCTTCATAGGCTGCCAGAATGGCAGCCACCTCGGCTTCGGTTGGCTGAGGAGTGATCTGGATGATGCTCATGTCTTCAAGGACTATTACAGCGGGATGACCCCGTGCTTGCGGGGCAGCAGCTCCTCGCGCTTGGAGCGGAGCATCTGGAATCCGGCGATGGCCAGGCGCCGGGTGTCGGCTGGATCGATCACGTCATCGATGTAGCCCCGCTCGGCGGCGATGTAGGGATTGGCGTAGCGCTCGGTGTAGTCGTCCACCAGTTCGGCCCGCCGGGCCACGGGATCGGCGGCTGACTGGAGCTCCCGGCGATAGATGATCTCCACTGCCCCTTGCGGGCCCATGACCGCCAGTTCGGCGCCGGGCCAGGCGAACGACAGGTCAGAGCCCACCGATTTGGAGTCCATCACCACATAGGCACCGCCGTAGGCCTTGCGGGTGATGATCTGAATGCGGGGAACGGTAGCCTCGCAGTAGGCATAGAGCAGCTTGGCTCCGTGGCGGATGATCCCGCCGTGCTCCTGATCGACTCCGGGCAGGAATCCGGGCACGTCCACCAAGGTCAGAAGCGGAATGTTGAAGGCATCGCAGGTCCGCACGAAGCGGGCTGCCTTGGAGGACGACTCGATATCGAGCACTCCGGCCAACACCATCGGCTGGTTGCCCACCACGCCGACGGGGTAGCCGTCGAGCCGGGCGAAGCCGCACACGATGGACTGGGCCCAGTGGGCGTGGTATTCCATGAACTCCCCGTCGTCCACCACCGCCTGAATCACCTGACGCATGTCGTAGGGCAGGTTGGGGCTGTCGGGCATGATGTCGCGCAACTCGGGGGTCAGCCGCTCGGGATCGTCGGTGGCAGCCACCCGCGGAGGCTCCTCCAGATTGTTGGCCGGCAGGTGGCTGACCAGGAAGCGGACCTCGTCCAGCACCTCTTCCTCGGTCTGGCCCACAAAGGTTGCCACCCCCGACTTGGTGGAATGGGAGCGGGCCCCGCCCAGATCCTCCAGGGTGACCTCTTCGCCGGTGACCGTCTTCACCACGTCGGGACCGGTGATGAACATGTGCGATTTCTCGGCCACCATGAACACGAAGTCGGTCATAGCCGGGCTGTACACCGCTCCGCCGGCGCAGGGCCCGAGGATCACACTGATCTGGGGAATGACTCCGGAAGACTTGACGTTGCGGTGGAAGATGCCGCCGTAGGAGTCGAGCGACACCACGCCCTCTTGAATGCGGGCACCGGCGCCGTCGTTGAGGCCGATCATGGGTGCGCCCACCGAAAGAGCCAGGTCCATCACCTTGTGGATCTTCTCGGCGAACACTTCGCCTAGCGCGCCGCCGAACACGGTGAAGTCCTGGGCGAACAGGAACACCTTGCGGCCGTCGATGGTGCCCCAGCCGGTGATCACGCCGTCGGTGTAGGGCCGCTCCTCGATTCCGCTGTCGAGCGCCCGGTGGCGGGCCAGCATGTCGAGCTCGTGGAAGGAGCCGTCGTCGAGCAGGTACTCGATTCGCTCCCGGGCCAGCATCTTGCCTTTCTCGTGCTGGCGGTCCACCGCCCGTTGGGGTCCAGCATGGAGGGCCTCGTGCTTGCGGCGCTCCAAGTCGTTGAGTCGATCCTTCATCGAGTGCTCGGCCATTGCCGAGACAGGCTACTTGGGCTTAGCGTTGTTGAGCGTGTCGTGTTTGGCGGGTGTGGATTGACCATCCTCCGGCAGGCTGGCGGGACCTGTCCCGGCCCAGCCCGCCGTCCTCGCAGAGCTGCGGGCGGCGGGCGCCCTGAGCCGGGCCACCCACCAGCCTGCCTATGTTGGGGCCGCAAGCTCTTCTTTGGGGTGGGGTGGGCTCACCGACTTTTTTTGTGGGGGGTGGGGTTGGGGGCGCATGCTCTTGTTTTGGGGTTGGGGTCGGTAGTCTCGCTCTTGTGACTATGGAGGCAGGGGAAACGCAGGGGCGGGTGGCCGTTTTTTGTAGTTCTTCTTTGGGGACTGAGCCGGGTTATGCCTCGTTGGCCGCTGATTTGGGGCGGCGGTTTGCTGATGAGGGGATTGGGGTGGTTTTTGGTGGGGGGCGAGTGGGGTTGATGGGGGTTATGGCCGACGCGGTGATGGGCGCGGGGGGTGAGGTGATCGGGGTTATTCCGAAGTTCTTGGACGAGATCGAGGTGGCCCACCAGGGGCTGACCGAGCTTCATCTGGTGGACGACATGCACGAGCGCAAGCAGCTCATGTATTCGCTCTCCGACGGGTTCTGCGCGCTGCCGGGCGGGTTGGGGACGATGGAGGAGCTGTTTGAGGCGGCGACGTGGACACAGTTGGGCTTGCACGAGGGCGGTCGGCACAAGCCGGTGGTGCTGTTGGACGATGACGGGTTTTGGGAATCACTGGTTGGGTTTCACGGTCGGCTGGTCGAGGTTGGCTTTGTCAAGCAGAGCAAAGCCGGGATCATTCGCCGGGCGACGTCGATTGACGAGGCCTTGGAGCTGCTCTATCCGTCGTCTAGTTGAGTGGTGAGGGACTCGACCGCCGTAATGAATTCTTCGACGAGGTTGTAGACCACCTGGCGGGTGGGGAGGACTTGGTTCATGGTGCCGACGATCTGGCCGACGAAATAGTTGGCCAGCTTGTGGGCACCGCTGTCGGGATGGTGGGACATCCGGTCGATGCGGCGGCGGGCCTCGCCGGTCAGAATGATCTGCAAGGGCATGGGCAGCGGGTCGGGAGTGTCGTCTCGGTTCCACTCCTCGGTCCACGCGGAGCGCAGCATCCGGGCCGGTTTGCCGGTGAGGGTACGGGACCGCTCGGTGTCCGATGATGCGGCAGCCAGGAACTTCTCCTTGACTGCCGGGCTGGTCTCGCCTTCTTCGGTGGCCAGCCACACCGATCCGCACCACACTCCCTGGGCGCCCAGGGCCATGGCCGCCGCCATCTGGCGGCCTTGGCCGATGCCCCCGGCGCCTAACACCGGCACGGGGGCCACCGCGTCCACCACCTCGGGAATGAGCACCATCGAGCCGATCTCGCCGGTGTGGCCGCCGGCTTCATAGCCCTGGGCGATGATGAGATCGACACCGGCCGCCACATGGCGCTCGGCGTGGACGGCCCGGCCGGCCAAGGCGGCAACCTTGGCCCCGGCGGCCTGGCTCTGGGCGATCATCTCCGGGGGCGGCGGACCCAGCGCATTGGCCACCAAGGCGGGCTCATAGGCCAAGGCGATCTCCAGCTGGCGGTCGGCTCGGCGGCCCGAGAGCGGGGCCGCGGGGCCCCAGTTCTGGGTCGGACCGTCGTCTTCGGGCAGTGGAGGCACGTCGTAGCGGTCGAGCATCTCGTCGAGGAACTGCTGATGCTCCTCGGGAATGAGCGCCTTTACTTGATCGGTGTCCAGCCCGCCTTGATCGGCGCCCTCATATCGGGCGGGAACGATGAGATCGACGCCGAAGGGCCTGTCGCTCACCTGCTCCCGGATCCAGGCCAAGTCGGTGTCCAGATTCTCGTCGCTGTGTCCGACCACGCCCAAGACTCCCAGCCCGCCGGCCCGGCTGACCTCGGCAGCCACGTCGCGGCAATGGGTGAAGGCGAAGATCGGGAACTCGATGTCGAACATCTCAGTGACCGCAGTGCGCATGGGGAATCTGTCCTTTCAGCCTTGCCCGATCCGGGCCATCAATTTCTCAGCCCGTTCGACCAAGTGCTCGCCACCCATTCTGCCCATCAACTCCGGGAATTCGGCTGTCGGACCAGTCCAGGCCAACTCGTCTAGGCGGTCGAAGGTGGGGGCATCGTCGACAATGGTGGCGATGGTGCGGAACAGCATGGCCAGGTGCCGGTTCTCGGCCAAGGTGGCGGCCAGCTTGGCCGAGCCCCGAACGCTCACCTCCCACTGGCCCACGGCGTCGGGGATGTTCTCCAGATGCAGATAGTGGGCCAGCACTGCCGCGGTGGATCGGGCCCCCCATCCGGGCAGTCCGGGGAAGCCGTCAGCAGTGTCGCCCACCAGGGCCAGATAGTCCGGGATCGACTCGGGGAGTACCCCGAATTTCTCCACCACCCCGTCGTGGTCGATGAGCTTTCGCTGGCGGCGGTCGTATTGCACGATGCGTCCGTCGGGGGTGACGCATTGGGCCAGGTCTTTGTCGGGAGTGCAGATCAGCACCTGCTCCACGCTCGAATTGAGGGCGGCTTTGCGGGCGGCAGCCCCCATGGCGTCGTCGGCCTCGTGCTCGACCATGGGCCACACGCAGAAACCGGCTGCGGCCAAGGCCTCTTCGACCAGGGGGAACTGGACCATCAGCTCGGGCGGCACCCCTTCGCCGGTCTTGTAGTCGGGCCACAAGTCATTGCGAAATGACTCGATCACCTGGTCGGTGGCCACCCCGACGTGGGTGGCCCCGTCGTCGACCAGTTGGAGCATGCTGTGGACCACGCCACGGGCCGCTCCCCGCTCTGGGTCGCGGTTGCCGGGAGAGAAGTGGTAGCGGAACAGCTCGTATGTGCCGTCGACCAAGTGGATCCGCACGCCCTGACCGTATCCTGTTCGGCAGCGGAGACGAACCTGCAAAGGGGATGCAATGAGCGAGACGGTGATTATGGCCGGGGCCCGGACCCCCATCGGGAAGATGGCGGGCGGATTTGCGTCATTGTCGGGAACCGATTTGGGGGCGCGGGCCATTCGGGCCGCACTGGACCGAGCCGGGGTGGCTCCCGAGCAGGTGGACTACGTATTCATGGGCCAGGTGCTGCTGGCCGGAGAGGGCCAGGCCACAGCCCGCCAAGCCGCAGTGGGGGCGGGAATACCCATGATGGTGCCGGCCACCACGGTGAACAAGGTGTGTCTGTCGGGAATCAACACCGTCTATCTGGCCCATCAGATGATCTCGGCTGGTGATGCCGAGATCGTGGTGGCCGGGGGGATGGAGTCCATGACCAAGGCGCCCTACCTGCTGACTAAGGCTCGGGAGGGCTATCGCCTGGGGGACGGCGACTTGGTGGACTCCATGATGTACGACGGGCTGTTCTGTGCCTTCGACCGTTGCGCGATGGGAACAGGAACCGAGAAGTACGCCGCGTCCAGCGGACTTCCCCGCGAGCCCCAGGACGCGTTTTCGGCGCAGTCGCACCAGAGGGCCGCGGCCGCGGCAAGTGCGGGCTTGTTCGACGACGAGCTGGTAGCAGTGGATGTGCCCCAGCGCCGAGGCGATCCGGTGTCGGTGTCGGCCGACGAAGGGATTCGGCTAAACGCAAGCGCGGAGGCGCTTGGTCGGTTGCGGCCGGCGTTTGCCGAATCGGGCAACATCACCGCGGGAAACGCCTCCCAGATCTCTGATGGGGCCAGTGCGGTGGTGGTGGCCAGCCGGGAGCGGGCTGAACAGCTCGGGGTGGAGCCGCTGGGGACTTATGTGGGCTATGGACAGGTAGCAGGACCTGATCCCTCGCTGCTCACCCAGCCGTCGCGGGCTATCTTCCAAGCGCTCAAGTCGGCCGACGTGAACCTGGGCGACGTGGACCTGTTCGAGATCAACGAGGCGTTCGCGGCGGTGGCGCTGGCCTCCATGGCCGATCTGGGGATTTCGGACGACGTGGTGAACGTGAACGGAGGGGCCATCGCCTTGGGGCACCCCATCGGGGCCAGCGGAAACCGCATCGTCCTCTCGCTGATGCACGAGCTGCGTCGCCGGGGCGGCGGTGTGGGGGCGGCTGCACTATGCGGCGGTGGAGGCCAAGGAGACGCCCTGCTAGTACGGGTTTGATTGTTACAGTCTTTTGATGACTTGACTTCGATTCGTCATCTTTGTAATGTAATTGCAACAAACAAGCACCGCCTTATGCGTGTCGGTTCCCAATGCCCCCCGCCCGGCTCGCAAAGGCGGTGTCTTGTGTTAAAGGGCTGGTCGACTCAGCTGGCGTTGATGCGCTGGCGTCCTTCCAAGGCCCGGCTGAGGGTGAGTTCGTCGGCGTACTCCAGATCGCCGCCCACCGGGAGACCGCTGGCGATTCGGGTAACGGCCACCCCGAGCGGCTCGATGAGCCGGGCCAGATACATTGCGGTGGCTTCGCCCTCGATGTTGGGGTTGGTGCAGCAGATGACCTCGGTGACGCTCTCGTCGTCGATGCGGCCCAGAAGTTCTTTGATTCGGAGTTGGTCGGGGCCAATGCCCTCGATGGGATTGATGGCACCGCCTAGCACGTGATAGCGGCCCCGGAACTCCCTCGTCTTCTCCAGCGCCACGATGTCGCGGGGTTCTTCCACCACGCACAATACGGCGGGATCGCGCCGATGGTCGGCGCACAGCTCGCACTCGGTGTGCTCGCTGAAATTAAAGCACCGCTTACAGAATTGAATCCGCGCTTTGGCTTCCTTGATGGCTTCGGCCAGCCTCAAGGCATCCTCTTGGGAGACCTTCAGCAGGTGAAAGGCGATGCGCTGGGCTGACTTCGGGCCGATTCCAGGGAGCCGGCCCAATTCATCGATCAGCACCTGAATCGGGGCGGTGTAGACGCTATCCATGCTCGGCCCGTCGATCCCTATTACCTAGGCCCTACTGCCCAGAGCCCTGTTGGGAAGTGGTAGCCGGCGGTTCGAAAGTGACGAGTTCGGAGTCGGGGAACGCGGCCATCAGGGAGGAAATTGCCTCCTGGGTGACGGTCTCCTCGTCCATGAGCTCGTCGGGGTCGATGGCCTCGGCCTCGTCGCCATCTGAGGAGGTCGCGACCGACCTTGCCGGCTGAATGTCAGGGGGAGGGGCGGTGCTGTCGTCGTCAATGACTAGGCGCATGGGCACGGGTCGCCCGAAATGGTCGAGAAGGGCGTTGTCCACTTCGGAGCGGACTTCTTCGCAGCGGTCCAGGTGGATCTGATTGTCAAGGGCGAACACCACGCAGTCGGACTCGTTGGCCAAGAACCGTCCGGTCTGGAACCGAACCCGCACTTTGTTGGAGAGATTGCCCAAGATGTCGTCGGCCCACGCAATGACGATCTCTTCACGACTGGGCAGCGCCTCGTCTATCTCCGGCGATGAAGCAGGCGTCGAACTGGCATCGGCGGGCTCGGACCCTTCCAATGGGGTTGCGGGGGCCTTGCCGGCCCGCACTGCTCCCAGGGTGGGCCGGGGGGGTCGATCAGCAGGTGGCGAGGTCTCCGATTCGGGAGCTTGGGCGATGGGTGGATCTGACGGGGGCGGAGCCTCGCTTTGCTTGGCCTGGATCTGGGCGATGGCGGCGCGGGCTCGCTCGTGCCCGCTGGTGGGACCTTCGCTTCGCGGGGGAGGTGGAGGGACCGCAGCACCAGATGCAGCGGCATCGCCGCCGGGAGCACCACCAGGTGAGGGCGGGCCATGTCGCTCCAGCCGTTCGATGCGCTCCAATAGGGCATTGAGGTCGGTATCTAGGTCGCGGCGGGTCAGCCGGCCCAAGGCCACCTCCAAATCGACCCGCGGGTCGGGGGCTTGGCGCATGTCCACCAGGGCGGTGCCCAGCACTTCCAGTGCCCGGGTGAGCCCGGCGGGGGGAATCAGCGCAGCAGTGGCGCGGGCGCTTTCCTGCTGGGCATCAGTGAGATGGCTCAAGTCGGCACCCATCGCCCCCAAAAAGGCGTTGCGGAGGCGGTCGAGCAACGCCTCGCCGATGATTCGGGGCTCCCGTCCCGACCGCAGAGTCTCATGAACGGCGACGAAGGCAGGGCCGTAGTCCTGTCCTCCCAGGGCCTCCACGATGGCGTCCACTGCGTCGAGTCGATCTCCCACTCCGCCGGCGGCCACGATCTGGTCGAGGGCCGACAGCGTGTCCCGAGCTGATCCGGCCCCTCGGTGGACGGCGTGGTCGATGGCATCGTCGTCTACCTCCAGACCGGCCTGATCCACCACCCAGCGGGCATGGTCGTCCAGCACCTCGCCGTCGATGAGGTTGAACTCCAGATGCTGGGTGCGACTGCGGATAGTGGGGACCACCTTGTGGGGCTCGGTGGTACACAGCACGAACACCACGTGGTCGGGGGGCTCCTCAAGCGTCTTTAGCAGTGCGTTCTCGGCGCCGGTGGTGAGCATGTGGACCTCGTCCAGCACGTATACCTTGACCTTGCCCGGGGAGCCCATCGCCACCCGGGAGATGAGCTCGCGCACATCGTCCACCTTGTTGTTGGAGGCGGCGTCCAACTCGATGAGGTCGTAGGAAGTGTTGTTGACGATCTCCATGCAGGACTGGCACTGGCCGCAAGGTTCGCCCTCGCTGCTCAAGTCGGTGCAATTGAGGGCTTTGGCCAGGATGCGGGCCGTGCTGGTCTTGCCCGTTCCCCGAGGGCCGCTGAACAGATAGGCATGGCCGACCCGCCCCTGCTGGACCGCGTTCTGAAGGGCTCGAACAACGGCCTCTTGCCCGCGCAACTCGCCAAAGCAACCCGGCCGGTACCGTCGATAGAGCGCCTGATGGGCCATTGCGCCGACTTTACTCACGCTGAGCGACAACAGGGCTCAAGCAGGCCCTGCGTCCCGATCTCGAAAGTGATGGCCAGGCGGTCTGCGGCACACTCCAGGGTCCGCTGAGAGCTGCTGCCTCCCGGCCCTGACTCGGTTCACGGGCTGGCGTTGCACAGGACCCGACCATCACATTCCAAACCGGGCACACGGCCCAGATACCCACACGATAGCGGCAACCGGTGCAGGACCGCCCGTCGGTGTGCGGTAAATTTCCTACTTCCCGGAGGGGTGCGAGAGCGGCCGAATCGGCACGCTTGGAAAGCGTGTGTGGCGCAAGTCACCGTGGGTTCGAATCCCACCCCCTCCGCAAGACAAACTGGATAGTATCGCCTCTGATCAGGGGATATATGTAGGAGGACATGGGTTGTTGTCCATTTTGTTGTCACTTCTGCTCTGGGAAACGGCCATTTCGAGCACCCTGGCCAGCCCCAGGCCGATCCCATATTAGCCGCAGCGGTGTCTTAGGAGGCCCCACAGCACGCCGACACGTCCGGTTTGCTGATCCCCTCTCCGACTGGCAGGCCGCTGTCCAACACCGCCACCCCGAAATTGCTGAAAGCAAACGGGATTCCCGCCGTCACGCATGGCTTCAGGAGCAGCTTTCAGGATTGGTGCGCTGAATCAGGGGTGAGCTGGGAGCTGGCCCAGTTGGCTATCGGCCACACCGTCAAGGAGATAGGAGGCGCCTGCAAGCGGACTGAAGCGCGCGAAGCCTGCCGCCCGGTCATGGAGCAATGGGGGGAGTTCATCTCGCTGTGCGTGTGACGGCTCTTGTGCTGAGAATGGGAACTTCGAGTCGTTTCTGTTGGTGGTGGTCAATCCAGGGTTGGTGCGAACTCGTGTGGCCCCTTGGACCGCGTTGGTCCGGTGCCTGCGGGCGCCAACCGAGCACAAGTCTGTGAGGAGTTCCCGGCTGGGTAGCGGAGCAGCTGGCCGGATTCGACTGGTTCAGTGGGAATCACATCGGTGAAATTTTTTCAAGAAATCTGGCTCGAACCAGCCCGGTCGGGTCAACGACGGGAAATATCGTCGTCTTCATGGTGCTGCAGATGGGGTTTTATGTGAGTTCGTATCCGGCCGTGGGGCTGGTCGGGCTCGCCGGGGTGCTAACGCTGCTCAGGATCAGCGTCGCCTCGCTGGGGCGGTGGGCGCGGGGAGGGGGAGCCCCCGCGATTCCCAGGCCGAGCCGGCTCTTCCTCGACGTTCCGGTGAGGCGGCTGGTCGACGTTCTGCCGTGCTGGACGGCCGGGCGAACTCCGCCCTTGACGCCTTGGGCCGAGTCCATGGCTGGCTTTCCCCTGACTCTGCGGGGCCTGGCGAGGAGGGGGCCGTCCAAATGAGCCTGCACTCTGATCCGGCTGGTACCTCTGGGGAACCGCTGGCTGAGCGGTTTGAGGGGGCGGGTGCCGACGTTGACGTCGACTCCCCGGAGTTCCAGCGGCTCCATGCCCACATCGGGGAGTGCATCGACCGGTTCGGGCAGTGCGCCACCATTTTGAGGACGACCGGCCGGCAGTGCATTTTTAGCCCCGTGCCGGGGAGCGACCGCTGCGAGACCCACAGCCGCGAGTCGGGCGGCGGCGAGTCGGGCGGCGGCGAGTCGGGCGGCGGCGTTGGCCGCGATAGCGCTGGGCGGCCTGTTCTGGGCGGGAGGGGCTCGGGGGAGTGCGAATGCCCCGGTTCCGATGACTGTCCGGAGTGGTGTAGGTGTGTCTGCCTGGTCTGCGTGGAGCGGCTGTGCCTGTGGCTCGGCGGCGAGTCGGGCCGCGACCCGCGCGATGTCAGCTCCGACGACGCGGGCTGGATCGCTGGCCCGCTAGCTGCCGCCGAGAGCTGGCCCCTCCTCGACTTGGCTTGCCGAAGCGTCGCTGGCCTGCGGGATTTGGCGGACCTGGCTAAGGAGGCGGCGGCGGCAGCCGCCGTTTTGGCTGAGTTGGACGGGGACTGGGCCGGTGCCGCCGAGCTGGCGGACGCCAAGGCCGAGTTGGCGGAGGCTGCCGTCAGAGAGGCCGTCAAGGAATTGCCGGATGTGGCTATGGGGATCGCCGACAAACTGCTGCGGGACGAGTCTGATACCGCCGTCAGCGCCGGGGAGGCGGTGCTTGGGGTTTGGGACGAGGGCGGCGACGGGCTGGACGTGCTCGCTGTGGCCCGCGAGAAGCTGGCACCGAGGAAGTTCCGGGGCAGCGAGGTGCCGCCTCCCATCGGGCCGCCTGTGCTGTGGCGGGTGGAGCGGGGCGACCCGCCTCCCGATCCCGCCCTCCCGCTGGAGAGCGGGCGGTGTCTGCTGCCCGCCGGCAACGTCGGCTTTCTCACCGGGGAGGGCGGCCTCGGCAAGTCGGCGCTTAGCCTCCAGATCGCGCTGGCCGTGGCGTCGGGCGACCCGGGCGGCTGCGGTCTGGCAGACCTCGGCCTGTGGGTGGCTCCCGGCCGGGTGGTCGTGTGGTCGATGGAGGACCATTTCAGCCTCACGCTCAACCGGCTGCACGCGACCGCGAAGCGGTGGGGCTGCTCGAACGAGGCGCTGGGCCGAGTGTCGGTGTGCGGCGACGACGGCGGCCCGCTGTGGGCGGGACCCGAGTACGCCGGCCGGCACAGCCCAGGCGGGCCGCAACCGGCGATGAGGCTGCTTGAGGCTGACCTCCTCACCGACTGCCCCACCCTGGTCGTGATCGACCCGGTGGCGAGCGCCGTCGAGTCGCACCCGGGCGACCTGGTGACGGCCCGCCGGTTCGTCACCGCCCTCAAACAGAGGATCGAGGGTCGAACATCGGTGCTGCTCGTCGCCCATCCCAGCAAGGAGGGGCGGCAATCCGCCGCCTCCCATCCCGGCCAGATCAGCGGAAGCGCCGGATGGTACGACGCGGCCCGCCTGTGCATCACCGCCACCCGGGCCAACCCGGACGGCGAGGCCGATGAGGGGGCGGTCCAGTTGACGGTCACCAAGGCCAATTTCGGTCGCACCGGGCCGCTCGCCGCCCCGCTGCTGGAGGTCACCGCCGCCAAATACCGCACCGACTGGTTCCCCGCCGGGTTGGTGCCCAAATCGGCGGGCGGCAGCGACCCGGCCCGCAACGGGGCGTGGACCACCGACATGACGGGCAATCTGGGCATGGCCCCCTGATGGGCTGGGCCGGCGACCTCGCCCAGGCCGTGTGGAGTCACAGGGGCTTCAACGGTTCGGTGCCCGCCTGGGCAATCCCCGACGGGCGCAAGCTGGCAGCCGCCTTGATCGACGGCTGCGACGACGAGGCGATGGCCGACGAGCGGAGCGCTGTGGCCGAAGAGGCCAACAAGCGCGCCCGAGTCCTGCTGGCCGACCCTGAAACCCGGCTCGTCGTCAACCTGGGCTCGCGCCCGGCTCACGAACTCGCCTTCCACAGCCCCCAGAATCCCGGCCCGGTATGTCCCGGCGAGCTGCACCGAATGTGGCTGAGCCTCAGCGGCGCCTCCCAGCCCCTGCACCCCCTCGGCGACGTTGTGCGATGGTGGCAGCAGAACTTCGCCGCAGAGCCGATCAGCCGGAGCCGCAAACCCGGTGTGCTCCCGATGAGCATCGCCCGTGTGCCCCTACTCCACCGGCGGGCAGGCAACCTCGCGGTCTTCAAACCCGATCCCCAGTACACGCTGCCCGGTCTCGGCGAGCACACCAGCGGGATCGCCCTGCCCCTGCACCTCTACCAGCTGGCCATCAACGACGGCGAGCGCCGAGGCCAGGCCGCGCCCTTGCCGCTGAGGCTGTGGGTGTCCGCCATTTTGGGCGTCGGCCTCAACAACCGCAGCCGCGGGCGAGTCGAGTACCGCCTCACCCTCCGGGACCTGCTCGACGGGTGGCTCTATCCTCGGGCCGAGTCGAAAAGGGGCCGGCCCCGACCCGGCGAGTACCTGCCCCGCCTAGAGGCCGCCGCCGACGTGCTGATGTCGTCCAGGGCAAGAGTCGACTGGGAGGACCCCGGCACCGGCAAGGGCGGCCGGCGGCTCGTGGTTCAGGTGCTCGACCTGCCCCGCGCCGGGCGGCTCGACGACGAACTGCGGATCGTCGTCGACCTCCCCCCCGGCACCCAGACCGGGCCGCCGGTGTCGCAGCGCCTCGGCGTGATCGGCCTCAAAAGCGCTCGCCAGTACCGAGCGCTGCTCGGCCTCGCCTACCGATGGTGGGAGCCGGGACGCACCCACGCCCCCAAGCAGGAGGGGGGGCGCACCGTCTGGCTGCCAAGAGACAACGGCCACGATCCCCTCACCGACGCCGAGATGGTTAGCCTCGTCTTCCCCGGCACCGAGGCCCGAAGCAGGACAAATTCCCACCGACAGCAGCGCTATCAGGCCCGCAAAGCCATAGACGCCCTGGCGGCGGATGGCGAATTGCGGATAGTGGAGACCGCTGACGGCGCCTTGGTCCTTCCGCCCAGCCCAACCGACGTTGCTGATAACGGTTTACGACGTTGCTGATAACGCACTGGGGAGAATTCACCTGGTCACAGCTCTTTCGGTGCCCGTCCTACCCCTATCCCTAGATAGGGGTGGGGGGAGACGGGGTCGTTGAGGCCTCCCCCGACTCCCCGTCTAGGAGAAACGGAGCATCATGCCAGACCCATCCGACCCGGACCGCAAAACGGCGCCGACCCGCACAGCGGCATGTACTCCCATGAGCTCGACATGACCCGCTGGGCTGTTCTCCCGCCAACCGACACCGAGCGGCTGCTCGAAGGGTGGCCGCGGTGCCCTGGTAGGCCAATCAGGGGGCCTGACGGCGACGTCGATGGCTTCACAGGGTGCGGGCAGTGGGCCTCGCCCGCCGCCGTCGATCTTCTTCGACTGGGTACCGAGTGGCCGGAGTGGGAGCACAATTGGTGCGGCGAGCACATGCCCGACCTGTACTGGAAGGCCGTGGAGGCCCTGGAGGACGTCTATTCTGATGGGTGGTCCGGCCCCAGGCACCTTGGCTGGGAACGGATAATGGGTGAGGCCGGCAGAAAAGCCCTGCGCAGCCTTAGATATCAAGCCAGGCAACGGGGGAACCCCTACGCCTGGGATAGCTACAAACACCTTCTGGTGGCCCGCAGGGAACGCCGTGCTGGCAGAGCGGATTGAAGGCCGTGGGGACTGCCGCTTCCGAGTCGTCTGCGGAGGCCGTGGCGGAGGACGCGCCGTCATACTGCGGATCACTGTGGCGTCATTGCCCTAACAGCTGACCGTGCCAGAGGCCGGCGGGCCTGTCGGACGAAATGGCCGTCAATCCCGTGTCGGGCCGGGTGATCTGGCTGGAGTGCAACACACAGCCGGAAGCGGCACGAGAGGGCCAGCAGGAACGAAGCCGCCCCTCCCCAGACCGGTGCAGCGAGCAGGCATGAACCCAACGCCCATGTCGACACACCGGACCCAGCCGCATCGCCCCGGCAGTGCTTTCAACGCCCCCACCGAAACACACCTCGCGGAACACGCCGACCCGTCCGCCGCGGGAAACCAGCGGGATAACAGCGAAGCGCTGCGGATGCAAGCGGGACGAAAAAGCAAAGAGGAGGCCGTGAGTTGGAGATAGGCGTCGAGACGGGAAGCCGGACATTTCCGCCGCCGAGAGTCGCCCGGCGACATCGGCAAAGCGCACAAGACAGCGCCCCCCGCTCCCCGCCAACGTGCCTATCGCCACCGGGCGCCCTGCCGTATCGCCCTGGCGATGCCCGCACCGCCTGCAACGCAGCGCCCCTAGCGGAACGCCCGGACTCCCCGCTGGAAGGCGGGCGGGACGGGAACAGCTAACAGCGGGACGGCGGGACGGGCAAAGGGAACGCTGAGGAGTGGAACGCACGGCGTGATAGGCGCGTCGGGTTCGAGGTGGTTGGCCGCTAACCTCGACGTGCCTATCACGTTGTCCTTCCCGCCCCCTGTCGGCTGTTTTGCCGCCCTTTTCGTTTCGGCGGTGCGCCACGGCCGTTTCACCGCCCCCCGGCTGCGGGGGGTTGGGGAGGGTCGCGGGGTGCCGGTCGGCCGGGGTGTTGCGGCCACTGCGGGGGCGGTGAGGTTGACCGGCGGGCGGCGATACGGGCGTCAGCGGACAGCGGGGTGCGGTGACGCCTCGTCCTGAGCGGTGCGCGCCGGCAGCGTGAATCCAACATCACGCCTCCACCAAACCAAGGGACCACCACCTAGAACACGTCCAAGTGTTCGCCGACAATCTGTCGGAGCAGTTCGACCTGCCCACCCCGAGCGGTATCCGAATCCACGTCAGCGATAACGGGCAGCGCTGGTACGCGAAACGCCAGACCATCACCGGCCATTGGTTCGCCGTCGGAGCCGCCGGGCCGCGGTCAGACATCTGGTACTACGACGGCCCTGAGCGTCCCAGCGGCTATCCAAATGAACTCGAATGGGACCAATGTCTCGGCGACCACCACGCCGTCAACTGGAGCTAGTTAGCAGGGAGGGAACCTCCATGCGGACACCTGCGCCGGGTTCTTCTGGAGGGGTTGGTGCCAGCACAAACTGAGCTGACATGAGGTTGTACCCTCCCCCTTGTGCAAAAGAAGTTGAAGTGCCGCTCATGGGCGGCGATGGTCGCCCTTGTTGCCCTCGCCGCGACGCTGCTCTCTCCTGTGGCATCGGCCCAGTCTGTTGCTGACATCGAGTCCAGGGACACCCTGATTGCGAATCAGGAGGCTTTGTTGAACGTGTACCGCTGCATGTTCGATGTGGACACCGAGATCGTTCCGGGCGGCTGTGCGGACGGCAAGCCCGCAGTGCCAGCCGCAGAGCCAAATCCGTTCACAGGCTCGCCGACCGCTGAAGAACTAAACGCGCGAGACAGCCTGATCGGGAATCAAGAGTCGTTGCTGAACGTGTACCGCTGCCTGTTCGACATTGACACTGGAATCGTTCCGGGTGGGTGCGTTGGCGGGAAGCCGTCTAGCGGCGTGGGAGAGGCAGGGGAGATTGTTCCCCAAGACTGGTATCCCGATCCGACTTGTCGAAACGTGTCTCGGTGGTGGAACGGGCAGGAATGGACTGACGACGTGGCGAACCAGGGTGTTAGCTCAGTTGATCCTCTCCGCGAGGGTGAGGACCCGCCGCCGCCCGCAGGAGACAGCACCCCTGATTGCCCCGATGACCAGAGCAGCGGAACGGATCCAACGACCCCGATAGTTGACCCTTCGGCTGGGTTTCCCGCAGAAGACACTGTCATCTCATCTGGCGGATTTCACTCGTGCGGCTTGCGGGGAGATGGGACGGCAGTTTGCTGGGGTCGCAACAATTTTGGCCAGGCAGATGCCCCCGAGGGGTCGTTCGCAGCAGTCTCGACGGGCTACACCTACTCGTGCGGCTTGCGGGTCGACAGCTCCATGGTGTGCTGGGGCGACAACGAGCACGGCCAACTCAATGCTCCCACAGGCAGCTACATCACGGTTTCAACGGGATGGGGGCACTCGTGTGGAGTGCGAACAGGCGGGCAAGCGGTTTGCTGGGGCCGCAACAACGATGGCGAGGTCAACGTCCCCGAGGGGTCATTCACTAGGGTCGCAGCTGGCGGATTCCATTCGTGTGGGCTGAGAGCCGATGGGACGGTGGCTTGCTGGGGGCGCAACAACTCTGGCCAAGTAGATGCTCCTGAGGGGGCGTTCGCGGCGGTTTCGGCGGGCTATGTATTCTCGTGTGGCTTGCGGGCCGACGGCACAGTTGTGTGCTGGGGCGACAACCAGCACAGCCAAGTCGATTCTCCGGAGGGCGCTTTCACCACTATGTCCTCCGGATGGGGCCATTCGTGTGGGCTGAGAGCAGGCGGGCAAGCGGTTTGCTGGGGACGCAATATCAGCGGCGAAAGAGATGCTCCCGAGGGAACGTTCACAGCAATCTCCGCTAGCGGAGCGCACACTTGCGCTAAGCAAACCGACGGCGGTTTTGCTTGCTGGGGGGACAATGACTATGGCCGAGCTACTGTTGCAGGCAGCGAGTTCACAGCGGTCTCCGCAGGCTCGCAGCATTCATGCGGGTTGAGAACAGACGGTGCCCTCGTTTGCTCTGGAATCGACTTTGCCGGCGAGACTACGCCTCCTAGCGGCACCTTCAGCGCTGTATCGGCCGGCTCTCAGCACACCTGCGGGTTGCGTTCCAACAGGACTGCCGTTTGCTGGGGCCACAACATCTTCGGCCGAACCAATGCCCCCCGAGGAACCTTCACAGCGATTTCTGCCAGCAGTTTGCACACATGCGGGTTGCGGACGAATGGGACTGCGGTCTGCTGGGGGACAAACGGCTCTGGCCAGGCCGACGCGCCCGGAGGGACCTACACCATGATTACCGTCGGCAGTGGTCACACTTGTGGGTTGAGGGCCAATGGGACTGCGGTCTGCTGGGGTGGGAATGGCTTCGGCCAAATCGACGCTTCCCCAGGAACCTATGCAGAGATCTCCGCCGGTGCTTCCCATACGTGCGGGCTGAGAACAGACGGGACCATAACCTGCTGGGGTCGAGACGGCGACGATGCAATTGTCACTGGAACGCCACAAGGAACCTTCACCGCCGTCTCCGCCGGTGCTTCCCATACGTGCGGGCTGAGAACAGACGGGACCATAACCTGCTGGGGTCGAGACGGCGACGATGCAATTGTCACTGGAACGCCACAAGGAACCTTCACCGCCGTCTCGGCCGGAAGTCTCCATTCATGTGGGCTGACGCCAGAAGGGACCATAACCTGCTGGGGAATTCCGAGTTACCAGACAAAATAGGCGGCAACAAATACCGGTCGAGATAGAAGCGGTGTGCCATGTGGAATCCCGAGATCCAACCGATCAGGTTCGCAGAGTCTGACAGTCCGGGGAGGGGGCTACTACCCGAACACCGCGGCGCCGAGAGTGGCTGCGGCGTGGGCTTGTGTGCCGAGCATGACGTGTTTGCAGACGGCCATAGTGAACAAGACGCTGCTGCGGCCGAGGCGATGAGAGCGTGCTCGTCGGCTCAGCGAACCTCACCGGCGCAGCGCTGGGTTGGTCCATTGACCCCAATCTCGAGCTCCTCCTTGCGGTCGACCGGAATGCCAAGGGCGTCGCCGAGTTCGAACAGGTAGCCCTTCGCGGAGCGGTGGAGGTAGACCAAGACCTCTACAATATGTTCAGCGTCGCCGCGGAGGAATGGGCAACGCCTGGGTCCACGGATGCGGTAGACCTCCTACCGACAGCGGAGTCCGCCAGGGTGGATTTCAGTCGCTGGATTCCAACTTCACGACATCCAGGCGATCTCTATGCGGTATATCAGGCGCTGGATTCAGACGACATCCCTACTGCAACGCGCGACGCTGGACGGCGTGACCTCGCTGTCCTCCAACCACCCACTGGCCTTTCAGAAGGTGCTTTCGACAGAGCCATCGGCGCAATATTCCTCAGCATGCCTGTGATGAACGTGATCGATCGGCATGTAGTCGCGCCACAACGTTTCGGAGCCATCCGCGACCTCCTCAAGGACCAACTCGATCTCACCCACGACGAGGCCTCTCGAGCATGGCAGACCCTTATCCGGTGGCTCCGCCACTTCCTACCGGACCGATACAAGTACACGCGACCCAACCACAGCGAGATCATTTCCAGAATCGACGTTCCAGATTAGGAATTCTGGCGCTTCGGACTCCAGCGGGGAGTCACGGTGTTGAGGAGAGTCCAGTCGAGGTTAACGGCTCTGCGCGATCAAGGGGAATGAATGACACTGACCGATCGATGTTCAAGTCCTCCTCCACGTTCAGAAGCGAAACGGCCGGGATGGTATTCCCTGTGATTCGCGCGGTCAGTTTGCTTGGATTCGAGCAATTTTGCGCCCGACGGGAAAGCGGGTTTTCGAGTGTCGCTCTTGCCTTGGCATGTCTCCAAGACCCCTTCACTGCATACCTGAAGTGTCAACAAAAGTGGTAACGGCCCACTCGATGGTACCTATAAGACCAGGTCACAGGCTTATACTTGGCGGAGGTGGACGGCAAGCACCATCTGCTCCGAGCGGGGATCGCCGAGGTTGTCGCAGTGGGCAATGCCAGCGGTTACAGCGGCGGTCCGGTGGTGCTTTTCGAACGGCGGCAGCGGGCTGGCCGTGTTGTTTATTTCGGTTCTTCGGCGATGTAGTCGGCCCAGTTGTCCATGAGTTTGCGTCGGGGGTCGAGCATGTCGGATCGGGCGTAGGCCCGTTCGGTGCTGTCGCGAATTTCATGGGCGAGGGCGCGCTCTCCTAGTTCGCGGGGCACCAGTGTGTCGGAACACCAGGAGCGGAACGATGTGCGGAACCCGTGGGGCACTGCGTTGATGCCTGTTTGTTTGAGGAGCTTGTTGATTGTGCCGTCGCTCATTGTCCGCCCGGTGGCTGAGGGGAACACCAGGCCGGAGCCGTCGGAGTGTTTGGCTGCGTCGTCGAGGATTTCGAGCGCCCGCGCCGACAGGGGCACCCGGTGGGCGATCTTGGACTTCATCCGGTCCTTGTGGATGGTCCATATGTGCTCGTCCAGGTCCATTTCGGACCATCGGGCGCCGCGGGCCTCGCCTGAGCGGGTCGCGGTGAGTACCAGGAACTCGAATGCGGCCTTGGTGGACCACAGCGCTTCTGTGGCGCGCACCGCGGCGACGGCTGCGGCGACCTGGTGGTGGGGGATCGCCCGGTGGTGCTGTTTGGGGGGCGCGGTTTTGGGCAGCGCGGCGCCGATGGCGTCGCCGGCGGGGTTGTCCTGGCGGTAGCCCTGGGCGACCGCCCACTTCATCACCGCGCCGATGCGGCCCCGGACCCGCCGCGCCGTTTCCCGCTTGGTGGACCAGATCGGCAACAACACGCCCAACACGTCGCCGGTGGTGATCTGGTCCACCGGCTTTTGGCCCAGCGCCGGCAGGACATAGGCATCCAGCGAGGCCCGCCACTGCCGCTCCGATTTGCCCCCGTCCTTCCACCCCTCTGCGTGGATCGAGATGACCTTCTCGGCGGCCTCGCCGAATGCCGGCGCGCTCTTGGAGCGGGGATCGCCGCCTTGGCGTGCGATGCGGTGGTTCTCCAAAGCGATCTCCCGGGCCTCGGCCACCGGCACCGCCCAGGTCGGCCCCAGCCCGAGGTTTGTGGCCTTGGAGTTGATCCTGATGCGCTGCACCCAGCTCTTGCGGACCCCGCCGCCCGCAGCGGGCTGCACCACCAGGCGCAGGCCGTGGCTGCCGTGCCCCCCGTCGCCGTACACTCCCGGCTCGGACACATTCTTCACGAACACAGCCGTCAACCGCTTATCCCCGCCCGCCACCGCACCCTCCCCCACAGCGCCTCCACGACAAACGGCGCGTCCCGGCCAGAGCGGCAGCGCCCGTTGTCTACTCTGTTGTCACTAAATTGGTGAGATTGAGCGATATGGTATGACACATGACAAGACTGACAAGCGGCATTTCCCCAGCATAACGGGCCAGCAGTGACACTCTGCGATCTCAAGCGATATCAACAGTACGGGGACACCCCCTCCGCCAATTTCCCCCCGCCTCTCTCGGCGATCAGGTGGCTTCGCCGGCGAATTGGGCGGCGTGGAGGTCGGCGTAGGGGCCGCCGCGGGCTAGGAGCTCGTCGTGGGAGCCCTGTTCGGCGATGCGGCCGCCGTCCATCACCACGATGGTGTCCGCGCCCCGGATGGTGGACAGGCGGTGGGCGATGACGAAGCTGGTGCGGTCGGCCCGCAGCGCGTTCATGGCCTCTTGGATCAGCACCTCGGTGCGGGTGTCCACCGACGAGGTGGCCTCATCGAGGATCAATATGGCGGGGTCGGCGAGGAAGGCACGGGCGATGGTGAGGAGCTGCTTTTGCCCCGCGGAGATGTTGTCGCCCTCGTCGTTGATCACGGTGTCGAACCCGTCGGGTAGCGAGTGGACAAAGCGGTCTACATAGGTAACCCGGGCGGCCTCGAGAATCTGGGCGTCGGTGGCGTTGGGGTTGCCGTAGCGGAGGTTCTCCCAAATGGTGTCGCCGAACAGCCAGGTGTCTTGGAGCACCATGCCGAACTTGGAGCGCAGCTCGTGGCGGGGCAGTGAAGTGATGTCGCGCCCGTCGAGGATGATCCGCCCGCCATCCAGCTCGTAGAACCGCAAAAGCAAGTTGACCATCGTGGTCTTGCCCGCCCCGGTCGGGCCCACGATGGCCACCGTCTGGCCCGGCTCGGCGGTGAGGTCGAGCCCGGTTATCAGGGGCTTTTCGGGCTCGTAGGAGAAGTGGACGTCGTCGAACACCACTCGCCCGGCAGTAGGCGGCGGATCGGGCACCGGCTCGGGGTTGGGGCTGATCTCGTCGACTTCGAGCAGCTCCACCACCCGCTCCAGAGATGCGATGCCCGACTGGAAGGTGGCGGCCATCGAGGCCAGCGACTGGATCGGAATGGCGAACTGACGGGTGTATTGGATCATCGCCTGCATGTCGCCGATGGTGATGGCCCCGCCGGAGATGCGCAGCCCGCCGACCACCGCGACGGCCACGAACTGGAGGTTGCCCATAAGCATCATCACCGGCTGCATGGTCGACGACAGGAACTGGGCCGATTGGCTGGCGTCGTAGAGCTGGTCGTTTTCGGCTTCGAAGCGCCGGCGCTCTTGGTCTTGGCGACCGAATGCAGTGACGATTGCGTGGCCGCTGACCACATCCTCGGCCTGGGCGTTCAGCGCGCCAGTGGTCCGCCACTGCCGCAGGAACCGAGGCCGGGCCCGGTGGGCGAACAGGCGGGTGGCCATCACCGACAGCGGCACGGTCACAAAGGCCACCAGCGCCAGCAACGGCGACACCGTCAGCATCATCACCGTCACTCCCACCAGGGTCAGCAGCGAAGTGAGGATTTGGTTGATGGTCTGCTGGAGGCTCTGGGTGAGGTTGTCGATGTCATTGGTGACTCGGCTGAGCAGGTCGCCCCGGGCGTGCTGGTCGACATAGGACAGGGGCAGGCGGTGGAGTTTGGCCTCGATCGTCTCTCGCAGCCGGAACATCGACCGCTGGAGCGCCCCGGTGAGCAGGTACGTCTGGGAATAGCCGAACACCCACGCCGCCCCGAACACCCCGGCAATGGTGAGCAGCCGATCCCGGAGCCGGTTGGTGTCGATGCTGCCCTCGCGAACCCCGCTCACGATGATGTCGGTTGCCCCGCCGAGGAGCCAGGGACCGATAACGGTGAGGCTCACGCTCATCACCGCCAGCACGATCACCAGGATCAGCACCGGTGTCTCCCGCCCGGTGATCTTGGCGAGCTGGCGAACGGTGCCCCGGAAGTTGCGGGTGGCCTCCGCGGGCATAGGCGCGCCCATGCGGCCGGAGTAGCGCATGGCCTCGCGCCCAAACGTCTGGAGGGCTTCTTGGTCGGCTTGCTCGTCGTCTGACTCGCCTTTGCCGGGCTCGCCTTTGCGGGGTTCGTCGCCGGGCGCGATGTCGCCTGGTTCATCCTGGCTCATGCAGCCTCACCTCCCCTCTGGGAGGAGACGATTTCGGCGTAGGTGGGGCAGGTGCTGAGCAGTTCGTCGTGGCCCCCCTGGCCGACCACGATTCCCCCTTCGAGGACGATGATCTGGTCGGCGGTCTCGATGGTGGAGATGCGCTGGGCCACCACCAACACGGCGGCGTTGCGGGTGTGGGGTTCGAGGGCCCGGCGGAGCCGATCCTCGGTGGCGAGGTCGAGGGCCGAGAACGAGTCGTCGAACAGATAGACGGCCGGTCGGGCCACCAGCGCACGGGCTATAGACAGCCGTTGGCGCTGGCCGCCGGAAACGTTGGTGCCCCCTTGGTTGATGGGGCTGGCCAGCCCGTCGGGCATGGACTGGACGAATCCGTCGGCTTGGGCGACCTCCAGGGCCTCCCACAGCTCGCCATCGGTGGCCTCGGGGCGTCCGTATCGGAGATTGGAGGCCACCGTGCCGCTGAACAGGTAGGCCCGCTGGGGCACATAGCCGATGGTGCTCCACAGAAGGGTCTGGTCGAGCCGGCGGACATCCACACCGCCAACAGAGACCTCGCCGATGCTGGCGTCGGCTAAGCGGGCGGCGAGGGTCAACAGCGTGGTCTTTCCGGAGCCGGTCGACCCGATGATGGCGGTGGTCTCTCCCGGAAGGGCGGTGAACGCCACGTTGTCGAGCACGGCGTGCTCTGCGCCGGGATATCGGAAACCGACCCCGCGGAACTCCACCGTCCCGGGTCGGGGGAACTCTCCAATGGGGTTGGCCGGCGGGATCACCGACGAGTCGGTGTCGAGCACTTCGACAATGCGCTCCGCGGCCACCGCGGCCCGGGGAATCATCGACACCATGAAGGCGGCCATGGTGACGGCGAGGAGTATCTGGAGGAGATAGGTGATGTAGGCCACCAGCGAACCGATCTGGGTCGATCCGTCTTCAATGCGGTCGGCGCCGATCCACAAAAGGGCCACGCTCGACAGGTTCACCAGCAGGGTGACCGCGGGAAAGGTGGCGGCCATGAGCCGGGCTGCCCGCATCGATGTGGCGGTTAGGCGATCGTTGGCTTCGGCGAATCGGGCACTCTCCACCGGTTCGCGGGTGAAGGCCCGCACCACCCGAACCCCGGTGATCTGCTCGCGCAGCACGGCATTGACCCGGTCGATGCGCTCCTGCATCTTCCGGAACGCCGGGTTCATCGCGGCGATGATCGAGCCCATGACGATGATCTCAAGGGGGATGACCACCCACAGCAGCACCGACAGCCCGGCGTCTTCTCGAACGGCGAGCACGATGCCGACGATCATGGTTAGCGGGGCGGTGATCATCATGGTGGTCACCATCGCCGTCAACGTTTGGATCTGGTGGGTGTCATTGGTGATGCGGGTGATGAGCGACGGGGTGCCGAATCGTCCGATTTCCCGGGTTGAGTAGCGCGTGACCCGGTCGAACACATCGCGCCTCACGTCGCGGCCGAACGCCATGGCCACCTTCGACCCGTACCAGACTGCCCCGGTCAGCAGACCGACCTGCACGAAAGAGACCAGCAACATGATGACGCCCATTCGCCAGATCACAGCCTGATCGCCGAGGAGTACACCCTCGTCGATGAGGGTGGCGTTCAGTCCGGGCAGCAACAGGCCGGCGGTGGTTTGACCGGCCTGAAGTACCAGCACGAACACGATCGCCCGGCGGTAGGGCGCCAAGTGGCTCTTGAGGAGTCGTCGCAGGTTCATGGTTGTGCTTTTTGCAGCGTGCTGCTGCCGGGTTCAGGCTATTGCCCTGCTTAGCCTTGAGGTCAGCCGATGACCCGGCCGCCGTTCACGCCGAGTATTTGGCCGGTGACATAGCTGGCGTCGTCGCGGCACAGATAGGCGCAGGCCGCCGCGATGTCATCGGGCTGGCCCACTCGGCGCACCGGGGTGGTGGGGATGTGCTGATCGATTCCGTCGCCTAACTGGCCGCCATCGGCAGCCCGGTGAAGCGAGGGTGTTTCGATGAAGCTGGGGGGAATGGCGTTGACGGTAATGCCCTTGCGGCCGAACTCTTGGGCCAGCGATTTGGTCAAGCCGATCACTGCTGCCTTGGATGCCGAGTAGTGCGTCTGGCCGAAGCTCCCGGTCTGCGCGCTTGAAGAAGAGATATTCACGATGCGGCCCCAACCCTCTTCAATCATGTGGGGGATGACCACTTGGCAGAACTCAAAGGTGCCCCGCAGGTTGACGGCCATCACCTGTTCGAACGACTCCCGGGAGATCTCTAGGAAGCGCTCGAAGGGAGTAATGCCGGCGTTGTTGATCAGAATCGTCGGCCTTCCCAGCTTGTCGGAGGTCTCGGCGACCCCTGCCTCGATCGACGCTCGAATGGCGACGTCGCAAGCCACTGCTATGGCGCTGCCGCCCGCACCCTCGATGATCGCGGCGGTCTCGGCGGCCGATTGGCCATCGAGGTCGAAAACGGAGACGGCGGCACCGTCAGCGGCCAACCGCTGGCTTACGGCCGCGCCGATGCCGGAGCCGCCACCAGTCACGATGGCGACGCGGGGTTGGGACCATGAGGGGACGGTCATTGTCTTCAGTCTCTCTTTCTTCCCGGCTTCACAAATGTTATGTGACTAAAACTAGGGGGCATTGTTTAGGCAAGATGAGCCATTACCTGTTTATAGGCAGATCATTGGACGCTCATATTCCACAGTAACGAAGCAATAAATGACGTTGAAACACTTGGTGGTTCAATTGGGTACGTTCAAATTGCCTTGTATCCGATTTTTGCTGTTTCTATCTGGTTAAATTCCTTGTCGATTGCAAGGCCCAACTAATCTCTCTCTTTCTTGTTCCGATGGTTTTTCTTGGGTGAGCGCTTGTGACGCATGATGACATCTTTCGATTGTTTGCAACATCTAGATTCGGAGTTTACGCAGTGTCTTCGGATCAGACCATTGTGTTCTGGAACCAAAGCGCAGAGCGGATATTCGGATACTCAGCCGATGAGGTAAGGGGTCGTTACTGCGGCGAGGTGGATCCCGACCTCGACCCCCTGAGATTTGCTTCTGGGGATCAGGACGTCGGGGCACTCGTAGAGGCCATGACCACCGGCCAGGTATTGGAAGCGCTCAACCTGTCGGCAGAGGGCGCGTCGGGGACATCCAACCCGATCTCGCTGACGCCCATGTTGGTGCTGGATGTCGAACGCGGCACACCTCTGCTCTTGTATTTGGCTGACGACGGTCAGGGAGCAGAATCTGAAGATCCGGTAGTCATTGCCGACCCGGGCGGCGCGGGGAGGCTGACGCCGCGGGAGGTAGAGGTATTGCATCTGGTGGCATTGGGCAAGGAAACCGCGGCAATTGCGGCCGAGATCGGGGTCAGCAAGCACACTGCGCTCAACCACATTCGCAATTTCCGTCAGAAGCTCAATGCTCAGAACAAGCTCCAAGCCGTGGTCACCGCGGTGCGCCTCGGCATCTTGAGGTGGCAATAGGCGAATGCCGCAGCCTGGATGCCCTTGGCATACAGGCTAATGTGCCAGAGAGCTCCACTAAGCGCGCTGAATCTAAGCAATGTTGGGCTTGTGTTGAAATCGGGTGGGCGTCGGCGTGGCTGAGGCTCTCGAAGGTCATCGCCGCCGCGATCTATTCGCGGTGGCGGGACAAGAACGAGATGATGGTTGCCGCCCTCGATCACCTCTTCGAGAAGATAACGCCTGACGAGAGAATGCAGAATCTGGGCGTTAGCGGGCAGTCGGCGACGAGCATCATCGCGACATGGGGTGCCAACTTGCTGAAAGCCGACAAGACCCAGGACGTATTGGTTCAGGTGTTCGGCAGCGCCAGCAACAACACCGCGGTCCAACTGAGTCTCCAGAAATTCCTCAACGAGCAGGGCGACCAGTTGAGTGCGCTCGTCGAGAGGAGTAAGGACGAAGGACTATTCGACCAGGCTCTCAGCACAGCTGCGCTTGTCCTGTTTATCCAATCTGCTGGGATCGGCGTTCACTTGCTGTTGTCTGCGGAGCGGGCAGATCGCCACATCCCGACGGAGGAAGACTGGGTCGAACTGCTGGCCAGGATGGTTGCCGCAGTCAGCCCCGAATCCCAATAGCGCCCCAAAGCGGAGGGAGGGGGATTCGAACCCCCGGGACCCCGGAAGGCCCTACGGCTTTCAAGGCCGTTGCAATCGTCCGCTCTGCCATCCCTCCGAGGGGAAGATTAGTGGCCTTGGTCTGGGGTCGAAGGAGCGGTTTAAGACCAGCGGTTCCAGGCGATGATCTCGTCTGGGTCCTTGCGGGCGGGGGGCTTTAGGTCGTCGCCCAACAAGTAGGCCACTGGGATCAGGCAGGTTTGGAGGTAGCCGTCGGGAATGTTGAGCAGGGCGGCCACCTCGTCGGCGGCCAGCAGGTGGGCGGTGGTGAAGGTGGAGGCCAGGCCCCGGCTGTGGAGGGCTAGCTGGAAGCTCCACACCGCGGGCAGGATGGAGCCGAACAGGCTAGCGGTCCAGGCGAGATCGAGGTGGGGGTCGAGCTCCCCACGGATGCAGGGGATCACCAGGGCGGGCACCTCGTGGAACCGCTCGGCCAGGTACAGCACCGCCTCGGAGTGGCGAACGCCGGCGGCATCCCCGTCGTCCTGTCGGCGCTCCAAGAGCTCCTTCATGGGCGGGACGATGCCTGCCCGGTACAACTCGGCGATGGCGGCTCGCTGCTCGGGATCGGTCACGATCACCCAGCGCCAATCTTGGGCGTTGGAGGCGTTGGGGGCGTAGGAGGCCAGCCCCACGCAATCGCGCAAGACGTCGGGATCCACCGGCCGGTCGAAGTCCAGCCGCCGTCGCACAGAGCGGGTAGTGGCCAGCAGCCGATCAGTGATTTCGATGTCGAACGGGGTCATTGGCTGTGGTCTCCCATGGCTCGGATGGTAGACGCGTGGGAGGGCAATCCATGAGGCCGGGGTAGCAGCGAACAGCTAGGGTGTAGGGGCCTGGAGAGGTGGCCGAGTCCGGTTGAAGGCGCTTCCCTGCTAAGGAAGTAACTGCCGCAAGGTGGTTCGTGGGTTCGAATCCCACCCTCTCCGCTCATTGCTGATCGCCCGTGGCTGGGGTGGTTGGCCGGGATAGTGTTCGACGCCATGGGAATGCTTGACGGGAAGACGGCCATCGTTACCGGCGGGGGCCAGGGAGTGGGTCGGGGCATTGCCTTGGCCTTGGCAGCCGAAGGAGCCGGGGTCACGGTGGCGGCTCGTACTGAGGCCAAGGTGCAGGCGGTGGCGGCCGAGATCGCCGAGCGGGGCGGGTCGGCGCTGGCGCTGGTGTGCGACGTGAACGAGTTGGACGATATCGAGGCCTGTGTGGACCGCACCGTGGAGCACTTCGGCACCGTCGACATCCTGGTGAACAACGCCCAACAGGTGCCCCACGGGCATTTGCTGGAGGTGAGCGACGAGGCCTGCATGGCGGCGTGGACATCGGGGGCGCTGGCCTCCATCAGGTTCATGCGGCTGTGCCACCCGTACTTGAGGGACGGCGGGGTGATCATCAACCAGGGCTCGGGCTCCAGCCTCAAGACTGATCCCAGCGGCATGGGGGTGTACGCCGGGGTGAAGTCGGCCATCCAGTCGATCACCCGGGCCGCGGCCATGGAGTGGGGCGCCGACGGCATCCGAGCCATCACGCTTATGCCGGTGGCCATGTCGCCCGCAATGGAGGATTGGAAGGGCTTCAACCCCGACGGCTTCGCCGCCCTCCAAGAGCGCTTCGCGTTGAAGAGGGTGGGCGACGCCGAGATCGACGTAGGCCGAGTAGTCGCCTTCCTATGCAGCGACACCGCCGGCTACATGACCGGCACCACCGTCAACATCGACGGCGGCGACGCCTACCTGCGCTAGCTGGCGGGGGCTATGTGGCCTTCTAGGTTGTAGGGGCGGTAGGGGCCGAAGATGGATTGCTCTAGGACTCCTATGCCTTGGCGGTCGCCCATGCGGACCTTCATGAGGTGCTGCACGTGTTGGTTCTCGAAGGCGTTGTCGTCGACGTCGGCCAGTTTCCAGCGCTCCGACTCCATGGCCAGCTCGCCCTTCCAGTCGCCGTGCGACCAGGTGGGGTGGCTGTAGCCGATGCCCTTCATGCGGTAGGTGAACTGCTTGTTGAAGGTGATCTCATGGCGAGTGTCGTCCTCCAGCGAGGTCATGGCCAAAGTGGCGCTTTTGATCATGCGGCTGCCGGGCTCGAATTCCAGTTGGTGCTCTAAGCGGTGCATGGGCTCCACGCCGGGATCCTCCACGGCGGGGTTATCGGCCAGGGAGTCGTAGGCAGGCAAAAAGGCGCCAACGTGGAACCGGGGGCGGCCCAGGGTGTCTTCAAACAGCTGGTAGTGGCTGCACATGTCGTCCCAGTGCAGCGGAGCCCACAAGAAGAACAGGCCCATGGCCCGCGGTGGCTGGGGGGCGCCCCGGTTGTCGCCGCCGGCCACCGGGCGGACGCCCCAGGAGCGATCCTTGGTGCCGTAGGTCTCGGTGCGGTCGATCTCCATACGCTGGCCGTCGTATTGGATCCAGCCGTGCCAGCGGCCGAACTGGGTGAACCGAGTGGTGTCCATGATGCGGCGGCTGCCGTCGGACCAGTGGTGGCGGGGCTCCTCGATGGCCGCGGTGCGGGCCTCGAAGGTGAGATCGGCGGCGAAGTCTGTCTCGTTGGGCTCCAGCACCACCCGGCAGGCCTTCATCGGCTCGGTGATCTCCAAGTTGAACGGCCCGACGCTCAGATCGGAGGGCTCGAGATTGGCCCGGGCCGAGGCGTGGAAGGCGTGCTGCACGCCGTTATGGACGATGCTGATGCCGCAGTCCTGGATACCGAGGTGGGGATAGCGGGCGGTGCCCACACCGAGGTACATGTCGCCCACTTTGGAGTAGCCGTTGAACCAGTAGCGCTCGTAGAAGTCCTTTTCCCCGGTAGAGGGAGTGGAGATGGGATCGGGGGTCTGGTGGATGGGGAAATCGTCGAATTTGGTCAGCACCCGCCTATGGTGGCAGACCCGGCTCTCCCAACAAATGTCGGAGAGACTGGTACCATCGAAGGTAACTCTGACAGATCGACGGCATTCTCATAGGGAGGCACCCACCATGAGCACCGGCAACGGCGAACAGCACACATTTCGCACTTTCCAGCTCCGCAACCTGGAAGACACCCCCGGCTACGACCGGCTGAGCGACCACCAGAAGATGGTGACCCGCGTGGTGGGCTCGGTGCTCCCGTTCAAGACCAACAACTACGTGTGTGAACAGCTCATCAACTGGGACAACGTGCCCGACGATCCCATGTTCCAGCTCACCTTCCCCCAAGAGGGCATGCTCGACCCCGCCCACTTCAGCCGCATCGCCGACCTCATCAAAGCCGAGGTGCCGGCCGCCGAACTCAAGGCGGCGGCCCGGGAGATCCAGCTGAGCCTGAACCCCCACCCCGCCGGCCAGGTGGAGATGAACGCGGGCTATCTGGAGGAAGAGGTGGTGCAGGGCGTGCAGCACAAGTACCGGGAGACGGTGTTGTTCTTCCCCACCCAGGGCCAGACCTGCCACGCCTACTGCACCTACTGCTTCAGATGGCCGCAGTTCGTGCAGCTCGACGATCTCAAATTCGCCAGCAAGGAGATCGACCGGCTGGTGGCCTATCTCAAGCTCAACCCGACGGTGTCGGATGTGCTGTTCACTGGGGGCGACCCGATGATCATGCGCACCGAGCTGATCCGCCGCTACGCCGAGCCGCTGATGGCCGACGACTTGGAGATAAACACCATCCGCTTCGGCACCAAGGCCCCGGCCTACTGGCCCTACAAGTTCACCGAGGGCGAGGAGGCCGACGACCTGCTGCGGCTGTTCGAGGAGATCGTGGCCTCCGGCCGCCACCTGGCCATCATGGCCCACTACTCGCACCCTGTGGAGCTGGCCACCGACGCCTCTCGGGAGGCGCTGCGGCGAATCATCGAGACCGGCGCGGTGGTGCGGTGCCAGGCCCCGCTGATCCGCCACGTGAACGACAGCGCCCGCGACTGGGCCGACATGATCACCACCGAGGTGTCCCTGGGGGCGATTCCCTACTACATGTTCGTGGAGCGCGACACCGGGGCCAAGCGGTACTTCGAGGTGCCGCTGGTGGAGGCCTACCAGATCTACACCGACGCCTATAAGCAGGTGTCGGGGTTAGCCCGCACCTGGCGGGGGCCGTCGATGTCGGCCACCCCGGGCAAGGCGCTGGTGGACGGCGTAACCGAGATAGGCGGCGAGAAGGTGATCGCCCTGAAGTTCGTGCAGGCCCGCAACCCCGACTGGGTGAATCGGCTGTTCTTTGCCGCCTACGACGAAGAGGCGTCGTGGCTCGACGAGCTGCGCCCGGCGTTCGGCGAGGAGAAGTTCTTCTACACCGACGAGCTGAACAACATGAAGACCGACACCCCCCAGCGGGTGCAGCTCATCACCACCCGAGCCGCCTAGCTGCCCTTTGGGGTCACTCCCACTCGATGGTGCCGGGGGGCTTGGAGGTGATGTCGTAGGCCACCCGGTTTATACCTTCGACCTCGTTGATGATGCGGCTAGACATGGTTTCCAGCAGCTCATAGGGCAGCCGGGCCCAGTCGGCGGTCATGGCGTCCTCGCTGGTCACCGCCCGGATTACCACCACCTGGCCGTAGGTTCGCTCATCTCCCATCACGCCCACGGTGCGGGTGTCGGGCAGCACGGCAAACGCTTGCCAGATCTCTCGATCGAGGCCCGCGGCGTGGATCTCGGCCCTCACGATGGCGTCGGCCTTGGCCAACAGCGCGGCTTTGTCGGGTGTGACCTCGCCGATCACCCGCACGCCGAGGCCGGGGCCGGGGAAGGGCTGGCGCCACACGATCTCATCAGGCAGGCCCAGTTCGTGGCCCACGGCCCGCACCTCGTCTTTGAACAGGTCGCGCAGCGGCTCGACCAGCTCGAAGTCCATCTCCTCGGGGATGCCGCCCACGTTGTGGTGGCTCTTGATCTTGGCCGCCGAGTCGGATCCCGACTCGATCACGTCGGGATACAGCGTGCCCTGCACCAAGAAGGCGGCCCCGTCGACCTGGTTTTTGGCCTCCTCGAAGATGCGGATGAACAGCTCGCCGATGATCTTGCGCTTCTCCTCGGGGTCGATCACCCCCACCAGAGCCTCGAAGAACCGGTCGGCGGCTTCCACCACGATCAGCTCGATGCCCTGGGAGCGGCGGAAGGCGTCGATCACTTGCTGGCCCTCGTCCTGGCGCATCAGGCCGGTGTCGACGAACACGCAGGTGAGCTGATGGCCGACCGCCCGGTGGACCAAGGCGGCGGCCACCGCGGAGTCGACCCCTCCGGACAGGCCGCACACCGCTCGGCCGTCGCCGATCTGGGCTCGGATGGCGGCCACCGCCTCGTCGATGAACGACTCGGTGGTCCACGACGGGGCCAGCCCGGCACCCCGGTACAAGAAACGCTCCAGCACCGCCTGGCCACCGGGGGTGTGGGCCACCTCGGGGTGGAATTGGACGCCGAATATCCGCTGGGCGGGGTCTTCGAGGGCGGCCACCGGGGCTTGCGGGGTGGAGGCGGTGACCACGAAGCCGTCGGGCGGGGTGGAGATGGAGTCGAAGTGGCTCATCCACACCGGGCGCTCGGTGTCCTCATCGACCCCGAACAGCGTGCCGGGGTCGCTCACGCTCATGGCGGTGCGGCCGTATTCGCCGACGCCGGTGCGCGACACCTCGCCGCCGAGCTGGGCCGCGATGAGCTGGGCGCCGTAGCAGATGCCCAAGATGGGAATGCCCAGCCCATAGATGTCGGGGTCGATGCGGGGCGAGCCTTCGACATGAACTGACTTAGGACCGCCGGAGAAGATCACCGCTCCCGGCTGGCGGGAGGCAATCTCGTCGGCGCTGATTGAATGGGGGACGATCTCGCTGTAGATGTGGGCCTCGCGCACCCGGCGGGCGATGAGCTGGGCGTACTGGGCGCCGAAATCCACCACCAAGACCGGGTGGTCTCGGGTGGCGCTGTCGGCTGTGCCCATGGCCGCCGATAATCCGTCGGCAGCAGAGTCGACGGTGAGGCTCAACGCCCCATTCCGATGCCTTGGGAGCGCTGGAGAGATTTGCCCTCGGTTTGCAGCGAGGGGGCAATCATGATGTCGGCTTTCTGGAACTCCTTGAGCGTCTCATAGCCGCAGGTGGCCATGGAGGTGCGCAAGCCGCCGAACAGATTGAGTCGGCCATCGTTCTCCCGAGCCGGGCCGACCAAAATCTCCTCCAAGGTTCCCCGAGGGGAGGTCTGCACTCGGGCGCCCCGGGGAAGAGTGGGATGGAAAGTGGCCATGCCCCAGTGGTGGCCCCGGCCAGGCGATTCGTGGGCGGCAGCCAGAGGGGAGCCGATCATCACCGCGTCGGCCCCGCACACGATGGCCTTGGCGATGTCGCCCCCGGTGGCCATGCCCCCGTCGGCGATTATGTGGACGTACACCCCGGTCTCGTCGAGATGTCGCATCCGGGCGGCCCGGGCGTCGGCGATGGCAGTGGCCTGGGGGACGCCGATGCCCAGCACGCCCCGAGTAGTGCAGGCCTGGCCCGGCCCCACGCCCACCAGGATGCCGGCGGCCCCGGTGCGCATTAGGTGAAGCGCCGCATCGTAGCTGGCGCAGCCGCCCACGATCACGGGGATCTCCAGGCGGCGGACGAACTGCTTGAGGTTCAGCGGCTCGTGGTTCTTGGACTTGTGCTCGGCGGTGACCACCGTGCCCTGGATGACCATGAGGTCGAGTTCGGCGGCCAGCATGTAGGGGGCGAGCTGCTCGGTGCGCTGAGGGGTGACCGACGCACACGAGATCACCCCGGCGTCTTTGATCTGGCGGATGCGCTCGCCGATCAGCTCGGGCTTGATGGGCTCGGCGTACAACTCCTGCATCCGCAGGGTGGCCTTCTCGGGGGGTTGGGACGCGATCTCGTCGAGGACTGGCTCGGGATCTTCATAGCGGGTCCAGAGCCCCTCGAGGTTGAGCACCCCCACGCCGCCGAGTTGCCCGATGGCGATGGCGGTTTCCGGGCTGACCACGCCGTCCATGGCCGAGGCCATGAGGGGCAGGTCGAAGCGGTAGGCGTCGATCTCCCAGACGATGCTCACATCCTCAGGATCGCGGGTGCGGCGGGTGGGGACGATGGCGATGTCGTCGAACCCATACGCCCGCCGTGCGGTCTTGCCCAGCCCGATCTCAACCTCGGCCATCGCGACGCCCCTTTTGCTTGGAAACCAAGAATTCTAAAGCCTTGCGGCTTGCCATAGGGGGATTTACCCCCTCACCAGGAGCAAGGCGAAATCAGGCGGCAGATTGGATCAGATTCCATAACTCTTCGATGTGATGGCGCTCGGTTTGAGGACTGCCGATGGCCACCCGGAGGGTGATCTGGCCACCGAGGGTGGTGGAGGTGAGATAGGCCCGGCCGGACTGGTTGACCGCTTCGAGGATTCGACCGGTGGCTTTGTTGCCGTCTTTGTGACGGAAGCACACCAGGCTGACCACGGTGGGAGCGGCCAGTTCGAATCGGGCATCAGCTTCCACCCACTGGGTGAGTTCTCTGGCCCAGGCCAGGTGGCGGCGGATGTGGGCCCGCAGACCCTCGAGCCCGTAGTGACGGAGCACGAACCACAGCTTTAGGGCCCGGAATCGCCGGCCCAGCGGCACCTGCCAGTCGCGGAAGTCCACCACGGTGCCGGACTCGCTGGCTGGGTTGCGCAGATACTCGGGGGTGATGGAGAGGGCTTCGGTGAGGCTGGCCCGATCGGCCACGTAGAAGGCCGAGCAGTCGAAGTTGGTGAGCAGCCACTTGTGGGGGTTGAACACGTAGCTGTCGGCGGTTTCCAGCCCGGCGTTGAGGAACCGCATCTCAGGGCACAGCGCGGCGGTGCCGGCGAAGGCGGCGTCCACGTGGGTCCAGGCGTCGAAGTTGGACGCCACCCAGGCCACCTCGGTCACGGGATCGATGCCCGTGGTGGCGGTGGTGCCCACGGTGGCGGCCACGAAGAACGGGGTCAAACCGTCGTTCTTGTCCTTGACGATCTCATAGGCCAGATGGTCGGCCCGCATGGCGTAGTCGGGTGTGGTGGCAATGGACCGGATCCGATCGGCGGGGATTCCTGCCAGCCGCAGGCCCTTCTCCACCGAGGAGTGGGCTTGCTCGGAGGCATAGGCCACCAGATTGGGGAGGGCGTCGATGCCGCCGGCCCGGTGTCGGGCGGCCAGGATGGCGCACAGCGTGCTGCTGGAGGCGCTGTCTTGGATGACGCCGTTGCCTCGGAACTTCTCGGGCAGGTCCATCTCGACGGCCAACCAGTCGAGCACGTGCTGCTCCAGCTCGGTGACCGCGGGGCCGGTGTCCCACATCATTCCTTGGGCACCGAGTCCCGACGACACCAGATCGGCCAGCGCCGAAGGCCCGCTGGCGTTGGCCGAGAAGTAGGCGAAGAACCCCGGCGCCTGCCAATGCGTGATGCCCGGCAAGATCACCCGGTCAAGGTCGGCCAACACGTCGGCGAAGTCCTCGCCGTGGGCAGGAGCCTCAGCAGGCAGCATGGCCCGGACATCACCCGGCTCGACCGAGGACTTGACCGGAAGATCGCCGAGGCGGGCCATGTAATCGGCTACCCAGTCGACGGCTTGGTAGCCCGCCTGGCGGAACTCCTCCGGGCTCATGTGTTTCGGCCGCTCACCCATATCAGCCATTGTTGCCGACGAGTGGCGGGTGTATTGAGGCGGAGGCCTCAGCTACATCATGCCGCCCATGCCTCCCATTCCTCCCATGCCGCCCATGGGGTCGCCACCAGGGGGCATCGGGGGGCCGGGGGGCTCGGGCTTGTCGGCCACCAGGGCCTCGGTGGTGAGCAGCATGGCGGCGATGGAGGCCGCGTTCTGCAAGCCAGCGCGGGTCACCTTGGCCGGGTCGATGACACCGGCGACCACTAAGTCCTCGGTGACGCCGGTAGCGGCATTGAACCCGATGGTGCCGGATGTGTCCTCGATGTCGCGCACCACGATGGATCCCTCGAAGCCCGCGTTGGAGGCAATGAGCGAACACGGCACGCTCAGTGCTTCGAGCACGATCTTGGCGCCGGTGGACTCGTCGCCGCTCAGGTTGTCGACCACCTTGGCCACCGACGGACGAGCCCGCAGCAGGGCGGTGCCGCCGCCGGCGACCACGCCTTCCTCGATGGCGGCCCGAGTGGCTGACAGCGCATCCTCGATCCGGTGCTTCTTCTCCTTGAGCTCCACCTCGGTGGCGGCGCCCACCTGGACGACGGCCACGCCGCCGGCCAGCTTGGCCAGACGCTCTTGGAGCTTCTCCCGATCCCAGTCGGAGTCGGTGTTGTCGATCTCCTGGCGAATCTGGGCCACGCGGCCTTCAACGTCGGCCTTGGAGCCGGCGCCCTCCACGATGGTGGTGTCGTCTTTGGTGACGATCACCTTGCGGGCGGTGCCCAACAGGTCGAGGGTGACGCCGTCGAGGTTGAGTCCGACCTCTTCGGCCACCACTTGGCCGCCGGTGAGGATGGCCATGTCTTGGAGCATGGCCTTGCGGCGCTCGCCGAATCCGGGGGCCTTGACGCCCACCGAGTTGAATGTGCCCCTGATCTTGTTCACCACCAGGGTGGCCAGGGCCTCGCCCTCCACGTCCTCGGCAATGATCAGAAGCGGCTTGCCGGTCTGCATGACCTTCTCCAGCACCGGGAGCAGATCCTGCACCGAGCTGATCTTGCCCTGGTTGAACAAGATGTAGGGCTCGTCGAGGACGGCCTCTTGGCGCTCGGCGTCGGTCACGAAATAGGGGGACAGAAAGCCCTTGTCGAACTGCATGCCCTCGACGAAGTCGAGCTCCATGCCGAAGGTGTTGGACTCCTCCACGGTTACCACGCCGTCTTTGCCCACCTTGTCGATGGCCTCGGCGATGACGTTGCCGATGGCCTGATCGGCGGCCGAGATGGAGGCCACCTGGGAGATCTCCTCTTTCTGGGAGATGTCCTGGGCCTGGTCGGCCAAAGAGTCCACCGCGGCGGCTACTGCCTGCTCGATGCCCCGCTTGAGGCTCATCGGGTTGGCACCGGCGGCCACGTTGCGCAGGCCGTGGCGGACCATGGCCTGGGCCAGCACGGTGGCGGTGGTGGTGCCGTCGCCGGCGATGTCGTTGGTCTTGGTGGCCACCTCTTTGATGAGCTGGGCGCCCATGTTCTCGAACTTGTCGTCGAGCTCCACCTCGCGGGCGATGGACACGCCGTCGTTGGTGATGGTGGGGGCGCCGAACTTCTTGTCGAGGACCACGTTGCGGCCCTTGGGACCAAGGGTCACCTTGACCGTGTCCGCCAGCTGGTTGACGCCGGATTCGAGGCCCTGGCGGGCCTCCTCCCGGAACTTGAGGATTTTCGTCATCGTGGCTACTTGACGGTGGCGAGCACGTCGCGGGCCGACAGGATCAGCAGATCCTGGCCGTCGACGGTGATCTCGGTTCCGCCGAACTTGCTGTACACCACGGTGTCGCCAACAGAAACGTCCATGGGGATGAGCTCGCCGGAGTTGTCGGACCGCTTGCCCGGTCCTACGGCGATTACTTCACCCTGCTGGGGCTTCTCTTTGGCAGTGTCGGGGATGACCAGGCCGCTGGCGGTCATCTCTTCAGACTCACCGGGGCGGACAACGATTCGGTCATCAAGGGGCTGTAGCGCCATCTTGGCCTCCAAATAGTCGGTTGACTTGAGCGTTAGCACTCTCAATAGGCGAGTGCTAAGAGTAGGGGTTGAGCCGCCTTGAGGCCAACTCAGGACGACTAGATAAAGGGCAGCGGGAGGTTGGGGTCGGCGCCGGTGTCCAGCGGCGAGGGGCCGTCGAGCTGGAGCCGCTGCCAACCGGCGGCGGCCACCATGGCGGCGTTGTCGGTACACATTGAGCGGCTGGGCAGAAAGCCGCTGATGCCGGCGGCCACGCAGGCGTCGAGCAGGCGCTCCCGCAGCGAGGAGTTGGCTGCCACCCCGCCGGCCAGGCACAGGCCCTTGGCCCCGTATTCCTCGGCGGCTTTGCGGGCTTTGTAAACGAGCACGTCCACCACTGCTTCTTGGAATGACGCCGCGATGTCGGCCACATCGAGGTCGGGGTTGTTTCGCACGTGGTTGACCACCGCGGTCTTGAGGCCGCTGAAGGAGAAGTTGTAGCCGTCGTCGTACATGGGGCGAGGGAATGCCACCGCCTCGGGGTTGCCGTCCATGGCCAGGCGGTCGATGACCGGGCCGCCCGGGTAGCCCAGGTCCATGAAGCGGGCCACCTTGTCGAAGGCCTCGCCGGCGGCATCGTCGAGGGTCTGGCCGATGAGCCGGTAGCGCCCGAAGGCCTCCATCAGCACCAAGAGAGTGTGGCCGCCGGACACCAGCAGCACCACCACCGGCAGCTCGAGGTCGGGCTCCTCCAGGAAGGAGGAGTACAGATGGGCCTCAAGGTGATTGACCGCCACGAACGGAACATCCCAGACCAGGGCCAGCGACTTGGCGGCGCTGACCCCCACGAGGAGGGAGCCGATGAGTCCGGGACCGGAGGTGGCAGCCACCGCCTCCACATCGTGGTCGCTTAGCCCGGCCTCGATCACCGCCTGGGCCACTACCGGGGTGAGCAACTCCACATGGGCCCGGCTGGCGATCTCCGGGACTACCCCGCCGTAGCGGGCATGCAGGTCTACTTGGCTGCTGATCACTGACGACAAAACGTCGGAGGGTCCGGACACCACAGCCGCCGCGGTCTCGTCACAGGAGGTTTCAATGCCCAACACGATGGCGGCAGCCTCTTGGTGGGAGTCCGGGGCGGTCATGCGTAGTCCAGTTCTACCGCGATCTTGATGAGGCGGTCGGCGTAGTCGGGCTGGTGGATGTTGTCGGCTCGCATCACCACGGCATCGGGTGACAGGCCCATGTTGGCGTAGTAGCCCCGTTGAATGCCCACCGGGGCCAGCCCGAAGCGCCGATAGAGGGATTGGGCGGCGGGGTTGTCGGCCGCCACTTCCAGGGCCAGGCTGGTGTTTCGGCGGCGGGCGGCCAATGCCAGAGCCAACAGCAGCCGGGCGCCAATGCCTTGGCCTCGGCTATCGGGGGCCACCGTCACAGTGGTGATGTGGGCGTCGTGCTCCTCGAAGGCCACTCCGGCGTGGCCAGCGACTTTCTTGTGGCGAGCGATCACATAGAGCCGGTCATCGTTGCGGGCAAGCTCGGCTTCGTATACATCCCTGGTCCAGGGAATGGGGTAGCACTGGGCGTCGATGGCCATGACTTCTGGCAGATGTTCAGGGGTCATGGGAACGATCATCGGGTGTTCCAGTTGATATCGGCGTCGGGAACCCGAAGATAGATCGGCTTCAGCTCCCACGGCTTGACGAATTCCTCTCGCAGCGCCCGGGCGTGGGCCAATTGCACCAGCGAGGCGGCGGAGGGGTGGGCTAAGTCTTGTTCGGCGATCTCGGTCTTTTGCAGCTGCTCGAACACCTCGGCGTAGCGGCGGGCGCCGTCGCCCACCAGCAGAACTTCTTCGCTGGTGGCCAGCAGCTCGGAGGCCAAGTCGTCGGGAGTGCCCACCTGGGCCTCAGACACTCTTTGGACCCCGCCAGGGACCTGCCGGTAGAAGGCGTAGAACAGCTCACTGCGCCGAGCGTCAATGGCGGCCACAATCAAACGGTTGGTGTGGCGCACGGCAAAGGCCAGAAGGTCGAGACTGGATACCCCGATCATCGGCACACCCAGGGCGTAGGCCATGGCCATGGCACTGGAGATGCCCACTCGCAGCCCGGTGTACAGACCTGGCCCGAGATCGACGGCTACGCAGCCCACATCTTGGAGCTCGACTCTGGCTTGGCGGGTCACGAACTGGATCTGGGGGGCGATGTTCTCGGCGTGGCGGCGGCCCCGGGCGCTGTGAGCCGAGGCCAGCACCCCTTCGTGCCCTCCGAGGGCACATCCCACCTGCTGGGTGGCCGACTCGATGCCCAGGATCAACATGGTGGTCGCTCCAGCCACGGTTCGGCGGCGGCGGCTAGCGTTTCGCTTCGGGCTTGCCAGAGGGATCCCTTGGGGGTCAGCACCACCACCCGCTCGTCGGGGGGGCTGTCTGGGCCGTCGACGAAAGTCAGCGCCACTTGGAGATAGTCGTTGGGCAGGGCTTGGCGTATGGCGTCGCCCCACTCGATGAGGATGACCCCGTCGCTATCGAGCATTTCGGGCAGGCCCAAGTCGAGGACCTCGGCGATTTGGTCGAGGCGGAAGACGTCAAGGTGATGAAGCAACAGCCGCCCGTGGTACTCGCGGGCCAAGGTGAAGGTGGGGCTGGTGACTGGCTCAGGGATGTCCAGGCCGGCAGCGAACCCCTGGGCAAAGGTGGTTTTCCCCGCCCCCAAGTCGCCCACCAGCAATAGCAGGTCGCCGGGCAGGGCCTGCTTGGCCAGGCTGGCGGCCAGTTGTCGGGTGTCCTCCGGCGAGCGACTGCGAGCTCTGATCATCCCGACATCGCCATTCGGGCTCGGACCAGATCAGAGCGCATCTGGGCTTCTTTGAGACCTCCTCCGCGCAGAATGGCAGCCGGATGGAACGTGGGGATGATCACCGCGTCGGCGTTGGGCATCGGAAAGCTCTGGCCTCGCAGCTTGGTGATCCCGGTCTTGGTGTCCAACAGCAGTTTGGAAGAGAAGTTGCCCAGGGTCACGATGACCCGGGGGGCGATGAGCTCGACTTGCTGCTCCAACCACGGGCGGCAGGCGGCGATCTCGTCGGGTTCGGGATCTCGATTGTTGGGGGGACGGCACTTGACCACGTTGGCGATGTAGCAGCTGTCGCGGTTGAGTCCGATCTCTTCGGCCATCAGCCGGTCGAGGAGCTGGCCGGAGCGGCCCACGAATGGGAGGCCCTGCTTGTCCTCCTCGGCACCGGGCCCCTCGCCCACGAACATGAGGTCGGCGCTGGGGTTGCCCATGCCGAACACCACCTGTGTACGGCCCTGGGCCAGCCCGCATTTGGTGCAGCCTGCCGCCTCGGCGGCCACTGCGGCCAACGTCAACGTCACAAGCCAAGAATACGCCCCTTTTGGGGCGTTGAGACATGCTCGAATCGTGCTCCGGGTTCTATGGGATGTCGAGATGCGGGTGCGGTACGGTCGGCGGTGATGTTGGGAGTTGGCGGGGGCGTGCTGGTGGGGCACTGGACTGACGAGGCGGCGCTCACGGGGTGCACGGTGGTGGTGTTTCCCGAGGGGACCACGGCCTCAGGTGAGATTCGAGGGGGCGCGCCGGCCACTCGGGATTTCGCCTTGCTGGCGCCGGAGCGGACGGTGGGCTGTGTGGATGCGGTGGTGCTGTCGGGGGGCTCGGCGTTCGGGTTGGCCGCGGCCGATGGGGTGATGCGGTGGTGTGAGGAACAGGGCCGGGGATTTGAGACCCGGGGCGGCCGGGTGCCCATCGTGGTGGGCCTGTCGCTATACGACTTGACCGAGGGCGACGGCTCGGTGCGGCCTGGGTCCGAAGATGGCTATACCGCGGCCCAAGCGGCCAACGAGGGATATCCCACGCTGGGACGAGTGGGCGCAGGCACCGGGGCCACTATGAACAAGTGGCGGGGGGCAGAGCACCGCGAGCCGGGGGGTCTGGGCGGCGCGCTGCTGAAGGTGGGCGATGTGGTGGTGGGCGCACTGGTGGCGGTGAATGCCTCGGGGACGATCAACGACGGCACCGTGGTGGATTCGCTGGTGGCCGGCACCTACGAGCACCAACCGGCCGATCCGTTTACGGGACCGGACGATGCCGCGGCTCACACCAACACCACCATCGGGGTCATAGCCACCAACGCGGCGCTCGACAAGCTGGGCTGTTACCGGGTGGCTCGCAGCGGCCACAGCGGAATGGCCCGGGCGCTGGTGCCTGCCCACACCGACGGCGACGGCGACGCGCTGGTGGTGGGGGCCACCGGACAGGTGGAGGCAGATTTCGGGCTGGTCCGGCTGATGGCCGCCGCCGCGGTGGAGACAGCCATCCGGACAGTGGGCCGACATTGATGGCGTTCGAGGAAAATGGGATGGGGAATACGTCTATGGGCCATTATGGCGGTGCTTGGATTCGACCACGAAGGGGGCTGGCATGAAGGACTTGGCTGGGAAGGTGGCGGTGATCACCGGGGCAGGCAGCGGCATGGGCCGGGCCATGGTGCGCAAGGCCGCTTCTGAGGGAATGCACGTTTTGGCCGGCGACATCGACGAGGCCGGGTTGGCTGAGACCGTGGGCGGTTTGGAGAACGCTCAGCTCATGCTGACCGACGTGACCAGCCCCGACGCAAACGAGGCGCTGGCCAATGCGGCATTAGAGCGATTTGGCGGCATTCACCTGGTGCATCTCAACGCCGGGGTGCTCACCGGCGGGTTCACCTGGGAGAACACCGTGGACGACTGGCGCTGGGTGCTGGACGTGAACCTGTGGGGGGTGATCCACGGGGTGCGCAGCTTCATTCCCCGGATGCTGGACAAGGGCGAGGACGGCCACGTAGTCATTACCGCTTCGGTGGGCGGGCTCACCGCCGGGGGGCTGCTGGGCCCCTACTCCACCTCGAAGTACGGGGCAGTGGCCATCGCCGAGTCGCTCCATCGAGAGTTGGACATCATTGGTGCGCCCATCGGGGTGTCGTGTCTGTGCCCCGGACCGGTGGCCACCGGCATCTTCCGGGCCGAGCGCAACCGCCCCGACACCTATGAGGACACCTGCGGACCCATGTCGGCCGACGCCGAGGCGGCTGACTTCCACCGAGCCCTGATCAACGCCATCGACGAGGGCACCGACCCGGCGGAGATCCCGGAGTTGGTGTTCGACGCGGTGCGCGACGACAAGTTCTGGATCTTCCCGCACCCTGATTTCAAAGAGAGGATCGCAGCCCGCACCGAGTCGATCATGAATGACACCAACCCCGAATACACCGTGGGGTTGCCCAACGTAATACCGCCGTCTCGCTAGGAGAATCGCAAGGGGACGCGGGGGCCGAATTGGCAGACGATTTCGTAGGCGATGGTGTCGAGGCGCTCGGCAATCTCGGTGGCGGTTATCTCCTCATCACCCTGACGGCCCAACAAGATGACCTCATCGCCGGTCGATACCGGGTGGTCGACTCCGCAGTCCACCATTGTCTGGTCCATGGTCACGACTCCGGCGATGGGGCGTCGCCGACCCCCGATCAGCACCTCGCCTCCGTTTAGGCCGAGGCGCCGAGTCCAGCCGTCGGCGTAGCCGATGGGAATGGTGGCCAGCTGCGTGTCGGCGGGCGCGGTGTAGTGATGGCCGTAGGACACCGGGGTGCCGGCGGCAATGGTCTTGACCATGGCTACTTCGGTGCGAACGGTCATGGCGGGCTGAAGCGGCAAGCAGCCGTCCATTGCGGGGGACGGGGGGATGCCGTAGAGGGCAATTCCACAGCGCACCATGTCGAAGCGACCATCAGGATGGGCCATGGCCACTGCCGAGTTGGCTAGGTGGCGGCAGAAGTTCTGATGGCCGGAAAGTCGCAGCCGGGACAGCAGATGGTTGAACTGCTCGATCTGGTAGGCGGTAAATGGGTTCTGGGCCTCATCGGCAACCGCGCAGTGGGTCCACACACCGGCCAATTCAAGCGTGTCGCGCTCGGCAATGGCGTCGGCCAGCATCAGCACTTGAGCGGGCGGGGCGCCGACCCGGGACATCCCGGTGTCGACCATTAGATGCACAGGCAGGCGCTGGTTGGCGGCCGTTGCCGCGGCTGCGGCGGCAGCTAAGCCCTCGCCTTGGTACACCGTGGGAATGAGCCGATGCTCTACCACTTCGGCAAATTCGTAGGGGCGTGGCTCCGACAGCAGCAAGATGGGGACTTCGATGCCGTCCTCACGAAGCTGGCGTCCCTCGTCCACCAGGGCCACTGCCAGCGTGGTGGCACCCGCCTCGACGGCGGTTCGAGCCACCGGGATCATGCCGTGCCCGTAGGCGTCGGCTTTGACCACCGCACACAGCTCGGCGGGATGGACCATTTCGGCCAACAACTCCACGTTGTGGGCGATCGCCTCCAGGCTGATGTCGGCCCAAGTCGGTCTCACGGGGTCGCCCTTTGCTGGGCGGCGGCCTTCCATGCCTGGGGGAGGGCCAGGAGCAGATCGGACGCCGCCATGCCTCCGGGGGGACGGATTTTGGCTGCTTGTCCGTGGAGCCAGGCTGCGGTGGCGGCCGCCGACATTGGCGCTACCCCGGCGCTGAGCAGGCCGCAGATGAGGCCGGCCAGCACGTCGCCGGTGCCGGCGGTGGCCAGTCGGGCATCGCCATTGGCAATGGCCACCGCCGCACCGCCGGGCTCGGCCACCACGGTGGTGGGACCCTTGAGCAAGACGTGGACACCGGTGGACGAGGCCAGCGAACGGGCGGCGGCGAAGCGGTCGGGACCAGGTATCTCTCCGGTGAGGATCCGGTACTCACCGTCGTGGGGAGTGAGCACGGTGGAGGCGGTGCGGCCGGCCAGCACTTCAGCGGCGTCGAGCCCGAGAGCGAACAGGCCGTCGCCGTCAATGACCAGGGGAAGAGGAGCGTTGCTGGCCAGCTCCCGGACGGATTGGACGGTGCCCGGCTGCCGTCCCAGCCCGGGACCGACCGCCATGGCCCGAAATCGAGCCTGATCGTCGGCGGTGATGGCATCGGGCCAGTGGTCGGCGGGCAAGGGGTGGCCGACCGCTTCGGTGGCCGCGGCGGGGCCAGGGAGAAGCTCAGCAGTGTCGAGGCCGGGTGTGCTGAGTCGGACATAGCCCGAACCGCTTCGCATCGCCGCGGCGGCAGCCAAGTGGGCGGCGCCGGTCATGCCCGGTGAACCGGCGATGACCCAGCAGGCGGACTGCCATTTGTGAGCTTCGGCGGGTCGAACGGGGAGCCAACCGCAGATGTCGTGGCCGGTGACTAGGTGGGTGCGGGCGGAAGACACATCGAGCCCGATGGGTGCCACCGTGGCCTGGCCGCAGTGCTGAGCACCGGGATGGAGGATAAGACCGGGCTTGAGAGCGCCGAAGGTGACCGTTTGTTCGGCAACCCAGGGCTCGCCGACGATCTCGCCGGTTAACCCGTTGACGCCCGATGGAATGTCGGCGGCCAGGATCGGGGCTGCCCGATTGGGATGGTCGAGCGAGGGTGCCGGTGGCGGTGGTGTATACGGCCGGCGCAATCCGGTGCCATAGGCGGCATCGATGGTCAGATGGGCGGGAGGAAGCGACTGGTGTGCATCAGCGGCGTCGACCACGGCCACCCGGACACCGCGGCGCCGTAGCCACTGGGCGGCGGCTCGTCCGTCGGCGCCGTTGTTGCCCTTGCCGGCCAGCACTGTCACCCTTCGTCCGTAGCTTCCTCCCAGCATGCCCAGAGCGGCTCGAGCCAGCGCCGTGCCCGCCCGCTCGATCAGCTCTTCGACCGGTTCAGGGGCGGCCGCGTCGATAGCGGCCATCTCGTCTGGGGTGACGATGGGGATCATGGACGCCAGCGGTCGGCCAGCTCGGTTACCGGTTCCAGCAGGAGGACTTCGGTGCTGATGTCGCCCAGTCGGTCGAGGCGGAAGTCGGGTTCGGTCTCGGTGACCTCGTCGCGCAAGGCGGCGAACCGGTTCCGGTAGCCCTCCAGCACCTGCTTGGCTGCCTCGGGGGTAAGGCGGGGTTGGAACCGCACATGCAGCAGGGTGAGGCCGGTGGTTTGGCGGTCTTTGACCTCGGGGATCAGAACGATAGTGCGGCCGTCAGAGCGGCCCCGGGTTGCCCGGACCTGTCGTTCGATGGCCACCAGGTGCTTGCTGCCCCGCAGGATGGGGTCGCGTTCGGTGCGAGAGGCCAGTCCCACGGTGATGCCGCCGCGGTCGATCACATGAATGGTGGTGTTGGGGTCTTCCGGGTCGCCGTTGATGCCGTAGCGGATGTACCCGGTGACCTCGGCCACTGCGGGATCGAGCGCGGTCAGCGTTCGCAGGGTCTGGTAGCTGAGCTGGTGGCGGGGGGCGCCGGCGTCGAGGGCGGCCCGGACCAGAGGCAGTTCCAGCAGCGACTCCTCAGCCCGGGAAATGCCGACCGTAACGGTCTTGGCCTGGTGGCGGATGGCGTCCACTGGCCGGGTCAGCTCGCCCACCGCCACGGTGAGCATCGCGGTGAGGTCTTCCAGGACCACCGCCGGTGTGCCCACTCGGCCCCGCTCCAGTTGGTAGGCATCGAGGGGGGCGATGCCCAGGGCATAGCGGTACATGGAGGCCATCTCGGCGGCGGTGCCGGCTTCGAGGCAGCCGTTGTAGCGGCCTTGGCGCAGATCCTGGAAGAACTGCTGGGCCGCGGGGGTGAACTGAGAGCGGAGCTCGTCCAGCATTTGCTGACTGTCGATGCCAGCGTCGTTGTCGGCCGCGCTGGAGGCCACCTCGGCCTCGATGGCGGCCCGAGTCTCCCGCAGGGGTTTGGCCAGCTCGTCGATAGCCAGCGCTGACTCATAGCCGAACAGGTGGCCCACCATGGTGGCCAGCACGAAGGCCAGCTCGGGCGATGCGGTGGTCGGGGTGGCGATCACCTCGGCGGCGGCGTCGAAACGGACTTCGGTGTCACTGGTGATCACGATGGGAGCGGCCTTGTGGGCCCGGAAGATCGCCACCTCCTTGGCCACGTCATCGGCGGTGGAGTCGAACAATCCGGCGGCGCACACCAAGATCAGCGGTTCGGAGGACAGATCGATGTGCTTTTTGTCCTCGGTGGTGTCGCAGGCGATCGACTTGTAGCACAGCTCCGAGAGTTTGATGCGGACTTCCTCGGCGGCCACCCGGTTGAGCCCGTTGCCCACAACCGCCCAGTAGGTGCGACCCAGAGCGTGGCGCCGGACGATGTCTGCGATGCGATCGTGCAGGTCGAGCACGTCGGCCATCGCGGCGGGCAGGTCGCGCAGCGAGGCCAGCAGTTGCTGGCGGCGCTCGAACTGGCGGGGGTTGACCGGGCGATCCCCGTTGACGGCGTCGGCTAAAGCCACAGCCAAAAGCACGCCGGCGGCCACTTGGGCGTAGAACGCCTTGGTAGAGGCCACGCTCATCTCCACGTCCCGGCCGTCGGAGGTGTAAAGCACCCCGTCGGCCTTGTCGCACAGGTCGCTGTTGCGCCGATTGACGATGGCGATGACGGCCGCCCCCCGCCGTCTAACTAGATCGACGGTGCGGTTGGTGTCGGTGGTGGTTCCCGACTGGCTTATAGCAATGACCAAGGTGTCGCTCATATCGGTCTGCATCCCGAACCCCGACAGCTCGGTGGCCAAGACGGAGCTGATTTGTCGATCGGGCAGTTCGTGACGCAGAAAATGGGCCAGGCTGTGGCCGGCCACTGCGGCCGTTCCTTGGCCGATCACCACGATGTTGGCGATGCGGCCGTCACCCAGCCGCTGCACTAGATGATCGGGAAGTGTTTCGGATCCCAGCCTTACCGCCAGGGTTGGCGTGCGCGGTTCGCTCTCGGTGCTGACGATTCGGCCCCGCAGGGTCTTGCGGAACGACTCGGGCGATTCGGTGATCTCTTTCAGCAGATAGTGGCGGTAACCCCGGCGGTCGACGTCGCGGGTGGTGATCTCGGCATCGGCGATGTCGGTGGCGGCCACCGCTAGCGGCGTGCCGTCGTAGGAGAACCGCTGCACGGCGGCCAGGTCCCCGGCGTGGTCGCGGTTGAGAACCACCACCTGACCCCGGCTGGCGTCAGCGTTGTTGGGATCAGATGGGGTTTCACCGTCCATGCGAAGGTAGTGGTTGGCCTGTTCAACCAGTCCGTAAGGCTCGCTGGCCACCACGTAAGCGTCTTCGGCGGCGCCGATGTAGAGGGCTTGGCCGCTGCCCCGCAGGGCCAGCAGGAGTTGGTCGGGATTGGCCGCGGTCTGACCGGCGATGGCCACCGAGCCGGTGAGGTCGGCGACGGTGCCGCGGAACGCGTCGATGGCGCGGTCTGAGCCGTCCAGCCGGGCGGACCAGAGAGTGGGGATGACCTTGGCGTCGGTGGTGATGCCGGGATCCAGGGCCAGACCATGCTGGGCCACCAAATCGGTGTGGTTGTCGACGTCCCCGTTCAAAGCTCCAATGGCGTAGATCCGGTCGGGGCCTTCAATAGTTTCGGAGTTGAGCGGGTGGGCGTTGGCTTCGTTGATCATCCCCACGCTGGCCCAACGAGTGTGGCCGATGACCACCGCAGAAGCCGCTTCGGCGTCCACCGCGGCGGCTAGCAGCTCGTCGGCGGTGACGGCCGCTCGCAGTGCGGCGGTATTGTCGCCGAGTTCGCCGATCTCGGCGGCGGCCTTGTAAACGAAGCTCAGGGAGTTGTCGGTCCAGCGCACCGAGCCCGACCGGAACAGAGGATCGGCGGCTCGCTCGGCCAGTGCCGCAGCCACCGCCGGGGTGGAGGGGTCGAGGCCGTGACCGCTGACCATTATGTGGAGTCCCGCCGAGTCCCGCCCTCGAACTTCCAGGCGGTCCAGCGCCGACAGGGCGATCTGCACTGAGCTGAACGCGGCCAGGGCCGGCCCGCCGGCCGTCGGTCCGGCCAATGCAGCCACTGCGTCGGCGGTGCTCAGCCGGTCGTTGCCGATGGCCCATAAGGCGTCCTTCAAATGGATCAGCGCCGCGTTGACCGCCTCATTGGCCCGGTCGCCGGCGGATCGGTCGAGATCGCCTTCAAAGGCGCTGATCAGCCGGTCGATCTCGTTCAGGGTTGCCCGGATTGTGGCCCGCAGCGTTTTCTCGGCCAGCAACGCCTGGAGTCCAGGGGTGCCCTGGAGCAAATGGTCGGCTCGGATCAGGTTTTGGGCCCCGGCCTCGATGTGTTTGGCCAGGTCATCGGCGCCGCTCAGGTCGCGCAAAGAAACGACCACCGGGCTCAAAAGGTCGAGGACCTCGGCCGAGGTCGGGGGAACACGCTGTGAGTAGCGCCGTACCACCGCGACAATGCCGCACATCTCCTCCAAGGTTAGTGGGCGGGTTGGGAAATGACTTGCCGAGCGCCGGTGGGCTCAGATGCCGATCGCCTTGGCGACTTCGGTTGCCACGGATTCGGCGATATCGGCGGTTTCGGCTTCGACCATGATGCGGATTACTGGTTCGGTGCCGGAGGGGCGGACCAGGACTCGGCCGCCTGAGCCCAGAGTCTGCTGCGCACTGGCTATGGCGGCGTCTAGGCGAACTTCGTCGATGGGGTTGGGGCCAGCGTCCACGTTGTGGAGCACTTGGGGCATCTTGGTCATGGCCTCGGCGGCCAGGTCTCGCAGAGGCATCCCGCGGCGGGCGACTACTTTGAGGAGTTGCAAGGCGGTGAGCAGACCGTCGCCTGTGGTGGACAGGGAGGGGAAGATCACATGGCCCGACTGTTCGCCGCCCAGCCCCCAGTCGCCGTCTTGGAGGGCCGACCATACGTGGCGGTCCCCCACCGGGGTGGTGACCACATTGATGCCCCGCTGGGCCATGGATCGGTGGAAGCCAAGGTTGGTCATCACCGTGACCACCACGGTGTCGCCCGGTAGCTGGGCCCTCTGATGTCGGTCTATCGCGCAGATGGCGATGATCTGGTCACCGTCGACCAACTCGCCGGTGTGGTCCACGGCCAATACCCGGTCGGCATCGCCGTCGAAGGTGAGACCTAGGTCGGCGTTCTCCCCACGTACCGTCTTGGCCACTGCTTCAGGGAAAGTGGAGCCGCATCGATGGTTGATGTTGCGGCCGTTGGGGGACGAGTTGATTACAGTGACGGCCACATCGTGGGCTTGGAGCGGGCCAGGTAGGGCAGCGGTGGCCGACCCGTGGGCTGCGTCTACCACCACACGGAGTTCGTGTCCGTCGAAATCAACTGTGTTGGCCGCCGCGTCTTGGTACTCCTGCAACAGCTCCGACCCGTCGGAAGTGCGTCGGGGGGCGCCTAGGGTGGATACGGTCTTGCGGTTGGAATACCCCAGATTCGACTCCATGGCAGCTTGGACTTCGTCGTCGAGCTTTCGGCCCTCAGGACCGAAGAGCTTGATGCCGTTGTCGTACCACGGATTGTGGGATGCCGAGACCATGGCGCCCGGGGCGCGGGTACGAGCCGCTGCCCATGCCACTGCCGGTGTGGGGGCTACTCCCAAGTCGACAGAGGAGACTCCGACCGCACTGAAGCCAGCTGCCAATGCCTCGGCGAATTCAGGACTGGATTCACGGGTATCGCGCCCGATTACCACCGGGCCAGCCGGGACGAGGACTTCGGCAGCCGCTTGGGCCAGCCGCACGACGTCGTCCGGGAGGAGCTCTTCGTAGGCTCGACCTCGAACCCCGTCGGTTCCGAAGCGCAGCACAGGCGGGGTTTAGCGCTTGGAGTACTGAGGCGCCTTGCGGGCTTTCTTCAGGCCGTACTTCTTGGATTCCTTCTTGCGGTCATCGCGGGTCAGGAATCCCGCCTGCTTGAGGGCGTCGCGCAACTCGGGATTCATCCCCACCAAGCCGCGGGCGATGCCCAGGCGCAGGGCTCCGGCCTGGCCGTTGGCTCCGCCGCCGTGCATGTTCACGTCGATGTCGTACGCCTCGGCGGTGTTGGTGAGTCGGAGGGGCTCCATGAAAGCCATTCTGTGGCTGCGGGAGGGGAAGTAGTCCTCGGCTGTGCGGCCATTGACGGTCACTTGGCCGGTGCCGTGGCGGAACCGGACACGGGCGACCGCCCGCTTGCGTCGTCCGGTGGCCTGGGTCAGAGGATCGGGCATCAAGAGTCTCCGGTGTGGGATCGAGCCCCGGCTATCTCCAGGGGCTGGGGTTGCTGGGCTTCGTGGGGGTGGACTGGTCCGGCGTAGACCTTGAGTTTGCGGAGCATCTGGCGGCCCAAACGGTTCTTGGGGAGCATCCCTTTCACGGTCCGGCGCACAGCTTCGGCGGGCTGGGTCTTCAACATATGGCCATAGCTGGACTTGTGCAGGCCGCCTGGATAGCCAGAGTGGCGGTATACCTGCTTGTCGGTGGCCTTGCTACCGGTGAGCACCACCTTGTCGGCGTTCACGATGATCACGTGGTCACCGGTGTCCATATTCGGGGTGAACTCTGGCTTGTGCTTGCCCCGGAGCACGCGGGCCACTTCGGTGGCCATCCGGCCCAGGATCAGGCCCTCGGCGTCCACGATGTGCCACGCGCGTTGGATGTCCTTGATTTTCGGGGAGTAAGTGGGCATCGGCATTCCTTTAGACACGATCCCGGGAAAGGCAATGATACGGCCAGGACCGGGGGAGTGACAACTGCCCCGGCGAGTGGGCGGGGAAACAGTTCATGGGTATGAAACCGACCACAGGCAGAGGCCGTGGGGCGGAGCCAAATTGGGAACGCCGGAGCGGTCCTTGGCGGCCAATATCTTGGCCATGGCCCCGGGGGGGCGACGGGCCGCGCCTATGTCCATGAGGGTTCCGGTGATGGAGCGCACCATCTGGTGGCAGAAGGAGGAGGCCTCAATCTCGAAGCACAACTGGTCTTGGCCAACTGCACTCCAGGCGGCCCGGTAAACGACGCGCACTCGAGACTTCTCCGAACCATCGGGAGTGTGCTGTCGCCGGCAAAAGGAAGAGAAGTCGTGTTGGCCCACTATGGCAGTTGACGCCGCGTTCATGACATCGACGTCCAAAGGATGGGGATAGTGCCACGCAGTGGCAGCCGAGAACGGGTCGGGCACGTCTCGATTGAGAACCGAGTAGCGGTAGGTGCGGCTGGTGGCGTCGAACCGGGCATCGAATCCCTCCGGGGCGGCCTCCACCGTTTGGATGGCGATGTCCGGGGCCAACATGCGATTCAGCGCGGTGCGGATGCCCAGTAGGTCGGAGTTGTCGGGGGCGTCGAAGCTCACAACTTGGCCACAGGCGTGGACTCCAGTGTCGGTGCGGCCGGCACAGGTCAACTCCACTGATTGGCTCAGGCACCGGCTGAGGGCCTCGGTCAGGTCGCCACCGACGGTGCGAACCCCTTGGTTTATGGCGAATCCGTGGAATGGAGCGCCGCGGTAGGCAACCGTGGCTCGTACCCGCACGGCCGCTAGGCAGTTAAACCAGCTCGATGCGGGCCATGGGGGCGTTGTCGCCGTGGCGAGGCCCGAGCTTCAGGATTCGGGTGTAGCCGCCGGGCCGGTTGGCGTAGCGGGGGCCGATGTCCACCATGAGCTTGTCGGTGATCTCCGGGTCGCCCAACTGGGCCAGTATCTGGCGGTGGTTGTGCCGCCCGCCCTTTTTGGCCTTGGTGATGAGCTTCTCGGCCACCGGGCGCATGGCCTTGGCCTTGGCCTCAGTGGTGGTTATGCCCTCCGCGGCCATCAGCGATGCCACCAGGTTGGCCATCATCAGCTTCTGGTGCTGCGAGCTGCCGCCGAAGCGGCGTCCCTTGCGTGGTTGTCCGGGCATTGCGATCCCCGTTCTACGAGCGGGGGCCGGCCAGGGCGAGGCCCCGCTCGTCCAATTTCTCGTTGACCTCGTCGAGCGACTTCTGGCCGAAGTTGGTGATGGCCAGCAGCTCGTCCTCGGTGCGGGCCAGCAGCTCGCCGATCATGTTTATCTGAGCCCGCTTGAGGCAGTTGCGGGGTCGCTCAGACAGCTCCAGGTCTTCGATGGGCAGGTCAAGGTCGGGGGCGCCGGCCGGGGCGCTGCCCGCTTCGGCCATGCTCAGCCCCTGGGGCTCGTCGCTCATCTCTTCCACCAACTGGACGAGGGTTCGCAAGGTGGCACCCGCGGAGGCCAGGGCCTCTTGGGGGGTGATGGAGCTGTCGGTCTCGATGTCAAGCACGAGGCGGTCGAACTCGGTGGACTGCTCCACCCGGGTGGGCTCAACGTTGTAGGCCACCCGGCGCACGGGGGAGAAGATGGAGTCGATCGGGATTACGCCGATGGTGGAATCCAGCTTGTTGATTTCGGCCGAAACATAACCCCGGCCCTGGGCAACGGTGATGTCCATGGCCAGTCGAGCCTTGTCGTTCAGCCGAGCGACGAGCAGCTCAGGGTTCAACACCTCGACATCGGGGTTGACGGCCAAACTGGCTCCGGTGACCTCGCCAGGTCCCCGCTCGTCGATGCGAAGTTCAACTGGATCCTCGCTGTGGCACCGAAGCACGAGGTCCTTCAGGTTCAAGATGATGTCCGTGACATCCTCGGCTACACCGGTGATCGTGTCGAACTCGTGAAGGGCGTCGTCAAAGCGAACTCGGATCACCGCAGCGCCGGGAATCGACGACAGCAGGGCTCGGCGCAGAGAGTTGCCAAGTGTGTGTCCGAAGCCAGGCTCTAGCGGGCCGATGGCGAATCTCTGGCGGTTGTCTTCGAGCTCGGTAACGGACTCGACGGTGGGTCGTTGCATTACCAGCATGTTCCGGCTCCCTCAGTTCTTGGAATGGTGATGGTCAACTTGGATGAAAGGTCTTCGTGGAAATCAAGAGGCAGTGCTGCCTACTTGCTGTAGAGCTCGACGATGAGCTGCTCTCTGACCGGCACATCGATCTGCTCTCGCAGGGGGGCATCTCGCACGGTGGCTTCGAAACCGCTATCGGCCCGGCCCAACCAGGCTGGCGGTGTCCGGTCCAGCACGTCGAGGTTCCACCCCACCACAATCATGTCCTGGGCCTTGTCCCGCAGGGACACCACGTCGTCCTTGCGCAGTCGGTAGCTGGGAATGTCCACCCGGCTTCCGTTCACGTTTATGTGGCCGTGGGAGACGAGCTGGCGGGCTTGGGGTCGGGTGGCGCCCCACCCGAGGCGATAAACCACGTTGTCGAGGCGCAGCTCTAAGAACCGCAGCATATTCTCGCCGGTGACGCCCTTGTGGCGGGCCGCCTCCTTGAAGATGTTGCGGAATTGGCGCTCGGTGAGCCCGTAGGTGTAGCGGGCTTTCTGCTTCTCCTGAAGCTGGAGCAGGTACTCCGAGACGTTGCCCCGGCGCCTGGACCTGCCGTGCTCTCCTGGAGGGTAGGGGCGCCGTTCCAGGGCGATGGTCTCTCCCTTGGTGCCCCAGACGTTCACGCCGAGGCGACGGGAGACCCGGGACCGGGGACCGGTATAGCGAGACATGTCAGACCCTCCGCCGCTTTGCCGGGCGGCAGCCGTTGTGGGGAATGGGGGTGACGTCTTTGATGCCGGTGATCTCGATGCCCACCCCCTGGAGCGAGCGGATTGCGGTCTCGCGGCCCGAGCCCGGACCGCGGACATGCACGTCCACCTTGCGGATGCCGTGCTCCATGGCCTTGCGCCCGGCCTGCTCAGCAGCCATCTGGGCGGCGAACGGGGTGGACTTGCGCGATCCCTTGAAGCCGACGTTGCCCGCCGAGGCCCAGGAGATGACGTTGCCCTGCTGGTCGGCGATGGTCACGATGGTGTTGTTGAAGGAGCTCTTGATGTGGGCCACCCCGTAGGAGATGTTCTTTCGCTCCCGGCGGCGGGGCCGACGCCCTCCGGCTGATGGCTTGGCCATTAGCGGGGATTCCTTTCCTGATTCACTTCTTCATCACCTTCTTCTTCCCGGCTACGGTTTTCTTCGGCCCCTTGCGGGTGCGAGCGTTGGTGTGGGTGCGCTGGCCGCGCACGGGAAGTCCCCGGCGGTGTCGCAGCCCCTGGTAGCAGCCGATCTCCATCTTGCGCTTGACGTCCTGGCTGTTCTCCCGGCGGAGGTCGCCCTCCACCCGGAGGTTGCCTTCGATGAAATTGCGCAGCCGGGCGACCTCTTCATCGGTGAGGTCGCGCAATCGGGTGCTCTCGTCGACTCCGGCCTCCGCGCATATCTGGCGGGCCATGGTCGGTCCGATGCCGTAGATGTAGGTCAAGGAGATGACGGTGCGCTTCTCGCGCGGAATGTCGACGCCGGCGATACGGGCCATCGCTCAGCCCTGCCTTTGCTTGTGGCGGGGGTTGGTGCAGATCACCCGGACACGCCCGTGTCGGCGTATGACCCTGCACTTGTCGCAGATTCTTTTCACACTGGGACGGACTTTCACGATGTGCCTTTCGATGATCCGTAAAGCGCAATTGACATTTGGTTTGGGGCTATTCGCATTGGGGCTACTTGTACCGGTAGGTGATCCGTCCCCGTTGGAGGTCGTAGGGGGTCAGTTCCACTTGGACCCGGTCGCCGGGGAGAATCCTTATATAGTGCATCCGCATCTTGCCTGAGATGTGGGTAAGCACCTTGTGCCCGTTCTCGAGTTCGACTCTGAACATGGCATTGGGAAGAGACTCGGTGACCGTCCCTTCCATGATGATGGCGTCTTCCTTGTTTTTCGCCAAGGGCGACCTCTCCTGACGACTTGGCATGCTTGTGCGGCGCACCGCGCGAACAACGGCCCACTACGTGAGCCGAGTCGTCATGCTATCGGCCAGCATCGACGGGAACAAACCGGCTGGCCATCTGGAGTGCAGCGACAGCGGGACCGTCACGGGAGGGCGTCGATGACTTCAGCCAAGCGGGCGAACACCTGGTCTTCGGTCCCCATTCCATCGACGACAGTCAGGCGGCCCCTTGCTTCGAACCAGGCCAGCAAAGGCGCAGTTTCGGCCTCATAAAGCTCCAGCCGGCGGGAAATAGCCTCTTCGGTGTCGTCGTCTCGGCCTCTAGCCAGCATTCGCTCGGTGACCTCGGCAATGGGGACGTCGAGGTTGATGGCCAGGTTGGGTCCGGTCCCCCCCAGGATCTGGGCAAGGGCGTCGGCTTGGGCAGTGGTGCGGGGGAAGCCGTCGAGCAGCACGCCGTGGGATTGGATGTCGTCGGCGGCCAACCGCTCATCCACTATTCCGATCATGATGTCGTCACCGACAAGGTCGCCGGCGGCCATCACCGCTTTGGCCCGAATTCCCAACTCGGTGCCCGCGGCCACCGCGGCCCGCAGCATGTCACCGGTGGAGACATGGACCACCCCGTATCGCTCGGCCAGCAGCGCGGCCTGGGTTCCCTTTCCAGAGCCCTGGCGGCCCAATATGACCAGCACCAGCGGCATTACTTCAGGAAGCCCTCGTAGTTTCTCATCATGAGCTGGCTGTCGATCTGCTTCATCGTCTCGAGGGCAACACCCACGGCGATGAGCACGGAGATTCCGGTGAAACTGTATGCCGAGGTGCTCTGGGAGGGGATGTACTGAGAAAGGGCGATGGCGGGGATGACGGCCACCGCGGCGATGAACAGTGCCCCAGGCAGCGTGATGCGAGACAGAATGCGGCCTAGGTAGCGCTCGGTTTGGCGGCCGGGGCGAATGCCCGGAATGAAACCGCCCTGCTTGCGGATCTGGTCGGCCTGCTTGACCGGGTCGAAGGTGATGGCCGTGTAGAAGTAGGCGAATCCCACGATCATCAGGGCGAAGACGATCAAGTACACCGTGTCGGCCGGGTCGCCCAAGTTGTTGTTCACCCAGTTCTGCACGCTCTCACCCCAGGTGTTGTGGTCGGGATTGGAGTCGGACGGCAGTACTGCGGCCAGCAGGATGGGCAAATACAGAACAGAACTGGCGAAAATGATGGGGATCACGCCGGACTGGTTAACCTTCAGTGGGATGTAGGTGCTCTGGCCGCCTGCCATGCGGCGGCCTACCACCCGCTTGGCGAACTGCACCGGGATCTGCCGTTGGCCGTTTTCCACGAACACGATGGCCACCAAGAGCGCCAGGTACATCAGGGCGATGACGAACACTGCGCCCCAGCCCTCCGACGCCTTCACCAGGGAGAATTGGTTGGGGATGGTGGATACAACCGAGGCGAAGATGATCAGCGACATACCGTTGCCGATGCCCTTTTGGGTGATGAGCTCCCCCATCCACATCAACAGGGCAGTGCCGGCAGTGAGGGTGAGCACCACAAGGAACACCCGGGGAGCAGTGAAGTTGGGCAGCAGGTCGATGGCCTGGTTGGCGTTGCCACCGGTGAGGCTTAGTCCGCCGCCGCCGTTGTGGAACAGGAAGGAGAATGAGGTGGCCTGGATGATGGCGATGGCGATGGTCAGATAGCGGGTCCATTGCGTGATCTTGCGCTGGCCCACCGCACCTTGGTTTTGCCACTGCTCGATTCGGGGAATGACCACACCCAGTACCTGCATGATGATGGACGCGGTGATGTAGGGGAATATTCCGAGGGCAAAGATGGCGAACTGCGACAGGGCGCCACCGGAGAAAAAGTTCAACAGTCCAGTGACACCGCCGGCATCGGCCTGGTTGCGCAGCTGGTCGACGGCGTCGAGGTCGACTCCGGGAGAAGGTATGGCCACACCCAGGCGGAATATGACCAGCATCGCCAGGGTAAACAGGATCTTGTTGCGCAGATCGGCCACGCGGAACATGTTGGTGATCCTGGTGAGCACGGCCTCTTCTACTCCTTCAACCCAGTTGAGCTTGCGCTATCGGTTGGTGAGGGCGTTGCCCTTGGCCGGCGGCCGCCCGGTGAAGGGTTTGGGCAACACCTCTACGCTACCGCCTGCGGCAACGATGGCCTCTTTCGCCGACTCCGAGAAGCCGTGAGCCTTGACGGTGACGGCGCGGGTCAGCTCGCCGCGTCCAAGGACCTTGGCCAAGGCCCCCTTGTGCAGAAGTCCCTGCTGGTGAAGCACCTCCGGGGTGATCTCGTCCAGCCCAGTGGCTTCTATGACGTCGAGGTTGATGGCCTGGTACTCCACGCGGAAGGGGTTCTTGAATCCGCGGAGTTTGGGCACCCGGCGGGCAAGGGGCATCTGGCCCCCCTCGAACCCGACGGGGATCTTGCTGCGGGCCCGCTGTCCCTTGGTTCCCCGGCCCGCGGTCTTGCCGCCTTTGCCGGCGATGCCCCGAGCTTTGCGCTGGGGCCGCTTGCGGGATCCCGGAGCCGGTTTCAAATCATGGATTTTCATGACTCCTCGGTCTCCTCCCAAGAAATTAGGTGGGCCACCTTGTCGATCATCCCCCTGATTTCAGGGGAGTCCGGCAGGGTGTTGGTCTGGCCGATGCCTCGCAGGCCCAAGGCCCGCAGCGTGCCTCGCTGCTTGGGCCGAGTGCCGATTTGAGACCGGATCTGAGTGACCTTGAGGACCATGACCACTACTCCTCGTCGCTTTCGGCCCGCGCGGCAGCGGTGGTGCGCTCCGATTCCCGGTATGCGGCAAGAAGTCCGGCGGGCACGAACTCGTCCGCGGGGATGCCCCGGTGGCGGGCTACCTCATCGGGCCGCTTTAGGGCTTTGAGTCCGGCGATGGTGGCCCGGGCCACGTTGATGTGGTTGGGGGAGCCCAAGGACTTGCACAGCACATCACCAATGCCAGCCTCTTCCAGGATGGCCCGAGCGGCGCCACCGGCGATTACTCCGGTACCCGGTGCAGCCGGCTTGAGCAGCACCCGCCCTGCCCCCATCTCGCCGATGACCGGATGGGTGATCGTGGATGAGGCAAGCGGAACCTGGAACAGGTTGCGCCGGGCCTCTTCGGTTCCCTTCTGGATGGCCAGGGGCACCTCTTTGGCTTTGCCGTATCCCAAGCCGACTCGTCCGGCACCATCGCCGATCACCACGAGGGCGGTGAAGGAGAACCGTCGTCCACCTTTGACCACTTTGGCCACCCGGTTGATGTTGATTACCCGGGAGTCGCGCAGTTGGCCATCGCCTGTGGGTGTTGAGGTTGAGGTGTCGGTCATCAGAACTCCAGTCCGGCTTCTCGTGCCGAGTCGGCCAGGGCGGCGATTCGTCCGTGGTAGCGGAAGCCGCCTCGGTCAAAAACGACTGTAGTGATGTTCTTCTCCTTGGCCCGCTCAGCGATGAGCTTGCCCACCGCAGTGGCTCCAGCCACATTTCCTGTCGGACCCGACCGCAGGTCAGACTCGGTGGAGGAGGCCGAGACGAGAGTGTGGCCCGCGGTGTCGTCGATGAGTTGGGCGATGATGTGGCGATTGGACCGATATACGGCCAATCGAGGGCGCTCGGCGGTGCCCTGGATCTTCTTGCGAACCCGGCGATGACGCCGGACTCGGCTCTGATGCTTGTGCTTGACGCTGCTCATGTCGATTCTCAGCTCTACTACTTGGTTTCCTCTTGCAAGTGACCGTTGGTCTTGTCTCGCCGAGTCACTTCGCTGCCTTCCCGGCCTTCCGGATGATTTGCTCGCCGGCGTAGCGGATGCCCTTGCCCCGGTAGGGCTCAGGCTTGCGAATGGCCCGGATGTCGGCGGCCATTTGGCCGACCGCCTGCTTGTCGATTCCCAGCACATGGATGCTGGTCTGATTGGGCACCTCGAACGTCACGCCCTCGGGGGCCTCTACGTGTACTGGATGGCTGAAGCCAAGCTGCAACTCGATCTTGCTGTTGCCCTGGGCAATGGCTCGGTAGCCCACTCCGACGATTTCGAGTTCTTTGCGGTAGCCCTCGCTGACACCGGTGACCATGTTGGCCACCAGCGAGCGGCTCAATCCGTGCAGCGCCTTGGTGTTGCGCTGCTCGTCGGCGCGCTCGACGAAGACGAAGCCCTCTTCGGCGCGGGCCGAAATGACTTCGGGGAGGACGTGTTCCAGCGAGCCGCGGCTGCCGGAGACCATGACGTGGGGGCCGTCGATGGCAACTTCCACGCCTTCCGGCACTGGGATCGGGTTCATTCCGACTCGTGACACTGCCAGCCTCCTACCAGACCACGCAGACGACCTCGCCGCCCATGCGGCGGCGGCGCGCCTCTCGGTCGCTCATCAAGCCCTTGCTGGTGGACACGATGGCCACACCCAGCCCGCCCAGCACCCGGGGGATGTTCTCCGACTTGGAATACACCCGCAGGCCAGGCTTGGACACTCGGGTGATGCCGGAGATGACCCGCTCTCGCTGGTCGGAGTACTTCATATCGATAGTGAGGGTCTGCCCTGGCCCGGCATCGGCTTCGATCACTGCGAAGCTCCTGATGTAGCCCTCCTGCTTGAGGACGTCGGCCAACGCCACCTTCATCTTGGAGGATGGCATCTTCACCTCGTCGCGCATGGCGGTGTTGGCGTTGCGGATGCGAGTCAACATGTCGGCGATGGGATCGGTCATAGTCACAGTTGCATCACCTCACCAGCTCGCCTTGGTCAGGCCAGGGATCTCGCCGGCGTGGGCCAGCTCCCTTAGACATACTCGACAGAGGCCGAATTTGCGGTATACGGCTCGGGGCCGGCCGCAGCGTCGGCAGCGGGTGTAGGCCCGCACCTTGAACTTCGGCGTTCGCTGTTGCTTTTGGACAAGCGCCTTTTTTGCCATTGAGTTACTGTCCCTCGGCTTGGAATGGGAACGAGAAGGCCTCGAGCAGCGCCCGGCCCTCCTCGTCGGTGGTTGCGGTTGTGACGATCGTGATGTCCATGCCCCTGATGACGTCGATGGAGTCGTAATCGATCTCAGGGAAGATGAGCTGTTCGGTGACTCCGAAGGTGTAGTTGCCGTTCCCATCGAAGGAGCGGGGCGACAGGCCCCGAAAGTCCCGGATTCGGGGGATGGCCAGATTGACGAGGCGGTCTAGGAATTCCCACATGCGGGGCCCCCGCAGGGTGACCTTGGCACCGATGGGGTTCCCTTCGCGGATCTTGAAATTGGCGATGGACTTTTTGGCCCTAGTGATCACCGGGCGCTGGCCGGCGATTGTGGTCAGGTCGGTCACTGCGCCGTCGAGCAGCTTGGCCTGGGCTATCGCTTCGCCAACGCCCATGTTCAAGACGATCTTCTCGAAACGGGGCACCTGCATGATGTTGTCTAACCCCAGCATCTCTTTGAGCTGGTCTCGGATCTCTTCTCGGTACAGGGCTTGCAGCCGAGGGGCGGTGGCGGTGGCAGCCATCACAAATCAACTCCTGTGCGACGGCAGATCCGGATCTTTCGGCCATCGGTGTCGAACCGGTATCCCACCCGGGTGGGTTTGCCGTCGGCCGGGCTGATCACGGCCACGTTGGACACTCTGATGGGCATCTCCTTATCGATGATGCCGGTCTGCATGATTCCCTGGCGAGGCCCCTGGTGCTTGGTGGCTTTGTTCACGCCGTCGACAATGACCGTTCCCTTGTCCGGATAGGCGAACATGACCTCGCCCTCCTTGTCCCGGTCTTTTCCGCTCAGCACGCGGACTCGGTCACCTTTGCGTACTTTCATGGCTGCTAAAGCACCTCCGGTGCGAGCGACACGATGCGCATGAAGCGCTTGTCGCGCAATTCCCGGCCTACCGGACCGAAAATGCGGGTACCCCGAGGCTGCTGCTGTTCGTTGATCAGCACAGCGGCGTTCTCATCAAAGCGGATGTAGGAACCGTCCTTGCGACGCTTCTCCTTTTTGGCCCGGACCAGGACACAGCGCACCACTTCGCCCTTGCGTACTGCGGCACCAGGCATGGCATCTTTGACGGTGGCCACGAAAACGTCGCCGATGGTGGCGTAGCGCTTCCGGGACGATCCCAGGACCCGGATGCACAGCACCTCCTTGGCGCCGGAGTTGTCCGCCACCTTTATGCGGGATTCTTGCTGGATCATCGGGCACGCTCCACGATCTCCACCAGCCGCCACCGCTTGTTCTTGGATAGGGGACGGGTTTCCTGGACCCGCACCCTGTCGCCCACCGCGAGTTCGTTGGACTCGTCGTGGACGTACAAGCGGGTGTTGCGCTGCACAGTCTTGTTGTACCGGCGATGGCGGACGCGATCGGTGGAAACCACTACCGCGGTCTTGTCCATGGAGACAGACGTCACCATCCCCTCTCTAACCTTGCGGCGATTGGGCCGGGTCGCGGAATCCGCTTCGGGTGTCGGATCAGCTGTGTCGGTTACTTCAGTCGATTCGACATCTGCATCAGCCATTGCCGACCTCCTCCATTTGGGCTTCAAGCGCCTCGGCAGCTTGGATCTCCCGAATCCGCAGTTCGGTCATGGCCCGAGCTACTTCCTTCTTGGCCTGCTTCAGGCGGGCGGTGTTGTCCAAGCGTCCGGTTACGATTTGAAAGCGGAGCTTGAACACCTCTTCTTTGGCCTCGTCCAGCCGCTCAATAAGGTCGGCGTCGCTCAGGTTTTGCCAGTTGGCTTTGCGGGCCATGGCGATCACCCTTCCTGGCGCTCGACGAATCGAGCCTTGATCGGGAGCTTCTGGATTCCCCGCTCGATGGCCGTCCGGGCCACCTCGCGGTCGTGGTAGGACAGCTCGAACAAGATGCGGCCCGGCTTCACCACGGCCACCCACCGTTCGGGGTTGCCCTTGCCCGAGCCCATCCTGGTCTCTGCCGGCTTCTCGGTGACCGGCTTGTCGGGGAAGACGTTGATCCACACCTTGCCGCCGCGGCGGATATGCCGGGTGATGGCGATACGGGTGGCCTCAATTTGGCGTGCTGTGATCCAACCCGGCTCGAGAGCCTTGATGCCGTACTCGCCAAAGGTCACGGAGGTGCCTCCCTTGGCGATGCCCTTGGTCCGGCCTCGATGGTGTTTGCGGTGCTTTACCTTCTTTGGCATCAACATGGCGCGTCAGTCTCCATCGCCCGGTCGGAAGTGCGGAGTCTCGCGGTGCTCGCGAGTCGAGCGGAGGATGTCCTCCTCCTCCTCGAGCAGCTTCTCGAACTCTGGATCGGCCTCTTTGATGAGGGGTGCGGGCTCCTCGGGCTCTTCGGGGCGTTCGATTTCGCCCTGACGAGGGGCCGCCGCCGACGACACCACGGCCCGGGGCTTTTGGGAGCCGGATGCCTCGCCCACTGCCATTGCCGCTTCGCGGCTGATCTTGTCCTCGGCCTGGGTCTTGTAGGGGAGGATGTCGCCCTTGTAGATCCACACCTTCACCCCGATGCGGCCGTAGGTGGTGTGGGCCTCTCTGAATCCATAGTCGATATCGGCCCGCAGGGTGTGCAGGGGAACCCGGCCCTCTCGGTACCACTCGGTGCGAGCCATCTCCGACCCGCCCAAGCGGCCTGAGCACTGGACCCGGATGCCGAGAGCGCCGGCCTTCTGGGCGTTTTGGACCGCCCGCTTCATGGCCCGGCGGAAGGCGACCCGGTTGGCCAGCTGATCGGCCACCCCTTGGGAGATGAGCGCAGCATCCAGCTCGGGCTGTTTGATCTCCTGGATATTGAGCTGCACCCGATTGTTGCCGGTGATCTTGGCCAGGCCGTTACGGAGCCGGTCGGCCTCACTGCCTCGGCGACCGATGACGATTCCCGGCCGGGCAGTGTGGACATCCACCCGGAGACGATCGCGAGTCCGCTCGATCTCTATGCGGCTGATGGCGGCGTGAGGCAGCTCCGACATGAGGTAGTCGCGTACCTTCCAGTCTTCGATGATGAAATCGCCGTACTCCCGGCGATTGGCAAACCAGCGCGACTTCCAGTCGGTGGTGACCCCGAGTCGGAACCCGTAGGGATTTATCTTCTGGCCCATCAGGAATCCTTCTCGTCGTCTTCTTCGGCGTCGGTCTTGCCATCTTCGGTCTCGGCGACAGCTTCGGTCTCGGTGTCATCTTCGTCGGCGGCAGCTTCGGTCTCGGTGTCTTCGGTCTCGGTCGAGATCCTCGAAGTCGTCCTCGGTGAATTCGGCGTCGTCCGTGGCATCGAGGTCGTCCTCGTCCTCGCCATGGTCGTGGTCGTGTTCTTCGGCTCGGGCCGCGTCGCGCTCTCGGCTGGCCGCCACTCGCCGACGGCGAGCCTCGGCAGCCGAACTGCGCCGACCGGTGCCCTTGAGGGCCATGCGCGCGTCGATGGCGGCTAGCTCCTCATCGGTGTAGCGGGCCACCACGACGGTGATGTGGCAGGTGCGCTTGCGGATGCGGGTAGCCCGGCCTCGGGCCCGAGGCCGCCAGCGCTTGAGCGTGGGGCCTTCGTCGGCGTAGCAGGCGGCGACGAACAGCTCTTCGCCGTCTAGGTCATCGTTGTGCTCGGCGTTGGCCACCGCGGAGTCGAGGCACTTGGCGATTGAGTTAGAGATGCGCCGCTCCGAGAAGGTCAGGATTTCCCGGGCCTCGGAGTACGACTTCCCTCGCACCAAATCGAGCACCTCTCGGACCTTGAAGGCCGAGGAGCGCACGTACTTGGCCACGGCCCGGCTGCCCGGGCGGGTCTCATTGCCCACGGTGACGACAGCCATCAGCCTCGGGCTCCCCGCTCTTGGCCCGCGTGGGCCCGGAACGTGCGGGTGGGGGCGAATTCACCCAGTTTGTGACCCACCATCGACTCGGTGATGTACACCGGGACGTGCTTGCGCCCGTCGTGGACTGCGATTGTGTGGCCCACCATGTCGGGGATAATGGTGGAGCGGCGGGACCATGTCCGAATGACCTGCTTGGTGTTCTGGTCGTTGAGCGCATCGACCTTGCGCAGCAGGTGGCCGTCGACAAATGGGCCTTTCTTCAAACTCCTGGGCATGAGCGTTTCCCCCTAGCGACGCCCGCCGCGGGTGCGGCGCCGTCGGACGATCATCTGCTGGGACTTCTTCTTCTTGTTGCGGGTGCGGCCCTCGGCCTTGCCCCACGGCGACACCGGGTGGCGTCCACCGGAGGACTTGCCCTCGCCGCCGCCCAAAGGATGGTCGACTGGGTTCATGGCCACGCCCCGCGTCTGCGGTCGCACTCCCTGCCAGCGAGCTCGGCCGGCCTTGCCCAGCTTGATGAGCTCGGCTTCGGCGTTGCCCACCGATCCCACAGTGGCCCGGCAGTCGATGGGCACTCGGCGCATTTCGGTGCTGGGCAGCCGGAGGGTGGCGAAGCTGCCCTCTTTGGCCACGAGCTGGGCGCTGGCACCGGCGGAGCGGGCCATTCGAGCACCCCCTCCCGGCTTCAATTCCACCGCGTGCACGGTGGTGCCCACCGGGATATAGCGAAGCGGCAGGGCGTTGCCCGGCCTGATCTCAGAGCCGGGGCCGTTTTGCAAGATGTCGCCCACGCCGACACCTTCCGGAGCCAACACGTAGCGCTTCTCCCCGTCGTGGAAGTGCAGCAGGAGGATGCGGCAGTTGCGGTTGGGGTCGTATTCCACTGAGGCCACCGTGGCCGGAACGCCGTCTTTGGTCCGCTTGAAATCGATGACGCGGTAACGCTGCTTGTGGCCCCCGCCCCGATGTCGGGAGGTCTTGCGGCCATGGTTGTTGCGCCCGCCGGTGCTGGTCTTCTTGGTGACCAGCGACTTCTCCGGCTTTGAGGTGGTGATGCCGGCGAAGTCGGACACCGTCTGAAAGCGGCGTCCGGGGCTGGTGGGATTTCGTCTACGTACTGCCATGATCTGCCTTAGACGTCGAACAACTCGATCTCGTCACCCTCGGCAAGCGTGACCAATGCCCGCTTGGTGTCAGGCTTGCGGCCGAAGGTGGGGCTGCGCCGGTTGCGGCGGCGCTTGCCCTTGCGGTTCATGGTGTTGATCTTGAGAACCGTTACGTCGAACAGCGACTCGATGGCGTCTTTTATCTCGGGCTTGGAGGCACTGGGGTGAACTTGGAAGGTGTAGACGTTGGTCTCCAGCAGCTCGTAGGACTTCTCTGAGACAATCGGGGCGAGCACGACATCGCGGGGGTCTTTCATGACTCATCCCCTTCGTCTTCGGTTTCTGTTTCGGCTGATCCGGTGGAGGGCAGCGTGTCGAGGGTGAACACGACCACATCGGACACCAAAACGTCGTAGGCGTTCAGCTCTTCGGGGCTGACCAGATGAACCTGGGGAAGGTTGGCGAAGCTCTTCCACACTTCGGCTTGGTCCCGCTCAGCCACCAACAGCACCCGGCCGTCCGCCTTCAAAGCGTCGAGCGCGGCGATCGCGTCTTTGGTGCGGGGGGAGTTGAACCGCCAGTGGTCGACCACAACAACCTTTTCGTCGCGAGCCCGATCGGACAGGGCCGACCGCAGGGCCAAGCGGACCATCTTCTTGGGGGTGCGCTGGCGGTAGCTCCGGGGTTTGGGGCCGAGGGCCACCCCGCCGCCACGCCACTGCGGGTTGCGGGTAGATCCGTGACGGGCCCGACCGGTGCCTTTCTGACGCCATGGCTTGCCTCCGCCGCCCTTGACTTCAGATCGGGTCTTGGTGCTCTGGGTGCCCCGACGCCGGGCGGCCAACTGGGCGGTGACCACCTGGTGCATGACCGCCACGTTGGGCTCGATGCCGAATACATCGGGATCTAGATCCACTGTCCCGGTCTTCCTGCCGGAGGGGTTGCGCACGGTGACAGTGGTCATTTCGCCCCGTTCTTGACCGCACTGCGGATCAGCACGGTGGATCCTCGGCGACCGGGCACGGAGCCCTTGAGCAGAATTAAATCGTTCTCGGTGTCCACCCTTACCACCTGGAGGTTCAGGGTGGTTACCTTCTCGGCACCGGCGCGTCCCGGCATTTTCTTGCCCCGGAAAATCCTTGAGGGCGTCGCGCACTGGCCGACGGCCCCGGGCTTGCGGTGGACCTTGTGGGCGCCGTGGCTGGCCTTTTGGCCGCTGAAATTGTGCCGCTTCATGACCCCGGAAAAGCCCTTGCCCTTGCTGACGCCAGTCACGTCCACCCGCTCGCCCCCGTCGAATACGTCGGCACCGATTTCCTGGCCGGCTTCGTAAATGCCCACGTCGTCGAGGCGGAGCTCCACAAGCTTGCGGCCGGGAGCAACTCCGACTTTGTCCAAATGGCCTCGCTCAGGCTGGGTCAGGCGATCAGGATTCTGGGTTCCGTAGGTCACCTGGAGCGCGGAGTAGCCGTCGGTCTCCGGCCGCTTGACTTGCACAATGCGGCAAGGCTCCACCCGCAGCACGGTGACGGGCACGACGCGGTCGTTCTCGTCCCATACCTGGGTCATTCCTAGTTTTTCGCCGACAATCGCCTTGGCAACCACCGCGAACCTGCCTTCACGCGAACGCTCCGCACGGGTGCAGACCCTTTGGTTGGGACTTTCCGGCGGAGCGGGCTTCGGTTGTGCCGTCCGGTTCCCAGAGCAGGGTGATTGCACCTTGCAGGCCTAGACGGACGTCGTTTGACACGAACAGTGCCGACCGGAGCCGGCACGAAATAGAAATGATAGCGGGGGCCGGGGGAATGGCCAAATCCCCGACTGGGCAAAAGGCGACGGTTAGCGTGAAACCGTGGACGAAGTGTCGTCGGAAGAGGCGCCGTCCCAGAAGCTGCCACCTTGGCTTTTTCGGGCCATCCTCGCCGGAGCGGCGGCTCTCGGCGGACTGTATGTGCTGGGATGGCTGATCGAAGAGCTTAAGACGCTCATCGTGATCGTGCTGGTGTCGTTTTTCGTCTCGTTCGCGCTGGAGCCAGCCGTCAATCGCATGGAGCGGGCTGGCCTTCGCCGTGGCGTGGGCACCGGGATCATGTTCTTGGTGATATTGGTTGCGTTGGGGTTGTTCCTCTGGGCCATCGGGGCGGTGCTGGCCGACCAGATTGGCGAGTTCGCCGACGACGCTCCCGGCTACATCAACGACATTGAGGACTGGGTAGAGGACGCCTTCGACATCGAAATCGACGCCCAGGGCCTGCTCGACGAGTTTCAGGAGGGTGGAGCGGTCGCCAACCTGGCCACCCGGCTGGCAGACAACCTGGTGAACTTGGGTGCCACCGTCTTGCAAGTGCTGTTCCAGATTCTGACCATCGTGCTGTTCACGTTCTATCTGGTGGCCGAGGGGCCCAAGTTGCGGCGCAACATCTGCTCACTGCTTCCGCCCGAGCGTCAGCGCATGGTGCTGAACATTTGGAATCTGGCCATTGACAAGACCGGGGGCTACATCTACAGCCGGCTGATCCTGGCGGTGGTGTCGTTCTTGGTCCACTGGCTGGTTTTCTGGCTTGTAGGCGCCCCCTTCCCGGTGCCGATGGCAATGTGGGTGGGGCTGGTGTCGCAGTTCGTCCCGGTCATCGGCACCTATATCGCCGGAGCGCTGCCGGTAATAGTCGGCTTGCTGGACAGGCCATCTACGGGCCTGGCCATTTTGATCGCCATCGTGGTGTACCAGCAGATTGAGAACTATTTGCTCCAACCCAAGGTGACCGCTCACACCATGGAGATCCACGTGACCGTGGCATTCGGCTCGGTGATCGCCGGGGGCCTGTTGCTGGGGGTGGTAGGGGCGCTGCTGGCCCTTCCGGCGGCCGCCACCGTCCAGGCCTTCCTATCGAGCTATGTAGAACGACAAGAGGTCGTGCAAGAGCTTGAAGACGCCGAAGCGGCCCAGCATCCTGAACGCGACCCAATGGCAGAGCGCATCCGCCAGGTAATGCGTCGGGTGTTCACTCCCAGGTAGCGAGTGCACCCACTACCTCAGGAACAGGCGGCGAGGGCGGCGTCGTAGTCGGGTTCGGTGGCGATGGCTCCCACCAACTCGGTGTGGGCCACGGTGCCATCGGGGGCGATGACCACCACCGCCCGGGCAGTGAGGCCCGACAAGGGGCCATCGACCATCTCCACGCCGTAGTCGTCCAAGAACTCCCGGTTGCGGAAGATGGAGCCGATGGTCACGTTCTCGATACCCTCGGCGCCGCAGAAGCGGGAGCCGGCGAACGGCAGGTCCATCGAGGCGCAGATCACGGTGGTGTTGTCGAGGCTGGCGGCTCGCTCGTTGAAGGCTCGCACGCTGGCGGCGCATACACCGGTATCGATGCTGGGGAAGATGTTGAGCACCACATTGCGGCCAGCCAGACCATCCAGTGTGACGGGAGACAGATCGCCGCCCGTCAGTGCGAATGCCGGCGCCGCCGCTCCCACCGCAGGGAGGTCGCCCCCGGTGTTGATCGTTGTGTCTTTGAAAGTGGTCTGTGCCATAGCCGCTTTGTAGCACCCCGGTGGTGCGTATTCGTTGCTGGGAAGCAAATCCTCTGCACTAGCAGAGTCCCAACCGCTTGGCGCGAGATAGCTGTTGCTGGGCGGTGAGGAGGTGGGCGTGGTCGATGAGGCGGCCTTGGTAGCGGAAGGCGCCTATGCCTTGGGCTTTGTGCTCCTCGACGGCGGCGACTAGTTGGCGCCAGGCGGCGATCTCCTCGACGGTGGGGGAAAAGATCTGGTTGACGATCGGAATGTGGGTGGGGTGGATGATCATCATCCCCTCGTAGCCGAGTTGCCGGGTTTGGGCGGCGAACCCGGCGAGGCCGTCTAGGTCATCCACGGTGCCCCAGAGGCCTGACAGGGGATTTGGCACCCCGGCTGAGCGCACGTCGATCAGCACCTTTTGGCGCAGATACAGGGTTTCGGTGCCTTCGGGTGACCACTGGAATCCCACTGAGCGTCCCAGGTCACCGTGACGGCCGGTGGCGCCGCCCATGTAGGCCACTCGGTCGGAGGCAGTGGCCAGTTCGTAGGCCAGACGAACGGCGGATGCGGTCTCCACCAGCGGCATGATCCGGGCTTCTACCCCTTCTAAGGCGGCATCCGCAGCGACCACTTCTTCGGGTCCGGTGACCTGGGGCAACATCAGCGTGGTCAGCGATGGGTGTCGGCAGGCGTCCACATCAGGGGCGAAGTCATCAGTTCCCAACGCGGACACCCGGACGAACACCGCGGCCTTATCAGGGGTATGGCCTTCCAGCGCCCAGCGGACATTGACCCGGGCCTCGGCTGCTGCCCCCCGGGGTATGGCGCTCTCCAGGTCGAACACCACCCCGTCGGCTTCTGAGGCCAGCGCCTTTTGCATCCGGTCGGCCCGATTGGCCGGTACGAACAGCAGACTGCGAATCGGGGGCGGATCTACTGTCATCTCAGCCGCGATCAGATTCCCTCGGCTTCGACTTCCTCGCGGCTGACGCCGAGCAGGAACAACACGGCATCCAAGTAGGGGACGCTCACCGAGGTCTCCACGGCCTGGCGGACCTTGGGCTTGGCGTTGAAGGCAATGCCCAGGCCGGCGGCGGTGAGCATGTCGATGTCGTTGGCCCCGTCGCCCACCGCAACCACCTGCTCGTCCGATACCCCTTCGGCGGCGGCCACCTCGCGGAGGATTTCGGCTTTGCGGCCCCGGTCCACAATCGGTCCTTCCAAGTTGCCGGTGAGTTTGCCGTCGACCATCTCCAGGGTGTTGGCGAAGGCGTAGTCGAGGTCGAAGTTGTGCTTGAGCCGGTTGCAGAACCGGGTGAAGCCGCCGCTAACAATGGCGATGGCATAGCCCAACCGCTGGAGTGTGGTTACGAATGTCCGGGCTCCTGGGGTGAGCGTGACTTGATCCCACACCCTCTCCAGGGCGGCCTCGTCCAAACCGGCCAAGAGGCGGACTCGTTCCCGCAGCGAGGTCTCGAAGTCGATCTCGCCTCGCATGGCCTGATCGGTCAACTTCTGGCACACCTCCTCGCAACCCGCTTCGGCGGCCAGCAGGTCGATCATCTCGTCTTGGATGAGCGTGGAGTCAACGTCGAGCAGAGCCACTCGCTTGGCCCGTCGGGCCAGGCCCTCTCGCTGAACGGCCACGTCGAACTCGGGATTGGCAGCGGCCACCGAAAGCAGGTTGCGGCGAATGGCATCGGGATCGCCGCCGGTGACCATTAGCTCGTAGCTGTAGATGGGGTAGCGGGAGAGGCGCACAATGCGGTTGATGTTCCCTGCTCCGTCGGCGATGGCGGTGGCGGTGGCGGCCAGCATGGAAGGGGTCAGCTCCCGGCCCAACACGGTGACCGCGTGAGCACCGGCGTGCACAGAGGGCACGGGGTCGACGACGTCGAACTCGACGGTGACCCGCTGCTCCCAGCCGAACAGCAGCAGGTCTTTTAGCAGATCCTGGCCGGGGGGGACCTCCATCACGATGCCCAGCGTCAGCTGGCGACGGATGACCACCTGCTCGACGTCTTGGATATTTGCCCCGCCGGCGGTCAGCACGTTGAGCAGGGCCGCGAAAAGCCCGGGTCGATCAGGTCCAGAGACCCGGAGCAGGATTACTTGGGAGCTGGCCATGGCTGTCCCGGACTCGGTCCGTTGCCTCGGCCCGCGCTCAGCCGTGTTGGAGCTTGATCTCGATGTCGACGCCCGCAGGCAAATCCAGCCGTTGAAGGGAGTCCACGGTCTTGGGGCCGGGATCCACGATGTCGAGCAAGCGCTTGTGGATGCGTATCTCGAAGTGCTCGCGGCTGTCCTTGTCCTTGTGGGGTGACCGGATCACAGTGAAGCGGTGCTTCTCGGTGGGCAGCGGGACGGGCCCCCGCAAGTCGGCTTGGGTGCGCTTGACCGTCTCCACGATCTTCTTGGTGGATTGGTCGATGATCTCGTGATCGTAGGCCTTGAGCCGAATGCGGATTTTCTGTCCTGCTGCCATCGGTGCTACTTGAGGATCTTGGTGACGGTGCCCGCACCCACGGTGCGGCCGCCCTCTCGGATGGCAAAGCGCAGACCCTCGTCCATGGCAATGGGGGCGATCAGCTCCACGATCATCTCCGTGTTGTCACCGGGCATGCACATCTCGGTGCCTTCGGGCAGGGCGATGGTGCCGGTGACGTCGGTGGTGCGGAAGTAGAACTGGGGCCGGTAGTTGCTGAAGAACGGCTTGTGGCGTCCGCCCTCTTCCTTGGTCAGCACGTACACCTGGGCCTCGAAGTTGGTATGGGGGGTGATGGAGCCGGGCTTGGCCAGCACCTGGCCCCGCTGGACATCGTCCTTGTCGGTACCCCGCAGCAGAGCGCCGATGTTGTCGCCGGCGCGGCCCTCGTCCAGCAGCTTGCGGAACATCTCTACCCCGGTACAGACCGTCTCGGACGTATCTTTGATGCCGACGATCTCTACTTTGTCGCCGGTGTTGACGATGCCCTGCTCCACGCGGCCGGTGACCACGGTGCCCCGCCCGGTGATGGAGAACACGTCCTCGATAGGCATCAGGAACGGCTTGTCAACGTCCCGCTCGGGCTCCTCGATGTAGGAGTCGACCTGTTCCATCAGATCGATTACCTGCTGGGCGGCGTCGCCGTCGCCGTCGAGAGCCTTCAGGGCCGACACCGGCATCACCGGGATGTCGTCGCCGGGGAAGTCGTACTCGTTGAGCAGCTCCCTGACCTCGAGCTCCACCAGCTCTAGCAGCTCGTCATCGTCCACCATGTCGACCTTGTTAAGGGCGACGACGATGGCGGGCACGCCCACCTGGCGAGCCAAGAGCACGTGCTCTCGGGTCTGGGGCATGGGACCGTCGGCGGCCGACACCACCAGGATCGCGCCGTCAACCTGGGCGGCGCCAGTGATCATGTTCTTGATGTAGTCGGCGTGGCCGGGCATATCGACGTGGGCGTAGTGGCGGTTACTGGTCTCGTACTCCACGTGGGCCACGTTGATGGTGATGCCCCGCTCCCGCTCCTCGGGCGCCTTGTCGATGTTGTCGAACTCGGTGAACTGAGTGGTAGTGGGGTCGGCCTCCGACAGCACCTTGGTAATTGCCGCGGTCAGCGTTGTCTTGCCGTGGTCAATGTGGCCCATCGTGCCCACGTTCAAGTGCGGCTTGGTGCGCTCGAATTGTTCCTTAGCCATTTTCTATCCTCCGAAGACGGGCTCCTCGCCCTTGATTATTCGCCCCGAATGCGGGCGACTATCTCCTCTTGCACCTTGGCAGGCGCCTTCCGGTAGGTGTCGAACTGCATGGTGTACGTTGCACGCCCCTGGGTTCGCGACCGGAGTTCGGTAGCGTACCCGAACATTTCCGAGAGTGGCACATGGGCCTTGACAATTTGTTCACGGCCCCGCTGTTCCATGCTGTCGATCTTGCCCCGCCGACCGTTCAGATCGCCGATGACATCGCCCATGTACTCTTCGGGAGTAACCACGTCGACGGCCATTATCGGCTCCAGAAGGATGGGCTTGGCTCGGCGGGCGGCGTCGCGGAAGGCGGCGGTGGCCGCGATCTTGAAGGCCATGTCCGACGAGTCCACCTCGTGGTGCTTGCCGTCGGTGAGGGTCACTTTGAGATCCACCACCGGGAATCCGGCTAACGGGCCGGTGGTCATGGCGTCTTGCATGCCGCTGTCCACTGCGGGGATGTACTCCTTGGGGATGCGCCCGCCGCTGACCTGACTGGCAAACTCGTAGCCCTTGCCGGGATCGTTCGGCTCCAGGTCGAATGTGATCTCGGCAAACTGGCCCGAGCCGCCGGTCTGCTTTTTATGGGTGTGGGTGTACTTGACCACCGACGCGGAGATGGTCTCGCGGTAGGCCACCTGCGGCTTGCCGACCGAGGCGTCAACATTGAACTCCCGCAGCATTCGCTCCACCAGTACCTCTAAGTGAAGCTCGCCCATGCCGGCGATGAGGGTCTGAGCAGTTTCCTCGTCGGTGCGGACCTGGAAAGTGGGGTCCTCTTCGGCCAGGGAGGACATCGCCTTGCCCAGCTTGTCCTGGTCGGCCTTGGTCCTGGGCTCCACCGCCACCTGGATTACCGGGTCGGGGAAGTCCATCTGCTCCAGCTCGATGGGGTGGTTGGGATGGGTCAGGGTGTCGCCGGTGCGCACATCCTTGAGGCCGATGCCGGCCACGATGTCGCCGGCCCGGACGACGTCGAGGTCTTCCCGGTCGTTGGCGTGCATCTCCAATATGCGCCCGATGCGCTCTTTTCGCGCGGTGCGGACGTTGACCACTTGGCTGCCCTTATCCAGGTGGCCGCTGTAAACCCGGAAATAAGTGAGCTTGCCCACATGGGGGTCGCTCATGATCTTGAACGCCAGGGCGCTGAATGGAGCCTCGTCGTCGGTGGGCCGATCGCACTCCTCCCCCTTGTACATGCCCTTGACCGGGGGAATGTCCAGCGGGGAGGGGAGGTACTCGATGATGGCGTCGAGCAGCGGTTGGACGCCCTTGTTCTTGAAGGCCGATCCGCACAGCACCGGGACGACGTCGAGTGACAGGGTGCAAGCTCGCAGCGAAGCCCGCAGATCGGCCGGCGTGATCGATTCCTCGTCCTCAATGTACTTCTCCAGCAGATTCTCATCGAACTGGGTAAGAAGGTCGATCAACTCGAGACGGGCTTCGGAGGCCTTCTCCTTGAGGTCGTCGGGGATCTCGGTGACATCCCAGGTGGCGCCCAGATCGTCACCCCGCCAAATCAGGCCCTGCATCTCCACCAAGTCGACCACGCCGAGCAGGTCGGACTCGATACCGATGGGAATCTGCACCACCGCGGTGTTGGCCCGAAGGCGCTCGGTGATGGTGAGCACGGCGCGCTCGAAGTTGGCGCCGGTGCGGTCGAGTTTGTTGATGAAGCAGATCCGGGGTACGCCGTACTTGTTGGCCTGGCGCCAGACGGTCTCCGACTGAGGCTCTACGCCGGCAACGCCGTCGAACAGGGCCACGGCTCCGTCGAGCACCCGCAGGGAGCGCTCCACTTCCATGGTGAAATCCACGTGGCCGGGAGTGTCGATGATGTTGATCCGGTGTCCGGCCCACTCCGCCGTAGTGGCGGCCGATGTGATGGTGATGCCGCGCTCTTGCTCTTGCTCCATCCAGTCCATGGTGGCGGCGCCGTCGTGGACCTCTCCGAGCTTGTAGGCCTTGCCGGTGTAGTAGAGGATGCGTTCAGTGCAGGTGGTCTTACCCGCGTCTATGTGGGCCATGATGCCAATGTTGCGGGTCTTTTCCAACGGGTGACGAGACATGGCGCTCAGGAGGTAAGACCGCTTACCAGCGGTAATGGGCGAAGGCCCGGTTCGACTCTGCCATCTTGTGCAAGTCGTCGCGTCGTTTCACCGACGCACCCAGACCATTGGAGGCATCCAGGATTTCGTTGGCCAGCCGATCAGTCATCGTGCGCTCGCGCCGCTCTCGAGCATTGTTGACGATCCAGCGGATGGCCAGTGTGTTCGCCCGTCGAGGGCGCACGTCCACGGGGACCTGATAGGTGGCCCCGCCGACCCTTCGACTGCGGACCTCCAGTTGGGGGCGCACATTGTCGACGGCTCGCTTCAGGGTGCCCAGCGGCTCGGCGCTGGTCTTCTGCTCCACGACGTCGAGCGCGCCGTACACGATTCGCTCGGCGGTGGAGCGCTTGCCCCGTTGCAGGATCTTGTTCACGAACTGGGTGACCAGCAAGGATTCGTAGACCGGGTCGTTGGGAAGGTCGCGTCGCCCCGCCGGGCCCTTGCGAGGCATTCTTAGCTCTCTTTCTTGGCGCCGTAGCGGCTGCGAGCTTGTCGGCGGTCGGTGACTCCAGCGGTGTCCAGGGTGCCGCGGATGACCTTGTAGCGCACGCCCGGCAGATCGCGGACTCGTCCGCCGCGCACCAGCACGATGGAGTGCTCTTGGAGGTTGTGACCTTCGCCGGGGATGTAGGCGGTGATCTCCATCCCGCTGGTCAGGCGAACGCGGGCCACTCGCCGGAGCGCGGAGTTCGGCTTTTTCGGAGTGGTGGTGTAAACACGAGTGCATACCCCCCGCCGCTGAGGCGCGCCTTTGAGAGCCGGCGTCTTCTCCTTGCGGAATTTGGTCTGGCGACCTTTGCGCACCAGTTGCTGAATCGTGGGCACAGCACTTCCTAGGGCTGAATGGAAAAAGATTGAGGGCGCAGCGAAGGCCGCGCTCCAATTCTAAGTTTACGCCCCTATGTTCCCCATCGGCAACACGTCGGCTTCCTCGGAGTCAGTCGTTGAGGCCCATTGGGCAAATTGATCCGCCAGATCAACATCATCGTCGGCTGAGGTGTAGTACTCCATCGGCGTGTAGTCGGGGGCGTGGGTCGCGATATCCCGGTAAATCTCCATTCCGGTCCCGGCGGGGATCAGCTTGCCGATGATGATGTTCTCCTTGAGACCTATGAGTCCGTCACGACGGGACTCGATGGCTGCCTCGGTGAGCACCCGAGTGGTCTCTTGGAACGACGCGGCCGACAGCCAGGAGTCGGTGGCCAGGGAGGCCTTGGTGATCCCCATGAGCTCGGGCCGCCCTTCGGCGGGGCGCTTGCCCTCTTGGGCCAGGGAGCGGTTCACGTTGGTGAAGATTTGGGAGTCCACGCGCTCACCAGGCAAGAAGTCGGAATCTCCCGGTTCTTGAATGGCCACTCGGCGGGTCATCTGGCGAACGATCAGCTCGATGTGCTTATCGTGGATGGAAACGCCCTGGTCTCGGTAGACGCGCTGCACCTCGTCCACGAGGTACTGCTGGGTCTCTCGCACGCCGCGAATCTCAAGGAGCTCCTTGGGGTCGCGGGGCCCGTCGGCCTGGGCCACCGGATCACCGGCGGCCACTTCTTGGCCTTCGGCCACCGCCAGCTTCCATGCCGGGTCGATGACAATGGACCACTCGGCCCCGTCGTCGCCCACCACGGCCAGTCGGCTGGCCTTGCCGTCTTCCTCGTTGATGCGGACCATTCCGGAAATCCTGGTGAGCTCGGCCTTGCCCTTGGGAGTACGAGCCTCGAACAACTCCACAACCCGGGGCAGACCGCCAGCGATGTCCTTGCCGGCCACACCGCCGGTGTGGAACGTCCGCATGGTCAGCTGCGTGCCCGGCTCGCCGATCGACTGGGCGGCGATGACACCGACCGCCTCGCCCACTTCAATGGCCTGGCCGGTTGCGAGGGAGAGTCCGTAGGACGACCGGCTGATCCCCACCTCGGAATCGTCGGTGAGAGGGGAAAGCACCCGGACTCGGGTCACACCGGGATCGTCGCGCAGCGAGGCCATCTCGAGGTCGCCGATGATGGAGCCCCGCTCCAGCACGGTACCGTCGCTCAGGGATACATCGTCGGCCAGAGTGCGGCTGAACAGGCGGGTCTCCAGGTAGGTCCGCCTGCCCGGCTCATCGGGCATGATGTCGTTGATCCAGATGCCCCTGATTGGCCCTCCCGACTCGAATGGGTCCCGGTCGTTGATGATGACCTCTTGGGCCACATCGACCAGTCGGCGAGTGAGGTAGCCGGAGTCCGCGGTGCGCAGGGCGGTGTCCACCAGGCCCTTGCGGGCACCCGGAGTGGCGATGAAGTACTCGAGCATCGCCAAGCCCTCGCGGAAGTTGCTCTTGATAGGACGGGGGATCATGTCGCCACGGGGGTTGGCCACCAGGCCGCGCATTCCCGCAATCTGGCGGACCTGCATCATGTTCCCCCGGGCGCCGGAGGCCACCATCATGTCGATGGGATTGAACTTCTCCGACTGGAGCACAGCCTCCATGCGCTGACGCACCTTCTCGGTAGCCTCAGTCCAGATCTCAACCTCTTTCTGGCGACGTTCTCCGTCGGTGATGATGCCCCGCCGGAACTGGTTCTCAACCTTGTCGGCTTCCTTCTCGTAGCGGTCCAGGATGGTCTGCTTGTCGTGGGGGACCTTGATGTCGTCCACCGAAACGGTGAGGCCGGACTGGCTGGCGAACTGGAAGGTGAGGTTCTTCAAGGCGTCGAGGCTTGTGGCTACGACTTCTTTGGTGTACTGCTGGGCCAGCTTGTCCACGATGGTGGTGATGTCCCGCTTTGTGGCCACTCGGTTCACATAGGGGAAGTCATCGGGCAGGGTGCTGTTGAACAACACCCGCCCCACGGTGGTGGGAGTGTATGTGGCCGCTTCGCCGTTGGCCGGAATATCCACCAGCTGGGGGATGCGGTACTCGATGCGGGCGTGAAGCGCGACCTCGCCGGATTCGTAAGCCCGTTCGATCTGGTGCTGGTGGCGGAATTTCCGCCCCTCGCCAGTGGCGCCCTCCACCTCCTCGGTGAGGTAGTACGCCCCGATGATCATGTCCTGCCCAGGGGTGACCAGAGGTCGGCCGTGAGCGGGGCTGAGCACATTGTTGGCCGACAGCATGAGTACCCGGGCCTCGGCCTGGGCTTGGGCGGACAACGGCAGGTGGACCGCCATCTGGTCGCCGTCGAAGTCGGCGTTGAAAGCGGTGCAGACCAGCGGGTGAATCTGGATGGCCTTGCCCTCAACCAGCACAGGCTCGAAGGCCTGGATTCCCAAACGGTGCAATGTCGGAGCCCGGTTGAGCAAAACGGGATGTTCTTGGATGACCTCGTCGAGCACATCCCACACCTGGGGACGCCGCCGCTCCACCATCCGTTTGGCCGACTTGATGTTCTGGGCCAAGTCTTCTTCTACCAGCTTCTTCATGACGAACGGCTTGAACAGCTCCAACGCCATGAGTTTGGGCAGGCCGCACTGGTGCAGCTTGAGGGTGGGGCCGACCACGATGACCGAGCGGCCGGAGTAGTCGACCCGCTTGCCCAACAGGTTCTGGCGGAATCGCCCCTGCTTGCCCTTGAGCATGTCGGACAGCGACTTGAGGGGCCGGTTGCCCGGGCCGGTAACCGGCCGTCCCCGGCGTCCATTGTCGAACAGGGCGTCGACCGCCTCTTGGAGCATGCGCTTTTCGTTGTTGACGATGATCTCGGGCGCGCCCAGATCGAGCAGTCGCTTGAGGCGGTTGTTCCGGTTGATAACCCGGCGATAGAGATCATTCAGGTCAGAGGTGGCGAAACGACCACCGTCCAGCTGCACCATGGGGCGCAGTTCTGGGGGGATGACAGGGACGGCGTCCAAGATCATGGCCCGAGGGTCGTTGATGCGCCGGCCGTGCTGATCGCGCCGATTGAAGGCGGACACGATCTTTAGCCGCTTGATGGCCTTCTGCTCGCGCTGCTGGGAGAGCTTCTTTTGGCCTTCGGGCGGATCGAGCTGCTCGCGGAGCTTGCGCTCTTCCTCGTCGAGATCAACGCTGTCGATGAGCGTGGCGATGACCGCGGCACCCATGCCCCCGGAGAACATGTCGCTGTAGCGCTCTTCCATCTCCCGCCACAGTTCTTCGTCTTCGATGATCTTGCGGGGGAACAGGCTGGAGAATTCTTCGAAGGCTCGCTCGACCAACTCAATTTCCTCGGCGTACTCCTCGTCGAGGGCCAGCAGGTCTTTTTCGGCGGCCTTCTGCCGCTTGTCGATGTCTTTAGGGTCGTTGACCTCTGCTTCGGCCAGTTCAGCTTCGAGTTCGGCGAGGCGCTCGTTCCTGCGCTCTTCTTGCTCGTCGCGAATGGCCTGGATCTCCTCGCGCATCTCCTGCTCGAGCTCTGGAAGCCGCTGGTGGCGCACCTCCTCGTCGACCTCGGTTACGAGATTGGCCGCGAAGTAGATGACCTTCTCGAGTTGCTTGGCCTTCAACTCCTCTTTGGGCTCGGTGCCCATCAGCAGGTAGGCCAGCCACGATCTGGTGCCCCGCAGGTACCAGATGTGGACGGCTGGGGCGGCGAGCTCTATGTGGCCCATGCGATCGCGGCGCACTTTGGATCGAGTTACCTCGACTCCGCAGCGCTCGCAGATGATGCCCTTGAAGCGGATGCGCTTGTACTTTCCGCAATAGCACTCCCAGTCCTTGGTCGGACCGAAGATCTTCTCGCAGAACAGACCGTCCTTTTCAGGGCGAAGCGTGCGGTAGTTGATGGTCTCGGGCTTCTTCACCTCGCCGTTGGACCAAGTCCTAATGGCGTCCGCGGTGGCCAGTCCGATAGAGAGCTGGTCGAATGCGTTTACGTCCAACATTTAGAACGGCCTCCCTGAGATTCGGCGCTCGTCTTCATCGTCTGATCCCCGTTCAGGGCGGGAGATGTCGATGCCCAGCTCCTCGGAGGTGCGGAAGGCATCGTCGTCCAACTCGGTGATCTCCACCTGCTGTCCGGCGGTGTCCCTGACCTCCACGTTCAGGCAAAGGGCCTGCATCTCCTTGATGAGCACCTTGAAACTCTCCGGTATCCCCGGTTCGGGGATGTTGTCGCCCTTTACGATGGCTTCGTATACCCGCACCCGGCCGAGCACGTCGTCGGACTTGATGGTGAGCAGCTCTTGGAGGCAGTAGGCCGCGCCGTAGGCCTCCAGCGCCCAGACTTCCATCTCGCCGAAGCGCTGCCCACCGAACTGGGCCTTGCCGCCCAGGGGCTGCTGGGTGATCATCGAATACGGCCCGGTGGAGCGAGCGTGGATCTTGTCGTCAACCAGGTGGGCCAGCTTCAGTATGTACATGTAGCCGACCATGATCCGGTTGTCATACGGCTCGCCGGTGCGCCCATTGAAGAGCTCGGCCTTGCCGTCTTTGCCGATCAGGCGTTCCCCGTCGACGGTTTCGGGATTGATGCTCTCCAAGAGTTCTTGAATGGTGGGGTGTTGTCCCGAGTGGCCCGCCTCATCCCAATGGGCGCCGTCGAACACCGGGGTCGCCACCACAGTGGAAGCCCGAGTGGTAGGCCGCGTCTTGCGCCCGTCGCCGCGCTCGGGCTCTTCGCCCACTCCGCCATCGGCTTCCCAGCCCCAGCGGGCGGCGTAGCCCAAGTGGGCCTCCAGTACCTGGCCCACGTTCATGCGGGAGGGAACACCTAGCGGGTTCAAGATGATGTCCACCGGGGTGCCGTCGGCCATATGGGGCATGTCCTCCATCGGCAGAATCCTGGAGATAACGCCCTTGTTGCCGTGGCGTCCGGCCAGCTTGTCGCCCACGGAGATCTTCCGCTTTTGGGCCACATACACCCTGACCAGCTGGTTCACCCCGGGAGGCAGCTCGTCGCCGTGGAAGCGGTTGAACTTCTTGACGTCGATGACCTTGCCGTTCTCTCCGTGGGGGACCTTGAGGCTGGTGTCTCGCACCTCTCGGGCCTTCTCGCCGAAGATGGCCCGAAGCAGGCGCTCCTCGGGAGTCAGCTCGGTCTCGCCCTTGGGGGTGACCTTGCCCACCAGCACATCGCCGGGGCCGACCTCGGCGCCGGGACGGATGATCCCCTCGTCGTCGAGATCGGCCAGGATCTCTTCCGACAGGTTGGGGATGTCTCTGGTGATCTCCTCGGGGCCGAGCTTGGTGTCGCGGGCATCGATCTCGTGCTCGTGTATGTGGATTGATGTGAGAACGTCGTCGCGCACCAGCCGGTCGCTGAGGATGACGGCGTCCTCGAAGTTGTAGCCCTCCCAGGCCATGAAGGCCACCAACAAATTCTTGCCCAGGGCTATCTCGCCGTTGTCGGTAGACGGACCGTCGGCCAGGATGTCGCCCTTGCGGAACCGCTCGCCCACCTTCAGCAGCGGCTTCTGGTTGATGCAGGTGTCCTGATTGGACCGCTCGAACTTCATCAACTTGTACTTGGACGGCCCTGCGTTCTTGTAGTTGACCGTGATGCTGTCGCCGGCGATGTCGGTAATGGCACCGTCCTCTTTGGCGATGATCATGTCGGCCGCGTCTCTGGCCGCCTTGCCCTCTATGCCGGTTCCCACATACGGCGCCTCAGGCCGGACCAAAGGCACGGCCTGGCGCTGCATGTTGGCCCCCATGAGGGCGCGGTTGGCATCGTCGTGCTCGAGGAACGGGATCAGCGCGGTGGCCACCGAGACGATCTGCTTGGGGGAGACGTCCATGAGCTGGACCTCATCGGGGGGAACCGAGGAGATCTCGGTGGTGGCCCCGAAGAACACCTCCTGCTCGAGTTGGGCCTGCAAGCCCTTCATCGTCGCGGCTTGGGGCGAGCGCCGTACCAGCACCCGATCGTTGACAAACCGGTTCTGGGTGTCGAGAGGGGCATTGGCCTGGGCGACCACGTACTCCTCCTCATCGTCGGCAGCCAGCCAGATGATCTCGTCGGTGACTTGGCCGTCGATCACCTTGCGGTATGGAGATTCGATGAAGCCGAACTCGTTGACACGGCCATAGGAGGCCAATGCGCCGATCAAACCGATGTTGGGACCCTCTGGGGTCTCAATGGGGCACATCCGGCCGTAGTGGGAGAAGTGGACGTCGCGCACTTCGAATCCGGCCCGCTCCCGGGAAAGGCCGCCCGGGCCCAGAGCCGACAGGCGGCGGCGGTGGGTGAGGCCCGACAGCGGGTTCACCTGGTCCATGAACTGGGAGAGCTGGCTGGTGCCGAAGAACTCTTTGATGGCTGCGGCCACCGGCCGGTTGTTGATTAGCGACGTGGGAGTGATGGCCTCCACGTCCTGGGTGGTCATGCGCTCGCGCACCACCCGCTCCATACGGGAGAGGCCGATGCGAACCTGGTTCTGGATGAGCTCGCCCACCGAGCGGATGCGCCGGTTGGCGAAGTGGTCCTGGTCGTCGAGTCGGTAGCCCGGCTCGAACTTAACCAGGTGCAGCAGATACGTGCAGGTGGCCAGCACTTCAGCAGGCGAGAGCACCGGCTGGTCGGCTTCGGGACGCAGGAATTGCTGCGGCAGATCGGCCGGAGCAGATTCGGGGCGGTGCAGCTGGAGGTCGAAGAGCTCCTCAATTCGGTCTAGTTCTGGGCCCAGCTTGCGGTCGAGCTTGTAGCGGCCTACCCGAGAGAGGTCGTAGCGGCGGCTCTCGAAGAAGGCGTTGCGGAAGTAGTTGCGGGCTGCCTCCACTGACTGGGGCTCGCCGGGACGGGCCCGCTTGTAGATCTCCAGCAGAGCATCTTCTTGGGTGGTGTGCTGGTGCTTGTCGCTTTCCCACTGATCGGCCAGGAAGTCGAAGTGGGCCACGAACCGGTCCAGGAAACCGGGGGCCCGTTCCTCGTCGTAACCTAGAGCCCGCAGCAGGGTGAACAGGCTCATGCGGCGCTTGCGGGCCACCCGTGCTCCAGCGGTGGGGTTGCGGCCCGGCTTGTGCTCGACATCGAACTCGATCCACTCTCCCCGGTAGGGGTGGATGGTGCCGGTGACCAGCTGATGCTTGCTCAGGTTGCGAAGCCGGAACCGCTCGCCGGGCTGGAAGATGACGCCGGGGGAGCGCACTAGCTGGGATACCACCACGCGCTCAGTGCCATTAACAATGAACGTGCCCTTGTCGGTCATGACCGGGAAATCGCCCAAAAAGACGATCTGCTCGATGATCTCACCGGTGTTGCGGTTGGAGAATCGGGCCTGCACCAAGATAGGTGCCGAGTAGGTCATGTCCTTCTCTTTGCACTCTTCCACCGTGGTGCCCCAGCGGGGACCGGGGTTCAGGTCTTCATCGTCTGGATCGAACTCCAGTTCGAGTTGCAGGGTCTCTGAGAAGTCCTTGATGGGGCTGATGTCACGAAAGGCATCGGCCAGTCCCTGCCGGATGAACCATTGAAAGGAGTCCTTCTGCACCGCAATGAGATCGGGCAGAGGCAGCACCTCCTCCAGGTTTCCGAAGGTGTAGCGGTCGCGGGTCGCCGAACGGGGGGCCAAGGTGAGCTCCTGAAGTGTTGAAATAGACGGGCAACGCCGGTTGGCTGCTCGAATCCCTGAACGTCAATGGGAGGGGGAATCCCAAAACGCGGCCGCGTCAAAGTAGAAGTCGTGGCCGAGGAGACAAGCGAACGGGTATCCGGGAATGATACGCGGCGCGGGCATGCTTTACAAGCCATGCCCGACAGGAATTTGCTGGTTGTGGGTTACTTGAGCTCGACAGCTCCGCCAGCGGCCTCGATGAGTTCCTTGGCCTTTTCGGCATCTTCTTTGGAGGCCTTCTCCAAAACTGGCTTGGGAGCGTTGTCCACCAGCTCCTTGGCGTCCTTGAGGCCCAGGTTGGTGAGGGTGCGCACCTCTTTGATGACCTGGATCTTTTTTTCGCCCGCGCTGGTCAAGACCACGTCGAATTCGCTCTGCTCCTCGGCGCCGCCACCGGCGTCGCCGCCGTCGGCCCCGGGGGCCGCCATCATCATGGGCATGGCTGCGGCGGGGGCCGCGGCTTCTACGTTGAAGCGCTCTTTGAACGCCTCTTTGAGCTCGGACAGCTCGAGCACGGTCATGGACCCGATGGAGTCCAGAATCTCGTCAACCTTGGACATTGCTATTCCTCATTCCTTTTGTTGGTTTTTCCGGTTGTTTGTGGTGGTTGGTACTGGGGCTCGGTGCGGATCAGGCCGCGGCGCCGCCCTGGTCGGTCAGCGACTCCAGCAGCCCGGCGGTCTCGACCAGCGGAGCGTCGAGGAGTCCCGCCATCTCGACCAGTGGAGCTTCGAGGAGGGCCGCCATCTCAGCCAAGGGGGCTTCCAGCAGTCCAACAATCTCGGCCAGGATCTCGTCGCGGGTTCCGAGTTTGGACAGAGCGTTCACTTGGTCAGCGGAGAGCACCTGGCCGTCGAACACGCCCCCCTTGATCGACAAGAAGCTGGAGTCATCGGCGTATTGGCAAAGGGCTTTGGCCAGAGAGACGGCGTCGCCAGGGGAGCCGTCTTCACGGGCACCCACGAAAGCCAGCGCAGTTGGGCCAAGGAGCATGTCGTCGAGGTCGAGGTTCAGCTCGCGGGCCGCAAAGCGGGTAAGGGTGTTCTTGTACACCTTGTATTCGCCTCCGGCTTCGCGCAGCTGGCGGCGCAGATCAGCCAAAGCTGGCACGTCGAGGCCGCGGTAGTCGGTGAGGACCACTGCCTCGGTGGAGGAGATGCGGTCGCGCACCTCGTTCACGACGGCCACTTTCTCGGGGCGGGGATTTTCCATCGGATTGCCGTACCTTCCGCAAGAACCAGCAATGGGGCGCCGCTAACGTGCGAACGCCCCACGAGTTTCGGGAGGGTTCACCTCTTCAGGCCAGCCGGCGGCTCTGTCGATTGGGGACAGAGTGCCAGCCGATTAAGCGGTGCGGGGCACTGCGCCTGATGTCTGCGGCAAATCGATCAATTGTGAGCGCCAAAAACTACCAGATCAGGTGCTGGCACCCAAGTCGGCGGGATCCAGCCGGATCCCGGGTCCCATGGTGGAGGAAATGGTGATTTTGCGGACGTAGCGGCCCTTGAGGGAGGCGGGCTTTGCCCGGGTGATCTCGTCCATGACCGCTCGGATGTTGGCCACCAGGGCATCGGCCTCAAAGCTGACCTTGCCCACCGGCACGTGGACGTTCCCCTGGCGGTCGGTGCGGTACTCCACCTTGCCGCTCTTGAATTCTCCTACTGCTTTGGCCACGTCATTGGTGACCGTGCCGGTCTTTGGGTTGGGCATGAGCCCCCGGGGACCGAGGATCTTTCCGAGCTTTCCCACCACCGGCATCATGTCGGGGGTGGCGATGGCCACGTCGAATTCCATATTTCCTGCCTGCACCTGCTCGGCGAGATCATCGGCGCCCACCACATCGGCACCGGCCTCGCTGGCTTGTGCGGCCGCCTCGCCCTGGGCAAACACCGCCACCCGAACGTCGGTGCCGGTGCCGGAGGGCAGTGAAACAGTTCCCCGAATCATTTGCTCGGCTTTGCGGGGATCGACTCCCAGACGGGTGGCGAGCTCCAAGGTCTCGTCGAATTTCGCAGCCGACAGGCTCTTGACCAGCTCGACCCCCTCTTGGGCGGTGTGCGGATGTTGCTTGTCGTAGCGCTGGGCGGCATCGCTGTACCGCTTGCCATTGTTCGCCATGTTGGCTCCCTCAGTGTTGTGGGCCCGCCGGGCGAGGTTGTCCCGTCGGGCGGTTGGATATGACTTTGTGTTGGTCCGGTATTGGGCTACTCCACCTTGATGCCCATGCTGCGGGCGGTACCGGCCACCTGAAGCTTGGCTTGGTCGAGGTCATCGGTGTTCAGATCGGGCATCTTGATCTTGGCGATCTCCGCGCATTGGGCGTCGGTGATGGCGCCGACCACTTCGCGGCCCGGCTCCATGGAACCCTTCTCCAAGCCAGCCGCTTCCCGAATGAGGAATGAGGTGGGCGGGGTCTTGGTGATAAACGTGAACGTCCGGTCTTCGTAGATGGTGATCTCCACCGGGATGATCTGGCCCCGCTTGTCCTCGGTTTTGGCGTTGTAGTCCCGGCAGAAGTCCATGATGGCCACGCCGTGGGGGCCAAGCGCGGTGCCCACCGGAGGAGCGGGTGTGGCCTGGCCGGCGGGAATCTGGATCTTGATAGTGGTGGCTACTTTCTTTTGAGCCATGGCTGTGCCCCTTTTTGGCTAGGTCCTCTTAGAGCTTGGCGACTTGGGAGAATTCGAGTTCGACCGGTGTTTCCCGCCCGAAAATGTTGACCAAGACCTTTACCTTGAGCTGATCCTCGTTGATCTCGGCCACCTCGCCGGAGAAGTCGGCGAACGGCCCTTCTTTGACCCGGATGGTCTCGCCCACCTCGTAGAGCAGACGGGGCTTGGTGCGGCGTACGGTCTGCTCTCCATCGGTTTTGACCTGGAGGAAGTTCTCCACGTCCTTGCGCTTGAGGGGCGAGGGCTTGCTGCCCCGCCGACCGTGGCCCACAAAGCCGGTCACGCCGGGGGTGTTGCGGATCACATCCCAGGAGATGTCGTTCATCTCGGCTCGAACCAGCAGATAGCCGGGGAACATCTTCTTCTTGGTGGTGACCTTCTTGCCGGCCTTGAACTCCACCACGTCTTCCATGGGGATGACGGTCTCGTGGATGTGGCTTTCCATGCCCATGGTCTTGCGGCGGGCTTCGATGTTCTGCTGGACCTTGTTCTCGTAGCCGGACTGGGTGTGGACGACGTACCACTTCCCGGGCATGTCATAGGGGCTGATGGTCTCGATTTCTTCTTCGGGCTTCTCGTAGACCAGTTCTTCGGCGTCGATTACCTCGGCCGCGTCGTCTGACAGGGTGGGATCGCCCAGCGAAGCGATGCCTTCGGGATCGGGGCCTTCGGGTGCGGGCTGGGGACCCGGCCCGGTGGGCAACAACGCAGCCGCGGCCTCGGCGGGGTCGACCGCTTCGACCGCGTCGGACTCCGACGCTTCCGCGTCAGCGGTGGTGGGGAAGAGGTCAGTCATGTTGGTTTCGTCTACCTCAGGGTTCATCGATCGAACAACTTCAAGATGGCTTCGCTGAATCCCCAGTCGAGCAGGCCGATGGCTCCGGTGAGCAGCACGAGGACCACGAGAACCACGATGGAGTAGTTGACGACCTCCTCGCGCCGCGGCCACGACACCTTGCGGAGCTCGCCGCGGACCTCGCGCAGGAACTGGGTCGGACCCACCCGCTCTTCCCCGGGCCGGGGTTGATTCCGGGCCTGGCGGCGGTCGCGGACCGGGGTGCCTTCCTCGTCGACGAAGCCCTGCTTCTTGGCCATCCTCTTCTGTTGTCTGTTCAGGTCGGTCATGTTGACTCCAGTGCGTCCGGCACTACGGAGACGGGGTCGCTTGCGCAGGGCAGGAGGGACTCGAACCCCCAACCGCCGGTTTTGGAGACCGGTGCTCTACCAATTGAGCCACTGCCCTTCGTTCGTTAGGGGCGAGACAAGGCTACCGTGCCAACACGCGCCACCCGCAATACAAAACTGCGGTGCAGGACTGATTAGCGGCGTGAACGGCGGCGGAAGAAGACAGTAATCACCGCCAGAGTGGTAGCAGCCAAGAATCGCCGAATGAGCTGTCGGCGCCGGTCGTAATCGTCGAGCCGGGCCATGACTTTCCACACAAGAGTGGGTGGAGCCTCCGTCGGGGGTCGGCGGTCGAATGATCGGGTGGCGTCATTGATCATGAGGCCGCCTCGTCTTCTTCTTGAAACAGAGGATCTGCTTGGCGGGAGCCCACTTCGGTGGTTCGTTGCAGCACGGCGCGAAGCTTCTGCCGGGCTCGATGGAGTCGGACCTTGGCCGCCGATGTGGTGATGCCCAGCTCTGCGGCGATCTCGCTGTGAGATAGATCGTGCAGATCACGCAGCACCACCACTTGGCGCAGTCGCTCGGGCAGCGCCCGGATGGCGCGGTCGATGTGATGGCGCAGAATGGCCGCCTCGGCTCGCAAGCTCGGGTCCTGCTCGGGCCGCAGGTCGACGATGGGCACCTCGTCGCTCAACTCCTCAGTGCGCTGGCGGGATCGCCGGCTCAAATGGGTCGATGCGCAGTTGCTGGTGATGCGGTACATCCAGGTGGAGAAGCTGGAGTCGCCGCGAAAGCGGCGGATCGCCCGGTAGGCCCGTACATAGGCGTCTTGCACCACGTCGCTGGCGTCGTCTCGATTACCGGTGAGCCGGTAGGCCAAGGCGTAGATATCTTGGTAGGTGGACCGGACCAGCTCGTTGAACGCGTCGCGTTCACCTCGGCGGGCGGCTTCCACCAGTTCGGCGTCTTTGAAAATCGGCTCGCGAGATGCTGCGGATTCGATGGGGCCAGATTATCCCTGGCTGGTCGTAGAGCGAAAGAGAGGGTGGTAGCGGCGGCCAGACTCGAACTGGCGACCTCTCGATTATGAGTCGAGCGCTCTTACCAACTGAGCTACGCCGCCCCGGAGCCCCTCGAGCGGTGGGAAACCACTCAAGAGACCCTGAGCCTCCTGAGAGAATCGAACTCTCGACCTTTTCCTTACCATGGAAACGCTCTGCCGACTGAGCTAAGGAGGCGGGCTGGGAACTCTATCCCTATGCGATGCCAATATTGCCACTCTGTACCCGCGGCGGGAAAGCCAGAATTGGGAGGTGACGGACGGTACGGTGCAGCCGGTGGCGATTCGAGCGGCGAGGCTGTCTGATGCCGAGGGCATCTGCCAGATAATCAACTACGAGATTCTGAACGGGACCAGTATCTTTGAGTTGGAGCCCCGCACGCTGGCCGCCCAGCGCACCTGGTTGCAGGACCGAAGCGGGGTTCACGCCGTGCTTGTGGCCACCCCCGAAGATGACGACGATGACACCGTGTTGGGTTTCTCGTCGCTGTCGCCCTTCCACACCCGTCCCGCCTACAACACCACAGTGGAGAATTCGGTGTATGTCCACCAGGATCACCGGGGCAAGGGCATCGGTCGGGCGCTGCTGTTAGAGATCATCGGACTGGCTCAAAGCCACGGCTTTCACACCGTGATCGCCCGCATTTCCGGGAAAAACGAGACCTCGGTAGCCGTCCACCAATCCGTGGGCTTCGAAGTGGCAGGCGTCGAACGCGAAGTAGGCCGCAAGTTCGGCCGCTGGCTTGACGTGACCGTGATGCAGCTCATGCTGCGAGATTGGAGTGGGCCGGGGAGGATTTGAACCTCCGAAGGCTATGCCGACGGGTTTACAGCCCGTTCCCTTTGGCCACTCGGGCACCGACCCAACAAGGAACCACCCTACCGGCCCGCGTCATGGCTTCCCCACTCGAATTTGGGGCACTGGGGTGCGGTAGGTTCGGGCCATGCCTACTTTTGATGTTTCTTCTGAGCTGGACATGCAGGAGGTCCGCAATGCGGTGGACCAGGCGGCTCGGGAGATCCACAGCCGATACGACTTCAAGAACACGGGCAGCGAGGTGGCGCTGGGCGATGGGGTGATTTCGCTGCGGTCGTCCAGCGAGGACCGGCTGGCCGCGGCCCGCCAGGTGCTGGAGGAGAAGCTGGTGCGGCGCAAGGTTTCGCTGAAGGGGGTGACTTACGGGCCGGTGGAGGATGCCGCGGGCGGCACTGTTCGCCAGGAGGCGGCGCTGGCGGCGGGCATCTCGGCGGACAAGGCCCGGGAGCTGAACAAGTTCATAAAGAACCTGGGCATGAAAGGTGTGTCGTCGCAGACCCAGGGCGGCCAGCTCCGGGTGAGCGGCAAGAAGCGGGACATGCTCCAAGAGGTGATCGCCGCCCTCAAAGAAGCCGACTTCGCCATTCCCCTCCAGTTCGGCAACTTCCGAGACTGATCGGCGCTCACCGGGCGGGCAGATAGTGGAAACCTCTTCCCCGCCTTACGTCTGAGCTCGGCACGAGCCAGCCCTGCCGAGCCATTTCCTTCAATCGGTTTGTGGCGGTGGCAGCTGATACTCCGGCCAACTCGCGATACTCGCCAGAGGAGATCCGCCCCCGCTCGCGGGCCCAAGCCAGCGCCCACTCACCGGACTCGGCACCGGGTTGCAAGCCGAGGGCTGCTTTTGCCTGCGGGCTGAGCTGCCAGGCAGCAGGAGTGTCATGGGGCACGGCAATGGGTGACAGCAAGGGTGCCCCCAGCGTGGCCAGCTTGTATTCGGCCACCCGGCGCAGCGCTGCTTCGGCGTCGCCCCGAGAGCGTTGCAGCAGCGGAGCACAAGATTCACTGGTGAGGAACGGCGATTGTGGCTGCGCCCCCCGCCAGACGAGCAGAGCGGCGTCCACATCGTCGCGGCCACGCGGTGGCTCCAAGTCGGCGAACAACCTGTACCAGTTTTCGTTCACCGTTTGCCCGTAGAGATCTATGCGGACGGCCGGGTCGGGCAGGGTTGTGATGGCAGGGGGCCGACTACCGATGCGGATCATCTCCGCGAACATCATGTCCACTCCAACTCCCTCCTGCTCCACGAGGCCGATCAGCCGCAGCGCATTCATGAGTGTCCGATAGCGGGGCACGGAGTGGTGGGTAATGATATTGCTCTCGGTGATGCCGCCGATGAGTCCGCCGGGCGAGGTGACGCGGAAGTGGTTGCCGATATGCTCCACCACCGTGGGGCCCGGCAAGCTCCACTCCCGGTGGCAGACCGCATTCAACAGCGCCTCCCGCAGCGACCGCCGCGGGATGGCCCACACCTTGTGGACCTGAAGCCCGGTGGTTATCTCCGTCACGAAATTGTGATCGTTGGCCCGTGCCTCGACTGTCAGAACCTCTTCCAGCAGCGAGCGGCCACCCTCCAAGATCCGCAAGATGGAAGGCCCGCCGGGAACGTGCCGGTACGAGTAGTCGATGGCCGGCTCCCGACGCACCGCTAGCAGCATCTCGCCTGCCTTGTTCAGATGCTCGCCGTCCTCTGCGACGAGCCCGAGCCTGCCCAGCAGGTCGCGCTTGGGGAGTTCCGCTTTGGGAGAATCATCGTCTGACAGCCGACCTCGAAGCGTCTCCATGGCAGACGGTGCGATCGAGTTGACAGGCGTCTGCGACGGCATGTTCGAAGGGTCAGCTGCAAGGTTGGCGAACAGCGCTCCCATGAGTTCGGTCCTTGTGGCTGGCACGCATCTGGCATCTACCCGGTGCTGGTATTTTCCCCGATATGGCACCGGCTCTAGGGCTTGGGGCACTTCGATGATCAGTAGCTGTGTTTCGCCGGCGGTGACTCGGTCGACCTGCACCGTCAGCTTTCGCTCGGTCAGGTCGTAGATCCGACTCCTCAGCCACTGCGGATCGGTTTTCGCTCCAGTAATCCGGCCAGTCTTGTCGTCCACGCCAACTACCAACGCTCCCCCTCCAGCCGAGTTGGCCATGCAGGCTGCCGCTTCGGCCAGTTTCTCTGCTGCCTCATCGTTGTGCGGAGAGCCCGGCAAGATTGATCCGTCACCGGCTCGCCGGCCAGCCTCCTCTTTGATGTCGACGACGGCTGACTCCAACTCGTCCACAGAAGCACCGCCTTCGCTCAAGGTCCGCAGAACGCGCTCGACCTCTTCCCGGCGTTGTGGTTGCGGCAAATAAGCAAATGTTGCGCGATCCATACGTCCACCCCTGTTAGGGTTTTCTCCCAAGAAAACCCTAACACAACGCCGTTGGGCACAATTGTTAGGGTTTCTCTTGAAAAAACCCTAACCCAACGCTGTCGCTCTGGTTTCTTAGGGTTTTCCCGGGGGCAGGGCGGCGGCTTAGTACGCCTGGGGGACCCACTCGCCGGCGCGGAGGCGGCGGATGCGCTCTTCGGCGGGGGGGTGGGTGCTGAAGAGACTGCGGAAGTTGGCCCGGCCGGTGAGGGGATTGACGATGTAGTGCGACGCCTGCTCTACCGGCACGTTGACCGGGATGCGCTGGGAGGCGGAGTTCAGCTTCTCCAGTGCCCGGGCCAGGGGCTCGCCGTCGCCGATGAGCCGGGCGGCGGAGGCGTCGGCCTGGTACTCCCGGGTGCGGCTGATGGCCATTTGGATCAGGCTGGCGGCGATGGGGGCCAAGATGGCGGCGATCAGCACGCCGACAAGGTCGCCCATACCCCGATCGCGGCCCCGGCCGCCGAAGAAGATCATGCCCCACACCGCCATGCGCGATGCGAAGGTGATGGCCATGGCGATGGCCGCGGCCACCGAGCCGATGAGGATGTCGCGGTTGCGGATGTGGGCCAACTCGTGGGCCAACACGCCCCGGATCTCGTCCCAGCTCAGGTGGTTGATGAGCCCCTCGGTGACGGCCACCGCGGCGTGCTTGGGGTTGCGGCCGGTGGCGAAGGCGTTGGGCTGGGGGTTGGGGCTCACGTACAGCTTGGGCATCGGGATCTGGGCCTTGGCGGTGAGCTCTTCCATGATGGCGTGGTACTGCGGAAGCTGCTCAGGCGTGACCGGCACCGCTCGGGCTGAAGCGATGGCCAGCTTGTCGCTGAACCAGTAAGACCCGCCCACCACGACCACAGCGATGACGATGCCGATGGCCAGTCCGCCGCTGCCGCCCAACAGCCCGCCAACGGCCACGAACAGCGCCGCCATTAGCACCAGAAGCAGGATTGTCTTGATCGTATTCATGCTCAAGGTCACTCCTTTTCGATCTGCTAGCAGGTTATCGGAGCGCGGCGAGCGTGCGGCAATGACCTGTTCGGTGCGGACCGCGGCACGATTTTGACGGGAGGGCTCGGCTAGTAGTCGGGTTCCCGGAGTTCGGCGTAGCCCGCTTCGGCTTCCAGGGAGCGGCGTCGCCAAAGCCCGCCCAGCCACACGGCGAAGATAGTGATAATGAAGGGGATCATCAGCACGAACTCGCGCGGAACTCGCTCCGTGATGTTGATCTGCGACTGGATGCCGATGGCGTCGGCGAAACCGAAGAACAACCCGGCAAGAGCCGCGCCGATGGGGTGCCATGCCCCGAAAATAACTGCCACAAAGGCGATGAACCCCCGGCCGTTGGTCATGTTCTCGGTGAAGTTGCGCAGTGCCCCGACCGACAATTCCGCGCCGCCCAAAGCACACAGCGCTCCGGCAATGAGCAGCGCCTGAAGCCGGACGATCGATGGGTTCACGCCCGCAGAGCGGGCGGCGAACGGGTACTCACCTACTGCGGCAAGGCGCAGCCCGAAGCGGCTGCGCCTCAGCACAATCCAGGCGGCCAGCACGACCAGCGGCGTGATCCACACGAGGATCGAGAGTTCCGAGACAATCACCCCTGCCCCCGAAGTGATTCCGCGCACCGGTCGGGGCAGCACGACATCGGTGAAGATGGAGCCGCGCTTGTCGAAGATGGCGCCGAGGGCGAAGGCTGTGCCGCCGAGGCCGATGGAAGTGAGTCCCAGCCCGGCGATGATTACGTTGGCACCGAGGGGACCGATCACCCACCAATACAGCGCAGAAAGGACCATGCAAACGCCGATGGCTGCCAGAATCCCAAGTTCCACCGATCCGGTGGCATCGCCAACGGCCACTGTCGTGAATGCACCGGTGATCATCAACCCCTCAAGCCCCAGATGGAAGATCCCGGCACGGAAGGCGAAGACGCCTGCGGTTGTCACCAGCACCAGGGGGGCAGCCGAGCGAAGCGTGGTGGCAAGGATCTGCTCCATCAGCCCGCCGCTTCCTTTGTACCTGCGTCCACTCGCCGCCACACTGCTTTGAATTTGATGGTGACCAAGAACGCCACCATGCCGTGCAGTAGCACCAGGGCGGGCGGTGGAAGATCGGTCACGATCGGCAAGAACAAAATGGCCGACTGCAAGCCGCCAAACAAGACGGAGGCCACCGCGGTGCCTCCAACGGTCAGCAGGCCGACGAGCGCCACGACCACGGCAGTGAAGCCCACTTCGGGGGAGAACCCCGTAACCAGCCGAGCGCCGGGGCCATACAACTCCACCGCCCCGGCGAGACCGGCCAGCGCTCCGGACAGGGCGAAGGTGGCGAGGCCGACGCGGCGCACGTCGATGCCCTGCCAGCGGGCCATGGTGGGGTTCCGGCCCACCAGGCTCATTGACAAGCCGAAGCGGGTGCGCTCTAGCAAGAGCCACACCAGCACGGCCACGCCTCCGACGAGCACCAGCACGGTGGCCGACACGCCGGAGCCGTCGGTGATGCGGAAGGACTCAGGAATACGCTCGCTGGCCGCGGTTTGGCCGGTACCGGACGGGTTGCGCATGGGTCCGGCGGTCAGGTACTGGAGCACCAGCGCGCCGATGAAGCTCATCATCAGCGTGGTCAGCACCTCGTCGGTACCGAAGCGCACTCGCAGGTAGCCAGGGAGCAGCGACCAGGCCGCCCCGGCGCCGATGGCCGCAAGCGTCCCGCACAGAATCACCAGAGGTGCCGGACCCTCGCGCCATCCCAGCGACACAGCCAGGGCGCAGCAGGCACCCATGTAGAACTGTCCTTGGCCGCCGATGTTGAAGAACCCGGCCCGAAATCCGATCACTACGCCCAGACCGATCAGCAGCAGTGGAATCGCCCAACGGATCGTCGATGTGGAGGCCCCTGTAGCGGTGACAGCTCCTTGGATGATGCCGGAGAACACATCGTCCACGCGGTAGCCGCTGACCCACAGGATGAGCGCCGTCAAGAGGAGGGAGACGACCACCAGCACCGCGGTGGAAGCCACCCGTTGAAGGCCGCCGGTCACCGCAGAGCCCCGGTCATCGCGTCTCCCACTGCCTGCCGGTCGTAAGGCGCTTGGAATCTCGCCACGATGCGCCCGCCGTACATCACGAGGAGGCGGTCGGAAAGCTCGAACAGCTCATCTAGGTCGGAGGACACCAACAAGACGCCCGCACCGCCGTCGCGCAGCTCCCGCAGCGATCGGCGCACGAAGTCGGTGGCTGAGAAGTCGAGGCCGCGAGTGGGCTGAGCCGCCACCAGCACCTCGAGTCCGGGGGCCAGCTCCCTCGACAGGATCAGCCGCTGTACGTTTCCCCCGGAGAGGCTTTCGGCTGGTTGCGCAACGGTGCCATAACGCACCTGCCAAAGGTCCATCGCCTCGGCTGCCTGCCGCTTGTACTGGCGAAGCGAGATCAGCGGGAACTGTCGGCGGCGCCGTCCGATGAGGCGAAGCGCCGATTGGTTCAGCCACAAAGGTGCACTGCGACTGATCCCCTCGCTGTTGCGGTCGAAAGGCACCAGGCGCAGCCCCCGCAGCCTTCTGCGAGCGGGACCAGCGCGGGTTGCGTCTACACCGCCAAGGAGCACAGAGCCGTCGGCGATCGGAGTGAGGCCGGCGATCACCGAGACCAGGCTCCGCTGCCCGTTGCCCTCCACGCCGGCGATGCCCACGATCTCTCGGGATTCGACGCTGAGGTCAATTCCGTTGAGACCGAGTTCGAAGGCCGACTCCCGGCTGGAGACTTCCACCAACTCCAGCAGGGTCTTTTGGGCTGTCTCAGCCGATGGCGCTATGCCGAAGGTGCGATCCGCACCCGATGCTGGTCCGACGATGGCGTCACTGAGCTCTCCTTCAGAAACCTCCGACATTTCGCTCGGGCCGAGGACCAGCTCACCGTCGCGCAGCACGCTCACCGTTTCCGCTACGTCAGCCACCTCCCGCAGCTTGTGCAGCACGATGAGAATGGTCACCCCATTGTCGCGAAGGCGCATCAACCGCTCGAATAACTGGTCGGTGGCCGTAGGGGTGAGCAAGGCCGTGGGTTCGTCCAGCAGTAGAATCCGCGCATCGCCTGCCAATGCCCTCACGATCTCCAGCGACTGGCGGGTCTCCACAGGCAGATCCCGGATGCGGGTCGACAGCATCGTCGGACTGCCTAATTCGGCCACATCGTTCTGCCAGCGCTGGTGCAGTTCTCTCCGCCGGTAGAACGAACCGCCACCCCTTCGGGTGGCGGTCAGCTCGAGAGCCTCCGCGACCGTGAAGGAGGGGGGCAGCGAGAAGTGCTGATGGACCATTGCCAGCCCGGCGAATTGGGCGGCGCGCACGTCGCCGAGAGGAATCTTCTGACCAGCGATGTACACGTCTCCGGTTTGCGGTGCTTGCAGACCGCCCAACACTTTGGCCAGTGTGGTCTTGCCCGCCCCGTTCTGGCCGACCAGCGCGTGGATCCGGCCCGGTGCAAGGTCGAAGCTCACGTCGCGCAGTGCCTGAACGGCGCCGAAGGAGACATCGAGCGACCGGCAGCGAACCGCCGGGGCTAAGCCGGATGCCGATCTGCTCGGCACCTTCATCTATTCGAGGTTACCGGTGTCAGAGTTCAGGATCGAAGGGCACTTCGAGGGACCCGTTGGTGATTTGCGAGCGAGCCTCATCGATCTCGCTGAGCGTGGCATCGATGATCTCCACCATCTCTGCCGGGCCGTTGGCCAGGAAGTCGGGGTTGACCACCAGGTCCACGCCGCCCTCGGCCACGCCGGCACCGATGTAGCCGGGCGCGTAGTCGTCGCTGAGGGCGTGTTCGACTTGGTCGTAGAGAACCTGCGCCCAATACAGCAGGACGCTGGCAATCACGGCCGGGCTGGTGAAGTAGTTCTCCGAACCGCCGATCACATAGCCGCCCTTCTCCTCAGCGGCCTGGATGACGCCGAGGTCGGTGGCCGCCGCGTCGGTCATGATGATGTCTACACCGCCGTCATACAGCGCAGCTCCGAGCTCTCGGCCCTTGGCGGGATCCTCGAAGGAGTCGGCGAACGCTGCCTCCCCCGTGATATCGGAGTCTTGGGTTTGGGCCGCGGCCACGAAGGCGTTGTAGTCCGCATTCAGCGGCGGGATCGACACCCCGCCCACGAATCCCACCTTGCCGGTGGTATTCAATGCGCCGGCCAGGATGCCAGCTAGATACGTGCCCTTGTAATAGTCGAAACCGACAGAGACGAGGTTGTCGACACCGCCCTCGAAGCCGAAGACGTGGATCCACCGGGTGTCGGGGAATTCAGGGGCCACGGCGGTGACGGCGTCCTGCATGGGCGGGAAGGTCACTGCGATAATGTCGGTGCCCTGGTTGGCCAGGTTGCGCAGGGTGGTCTCGAAGGTCGACGGGTCGGTGGCCTCGATGAAGGTGGTGTCGGCGCCAAAATCGGCTTCCACCAACTCAAGACCCCTCACAAGGTCGTCGATCGGCCCCAGGTCGCCTGCCCTCTGGTTGACTACTAGGGCCACCGACGGTGCCTCGGCGGGTTCCGAGGCGGGTGTCGGCGCCTCGGTGGGATCTGGCTCAGGTGCCTGCGTCGGCGCCTCGGTTGGCGCAGGGGTGGGTTCCGGGTCGACGGTGCCTCCGTCGTCATCGTTTCCGCAGGCAGCGGCAACGAGGGTGAGGGCCAGCAGGATGGCCGCGAACTTGAGTCGATTACTCATCAGATTCCTCCCTGCTCGGGGCAGTAAGTTCACTATAATGCAGTTTTTCAATTAATCGAAAGTATAGATTTTCAATTAATCAAAATCGGCTCGGTGCCCGACCGGCCAGGGTGACTCAGCGGCCCTCCCAGCGGGGTGCCCGCTTCTCGCTGAAGGCTCGAATCCCCTCCTCGCAGTCCGACGACGTCAGCACCTCCACCAGGGCGGGGAGGTTGGCCATACGGGCGTCGGCCGCGGTCATGTGGGGGGTGCGGCGCATGATCTGCTTGATGGCCCGCAGCGACAGCGGTGCGCACGCCAGCAGTTCCTCCAGCCAGCGATCCACCGCAGTGTCCAGTTCCGCTGCGGGGACGACCTCGTTCAACAGGCCCAGGGCCAGCGCCTCGGAGGCGCTGAACCGCTTGCCGGTCAAGAGCACTTCCATAGCCCATTTGGCCGGCAACTGCCGTGCCAGTGACACGATTCCCCCGTCGAGCGGGAGGCGGCCCAGCCGGGGCTCCACGAAGCCCAACACGGCATCCTCTGACGCCACCGCCAGGTCGCATCCCACCACGAGTTCCAGACCGCCTCCAAGGGCATATCCGTTGACCCTGGCCAGCACGGGCACATCCAGAGAGTCGCGCAGTGGGAGATGACCGAAGCCGTCTCGGCGGGGCCGCAGCCAGTAGTCGAGGTCTGTGGTGCCCTCGGCGCGCATATCGTCGCCGGCGCAGAAGGCGCGGTCGCCGGCGCCGGTAAGCACCACTACCCGCACCGAGCGGTCGGCCTCGATCGCCTCCCAGGTCCTCAGCAGTTCGTCTTGGTGGGCCTCGTCGATGGCGTTGAGCCGTTCGGGGCGATTGATCGTCACCCGGGCGACGTGATCGGCCACAAGTAGGTCAATGCTCATGCCAGTACTCCCGCAGTTATGAGCGCATCCACGCGCCCGGATTCGATCCCGTAATCCGTCAACGCGTCGGCTGTTCCCTCGCCGAGCCGCGGCGGGGGGTGCCGCACTGAGGCTGGCGTGTCCGGCAGATGCACCGGCGATGCCAGAGAACGCAGCGGCGCCAGAACTGGCCGGGGCACCTCCACGATCATGGGCGCGGTGTGCGGGTCTTGCAGCGCATCTTCGAGGGTCCGCACCGGCGCGCAGAGCACATCTTGGGCCTCGAGACGCTCGATCACCTCAGCAGAGGTGAACCGCCCGATGGCCTCGGCGATCAAGGTCTGAAGGCGGGGCCGGTTGGCGGCCTGCTCGGCCATGGTGGCGAAGTCGGGTTCCGCCGAGAGGTCTGGCAGGTCGAGGGCGGCGCAGATGTCGCGCAGCGGATTCGGTTTGAAAGCACCTACCACAACGACCTCACCGTCGGCTGCGGCGAACGTGCCCACGAGGGGGAGTCGCGCCCAGTTCACGATGCCCCGGCCCATCAACGATGTCGTGGCCTCCAAGATCTGCATGGCGAGGAGGGAGTCGTACAGCGAAACCTCGACCCTCTGGCCAACTCCGGTGCGGGTTCGCTGTAGCAACGCCATGAGGATCCCCTGAACCATATGCATCCCGGCGGTGTAGTCGGCCAGCGACACCGGATAGATGGCGGTGGGGTGACCGTCGTCGGCCTTGTGCGACATGGCCCCGGTGAGGGCCTGCGCCAAGATGTCTTGGCCGCCTTTGTGTGTGTACACCCCCTTGGTGCCGAAGCCGGTGCCTTGGGCGTAGACGATGCCGGGGTTGATTCCCGACAGGCGCTCGTATCCCAGGCCCAAGCGGTCCATCACGCCCGGCCGGTAGTTGTTCACCACCACATCGGCGGCGGCTACCAGATCGTCGATTAGGGCCAATCCCTCGGGCACGCGGACATCAACCACCACGCTGCGCTTGTTGCGGTTCACCGCCCCGAAGGCGGGGTGCTCGGCGCCATCGGGATCGACGATGGCGTGGCGGAAGATGTCGCCGCTGCCGGGGCGCTCGATCTTCAGCACGTCTGCCCCATGGTCGGCCAACAGCTGGGTGGCGACCGGGCCCATCATGATCTGTGAGAAGTCCAGGATCCGTATCCCGGCCAGCGGCTGGGCCGCGTTGGTGTCCGCGGCCCAGCCGCTCACGGAGCCCCCTTCGGCGGGGGGCTGGCCGGGCGCGCCCGGGCGGAGGGGATGTCTCCCGGGTCGGCGCCGTGACGGCGCAGTCGGCGCTGGATCGCGGCCACGTCCGCTTTTCGGACGGCAACGCCAGTGTCCAGCGCCTCGACGGCGGCCGTGCCCGCCGCCTCGCCCATCGCCATGCAAGGTGGAATCTCCCGCGACAGCTTCTGGGCCTCGGGGGTCACCGAGTAATGCCGTCCGGCGACCAGAAGCTGTTCCACGCGGCGCGGCAGCATCGCACGGTACGGCGTGTAATACCCGCGGCCGCGAGCCACGCTGTCGGTGAAATGAACCCGATTCACCACATCGTCTTTGGTGACGACGTACTCGCCTTCTAGAAGGCGCGACTGGCGCACTCCAATCTGGGGGGCCACATCGATCACCACGGCCTTCTCAAATCCCGGATAGTGCTCACGCACGTATTCCAAAAGGCTGGCGATTCTCTTGCGTCCTTCCCGGTCGGCGGAAGTGAGATCTTCCACGCTCAGCCCGTCGTAGCCGGTCATGTGCGGGCAGTTGCACCACACGACACCCGGCAGAGGCGTCTTCAACCACCATATGGCCCATGAACCTCCGAGGATGCGCCGCGCCCCGCGGTTTACCGCATGGCACTCGGCGGGCTGGGAGTGCTCGAAGTGCTCGGCGGCGTCGGTGTCGACGTTGCCGAGGCGAAACACCGTGGTCACCATGTAGGAGCCCTCCACGAAGGGAGCGCCCGCGGTGGCGGCTACATCGGCGTCGCCGCTGGCATCTATCACGACATCGCCGAGGACGGCTTGGGGGCCGGTCTTGGTTTCGCAGATCACGCCGGACATGGCGTCGCCCTCCATGATCGGTGCCGAGTACCACGAGTGGAGCCGGACATCGACCCCCGCTTCCTCGACGAGATTGTTGGCCACTCGCTTCCAGCCATCAGGATCAAAGGCCACCGCGTACACGATGGACTTCTTGGGCCCCTTGGCGTAGAGGTCAAACACGCCCCATCGGGACCAGCGATTCCACATCTCGTCGCTGAGCACTCTGTCCTCGGGCGGCGGGTAGACGGCTAGCCCCAGCGCGTCCAGACGCTCGACCATCTCCTGGGCGATGCCGTGGACGGTGACCTCTTCGGCACCGTCGGCAAAATCGTCGAGCACCAGCACCATTCCTCCCGCCGCCAGGCCTCCCAAGTGGGCGTAGCGCTCCAGCAGGGTCACGCTGGCCCCTTGGCGTGCCGCCGAGACGGCCGCGGCCAAACCAGCCGGTCCGCCCCCTACCACGACCACGTCGCTTTGGGCCATAACCGGAGCAACGGCGGCCGGTCGGGTGACTGAGGCGCCCATCGCTTAGAAGCTGGGCGGGGTTACTACCCACAGCGACACCGAGGTGCTCTCGCCGGGGTTCTCGTACCAGTGGGGGATGGTGGAGTCGTAGGAAATCGAGTCGCCCGCCCGTAGCACGTAGTGGGTGCCACCGACGTTGACGGCGTGCGTTCCCTCCAAGACGATGCCGAATTCCTCGCCTTCGTGTACGAATGGCGTGTCTTCGGTGGAGTACCCCGGTTCGGTCTCGATGCGGATTACCTCAAGGGCACTGTCGGGCCGGACGGTAAGCAACTCGGCCACGACGAGCTCGTCGTTGGGGAGATTGAGCTGGCGACGATCCTCGCGTCTTACCACCGGCGAGGTCATCTGCTCTCCGGCGACGAGACGCGCCACCGGGATACCGAGTGCGTGGGCCACCTGCACAAGCGTATTGAACGATGGGTTGCCCTGCCCCCGCTCAACCTGGGAGAGCAGCCCGGCGCTTACGCCTGAAGCCGAGGCAAGCTGCTCTAGTGTCCACCCCTGGATCTTGCGTAACCGCTTGATCTCACTGCCCACCACCTGCACGGTGAGCGGCGGTCGATCGGCGGTGCCAATGCGGGCGGCGGGGGCCGGAGTGTGCCAGTTGGAGTGTTCGCTGTTCTGGTCTGGCGAGTGCAAGTCGGTCACTTCCACGAGAGGGTGGTTATCTTCAGCAAAGTATATTATTTCAATATGGTGACGCAGGCACACCAATCGCACGTAGTAATTATCGGCGCAGGTGCCTCAGGCTCGGTCGCCGCCGCTCGCCTGGCGGCCGCTGGTTTCGAGGTGGTCTGCCTGGAGCAAGGCGACTGGAGTAGCCCGGCAGACTACATGAGTGCCCAACCAGAGGCTGAGCTGGCATGGATCGAACGCTGGAATCCTGATCCCAACATCCGCCAAGGACTGGCCGACTATCCGGTGACCGGCAACGCGGATGTGCGCCCTGTCATGTACAACGGTGTTGGTGGCGGGCTGGTGCAGTGGGCAGCCATGTGGCAGCCGCTGCTGGCCTCGGACTTCAGGGTGCGGACGCTTGATGGCGTCGCCGACGACTGGCCGATCGGCTGGGGCGATCTGGCTGACTGCTACGTAAGGGTGGCCAGCGATATGTCGGTGTCGGGCTTGGGCGGCGATCCGGCTTTACCCGAGATGGATCCCTATCCCAACCCACCAATATCCCTCGGAAAGATCGGACGGGTCGCTGCCGAGGGAATGGACCACCTGGGTTGGCACTGGTGGCCCGGTGCCAACGCAATCGCTTCGCGCCGCCACCGCTCCCTTCAAGCCTGTCAGCGTCGGGGCACGTGCATGATCGGATGCCCGGAAAACGCCAAAGCCACCCCATCGCTCACCCACTGGCCCTCGGCGCAGGCCGCGGGTGCCCGTTTGGTGACTGGTGCCCGCGTGGTAGAGATCCCCGTGGACGAGCAGGGCCGGGGTAGCGGCGCCGTGTACCTGGACCGTGATGGCGTCGAGCACTTCCAGCCAGCGCAAGTGGTGATGTTGGCTGCAAACGCGGTGGGTACCGCTCGTCTCTTGCTTTTGTCGGCGTCATCGCAGTTTCCAAACGGTCTGGCCAATTCTTCGGGGCAAGTGGGCCGCCGGCTCATGCAGCATCCCTATCGAACGGTTACGGCAGTCTGTGAGGATCCGCTCGACAGCTGGCAGGGACCTTGGGGGCAAGTCATCTACTCGCTGGAGTTTGCCGAGACCCACCCCGACCGCGATTTCGTGCGCGGTGCCAAGTGGATGGTGATGCCGCACGGTGGGCCAATGTTCGCCGTGGCGGAATATCAGGAGACCCACCGTCACATGGGCTTCGATGCGATATGGGGCCCCAATTTTCATCGGGCAGCCGATGAGGTTTTCGGGCACGCCTTCACCTGGGGTATCCAGGCGGAGGACCTCCCCGAAGACGACAACCGGGTGACCCTTGACCCGGAGTCGTGCGACTCATCGGGACTTCCCGCCGCTCGCATCGAGTATCGGGTATCGGAAAACACCCGAAGAATGCTTGACTTCAACGTGGCTCGCGCCGTCGAGGCTGCGGAGGCGTCGGGAGCGGTGTCCACCCTGGTGCGCGACGTGTGGCCCAGCGGCATCGGCCATGTGCTGGGAACAACCAGAATGGGCGATGATCCGCAGACTTCGGTGGTGGATCGTTGGTGCCGCGCCCACGACGTGCCCAATCTCTACGTGATTGATGGCGGTGTCTTCGTCACCGGGGGATCAGCCAACCCAACGGCCACGATCATGGCCAACGCGCTGCGGGTAACCGATCACCTGATTGAGGCCCGGGCGTCGCAGGATGTTCCGGCATGAGCAGCGCTGCGCCGACTCCAGCCCAGCGCCTGACGCTGGGGCGGCTGGCCGACATCCTCGTGGCTGAAGGACTGGGCATGCCGGCCGCCTCGACGGTTGGCGTGGCTGACGACCTGTTGGACCGATGTCTTGCCGCCGCGCCTTCCTTATCCGAGTCGGTGCTTGCCCTACTAGACGAGGCGCCTGCTGATGGTCTTGACACCTTTGTACGTCGGCTAGCGGCGGATCGCCCCGATGATTTTGCCGTATTGTCTACGATCGTTGTCGGCACCTACTACCTCAGCGCTGAGGTGCGCGAGCGGATTGGCTACCCCGGCCAGCAGCCCAGCCCGCTGTCAGTAGCAGCCGAACCGGACTACCTCGACATGCTGGAGCGGGTATACGACCGGCACCCCGGCTATAGGGAATGCCCGTGACCTACGTAATCGGACCCCCCTGCATTGATGTGAAGGACGCCACCTGCGTGGCGGAGTGTCCCGTGGACTGCATCTATGTGGGCGGGCGGATGCTTTACATCCAGCCCGACGAGTGCATCGACTGCGGCGCCTGCGAGCCGGTATGCCCGGTCGAGGCCATCTACCCGGAGGCGTTCTTGCCCGCTGAGTTCCAGAAATTCACCGAGGTCAACGCCGACTTCTTCCAGCTCGCCGACCTCGGTACACCAGGTGGTGCAGCCCATGTTGAGCCTGTGGAGGCCGATCACCCAGTTGTGGACGCTTGGCCGGAACCTTCGCCAACCTGAGGCCTCGCTCGTCAGCGGTCGTAGTAGCCGGAGTGGATGTAGACGCAGGGGACGTCGGCCTCGGCGTACATCTCCACGTTGCGGGGGTCGTCTTCGAGGGCGCACAGCAGTTCGAAGCGGTGCTGGCGGAGGTTGTCCACCTCGTTGGCCTTGTAGGCGCGCGACCGAACGCCGCTGTTGGGGGGTCGCAGGATCAGCAGATCCCAGCGGACGCTGTGGGCCTTTAGCCAAGTCACCGTGTCGTCGAGCAGCGGCCAGGGGCGGGCGGTGAGCAGAACGACCGTGATCTCGGGGGCCAGCGAGCCGACCAGGGCCACCGTTGCCTTGAGTGGGGGGTCGTCAGGGCAGCCGGCGAAGAACTCATCCCAGCGGCGGGCTTGGGCCAAGTGCTGGCGGCCGCTGCCGTCGGAGATCACTCCGTCGACATCGACGATCACCGCGGGGCCGCCGTCGATGGGCGCGCCCCGCCATGTCCAGTGGGAAGGGCCGGCTCGTTCGGTCAATCTTCTTGGGGGGACTCGGCGGCTCGGGTGCGAATCTCGTCCACTACCGACTGGTCGGCCAGGGTGGTGGTGTCGCCCAGGCTGCGGCCCTCGGCCACGTCCCGCAGCAGGCGGCGCATGATCTTGCCCGAGCGGGTCTTGGGCAGGTCGGGAACCAGCACCACGGTCTTGGGTCGGGCAATGGGCCCAAGTTTGGTGGCCACGTGCTGGCGGATCTCCTCGCCCAGCTCGTCGGTGGCTTCGTGGCTGCCCCGCAATATGACGTATCCGATGATGGCCTGGCCAGTGGTGTCGTCGGCCGCTCCCACCACGGCGGCCTCGGCCACCGCGGTGTGGTCCACCAGGGCTGATTCCACCTCGGTGGTGGAGATGCGGTGGCCTGAGATGTTCATCACGTCGTCCACCCGGCCCAGCAGCCACAGGTAGCCGTCGTCGTCCACCTTGGCCCCGTCGCCCGCGAAGTAGCGGTCCGCAAAGCGGCTCCAATAGGTCTCCCGGTAGCGCTCGGGGTCGCCCCAGATGCCCCGCAGCATCGACGGCCACGGCCGGGTGATGGTGAGATAGCCGCCGCCCCGCTCCACCGGCCGGCCCTCGTCGTCCACCAGCTCGGCGAACACCCCGGGGATGGGGTGGGTAGCCGACCCCGGCTTGGTGGTGGTGACGCCGGGCAGCGGGGAGATCATGTGGCCGCCGGTCTCGGTCTGCCACCAGGTGTCCACAATGGGACAGCTCCCTCCGCCGATGTGGGTGTGGTACCACATCCACGCCTCGGGGTTGATGGGCTCGCCCACCGTGCCCAGCACCCGCAGGCTGGACAGGTCATGTTTGGCCGGCTCCTGGGCACCCCACTTCATAAAGGTGCGGATGGCGGTGGGGGCGGTGTAGAGCTGGGTCACGCCGTAGCGCTCCACGATGTCCCACAGGCGGTCGCGGCCCGGGGTGTCGGGGGTGCCCTCATAGATGACCGAGGTGGCGCCGTTGGCCAGCGGGCCGTACACGATGTAGCTGTGGCCGGTGACCCAGCCGATGTCGGCCGCGCACCAGTACACGTCGGTGCCGGGCTTCAAGTCGAACACATACTTGTGGGTGAACGCCACCTGGGTCAGGTATCCGCCAGTGGTGTGCATGATGCCCTTGGGCTTGGCGGTGGTGCCCGACGTGTACAGCAAATAGAGGAGCGCCTCGGAGTCCATGGGCTCGGGCGGGCAGTCGGCGGAGGCGTCGGCCATGAGGTCGTGCCACCACAGGTCCCGGCCCTCGGCCATGTCGACGTCGGTATCGCAGCGATTGACCACCAACACGTGCTCCACCGAGGCCGCCCCCTGGCTGAGGGCGGTGTCCACGTTGGGCTTCAGCATGGACGGGGCGCCGCGGCGGTAGCCGGCGTCGGCGGTGATGATGAGGCGGGCCTCGGCGTCCTCGCAGCGGTCCACGATGGCGTCGGGGGAGAAACCGCCGAAGATCACCGAGTGGGCCACCCCGATGCGGGTGCAGGCCAGCATGGCCACCGGCAGCTCGGGGATCATCGGCATGTAGATGGCCACCCGGTCGCCGGCGCCGAGGCCCAAGCCCTTGAGCACGTTGGCGAACTTGGACACTTCCGTCAGCAGATCGGCGTAGGTGATGGTGAGGGTATCGCCCGGCTCCCCCTCCCAGTGGAAGGCGGTCTTGTCGCCCCTGCCCGCTTCGACGTGGCGGTCGAGGCAGTTGTACGACACGTTGAGCGCGCCGCCGATGAACCACCGGGCGAAGGGCAGGTCCCACTCCAGCACGGTGTGGAAATCGGTGTCCCAGCTCAGCAGGTCGCGGGCCTGCCGGGCCCAGAACGACTCATAATCGGCATCGGCCTCGTCATAGAGGGAGCGGTCGTTGGCCAGGGCGGCGGTGGCGAAGTCGGCGGACGGGGCGAAGGTGCGGTCTTCGACGTAATAGTCCTCAATGGTGGCGTCGGACATTGCTCAATCCTTTCCGAGGCTCTCGCAGGGCAGCGCGGCGAGCCTACATTCTGTGGCCCTATAGAGGTTATGGTCAGGTAGTGGAGCTATTTGAGGCAAGGAGCTGATCGGCGGTTATGGACATCCGAGTTGCAACGCTGTGTGATTTCGCCCAGGTGCGGGAGGGGCTGCTGTTTGTGAGCTCGGCGGGCCTCACCCGGGTTTACCGGGAGTCGTTCCCCGCGCCGGTCGGGGTCATGCTGGCGCTGGTGCTGGAGATGTCGCCGGTGGAGGCGGCCGAGCCCAGCAAGATCAGGGTGCGGGTTGAGGATGCCGACGGGCAGAAGTTGGCCGAGATGGTGGGCGAAGTCCAGGTGAAGCTGGGATCGGGCCATGATCCCGGCGAGCTGGTCAACGTGCCGTTCGTGGCTGACTTCCGGGCGATGAAGCTGCCGACGCCGGGCCGCTATCAGGTGGCCATCCGCCCGGAGGTCGAGGGGGCCAACCCGGTGGCACTGGGATTTCGGGCCGCGGTTCGCCAGAAGTCCTGAATCAGCTCAAGCCGGAGCGGGAACGTCCCATTCGGCAACGGTGAAGCCGCCCAGACCGGTGGGTTCGAGCAGGGCCTCGGCTTCGATGGCCCGACTGCGTCCGGCTAGGGCGACGAGATCGCCTTGGGCGGCTCCCGCTCGCCAGGCGTCAATGCCTTCGGCGACCAGCTCATCAATGCCGTGTGCTTGCAGCCAAGTGGCCTGATCGACAACCCGGGTAGGAGGGCAAACCGCGGCGAGCTGGTCGAGGGCCACTTCGCAAGTGATGTCCTGGGTGCCGGGGGCAGTCCATGGGTCGTCGCCCCGCTCGTGGCCCCGGTACGTCCGCAGCCACTCGGGCCAGGGTCGGGAGACCATCTCCTCGGTGGTGCTCATGTAGTCGATGACCACCACGGTGCCCTGGTTCAGGATCGACAATGCCTGGGCCAGCCAGGCACAGGCCTGGTCCTGGCGGGGGGTCAGGCGGGTTTTGGGGCTTGGACGGTCGTCCAACTCGTGGCCGTCGGAGTCGAAGAGGCGCAGCGGCAGGTTGTCGAGCAGTTCGTTGGCCACTATCACCCCGTTGATCGGTCTGTGGAGCATGTCGGCACGGGATTCTCCAACGGTGTGGGCGGCTCGACCTGCGGAGCTCCGCTCCACGTTGATCCACCGCAGCGCCGATGCGCAGCTCGGCTCGGCCTTGGCCACGGTGCGGGCCAGGGTGCCTGGTCCGGCACCGGCGTCGATCACGGTGAACGGATCGGGTTGGCCCAGTTCATCCCAGCGTCGGTCCAGCATCCGGCTCACCACCGCGCCGAAGAGCGGCCCCACCTCTGGGCTGGTGATGAAGTGACCGCCTCGCCGTCCAGCCTGCCCCGACTCGTAGAACCCGCGCTCGGAGTCATACAGCGCTCGCTCCATGAACTCGGCGAACCCCATGAGTCCAGTATGGGCGATACTGCGGACCGGACACCTCACTGGTGCGCGGCTTTTGCGCTGCAAATACACTGTCGGCACATGGACGGGCGAAACCTTGTGGTTTCGCAGTATCCAGCATTGGAGGCACTGTGACTGAAACACCGATGAGCCGACCTGGTGAAGTAGCCGGCTGGCCCAAGCTGACCGTTGAGTACCGGACCGACTCGGCTGGTATTGAGCAGATTCTTCCGCCGGGGCTCACCCCGGGAGAGCCGATTGTCACGGTGGGTGTTTACTGCGTGCCGGTGCTGGGCGAACCGGAGTACGGCGTGAGCGTGAAGGTTCCGGCCAGTTGGCAGGGCACCAGCGGTCAGTACAGCCTGGGCCTGGGCATTGACCAGGAGGCCGCCATCTTCATCAGCGGCGAGACCAACGGCCAGCCCAAGTATCCGTGCGACATCCGCTTCTATCGCCTGGGCAACCGGGTAGAGGCCCGGACCATCCACCAGGGCTACACGTTCTTCGAGTTCGAGGGCGATGTCACCGGAGCGGTGGAGCCGAAGGCCGGCGAGTACACCGAGCACGAGTGGTGGACCAAGTACTCCCGGGCCATCGGCGGCGCGGAGAAGGAGTACGACTTCCCGCCCCACGTGGTGGATGTGGCCACCACCTTCGAGCAGGTACATGTCGAAGACATCGACGGGGAACTGCGGTTGCTGGAAAGCCCCTGGGATCCGGTAGCCCGCTACTTCCCAATCGTCGAGCAGCTTTCGGCGCAGTTGGTAACAAACCGGATGATCGATCGGCAGATCACCAACGCCGGTCCGCTGGATCCCGATGCGTTCTGGCCCATGGCCGATGTCATCGGCGGCTCCCGCTGGCCGGGCACCCGGGGCGGGCCTCGGCGCTCCTAGATCGCTGGGTGGCGAGTGCCAGCCGTCATTGGCCCTCGGCGGTTAGGAAGAAGCCAGCTGAATTGGCCTCAATCGGGGCCAGTGCCTCTTCGGCGCCAAGCAGCTCGACTAGCCCCTGGAGAAGGTCCTCAGCGGTAGAGGGCTCAGAGTCGACCAAGTTTGTGGTCTCGTCAGGATCTTCGAGCAAGTTGTAGAGCTCGTGAGGGTCGTCCGGCGATTGGACATTGTGTATGTACTTCCATTGGTCGGTGCGGATCGATCGATGCTGGTGCTCGGTACAGGTAACCGCATCCCGGAATTGAGCCTCGGGTTGCTCGAAGATCGGGCGCAGTGAGCGACCGTCGATACCCTCGATCTCCGTGCCGGTGTAGTCGAGAATCGTGGCCGTCACGTCAATGAGCTCGGTCAGCGCGTTGCTTACCCCGTTGGAGATTCCCGGTCCGGAAGCGATCATCGGTATCCGCATCGACGGCTCGTAGCCGTAGTGTTTCTGGAAGAGGCGGTGATCGCCCAGCATCTCGCCATGGTCGGCAGTGAACATCACGATGGTGTCGTCGGTCTGCCCGATCGCGTCCAGCGTGGCCAGGATTTCGCCGATCTGGACGTCGATGGCGGCCATTTCTGCCGTGTACTGGCGGCGAGCTTTCATCAACTCATCGGGGGGGAGAACAGACTGTGCCTGGCCGAATCTCTTGGCCCGAGGTGTCCCGTCGTCGAGCACGGGCTCAGGGACATCGGCGTCGCGGAATTGCTCTCCGAACTCCCTCGGAGGGTCAAATGGGTCGTGAGGCCCGCAGAAGCTGACATACAGGTGCCAGGGGAAACCACTAGGCGTTCCCTCGAGCCATTCACATGCTTTTTGGCCGATCCAGTTGTCCATCCATGCCTCGGTTGGCAGCACCGAGTCTCGGTACCACCGATCGGACAGTGATTTCTCGCCGCCGAACCCCTGGCGTCCGGCGAACATCTCCTGGAGGCGGGCGGAGTAGTCATCTTGAAAGCCCTCCCAGAGACCTTGTTCTTGAAGCCACATGCCGTAGGGGCCAGACGGTGCGTCGGGGAATGGAATGCCGGCGATTACCTTGCCCAGCGTCTCGATGGGATGGGTGAACCCCCAGCGGTATGCCTTGGGACGATCGCCGCGGGGACCATGTTGGAGATCTCCCTTGTCAAGGTCGAGTTTGCCGACTACCCCGACCTTGTAGCCGGCATCGCGGAGCTGTTGGTAATACGTCGGCAGGGCGGAGTCGAGTACGTCATTGTTGGTTTGCGCCCCGATTGAAAGCGGAGTCCTCCCAGTAGCCAGTCCGATTCGCGCCGGCACGCACACCGAGGAATTGGTGACGTGACCGGTGATCCTCATACCGCGTCCCGCCAATGCGTCGAGGTGCGGGGTCACAACCCCAGGCGTGCCATGGCACCCAAGCCAATCCCAGCGATGTTGATCTGTGGTGATCAGCAAGACATTGGGGGCTGTGCCGTTTCCATCTTGGTCAGCCATTGGTGGTACCTCCCTTCTTCATTCCACCACACCTTGCCGAAACCCTTTCCGAACTAGACCGACAAGTCGACGAGGCGCTCGCTCAGTTCCCAGAGCGCGGCTTCGGTGGCTGGGTTGTAGATGTGGGGGGCGTAGCCGATTTCGCCTGTTCCGGGTTCGGCCACGTTGCAGTCAGCTAGGTACTTGCCGTTGTGGTTGGCCAGTTCGGGAGCGGTAGCCGCCCATACCTGGGTGGCGGCGCCAGATTCCAGGGTCTTGTATTGGAGGCCTTGGCCTGAGGACGAACTCGCTTTGGCCCGCTCCCTCATGCCGTCGATCATCTCCTTGGTCATGTGCCGCCCCAGCTTGGTGGGGATCGCGCCGGGATGGACCGACAGCGACAGCAATTCATCGCCGAAGCGTCGGGCCAACTCCGCGGCGAAGTGGACGTTGGCGGTCTTAGACCGGCCATAGGCCACCCAGGGGTCGTAGGGGGTGTGCTCGAAGTTGGGGTCGTCGAGGTCGACGTCGGAGATGCGGTGTCCGCCCGAAGAGAGGGTGACCACGCGGGGTTGGTCGCCCTGTTGCAGCAGCGGCAACAACCGGACGGTGAGAGCGAAGTGTCCGAGATGGTTGGTGCCGAATTGCATCTCGAAGCCGTCGTCCGTGTGGCCGAATGGGCAGCACATGACCCCGGCGTTGTTGATGAGCACGTCGATACGGTCGAACTGGCGGGCGGCCTCAGCGGCGAAGCGCTCCACGCTGGCTAGATCGGAGAGATCAAGCTGGTGAGTCGACAAATTGGCGTCGGGCACCGACGACTTGATGCGCTCGGCTGCTTCCTGGTTCGCTTCGGGATTTCGAGCCAGCATGGCCACCCGGGCCCCGCGCGGGCGGCCAACACCCGGGCCGACTCCTCCCCCAGCCCGCTGGTTGTACCGGTGATCATGAAGATCCGGCCCGACAGGTCGAGCCCGTCAACGACCTCTTCGGCGGTGGACTCTCGACTAAACGAACTCATGGTGTGGCCTCCTCATTGACATCGGGAAGATAGTTCGCTGAGGGGGAAGCCGCCGATCAGTCCTCGAGGTCGCTAAAGCGCTCACTTCCCGTAGTTGTCACGCAGCAAGGCTAGGACAGGGCCACGACCTCCAAGTCGGTGTGCTGGGCCATGACATCGAAGTCGCCGTCGGCATGAAGAACCGGAACCCCGGATTGAATGGCCACCGCGGCGATCAAGCAGTCCAGCAGCTTGCGAATTGTCTCACCCCTCCTGCGACAGGACCTATAGACAGCGGCGGCGTAGTCGTAGTGTGAGGAATGGGTGGGCAGGGTCACCGCGCGGGCTAAGAGACGTCTGAGTTTCTGTTCGTGGATGTCATCCCGAGCGCCGGCGAGGAGTTCCAGTCTTACTGCATCGGTGATCGCCAGTTCGGCCTCGGTTGTGATCAACAACCTGAGTCTGATGTGTGAATCGCTTCCCGTATCGCGGAGGTATTCCACCCACACCGAGGTGTCGACGAGAATCACCAGACCTCGTAGGTCCTCATCTCGTCGAGGTCGCCGTCCCAGCCGGTCCCTTGCATCTGAAGTGCTTCCTCCACCGTCATCGGGTCGCCGGCCACCATTGTCAGAGCCAGGTTAACGGCTTCCCGCTTGGTGCCCAGCTGGTACCGCCGCATGACCTCAGCGCAGGCTTCGTCGTCGATATCAATGTTCGTCCGGGCCATGCACAAATCATACACCACCAATACACCTAATTGGTCCTGAAACTGGCGGGCCTTAGGGAGTCAGGGCGATGAGGGTGCCGTCGGTGAAGTGGGTGATGACGGCGGGGTAGATGCCGAACAGGAGGGTGGCCGCCGCGGTGAGGCCGAGGGCGGCCACCAGGGAGGGAGGCACCCGCAGGGACGTGGTGTCGGCTTCTTCAGGGGTGTCCTCGAACCACATCATGCGGGCCACTTTGGCGTAGTAGAAGAGCGCGATCACCGAGTTGACTGCGGCGATGACGGCCAGGGAATAGGCCCAGCCGGTGTCGGCTTCCAACACGGCCCGGAACACGGCGAACTTGGCAAACCAGCCGCCCAACGGGGGGATGCCGGCAAGGGAGAACAAGAAGACCGTCATGAGAACGGTCATGCCCGGGGCATAGCGGAACAGGCCGGCGTAGGAGCGGATCTCGCCGGAGGCGGTGCGGCGGGCCACGGCGATGATCACCGCGAAGGCGCCCAGGTTCATGGCGGCGTATATCAGCACGTAGGTGATCACCGCGGAGAGGGCCTCATCGCCGATGTCGCCGGCCACCGCCAGGGGGGCCAGCATGAAGCCGGCCTGCGACACCCCGGAGTAGGCCATGAGGCGAACGATGTTCTCCTGGCGCAATGCGATGAGGTTGCCAGCGGTCATCGAGCCCACGGCCAGGATCCACAGCAGTGGCTGATAGACGTCTTCCCGGCCGGGGAAGCCGACGTGTACCAACTGCATGAGGGCCACGAACCCGGCGGCTTTGGAGGCCACGGCCAAAAAGGCGGTCACCGGTGTGGGCGCGCCCTCGTAGGTGTCGGGGGCCCAGGTGTGGAACGGGAAGCCCGACACTTTGAAAGCGAACCCGATGATCACGAAGATGATGCCCAGTGTGATCACCGGATTGGTGCCGCCGCTCGACACCGTTTCGGAGATGACCGACAGGCGGGTGTCGCCGGCCAGGCCGAACAGCAGCGACATGCCATAGAGCATGATGGCCGAGGCGAACACCCCCATCAGGTAGTACTTGAGCCCGGCCTCAGTGCTCTTGAGATCGCCCTTGCGCCAGGCAGCCATCAAGTAGGCGGGGATGGATAGCAGCTCCAAGGCCACGAAGATGGTGACCAGATCGCGGGCCGAAGCCATAAGCACCATGCCCAACACCGATGCCAAAAGAAGGCCGTAGTACTCGTTTTCCCAGTAGTCGCCTTCGGCGATGTAGTTGGTGGATAACAGCACCACGATGTACGCCACCACTATGAACATGGCCTTCAAGATGAGCGCGAAGTCGTCCACCACGAAGGCCCCGCCGAACATCTCCCGGGTGTCGCCTGCCGCGGCCAAGGTCACGATGGGTATCAGCGCCACCAGCAGCCCTATGCCGGCCAGCGCCGATGTGTAGGCCCGTCCCCGTTCCAACAGCACGATATCGAGCAGGGTGACCACCGCCCCCACCCCCAACAATGTGAGCTCGGGCGCGACCGCGTGCCAGTCGATGTCGGGTCGGACGAAGCCGACGATCGAGGGCAGGGACGAGAGCACCGTTGGTCCTACTTACCAGCTGCCGCGTCGAAACACGCCCCGCTGGTCACGGAGTCGAGGCATTCGCTGATCGAGTTGACCACCGCAGGATCGGTAGCCCCGAACAGCAGTTGGGGATAGACCCCCAGCACCACGATGAGAATGAGCAGCGGTGCCCAAGCCAGGTACTCGGAGACGGTGGCGTCGTGAACGTGGGGGTCGTTGGCGAACTCCTCACGGGGGTTGCCGAAGGCGGTCTTCTGGAGCATCCACAGCAGGTAGCCGGCGGCCAGCACCGTGCCCACCGCAGCGACCACCATGTACGACCGGAAGGTCTCCTCGGCCAGCACCTCGGCGGGGTTGTAGGAGGCCAAAATGGCGGGGAACTCGCCCCAGAACCCGGCCAGGCCGGGTAGGCCCAGCGAGGCCATGGCGCAGAACCCGAGAATCCACCCCATGCGGGGGGCTTGTACCAAGAGGCCACCCAGCCGGGACATGTCCAGGGTGTGGTAGCGCTCTTTCACTGAGCCGGCCAAGAAGAACAGCATCCCAGTGATGAGCCCGTGGGCCACCATGCCGAACACCGCGGCGTTGATACCGAAGTCGGTAAGGGTGGCGATGCCCAGCATCACAAAGCCCATGTGGGCCACCGACGAGAACGCCACCAGCCGTTTCAAGTCGCGCTGCGCCAGACAGCCCAATGCCCCGTAGATGATCCCGATCACCGCCAGCAGTCCAATGAACGGGGCCCACTCGGCGGCGGCCTCGGGCAGGATGGGGATGGCGATGCGGACGAACCCGTAAGTGCCCAGCTTCAACAGCACCGCGGCCAGGATCACCGAGCCCACGGTGGGGGCCTCGGTGTGGGCGTCGGGCAGCCAAGTGTGGAACGGGAACATGGGCACCTTGACCCCGAATCCCAGGAACATGCCGCCGAACACCCAGACCTGCGACGACTTGGCGATTCCAGCAGCAGCCTCGGGCAATAGCCGCATATCGAAGGTGCCAGCATCAGCCAGGAAGTACAGGGCCAGGAAGCTCACCAGCATCAGCGCCGAGCCGAACAGGGTGAACAGGAAGAACTTGATGGCGGCGTAGCGCCGGTTCTCGCCGCCCCACACCCCGATCATGAAGTACATGGGCAGCAGCACAACCTCGAAGAACACGAAGAACAGGATCAGGTCTTGGGCTGCGAAAGTGCCGATCATCCCGGTTTCCAGGATGAGGATCAGCATCAAGAAGGCTTTGGGGTTGTGCGGCTCGGGAAAGTGGTTCCAGGAGTAGATCACGCACAACGGCACGATCAGCATGGTCATCAACATCAGCGGCAGTGAGATGCCGTCGACACCTAGGATGTAGCGGGAGTCGATCACATCGATCCACCCCTTGTCGACCACGAAGTTGAGGGCTCCGTAGTCGTCGTTGTCGACGAACTGGATCAACAGCAGCAAGCCGAAGACGGCCACCGCCACGGTGGTCGCCAAAGCGATCAGCTTGTGGAGCTGCTCTCGATCCTTGGGAATGAGCATCATGACGGCCGCGCCGATAATCGGCAGGAACGTCGGGATGCTCAGCCCCCAGTCGTTGAGAAATGACTCCATTGGTACGTGTGCTCCCTAGATGACGATGATGAAAATGCCGGCCAGGATGGTGGCGGCGGCGAACATGATGGCGGCGTACTGCTGCACCTTGCCGGTTTGGATTCGGCGCAGCTCCTCCCCCGAGCTGTCGGAGATTTTTCCGGTGGCATTGACGATGCCGTCCACCACCAGCTGGTCCACCTTGTGGTAGACGATTTCGCCGGCCTGCACCGAGCGCGTGCCGGCCTCGTTGACCACGCGGTCGATGACATTCTGGTTGGTCCAATAGGCGGCGCGGGCCAATGGCCCCTTTACGAAGCCGACGATCACGGTGGTGTACAGCCAGTCGAGGTAGTACTTGTTCACCAGGATCCGGTGGCCGAGGCGGGCCAGCGACGACTTGGTGGTTAGCCCGTCGGGCAGTTCGGTGGCTGCTGGGCTAACCGCCCTCACCCGGACGAAGTAGTAGCGGTAAGCGGCGCCGATACCTACTAGGGCCACGATCACCGACACGATGGCCAGCGTCCATGACGGTGTGGCGTGGCTGATGGCTGGGAAGTAGCTCACCCCTACGGGTTCTACCCATTGGAGGAACTTCTCTTCCCAGGCGGCGGGAACGAGCTGGAAGCCGGCCGGGAAGTTGATGAATCCGGCGACGACGGCCAACCCGGCCAGGATCCACAGCGGCACGGTGATTCGAGGGCCGGACTCATGGGGGGTGCCGTGGCCCCGGTACTCCCCGAAGAACGTTAGGTAGACGACCCGGGTCATGTAGGCCCCGGTGAGGGCGGCGGTGATCATGCCCATGGCCAGCATCACGGTGTAGGCCCCGTTGCCCCCGGTGCCCCCGAACAGTCCCCAGCCGCCGGTGCCCGCCAAGATCTCGTCCTTCGACCAGAACCCCGACAAGATGGGCAGTCCGGCCAGCGCCACCGTGCCGATCATGAACGTCCGGTAGGTGTGGGGCATGTGCTTGCGCAGCCCGCCCATGTCCTCCTTCATGTCGAACGAGTGGACGGCGTGGCTGACCGAGCCCGACCCCAAGAACAGGCAGGCCTTGAAGAAGGCGTGGGTGAACAGGTGGAACAGGGCCGCGGTCCATGCCCCCACTCCCAGGGCCAGCACCATGTAGCCCAACTGGGAGACGGTGGAGTAGGCCAGCACCCTCTTGATGTCGTTCTGGACGAAGGCCAGGGTGGCACCCACCAGCGTGGTCATCCCTCCGATGAGGGCCAACAGGTTGATGCTGGAGCCGCCGATTGAGTAGCCCTCGAAGAACACCCCGTAGAGCCGGGCCACCATGAAGATGCCGGCCACCACCATGGTGGCGGCGTGGATGAGGGCCGACACTGGAGTGGGCCCGGCCATGGCGTCGGGCAGCCAGGTGTGGAGGAAGAATTGGCCCGACTTGGACATGACCGCGGCGGTGAGACACAAAGCGGCGGCCAGCGTGACCGTGTGGCTCATGGTGCCGGTGATGGCGGCCTCGTTGACCCCGATGACGTCGAAGGTGCCCGCGCCGAAGAACAGGATCGACACCCCGATGATGATGCCCATGTCGCCCACCCGGTTGGTGAAGAAGGCTTTGAGGGCGGCGTCGGAGTTGTCCTTCTCCTCCCACCAGTGGCCGATGAGCACGAACGAGCACACCCCCACCAGCTCCCAGCCCACCAGCATCTGGATGGTGGTGGAGGCGGTGACGAAGAAGAGCATCGACGCGGTGAACAGGCTCAAGAAGGCGAAGAAGTGGGTATAGCGGCGGTCGCCGGCCACGTAGTCGGTGGAGTAGATGTGCACCAGCAGCGACACCACGGTGACCACGAAAATCATCATCACGGCCAGGCCGTCGATCATGATGCCCGCGCCGATGGCCTCGGCCCCGTTGGTGAGCCAGGTGATCGACCGGGTGAGCGCGCCCACCCCGCCGGATGCCTCGCCTTCGGCCGCGGCGGCCAACCCGCCCGCGCCCAGGGCGTGCTCGCCCTCAGCGCCCCCTCCGCCCGCGCCCTCCACCTCGCCGATCCATTGGATGGCGGTGAGGAGGCCAAAAACGAAGGACGCCCCTACTGCGGCGATGCCGATCTCGGAGCCGCCTCGGGGGAATCGCTTGCCGAACAACAGGATCAATAGGAACGACACCGCGGGGAACAGCCAGATCAGCCAGGCGTTCTCCAAGAACCAGCCCGAAGCGGCTACGGCCGTGCCGCTGGATTCGGCGGCGGCGACTATCGCATTCAGCACCGCGGCCTCACCCCTTCATCAGATCGACTTGGTCCAAGTCGATGGATCGCCGATTCCGATACAGCAGCAGCACGATGGCCAGGCCGATTCCCACTTCGGCGGCGGCCACGGTAATCACGAACAGGGCGAAGATCTGGCCCATGACCGTGTTGTGGAAGGCGCCGAAGGCAATCAGGTTGATGTTCACCGCGTTCAAGATGAGCTCGATGGACATGAGCACCAGCACGCCGTTGCGGCGAGCCAGCACGCCGTAAACCCCGATGCAGAACAACACCGCGCCCAAAAGGAGCATCTCATTGAGAAGCATCAGCCGCCCTCCTCTCGGCGGGCGATCACGATGGCGCCGATGAGGGCGGCCAACAACAGCACCGACACCGCCTCGAAGGGCACGATGTACTGGGAGAACAGCTCGTCAGATACCTGGGCGGTGGTCTGGGGAGTCAGGCCGTCGGGCAAGTTGGCATCCAGCTTCACGCCTTCAAAGCGGTCCACCAGGGCGCCGATCATCACAGCCAGCAGCAAAAGGGCGGTCAAAACCGCAGGAAATTTGCGCTTGTGGTCGGGCTCAGTGTCCTGGTCGAAGTCGGACCGGGTGAGCATGATGCCGAACAAGAACAGCACGATTACCGCGCCGATGTAGATCAGCACCTGGGTTATGCCGGTGAACTCGGCGCCCACCAACAGGAACAGGGCGGCCACTCCGGCCAGCACGATCACCAGGTACAAAGCGGCGTGGACGATGTCGCGGGTGGTGACCACCCGCAGGGCGGAGGCCACCATCACCGCGGCGATGATCCCGAAGGCGACGTGCTCGGCGATCACCGGGGAACCTTCAACACCTTCTGCTCGGAACCGGTCTCATAGGACTCGAAGTCGGGCACGGTATCCATCCACTCGCTGAGCCGCTCCTTGTCGTGGAGCAGGTCGGCGATTCGCGGCTCGGAGTATTCGTACTCGGGGGTCCAGAACAGCGCTTCGAACGGGCAGACCTCCACGCAGATGCCGCAGTACATGCACAGGCTGTAGTCGATGTCGAAGCGGTCGAGGGCGTTCTTCTGGCGGGGCTTGCCCCCCTCCCGGCGGGGTGGGGCCAGGTACTTGTGGCCCTCGATGTAGATGCACCAGTCGGGGCACTCCCGGGCGCAGAGCATGCAGGCGGTGCAGTTCTCCTCATGGAGGGCGATCACGCCTCTAGCCCGGTCGGCGGGCATCTCCTTCACGTGGGGGTACTGCACGGTGTGGGAGTGCTTGGAGGGGGCGGGGACAACCGGGGGGCCGTCGCCGAAAAGGGTGCGGAACATGGTTCGAGCGGTGACCTTCAGTCCCGTTATCAATCCTGGTACCAATGCCATGACGAGCTCCTACAAAACGACCTTGAAAATACCGGTGACAACGATGTTGACCAGTGACAACGGGATCAGGAATTTCCAAGCCAAGCGCTGGAGCTGATCCTCTCTAAAACGCGGATAAGTGAAGCGGAACCAGAAGATCAACGCCGATACGGCCAACACCTTCACCAGCATGATGACTGGTCCCGCGATGTTGAAGCCCCAGTGGGTGAGGTCTCCCCACGGGAGGGCCCAACCGCCCAGGAACAGAACCGAAGCCAGCGCGGCGAAGGCGAAGGCGGTGCCGAACTCGCCCATGAAGAAGAACAAGAACCGGAAGCCGGTGTACTCCACCTGGTAGCCGCCCACGATTTCCGACTCGGCCACCGGCATGTCGAACGGCGGCTGGGTGAGCTCGGCCTGAACCGCCACCAGGAAGATGAAAAAGCCCAAGAACTGGGTGAGGATGAACGGGTTGCCTATGCCGCCCCAACCGAAGATCTCCCCGTCGGCTTGGGCGGCGACGATCTTTTGCAGATCCAGGGTGCCGGCCTGGATTACAACGCCCATCACCGCCAGCACCAGCGGCAGCTCGTAGGCGATGAGCTGGCCGGCGGCCCGCAGGCCTCCCATGAGGGCGTATTTGTTGGCTGAGGCCCATCCGGCCATCAAGATTCCCACCACCGACAGAGATGACACCGCCAGGGCGTAGAAGATACCCACGTCCAACTGCGCAACCACCGCGTCGGGCCCGGTGGGGATGACCACGTAGATCAAAAATGTGGAGACCAGCACCACCAGCGGGGCCAGGGCGAACACCGTCCGGTCGGCCTTCTCCGGGAAGATGTCCTCTTTCTGGATGAACTTCAGCCCGTCGGCCAGCAGTTGCAGGGTGCCGTAGGGGCCGGCTTCCATGGGGCCCAGCCGGCTCTGCATGAAGCTCATCATCTTCAGCAAGAACACATAGCCCAGTACCAGCGCGGCGGTAGGGACGACCAGGGCGATGACGCCCAACTTGATGATGGACGACGCCCAGTAGGGCACCTCGGCGGCCAGCAGGCCCGACATCACGGTGGCCGCGGTCACCGGTCGATGTCTCCCAGGATGAAGTACAGGCTGGCCAAGATCGTGATGATGTCGGGCACGTACACGCCCTTGAGCAGCCAGGGGGTGATTGAGATGTTGGAGAAGCTGGCCGAGCGGATCTTCACCCGGAAGGGCACCAAGTCGCCCTTGCTGATGATGTAGTAGCCCATCTCTCCCAGCGGGTTCTCGGTGGCGGCGTAGGCCTCGCCGGCGGGAACTTTGATGATGCGGGGCACCTTGGCCATGATCGGCCCGGAGGGGAGCCCGTCCAGAAGCTGATCCACCAAGTGGGTGGCCTCCCGGGTTTCCTGGAGCCTGACCCAGTAGCGGGCGAACGAGTCGCCGTCGGGATGGGTCCACACCTTCCAGTCGAGTTGGTCGTACACCAGGGCCTCATGGCCGTCGCGGCGCAGATCCCAATCGACCCCGCTAGCCCGGATGTTGGCGCCCGACAGCCCGTAGGCCAGGCCGACCGCGGGAGGCACGATGCCGATTCCCCGGCTGCGCGCCTGGAAGATCTCATTGCCCAGCACCAGCTCCTCGAACTCGTCGCAGAAGTCGCGGATCTTCTCCATGGCCTGCTTGGTGTCGTCGATCCACCCCTTGGGCAGGTCGTCTTTCACACCGCCAATGCGGTCGAAGTTGGGGTGGAAGCGCCCACCGGTGACCGCTTCGATCTGGTTGAGCACGAACTCCCGATCGCGGAAGGCCATGAACACTGGAGTGAGGGCGCCGAGTTGCACGGCCATATCGCCCAAGAACAGGGTGATGTTGGCGATCCTGCTCAGCTCGAACAGCGCGGTGCGGATCCACTGGGCCCGGGGCGGAGCCTCCACCTCCATGAGCTTTTCGGCGGCCAGGATGAACGGCACCTCGTTGGCGAAGCTGCCCAGCCAGTCGATGCGGTTGATGAGCGTGGTGATCTGGGGGTAGGTGCGCACCTCGGTCAGCTTCTCGTAGCCCCGGTGCATGTAGCCCATGATCGGCTCGGCTTCCACCACCAGTTCCCCGTCAAGGCGAGCGACCAGCCGCAGCGTGCCGTGGGTGGCCGGGTGCTGGGGACCGATGTTGAGGGTCATGCCCTCGGTCTCGATCTCCACGTTCAGCCGGGCGTCGGCCGCCTGGGTGGCGACGTAGGCCATCTGCTGGCGCTGGTCGGCGCCTACGGCGGTCATGGGCCTTCCTCGCCGGGAAACATCTCCACGTCCACGATGCCGGGCCACGGCTTCACCCGCCGGGCCAGCAGCGGAAAGTCCTTGCGGAGGGGGTTCCCCTCGAACTCGCCGGGCAGGTAGATGTGGCGGAGATCCGGATGGCCGTTGAAATTGATCCCGAACATCTCCCAGGCCTCGCGTTCGTGCCAATTGACTCCAGGAAAAACCCTGAGCAGGGTGTCGACGCTCAGGTCTGCGTCGGGCAGGTCGGCCTTGATTGTGATGCCCATATGGTCGGTGATCGAGTAGAGGCGCATCACAATCTGGAATCGGGTCTCGCCGCCGGCGTGGCCCTGCTCCAGTGGGTCAGCTGCTTTGGGTTCGGGATTGTCCTCTTGGGCGTCCATATCCCGACCGTAAGGAGAGGGTAGCCAGTCGATGGCCGAAAGCCAGTCGAAGAACTCACAACCCAGCTGGTCTCGGGCGGCGGTGGCCGCGTCGGCCCACGAGTCGCGGGTGACCCGCACCCACAGATCGCTGCCGGGGATGATGTGGTGCTCCACAAAGCCCTCGCCCAGTGCGTTGGCCAACTGGACAGCCCAAGCTTCCCGGTGCACGTCGGGCTCCGCCCCGGCTTCAGCCGCGGTGTCGATGTCGGTATCAGTCGACGACAATTGGGTCACCTCGCCACCGCACAGCCGGGTCCTCGTTGCTGATTCGCTCCTGAAGCAGCACGATGCCCTCGAGCAAGGCCTCGGGCCGGGGCGGACAGCCGGGCACGTATACATCCACCGGAATGATCTGGTCCACACCCTTGGTCACTGAGTAGGAGTCCCAATAGGGGCCTCCGCAGTTGGCGCAGGAACCCATCGAGATGACGTACTTCGGGTCGGGCATCTGCTCGTAGAGGCGGAGAATTGACGGCACCATCTTGTCGGTGACCGTTCCCGAGATCACCACCAAGTCGGCTTGGCGGGGGCTGGCGGGAAACGGGATCACGCCAAGGCGCATGACGTCGTAACGGGGGGAGCCGATCACCGCGCCCATCTCGATTGCGCAGCAGGCCAGGCCCCATTGATACATCCAAAGGGAGTACTTCCGGCCGAGGTTGAGGAGCTTGGTCAGGGGTTTTGGAGCTTTGCCGCTGGCGACCAGTCCCACTGCCTACCTCAGATCCATCGGAGCACACCCTTTCGCCAGGCGTACACCAAGCCCAGCGCAAGGATGAAAATAAAGATGGCCATCTCGACCAGACCGAATGTCCCATAGGCCTCCAGGCGGGTAGCCCAGGGGAATATGAACACCGCTTCGACGTCGAACATCACGAACAAGAGGGCGAACACGTAATACCGGATGTTGCTCTGCGACCAGCCCAGTCCCACGGGGTCGACGCCGCTTTCGTAGGTGATGTACTTCTGGGGCTGCGACCGGGAGGGCCGCAGCAGGCTCCCGACCCCCAGCATCCCGAAGACCAACGCGCCCGCCAGCACGAGGAATAAGACGACTAGGAGGTAGTCGCGGAGGAACTCCGACACGGCCCGAAGGTTACCGATGGCGTTTTCTGCGGGCCAAGACGGACTTAGGCAGTGGGCACCATAGCTGCGGCAATAACCCCGGGGCCGGCGTGGGTGCCCACAACCGGACCGATGAGGGCCACGGTCAAGGGGTTCTGGGCAGGGTTTTCGCCCAGGCCGGCCACGAACGCATCGATATCGTCGGCCCCACCATGGGCGATGGCCAAGTGCTCCAAATCCCCGGCTTCGGCCACCTGTGCCGCCAGCCAGTTTCGGGCCTTGCCCCTGGTTCGCTGTTTGCCCGCCTCCTCCACCACTCCGGATGTGAGGTCCAAGCAGGGTTTGATGGACAAGGCGCTACCCAAAAGGGCCTGCGCAGTGCCGATGCGGCCGCCCTTTTTGAGGTTGTCCAGTGTGTCGAGCACGGCATAGATGAAGACCCGGTCTTTGAGCTGGTTGAGCTGGGCTTCGATCTCGTCCGCGCTGTGCCCTGCTTGGGCGGCGGCGGCTGCAGCCTTCACCATTACACCCAGGCCCACTGAGACTTTGCCGGAGTCCACCACCCGGACGTCTACCTGGCCCTCGGTGGCGCGGGCCGCGGCCTGAGCCGATTCCCCGGTGGCCGACAGGGCGAAAGACAGGTTGACGCACACCACCGCGTCGGCCCCGCCTTCGGCCAACTCTCTGAATGCGGCTTCGAACGCACCCGGCGCCGGGGCGGCGGTGGACGGCAGCTCATCGCTGGCCGCCATCTTTTGGTAGAAGTTCTTTGCCGACAACCCCACGCCGTCGGTGAACTCCTCGTCGCCGAATCGGATGGTGAGCGGAACCACAGTGATCTGGTGGCGCTCGATGTCGGCGGGGCTGAGGTCGCAGGAACTGTCGGTCACTATTCGAACGGTCATAGTGCGACACTACTTTTTTGCAGCTCGGACTTGGCGCGATGTCGTGACCACCAGTGCCGAGCCCACCACAGCATCAAGATGGCCAGGGCGGCTGCCGAAATCACCACTCCAGTTCCCGACAGAGACGTGGCCCGCACTGTCAGCTGGGATTCGCCGAGGGCCAAGAGGCCGGTGGGGGAGTTGACCTTGATCTCCAGCACGGCGTCTCCCGATGTCTTGGCCTGGACCGGCACTTGGACTTGGTTTACCCCAGGAGACAGCCTCCAGAGCAGGGAATCGCCGTCCGGGAAGTCCAATTTGTCGCTGTTGAGGTCGAGGCGAACGATGACATCGTGGTCGAGGCTGTTGCGAATGAGCATGGGAATGCTCTCCGACCGGCTGGTCAGGGTGATTCTTTGGCGGCTGGGGGGTTGAATGGCGGCCACGGTGTCCCGCACAGTCTGGGCCACCACTGCCAGGTAGGCGTCTCTTTGAGTCTCAGTCAGCCCGTAGGTGCCCGACAGCAGCAAGGCCCGGTCCAGAGTCTCGATCAGCAGCCGCTCGGGGGTGTCCACCGTCGCGATCGGGTCGACCATGTTCTGATAGGACCGGGCGATGCGTTGGCCGTCGTTCAGCGCGGCCTGGTAGTCCTCTCCGAATCCGTTCTCCTCGACGGGGCGCACTCCTCGGAGGGCTTCGGGTGCAAGGCTCTCCATGATCGTGGAGGGGTCGACGGAGGAGAGGATCGGGCTGGCGCTGATCTCGTCGAGCAGCACTCCGAGCGCATTCGAATCGGGCGGCGAATCAAGCGGTGGGGCCATAACGATTCCCCTGAGCTGCTGGGGATCCTCAAACCAGCGGACGGCAAGCTCGGCCAACACCAGATAGGGAGCGGTATCTGCGCCGTCGATCCGGGTGAAGTGAGCTGTCACCGTGCTGTCGATGGCCAATGCTTCCATCGGCTCTTCGAGTGCGGGCAGCAAGAACGATGTCTTGGCCGAAGTGCCGACCAACTCGTTGGCCGGATCGAGCAGGTCATCGGGGACCAACACCAACTCCACCCGCTCCCGCTGAAGCCGATGGAGCAGCTCGGGGGAGGCCGATGTTGTCAGCACCATGATGGTGCGGTCGGCCTGAGAGCCGAGGAACTCATCCAGCACTGCGGCCCCCGCCTCGATTTGCCAGCCGATCTCGAGGCTTAGGTCTTGGTCTATCCACGCATCGCTGTCCAGGGGGACATAGGTGTTGCTCGTTATCTGGCGGTTGATCGTGGACTGTTGGAGCCGGGTCAACAGCTCGGCGTGCTCCGATTGCTCGCTGATGGCCAGTGCGTCAATCAGATGGGGTTCCACAGAGACGGCGGCGAGGGGTTGGGGGCGAATTAGGGGGTCGAATACGTCGGCCAGCGTCTGGAGACTTCTGCCGGTCGTCCCCAGATCCACGGTGCCTTCTGGGCTCACGGCTGGGGGCCCGGCCACCGAGAGCACGGTGCTCACCAGCAAAGGGGGCTGGTTGGTGTCGGTTGGGGGGGTCCGGACCAGGAAGGTATGGACGGTGTCCAGTCGAAGGCCGTCGGGACCCCGAAGAACGAGGCTTACCGGATACACCCCCTCGGCGGGAAGAGACAGCAGCGGTCGGGTCAGACCGTCGGCCTCTGGTTCCTGGCCGCTGGTGGTGGGGACTTGCAGTGTTGTGATTCCGTTGGCGTCGGGTTCGGCCACCACCAGTCGGGAGATCTGGTGAAGGACCTGTCCGGTAGAAGGATCGGCAAGCCGGTCCAAGAACGCCGACCGAGAGCGGATGGGCAGGCCGACGATCATGTCAACGGTGGATTGCCTGGGAGCATCGGAGAGGCGCAGGGAGACTCGAAACGAGTCCTCGTCGGCGATCCACATTCTCTGGCTAATCAATTCGATGGCGGGAGCGGCATCTTCGGACGGCGTGGCGTCGTTCTGGGCCGACGCGGCAAGTGGCAGGAAAGCGAGTGCGGCCAAGAGAGTCAAGACAATGGCCAGGCCCGCTGCCATGGAGGTCGGCCGTCGTTTTCCCGAGTCTGTCGGGCGGGGGTCACTGCCCAAGGTCCAACTCCAGTACTTGCAAGCCAGGGGGATGCAGTTCGAAGCCCAAGCGCTCGTAGAACCACACTGCCCCCGTGTTTTGCTCGGGGGTGTTGACCCAAACTTGAGTTGCGCCCCAGCGGGCCATCCACGTCAAACCGTCGATCACAAGGGCGGCCCCGGCCCCTTGGCCTTGCTGGTTGGGTGATACGGCCAGGCGCTGGAGATAGCCGGCGGGGCCGCTGCGACCTGAAATGGCATACCCGGTGAGCGCGCTGCCGTCATCTTGGCGGGCAACTCGAAAGTGTCTGAAGGGGGTGGCCCGAAGGGCGTCATGAAGACCTGTCTGGTCTAGCTGCCAGTAGGGCTCGAATGCGGCATGGTCCACCTCGAGCACCAAGGGGTGGTCTTGGCGGCGAGCTCTTCTGATGGCAACACTGCCGTTCGGGTGGGGAAGGCCGTTTTGGAGTTCTCGGGCTTGGATCGGCCGCGACAGCAAGGCGAGCTGTTGGCGGGGCTCGAACCCGGCTCGAAGGAACGGCTCGGATTCAAGGCGCGACAGCGCCGAAGTCCTCAGGCGGTGGTACCCCCGCGCCGCGGCATTCTCGGTCGCCGCGGCTGCGGCAGAGTCGGACACCGCCGTCCCCGGGGTCAGCAGAATGAGATGACCGGTGCCGGCCTCGCCCGCCCACGGCCTGAGCCGCAGGCGGTCCTGTCCGAGTCGGAGCGTTACGGAGTTCTGCCCCGACCATCGGCCCAACATGTTCCTGAGGCTAGTGGTCGAGTTTTGGGAGGGCTGTGCGGGGATATGGACTGGTGGAGCAGGGAGGCGGGGGTACCGTGGGGTCGTGGCGGTTCTGTGGATCACCGATGATCGCTTTCTCGACCACGACACTGGACGTTCCCATCCGGAGCGCCCGGCCCGTTTGCGCGCCGTTATAGATGGAGTGCAGAGGGCTGAGCTGGCCGACGCGCTCATCCCGACCGAGCCCCGAGCGGCCACTGACGCCGACCTGCTGGCTGTGCATCATTGGTCGGTGCTCGACTCGGTTCACCGGGTGGCCCAAGCCGGCGGCGGGCGACTAGATCCCGACACGGTGCTGTCTGCGGAGTCAGAGGCAGCGGCTCGGCTGGCCGCCGGGGCCGGGCTGGCGGCGATCGACGCTCTGGATAGCGGGAAGGCTGATGCTGCATTCTGCGCGGTGCGCCCGCCGGGACACCATGCCACGCCGGTGAGGTCGATGGGCTTCTGCATGTTCAACAGTGCGGCGGTCTGCGCGCGGGCGCTGGCTGATCGAGGAGATCGGGTGATTGTGGTGGACTACGACGCCCACCACGGGAACGGCACCCAAGATGTCTTTTGGGAAGACGACCGGGTGATGTACGTGTCGTGGCACCAGTACCCCTTTTATCCCGGTACCGGCGGGTTGTTGGAGCGGGGCGAGGGGCCAGGTGCGGGCACCACCATCAACTTGCCCATGCCCGCGGGGGCCACCGGCGACGCGTATCGCCGGGGCTGGGAAGATGCCGTGCTGCCCGCGGTGGAGGCGTTCGCCCCCGATTGGCTGGTGCTCTCGGCTGGTTTCGACGCCCACCGAGCCGATCCGCTGACCAGCCTGGGCTTGGCCGCGGGGGACTTCGCCGATCTCACTGAAGCGATCATCGGAGTGGTACCGCCGGGTCGGCGCATTGCTTTTCTGGAGGGCGGCTACGACTTGGATGCGCTGGCCGACTGTGCCGCAGCGGCGGTAGCCGCTTTGGCCGGCGCGAAATGGCGCCCGGAGCCGGCCACGGGGGGCGGACCGGGTGGGGAGGTGGCCGCCGCGGCGGCCGCACTGTTGCCGTGAGTCTGGAACGTCTGGCGCCCGTCCGCGAGGAAGCCCGCGAGCTGGCTGACCTGTTTGCCGACGACGGCTATCGGGTCTATCTGGTGGGGGGAATTGTGCGCGACGCGATGCTGGGATTGCCGCTGGACACCGCCTTCGATCTGGATCTCACAACCGATGCCCAACCCCCGGCAGTGAAGGCGATCTTGGAGGAATGGGCCGACACCCTGTGGGTTCAAGGGGAGCGCTTCGGCACCATCGGCGCTCGAAGAGGCGATCGACGGGTTGAGATCACCACCCACCGTACCGAGCGGTACCAGCCTGGTTCCCGCAAGCCCGAGGTGGCTTTCGCCGACGCCATCGAAGCCGACCTCTCCCGCCGCGACTTCACCATAAACGCCATGGCCGTCGAACTGCCCGAAGGCGATGTGGTGGACCCCTTTGGCGGTGCGGCCGACCTGGCCGCCCGGCGCCTCCGCACCCCTCTCGATCCTGAGGCAACTTTCAGCGACGACCCCTTGCGCATGCTGCGTGCTGCTCGCTTCGCGGCCCAATTTGAGCTGGTTGTTGAGCCCGAATTGCTGACTGCCATGATTGCGATGGCCGACCGACTCAGCATTGTTGCCGACGAGCGAATTCGAGACGAGCTAGACCGGATCCTCTCGCTTGCTGAACCAAAAGCTGGATTTGAGATGTTGTTCACGGCCGGTTTGGCCGAGAGAGTTCTGGGTCCGGTTCCCGACAGCGCTGCCGCACTTAGACGTGTTGTTCTGGTGGGCCATGATCCGGTTGCCCGCTTGACCGCGCTCTTGGCCGAGGTGGGATCGCCGAGCGATGTGCAGGCTGTCTTGTCAGAGCGACGAGCGGCCACTGCGGCCAGCCGAGCCGTAGCCGCAGTCTTGACATCGGCTCGTCAGGCCGTGGACCATCCCCCCCGCAACCTGCCCATGTTGCGCCGTTGGGTGGTCGGTGCGGGTCCTCATCTTGATCAGGCAGTGGCCGTTGCCGAAGCTCTGGGGGGAGTAGGCGCTTTGGCGGCCGATGTGGATGCCCTGATGGAGGCCGAGCCCGACTTGTGCGGAGGCCCCGTGCTCGACGGTGAGCAGATAATGGCCCTGCTTGGCCTGTTGCCGGGCCCTGAAGTTGGTGCAGCCGTTGAGGAGCTACGCCGTTACCGCCTCGACTTGGGCCCCCTTACCGCGGAGGAAGCCCGCGCCCACCTCTTGCAGTGGAGCGGTCCGTCGCCCGCTAGCTGACCTCGCTGCGGGCGTAGGCCTCGACCATCTCGCGGGCGGCTTCGTCGCGGTACTGGATGGGCGGGCTCTTCATGAAGTAGGCCGATGGGCCGAGCAGGGGACCGCCCACCCCGTGGTCCAAGCCGAGCTTGGCGCAGCGCAGGGCGTCGATGATGACACCGGCAGAGTTGGGAGAGTCCACCACCTCCAGCTTGAGGTCGATGTTGAGGGGCACGTCGCCGAAGCCCCGGCCCTCGAGGCGGATGTGGGCCCACTTACGGTCTTCCAGCCAGGGGACGTGGTCGCTGGGGCCGATGTGGACGTCATCGGCGGCGATGCCCTTGTCGAGCTGGCTGGTGACCGACTGCGTCTTGGAGATCTTCTTGGACACCAGCCGAGTCCGCTCCAGCATGTTCATGAAGTCCATGTTCCCGCCGAAGTTGAGCTGGTAGGTGCGGTCGAGCTCCACTCCCCGATCCTCGTAGAGCCGGGCCAGGGTGCGGTGGACGATTGTGGCGCCCACCTGGCTCTTGATGTCGTCGCCCACCACCGGCACGCCAGCGTCGGTGAAGCGCTGAGCCCAGTCCGGATCAGAGGCGATGAACACCGGGATGGCGTTCACGAAGGCCACGCCGGCCTCCAGGCAGCACTCGGCGTAGTAGCGCTGAGCTTCCTCGGAGCCCACCGGCAGATAGGAGATGAGCACGTCGGCTCCGGCCTCCCGCAGGGCCGCGGCCACGTCCACCGGCTCGGCGGGAGACTCCTCGCACTGGGTGCGGTAGAACTCGCCGAATCCGTCCAGGGTGGGAGCCCGCTGTACCCGGACCCCCAGTTCGGGAACGTCGCAGAACTGCACAGTGTTGTTGGGAGCCGCGCTGATGGCCTTGCCCAAATCCAGCCCGACCTTGGTGGCATCCACGTCGAAGGCCGCTACTGGCTGAACGTCGTTGATGTGGTAGCCGCCGAGCACCACGTGCATCAGGCCGGGGACGTGGTCGTCGGGTTCGGCGTCGGCGTAGTAGTAGAGGCCTTGCACCAAAGAACTGGCGCAGTTGCCGACACCGGCGATGGCGATTCGAATGGGGTTGCTCATTGTGGTTGCCCTCCCTGGGGGAAGTCGGATCGATCGGCGTCGATCATTGGTCGTTCGGTTCCGGTGGCCGGTTGGCGCGCTCGTCGGCGATCAACCGGTCGAGCCAGGCCAAGTCGTGTTCTCGGCGCTCCTGGTCTCTCTGGAACAAGGAGCGCACGTAGGGATCGTTGGTTTGCACGGGGTCGCGGCGGGCCATGGCTTGCAGGCTGACCAAGTGGGCTCGGCGCAACTCGAAGAGCGCTAGGCGCCGTTCGGGGGGAAGGAAGCGGCAGAAGGCCAGCTGTAAGCGAAAGCGCCGCTCGTTGTTGGCGTCTTCTTGGAGCAGTTCCAGCAGGTGGTCTTCGCCGGCCACGGTGATCTGGTACACCTTGCGGGTTCGTCCTGACTTGGACCTGGTGGTGCGCCGTCGATTGCGCCGTGCATGCCCGTCTGCGGCTTGTTCGTCGACAGCAATATCAGGTGCCACTGCCGTGGAGCTCACCCATCCGCGCCGCTCCAAGCGGGCCAATGCGGGATAAAGCGCTCCGTAGGAGTTGGCGTATCCGCCGACCAGAGACTTGAGGCGCTTGTTCAGCTCGTAGCCGTGGAGGTCGCCCTCCTTGAGCAGTCCGAGCACCGCGAGATCCAACATGGACTCGCGATTATATCGAATCGCTATATCAGTTCAACTCGTCGGTGCGCGATAGGAAGGTAGGCGGTCAGCCGAACAGGGCAACCGAGAGGTCTTCTGGCCCGCGGATTGACCGGGGATCGTGGGGGGCGGGGTCTGCGTTGGGCACGGTCACCGAGTGGTCGGTGATGTAGTTGCGGTGGTCGATGGCCCAGCGTCCATCGCGGCAGGACCATTGGTCGACGTAGCGGCCACGGCTGTAGATATCGGCGACATCAGCGCTGTCGCCAAACGGCAAGGTGCGCAGCGCCACAGTTACGTAGGCTTCGCTTACTGCCTGTTCCCCGTCAACTTGGATCAAGACATTGGTGATCTGATGGGAGTGGGTGGACATTGCCGCGTGGGCCGTCCACACCCAATCCACGAACCCCCATCCAGGTCCTTGGTAGATGTCTTCGCCGTAGTCGGCGGTCCCGTCGGGGTGCCAGACCGCATAGGCCGCGTCCTTGTCCATTCGATCGAGAGCTCGGCAATAGCCGTAGATCACCTCGGTGATGGCCTGCTTGGCGGCCAGCGATTCAAGGGCCTCAGTGCTGATGTGGTCAGTCATGGTCCCATTCTCTATCGCACCAATACCCCGGCGCTGATGAGAGCAGCGGTATTTCCGTTATCTATCGTTTCGCCCATGGCTGACATCATCATCCGCGGCGGCAATCTGATCGACGGCACAGGAGCTACGGCCCGGCCTGCCGATGTGCGCATCAATAGCGGAGTCATCACCGAGGTGGGCCCCGGCCTGAAGCCCGACGGCGAAACAGAACTGGACGCCGGCGGCTGCTACGTGTCCCCTGGGTTCATTGACTCCCACACCCACTTGGACCCGTCCATGTTTTGGGACCGGGGCTGTGATCCCATGCCTCAGCACGGGGTGACCACCGCGCTGATCGGCAACTGCTCGCTGTCGCTGGCTCCGGCCAAACCCGAGGATCTCGACGAGCTCATCGATGTGTTCTGCTACATCGAGGACATGCCGGTGGCCGACTTCGAATCGGGTATCCCCTGGTCATGGGGGTCGTGGCGCCAATATCGAGATGCCATGAACGAGGGCGGGATCGCCCTGAACATGGCCTCGCTGATCGGCCACTCCATGCTGCGGATCTATGTGATGGGCGACGACGCCTGGACCCGGGAGGCCACCGCCGATGAGATATCTGCCATGGCCGTGGAGATGGCCGATGCCATGGCGGCAGGCTGCTACGGCTTCAGCACCTCGTTCTTCGACCTGGACCGCCGCAGCCGCCCGGTGCCGAGCCGGTTGGCCTGTGATGGGGAGCTGAGCGCGCTGGCCGACGTGCTGGCCGCCGCTGGCCACGGTCTGGTGGAGTTCATCCCCAATCTCACCGGCGAGGATCCCGAGGCAGACATCCGCCGGATGGCCCGGGTGCTCGGACCCCGAGGGGTGACCTCTGTCTGGAACGGGGTTTCCCACAGTGACATGGCCCCGCACCGCCCCGATGAATACATGGCGTTCACCCAGGCGATCCGGGATGAGGGCTGCGACATGTGGCCCATCTCATCGCCCCGCACCGTGGACCTCAACGTGAGTTGGGAGCAGACCATGGTGTTCATGATGCTCCCCAAGGGCTGGAACCAGATCATGGGAGTTACCGGTGAGGCTCGGCGGGAAATGCTGGTTGATCCCGGCTGGCGGGAAATCGCCCGCAATGAGTGGGATGCCACTGAGAAGTCCCTGTTCCCCATCAACCGACCCGACTTCGCCCGGTTCACGTCGGTGACCCGCCCCGAAAACGAGGCCTGGCTGGGCCGCTCGCTGGCCGAATTGACCGAGGCTCGAGGCGGCCACCCCTCCGATGTGTTCGCCGACTGGATTCTGGAGAACGACTTGGAGCCTGGAGTGGTGGCTATGGGCGTGAGCAACAGCAACACCGACGGGGTGGCCCAAATGATCTCCGACGACCGCTGTTTGATCAGCGCCTCCGACGCCGGAGCCCATGTGCAGATGATGTGCGCCGCGGGCGACACCACTCTGCTGCTCACCCGCCACGTACGCGACCGGGGCGATCTAGAACTGGAACGGGCCGTGTATGAGATCACCGGCCGGCAGGCCGAGGTCTTGGGGTTCAACGACCGGGGACGCCTGTTGCCCGGCTATGCCGGCGATGTGACGGTGTTCGACCTAGACGAGCTGTCGTGGGACACCGACGGGTTCGTATCCGACCTGCCCTCGGGCGCTCCCCGTCTGCGCCGCCCGGCTGGCGGCTACCGGGCCACCGCGGTCAACGGTGTTCTCACCCAGGTGGAGGGCTCGCTCACCGGGGCCAATCCGGGCGCTGTCCTCGACGCCAATACCCCGACACCCTGATCTACGACGCGGCGGCGATCTTGAGGGGGAAGAGCTCGGCCACGCGGTGGAAGTCCTGATCCGCGGACAGGATCTCTGATCCGGTTCGCAGGGCGATGTTGGCGATCATGCAGACGATGTACCCCGGAGGGGCGACCCCGCGAGACCGGCAGACCCGGTTGATGCGGGCCGCACCTTCGAAGTCGACCACCGGATCGGCTCCCAGCCAGGAGACTGAGGTCAACAGGTTGTAGAGCCGGTGGTGGCTTTGTTCGTCTTGGGCCCCTCCCAGCACCTCCATCAGAACTGGCTCGGTGACGGCGACATTGCGACCGCCTTCGGCGATGAGCGCAGCCAGCCGGGCGTGAACAGGGGAGTTAGTGCCTCGGTCGTACTCCATCCACGCAGAGGTGTCGGCCAGGATCATCCGATGGGTTGGAGGCCGGTGTCGGGCGGGATTTCTCCGATGAGCTGTGTCCCCTGCATGGCCAGCATCTCCTCGGTGGTCATGGGCAGACCGGCCAGACGGCTCAACGCGAGGTGGACGGCCTCGGTCTTGGTGCGCACGCCGTACCGGCGCATCACCACGTCGAGCAGCCGGTCATCGAGCTCGATATTGGTGCGAGTTCGGGCGCTGACCTCGTCCATTGCCCTAGTTTACACCTAATAGGTGTGGAGAATGTACTTATTGTGTAGACACGTTCAGTAGTCTTGGCCCTTGGAGGCGTTGTGGTCGCCCCAACCGCCGGGGATGTACCCATCCATGGTCACCGACCGCTCGGTGAACAGCCACCGGCCGTCCACCACCCCATAGGAGTCGATGTAGCGGCCCCAGTGGTCGAGGCCGTGCTCCATGATCACGTGGTAGTAGCAGCGGCCCTTGGCCTCGCCGGGCGAGAGTACGTCTATCTGGTGGGTGGCGGTGTGGTGGCGGATGTATTTGGGCGTGCCCCCGCCGATTTCCGACAGCGTGCTCTTCGCCCCGGTGAAGATGGTGCGGATCTCGTCTATGCCGTACTTGTCGGGCTGCGTCGGGGTTCGCATAATGGCGTCGGGTGCGAATAGTTCCATCACTTGCTCGAACCGGCCCGAGTCGCCGTTGGCGTTGTACCGGGCCACCAAGTCTCGGATCGATTCCCGGGCGATCAATTCCCATTGCTCCATAGCTCGACCGTACATCTTCCTTTCGACCAGCGGGCCATTAGGGTGCGGGCGTGAATTTCGACGACAGGACGCCGGTGTTGGTAGGGGTGGCGACGGTTGCTCAGCGATTTGATGACCCCACGGAGGCCAAAGAGGCCGTGGGGCTGATGGCCGAGGCGCTGGTGGCGGCCGCTGAGGATGCGGGCAACAGCGGGCTATTGGGCCGACTCGACCAGGTGAGGGTCACCAAGGGGACGTGGGGCTATACGGATCCAGCCCGCTGGGTGGCCGACGCGGCCGGAGCGTCCCAAGCCCGCAGCCATTTGGCTGACGTGGGCATCTTGCAGACCGCGGTGATGGGCGATACCGCGTCGGCCATTGCGTCGGGTTCTGCCGACGTGGTGGCGGTGGTGGGCGGCGAGGCCAAGTATCGGGGCTTGCGGGCCGCGATCACTGGCGTGGATGCCCCCGACACCGACCAGGGCGGGGCCGAGCCCGACGAATTCGTGACGCCTCACGGGATGATCATCAGCCGGGCCGAGATCGACACCGGGTTGGTGATGGCCACCCACCACTACGCCATGATCGAAAACGCCCGCCGATTCGCCGATGGCCAGTCCATAGAAGAACACCGCGACGAGGTGGCCGGGCTGTGGGCTGGCTTTGCCCAAATCGCCGCGGCCAATCCCGATGCCTGGTTCCGGGAAGGGCTGGATGCCACGGCCATCGCCACCCCGGAAAATGGGAATCGTTGGTTGGCTTGGCCTTACACCAAGTGGCACAACTCGCAGTGGAATGTGGACCAGGCCGCCGCGTTGATCTTCTGCTCAGCGGGCACCGCCCGGAGGCTGGGAATTTCCACCGATCGCTGGGTGTTCCCGTGGGCGGCGGCCGAGTCCAACCACATGGTTCCGGTGACCGAGCGGCCTGAACTCCATCGCAGTCCGGGTTTCGCCCACGCCGGTCGGGCTCTGAGCGAACGTGTGGGCATGGCCCCCAACGAGGCCGACCACATCGATCTCTATTCCTGCTTCCCCATCGCGGTGCGCACTCAAGCCCGAGAGATGGACATCGATCTGGGTCGCGACCTGACCGTGACCGGAGGCATGACCTGGGCGGGCGGGCCGCTCAACAACTACGTGATCCAGGCCGCGGTGAAGATGGCCCAGGTGCTACGGGCCGATCCGGGGTCTACCGGATTGGTCACATCGATCAGCGGGATGATCACCAAGCAAGGGGCCAGCCTGTGGTCGGCCCAGCCGCCCTCCCAGCCGTTCGCGAACTTGGACGTAACTGACACAGTGGCCGCCGAACTCCAGTCCAAGCCCTACCGGACGGGAGATGAGGAGCAGGCCGAGGTGGTGTCCTACACAGTTATCTGGGGCCGGGAAGGCCCGGAGCGGGCGGTGGTCATCGGCGAATTTGCCGACGGCGCCCGAACGCTACTCGTCTCCGCCGTCCCCGATGTCATGGCCGCCGCTGTCGCCGGAGAGTTCTGCGGGTGCCGCGTCATCGCCGGTGCCGACGGTTCGTTCACGCCGGTCGACTGAGTCGGGCGAGGGCTGCTCGGCGTCGTCGTTCTCGTTGCGGATCCACACCGTGCGCTGGGGGAAGGGGATCTCGATACCGGCTTCGTCGAATGCCTTTTTGATGCGGGCCCGTAACACGCGTCCCACCGCCCACTGCTCGCTGGGGTCGGTCTTTACCACCAAGCGGATGACCACTGCGTCGTTGCCCAGTTCTTGAACCCCCCACACTGAGGGTTCCTCCAAGATGGTGAGGTCCGGGTGGTTCTCACGCCAGAGTTCATCAGCCACCGCCTTCATGATCCCGCTGGCCTCGTCGATGTCGGTGTCGTAGCTGACCCCGATGTCCAAGATGGCCCTTGACCAAAGCTGGGAGTGGTTGGCGGTGCGGTGGATCTCCCCGTTGGGCACGGTCCACACCACTCCGCTCACATCTCGCAGGGTGGTGGTGCGCAGGCTGACCTTTTCGATGGTGCCCGAGGTGTCGCCCACGTCCACCACGTCGCCCACCCCGAACTGATCCTCTACCAGGATGAACATGCCAGCCAGAAAGTCCTTGACCAGCGACTGGGCGCCGAAACCCACCGCCAGGCCGGCGATACCGGCACCGGCGATCAGGGGGGCCAGATCGATGCTGAGCTCGCTCAAGCACAATAGGGCGGCCACGGCCAGGATGAGCGCGGTGGCCAAGCTCTTCAACACTGCGGCGATGGTCTCGATCCGCTGGGCGCTGCGCGCCTGGCGCTCCTGGATCCGGTGTATGGCCTTGGCCGCCCGGGTGCCGAAGTCCAGCTTCCCAGCACTTTCTAGCTGCTCCTCCGTGTCGGTCTCGCTCTGGCGCACCAGCCGGGCCACCGCCCGGTCGACCACCTTGTGAGCGATCTTCTTGATGATCCAGGCCACCAGCAGGATGAGGATGATCCGCAGAGGCCGCTCGACCAGCCACCCGACGATCTCGGCCAGCCGCTCGTTCTCGGTGTTGTCGAAGATCAGCTCGCAGAAGAATCCTGGATCAGGACCGCAAGCATCATTCACGGTTGCCGCAGGAACTACCAGAGCCATCGCCTCAGCGTACCGGCGGGTCTGGGCTTTGAGTCAGTCCAGGCGGTAGACGCGAGCGGCGTTGTCGTGGAGAACCTTGGCCAGCAGGTTGTCGCTCAAGCCACCGAGGGCGCCCTCGGCGTAGTCCCGGGGATATTGCGCCGGGGTGGCCGGTCCGGGGTGCTGGCAGGTGGGATGGGGAAAGTCGGTCTCATACAGGATGTTGTCTGGGAACCGTTCGATGGCGTTCACGGCACCGGCCTGCTCAAACCAGAAGCAGCCGTAGATCTGGCGCTCGAAGTACTCGCTGGGCAACAGGTCGTACTCGGGGTGCTCCAGATGGACGCCGCCGTTGCGCCACTGCCAGTCGAACGCCTCCAAGGCCGGTGGAATCCAACCGGCGCCGCTCTCCACCGACACCAGTTGCAGATCGGGGAACCGGTGGCACACCCCGCCGAAGATCAGGTCGGCGATGCAGCGCATGTTGTCCAAGAAGATGAGCGACGAGATCTTGGCGAAGTTGGTCATCCACCCCATCTCGGCCTCGTCGGCCATCAGGGTGCCCATGTTGCCGCCTCCCACATGGAAGCTCACCGCTAGGCCAGCATCCTGGGCCAGCGCCCAGATGGGATCCCAGTGCCGGTGGCCCAACGGGGGTTGGCCGTAGTCCTGGGGCTGGTTGCAGAAGTTGATGGCCCGGTGGCCCAACGCCGCGCACCGCTCTATCTCGGCCAGAGACAATTCGATGTCCCAGAACGGCACCGCAGTGATGGGGATGAGCCGGTCGGGGGCGGCCGAAGTCCAGTCGCAGAGAAAATCGTTGTAGGCGGCCACGCACTGGGCCACCACCTCCCGGTCGCCGAGGCGCAGGAAATAGCCGTTGCCGAACCCGCCCACGTTGGGATACAGGATCTGGGCCCAGATGCCCTGGCTGTCCATGAAGTCCAGCCGGGCACCGGCGTCATACATCGACGGGGCGATCTCGTCGTAGGTCTCGGGGATCTTCAAGGGCATGAGCCCGTCGAACCCAGCCATGGAGTAGTAGCCCGGCGACCCCAGCGACTCCCCGCTCACCATCCAGGTGTCCCGCCCGTCCACCCGCTCAATATGGGGCACCTTGTCGTGCAAGCTGGCCGGCATCCGCGCCGTCCACACATCCGGCGGCTCGGTCAGGTGGGTGTCCACGTCGATCACCTTGAACCGCTCGAACAGATCCGTGGTCATGGGAATGCCTTCTTTCTGTGGGCTCTTAGGCGTCGAGGGGGTTGTCGGGGGCGGCGTCTAGGAGGGCGCGGCCTAGTTCTAGGGCGGGTCCGGTGCCGGCGAAGACGTGTTGGGTGCCGGCGTGGATGTCGCGGAAGGCCCGCTGGAGAGCGCCGGAGCGCAGGGCGTCGGTGCCGGCCAGCAGGTAGGCCCGGCGCAGGATGTCGGCACCCTCCTGGGTGACGAACACGGTGGCCTGGCGGGTGAGGATCACGTCCATGGGGTCGACGATGCCGGTCTCCACCACGTTGCGCTCGGCGGTGGCGAAGGTCTCGTGGAGCCAGCCCCGGGCGGCGCGGAAGCGGGATTCCAGCTCTCCGATCTCGTGGACGAAGCGGTCGTTTTGGGCCAGGGGGGTGGCGTCGCCCATGCGGTGTTTGGAGCGGGCCACCGAGAGCAGTTCGTCGAGTCCCCGCTGCACCACTCCGATGGCGAATCCGGCGTGGCCGGCGGCGGTGAGCGGCATCACGCCCAGTTTGTAGAGGGGTCCGCCCCGGTACACGGTGAGGTCGAACATGTCGAAGGTGGAGATGGCCGGCACGTAGACGTCTTCGAGGGTGTAGTCGTAGCTGGCGGTGGCCTGGAGGCCCATCACATCCCAGTTGCCGGTGATCTGGGCCTTCTCCACCGGGTAGATGGCGAACAGGAAGCGGGGGTCGACGCCCTCGGGCTCCTCGGTGAATACTCCGGCGCCGGCCCACTGGGCGTGGTTGATGCCGCTGCCGAAGGAGTAGCGGCCGTTGAGGCGGAAGCCGTCGCCGTCGGGGACAGCGGTGCCGTTGGGGGCGAATTGCCCGGCCGACATGGGCACGCCGTCGGAGAACATGCGGTCGATGTGCTCGTCGGGGCACCAGGCCGCGAAGTAGGCGGTGGCCGCGCAGCTGGCCATCAGGCACCAGCCCACCGATCCGTCGGCCCGGGAGATCTCCGCCCAGATGTCGATGCACTCGTTGACGGGCAACTCGAGGCCGCCCACCGCGTCCGGAACCATCACCTTGTGCAGCTCGGCATCCTCCAATGCGTTGACCGTCTCCTGGGGGATGGGAAGCCCATCGGCCTTGGCCGCGTTCTCGTCGATCAACGAGCGCAGCTCCCGAGCACGATCTAGGTAAACGCTGGCCATGCCTCAAACCCTAGAAGGCAGCACCGGCACAGGGGAACCCGCAGAGCGCCTGGCACTTGCCGGTAGGGTCGGTGGGGTGGACCGGGTGCTCTCGTTTTCGGGCGGGACGATGCCGATGTCGGCGGTCGTCTGGCGCTTTGACCCTTCGGGTGGACCGGGGGGCCAGCACGCCAATCGGGCAAATACCCGGGTTGAGGCGACGCTTGATCTTGCCGTCGCTGGTGATATGGCTCCCGAAGTCCGCCAGCAGCTGATCGACCGGCTGGGCGAGGAACTGCGAGTGGTGGTTGACGACACCCGATCGCAGGCCCGCAACCGCGAGATCGCCCTCGACCGGCTAGAAGAGCGCCTTCGCAGCGGGCTGGTAACCGCCAAGCCCCGCAAGGCGACCCGCCCGACACGGCGCGCTCGGCGGCGCCGCCTCGACGAAAAGCGCCGCCGAGCCGAGACCAAGCGGGGTCGAGCCCGTATCGACCCTTCCAGCTTTGACCGCTAGGAGCGGTCTTAGCTAGACGCCAGCGGTTTGGCGGGTGGGGAGGCCGAGGATTTCGACGGCTTGGGCGGAGGTGGCCACGGGGCGGCCCATGTCGGCGGCCAGCGCGGCGACTTCGGCCACGAGCTCATGGTTGGGGCGGGGGCGGTCGCCGGCGTAGTCCTCGTGGCCCACCCGGAGGTGGCCGCCCCGCTTGAGGGTGAGCTGGGGGATCGGGGACTCGATGAGGTCGCCGCCCACCACCGCGGCGAACCAGGGCAGGTCGCAGCCGACCAGCTCCAGCATCTCCAGATAGGCGTCCAGCGCCTTCTCGGTGGGGGGCAGACCGAAGCTCACGCTGTCGCCGATGGCGAAATAGCCGCCCGGCCCGCCGAAGTAGAACTTCACGAACGATCCAGGGGTGAGTTGGCCGTAGCGCCAATATGAGAGCACGTTGCGGAGGAAGCCGGGCTCGAAGATGGCGAAGTGCATGCCCAGGCCCAGCCGATTGCACTGCTCGATGGCCACTTCCATGTCGGCGAAAGAGTTGACATAGACAAAGCTGTTGGGATCGGGCAGCCCGTTGGCCCCGGCCTTGCCCAAGATCATGGAGCCGGGGTCGATGAACCCCAGCCGCTGCAATCCGCCCTCGGCCAGGTAGTCCAAGTGGCCGAGCTTCTCGGCCATGTTCTGGCCCCATCCCAGCGTGGGCAGCACCAGCACGTCGGGGTCGGCGGCCGTCCACGGCTCGAAGGTGGCCCGGTACTCGGCGGCGGCCTCGGCGGCTGGCACCCGCATGTTGGCGATGTGGCAGTGGACGATGGTGGCCCCAGCCTCGATGCAGGCCAGGCCTTCCTCGATGAGCTCTTCTCGGCTGATGGGCACGTGGGGGTTGCGCTCCCGGGTGGTGGTGCCGTTGAGGGCGACTTCGATGATGACCGGCGTGGTGTCCATGGCCTGAGAGTACCGTCGGAAGTCGTGGAGAGGTTGGGTGATGCTGAGCAGGGGTGGCGCGGCAGTCGAATGAAGGGCACTGGATCGTGAGTCGGGAATGGAAGGCGTTGTGGCTGGTTTCGCTGGCCTCGGCTGTCAGCTCCTTGGACGTGACGCTGATGTTCGTGGCTTACCCGGAGATCATCGACACGTTCAGCGACACCCCGGCCACCCAGGTGTCGTGGGTGATCAGCGGCTACAACATCATGGTGGCGGCCCTGCTCATTCCGGCGGGGCGCCTGGCCGACCGGATCGGCCACCGCCGGGTGTTCTTGTGGGCCATCACCATCTTCGTCACCGGATCGGCTGCGGTGGGGCTCGCCCCCAACGCGCCGGCCATGATCGCGGCTCGGTGCTACCAGGCCTTCGGCGGTTCCAGCCTCATCACTTCGGGATTGGCCTTGGTGATGTCTACTCTCGGCCCCCAGCGAAGGGCCATCGCCGTAGGAGTGTGGGCCTCTGTGGCCGGGGTGTTGGCCTCACTTGCCCCCACTCTCGGAGGGCTGGCCATTGAACTCGCATCGTGGCGGGCAGCGTTCTTTCTGGTGGCCCCCGTGGGCTTGGCCGTACTGGCTCGGCGGAGCCTGATCTCTGAATCAGTGGCGGACGAGGCTGCCGAGTTGCCCGACGTGGTTGGGGTGGTTCTGGCCGGATTGAGCACGGCGGCACTGGTCCTGGGAATCGTGCAGATCAGCGAATGGGGTTCAGACGACCCCCGGGTGATCGGGGCCTTTGCCGCCGCCGCCATTGGCATGGCCGCATTCCTGCTCCGCTGTCAGCGGCATCCCTCACCGGTTATCGACCTCGCTTTGTTCCGTCATAAGGTGTTCGCGTCCACCGCACTGGTGGCTTTTTTGGTGGGGACGGCCTTTTACGGCATCTTTCTGGCACTGGTGCAATTCCTCCGAGGGCCGTGGGACTACACCACGCTGGGGGCTGGGCTGCTGCTCACTCCGCTTACCGCGGCGTCCAGCACGGTGAGCTTCGGCACCGGCCGGATCATGGAGCGGTTCGGACACCGGGTGGTGATGGTGCCCGCGGCAGGCTGCATCGCGGTGGGGTGCCTGTGGGTGGCCTTGTTTGCCGGGCCGGAGAGGGAATGGGCGGCAGTTTGGTTTCCGGCCGTGCTGTTGATGGGTTTTGGAGTGGGCACCGTGTTCCCCGGAGTCAATAGCGCTATTGCCTTTGGAGTACCCCCGAGCCAGTTGGGACTGGCCGCGGGCACCGTGCAGACCGTCATCCGCATCGGAGGCGCGGTGGGAGTGGCCGCCGGTGTGGCCATTCTGGGGGGAGATCTGGCCGACTACAACACGTTTTTCACTGTCTTGGCCATCATCTTCGGAGTCGCCGGAGTGGCGTCTTTGGGCATGGTTACCCGCCCGAAGGAAAATTGAGTGGAATACCCTCAACTTTTGGCGGTTATTCATGGAAGAGATAGAGAATTGAGGCGAAACGAGGAGCCCATTGATGCTTGACCCCAACCGGTGGACGCTGAAGACCAGGGAGGCGTTCAACGACGCCACCGCCATGGCCCAGTCGAAGAGCCATCCCGAGGTGACCGCCGACCATCTTCTGCTGGCATTGATCGGCCAGGCCGACGGAGTGGTGCTGCCGGTATTGCAGCGCACCGGAGTGGCACTGCCCGATTTGCGGTCCCAGCTGGAGGCCGCGCTCAGCCAGCTGCCGGCGGCCTACGGCACCGAGGTACGCACTGCCCGGGATCTGGTCAAGTCCATGGAGACCGCCGACGCCGCCCGCACCGAGCTGGGCGACGAGTACCTGTCCACCGAGCACCTGCTGCTGGCCATGGCCGATCGGGTGGGTGTAGGCCGCAATCGATTGCTGGAGGCACTGGCCGAAGTGCGGGGATCCCATCGGGTGACCTCGACCACCCCAGAAGACTCATACCAGGCGCTGGAAAAGTACGGGCGGGACCTCACCGACCTGGCCCGGGACGGAAAGCTCGACCCGGTGATCGGACGGGACGAGGAGATCCGCCGCACCATCCAGGTGCTGAGCCGCCGCACCAAGAACAACCCGGTGCTGATCGGAGAACCCGGCGTGGGCAAGACCGCCATCGTGGAGGGCCTGGCCCTGCGCATCGCCGATGGGGATGTGCCCGAGGGGCTGAAGAACAAGCGGCTGGTGGCGCTGGACATGTCGGCCATGGTGGCCGGAGCCAAGTATCGGGGTGAGTTCGAGGAGCGGCTCAAGGCAGTGCTGAAGGAGATCACCGACGCCGACGGCGAGGTGATCACATTCATGGACGAGTTGCACACCATCGTGGGTGCGGGTGCCGCCGAAGGGGCCATGGACGCCGGCAACATGATCAAGCCCATGCTGGCCCGGGGCGAGCTGCGCATGATCGGCGCCACCACTCTGGACGAGTTCCGCGCCCACATCGAGAAGGATGCTGCCTTGGAGCGCCGCTTCCAACAGGTCTACGTGGGCGAGCCGTCGGTAGAGGACGCCATTGCCATTTTGCGGGGGCTGAAGGAGCGCTACGAAGTGCATCACGGTGTCCGCATCCAAGATGCCGCCCTTGTATCAGCCGCCGTCCTCTCCGACCGCTATGTGACCGGGCGGTTCTTGCCCGACAAGGCCATCGACCTGGTGGACGAGGCTGCATCCATGCTCCGCATCGAGATCGACTCCATGCCCACCGAGATCGACGTGGTGGACCGCCGCATCCGCCAGCTCGAGATAGAGCAGGTGGCGCTGGCCAAGGAGTCCGACGCGGCGTCGGCCGAGCGGTTGGAGGCCCTCGAAGAGGAGCTGGCCAATCTGCGAGAAGAACTGGCCGGCATGCAGGCCCACTGGCAGTCGGAGAAGGAGGCCATCGGTCAGATCAGAACGCTGAAAGAAGAGCACGACGGCTTGAGCACTGCTCTGGAAAGGGAAGCCGACCTGGAGAGGGCCGCCGAGATCCGCTACGGCAAGCTCCCCGAGCTGGAGCGCCAGATCGCCGAGGCCGACCAGCGATTGGCAGAGCTCCAGGCCGACCGGCAGATGTTGAAGGAGGAAGTGGACCCCGACGATGTGTCCGAAGTGGTGTCCCGCTGGACCGGGGTGCCTGTCACCCGCCTGATGGAGGGCGAGACCGACAAGCTGCTTCGCCTGGAAGCGGTGCTGGGCCAGCGAGTTGTCGGCCAGGCCGAGCCGGTGCATCTGGTGGCGTCGGCCATCCGCCGCAGTCGAGCGGGGCTGTCGGATCCGAACCGGCCCATCGGATCGTTCTTGTTCATCGGCCCCACCGGGGTGGGCAAGACCGAGCTGGCTCGCACCCTGGCCGACTTCTTGTTCGACGACGAGCGGGCCATGGTCCGCATCGACATGTCGGAGTACATGGAAAAGCACAGCGTGTCGCGCCTCATCGGCGCGCCTCCCGGCTATGTCGGATTCGACGAGGGGGGCCAGCTCACCGAAGCGGTGCGACGTCGCCCCTATGCGGTGGTGCTGCTGGACGAGATTGAGAAGGCCCACCCGGAGGTGTTCAATGTGCTCTTGCAGCTCATGGACGACGGCCGGCTGACCGACGGGCAGGGGCGCACCGTGGACTTCACCAACGCGGTTCTGATCATGACGTCCAACCTCGCTGTTGACCCCAAGGAGTACTTCCGCCCCGAGTTCGTGAACCGCATCGACGACATCGTGGCGTTTGGCGAATTGAAGCCCGAGCACTTGGCCCTGATCGTCGACCTGCAAATCGATCGTCTGGCAGAACGCCTGTCCGACCGGCGTATCCACCTGGTGGTGACCGAAGAAGTGCGGGCCAAACTGGCCGCCGACGGCTACGATCCGGCCTTCGGCGCTCGTCCGCTAAAGCGGGTGATTCAGCGGGAGCTGGCCGACCATCTCGCCGAGGCCGTCCTCAGCGGGAAGATCGCTGAGGGCGCGACAGCAACGGCCACACTCGACTCTTCCGGAGAGATTGCCATCGGCTGAACGCAGAAGCGGCCCTAGAGGGGATTGGCGGGTAGTCAGCCCGGTCTATACGTTCTCGCGGTGGCAGCTTCTGGACGATTCGCCCGCGTCTGGTCGCCATTTTGCCGAGCTGCCTCGGCGAGTCTGCTGGTGCTGGCCCTCGGCGCGTCGGCTGCGAGCGCGCAGGATGCTCCCAGCGGCGAATTCACTCGCGAAGACATCGAAGTGCGCGACATCCTGATAGCCGCCCAAGAAACGCTGCTCAACATCTATCGCTGTCGATTCGGCCTCGACATCGCGACGGTGCCCGGCGGCTGCACCGACGGCTATCCCACCCAGGGGTTTTCCCAACCCGCGGAGTTCGTGGGCACGCCCACCCTCGAGGACATTGAGGTGCGGGACCGTCTGGTTGCGGTGCAGGAATCGCTGCTCAACACCTACCGCTGCCGGTTCGAATTCGACACCCATGTCACCCCCGACGGCTGTCCGGGCCAGGCCAATTCAGAGCCGCATCTGTCTCTCGATCTCGATCCGATGGTGGTGCCCGAGGACTTCGATGGGGATCTGCCACCGGGTCTGATCACGCCCACCGGAGTGTCGGTGGCGGTCTTGGGGCTCACCGATGGTGGATTTGCAGTGTGGACACCGTGCGGCACAGTGTCGAAGGTCAGCGCTGGCCTGCCCCTCCAGGGGATTCGAGTCGTCGTGGATCCCGGACATGGAGGCTCCTACGACATCGGCGCGGTGGGATCCAACGGCTTGGCCGAGCGCGACCTGAACCTGACCCTCAGCTATGCGGTCTTGAACGAGCTCTCCAGTCGGGGCATTCCGGCCGCCTCCACCCGAACCGGCCATTACGGGTCGCCCCTGTCGGTCCGAGCTGCGTTTGCTGATGCCCTGGGAGCCGAAGCCCTGGTCTCGATCCACCACAACGCCCCCACCTTCAACGTCGGCAGCCAACCGGGCACTGAGGTATACGTGCAGTCGGTGTCGGCTCAACAGCCCCGCGCCGATTCCGCTCGCCTCGGCGGGCTTCTCCATCAGGAGATCGCCAAGGCCCTGTCGAGCTTCGACAGCGTGAGGTGGAGCCGCGTAGCCGATGCCGGGGTGTTGCGCGTGCTGTCGACCAGGGGGCGCGACGCCTTCGGAATGATCAGCCGCCCCGCGGTACCCTCGGTCTTGATTGAGTACGGCTACTTGTCAAACCGTTCCGAGGCCGCGCTCTTCGCTACCGATGAGTACATCCGCGTGGCAGCCAAAGCCACCGCGAACGCCATCGAGGCCTACCTGAACACCGACCGCTCGGGCACAGAGTCAAACCAGCGGGCGCGGGTGTTCAACCCGGCGCGGGCCCCCTCCAGTTGCAACGAGGTGGCATTGGAATAGAGCTGGCTGGGGCTTGATTCCGTCAGTCGTCGTCTTCGAACTCAAGGCCGAGTTCGGCGGCGACCGTCCGCAACGTGGTGAAGGCCTGGGCACTGGCCGGCCAGCCGGCGTAGTGGGCTACGTGGATCACCCACTCCATCAGCTCATCGGGGGTGAGGTCTCCCGACTCCAAGGCCGGCTTCATGTGGAATGGCAGGATAGCGGCGTTGCCGCTGGCGATGATGCAGGTCAGCGTGGTGATGCGACGCTCTTTCCTTCCCAGGCGGGGACGGGACCACATGTCAGTGAACACCCGCTTGGTGAACTGAATATACGGGTCGTCGCTGTCGGGGGGATCGAACAGCATGATGTTGTTCCAGGCGACACGATCTGCTTCTTTGTTGTCCATCAGCGCAGCGTAGGGTATTGAGGTGCAGATCGCTTTCATCCGCCACGGCCAGCCCGAACGAGAGTGGAACAGCGACAAGGTCGCTGATCCCGGGCTCAGCGGGCTGGGAAAGTGGCAGGCGGAAAGGCTGGCCGACTGGCTGGAGCACGAGCCCTTTGATCACATCATCTCCAGCACCAAGCGGCGGGCCATCGAGACCGTAGAGCCATTGGCCGCCCGTTTGGGCATGGAGATCGAGCTCGAAGAGGACTTCACCGAGATCGACCGCAACTCCAAGCGGTACCTACCCACCGAGCTCCTGTCAACCGAGGGCGGGGAGTACTACGAGGCCATTCGAGCCGGGGACTATGCCGCCATCGGCTGGGATACTCCCGAAGAGTTCCACAAGCGGGTAATCGCTGCGTTCGAGCGGTTGTGCGAGGCCCAGCCCGGTCAGCACATCGCGGTGGCATGCCACGGAGGTGTGATCAACCGGGTTGTGTCTGAGTTGGTGATGGCGTCGGAGCGGGTCCACCTCCATGTGTCATACACCGGCATCTGCCGATTGTGGGTGGACGAGGACCGGCGAATGCTGATGAGCATGAACGAGACCGGCCACTGCTGCGCCACTCGCTCAGAGGTCACCGGCTCTATGCGCGACGGGGTTGTAGTAGCACCTCAGTACTAGAGGCTCGCTAGTCGCGGCGAGTCTCCTGGAGAACGCCTAGGATTTCTGCGTGCATCGATTGCCGAGTACCGCGGCGTCTTTGCCACCTGCTCTCGCATTGCTGGCGTTGATCATGGTGGGAGCGTTGTTGACTGCGTGCGGCGGAGGGGACGAGTCTGTTCCGAGCGCAGAAGTGGCTACTGCTCCACCTGCTTCTTCCCCGACTGAGGTAGTTCCTACTGCGACGATGTCGGCCACACCTGAGGCTGTGGTGGGGGATCGCGCCGAACCGGAGCCGAGCCCAGAACCCACGGTGGCCGCCACCCCGGCTGAGCAGCCGACTAGCGAACCGACGCCGGTTGCCGATGACGTGCAGGAGCCTGAAAGCGAGGAAACAGCCTTGCTCCCCCCGGTCCCGACTCCGGCGGCCAGCACGGTAAGCGAGTTGTTGGCGCTGGGGCGGCCGCTGGTCATCGGCCACGCTGGCGGCGATCGCTCATGGCCTCACTCCACCATGTATGCCTTCTCCCAGGCGGCTTACGCGGGTGTGGACGTGCTGGAGATGGACTTGCAGATGACGTCCGACCGGGTGCTGGTGGTGCACCACGACGACACCGTCGATCGCACGACCGAGGGAACCGGACGGGTAAGGGACATGACCTACGAGGAGCTTCAGGCGCTCGACAACGGCTACTGGTGGTCGGAGGAGTGGCCCAGCCACGACCTCGTGCCCGAGGCCTACACCTATCGGGGCATCCGCACCGGCGACATCGACCCTCCTGCGGGATACAGCCCTGACGACTTCCGGATCGAGACATTCCGAGCGGTAGCAGAGGCGTTTCCCGAGCACGTGCTGGACGTGGAGATCAAGTCCCCCGCAGGCGACGACGGTGAAGACGACATCGACTTCATTCTCGAGATGGCGGCAGTGCTGGCCGCCGATATCGAGGAGTTGGGCCGCACCGACTCGGTGGTGGTTGTCTCGTTCAGAGACGAGGCGTTGGTCGGATTCCGAGAGCTGGCCCCCGAGGTGGTTACCAGCCCCGGCCAGGATGCCCTGCCGGCGTGGGCATTTGCGTCGGTCCCCCTGCACCCCAACGACCTCATCTTGCAGGTGCCCCCCTCCTTCAGCGGCCTCGACGTGCTAACCCCCGATCTGCTGGGCAAAGCCGCCGACGAGGGTCTGGCTGTGTGGGTGTGGCCCAACGAGGACTACCAAGAGCACCCCGACTACTACGCCGAGCTCATCGACTTGCCGGTAGACGGCGTCATCGCCGGCCGGCCCGCGGAAGCGGTCGAGCGCTTCCGAGCCGACGGCGATATCCCCTGATTCAACATTTGAACGTCGGCTTGCCAGCACCCCATTAGGTGTGACGGTTGGAAGCCCATCTCAGTGTTGATGGCCAACATGGCGGCGTTGCTCTCGGCGTTGCCGGTGCGCAGTGTGGCTACTTCGGGGGCCTCGGCGCGCAGCCGCCTCCACATTGCCGCCTTCATCCAGCGTCCGATGCCCTGGCCCCGGTAGGGGGGCAGCACGACCGTGTTCCACTGCCATGCGATGGCAGGTCGGAAGCGGTTGACGAATACTTCAGTGGCGCCCGCGGCCGACCCATCAGCACAGACGGCCAGGATGCCCAGATAGTCGATGCCCGAGGCGTCGCGGGCGTCGAAGTCGGCTCGCAGAGTGGCCGCGTCGTAGACGGTATCGGCGATCTCGAGGTCGTCGGTGGGGGCATCGTTCATAGCGTTGGCAGTGGCCACGAGCGCGTCGATGTGCTCGTCGGGGCAGCATCTTTTCCAATGCACCAATTCGATGTCGTGCGGAGCGGCGTCGATCCACCGGCTCATCAGGTCGGCGTCCACCGAGGCCAAATCCAAATCGGACTCCTGCTCGGTGGAGCGCAACTCGGCGCCCAGCCCGGTCCAGAATGCATCAGCTTCGGGTGTGCAGTCGCCCCAGGCGATGACCGAGGCTCGGCCATCGGCTCGTGCCATTTTCAGCAGTTCGCTCAACACCGACATTGACGCTTCGCTGTGGACTGGTGCTATCTCCACGATCGCCAATGTCGCGTTGGCGGGATCGCAGGTAAGTTCCAAATGGCCTATGGCCACGGCTTCTAAGTCGTCGAACGCCACAATCCGCTCGTGGTGGGCGTTCTCGCTGGCGTTGTCGTCAAAAGTCGCCCGCAACTCGCCGGCTGGAGTTGAGGGGATCCCCGGGTCGCGGGCGATGTCCAGCCGCTGCTGAAGTCGTAGGGCGGCTTCGAAGTGGATCTGATCAAGCTCCCGAGCGTTGAGGAACTGCATCATCGGAGCATAAAGGCGGGAACGAACAATGCCCTCGAGGTCAGCGGAGTGCGAGGTATTCCCAGCTCTGGGCGAGGTCGTCGAACCAACCTTGGGCTCGGTCCATGCGCCAGCAGAACAGTGACATGACCACGTTGATGGTGGTGGCGCCGGCAGCAACCCATCGGGGGGCGGCGGACGGGACCGGCGCGGACGGGAGGGCGACACACACCCGCTTACGACTATTCACTGCGTGAGTATTGCTTAGAATCGACCTGGAATAGCTATAAATGGTTGTATAATGCGGATTTGGCGGTACAAGTGAGCGTGAATGGGGGAGATGGATGGGCAGGTATGTGACTCAGGTTTGGCCACCGGGAACCGAGGGGAATGAGTACGGGGCGTACATCCCGCACCCTTTGGGGGGGTGGAATCCAAAGTTCGGCAGACGTGTGTCGGACAGGATTGCCGCGGCCGGCGCCGATATCTCACACACGGTCAGCACAAGCGCCCGAAGCATCTCTTATCGGTGGGCGGCGGACAGCATCATGGCCCAGGGGGAGAGCCTTAGCTCCAGCGCCATCGAGGGAATCTACGCCAGCCTGGAGGGAATGTCTTTGGGAACCGATGGAGCCGACGCGGCAAACAGGGCCGCCCTAGGCAACTGGGAGATGGCAGAGCAGGCCATGTCCATCGCCGAGCCCGGCGGCCCCATCGCGGTGGACGACATCCTCGATCTTCACTCGACGCTGATGGCTAGATCGGACACCCCCCACCTTGCAGGGAAACTCAGACTGGGGCCTGTTTGGGTCGGGGCGCCAGTCGCCGCCGGGATGGGGCCAATAGGGGCGCGGTTTGTCCCCCCGCCGGCAGGAGAGGTTCGGCAACTGCTCGACGACCTGGTCGACTACATCAGCTACAGCGACCACGAGCCAGTCCTTCGGGCTGCCGTAGCCCATGCCCAATTCGAGTCAATCCACCCGTTCCCCGACGGTAACGGAAGGACAGGCAGAGCACTCATCCCAATCGCTCTATACAGCGGAGGAAGCGGGGATGCCCTGCACCTTCCGATAAGCAGGGCACTGCTGGCGAGTCGCAGTGCCTACTACGACTCCCTCTACAGCTTCCAGCGGTATGAGGGGTCACCCGGCGATCCTGCCCGGTCAGTGAGCCTCGAGCCCTGGGTTGAGATGTTCGCCGACAGCGCCCAGCGGGCGACCGAACAGGTGCGGATGGCCGCCAGCCTGACAGACGACCTGATGCGGGACTGGCGAAACCGTCTAGGAGGCATTCGGCCAGATTCCGCCGTTTGGAAGATCGCCTCCGAAATGGCCTTTCAGCCAGTCTTCACTGTCGAGTCCATTGAATCGGAGCTCGGCAGCGAAGCGTCGATATCGGCGATTAGAAGAGGGATTGCCCGCCTGCGGCAGGCGGGGATAGTCCAAGAGGTCGGCAGGTCGGGGAAGACCCAGATCTACAGGGCCGCGGAAATCGTCAGCTTGGCAGAGAAGGTGCTCGGATTGAGCGAGGCCGCTTCCGGTGGGGTGGTTACCAGAACAGAGGACTATGTGGCCTTACCGGGCCTCGCCGACGGTGCTGCCAGCATAAGAGCCAGGGGCATACGGGAGGGCCGTGCGAGCACGCGGTCCTCCGCTTGGCAATGCGCTCATTGGGGGCGGCGAACCAATAGGCAGTGTACAAGGCCCTACGGCCATAAGGGCCAGCATCGCTACGACATCGGAGCATAAAGGCGGGAACGAACAATGCCTTCGAGGTCAGCGGAGTGCGAGGTATTCCCAGCTCTGGGCGAGATCGTCGAACCAACCTTGGGCTCGGTCCATGCGCCAGCAGAAAAGGGACATGACCACGTTGATGGTGGTGGCGCCGGCAGCAACCCATCGGGGGGCGGCGTCCATGCTGGGTCGGATTGACGGGCGGCGGTTTTCGTCGGTCACTGCGTCGATGTCGCCCTGGATGCCGAACCCGTCGAGGTTGCGGCCGGCGGCGGCTAGGGCGTCTTGGAGTGTGTGTACTCCGTCGGCCAGCTCGTGGAGGTCGGCGTAGGGGGGCGGGATCCAGCCGCTGGCGTGTTCGACGAGACGGGCCAGGTTGTTGGGATGGAGGGCGCCGGCCACCCAGATGGGGATGCCATCGGGCTGGGCTGGCTTGGGCTCACACCAGATATTGTCGAAGTTGACGGTGGCTGATTCGAATGAGGCCGGGGAGTCCCGCCACAGCGTTTGGCAGGCGGCGATGGTGTCGGTGAGGCGTTGGCCTCGCTGGTTCCAGGGGACACTGGCGGCTTCGTATTCCTCCCGTTGCCAGCCGGTGCCCACGCCCACCTCCATGCGGCCCTGGGCCAACACGTCCATGGTGGCCAGGGTCTTGGCCAGCACGGCAGCGGGGCGAAGGGGGGCGATCAGGATCTTGGTGCTGAACCTGATTTGCTCGGTGACCGCGACCATGTGAGCGATGGAGGCTAGGGGCTCGAGCCAAGCAGTCTCTGGAGGGAAAGGGAAGGGGCCGTAGGGGTACTTGTCAGTGTGTTCGCCCATGACGACGTGGTCGGTGAGCATGATGCGGTCGACTCCGGCTTGCTCGGCCATCTTGGCGAGATCGGCGATCTGGTGGAAGTTGTTGTCTCGGAAGATGGGGCCGAACGACGGAAGGGTTACAGACAGCGTGGCCATGCCCTTATTCTGATCGAATGCTCACTGGCGGGACGTTTTGGGGGATGGCGGAGAGGCGGGCGGAGGTTTCGCCGAATGCTCCGATGATTGTGGATGATCGAGATCACGCGTTGACATTTGCTGGCTTTCGGGATGGGGCGTTGCGGGTGGCGGCGGGGTTGGTTGGGTTGGGGGTGGGGCCGGGGGTTTCGGTTTCCTGGCAGTTGCCCACCTGGACTTCCACTTTGGTGTTGCAGGCGGCGCTGGCCCGGTTGGGTGCGGTGCAGAATCCGATCATTCCGGTGTATCGGGAGCGGGAGGTGGGGTTTTGTGTGCGCCAGACAGGGGCCCAGTTGTTCTTGGTGCCGTCGGTGTGGCGGGGGTTCGACTACCAGGCAATGGCTGAGGGGATTGCCGCCGAGGTCGACGGGCTGGACGTGGTGGTGTGCGACGGTGATCTGCCCTCCGGTGATGTGTCGGTGCTGGACGGCATTCCTGCCCCGGAGGATCCTGAGGAGATCCGGTGGGTGTACTACACGTCGGGCACCACGTCTGATCCCAAGGGCGCCCGCCACTGCGACTCATCGGTGATGGCGTCGGGAATTGCCATGGTGGAGCGCCAGCACGTCACCGCCGACGACAAGTTCGGGCTGGCCTTTCCGTTTGCCCACATCGGCGGGGTGTCCAACCTGTCGGTGTCACTGAGCTCGGGCTGCGCCCTAGTGATCGCCGAGACGTTCGACCCGGCGGGGACCACGGAGTTGTTCACCCGCCACAGGGTCACCCTGGTGGGAGGTGGCCCGGCCTTTTTCATGGCGTTCCTGGCCGAGCAGCGCAAGCAGCCCGGCGAGCCGATCCTGCCTCAGCTTCGGCTCTGCTCGGGGGGAGGAGCCCCTATGCCTGGGTCTCAGCATTACGAGGTGATGGCCGAGATGGGTGGGCGGGGGTGCGGCCATGCGTGGGGGATGACCGAGGCGCCGATCATCGCCCAGAACACTCCTGACGACCCCGACGAGAAGCTGGCCGAGACCGAAGGCCGCCCACTGGCTGGGGCGGAGATCAAGGTGGTGGGCTTCGACGGCGACCCGGCCAAGGTCGGCGTGGAGGGGGAGTTGTGGATTCGGGGGCCCATGGTGTGTCGGGGCTACATGGACGAGGCGCTGACCGCCGCCTCGTTCGACAACGGCTGGTTCCACACCGGCGACGTGGGTCATTTGGACGCCGACGGTTACGTGACGCTCACCGGGCGGGTGAAAGACATCATCATTCGCAAAGGGGAGAACATCTCGGCCACCGAGATCGAGGACCTGCTCTTCGCCCACCCCAAGATCCTCGACGCCGGGGTGATCGGGCTGCCCGACGAGGAGCGTGGCGAGCGGGTGTGCGCGGTGGTAGAGCTGGCTTCTGGGGCTGACGGGCTCACCCTGGCCGAAGTGGCGGACTATTTCCGGTCGTCAGGGATCATGCCTCAGAAGATCCCCGAGCAGCTGGAGATCGTGGACTCGCTGCCCCGCAATGCGACCGGGAAGGTGCTGAAGCACGAGCTGCGGGCTCGGTTCGGCTAGAGCAACAATTAGGTGGCGTCAATGTGTCACTGCCTTCTTGTATATTGAATGATCCGTCTAAGTCCCCTCGTCGAGCAGCAAATTCTCTCGAGAGTGGACTCCTGTGCCTAGTGGAGATAGAGGAGGAAGTTGATGACAGCGGAAGTAGCACTGCTCAACCGTGAAGCCGTTGCACTAGCTGCCGATAGCGCCGTCAGTCTTATGGGATATGACCAGCCAAAGATTTACAATTCAGCTAACAAGATATTTACCTTGTCTCCTACTGAACCGGTAGCAGTCATGGTCTTTAATTCTGGAGCACTGGGATCTGTTCCATGGGAGACAATAATCAAAGAATATCGTCGCGAGTATGGCTCCAAACCTCGTGGTACAATCGATAAATATAGCAAACGGTTACTAAAATACCTGGTACCATTCCTAAAGAAGCACGCTCCTCAATCGCATATTTCACACACAATTCGAGTAGTTAACTTAGAGTTGCAGAAACTCTGGAGTGAAGTTGTCAATAGTGCTGGCGAGGCTTTTCTAGAGGGAGCTAAAGTGTCATTGGATGCTGCAGAGTATGTCATCGAGGTTCTTATAGATGGTCGCCTTGAACAATTTCAACTCGAGGAATCTATGATTGATATGTCACAAATGGAAGCAGAGAAGCAAATCATTGGAGCGATCCCCCAACTTGATGACTACATCAAAGAACAATTTGAGGGAGTTGAATTAAGTGATCACACTTTAGACAAAATCAAGGCTATTCTGCAATCAGCGCTTCGTAGTGGGAGTGCTCAGGATTGGAGTTCCGGTTTAGTGGTGACTGGATTTGGACGAGACGAGGTATTACCGTCGCTGGTCCACCACCAAATTTGTGGATTAGGACAAAATAAAGTGTATTTTAAGACGATTGAAGAAATTCGAATTGATGAGGATAATCCGGCTTCAATCCAACCTTTTGCACAGACTGACATGATTTCAAGCTTTATGAATGGTCTTGATCCACGCATGTATACCGCTGTCCATTCGACTGTAAATAGAATATTTGGCAAACTAATTGATCGGATTAATTCACTTTTAGACTCCAACGATAACCGGTCGGATCAGTCCGGAGAACACTTGAGTGCATCTCGAGATGAGTTTATGAAATTGTTCGAGAGTGAAGTACAACAGCACATGATCTATCAAAGTTATTTGCCAATAATGAATGTGGTCGCAGCTCTACCTAAAGAAGAACTAGCTGATCTTGCTGAAGCATTGGTGAATATAACATCAGTGCGCAGACGAGTTACGCCCGTAGCTGAGACGGTCGGTGGACCGTGTGATGTTGCAGTCATTTCCAAGGGGGATGGGTTTGTTTGGATTAAGCGAAAGCACTATTTTACACCTGAACTCAATCCGCGTTATTTTCGGCGTGACGAAAAAATCTGAAAGAACATGCTATTATACAGAGAGCAATAGGAAGGGGATAAACAGAGATCATGAGCTATCCAATAAAATTTTCAGGTCGTCGGAGCTTGCCTGGAGATCCGGAATATGTCTATCTGCACGAGTCGCCTGAGGAGTTTGGCGAGCGGGTCGCACGGGAGGGTTTTGAACGGTTCTTTGCTCCTTTCTTCGATGAGTTGGAGAGGCAGCTGAATGAACGCCGCGCTGAGCAGGATTCACAGGAGTTGGCCGATTCCGTGGATGGCTAGGCCGGCTAGGGCGCCTATGAGGGTGCCGTTGATGCGGATGAACTGGAGGTCGCGGCCTACTCGGCGCTCGATGCGGGTACTGGTGTCGTCGGCGTCCCACCGGGCCACGGTGGTGCCGATCACGTTGGCCACCTCGGCTTGGGCGTGGCGGGCCAGCAGGCTCATTGCCGAGACGAGCCACCGGTCGACTCGGTTTTGAAGGCTGGATTCGGATTGCAGTGACTGCCCGACTCGGACCAAGGCGGCCTCTACCCGGGTGCCTAGCGCGGCGCTGGTTTGGAGGCGCTGGGCGTAGCTTCTCAGGCCGGCGTCGATGCGCAGGCGCAGTTCGTGCTCGGGATCGTCGGCCATATCGGCCAGCACTCCGCGCACGCCTCGGTGGAGCCGGTTGAAGATGTGGTGGTCGAGCACCTTGGGGGTGTAGATCGGGGCCTCTTCCACGATGCGATCCCGCAGCACCTCGCGGTTGTCCACCAGGAAGCGGTCGGCCCGCTCCACGGCGGCGTCGACCATGGAGCGATGGTGCTTTCCGTCGACCAGCGACTCCAGCAACCGGCCCAGCGCGGGGGCTGAGACCAGCCCGGAGTCCCCCTCGGCGGCCAGCCAACGCCCAAGGGCCTCGGCGGGGGCCCGATCGGCCACCCAGCGGGCCAGGTCGTCGGGGTCGAAGAAGTTGTCCTGCACGAACTCGCCCAGGCTGGCACCGATGGCGTCTTTGCGGCGGGGGATGATGGCGGTGTGGGGGATGGGGATGCCCAGGGGGTGTTTGAACAGGGCGGTCACCGCAAACCAGTCGGCCAACCCGCCGATCATGGCGGCCTCGGCGGCGGCTTCCACGTAGCCGGCCCAGCCGCCGCCATCGGTGAGCAGGCGGATGACCACGAACAAGGCGGCAGCCGCTAACAGCAGGCCGGTGGCCCGGCGCTTGGCGCGGCGAAGCGACGGGGAGTCCCGGGTGGCCCGCCGCTCGGCTCCCGTAAAGGAGGCCGGGTCGCTCAGGCGACCGTTTGGGGCATCCATGACCCGCGGATCTGCTCAGCCCACGGGTAGCGCAGCGGCTCGATGAGTTGGAACGGCCCGTCCATGCCGACGTGGGTGGTGGCGGGCCGGGAAGGGGTGGCGGCCCGCAGTGCGGGGACCACCTCTGCGGGATCGCCCTCGATCATGTGAAGGTCGATGGCGGTGTCGGGGGCGAATCGGGAGGTGAACGACACCACCGCATGCACACCGTCAACGGCCACCGCCGCGGGGGCGTAGATGTCGCGGTGCCAGTTCTGGTCGCCCAGGCCTCGGCGCAACAATACGTGGAGGTCGGTGTGGGACATGTGGGGGATGTCGCCAGGATCGGACTTCAGGGCGGGATCGGCCACCGCCCAGTCGAGGGCCAGGGCGTCGCCCAGCCGCACGATCTTCTTCTCGTCGGGGAACATCCGGTTGGCCTCCACGAGGACTTCCCGGTACTCGGTCATGGCGGCCATCACCCCGTCGACGTCGCCGCACAGCCAGTAGACGGTGAGGAATGCGCTGCGGCCCTCGGAAAAACCCTCGTCGCAGCCCTCGGGGCGCAGCGCCTGGTGGCTGGGCGGGGCCACATAGCGGCGGCCGTGCATCACATCGGTCAAGGCGATGTTGGGAGGCAGATGCTCGAGGTCGTACCAGCGGTTCCAGTCCTCGATGGCGTCGGCATCGCAATCAAGGCCGGCGAAGATGATTCCGGTTGTCTGCATCGTTTCATCGTATGACCCTGGGACCGGCCCGGAGGTATTGATCCTCGTTATGGCCTATTGGGCGGCGCTGTCTGCTAGGACGTGTTGGTGGAGTTTGTAGCGCTGGCCGGCGGGTCGTTTCTCATGGGCACCGAGGAGGTGTGGTTCGAGGGCGATGGCGAGGGGCCGGTGCGCGAGGTGGTGCTGCGGCCGTATCAGATAGCGGCCACCGCGGTGACCAACGCTGAGTTCGCCGCCTTTGTGGAGGCCACCGGGCATGTGACCATCGCCGAGCGGGAGGGGTGGTCGTTCGTGTTCGGTGGGTTGCTGCCCGACGACTTCCAGCCCACCCGGGGGGTGGTGGGCGCCGAATGGTGGCGGCAGGTGGAAGAGGCCTGTTGGTCCCGGCCCGAAGGGCCACAGTCGTCGGTGGAGGATCGCGGCGACCACCCGGTGGTCCATGTGTCGTGGTTTGACGCCGCCGCATGCGCCTCCTGGTACGGGGCCCGCCTGCCCACCGAGGCCGAGTGGGAGCACGCCGCTCGGGGCGGGCTTGAGCAGTCCCTGTTGCCATGGGGCGACGAGCTGTGCCCCGACGGGGTGCCCCGGCTGAACATCTGGGAGGGCGAGTTCCCCAGCCACAACACCGCCGAGGACGGTTACGTGGGCACCGCCCCGGTACACGAGTACGAGCCCAACGGGTTCGGCCTGTACAACTGCTCGGGCAACGTGTGGGAGTGGTGCGCTGACTGGTTCGAGAACCGGTTCCCGCCCGAGCGGCCGCTGGTCGATCCGATGGGACCTCCCCAGGGCCGGGTCAGGGCCATCCGGGGCGGGTCGTACCTGTGCCACGACTCCTACTGCAACCGGTATCGGGTGGCTGCCCGCCACGCCAACGGCCCCGATTCCACCACCGGGCACATGGGGTTCCGGCTGGCCGCCGACACCGAGGCTGAGGTCGGCCCCAGTGTCGGCTCCAAGATGCGCTGATCGGAGGCTGGTCGGTAACGTCACCGCCATGAAGTTGGACTTGCTGTACGAGGTTGATGCGCCCAAGCCATGGGGAAAGCCCCATCCCTGGGGTCAAAGGGAGCGGGAGCAGAAGGCTTACAAGGACGCCGTCGAGCAGATCAAGCTGGCTGACACCTTCGGGTTCAACACCATCTGGGCGGTGGAGCACCACTTCCGGGAGGGGCGCTCTCACTGCCCGGCTTCTGAAGTGTTCCTCGGTGCCCTGTCGATGGTGACCGAGAACATCAAGATGGGCTTCGGCGTGACCCTGACACCGTTCGGCTTCATCCCGCCCCAGCGGATCGCCGAGAAGGTGGCCACCGTCGACATCTTGTCCAACGGCCGGGCGGTGTGGGGCACCGGTAGGTCCACGCCGATGGAGCAGATCGCCTTCGGCGTCGACCGGGAGAAGTCCCGCGACGACTGGAAAGAGGCCATCGAGATCGTGTGCGGCATGTGGCGAGAGGAGTACTTCGAGTACGACTCGCCCCGGTTCAAGTTCCCCAAGCGAATGGTCACCCCCAAGCCGATGCAGTACCCCCACCCACCGGCGTGGATGGCGTGCGCCTCGGAGAACTCGGCGACGGTGGCCGGCAAGGCGGGCATGGGAATGCTGTCGTTTTCCATCATGCAGCCGCTGGAGGCCATGGGCCGCCACATCCGCAACTACCGGGCCGCAGCCGAGAACCCCGAGCCCATCACCGACGTGACCACCAACGCCACCGCGGCCTACACCCTGGTGCACTGCGCCGACTCCCCCCAGCAGGTGCTGGACAACGAGGTGTGGAAGTCGGTGGAGTGGTGGTACACCAACCTGGCCCAGTTCACCTTGGACTGGGAGCTGCCCGAGCTGTCACAAGAGGAGCGAGACGCCACCTTCCCGCTGCTCAAGCCTTTGATGGAAGAGGGGATCGACGACCTCATCCACCACTTCGACGAGGCCGACATGATCGTGGTGGGCGACGTGGACACCTGCTACGAGAAGATGAAGCACTACGCCGACCTCGGCGTCGACCAGCTCATCTGCTACGTGCAGTTCGGCTACCACTCCCACGAGTCGATCATGCGCACCATCGAACTGCTGGGCAAAGAGATCATCCCCGAACTCGAGAACTACACCCCGACCCTTAAGGACTCCTGAGATATTTCAGACAATTCCTTGATCTATCAGACTGCTGGCTAAATGCTCTATGTATAGAATCCGACCTGTCAACTAACCAGTTGGAAAAATATATAGTCTATGTATACTGGTGGAGTGGATGCCGACGCTGTACGAGAGATGATCGTTGCTGGCGAAACTCTGACTGTTGAGTTCAAAGGCGGTGGCATTGATCAGGACGATCTCGCTGCTGCGGTGGTGTGTCTCGCCAACAGCAACGGCGGGTACTTGTTGCTTGGAGTAACCGATGTCGGCGAAGTTGCCGGTATTGATCCTGGCAAGGCGGATTACAACGATCCCCGCCGCCTAATGGCTGCGATCGCAACCCGCACCCAGCCCGCAGTCATGGCGGGCATTGAAATGGTCGAAATTGAAGGGAGAACGGTGGCGGTTATAGCTGTGCCAGTATCTGATGCCATTAATGCCACCAGCAAAGGCCGATATCTTCGTCGAACCATTGATGTCCAGGGCAAACCGCAGTGTCTGCCCATGCCTCCTCATGAAGTACTCGGGCGGGCGACCGGCACAGTTGATTATTCGCGGCGGGTAGTAGAGAGCCTCTCTATCCAAGATCTGGACCGTGGCGAGCTAGTTCGCATGCGAGAGTTGGCCCGTCAGGCTGGTGAGGAAGTGTTGGCCTCGCTCAACGATATGGAGTTGCTGCAAGCGCTCAATCTCGCTGATGCCAGTGAACGGTTGACCGTTGGCTCGCTTTTGCTATTCGGCACCACTGAAGCCATAGGCCGGTACCTCCCCGGTTACGAAGTGGGGTTTCAGGAACTCGCTGGGACTGAGATCAAAGCAAATGAGATCAGCAGAACCCCGTTGTTGCGCTCAATGGAGCAACTGGTAGACCGGGTCGAGGCACGCAACCCTGAGCAAGACGTGGAGATTGGATTGTTTCGGGTGGCCTTGCCCCTCTATGCAACCGTCACCATTCGGGAGCTCATCGCCAATGCTCTCGTGCATCGCGATTACACCCAAATCGGCCCTACGCTTGTGCAGCTTGAAGGGGACACGCTCATAATCTCGAACCCTGGGGGTTTTCCCCGGGGGGTAACCATCGAGAACCTACTGACCACCATGCCGCGCCCTCGCAACCCTGCGCTTGCCGAAGCCTTCAAACGGTCTGGACTGGTCGATCGGATCGGACGCGGTATAAATCGGGTCTTCGAGCACCAGCTGTCCTTGGGCAGACCCGCTCCGGATTACAGCCGCAGTACTGATGGTTCGGTGGTTGCCCGGATCCGATCTGGCCCAGCGGATGCGGAGCTCGCCGGTTACATCGCCCAAATGCGTCGCTCTGGACAAGAGTTGTCGCTTGAGAGTTTGCTCACGCTGCACGAGGTACGTGCCGAGAGCAGGATCACGACCGCGAGGGCTGCACAGCTGTTTCAAGTGGACCATTCCACGGCGCGAGCGATGCTCAACACGCTTGTGGAAAGCGGTGTGCTTGAGTCCCGTGGGGAGGGTAAGGGACGCACCTACCACATGTCCGCGGCGCTCTATCGCCAGCTTGGTGAGCCAGCACAGTATGTGCGAACCAAGGGGTTTGACGAAATCCAACAACGGGAGATGCTGCTCACCTTTGTCAAGCGGCATGGCTCGATCACCCGCCGTGAGGCATCAGAGCTATGTCAGCTCGCTCCCCCGCAGGCAGGACGTATCCTGCGTGAACTGCGCGACAAGGGCGAGTTGGTCATGTTTGGCGAGCGACGATGGGCAAGGTACGAACTTCCAGCAGACTAGCTGTGAGGGCTTCTGGGGCAGCGGTCGGGCTCTTGTCGTCCCACAAGAGGTCGCAACAGCAGTTCTATGGGTTCTATGCATAGAACTCGTCGTCTGTACTAACCAATTCAAGAAACGCATAGTCTATGTACAGAGCCATCGGAACCGTCCGAGTCCTGGATGGGTCGCCCCACACGTTTGCGGTTGACTCTGCGGCTCCGCCAGCCAGGTGCTGGGGATCGACGATCTCATCCACCACTTCGACGAGGCCGACATGATCGTGGTGGGCGACGTGGACACCTGCTACGAGAAGATGAAGCACTACGCCGACCTCGGCGTGGACCAGCTCATCTGCTACGTGCAGTTCGGTTACCACTCCCACGAGTCGATCATGCGCACCATCGAACTGCTGGGCAAAGAGATCATCCCCGAACTAGAGAACTACACCCCCTCGCCCAAGACCTCCTGAGGTCGAGTTGGCCATTGCGGAAGAAAAAGAAAATAGTGAAGAAAGTGAAAACAGAGAAGAAAAAGAAAATAGTGAAGCGTTGAGATAAACTGCGGGGGTGGAGGGAGAACGGCCCCGCTATTTTCCTAATGAAGGAGATGTCCCGGATTCGCTGCCGTTCACTCCTGGGTTTGGGAGCACACCGCCGTGTTTGGTGGGAAGGGATGAGCTGATCCGCGATGTGTGCGCCCTGCTGGCCGGTGATCCTGCCAGTGAGGGAGGGGCAAATGTGCTGTTGGCGCCGCGGGGTTTGGGCAAGACGGTTGTGTTGAACGAGATTGAGGACGCTGCCCGAGCAGAGCGTGGGTGGCTGGTTCTTTCAGTCTCAGGTACGGACGGCGACCCGATTGCGGAGACCCACAAGGAGGTCATTCGAGCACACGAGTCATTGGTGCAAGCTCACGGCGAATCCGCCAAACGACAGGTGTCGGGAATGAGCTTGGGAGTTGGAGGCTTGTCAGCCGGTGTCTCGTTTGACGAGGAGTCCGATCCGAAGAGGACGAGATACGGCGATGACCTTCGGCGCGATCTCAGTGAACTCGCAAGCGCTGCCGCCCAAATCGATGTCCGTGTGTTGCTCACAATGGACGAGATGCACGCGATCCCGCTGGCCAAAGCTCGGCAGCTCGGCTCGTACATTCAGCACATCGCAAAACGGGAGCGGCAGGCGCTGGTGTTCGTGGGGGCCGCACTGCCCTATATCACCGAGACGCTGCTGGCCGACCGGAAATCGACCTTCCTGCAACGCCTTGCTGTCCACAGAGTAGACCCCCTGTCACAGCCGGAGACGCGGCGTGGACTGCAAGAGCCGATTGAGATGCACGGGGGTGTCATCGGTGAAGGCGCTCTGGACACTGCCACTTCAGCCGTGGCTGGCCATCCGTACATGCTTCAGTTGGTGGGAGACAGAATGTGGCGCGCGGCGGGGGGTGCGAGCAACCCAATCGCTGTCAACCACGCCAAGAAGGCCGTCGCCGAGGCCAGAGAGTCGCTCGAAGGTCACTTGTTTGCCCCGACATGGGAAAGCCTGTCGGACACCGACAAGCGCTTCCTGGCTGCCTTGGCTGTTCTTGCCGAGGGAGACGATTCGCCTCGGGTCGCCGCGATATGCGAAGAGGCTGGAATAGGCAAGGCCAGCGCCAGCGCCTATCGCAGGCGGCTGTTGCTGTCGGGAATGGTAAGCCCCAGTGGGCGAGGCCGGCTGAAGCTAGCCCACCCATCAATTGGACCCTGGTTGCGCCGATCAATTGCAATCGGCACTGCGCGCGTTCCTGAAGCTCCCTTGCCTGGGATCTGATATGTCGACTGGCAAGGCACTCCAGACAACGGTGAACTCCACCGGTGGCTCCCCAAAGGCACCGACCTCGACATCGGCAAAGCCCGCCTCGCAGTCATCGAAGACCGCATCAACACAATGCCCCGCAAACTCCACAACTGGAACTCAGCCCAAACCGTCTACGATGACCTCTGTCGCGACCGCCGATAGAGCTTGCCAACGTTGGCCCAGGCGCGGCGGTGGTGATGGCTGATCTTGAGCGGTTTGTGAAGGGTGCTCGGGTGTGGTTGCCGGGGGATGACGATGTTGTGACGCTGGTGCAGGTCACGCAGGGGCCGTTCTGGGAGTTTGTGTATCGGGATGCTGGTGGCGGCTTGGATGAGGTCACGCTGCCTGAGGCCGAGTTGGCAGAAATCAGGGTGGTCTCTTCGGCGGGGCCTGTCGGGTTCAGTGGGGATGCCCGCCGGTTCCGGCTCGGGGTCGAGGCGCTGCGGATTCAGAATATGTTCCGTCACGACATGGCTGCGTTGGCGGTGTCGAATATCTCGCCGCTGCCGCACCAGCTCGATGCGGTGTACGGGTCGTTGCTGCCAGAGCCGGCGTTGCGGTTCTTGCTGGCGGATGATCCTGGGGCAGGCAAGACGATCATGGCTGGGCTGTACATCAAGGAGCTGATGCTTCGCCATGCCGCTGACCGGGTGTTGATCGTCACCCCGGCCAACTTGCGCCCGCAATGGCAGCGCGAGCTGGCCGAGCGGTTTGACATTCACTGCGCCCAATTTGATTCCGCGACGCTGAACGCCCACCCGACGCAGAATCCGTGGGATCAGCACAACTTGGTGATCGTTTCACGGGATCTCCTCCGGCGCGAAGAGGTGATCGAAGGATTTTCCGGTGCGGAACGAGAATGGGATCTGGCCATTATCGACGAGGCCCACGGATTCACCATCGATGTGGATGGCAAGGGCCTTATCAAGAGGCGTAGCGAGCGCTACAAGGCGGCAGAGATTGTGGCCCGCAAAGCCCACCGGCTGATTCTCCTGACGGCTACCCCGCATTCGGGTCGCACCGAGTCGATGTGGGGATTGCTGCGGCTGCTCGACCCCGACGCCTATGGTGATCGCTGCCCGCCGGGCGATGTGCCCCTGAATCCTCGCCAGTACCGCAAGGTTCCCAAGGAGGAGATGGTGGACATGAGGGGCAATGATCTGTTCAAGCCCCGGCATCCCCACACGGTGGGCTATTACCTCTCTGGTGCAGAGTTGGAACTGTACGAAGCGGTCACCAATTTTGTTTCTACTGAGTTGGCCCGCATACGCGGCGAGAATGGCCCACGGGTGGCCGGCTTTGCGCTCACAACAATGCAACGCCGGTTGGCCTCGTCGCTGCGGGCTATCAAGCGCACCTTGGAGCGTCGTGTCCATCGTTTGGAGCAAGCATTGGAAGATCCCGCGGCCTATCTGCGAGGTCGCAGAGATTTTCTCGCCGACGCCTACGGCCAGCATCCAGACGAGTTGGGCGATCTTGACGAGGACGTCTTGTGGGAGATGGAGGAAGAAGCCCTTAGCGAGTGGCTGCCAAGCACTATAGCTGAGTTGGAAGGGGAGCTGGTTGCGTTGCGCCCGTTGCTCGTCCAAGCAGAGGAAGCCGAGGCCGCAGGTACAGAGGTGAAGCTCAATGAGCTGCTTGCACTTGTTCAAAAAGAAGATTTGAGCAACGATCCGTCAGTCAAGCTGTTGATCTTCACCGAGCACCGCGACACCCTCCACTATCTGGAGGAGAAGCTGTCGCCAGACTTCGAGGTGGCTGTCATCCACGGCGGCATGAGTTTGCGGGATCGGATTGCTGCGGAGAGAGACTTCCGCGAGCGAGCCCAGATCATGGTTGCCACCGAAGCGGCAGGTGAGGGAATCAACCTCCAGTTCTGCCACCTGATGGTGAACTACGACATCCCGTGGAACCCCAATCGCCTGGAGCAGCGCATGGGACGCATCCACCGGATCGGCCAAACCCGCGACGTGCACATCTACAACATGGTCGCGGTCAACACGATGGAAGGCCATGTGCTGGGCACCCTGCTTCAGAAGTTGGAGAACATGGCCCGGGACCTGGGTGACAAGGTTTTCGACGTTATCGGGGAGACTTTTGCTGGCTACCGGCTGGCCGACCTCATCGAACGAGTATTGGCCAAGGAGGTCACCCCAGATGACGCAGTTGAAGCGATCGGCGGTCACCAAGTCGCCCCCGAGATCGAGGCGAAGTTCCGCGAGCTCACCAGCGAAGCGCTGGCTGCCCACTACCTTGATTGGCAGTCACAGGCTGACGCTGCTGCTCGGGCTGCTGAGAGGCGTCTGCCTCCTGGCTACATTGAGAAATTCTTCACCGATGCGGTGGACTTCTTGGGGGGCAAGGTCGAAGAACGGCTAGATCCCGGCACCCTGCGAGTAACTCGTACTCCTGATAATCTGGTGGCCAGCTCACGGGCAGCGGGTGCCACTCGAGAGGTGTATCCGAGCTACGAGCGCATCACCTTCGACAAGGCGGTTCGGCTGCGTTCGCATCACCGCGAGGGGGACCACGCGGTTCCAGAGGCCGAGTTGTGCGGGCCCGGCCATCCCCTTTTCGACGCGATGCTCGACAACGTGATCGTTCGCACCCGCTCTGACGTGGAAGCGGGCGCAGCGTTTACCGCCCCTGACGTTGATGTTCCCACGGTCCTGTTCTTCGCTACCGGAGACAGCGTGGACGGGACTGGCGAGGTCGTCCACCGGGCGTTCGTCACCGTAGCTGAGCCCTTGGGCGGAGTCCTCGGTTCCAGCCGGGTGCTGCTATATGACTTGTTTACCCATGACACCGAAGTAGCTGGGGTTACTCCTTCTGACACCCAGGTCGTAATGAACTGGGCGCGGCAGCACGAGTTCGAGCGTCACTACGAGCAGGCCACGAGTGAGCGGACTCGGGTTGTCCGCATCACCGAGGACTACGTCAGCAAGGCATTTGCCGAAATCATTGTTCGCCAGCAAACGGAGTTGCTCGACCTTGACGTGGAGGTTGAGCGCGGGGTAGCCGGAGCGGAAGGTCGTCTTCGGCGGGCAGAGTTGGCTGTCGCTGAAACCAAGGCCAAACGCGAAGAGCGTTTGGCCAGAGCCCAGCGCTCTCGGAATGTAAGGCGCGGCCCGGTGCGGATAATCGCCACCGCGCTAGTGCTACCTCGACAACCTGAGAGCGACGGCGACTCCGATAGGGATCATGGCCGACGTTCCAGCCGCGAGATCGAGCAGATTGCGGTGGTAGTGGCCACTAAGTATGAAACCGATGTCCGCGGCGCCGACATCGTGAAGTCGGTGGAGGCGGCCAATGTCGGATTTGACCTGCTTTCTGTGAAAGGCGCCGAGCGGCGTTGCATCGAGGTGAAGGGCCGAGCCGGCGTGGGTGCAGTGGAACTGACTTGGTCAGAGTTCGCTAAGTCCCTTGAATTGGGCGACGATTACTGGTTGTACGTGGTGCTGGATTGTGCCGCCCAAGATCCCCGCTTGTATCGAGTGCAGGATCCGGCCAAGGTGTTGGCCAGTTCGTGGTCATCGAACCTGGACGTTCGCTATCGCGTTGCCCCGCAACCGGTGATCGACGCGGCCGAGACACAGCCATGACCAGGCGGAAGTTGATCGAGGCAGCGCTGCCATTGGCGGCGATCAATGACGCTTCGGACACCGACAAGCGTACCCATGACGGCCACATCTCGACTCTGCACACCTGGTGGGCTCGCCGGCCGCTGCCGATGACCCGGGCGATGGCCGCAGCCGCGTTGATCGACGAGGCTGATGATGCTGACAAGGTGTTGTCCAAGATCGCCGATGCAATGCCGCCCAAGAGGCTGCTCTACAACGATGCCGTTGGATGGCTCAAACGACGAATCCAAGGAGATTACGTGCAGCCGCCAAAAGTGCTTGACTGCTTTGCGGGCGGGGGTGCCATTCCGCTGGAGGCAATGCGGCTGGGCTGTGACACAACGGCAATGGATCTGAACCCAGTCGCCCACCTGGTCGAGCTGGCTGGCTTGGACTACCCCCAGCGCTTCGGGGGCACCGATATGGACGGTCGCAACACCCTGGTTGTCGATGTGGAGCGGTGGGCGTCGTGGGTGGCGGATGAGACCGTCAAGTCGGTGGTCCACCTGTATCCGGCCGTTGATGGCCGCCCGCCAGTGCCGTACTACTTCTGGGTGAGGACCATGCCCAGCCCCGACCCAAGCCGGGAAGTCGAGATCCCGATTCTCAGCTCTCGGCTCTTGGCCGAGGGGCGCCGTAACGCCTGGGTCACTACATCGGTGACATCAGATGGCGTAGACATCGAAGTCCACCAGGGCGAGCCGCCCGATGACCCCACTCTCAAAGATGGTTTCGAGTCAGCCGGGAGCGTGACCTGTCCCATCTCGGGGGTCACCGCGCCCCAACGAGACGTGAAAGCCCACGGGGTAGCCCAGGGTTTTGGCTATCGGATGTACGCCGTTTGTGACGTCGACGGTCGGGAGCGCATCTATCGTGCCCCGAATCCGGCTGAGTTGGAGGCTCCCTCGCGCACAGCTGCTGAGTTGGCCGCGCTTGTGGATGTCGAATTCGACGACGGCACACCTTGTCTGCCCGATGAGCCCGTAGACGAGGTCGGCTACAGAAACCTGCAGTTCCTGCCTTACGGCTATCGCACTTGGCGGTCGCTGTTCACCGACCGGCAACTGGTGCTGTATGCCACGTTGAGCGCCAATATCCGGGCTGCCCACGAGATGATGTTGGCCGAAGGCATGGCAGCGGATCGAGCTCGGGCGGTGTCCACCTATCTCGCCTTCACTCTTGACAAAGTGGCCGACCGCAACTCGGCGTTTTCGAGTTGGGCTACCAACCGTGAGACGATCCGGGGCACATTCCCAGGCCAAACGGTGCAGATGCGGTGGGACTTCTGCGAGAACTATCCGTTCCGCACTGGCTCTGGCTCGTGGGATGATGCGGTGGCCGCGGTTTGCAAGGTGATCGACCACTGTTCGCAGACCGGGGATAGTCCTGCGCGGGTACTGCGAGGCGACGCTCGGGCAATGCCCTTTGCTGATGGGGAGTTCGACGCCGTCCTGATCGACCCGCCCTACTACTTCTCAGTCATGTATTCCGACCTGTCGGATTTCTTCTACGTTTGGCTGAAGCGATCTGTTGGGCACTTGTACCCCGAGCACTTCGCCACCCCGTGGACTCCAAAGGCTCAAGAGGTGGTGCAGAACCGTTGTCGCCCGACGATGGACGGCTACATATCCGAAGAAGATTTCGACCGGCGGCTAGCCGATGCGCTGTCGGAAGTGGCCCGGGTGGTCAAGCCCGATGGTGTGGTCGCGCTGGTGTTCGCCCACACCGCGGTCAAAGCGTGGGAGAAGTTGCTGCGGGCGCTGCGAGTCGCAGGGTTGAGCGTCACCACCTCATGGCCCATCCGCTCGGAGATGGCCGGGCGGACGGTGGCCCACGTGAAGGCCACCCTGGCCAGCTCAGTAGTGCTGGTGTGCCGGCCCAACACAGAGGCTGGGGATGCGTTCTATGACGAGGTGGAGGCCGATCTGAATCGGGTGGTCAGCCAGCGACTGGATGAGTTTGAGGATCTTGGCCTGCGGGGCGCGGACTACTTCGTTTCGGCCATCGGCCCGGCGTTCGAGGTGTTTGCCGGCCATCGCTCGGTTGCCCGTCTGGACGGGTCAGAGGTGTCGATCAGCGACTTGATGGAGTTGGCCCGCAAAGCGGTCGCCAGGCATGCGATGGGTCGTCTGCTCGCCGCCGATACCCTCGGCGTGCTTGACGACCGATCCTTGCTCTACGTCACGTGGCGCTGGGCCTATCTGACCGTGCCGGTTCCCGCAGATGAGGCCATCAAACTCTCGCGGGCATTCTCGGTGAGTCTCGATGACGTGACCATGTCCGGCGGGATGGTCGAGCGAAAGGGCAAGAACTTCTCGCTGTTCGGTCCTCACCAGCGCCCTGACATACGGCTGCGGCCCGACAGTCCGCTGATTGACGTTCTGCATGTGGCGGCCCAGTTATGGGAGGCGGGCCGGGCCAACGAAGTGGTCGATGTGCTGGCTGCCTCAGGCTTTGGGGGCACCTCTGGGTTTTGGGACGTGGCCCGCGCCCTGGCGGAGGTGCTTCCTGAGGGAGACCGGGAGCGCACGATGTACCAGGCACTGGCCACGTCGCAACAGCGTCTGGCAGACGCGGCGGCGAAGCAGCCGGCGATGAGCTATGAAGAACTCCAGTTTTCTTTCTGATAGGCAACTGCCATGACGGACTTATCTCCTTGGATCGAGATTGCGCATCCCCACGCTGACATCAGCGATGGATCATTTGATGAGTCGCTGTTTGCGGCCGATCTCGGCTTGGTGGCCACCGGGATGGGTCCCGCCGACTATGTGGATGCCGAGTTGTTCGCAGAAAAGACATTTCTGACAGACAACCTGAGGGCTGTTCTGGTGGAGGTGGGCAACCGGCTCGGCGGTGATGCTGGGTCGGCAGCCGTATTCCGAATGCAGACCGAGTTTGGCGGGGGCAAAACCCATACCTTGCTGGCCGCGTACCACCTGTTCCGCACCCCGGAGCAGGTGGCCAGCACTCAGCTTGGTCGGGATCTCGCCGCCGCTTTGAAGGCCGGTCGCCTCCCGAAGGCGCGTGTGGCAGTGCTGGACGGCTCTGCGCTTACTGTCGACCCCGAGACAATGCCTGATGGCTGCGTCGTCCGGTCATTTCTCGGGCACTTAGCCTGGCGTCTCGGTGGGGTCGCGGCCTTTGAAAAAGTCCGGGCAAAAGACGAAGGGCTGCGGGGCACCTCCACCGTGGAGATGGTGAAACTGCTCACCGAGGCAGCTCCGTGTCTGATCTTGCTGGATGAGACATTGGAGTATCTCAACAAGGCGCTGGAGGTGGGCTCGGTTGATGGCAACCTGGCGGCCACCACGCTGACCGTGATCAAAGAGCTGTGTACTGCCGCTTCCAACGTGCCCGGTGCCGCGGTGGTCGCCACGCTCACGTCGTCGCGCTTGGAGGACTATTCCACCGTTGCCGGCCAGGAGATGTCTGAGCGGCTCTCCAAGGTAGTTGGCCGCACCGAGAACATCGTCACCCCGGTGGAGGGCGACGACATCTTCCCCATTCTCCACACCCGCCTGTTCGAGACCATCGGAAGCTTGGAGGAACGCCGGGCAGCGGCCGACGCCTACGGGGCCTGCTACGAGCAGATGGGCGACGTGCTGCCCCATTCCTATCGCGACCCCTCCTACCGAGACCGCATTTGCCATGCCTATCCGTTTCATCCCGAGTTGATTGACCTGCTCACCAACCGCTGGGGTTCATTGTCAGGGTTTCAACGCACCCGAGGGGCACTGCGCACGCTGGCCCATACCGTGAAGGCACTCTCCCAGGCGAACCACCAAGGCTCTCTCATTGCCCCCGGCGACGTGCCTCTGGCCGACGACGGCGTACGGGCCGAGGTCATCCGGTTTGCCGGTGAGTCATACAAGTCGGCGCTCAACGCCGACATAATCCGCCCCGACTCCAGAGCAGTCGAAGAAGACGCACGTCGGGGAGGAGAGATCAAAAAGCATCGGGTCGCCGTCGGCCTGGCCACGACGGCGTTTCTGAACAGCTTCGGCTCCGACCGAGTACTCGGGGCATCACCACCGCAAATGCTGGTTGGAGTGGCCCAGCCATTGCCTGGCCTGTCCCGAGGGGTGCTCGACGATGTGCGCGACGCCTTGTCCGGGTCGCTGTGGTACATGCGATATGAGGGTGGCCGCTACCGATTCACCACCGAGCCAAACTTAAACAAGGTGATCGTGGAGCGGGAGGGCGCGGTTGGCGACGAGGACATCACGGCACAATTGCGCGAGACGGTAAACCAGGTTGCCGGGCATGTAGCCCCATTCCGGGTAGTTCCCCATGTTGTGGAGTCCGGCGACGTCGTTGATGAGCCCCGTCTTACCATCGGCGTGATGGCTCCCCACCAAGCGATCGGCAGCCGGCCGGGACACATTGCTACTGAGGCAACCGAAGTGGCCGAGGCCGTGCTCAACACGGGGCGGGGCTCTTCCCGGTCGAACAAGAACGCCTTGGTGTTAGTGGCTGCTGACGCCGGTGGCGTCACCAAGGCCCGCCAAGTAGCCCGCACAGTGGTGGCCATGAGAGAGATCACCAAAGACATCGTTCGGTTGAAGCGGTTCAACCAGGATCAGCGAGACCAGCTTGCCGCCCGATTGAAAGCCGTAGAAGAACGCTTACCCCAAGAGATGGTGATGACTTACCGCCACCTCATCTTGCTTGGATCGGACGGCAACGGCGGTACCAGGGTCAACACCGTGGATCTCGGCCCGGCTCGAGTAGGAGACACCATCTGCCAGCGAGTTGTTGAGCACCTCAAGGCCACCGACCGGCTGATCGACACCACGCTTGCGCCTGCGGCCTTGCTCACCGACCGCTTTGGGGTGATCGGAGCGGACGAATCTGCCGTCGAGTTGGACCGACTGCTGGACTACTTCTACCGGCTCCCCCGTTTGCCAAAGATCGCAGAACCAGACGTGCTTCGCCGGTGCTTGGCCCAAGGAGCGCAAGACAGCCTATTCGGCCTCGCCTCGGGAGCCGCATGGGATGCGTCAGATGCGGTGCTGCGATTCGCAGAAGAAATGGACCCGACAGAGATCGAGTTCCAACCTGGCACATGGTTAGTTCGAGCCTCATCCATCAAACCCCTGATTGACGCACGACAGAAGAGCCAGGAATCAGGAACAGCCGAAACAACGACTGATACCGAGACTGGTGGCCAGCCCGACCCCGTCTCGCACCCAGAGGATCAGGGCTCCGACACGAAGGATGATCCCACCAGGGTGACGCTGACTGCCCGCGGGATTCCAGCTGACAAGATCCGCGAGATCGTCAAAGTTGCGATCATGCCCCTCGCGGCCACCGGAGCAGACGTGGACATCTCCGTCGAGGTGGTCGCCTTCCACCCCGACGGCATCCCTCGCACCACACTCGACCTGACCGTAGCTGAGGGGTTACGCCAGTTGGGCCTTGACCACGACCTTAACGGGTAGGCTAAATTCGATCACTCAGATCTCCCACGTTGGCAACAGCACGAAGCAGGTCAGAAGGAAAATGACAAAAAGAGATTCCCGACAAAATCAAGTGAAGGTCAATGCTCAAAGGCATGGGCAGAAAAAGGTACCCAACGCCCCAACTCCCCCAGTAGCAAAGGAGAGGCCAAAGCCTCCTGTTGCGAAGAAGAAATAACTGAATGCCGACAACTATTCTTAGCCTGGTAATTGTCGGGCTGATAGTCGTACCAGGCTTGAGTTATCGGGCAGGAAGAGAGTCTCGGTTTCCAACTCAGAAGGTTAGAGGTTTTAGAGAAACAGCCTCAATCACATTTGCAGGGGTTGTATCTGTCATAGCTGGTCTGGTTGTTTTTGGGATTATTCGTGCGGCAGTTCCATCACACACACCAGATGTTGGAGCACTACTTCGTACACCAGGCTCATACATTCGTGAACAGCTTCCGTACCTTTCCGCTTGGGCCTTAGTAGTACTGGCGATCTCGTCCGTCAGCGCGTATTTTTTTGGAAGACTCTCTCCAAGACTGCCCAGCAAAATTGCAGTTGAATCAGCTTGGTGGTCTGCGTTTGAGTCCATACCAGATTCAAATGAGATGCAAGTATATGTTGACTGTTACTTAATGGACGACTCAGTGCTTTCAGGCTATTTGTATAGCTATAGTGTAGATATCGAGGAAACAATGGACCGCGAGCTTTGTTTGGTTGCTCCTGTAGCATATAAAGCAGAGGGATCATTTCGAACTGAAGAACTAGAAGACGCGGGAATAGTCACGGTTAGTGCAGCACGAATCAAATTCGTCGTTGTCACTTATTTCGACGTAGGAGAAGACTGTTCTTCCCCTGATAAAGACGAATGAGTGGGTAGTTACGTCAGGTAGATGGGCGGATCGATGTCGTCGATGGGGTCTATGTCGACAGATCCGATCAGGGTGTCGACTGGATCAGGGCTCTGGGCGGTGGCTTGGTCGACGAGGACCCGGCGCAGCACTTTGCCGACCTCGTTGCGGGGCAGGGCTTCTAGCGCCTCGAAGGCCACCGGCACCTTGTAGGGGGCCAAGTGCTGGCGGCACAGCTGCTCCAAGTCGGCGGGGCTGGGGGCGGCGCGGCTGTCGGCGGGCACCACGAAGGCGTGGGGAACCTCGCCTAGCCGGTCGTCGGGCACTCCCACCACCGAGGCGTCGGACACCGCCTCCGACAGCAGCAACACCTCCTCCACTTCGGCCGGGAACACCTTTAGCCCTCCCCGGTTGATCATGTCCGACTCCCGGCCCTCGATCCACAAGAAGCCGTCGGTGTCGAGGCGGGCGATGTCGCCGGTGCGAAAGAAGCCCTCGTCGTCGAGGCGGTCGCCCATTCGCCCCTCCTTGTCCAAAGAGGCGGTGTAGGCGGTGCGGACCCACAGTTCGTCGTTCTCGCCGAACCGCAGCTCCACTCCGTCGTGGGGACGGCCAACGGCGCCTAGCTTGTCGGGGTGGTCCCGGAAGTCGCGGGCGGTCCAGCCCACGATTTCGCCGCCCACCTCGGTCTGTCCGTAACCGTTCAGCACCATCACGCCGAACCGCCCGAAGAAGCGGCGGGCCTGCAATGGGGACAGTGGTGCGGTGATGGAGCGGACGATCCTCAGCGGATCGAGGCTCTCGATGCTGGGCTCGTCGTTGAGCATGGTGATGGCCGCCGGCGGCAGCACGGTGGAGGCGATCTGGTATTGGCCCACGATTCGGGCGTATTCCAAAGCGTCGAAGGTAGGCATCAGCAGCGCGGGGCTTCCGGTGCGGACGGCGAAGATCACGTTGTAGATCCCGGCCCACAGCGAGGTGGACACCGGGATGACGTTGGGCATGGTCGGCCGCTCGGTGGGTGTTCGCCCTTTGCGCACCGTGGAGACGATGGTGTCCATCAGCCGCAGCACGGCGTCGGATTGCAGCTCGATGGGCTTGGGTCTGCCGGTGGTGCCCGAGGTGAACGACACGGTGGCGATGCCCGAATCATGGAAGGCCGGATTGGCTGCCCGGCGCTCCGCCACAGACCAGCCCATCTCGCCATCGGCTGCGATACGGGTGATGGGTGCCTTCACCCGGTGGAGCTGCTCGGGCGAGCCGATCACCGCGGCGGGGCTCACCTCGTTGAGGATGCGGTCGATCTCGGAGTCGGAAAGGCGGGGGTTCACCGGCACGTACACCCCGTCGGCCGCCCAGGTGCCGAAGAAGGCAGCCACCACGTCGGCGCTGGGCGGCAGCAGGCAGGCCACCGGCGTGCGGGGTGCGACTTCGGCATCGGCCAGGGTGGCCGCCAGCCGCCGGGCCGCGTTAACCAGATCGAAGTAGGAGGTCACCTCATCGCCCTCGGGTCGGGCAACGATCACACCGGGGGTATCCGGCCCGACGGGCAGCTCAGGCTCCAGGAGGAGCGATGCAAAGCTCATGGCGTTTCGACGATAACCCACCCCGGCGCCGCCAACATCGGCTCACATTGGCGGCTCGGCGGCGATGGTGTTGTCTCGCTGCGAGATGGCTATTGGTTCCGTTGGGTTTACGCTTTGGGGATGGCAGTAGACGGCTTGAGACGGGCTGAACTGATTGCCCGGTCGGGCTTGGCCGCCGAGCAGGTGGACTTGGCCATAGACGCCGGGCTCTTGACCCCCGATCGACACGGGCGATTCGGGCAGGACGCGGTCACCATGCTGCAAGCGGGGGCCGCTCTGGTGGCCGCGGGGGTGAGCGTGCCCGATCTCGCCCGGCTCGCAGTTCTGCACGCCCGAAACGTGGAGACGGTGGTAGACGAGGCCATCGACCTCTTTTTGGCCGCGTTGGGCCCGGAGGAATTGGCGAGCGGGAGTTTGGAGGAGCTGGCCCCGCTGGTGGAAGCGCTGGTGCCCCAAGTGGTGGCGTTGGTGGGCGAGCACTTCCGCCGGACCCTTTTGAGCAGGGCATCGGCCCGGTTGGCGGAGCAGGGGCAATGACGCCCCTGGAGGAGTTCGCCTCATGGCCCGGGGCTGACCGGGTGTTCTGGCGGGCGCCGGGCGTCGACGCGCTGGTGGGTTTGGGGGCGGCCCGGGAGGCGGAGCTGAACGGCCCTTGGCGATTCGATGCCGCAGCGGCGACCGCCGCCGAGTTGCTGAATGAAGGCGACATCGCATTCGCCGGCTTCGGGTTTGCCGATCAGCCGGGGTCGGGGGCGTGGGACGGATTTCCCAGCGGGCGGTTGGTGGTGCCCGAGCAAGTCATCCGGGGATCGGTTCCGGGCGCCGGAGACTTCGTTGGAGACAGTGCGCTGAGGGCGGAAGACGGAACCAGGGCCTCATACCGGGATGCGGTGAAGCAGGCCGCCGAAGCCATTGATGCCGGGGAGTTGGCCAAGGTGGTCGTGGCTCGAGAAGTGGAAGCGGTGGGCAGCATCGACCCCGCCGTGGTGCTGGCCCGGTTGTCGAGCCGCTTCGAGTCGTGTGCTGTGTTCGGCTTCGGCCGGGGGAGTTCGTGCTTTGTGGGGGCCAGCCCCGAGGTGCTGGTGGAGCTCGACGATGATGTGGTCACAACCTTTGCAGTGGCCGGCACCGCCCCCCGGGGCTCGACCCCGGCTGAAGACACCGCCAACATCGAGCGGTTGTCCTCTGATCCCAAGGAGCAGGCCGAGCACCGCTATGTGGTCGAGTATCTGCGGACCCGGCTGGCTCTGTCGGGGGTGGAGTTGAATCCCACCGGCGATACCGAGGTGCGGACCCTGCCCGGCATCCACCACCTGTCCACCACGGTCACCGGGCGGATCGCCCCTGAGCCCGGCTTGGCCCTGCGGCTGGTGGGGGCCTTGCATCCCTCTCCCGCAGTTGGGGGCACGCCGAGCACGTTCGCCCAGCAGTGGATCGCCGAGCATGAAGGGCTTGACCGGGGGTGGTACGCCGGCCCGGTGGGGTGGATCGACCATCGGGGCTGCGGCTCGTTCTACGTGGCCCTGCGATCGGCGCTGATCGGTCCTGACGGGCTGCGGCTGATCGCCGGAGCGGGGATCGTGGCCGGGTCCGACCCCGAACAGGAGCTGGTGGAGACCGACATCAAGCTGGCCGCCGTCCTGGATGTGGTCACATGACCGACCTCGCCTACCGGGCCACCGGCCGATTCTGGGCCGAGCTGGCGGCCAGCGGGGTGACCGACGTGGTGGTCTCGCCTGGATCCCGTTCCACCCCGATGGCGGTTGCCGCCCGCAACCAGGACGGCCTCCGGATCACCGTGCTGCTCGACGAGCGGGTGGCCGGGTTCGGCGCGTTGGGGATGGCCAAGGCTTCGGGCCGTCCGGTGGCCCTGGTGTGTACGTCGGGCACCGCAGCGGCCAACTACCTGCCTGCTGTGGTTGAAGCCCACCACAGCGGGGTGCCGCTGGTGGTGTGTACGGCTGATCGCCCGCCTGAGCATCGAGACGCAGGAGCGGGCCAGACCATCGACCAGGTGAAGCTGTACGGCGACCATGTCCGCTGGTACGCCGAAGCGCCCTGCGATCTGGACCAGCCCGACTACTTTGCCCGCTTGGCCGTGCGGGCGGCCACCACCGCCGGCGCGGGACCCGACCCCGGCCCGGTGCATCTGAACTGGCCTTTCCGCAAGCCGTTGGAGCCCCAGGGCCCGATCCCCCGCTCGTCGTCAACGGTGGGTCGACCGGTCGTTCCCGTCCGGCCCCTGGTTGACGCCGATGTGGAGGCAGTGAGCCGCCTGGCCGGTCGTCGGGGGCTGATCGTTTCTGGAGCGCTCGAAGTGGACGACGCCGGCGCGGCGGCCATTGTCGGCTTCGCCGAAGCCGCCGGATGGCCGGTGGTGGCCGATGCCGGATCCCAGCTCCGAGGTCGGGGGCCGCTGGTGTTGGACGGGGCCGAGTGGGTGCTGGGCCGCGCTGATCTGGCCCCCGATGTGCTGGTTCGCCTGGGCGGACCGCCCAGCAACCGGGCGGTCATCGATTTCGTGGAGTCCTGCCCGGCGCCTGATCGGCTGTTGGTGGATCCTCGGCGCCGATGGGAGGACCCGTCGTTCGGATGGACGCAATCACTGGCCTCCGATCCGGCGGCGCTGCTGGGTGCGGCCTCGGCCCAAGTGGGCTCGGCCGATGGCGCCTGGGCAGCGAGCTGGATCGAAGCGGCCTATGACGCCTGGAATGGGGTGGAGGAGGCCTTGGGCTCCGCTGATATGTTGGAGCCGCTGTTGGCCGCCACCTTGCTGCGGGCGCTGTCGCCGGAGGTGGCGCTGTATGCGTCCAGCAGCATGCCGGTGCGGGACGCGGCCTCCTTCTGGCCTCCTGACGCCCTGCCCCGCCGGGTGCTGGTCAACCGGGGGGCCAACGGCATCGACGGAGTGGTGTCATCGGCCTTGGGGGCAGCCCTCGCCCTCGACCAGCCCGTTGCCGCTTTGGTCGGTGATGTGGCGCTGCTGCACGACATCGGCGGGTTGCTGGCCGCCGCCCTGGCTGATGTCGACCTCACCGTGGTGGTGCCCAACAACGACGGTGGCGGCATCTTCTCGCTATTGCCGGTGGCCGACGGCGGGCCCGAGGTTCACTTCGAAGAGCTGTTCCATACCCCCCACGGCGTTTCGCTGCGCGATCTGGCCAATGGCCTGGGCGTCCGCCATTGCCGGGTCGAACAGGCCGATGAGCTGGCCGATGCCGTGGCCCAGGCTTCGGGGGTGACGGTGATCGAAGTGCCGATCGACCGCGATGCCGCCATGAAGCAGCGCCGGCAGCTTTCCGATCTGGCCGAATGAGCACAACAGCCACCGTGGTCCTGCACGGATTCACCGGATCGGCGGCGGCCATGTCCCCGCTTGCCAGTCGCTTGCCCGATCCGGTTGTGGCGCTCGACCTGCCCGGCCACGGGCCAGGGCCGATCTCCGACGATCCGACCGACTACACCATGGCCGCCGCCGTGGATGGGGTGGTCTCGGTCACGGCCCATCTTGAGCAGTTCGCGCTGGTGGGCTACTCGATGGGTGGCCGGGTCGCTCTTCACGTGGCGCTGGCTCATCCCGGCCGGGTTACCGCGCTGGCCCTCATCGGCGCCCGAGCCGGTTTCGACGATCCCGCTGGGCGGGCTGAGCGCATAGCGGCCGACGAGGCGTTGGCCGACCGGATCGAGTCGGAGGGCGTCGAGTGGTTCGCCGACTACTGGGCCGACCGCCCTCTGTTCGCCACCCAGCGCCATCGGCTGTCAGGCGAGCAGCGAGCCGAGCTTCGGGCCCAGCGGTTGGCGTGCGATCCCCAGGGCCTTGCCCTCAGCCTGCGGGGCATGGGGGCCGGAGCAGTCGAGCCCATCGGTTGCCACCTGCGGGAGCTGTCCATGCCCTGTGCCCTCATCGTCGGCGAAGACGACGCCAAGTTCGCGGCCATCGCCCATGACATGGCCGCAGCTATGCCCCAGGCCGATGTCTGTTTGATTCCCGACGCCGGCCACGCCACCCACCTAGAAGCCCCCGATGCAACCGCGGCTGCGGTAATCCAATGCGTGTCGAGCTGAGAGAGTTCTCCCTGGAGCTACGCCATCCGGTGATTACAAGTCGGGGAACTATCACCCGAAGAGATGGCTTCCTGGTACAGATATCCGACGGGGCCGTCACCGGCTGGGGGGAGGCCATACCCTTGCCGGGATGGCCTGGAGCCGATCTGCCAACCACTAGGCGGGCGTTGGAATCGTGGGCGGCAGAACCCGATACCGAGAATCTTCCCCCTGAGCGATTTGCCTATGGCGCCGTCGAACTGGCCCTTGTCGAGTTGGAGGCTCGGCGCAACGGTCGGTCCCAAGCTGAGGTGCTGACCGACGGCGGTGCGGTAGCCCGCACGGTGGAGCTCAGCGCTCTGGTCGGTGATGCCGATGAGGCTGCGGCCGCAGTGGCTGACGGCTACCGCACGGTGAAGCTGAAGGTGGGTGCATCCGATGTGGCGGCAGATGCAGCCGCGGTGGCCGCGGTGCGGCGCGCCATAGGGGAGAGTCCCCGACTGCGGCTTGACGCCAACGGGGCCTGGACCGAAAAGGAAGCGGTAGAGGCGTTGACCCGGCTGGAGCAGTACGACATCGAGTACGTCGAGGAGCCGGTGTCGGGGTTGGAAGCCCTGGCTCGAATTGCCGAGCGTTGCCCGGTCCCGGTGGCGGTGGACGACAGCCTGGGTTCCGCGGACGCCCAGATTCCCAGGGCAATCTCCGTGGTGGTGGCTAAGCCCATGGCCCTGGGCGGCCCCCGCACCGCCTATGCAGCAGCCCGCCGCTGGATCGACCAAGGCCGCAAGGTCGTCGTCACCAACTACCTCGACTCCGCCATCGGCCAACACGCCGCACTAAGCGTCGCCGCCGCCCTCCCCGGACCTCCCCAAGTCCACGGTGCCATCACCCCCGCACTGTTCACCAACGACATCGCTGTTCTGCCGCCAGTCACCAACGGCCGCTGCCCTCTCCCCAGCCACAGCCCCACCCCGGCCGATTTGGGCTAGGCCGACTAGGGCTCCCAGACCACGGTGTCGGTGTTGGCGTCGATGATGATGCGGTTGTCCAACGGCTGGTCGAGGGTGATGGTGGCGGTTTGCTGGAGGCCGGAGCGCTGGCACTCCTCGGTGATGACCAGGGCGTAGACCGCGATCTCCATCTGGGTGATGCCATAGTCGATCTCAGCGTCGCTGAACTCCTCGCACTCGGTGCCCCAGTAGCGGACGGTGAGGGTGTGATAGTCGTCGGCCACCTCCACGTTGTTGATGATGCGAATCTCCCGGGGCGGTCCCTGGGGAAGCTCCTTGGTCTTGGTGGTGCAGCCCGCGGCCATTAGCACCAAGACCAATAGCAGGGCGATTCGGCGGATGCTCACGACTGCTCGGCCCGGGCCGCCACTATTTCCACCGCTCGGCTGATGGACTCGTGGGCCAGCCGATTCCAGTCTGCGGCCACCACGGGGTCGGGATCCTCAGTCCACCCCTGCCAGGTGATCAGCGCTCCGTCGCCGTTGCCGCTGGGGGCCACTTCGGTGAGCGCCTCGTAGTGGGCCACCGGGGCGCCCGACACCATGCGGTAGCGCCGCCTGCGGGGGTTCTCGAGCTCCATGCACACTTCGTGCAGCTCGTAGTCCTGAAGCTTGAACACCACAAGCGCACCCGGTCCATGGGGGGGCGGATCGCCCAACCGGGCGTAGGTGGGCGCATCGTCAGGCCCGCCGATCAACCCCAGCAACGCGGCGAACACCGACTCGGGTGATGCCCGGACTTCCCGGTCGATCCGATAGTGCTCCCGGTGGCGTTCCACACTCTGATCATGCCACTCGGCGGAGCGGGGCAATACCGTCGAGTTGTGGGACTCCGGCGGTCACAGCTTGTGGTGGTGTGGCTGATCGGCGCTGCGGTGATCCTGCCCAACGCCTCGATAGCCCCGGCCATTCCCGATATCGCTGAGGCCTTCGGGATCTCCGACCAGACTTCGGTGTTCATCTTGATGACCGCCCATGCCCCTGGCCTGTTCATGGCCTCGGTGATCGGGGTGGCCGCCGACCGCTACGGACGCCGCCGCATCATCGTGCCCTGCTTGCTGCTGTTCGGGCTGGCCGGACTGGTCATCATGGCGTCGACCAACCTGGCCATGCTGTTGACCTTCCGGTTCATCCAGGGCCTGGGCTCCTCAGGCTTTTTGAGCCTGGCGCTGGTGATCATCGGCGACAACTACGAGGGGGTAGAGCGCACCCGGATCATCGGCCAGAACGCCCTGGCCATGAATCTCAGCGTGGCGCTGTTGCCCGCCGCCGGGGGCTTGCTCACCGAGCTGTTCGGCTGGCGGGGCCCTTTCGCCATGCACGCCGCCACAATCGTGCTGGCCCTGTTCGCAGCCACCCTGTTGCCCCCCGACGAACGCCGGACACCCCAGCCTCTGCGCCATCAACTCCGCCAGGCCCGCCCCCACCTGATGCAGCGCGAGGTAGGTGTGCTGCTCATGGTGGCTCCGTTCACGTTCCTGATCTTCTTCGCGGTGGGAATCACCACCATGCCCATCCATCTGGAGAACGAGTTCGGAGCCTCCGCCGGGATCCGGGGCGTGATCCAATCGCTGCCTGCGGTGACAGCGGGATTGATTGCGTTGAGCATGGGACGAATCGCCGGTCGCCATTCCATTTCGACGATGGTGCGGGCCGGCTACATCGGGTTCATCATCTGCCTCACCGGAATGGCGCTATCACCCTCGCTGGCGGTGATCATCGCCCCCGTGCTGGTGCTAGGGGCCGCCGACCAACTCGTGGTGGTCCCTCTGCAAAGCCGAGCCGCCTCCCTGGCCCCCGAGGAGCACCGAGCCGTGATGGTTGCCGCCTGGGGCACCGCCATCCGCATCGGTCAAGTAAGCGGCCCCGCCGTCGTAGCCGGCTTGCTAGCCGTCGGCGACACCCGTCTAGTCCTCTGGTCCGGCGCCGCCCTCTCCGCCGCCATGCTCATCTTCATCACCCTCGTCCGCACTTACATCGACCGCGAACCTGGGTTCAGGTCTACACCGACCTGAGCTGGTGCCTTAGCTGAGAAAGGCGTAACCCCGGCCGTTTGCCGAGGCAGTGACGGTTCCGGGGTTTAGGGCTCCAAGTATACGAGGCGCAGAAGTTTGGGGCAACGACTTTCTTGGGACTGAGCAGATTGTCAGGCCGGTCTGGACGCCAATACGGCAGGGATGCGGGACAAGCCAGCCATCCAGGCATACGTGTCGGAGCACATCCATCGTATGAGTTCCAAGATCAACGCAGCGTCAGCTGCCAATTCCCGACGGTGTAAGGGCTCGTGATGGGCGACACGGTTTCGTAGTACCACCTCGAGCCGTCCAAGGTCTTCGAGGAAGGCGGCAGCAATCTGCGCGTTCCAAGCGTAGAGGTCGAGTGCCAGATCTAGGTCGTCGTCGCAGTCCTCGAGGTACGACCTCAGTCGGTCGATGGTCAGGCGACTTAGGATGACCTGGGGATCGAACGTTGACGATGCGGACATCGGCCGGTATCCTCACTTGTGAAAACCCCGGAACCGTCACTGCTTCGGCAAACGGCCGGGGTTACGTCTTGGTGGGGGGAAGTGAGGGCGACCGGGAGGTCGCTGTTGGCGCCGTCAGACAGCCGAATTGAGGCTATCGGCGGCGGAGGGTATTTCGACTCGTCTAGCGGCCGGCGGCGGGGCGGAAGGCGGTGACTACTTCAGCTAGGTAGTCGTGGGCCTCAGAGGCGTCGGAGGGGATGGGGAGGTGGGCTCGGAAGTCGGTGACTCCGGCTTCAACCAGGGCGGGAACGGCGCCCATGGTGGCGGCCAGGTCCACGCCGTCGTCGGTGCGCACGATTGGGAGATTGCCCACAACTCCGAGGTCTGACGGGTCGCGGTCGAAGCTGGCCACCGCCTCCCGCATCTGGTCGATATGGGCAGCCATGTCGCCGCCCATGTAGTCGCCCCAGGGGATCCAGCCGGCGCCGAAGCGGGCCAGGCGGCGCATGGCCCGGGGGTTGACCGTGCCGCTCACCCATACGGGCACCCCGCCGGGCTGCACCGGCTGGGGCTGCATGTAGATGCGGGAGAACTCGAGCTGATCGTCGCTGAAATCGGCCGGACAGGAGCCCCACAGGGCCTGGCACACCGCCAGGGTGTGGTCGAGCTGTTGGCCCCGCTCCGCGAAGTCCAGCCCGGCGGCCTCGTACTCCTCGGCCTGCCACCCCACGCCCACGCCGAGATCAACGCGGCCGCCGGTGAGCACGTCCAGGGTGGCCAGCGACTTGGCCAAGATCACCGGGCGGCGCAGCGCGGCCAACAAGATGTTGTTGCCCAACCGGAGGTTGCTGGTGATGGCGCCCAACGCGGTCAAAACGGTGGTGGGCTCCAGCCAGTGGCCGTCGGGACCGGTGGGTTGGCGGCCCCCGGCCATGCCTCCCAGCTCGGGCTGGCCGTAGGCCTCCAGGTTCTCACCGAACACCACATGATCGCTGACCACCACCTTGTCCACCCCGGCGGCATCGGCCGCCTTGGCCAGATCCAGCACGGGTTGCCAGCCCCCCGGACCGGGGTCGGCGGCGGCGAACGTGCGGAGATTGATGGAGATCAGCGGTGTCATGGCGTCTTGCTTAGCCGATCAGAAGCCCAAATGGCGCAGCGACCGGCAAGCGGGAGGCCTTGACCACCCACCTCCGGCCACTGCGCCATCGAGGTTTTACAACGATCAGCTCCTTTGGGTCTCAGCCTGTGTCAGCCGAATTCTGAACTGTCGTGAAGTTCAAGCGACTAGGACGTCGAGGCAGACACCATGTCCTTGTAGGACGCATGGCTCAAAGCAATGATCCAGAGTGCCAGCACGATGGCGGTGATGAAGCTGACCGCCATCCAGAAGCCGTTGGAATCCACTGCCGCTGCCATGAGGAGCAGCACTGCGGTAGCCAACATCACCAGCGAGGCGACGCTCTGCACCATCCGGTGAATGCCTGCGGGAAGCAGGCGTGTGCCGCCAAGGCCGGCAACGCCGATTGATGCGTAGAGCACGGGCCACGCGATCAAGATGATTCCCAGCTTGGCCGACTGCATAGACACCGCGATCTCTGTGCTGTTGCTGCCGATGCCGTCGTTCAGCGCTCGCACCGCCATGTGGTCGAATCCCTCGATCAGGCCGACGACGAACAGGGACAGCATGCCCAGCAGCGTCCCGCCGCGAACCATGTCTCCCACCAGGCCTTTGTCGGTAACAAAGTTCCTCACGCTGTTGAGGCCGGTGAGGACGAACATCAGCCCGAAGGCGTATAAAACCGCGGAGACATGGGTAAGAACCTCGTTGTCAGCCATCGCGGCGACCAGTCCGTCAATGTCGTTCCAGTCCACGTTGTCAATGAGAACCCCTGGCTTAAGGGCCCTGCCGATGGCGGATACCACCCCTCCGAACAAGATGTACACGCCTCCGCGCTGCTGAGCATTCAAAGACGACAACATGTCATACCCCCGGTCTCTGTTGCCCGGTTCGACGAACCGGGACCCGCTTCACATTGCCTGAACTGAAACTGTATCTCATTCCTTTGGGGGGCAAGAATGGCGATTGTGGAAATCTCCGCCGAGGCTTGGCCTTCTCCAAGGGCAGATGCAACGGCAAAACTCGTGGTGTGACGCCGACCCTGGCAGAGTTCGCCGCTGAGGCTCGGGTATTCCTGGACGCCAATGCCGAGCGGGCTGTGCGAGACGAGTTCACCTGGGGAATCGGCTCCGACGAGATCACCGTGTACGCCGAGAAGAGCCCGGCTGAGGAGGCGGCGGCGGTCAGGGCCGCCCAGCAGTGGCGGGCCAAGATGTGGGAGGCAGGGTTCGGGTGGATCACCGGGCCGCCCGCCTACGGGGGGCGGGGCCTCGACCCGGAGTACGAGCGGGCCTATCTCGACTTGGAGGCTGGTTACCGGGTGCCGTCGCAGACAATGTTCGGCAGCTCGCTGGGGGTGGTGGCCCCCACCATCTTGGCCCACGGCTCCGATTGGCTGAAGGAGCAGTATCTGGCCCGGCTGTTCCGGGGCGAGATCCTGGCCTGCCAGTTGCTGAGCGAGCCGGGGGCCGGGTCGGATCTGGCCTCCCTCAGCACCCGGGCGACCGCCGACGGCGACGAGTGGGTGATCAACGGCCAGAAGGTGTGGAGCTCCCGGGCCCATTTCTCCGGCATCGGCCTGCTGCTGGCCCGCACCGACCCAGAGGCGCCCAAGCACCAGGGAATCACCGCTTTCATCTACCCGCTCGGCACGCCCGGGACCGATGTTCGCCCGCTGCGGCAGATGACGGGCGGGGCGGAGTTCAACGAGGTCTTCTTCGACGACGCCCGCATCAGCGACCGCCAACGAGTGGGCGGCGTCAACGCCGGCTGGTCGGTTTTCCGCACCTCGCTGCAATCGGAGCGGGCCTCGATCGGGTCGAGGGGGGCGGGCTACGGGGGCAGCGGACTGGTGGGGCTGGCCGCTCCCGAGAAGGCGGTGCAGTTGGCCCAGCACTTCGGCCTGGCCGACGATCCGGTGGTGCGCCAAGACCTGGCTCGCCTGTACACCGGCTACCGCTTGGTGGAGTGGAACGCCAACCGGCGGCCCCCGCTGGCCCCGGCGGCGGCCAAGTACGCCACGGCCCGGCACGTGAACTGGGCGGCGTCGGTGATCGCCCGCCTGCTCGGCCCCCGCATCTGCGCCGACACCGGCGAATGGGGCACCTACGCCTGGAAGCAGCTCCTTTTGGGCGCGTGCGCCATCCGAATCGGCGGCGGCACCGACGAGGCCATGAAGAACGGCGTGGGAGAAGGCGTGCTGGGGTTGCCGAAAGAGCCGATCTAGGTTTCGGCCGCCTCCAAAGCGCTCCTGTCGATCTTGGACATGGGGGTCAGGGGGAAGGCGTTGGTGAGGCGGAGGTGCTCGGGGAGCTTGTGGGTGGCGATGTGCTGCTGGCCGAAGGCTCGCAGTTCTTCCAGGGTGGGCGGGTTGGCGGGGTCGGCGGGGATGACCACGGCCACTCCGACAGCGCCCAATACCTCGTCGGGCTGGGGCACCACGCAGACGCCGGCCACTTTGGGGTGCCAGGCCAGCACCTTCTCGGCCTCCACGGGGAACACCACGTAGCCGCCCCGGTGGAAGCCCTCCCCCCGGCGGCCCACCAGGCGCAGGCAGCCGGTGTCGTCGATCCAGCCCTGATCCCCGGTGTGGAGCCAGCCGCCTCGCAGGGCCTCGGCGGTGGCGGCGGGATTGCGCCAGTAGCCGGCCATCACCGTGGGGGATCGAAAGCACACCTCTCCCACTGTTCCGGGGGGCACGGCCAAATCGCGGTCGGGGTCGCGCACCTCCACCTCGATGCCGGGCCGAGGCCGCCCCACGGTGTAGAGCATCTCCTCCATGGGGGCGTCGATCCAGGTGAAGGTTCCTATTCCCCCTGCCTCGGTGCAGGCGTATCGCTGCGTCCAGTCGGCCCCGAAACGCTGGCGGGCCTCCTCGATCACGTTGGGGGGCGACGGCGCCCCGCCGGTCACCACCAGCTTCACCGAAGAGAAGTCGTACTGATCGAAGTCGGGATGGCGCAGCATGAGGGCAATCTGGGGGGCCACGCCGCCCACCGCGGGCATCCGGTAGCGGGACACAGCGTCGAGTACCGCGGTGACGCTCCACTTGTCGATCACATGAAGCGTGGTGCCCGCCGCGAACTGGGCCGGCACCTTGCCCATCACCCCGATGTGGGCCATCTGGGTGTTGGAGGTGATGGGGCCGCCCTCTCCCCAGCCGTTGCCGGTGTCGACGACGGCGATGTCGGCCAATATCTGGTCGGTGAACGTCGCCCCCTTGGACACGCCGGTGGTTCCCGAGGTGAACACCACCGCCACCGGCCGGTTGCCGTCGGGGGGCAGCGGCGTCGGAGCCTCGTCACGCACCCGGAGATCAGCGCACACCGAACCAGGCCCGTCGGCAAGGGCGACCTCTATGACGTCGATGTCCGGGCTCATCCCATCTGCCATGGCGGCGGTGGCGATGGCCCGATCGGCGCCGGCCACTTCGTCCACCAGCACGGCGCGCTCGGGAGCGGGCAGGCGGCTGCTAACGCCGGCGGTGATGGCCCCCAGCTTGGCCAGCGCCCCGTACAGCACGATGTAGTCCACCGAGGACGGCACCAGCAGGGCCACCACCTCGCCGTGGCTTACGCCTCTGCGGGCCAAACCCACCGCAACCTCGTCGGTCAGCTGGTCGAGGTCAGAGAAGCTGACCCGCCATCCCTCCTCCGCCACCAGGGCCGGACGGTCAGAGAACCGCTTGCCCGACGCCCTGATGGTTTCGGCCCACATCTCCTGAGTGTGCCATTTCGGGATGACTGAGTACCCGCTATGCGGGGGGAATACGGTTGGCGGGTCCAAACGGCAAGGAGCGTGGAAATGGGCGAATTTGTCAGGATTGAGACTGGTACCGCCGATGGGGTGGCGACGCTGCGGCTGGACCGACCCAAGGTCAATGCCTTGAACGCCCAGGTCGTGGCCGAATTACATCAGGCGGCCGACGAGCTGGCCGGGCGCGGCGACATCCGAGCGGTGGTGATCTGGGGCGGGCCCAGGGTGTTTGCCGCCGGTGCCGACATCACCGAGTTCTCCGGGATGAGCATCGAGGACGCACGGGACCTGAGCCAGCGGATCAATGACGCCTTTCGGGCGCTTGAGTCTCTCCCCCAGATCACGATCTGCGCCATCAACGGCTACGCCCTCGGTGGAGGGTGCGAGCTGGCCATGGCCGCCGAATTCCGCCTGGTTGGCGAGAGCGCGGTGCTTGGCCAGCCGGAGATTCTGCTGGGCCTCATCCCCGGCGGGGGTGGCACTCAGAGGCTGAGTCGCCTGGTGGGTATCACCATGGCCAAAGAGCTGATCTACAGCGGGCGCAACGTGCGAGCCGATGAGGCGGTGGCCATAGGACTGGCCTCTGCCGTCCATCCTGACGACGAACTGTACGACGAGGCTATCAAGCTGGCCGCCCGCTACGCCTCAGGCCCTGCCGCCATCACCCTGGCCAAAAAAGCCATCCTCGACGGCTACTTCCTCTCCCTCGATGACGCCCTAGAGGTAGAGGTGGATGCCTTCGCCGCCTGCTTCGACACCGACGACGCCCACATCGGCGTAGCCAGCTTCCTCGAGAGCGGCCCCGGCAAGGCGGAGTTCACTGGTTCGTAGTCGGCTGTTGTCAGATAATCGGGTTGGAGTCGGGGAGGGCCAGAGCCTTCTCTTCGGGGGGTGTGGGGCCGAAGCGGCGCCAGATCCAGCCGAGGGCCGCGCCGATCACGATCATCAGCACTCCGATGAGGGCCATGTCCATCAGACGGCCGCTCAGATCTCCTAGTAGGGCCTCGTGGATGGCCTGAGCGGCCCGGACGGTGTCGGTGTTGTCGATCAGCACGGCTAACAGCGCTCGGGTGCCGTAGATCCCCACCCCCAAAATGCCGGCCATGGCTACGATGCCGGTACCGATGCTCCACACCACCCGGGTGCGGGAAGGAGATATCAACAAAGATCCAATTCCGCACAGCAAGATCAGTGTGATGGTGGACGACCGCCGGTCTTCGAGCTGGCCCAGGAACTCCCAGAACCGGTCTCCCGGTTGGGTGCGCTGGAGCACGGTTATCACCCCGGCGTCAAACGGAGGCGTCACAGCACCCAGAAAGGCCAAGTCCTCGTTGGCCACAATCTGATCCACCATCTGATTGAAGATAGGACTCAGATCGACTTCGACGCTCCGGGCCGGCGGGTTGGCCACCAGGGTGCCGCCCTCCACGGCCCGGACATCGTTGTGGGCCTGTCGTATAGCCCGCTCCAGCAAGCCGTCGTTGGCCTCATCGGTTAGCAGCTCGCCTACCACCAACGGGACCTCTTGCTGAATAGCCTGCTGGGCGCCGGCCGAACCGGCGGGGGTAACCGGCAGATCAGCCATGTCCAATGTGGTCGTGATGAATGAAGCGGCCACCACTTTGTGGACGTCTTCGTCGTCGAAAATCCCGGCGAGCTCTTCAGTGAAGCGGTCTTCGTTGTAGACCACGAGATTGGCGTAAGTAGTGAGCGCGGAGAATCCCGAGCCGAAAACCACGATTAGCAACAGCAAAACGGCCACCGCTTCGCGCACCGTGCGAGAAGTGACGCTGCGCCAAGAGCGCACCAACTGCTGGAAATAATCCTCCACCGTGTTCAGTTTGCCTGATTTTTCATACCGCCCCGAGGCAGGGGGTGGCCGAACGGGCTAGCCGAACAGCGGAGCAACCGAGGAAACCTGGTACTTCTTGCCGTCCATGCCGGTGATGCCCAATTCGTTGATGGCCGCGCCGAACGCGGCGATGTGGGGAGCGGTGAAGTGGGCGCCCAGCGCTTCTTCGCTTTCCCAGATCTCGAAGAAGCGGATTTTCCCGGGGGCTTCCACTGAGAAGACGTACTCGATGTTGCCGTCCTCGGCTCGCGACGCGGCGGCCATCTCATTGGCAGATGCCATGAAGGCCTCGGTGTTCTCGGGGGGAAGGGAGCCGGTGCCGGCGATAACGATCATGGGATCTCCTCAGAGTGGTAATGAGCGGTCACAGCGTAGCCATAGGGGAACTGGGACAAGGGATCGAGCTAGCCGAACAGTGGGGCTACTGAGGTGATCTCGTACTTCTGTCCATCCATCCCGGACATGCCCAGCTCGCCGACCGCGGCCTGGAACGCGCCGAAAGGGGGAGCGGCGAACTGGGCGTTCATGGCCTCTTCGGTCTCCCAGATTTCCAAAAACCTGAACGAGCCCGGTGCCTGCATCGAGATGCAGTAGTCGATGTTTCCGTCGAGGGTGCGAGATGCCGCGGACACATCCGCGGCGGCGACCATGAATGCCTCGGAGTTCTCGGGGGGGACGGAAACGGACCCGGCGACAACAATCATGGAAGCTCCTCAGGGTGCGGTTGGCGGCATGAGCGTAGCCAGGGCACGTTGGGGACGCGCGATCAGGCATGGTTGAAGGATCGCCCGACTGACAAGGGCTTGGATGGCGGTCGTCACCTAGAGTGGCGAGCGGATGCTGCCGTTCGATCCCATTGGAGAGGCCCGGAAAAACTGGGAAGCCAACGATTGGCGAGCCGTTGACGCAATGTCGGCGGCCACTTCGATCACCCGCGCCAACCAGCTGGTGATAGGGAGGATCAACGAGGCTCTGGCCCCGTTCGACCTGACATTTTCTCGCTTCGAAGCGCTGGCCTTGCTTCAGTTCTCTCGCCAAGGGTCTCTTCCGCTGGGCAAGATGGGCAACCGGCTCATGGTCCATCCCACCAGCGTCACCAATGCCATCGATCGATTGGAGCGAGACGGGTTGGTTCGCAGGGTGCCCCACTCAGAGGACCGCCGAACCGTCTTGGCCGAGATCACCGATGAGGGGCGCCGAGTGGTGATCAAGGCGGCCGATGCCCTGGCCGACATCGAGTTCGGCTTGGCCGGTCTGTCCGCCGACACCTTGGGCGCTTTGGACGATGCCATCCGCACGCTCCGCCGCGATGCGGGAGATTTTGAGGACTAGAACCGCCATGGCTGCTTTGGATATCCGCCCTCTGACCCTGGACATAGGTGCCGAGATCCACGGGGTTGACCTGCGCGACGAACTCGACGACGCCACCGTGGCCGCCATCCGCCAGGCCTTGCTCGACCACCTGGTGGTGTTCTTCCGGGACCAGGCCATCACTCCCGACCAACACTTGGCCTTCGGCCAGCGATTCGGCCCCATCAACGTGGCGCCGTTCGGTCCCAAGCTGGACTCCCACCCGGAGATCACCGTGCTCGACCAGGTCGCCCCGGTGGGGGGATTGGCCGCCCGGTGGCACAGCGACAACACCTACATGCCCAAACCACCGCTCGGCACCATCCTGAGGGCGGTGGAGATGCCCGATGTGGGGGGCGACACTTGCTTCGCCAACATGTACAAGGCCTATGAACAGCTGTCTGAGCCGATGCGGACGCTTGTCGACGGGCTGGAGGCAGCTCACGACCTCACCTATACCCTCACCCGGGCCATCGACGAAGGTCTGGCCAAGGAGCACCTCGACACGATGCAGGCCGAATACCCGGAGTTGATCCGCCCGGTGGTGCGGGAGCACCCGGAAACGGGGCGGCGGGCCCTGTTCGTGAACAGCAACTTCACTTCCCGCCTAGTGGGGGTATCCGAAGCCGAGAACATCGTTCTGCTGCCGTTCTTGTTGAACCACGTGCGCTCCCCCGAATTCCAGTGCCGTTTCCGGTGGCGTACCGACTCCATCGCCTTCTGGGACAACCGGTCCGTGCAGCATTTCGCCGTCCCCGACTACATCGAGCGCCGCCTCATGCACCGGGTCACGGTGGAGGAGTGGGACTAGGCGCTCAGCGTTAGATGGTGAACGCGCCGTCGATGTCGAGCTTTTGGCCGCTGATGTAGTTGGCGGCGTCGGAGGCGAGGAAGCAAGCGGCCTCGGCAATGTCCACCGCCTTGCCGAAACGGCCCAACGGGATGTTGGTCCGGGCCACCTCCAGCGCCCGGTCGTCCAAATCGCCGTCGGCCATGAGCCGGGCGGCCATGCCGTCTTCCAGCATTCCGGGCCCCACGCAATTGGCTCGTATGCCAAAGCGGCCCTCTTCCACCGCCACCGCCCGCATCAGCGATTCCACCGCGCCCTTGGGTATCGACGACAGGGCGTCGCGCTTGGGGAACACGGTGGTGGCCGCGGTGGTCACATACACGATGCTGCCCCCCGAGGGTCGTAGATGGGGGAGCGCGGCCACGGTCAGGTTGAAGGCACCGATCACGTCGGCCTCAATTTGCTGGGCGAACAGGGCGGGGTCGGTCTGCGACAGGTACATCTGAGGCACGTGGGGCCCCGCCGCGCTTACCACGGTGTGCAGCCCGCCCAGCCGCTCGGCCGCCTCGTCGGCAAACGCCCGCATCGCATCGGCGTCCTCCAGGGCGGGATTTCCAATATGGGCGTCCACGCCAGCGGCGCGCACCGCGGTGGCCACCTGTTCGGCGGTCTCTGCGTTGGACCGGTAGGTGAATGCCACCGGGCTGCCCCGCTGGGCCAGCATCACGGAGATGGCCGCGCCGATGCCCCCGCTGCCCCCGGTGACCAGCGCCCCGCCAGCCCGGCCAGAGAAATCGCTCACGTGCGGAACCCTACTGGCCATTCCAGCTGACGCTACGCTTGTAGAACAGCCTGTACATTCGGTTACGGTGCCCTAATATCTGCTGGTTGCTGTGGCGCGCCCAGCTTCCGAGTTTCTAGTTGGGTGGGGAATGCAAGTCCCGATTTCAAAGCAACTGAGGCAATTTCACAGGCTGTCCGCCGGGATGAAAGACGCGTACCGCGGTTCAGATGCCCGCAGCCTGGTAAAGCAATTCAACGGATGGATGGACAGAGCGTCATCGGGTGATGCCGACACGACAGAATACGACCACGCCAAAACCGTCACGGAATACTACGACCTTTGCACCGAGCTCATGGTCTTCGGTTGGGGTGAATCGCTCCATTTCGCACCACTGTCGCCCCAGGAGAGCTTGGAGGAATCCAAGCTCCGACATCAGCGTCTGATGATCTCCAAGCTGGAACTTCAAGAAGGCATGGATGTGATCGATGTCGGCTGTGGGATCGGCGGCCCAATGCGCCAGGTCGTCCGCGACACCGGTGTCAAGGTTGTCGGGGTCAACAGAAGCGAGTACCAGTTGGAGAAGGCGAAGTCGTTGATTGCTGCGGCGGAGCTCGACCACATGGTCGAGTACCTATCGTGCAGTTTCATGGACATGGGCACCGTCGCCGACAACACCTTCGACCGGGGATACGCGATTGAGTCGACATGCCATGCACCGGACAAGGAGGGCGCATTTGCCGAGATCTTCCGTGTGCTGAAGCCCGGAGCCCTCTTGTGGGGTCAGGAAATGTGCATGACTGACGAGTTCGATCCTGACGACGACCGGCACCGGGCTGTCAAGGAAGAGCTCAAGCACGGCATAGCGCTCAATGACATCGCGACTATGGACGAGGTGAACAAAGCCCTCGCCGCGGTGGGATTTCAAATACTTGAGGCAGAGGACCACGCCGTTGGCGAGGATGATACGACCACTCCGTGGTATCAGCCGATGTCCAGTCAACGCAATACCCTGGGCAACGCCCTGCGCAGGACGCCGCTAGGCCGCAAGGCGCTGTTCGGGGCAACAAGAGTGGCCGAGGTGATCAGAGTCTTCCCCAAGGGTGCCGCGGATGTGGTCAAGCTGATGGACCGCACCGCCAACGCCTATGTATCAGGAGGCAAGGCCGGCATCTTCACGCCGCTTTACTGCTTCTTGGTCCGCAAACCTCTCTGAGCGGCGCTTTGCTCGCGCCATTGACCGCCCGCTAGTTCCAGGTCACGTCCAAGGGCAGGTGCTCGTGGCGGCGGATGAACATGCTCTTTTCCCAGCGGGGCGGATCGTCGCCCGCCAGGGAGAACCATGAGGTCTCCTGGAGCAGCCGCTCCAACGAGCAGAAGGTCTCCAAGCGGGCTAGTGGAGCGCCCACGCAGTGGTGAATACCCCGGCCGAAGGACAAGTGGCTGCGGGGTATGCGACGGTCCAGAACTACCTCGTCGGGGCGGTCGTGCTCTGCGGGATCGCGGTTGGCCGAAGACCAAAGCAAGAACGCGGTGGTGCCGGCGGGGAGGGTGACGCCCCCCAATTCGCAATCGCGCTTGACCTGGCGGTAGTGGCCTCGGAACGGTGACTCCAGTCGCACGGCCTCCTCAATGAAGTTCTCGATGAGGCTGTGGTCGGCACGAATCTGCTCTTGGAGGGCGGAATCGTCGGCCAGCATTCGCACCGCGTTTCCGATCAGCGATGCGGTGGATTCGCCGCCTGCGCCGAGAAGTACCGTGAGAGTGCCGATGGCTTCGCCTCTATTCAGATCGCCGTTTGCCACTGCCTTGGCGCACACCCCGACCAGGTCGTCACCCGGGTCGTTGCCGGCTTCGGCAAGCTTGGCGTACAAGAAGCGGCTCGCATCGGAGTTTTCTTGGGAGATGGCGTTCATGGTTTTCGGGGTGTGGAAGCCAGCCAGCAGCAGGCCGCCGTGGAGAGCCCACCTCATGACATTGGGCCAGTCCTCGTCGGGCAGCCCGATCAATCGCCCAATAACCCGAGCGGGAACGGGATGAGCAACGGTGTTGGCCCACTCCACCCTGGTGCCTTGAGACCGGGCAATTTCGAACTGCTCGCCGATAAAGGCCTCGATCTCGGGTCGCATGGCCTCCATGCGACGAGCCACCAGCTCGGGGAAAACCACGCTGCGATGCACGGTGTGCTCGGGCGGATCGGCGGTGGCCAAGGTGGTGGTGCCCTCGCCGAACTGTTCGGTGCGGAACAGGGTCGGGTTGCCATCCTCACCGGTGATCAACAACACGTCGAGGTGGTTGGAGAAGTCGTCGATGCGGCGGAGGGCGTCCACGATGAGCTCATGGGTGGCGACATAGGCCAAATCGAGCCCCGGCACCAGCCACACCGGGTGCTCTCGACGGAGACGCTCGTAGAAGGGATAGGGATCGGCCCAAACGGTAGGATCTATCACCGTGTGAGCTTCCAATGGGACGGTGGAAGAGGCGGGCGCGCTCATGGCAAATACTGACACAAGTACAGCGAAGGCGGCAGCCCGCCTCGGCTGGTAGGCCGCCGATTTGGGAGAGTGGGGCCATGACCGACTTCTTCTACGAGCAAGACGCGGATCTTGCTTCCCTGGACGGCCAGCAGGTGGCCGTGGTCGGATACGGCAACCAGGGGAGGCCGTGGGCGCTCAACCTGCGGGACTCGGGTTTGTCGGTTTCGGTACATGTGCGGGCCGACGAGACCCGAGAGCAGGCCGTCGCCGACGGATTCAACGCTGGAGACATTGCCGATGCCTCGTCGGCCGATGTCATCTGCCTGCTGATCCCCGACGACTCGATCCCCAGGTTGGGACTTTCTCCGGGACCCGAAGCGCTAACCATCGTGGCCAGCGGCTACACCCTGGCCTTCAACCGGTTCACTCCCGAGGGCGACATTGCCATGGTCGCCCCCCGGATGCTGGGCCCAGAGGTGCGGCGCTGCTACGAGGAGGAAGTCGGCTTCATCACCGCGGTGGGCGTGCACAAAGACGTCACCGGCACCGCCCAGGCCCGGATGCTGGCCGTGGCCCAGGCCATCGGCGGGCTGCGCCAGGGGGCCATAGCCATGACGCCCACTCAAGAGGCGGTGCTCGACTTGGCGGTGGAGCAGCTGCTGTCGCCGGTGCTGACCCATGTGAACACGTCATTCGTCATGCTGATGCTGGAGCTGGGCATCCCGCTGGAGGCCATCACCACCGAACTGTTCTATTCCGGGGAGGTGGAGCGCAACTACCGGCTGTTGCGGGAGACCGGCTTCGTAGCCCAGCTCGAGCACCACTCCCCGGCCAGCCAGTACGGCCAGCTCTCCCGCCGGGGCCGATTCGACCACGTGGACGTGACCACCACCATGCGGGAGCTGGTTGAGGACATCACCTCGGGCCGGTTCGCCGATGAATGGGACGCCGAGTCGGCCGCCGGGGCGCCCCGGTTGGCCGAGCTGCGCGACCTGCACGCCGGCGAGTTGATCAAGGCCGTCGAGGACGATCTGCGAGCCAAGCTCGGGCCCAGCGCCGGTCCTGCGTCCGGGGGGTGAGCGCCACATCCCAGTGGGTTGACCGGCGCCGGCGGTTTCAGGACTGGCCCAACTATCGCTGGGCGGTGCTCGGGCTCACAATGGTCGGCATCGCCTCGGTCAGTTTCCCGGTCACTGTGCTGTCAGCGTCGCTGCCCGAGATCGCCACCGACCTCGGAACGTCGGAGAGCGCAATTAGCTGGGTGCAGACGGCTCCGTTGATCGCGATGGCGGTGGGCACTCCCATTGCCGGGAAAATCGGCGACCTCTACGGGCACCGGAGGCTGTACCTGTGGGGTTATGCACTGGCCACCGGCTTCGCGGTGCTGACCGGATTGTCGTGGAATGTGGGCTCGCTGGTGGCGATGCGGGCCCTGGGCCAGCTCATCGGAGTGGCCACCCTCCCGGCGTCGTTGGCCATCATCATGACGGTGTTCGCCCGGCGGGATCGGGCAGTGGCCTTGGGCTACTGGTCGGCGGTAACTGCTCTGTCACCGGCTATCGGGGTGGCCTTCGGCGGGTTCATGGTGGATGCCTTCGGCTGGCGGACCATCTTCTACATCCAGGCGGTGCCGTCGCTGCTCGCTCTGTTGGCCGCCATTCCGCTGCTGCCCGAAACCGCCCGCAAGCCCGAGGTGCGCTTCGACGTCAGCGGTGCGTTGAGCTTGGGCTTGGCGGTGGCCAGCCTGCTCATGGCCGTCAACCGGGGTCCGGAATGGGGCTGGACTCACCCGCTGGTGCTGGCCGGGTTGGTGGTGGGCCCCATGGCCATCGCGGTGTTCGCTGCCATCGAACGCAGGACTGTCGATCCGCTTTTTCCCCTTGATTTCCTGCACCGGCGCGGGTTCGTGGTCCCCAATCTGGTCACGTTCCTCGGACACATGGCATACATGGGCACGCTGGTTGTGGCCCCGTTCATGTTGGAGGGGGCGTTCGGCATCACCGAGGTCAGTCGCATCTCAGCCGTCCTCATTGCCAGGCCGATGGGGTTCAGCGTGGGGGCGTGGTGCGCCGGACGGGTGGAATCTCGAATGGGCGGGCGGACGGTCATGACCACTGGGGCCATCATTATGTCGGCCGCGCTGGCCGGAACCGGGGCTTGCATTCTGGCCGGCTGGCTGGCCGCAGTGATCGCGCTGCTGTTCGTGGTCGGCGTGGGCCACGGGACTGTCAGGCCCGCGGCGGTGGCCGGGGTGGCCAACTCGGTGGACGACGCCGATCTGGGATTGGCCTCAGGATCCTTGCAGATGATCGGTCATATCGGGGCGGCCACCGGCATCACCATCATGGTTACCTTGATGGGCTCGAGCGATTCCCCGGAGCGCTTCTTCGCTATCTTCTTATTGGCCGCGGCCATAGCATCGGTGTCGGCCTTCTCCGCCCGATGGTCGCCGAAGCTGAGGAGTTCTAGGTGAGCGGGGGGAGGTCGCCGAAGTCGATGGTGAAGGGCATGTCGGGTTCGGGCTCGTCGTCTTCCTGCTGGATCTCTACCCGGATCTTTTCCGGCTCCAAGATCTCCCCCAGAGCCACCATGGCCGCGCCCAACGCGGAGCCGCCCGCGGAGCCGGTGACTTTGTGGACTATCCCCTCGGGTGCCTGGTAGTCCCGGGGGTCAGACCACTGGAACTCCAAATCCTCGGCGTCAGCGTCCTCTTGCTGGGACCCCGCGCCCAGATGCTCGGTTCGCTCCGACTCGGGCATCGTTCCAGTCTACCGATCTATGCCGTGGCCGCCTCGGGGAGTGCGCCGCTGAGGATCTCATAGGACACCCGCTCGGCCTTGAACCGGGCTCGGCCGCCCGTCAGCGACCGCAGCTCGATGGCGTAGCGCACTAGCTCGGCCTCGGGGACGATGGCGTGGATCACCTGCTCACCCCAGGGTCCGGAGTCGGTGCCCTGCACCTGGCCCCGACGGGATGACAAGTCGCCCATCACGTCGCCTTGATATTCGGGGGCAACGGTGATCTCCACTCGGGCCATGGGCTCCAGCACTACTGGGTTGGCTTGGGCGAAGGCGGCGTTGAAGGCCAGCTTGCCGGCCATGTTGAAGCTGAACTCCGAGGAGTCCACCGAGTGGTGCTTGCCGTCGTACAGCGTGGCTTTGACGTCGACGATGGGGAAGCCCAGTTCGCCCCCGTCGGTCATGGCGTCGCGGATGCCAGCCTCCACTGCGGGAATGTAAGACCGGGGGATGGCGCCACCGCTGATGGCGTCCACGAACTCGAAACCGCTGCCCCGGGGAAGCGGCTCTATGCGCACATAGGCCACCCCGAACTGGCCGTGGCCGCCGGATTGCTTCTTGTGCTTGCCCTCGGCATCGCCGTTGCCGGTAACGGTCTGGCGATAAGGGACTCGCAGATCTTCGGTTTCCACTTCGATGCCCATGCGGTCGAGGCGGGCAATAGCCAACCGAAGGTGGGCTTCGCCCAGACCTCGCAGCAGGGTCTGGTGGGTCTCCTCGCTGCGCTCCAGCAGAAGGGATGGGTCTTCATCGGTGAGCCTTCGAAGCCCTGTGCCGAGCTTGTCCTCGGCGGCCCTGGTCTTGGGTATCAGTCCATAAGCCAGCACTGGATCCGGCCAGGGCTCAAGCTGGACGACGGCTCGCCCGGCGTTGGTGAGGGTATCGCCGGTGCGGGTTTGCTGGAGCTTGGTGACCCCGCCAATGTCACCGGCGGAGATGCTGTCGATGTCCTCTTGCTTGCCTCCCACCAGGTCCACGAGGCCGCGTAGCCGCTCGCTGTCGCCGGATGTGGAGTTGGTGAGGTTGTCGTCCCGGCGGATGGTTCCCGACAACACCCGGAACAGCGAAATCTGGCCCACGTAGTCGTCGCTGATGGTCTTGAACACGCATGCAAGCTGGTCGCCATTGGGATCACAAGCTGGCTCAGAGTCGATGTCGCTCATGGTCACGGTCATGGCGCGGGTGGTGGGGGGAGGTCCGATCTCCACCAGGAAATTGGCCAGTCGGTCCACCGCGATGGGGCCGGTGGCCGAGCCGCATACGACGGGGAACACTGATCCGTCGGCCACGCCGTGGCTGAGCACCTCTTCTAGCTCCGCGGGGCTGGGGACATTGCCGTCCAGATATTGCTCCAGCATGTCGTCGTCGGCCACCACAATGCCCTCAACCAATTGCTCGTGGACTTCGGCCTCTTGGTCCTCCATCTCAGTGGGGATCTCGGCTTCCTCCGCGGAGCCGCTGTCGTAGATGTAGGCCTTGTCGGTGAGCAGGTCGGCAATGCCGTGGAAGTCGGGGCCCGAGCCGATGGGCAGCTCCAGCGGGGCCACCCCAGCACCGAACGCGTCTTGCAGTTCGGTGAGAACGTTCTCAAAGCTGGCGTGCTCCCGGTCGAGCTTGTTTACGAACACGATGCGGGGCAGGCCGGCGTCGGCGGCTTGACGCCAGATGGCAGTGGCCCGGTGGTCCACGCCGCTGGACGCGTCGATCACAAAGACCAGCAAGTCGGCCACCTGGAGAGCAGCGTGCAGCTCGCCGGCAAAGTCGGGTGCGCCGGGGGTGTCGAGCAGGTTGATCTTGTGGCCATGCCATTCGAAGCTGGCCAGGGCGAGCGACTGGCTATGGGTGGCGGTCTTCTCCTCGGGGCTGAAGTCGCACACCGTGGTGCCTTCCTCCACCCGGCCGGTGCGGTCGATGATGCCGGCCCGGTACAGCAGCGCCTCCGCCAGTGTCGTCTTTCCCGACCCCTGCGACCCCACCAGCGCGACGTTGCGGATCTTCTCCGGTGCGACAGCCATCAATATCCCCCTATGGACTCTGGTTTCATACCTCGGTAGGCCGCTGAGCCTACCCGCCAACCGCGGGTTCGGTCCCATAGGGAGGGTTGGATGGCAGGAGTCATCTCTTGGCGGTGGTTAGGAGTTGGCGCATCCGTTGGGGAGGTAGGTGTTGCTCGGTGACGCCGATACCCAGGTGGCGGACGGCATCGGCCACTGCGTTGGTCATGGCGGCGGGGGCGCCGATGAGGCCGCCTTCGCCCACTCCCCGCCAGTCGGCATCATGCAGGGGTTCGACTTCGAGGTGCTCAACTTCGATAAGCGGTATCTCGGCGGCTGAGGGCACCAGGTAATCGGCCAGCGAGGATGTGAGCAGGTTGCCGTCATGGTCGTAGAAGTGGCGTTCGAACAGCACCGCCGCGATGCCCTGGGCCACCCCACCTTGGATCTGGCCATCCACGATGTCGGGGTGAATCATCTCTCCGCAGTCCTCCACCACCACGTAGCGGGGAATGGTGATCTCCCCGGTTTCTGCATCGATCTCCACCCAGCAGCAGTGGGTGGCCGATGCCCAGCCGCCCGGCGGCGTCCGGTACTCCACCGTTGCCTCGATGCCCTGGTCCATGCCGTCGGGCAAAGAAGACGGCGCAAACCAGGCCTGCTGGGCAATGCCGGCCAGGGGGACGGAGCGGCCGGGTGTTCCCCGCACGGAGATGTCCCCGTCGACGATTTCCAGGTCGGCCGGGTTGGCTTCCAGACGCTCGGCGGCAATGGTCAGCACCTTTTGCTTGACCTCGGCGGCGGCCGCCCGGGCCGCGCCGGCGCCCATCATCGAGGCCCGGCTGCCGCCGGTGCCTAGCACGGTGAACGGGGTGGAATCGGTGTCGCCGAACACGATGCGTACCCGGTCGAGGCCCACCCCCAGCTCATCGGCGGCGACTTGGGCGATGGTGGTCTCGTGGCCTTGTCCGTGGGGCGACTGGGAGCTGGAAATGGTCAAGTCGCCCGTTGGCTCAAGGCGGGCCGACGCCAGTTCCCCCCGCAGATCGAAGCCCGCTGACTGGGCAAAGTCGGGCGGACCGGGGGCGATCTCGATGAAGGTAGCGAAACCCAGGCCCAGTAGCCGTCCATCGGCTCGGGCCGCGGCTTGCTCAGCGGCGAAACCCTCCAAGTCCATCATCTCTTCGGCCCGGTCCAGCGTCTGGCGGGCGGTAATGCCCGACACGGTGGGGCCGGTGATCATCTTGGTGGGCTGATCCTCGTCGATGAGGTTGCGACGGCGGATCTCCACCCGGTCGAGGCCCAGCTCGGCGGCAATCTCGTCCAACATCCGCTCCCGCACCCAGGTCTCGGCCGCCCACGGACCTCGGTAGGCGATGTAGCTGCACTTGTTGGTGGCCACCACCCGGCCCCGGAAGGCATACGCCTCCAGTCGGTAGGCGTTGGGGATGAGCATCTTCACCAGGTTGCAGAACAGCGACGACGGATAGGGCGGCATGGGATATGCCCCCTGGTCCATGGTCATGTCGGCCCGGATACCCATAAGCGTGCCGTCGCTTTGGACGGCAAACTCCACGGTGAGGTCCTCTTCGCGGCCATGTCCGGCCATCTGGAGGTTCTCGGTGCGGTCTTCGGTCCACTGCACGGTGGCGCCTAGCAACACGGCGGCCGCGGCGGTGCAGATCGTCTCTCGCCCCAACTGGCCCTTGGAGCCAAAGGCGCCACCGATGTCTCCGGTGCGCACCCGAATGTTGCTGAAGGGCAGGCCCAGCAGGTTGGCCAGGTTGAGCTTCACCGCGTGGGGGCGCTTGGTGGCTATCTGAATGTCGAGCTGGCCGTCCGAGGGGGTGTAGCCCGCCACCAGCACCCGGCCTTCAATGGGGGCATGTCCGAAGCGGTGTTGGGTGAAGGTGCGGGTGAACACATGGTCGGCTTGGGCAAAGGTCTCGTCGATGTCGGCGCCCCACGACTGCTCGGTCTCGTACACCACGTTTGTGCCCAGCTCCTCGAACAGCAGCGGAGCGCCGTCGGTGGCGGCCTGGTGCATGTCCACTACTGCGGACCGGGGGCGGAAGTCCACCTCGACCGCGGCTGCGCCGTCGGCCGCCGCAGCCCTGGTTCGGCCAACCACCACTGCGATGGGCTCGCCTACAGTGCGAACCCGGTCGCGGGCCAGCGCGGTAAAGGGCGTTACGGCCAGCTCGGGGGGGCCGGCGACGGCGATAGGGGCCACCACCCCCTCAAGGTGGTCGGCCGTGAGCAGCGCCACCACGCCGGGGGTGTTCTCTGCCGCCTCGATGTCGATGCCCAGGATGTCGGCGTGTCCCACCGGGCTGCGCACGAAGGCGATGTGAAGAAGGTCGGGATGGCGGATGTTGCCCACGAAGCGGCCTTCGCCGCGCAGCAGACGAGGCCCTTCGACGCGGTCAACGCTCTGGCCGGTCAAACGGGCAGCCATGGCGCGACAGTCTCGCGGATGCCGTCCGCCGATGTGATGACAGCCGGGAGGTTGCCCTCGGGCTACCCCTCGGCTGCCTCGTCAGCTTCGGCTTCCTCCTCGTCCTCTTCGGGCTCTGGGGGCACGGGGACTTCGACCAGGCTGCTGCGGTACCAGACGCCTTCGTCGAGGTCGGCGGGCAGGTAGGCAATGTCGGGGGCGACGATGTCGCCGTCGAAGTCGCGGAAGCCCAGCTCCACACGTCCGTCAGCCAAGCGGCGAGCCCTAATCTGGCCGATGGAGACGCCGTCGAGCTCGACATCCTGGGTGGAGTACCACATGCCGACCGTCGTGTCGGAGGGCAGGTAGCGCCTCTCGGGCAGAATCTCGAAGCCACTGAAGAGCTCCACACCGTGCTCAATGCGGCCGTCTTCGCCGAGGCGGGCCAGGATGCGCAGGCGGTGGGTCGGATCCTCTTCCTCCTCCGGCTCCGGATCAGGAAGCGACTCGGGTTCGATCGATGCCAGCAGCTCCTCGTTGTGGTCGAGGTCGAGGCGCTCAAGGAACCGGGAGTTGGCAGCATCCACGTTCTCCACCGCGCAGAGTACGTTGTCGATGGCCACGATGTAGGCGAACAGCGCGGCCCTCATCTCGGCATCTAGGGCAAGCAGAGTGTCGGCGTCTTCGATGCCCGCCAGCGCCAGCGGATCGCTCAGCGGATCATCGCCGGTGTAGCAGCTCGGCTGGGTGGACAGCATTGCTTGGACTTCAGGATCATCCCAGCCCATCTCGGCCGCCCGGGCCGAGGCCACGATCTCTCCAGCCGACACTATTGGGGCGGTGACGTTTTCCACGTAGGCCAACTGGGCCTGGACGGCTGATGCTTCGTCGAACGTCAACGCTCCGCCGCTGTCGACCCGCTCCAAGACGCCGCGCCAAGAAGCAGCCAAAGACGCATAGGTCCCCGATGCCCCGTCGGCTAGCGCGAGCACCAGATTCTCAACAGCTACCGGGCTGATCGCCTCCCCGTCGGCCAGGGTCTCGAGTAGCCCCGAAGCCTGTACTACAGCCTCATACTGCGGCGCAGTCGTCTTTAGGAGTGCACTCGACGAGGCTCCCGTGACGGCGACCGAAACCGGATCAGCCGATTCTGCCAGCCCCGCGATCGACGGCCGATCGAATATGCCGTCGAGCAGTTGGGTGCGGACCCCAGCTGCGTACTGGGCCTTCTCCTGAGTCTCGGGGTCGATATCGGCTTCTGGGTCGTCCACGGAAGTCACCGTGGCGACCACCGTTCCTTCTTCGATCTCATCTTCCTCTTCTTCGCCTTGAACCACCTCGGCGAGCGCTGCGGACACCGAGTAGACCTCGCCGCCCACTTCCACCAGCACGGGGTCGTAGGTCGGGCTGCTCAACACCATGAGGTCGTGCCAGAGGCCGTGGAATCCGAGCTCATCCTCGTTGGCGTCGAACGCTATGACCGCGGTGAACACCCATGTAGGACCAGGTGTGCGGAATGTCACCGAGTGCGGGGCCACTTGCGACGACGCAGCGCTTGTTGTGCTGGCTGTCTCCTCGTTGGTGTGATACGAGGCACCGGCAGGCCAGAGACGAGAGAACAATGGTTCGGAGCGGTCGTATACCCGGGGGCCGATTGCATACGAGATGGCGTAGCTGGCCTGGTCAGGGAAGTCGTCACCGCCCACGTTGCCGATGCGGAAATTCACCGGCAGGGGATCGCCGACCACCACCTCTGTGGGGATGTCGATCTCCTCGATCTTGAGCAGAGGACTGTTTTGATATGCCTCCTCCTCCACGATGGTGAGGGTGAGGGTGAAATCGATCAGCGGGCCCTGAAGGTCTCTGGTCCGGTAGGTGGTTGCCTCGATCCCGTAGACATCAGGCGGAAGGTACTGCTCAATGCGGGAGTTGCGGGTGCCGCCGGCGTCATCGTTGTGGGCGACTTGGCCGGGAACCACCGACCGCAGGGCGACGATCGGCGCCACGATGAGCACGGGATCGCCAACCTCGGATGTCAGATCGACGCGCACCCTTGCCCCTTCGGGCAGGGTGAACACGAAGTAGTTGGAGGGGTGTCCGGTAAGGAAGATCGACTGGCAGGACTCGGGGGTCCAAAAGCCCGTCACCTCGATGTCCTGGTCGGGCGTCAAAGCGCCCAGAACTTGCGGATCGCAGGTGGCGACCTGCATGACGACAACCTCGAAATCAGCCGCCCCCCGGACCCGGCCCGCGGTGGTGGTGGCCTCGACAAGATAGACGCCTGCCTGGAGCTCCCTTTCGATGCGAGCATCGAGGGCTCCCACGCCGCCATCATCATCCTCGGTTATCCGGTTCCCCTCCTCGTTGAGCAGGTAGACGTAGGAATCGGCATCGGGGGACGTCAAGTCGACTCTGATTCGCCCGGTCTCGGCGATCTCGAACCGGTAGGTGTGAGCGTCGCTGTTGCTACGGAATCGCGAATCGCAGTCTTCGGTACTCCAGCGACCGCTCGCCTCCAACGAACTGCCCGGAGTGCTGTCCAGCATGCCCAGATCGACGGTCTCACAGCTCGGCTCTTCCTGGGTGGTTACCTCTTCGCTGATCAGGACCGGCTCTTGGGCTGAGGCCGCTCCAGTGCCGCCAAAGGCCAGCATCCCCGCCAATAGGGCGACGACCACCCCAGCCGTTGACGCCGTCCGCATTGTCCTCTTTGCTCGTTTCACCCCGTACTCCTCATCAGCTAGTTGTCATAGTGACATTCTTCGTTTGAGACGCGATGGCAAGACTATGCAGTCTCAATGCAGTCAAACGACCTCAACAGCTTGTTGATTCCGGTCTTGTCTCCGTGCAAACCGATTCTGCAACCGGAAGGTATTGCCTGCGGCAGCCTCTACACTTCGAGGCATGGCCTTGTTCGGGATGAAGAAGTCGTTGATGGTGGAGCCGGCTGATGCGCTGCCCGGTCGGGATGAAGAGATGCCGGTGCCGGAATTCCACTTCGTGAACGGCAATCCGCTGAAGCCGCCTTTCCCCGACGGGATGCAGCAGATCGTGGTGGGCATGGGCTGCTTCTGGGGGGCGGAGCGGGTGTTCTGGCTGGCACCGGGCGTGTTCACCACTGCGGTGGGCTACGCCGCAGGGTTCACTCCCAACCCCTCCTACCAGGAGGTTTGCTCTGGCTTCACCGGGCACAACGAAGTAGTACTGGCCGTGTTCGACCCCGAGGTCACCAGCTACGAGCAGATGCTGGCGCTGTTCTGGGAGAACCACGACCCCACTCAGGGAATGCGCCAGGGCAATGATGTGGGCACCCAGTACCGCTCAGGCATCTATTACTTCGACGACGACCAGAAGGTGGCCGCCGAGGCATCACGGGAGCGATTCGCCGCCCGGCTGCAACAGGCTGGCTACGGCGAGATCACCACGGAGATCATCGCCGCCCCGCCCTTCTACTACGCCGAGGACTACCACCAGCAGTACCTGGCCAAAGTCCCCAACGGCTACTGCGGCCTAGGCGGCACCGGCGTCACCTGCCCTGTCGGCGTGGCCACCGACTGAAGCGCAGTCCAGTCTGGCCCGGCGGGCTTAGGCGGGTGTGAAGATGCAGCGGCTGGTGGTTTGGTCGTAGCGCACGTCGCCGGTTCGGCCGACGGCCTCGGAGGCCAGCAGGTCGCGGAGCAGGTCGGGGTCTTCGGGGGTGTTGGCCAGGAAGCGGCGGCCTTCTGAGCCGTTGTTGTCGAGGCGACCGCAGACGTAGCCCTGGGCCGGCTGGCCGTCGCGGTCGTGCATGACGGTGTAGGCCTCGATGCGGCCCCGACCGGTGGCCGAATCGTCGGGGATGGCGGGAGCGGTCTCCATGGAGGCCGAAGGAGGCGGCCCGTCGGAGCGGTCCCAGCCACCTTGCTTGGGCTGGGCCGACAGCACCGCGGCGGCATGCTTGGTCAGAAAGAAACCGTTGCCGGTGACCATCCCAATTGATGTGTCGTCATCTCGCAGCCGCTCGACCATGGCGGGAATGGAGTTCATGTTGTAGGCCGAGCCCGGACCGCCGGCGTAGGGCAAGCCGCCGGTGACCGTGAACGGGCGGGGATCCAACTCGTCGATGCCGAGTATGGCGCAGGCCATCCGCACCGCTATGGGGAAGCAGGAGTAGAAGTCGAACAGCTCTATATCGTCGACGCCCACGCCGGCTTGGTCGAGCGCGCCTACAGACGAGTCCTTCATCGACGGGCACTCGGCGAAGTTGGGACGGGTGCTGGCGAACCAGGCCTCTTCGGCGGCGTTGTGGCCGCCCCACCAGTACACCCAGCGATCAGCGGGGATCCCCAACTCCCGGGCTTTGGCCACCGAAGTCATCACATAGGCCCCGGCCTGATCGGTGTTGAGGACCGCGTTCAGATACTTGGTGTAGGGGAATCCGATCATGCGGTTCTCAGGCGTGGGGGTGGCCAGTTCCTCGGCGCTTCGCTCGGTGGGGAACCAGGCGTAGGGGTTGGCCGCGGCCACCGCGGTGAACTCGGTCATCATCTCGCCCAGCCGCTGGGCGTGCTCGGCCAGGGTCATCCCTTGGGCGGCTCTCAGGGCATTCTCGAACAGGGGATAGGCCTCGATGGGGCGGGTGAGCTGATGGCGCTCCTCCAAATCCGAAACCATGGGCTTGGTCGTTTGGGCGAACTGGTCATCGGTGCCGGCCGGGTTGCCGCCGGTGGGCCAGTCCAGCTCCACACCGGCCGCCCTGGCTCGTTCGGCCGTCTTCCAAACTTGGCCGCCGGTCATTACTGCCACATCGGTACGGCCGGCCATGATCTCAGCGGCCAGATGATTGGCGGCCAGCACACCCATCTCCCCGCCTCCCCCGGTGTTCTGCACCCTTGCCCGAGGGTTGATGCCCAGCTGCTCGGCGGTGAGGGCGGCACCATTTGCCGGAGTCCAGTAGGCCAGCGGAATCTGAAAAAAAGTGTCTACGTGGGAGAACAGGGTTTGTCCCACCCCGGTGTCATAGGCGGCTCGGGTGGCCACATCGATCATCAAGGTCAACGGGTCGGGTGCGGCCGTCGGGTCGGTCTCCCGCCCCACGTATTGGGCCACGCCCACCAACACCGGTGCCCGATCGCTACTCATCGCGGCGATGGTAGACATCTTCAACTCCGATCTGCTGGTCGAAGAGGCAGGGCGTAGGCTCGGCCCGTGAAGTTCGGCGTTTTCTATGAGCATCAGCTGCCGCGACCGTGGCAAGACGGCGATGAGCAGCGGCTGCTGCACGAGGCCCTCGAACAGGTGGAGCTGGCCGACCAGCTGGGCTACGACTACGCCTGGGAGGTGGAGCACCACTTCTTGGAGGAGTACTCCCACTCCTCGGCCCCCGAGGTATTCCTGGCCGCAGCCAGCCAGCGCACCGAGCGGATCAGGCTGGGGCACGGCATCGTGCAGATGCCCCCGAGGTACAACCACCCGGCCCGGGTGGCCGAGCGGATCGCCACCTTGGACCTCATCTCCAACGGTCGCGTGGACTTCGGCACCGGGGAGTCGTCGGCCGCCGTAGAGCTGGGCGGGTTCAACATCGAGCACGCCGACAAGCGCCCGGCGTGGGCCGAGGCCACCGAGCAGTGCTGCAACATGATGGTCATGGAGCCCTACCCGGGTTTCGAGGGCGAGTACTTCTCCATGCCGTGCCGCAACGTGGTGCCCAAGCCGGCGCAGAAGCCCCACCCGCCGCTATGGGTGGCGTGTTCCAACCGGGAGACCATCAAGCTGGCCGCCCGCCTGGGCATGGGCGCGTTGACATTCGCCTTCGTCGACCCCGACGAGGCCGCGCAGTGGGTAGACGACTACTACCGGATCCTGTCGACCGAGTGCGTGCCCATCGGCCACACGGTCAATCCCAACATCGCCATGGTGGTGGGGCTGTCGATGCATCACGATCGAGACGAGGCCGAGCGCCGAGGACTCGAGGGGTTCCAGTTCTTCGGCCACGGCCTGCTGCACTACTACGTGATCGGCCAACACCAGCCCGGCAGAACCAATGTGTGGGACAACTTCCAGGAATCCAAGGAGTCATTTGAAGGCCTGGGCGAGACGCTGGGCATCGGCACTCCCGAACAGGTCACCAAGCAGCTCCAGGGCTATGCCGAGGCCGGTGTCGACCAGGTGATGTTCATCCAGCAGTCGGGCCGCAACCGCCACGACCACATCTGCCAGTCGCTGGAAATGTTCGCCAAAGAAGTCATGCCCGTTCTCAAAGAGGGCGAAGACGAGCGGGAAGCGGCCAAGGCCGAACGTCTTGCCCCCCACATCGAAGCCGCCTTGGCGCGCCGCACCCCCATGGCACCCATCCCCGACGACCAGATTCCCGTTGTTGGCTCCCTGGGCACCTCATAGTCCTCATCAGAGGGCTAGCTGACAGGGGTGAGGTAGGCGGCGAAGACCCAGCCGGTGACGGTGTTGGCGCGGACCTGCACCCAAGTGCCGCTGGTGGGCGATTCCACCACTTGGCCGGTGAGGGTAACGGTTGAATCCAAACTGGCCGTGCCCAGCACCTGGTGAGCGGTGCTGGGGCCGGCTCGGACGTTGAGGGCCGAGGGCACGTCGAACACTTTCCACTGGGTGTCGGGGGGGTAGCGATCGTCGATCTCCAATTCGACCACCACGACCGGCTCGGGCAGGGGTTCTTCGGTGGCAGTAGGAGCCGCTTCGGCGGCGGAGTCTGGCTCGGTCTCCTCCGATTCGATGGTTACCCAGTCGAGTCCCCAGGTGGACACAATGCCGGCCAGAGAAAGAGCGACGAAGGCCAAACCGGCCACTGCCACGCAAAAGACAATGGCTCGTATGCCCACTAGCGGGCCTGCCAGTCGGGGGGGCGGCCCTCGGCCTTGGCAGTCATGCCCTCGGCGGCGTCCCCGGTGGCGCCGGCCACCAGTCGCATTGTCTCTCCGAAACGAACCGCCTCAACCCAGGACATTGCCCGGGTGCGGGTGGCCACCTCTTTGGTGGCCCGCACGGCCAGCGGCGCCGAGGCGACGAGCCGCTCGGCGAGGGCGTGGGCTTCGTCCATGAGGTCATCGTGGGGCACCACCCGCCACACCAGTCCCATCTCCCGGGCCCGCTCGGCGTCCACCCGCTCGCCGGTCAACAGCAGTTCCATGGCGTCGGCCCACTCCACCCTGCGGGGCAGGGTGATGGCGCCCACGATGGTGGGTACCCCCAACCGCACCTCGGGGAACCCGAACGTGGCTCGGTCGCTGGCGATCAGGAAGTCGCAGGCCAGCGCGGCGGTCAGGCCGTAGCCCAGGCAGTGGCCGTTCACCGCCGCGATGGTGGGCTTGAACAGCTCCAAGCCCGACTCGAAGGAATTGATGGTGGGCTTCTCCCAGAAGGTGCCCTCGAACACCCCCACCGACCCGGCGCCGTCGCGCATGTCGGCCCCGGCGCAAAACGCCCGGCCCGCTCCGGTGAGGATGGCCACCCAGGCGTCGTTGTCGCCCCGGAACCGGTCCCAGGCCGCATTCAAGTCCTGGCGCAGCTCGCCGTTGACCGCATTGAGCGCCTCGGGGCGGTTGTAGGTGATGGTGGCCACATGGCCGGATTGCTCATACAGCACGGTGTCGGGCATGGCTGACTCCTGTCTTTTCCGAGCTCAGTCGAATACCAGGATGGACCGACCGGCGATCCGCCCGTTCTCCAGGGCATCCACCGCGTCGTTGATCTCGTCGAGGGCGAACCGCTGGGTGACCAGGCTGTCGAGGTCGAGGATGCCCTGGCGATACCAGTCCATGAAGATCGGGAAGTCCTGCTCGGGGTGGCAGGTGCCCCCGATGCTCCCGGTGAGGTGTTTCTCGTGCATCAGCAGATCGCCGATGTCGACGTCAAGTGCGGCCGTGGGGATCCCAACTAGCACCGCCACCGCCCGCTCGTCGGACCCCCAGCGTTTGTTGCGCAGCGACGGCACCACCTGGGACACGGCGGCGCCGATGCAGTCGAAGGCGAAGTCCACCCCCGAGCACGGCGCGCCCATTAGGTCGAGGCCGTCTCGGGGGGTGAACTCGTGGATGCGGGCCACCGGGTCGCATTTGGAGGCGTTCACCCCGATGGTGGCCCCATGGCGGAGGGCGAAGTCCAACTTCTCTTCGGAGAGGTCCACCGCGATGATGGGGTCGGCGCCCAGCGCTTTGGCCGCGGCCAGCGCCGAGAGGCCCACGCCGCCCACGCCGAACACCGTCACTGAAGACCCTGCGGTAACTCCGGCGGTGTTCATGACTGCCCCGGCACCGGTCATCACTGCGCAGCCGATGATGGCAGTCACGTCGGTGGGCGAATCATCGGGGAGCGGAACGATGAACATCTCATCGGCGATGGTGTGGTCGGCCCAGGTGAACACCCCGAGGCTGTTGGCCGTTGAGCCGTCGCCCTGGACGACTTGGGCCATGGCCGGACGGCGATCAGGGGGTTGGACGCTGCGGGGCAGCCAGGTCACGAACACCCGGTCGCCGGGGGCCACGTGGCTCACTTCGGCACCAACTGCCACCACCTCGCCGGTGGACTCGTGGCCCAGAACCACATCGCTGGCCCGGGGGCTGTGAATCTCGTGTAGCTGGCTGTGGCAAACCCCGCTGGCGAACTGGTGGACCACCACATCGAATGGTCCAGGGTCGGGCAGCTCTACTTCTTCAATCCGCAGAGGCTGGCCCATTTCCTGGGGGACGACGGCGACTCGGGCGGGCGTTGGCATGGCGCCAGATTAGGGGCGCGGCCGGTTACCGGGCACTCAGCAGCGTCAGGGGTACTTGATGGACAGCTGGCGCAGGGAGCGGGGGCCGAGGCTGTGGGGCATCTCCCGGCGGTGGACGGTGCCCACGGTGTCGAAGATCACCACGTCGCCCTGGCGCCAGCGGTGGGTGTAGGTGCGCTCACCGACGATGGCGTGGTCCATGGCCGCCTGGGTGAGGGCGAAGGCCTCCTCAGGGTCGTCGATGCCCTCGAAGCCGCACGAGAAGGATGAGACGTACAGCGCCACTCGCCCGGTGTCGGGGTGGGCCATCTCCACCGGGTGCTCGACCACTTCCCCCGATCCGGGATAGACGATGTCGGGGTTGGCCCGCAGTCGGCGGGCAGCTGCCGCAGCGGGATCTTCGTCGTGGTGGTTCTGGCGCAGCCGGGTGTTGTTCTCCGAGGTGATGGTGTAGCGCCCGGTGCGCCCGGCCAGCTTCTCGGCCAGATGGCCGGGGAGGGTCTCATAGGCGGCATACATGTCGCAGTACGAGGTATCGGCGCCGCCGTCGGGCGGAACCCGCTGGGCGTTGAGCAGCGACTCCCGGGCGATGGTGTTTAGGAAGGCGTAGTCGGTGTGCCACGGCAGGGGACCGCTGCCGGCCGTGCCGATCTCGTGGCCGTCGTCGTTCAACTCGTTGGACACCGCCAGCACCTCAGGCACCTCGGTCGGGATGTTGTAGAGATCATCGGCGGGGAACGGCTCGCCCAACTGCCGGGCCAGCGCGGCCAGTTCGTCGGCGTCGCACTCCCGCTGGCCCCGCAGCACCACCACCAACCGGTCGGCCAGCGCTTGGCGCAGAGCGGCAAGGTCGTCGTCGGACAGCGGCATGCCCGGATCCCAGCCTGATGCCAGCGCACCCAGGGGAGCGTCGATGGGCTCGGTGCGAATCATGTCTCTATCCCTATCATGTCAACGCTGCACGCTCGCCGTGCTAGTACAGGGTCAGCAATGGTCTAGGAGGAATGACTGTGGAAGGCCAAAAGATTCTTATCACCGGGACAGCAGGACAGATTGCCCTGCCCATGACCCGACATTTTGCTCAAGACAACGAGGTGTGGGGGCTGGCCCGGTTCAGCCAGCCGGGATCTCGGGAGCAGGTGGAGGAGGCCGGGGCCATTCCCCACGCCGCGGATCTGGCCTCCGGCGAACTGAACGGACTGCCCGACGACTTCGACTATGTGATCCACATGGCCGCGTTCATGGCCGCTACCCCCGATTACGACTTCGCCCTCACCCAGAATGCCGAGGCCACCGGCCTGCTTATGGCGCATTGCCGCAATGCCAAGGGCTTCCTGCACGCGTCCACCGCCGCCGCGTACAAGAACAACCCCGACCATACCTACGTCTACGCCGAGGGCGATCCGCTAGGCGACAGCGAGCAGCCCTATTCGGAGACCTACGGAGTGACGAAGATGGCCGCCGAGGCGGTGGCCCGCACCATGTGCCGGCTCTATGACCTGCCCACCGTGATCGGCCGCATTAACGTGGCCTACGGCCAAAACGGGGGTCTACCGGCCATCTTGTTGGCCATGATGACCAACGGCATGCCGGTGATGCTCAAGGACTCGGAGCCCAATATGTTCTCCCCGGTCCACGAGCAAGATATGTGCGCCCACGCCGAGGCTTTATTGGAGTCGGCCACCGTGCCGGCCACCATCGTCAACTGGGGCGGCGACCAGAACGTGAGCATCGAGGACATGTGCCGCCGCATGGGGGAGCAGGTCGGGGTGGAGCCCGACTTCCAGTACTTCCCGGTGGGCACCCACAGTCGGGCCTACGACAGCGCCAGGCGCATTTCCATCACCGGGCGGTGTGCGGTGTCGTGGGAGGACGGAATCGACGACATGGTGACGGCGTGGGATGCCGAGAAGGGCCAACAGATGATCGCCCGGCTCATGGGCGAGGGTTAATCCAGCAGGTCAAGCACTAGGGAGAGCTATGCCCAATCACCCAACTCTCGATGGCGTCAACTTCATGGACGGATTCTGGTTCCAGCACGAGCCCCACGAGGCGTGGACCTGGATGCGGGAGAACGCCCCGGTGTACTACGACGCCAACAGCGATGTGTGGGGCATCTCCCGCTACCACGACATTTTGGCCATCGAAAAGGATGCCAAGACGTTCTCGTCTTACCGCAGCCCCCGTCCCCACGGGAACTCCCTGCCGATGATGATCTCGATGGACGACCCCATGCACAAGCAGCGTCGCAAGCTGGTGAATCGGGGCTTCACCCCCAAGCGGGTGCGGGATCGTACGCCCGAGGTCACCGCCATCTGCGACGAGATCCTCGACAAGGTTTGCGAGCGGGGCGAGTGCGACTTCATCTGGGACATCGCCGCGCCCCTGCCGCTCATCCTGATCGGCGACATGCTGGGTTTTCCCCGGGAGAGCTACGAAGACCTGCTGGAGTGGTCCGACGACATGATGCGGGCCACCACCCAAACCGACCAGGAGGCGCTGGAGAAGGGGATCATGGCCGGGGTGGCCTTTCGGGAGTTCCTATTGGAGGTGATCGCCGACCGCCGAGCCCGCCCGCCCCAGTCCGATCTGGTGAGCGTGTTGTGCCATGCCGAGGTGGATGGCGACAAGCTCGACGACGAGTCGCTGAACCAGGAAGCGCTTCTGATCTTGATCGGGGGCGACGAGACGTCCCGCCACGTGATCAGCGGGGGGATGCTGGCGCTTATGGAGCACCCCGACCAGAAGGCGCTGTTCAACCAGCGGGCGACCGACGACGCCTGGATGGAGCGGGCGATGGAGGAGATGCTGCGCTGGGTGACCCCCATCAAGAACATGTCCCGCAGCGCCACTCGGGAAGTGGAGATGCACGGCGAGACCATCGGCGAGGATGACCAGGTCATCCTGTTCTATCCGTCGGCCAATCGGGACGAAGCGGTGTTCGACGACCCGTTCAAGTTCGACTTGGAGCGCGATCCCAACCACCACTTTGCCTTCGGCTGGGGAACGCACTTCTGCCTGGGGGCGTCTTTGGCTCGCCTGGAGCTCAAGATCATGTTCCAGCGACTGGCCGAGCGAATGCCGGACATGCAACTGGCCAGCAATGACCCGCTGCCCTGGCGAGCGTCCAACTTCATCGTCGGCCCCGAGGCGATGCCGGTGACATTCACCCCCAGCGCCCCTGTGGGAGCTTGATTCTGATCCATTCCCCGACGGGAGGGCCAGGAGGTATGACGATGGATGGCAAGAAGATCTTGGTTACTGGTTGTACAGGTCAGATCGCTCTGCCCATGACCTGCCACTTCGCCCAGGGCAACGAGGTATGGGGATTGGCCCGATTCAGCCAGCCGGGATCGCGGGAACAGGTGGAGGAGGCCGGGGCCATTGCCCACAAAGCCGACCTGGCCTCCGGCGATATGAATGGGTTGCCCGACGACTTCGATTACGTCATTCACATGGCCGCGTTCATGGCGGCAGGCCTCGACTACGACTATGCCCTCACCCAGAATGCCGAGGCCACCGGTCTGCTTATGGCCCACTGCCGGAACGCCAAGGCCTTCTTGCACGCGGCCAGCGCGGCCTCCTACAAGAACAATCCCGACCACACCCACGCCTACGTTGAGGGCGATCCGCTGGGCGACAGCGAGCGGCCCTTTTCAGAGACATATGCGGTGTCGAAACTGGCTGCCGAGGCAGTGGCCCGGACCATGTGCCGGCTCTATGACCTGCCTACTGTGATCGGCCGGATCAACGTGACCTACGGACAAAACGGGGGTCTGCCCGCCGTTTTGCTGGCCATGATGACCAATGGGATGCCGGTGATGCTCAAGGACTCCGAGCCGAACATATTCGCTCTAGTTCACGAGATCGATATGTGCGCCCACGCCGAGGCATTGTTGGAGGCGGCCACCGTGCCGGCCACCATTGTGAACTGGGGTGGCGACCAGAACGTGAGCATCGAGGACGTGTGCCGCCGCATGGGAGCCCAGGTCGGAGTGGAGCCCGATTTCCAGTACTTCCCGGTGGGCACCCACAGCCGGGCCTACGACAGCACCAAGCGCCAATCGATCACCGGGCCCTGCACGGTGTCGTGGGAGGAAGGGATCGACGACATGGTGGCCGCTTGGGATGCAGAGAAGGGCCAACAGATGCTCGCCCGGCTCATGGCAAAGGCCTAGACAACAGGCATCTAGTAGGACTAGGAGAAGGCGATGCCGGTGACGTTCACCCCCAGCGCCCAGGTTGGAGCTTGAACCTGCGCAGCTCCCAGTGGGGGAGGAGCCTGGGAATACTGCTGCTAAGCGGCTGCTTGGCGCTGGCTGGTCTAGCAGGCTGTAGCGGAGGGCTCGACAACGAGGATTCGGTAGCTTCTCCGGCGACCGAGCAATTGTCCGCGGAAGATTTCGCTGCGGGCAAGAGCGTGTACCTGATGCGCTGCGTGGGGTGTCACGCTCTCGACGGAAGCGGCATCGTCGGTCCAGACATCCGCCCCGGCGAAGTCTTGGAGAAGTACGCCTCGGCCGAGGCCATGGAGGCAATAGTGCGTGACGGACTCGGTGAGATGCCCGAGTTCGGTTCCAAGCTCACCGACGCCGAGATCGCCGCCGTCGTGGCCTATGTGAGAGGCGGCCTGGGCTGACCTATCCCGCCCAGGCGCCGACCACGTCGGCGGTGGCGGTGACGGTGGCGACGATGCCGAGGGTGTGCTCGAACACGGCGTCTACGTAGTCGGGCGGAGTACCGGCCACCGCGTCGCGAGGGATCACGACTGTGTAGCCGGCGTTGACGGCGTCGAAAGTCAGGTTGATGATGGCCACGTTCACCGACACCCCCACGGCCACGATGGTGCGGATGCCCTCGTTGCGCAGCAGCGAGTCGAGCTCGGTGCCCTCGAACGGCGACAGGCCGTGGTGGCGGGGCAGCACCACATCGGCGTCGGCCACCCCGATCTCGGGAACCACTTCCACCGCCGGGGTGCCCACATGAAGCTGCACCGGCATCTTGGGCATCGCCCGAAACAGGCGGGCATTGCGGTTCCCGCCCCACCCGTCGGTGCGGTGCTGGGCCGTGCAGTGGATCACCCGCACGCCAGCGGCCCGGGCCGCAGCGGCCAACGCGGCCACATTGGGGATCAGCCCCTCCTTGGCCGCCTCAGCCAGCGCAGGCAGGGCCGACAGCTCCCCAATCACCCCGTTCTGGCACTCCTGAAGCACCAACGCAGTGGTCGCCGGATCGACTACCTCACGCAGTTTTCATGCTCGTTCCGCTTTGTGTATTCGGGGCCCAACTAGGCGCGGGCCAGGATTCCTGTGTTTGAACAGGCGGCTTGGAACGAGAGGATGTTTAACCCGTTCCATTCGTTCAACGAATCGACTGCGCTCCTTACTGCGTCGTCCAGAGAATCCGCAGACTGGGCGAAGTGAATGTAATGGCGTTCGTCTCGACTGGCATGTCCGGTGGCCCCGGTCTGGACAGCGACCCACTCGGCGAAGTCATCGTCCTGGCCGCTCGGCCCAACAACCTCTAGTGTGAACCGGAATTCAATCATCGCAGGCATTCTAATCCTCACCCCTTGCGGTCTGGTCGTGTGGGCAGCTCGCCACGTCGGACCGAATGGTTGTTGCGTGATCATCGGGATTTCTCGGTGTCGAGAAGACGCTGATTCGACAACCGCTTCGATCAGCTTGAGGACAGAGCAAGAAACCCCACACATGGCCCCGTGGCCTGCCCTTTTTGAGACGCCAGCCGGCCCGCAGAGCTCTTTCCACTGCCTGGGCTACCTGCTTTTTCGGATGGCGAGGCGGAACATCGCGGGGTTGAGGGTCTGAAGCCACGCGGAGAGCGTATGAAGCTACGGTGACAGTTTCCGCTGAAAGACCTCCCATAATTGGCACCCTATGGCTGGGTCGATCTTGGGCACCGAAGTAATTCGCCGGGAGGACGGCACCTTGCTCACCGGTGAGGGTCGATACACCGGCGACATCAGGCCCGATGGGCTGTTGACCGCCTGCTTTGTGCGCTCGCCTGTGGCCCATGGGGCGGTGGTCGGCATCGACACCGAGGAGGCCGGCAACCACCCTGGTGTGGTGGCGGTGTACACAGCTGCCTCGTTGGGTGTGGGCAAGGTGACTTCTCGTATGTCGCTCGACCCCCACTTCGAGAGGGAAGCCCTCGCCTCAGAGCGGGTCCGCTTCGTCGGCGAGGCGGTTGCAATGGTGGTGGCCGAGTCTGTCGCCGCCGCCCAAGACGCCGCCGATCTGGTGATGGTCGACTATGAACCGCTGCCGGTGTCGATGGACGCTCAGGCGGCTGTTGGCTCCGACAGCGCAACGCTGTTTCCCGAGAGGGGATCGGACACGATGGTCCGGGTGTTCGGCCCGGTGGACGGCCTTCACGATGGGGCCGACCGGGTTGTGGAGGCTCGAATCGTCCACAATCGGATGGCGGTCGTGCCGATGGAACCACACGCGTTGCTGGCCGATCCCACCGGGGATCAGCTCACAGTGTGGGTATCCACACAGGGAGTGCATGCCACCCGAAATGGTATCGCCGAGTCGCTGGGTCTGGCCCAAGACGAGATCCGGCTGATCGCCCCATGGGTGGGGGGAGGGTTCGGGGCCAAGGGTGGATGGAACCCCGAGCACGTTGCAGTGGTGGCCGCGGCCCGCTTGTTGGGCCGACCGGTGGCGTGGAACGAGACCAGGGCCGAGAACCTCCTCTCCATGCACGCCCGCGACCATGTTCACTACGCCAGGCTGGGCGTCACCGATGGCGGGCAAATGACGTCGCTGGAAGTGGTGGCGGTGGTGGACGCGGGTGCCTACCCGGGCATGGGCGGCGTGCTGCCCTTCGCCACCCGACTCATGGCGCCCGGGGTGTACGGCATCGACAAGGTGCAGTTCGACTATGCGGTTGCGGCCACCAATCGGGCGCCGCTGGGGGCGTTCAGAGGTGCAGGGAGGCCCCAGGCCACACTCACCATCGAGCGCATGGCTGACCTGGCCGCAGCGGAGCTGGGCATCGACCCGGTGGAGCTTCGCCGCCGCAACTACCTGGCTCCGGAGAGCTTCCCGCTGATTACCCCCACCGGAGGGGCATACGACTGCGGCGAGTATGCAAAAGCGCTGGACCGAGCCTGCGAGCTAGTCGGCTACGACGAGCTGCGGGCCGAACAGGCTGAGCGGCGGGCCGCGGGCGACCCCCTCAGGCTGGGCATCGGGGTGTCCAGCTATGTGGAGGTGACCGCGCCGGTGGGCCAATCGGAGTACGCCTCGGTGGAGGTACACCGCGATGGGTCGGCCACTGTTTCGGTGGGCACCGCTTCCCACGGCCAAGGCCACGAGACCGCGTTCACAATGATTGCTGCCGACCGGCTAGGGATTGAAATGGATCGCATCGCCTTCGTGCAGTCCGACACCGCGCTGGTGGCCCGGGGCGGCGGCACCGGCGGATCGCGCAGCGCCCAGCTCGGGGGCAGTGCCATTCATGCCGCCTCCATGGGGGTGCTGGACGTTGCCCGGCAGCGGGCGGCCGAGCTGTTGGAGGCCAGTGCCGATGACATCGTGGTCACCGACGAGGGTCGTCTGGGAGTGGCCGGAGTGCCCGGTGCGGCGGTGGAGTGGTCCGAGGTGGCCGCGGCATCCGATGAGCCGCTGCGGGTCGAGCTCGACCACACCACCGACGGCGCCACTTTCCCCTTCGGCACCCACATCTGCGTGGTGGAGGTGGACACCGAGACCGGCATGGTCACACTGTTGCGCTTCGTGGCCGTGGACGACGCCGGGAACCTGCTCAACCCGCTGATCGTGGCCGGCCAGCAGCACGGCGGGGTGGCCTCGGGCATCGGCCAAGCGCTGTACGAGCACGTGGTGTACGACGCCGACGGCAACCCGCTCACCACCGGCCTGGCCGACTACGCCATGCCGTCGGCGGCCGAGTACTGCGATTTCACCGTCGACAGCACCATCACCCCCACCCACCTCAATCCGCTGGGGGTGAAAGGCATCGGCGAAGCCGCCACCATCGGCGCCACCCCCGCGGTGCAGAACGCGGTGATCGACGCCCTCAGCGACCTCGGCATCCGCCACATCGACCTGCCGCTCACACCCGAGCGGGTATGGCAGGCCATCCAGACGGCGGGCGATCCCGCTCCCGTTATATCTTGGCCCTCACTATGAGCGCCGATCCCGAGCAAATCATCGCCGACATCATCGACCCGGAGACGCGGGGAAGCCTCTACCCCCACTACCACGCTCTGCGGGAGGCCGCCCCGATTCACAAGACCCACAACGCCATCCTGCACGAGGCCTGGGTTTTCACCCGCCACGCCGACGCCGAGCAACTCCTGCGAAACCCCAAGGCCATCAGCGACCGGCGCACCACCGAGATGTACAACGTGGGAGCGGGGGGCACCGAGTACTACGACATGATGAAGCGGATGCTGCTGTGGCTAGACCCGCCCGACCACCAGCGCATTCGCTCCATGGTGGCCCGGGTCTTCACCCCTCGAGCAGTGGAGAAGATCAAGCCGGCCATCAACGATGTGGTGACCGGCTTGCTCGACGCGGTGGCCGACGACGGCCACATGGACGTGGTGAGCCAGTTCGCCTACCCGCTGCCGGTGCATGTGATCTGCGAAATGCTGGGCATCCCCCGCAGCGACATTCCCGACATCGAGCAGTGGATGTGGGACTTCGCCCGCCGGGGCGACATCGCCGCGTTGAGCGACGAGATGATCGCCAACGGCGAAAAAGCCGTGCGGGGGTTCACCGAGTACTTCACCCAGCTGGCCGCCGAGCGCCGGGCCAACCCCGGTGACGACCTCATGACCAAGCTGGTCACAGTGGAAGACGAGCGGGGGCCGCTCACCGACCAGGAGATCGTCCCCACCTGCATAATCCTGCTCCAAGCCGGCTACGAGACCACCGCCGACATCATCGGCAACGCCACCAAGGCGCTGTTGGAGAACCCCGGCGAGCTGGAGCAGTTGCAGGCTGCCCCCGAGATGATCGACGACGGCTTCGAGGAACTCCTGCGCTACGACAGCTCAGTGCAGATCAACCACCGGGTGCTGGCCGCCGATGTGGAGGTGGCCGGCCAAACCCTCCCGGAGGGCGACCTGTGCGTGGTGATGCTGGGGGCGTGCAACCGCGATCCGGAGGCGTTTGCCGAGCCCGACCGGCTGGATCTCACTCGCGACGCCAGCCAGCACAATGGCTTCGGCCTGGGCGCTTACTACTGCCTGGGCTCATCGCTGGCCCGAGCCGAGGCCATCGCCGCGCTCGGCGCCCTAGTCCAGCGGTTCCCCACCCTGGAGCTGGATCCCGACAAGCCCGCGCCCGTGTACCGCCCTACTCTGGTTCTCCACGGCCACGAACACCTCCACGTCCGCTGGAACTAGCCGGGCCGCAATACCAGGCTGAGGTGGCGGTCGACAGTCGCGTTCCATCCTTCGGGGACGACCACGGTGGAGGAGATCTCTTCGATGATGGCAGGGCCGGCGATAGTGGGACCGGGCAGGAGCGTGTGGCGGCGGTAGACGGGGGTGTCGGCCATTGTGCCGTCGAACCAGGCGGGTCGGTAGGAGAGGGGCACAGGCGGTTGGACCGTTACTTGGTCGGTTGACCAGTCGGGTTTCGGGACTGGGCCGATAACCCTCACCCGGTAGTTGACGAACTCCACCGGGTCGGCTTGGCGGATGCCGTAGAGCTGTTCGTAGAGATCGCCGAAGGCCGTAGCCGCCCCGTCTAAATTGTCGCCGTCGAGCGGCACTGTCAGCTCGTGGGCTTGGTGGCGGTAGCGGACGTCGATCTCGCGCTCGAGCACGATCTCGTCGGCTCCGAACCCCTCTGCCCCGATCTCATCGACGGCGACTGCCTCCAGCTCGGTGTAGATGGCCTCGATAACGCTGGCATCGACGCCAACCGAGTCGATCACCTGGGTGCGGACATGATCGGTCACCACGTCGGAGGCCAGCAGGCCCACCGCCGAGCCCACGCCGGGGTTGGCCGGAATGACCACCTCAGCGATGCCGAACTCCTCGGCCAGACGTGCCACATGCACACCGGCGGCGCCGCCCGAGGCCAGCAGGGTGAAGTCGCGGGGGTCGATACCCCGCTCCAGGGTCACCACCCGCACTGCGGCGGCCATGGTGGCGTTGACCACCTCGTACACCCCGGCGGCGGCCTCCTCCGGGGTCAGTTCCATGGGCTCTGCCAGCTCAGCCAGGGCGGCATGGGCCAGGTCGGCTCGGATGGCCATGCGGCCCCCGAGAAAGAATCTAGGGTTCAAGTAGCCCAGCACCAGGTCGGCGTCAGTCACGGTGGGTTGGGTTCCGCCCCGGTCGTAGCAGGCCGGTCCTGGCTCGGCGCCGGCGGAATCGGGCCCCACCCGCAATGCGCCGCCGCTGTCGAGGTAGGCGATGGATCCTCCGCCAGCGCCCACCTCGGCCAAGTCGATCACCGGGATTTTGATGGGATAGCCGGTGTTGATCTGCTTGACGCCCGAAGACGCGGTGCCCCCCACGAAGAACTCATGGGCGATGGCCGCCTGGCCGTTGCGCACCAGCCCCGCTTTGGCGGTGGTGCCGCCCATGTCGAAGGAGATCAGGTTGTCGATGCCGCTGAGGCGGCCGATATGGGCCGCGGCCATAACCCCGGCGGCCGGCCCTGACTCCACCAACTGCACGGGCCGCCGGGCGACGGTGGCCGCTGAGATGATGCCGCCTGACGAGCCCATAATCTGCAATCGGGCACCGATGCCCTGTTGGGCCAGTTCTTCGTCCAGCCGGGCTATGTAGCGGGTAACGGTGGGGCCCACGTAGGCCGACATCACCGTGGTGCACGCTCGGGGCAGTTCCCGGTACTCGGGCCACACCTCGCTGGACGCAGCCACATACAAATCGGGGTCCAACTCGGCGATGATGTCGGCCACTTGCCGCTCGTGGTCCCCGTTGGCGTAGGAGTGGAGGAAGCACACCGCTACGGCTTCCACCGGCTCGCGGCCCAATAGGTCGGCCAACGCCGTGCGGGCTTGCTCGTTGTCGAGTGGCACCACCACCGAGCCGTCGGCCGCGGTTCTCTCCACCACGTCCACGGTGCGTCGCCGGGGGACGATGGGCGCCTGTTTGGTGTAGAAGAGGTCGTACTTCTCGGAATCGCCTTTGCGCTCGTTGCCGATGATCAAGATGTCGCCGAACCCGGCGGTGGTGACGTAGGCCACCGGGCCCCCTTTGCGCTCCAAAATAAGGTTGGTGGCCAAGGTGGTGGCGTGGACCGCTTGAGAAACCTCGTCTGGGTCATACCCCGCGTCGTCAAGCAGTTCGGCAATCCCGGAGAGCACCCCGGTTGCGGGGTCGTCGGGGGTGGTGAGCACCTTGGCAGTGCAGATGCTGCCGTCGGTGCGGTCTATCAGCACCACGTCGGTGAATGTCCCGCCGATGTCGATCCCCAAGGCGACGGTCATCGGCTTCTCAGTGCCGCGGTGGCCGGGAGATCCACCTCCCCATTTTCAAGGACTACCACCCCGTAATCCCGTCGGGCGGCTTCAGGTGACACCCGGCCGTCTCGCACATCGGCGGCCACCAGCTCAGGGTCGCGCTCGAACGGGTCGCCGAAGCCTCCGCCAGCGGAGGTGAGCATGGTGATCATGTCTCCGGCTCGCAGGGTGTGGGCGGTGACCTTGGCCGGCAGCGGCTGTTCGTCGGGAGTTCCCTGGTTGAGCACCCAGCCCCCGCCCGCGCCAGAAGAGCCCCCGTAGATGCCCGGGGGTGGGCGACGGCAGCGGTCGGTGGCGCGCCCGGTGAATTGGCCGTCGGTCAGGATGCGGATGTCGCGGCGCGCCCCGGTGCCGCCCCGCCACTTGCCCGGCCCTCCCGAGTCGGTCCACAGTTCGAAGCGCTCAAAGCGCACCGGGTGCTCTTGCTCGTAGGCCTCAACGGTGTGGAACGCCCCGCCAGCGCCGAGTACTAATGGTCCGGTCACGTCTACGCCGTCGCGGTCGGAGCGGGCCCCCGAGCCGCCGAACTGGGGGTCCATGAACGCCCATGGGCGGCCGTCGGTCCCGGTGCCGTTCATGATGTACACGTGGACGTTGCAGGAGGCGGCCACCGCCCGTGCCGGGTCGAGTTGCGAGAACGCCCCCAACATGGCCTCCACCACCGCCATGACCGTGGCCATGCGGGCGTTGAGCGCGGCGGGCGGGTTGGGATTTACCAGTGTGCCCTGAGGCAGGCGCAACTCCAGGGGCCGGAAGGCGCCGTCGTTCACCGGGATGTCGGGGGCCAACAGGCAGCGGACCGCGAACAGCACCCCGGAGGTGGTCTGAGATACCGCGGCGTTGATCGGCCCCGGCGCTTGGGGTGAGGTGCCCTCGAAATCGGCGGTGATGGTCGAGCCGCTAACGGTGAGCGCGACCTGCACTTCGTGGTCGGCATCGGGGTTCACGCCGTCGTCGTCGATGATGAACGAGCCGGTGTAGGTGCCGTCGGCCAGTGCCTCGATGCCGGCCCGGGTGCGGCGCTCGGTGTAGTCCAACAGCTCGTCGGTGATCTGGTGCAGCCGGCCTAGCCCGTAGCGGGCCGCGAGGTCGGCCAGTCGTTCGGCCCCCAGATTGGTGGCGGCGATCATGGCCCGAATGTCGCCCAGCACCTTTTCAGGAGTGCGGCTGTTGGCCGCGATCACATCCAGCATCGGCTGATTGGGCTCCCCGGCTTTGGCCAGCGGCACCGGGGGCAGTGTCAGGCCCTCCTGGAACATGTCGGTGGCGTTGGCCGGCAGCCCACCGGCGGCCATGCCGCCCAGATCGGCCACGTGCAGCAGGGCGCAGGTGAAGAACGCCAGGGTTTCGTCGATGAACACCGGGCGGAACACCATTACGTCGTTGGAGTGGATGCCGCCCCGGTAGGGATCGTTGGAGGCGTACACGTCGCCATCGGCCATCGAGTCGGGCGGGAAGTCGTCGAGCAGGGAGCGCAGTGACGGGCGCAGGCTGGACAAATGCATCAGCGGCGCGCCCATCGACTGGGCAATGAACTGGCCCTGGTGGTCGAAGATCGCGGCGGTGGAGTCGCCACCCTCTTTGACCACCGACGAGTAGGCCGATCGCACAGTGGTAAGCCCCATCTCCTCGGCGATGGCCGTCAAGGCGTTCTTCACCACCTCCAGCGCAATGGGATCGGAGGGGCGGTGATCGGTGCTCATCGGTTAGGCGTGGTCCATGGCAATCAGAGCCCTGCGCTCAAAGCTCGAACGGACCCTTGCCCATCTGGTCGCGGATGGTGGTCACCGCCGGGTTTGTCATGGAGCGGCGCTGCCAGTTGGCGCCGTCCACCACCATGGTGTGGCCGCTGATGAACTGGGCGAAGGGGGAGGCCAAGAAGGTGGCCGCCCAGCCCAGCTCTCGCAGCCGCCCCACCCGCATGGCTGGCTGGCAGGGATCCTTCTCGTGGGTCCGGTCGAGGCTGGAGCGGATATCGGCGGTCATGTCCTCGTGGGGGAACAGCCCCGGCACCAGGCCGTTCACCTGGATGCCGTAGGGCCCCCATTCCACGGCCAGGCTCTCGGTCATGGACTTGACCCCGGCTTTGGCCGCGGCCGAATGGGCAAATCCGGGGCCGCCGGTCCAGGCGTAGGACGCTCCGATGTTGACGATCGACCCCGGCGTTCCCGCGGCCAGATGGCGGCGGGCGAACTCCCGGGCGCAGAAGAACGTGCCGTTGAGGGTGATGTCCACCACCGTGCGCCACGCATTGGGTGACATGTCCTCCGAGGGCACCGGGAAGTTGGCCGCGGCGTTGTTGATGAGCACATTGGGCAGGCCGAACCGGTCGGCAGCCGCGTCAAAAGCCTCGGCGATCTGCTCGGCCTGGCGGATGTCGCAGCCCACCACCAGCACCTCGGCGCCGACCGCCTCGATGGCCGCCTGGCCGGCTTCCAGGTGATCGGGCTTGCGGCTGGCGATAACCAGGTTGGCCCCCAGCCGGGCGAATTCGGTGGCGATGGCCTTGCCCAGGCCGGTGCCCCCGCCGGTGACAAACACCGTTTGGCCGTCGTAAGTTCCCGGCACCAGTGCAGTGGCGCCCTCCGGAGCGGGCTCGGGCAATCCGATGATCTCAGACATTTCTTGGATACTCCTTAAGACCGCTTGTACTCGGGATCGCGCTGCTCGGCTCGGGCCGCTCGGAACTCGGCGAAGTCGTCCGACCGGTTGACCAGCGTCTGGTAGGCGTACTCGTCGTTCATGGAGCGGCGCAGATTCTCGTCGGCCAGGTTGCGGATTACTCGGCGGGCGAGTTGCACCGTATAGGGCGAGGCGGCGGCGACCTTGGCCGCCATCTCCATCACGGTGTCGTCCAACTCCTCAGGCGCCACGATGCGCGAAACGATGCCGTGGGTCAGGGCTTCGTCAGCGCTGAGAACTCGGCCAGTGAGAACCATGTCGCTGACCAGCCCTGATCCGCAGATCTCGAATAGACGGCCTACCCCGCCGGTGTCGGGGATCACCCCATGGGTCACCTCCGGGAGCATGAACCGGGCCCCTTCAGCCGCCACCCGGATGTCGCATAGCAGGGCCCGCTGGAAGGAGCCGCCGATAGCCCATCCCTGGATGGCCACGATCACCGGGGCATCGATTTCCCAGAGCTGCTGGATGCCCCGTTGGCCTCGCTCCATAAGGGCGTGGTGGGCCATTTCCACCTGCTGGCCGCCGATGGCGGCCACATCCCGGCCCGACGACCACGATTTGCCCTCGCCCCTCCACACCACGGCCCGAATGGACTTGTCGGCTTTGATCTCGTCCAGGATCTCGAACAGCGCAAAATCCATCTCGTCGTCGAAGGCGTTGTGCTTGGCGGGGTTGTTGTTGGTGATAACAGCGATGTGCCCATCTCTCGTGAGCTGTACTCGTTCGTCGGCCATGGCCTCACCGTATATGTCTCTGGGTCGGCGGGAAGAATGGGGCCGATTTGGGACACAATGGCACCCATGGCGATGTACATGGACTTGGTCGGGCACCGGGGAGAGCCGTCTCAGCGGGGGTGGCTGCCCCGGGATTGCACGCTGTATGCGCTCAGCGTGGGGGCGGGGTTCGACGACTTGGCCTTCGTGGGGGAGAAGGCGTCGGGCCACCCCCAGCAGGTTTATCCCAGCTTCGTTTGCTCGGGAGGGCGGTCAGACAAGCCCAGCAGCGGTGGGAATCCCATGTTCAGATTCGGCGACTACAAAGTCCACCAACTGGTTCACGGCGAGCAGGAACTGACCATTCACGGCGAGATCGCCCCGAAAGGGTCAGTGGTGAGCACTTCGACGTTGGTGGGTATCTACGACAAGGGTTCGGGAGCGGTGGTTCACAGCGAGAGCGAATCAGTGGACGCCGCCACCGGTGAGCCGCTGTTCACCACCGGTTCGAAGCTGTTTGTGATGGGCGAAGGCGGTTTTGGCGGCGATCCCGGGCCCAAGGCCCCGCCCTGGAATGTCGGTGAGTCTCCACCCGACGCCACCGTGGACTGGCAGACCCTGCCGGTGCAGTCGCTTCTCTACCGGCACGGGGGCAACGACCCCAACCTGATCCACTACGACCCTGCGGTGGCTGCGGCGGCAGGGTTCGACGGACCCATCCTTATGGGGCTGAACACCTACGGCTTTGCCTGCCGGGCTTTGGTCGAGACGGTTTGCGGGGGCGATCCGCTGGCGCTGGGTTCGATGGCCGGCCGCTTCGCCTCCCCCGGCTACAACGGCGACGTGCTCACCACCCAGATCTGGCACAACTCCGCTGAAGAGAATGGGGTGCTGTTCAGAGTGGTCTCCAGCCGGGGTACGACGGTCTTCGACAAGGGCCGGGCCACGCTGCGGTAAGCAGCAGAAGGGTAAGCGCAATGAGCAGATTGGTGATCGACGCCGACGGCCATATCAGCGAGCCCCCAGAGCTGTGGGAGGAGTTCTGCGATCCCGAGTTCCTGGCCTTTGCCCCCCGGAGGGTGCTGGACAGCCAGGGGCGGCCCCGCACCTTCGTAGGGGGCGAGATGGTGCCCTACATCCCCTTCGACTCCGAGGCTTACGACAAGGAACGCCCCAAAGGGGGCGTTGATCCCCACGCCCGGTTGGCCGATATGGACAGCGAGGGCATGGACGTCTCGGTGATCTTTCCCACCACCGGGCTCATGTTCGGGGGCATTGCCGACGCCGCGGTGAACAACGCCTTGTGCCGGGCCTACAACGACTGGCTGCTCACCTACTGCGACACCGACACGTCCCGCTTGTTGGGGGTGGCGGTGGTGCCCCAAGTGGACCCGGCGCTGATGTTGGCCGAGGCCCGCCGGGCCATCGATGACTTGGGTTTCGTGGCCGTGATGCTTCGGCCCAATGTGATTGCCGGCCGGACCCTGGACCACCCGGCCTACGACGGGCTGTGGTCGCTGCTGGCCGATCGGGGCGTGCCCGCGGCTCTGCACGAGGGCACCACCCAGAACGTCCCCCAATCGGGACAGGACCGCTACGACAACTTCATGTTCCGCCACGTGTGCTCCCATCCCCACGAGCAGCAGATGGGCTGTTTGGAGCTGATCGCCGGCGGTGTGCTGGAGCGTCACCCCGAGTTGCGGGTGGTGTTCTTGGAGTCGGGTTGTGGCTGGATCGCCTATTGGCTGGAGCGCATCGACGACCACCTGGACTCCTGGGGCCACGCCTCGGCACCGCTGGAGTTGAGCGCCACCGAGTACTTCCAGCGCCAGTGCTTCATATCCTGCGACCCCGAGGAGCGGACCGTTCCCGGCGTCATGGACCGTCTAGGCGACGATTGCGTGGTGTTCGCCACCGATTATCCCCACCCCGATGGCGTGTTCCCCGGCGTGGTGAAAGCAATGGCCGAACGGGACGACCTGAGCGGAGACCGCAAAGACAAGATCTTGGGCCTCAATGCCAAGCGGTGTTTCGGCCTCTGAGCTGGTTGATCGGAACCCAAAGGAGGCATTCCACCATGGTTCCTATGCTTTGCCCTAACAATCAAATATACTGAAAAAACAGCAAATATACTATTGTTGCTTTCTGAGATGTGCTGGGCTAGGGTGGGGTTGTGGAGGTAGTGACGCTGACCGATCTGGCCCCGATCTTGGCCTCAGTGGTCGGGCCCATACTGGCGATCATGTTCGCCATGATGCGCTACCAGCACATCGACAGCACCAAGACTCGCGATCTCATCGAGCAGTCGAACCGGGAGAACCGGGAGCTCATCGACGAGTCGAACCGGGAGACTCGCGATCTCATCGACGAGTCGAACCGGGAGAGCCGGGAGCTGATCAAGGAGAACCGGGAGCTCATCGAGAAGAATCACTCGGAGCTGACCAGCAGCCTCGGAGAGGTCCGAGAGCGGCTGGCCTACATCGAAGGTCAATTGCGGCAATCTCCGCCGCCCCCTACCGACAGCGACGCCGAAGCAGCCTGATACCCCTGAAGGCTGTTGCTACAGCCCCATGTCGTGGTAGTCGGGCATTTCGTAGCGGCCGATGGCTTCGGCTCGGCGGTGGAGGAGGGCGACGGTGTCCTCGATGTTGCGCCCGATGATGAACCGACGCTCTTCCACGCAGTCGACCACGAAATTGCCGTGCTCTAGCAGGTCGGCCACCTCGGGCTCGTATCCCCGGATCTCCGTCATGATGTCCTTGAGCTCTTGGAAGGTCATGCTGCGCCGCCCAGTGGCGTCGCCCACTCGGGCCAGGTGGGCGGGGCGGTTGCGCTGGGCGGTGAACAGGCCGGTGTCCAACATGCCGCCCGACGGGTAGAGCACCGAGGCCCGCAGATCGCTGCCTTCCCGGATCAGGTTGGTGTGGACCGTCTCGGTGAAACAGCTCACCGCCGCTTTGGATGCGGCATACACCGAGGCGGTGGGAACGGGGGCGAAGCCGCCGTCGCCCGAGGAGGTGTTTATGATCTGGCCGGGCAGGCCGCCGGCCAACATCCGGGGCACGAACTCGGTGGTGCAGATGGCCACGCCGAATACGTTGACGCTGAAGCACCACCGCCAGTCGTTGGGCTCCTGCTCCCAGGGCTTCCCGCCCCCGCCCGAGGTGACCCCGGCGTTGTTGAAGAGCAGGTTGCATCGGCCGTGGGTGTCGTAGACATAGTCGGCCAGGGCGGCCACCGAGTGCTCGTCGGCCACGTCGGTGGGGCAGCCTGACACCGGCCCGAGCTCCGATAGCTCGGCCACGGTGGCCTCTGTCGTGTCGGCCTCTATGTCGGCGATCACTACGGTGGCGCCCCGCTGTAAGAGCGCGGTCACGATGCCTTTGCCGATGCCACCGGCCCCGCCGGTGACAACCGCCACCATGCCGTTGACGTCGAGTCGCTCAGATGGGGTATCGCTGCTCATGGTGCCTCCTGTGATGGCCGACGGCTGTGGTTTAGCAGTTTTTTCGCGGCCGGCCCAACGGACCGCTCAGGCTCAGTCGGCGTTGAGGGATTCCCGGGCGACTTGGGCGGGGTCGGGAGGTGCGGCGCTAGGGGTGGCGACATCGACGTGAGCGATGGTCCCGGTCCACGGGAACGAGGGCTGGTATTCGTCATTGACCGGGAAGCCCGTGTCGTGGCCGATGATCAAACCGGTACCGCCGTTCTGCCAGGAGTTGGGCAGCGTGCGGTCCAGTTCCAGGCGGGCCGTCACCTCGCCGTCCACCAGCAATTCCACCATGCTTGAGGCTGGCGATGTCGGCTGATAGCGGCATCCCAGGCTGGTGGCATCAGCGGGAATCGGCGGAGTGGCCAGTCGGTACTGGTCGCCCGACAGGCACAGGCCCAGCACTAGAGCACCATCCAATCCGTAGAGGGCCAAGCCGCTGGTCCAGTCGCCTATGGCCCACACGATGCCCTCGGCGCCGGCTGAGTCCACCGTCACCTCGGCATCGATGGTGAACCCCCGTACCAGCACGGGCATAACTTCGTCGGCCACTCGACCGCCACCGGGTCGATATCGGGCTTGGGCGGGGGGCGGGTAGGCCGGGGGGTAGATGGCGGGCATGCGCCCGGCGTACCCGTCGTCCAAGGGCAGCACGTGATAGCGCTCGGCTGCTGACCACCAGGCGGCCTCCAACTCAACCAGCTTCTCGGGGTGCTCAGCGGCCAGGTCGTGGGCCTCGGAGAAGTCGTCGTCGAGTTTGAACAGCGCCCAGGAGTCGTCGTCAAACGAGCGGCTCCCCTCCATGAGCGCTATCTCGTCGCCGTGGGCCTGGCCCACATGGTCGGTGGTGGCCTTCCAGCCGTCCAGGTACATGGCCCGCGACCCCTGGACCTCGAAATACTGCTCGGTTCGAGGGGAGGGGGCGTCGACATCCTCGAAGGTGGCGGCCAGGCTGGCGCCGTGCATCGGCATCTGGGCCACCCCGTCCACTTCTTCAGGGGCGTCTACCCCGCACAGCTCTAGCACGGTGGGGGCCAAGTCAATGGCGTGGCAGAACTGAGAGCGGACCTCGCCTCGGGCGGAGATACCCGCGGGCCAGTGCACCACTAGCGGGGTGCGGGTGCCGCCCAGCCACGCATAACGCTTCCACAGCCGAAACGGGGTATTGCCGGCCCACGCCCACCCCCAGGCGTAGTGGTTGTAGGTGCGGGGACCGCCCAACTCGTCAAACCACTCCAAGTTGGCGGCGACCGACTCGGGCAGGCCTTTAGTGAATCGATGCTCGTTCACCGAGCCCACGTGGCCCCCTTCGGCGCTGGCCCCGTTGTCGGAGCACAGCATGACCACGGTGTTGTCCAACTCGCCGATGGTCTCGAGGTGGTCGATCACCCGGCCGATCTGGGCGTCGGTGTGGGTGACGAACCCGGCGTACACCTCGTGCATGCGGGCGAACAGCCGTCGGGCATCGTCATCGAGCTCGTCCCAGGACTGCACCCAGGAAGGCCGTTCGGTGAGCGTGGTGCCTTTTGGCGCGATGCCCGAGGCCAGCTGGCGCTCGAAAGCCCGCTCCCGCCATCGGTCCCACCCGTCGTCGAACTTTCCCCGATAAGGCTCCACCCACTCAGGGGACACGTGGTGGGGCGCATGGGTGGCCACCTCGGCGTAGTAGCAGAAGAACGGCTTGTCGGGAGCGGCATGCTTTTGGTCGGTGACGGTGGCGATCACCTGGTCGGCCAGATCGGCGCTGAGGTGGTAGCCGTCCTCGTAGTGGGCCGGGGGGTCGATGTAGTGCTGGTCGCGCACCAGATTCGGGGCCCAGCAGTTGGCCCCGCCGTGGAGCACTCCGTAGTAGCGCTCGAAACCCACCCCGGTGGGCCACAGGGTGAACGGCCCGGCCGCGCTGCGCTCGCCTCGGGGGGCGAGGTGCCATTTGCCTATGGCCATGGTTCCCCAGCCCGCATCTCTCAGGATTCGGGGCATCATGGCGGCCGACGGGGGGATACGGGCGGTGTAACCGGGAAAACCCATGGTCATATCGGACAGAAAGCCCATGCCCACCGCGTGGTGATTGCGCCCGGTCAACAGAGCGGCCCGGGTTGGCGAGCACAGGGCAGTTACGTGGAAGCGGTTGTAGGCCAGGCCGCCTGCGGCCAGCCGGTCGATGCTGGGGGTGGCGATGTCGGCCCCGAAACAGCCGAGCTGGGCGAAACCGGTGTCGTCCAGGAGGATCACCAATACGTTGGGCGCCCCCTGGGGGGCTCGGGGCAATTCCGGGGGGCGGGGCGTGGACTCTGCGACGGTTAGGCCGATATTGGCGTTGGGCGACGATTGAGGGGGCATGGAGGACTACTTGAGGCGCGATCGGTAGTCGCTGCCGGGGACGGTGGCGAACGGGAAGGGCTCGGGCTCTCGGCCTTTGAACAGGGCGAAGCACTCGCCGGCAAGGCCCGAATCGAGGATCGCCATGGCGGCCTCGGCCACCTCTTCTGAGTCCATGATGACCATGCCCGCGGCCTCTAGGCGGTCTCGATTGCCGCCCAAGAAGCCGGTCCCGACGGTGGCTGGGCAGATGGCGTTGAGGCTGATTCCCCGCTCTGCGAGGCTGGGGGCGGCGCTGCGGACCAGGGCGGCTATGGCGTGTTTGGACATGGAGTATCCCAAGTCCACCGGCAGCGGGCTGAACGAGGCCATTGAACCGGTGACCAGCGCGTGACCGCCCCCGGCGGCTTCCAGCAGAGGCACCGCAGCCCGCAGGCCGAACACCGCGCCGTGCTGGTTGATCCCGATGATGCGGTGATAGTCCTCGTCGGACATCTCGGCGATGTTGCCCAGCCCCAGCATGACCCCGGCGTTGAAGTGGGCAACGTGAAGATGGCCTGGGTCATCGGCCAACTCGGCCGCCAGTGCGGCCCAGGCCGAGGAGTCGGCCACGTCGAGGTGGCGGTACCGGCCGCCGATCTCGTCGGCAACCTGCTGACCGGCGCCGTCGGCCACGTCGGTGCAGATCACATGGGCCCCGGCGGCGGCGTAGCGGCGGGCACAGGCCGCACCGATACCCGACGCGGCCCCGGTAACCAGAGCGGTCTTTCCTTGGAGGTCCACGCTCATCTCCCGGACTCTTGGGCGCCGCGGGCGAAGGCGTCTTCGGTGTCGAGGTCGTAGAGGCCGTTTATGAACTGGAGCGGGGGCTTGGTGGTGTACTCCCGCTCGGCCCGGGTGGGCATGATCTTCTCGCGGTGGCGAAGGTCCCACATGCTCTCGCACCGCCCCGAGTACCGGTCGGGCTGCTCCAACATCCAGATGATGCCGTCAGCGGGCACCGACGTGGGCTCCCAATCGGAGAGATCGATGTCGCCCATGTTGGCCAGCGTGCCCTCGGAGGCCACCGGGATGTCGATACGGAAGCAGTTGACCGCGATGCGGTGAGGGTGGAGCTGTCGGGCCAGATCGGTGGTCATCCGCTCTAGGGCCAACTTCGACATGCCATAAGACATCAGGCCCGGCACCGGGCGCAGGGCGGCCTGCGACGACAGGCTGATGATGCGTCCTCTCCCTGCGGCCCGCAGGTGGGGCAGGGCGGCTCGCACGGTGAGCAGCGGGGCCCGAAGGTTGATGTCCATGATGAGGTCGTAGCGCTTCAGCGGAATGTCCACCTCGCCCACGAATGTCACCGCCGCGTTGTTGACCACCACGTCGAGGCGGCCCCAAGCCTCCACCGGGGCAGTCACCATGGCCTCGATGTCGTCGGCCGACGTGAGATCGGTGGGAACGGCCAAGGCCTCGCCTCCAGCGTCGATCACCGCCTCGACAGTTTCATCGATTGTGCCGGGCAGCGGTTTGGGCGATGCCTTGGTAGAGCGGGCTGCGCACGCCACCTTGGCCCCTTTGGCTGCCGCGGCCAAGGCAATCGCCGCCCCCACTCCTCGACTGGCCCCGGTAATCAGTACTACCTTCCCGAACAGGTCAAAGGGCTCAGAGTTCTGCACGCATCGCTACCCTAATGACTTGATGCCATTCACAGTGGAGCTTGCGTGGGCGAGTACCGGCACTTGACGGTGGCCCCGGTGGGGGGTTGCATCGGCGCGGAGATCGGTGGGGTGGATCTGAGCGAGGATCTGGCCGACGATGTGGTCGCTGAGATTCGCCAGGCTTGGCTGGCCCATCTAGTGGTGTTCTTCCGGGGCCAGCATCTGACTCTCGACCAGTTCTCGGCGTTCGCCCGCCGCATCGGCACTCCCGGTCGGTACCCGTTCGTGCCCGGGCTGCCCTACCACCCTGAGATCATCGAGGTGAAGAAGCTGCCCCACGAGACAATCAATTTTGGCGGCATCTGGCATACCGACACCGCCTATCTGGAGCGGCCGCCCATGGCGTCGATGCTGCTGGCCCGGGAGGTGCCCGCCGCGGGCGGTGACACCGAGTTTGCCAACATGTACGCCGCCTTCGACGCGCTGTCCGACGGTCTGAAGGAGTTCCTGCGGAGTCTGCGGGCGGTGAACAGCTCGGCGCTGGCCGACGTGTCCAAGACCCGGGAAGACCGCATCGCCGATGCCGCCAACGCTGGACACGAGGCCGGTGAAGACTACGAGGCCGTTCATCCGGTGGTCCGCACCCACCCCGAGACCGGTAGACAGTCTCTTTACGTCAACGTGGCCCACACCGCCCGGTTCGAGGGTATGACCGAGGAGGAGAGCAGGCCCTTGCTGCGGTATCTGTTCGTCCACCAGTCCCGCTCAGAGTTCACCTGCCGGTTCCACTGGGAGGTGGGATCGCTGGCGCTTTGGGACAATCGCTGCGCCATGCACAACCCAATCAACGACTACCATGGCCAACTTCGGGTCATGCACCGCATCACTTTCGAGGGCGACGAACCCCGGTGAGTGTGGGTCAGACGATTCGCGAATCGGAATCGGCCGACCAGTAGCGGTCTCGCAGATAGCGCTTCATTAGCTTGCCGTTGGGGTCGCGGGGCAGGGACTCATCGAAGTCCACCGCTCGAGGGCACTTGAAGGCAGCTACCCGCTCGGCGCACCACGCCAACAGAGCGGCCTCGGTGTCGTCGCCTGCCCGTTCCGGGTCGATCAGCTGAACCACGGCCCGCACTTCTTCGCCCAAGTCGTCGTTGGGCACGCCGATCACCGCGGCATCGGCCACCTCGGGGTGCATGATCAGCGCGTCCTCGATCTCCTGGGGGTAGATGTTGACCCCGCCGCTGATGATGGTGTGGGCCACCCGGTCGGTGAGGTATAGGTAGCCGTCGTCGTCCAGCCGCCCCATATCACCCAGCGTGCGCCAGCCGTTTGGATGGGCAGCGGCTGCGGTGCGCTCGGGATCGTTGTGGTATTGGAAGTCCCGCCCCCCGTCGAAATACACCACCCCGATCTCACCGGGCGGCACCTCGTTGCCGTCGGGGCCCACGATGTGGACCGGCTGCAACGGCCGCCCCACCGAGCCGGGGTGGGCCAGCCACTCCTCTGATGAGATGGCGCTATGGCCGATGTCTTCGGTGCCGGCGTAGTACTCAAACAGGATCGGCCCCCACCACTCGATCATCTGCCGCTTGACCTCCACCGGGCAGGGAGCGGCGGCATGGATGGCCAACTGCAAACTGGACACATCGGCGGACTCCCGGACATCGGCGGGCAGCTTCAGCATCCGGGAGAACATGGTGGGTACGAACTGGGCGTGGGTCACCCGGTTTTCGCTGATAAAGCGAAGGCAGTCGGCCGGGTCGAACCGCTCCATGAGCACCACGGTTCCCCCCACCCGGTGGACGCACATGCAGAACACCAGCGGGGCCGAGTGGTAGAGGGGAGCGGGAGACAGATACACGCTGGTGTGGTCCACGCCGTAGTTGGCCATGCCCAGCGCAGTCTGCACCGCGGGGTTGGCAGGGTCGCCGATGGCAGTTTGGGCCGTCGGCTTGCGGATGCCCTTGGGCAGCCCGGTGGTGCCCCCGGAGTACACCATCTCCCGCCCCTCGCCCTCGTCGGCGATCGGCGCGGTGGGCAGGCCGGCCGCGGCCTCAGCCATCGGCTCGAATCCGGCGATGCCTTCGGTGCCGGTGGTGAGGCGAACCGGCACCTGGGCCAGATCCAGCTCGGCCACCACCGGGGTGGTCCGACCCGTAGCGACCACGGCGGGGGCTCCGCAGTCGTCGAGCACTGCCTGTAGCTCGCCAACGGTGAGGTGATAGTTGATCGGGGTGTAGATCAACCCGGCCAGCTGGGCAGCCCAGAACACTGCCAACGATTGCGAGGTAGTCTCCGACACGATGGCCAGGTGGTCACCGGCTTTGAGGCCCCGGGACCTGAGCAGATGGGTCAGCCGGTTGGCCTCCTCGTCCAGGGTCCGATAGGTGATCACCTCACCGGTACGCCCCATGATCACCGCGGCATGGTCGGGATCTTGGGCCGCGAACCGACGGGGGTGCAGCATCTCCGAGTCCATCGGCGGGACGATAGTTGCTCCTGAGCTTCGACAGGTTCACGGCAATAATCGGGCGGCAGTGCGCCCACTAGGGTGAGGCCAGTTTTCAGGTAATCAGGGAGAGAACAGCCATGTGGCACGAGGAGCAGCTATTGGTCGACGGGGAGCTGCGGGACGCTGACGGGGGCGGTGTATTCGAAACGGTGAACCCGGCGACCGAGGAGGTGCTCGGCGTGGCGGCCAACGCCACCGAAGCCGACGCTTTGGCCGCAGTGGCCGCGGCCCGTCGGGCGTTCGACACCACCGACTGGGCTCGCGACCATGAGTTTCGGGCCCGGTGCCTCCGTCAGTTCCACGCCGCCATGGAGCACCATCTTGAGGAAATGCGGGAGCTGACCGTGGCCGAGGTGGGCTCGCCGGTGATGCTCACCCACGGCGGCCCGCAGCTTGAAGCCCCGGTGGCCTCGGTCAAGTGGGTGGCCGACATGATGGACGACTACCAGTGGACCGAGGACCTTGGGGAGGTTGAGGCCTACGGCGGCCTCCACCGGCGGTGGATCGAGCGGGAGCCCGTGGGGGTGGTGGCCGCCATTACCGCCTACAACTTCCCAGTCCAGCTCAACCTGGCCAAGCTGGGACCGGCCCTGGCCGCTGGTAACACCGTCGTGCTGAAGGGGGCGCCCGACACCCCGTGGTCGGCGCTGGCACTGGGCCATCTGATCGCCAACGAGACCGACATCCCACCCGGTGTGGTCAACATCTTGACCTCGGCGGAGAACTCGGTGGGTGAGGTGCTGACCACCCACCCAGATGTTGACATGGTGACCTTCACCGGCTCCACCGCCACCGGACGAAAGATCATGGCCGCGGCCAGCGCCACGGTGAAGAAGACCTTCTTGGAGCTGGGGGGCAAGAGCGCCTATGTGGTTCTGGACGACGCCGATGTGCAGGGCGCGGCGGCCATGAGCTCGTTCATGATCTGCACTCACGCCGGGCAAGGGTGCGCCATCACCACTCGCCTGGTGGTCCCCCAGTCGATGGCCGACACCGCCGCCGAGGTGATCTCGGCCACGCTGGCCGCCATCCCCTACGGCGATCCCACCGATCCCGGCATGATGATGGGACCGCTCATCAACGCCCGCCAGCGAGACAAGGTCCACAATCTGGTGACCGCGGCGGTGGACCAGGGGGCGACGCTGGCCGCCGGAGGCAAGCGGCCCGAACACCTGCCAGTGGGCTACTACTACGAGCCCACCGTGCTCACCGGGGTTGGTGAAAACGACCTCATTGCCCAAGAAGAGGTCTTCGGGCCAGTGCTGGCCATCATTCCCTATAAGGGAGGCGACGATGAGGCGGTGCGGATCGCCAACAACTCCATCTACGGCCTGTCGGGCGCGGTTAGCAGCGCCGACCCCGAGCGGGCCCGGGCGGTGGCCCGGCGAATCCGCTCGGGCACCATCAGCGTGAACGGCGGGCTGTACTACGCCCCCGATGTGCCCTTCGGCGGCTACAAGCAGTCGGGCATCGGCCGGGAGATGGGCGTGGCCGGTTTCGAGGAGTTCTTGGAGATCAAGACCCTGGCCGAGCCGGCCGCCTGACCATCGGGCCGGGGCCGACATGACTGAATCGGGAGAGTGGGCCAGCATCCCGCTGATGGCGCAATCAGCCGCCGAGCGGTTCGGTGGTGCCCCCGCAGTTGTCGAGGGCGACAACGTCCTGACCTACGCCGAGCTGGGCCAACAGGTCGACCAGGCGGCTGCGGCCATGCTGGCTGCCGGCGTGCAGCCCGGCGACCGAGTGGCGATCTGGGCCTCCAACCGCACGGAGTGGATCATCGCCGCGCTGGGCTTGCACTCTGCCGGGGCCGCGCTTGTGCCGGTGAACACCCGTTTCAAGCCAACCGAGACTTCCTACATCCTGGCCCGCAGCAGAGTCCGGCTGCTGGTGGTTGAAGCCGGTTTCGCCGGCATCGACCCCGAAGGCTTGTCCAAACAGACCGACGCAGACCTGTCATCACTGGAGCAGGTGGTGGTGCTGCCCCCGGCTCAGCCGGGTGCCGGAGTGCCCAGTGCGGTGTCGTGGGATGACTTCTTGGCCGCGGGCGAGTCGGTGTCCCCGGCCGCGGTGGAAGCCAGGCGCCAGGCGGTGAGCTCCGACCACATCAGCGACATCCTCTTCACCTCGGGCACCACCGGCGCCCCCAAGGGTGTGATGATGACCCACGGCCAGACCCTGCGGCAGTTCTCCGACTGGTGCGACTTCGCCGATCTGCGCACCGGCGACCGCTATCTGATCATCAACCCCTTCTTCCACATGTTCGGCTACAAGGCGGGCTGGCTGGCCTGCTTGATGCGGGGAGCAGTGGTGTACCCGCTGGCGGTGTTCGACGTCGATCAGGTATTGGACATGGTGGAGGACGAGCAGATCGCGGTGCTGCCGGGTCCGCCGACCGTTTACCAGGCCATCCTCGACCACCCCGCCCGCCCGGATCGAGACTTGTCCAGCCTGCGAGTGGCCATTACCGGCGCGGCCGACATCCCCGTAGAGCTGATCCGCCGGATGCACGAGGAGCTGCCGTTTCAGCGCATCTGCACTGGCTACGGCCTCACCGAAGCGGGTACCTGCACGGGAACGCGTCCCGGAGACGATCCCGAAACCATCGCCACCACCGTGGGGCGGGCCATGCCCGACCTCGAGGTGCGCATTGCTCACGGCGACAAGGAGGCCCCTCGGGGGGAGACCGGAGAGGTGCTAGTGCGGGGCTTCAGCGTGATGGCCGGCTATTTCGACGACGCGGAGGCCACGGCCGCGGTGGTGGACGCCAACGGATGGCTCCATACCGGCGACCTGGGGACTATGGACGACCGGGGATATCTGAGGATCGCCGGTCGGATAAAGGACATGTTCATCGTCGGCGGGTTCAACGCCTACCCCGCGGAGATCGAGAACATGCTGCTGGGCCATCCCGACGTGGCCCAAGCCGCGGTGGCAGGAGTGCCCGACGAGCGGTTGGGGGAGGTGGGTCGGGCGTTTATCGTGCCCCGGCCCGGTGCGGTGGTCGATTCCGACGAACTGATCGCCTGGTGCCGGGAGCGCATGGCCAACTACAAGGTGCCCCGGTCGGTGGTGCTGCGGGAGTCGCTCCCCCTGAACGCCACCGGCAAGGTGATGAAAGACGAGCTGCTGGCCAGTTCCTAGGACTGGGGTGGCCCGAACTGGAGCTTCAGCTCCCGGCGCAGGGTCTTGCCCGAGGGCAGCCTGGGGATGGTGTCCACTAGATGCACGGCGTGGAGGTGCTTGTAGGCAGCCAGCGAATCGGCCACCAGCGCCATCAGCTCCTGCACAGAGGCATCGGCGCCGGGGATTAGCTGCACCGCGGCGGTCACCGCCTCGCCAGCGTCGGGGTCGGGCACTCCGAACACCGCGCAGTCGGCCACGTCAGGATGGCCCAGCAGCACGGCCTCCACCTCAGCGGGGGCCACTTGGAAGCCCTTGACCTTGATCATCTCCTTCACCCGGTCGGTGATGTGCAGCCATCCGTCGGGCTCCATCCAGCCCACATCGCCGGTGCGGTACCAGCCGTCGGCAAAGGCGTCGGCGTTGGCACCCTCGGGCAGGTAACCGGCCATCATGCCCGGGCTCAGAGCCTGGATCTCGCCGACCTCGCCCGGAGGCAGCACCGCTCCTGTTTCAAGGTCGGCGATGCGGATCTCCACGTCGTGGACAGGCGGGCCGGGAGAGTCAAGCCGCCACAGGTCAGGGCGGTGTACCGGGTTGCTGGTGAGCACCGGGGCCTCGCTGGCGCCATAGGCGGGCATAAACGGAACGCCAGTGCGCTCAGTGACCCGCTGAGCCACGCTCTCGGTCACCGGGGTGGCCCCCCACATGATGTAGCGCAACGACGACAGGTCGTACCGCTCCAGGTCGGGGTGGTTGGCCATGGCCAAAGCGATCGGGGCCACTGCCATCTCCAGGGTGATGCGGTCGTTCTCAATGGCGGCCAGCACGGCGTCGAGGTCGAACCGGGGGTGGAGCCGCACCGACGATCCGGCCCACACCGACGAAAACAGATTGAGCAGTCCGAGGATGTGGAACGGCGGGGTGGTGATCTGGAAGCGGTCTTGGCTGGTCAGCCCCAGCACCGACCCCCAGATGACGATGGCCGCTCCCATGCTGGCGTGGGTGTGGCGCACCGCCTTGGGCATTCCCGTGGTTCCCGAGCTGAACACCAGCACCGCCTCGGCTCGGTCCCAGTTGAGGTCGACGGTGACGGGCTCGGCCGGGCGATCGGACAGCTCTGCAACCGCCGGGTCATCATCGAGGTGGACAACCAGGTCGGCCAGCTGAGCAGGGAGGCGAAGATGGGTGTCGCCATCGGTCACGGCCAGCACCGGCTCGGTGAGATCCACGGCGTGGGCAGTTTCAGCCTGCTTCCACGCCGAGCTGATCATTACTGCCGAAGCTCCGAGCTTGAGGATCCCGAAGACCGAAGTGAAGAACTCGGGTCGGTTCGAGGCCATCACCGCAACCCGCTGGTGGGCCGACACTCCCCTGTTGGCCAGCAGGCGGGCAAAGCCGTCGGCTTGCTGGTTGAACTCCCGGTAGGTCAAGAACTGGTCATCGAACAGGATGGCGATTTGGTCGCCCAGCCGTTCGGCGGCTGATTCCAGCAGGCTGTGGACGCTGGCACTCTGGGGATATTCCAACGGCGGGAAGATCGCTGACACGGCTAGTTTTCGGCCTCGGCGGGGAAGCCTTTGCCCTCGAGTTCAGGATCGAGGGGCAAGTCGAAGCAGTTGAAAGCCACCGCCAAGGTGTCGTAAGCCCCCACGGTGAACAGCAAGTCCATTATCTGGCGGGTGTCGTAGGCCTCGGCCAGTTCATTCCAGATGGCATCCGACCATCGGTGGTTGTGGTGAAGCTCGTCCACCGCCTGTAGCAACAGGGCATCGGCAGGCGCCCATCCTTCAATGGATTCGGCGGCGGTGCGATCGATCTCCTCGGCGGTCAGACCCACCTCGAGGGCGGCGGCCGAGTGCTGGACCCATTCGTATTCGCTGCGGCGCAGCCACGCCACCCGCAACACCACCAGCTCAATAGCCCGTCCGGGCAGGGTGTTGAAGTAGAGCAGATGGCGGTTGAACGCCAAGAACGCCTTGGCTAGGTCGGGATGGTTGGCCAGCACCGACAAAGCGTTGTTGGGCCGCCTCACCTGCTGCTTGCGGTCGGCTTTGCGCTTGTCGTAGGCCGAACCCTCTGGGGGGCGCATGGGCTCCATGGCGGCAAATGCCTCGGTCGTCCACTCCGGCAACTCCAGCGGGGCTATCCGCGGCCTCCTGCCAGGGTCGTAGGTGTTGTCGGCCGAGCTGCTCACCCAGTCCTCCTTGGATTTCTGCTCGGATGGTAACCGACCTTCCGGCAACGTCGATCCCCGCTGGTTGACCGGCGTCTGATATGAACAGGGCTGCGTCCAACCACGAGGAGTAGCTGTGCGCATTGGACTGATGGTGGGGCCCGAGCGGCGCCGGTATGCCACCAAGATGGCCCGCATGATCGAAACGGCCCAACAGGCCGAAGATGACGGGTTTGCCTCGATTTGGATACCCCAGATCCCCGACGAGTTCGATGCCATGACCGCAGCCACATTGATCGGGTCGGCCACCTCGACGGTGGAGGTGGGCACTGCGGTGGTGGTGGCCCAAACCCGCCACCCAATCGCCCTGTGCCAGCAGGTGCTATCGGTGCAGTTGGCCTGCGAAGGCCGTTTCGCCCTGGGGTTGGGGCCGTCGCACCACTGGATCGTGGAGGACATGCTGGGGCTGTCCTACGATCGGCCCGCGGCTCAGATCCGCGCTTACCTGGACGTGCTGGACCAGGCCTTGGCCGGTCCCGGTCCGGTTCAGGTCGAAAACGAGCACTTCCAGATCGACAACCCGCTGGACATCACCGACCAGCCCGCCACGCCGGTGCTATTGGCCGCGCTGGGGCCGGTGATGCTGCGGCTGGCCGGTACCCGAACCGACGGCACCACGCTGTGGTTGGCCGACGAGCGGGCCATCGGCGAGTTCATCGCCCCCCGGATCACCGCCGCGGCCGCTGAGGCCGGTCGCCCCCCGCCTCGGATCGTGGCCGGGGTGCCGGTGTGCTTGTGCGCTCCCAGCGAGGTGGACAACGCCAAGGCCCGGGCCGAGCGGCTGCTGGCCGAGGCCGAGGTGTCCCCCAACTACCAGCGGCTGCTGGACCGGGGCGACGCCCAGGGGGTGTCCGACATCATGGCGGTGGGCGACGAGGCCGCGGTGTTGGCCCGACTGCGGTCGTTCGCCGACGCCGGGGTAACCGACTTGTCGGTGCGGGTCCTGCCTGTGGGCGACGGCCGCGACGAGCTCATCGCCTCCAGCGAGCGCACCCGGGAGTTCCTGGCCTCATTGACCCCGGAGATTTAGGCCGCGGGCTGGACCTGGTTGAGGGGGTTCATGCCCGGGCAGCCCTTGGCCCGCTCGGGGATCTCGTCGTAGTCGATGGGAGTGGCCACTTCGGCCTTGGTGGGGCAGAACTGCTCGGCCAGCGGGGCCAGCGCCTCCAAGTCAAACCCGTAGACCTCAGCAGCATTGGTGGTGAGGATCTTGGTGGTCTCTTCCTCGGTGAGGTTGGCGAAGGTGAGCCGCAGGTGCTGGCGGGTGTGGGGGTGTGACCCTTCGATGTGGGGATAGTCGGAGCCCCACATGACGCGGTCGATACCCACCGTGCGGGTGGTAAGTGCCTCAGAGGGCCTCAGGAACGAGGCCCCGATGTAGCACTGCCGGGCGAAGTACTCGCTTGGCGTGAGCGACATGTCGGCCACTGCCTGGCTGCCGAACACGGTCTCGGATCCGTACTTGGAGTACTTCATCCGGTGGAAGAAGCTCTCCAGCTTCTCCAGAGTTTCGGGCACCCAGGCGGTGCCGGTCTCGGTGGTCACGTACTTCAGGGTGGGATAGCGCTCGAACACCCCCGAGAACATGAGGTGCCACAGCGCCCGCTGGGTCCACCAGGTGGCTTCCAGGATGAACATGGCCAACGACGAGGGGAAGTGGTTGCCGTAGTTGGGCGAACCGCCTCCGGCGTGATGGTTCAACGGCAGACCGGCGGCCGCGGTGGCCGCCCAGATGGGCTCGTAGCTATTGGAGTACAGCGGCTCGAACGGCGAGTCGGGCGGGGCGCCGGGGATCAGCACGCCACCGGTCAGGCCGTTCTCGGCCGCCCACTCGATCTCTTTGACCGAGCCCTCCACGTCGCCCAAGAACACCTGGGCGATGCCGGCTCGGCGCCCGGGGGCCTGGCTCACGAAATCGGCCACCCACCGGTTGTGGGCTCGCAGTCCGGCCCAGCGGTGCTCAAAGTTGTCGCTATAAGGAGGGGCCTCGAACGCGGTGGCCGCAGGGGGGGCGAACGGGGGTTGCGTGTTGGGGAACAGCACCTCGGCGATGAAGCCGTCAGCCTCTTGCTCGGCCAGGCGGTCAGACGACGACCAATTGCGATGACCCCACACCTCGGGATCGCCGTCGACCCCCACCTCCATGGGCGAGCGCTCCAAGTCGGCGAACATTTCCTTGCGCCGCTCGTTGAAGCCGTCCATGAAGTCGGCCCACTCGTCGAACTCAGCGTGATAGCGCGACTCCAGATAAGGCTTGTAGTCCCGCAGATCGGCCCCACAATGGGTGTCTGCGCTGATGACGATGTGATGTTCCATCGGGTTCCTCGTTATGGAGCGATCCGGTTGGTGCATGTCATCTTAGGTTTGGATGAGTGATCCCCACCTAGCGCAACTAGTCCACTGATCCCCGTGGGACGATCCATTCGCACTTTTGGCCGGTTGCCGTGGCGATGAAGTCGAAGTCGGAGTCGTAGTGAAGCAAAGTGAGCTGCTCCAGCTCGGCAGCGGCCGCGATTAGCAAGTCGGGGATCTTGCGGCCTCGAAGTCCTTGCTCGGCTAGTAGTCGCTGCGTCTGGCGAGCTCGACGCATGTGCTCGGCCGTTGTCTCGACAAGCCCCAGTTCCGAAAGGCTGTTGGCGAGCTTGTCCCACTCTTGGGCGTTGCGGGCGGAGAATCCGATTTCCAGGTCGGTGATGCCGGCCCGAACGGCTCGACCGGCAGCAGCCAACGGCTCGACTACCTCTCGAATGGAGGGCTGAGACAGCCGGGTCAAAACGCTCGTATCAAGAAGAAGGGTCAGCGCCACGCGTGCTCACGGTCTTCAATGTCGGCATCGGCGAGCACGTCGAGTGCTTCGGTGACTCGCGGAGCACGGGGGAGGCCTGCGGCTTCGAGTGCTGCATTGACTGTTGCTTTGATGGTCTCGGTTCCCAATTCCGCGCGAGCTGCAGAAAGAGCCTTCTCATCAATGTCGATCAAGTGTTTTCCCACGAAAAAGGAGTATATATGCCTCTGAAGACGTATATATCACTTCTATTCAAGCATTTAGCGGTTGACGTCGATGACCACCCGGCCGCGGATTTCGCCGGCGAGGATGTCGGCGGCGGCGGCGGGGACGTCGGGTAGGGCGATGGTGGTGGTCATGGCGTCGAGCTTGGCGGTGTCGAGGTCGCGGGCTAGGCGGTTCCAGGCTTGGGCCCGGCGCTCGGCGGGCTCGTAGACGCAGTTGATGCCGGCCAGGGTGACGGCCCGCAGGATGAACGGGGCCACCGAGCTGGGGAAGTCCATGCCCTGGGCTAGGCCGCAAGCGGCCACGCATCCGTGGGGCTGGGTTTGGGCGACGATATTGGCCAGGGTGTGGCTGCCCACGGTGTCGACTCCTCCAGCAAAGCGGGCTTTGCCCAGGGGGCGGGCCGGGCCGGAAAGCTCGTCGCGGTGGATCAACTCGGCCGCGCCCAGCCCTCGCAGATAGTCGCCCTCAGACTCGATGCGGCCGCTGGAGGCCACCACTTCGTAGCCCAACTCGGCCAGCACGGCCACGGCCACGCTGCCCACCCCGCCGGCCGCCCCGGTGACCACCACTGGGCCGGAATCGGGGGCGATGTTGTGCTCTTCCAGGGCCAGCACGCAGAGCATGGCGGTATAGCCGGCAGTGCCCACGGCCATGGCCTGATGGGTGGTGTAGGCGTCGGGCAGAGGAGTGAGCCAGCTGCCGTCCAGGGCTGCCTTGGTGGCCATGCCCCCCCAGTACGACTCGCCCAGGTCCCAGCCGTTCACGATCACTCCGTCGCCCGGCGACCATGCCGGGTCGTCGCTGCTGGCCACTGTGCCGGCCAAATCGACGCCGGGGACCATCGGCCAGCTGCGCACGATGGGGACGCCGTTCACGATGGCCAGGCCGTCCTTGTAGTTGAGCGTGGAGTAGTCCACGTCCACGACCACCGGTCGATCGGGCAATTCGGCTACGTCGAGTTCGCTAATGGCGTGGGAGCGGTTGCCGTCGTCGTCTTGGCTGAGCAAGAGGGCTCTGAACATCCCGCCACTCTGTCAGACCACTGTCTTATCCAAGAACTCCGGCGGAGCGGAGGCGGTCTATTTCTTCTTCTGTGAGGCCGGCAATCTGTTTGAGGACGTCTTGGGTGCTGGCGCCGAGAGTTTCTGCGGGGGTTTGGTCGGTGTTGGAGCGGGAGAACTTGATGGGGAAGGCTGGGCCTAGCCGGTTGGTGGGCTCGGTGGCGAGGGGATGGCGGAGGGGGACCAGGGCTTGGCGGTGCTGGATTTGGGGGTCCTCGGCGGAGGCGTAGGCCGAGGCCACCGCGCCGGCGGGCACTCGGATGGCGTGAAGACGGGCCAACGCCGCCTCGGTGGTGCGGGCAGCCATCCATTCTGAGACCCCCTTGCAGATCTCGGTCCGATTGGCTGCTCGAATTGGGATCGTGGGACCAAGCTCCCATAGGTCGGGGCGACCCATTTCCTCCGTCAGTCGCTCGAATTGGGCATCTGAGGTGATGACCAGAGTCACCCAGCCGTCTTGAGCCTCGAAGGTGTCCAAGATGCCCCGGGGGTCGCCGTTGCCGATGCGGTCGGGCATGCCTCGCTCGCGGTAGAGGTCCAGGGGTTCGTCCCACAGCATGGTGACCAAGCTGTCGAGCATGGCCACGTCGATGTACTGGCCTCGACCGTCGATGTCTCGTTGACGCAATGCCGCTACTACGCCGAGGGCACACAACGCGGCGGGGAACTGGTCGCCAACGGTGGCCCCGGCCTTGATGGGCGGACCGTCGGGGAACCCAGACTTGGCCATCAGCCCCGAACGCCCTTGGATGATGAGGTCCATGGAAGCCAGATCGGCGTCGGGCCCATCTGGCCCGTACCCAGTAATAGAGGCATGAATCAGCCGGGGATTCAGCGCCGACAACGTCTCATACCCCACCCCCAGCGAGTCCATGACCCCAGGCCGGAAGTTGTCCACCAAAACGTCAACATTGGCCACCACCCGCCGAAAGGCGTCCGCCCCCTCGGGCCGCCCCAAATCCAGCACCACGCTCCGCTTCCCCCGTCCCTTGCGCAAGTAGCTGATCCCAATGTCATCAGGCCCCATGGCTTCCGACTGCTCACCCTCAGCTCCCACCCAAGGTGGAATACGCCAGGTGACATCCCCACCCGGCGGATCAACCCGAATCACCTCCGCCCCCAAAGAAGCCAAAAACCAAGTACAAACCGGCCCCGAAACCACCCGAGTCAAGTCAACAACCCGAACCCCCTCCAAAGGCTTCACGCGCTATTCACCCCCCCTTCTCTCATCTCTCTGAGTGGCGCCCCCAGCGTAGGCGGGGCGGCGGCCCACAAATTGGGTCGTGGTGGTGGGTGGCCCGGCTCAGGGCGCCCGCCGCCCGCAGCTCTGCGAGGACGGCGGGCTGGGCCGGGACAGGCCCCGCCACCACGACCCCATCAAAATCAGTCCGCCGCCCCGCCGGGAGATGGTAGCGACAGCACCCGCCAACCCGCCGGAGGATGGTAACGACACATGCGCCAACAGAACAGGCATCACCAGCCCCCGCCGACTAGACATTTAGCTCGTGGCCAAACACCCATTTCACGACGTCGCCATCGTCGGCATCGCCAATTCCGAACAAGCCCGTGTCCTAGAAGGCCACGATTCCACGACGATCACTTTCCAAGCCGTCCACCGTGTCCTAGCCGACACCGGCCTGACCCCGTCGGACATCGACGGCGTCGCCGCCGGCCCATTCTCAGGCCCGCTCACCTACTACATGCGAAACGGCCCTTCGTGGCGGCACTACATGGCCCCGTCTATCCCCACCATCTTGGACGCCGCCTCCGCCATAGCCACCGGCCAGTGCCGCACCGTGCTGGTAGCCCACGGATCGGCTGGCGTCTACACCGAGCGGGCCTCCACCGCCCCGTGGACCCGGCCGGCCCACGAGTTCGTTGTGGCCTACGGAATGTTCACCGCGGCCGAGTTCGCGCTCATCGCCCAGCGCCACATGCACATGCATGGCACCACCCCCGAGCAGCTAGCCACGGTGGCGGCCACCATCCGCAACAACGGCCATGCCCACCCCGATGCGGTGTACCACGGGCGGGGGCCGTTCACCCCCGACGACATCTTGGCGTCGCGCATGGTGGCCGATCCGTTCCACCTGCTCGACTGCGCCATGACCTCGGAGGGGGCGTGTGCGCTGATCCTCACCACCCGTGAGCGGGCCCAGGATCTGCCCACCAAACCGGTGTACATCTTGGGCGGGGCGTGTGACAGCTTTGGCCCCTCCTACCAGCATCCCCCGGCGTGGGACCTAGCCGGCCCCAGCGGCCGGAACAACGGCTACACCGGCCGGTGGGCGGCCCAGAAGTCGTTTGCCATGGGCGAGCTCGGCCCCACCGATGTGGACGTGTGCGAGTTCTACGACCCCTTCTCGTTCGAGATTATCCGCCAGTTCGAGGCCTACGGGTTCTGCGAGGAGGGCGAGGGTGGCGAGTTCATCATGGACGGTCGCATCGGCCCCGGTGGCCAGTATCCGGTGACCACCGACGGGGGCACCATGTCGTTCAGCCACGGTGGAGCCGCGGTGCAGCAACTCCAGCGGGTCATACGGGGGGTGGAACAGCTTCGGGGAACGTGTGCCACGGCCCAAGTGCCCGACGCCCAGGTGGCCATGTGCTCCAACGGCGGCGCCGGGGCGCTGTTCACCGACGTCATGTTGCTGGGAACGGAGACCCCATGAGCGAGATCCTGCAACCCCAGTCGCCCGGCATCCCCCTGCCGGTGCCCACCCTGTTCTCCCAGCCCTACTGGGACGGCTGCCAGATCGGCGAGCTCCGATACCAGCGGTGCAGGGACTGCGGCGTCATAACCATGGATCCAGCCCCGGCCTGCTCGGGCTGTTTCTCGACCAACCTGGATTGGGAGGTCAGCGCCGGGCAAGGCGAGGTGTACTCCTGGACCACCGTATGGCGCCCCCAGACCCCGGCGTTCACCGTGCCCTATGTGGCGGTGATCGTGACGCTGGACGAGGGCTTCTGGCTGCTGGCCAACCTCATCAACTGCCCAGTCGACGCCGTCCACGTCGGCATGCGAGTGAAAGCCACATTCGTAGAGCTGAGCGAAGAAATCACCCTGCCCTACTTCGAGCCGACCCACTAGCTAGCTGGAGGGCTCCAAGTAGACGTGGGTGGCGGCGGGGACGATTTCGCGCAGGCGAGCCTCCACCGCGGCTACGGCCGCGGGTAGCTGATCGCCGGATAAGTGGTCGGCGAAGTCCACTTCGGCGGCCACCAGCAGTTCCTCGGGGCCGAGGTGCTGGGTGCGCATGTCCACCAGCCGGTCGATTTCGGGTGAACTCTCCAGCGCCGCCCGAAGTCGCTCCCGGTCTTCGGCGGTGGCGCTCTCGCCGATCAGGAGGCTCTTCATCTCGATGGCCAACACGATGGCGATGATCCCCAAGAGCACGCCGATCACCAAGGTGCCCACGCCGTCCCAGCGGGGCTCGCCGGTGACCTCGGCCAGCACCACGGCAATGAGGGCGAACACCAAGCCGAACATGGCCCCGAGATCTTCCAGCAGGACCACGGGGAGTTCGGGGGTGCGGGAGCGGCGGATGAACGTGCCCCACGAGAGCTTGCCCCGCACCTTGTTGGACTCCACGATGGCGGTGCGGAACGACAGCGACTCCACCACGATGCCGAAGATCAGGATCCCGATGGCCACCCAGAGCGATTCCAGCTCGTGGGGATGGCGCACCTTCTCGATCCCTTCGTTGATGGCGAACAGCGCGCCCAGGGTGAACAGGATGATGGACACCACAAACGACCAGAAGTAACGCTCCCGGCCGTAGCCAAACGGGTGGCGGGGAGTGGGGTCCCGTTTGGATAGCCGGCCGCCCAGCAGCAGGAGGGCCTGGTTGCCGGTGTCGGCGCACGAGTGCACTCCCTCGGCCAGCATGGAGGCCGAGCGGGTCACGGAGAAGCCCACGAACTTGGCGATGGCGATGGCCAAGTTGGCGAAGAGAGCGGCCAATACTGCCTTGGTGCTGCCTCCTGCGGCCATGCCCCAATGGGTAGCACACCTTGGGCGGGTAATCTTGTGTTGTGTTCAGCATTGAGAGCGATGGACCGGTAGCCCGCATAACCCTCAACAACCCGAAGCGGCGCAACGCGCTGAGCTTGGAGTTGATGGAGGCCCTCGTAGAGGCGCTGCACAAGCTGGGGGAGCGGACCGACGTCGCAGTGATCGTGATGGCGGCCGAGGGTCCGGCGTTCTCCGCGGGCCACGACCTGTCGGAGATGGTCGACCGGGACGCCCAGTTCTACGACGACCTGTTCGAGGTGTGCACCGAGTTGATGGAGGCTGTCCACGCCGTGCCCCAGCCGGTGATCGCCGAGGTGGCCGGGGTGGCAACCGCCGCCGGATGCCAACTGGTGGCGGCCTGCGACCTTGCTGTTGCGTCCTCCGAATCCACCTTCGCCACCCCTGGAGTGCGCATCGGCCTGTTCTGCTCCACCCCCATGGTTCCCATCTCCCGGGCGGTAGGCCGCAAGCGGGCCATGGAGATGCTGCTCACCGGCGATCCCATCGACGCGTCCACCGCCGCTGATTGGGGCCTGGTGAACCGGGTGGTGCCTCCCGATGAGCTGCGGGCCGCGGTCGACGAACTTGCCAGCCGGATCACACGGTTCAGCGACCACACCATCGCAATCGGCAAACAGGCGTTCTACCGCCAGCTCGACTGCGGAGAGCCCGAGGCTTACGAACTGACCAAACGGGTCATGGCGGCCAACTCGGCAACCGCCGACGCCCAAGAGGGCATCGATGCCTTCTTGGCCAAGCGCTCCCCCTCGTGGTCGGGACGCCAAGGGCAGTAGTTTCCCGCCCATGGGAACCGTTTTTGCCACTGTTGACGACCTGCCTGCCGCCGTCGGCCAGCACTTGGGCTATAGCGACTGGATGGAGATCACCCAAGAGCGGGTGAACCAGTTCGCCGACGCCACCGGCGACCACCAGTGGATCCACATCGATCCCGAGCGGGCCGCCGCCGAGAGCCCCTACGGCACCACCATCGCCCACGGCTACCTCACGCTGTCGCTGACCAACATGTTCCTGCCCAGCCTCATCACTGTGGAGCAGCTTTCGATGGGCATCAACTACGGAGTCAACAAGGTGCGGTTCCCCGCCCCGGTCCCGGTGGGGTCAAAAGTCAGGGTGGGCGCCGAGCTCACCTCAGTGGACGAGATCACCGGCGGCGTGCAAGCCGTCATAACCATCACCGTGGAAGTCGAGGGCAGCCCCAAGCCCGCATGTGTGGTGGAGAGCCTCACCCGCTACCTGCGCTGAGCCCGAGACCACCTCCGGGACTTGTCCTCCCAGGACACCGCGGTTTCTCCGCGGGTCGAATTGTCGCTGGTGCTGGGTAATTTGGCCGTAATGTTGACTGGTATCGAGACAGTCTGGGACGACTTAGAGGCCATTCGGCGCGCCGCGGTGGCTGAGATCCAACCGGAGTGCCGCAAGGATCTTGGCCAAGTGCTCACTCCCGTTCCTGTTGCCCGGCTGCTAGCGGAGATGGTCTTCGATTGGCGCGGCGATGTGGAGTTGGTTGATGCCGGTGCGGGTGCAGGCACGCTCGGTGCTGTTGCTGCAATGAGCGCTCTCTCCAGTGTCGGGCGGCCGGCGTCTATGCGCGTCTTGGCCTGGGAAGTGGATCCAGAGTTAGCCGTAAAGTCGAAGCAGACACTTGCCCTCGTGTCTGAGCGGTTCGACGAAGCTGGCATTCCATTTGAATTCGAAGTGCTGACTGAGGACTTCCTTCATGGTGCCGTGCAGAGGTCAGCCGGCTTGTCATCTCAAGGGGCAACGGCCACTCATGCAATCCTCAATCCTCCCTATGCCAAGCTCTCTTCGACCTCGAACGAGCGAATGCTGGCCGAACGGCTAGGAGCGCCGGTGCCGAACCTCTATGCCGCATTCATGCTTGCTGCATCGGCTTTGCTCGAAGTTGGTGGTGAGATGGTTGCGATTACCCCGCGAAGCTTCTGCAACGGCCCCTACTTCAAGCGGTTCCGGAGGGCCTTGCTTGGCCAGAACGGGTTGTGTTCGATCCGGGTCTTCGAGAGCAGGATGCGTGCATTTGCAGATCAGGACGTGCTTCAAGAGAACGCCATCACTCATTTGGTCAGAGGCCGGGTACAGCCGGAGATCGTTCGGGTACAGGTGGGCGACCCCGGTGGATCAGTAGCCGAAAGAGCCGTTCCGTCGGAGGAGGTTGTATTTCCGGGAGATCGCGATGTCGTCATCCATGTCGCTGAATCTGAGGGCGCAGCCGATGCAGCAGCCCTCATGCACGAACTTCCTGCGACGCTTGAAACAATTGGGGTGGATGCGTCGACGGGCCCAGTGGTGGACTTTCGGGCGCGCCGGTGGCTGCAAGCCGATCGCGGACCCGGATCGGTCCCATTGCTGTACCCCTCGTCGGTGGACGCGGGCGGTGTCTCTTGGCCGGGCTCGGGCAATAGGCCAATCGCCATCGAGGACGTGGTGGCGACTGCATCTCTCTTGACGCCGCGTGGTAACTACGTGCTTGTCAAGCGCTTCAGCAGCAAGGAAGAACGCCGCCGGATTGTGGCTGGCCCCTTGTTGGCTGATGCGTTTCCGGAGTGCTCAAGATTCGGGATCGAGAACCATGTCAACTATCTACACAGGCAGGGACGACCTCTTAGTCGCCAGCTAGCTATCGGGCTTGCTGCTTTCCTCAACCACGAACTGGTTGACGTCTATTTCCGATCATTCAGCGGGCATACCCAGGTGAATGCGACTGACCTGCGCCGCCTCCGTATACCCGACCGGGCCACTCTTGAGGAATTTGGTTCTGCCTCATGTCCCCACGAAGCCTGCGACGAGTGGATTCACAGCTTTGCCGCAGCTGTTGGTGTCAGCGGTATAGAGGAGGTTGACCATGTTGGTCAAACCTCTGCCGTACGCTAGCCATTTCCCCGGTACGCCAGTGTTCCTCAAACTCTTCGAATGGCCTGAATTGATCGGTTAAGTAGTAAGCGGCGGTCTTGGTTTCTCGTGGGCGAGTCCGGCTGGTCTGGTAGCTGTCGCTGAAACTGAACGGATCAATCCACCAAAGTCCGACTGCCTCGAATCGAGTTGTGGGTGGCTCGGCTCGGTCGATGACCTGAGCATGGAAGAGGTAGACGACGATCCTCTCTGCATTCGCTACCTCGCTGATGTCGTCGCAGTCGCCATGATCGAGTTGAAACGTAGCCATTTTGGCTCCTACCGGAGCCCATCCTCCAAGATGACTACGACCTGTCTTGAGCTCAATGCCGGCGATGGGGGTGCCCTCTTCAAGGATCATGAAATCCATGCTCGGCGTCTTTCGCTCCAAAACCTGCGCGTCGTGCGCCCTCAAGGCAGGCCGGTCTAGCTGCTCTAACTCAAGGAGCGATTGTCGGAATGCCTCTTCGAATCGGGCTGCCACATACTTTTCTGCGGCGATGCTTCTCCCTATCGACCGGGCCACACGCTCGCAATTCCCGCACAGAAGCCACTGCGCTAGGTGGAGGTCGCTGGCGACTCGAGTGCAGTTCTGGCAACTACCCGACAACACCGATGCATCGAACACTGGCGGCTCCCCTCGAAATGCGCCTTCTGTCCATTCAGCTACACACGACTCACAGAGATGAAACGAGCAGAGCCGAACATCCCAAGCCGCCCGCCCCTCCCTAACGCACTCATACGGCGATAGTGGATCTTCTGCAAGGGCTAGCCCCACTCGCTCCAGAGCAGTTTCGATCTTGTCGATGCTCTTGCTGCCCACACCGGGAATCGATCCGAGCTCTCGCCGATTCCACGAAGCGAGTGTTGCTGCCGCACCGATTCCAGCACTTTGGAGCCGGATCGTTAGAGCTTTCCCGAGGCCAAGAGAATGCACAGTCAGCACGCAGGCACGTTACACAGGGCCAACCCATTTCAAGCACATTGACCTGCACACAGGTCGAAGCCTAGGAGGCAACACTGAATGGGTGATTGCTATGTTCGCCAGGGGTACATATCCCCCATTGGCCACTAGAGTTAGCGGGCGATGGCGAAGCGCAAGCGGTCGCGGAGCGCGACGTTGGACCGGATACCGGTTTCAGAACCGCCGGTGCGTCCGGGGCTGATCGGTCCCCGCCGTCGGGTACCAGGAAACATCGAGCGGCCACCGTATGCCCGGACGGGGGAGCCGGGGCCGGCGGTGGCGTCGTCGGTGCGGAGCGCGGCGGAGATCGAGGCCATGCGACGGGCCGGGCAAATGGCTGCCGAGGTGCTGTTGTTCGCCGGAAAACTGGTGGCCCCCGGCGTCACCACCGACCGCATCGATGCGGAAGTCCACGAGGAGATCGTGCGCCGGGGGGCCTATCCCAGCCCGCTCAACTACCGGGGCTATCCCAAGTCGGTGTGCACTTCGATCAACGAGGTCATCTGCCACGGCATCCCCGACAGCCGGGCCCTGGTCGACGGCGACATCGTGAACATCGACGTGACCGTATTCCTAAACGGCGTTCACGGCGACACATCGACCACATTCGAAGTGGGGGAGGTAGACGAGCACTCCCGCCTATTGGTGCGGGAAACCCGGATTGCCATGTACCTGGGTATCGCCGCAGTCAAGGACGGCGCGCCGGTGAACGCCATCGGCCGGGCCATCGAACCCCACGCCCGCACGCATCGGCTGGGAGTGGTGCGGGAGTTCATCGGCCACGGTGTGGGCACCGAGTTCCACTCCGGGCTCCAGATCCCCCATTACTACGAGCGCAACCACACCACGCCCCTGGCCACTGGCATGACCTTCACCATCGAGCCCATGCTCACACTGGGTTCCCCCGACCTTTACATGTGGGACGACCAGTGGACGGCGGTGACCGCCGACCAGCGCCGCAGCGCCCAGTTCGAGCACACCCTGTTGTGCCTCGACGACGGTGCGGAGATCCTCACCCGCACTCCCGCGGGAGAAGGTGCCGCCGAGGTCTTTTCCAGGGACTGACCGACTCGGCATTAGCTGAGGACGGGCGAACTTGCCATGATGGGGCTATGGCACTTCCCGTTGAAGACATCCTGGCCATCCAGAAGCTGGCCGCCGACTACAACCACCTGATCGACAGCTGCTCCGGGGAGGCCTGGGCCCAGCTGTTCGTGGCCGACGGCACGCTGGAGTTTGGCATGCCCGAAGGAGTCAAGGGCCACGAGGATCTAGCCAAGTTCGCCGCCTCGATCAATCCGGCCACCCGCCATGTGATCAGCAACCTGTCCATCGACGGGGAGGGCGACGAAGCGGTGGCATCCGTGTACTTGGAGGTGTACTACACCGCACCTCCCGGCCAACCCCGCGAGCTGGCCATCACCGGCGTGTACCGCGACCAACTGCGCAAAGAGGACGGAAGGTGGCGCTATGTGTCCCGCCAGATGATGCCCGACTTGGGCGACTGGGCTCCCGCGCCCGAAACCGTTCCCGGCCTCTAGCTAGTCCCAATACCAGGACAAGCCTCGGACTCCGGTCCCGGAGTTGATCATCATGGCCTGCCCGAACTCGCAGATGAACGCGTCGGCCGGCACCAGCTCGGAAGTGACTGCGTCCATGAGCTCGGCGGCCCGCTCGGGAACGCCGGCGTGGAGGCACACCAGATGGAGCTGGCCGTCGCCGCCAACCGGTTTGGTGCGTCGCCAGAGGCCCAGGAGGCGCTGAAGGGCGGCTTCGTCGCTGAGTGCGGGCCGAAGTCGGCGGATCACCGTGTCTTGAATGTCGAACATGGGGCGCAACCCGATCAGGTTGCCGGCCCGACCGGCGAGGCCTGGCACCCTTCCGCTGCGGATCAGCTGGTCGAGGTTGGCCAGCGCCCCCACGAGCTTGACCCGCCCGGCTATCTGCTCGGCTCGGGCGACCACTTCGTCGAGTGTTGCCCCAGTTTGCGCAGCTCGGGCGGCGGCCACTGCTACCAGCCCCTGCCCCCCTGCTGCGGTGCGGCTGTCCACCACAGACACCGGGCAAGCAGCGCCCTTGGAGGCCAGTATCGCCGACTGATGGGTGATGCTCAGAGTGGACGTCACCGTCACAACGATCACGCCGTCGCCTTGGTCTTGTCCGGCGATTGCCTCGGCGAACGCCCCTGGCGATGGGCCGGAAGACGATTGGTTCTTGGCGGCCAAGATCTCGGCGGTGTTTAGCTCCCCGTCGTCCACCGTTCGGCCGTCCACGGTGATGACCAGCGGGACCACGGCAATGTTCCAGCGTGATCGCACGTCTTCGGGCAGTGCGGCGGTGCTGTCGGTGACGATGCCAACGGCCACTCAAGCCACCTTGTCAACGTCGACAATCGGACGAACGGTGGCGGCTGAGGCCAGCACAATAAGGCCCGATGCCAACAGCACCGAACGGGTGCCGGGCAGCCCAGCCCCGTTCAGCCCGTCGCCGATGGCCCCTGCACCGAGCGCGGCGGCGCCCAGACCGATGCGGATCACCACGTGGAACGCCGAGAAGGCCAGCACCCGCTCCTCTTCTTGGGGGATCCGGGCTTGCAGCGCGCTCATCCCCGATGTGAGAGCCACGGTGGCGCCGGCCCCGAAACCGGCCGCCCCGAGGAAGGTCAGCCAAACGGTGGGGCTCTGGCTCATCAGCGCCACCAGTGCCCCCATCACAAGCGCACCGCGCCGGGTGAGAACCAACAGATCGACATGTCGGGATTTGTGGGTGAGCGCCAGTCCAATGCCCGCTCCCGCGCCGAACAGCACGATGAGCACGCCGTATTCGATGTCGGAGGCATTCAGCTCCTCTCGCACCAGCTTGATTCCCAGCGAGAAAAGCGCCCCCAGTCCGATGGCGGCGGCGGCGGTGGCCGGCAGAATCCGGCGCACCAGCGGCACCGACCAGGCGTCGCGCAGGCGGCCGGGGGAAACCGATAATTCACTGTCCAGTGCTATTGGGCTCTCCCCGGCTGCCTCGGTGGAAGTGCCCCGGCCCTGAAGGCCGAGGGCTCGGGCGATGAAGAAGGCGGAAACGCCGAAGGTGAGGGCGTCGATCCAGAACACCAAGGCGTAAGGGTGCGAGCCCAGCCAGCCATCGTCGAGCGGCAGGGCGGCAAACGCCGCGAACAGGCCCGCTCCGATCGGGATGTTGCCGTAGGACGATCCCATCATGGCGGCATTGGCCAAAGGCAGGTCGGACTCCTCTACCAGGTCGGGTATGGAGGAGTCCCGGGAGGCCAGGAACACCACGCTGGGGGCTTCCAGGGCTAAAGCCCACAAGTACACCCACCACAGCTCCTGCACGAAGGGGACCACGGCGATCATCCCGGCCCGCAGCAAGTCCATGGTGATCATGGTTCGGCGGCGGTCCCAGCGGTTCACCAGCTTGGCGGCCAGCGTGCCGCCCAACGCCGCAGGTATGAGTCGGAAGGCGAGGATGCCACCCACCGCGGCGGCTGAGTCGCTCAGGTGATCCACCAGCGCCATGAGGGCGAAGGTGCCCATCCAGTCGCCGAGCGCGGAGGCACCCTGTCCGACGAGAAGGCGACGGAAGTCGACCTGGGTGCGAAGGCTCAACGTTCTCTAGGTTGCCGAAGGGGGGCCGGGGGGTGGAGTCTCAAGGGGCTGTTGGTTCGGCCGGGGATTCTCAGTCTCAAGGGTTGGACGGGGTTGCCGAGACCCAACTGTCGTTGTCAAAAACCAGTCGGTGGGCGGCGGCCTTGAAGCGGTTCGGGGCCGGCAGCGGCCCATTGCCCAAAACGCGCTTGATCAGTATCGGCACAATTATCACCGTGCTGGCGATGGCGGCTTGGCCGTCGGCCACCAGCAGCAGGAAGGGGGGCAGCGCCGGCATGGTGATGAACACCACCAATCCGGTGTGGCGCAGGATACGACCGAGGGCCAGCCCTCCCAACAGGAATAGCGCCGCCGGCCAGGCGATCACCGCGAACGCACCCAAGGCCGGAGACAGGCCTCGGCCTCCGGCGCCGTTGAGGAACATCGACCAGTTGTGGCCGATCACCGACACTGCGCCGGCGAATGCCATAAGCAGCCAGCGGTCTCCGGCCAAAAACGGGCCGAGGGCGCCCTTGCCCACATCGCACAGGCCGCCCACCACCAAGGGTATGAACCCGGCCACCCGATAGAGGCCGGTGCCCGAAACCGTTCCGGTACCCACCTGGCGCAGGTCGGTTCGGGCCAGCGACTGGGCAATCATGTAGGAGAATGGGACCGCACCGGCCGCAAAGGCCACGATGAGTACCAACGTCCCCCACATCATTGATAGAGATTCTGCCCCAAGCCAGGGCTACTTTGCCACAGGTTGATGAAGATGAATCGCTGGAGGCCAGGCGGGATCGTCTGGCGTGGCAAGATGGGGCCGAAATGAGCTCCGGCGAACGAACCCGCTTGCTGTTGATCCGACATGGTGAATCGGAGGTAACGGTCAAACAGATCATCGGCGGCGATCTGGCGTGCACGGGTTTGTCACCGCTGGGACGCCGACAGGCCGAAGCCCTTGGAGAGCGATACATGCAGGGCAATGAGCCCAAGGTGGATGCGCTGTGGTCGAGCACGCTGCCCCGGGCAATAGAGACGGCCGATCTGCTGTCTCCTTCGCTGGGCGGCTTGAAGGTGCATACCCATCCCGACCTGGTGGAGCGCCGCCCCGGAGAGGCCGACGGTGTGGGTTACCAGGAGTTCGGCTCACTGTTCGAGTGGACCGGCGACTTCCACCCACACTTGCCGCTCGCGCCCGGCGGGGAAAGTCTGGCTGCCTTCTCCTACCGAACCGGCCAGGCGCTCTATGAGCTGGTCGAGGGGTATCCGGGCACCACCATGATGGTGGTGTGCCATGGCGGAGTGATCGACATCGCCATGAGGCTCTTTATGGGCCTGGGGATGAATTCGCAGTTCGTCCTTTGGACCCTCAACACCTCCATTACCGAGTTCGTGACCACCGACGAGCCCGGAGTGTGGCGGCTGGTGCGATACAACGACTCCGCCCATTTGGACGGACTGCCACCCCGCACCGAGCCCGCCGATTAGACCAGAGGGCTCAACTCACCACGATCGCGCCGGGATCGGTTGCAGTGATTTCGCCCACTACGGCCGCGGTGTGACCAGTGTCGTTCAATCGGGCGACCGCATCGGCAGCCGCGCCTGCTGAACAGCAGAACAACAGGCCACCGGAGGTCTGGGCGTCGGCCAGCATGGTCAAGATCCGCTGGTCGTCAGATCCTCTGACCAAAGGACGTACATGGTCGAGGTTGCGGGTTGTTCCGCCGGGGGCGAACCCATTGTCCAGCAGTTCCCAGGCGCTGGGAAGCACGGGCACGGCTTCTGCCCTTATCACCGCGCCGGTGCCGCTGGCGGCGGCCAGCTTCTGGAGGTGGCCCAGCAATCCGAAACCGGTGATGTCGGTGGCCGAGGTGGCATTGGCTTCGATGGCAGCCGAAGCGGCCTCGTCGTTCAGCCGGGTCATCTGGGCCACGGCTTCGGTGTAAGTCTCCGCCAGCCAGCCGCCAGGTTGGATCGCCTCGGGCTCAGAGCGCTTGACCGCGGTGGCCAATAGCCCAGTGCCCAGCGGTTTGGTCAGTACCAGCGATTGACCGGGTTGGGCTCCGGCGTTGGTCAACAGGGTCTCCTCATTTGCGTCTCCGGTGACCGCCTGACCGTACATGGGCTCGGGTCCGTCCACCGTGTGGCCACCGACTACAGCCCACCCTCCCTCCGCAGCGGCTGCCGCCCCGCCGGCCAGCACTTCTGAGAGCACCTCCAGCGGAAGCTCGCCATGGGGCCAGGCCACCAGATTCAGCCCGAACCGCGGCGTGCCGCCCATGGCGTAGACATCGGAAGCCGCGTTGGTGGCGGCGATGCGACCCCACGTGTGAGGGTCGTCGACCACGGGAGCGAAGAAGTCGGCGGTCGAGATTAGGGCGCGGCCTTCCCCAAGACGCCACACCGCAGCGTCGTCACCGGTCTCGGTGCCCACGATCAGGTTCTCGTGGGTTGGGGTTGGCAGAGAGCGCACGACCTGCGCCAGCTCGGCCGGCCCGAGCTTGCCGGCTCAACCGGCGCCGTGGGAGTAAGCCGTGAGCCTTCCGGTTTTTGGGTTCACGGTTCCGACGCTACCGGGCCGCAGCTGGTCGGGGTGGGTTAGCTTTGCTCTCGTGACTCCTCACGAGCAGGCAGTGCGATCGATCAAGGCTCTCATGTACGTCTACGCCGAATGCGTGGACTTGGCCCGCTTTGACGAGCTAGGCGAGCTCTTCTCCGATGGAGTGCTCACATCCACCAGTTCGGCCGATCCCGACGACGGCATGTCGGGCGACGATGTTGCCGCCTTTTACGCCGCCACCAACAAAGTCCACGGCGATGGCACGCTGCGCACCCGGCATGTGGCCAGCAACGTGATCGTCGACGTGGCCGAAGACGGTCAGACGGCCACTGCCCGCTCGTACTTCGCCGTTCATCAGGGCACCGATGCGCTGCCGTTGCAGCCCATTGTCGCTGGCCGTTACGAAGACGACTTCGCCCTGGTCGACGGCCAGTGGCGATTCGCCCGCCGGCTGGTGATTGTCGACCAGATCGGGGATATGCGCGAGCACCTCACCTTCGACCTTTCCAAGGGTGACGTGCGCTACACCGACCATGTGGAGCCAGAATGAGCGACCCGCCAACTCGCCGGGCACCACCGGGCTGGTACGCCGAGCAAGGCCAGAGCGGATATCGATATTGGGACGGCGAAACGTGGGCTGAGCCGATGGGCGATCCAGTTCGAATCCCAAGTGCGGGTACTGGCAATCGGGCTTCCCCGGGACATCTGAGAGCAGGGCTGGCCTTCATGGGCGCCGCGGTGGCCATGCTGGTTGCCAGCCTGCTGCTTCCCTGGGCCGAGGCCGGTTCGAACAAACGGGGAGTGGTTGACGGAGATCTGCCGTGGCTGGTTGGTCCGGGAGGAGTGGCTGATACCTGGCTGCTGGTTCTGGTGGTCGCCTCGATGGTTTGGGCACTCCTGGTGGCGACTTTGGCGGGGAACAGCCAGCGGATGTGGCTAACGGCGCTGATCGGGGGACTAGTCATCCTGGGGTTCTGCGTCGCAGAGGGGCTGGCCCTCGATCACGATCTGGATCTGTCAGGCAGCGAAGTTGGCGTAGGCCTCTTTCTGGCTTATGGCGGAGGGGCGGCAGCCGCAATTGGCGGAGTGCTGCTCAGACCTGCCAGATAAGAATGGCCGGCTAAGCGTCGTCGCCCTCGTTGTCTAGGTCGTCGTTATCCTCGGTGAGGGCGGTACTGGATTGCTGTCGTGTTAGCGGCAGTTCCACAATCATTTCGGTGTATTCACCCGGCTCGGTTTCCACGGTGATGGTGCCGCCGTGCTCGCGGACGATGTCATTGGAGAGCGCCAGGCCCAGCCCGGTGCCCTCATTGGTGGGCTTGGTGGTGAAGAACGGGTCGAAGATCTTTGCGGCCACGTCGGGGGGGATGCCGTTGCCGTTGTCTCGCACGCTGAGTATGGCGCTTTCTTCGGTACGGCGGGTCTTCAACACCACGGTGGGCACGTAGTCGCCGAGGGAGTCCGATTCCATGAGCTCCTTTTGCCTCTTGTTGGTGGCGTAGCCGGCATTGGCCACAAAGTTCAAGAACACCCGTCCCATGTCTTGGGGGACGACTTCGAGTTCGCCCATATCCGGGTCGAAATCCTCTTCAAGGGCGACTTGGAATTCGCTGTCTTGGGCTCGGGCGCTGTGGTAGGCCAAGAGCGAGTGCTCGTGGATGAGCTCGTTTATATTGGTCATCTGGGATTCGCCCCCGCCTCGGCCCATCAACAGCATGTCCTGAACGATTCGGTTGGCCCGCTTTCCGTGGTTTTGGATGCGCTCTAGGTTCTTGTTCAGGTCTTGGTTGATGTCTGCGATCAGGTCTTTTTGCTCATCAGTGAGTTCGTCGGAGAACTCCTCGTAGATCTCGGCCATCTCTTCGAGCAGCTCGGCCGACGCCGCCGAGAAGTTGTTGATGAAGTTGAGCGGATTGCGGATCTCGTGGGCAACTCCGGCGGTGACCTCGCCCAGAGCGGCCAGCTTCTCCCGGGCGACAATTTGATCCTGGGCCTGGCTCAATTCCGCCAGCACCTCTTGCAATTCGTCGTTCCGCTCGCTCAGTTCCTGGGCAAGCTGCTCGACCAGGTTAAGCCGCTGGATTTCCAGAGCCTGGCGGCGGAACATCTCCAGAGCCGACGCCATCTCGGCGATCTCGTCACGACCGCTGACCTCCACCTCCTCTTCCAAGTCGCCTTTGGCCAGTGTCCGCATCCGACCGGACAACCGCCCGATGCGGCGCAGCAAGACCCTTCCCACAAAGAGCCAGCTGATCATACCGGCGCCGAGGATGCCGACAGCGCTGATGATCACCAGCAGAATTCGGGCGGTGTTGATGGTTTGAGCCGAATTCTCGGTGGCCTGATCAGCCCCGGCTTGGGCTGCTTGGACGAGGGCGTTTACCTCAGCGAGGAGATCGACCGCGACTTCCTGGTTCTGGGCCAGCAAATCGTTTTGCCGTTCGATGATCTCCAGTCGGTCGACGGCAACCTGGAATGCGCTGTCGCGGCTGTTTCCCAGCGCCAAAAGGCTCTCGACTGCTGTTTCCAGCCCCGGCGCGATCTCCAATGCGGCAATGGCCGACAAGCTGATCAGGATCCGATCACCGGTCGACTCGAAGCTCTCGATCAGCGGTTCGACAAAGTCGGGTTCTGAGGTGATGAGGGCGCTGCCCATGAGCTCGGTGACCTGGGCCACATCGGCCTGCAATGCGTTGAGGTGTCGGTATAGGAGAAGCTCGCCCCCCGAAGTCCTCGCCATGGGGTCGGTGGGTTCGGTGTTTTGGTCTCGGTATCCCGTTACTTGGAAGAAGAGCTGGTCGTCGATGGCGGGGATGATGATGTCTTTGACCTCATCGTGCCGGGCGGAAATCTGCACTTGCAGCACTTCTATCTGCCTGGAAAGGCTGTAGAAGTGGGGCATGTCGGCCGTGATCGTGGCTATATTCCTCTCCAGAGCATCAGCCACCTCGGAGATTCCCTGGACGTGAACGTCATCGGGGTTCTCGCGCAACAGCATTTCGAAGCGCTCTTCGAACTGCCGTTGGGCGTCAGTGACCTCGGCGGAGATGTCTGAGAATTGGGCCGGGGGTGCGGTGGTGAGCCTGGGAGCGGCGGCCACCAGCGCATTGCTGAACTCAGCCAGGCTGAATGCTCCTGCCAATTCTGGCACGCTCTCCTCGTTCACCCTTTTCTGGCTGCGGTCTACATTGGTGAACGAGATCCAGCTCACAACACTGGCCACAATGGTCAGCGCTACCGTGCCGAAGATCCCGGCATAAAGCTGGGTGGAGATCCGGTGACGGAGTGCGGGCCGCTGGGTGCCTAAAGGATGATCCTCGGCTTCAGTGCTTTGTGGAGTCGTTGATTCGGTCACGGGCCGACTTCTTCCAAAGTACTCGCCGACCGGTAGCTTCCATTGGCGTCAATCGCGGTCAAAAAGACGGCATCAGAGCCTTGGTTGTCCACTGCCCGGTCGTCTTCAGTGCCGAAGTCCACGGTGAAGCCGTCGATATCGAACCGGCCGGCACCCAAGATGCTCTCCAAGAAGCAGCCACGGGTGAGATCGACACCGCAAGCCTCGAGTCCGGCGATGGCCATTCGGCCGGCAATGTATCCCTCCAAGGACACGAAACCCGGTTCGGCCCCGGGTTCGTAGGCCGCCAAGGCCGCGGTATAGGAGGCGACCACCGGGATCGAAAGGTCGTGGGGGAAGGGGATCACCTGGGTGACGTACACGCCCTCGCCGTCGGCGCCCAACTCTGTGGCCAGTGCGTTGCTGCCCACGAAGGAGACCGTCATGAAGATGGGATCGAAACCGATGTGGCGAGCCCAGGAGATCAGGGCGGCGACGGGCTGATAGGCGCCGATCATGATCACCGCCTCGGGGTTGCCGGTCCTCAGATCAAGGAGCGCCGACTTCACCGCAGTGGTGTTTCGGGGGTAGACCCCGGTGGCCACCAATTCCATTCCCCGGCGCTCCAACGCGGCCAGCGCCCCGTTGTATCCGGCCCTGCCGAACGAGTCGTCTTGGAACATCACCGCGATTCGAGTTACGCCCAGATCAGTGGTCAGCCGTTCGACCATCTCCTCGGTCTCCTGGGCGTAGGAGGCCCGGAGATTGACGATGTTGTCCCAGTCATCGTTCCTGAGAAAGCCGGCTCCAGTGAACGGCGCCACATAGGGGATGCCTGCTTCGGCGGCAACCGGGGTGGCCGAGCGCGATGTAGGCGTGCCCACCGCGCCAATGAGGGCGAACACCTGCTCGTCGTTGATCAGAGCTTGGGTGTTGATGATGGCCGCCTCGGGCTCATAGGCATCGTCTCGAGTCTCGAGTTCCAGCATGCGCCCGTGTACGCCGCCGTGGCGGTTGGCCTCTTCGAACGCCGCCATGATGCCGAGGTTCATGTTGATGCCCAGCTCTTGGGCGGGACCGCTGAACGCCGCGGACTGCCCGAAGACAATACGATCCTCGAAGACTCCCGGATTCCCAACGCGGTCGGAAGCCGTTGCCGTTGGCCCCGCAGTTGCAGTGGCGGTCGCCACGGGGCCCACAGGGCCGTTGTCATCGGATCCGCACCCCGACACCACGAGGGTCACAGCGGCGAATGCCATTCCGGCTAGCCGCGCGGTGCGCAGGGATCTTTGAGCCGAATCCCTCACGACTCGGGGTGTACGACGAGCTTGAGGTGGTTGCGGTTGTCCTCCCTGCGGTATTCCAGGTCCTCGCCTATGGTCCTCACCAAGTAAACGCCCAATCCTCCGATGGGACGCTCGGCTAGAGGAAGGGCGACATCGGGCTCGGGGGCGTCGGTGAGCGGGTTGAAGGGCGATCCGTCATCGATTAGGCGGATGGTGAGCGCGTGGTCTTCGCATACCAGATCTAGATCGATCTCCGTGAGACCGCTGGTATCACCGTGGGTGAGGGTATTGAGCACCAACTCTTCCAGGATCAGGTTGGCCCGCATGGTCAGCGTCACCGGCCAGTCGCCTTCTTCGGACATCTCATTGAGGACATTCTCAATCAGCGCCAAGACATCGGAGGGGTCGTTGTGTTCCGGTGAATGGGGAAGGTGCAGGGACCGCTGCATGTCATTGGCCCCTCATGTCGGGCCGGAGGGCATCGGCCGAGCGAAGGGGGCGAGCATCAGGGGCGTCGAAGTGTCAGGCATGTGATGTCGTCGGACTGGGGGGCGTCGCCGGCGAACTCCCTCACACGCGCGAACACAGCCTCGTTGGCGGTCGCCGCGCTAGTGGGAGGCTTGCCGTCGAACACCTCAATCAATCGAGTTATCTCGAACTGCTCGTTATCGGCGTTCATGGCTTCGGTCACTCCATCGGTGAACAAAACGACGGTGTCGCCCGGGGCCAAGGTGACCGTCTCCTGGGTGTAGGAGATGTCGGGGGCGATTCCGAGTGCCACGCCCTTGGTGGGCGACAGCTCGGTAACGGTGCCATCTGCGCTTACCAGCATCGGGGGGTCGTGGCCCGCGATGGAATAGGTGAGCAAACCGCTCTCTGGGTTGAACAGGGCATAGATAAGGGTGACGAACATGAATGTGGGGTTGTCCTGGTGGAGCTGGTTATTGACTTCCTCCAGCACCTTTTCGGGGTCTCGGACGCCGATGGCCGCTCCCTTCAGCGCGGTCCGGCTGGACATCATGAACATCGACGCGGGGATGCCCTTATCGGACACGTCGGCCACCACCAGGCCGACTTGTTCGTCGAGCTTGAAAAAGTCGTAGAAGTCTCCGCCCACGTTGCGGGCGGGCTCCATGTTGGCCGAGACCTCGTACGTCTCGGTGACTGGCGGGTTCTTGGGAAGGATGGACTGCTGGAGCTGGCTGGCGATGCTCAACTCGTTCTGGAGGGCCACGAGCTGGTCCCGCGACGACAGCGCCTCCCGCCACTCGGCCAAATGCTCCAGCGTTCGGGTGATGGTGATCTTGAGGTCGTCGAAGTCGATGGGCTTGGTGACGAAGTCGAACGCCCCCCGATTCATGGCGGTGCGGATGTTGTCCATATCGCCGTAGGCGGAGATGATCACCGCGCGGAGATTGGGGTCCACCCCGGGAAGCTGCTGGAGAAGGGTGAGCCCGTCCATCTTGGGCATGTTGATGTCGGACAGCACCATGTCGATGGTGGGGTCGGCGTTGAGCTTCTCCAGGGCCTCAACACCGTCCCGGGCGAATACGAATTCGTACTCATTTGACCGGATCTGGCGGCGCATCCGCTGCAAGATCAGAGGTTCAAGATCCGGTTCGTCGTCGACGACCAGGATCTTGTAGGTCTGGGTCAAGGGATTACCCCTGTTTGGCGTCGTCTACCGAGGGAAATACGTTGATGATCTGATCGAAGCCGCTGATGCGGAATACGTCGCCCACCGCTTCGGTCAGAGAGCAGATACTGAACGACTTATTCTGCTTGTCGAGATTCTGGGCCGCCATGAGGAGCACGCGCAGCCCGGCGCTGCTGATGTACTCAAGACCGCCGAGGTCCAGGATGATCTTCTGGTCGCCGGGATCGAACATGCCTTGCAGGGACTCCAGGAAATCCGACGCGTTGGATCCGTCTACCCGCCCTGATGCATTGATGACCAGAGTGTCGCCTGAGCGGTCGTGGCTGAATTCCATAGTTGGGCCTCTCTCGTTGGGTCCTATCTCGGAACATTCTGTCAGTCGAGATCATACACATTCCAATGGGCTGAGGGGCAGGGAGAAGCCAAGTGAGTTGCAGACGACACTGACCGTCAGCGGGGCCGGAAGACTAGCGGGGCTGGGAGAGTATGAGAGCGCTGGTGGGAACCGCGGTGCCTGCGGTAGCCAGCACATTTTCTACGTTGTCTATCTGGTTCACCGAGGTTCCTCGGATTTGGCGCACGCCTTCGGCGATGCCGTTGAGGCCGTGGATGTAGGCCTCTCCGAGCTGGCCCCCGTTGGTGTTGATGGGCAGGCGGCCGTCCCTTTCGAGGTGGCCGTCGCGGATGAAATCCTTGGCCTCCCCTCGGTCGCAGAAGCCGAACTCCTCGAGCTGCGGGAGAACCAGCGGGGTGAAGTGGTCGTAGATGATGGCGGTTTGGATGTCGTCGGCCGACAGGCCGCTCGACTGGTAGAGCTGTCGGGCGCACAATCCCATTTCGGGGATGCCGGTGATGTTGTCCCGGTAGTAGCTCCTCATCATGTGCTGGTCTTCGGCCACCCCTTGGGCGGCAGAGGCGATGACCGCTGGTGTCTGCTTCAGGTCTTTGGCCCGCTCTGCGGTGGTCACCAGCAGAGCCTGGGCGCCGTCGGTCTCCTGGCAGCAGTCCAGCAGGCGCAGCGGCTCAACTATCCAGCGGCTGTTCTGATGGTCTTCCAGGGTGATGGGCCGCTGGAAGAAGTGGGCGTAGGGGTTGGTGGCCGCGAAGGCCCGGTCGACCACCGACACCCGGCCGAAGTCCTCGGTGGTGGCCCCGTACTCGTGCATGTAGCGGGTGGCGAACATTGCCACCCATGAGGCCGGCGTGACCAGCCCGAACGGCGAGCTCCACGAGAAGCTGACCTCGGATGCCTCGGCGCCGGCGGGCCGGTCCTGCACCCCGGCCCCGAAGCGGTGCCACGAGCGCTCGTTGAAGGCGCGGTAGCACAGCACGTAGTCGGCGGCGCCGGAGTAGACGGCTTGGCAGGCCACCGCGACCACTCCACAGGCGGCGCCGCCGCCGTGGTGGACCATGGAGAAGTGGGTCAGCTCTTCGATGCCCAGATTTCGGGCCACCTCGATCTCGGGGTTCTGCTCGGCCGAGTAGGTCACCATGCCGTTGACCTTCTCAGGCGGAAGGCCGGCGTCCTCACAGGCGGCCAGGCAGGCTTCCACCGCCTGGTCCATGGGTGTTCGGCCCGAGTCCTTGGTGAACGGGGTGGCGCCGATGCCGGCGATGGCTGAGTGATAGGCGTAGTTCAGGGTCATGGTGCTCTCCTACTGGCGAGGCAAGGCCAGGTCGATGGTTCCGGTCACATGGGGGCCGCGGCTGTTCTGTCCACGGAACGACACCTCGACGATGTCTTCGCCATCGGCTTCTCGCTTGGCGGTGACCGAACCCGACATGGTCATGCAGTCGTAGGGGTAGTTGGGGGCCCCGAGGCGGATCTTCAGGTTCTTGAACACGGCGTCGGGGCCGGCCCAGTCGCTGATGTAGCGGGCGGAGAGGCCACTGGAGGTCAAGATGTTCATGAAGATGTCCTCAGACCCCTTCTTCAGGGCCATGTCCCGGTCGTGGTGCACATCTTGGTAGTCGCGTGACGCGATGGCGGTGGACACGATCAGCGTGGGGGTAAGCGGAATCGGGCAAAGGGGCAGCTCATCGCCCACGCTCACCTCGTCGAAGGTGAGCGTGGTTGGGTTGCGAGGCACCCGGGCGGGTCGGAATACCGGCAGGCTCACATCCTCATGGGTCTGCATGTGCCAAGCCTCCAGCGGCATGCCCACCTTGAGCTGACCGGGGTCGCAGTCGGTGATGTTGGTGACTAAGCGGACGCCTTCTTCCAACTCCACCAGCCCGATGTTCAGTGGGTAGTCGAAGGAGGGGACTCGGGGGTGGTGGGACACCACGAAGGAATACAGCGTGCCCTTGCCCGAGGCAACGGTGTAGCCCATTTCGGTGGAGCCGCAAGCGGGGCAGCGGTTGCCGGGCGGATGCTGGAGTCGCCCGCAATTTAGGCACCGCTGGATGCGGAGTTCGCCGGCCTGGCTGCCCTGCCAGAAGAAGTCGGTGTCCTGGTTGCGGCTGGGCCGGGGGCGGGGCGGGCGCTCGGATGCGATGTCGCCGTCGCTGGGGCCGGCGGTGCGTCCGGTGCCGGGTCGGAACTTGAGGATGCGGAAGAACATGGAGCCGACGTGGTCGCCGTGCTGGTCGTGGTACTCGGTCTCGGTGGTGACGAAGTGTCCGATGCCCAGAGCGGTCTGCTTCTCTTCGGAGACGTCCACCAGCTTGACCACGCCGGTGAGATGGTCGCCGAGCTTGAGGTAGCGGTGGTAGACGTGCTCGGAATTGGTGGCCACCACGCCGACATAGCCGGCTTCGTCCAGCATGGCGTACACCCCGGATGCGGGGTCTTCAGGGTCGTTGACCCGGGGAACCAAGCCGATCATGGTCCAGGCGTTGAGCATGGCCGGAGGGGCGGTGACCTCGCCGTGGGGACCGCTGCTGGCGGCGTCAGGGTCGGTGTAGAGGGGGTTGGCGTCCTCCAGGGCATCGCACCAGTGGCGGATCATGGGCTGGTTGACCGGATCGCGAGCAGTTGTCGGAGTCCCGGTGCTCCCAACCTCTCGGCGCAGCTTGGCTACGAACGCTTCTTTCTGCGCGTCGGTCATCTCGTCGCTCATGTTCTCTCCCCTTCGACCGGAGCGGACGTTATCGCGGCTGGCATTGAGGGCAGAAAGTAAGCGTGCGAGCGTCGTAGGTGCGATGTTGGAGCGGGGTGGCGCAGCGCAGACAGGGTTGGCCCGAGCGGCCGTAGCAGGCCAGGGCGTGCTGATGGCTGCCCTCGTATCCGTCGGCGTTGCGATAGTCCCGCAGGGTGGTGCCTCCATTGGCCAAGCCGGCCTCGAGTACCTCAACTAGGGCGGCGTGGAGTCTGGTGGCCGCTGCCCGACTGATCTGGCGTTTGGCCGGGTGTATGCCGGCAATCCATAACGCTTCGTTTCCGTAGATGTTGCCGACGCCGGCCACCGGCTTCTGGCTGAGCAGCTGGGTGGGGATGCGGCGTTTGCTCTTTCGAAGGGCTTGGTAGAAGGCCTCCGGAGTGAAGTCAATGCTTAGGGCGTCGGGGCCTTGGTCGGCCAGGGTGGGGATGGAGTCGTACTGGCCAGCGGGGACGCATCGGATGCGGCCAAACCGGCGGACATCTCGGTAAATGAGGACTTCATCGCAGTCGAGTAGCCACCAGGCCCGAATGTAGGGATCGTCGGGGACTTGGGGGACTATGGCAAGGGAGCCGGTCATGCCCAGGTGGATGATGAGCTCCCGGCCGTGGTTCAGTGAGGCGATGAGGTATTTGCCTTTTCGGCTTAGTCCTTGGATCGTGGCGCCGATGCTGGCGACTGCGGGGGTGAACTTCTCTGAGGGGTGGCTGTCGGCCTCCAGGATGAGGCGACCTTGGAGTCGGGGTTCCAGTTGGCGGCGGATCGTCTCGACTTCGGGCAGTTCGGGCACGGACTAGCGGGAACTGAGGGCGGCGCGGGCGACTTCTAGATCATCGGGGTTGGTGACGCCGATCCAGGTCTCGTCGGTGATCACCACTCGGACGGTGAGCGCGCCCTCGTCCATTTCGGCGGCGACGGCGTGGGGGAGGAGGTACTCGGCGGTGGGGCTGTCGCCGTATTCACTGAGAAATCGGGCGAAGCCGTGTTGGAGGCTGTCCATGAATCGGGGGGAGAAAGCCCATAGGTTCATGGACACGATGGTGTTGGTGGGGAGCGTGTGGTCGGCTCGGGAGATGCCCTCTTGTTCGACGATGCCGGTGAGGCGGTGGCCGTCAACTTGGCACACGCCCCGGGTCACCGTGCCCAGGGAGGGCAGGGTGTGGTCGAGGCGGTAGCCGCACAGCCAGGCCTCGTTTTCGGCAATGTCCCCGATGGCTTGGGCCAAGGCGGCGTACGCGGTGGGGCCGTAGTAGTCGTCGGCGTTGCACACCACGAATGGGCCGGAAACTGCCTCGGAGGCTGATAGCACGGCGTGAGCGGTGCCCCACGGCTTAGGCCGGGGAGGGCCATGCTCGTTCTGGCGCACGTAGGCCACTTCGAGGTCGGCAGGCAGGCCCCCACGAGACTCGAAGTGCCGTTTCACGTCAGCTTCGATGTCGCTTCGCACAATCAGCACCACCCGGTCGGCACCTGCGGCTTGGGCGTCGCAGATGGCGAAGTCCAAGAAGGCCTCGCCGTTGGGCCCCACCTGGGCCAGCTGTTTGGTCCCGCCGAAACGGGATCCCAGCCCTGCGGCCATCACCACCAACGTGAACATGGGCTTCCTTTCTCAGGCTGCCGAGGACGCCAGCCTTCTTCGGACTTCTTCCTGGGCCGAGACTAGGTCGCCGTTGGCGATGACGACCTCCCTCGCCTCTTGACCTTGGCGGGCGAACACCAGTACGCAGCGGGCCACCGCCTCGCCCACTGCCTGCTCCACCGCCAGAGAGTAGGCGGCCAACTGAAGTTGGTAGCGGTCGACTTTGGCCTGGAGCGTTTCGTCGTCCTGGATGTGGTCGGTCTTGTAGTCCACCACCACCAGGCCCTCTTCGGAGCGATACAGCAGATCGATGTAGCCCTCCACAACGGTGCCATCCACCGGGGCGGCCACGAACAGTTCCTTCCAATGGTGGTTGGCGGCGGCTTCACGCACCGTGGTGGATTTCAGAGCTGAATGGGCCAGTGCCCGAACCGTGCTCCGGGCGTGGGATACCCCCTCGGCTTCGGCTTGGGCGGCGGCCACCGGGCCGAGGCTGTCGGGGTCGATGTCGAGAGGCACCGTTTGCAGCACACCGTGCACCGCGCTGCCGATCTGGGTGCCGCCTCGGCCTTTGCGCAGTGGCGACCGATCGTCGTCGCCGTCGGCGGGGCCGTCCTTGCTCAGGCCGGGGAGATTTTCTGCGTCTTCGGTCTCGGTCCAAGCGATGGCCGAGGCACTGGTGATTGACGGCTTGCTCGCGGCGTCTATGAACCTCTCCCGCTCGCTCTGCCACGTCGAAAAAGATGCTTCGACGTGGGTGTCTGCTTCCTTTGATGGCAAAGATTCGGATACCCACTTTGCTGTTGGCAGCCAGGCAGCGTTGTCCACCACCATCTCAGCCATCGACGGCTTGGCGGTGCTGTTCTCGCCTCGCGCTATGCGATGAGCCGACACCACTAGGTGGTCCATCGCCCGGGTGAGAGCCACGTAGAGCAGGCGCACGCGCTCGGCGTGCTCCATCTCCTCCTCATGGTCTTGATGCTCGGCGAACGACTTGGTCCGCAAGAGATTGCTGAAGTGCACGCCGAAGCCGCCGTCGGCAGGCCACACTAACTGGGCCGACATTGGGCGGCTCCGGGCGTAGGTCCCCGACAAGATGACGATGGGGAACTCCCGTCCCTTGGCGGCGTGGATGGTGGTGATGCGCACCGCGTCGTCGTCGGTTTCCGACAAGATGACATCGGACTCTCTGGTCCGCTCACCGATTTTCTGTTCCACCCAGGCGACGAATTCCCGCAAGCCTCGTCCACCCGATTCCTCAAACTGGCGAGCTTGGTCGACAATCAGATTGAGGCTGCGCCACACATCCCGGTTGCGGTGCCGGCCGAAGCAGCTCGACTCCATCAGCCGCCGCTGCCGCACGATGCGCTCGATCACCTGACTGGGCCTCAGCCAACGGACTTCTGCGTGCAGCTCGACCAGCCAGGCCATGGCCTCGCCCACCGAGTGATCGCTGGGTAGGTGTTTGGGTCTAGCCGCCATGTAGTTCCACGAGCCGTGGTGGACAACCTTGTAGGTGAACAGGTCGTCGTCGCCGCACCCGAAGGCGGGAGATCGCAGGGCGTTTACCAAGGAGACTTCGTCAGTAGGGTCGGCCAGTGCCCTCACCGCCGCCATCACGTCTCGAATTGCCCGGCTGGTCCAGATAAGCGAACCAGCCTCGATCCGATAGGGGATGCTGTGCTCCTCCAAGGCCTGTTCGAGTTGGGGCAGCGAGGTGCGGGTGGGCAGCAGAATGCAGATGTCCTCTAGCCGAGCGGGCCGCCAGAGTTGTCGCTTCTGTTCGTCCAAGCCGTCGCCCACTGACCAGCCTTGGCCGACCGCGGTCAAGATGGCCTCTGCCACTTCCCGAGCCTCCGCGGCGCGCAGGCTTTGGGTGCCGGATCCTCTGGGGTGCTCGTGGTCGAGTACCGCCACTGCCGGCCCTTGCGGAGGGTGCTCGCGAACGGCCTCGAGGGCCTGATATTCGGGCTGCACGTGCTGCTTCGAGGGGCTGGGCGGGGACATGAACCCCTCGAACAGGGCATTGACCCAATCGAGGATGGGCTCGACCGACCGGAAGTTGCGGGTAAGGGACTTCCGGTTCACGGTGGGGGCTTGCCCTGCTCGGGTGTACAGGGCGATGTCGGCTCGACGGAACCGGTAGATGGACTGCTTGGGGTCGCCCACGTAGAAGAGCCGCCCCGACGTGTCTCGCAGTTCCCACCAGTGTCGATCGTCGTCCGGGGGCGCGGCGATGAGCTTGGCCAGCTCGATTTGGATGGGGTCGGTGTCTTGGAACTCGTCTAGCAGCAAGCGCTGGTAGCGGCTGGCCAGCGCTCTTCTGATCTCCTCGCCGTGCTGAGGGTGTCGCAGCAGGTTGCGGGCCAGCACCAGCAGGTCGTGGTACTCCAGAACCCCCTTGCCACGACGGTCTTCGGCGGCTTCCAGGGTGAACGCACCCAGTACCAAGGCCAGCCGTTCGATCAGCGCATCGGCCACCTCTTCCCGGAGGTCTTTGATGGCGTCGCCCAGCGTGCGAAGCTGGTTGGCCACCTCTTTCAATGACGGCTCACCGCTGTCCTCATCGGGCCAGTTGCCCTTGCGGCCCCCCTTGGTAAAGCTCAACCCGGGGATAAACAGCAGGCGCAGGATCTGGTCGTCGTCTCCTACCGCTTCGTCCAGCAACCTGGCCCGCTCGGCAATGGCGTCGAGCTTGGGGAGCATTCGGTCGGTGGGGTCAGTGCAGTAGGCCGACAAGGCGGCTACCTCACCGAACCAGCGGGGGAAGTCGCTGACGTCGGGTAGGTCGATCGGGCCGGCAGGGGGCGCCTTACCGCCCATTTCCCGGTCGGCCAAGTCCCAATTGGAGTCGAGCTTTCGGGCTAGTTCTCGTAGGTGTCCAGTACTGATGCCCAAGATTCGGGCCAAGGCCAAGGGCTGTCCTTGCTCAGGGGTGCTCAGCAGGCGGCTTCTGAAGTCCTCCCAGCGGTCCTCGAAGGCCTCTTCGGGGCTCACCTCGATGCGAGGCGGCAGTCCGGCTTCGATGGCGTGATGGGAGAGGATGCGCAGCGCGAACCCGTGGAGGGTGGTGATGGCCGCTCCGTCCAGCTGGTGGAGGGCTTCAGGGTGTCGGCCAATGGCGGAGAGCCTCTGGCGCAGGCGGTTCTTCAGCTCGGCGGCCGCTTTCTCGGTGAACGTGATGGCCGCAATGTTCTCCATGGCCACACCGGTGTCGAGCAGGGCCAGCACCCGCTCCACCAGCGCAGTGGTCTTGCCCGATCCGGCCCCGGCCTCCACGAACAGGGTCGAGTCGAGCTCGGAGACGATGGCGTCCCGGTCGATCTGGTCGTTGTTTGAGAGCGCCATGGTCAATCCGCCTCGGGCTCGAATCCGTGGGGCGACTCGGCCAAGTGCCGATAGTCGGCCAGCTCGGTTTGATCCTGCATGTTCTCCCACCCCCGGCGGCGTTCCTGGGTGCCCAGGCGGTCGGCATTGCAGTAGTCGCAATACTGGCTGTACGGCCCCTCGGTGCGGTCGGGCTGGGGCCGGTCGCAGAACACCCCGTCTTCGATGCCCTGGGTGATGGTGTCCACCACTGTGCGGAAGCGACCCATCACCCGGTCGGTCAGCCAGTAGCCGCTGGTTTTGAACTGCTGGTCGCTGGTGACGAACCAGTACTGGGTTCTCACCGGGGCATCGGGGTCGTCGATGTGGTCTCGGGCGGCCAGCCCGTACACCGGAAGCTGAAGCTTGGTGCCGCGCAGCACGGGATCCCAGTTCTGGCTGTCTTCGTCCAAGTCCTTGTAGCTGTTTGACTTTCCGGTCTTGTAGTCGGTGACCAGCAGTCGGTTGCCGCCGTGGTCCACTCGGTCGGCTCGGCCTCTGAACCGCACGGTTCGGCCATTGCGCAGCGTGACTGCCACCGCGCCCAGATCGGCATCGGGCATGCCAAAGGCCAATTCGCTGGCCGCGGCGGTGACACCATATCCGCGGCGCTGCGCATCGTCTTTCGACAAGAAGCTCTCCAGGTCGGTCAGAATCCGTCGACGGTCGTGGTGCCAGTACACCGGCGTACCCGTCAGCCCGCGGGCCTCGGCCTGCTCGCACAACTCCGTTCCTATCTCGAGGAGTCGGCGGCGCTGCTGCTCGCTCCACGGTTGGCCCGGGGGCGGCACTTGATCGTTTTCAAGCTGTTCGCTCACAAAAATGTCCAGGGCGTTGTGAACCAGCGAGCCCTTCTCCAACGCGGTGATCTGGAGAAACTCCTCGGGTTGTTCGAAGGTCTGCACTCGTAAGACGTGCTGGAAGAGGTAGCGCATCGGGCAGTCGGCCCAGGTCTCCAGACTGGTGGGCGAAACCACGTCGTTGATCAGGTCGGCCACTTCGAGGTGGGACAGGTTGCCGTCGAAGCGGGTGAACTGGCTTGAAGCCCGTTTGGCAACTAACTCGGCCCCTCGGGCCAGAACCGGGTCGCCGTCGAGTGGCAGATCATCAAATCGGCTGGTCTGGGCCAGGGCTTGCAACCGGAACTCTTGGGCGGTGGCCGGGAACTCGGCGTGCAGCACCCTGCCGGCAAACGAGGGGACGTGCTCGAACCAGTCGGCGGTTTCGTCGTCGGCCAGATTTTCCAGGTTGGTGCTGTCCACCACGCGGCTGGCCAGTGAGCTCGCGGTGTCCAGCAGCCAGCGAGACGGATGCTGTTCGGAAGCACGCCGGGAATCGCCTCGGGCGTACACCAGGGTGCCGATCTCGGCTGAAGCCAGCACGGCCAGGAGGCCACGGTGCTGATCGCCCATCCGATCGGCGAGCAGGGCAAGATCATCACCAGCGGCCATGCGCTCACGGTCGGGCAGGAGCGGATCGTCGGACGGGCTGTGGGGGAACGATCCCTCAGCCATGCCAATCAAGATCACCCGGTCCAACTCCATCCCCAGCGAGGCGCCGATCTGCTCGGTGAGCACCCCGTGTCCAACCCGTTCGACCCGCCCGGTAGAAGCGCCCAACTCCGAGATCAGGGTGTGTCGGAAGGTGGCTGGTCGGGGACGATGCTCTATCTCGTCCAGGTTGGACAAGCGGTCGAGTATCCCCTCGATCTTGTCGCCGGCCTCCTGCTCAGCAGGAGGCCAGTTTTGTCGGGCCTTCTCATCGCCCAGGTATGTGTGGATCAGCCCCTTGATCCACACGCACCAGTCCTTCCAGGAGGAAGGTTCCGGCTCAGGCGACAGGTCGCTGATGAGCTGGGCCATGAACCGGGCCAGCGACTCCGCATGGTCGGCCTCTCGGCGGCGCCGCTCGACCCGCCCCTCGATTCGGTCGGGATCGCCCAGTTCTTGCTGGGCGGCTTCCCGCTGTTCTGCGGCGTAGCTGTTGAGCCTTGTCTCCCACTGCTCAGAACCCCGAGCCACCCCGGCTCGGCGCGACACCCGCTCCCAGGCCATAACCAAGTCGGTGGCCAACGAGGGCTGCTCGTTTCCGGCCTCGGATTTGGGCAAGGAGGCCGATGCCACCGATAGCAGGGCGAACACCTCGTCTCGGCGGAAGTCGCGTCCCACCAGGTTCAGCAGGGCAATGAGTCCCCGGCCGGCCAGCGAGTCGGCCAGAGTGCGTCCGCTGGGGCCGTTGTAAGGGATGGCGGCGGCATGGAGGCGATCATGCAGGGCACGGATCACCGGCTCACCGCCGCCGCACAGCACGGCGATCCGGCTCAGGGAAACACCGTCTCGGGCTGCGTTGACCACCTCCCGGACTGCCACCCGGACTTCCTCATCGGCGCTGGCCGTGCTGATGATCCTTTGGCCGTGGGGCTGGCTGACCATTGGGGGTGGAACGAAGTCAGCCCCCATGCGGCGGATCGACTCCGCTACCGCGCTATCGGCCTTTGCGTTTCCGGTGAAACCGGCGATCACCGCTATCGGCGTTGCCTCCGACAAGGTGGACACCATGAGACCATGTGATCGGGTGACCCGTTGGGGAAGATGGACGATCACCGGGCCGAATTCTTCGACAAGGTCGCTGAATGACCCTGACCCCAGGGCGTTGATGGCCAATTCGTTCAGATCCTGGCCGTCATACCACCTGGACTCCAGCTTGTCTCGGACCTGGCCGCAGATGCGGACCACATCGGCAGCTCTCCTGCTCTGTGATGCCAGGACGTCAAGCTGACCTTCAGTGAGCTCACGCAAGTCCCGGTAAGACCGCACCAGAGCCTGCTGAGTAGCGGGGTGGTGGGCCGACGCCCGAAACAGGCCAGGTTCGGCATTCAATACGCTCCGCACCGTGGCGCTGAGCACGGGGTCGGACAGCGGCTTGCGCTTCAGCTCTACGGCCATCTGCCGTCCAGCCAGGCGCTCGGCCAAGTCGAACAGCTTGAGGAAGTTCACCGCAGCGATGCCTTGGTTCCGTGCCCCCAATGCCCGCCGGGTGGCAAGGCCAGCAATATTGGTGGGAACCACCACCGTGACCGGTGCCAACGGGTCGCCGTTCTTGAGCACGGCAATCTGCTCCCCCAGCCGCTCTGTGGCAGGCGGCCCATAGGGCGTGTAGATCACCTGGATGCTCACGGGTCTGACTCTAGAGACTCGCTGTGACACTTCCCGGATCTCGACATCGATCGACCGAATTGGCGATTGTTGGGTCCAGTGCCTGTCAGAGGGCGGCGGCGTAGACGGCGTAGAGGGGATCGCCGGGGCCTCCCGGAGGGATGCACTGTTTGTTCACCGGCTCGCCCCATCCTTCGGCGGCCTCGAAATAGCGCCGGACGATCTCCAGGTGGCCGGCGTCGTCGGCGTAGAGCCAGCCCCTGATGGCTTTGGTGGGGAAGCACCGGTTGGAGAACGTGACCACGAACAGGCCGCCGGGGCGCAGCACTCGGGCTATGTCGGTGAACACCTCGACTGGCTTGGTCAGATAGTCCACCGAGACACAGCAGGTAGCAGCGTCGAAGGAGTCGTCGTCAAAGGGGAGTCGGGGGGTGTCGTTGAGGTTGTGAATGAGCCACTCGTGGGCCTGCGGGTTGGCGGCCAGTTCGACCTGGTTCATTCCGAGGGCCACCAGCCGGGTTGGGGGTTCGGTGAAGTGCGAAACCCACGACGACATCAGATCGAGCACCTCACCGGTCAGGCCCAACTCCCGGTACAGAGTGCCAACCGCGGCGATGGCCTCGTCGTCAATGTGGGTGACCAGTCGGGGCGGTGAGTAGAACAAGCGGTCGGGGCTGGGATCAGCCCGATCAAAGAAGCCCGGTGGGAACACGAGTTGTTGAGCGTAGACGCACAATGCGCGGGTGGCGACGGAGGGGCTTAGCCTGGGTGAGTGAGCGAATTGGATCGCGATCTGTTGGCGTGGGTGGAAGAGTGCTGTGGGCAAGCGGTCGCGGACGCCGTTCGCATTCCGGGGGGTGCTTCTCGGCAGGCGTGGGTGGTGACCTTGGATGACGGGGGCAAGCGGTTCTTGCGAATGGATGCGGGGACCGCGGCGCTGTCCGCGGTGGGCTACGACCTGGCTCGAGAGGCTCGGGCGTATCAGTGGCTGACCGACAAGCCGGTGAGAGCGGCGGGATTCTGCGGTGTCAGCCCCGACGGGCGGGCGCTGCTTTTGGACTTCGTGGACGGGGGGCCGGGTCCGCTGGACGATCCAACCCTGGCCAGGGACTTCATGGGACAGGTCAACGCCCTTCACGCTCTGGATCCACCGGGTGATCTGGCCCATGATGATATGGCGTTGTGGGCCCGGCTCTATCGGGAGCACTGCACTGAGCCCGATCCGCTCATTGATCTGGGCTTGCGTCAGTTGGCTGAGGCCGCGCCCGGACCCCCGGAGCGGGTGGTGCTGGTTCACGGTGATCTGGGGCCGGGCAATGTTCTGCACGACGGCCATCGGGTGACCGGGCTGTGTGATTGGGAACTGGCCCACGTGGGCGACCCCATGGAGGATCTGGCTTGGATCACGGTTCGGGCCATGCTCACCCCATTTGTGGACATCGACACCGCGTTCGGGTGGTACGACGGCCCGGTGGACACCGAGCGGGTGCGCTATTGGCAACTGGCCTGCCAGGTCCGCAACTTGATCGGGCTGGGGGTGGCCGGGGCGGCCGGGGGAGACATGGGCATGGGCATGCTGTTCTCCGCCCTTCACCGCCGGGTGACCGCGGAGTTGCTGTGCGAGGCCCTCGGGGTGGAACCGGAGCCGGTTGAGGAGCCCGAGCCGTCCGACACCGAGGCCAGCGAGGCCTACCAGGCGGTGCTGGACGATCTGCGCACGGTGATCACCCCCGCGTTGGAAGGGTATGCCTCCGCTCGGGCCAAGTCCATCGCCCGGCTAGTGCGCTATCTGGACATGGTGGATCGCATCGGGCCGAAGCTGGACGAACAGGACCTAGCCGACCGGGAGCGATTCGACATGGGCGACGACGCCGAGGCCGCCCACTATTGGATCCGAGCCGCCCAGCGACAAGAAGCGCTCATGCGACCGGCCATGGGTCGCCTCGCGGGAACGCGACTGCCCCGACTCTCGGGTTAGCTGTCTGGTTCGGAGGCCTGGGCGATCCGCTCCAGGGCCGGGGCATCGGACCGCAGCTTGCCGATCTTGTCGCGGTGAAGCACCTCTTCGGTGCCCTCGGGGCACTGGGCCACGAAGGGGCACCAGCCGCACAGCGGGCCGGTGGAGGCTTCGAACTCCAGGGAGATGCAGCGCTCCATGATGGCCAGCCAAGTGGACCGCAATTCATGCACCGCCTCGGCGAGGTTCTCGTCGGTGATCTCCACCTCCACCACTTTCTGGCCCAGATACAGCAACTGGGCTTTGGCCGGTTTGCGGCCCTCCAGCTCGGTCAGCGCCGCGGCGTAGAGCAGCATCTGGGTGGCGTAGTTGGATGAGAACCGCTCGGAGGGGGCCTTGCCCGACTTGTAGTCGGTGACCACCAGGCCTTCCTCGGTCTCATCAACCCGGTCGATGATGCCCCGGAATGGGACGCCGTTGATCTCGACCCTCACATCCTGCTCGGTGGCCGCCACTGCCACCTGGCGGGGGTCTTCCAGATCCCAAAGCCCTTCAATGGCCCGCCAGCCGTTTTTGCGGAAGTCCAAACCGTCCCGTTCGTCCAAATCAAGGCCCTGATAGTCACGGTGGTTCTCCATTTTGGGCCAGAGCTCACGGGCCAGTTTCTTGGCCCGGTCCACCGTGCGGTTCTCCACCGGCTCCTGCATCAGCTTTTCCAGCACCATGTGGGCGAAGGTGCCGGTTACCGCGGCCTCACCGGGCGGGTCGGGCAGCCGGTCGACGTAGCGGAACTTCCAGCGCCGGGCACACTCCCTAAAGGACGACGCGCTGGAGGGGGACAGATACTTGGGCACGTAGCGCTCGGGAATATCCATGAGCTTGTCGCTGGTGGCCTCTTCGGCAGACTCGGCCTGTTCGGCGGGTTCGGTCATGGTCATGTCTGTTTACCCGATTTTTCTCTTGAAGGTCAGTAGTCGAGGGCGTCGCGGTCGACTAGCTCGCTGTGGGCGATAAGGAAGTCCTTGCGGCGGCTCACATCGGAGCCCATCAGGGTCTCGAACATCTCCTCGGCGCCCTTGGCGTCGTCGAGGGTGAGCTGGCGAAGGGTGCGGGTCTCGGGGTCGAGGGCGCACTCGGCCAACTCGTCGGTGTCCATCTCCCCCAAACCCTTGAACCGGGACCACCGGATGTTCTCGGCCTTCCGGTTGCCCTTGGACAGCTCGGCGGTTACCTGGTCCCGCTCGGCATCCGACCACGCCCGGTGGGTCTGGTCGCCCACCTTGGCGGTGTACAGCGGGGGCTGGGCGGCGAACACCCGGCCGGCATCCAGCATCGGGCGCATGAATCGGTGAATCAGGGTGAGCAGCAGGCAGCGGATATGGCTGCCGTCCACGTCGGCGTCGCACAGGATCACTATGCGGCCGTAACGGGCCTTGGCCATGTCGAAGTCGTCGCCGGATCCGGCCCCCATGGCGGTGAACAGAGCTTGGGCCTCGGCGTTGTCCAGCACCTGCTTCACCGAGGACTTGGCCGCGTTCACCACCTTTCCCCGCAGGGGCAAAATGGCCATGTTCTCGGCGTTGCGTCCCGCCTTGGCCGGTCCCGCGGCCGAGTCGCCCTCCACCAGGATCAACTCCGACTCTGGGCCGTGTACCCGGCAGTCGGCCAGCTTGTCGGGCATCCCGGTGGAGCCCAGCGACGCCGCCCGGCGCTTGTTCTCCAAGGTCTGGCGGGCTGACACCCGATTCACCACCGCGTCGGCGACCTTGGACTGCAACGCGGTGACGTGGCTCTTGGGCCCGGTCTGGAACCAGCTCTCCAAACCGTCCTTGAGCACGTTGTAGACGATGGACTGCACCGGCGGCGTTCCCAGCTCTTGTTTGGTCTGACCCCGGAACTGAGGCTCGGGCAGGGTGACTTTGACCGCGGCCACCAGACCTTCCTGCACATCCTCCCGCTGGGCCCGGTCGTTGCCCAGCTTGGCCAGACGGGCCAGCTTCTTGGAGTCGGCTAGCAAGCTGTCGTTGACCGCCCGGGTCAGGGCCCGCTCGAATCCGGCCAAGTGGGTGCCGCCGTGGGGGGTGGGGATGGTGTTGACGAAAGTGACCACTTTGGCGTCGTAGCCGTTCACCCAGCGCATGGCGATGTCCACCTGGCATTGGCGGGTGACCACGGTCATTGCTCCGTCCACCGGGACCTTCTCCTCGAATTCGCCCTCACCCGGGATCGCGATGATCTCGGTAATAGCCTCAGAGTCGGACAAATGGCCCACCAGGTCGGCCAGCCCTCCGTGGGAGATCAAATCGACCGGTTCGTTGTTGTAGCCCCGGCGTTTGTCCTCCAGCTTGATCCGCAGGCCGGGCACCAAGAAGCAGGCCTGCTGGGCCCTCAGGCGAATCGCCTCGAAGTCGATCGAGGCATCGGGATCGAACATGTCCAGATCGGGCCAAAAGCGGATCCGGGTGCCGGTCTTCCGTGTGGAGCGGACCCGGCGGAGCTTGTGTCCCTTTGCGAACTTGTCGCCGTCGAACTGGCCGGCCTTTTGTTTGACGAACCAGAGCTGCATGGTCGCTCCGTCGCGGTCCACCTCCGCACGCAGCTGGGTGGACAGGGCGTTGACCACCGAGGCGCCCACGCCGTGCAGACCGCCCGAGGCGCCGTAGACCCCACCGCCGAACTTGCCACCGGAGTGCAGCTCGGTGAGCACTACTTCCAGTGCGGACACCTTCTTGGCGGGGTGGGGGTCGATCGGAATGCCTCGGCCGTTGTCGCTCACCTCCACCGAGACGTCGGCATGGAGGGTCACGTCGATGCGGGTGGCGAATCCGGCGCCCGCCTCGTCCACCCCGTTGTCGATCAGCTCCCACACCAGGTGCATGAGGCCGTCGCTGCCGGTGCCACCGATGTACATGCCAGGGCGCTTGCGCACGGCTTCCAGACCTTGCAGGGTGATGATGTCGGAGGCGTCGTAGCTGCCATTGCCGTTCCCGCCATTTGGGGGGGCGAACAGGTCGCCGCCTTTGCCCTGGCCACTGGTGGTCTTGGTCACCATCTGGGAATCCCCACACTCCGGACGGCGTGGTCGGCATCGCCATTTTCCAAGGGGAACGGAACCGGGGCTTTGGCCGGCTTTCCATTTTCGTCCACTTCGGCGAGGAGGTCGACCGGGGGGGCGATCACGACCATGGCCAGCTGGTTCTCGCGGCCCAGCTGTGTGCCCAACCCGCCCCTTGCGGTGGCTGGAATGTCGGTCACCGCGGTGATGTCGGGCAACCCGGTGGTGTCCACCGAGATGATGGCCTCTTCACCGCTTACTCCCCGGGCCGCGATGACCCGGTCGCCGTTGCGCAGCTTCATGCCAACGACCCCAGCCGCTACCCGTCCCTGAATCGGCACTGTATCGACCGGAGCGCGCAGCGCCCGCCCCTGTGTGCTGACCAGCACAACCTCTAGGGCATCCGGAGCACAGAAGGCGGCCACTACCTTGTCGTTGGGCTTCAGCTTGATGACCTGTTTGGTTGCCCGGCCCCGGTCGGCTTCGGACAGATCGACCCGCTTCACGGTGCCTGCGGCGGTGACCAGCATCAAGGGATCAGAACCGGGCAAGACCAGGGTCAGCACAGCCTCGCTGCGGATGGTCCCGAAGACCTCCGACGCCCCGGACCCTCGGCTGCGGCCCGATACTTCGGGCAAGGCCGAGACCGGCGTCGCAATGATCCGGCCGCCCGATGTGACGGCCAGAATCGAGTCGCCGAGGTTGGCCTCCACCGAGGCGCTCAGCACATCGTGGCGGCCGAATTGGGATCGACGGCGTCCCCCCGCCGGCGCCCGGCCCACGATGCCGGTGGTGGACAGGGTGACCACACATGGCCCCTCGGCGGTCGGGGTCAACTCTTCTGCCGGGGTGGGCTCATACACCGGTGCGTCTTGGTGGGACACGATCTCGGTCCGGCGGTCCTGTCCGAAGCGCTCCACCAATTTGTCCAGCTCGTTCAACACCACAGTTCTTTGGCGTTGCTCCGATCCCAGCAGTTTCTCGAGCCTGTCGATTTCGGCGATCAGCTCGTCGCGCTCGTCGATGATCTTCTGCTTCTCCAGCGCGGTGAGCCGCCGCAGCTGCATGTCCAAGATGTGGGCGGCCTGGATCTCGGTCAGGGCCAGGGCATCCTGCAAGCGCTCGCGGGCGGCAGCGGCATCATCGGAGCCACGGATGATGGCCACAACCTGGTCGATGTTGTCGAGGGCGATGATCAACCCTTCCAGGATGTGGTGGCGGTCTCGGGCCCGGCCCAAGCGATGCCGGGTGCGCCGCACCACCACGTCGAGGCGGTGGTCGATGTAGTGACTGCACAAGTCGTAGAGCCCCACGGTGGTGGGAACGCCGTTCACCAGCACCACGTTGTTGACTCCGAAGGTCTCTTCTAGCGGAGTGAGCCGGAACAGGTCGTAGTACAGCTTCTCGGGCTCCACGTGGGGCTCGCACTCGATGAGAATGCGCAGGCCGTGGTGGCGGTCAGACAGGTTGCGGGCGTCGTGGATGCCGGGCAGCTTGCCGTCGACTATCAGGTCGTTTATGCGCTTCACCACCTTTTCGGGCCCGACCATGTAGGGCAGTTCGGTGACCTCGATCCCCTTGCGGCTTCGGGTCAGCTTCACCGGCTTCATCTTGGCCTGGATCCGGATCGACCCCCTGCCGGTGCTGTAGATCTGCCGCAGCCCTCCATCCTCGGAGTCGATGACTTTTCCCCCAGTGGGGAAGTCGGGGCCCGGTAGCGCGTCCAAGAGCTCGTCAATGGTGGGCTTGGGCCGGCGCTTGGTCATCACCAGCCGGATGGCCTCGGCCACCTCCGCCAGATTGTGGGGGGCCATGTTGGTGGCCATGCCCACCGCGATGCCGGTAGTGCCGTTCACCAGCAGGTTGGGCAGTCGCCCCGGCAGGCACTCGGGCTCGGAGCTCTCGCCGTCGTAGGTCGGCCGGTGGTCCACGGTGTCCTCGTCGATCTCGTCCAGCATCTCCATAGCCGCCTCGGACAGGCGGCACTCGGTGTATCGAGGGGCTGCCGGTGGATCGTCCAAGGTGCCGAAGTTGCCGTGGGGGTCGACCAGGGTGATGGGCCGGGAGAACTCCTGGGCCAGCCGCACCAGAGCGTCGTAGATGGCGGCATCGCCGTGGGGGTGGTACTTGCCCATGGTGTCGCCCACCACCCGGGCGCTCTTGCGGTGGGGTCCGTCGGGGCGGATTCCCATGTTGAGCATGGAGTACAGGATGCGGCGCTGCACGGGCTTGAGGCCGTCGCGGGCGTCGGGGATGGCCCGGGAGGTGATAACCGACAGGGAGTACGCCAAGAACGACTCCGACATCTCCTCGGACACCGGGACGGGCACGATCTCGCGGGCAAAATCGACATCCGTGTGGCGGTCGTCCGACACGTTGTCGAGGGACAACTGTGATTGTGGGGGCATGATTCCCTTAGCAGATATTCGTAGGGGGAAGTACGGGTTTTACCCCTGTTTAGAAGGTACCCGTCCTGGGTGACAGTTCAGCGGAAATCGGCAGCTTATAGTCAGATTTTGGGGATGCGAGCGCGGCTGAGGCGCACCGTTTGGCCAAAGGAGCGCAGAGCAACCCGAAGCGCCCGCCAGCCAAGGATGGAGACCACCCCGGTGGTGCGGTCATGGTGGGGGACGGGAACCTCAGCTATTCGAGCACCGGAGCGGGCCAGCATTCCCGAGAGCACCACGTTGGGGGCGAAGGTGTCGTCGGGGATGGGCGCCAGCAGAGGTGCCAGTGCGCTCGACCGCATCAGCCGGTATGGGCAGTTCACGTCGGCCAGACGACACCCGAAGGCCAAACAGGCGGTGAATCGGGCCGCCCGGGTGATGGCCCGCCGGCCCGTCGACTGATTGCGGTTGGTGCGGATGCCGATCACTGCGTCGACGCTGTGGCGATGCTCCCAAAGTTCACCGAACGAAGCAGCGGGCATTTCGTCGTCGGAGTCGGTTTGGAAAACCCAGTCGGCGGTGACCGCCCCCCGGCGGTAGCCCCGCAAGATTGTCGGCCCGTGGCCGCTGTTGGCTTTCACGTCCACCACCAGTCGGGGATGGCGTTCAGCCACCGCCCGCAATACCTGCTCGCTGGAGTCGGTAGCCCCGTCCACGATGGCCACCAGCTCGTATTCGATTCCCAGGCCGTCGAGCACGCCGAGCCAGCTCTCGGCCACCTCCCCGACGATCTCCTCCTCGTTGTACACCGGCATGACCGCGCACAGGTCGAGCCGGACCTCGGGGGTCACTCTTGGGCGCTCTCAGCCAGTAGCTGCGCCTCCTTCTCGGCCAAGATGGCGCCGCTCAGGTCATAGCGTATGGCGGCGGTGTTGGGCTCCGGGCCCTTCCATCCAGGCAGAAGGCGCCGCTCGTGGCAGAAGAACTGGGCTTCCACGTTTGTGCCGTTCATTTCCCGGGCCTCGGGGTCGGTGGCCAGCCAGGCCACCACTGCGCCGATCACATCGGGGGGCTGGCCGTTGTCCTCGAAGCCGAACTGGGCCATGTCCTGGGCGATGCGCTCGGTGGAGATGTATCCCGGCTGCACGTTGAAGGCGTTGATGCCCTGGTCGCCGTGTTCTACGGCCAAGAACCCGGCCACTCGGTGGAAGGCGCCCTTGCTGATGCCATAGCCCATGCCCCAGCCCCCGTCGCCCGCCGCCTCGGTGGGATCGGCGTAGCCGGAGGCCGACGAAATGTTGACGATGGTGCCGCTGCCTCGCTCGATCATCTGGGGCAACAGCGCCTTGGTGAGCACCAGCGGAGCTAGGCAGTTGGCCTTCAGGTGGTTGTCGAGCAGTCCAATGGGGGTGTCCAGCAGGCGGTCCATGTGGCCCGGTCCGATATAGCGCCCGTTGTTCACCAGCACGTCCACTCGGCCCCAATGCTCCAACGTTGTAGCGGCTGCCGCCTCCAAGGAGTCGTAGTCGAGCAAGTCGGCGGCCACGATCAGAGCGTCGCCCCCCGCTTCGGCCACCAGTGCGGCCGTAGCCGACAGGCTGCCGGGCAGCGGCGAGGTATCCGACCGCTGCACCGTCGAGGAGTGCTCCCGCTGCTCGCCGTCCTGCACAGTGCGGGCCGACACCGCCACATCAAAGCCCGCCCGGGCCAAATACACCGAGCACGCCTTCCCAATCCCCCGGCTAGCCCCGGTAACGAATGCGACTGGTCGATCAGACATGCCCGTAGTCTGCCTGCCTTTGCCCTGCTGCGGCCAAAGCGACTAGTCGGCGTCGTCGCGCTGGGTGGTGTGGTGTTGGTTCTTGAGGTATTGGGCGGCGGGGCTGTGGTGGGCGGAGATGTTGCGGGTGTAGAGAGCGGCCATTTTGGCTGAGTTCCAGCGGCATGCCTGCATGAGGCCGGGTAAGTCGATGCCGTGGGCGACGAGGTCTTGGGCCATGCCCCCGACGCCCACCCCGACCCCAGCGCCCGTACAGCTGGGGGTGCCTGGGGATTTTGAGTGCGTGTGGTTGGCAGAGCGGGATGGCCGGGCGGATTGCTCTTGGTCTTCTGTGGTTGGGGCCGCGAGCGGTTACGAGGTGGAGTACAAGCTAGTGGAGAGCGGGAGGGTCTTCTTCTCCTGGAAGAAGACTGTCTTTGACACGAAATTCTCTATTGGTTTGATTAGTTCGGTGGACGCTGTGAGCTTGCGAGTAGCCGCGACGCGACCTGGCGGGGCCGGCCCTTTCACCGCTTGGGCCACGGCGTCCAGGCCTGCGCCCGTGCCCGGCAGCCTCGAGGTGGAATGCCGTGCGGACGCCAGGGTTTACGTGAAGTGGGATCCGGGGGCAGGCGCGTCTCAGTACTCCGCGACCATCACGTCGACCCCGCCGCCCGCCCCGGCGGCAGTGTCGCTGACATCGACCAAGAACCTGGTCCGGTCCAGCCCGAACAGCGAACCGCCGAATCGATTCGAGCTGGACGCCACGGTGGGCTGGGCCTATGCGGTGCAGGTCAAGGCCCAGGCCAACAGCAAGTGGTCGGGCTTGTCCGCTTCGGTTGCTGATACTTGCGAGGCTGTTGTGCCGCCCGCGCCGACAGGTGTGACGGCTTCTTGCCAGACCGGGGTGCTGACTGTAACGTGGGATTCAGCGGGTGCCGGCCTCGCCAAAGCCACCTCCTACAACCCCCGTATATTCACCGGCTCACCCATGACAGAATCAACGAACTGGACCGCCAACACCACAGGCCACGACACGACCACCGCGACCATCCCCGCCGAAGGAGAGGAAGATCTACCCGAAACCGGCATCTTCCAAGTACGAGTGAAGGCCGCGAACACCGCCGGCGACAGCGCCTTCAGCGACCCCGTCGATGCCACCTGCGGCCCGCCTGGGCCCATCACCGGCCTCAAGTGCGCCGCCATCACCAAAGACCAGATCACCATCGAATGGAACACAGCAGTCGGCGCAAAGAATTACAGCCTGATCATTGAGCCCTCGCCGACGGGTATGCAGCAGCCGCCGTTGAGTGTTGCAGCGCTCAAACAGAAAAAGCAGTCGCATACCTTCGAAGGCCTGTACTCGGGCCACCTGCACCGGATGTCGGTCCAGCCGACCAACGCCAAGCTCGGGCCGACCGCCACCCTAGAATGCACCACCCTCGACAACGACTGGCTGAGCGTGGCTTGCAGCTCCACTAGGGTGCTAGACGTAAACTGGAATGACCCTCCAGACACTTCGCAGAGTTACACAGTCAAAATCACGTCTCCTCCAGATACCCCTGCAGCCTCAACCGCTCGGTTTTTTGCAGCATCAGGTTCGAACGCTGCAACTAGATGGATTACGCCTGGTCCGATAGAACAGACTTTTATGCAACGCAAATTTGAGAGAAAATATAGTGTACGTATTGAATCCAACGGAGCAGGCGGTCCTGTCTATTCCCAGACCGTGACCGATGAATGTCCTAATCCGTCTGAACCCGACTGGAACACGCCTAATGATGACTATGATGAGCCTGGGCTGAAGTGGACATGGGGCTTAGAGCTTCCAGGATGGTTGAGTTGGCCGGGAGATAAGCTGCACGACCTGTTAGTTGGCAATCAGAATCCTCTCCTGCTGCCCGACTCGCGGACATGCCGCAATCCCACCGCCCAGGAGGCGGCTTCTGATGCCAATCTTAACCGATTCTGCGAGGAGAATTGGACCGAGTCCATGAATCTACGCCTAGATCCGATCCTAGATTGGCGGGATGTGGATATTGTCGGAGCATGGGATGTGGGCACCAATGAAGGGATCGTTACTACCGGCGAAGCGTTAGCAGATGCGGCTGAGTCGATAGCCGAGTCTCTGCGTAATGGGAAGACTTTGAAAGTTGCGGCGCGCAAAGCTGTTGGCGGAGTCATTGTGAGTGAAGCGGTGTTCTATGTGAAGAATGCGTCGGAGAATCAAGTATGGGCGAGGATTTCACCGAAGGAGGATTGCATGAACTTCGAGCAGCTCGCGTATGACCAAGACACCGGCTGGGTGCCCGTCACCACAAAGGTGACTGAAACAGAGGACATCGGCGAATACAAGACTAAGGCTGTGGCTTCTATCGAGTACTGCACGAACAATCCGCCTAGCTCAGGCACTAACGGATAATGGTCTTGAGCATAAAGTCTGCAAGCACACCGGAGTTGAGGCGCAAGCACGGCCTGATAAGCTGGGGGCACATTGCACTGCTCTTCGTAATCCCGTTGGCACGGTCGGTGCCGTCACACTTGTTTTGGTATGGCGTTGGGTTGTGGGCTGTTTTGCACATCTCGCTCAGGATCTACAGTTTTGTTTTGGTAAGGCAGGATCGTAAGAACAATGAATCGAGCATTGAAGCAGATTCTGAGCAAGTAGATTTCAAGGTCAGTCCAGGATAGGAATTTGCGCGGTGATGTCAATGTCTTCAAGCGGTAATTCTTCTGCATCTGCTAATGAGGTTGTCTCATGCTGAGGCTCTTGTGGTTTGTGGCCCGTAGAATCTGGTTTCAATTGGGACGAATGAAGAAGAAACCTCAATATTAGGGGCTCTTCGCGTTGAAGCTGGGATCGGGGTGTTTGTGGGGGTCTACCACTGGGTGGGGGGCTCGGCGGATACACAATCAAAAGAACCTATACCGTCCATTGCTGTAAGGAAAACCTCTAACCGTGTCGTCTTGTGACAGTCCCAAATCCGGGTCTTCGCGTTGAAGCTGGGACCGGGGTGATTGTGGGGGTCCACCACTGAGTTGGGGGCCTCGCCGATTCTTGTGACTGTCAACTAGTCCAAGATTCAGGAGGCCCCTGGTGGTTCAAGCTAGTGCAGCGGCGTGGTTCGGCGCGGCCGGTTTCGAGGTGACCGGCGTTGGCGAGGAGGGCGGGGAGGTGGTGGTGAGCGTGCAGACTCCCGATGGGCAGCGGGTGTTGTGCGATGGTTGCGGGCACCGGGCGCGGTCCAAGGGGCGCCGCGAGGTGTGTTTGCGCGATGCCCCGGCGGCGGGCGGGCGGCCGCTGCGGGTGTTGTGGAACAAAAGGGTGTGGGCCTGTGCGAATCCGGGGTGCGGGGTGAGGACCTGGACCGAGCGGGCCGAGCTGGCCGGGCCGCGGCGGGTGCTCACCGCCGGGGCGGTCCGGTGGGCTGCAGACACGCTGGCGGCGGTGGAGGGGTCGGTTGCGTCTTTGGCCCGGCGGCTCGGCGTGGGGTGGCGCACGGTGTGGTCCGCGGTCGAGGCGGTGGCTTGTGAGCGGGCCGGCGATCCCGCCCGGGTGGGTCCGACCGCGCGGGTCGGGTTCGACGAGACCGTGATGGCATCGGCGACAAGGCGGCGCCGGCGCCGGTTCATCACCGCCGCGGTCGATGCCGCCACCGGCCAGGTCATCGACATCTTCGACGGGCGCGATGCCGCTGACCTGCGGCGATGGCTCCAAGCCCAACCCCGATGGTGGGCCGAGGCCGTCGAGGTGGTCTGCACAGACCCCCACGAGGGCTATCGCAGCGCCGTCAGATCGCTCAAGCGCGACGGCGGCCTTCGGCCCGCTGTGGCTGTCGCGGCGGATCCGTCCCCGCATCGTGCGCCTGGCGAACCAGGCGATCACCGGGTGCCGCCAGCGCACCCAGAACGAGACCACCGGCCACCGCGGCCGCACCGGCGACCCCCTATACGGGATCCGCAAGCTGTTGTTGACAGGAGCCGAGCGCCTCGACGCCCAAGGCCTCCAGCGCCTGCAATCAGCCCTGGACCAAGGCGATCCCTACGACGAGGTAGCCGACTGCTGGACGGCGAAGGAGAAAGTCCGGTCCGTGTTCAAGACCCGAGACCCCCAACAGGCCACCGCCCGCCTCGACGACACCATCGAATGGTGCGCCGCCCCCGAGTCCGGCCCCGAGCTGCGACGCCTCGCCACCACCCTTCACCGCTGGCGCGACGAGATCGAAACCAGCATCCGCACCCGCACCCACAACGGCCGCACCGAAGCAGCCAACGCCAAGATCAAAGACGTCAAACGCTCAGCCAGAGGCTTCCGCAACCTCGCCAACTACCGGCTCAGAATCCTGCTGGCAGCCGGACGAAAACCACGCGAAACTCAACCAGTCACAAAAATCAGAACCCGACGTCCCAGCTTCGTCGCGTAGAGCCAATAATCCACCAAAGCCAAGCCTTCTGTGGATTTCGCGGAGTATCCTCTTCACCGGCAAGTTGAACCAGAATGTTGAACTCCCTGACAACGCGGGACGTCTTGTGCGATGGGCTGTCGACCTTCATGAATCCAAAAAGAAGAGCAAATGGATAGAAGAGATCAGCTACACACTGGGATTCGCAGCATTTGTCGTGCTCATATCAGTTGATGGAATTCTCTACAAGACAGCTGCCGCATTCGTATTGTTGCTCGATATGGCAATAGTGGTGATCCCGGCTCTGGTGTGGGCCTGGTATGGGGGTTGGCGTTTTATGAAGGAAAACGGATGGGGATGGAAGCCCGAATATGTCATCCACCGTCGTCGCCATCGCGCCATAAAGCGGTAAATGGGGGCGGGTGTCCACACCGTGCTAGGTGCACTTGCACTCGGTGTCGGCGGCAGCACCTAGCCGCCGGCTATCAGGTCTACTGTGATCGGTTGGCCGGACATCTCAAGAGACAAGGCGCGGGCTAGGCGGGTGTCGAGGGTTACCAGGGGTGCGTCGAGGGCGGCGGCTAGTGCTGCGAATGCTGCGTCGTATGCGGTGAGGTTTTCGCTGAGTTTCCAGATCAAAGGCAGCAGTAGCTCGTGTGTGTAGCGCACGGCGTCGAGTTTGGCGAGTGCTTGGAGGGCTCCCTCTCCGGTTTGTGGTGTGATTTCGCCGGAGGCGGCATAGCGGCGCACTACTTGGGCCACTTCCACGTCCAACAGCGCGGGAGCGTGAAGGGAATCGGCCGCTGTGATCCGGCTGGCCACGTCGTTGGCGAGGGGAAGGCCGAGGAGCCATTCCACGACAGCGGAGGAGTCGAGGACGATCACCTCGCGTCGCGCTCAGCCCGCACCGCGTCGGCGGCCGACTCGGAGAGGGTGATGCGCTCGAATGCGGCCACCCGCTCCACCAACTCGCGCCGCGTGGGCCGCTGCATGGCCCGGCGCAGCTCGCCGAGGGCAAACTCCGACAGCGACCGGCCCTCAAGAGCGGCGCGGGCCTTCAGACGGCGGTGCAGATCGTCGGGAACGTCGCGGATCTGAAGCAAAGCCATGCATTAAGCATACTTGCATGCAATCTGCATGGCCATTGCTCGAGGTGTGTTTGTGGGTTAGGGGCCGAGGGCGGTTATGGGGACGACGGCGATGTTGTCGGGGTATTCGAATCCGTAGCCGCCGGCGGTGATGACCATGAGCTTGGCGGGGTCGCTCATTTGTTTGGCGTCTACGCGGTCGCGCAGGCGGCGCAGCGAGTTGACGCCTTCTTCGACGAGCTTGTCGCCACCGAGCTTCACTTCGGCCGCGGCCCATCGGCGGTTGTCCATGCTGGTGAGGATTAGGTCTACTTCCAGCCCGGAGCTGTCGTGGTAGTGGGACAGCTCCCAGTCGCTGGCTTGGGCGTAGATCCGCAGGTCGCGCAGCACCAGCGACTCGAACAAGAGCCCGTAGAAGCTCAGCTCCCCCATCAGCTGCTCCTGGTTGGCCCTTAGTGCGGCGACGGCCAGGGATGGGTCGGTGAAGTAGCGCTTGGGGGTTCGGCGCAGTTCGGCCCGGGACCGCAGGTGCGGCCTCCATCCCGGCAGCTCGTCGGTGATGAACAGCCGGGACAGAGCGGCCAAGTAGCTCTTGACTGTCTGGGGATGCAGGGCCTGACCGTTGCCGCCCGCGTCCTCGCCCAACGTCTTGAACGTCACGTCGGTAGAGGTGTTCCGTCCGAGCGAGGCGAGTAGGCGGCGCACTCCCTGGGGATCTCGGGCCACGCCGTCGACCCGCGAGATGTCGGTGCGGCTGGTCTCGTCCAAATAGCTGCGAAGCTGTCTTTGGGCCACCGCCGGAGAATCGCCCAACAGGCCGGGCCACCCCCCGCGACAAGTCAGGCCGATGATGTCGGCAAGCGTGGAGCTGGCCGCCGGCGCAGAGCACGGCTCAGAGGCAAGCAGGGAGCGGAGGGAGACATTCCCGGCCGACTCCCCGCTTTCGTACAGGCTCATTGGCCGCATCTGCACTCGGATGATCCGGCCCGTGCCGGTATGGCGGGTGGCGTCATCTGGGGGGTTGGCCGATCCGGTCAAGATGAACTGGCCCTTCTCGCCCCGGTCGTCGCAGGCTCGACGCATGGCATCCCACACGTCGGGGGCGAGCTGCCATTCGTCCAGCAAGCGGGGGACCGGCCCTTCCAGTAGCTCCCTTGGGGAGACCTGGGCAGCCAGGCGGTTATCGAACACCGCGTCAAACGGCACTTCGCTTCGGGAATGGCGGCGACCGGTCCACGTCTTGCCGCACGCCCGCGGCCCCTCGACGACCACCGCCGGGGAGGCCCTCAGCGCTGCGTCCACCTCCGCGTCCACCACCCGGGGCCGGTAACCGACCGGGGTCAGTAGATCAGCCATACCCGAGCACTCTAGCTGCTACAACGCGACACGACACCCGCTGATCGCGATATTATTGATATGTCAATCGCGAAATCATGAGCTGTTCAATCGCGAATTCCTGAGTGTCGCTGTTGGGTCTGCCGGGGCCCTCAGTGGCGGCAACTAGTGGCCGGCTATCAGGTCCACCGTGACTCCTTGATCGGGAGTCTCTGGCGATATGGCGCGGGCCAGGCGGGTGTCGAGAGTTACCAGGGGTGCGTCGAGGGCGGCGGCTAGTGCTACGAATGCTGCGTCGTATGCGGTTAAGTTGTCGCGGAGTTTCCAGATCAAGGGCAGCAGTAGCTCGTGTGTGTAGCGCACGGCATCGAGTTTGGCGAGTGCTTTGAGGGTTCGCTCTCCGGTTTGTGGTGTGATCTCGCCTGAGGCGACATAGCGGCGCACTACTTGGGCCACTTCCACGTCCAACAGCGCGGGAACGTGAAGGGAATCGGCCGCCATGATCCGATCTGCTACGTCGTCTGCGAGAGGAAGGCCCAGGAGCCACTCCACCACAGCGGAGGAGTCGAGGACGATCACCTCGCGTCGCGCTCAGCCCGCACCGCGTCGGCGGCCGACTCGGAGAGGGTGATGCGCTCGAATGCGGCCACCCGTTCCACCAGCTCGCGCCGCGTGGGCCGCTGCATGGCCCGGCGCAGCTCGCCGAGGGCAAACTCCGACAGCGACCGGCCCTCAAGGGCGGCGCGGGCCTTCAGTCGGCGGTGCAGCTCGTCGGGAACATTGCGGATCTGAAGCGAAGCCATGCACTAAGCATACTTGCATGCAATCTACATGCCCATTGCCCTTTGATCAGACGTGGCGGATGTCCACGTCGTGCCAGTTGCTGCGCAGCTCTTCGGGTGGGTCGGGGAAGGCGCCGCGGGCCCACTGGGGTCTGGCGGTGCGGGAGGTGATAAGCCAGCCGTCGTCGAAGCGCGCCACGTCGTCGCAGTAGTGCAGGCCCAAGATGAGGTCGTCTACGCCTGAGTCCTCAGGGCGCATGTGGTAGGCCACCGCCCAGGTCTCGATGTGGCCCTCATCGGCGCCTTCTTCCAAGTCCACGTACTGGTTGCCCATGAAGTGCAGCGTGGCCTCGAACTTGTGCAGCTCTTTCTCGGTCCAGTCCAAGTAGGGGTCGAGGGGTCCGGAGATGACCGTCCCGTAGATCTGGCAGTCGGGGTGGAAGCTGGACCGCACCAGGTCGAAGTCGATGCGGTCGATTCCCCGGGCGTACCGCTGGGGAACCTCTTTGATCAGCTCCCGATCCTTCAGCCAGCGCACTGTGGTTTCGACGTTCATCTCGCCTCCTTCGACCCGCTCCGGCACACTCGGTCTCGCGCTACGGTTGCCCTCATGAAAGAGCTGATCTATCACCGGCTGTTCTACCCGGCGGTTGAGCGGTACGCCAACAAAGAGGCCATCGTCGACGGCGCCTACCGGGCCAGCTTCGCGGCCCACGGAGAACGGGTCACCAAGCTGGCCAACGCCCTGGGGAGCGAGCTGGGGGTCAACAAGGGCGATCGGGTGGCCATCATGGCCCTGAACAGCGCTTCCTACCTGGAGCTTTACCACGCCTGCTATCTGGGGGCCGGCGTCATCAACCCCCTCAACCTGCGGCTGGCCGGCCCCGAGCTGGACTACATCGTGCGGGACTCGGGCACCGAGGTGGCCTTTGTGGATGCCTTCTTCGCCGAGGCATTCGTCAAGGCCATGGAGGCCGCGGGCGACAGCCCCATCCGCAAGGTGGTGCTCATAGGACCGGGCGATGCGCCCCACGACGTGGCCTACGAGGATTTGGTGGCCGCGGGCGACAACACCACACCGCCGGAGCCGGAAGAAGAAGACCCGGTGGTGCTCATGTACACCGGGGGCACCACCGGCCTGCCCAAGGGGGTGCTGCTCCAGCAGCGGGCCGAGATGCTCAACGTGTACCACGTGGCCATCGGGTTGGGCGGCACGAGAGACGACGACGTGTTCTTGAGCCAAACGCCGCTGTTCCACGCCGCTTCCATGGCCAGTTTGCTGGTGATTCCGGCCTCCGGTTCCAAGATGGTGACCATTCCCGCCTTCGACCCCGGCGGGGTGATGAACCTCATCGAGGCCGAGGGCATCACCCAGACGGTGATGGTGCCCACCATGATCGGCATGTGCCTCCAGCACCCCGACTACCGGCCCGAGCGGCTGGCTTCGCTGCGAGAGCTGGTCTACGGCGCGTCGCCGATGCCTGAGGCCGTCTTGGGCCATCTGCTGGAGCATTTGCCGAGCGTGAACCTGATCCAGGGCTACGGCATGACCGAGTGCTCGTCGGTGCTCACCCTTTTGTCGGCTGAAGACCATGTGGCTGGCAGTTCCCGGCTGAGGTCGGTGGGCCGCCCGGTGATCGGGGTGAACCTCTGCATCCAAGACGAGGACGGCAATGTGCTGCCCTCCGGTGAAATCGGCGAGGTGTGCGCCCAGGGCGGCAACTACATGCGGGAGTACTGGAACAAGCCCGAGGCCACCGCCGAGGTGTTCCGGGGCGGCTGGTACCACACCGGCGACGCCGGATACCTCGACGAGGGCGGCTACCTGTTCTTGGTGGACCGGGTGAAGGACATGATCGTGTCTGGGGGTGAGAACGTGTACTCCTCAGAGGTGGAGAGCGCTATCTCCACCCATCCGGGCGTCGCCCAGGTGGCGGTGATCGGCATCCCCGATCCGGTATGGGGGGAGGCGGTGCATGCCGTGGTGGTGCCCGTGCCCGACAGCGAGCTCACCTCCGAAGAAGTGTGCGAGCACGCCCGCCAGTCCATTGCCGGCTACAAGGTGCCCAAGTCGGTGGAGTTCCGGGCGGAGCCACTGCCCCTGTCAGGGGCCATGAAGGTGCTCAAGCGGGAATTGCGGGCCCCCTACTGGGAGGGCCAGGACAAAAACGTCGGGTAAACACCGAGGAGATTCACCAGACCCGCGCCTAATTCACGGAGGTTGCTGGGTAGGCTGCCCGGTCATGCAGGTAGATATACGTCATGCCCCCAGCTTTGCGGTCGCCCGGTGCACCCTGGGCGGGGGCGAGCAAGTCAAAGTCGAAGCCGGCGCCATGTCGGCCCATTCCTCCGGGATGTCGCTGGAGGCCAAGGTGGAGGGCGGCGTGCTCAAGGGCCTCAAGCGAAGCGTTCTGGGCGGCGAGTCTCTGTTCGTGTCCACCTACACCGCCCCGGCGGAAGGCGGCTCGGTAGACGTAGCTGCCAAGCTGCCCGGCGACCTCCGGGTGATCGAGTTGGACGGCTCGCAGTCCTGGATCATCGAGCGGGGCAACTGGCTGGCCTCCGATGCCTCGGTGGTGATGGACACCAAGTGGGGCGGCTTCAAGTCGCTTGTCGGCGGCGAGGGCGGGTTCATGGCCCACGCCGAGGGCACCGGCAACGTGGTGGTGGCCTCCTACGGGGCTATCGACGTGATCTCGCTGGCCGCGGGCGAGACGGTGGTGGTGGACACCAGCCACATGCTGGCCTTCCCCGACACCGTCAGCTACGAGTTGCGCCGGGCGGTGGAGGGCCGCTCGATCCAGTCGATGAAGTCGGGCGAGGGCTTCGTGTTCCACTTCGCCGGTCCGGGCGACATCTTGACCCAGACCCGTAACCAGGCACAGCTCATAGCCTGGATCAACACCGAGATCGGCTCCCGCGAATAGCTCTGCGGCCCAGCCCTGCTATCGCTGGCAGCAGTCGATGGGGCAAGGCGCCGGCAGGGGAGCAAGCACCAAGTCGGCGATCATCTTGACGAATGCCGGATGGGTGCCGACGGTGGGAACCCGGGTGAAGCGAAGGCCCAGTGCGTCGGCCCGCTGGCGGGCCTCGGTGTCGAGGTCGTAGATCACCTCCATGTGGTCGGCCACGAATCCGATGGGCGCCACGATCACCGCGTCGGCGCCCCCTTGGGCCAGCCGCTCCATTTCGTCGCCGATGTCGGGCTCCAACCACGGGACTTGGGGTGGTCCGCTCCGGCTCTGGTAGGCCAGCGACCAGTGCTCAACTCCAGTGCGGCCCGCTACTTGGCGGCAGGCCTCGTTGAGCTGGTCCACGTAGGGGGCGGTGGCAGCCATGGAGTCGGGGATGCTGTGAGCGGTGAACACCACTGGGGCGGCTGGCTCGTTCTGGCGAGCAGAACCTAGATGGTCGGCCATGGCCGACAAGAACCCCTCCTGGTTCCAAAACGGGGGCAGCTTGTGAATTGTCGGAGCCTCGGGGCCAACCGCGGCCCGAGCCTGCTCAATGTCTTCGCCGTACTGGCGGCAGCCCGAGTAGGAGCCGAATGCCGAGGTGGCGAATCCAACCGCCCGGAAGACACCGTCGTCGGCCATCTGGGCCACGGCGTCGGCCAACATGGGCGACCAGTTCCGATTTCCCCAGTACACCGGTAGCTCCACGTCCCGCGTGGCCAACTCGTCGCCCAAAGCGGCGATCAGGTCGCGGTTGCACTGGTTGATGGGGCTGACCCCGCCGAACAGGTGGTAGTGCTCGGCCACGGTGGCCAAGCGCTCGTCGCTGACACCCCGCCCCTGGGTTACATTGCGCAGAAACGGCATCACGTCGTCGGGCCCCTCCGGGCCGCCGAAGGAGACAATCAGGATCGCGTCGATTCCCTGTTCGACGCCGGTCTGGGCAGTGCCGTTTGAAGGGACAGTGGGCATAGTCGGTAGATTTTTAACAGCCGGTTGGAGTGTTGCCGCTCCGAAAGGCGTTGCGGTAAACCCGTTTCGAGGGTAGCCGAACTGGGGAGAGAGTTTGCTGGCTCAAGAACGCAGTCGCTTGACGGTTCTCTTCGTCGTGGTGCTGGCCGCCGCGCTGGCTGCTGGCGGGGTCGCTTTCGGACAGACCGACGGCGAGGGCGAAGCCGCCCAGCCGGTGGCGGTGGAGACCGCAATGCCCCCGTGGCGCGATCTGGAGCGTGCACAACAGGATCTGGAAGTGGCCATTGAAGCACGCGAGGCCATGCGGGCGGCCAGGGACCGCACAGTCGACGAACTGCATCTCGAGCTGGCCCGGCTCGACCAGCTAAACGATGTCGATACCGGAAAGCAGCTGCTCTTGGAAGAGGCCGAGAGGCTGGTTGTTCAGGAGTACATCTCAGGGGGCGACATTGAGGATCTGGCGTTCATTCTGGACGTAACCGAGGCCACGGACGCGCTCTGGCGGAAAGCCCTGCTATCGGAGGTGTCCGAAGTAGTCGACCAGGCCTTGGAAGCCAGGGAGAATGTCCCCGGAGAGAGGGAGCGAACGGAAGCTCGCATCAAGCGGCTTGACGAAGCCCTTCCCTATCTGAACAATCGGGTGAACGACGCTGAGGAGTCGATTGAGGCGGCCGAGTGGGTGGTTTATATCGCGGAGATAAACGACTTGGCCGACAGGGAGCTGGCCAAGAACGGGTTCATCGAACCCACCGAGCAGCATTGGTCCAACCTGCGATTCTGCGAGTCCACCGACAACTACACCGCCGAAAGCGCCAATGGCCTCTTCTACGGCGCTTACCAGTTCGAACCCCGAACCTGGAGGACCGTGGGCGGCACCGGGAACCCCGCCCATGCTCCCCCCGAAGAGCAAGATGCCCGCGCCCGCCTGCTCTATTCCCGCAGGGGCGACCAGCCATGGCCCCGCGACTTCTGCGGTCGGTGGCTCCCCCGAAACTAGGTTCTTGCATCAATGAAGCTGTGGGTGGTGCTGCTCCTTGCCGACTGTGTGCTGGTCGGCATCGGTCTGAGCTACCTCACTGAGCTAAAGCTCCGCATCGAAGAGCGGGTGGCCTACGGCGCGGTGGTCGGGTTCATGGCGGTCACCCTGGTGGGCTACGCCGCAGGCTGGGCCGCCGGAGGGTTGAGCGGACCGGTGGTGTTGGTGGCGGCCCTGGTGGCAACCGCGATATCAGCCACCGGCTGGCGGACGGGCATCGGGCAGATCGCAGCAGAGTGCCGCGACTTCCGGCGCCGCCTGATGCGGCCCATCTCCCGTCCGGAGAATCCGGCCCCCCTGCTGATACTGACAGCTCCGGCCTGGGCGCTCACCGCGTGGATTCTGAACCGGGCCTATCTGCCCGATGGGTCGGGTGGGGTGCTGGCCGGGCACCTCTCGTCATGGACCGATTGGCAAGCCCACTTGACGTACGCCTCGTCGTTCGCCCACGCCGAGAACTTCCCACCGGAGCTGCCCACCGCATCCGGCGTCGACCGGCTGCCGTACCACTTCGGGATTGACTTCTTCGCCGCCATGCTCGACCGGGCCGGGTTGAGCGCCTTTGGCGGGTTGGAGGTGTCGTCGGGCTATCTGGCGTTCGCGTTCGTGCCCGTGCTGTATCTGGTGGGGGTGAGGCTGTTTTCCAGTCGAGCAGTCGGAGTGGTGGCGGTGCTGGTGTTCACCCTGTTCGGCGGCCTGGGGTGGCTCCGCTTCTTCCACGATCGAGCTGAGGGCGGCTGGGGCATCATCTGGGACTTGCCCACCGACTACACCCGACACCACGCCGGGAACATCCTCATGGAGAACGCGGTCACCGGAAACCTCTTCCCCCAGCGACCGACCCTGGCCGGGTTCTCGCTGCTGCTGGTTGTGGTTGTGCTGATGCGGGAGGCCCACAAGTCGGGATCGCGTCGGCTCTTCGCCGCCGCGGGGGTGATCGTCGGGCTGATGCCGCTGTTCCATGTCTACTCCTTCGGGGTGGCGCTGGGATTGGGCCTGATCTGGGCGGTGCTGGACCGCCGCTGGCAGTGGCTGTTGTTCGCCGTGCCGGCACTGGCGTTCTCAATCCCCGTGGCGCTGTGGATCGAGCCGCTCAACACCGAGATCGTGTGGGAGACCTGGGTGAACGGCCCCTGGATGCAGCCCCCCGGCTACTCGGCCGACCAAGACAGCCTGCTCACGTTTTGGTGGCGCAATGCCGGGGTCTTCTTGTTGTTGATGCTGGCGGCCCAGCTCTGGAAGGGCACCTTGCCGCGGATTCTGCTGTGGGGTTCCATTCCGGTGTGGCTGTGGCTCATCGTGCCCAACTTCGTGCGGGTAGCCCCGTCCCATCCTTGGAACAACACCCATTGGTTCGTCCCGGTGATTCTTCTGGGGTCGCTTCTGGTGGCCGCGGTGCTGGTGAGGCTGGCGTCAATCGGATGGCTAGGCATCGCGGTGGCGGTGGCGCTGTTCTTCACCCTCACCTTTGCGGGTGCGCTGGACATATGGAAGGCGGCCGATCCTGAAGTGAATGTGTGGCCCCACCCGATTGCCTCGGGCGATGGGGTGGCGGCCGGAGAGTGGGCCCGGAACCACACGCCTGCTGACAGCGTGTTTCTGATCGGATTTGAGCACACCCATCCGGTGCCGGCGCTCAGCGGCCGTCAGACAGTGGTGGGATTCGCCGGTTGGATCAACGACCTTGGAGTGACCGACTGGCCGACACGGCACCGGCAGGCCCGAACCATGCTGGGCGGTTTCGAGGAAACCGAGGAGCTGTTGGATGCTTATGGGGTGGACTATGTGGTGGTTGGGCCCATCGAGCGCCGGGTCGGAGTCAACGAGCAGTACTGGGCGGCCCGGGGGACCTTGGCCTTTGCCCAGGGTGAGTACACCGTCTACGAAGTGAACTGAGCCATGCGAGCCATGATCAGCGAGCGAGACGTGCCCCTGAGAGGCTGGAGCCCGGTGGAATTCTGGCGCCGTCGCCCGGAGACGGCGCTGGCCATTGCCGTCGGGGCAATGGCGGTGGCCGGGCTGGTGCTGCGGCTGGTTGAGCTGGCCGAGCGCCCCCTGCACCACGACGAGAGCATCGACGCCTGGTACTCGTGGCAGTTCCTGGAGGGCACCTACGAGGGGTACGACCCGGTGTATCACGGCCCGCTGCGGTTCTATCTGACCGCGGCGTTCTTCTGGGTGTTCGGAGAGTCGCACACCACCGCTCGCATGGTGGCTGTCCTCGCCGGGGTGGCGTTGATCGTGCTGCCGTGGTTCCTGCGCCGGTCCCTCGGCCGAACGGTGACGCTCACCGCTTCGGCGGTGCTGGCGTTCAGCCCCATTGCCCTCTACATGACTCGCTTGGGCCGGGAAGACTCGCTCACTGCGTTCATCACGCTGGCCATGATGGTGGTGATCGTCAGATTTCTGGACCGCCCCCGGCTGCTGCTGGCTGTGCTTATCGGGTTCTTGCTGGCCGCGGGCTTCGCGGTCAAAGAGACCACGTTCATTGTGGTGTTCATCTTCGGCGGCTTCTTGTTGGCCTTTTTGGGCGAACAGGCAGTCTCAGCAAACAGCGAGGGGAGTGCCGAGAGCCCGCGCAACGGGCTCGCCGGGTGGTCTTGGATGTTGCCCGCCGGGCTGGTCCCCATGGGCATCGCGTTCGGGGTCAGCGCCTACTACGAGGCGGAGGTCTTCCTCACCCTGGGCGTCTACGGGGTGATCATGGTGATGTTCATCCTCATGAAGGCCAGCCCCCAGTCGATATGGGAGCTGCCGGTGGTGCGAGCCGCTCGGGGCGTGCCCGGATGGGGGTGGGCGCTGGCCGCCGCGGTGTTCCTGTTCTTCTTCGCCCTGTGGTTCACGGTCTTTTTCACCAACTCGGAAGGCTTCGCCGACGGCTTCACCGAGGGGATCACCTACTGGCGTGGCGAACAGGACACCAACCGGGGCAGCGAGCCTTGGCACTACTACCTGTACACCGTCCCGCTTTATGAGTATTTGGTGTGCATCCTGGCGGTGATCGGGGCGGTTCACGTGTTCCGCAACCCCACCTTTGTGGCCAAGTTCATGGTGTGGACTGCGGTGGCCAGCTGGTTCTCGTACTCCTGGGCCAGCGAGCGCTTCCCGTGGCTAGCGCTGCACATTCTGGTGCCGATGGCTTTTCTGGCCGGATACGGCGTCCAGGTGCTGTGGCAAGCGAGGAGTAAGACGTGGATGCTGCCGGTATGGGTGATTCTCGCTGGTCTGCTGGCCACCACGCTGTTCTTCTCTTGGCGGGTCAACTATGACAACCAGCGCGACCCGCGAGAACTCCTGACCCAGGTACACACCACCGATGACTACGTCGACACCGTGCACCGCATCGAGGCGCTCAACGCCTACAGCAATTCCATCGGAGAGGGTCCGGTGACGGTGGCAGTGGATACCGCCATCTCAGTGCCCAACCTGTGGTATTTCCGCGATTACGAGGCGCTGACGTGGACAGACCCCGCTTCGGCGTCGTCACTGTCGGCCGATTTCGTACTCCACCTCCCGGAGAACAACATCGACGGTTTGGCTACCGACCTGACCGACCACCAGACCACTCGCATGCCGCTGCGGGACTGGTGGGCCCCTCAGTTCGAGTCGTACCACGACGGTTGGTTCTCAGGTTGGGCCCAGTGGCTGGTTAACCGGGAAGTGTGGAACGAAGCCACGCTGGGAAGCACCGACTTCGAACTCTCCGTGAGTCCGCGGGCCCTTGAGCTAGAGGCCCAAATGGGCGGGGGCTAGTGGCTTTCCAGAGGTTACTGATCGCCCAATAGGCGATTGAGCATGCGGCCCACCGGGCCAGGCGTGGGCGGCTCGTAGCCCTCGGGCACCAGATGCGGGGCGCTGTCGGCCAGGGCGGCCATGACCTGGGCGGGGGTGGGATTCACCATTGAGGCACCGCCCACCACCACGGTGGGCACAGTCTCGTTGCCGTTGGCTGCCGAGCGCACGAAAGCGGCCGCCGCCGGGTCCTCCCAGATGTTATGCATATCCATGGGCACATCGAGCTTGTCCAGCTCCCGGTGCAGGTGGGCACAGAATCCGCACCCCGGTCGCCAATAGAACGTGACGGCCTCCGCCGGGGCTTCGGCGTTCACGAGACGTAGGCCAGGGCCAGGACTACCCGCTCGCCCAGATCGCTATCGCCGGAGACGTTCACCAGTCCGTCGGCCAAAGCTCCGGCGGGATCGGTCCGGCCGCAGCACAGCGCGTTGTAGGTGTCCACGTCGGTGTGCACAGTTGTGGTGGGATCGTCGGCCGGTGCCGAGGGCTTGGCCCTCCCGTCGGCCACCGCCACGCCCCGGGGGCCGTCGGCATCGCCGTCGATGTCGAACACCACGGTGCTTCCGTCGGGGGCGCCGGCCTTCTTGCCCACCACATAGCCCATGTTGCGGGCGTGCCAGTCGAGGCAGTGCTGCACCACCGGGCCGCTCAGGTGGCCAGGAATGCCCAGTGCTCGGCGCATGTCCTGCTCGTGGGCCCAGCAATCGAACACCCGTATTTGCATGAAGGTCCGGTAGGGGGCATCGCCGATGGGGGTGAAGCCCACCTCGTCCCATTTTTCTTCGGACAGATTCCGCAGTATTTCCAGCCGACGGGCGCATATGTCGTTCATCTCGGCCAGCACCTCTGCGCCGGGACGGGACCTGCGGGGCGCGATCTGCCCCTCGTTGAAGGCGGCGATGCCCTCGAGGCCGCCCTCGGTGGCGGGGGGCTCGGGCTTCTCGCCGGCCAGCATCAACTCGAGGCCGATGATGTGGCTCACCTGGTCTCGAACCGACCAGCCGGGGCACTCGGTGGGGGTGTCCCACTGCTCGCCGCTCAAGTCGGCGCCGAGGTGGGCGATCGATACCCAGACCGACTCCAACAGATCAACAACCGGTTCGCTCATGCTTGTAGTCCTCCTGTGGTCGACCAGTCGCCCGTCAGCTCAACCCGACGGTGAACGACCGGGTGTCGTGGTCGAGCATCTCCCGCACCGACTCGGCCACCGGTCCCCGGATCACGCGCCGGGTGCCGGCGAAGGCCTTCAATGCCAGTCCCTCGGCCAGCCCAGCCGCTTCGGAAATCGCGGCCTTTTCGAGCTCCTCGGTCGGAACCACCCAGTCCAAGTAGCCGACTTCGACTGCCTCGGACGGGGAATAGAGCCGGGCCAGCAGCACCGAGGAGTGGACATGGCGAGGCGATAGCCGATCGCGGGCCAGCGCGACCACCGACGCCGGCAGCACCATGCCGATGGCGGTCTCGTTGAGGCCGATCTTGGTGGGCTCGTCAGCGCCGATGCGCACATCGCAGCACATCAGCCAGATGGCTCCGGCGGCAAAGGCGTGCCCGGTGCAGGCGGCCACCACCGGTAGGGGGAACTCGTAGAGGCGCACGAATAGGTCCATGCCGGCCCGGAACAGTCCGCTGGCCGCCTCAGGGCCGGACTGCATCACCTTCAAATCGAATCCGGCGGTGAACTTGCCGGGACGGCCCGCCATCACCACCGCTTTGGCCTCTTGCTCGGCTCGGTCCAGGCAGTCGTGCAGGGCGGCGATCACTTCGTGGGTCAAGACGTTGACTTTGCCGTCATCGAGGCGGAAGGTGGCGACGTCGCCGGTCAGTCCATAGTTGACTGAGGGGCACGATGTTTCGGACATGGGCGATGAGGATATCGCGGTGCTCATCGGTAGCATCATTAGTCGTGTCGGCTGCTATTTCCGCTCGTGGATTGCGCCGTACCTATGGCGAAGTAGTGGCGGTTGACTCGCTCGATCTGGAGGTCGCCGCCGGAGAGGTCTACGGATTCCTGGGGCCAAACGGCGCGGGCAAGTCCACTGTGGTGCGGATGCTTTGCACCCTTGCTTCGCTGACCGCGGGATCGGCCTCGGTGGCTGGCTACGACGTGGTCTCGGAGGGCGAACTCGTGCGCCTCAGCATCGGGGTGGCCCTCCAAGACGCCGCTCTAGACGGCAAGCTCACCGGCCGGGAGACGCTGACGCTTCAAGGCCGCTACTACGGCCTGGAGCGCGACGCCGTCGCCACCCGGATCGAGGAGTTGGCCCCCCTGCTGGAGATGGACGCCATCGACCGGCGGGTGTCCACCTACTCGGGGGGAATGAAGCGCCGTTTGGATTTGGCCGCCGCGCTCATGCACAACCCCGAGGTTTTGTTTCTTGACGAGCCCACCACCGGTCTCGACCCCATCAGCCGGGCAGTGGTGTGGGAGCAGATCCGGCGCTTGAACCGAGACCTGGGGATGACCATCTTTCTAACCACCCAGTACCTGGAGGAGGCTGACGCGCTGACCCACCGGGTGGGCATCTTGGATCATGGCCGGCTGGTGGCCGAGGGCACACCCGATGAACTCAAGCGAACGGTGGGTTCCGACGTGGTGGTGGCCCGAGTGGCCGGTGATCCCGAGGTGGCCGCCCAGGCCATCGGCGGTGTGCCGGGCATCAGCCACGTCGAGGTGTACGGCAACGAGGTGAGCGCGGCCACCGGCGACGGGGCTTCGGTTGTCAGCCCGGTGGCGGTGGCGTTGTCGGCCGCCGGGGTGGAGGTAACCGATCTGTCGATTCACCCCACCACGCTCGACGACGTTTTCTTGGAGCTCACCGGAGCCCGGATCGAGGTGGAGGAATGAGCGAGGCCGCCCCCGCCGCCCCGCCTGCCACCGACGTGGTGAGGGCCCGGCCGTCGGGGTTTTTCAGCGACATGGCCTCGGTGTCCAGCCGGGCGCTGCGGCTGTTGCCCCGTGACCTGGAGGCCATTGTCCCCGCCATGCTGATCCCCCTGTTCTTCTTGCTGGTCACCATCGGGGCCATCCAGAATCTGGCCGGTGACGTGGTCTCCGACATCGACTACAAGGCCTTTCAGCTGCCGGTAGCCATCATGACTGCGGTGACCGGGATGTCCCGGGCAAATGCGCTGGTGATCGACATCTCCGAGGGCTACTTCGACCGGCTGCTGTTAACCCCGGTGAACCGCTATGCCCTGCTGCTGGGGCTGATGGTGGCCGACTTCACGTTGTTCGTGGTCATGGCGGTGCCGGTAATCGCCCTGGGCTTCGCCATCGGGGTGAGCTTCGGGGCCACCGGGGTGTTGGGTCTTTTGGTGTTCGTGCTGTTCGGGGCGCTGTGGGGGTTGGCCTTCACCGGCTTTCCCTACGCCATAGCACTGCGCACCGGGAATCCGGGAGCGGTCAACTCCAGCTTCTTGCTGTTCTTCCCGTTCATGTTCTTGACCACCGCCTGGGTGAGCCGGGAGGTGATGACCGACTGGCTGGCGGCCATCACCTGGTTCAACCCCATGACCTATGCCCTGGAGGGAATGCGCTCGCTGTTCTCGGGCTGGGACGGCTGGGCGCTGGGGCGGGCGCTGCTGTCCATCGCCGTGGTGGGGCTTTTGGCCCAAACACTGGCCTTCCGGTCGTTGCGAGGCCGCATCCACCGCGGCTGATACCGGTCCCAAATGAGGTTTCTGGGCCATGGTGGCCGGGGTCGGGCTCGGGTAGGCTGGTGGGCGTGAGCGAAACTGTCGAAGCCCAACTGTTCGAAGTCAGCGAAGCAGCCATTGACAAGGTGCTCGAGATCCGGTCCAACGAGGATGATCCCGAAGCCCTCGGCCTGCGCATCGAGATCACCGGGGTCAGCGGCGCCGACTACACCTACGACCTGGCGTTCGAGGAGGTGGCCGATTGCACCGAGGGCCACCGTCACATTGTCTCCGACGGTCTCACCGTGATGATCCCCGAGGAATCGGTGGAGCACCTGACCGGAGCCACCCTTGACCTGCCCAACAACCCCATGCAGGGTGGTCTGGTTATCCGCAACCCCAACAAGCCCGATCTGTTGGAGGGTGCCGACCTAGAGCTCAGCGGCACAATCCCCGAGAAGCTTCAACAGCTCCTAGACCAGCACATCAATCCCTCGCTGGCCTCCCACGGTGGCTTCGCCAACTTGTTGGGAGTAGAGGGGCACACCGCCTACATCACCATGGGCGGCGGCTGCCAGGGATGCGCCATGAGCGCGGCCACCCTGCGGGAGGGCATCACGGTAATGATCACCGAGGCCATCCCCGAGATCACCGAAGTGGTGGACGCCACCGACCACGAGGCGGGCGACAACCCGTATTTCGCCCGGGCCTAATCCCTTTTTCTTCATCGGAAGCACTCGTGGGGTAGGTGCTGTCATCGCGGCCTGAAAGAATGGCTTCATGCTTGATCTTTTGATTCGCGGGGGCACCGTTGTCGATGGGACCGGGGTTGCGCCGACCGTGGCCGATGTGGCGGTTTCGGATGGGTGGGTGGTCGCCGTCGAGAGCCGAATCGACGCCGACGCCGCCGAGGTGATCGACGCGGCGGGTCGCTATGTGACCCCCGGGTTCGTAGACGTCCACACCCATTACGACGGCCAGGCCACCTGGGATCCCATCATGGCCCCATCGGCGTGGCATGGGGTGACCACGGTGGTGATGGGCAACTGCGGGGTGGGGTTCGCCCCGGCCGATCCCAGCCGCCATGACTGGCTGATCGAGCTGATGGAGGGCGTCGAGGACATTCCGGGCGCAGCCCTCCATGAGGGGATCACTTGGCGATGGGAGACCTTTCCCGAGTATCTGGACGAGCTGGAGCGGATGGGCCGCACCATCGACGTGGCCGCCCAAGTGCCCCACGGCGCAGTGCGGGCTTACGTGATGGGCGACCGAGGGGCAACCACCGAGTCGGCCTCCGCGGCGGAGCTGGCCGAGATGGCTCGCATCGTGGGCGAGGGGACTCAGGCCGGCGCGGTGGCTTTCTCCACCAACCGGCTGCCGATGCACACCTCGCTGTCGGGGGTGCCGGTGCCGGGGACGTTCGCCGACCACGTAGAGCTGGGCGCCATCATGGGCGCGCTCGATGGCCAGTCGCTGGTGGAGGTGGTGCCAGCCGGCTCGATGGGCGAGGATCCCGATGCTCCCATCCGCGAGGTGGAGCTATACCGGTGCCTCAGCCTGGAGACCGGCCGGGCCATCACCTTCACCATGGTCCAGGTCCACGTCAACCCCGGCCAGTGGCGCGAGCAGATGGACATCGTGGAGCGGGCCAACGCCGAGGGAGCGAAGCTGGTGCCGCAGGTGCAGGGACGCCCCGGCGGGCTGTTGGCCGGCTGGGACCAGTTCAACCCGTTCAAGAAGCGGCCCGCCTATGAGCCGCTCGACCATCTCCCGCTGGAGGAGCGGCTGGTTGAACTGCGCCGCCCCGAGGTGCGGTCCGCCATCTTGTCCGAGAACATTCCGGGCGATCCGGCCATGGGCATCCTGCGCCACTCCCTCCACGCCACGTTCCCCTTCGACGGAGGACCGGTGTTCGAGCCCGACCCGTCCGAGTCGCTGGCCGCCATGGCCGAAAACACCGGGGCCGATGTGATCGAGCTGGTGTACGACCTGATGTGCGAGCGGGGAATGCTCCAGGTGTTCTTCACCGGATATCGCCACGGCGACCTGGAGGACCTGCGGGAGATGATGGTGCACCCCATGACCGTGGTTGGGCTGGCTGACGGCGGGGCCCATTGCAGTGTGATCTCCGACGCCAGCCTGCCCACCTACATGCTTCAGCATTGGGTGCGCGATCGGCATCGGGGGCCGAAGCTGTCCATCGCCGAGGCGGTGAAGATGCTCACCTCCGAGCCAGCCGAGCTGTATTCCTTTGCTGATCGGGGGGTGTTGGCCAACAGCAAGCGGGCCGACATAAACGTGATCGACCTCGACGCCATGAGCCTGCATCTGCCTCAGGTAGTGGGCGATCTGCCCACCGGCGCCTGCCGCCTTCTGCAATCCGCCGACGGCTACGACGCCACCATCTGCGGCGGTGAAGTGACCTTCCGAAACGGCCAGCCCACCGGCGCCCGCCCCGGCACCCTCATCCGCAGCTAGCGCCGGTCCTCGAGCGGCGAACTCCGAGGTAGCTGTGAGAGGTCCGACGTGCCTGGGCCGAAGCGTCTTGGTCGGCTTGGGACAAGAGACGCCTCAGGAGTGGGGGGATTGCCGACGGCTGACGGTTCAAACCGGCACATTCAACCCCGAGGTTGGGCGGGAGTTGAGGCGAGCCTGGGTGGAGCGCACCCCCCTGGTAATCGAACTGGATGGCGACCTGCCGGCCTCTGAACCGGTGATGTACGCCCAGTGGTGGGATCTCAACCCGGGCTTCACCATGCCGGCTGAGGTGTTACGCCATCTTCTGCTTTCGAACACTGTGGATTGTCGGGACCCCGAACACCCGCGATTCGAGCCAGGCCAACGGGCGCGGGAATTGGGGGCGCGGCTGGCGGGGACCAACGAACCGGGCGATGTGGTTACCGAAGCCGGGCCGGTGTGGTGCGACGGCGGCCCGTTCAACGTGTTCGAGCTGGCGGATCTCGGAACAGGGGCCGTCGGGGCGGTTCCGGCGGCGAACTTGGCGGTGGGCAGCCTGGCGCCGCTGACTCCAACCCCACCCCAGGCCGATCTGGCCGAAGACCAACGAGCCGCCGTCAGCCACTTAGGCGGGGCGGCCAACATCGTGGCCCCGGCCGGTTCGGGCAAGACCCGGGTGCTCACCGAACGGGCCCGGTACCTGGTGCGCGACCTCAGCGTGGATCCCCGAGCCGTATGCCTGGTGGCGTTCAACGTGAGGGCCCGAGCGGAGATGCAAGAGCGCACCGCAGATCTGCCCGGACTTGAGGTGCGAACCCTGAACAGTTTGGCTCTGGCCGTCTGCAACGGCACCGGCCCGTTTGCCCGCCCCCTAGACCACGGCCGGGTGGAGGTGGTGGACGAGCGGGGGGTGCGGGACCTGCTCGACGGGATGGTGCCCCGCAAGCGGCGGGCCATGACCGACCAACTCGCTCCTTGGATTGAGGCGCTGGGCGCGTCCCGACTTGGATTGCGCAACCCTGCCGAAGTTGAGCGCGACTATCACCCCGATGTGCCTGATTTCTCCGTGATCGCGTCCCAATATGTGGATCTGCTCGACGACCGGGGACTGGTGGACTTCGACCAGCAGATCATCCGAGCCATCGACATCCTGCTGTGCGATCCGGCTGCCCGCGCAGCCGCCCGGCGCACCTGTGGTGTCCTGCTGGTGGATGAGTTCCAAGACCTCACCCCGGCCCACCTGCTGCTGGTGAGATTGCTCGCCGGACCACGGTCCGACGTGTTCGGAGTGGGCGACGACGACCAGACCATCTACGGCTACTCCGGTGCCTCCCCGGAGTGGCTCATCGACTACCACAAGCATTTCCCCGGAGCCGTGCGCCACGAGCTGCACGTGAACTACCGCTGTCCACCCGAGGTGGTGGAAGCGGCATCCAACCTGCTCACCCACAACCGTCGCCGAATCGACAAGCAGATCACCGCCGCTCCAGGCCGCGCCCGCCTCGATGGAGGAGACTCGAACTCGGCGATCTCCATGGAGTCTGCGTCCGACGGTGCGCCGGTGCTGCGCAGGGTTGTTGGATCGCTGCTCGACCGAGGTGCCCGTCCCCAGGATGTGGCCGTGCTGACCAGAGTGAACAGCACCCTGCTGGTTCCTCAGATCGTGCTGGGCGACATGGGAGTGCCGTCCAATCAGCCGGTGGGCCGCCTGTTCTTGGAGCGCACGGGGGTGGCCGCCGCGCTGGCCTGGCTCGACATCGCCACCGCTTCCGAGCGCGACCTGCCGGCCCGGGCGCTTTCGGACGCGGCCCGCCGCCCACCCCGGGGCATTTCCCCCCGAGTCATCGAGTGGATCGCCGAGCAGCAGAGCATCTCGCAGATCAAAGCCCTGGCGGGTCGGATCAAAGATGAGCGGTCTTCCAAGAAGGTGGATGAGTTTGCCGACGACATCGAGATGCTGCGCTCAAGATTCAAGAAGGCAAACGGAGACGTCACCACCCGATCGTTGTTGGAGACTGTGCGAGACGAGATGGGTCTCGGCGGCAGCCTGGACACCCGGTTGGACGCATCCCGCCGCTCCGTCGACCGCTCGGCTCACGGCGATGATCTGCGGGCCCTCATCTCGGTAGCCCATCTGCATCCCGACCCGACCGATTTTCGGAGATGGCTGTTCGACCGGCTTTCGGACGGGTTTGAGGGGGAGGGCGGCGGCCGCGGTGTGCAGTTGGCCACCGTCCACCGGGTGAAGGGCCGAGAGTGGCCCCACGTGATTGTCTATGAGGCGTCAAAGGGCTTGATGCCCCACCGCCTGGCCGGCGATCTAGAGGAAGAGCGGCGGGTATTCCACGTGGCCATTACCCGGTGCTCGCAATCGGTGACCCTCGTATGCGGCGACCCGCCCACCGACTTTCGAGGCGAGCTCTCCACTCGCTACCAGCCTCCTCCCGCGCCAGACCCGAGGGAAACGACAGGCCTGCTCACACCGCCCGTCATGGTCGGTTCAGCCCTATCGTCTAAACCGGCGACAGCAGCCGTTCCGGCCCAGCACCCCAGAGCCGAGTCTCCCACCGACCCGGTGGGGGCTGCCGCGTTCGAAGCCCTGAAAGCCTGGCGGCTGGAGCGCAGCCGCTCCGATAACGTGCCCGCCTACATCGTGTTCAGCAATGCCACCCTCGTTGAATTGGCCACCCACCGCCCCACTTCCGACGCCGGGCTGCGAGCCATCTCAGGAATCGGACCGGCCAAGCTGGCCGCCTACGGCGAGGCGGTCAAGGAAGTCCTTGGCAAGTTCGCCTAAGCCTTTACGGCCAGCGCTTCTCGGGCGGCGTTGGCGATGCCGGAGGGGTCGAGTCCGCAGTCGGCGAGGATCTGGTCGGGCACTCCCTGGGGGATGTACTCATTGGGAACGCCCAGTACCCGGATGGCCGGTACCGGGCCATCACGGTCGGCAAGCAGCAGACGCTCGGCCACAGCGCTGCCCGCGCCGCCCTCTCGCCAACCGTCCTCCATGGTCACCACCGCCCGATGTCCGGCCGCGTGGGTCAGCATGTCCTCGTCGAGGGGTTTGACGCAGCGGACGTCCCACACTGTGGTCGACACCCCGTCGGCCTCTAGGAGCTCAGCGGCTTCTTGGGCATTGGCCAGCATCTTGCCCACTGCCAGCAGACACACTTCGGTGCCCTCTTTGACCTTGCGGCCCTTGAGCCCGTGACCCACCTGATCTTCGGTCACCGAAGGCGCGGCGGTCTTGGACCACCGCAAGGCCACCGGACCGGTGGTGATCTCCAGGGCATCGTGCAGCATTTGCTGGATCTCCTGATATGACGACGGCGCCAGCACGGTCATACCGGGAATCTTGGTGAGCAGCACCATGTCGAGTACGCCGTGGTGAGACGGACCGTCGTCGCCGGTGATGCCGGCTCGGTCGAGGCAGAACACCACTGGCTGGCCGTGCAGCCCCACATCGAGGTTCACCTGGTCGATGGCCCGGGTGAGGAAAGTGGAGTAAATGGCCACAACCGGGCGGAGTCCGCCCATGGCCATACCGGCCGCCGCAGTCACCGCGTGCTGTTCGGCGATTCCGACGTCGAAGCACCGTTTGGGGAACCGCTCGGCGAACGGCAACAGCCCGGTGGAGTCGGGCATGGCCGCGGTGATGGCCACCATCTCGGGTCGAGCCTCAGCCTCTTTGATCATGGCCTCGGTGAACGCCTCGGTGTAGCTCCCCGGCTTGGACATCGACATGTCATGCATGTTCTTGACCGGGTCGTTCTCGGCCGGCGCGTAACCCCGGCCCTTCTGGGTGAGCACATGCACCAAACAGGGGCCCTCCAAGTGGGACACACGGCTGAATACCCGCTCCAGCTTGCCCAGGTCGTGGCCGTCGAACGGGCCGAAGTAGTTGATGCCCAGCTCGTCGAAGAACGTGCGGGGCTCAACCATCTCCCGCACCGCAGCCTTGGTGGCCCCGAGGGCTCGGCCGGCCAGATCGCCCACCCAGGGGATGTCCTTCAGCACTTTGCGGATCTGATTGTCGGTGCGCACATAGCGGGGGTCCATCCGAACCCGCAGCAGGCTTTCCGACAGCCGAGAGATGGTGGGGGCGTAGGAGCGCCCGTTGTCGTTGAGCACGACGGTCACGTCGCAGCCTGAGTGTCCGATGTTGTTGAGACCCTCGAAGGCCACCCCCCCGGTGAGGGATCCGTCCCCCACCACCGCGATTACCCGTCGCTGCTCGCCACCGGACGCCCCCTGCGCCGTGGCCAAGCCGTGGGCATAGCTCAACACGGTGGAGGCGTGGCTGTTCTCGATCCAGTCGTGGGGGGACTCCTCGCGACTCGGATATCCCGACAGGCCCCCCGGCTTGCGGAGAGTTTTGAACTGGTCGGTCCGCCCCGTCAGCATCTTGTGCACGTAGGCCTGGTGGCCGGTGTCCCACAGGATGATGTCCCGGGGCGAGTCGAACACCAGATGAAGGGCCAGTGTCAGCTCCACCACGCCCAAATTGGAACCCAGGTGGCCTCCATGTGTGTTGACCGTTTCGACGATGAACTCGCGGATCTCCTCGGCCAGCTCGGTCAATTCCTCGTCGCCCAAACGGCGCAGATCGGCTGGACAGGTGATCTTCTCTAGGTGGTTGGTGTCCACTTCCCTCCAAAAGGTTGGGGACTAAAGGTTACTCGCGGTTTCTCCATCGGTGGTAGCCCCATGCCGCCGCCCAGCCAACGCCCAGCGCGCCCAGGCCCCCGGCCGCGTCGATCCAGTAGTGGTTGGCTGTCACCACGATGGCGAAGAGCGTGAGCCAGGGGTATGCGGCGATGCCCAGCTTTGCGATCGGGTTCACCAAGTGCTTGCGCAAAGCCAAGAAACACCACATGGCCCAGGCGAAATGCAGGCTGGGCATGGCGGCGTATTGATTGGAAAGCTGCTCGGCTGCTCCTTCGGTGAACGACCACAACCCGCCCATCTCGTGGACGGTGTCGACGTACCCGGTTTCGGGCAGGTCGCCGCCGTAGCGTCCGCCGACCGACAGCAAGCGAGGCGGCATGAGAGGAAACAGAGCGAATCCCACCAATGCCGACCCGGTGGTTAACAGGCCGGTGGTGCGCCAGAGCGGGTAGTGCCGGGGGAAGCGCCAGTAGAGCCAAATGAGGGTGAATGCGGTGACCGCAAAGTGGAAGAGCCCGTAGAACAGGTTCCAGAACTGGATGAACGACACCCAGCCGATGAACAGATCCTGGAGGTCGCGCTCGAAGTACAGGCCGATGCTGCGCTCCCAGTCGATCACCAACTCGGCATTGGCCTGCGCCTCGGCCGGCTCCACCGCGGCGGAGCCGAACTGGTTGCGCACCCAGGAGTAGATGCCGTAAAACGCGCCGATTACGGCCAGCTCCAGATACCAGCGGGGCCGAGTGCGGCTGTTGGACGGGGTGCTCGGCTTTAGCGAGGACAGTGCCATGGCTAGGAGCGCCGCCTGTGGTCAGCGACCATGCCGTAGGCGTGAGGCCCTCTGCCAATGGCGGCCGCCGAAGACCAGCGCCGGCAGCCCAACCAGGCTGCCGGCCACGGTGAGGAAGTAGAGCAGCAGCCCCATGGCGATGGCCCGCTCGTCGATCACGCCCAAGTCGTGGAGGAACAGCACCAAGGCTCCTTCTCGCAAGCCGAGCCCGCCCAAGCCGATGGGCAGCACCTGGATGATCAGCACCGCGGGAATGAATGCCATCAGCTCGGTGGGCCCCAGGCCGTTGATCCCCACCACCTTGGCCGCGCACCCGGCGGCGGCCAGCATTATCGCCTGGTAGGCGAAGGCGGTGATAAGCACACGACCGGTGTCGCGGGGCTTGGCCCGCAGTTCGTCGATGCCCATGTGCAGTCCATTTACGAAGCGGACCCAGCCGTCGCGCCGGCTGACCCATTGGCCGAACCGCTGATTGCCCACCAGGATCAGGATCAGTCCGAGAGCCAGCAGGGTGAGCCCGGCGGTGATGGCGGCCGCCCGGGCGGGCGCGCCCAGTCCCCGCAGCTCTTCGTCGAGCGCCAAGCCCAAGAGCGTGAACACCGGCAGCACGATCCAGCCGCTGAGCCGCTCCAACAGCACCGATGCGAAGCTGTGAGGGCCGTCGCCGGTGTCGTTGGAGAGGCGGGATATCCGCAGCACATCGCCGCCCACGGTGGTGGGCACGAAGTTGGAGACGAACATTCCGGCCATGTAGTGCGAGAACATGCGCCTCGGCGTCACCTGAAGCCCAAGGGCGCTGGCCACCTCATACCACCGGGCGGTGGCCGCCATGTTGCCGATCGCCGTGAGGGCCAGCGCGCCGAACAGCCAGAACGGGGTGGCCGAGTTGAAGTCGGGCCACAGCTTGTTGGCGTCAAATGACGGCAGCCACCAGATCAACAGGAAGAAGAGGGCCACACTGATGCCCACCCTGAGCACGATGCTGAGCACCCGGCGGGTGGTGTGCTTTTCAGTCAAGCCCGGGCTCGCTGACGTGTAAGGGCGACTCCGGGCACGCGCCAGCGGTTGGGGCGGCCATCGGGGTCATTCAATAAAGGCTATTGCCCCGCTGCACCCCCGTGGATATTACGGTGAGGCGAATGTCGGGAAAACAGGTGTCGGGACACGGGGGCGAGCAGGTCTTGGCCGCACTAGCCCCCTTCGGGGTGCGGGAGCTGTTCACCCTGTCGGGGGGCCACATCTTCCCGCTCTATGACGCGGCGGTGAAGCAGGGCGATGTGGTGCTCTATGACGTCCGCCACGAGCAGACCGCGGTATTCGCCGCTGAGGCGCTGGCCAAGCTGACCCGCCGTCCGGGGGTGGCCGCGGTTACCGCTGGCCCCGGCGTGACCAACTCGGTGAGCGCGGTGACCACTGCCTGGCTCAACGGGGCCCCGCTGGTGGTGCTGGGTGGTCGGGCCCCGGAGGCCCGCTGGGGGTCGGGTTCGCTTCAAGAACTCGACCACGTGCCCATCTTGGCCCCGGTCACCAAGCGCTCTCTCACCGCCGGGGGTGGCGACGACCTGGCCACCGCCACCTACCGGGCGGTGCAGGCGGCCATGACCCCCCATCGCGGCCCGGTTTTCGTGGACTACCCCATGGACGTGCTGTTCTCCGAGGGTTCCGGAACCGTGCCCGACGAGCCCATGCCGGTGGGCGCAGCCCCCGATCCCGATGGGCTGGCCGCGGTGGCCGAGATGGTGGCTGCGGCCCGACGACCCGCGCTGCTGGTGGGCACCGACGTTTACTGGGACGGTGCCTGGGACGGTATGCGGGCCTGGGTGGAGGCCCAGCGGATGCCGGCTTTCGCCAATGGGCTGGGACGGGGGTGCCTGCCCGCCGACCATGAGCTGTTCTTCAGCCGCACCCGGCGGATGCTGCGCTCCGATGCCGACCTGGTGATTGTGGCCGGCACCCCGCTGGACTTCCGGCTCTCCTTCGGACGGTTCGGCGATGCCCAAGTGGTGCACCTGACCGACAGCTCGGAGTCGGTGTCGGCCCATGCCCAGCCTGCGGCGGCGGTCTCCGGAGACCTGACTCAGATGGTGGCCGCGCTGGCCGACGGGCCCGCGCCAACTCATCCCACTGAGCGCGGCCAATGGGTGCGACAGCTGCGGGACGCAGAGGACGCCGCTCGGGCCGAAGAGGAGGATCTGTTGACCACCGCCGCCGATCCGATCTTGCCCACCAGGGTGTACGGGGAGCTGCGCCAGGTGCTCGACCGCGATGCGGTGGTGATCGGCGACGGAGGCGACTTCGTTTCCTACGCCGGGCGGTTCGTGAACTCATATCTGCCGGGCCACTGGCTCGACCCCGGACCCTACGGCTGCTTGGGCACCGGCCTGGGTTATGCCATGGCCGCACGGGTGGCCCACCCCGACCGCCAAGTGGTGCTGCTGCTGGGCGACGGGGCCGCCGGGTTCTCATTGATGGACGCCGACTCGCTGGTGCGCCACAACCTGCCGGTGGCCATCGTGGTGGGCAACAACGGCTGCTGGGGCCTGGAGAAGCACCCCATGCGCCAGATGTACGGCTACGACGTGGCCGCCGACCTCCAAGCGGGGTGTCGCTACGACCAAGTGGTGACCGCCCTCGGGGGCGCCGGGGAGACCGTGGAGCGACCCGACGATATTGGCCCGGCTCTAAAGCGAGCGCTCGACGCGGGCGTGCCCTACGTGGTGAACGTGATCTGCGACACCGAGCACGCCTATCCCCGTCGCTCCAACTTGGGCTGAAGCCGGGGAGAGTGCCCCTGTTCCTGGTTCGGACGGGATGTCGGTAGGCTACGGCGGCAAGACAAGGGAGAATCTGTGATCGACGAGTCTGTTGTTGTCGGCACGCTGTCGGAGGCGCTGCATACCGGGGGCGAGTTCGCCGAGGTATTTGTGGAGGACCGGCGCTCGTCGTCGGCGCTGTTGGACGACGGCAAGGTGGAGGAGCTGACCTCGGGCCGCACCCGGGGGGCAGGGATCCGGGTGGTGGTAGGGGAGACCACCGGGTTCGCCCACACATCTGATTTGAGCGAGGCCGGCTTGGCCAAGGCGGCGCGGGCCGCGGCGGCCGCCGCACGGGGCGGCGGTGGTGGCCACCGAGTAGCAGCGCTTGACCGGGTGGATGCCCCGGCACCCAACGAAATCGAAATATTGCCCGAAACGGTGGCCAAGGCCACCAAGGTGGAGCTGCTGGGCCGGGCCGACGAGGCTGCCCGAGCTGCGGGCTCGGCCATTTCCCAGGTGTCGGCCCGCTACGCTGACGGCCGTCGCCGCATCCTGGTGGCCAACAGCGACGGGCTGCTGGCCGGCGACGACCAGGTACGCACCCGGTTCGCGGTGTCGTGCGTGGCGGTGGGCGACACCGGGATGCAGACCGGATTCGAGAGCGTGGGCCGTCCCATCGGCTTTGAGCTGTTCGACGAGTACGAGGTGGACGCCCTGGCCCGCACCGCGGCCAATCGAGCCCTGACCAAGCTGGCCGCCGAGCCCGCTCCCAGCGGATCGATGCCGGTGGTTATCGGCCCCGGCGGCGGCGGCGTGCTGTTCCACGAGGCCTGTGGCCATGGACTCGAAGCCGATCTGGTGGCCAAGCAGGCCTCGGTGTTTCGCAACCGGGTGGGCGAGCAGGTGGCCCATTCTGAGGTCACGCTCATCGACGACGGCACCATGGCCCGGGAGTGGGGCGCATACGCCATCGACGACGAGGGCCGCCCTGCCCAGCGCAACGTGCTGATCGAGAACGGCGTGCTCACCGACTACATGTGGGACCTGTTGCGGGCCCGCAAGGAGGGGCGGGAGAGTTCGGGCAACGGCCGCCGCCAGAGCTACCAGCACCTGCCCATGGTGCGGATGACCAACACCTACCTGGCCAACGGCACTGAGGATCCCCAAGACATCATCGCGGCCACCGACCGGGGGGTTTATGTGGCCCACCTGGGCGGCGGCCAGGTCAACACCGCCACCGGAGATTTCGTGTTCGGGATGAGCGAGGCCTATCTGATCGTCAACGGCGAGATCGGCCCCCCCATCCGGGAGGGCAACCTGATCGGCAACGGCCCCGAGGTGCTGGCCGGCATCGAGGCGCTGGGCAACGACTTCGCCATGGGCTCGCCGGGCACCTGCGGAAAAGACGGCCAAGGCGTGCCGGTGGGCGACGGCACCCCCACGCTGCGGGTGGCGTCGATGACCATCGGCGGAACCGCGGCGTGAGTCCTCGTCGACTGAGGTTGAAAACCAGCGGAGTTGCAGCGTGAACCCTGAGGAGTTGCTGGAAATCGCCGAGCGCATCGTGGGCTGGAGTCGCGACGGCGAGCAGATAGAAGCGGTGGTGGGTCACAGCCAGGAGACCGAGGTGCGGGTGTACGAGGGGGAGATCGAGTCGCTGTCGGTGGCCGAGTCGCAGGGGGTGGGCATCAGGGTGATCGCTGATGGCCGCCAGGGGTTCGCCCACGCGGGGACTCTTGATCCCGAAGTGCTGGAAGAGACCTTGGCCGAGGCCCGCGACAACACGGTGTTCGGTTCCCCCGACGAGTTCTTCGGACTGGCCGAGCCCGATGGTGTGGTCCCGCCAGAGCTCGACCTATACAACGAGGCCCTGCTGGATTTCAGCACCGAGGCCAAGATCGACTTGGCCCTGGAATTGGAGAAGATGGTGCGAGCCGGCGACCCCCGAATCGTGGGAGTGGAGTCGGCCGACTACGGCGACGCGGTGGGCGCCGATGCCATCGCCACCACCAGCGGCATCCGCAGCACCGGGAGGGACACCTCCTGTTATCTCACCGCTTACTCGCTGGCCTCGGAGGGCGACGAGACCCAGACCGGCTTTGGCTTCTCCGTGGGCCGAGAGCCCAGCACTCTCAATGTGGCCGAGGCTGCATCTGACGCCGTGGAGCGGGCCACTCGGATGCTGGGGGCCACCCAACCCCTCACCGAGCGGGTGACCGTGGTGCTCGACCCGTTTGTCACCGCCCAGTTCTTGGGCATCATCGGCGGCACCTTGTCGGGCGAAGCAGTGCTCAAGGGCCGGTCGCTGTTCGCCGACCGCTTGGGCGACCATGTGGCCGCGGCCACCGTCACCCTGGTGGACGACCCCACCAACCCGGAGGCATTCACCGCCTCCGATGCCGACGGCGAGGGCTTGGCAACCCGGCGCAACCAGCTGATCGGCGGCGGCCAGCTCGAGCGGTTCCTGCACAACAGCTACACCGGGCGACGGTCGGGCACCGCTTCCACCGGCTCGGCGGTGCGAGGCTACGCCAGCACCCCCGGCGTGGGCTGTCAGGCGCTTTCGCTGGTGCCTGGCGACCGCGCGCCGGGCGAGCTCATCGCCGGTATCGACAATGGGGTGCTGGTGCAGGGGGTGTCGGGCCTGCACTCGGGGGTCAACCCGGTGAGCGGCGATTTCTCCACCGGCGCTGAGGGGCTGCGAATCCGCAACGGCGAGCTGGCCGAGCCGGTGAGGGAGATAACGATTGCTTCCACCCTCCAGCGAATGCTGCTCGATGTGGCGGCGGTGGGATCCGACCTCACCTGGCTGCCGATGAGCTCGGCCGGAGTGTCGCTGGTGGTGGCCGAAGTCACCATGTCCGGTGCCTAGTCGGTAGAAGGACCATGTCGGTCCTGCACGCCATATTGCTGGGCATCGCCCAGGGGCTGACCGAATTCCTGCCGGTGTCCTCCAGCGGGCACTTGCAGATCATTCCCTGGCTGGCCGAGTGGGACGATTTCGAGGGCAACGACGACCTCAAGAGGGCGTTCGACGTGGCCCTCCACTTGGGCACGCTGGTGGGGTTGGTGGCCTGCCTGCGCCGGGAGGTGTGGGCACTGGTGCGCGACGGCATCGGCGCAGTGGTGAAACGCCAAGACCCAATGACCGCCGAAGGCCGGCTGGCATGGCTCTTGGTGTTGGCCACCGTGCCGGCCGCCGCTGTGGGGGTGGGACTGCGGTCGGTGATCGACGATGCCGACGACGAGGTCTGGCTAACCGCGGTGATGCTGGCGGTGTTCGGGGTGCTGCTGTGGTGGGCCGATCGGCGCCAGCAGCGCCGAGATGCCAGCTCGATTGGAGTGCGCGACGCACTGGTGTTGGGGCTGGCGCAAGCCTGCTCGCTCCAGCCGGGCGTGTCGCGTTCGGGGGTGATCATGACCGCGGGTCGCCTGCTGGACTTCGATCGTGAATCGGCAGCCCGCCTGGCCATGCTGATGAGCGTGCCGGTGATCGCCGGCGCCGGGGTATTCCTGTTCATAGACATCGGCGGGTGGGGCGGAATTCCCGCCGATGCCCGGGCCGGGTTTGTATGGGGAACGGTGGCATCTGCGGTGACCGGGTTTGTCGCGGTCAAAGGGCTGCTGGCCCTGGTGCGCACCCGCAGCTTCGGCCCGTTCGCGGTGTATCGGGTGATGGTTGCCCTGTTGGTGCTCAGCCTGATTGCCGCTTCGGTGCGCTAAGGGTTCGTTACCCCGGTTGCACGAGGGCCAGGGTGACCGATCCTTGGATTACGGCAGAGGCTACGGGGAGGAGTTCGTCGCCGGTTACTGCGATGGTGACGGCGTGATCGGCCTTGTCGGTGACCACCGCGGCGGTGGCCACGGTGAGGGTGGCCTGGGACTGGGCGCCGTTCTCATCTGCGATGGGCAGAGTCACCAGCACGTCCACCCGGTCACCGGGAGCGAGTGGGGGCAGCGCGGTGTGGGCGGGAACAGCCACTTCGGTTCGGTCCCCGATGGGCAGCCCTCCCAGGCGGGCGGCGGTTACCACATCTCCGGGGTGGAGGGCGGCCGAGGCAACCTCGCCGCCGCCAAGAGAGCCAACCGCATCGAACGGCAGGGTGAGGGCCGGGTACCGGCGGGCTTCGGTGTTGTCCTCATCTAGCGGCTGTCCGGCCTCAATAGCCTGGGTGGCTACCACCACTGGAGTCAACTCCCCCAAAGAGGGACCGCCGCCTGCCAATCCGGCAATGAACGCTACCGCCAATCCGGTGATCGCCGCGGCCGCGGCCACCACCAGCCAATAGCTGCGCCGCCCACCCGGCAGCCGAGCCAGAAGGGATCCCCGCCAAGTGAGGGGTTGGTCGACATTTTCCGCAGATGCGTTCACCGGCGCGCGCCTCCGCCAAGCTTGAAGCGGGGGAAGCCCGGGCTAGGTTATCGGCTATCGGCGTCGGAGGGTAGGGGTGGATCGATGCCGTTGGCGCGGTCGGAGCAGTCGGGCAGGTTTCCGGCCACGGCTCTGATGGCACCGAACAGCACAGCCCGCATGCGCTCGAGGTTCTGGGCGAAGAAGGCGAACACCTCGTCTTGGGTCACCGGTTTGATGTTCGGGTCGTCTTCCAAGCCGACGTCGTAGTCGGTAACCAAGGCGGCGGTGGCGTAGCAGATTCCCAGCTCGGCGGCCAGAGCAGCCTCGGGATACTGGGTCATCCCCACCACGTCCCAGCCGTTGTCGCGGAACCAGCGAGACTCGGCCCGGGTGGAGAATCGGGGGCCGGAGATCACCGCCATGGTTCCCCCGTCGTGGGCAGTCATGCCCTCAGCCTGGGCGGCATCCAGCAGCGCCTGGCGGAGCTCATCGCAGTAGGGGTCGGCCAGCGAGACGTGGTTGGTGACGGTGTCGAAGTAGGTGTCGGCCCGGCCCGACGTGCGGTCGACCAGCTGATCGCAAACCACCAGGTGGCCAGGGGCCAACCCGGGACGCAGAGAACCGCAGGCGCTGGGGCCGAAGATGGCCTTCACCCCGACTTGCCTCAGCGACCACAGGTTGCCCCGATAATTGACTTTGTGGGCCGGGAACTGGTGGCCGGGGCCGTGGCGGGGCAGAAAGGCCACCTCGATATCGTCCACCGAGCCAATGGTGAGCGGCCCCGACGGAGGCCCGAATGTGTCGTCGCCGGTCACTTCGACCGCGTCGTCCAAGAGGGAATAAAGACCGGAGCCGCCGATGACGCCGATCTCGGGCATTTAGTCGTCTGACGAACTCGAAGCGGCTTTGGCTGGCTCGCGGCTGGAAGAGTCCGATGAGCTGCTGTCGGACTTTGCTGTGTCGGATTTTGTCTTGTCTGACTCTTCTCGGCCGTTGGTGCTGTCGCCGTTGGATGAGGAGCCGGCCATGGTGGACGATTTGGCGCCCGAGCGGCTGTCATTGCGGTAGAAACCGTCGCCTTTGAAGGTGATGCTGGGGACGCTGAAGACCTTGGCTACTTGGCCCTTGCCGGGTTGGGTGCAGGCGGCGGGGCTGGCTATCGAGCCGGCTTGGGGGCAGACCGATAGAGAATCTTCGGAGAACGACTGGATTACTTCGAAGCGGGTGCCGCAGGTTTGGCAGTTGTAGTCGTAGGCGGGCACGAAGAATAAGGATAGAGGTGGGGGTAGTTTCGGTACTATTCGCGGGTGGGCTGGGAATGGGTTTTGGTCCTTGTGGGGTATTTGTGGGGGACTTTTCCTGGCGCGCTCTTGGTGGGGAGGTATACGGGGCATGATCCGACGCGGGAGGGGTCGAAGAATCCGGGGGCTAGCAATGTGTACCGGGTGGCGGGGCGGTGGCCGGCGGCTTGGGTGCTTCTCAGCGATGTGGGGAAGGGGTTCATTGCTGCGGGTCTCGGCCTGATATTCGGAGACCAACTGGTGGGGGCGGCGTGTGGGGCGGCGGCAGTGGTGGGCCACATCGTGCCGCTGGGGCGTTACCGCGAAGGGGGCAAGGGTGTGGCCACGTTCGGGGGGATGCTGCTGGCACTCTCCCCGGTGGTGGGAGTGATCCTGATCGGCGTGTGGGCGCTGTCCCTTGCTTTGACCAAGCGGGCTGGAGCTGCCTCCCTGGTGGCGACGGCGGCGGCACCGGCAGCGGTGGCCATTCAGGGGTGGCCAGCGGTGGAGGTCTTGGTGGTGGCCGGGGTGGCGGTGGTGGTTATCGCCCGCCACCATGAGAACATTCGCCGCATGTGGCACCGAGAAGAACCTGCTCTGTGGTGATGATCCCGCTATCCGAAGCCCAAGAGCGGGTGCTGGCCGGCTGCGAAGTACTGGCTGAGGCGGTCGTGTCCGTCGACCACGCCCGAGGACTGGTGACCACTGAGACCGTGCTGGCGCCCGAGTTGGTACCCCCGTTCGATAACACGGCTATGGATGGTTTCGCGGTGCGGTCAGCTGATGTGGCCGAAGCCCCGGTGACCCTGGCCATCGCAGGCACGATTGCCGCGGGGGCGCCGCCCGACGTCACCGTGGGAGCCGGGCAGGCGGCGCGCATTATGACCGGCGCGGTGATCCCCTCCGGCTCGGACGCGGTGGTCATGGTGGAGCTCACCGAGACCAGCGCCGACGGCTCCACCGTGACAGTGGCCCAGTCGGTGCCCGCGGGCAATCACATACGCCGGGCTGGCGAGGACCTGACGGTGGGCCAGACGGTGTTCGAATCGGGAGAGGTACTGACCCCCGGGCACTTGGGGGTGCTCACCAGCTTGGGCATGTATCAGGTGAAGGTGCGGCCCAAGGCCCGAGTGGGGGTCATGTCCACCGGCGACGAGCTGGTGGAGGGACCGCAGCCACTGGAAGTGGGGCAGATCCGCGACTCCAACCGCCACACGCTGCTGGCGCTTTTGGCCGAGGCGGGGTGTGAGCCGGTGGACTTGGGCAGCATGGCCGACGACGAGGCCGAGATTGCCGCGGGGATACGGGCTGGAGTGGAGAAGTGCGACGCCCTCTTGACCTCGGGCGGGGTGAGCATGGGCGACTACGACTACGTGAAGAAAGTGCTTGACGAGATCGGCGACATGTCGTGGATGCAGGTGGCCATCAAGCCGGCCAAACCACTGGCCTTCGGCGTGGTCGAGGGCATACCGGTGTTCGGGCTGCCCGGCAACCCGGTTTCGTCCATGGTCTCGTTCGAACTGTTCGCCCGCCCTGGCCTGCGCAAGATGATGGGACATCGGTCCGGCACCTGGCATCGTCAGCCGGTGATGGGTCGAATGGCCAAGCCTCTGCGCCGCCGACCCGACGGCAAGACCCACTTCGCCCGGGTGCGGGTGGACTACGCAGACGGCGAGTTCTTGGCCGGCTCTGCTGGAGGACAGGGGTCGCATCAGCTCTCGGCCATGGCCGCAGCCGACGCTCTGGCCGTGCTGCCCGACGGTGAAGGGCTCGGTGCAGGCGATCCGGTGTCGCTGCTGATCCTGCGCTAGTCGGCCCTGCTTCCCAGGCTGGTTTGGCGTTCCACAGTGTGCTCGGCGCTTTATTCGGTCAGAATGGGGGAGTGAGCATGCCGCTGATCGATGGCTACGGACGGGTCCATCGAGATCTCCGAATCTCTGTGACCGACCGGTGCAACTTTCGCTGCACATACTGCATGCCCGCCGACGGGCTCGACTGGCTGCCCCGTGAAGACCTGCTCAGCTTCGAGGAGATCGAGCGCATTGCTGCACTGATGGTGGACCGATTCGGCATCGACAGCATCCGGCTCACTGGCGGGGAGCCCACCGTTCGAGCCAACTTGCCGGTGCTGGTGGAAAAGCTGGCTGCATTGGGCGTCGATCTCGCCCTGACCACTAACGGGGCCACCCTGGGCCTTCTGGCCGACAAACTGGCCGCCGCTGGGCTTCGGCGCATCAACATCTCGCTCGATTCCCTCCGGGCCGATCGGTTTGAGAAACTCACCCGCCGGGACGACTTGGACCGAGTGCTCGATGGGATCGATGCCGCTTTGGCCGCCGGCCTGAACCCGGTGAAGATCAATGCGGTCATGATGCGAGGCATCAACGACGACGAGATCGTGGACTTCGCCCAGTTTGGGCGGGACAAGGGCGTGGAGGTTCGATTCATCGAGTTCATGCCGCTGGACGCTGACCAGTCTTGGAGCAATGACAAGGTGGTCACCCTCGAAGAGATCGTGTCCACGGTGGGCGAGGCGTATCCACTGGCCCCCGTCGAGCGGTCGCACTCGCCAGCCGCCGTATGGCACTACGCCGACGGGCGGGGCTCGTTCGGGGTGATCGCCAGCGTGACCGACGCATTCTGCGGAAGCTGTGACCGGGTGCGGCTCACCGCCGAAGGCATGTTCCGCAACTGCTTATTCGCAGTGGACGAGCACGATCTCCGGAAACAACTGCGCTCGGGGGCGAGCGACGACGACATCGCCGCGGCCATCTCTGGTGTGGTGGCAGACAAGTGGGCCGGGCATGCCATCAACCAGGTGCACTTCATCCGCCCCGGCCGTTCGATGTCCCAGATCGGCGGCTGAGGTGACCGACGTCGGGTTCACCCACCTCGATCCCCTAGGCCGAGCCCGAATGGTGGACGTGACCCCCAAGGATCCATCGCACCGGCGAGCGATCGCCCGGGCCAAGGTGTTTATGAGCCCCGACACGGCGTCAGCCGTGGCCCGGGGGGCCATCGGCAAGGGAGACGTGTTGGCGGTGGCCCGAGTGGCGGGCATCCAGGCGGCCAAGCGCACCCCTGAGCTCATTCCTCTGTGCCATCCGCTACTTGTTGGGGCAGTGTTGGTGAACTTCCGGATCGAGGACACTTACATCGAGATTGAGGCTGAAGTGGAGACGGTCGACCGGACCGGGGTGGAGATGGAAGCCCTGACTGCATGCTCAGTTGCTGCACTCACCGTCTACGACATGTGCAAATCTCGGGATAAGGAAATGGTGATCGGCGAGGTCGCACTTTGGGAGAAAACCGGTGGGCGCTCAGGCCCTTACCGGCGTGTGGGGGATGCCGACGCGGCCTACGACGAATGACCGCCAAGTGGCCCTGCAAGACGGGGTGGCGCAGGTGGACTTTCTGTAGTAGAACCGTAACAAGTGTCAAGTCCCTGTAATGTCCGACGGCGGATAGCCACGTCTCGTTCAGGCGTCTTTCGGAATGGGACCATTCGCGACCATCCACCAGTAACCGCTGTTATCCGGCTTACCATTTATTCTGTAAGGGATCCCCGAGATTGGTGACATCAGTGTTGCTCATGATCTTGGCGGCCGCATGGGCTGCCTTTCTGCTACCGCCCCTGATCCGCAGGGCGCGCAACGGCCAGTTCGGTAGCAGGCGCCGTTCGCCGCAATTGGGATTCGGCACTCCCCTTCGCTCGGTGCATCCCCGTTTGGCAGAGCGGGGAGCCATGGCGGCCCCAGTGGTAGCCCTTCGGCCCAATATCTCGTTGCCTCCTCGGGTGTACGCTTCTCAGATGGCTTCGAATTCGACTCGGGGCATGCCTCGGACCTCGATCGACGCCCGCCGTCGGCGGCGCCGCATTCTGGTGACCCTCATAGGGGGCGCGCTGGCCTCGTTTATTCTCGCTGTCTACCTGGGCGGTTTCGCGTTGGTAGTCCACCTGCTGATTGATGCTCTGCTGCTGGGCTACGCAATGCTGCTAGTCCAGCACCAGCGGACCCGCGAGGAGCGGCTCAATCCCATCGATGTGGATGACCCGCAGACCCGCTCTTGGGACGTCGCTTCCGGCGGCCAGCGCTGATCTCTGTTTCCAGCTGACTCTGCTGATTCCAATCGCGGTTCGGCGCGCGGCCCCATTAGGCTTGATTCGACATTTGGGGCTGTAGCTCAGTTGGCTAGAGCGCCTCGTTCGCAACGAGGAGGCCGGCGGTTCGAGTCCGCTCAGCTCCACTTGGTCTAGCGTGACCCGTCGATGGCCAGTGATTTCCATACCGAGCTAGAAGAGTTCATTCGGCGGCGCTTGGGGGACGTGGACGGGCTTCGGGTGGAGGGAGAGGCCCGGGCCATCGGGGGGCAGTCGCGGGAGAACTGGCCGTTCGACCTGTTCTGGGAAGACGGTGAGCAATCGCATCACCGCCGCCTGTTCTTGCGGCGCGATCCGGTGGGCAGTGTGCTGGAGACTGATCGCCGGGTGGAGTACGGGGTGCTGCGGCGACTGCACAACCAGCCGGTGCGGGCCCCCGAGGTGGTGTGGTTGGATGCCGACGGTTCGGAGTTGGGCCGTCCGGCACTGGTGATGACCCGCTACGACGGCTTCAACGACCACTTCATCCTACAAGGCGGCACCAGCCAGCTTGACGAGGACACCCGGGTTGGCATCGCCTCGCAGATGGTGGATTTGATGGTCGAGATCCATGCTCTTGACTGGCGAGGTGCCGGGCTGGATGAGGTGCTGGCCATTCCTGACGACCCGGCGACCGCGGCCATCGACGAATGGGCCGCGGTGATTGAGCGCCAGTCGCTGGAACCCCAGCCGGTGCTGGCGCTGATCGAGCAGTGGCTGCGCCGCAACCGGCCGGCGCCCGGCAAGATCACCGTGGTTCACGGCGACGTCAAGCCGGGCAATGTGCTGTTTGACCGCGACCGGGTGCAGGTGCTGCTGGACTGGGAGACAGTCCATCTGGGCGATCCGACCGAGGACGTGGGGTGGGTAACCAACCCGTTGCGCCGGGTAGAGCACCAGATTGCTGGACGGTGGGAGGCAGACGACTTGGTGTCGGCCTATGAGGCCCGCACCGGACGTACCGTGGATCGGGCCGCGCTGCGTTTCTGGCAGGTGCTGGCCAATTTCAAGCTGGCTGCCATTGCCATGACCGGGGTGCGGAGCTTTTGTGACGGCCGCACTCAACGGGTGTGGACCGGTGCTGGGCTGCTGGGCAAAGTGCTGTTGGCCCAAACCGAGGAAGGGTAGCGATGAGACCTACGCTGAGTGAGCAGATCGAGGGGGCCCGCAAGGTGCTGGTGGAGCTGGTGGCTCCTCAGGTGGACGACCCCTATGCCCAAGAGCAGGTGACCTATGCGGTGGCCGCCCTGGAGCACGCCGCGGCTCGATGGCCCCACATTCTGCCCGACCTGGTGGCCGACATCCGGGAGCTGGAGGAGGTCTTGGGCGTCGAGCCCGCGGTGCTCGACGAAGCGGTGCCCGGAGTTCCCGACCTGGCTGCCGCCGAGGAATACCACCGGGGGCTGCGGGGTCGGCTCACTGATGAGATCATTGCCGCCACCGAACCTTCTCCCGCGGTGCGGTCCTATCTGTCCGATTCCATCGAAAGGCTGAAGTAACCATGCTCGGACCCCTAGACGACACCCTGTGGCACCAGATCGCCGAGCCGTTCGAGCACGTCGGCACGTCCGACCCCCGCTTCTTCGACCGCTACTGGTTCGCCGTCTACGATCCGGCCGGGCAGGCGGCGGTGCAGTTCACCATGGGGTCGTACAACAACATGAACGTGCTGGACGGCGGGGTGGTGATGGTGCGGGACGGCACGCAGCACAATTTGCGGGCGTCTCGGGCCCTTCGCCCCCGCCTGGAGCCCGAGGTAGGGCCGATGCGGGTGGAGCCGACGGTCCCGCTGGAGGAGCTGAGGGTGATCTTGGCCCCCGGCGATCACTCCATCGCCTGCGATCTCGTGTGGCGGGCCGAGCTGGCCCCGGAGATCGAGAAGCCCCACGTGGAGCGGGAGAGGGGACGGGTGGCTCAGGACTACCAGCGGTTCAACCAGGTCGGGGTGGTCGACGGCTGGATCACAGTGGGCGACGAGGGCCTGACGGTGGACGGCTGGTGGGGCGGACGGGACCACTCCTGGGGTGTGCGCCCGGCGATGGGCATCCCCGAGCCGGTCACCGGTCCGCCCCGGCGCCACAGCGAGACCGGGACGCTGTTCTACTTCCTGTTCTTCTCCACCAACCGGCGGGCCGGCCATGTGCAGATCATGGAGCGGGGAACCGAGCGGGTGTACCTCACCGGGCTCATCCGAGACCGGGACGTTCCCGACGTCGACCGCCACGTCACCCAGGCTGATCTGTCTCTGGAGTTCTTCGCCGGCACCCGGCGATTCTCGTCGGCCGATATGGCAGTGAGTTTGGACGACGGCGGTTCGCTGCGGCTGTGCTCGACGCCGCTGGGCTCGGCGGTGGCCATGGCCGGGCTGGGCTACAGCGGCGGCTGGAACGACGAGCTCGGCCTCGGGGTGTACCGGGGCGAGTCGTGCCTCGAACACGAGATCTGGGACGTGAGCCACCCCGCGGATGTGGTGTCCGCCTCGGGCGAGGTGTTCACGCCGATGCACCGCATCGCCCCGGTCACCGTCACTACCGATGACGGCGATGAGACCGGCACCGGCAGCCTCACCATGATCGCAAACGGCCGCCTTCCGCAGTACGGCCTGGACTGAGCAATCCCGGCAGAGCCAGAGTGCTCAGGGAGCGTCGGGGAGGTTGGTGAAGCCCCGACCGTCGGCCCGGCGGTACCAGCCCTGGGCGGTCATGGTGCCGCCGTCCACCGGGATCGTCTGGCCGGTCATGAAGCGAGACTGGTCGGAGGCCAAGAACAGGGCCACCTCGGCGAAGTCGTCGGGGTTGCCGAATCGGCATAGGGGGATCAACCGGCTCACCTGCTCGAGGGGGCGGCCCCGCAGCATCTGGTCGAGGGGGGTTTGCAGGGTGTCGGCCATGTCGGGGGCGATGCAGTTGACCCGGATGTTCTGGTCGGCCATCTCCAGGGCGACGGATCGGGTGAAAGCGATGATGGCGGCGTTGGCCGCCGAATACACCGCGATGCGGGGCATGGCCCGCATGGCCTCCACGGTGGCCACGTTCACAATGTTGCCCCCGCCTCCCTCCACCATGGTGGGCAAGAACGCGTGGGTGCAGCGCAGCACATGGCGGAAGGTGATGTTGATCTGGGCGTCCCAGTCGGCCTCGGTGGTGCGGATGAACTTGCCCGCGCCCGGCCGGTAGTCGCCCACGTTGTTGACCAGCATGTCCACCCGGCCGTTGCCGAACTCCACCGCCGCCCGGTGGAACTCGGCCACCACATCGGCGTCGGTGATGTCGCCCACCACCGCGATGGCCCGTCCTCCCGCGTCGGTGATGTCGCCCACCGCGGCGTTGGCCAATTCGGCGTCGATGTCGTTGACCACCACCGCGGCACCGGCTTCGGCGAACAGCCGGGAGATCCCACCCCCGATTCCCCCGCCCCCACCGGTAACGGCTGCGATCTTGTTGGCTAATGGCGTAGCGCTCGGCATCCGGGCTTTCTAGCGCATCCCGTCTGCTTCCGCTCCTATCGAGGAGGTGATTGCCCCGGCCTGACATCGATGCCGGAGAGCGGGGTTTGCCAAGATGTCGCCATGAGCATGCGCTTGGAAGGAAGGGTGGCCATCGTCACCGGAGGAGCCAACGGACTGGGAGAGGCCATCAGCCGCAAGTTCGCCGCCGAGGGGGCGGTGGTGGTGATCGCCGATGTGGACGAAGCGGCTATGGAGCACGTGGCCGACGAGCTAGGGGTAGAAGCTCAGAGTTGCGACGTGTCCGATCGGGAATCGGTGCAGGCCCTGGTGGACGGGGCAGTCGAGCGCCACAGGCGCCTGGACATCATGGTGGCCAATGCGGGGATCGCCAATTCCCCTTCGTACCTGGATATTGACGACGAGTTCTGGGCCCGGATGCTCGAGGTGAACCTGACCGGGGTGTTTCTGTGCAACCAGATCGCGGCCCGCCACATGGTGGCGCGAGGCGGCGGCGGTGTGCTGCTGAACACCTCCTCCATCCTTGGGGCGGAGGGCCATCCCCAGACCCCGGCCTACGCCGCATCCAAAGCCGGGGTGATCTCGCTGACCCGCAGTGGGGCAATGGCCCTGGGGCAGTTCGGCATCCGGGTGAACGCAGTGGGGCCGGGCTACATGAAGACCCGCATGACCGAGGGGTTGCGAGCGGTGCCCGAACTCGAGAAGGGGATGGCCGAGATGATTCCGCTCAACCACTTTGGCGAGCCTGGCGACATCGCCGACGCCGCGGTTTTTCTAGCCAGCGACGAGGCCTCGTACATCACCGGCCACACCCTTTTTGTGGACGGTGGTTGGCTGACCCACCACCTGCCCGCCCGCACCGAGGAGCAGGAGGACATCCGAATCCGCGCCCAGGCCGAGGCTGAAGCCCGCTAACGCGACTCGGAGTGCCCCCCGTTCCGCGACACCGGCGGCACCAACTGGGCCGCCGGGGCCCTGTCCATCTGATCGGCTGGGCCGAGGAAGGTTACTGGCGCCTACGGCGAGCCCGGTCGAGATCCTGGTCGGCCAGCTCTTCGGCCAGTTCCAAGTAGCGCCGCAGCCGGCCGGGATCGACATTGCCGGCGACGGCACAGCCGGGCTGGCCTTGGTGCCAGCAGTCCTCGGCAAAGCGGCACTCGTGGTCGAGGGCGTCGATCTCGGCGTAGGCCGCGGCCAACCCCTCCCACGCATCCCACGGCCCCACGGCTCGGATGCCGGGGGTGTCCACTATCGAACCCCCGCTGGGGAGCGCGATGAGCCGCCGGGCGATGGTGGTGTGCCGGCCTCGGGCGTCTCCGGCCCGCACCTCCTGGGTGGCCTGGACTTCGGTCCCCACCAAGGCGTTTATGAGGGTGGACTTGCCCACCCCTGACGGCCCCAACAGCGCCAGAGTGCGACCTCCCTCCAGCAGGGCGCTCAGGTTGTCGAGGCCCTCGCCCCGCAGCGCCGCGGTGACCACCACCGTCGCCCCTGGCGCCAGAATGGCGGCCTTTTCAGCATCCCGCTCAGGATGGCGGCGAAGATCGGATTTGGCCAGGATCACCGCCACCGCCGCGCCCGACTGCCAGCCGACTACGCAGAAGCGCTCTAGTTGGGCCGGGTTGATGCGCCGGTCGAGGCCGTGCACCACCCCCACCACATCGGCGTTGGCCACCAGTGTCTGGGCCCGGGCCTGCTCAGCCGGGTCCCGCCGTACCACCAGCGTGCGTCGCTCCAGCACCTGTTCAACTGTGAGGATGTCATCGGGGCCGGGAGCGACGGTGACCCAGTCGCCGGTCACGGGGGCCACATCGCCTTGGGCTCGCTGGGAATCGGACGAGACTCGGATCTGCCCCCCTTCGGTCACCACCTCGCACTCCCCCCGGTCCACCTGCACCACCCGGCCCAGTCGTCCCGTCTGGCTCTGGGCCAACTCCCGCCACCGCTGGTCGGCGCCCAAGGCATCCAACGGCGTCATTGGATGTAGATTGGCACGAGTTCCATAATCCAACTCCAAGTGGTGGGCCCGTTGACCCACAAAACGGAAATTCACAATAGCCTTAGTTCCACACCCCCGGATGAAGAACACCGACTGATCGGAATCCAGATATGAGTGAACCGGAAGCGACCGCATCCGCCGAGCGGCGAGCGGTCATCTCACCGTTGCAAGCCATTGCCGCTGGCATTGTGGCCGCTGGGGCTGCACTGGGCTTGAGCGAGATCTTGTCGGGGTTGAGCCGCAAGATCCCGTCGCTGGTGGTCTCGGTGGCCGAGGAGATCGTGGACATTACTCCCGGCTTCATCGCCCGCTGGTCTATCGACACCCTGGGTAGCGCGCAGAAGCCGGCATTGGTGTGGGGAATTGTCGTGGTGTCGATCTTGCTCGGCGCGGTCTTGGGCTGGCCCTCCCGCAAGCGCTGGTGGGTGATGCCGGCTGGGCTGGTGGTTTTCGCGGTAGTCGGTGGATGGGCCGCGGCCCGCAATCCTCTATCCAGCGACGGGCTGGGATGGATGGCCGGGCTGGTATCGGGTGCATTCGGCATAGCGGTGTTCATGAGTTTGTATGCGCTGGCCCTGTTCTCCCGGTTTGCCGGCGATGAAGAGCCTTCGGATGCCGAAGCCCTACCGGTGCCGATGGTCGGTCGGGGCCGGTTCAACGACCGGCGCCGCTTCGTGGGGGCAGTAGGCATCATGGCCGGGGCTTCGCTGGCTGGGGGCCTCCTCGGTCGATGGCTGCGGCGGCGCGACACCGTGGAAGGGGCACGCGAGGGGGTTGCCGAAGCCCTCCAAGGACGCACAGTCGCCACCCCGACCGCCCGGTCCACCCCGACTGCCACCGCTCAAGCAGGGTCTACTCCGACTGCGACGGCTGAAGCGACCTCGACACCGGGTGCCGATGGCACCCCTGAAGCCACTCCTGAGGCCGCCGATGAGCCCACCCCAACGGTCACGGCCGAGCCGGTGCGGGAGCCCGATTTCGACCACATCGCCGGGATCGCGCCGCTCATCACCCCCAACGAGGACTTCTATCTGATCGACACCGCGCTGTCGTACCCCCAGATCGACCCCCAAGACTGGTCGCTGCGGATCCACGGAATGGTGGACCGAGAGGTGGAGATCAGCTTCGATGAGTTGCTCGACCTGGGTTTGGTTCGAGAGCAAGTGACCTTGTCGTGCGTGTCCAACCGGGTGGGCGGCCGCTTGGTGGGCAACGCCGAATGGGTGGGCGTGCCGCTGGCCACCGTTTTGGACCGGGCCGGAGTGCAGCCCGGGGCCACCCAGATCGTGGGCCGCTCGGTGGACCGATGGACCGCGGGCTTTCCCACCGAGGTGGCCCTCGACGGACGGATCGCCATGGTGGCCGTGCAGATGAACGGCGAGCCGCTGCCCATCTCCCACGGCTTCCCGGCCCGGTTGGTAGTGGCCGGGCTATACGGCTACGTATCGGCCACCAAGTGGCTGTCGGAAATCGAGCTCACCACCTGGGAGGCCTTCGATGGCTACTGGATCCCCCGGGGCTGGTCGAAGGAGGGGCCGATCAAGACCCAGTCCCGTATCGACGTGCCCCGCCGGGACTCCACCATCGATCCCGGCCCCACGGCGATTGCCGGGGTGGCCTGGGCCCCCAGCCGCTCCATCGACAAGGTGGAGGTGCAGGTGAACAACGAGCCGTGGGTTGAGGCCGAGCTCAGCCGCGAGACCACGATCAACTCCTGGAGGCAGTGGATGGTTACCTGGAACGCCACCCCCGGCGAGCACCAGGTGCGGGTGCGGGCCACCGACGGTACCGGTACCACCCAGACTTCGGAGACCAGCGACCCCGCCCCCGACGGCGCCACCGGCTGGCACACCATCCAGGTAAGGGCCGACGAGGCCTAATCCTCCGACTCTCCTCTAGGCAATATTGGGTGGAGAGATCAGGCCAGCGTTAGATCGGCGACTCGGCGCACTCCTGGTAGCTCGCCGCTCGTCAGATCGGCGTACAGGTCGCGTAGATGTTGCTTGAGGTCGTCCAGCGTCTCGCCCTGGGTCCAATGGTCGGGGAACTCCTCCAGGTATCCGAGCCACCATTCGTTCTCTTGCCAGTAGACCATTTTGGTTGTCGCCACGCCCGCTTCTCCTTGCTGCTCGTTGGACGATGCTCCCACACGGGGATCAGACCGCACGGTTTCCCTTGCCCACGCACCGTAGCGAACCCCCACCCCGTGACCCAATGGATTGGAAGACTCCAGCATCTCAGAGGGTCGATTGCTGTTCAGGCGGTAGGGGCGGCGGCGCAAGCCTAAAATCGCCTCCCATATGGGGGATGATCACCAAAGCGCCGGGGCGACGAATCTTGAGCGGTGGGAGACGGCTGTCGATTGGCCGATGCTGGTGCTGGCGCTGGGGAGTATCCCGCTGTTGGTGTTCGAGGGGTCTTCTTCGTGGGCAGAGTCGTTGGCCGGGCCTTTGAACTGGGCGATCTCTGGAGTCTTCGCCGTTGAGTTGGGTGTGAGACTGGTATTGCACGGTTCGGGGCGCGCTGGATATGCAGTACGCAAGTGGTACGACTTCGCCATCGTCGCGCTGACACTGATTCCTGTCCTGATGCCGTTGCGTGCTTTGAGGTCGGTTCGGGTCCTGAAGGTGCTGAAGATTCTCAAGCTGGTGGCGTTTGCAGAACGAGGCTGGTACACGGCGAAGCGGATTTGGGCAAACACCTCGGGCCGCTGGGTGCTGGCGGCTGCTATAGCTAATCGCAGCGTCGGCTGTCGGTGTTTGGGTATTCGAGGACGGTGGCGGTGGCGATATCGACTCATTGGGCGAGATGGTCTGGTGGACAATCGTCACCGCCACCACCGTCGGTTACGGAGACATCTCCCCCCAGACTACTGGTGGAAAATCGGTAGCAATCGTGCTGATGCTTGCCGGAATAACCGTCTTCGGGATACTTACCGCGAATCTGGCCGCTTGGTTTACTGCCAGCAAGGAGGAACCGGAGATGGAAGACCTTGCCAAGTCGGTCAGTGAGCTGGTCGCCGCTGTAGATCGCCTCACAGCCCAAACCGAGAACAGCACAGTAGAAGGCCCGCTCCCAGAGCGTTCCGACAGAGGTGTCCGCCCATGACTGCCGCAGTGCAAGGGAGAACCCTCAAATCCCCAAAGACCTCAACCGTCAACAACCTCTACCGACCTTGGAGCTAGCGGCGGGTCGTCTAGCTGGGCGGGGCGCCAGTAGATTTCCGGCAGATGGATTTCGACCTCACCGCTGCTGAAAAGGACTTCCGCTACGAGGTGCGGACATGGCTGGAGGAGCACTTGGTGGGGGAGTTCGCCGGGTTGCGGGGCCGGGGCGGGATGGGCCAAGAGGACATTCCCGCCGAACAGCAGATCGCCTGGGAGCGCGAGCTGGCTGGCGGGGGCTGGCTGGGCATCGACTTTCCGGCCCGCTTGGGCGGTCGGGAGTGCAGCCTGTCGGAGCAGGTGCTGTTCCACCAGACCTACGTGGAGGCCAGGGGGCCGGGACGGCTGCCCAACATGGGGGTCACCTTGCTGGGGCCGACCCTGGTGGCCTACGGGACTCCCGAACAGCAGGAGCGGTTTGTGCCCTCGATCTTGTCGGGCGATGAGTTCTGGTGCCAGGGCTACTCCGAGCCCAATGCCGGTTCGGATTTGGCCAATGTGGGCACCAAGGCGGTTCTCGACGGCGACCGCTGGGTGGTCAACGGCCAGAAGATCTGGACCTCGCTGGCCCAGTACTCCGACTGGTGCTTCGTGGTGTGCCGCACCGACCCCGACTCCGCCCGCCACGCCGGACTCTCCTACCTGCTGGTGCCCATGGACCAGCCCGGCATCGAGATCCGCCCCATCGTGCAGGTCACCGGGGGAACCGAGTTCAACGAGGTCTTCTTCGACGACGCAGTGACCGAATCCGATCTAGTGGTGGGCCAGCCCGGTCGGGGTTGGGAGGTGGCCATGGGAACGCTGGCCTTCGAGCGGGGCGCGTCCACGCTGGGCCAGCAGACCTACTTCCGCCAGGAGCTGGATGCGCTGCTGGCCGAGGCCCGGGCCAACGGCACTGCCGATGATCTGGTAGTCCGCCAGGAGCTGGCCCAGGCTTACGCCACATTGGAGATCATGCGGTATAACAACCTGCGGATGCTCACGGTGGTGGACGCCGGCGGAGTGCCGGGGCCGGAGATGTCCATTGGCAAGCTGGTGTGGTCCAACTGGCACCGCTCGCTGGGGGAGTTGATGGTGGGGGTGCGGGGGGCCGATGGCACGGCGGTAGCGGCCGAACACGACGAGGAGTACACGCTGGACTCCTGGCAGCGCACCTTTCTGTACAGCCGAGCCCACACCATCTATGCCGGATCGAACGAGATTCAGCGGAACATCATCGGCGAGCGGGTTCTCGGCCTGCCCCGGGAGCCGCGATGATCTCTAAGACCAGAAAGAGGAGCAGCCATGGCTGAGGCATACATCATCGACGCAGTCCGCACCCCGGTGGGGCGACGGGGCGGCAGCCTGTCGCAGGTCCACCCGGCCGATCTTGGGGCCCATCCCATCCTCGGGCTAATAGATCGGACCGGCTTCGACCCGGCTGCGGTAGACGATGTGATGTACGGCTGCGTGGACGCCCTCGGCCCCCAAGCCGGCGACATCGCCCGCACCGCCTGGCTGGCCGCCGGGCTGCCCGAGCATGTTCCCGGCACCACCATCGACCGCCAGTGCGGATCGGCCCAGCAGGCCGTCCACTTCGCGGCCCAGGCGGTGATGGCCGGAGTGAACGACATGGTGGTGGCCGGCGGGGTCCAGAACATGAGCATGATCCCCATCGGCGCGGCCATGACCGTGGCCGAGCACGTGGGGGTGACCGATCCCGATCCCTTCACCGGCTCAGACGGCTGGGTCGACCGCTACGGAACTCAGGAGGTGTCGCAGTTCAGGGGTGCGGAGATGATCGCCGAGCACTGGGACATCAGCCGGGAGCAGATGGAGGAGTTCGCCCTGGCCAGCCACGAGCGGGCCGCCACCGCCACCGACGAGGGACGGTTTGAAAACGAGATCTTGCCCCTGGGCGGCTTGGAGGTTGACGAGGGCATCCGCCGGGGGACCACCATGGAGAAGATGGCCGGTCTGTCCGTGCTGGTGGAAGGCGGGCGCCTGACCGCCGCGGTTTCCAGCCAGATATCCGACGCGGCCTGCGCCATGCTGATCTGCGGGGAGCAGGCGGTGGCCGACCACGGCCTCAAGCCCCGGGCTCGCTTCCATCACATGTCGGTGCGGGGCGCCGACCCCATCTACATGCTCACCGGCCCCATCCCCGCCACCGAGTACGCACTGGCCCGCACCGGGATGGCCATCGACGACATCGACCTGTTCGAGTGCAACGAGGCCTTCGCCTCGGTAGTGCTGGCCTGGATGGGCGAGCACGACGTGCCCCACGAGAAGGTAAACGTGAACGGCGGTGCCATCGCCCTGGGCCACCCGCTGGGCGCCACTGGAGCCCGGCTGATGACCACCCTGTTGAACGAGCTGGAGCGCACCGGCGGCCGCTACGGCCTGCAAACCATGTGCGAGGGCGGCGGCCAGGCCAACGTCACCATCATCGAGCGCTTGTAATTCTCGGCGAGCTTTCTCTGGTTCTTCAGCCTGGATCGCTTATTTCGTAATACAATAATCAAGTGTGGAGATCCACAGATCGGCCCGGAAGCACGGATACAGCGATCAAGAGATACTTCATGCTCTTGAGCATGCCATGGCCGTCGTCGACATGGACCCCGAGGCAGACCCTCCCAGGGTCTTGGCTATCGGACCGGACTCCTCGGGCAATCTGCTGGAGGTGATTTGGCTGGATTTGAGCGGTGGGGAGCAGCTTGTGATCCACGCTATGGGGCTGAGATCTATGTATTTCATACTTTTGGAGCTTGCACCGGGGGAAGAACAACCATGACCAGCAAGAAGACATACCAAACTCAGACTGGACGGGTACTCACCGACGAGGACATCGACCGTATAGCCGCAGAGGTCGAGGCAGCCGACTACGACATTGAAGAGCTTCGCGTTCGGCGCCGAGGGCGTCCTTCTTTGAATTCTGACCCCTCAGAGGTCGTGACTGTGCGGATCGACTCCGAGTTGCGTGCTGCTCTTGCGGCAAGGGCAGAGAAAGATGGAACAACGGTGAGCAGCATTCACCGGCAGGCTCTCCGCCAATTCCTCGAAGTGTCGAAGACCGCATAGCACGACCAGTAGGAGGAGCGTTGTGGTCGTTGAAAGACGGCTGCTCTAGCCTTTGATGCGGTCGATGAGGCCCCAGGACAGGGCACAGGCGGCGTCGATTTCGGTGTTGGTGAGGGCGAAGTAGCAGAGGCGCTGGCGGCCGATGCGGCGGGCGATGCTGACGGTGCCACCGGCGCCGGGCACCAGGCCCATGGCCACTTCGGGGAGGCGGAAGGTGGTGTCGGGGTGAGCGGCCACGTCGTGGGCGTAGGCGGGCAGCTCCACGCCCGCCCCCACGCAGGTGCCATGGACCATGACACGGGTCTTGGCCGCCAGTCGGTCGATCCAGAACGCAGCGCTGCGCACCGAGCGAACGCGATGAGCAGTACCGGGGTCGGGGGTTGTGCCGAACTCAGCCAGGTCGCCGCCGGAACAGAAGGTGGCCCCTGCGCCGTCGAGCACGATGCCGTCCAGGCTGGGATCGATCGACGCGGCCCGGAGCTGCTCGACTAGTCCGTCGCGCATCTCGGCGCTGAAGGCGTTGTGGCGTTCGGGCCGGTTGAGAGTGAGTCGCAGGGTGGAGCCCACCCGCTCGGCCCTCACCGCGGGTTCTGGATTCACCCGCACCAACCGGGTCGGCTGGGTGGCCAGCCAGGCCTGGAATTGTGGCCCGGACTGGAGGGTGGAATAGGCCAGCGACTCGGCCACCAGCCCGTCGGCAGTGGAGCAGCTCTCGCTCAGTCGGAGAAGCTGCACCAAGGCCACCGCCGCGGCTGGCGACGCCGTGGCGGCTGCGGTGATCTGGTCCAGCTCGTCGGGGGGCACGGCCAGAGGGGCCGGTACATCGTCGGGAGCCAGCACGATGTCGAAGGGTTCGCAGAGCTCGGCCAACTTGGCGGCGTCGACGCCGCCGAAGCCTTCGGGCACGGCCACCGCGGTCACCGCAGGAGTGCTCTTGACCAGCATGGCCATTTCATCGGAAGGCCGCGCCGACAGGTCGGCTTCGGTCAGCTCGACGAGGATCACCGGGCAATCGGCCAGCCCCAAGTCCTCACCGGCATAGGGGTGGGACAAGAGCGCGTGGGCCTCAGCCAGGCCCGTGGTTTGGATTGGCGCAGCCATCACTGAGTGATCGCAGGTTAGCCCAGGCGGGAATCAGCGGCTTTCGGCGAGCTCATCGCGCAGGATCCGGCGCAAGAGTTTGCCAGTCTCGTTGTAGGGCAGCTCGTCGCGCACTTCGATGCGGTCGGGAGTGCGCGACGACCGCATTTGGGCTTTCACGAACTCCTGGAGTTCGGCGACGTCCAGGGTCTGACCCTTGGCCGGCACCACCACCGCGGCCACCGCCTCGCCCCATTGCTCGTCGGGCACGCCGATAGCGGCCGCGTCGGCAATGGATTGGTGGCTCAGCAGCACGTCCTCGATCTCGCCGGGGGAGATGTTCTCGCCTCCCCGCACGATGATGTCGTCGATGCGGCCCTCCACAAACAGGTAGCCGTCGGGGTCCAGCGAGCCGCCGTCGTTGGTGGGGAACCAGCCGTCGGGCGTGACCCGGGAGTTCCGCCCCAGGTACTCGCCCGAGACCTGCTCGCCCCGCACCCAGATCTCTCCGGAGTTGCCGGTGGGCACCGGCGTACCCTCCTCGTCGCGGATGTCCACCTCGATGGTGGGTAGCGGCCGGCCGGCCGAGCCCAGCCGGGCCCGCACGGCCGGATCATCGGAGCGGTGGGCCTCCCGGTGTTCCTCGGGTCCGAGCACGGCCACCGTGGAGCTGGTCTCGGTGAGGCCGTAGGCGTTCACGAAGTTGGTCTCAGGCAGCGCATCGAGCGCGCGGGCGATAATCGGCGCGGGCATCTTCCCGCCCCCGTACGACAGCGCCCGCAGCGAGGGAAGCCCGCCCCCGGCGTCCTCCAAGTGGTCCACGATGCGGGCCAGCATGGTGGGCACCACCATGGCGTGGGTCACGCCTTCGGCCCGGACCAGGTTGACCCAGTCGGCGGCGTCGAAGTTGGGAAGCTGCACGATGCGGCGCCCGGCGTACACCGCGCTCAAGATCGCGGCCATCCCGGCTACGTGGTAGGGGGGGACCGACACCAGGGTGGCCTCGTCCTCGGCTGCACCCATGAACTCCACCGAGCCGATGACGTACGACACCAAGTGCTTGTGGCGCAGTACCGCGGCCTTGGGAGCCCCGGTGGTGCCGCTGGTGTAGAGCAGGATGGCGATTTCGTCGGGGTTGACGTTCCAGTCGCTGTCGGGGGCGTTGTCCTCGGCCCACTGGGTCAGGAAATCAGGCCGGCCAACGGCCTGCACGCCGTCGAGGTCTCCGATGGCGGCGAGGGCGTTGTCGTTGCACACCGTGACCGAGGGGGCCACCTCGGCGGCCAGATGCCGCAGCTCGGGCACGGTCAGCCGGTAGTTGAGCGGGACGAACGGCACCCCGGCCCAGGCCGAGCCGAACAGGGCGATGGGGAGGGCCTCGCTGCTGGTGTCCACCATGCTGACCCGGTCGATTCCCGCCTCGCGGAAGCGTGCAGCGGCGGCGCCAGAGCGCTGGAACAACTGTTCATAGGTGAGTCCTTGCCCCTGGGGGCCAACCGCGGTGCGCTCGCCGAAACCGCTGGATGCCATCTCCAGCAGCATCATCAGATTCATGGGCTCATCCCCTGCGGCGCGTCTCCCGGCGGCCCAGCTAGTCGGAGGCCGGTAAGGGTTTGGCCTCTTTCAGGCTGAGGGGTGTGCTGCCCAGTGCCAGAGAGCCGTCGCCGGGCTTGGTACACAGAACCTCGAGGGACTCGTCCTCGTTCACGTAGCGCTTCCCCAGCGCGGTGCCCTCGGCGGCATCAGCGGCCACTTCGCCGTTGCGCTCGACTTCGGCCGGATCGGCCATCGGCGCGCCGCCGCAGGTGATGTCCACGTCGCCGTTCGGTGCTTTGACCACGATCAGCTCGGTATCGCACACTGAGCTCTTGAGGCGGCTACCCGGTTTCAAGTCCATTCCTGCCTCCTGGGAGATATCCCCCAATCTTTTCCCGTCAGCTTCAACAGGTACAAACTGCGGTGATGGACTCCACCCCCAGCAACCGCCATCCGGCGCTGGTTTGGGCTGCATCAGGGCTTATGGGCCTGAGCGGGCCGGAGCACGGGCCACCGGCGCTGGCCTCAGGGCGCTGGGTGGAGCGGCTTGAAGGCGTGGTGGGTGACATAGCTGAACTGAGGGGCGAGCCCCTGAGGACTGATGCCGCCGGTTTTCTGGGGGAACGGGCGGCGTTGGTGGGGCGAACTCGCCGTGGGCCGGTCTCGCTGGGGGGCGCGTGTCGCATGGTGGCCGCCGCTGACGGGGTGTTGGCGGTGTCGTTGGCCCGCACCAGCGACACCGAAGCGGTTCCCGCTTGGTTGGAGAGGGGCGATTTGGTCGGGGACGACGTGTGGTCCGTAGTGGTGGCGGGGGTGCGGAACAAACCAGTGGCCGAGTTGATCGAGCGCGCCGACTGGCTGGGCCTGGCGGTGGGGGAGGCAGTCCGCCCGTCGCCGCCGACGGAGCCCTGCTCGCTCGCCGATGCCGGACCCGCAGGAATTGGCCGGAACCTGGTGCTGGATGTGAGCTCGCTGTGGGCTGGCCCGCTGTGCGCCTCGCTGCTGGGTGATTTCGGATTCGAGGTGGTGAAGGTGGAGGCGCCAGGCCGACCCGACGGTGCCCGATACGGCTCACCTGCTTTCTACGAGCGTTTGAACCAGGGAAAGAAAGACACCATCATCGACCTGGTATCCGGCGACGGCCGTCGCCGATTCCTGGACCTGTGCCAGCAGGCGACCGTAGTAGTCGACGGGTTGCGGCCCAGGGTGTGGGCCAATTGGGGGTTGGACCGGCTGGACGTGGCCAAGGCCTGCGGGCTGGTGTGGGTGTCGATCACCGGCCACGGCGACGACCGGGCTGCCTTCGGCGACGACGCCGCGGTGAGCGGGGGCCTGTGGCTGGAAGACCCAGACGGCGGGCTTCCGTGGTTCGTGGCTGATGCCGCAGCCGACCCAATCGCCGGCTTGGTTGCGTGCCGTGCAGCGGCTGAGGCCCTAGCCGCAGATCGGGCTGGCTTGGTGGAGGTGGCCATGAGCAAGGCGGTGAGTTGGGTCCGGGCTGGCGACGACCTGAGCGCCCCCGGCGCCGAGGTCCTCCGCCGAGGCGACGATTGGGTGGTACGGGCCGGCGAAGACGAACAGGTGGTGATGGCTCCCCAAGGCGGGGCCTGATCGTGTCGACTACTAGGGCTACGCAGCTTCGATGTCGGTAAGGGTGAAGTCGCGGCCCTTGAACAGAAGTGGCTCTCGGGTCTCTTTGGCCAAGGCGTAGGCGAAGCAGTCGCCGAAGTTCAGGGCCGCGGGGTGGTTGCCCTTGCCGAACTGCCGCCAGGCGCGGCGAGCGGCCTGGGCATGGTCGGACGTGACCGTAACGAGCTGAATTGGGGCCCTCTCGACCAACAGATCGAGTTCAAGGCCGCCGGCGATACCGGTACGACCTTCCAGCACTATGGCGGTCTCAAGGAAACTCGCAGCCGACATGAGGCAGCGCTCGGCCCCAGCAATCGTCTTCCGGTAGTGCTCGGCGTCAGGCTCCTCGAAGAGGATGGCCAGCACGGCTGAAGTGTCGACGATCACTTGGGCAGCCCATGCTCGTCGTACAAGAAGTCGCCATGTTCCACCGCCGATGGCCCCGGACGAAGAAGCTTGGAGCAGCGCTGCGCAATAGCCCGCATCGCTTCAAGTCGGGCTTCAACGCTACGGCTGCGCTGTTCGCGGTCGAGGCGTTCTCGCAGGGCCGCGGTGATTGCCCCGGTCATCGTCTCGCCGGTGAGATCGGCCAGTTCGCTGGCCAGCCGGCACGTCTCGTCATTCTTGATATTGAGACTCATTGAAATTATCTCATGGTAGAAACGAATTTATTTTTCTACCATACACCGCCCATGCGCCCATTCAAACGGTAGGTTGAGACGGTGTTCGCACGAAAGAGCAGCGGCTCGGGGCATCTCGGCGAGGGGCACCACCGCAATGTGACCCGGGGAGGGTACCGGGCCGCGGTGTTCGGGGTGAGCGACGGCCTAGTGTCCAATCTGGCGATCATCTTGGGAGTAGCCGGAGGCAGCTCAGGACAGGGCCTGGTTCGCCTGGTCGGAATTGCCGGCCTCATCGCCGGAGCTGTGTCCATGGCCGCTGGGGAGTATCTGTCGATGCAAGCCCAGCGAGAGCTACTGGAGCGGGAGTTGGATATGGAGCGGCGGGAGCACGCTCGCAACCCGGAGCATGAGGTGGAGGAGTTGGCTGAAATCTACGAGTCCAGGGGAGTGGATCAGGAAACGGCTCGGGAGATGGCCTCCAACATCATGGACGACCCGGAGAAAGCACTGGAGGTCCACGCTCGGGAGGAGATGGGCATCGATCCCAACGAATTGGGCAACCCGGTGTTCGCTGCCATGTCCTCGTTCATCTCCTTTGCCTTGGGCGCAGTGCTGCCGCTGTTGCCCTGGTTCTTTGGGGGCGGCAACGGTGCCATCGTGGCGTCGATCATCCTCGGTGCGGTCGGCGCCGTTCTGGTTGGCAGCGCGCTGGCATTGGCCACCAGCCGGTCTGTCTTGCGGGGCTCTTTCCGACAGCTAGCGTTCGTGGCTGCGGCTTCGGCCGTGACGTATGGAATCGGTTCCGCAGTGGGGGTAGGAGTATGACTGATTGGGAGTGGATTTTGAGTGGCCATGAGAGCGACCAAGATCCCATCTGGAGCGACGACAACATCCTCGACCCGTCCAGCGTGCTGCTCACCGACAAGGTGGCCATCGTCACCGGCGGCGCTCGGGGAATCGGTGCGGCCACCGCAGTGGCGCTGGCCCGGTTCGGAGCTGACTTGGCCATCTGCGACCGGGAAGCCGACGACATGGCCCGCACTGCCGCCGCGGTGGAGGCACTGGGCCGCCGGTGTGTGACCGGGCTGTTCGACGTGCGCCATCCCGAGCCCCGCGATGCGTGGCTGGCCGAGGTGGGAGAGGCCTTTGGGCGCGTGGACGTGCTGGTGAACAACGCCGGCGGCACGTTCAGATCCCCGTTTGCCGACATCAACCTCAGGGGCGAGGCCGCGCTGATCGCCGAGAACTTCACCCAGGTCACCGGGTTCATCCGGGGGTGCATTCCGCTGATGGACCAAGGCGGTTCGGTCATCAACGTCACTTCCATAGAGGGCCATCGGGCCGGTCCCGGCTTCTCCATCTATTCGGCCATGAAGGCGGCCCAGGCCAATCTGGCCATGAGCCTGTCGCTGGAGCTGGCTCCGGCTGGCATCCGGGTCAACTGCATCGCCCCCGATGTGATCCCCACCGAGGGCGAGAGTCTGCTGGGCGGAGAGATCATCGACGAAGAGTCGGGGCTGGCACCCCAGCCTTGGTTGGAGGGCGGATCGGTTCACGACTGCGCCGCCGCCGCGGTGTATCTGGCCGGGGACATGTCCCGGTTCGTGACCGGTACCACCATCCACGTCGACGGTGGCAACATGGCCGCCGCCGGTTGGAAGCGCCGCACCACTGGCCGTTACTCCACGTAGTCCAACCGCCTAGGGTTCCAGTCGGTACATCACCGCGAAGGATCTGACATGGACATCGACGTTGATCGGGTAACCGAGTTGGCCGGAGAGGTCGCCGACCATATGGCCGGGGCCACCACCATGGCCATGGTCCACATCGGCGACGAGCTGGGCCTGTATCGGGCCATGGCCGGGGCGGGACCGATGACCGCCGACGCGCTGGCCGAAGCCGTCGGCTGCAATCCCCGACTGGTGACCGAGTGGCTGCGCCAGCAGGCCGCTGTCGGCCTCGTCGATCTTGACGGCGACGACGATGTCGCCTTCGAGCTGACCGACGAGGCCGCCGCGGTGCTGGCCTGGGAGGTGAGCCCCGCGTTCCTGGCCGGCGGCATTGGCATGTTCCGGGCGATGTTCGCCGACATGGACGACATCCTCGAAGCCTTCCGGGGCGACGGTGGGCTGGCATGGGGCGATCACCATCCCTGCCTGTTCACCTCCACCGCCCGGTTCTTCCGGCCCCAGTACGAGATATACCTGGCCAACGAGTGGATCCCGGCCGCCGACGGGATCGACGAGTTGCTCAAGGCCGGGGCGACTGCGGCCGATGTGGGCTGCGGCTGCGGCGACTCGGTGCAGATCCTGGCCTCGGCCTATCCCGAGTCGCACTTCACCGGGATCGACTTCCACGGCCCGTCCATCGATCAGGCCATCGAGGTAGCCGCTGAGGCCGGGCTGGAAAATGCCTCCTTCGAAGTGGCCGACTCGAAGGGCTACCAGGGCAACTACGACGTGATCTTCTTCTTGGACTGCCTGCACGACATGGGCGACCCCGTGGGTATCGCCGCCCACGCCCGCCGCCAGTTGGCTGAGGGCGGCTCGGTGCTCATGGTGGAGCCCTTCGCCTTGGATGGCCACGTCCGCAACCTGGCCGAGAACCCCATGGCAGCCACCGCCTACGGCGCCTCCGCAGTGTTCTGCACCCCATGTTCGTTGGCCCAACCCGTCGGCTTGGGCATGGGTGCCCAGTCGGGAGAAGCCGCCATGCGAGAGGTGTTCACTCAGGCCGGATTCTCCAGCTTCAAGCGCGTCACCGAAACCAACGCCAACATCATCTACCAAGCCCGCCCCTGACGTTTTTCGGGTCGCCCAGAACTGAACGCAGCCAGTACACTTCAGCGTTCCCGCCCCGTTCGTCTAGAGGCCTAGGACGCCAGATTCTCAATCTGGTAACACGGGTTCGAATCCCGTACGGGGTGCTCCTTACAGTTTTCTGCTTTTCCCACACGGTCCCAAGTGTTCCCTAAATCCCCAGCGTAACATCGGTATTTTTCAGATTAGAAGGCTATACTGTTCCCACTCATAGCCGTGCTATCCCGCTCCAAGTGTGGGACAGATTGGGGGACAGGATGCCGAGCCTCACCGCCGCCAGAGCAAAAGCAGCAGGACCGGGCAAGCACCAAGACGGACAAGGTCTGTTCTTGCGGGTGACCGATGCCGGGTCGAAATCCTGGGTACTTCGGATCACCATTGACGGGAGACGCCGTGACATCGGCCTGGGAGGCTGGCCGGCTGTAGGGCTGGCAGACGCGCGGCGCAAGGCCACCGAATACCGAACTGCGGTCGCCGACGGGCGCAACCCACTTGCCGAGAAGCGCCGGGCTGACACCCCTACTTTCCGTGGGGCTGCGCAGGCGGTATACGAAGCCAACCGGCCGCGGTGGCGAAGCGACAGGCACGCCAAGCTCTGGTGGGCATCGCTGGAGAACCACGTCTTCCCGGTAATCGGAGACATGAGAGTGGACCGCATAACCCAGTCCGATGTGCTCCGCTGCGTCGAACCGATCTGGACCACCCGCCCAGAAGCAGCCCGCAAAGTCCGCCAGAGAATCCGCACCGCATTTCGCTGGTGCCAGGCCCACGGCTATGTCACCTTCAACGTCGCCGGCGAAGTCATCGACGGCGCCCTTCCGCCGATGCCGCGGGTGCAGTCCAACTTCCGGTCGCTTCCATACGCCGAGGTCGGCGAGGCGCTCGCAGTCGTGGACAAATCCGGCGCGTCACAGGCTGCCAAGCTGTGCCTACGGTTCGTTGTGCTCACCGCCACCCGTTCTGGAGAGGCCCGCAACGCTGTATGGAATGAGATCGATTTTGATGTCTGCGAGTGGCGGATACCAGCGACTCGAATGAAGGCCGCAAACGAGCATCGGGTGCCGCTGTCTGATGCCACTCTCGAAGTACTGCAACAGGCCAAGAACCTGCACGACGGCTCCGATCTAGTTTTCCCGTCACCGCTCAAGCCCGGCTGGCCGCTGAGCGACATGACTCTCACGAAGGTCTTGCGCGATGTCGGCCTCGCTGAACGGGCCACCGTCCACGGCTTCCGAGCTAGCTTCCGGACGTGGGCACTAGAGCAGACCGACACGCCATGGGCTGTCGCCGAAGCCGCGCTGGCCCACGGCTTGGGCGACTCGGTGCAACAGGCCTATATCCGAGGCGACGCCTACACCAAGCGCCGCAAGCTGATGAACGAGTGGGCCCAATTCCTAGACTTGCCATGAGCGAGCCGACCTTCAATGACGACGCAGAGGGCGCAGTCGAACAGGTCTTCCTCTCATGAATGACCCTGACTGTCAACGACCTCCATCAGCTTTGGACGGCCCGTGCCAGAAAGTGCCTCTGAAGTGGGACTTAAGTTTACTGTGCGTCGTCTATCGTCGATAGGCTAAGAATCACACGAGGGAAGTTTGCCGAGCTGTCGGCAAGCGCTCTGGAAGGTTCTGGCGATTTGCGCGAAGCACCAACTCTTGAAGGCGACGCGCTCAGAGCAGTTCGGCATCGTGGGTCCCACATGCAGATCATCGCATCGGCTGGTTCGGGCAAGACCGAGGTCGTCTCGCAGCGGGTCGCCGATCTCTTGGCCGAGGGCGTTCGGCCCGATGCCATCGTTGCCTTCACATTCACCGAGCGCGCCGCAGCGGAGATGAAGGAACGAATTGAGGCACGGGTCGTGACGCGGCTGGGACGCGAGGCTCTCGACCGGCTCAACGGCCTATTTGTCGGCACGATTCACGCCTACTGCTTCCGGCTTCTCCAGCAGCATGTGCCCAAGTACGAGACGTTCGATGTACTCGACGAGAACCAGCTCGCCGCCTTCGTCAGCCGGGAGGCTCGGCGGCTCAATGTTCGTCAGTTCGATCCCAGGAACCGACTGTTCGCTTCAATTCGCACATTTCTGCGAAGCGTCGAGGTCGTCGACAACGAGTTGCTTGATCTTGACAATCTGCCCGATGACTTCCGGGTCGTCCTCGAGGACTACTACGCCACCCTCGCTCGATACCGGCTGCTCACCTACGGTCAGCAAGTTCGCGCCGCAGTCGAGGAGCTTCCGCGGCCCGACGTCGCGGGCGCAGTTCATGAGACGCTCCGATTCCTGATCGTTGACGAGTACCAGGATGTGAACCCTGCCCAGGAGGAGCTCATCAGGAGACTCACCGGCCCCGACACCGAACTCTGTGTCGTTGGGGATGACGATCAGGCCATCTACCAGTGGCGCGGGTCCGACGTGAACAACATCGTCACGTTCGCAAGCAGGTACGAGCCGGTGACGACGTTCGAGATCACGACGAACCGTCGAAGTCGTCCCGAGATCATCGAAGCGGCCAACGGGTTCGCTCAGTCCATCCCGAACCGTCTCGGGAAGGAGATGAACCCGACTCGACCGGCCGAAGGGTCGAGTCCGAGGGTGGTCGTGTGGGGCGAAGAGGACGAGATGACAGAAGCTGGCTGGATCTCGAGTCTGGTACTCGATCTGAACGAGGCCGGCGTTCCCTACAGGGACATCGGCATTCTGGTTCGGTCACGGGCCGCCTACGGGCGTCTACTTGAGCAGTTCAGCACGTTCGAAGTGCCGGTTCAGCCGGGCGGACGCACGGGCCTCTTTGACCAGCCCGAAGCGATCGTCTTGGCCAAGACCTACTGCTGGTTGAGCGACATCGACTGGCGAGAGCCCTTCCAACCTGGCGAACCGGTCGACCTTGCGCCACTGCTCGAGGAGTACACGACGGTCTTTGAGCTGCGGGGCAAGCCCCACGAGAACAGAGTCAAGAAGGTGCTCAAGGAATGGCGGACCCACTCAGTCCGTACGGGCCGATCCGCAGATCTGGTCGGTGACTTCTACGAATTGCTCGACGTGCTCAAAGTTCGCAAGTGGGACTTCGACGATCCAGTCCGCCTCAACGCAGTCGGCACGCTCGCTCGCTTCACCTCGCTCCTGGCCGACTACGAGAGTGTCCGGCGCCGCGCTCGGCTGGACGTCGACGTTCGTGGCGAGCAGGTTGGGGGCGAGTGGGGTGGCGAGTGGTACTACAAGAATCTCGCCATCCACATGGTGAACTACGCCCAGGGCGAATATGAGGGGTTCGACGGCGAACCGGACTTGACCATTGACGCTGTCGACATCACCACCGTGCACCACGCCAAGGGTCTTGAGTGGCCTGCGGTCTTCATCCCGTCGTTGACCGCGAATCGGTTCCCTTCGTCCCGCACGGGCCGGCGGCAAGACTGGCTTGTCCCCCGCACACTCTTCAATGCCGCCAGGTACGAAGGGTCCGACGCCGACGAGCGGCGGCTTTTCTACGTGGCCGCTACGCGGGCGCGCGACTGGGTGTCCGTATCTCGTCATGATCGAGTCACAACGAACTCGGTGCGGCCGAGCCCCTACTGGGAGGAACTCGAGGAACTCCACATCGATCCGGACGACATCGTGCTTCCTCCGATCGAGACGCAGTCCGACGGCGATGAGGACATACTGGCCATCACGTTCAGCGAGATGGCGTCCTTTCTCGACTGCGGACTGGCGTATCGATTACGCACCCTCGTCGGTTTCCAACCGCGGTTGGCGCCCGAACTGGGCTACGGCAAGGCCGTACATCATCTCCTCCGGCAGATCGCGGAACACACCCAGACGACAGGCGTCGCCCCGACCAAGGACAGGCTCGACCAAATGCTGGACGACCACTTCTTCTTGCCGACAGCGAACAAGGTTGGGCATCGCAAGATGAAGGATGCGGCCCGGCGCCTGATCGGGAACTACGTCGAGAACCACGAGGCGGACCTGCACAGGGTGTGGGAGACCGAGCGGCCCTTCGAGCTCCATCTTGACGGGGTGACAGTGTCGGGCCGGGCCGATGTGATCTTGGATAAGGAGGGCGGTGTACCGACGGGGCTCGCGATTGTCGACTACAAGACGTCAACCGACGGTGACATCACGCCGTACGAGTTGCAACTGCAGGTGTATGCCAATGCCGGTCAACGAGAAGGCCTAGACGTTCGCGCTGCGTACCTCCACGATCTCAATGGCACGCGTGACGCCATTGCTGTGGACGCCAGCAGCATTGAGTCGGCTGAGGGGATAGTCGACGACGCCGCGGCGAAGATGCGCAACCGGGACTTCCAACCTTCCCCGGGTGCAAGGTGCCGCAGATGCGAGGTCCGCACCATCTGCAATGCGAGGGTTCGATAGGCGCCGAGTCGGCCCGTCCCGTCACTGGTCCGACGGACCGGCAACTGCCCACACACAGTCTCCCAGTCGATGCCGTTCACGCGACCTCGTAGACCTTGACGACCTCGTCGCCGTAGTCGTTTATCACCTTCACGGCGATGCGGCCGGTCGACGGCTTATGGAAGGGCCGACTCACCGTCGAGTAGAGACTCTGCCAGGCTTCCTCGTTGATGTCGGCCTTTAGAGCGGTCTTGAGGCGTTTGTACGGGTCTTGGCCACCGGTGAAGTAGCAGTGGCGGACGAAGAAACTCTCTCCGTCGTAGTCCGTATCGATCATCCAGAGTGCGACCTTGTCGGTCTTGTCTGAACGCACTATCCCGGTGTTCGGGTCATAGACATCGACGCCACGAAGCTCCACCGTGACGTCTTCGTTGTTGACAGCGATGTCGATATCAGGCTCGCCGAACGTCGTGAAGAGGTTTCCGCCAGCTTTCGCGGCCAGTTCCTGACCCATGAGAAGATCTGAGTTCATCCGCACAAGCAGGACTGGGACCCGGCCCAGGGACCGCATCCCAGCTACATCGAAACTCTCGCTCGACGCGATGTACGCCTCATCCGAGTTGAGCACCTGCGGATCAAATGCGAACGCGAGTATGCACAACAGGTCAAGGCTCTTGTCCTTAGCGGCTTCCCGGGCAGCATCCTTGACGAAGGCGGCTCCGACAGTTCCGTACTGCGGTCCTATACAGATGCCAGCTCGGCTCACACCGTCGGGGCCGGGTGCGTCGCGTGAACCGACGGCCTGGATGTGAGCGCCGGCGTGCTGCTCAACTATGTCGAACTCCAGCCGCTCAGCACGCATGCCGTTCTGGATCCCCGACTCGCGCAGGTTCTCGAGGATGGTGCCCACGAAATGAGGATTCGAATCGTCGCTCGTATCGCCTAGGCGGGCCTCAGCCTCGGCTGGCCGGGTCCGATGTGGAGACAGGCTCTCCACCGTGAATGGCCCGCTCACACGAACATGGGTTTTGTCCTCGTGTGGTCGATCGTAGAGAAGCTCTGTGTCGGCGTGCGCGGCGATTGCCTCGTCAATTTCGCCTTGGGACATCCCCTCGTGGATGTCCGGGTTGTTGGCAACCGACCCGAGTGTGATATGCGGAATGCGCTGGTAGACGAATCCTTGCCGGATATCGCCTGCGGTAACTTTGCTGGGCATCACGGATCCAGTCAATTCGGCCTCAAGAGCTCGCCCGGCCTCGGTATCCGCAAGAACAAAGTATGGATAAAGCGCTCCAGACAACCGCTGGCGTGCAACTGCCATCGCCACGCGTGACGAGTCGATCGTGATCCATCGCCGACCCCAGCGCTCAGCGACTAAGGCAGTTGTACCCGATCCGCACGTAGGGTCGAGGATGAGGTCACCCGGATCCGTGGCTAACAGGATGCAGCGCTCGACTACCTTCGTATTCGTTTGGACGACGTACACCTTGTCGTCTGTGAAATTGCCCGTGCCGGTATCGCTCCAGAAGTTCGTTTGAGCTTTGTACGGAAAGTCGTCTACAAAGCGCCGATAGTTGATGCTGTTTCGTGCGACATGGATTCGGTTGGCCCAGGCTAGGCGATCCATGCCGTTTGGGTAGGAGGCCTTCCAATGTGAGTTGGCGCCCGGAGAATAGCGCTTCCCTTCGAAGTCGTATGGCTGTGGTTCGGCCGCGGAACCCTGGCTCTGCAAATTGTCAGGCTTGTACAGGCGCGCCTTGCCTCTGAAGCTCTCTGGGGTCTCTCCCTTCTTGAGTGCCCGGTATGTGCCATTTTCGAAGTACAGGCGGTCGTAGCCTTGTCGGTCCCGGGCCTCTTCCCACAGCGGGCGGCTCTTCAATTGATCAGAGTTCCTCGCGTACCACACGATGTAGTCGCCGGTTCGCGGCAGCGCTGATGCCTGTGTGAACCCGCTCGTTGTCACGAAGGAGATCATGCTGACGAAGTTCTCGGCGCCCATGACTTCGTCAAGCACGGAACGGACCAGATGCACGTTCTCGTCACCTATCTGCACGAACAAGGACCCGCTGTCCGTCAGCAAGTCCCGACTCACAGAGGCCCGGTCGCGTAGATAGGTGAGATAACTGTGGATCCCTAGCTGCCACGTATCTCGGAATGCCCTGACCTGCTCGGCGTCGCGGGAAACGTGAGTGACGCTGCCGTCCTTGACCTCGCGTTTCCGTGCCGACACCTGCCAGTTCGACCCGAACTTGATGCCGTAGGGCGGGTCGATGTAGATCATCTGGACCTTGCCGCGGAGTCGTTCGCGCTCGGCAAGGCTCGCCATGACCTGGAGGCTGTCGCCCAGGATCATGCGGTTCGACCAGTTCGCGGAGTGCTTGTAGAACTCGACAAGATCAAGTTCGTCAAGTCCGTCGAATGTCTCGAAGAGAGTGAGTTCTGGCTCGAGTTCGCCCTCCCTGGCCGTCTTGCGAAGGTTCTCGATCAGGACGCGGGGGTCGACCTTCTCCTGGATGTACAGCGGCGGGGCGTCGACCTGGAGGTCGTCCTCATCGAGTTCCTCCTTGCCCTTCCACACCAGCATCGGCGAGCGGAGCTCGCGCGGGTAGACAACCTGCACCATCTCCTCCATCTCGGGCGAGACCAAGTCGTGGGCGTCAGCGGTTGGGATGTTGGTGCGGGTCACGTTGTGCGTGATGGCTTCAACCGGTGTGGGTCCTTTGGATGCGCTCTTACGTGTCACAGATCTCTCCTTCAGATCACCGGCTCGCCGATGATCGGTGCGTCGGAGTAGAGCAACGTGATCGCACGAGCAATGCGATGCTCGGCGTTCATCATGGTGTCGATCTCGACGTAGCCCCAGCGGCCCCAATTGCCGTCGTTGTTCACCGCGGTGCACCACTGATTGCGAGCCGTCTCAGCCTTCGCTGTGGTAGGGCCAGGACTCTTCTGGCCACCGGACACCTCGATTATGAGGGTCCGGTCGACGTCCTCCTCTTCCTGCCTCTTGAGGCGCACGAGGAAATCCGGGATGTACTGGTGGCTCTTTCCTGTATGGACGTACGGGATCTCGAAGCCGAGGTGGTCGTTCTTGACATACGAGTGCACCGCGTCGTTTGCTTCGAGAAGCGCGGCGACCGTCTCCTCCCACGTGTTACCGGTGGGCCATCAAGCACCACAAGGTTGACGGGTGACTTTGTAGCCTCTACGACCGCCTTCCGGGTGAGAAAGTCGACATCGTCGGTAGAGCCCTCGCTGTCGAACCGGCGGTATAGGGGGAGCAAGACCTCATTGCGGGCATCGGGGTACTGCACGACGGCGTTGTAAATGGCTTCGGCTGCCCAGGCCTTCGGTTCGGCAAGCAGAAGGAGACCGGGTTCGTTCCCCGGCGCGAAAGTGAGTTTCTCGTCGTACCACTGCTTGGTGATGCGTAGCAGCTCAGGGAAGAGCCATGGCTTCAGCGCTCCAGCGTGGCCCGGAAAATGGCGCGTCAGCACCTCGGCCGCCACGCTGAAGGCGATCTCCTGCCGACGAGCCTGCTTGACGATCTCAAGTTCGGCCTCATCGGCCTCACCAACGATGCCTTGGGCCTCAGTCCATGTCGCTACCAGTGACTCGTCAACGGCTATTGGCGTTGTGTTCTCGTAGTCGAACTCCACGGGCGCTTCGGGAAGTTCGACGCGATAACCATCGAGCTTCGGAAACTCGATGCGGAGATCGTGGCGATCATCGACAGCGAAGACCTCAACGGGTGACCTCGGAGGCTTCTGTGGCTGCACCTCTCGGTCGGTGGGGATGAAGGCGAACGGCACGCCGTAGACCTCGGCGTACTCAGGCTCGAACCTCCCTTCCTCGTTTGGGACGTAGCTGCGGCGGCGTAGACCACGGCCGACCACCTGCTCGCAAAGCAGCTGGCTCTCGAACGCCCGAATGCCGAGGATGTGGGTAACGGTGTTGGCGTCCCAGCCCTCGGTGAGCATCGCAACCGATACAACGCAGCGGATGGTTCCTCCAAGCTTGCCTCTCTTGCCGACAGTGTTGAGGACCTCGCGCAGGATGTCCTGGTCCGTTAACTGGTCGACGTCAGCGCCAGGATTGCGGGCGCGGTACTCGGACTTGAAGACTTCGAGTTCCTTCGCCGCGGCGTCCTTGAAGTCGCCCTTCAATGCCTCGCCGGACTCGAGCTGTGCGGAGTCGACGATGATCGTGGGTGGCCGGTCGATCCAGTCGCCACCATCGACGTTGCTAAGCAGTGGGAGGCGACCCGGGAGTATGATTTCGCGGCCGTCGGGCAACTCGATCTCCTGCCCGGCGATCCAGTCGTACACGAGCTTTGAGACGATCGTGTTGGGGCAGACGACGATCATCACCGGCGGAGGCTCTCCAAGCGTCTCAAACTCTTCCTTCCACTGCTCATGTCGCTTCTCGTAGCTGCGATACAGCGACCTCAGAGCTCCCTCAAGCACGGGTGGTGGCGCCCAGTCGGAGGCCGACTCCGCCTTCCTCCCCCTCTTCTTCGGAAGCTGATCGCCGACGTGCTGCCAAAGTGCTAGGTAGGTCGGCTGGTCCGTGTTCCTGACGTCATCGTCAACCGGGATGCGGGGCACCTTCACGATGCCCGACTCGATGGCGTCCATCAGCGAGAAGTCGCTAACTACCCACGGGAAGATGAAGCCCTCGTGGTAGCCGGAGCCACTCAGATAGAAGGGCGTAGCCGAGAGGTCGTAGACCGTCTTCACGCCGACTCGCTTAGCTACTGCTTCGATGCCGCGAAACCAGACTCGGGCGTGCTCGTTGCGCTCCTTGTCGTCCTTCTTCAGCTTCGAGGCCCCGGTGGCGGAATCAAGTGGCTTGTCCTGGTAGCAGTGGTGCGCCTCGTCACTGATGACGATGACCTCGCCCTTCCCTCGGCTGGAGAGATCTCGCATAATGCGGTCGACCACGTCCTCGTCGGACTCATGGAACCGACCGTCGTCCTCGCCGCCAGTGAGGATCAGGCGGGTGTTCTTCGAGACGCCGCCGAACTCCTTGGCCAGCTTTGGGAGGAACGTGTGGTAATTCGTGATGACTATCGCGGCGTCGTCGAGCAGATTGCGAAGGTCGTTCGGGACGAGGCCTTGAAAGTCGTAGTAGTTGCCGTCGTCGTGCGGGAAAAGCACCCGAAGACGGTCGCGGATCGTGATGCCGGGGGCAATGACGAGGAATCGGCTCGTAAAGCGGGCGTCGCGCTTGTTGTATGCCTTGTTGCACACCTGCCATGCGATGATCATGCACATCACGATCGTCTTGCCGGTGCCGGTGGCCATCTTCACCGCGATACGTGGCAGCCCGTTGTTGTGCAGGTCGTTCTCAGGGTCGATTCGGGTCCGGAAGTCGGGCTCACCATGGCGACCGGCGACCTCAGCGAGGTAGATGGCTGTCTCCGCAGCCTCACGCTGGCAGAATAACACCCGCTCTTCTCGCGTCGGATCGGCCCAGTGCTGCATGAGCTTTCGACTGATCGGGGTCACATGTGGGTAGCCACGGCCCCGCCAGAGTTCGACTCGCTGCCGTATGTCATTGATGAGGCTGTTCTGCTCCCTACGCTCGCCGGTGGTGTCGAAGAGTTCGAGGGACTCCTGTTCAGGGCCACCCTTCTTGCCGCGCTTCTTCTTGCTAACCGGAACGGGAATGAACGACTCGCTTGGCCGGCGACCAGGCAAGATCTCGCCCGTCGGGCCATTCGGCCCCAGGGCGAAGTGACGTTCCGGCACCTCATACGGCGAATTGAGGATGGGGTTGCTGAGGGTGTCCATCAGCGCCTTCCGTCGCGCTTCTGGCGCCAAGCATCGCTGTCGTGTCGGAGCCAGCGCCGAGTGTCACCGCCGGACTTGACCACTATGGGGAAGAAGGAACCGACGCAACGCTGCAGGTAGCGCGTCGGGCTGTCGAACTGCGTCGTGCCGAAGCACTCGGTAACTTCGGCTGTAGTCAACAACCCGGCTGTGGCGACCCTCGCTCCCACGACTTCTAGCCTACGGAGACCGTCTGACAGCGTCGGGGAAGAAGGCCGGAGGTAAGGCGGCTCTCGAAGCCGACAGGAATGGATCCACCGCTGCCTTGTGGATCACCGTCGCGTCGTCGAACTTCGTCTGGATGGCGCAAAGTCCTCCTCCCCAAACCTCGGTCTGCTCGGCCACCAGATCGACTCCTACATCGTGCCCATGGGCATGGGCTTCTCGATCGGGCCACCCCATCCACCTCCACTCCGACTTGAACCGATCCGGTCCATAGATGTTTGGATGCCGCTGGAAGGCGTATTGCATCAGCCGCTCGAATATCCTGCCTCGCTCTTGAACGGTTCCGTAGCGGTCTCGCAATTGCTGTAGGAGTCCAGTGGTCACGGGCCGGAACTGTAGTCATTGGGCAGGTTGCTCGCCCCTAACAGATCTCGGTTAGTGGCTTTCATGGCCTCCAAATTGACAGAGCTCGCCGGTCGCAAGCGGTCTAAAGCATCCTCCGGACCGGTCGAAAGCCCCAAGCGACCGGTCGCAACCCGGGGCGCCGGCCAGATGTCAGGTCTCCACTATCCGCTCAACCCTCGCAATCGACGAGGTGCCACAGAGGCGGCTCGCAAGGGGCATTGGGGTCAAATGACGAGCCTTAGCGCACGACCGTGGCCTCGAACACGTTTACATCAACGGTCGGGCGCTGCGCAGGAGCCCAGGCTTCTTCGACAGATGCGCCGGCAGACGCAACGACAGCAACGGACACTTCAGGGCGAAAGGAGGCCAACTGATCCTGTAAGAGGCTGGAGATCGAAGGAGATGAGACAATTGCCCAATAGCGACAAGAAGCGTTGATGGGCCGAGTGAGCCAACACTGAGGGCATCCCAGAACAGAAGAGCAGCGATGCAAGATCAAAGAAACAGTTCCACACGTTTGCACTCGAAGTGCTGCCCCCGAACGTCGGCGTTGTTTCATCATGAGGCATTAGAGCGTTCGCTTATCGAACAGCTAAGTTGGCATGGTGAGCAAAGCAGCGCAGTTGGGTGATCTCTCCGACGAGGAATTGAAGGAACTCATCAACGACGACAGCCTGTCTTTGGCCCGTCAGATCAAGGTTCTAGATGAGATGGGTCGGCGGGCCACTGCCCGGCGGCGGACTCTGGAGCTGGCCGAGCTGGTCGCGTCTGTCCCGGTCATGTCTGCTTTAGATGACAGTGCCGAGATGGTTCGTGAGGCACAGGCATGGCTTGACCGCGCCAAGTGGATGCGGGCCACGGCCGTTCAATCTGCCATTGCCGCCGGCTACAGCCTCCGAACCATTGCCGAGATCGCCCGAGTCGCCCCTTCGACTGCGATGAGGCTCGGTGCGGAGCAACTACCTACGGAACCCCCGCCCGCGTAGCCCGTCATTCGCCAAAGCGAGCACATCGGTAGACAGCGAGTCTGACTGCTGTAGTTTCAGATGCGAGATTTTTGCTTGCGACCGGCCATCTGTGGTTTGCGACCGGTTGCGACCGGTCTGCTGCGCCAGGATGCCTGCTGTGGTTTTTGCAGACGCATATCGTGTGTTCTGGGTCGTTTGGCGCTGTGCTCCATCATGGCGTTGCTTCGTCATCGGCACATGAGCTCTCGGTCATCGCTGTGGTCTAGCAGCCGTCGGTCGGCGGAAACCGCCGTGCCAGACTTCCGTCATATGGTTCCAACCGGGGTTCTTTTGACAGTAAAAGTGGTAAGGTGGTGGTATGGAATCCAGCACCGTGCTTGTGGAAGGGCTGCAGGACATTCCTGGGACTCGCGTGCCCCCGGCGGACTTGGCTGCTGGGGTGAACATGTTGTTTGAGGAGAACGCCGAGGTGGTGACGCTTGAGGATTTGGCGTCGTTCAGCGACACGCGCACTCCCCAACAGGCCGCGCGCGCATTGCGGGAGCGGGGATGGCTTTTCCCATTGCCGGTGAAGGGTGCTTGGGGGGTGGCCACGGGTTTTTCTGCTCCGCACATGGGGGCATTTGTCGTGTTGCGGGCGCGGCTTTCGGTGAATCCGGGCACGGAGGCGTGTGTAGGCGGGAGGTCGGCTGCTGAGGTGCGGGGCTGGTTACGCCGCCCGACTTCCGCCGCGATCGGCTTTCCCGTCAACGAGCGTGTGCCCTGGTGTCTGGCCGCCTATGCGGTGTATCGGTGGTCGTCGCGCATCCCGACTGACGTGCTGCACGGGCTGCCGGTGTGGAAGCCCGAAACCCTACTGGCGTACATGGGCACTCGTCCAGGCCGATTCCCGTGGACAGACATCGCCGAGTGGCTCCCCGAGGCCTGCTCGGATGTCGACCCTGAACTGGTTGCAGCAGAACTGCTGGGCCGTCCGGCAGCGGCGTGGGCGCGCACCGCCTACCTAATACACCGCGGCGGCCAGCCCGACACAGCAGCAGCACTCAGTGCCCAGGGTCCGCCATTGGATGGCGGACCCTTCTACTTCGGGCGGGCCGTCGCCGGCCTTGACGAAGCGATGCCCTGGCTGCCCGTGTGGTCTTCTGAGTATTGCGTCGTGGACTACGCCTTGGAGCGCAACTGGTCCTACGACTGGGACACATGAGCATGATGCCCGGCGAACAGATCAGCCGCGACGACATCTTGAGGGTGTTTCCCGCCGCGGCCCGATCTAAGGACGTATTGGAGGCGGCGGTGCTGGACGCAGCGTTTGACGTGCTGTTGCGGGAGATGCACGCACAAGGACTGTTCGAGGAGTTCAGCGTGGTGTTCAAAGGGGGCACCGCGCTGCGCAAGCTCCGGTTCGGCCACAAAGGCAGGTTCTCGTTCGACTTGGACTTCGACGTCGAGCCGGGCAGCGAGGAGATCATTGCCGAAGAGGTCGACGGGTTCGCCTCGGCAGGCTTCTTCTTCGAAGTCGCCGAAAGACGCGGCCACCGGCACTTGCGAATAGCGTCGGGCCTTCTGCCCGACGGCGCATACGACGTCAAGCTGGACTTCTCCCACCGCGGACATTGGCTGGCCCCCGACCACCTACGCCCAGTGGCCTCCCCAGCGCTGCCCTCAGCCATCTGGGACCCACAAGCCGCGGTCCCGACCATGAAGCTAGAAGAGAACATCGCGGAGAAACTGAGCCGCTGGCAGACGCGGCGCTTGGTACGCGATCTACACGACATCGCCGCCGCCTGGCGCCTTATCGACGACACCGAACTGGTCGCAGAGCTATACGTCCTGAAATCCCACCGCAACTGGTCTGCCTTGCTTCCATCCCGCAGACCACCCCAAGCCGCAATGCCCCTCTCAGAGGCCACAGCCGCCACGAAACCCAGCCATTTTACGCTCGACGACCTCGTCCACCCCACAATCCACACCAGGGCCGAAAAACTCCACAAGATCCAAGCCGACCTCGAGATCACAGCAACTGCCACCACAACCATCGACCGCCACATCGCCGACAGTCCGCTCCAAGAGCTCGCGTTCGACACCGGCAGACTCGCCTGGAAAGCCACCCAGCAGATCGAGGCTCTCCAAGACGCCTACAACATCCAAACCGCCGACCCCAGTATCCCCCACCGCCAACCTCCGACACCACCGACCCTCGACGTCGGCCTGTAGGCACCGCCGACCCGGCGACGGCACCTGCCCCCGATACAGCTGAACCTCCCGCTGCCGCTCCCTCATCGTGGCCACGACAAACACCTCCAAAGTCAAGGCGTTGCGACGACCGGTTGAGTCCGGCCTGTATGCGGCTTCCTCAATGCAGAAGGAGGAGAGCTCCTAGTCGGGGTAGGCGACAGCGGGGATGTGCTCGGACTTGACGACGACATGGGCACGCTGGGCAACAGAGCGAACATAGATGGCTACGAACTGGCCCTGCGCCAGCATCTCGAAAACTCTCTGTCGGCGCCTACTGCTGCGACAGTTCGCATCGACTTTGAGAAACACGCTGGCTCCGACGTCTGCATAGTGAGTGTTGCGGCATCGAGGAAACCGGTTTTTGCCAAGGCTCTCGAAGGGGGAGGACCACCGTCTGAGTTCTGGGTCCGCATCGGCAACTCAACGAAACAACTACATGGCGATGACATGATGGAATACCAACAGGACCACTGGGATTGACGACCGGTGGCGCCAATTCGCAGGAACTAGGAAAACAATCGCGGTGTTCGCTTCGTCTAGCGGGCACGTCGATAGCTAACTTCCATTAAACGGGATATAGTTTCTAACATATGGAAACTAGGTCGGCTCCGAGTCTGCTTCCCATCTTGCGATCGCGTCAGCAAGGTGAAGTGCTGACGTTTCTGCTGTGCGACCCAGACCGAGAAACCAGCATGAGTGAGCTGGCTCACCGTGTCGGGGTCCCGCTCAGTTCCGTACACCGCGAAGTCGAGCGTGCAGAGGCGGCCGGCATCATCACCAGCCGTCGATTGGGCAACACCAGGTTCGTGAGGGCGGACACCGAAAGCCCCTACTACGACAGCCTGTCTGACCTGTTGGTCAAAGCGTTCGGGCCACCGCATGTGCTCGCCGAGACGCTGGAAGGCGTCGACGGGATCGACGCTGCGTATGTGTTCGGCTCGTGGGCCGCTCGCTTGCACGGTGTCGCGGGCAAGCGGCCTGTCTATGACATTGACGTGCTGGTGCTGGGCGAACCCGACCGGGCAGAGCTCTACGAAGCACTCAGCGGCGTCGAGGTGCGTCTGGGGCGCCCTGTCAACGCCGTCATCCGAGACGCTGAGTGGCTGCGGGACGGGTCAGGCGGCTTCCACGCGACCGTCACCGAACGCCCAGTGGTTGCTATCGAGATTAAGAAGCTGCGCGGTACGGACCCAGTCCCACAGAGCTCATGAGATCCTCTGCCCCCGACACAGCATCGTCCGCAAGGCCGACCGCCCAGTGAGCATCGCTGTCTGTCAACTCCGGCGATTCGAAGTCCGGGTATTGCGAGGCGTTTCGCATCTGGCGGAACTGCTCGAAGTTCGGCTTTGAGAACGCTGATATCTCATCGCCGAATTGGCTCGAGACCGCTTCCTCGACAGTCCTATGCGAACCTTCGCTGCCTGTGGCGCGTAAACACTGTCGAGCCAAGATCGATTCCGCGGCCATTCGATACGCGTCGTACGCCAGCGAGAATGCTGACCCGCTGTCCAAACCGAGAAGGCTGCGTGCCGAACGAAGCCGCTTCGACGCGTCGTGAATCAATCGATCAGCGGCTTTGTCTCGTCCTTCCTCAGATACTGATTCCAATCGCCCTTTGTCGATCAGGAAATCGATAGCAGAACTACCCTTCCGCACGTGCTGCTCGCGGCGATGCTCAGGCATGCTCCAGAGAATGCCAAGTGATCGCACGAGGTTGCTAGCGATATAACGGAACCAGCGCAGACCCCGCGCCGCACCAGCTACCACCAGAACTCCTCAGCCATCAACCGTGTCTGGCTCGACCCCGACACCTATACCATCGAGGCACCAGCATCGCCGCCTTCCCCCTAATGCAACACCCCACCTGCGCCGGCCCTTTCAGCCTCACCTTCCAACGCATGAACTACCCGTAGCCCAACCCAGTACTCGGCCTCTACCGCCAGGCCTGTTGCCGGTAGCTGCCCCAGCCCGACGACTCAATTCTGATTCCGGCTTTGCTCCAACCGGCGTGCGAGGCTCGCCGCTTTTGACTAGTGGTCAAAAGCGATCAGACCCAATCAATGCAACCCGCAGGTCTTAGACGAGTACGCGGGACACGGACCCCATTGAGCCGACGTTGGAGAGTTAGTCGTCTAGCTCCCGGCTCATCCGTATTGCGTTGTAGATGTGCTCCCAACGCTCGCGGGATTGCGGGCGCACGCCGCGGAACTCAATGCCTGCGAGCATTCTCACGTCTTTTATGGGGAGTCCTTTTTCGTTGGCGAACTCGCGCAGGCTCTCCGGGATGTCGGTTGGCTGTTCTGTGAGTAGCCGTCGGCCGAGCAAGGTGCTCATAGTGACGCCGAGTGCCTCGGCAATGGCGTAGAGGGTTTCAGCCGATGGTCGTTTATCCGGCTCGTTTTCAAGGCTCCAGAGATAGCCCTTGCTCACCTTGGCGGAGGTTGCGAGTTGGTTGAGGCTAAGGCCGGCTTCGTGCCGGTACTTGTAGATCCGGTCTCCGATGGATTCTTCGGTCTCGTTGGTCATGGGCCTTGGGGGCGGTGTTGTGTGGTCATGGGTCTCCTTTTGCTATGGGTTGCGGCGGTAGAGGGCAAGAACGCGCATGTGCCCGTTGTAGGGCACTACGCGGGCCGATACTTCGACATTCGGCACGTACTCCCTAGACAACTCGCCTAGGGTGGTTCGCTCATGAACGATTTCACCTTGCAGGGCGCGTTCAAGGGGTGAATCCACGCTGACCGACTTGTGCTTGGGGATATACGGCCAGTCGGGGGGTACCGCGGGCGGTTCGGACGCGCAGTTTGGGTTCGGCGAGCGGGTCGAAGCGCTCAGATGGCTTCTTGCGGACTTCAAGGACGACAAACAGCGTCGGGTAGGGAGCCAGGTCGACGATGCGGTGTCCGCTTGCTTCGAGGCTCGCTTGGTAGGTCTCTGCAACGTTTTTCAGAGTCCCCATGCCAAAGTCGGCCTCAAGCAGGTCGGCTCGCAGGTACCTCTCGGGTAGCAGAAGGGAGCTGGCACCCTGGTCGCACATGGCCTCAAGGTCATCGTCTCGTCCGGGCATGACGGACGGGTTGCATCGGTATTGGGGTTCTTTCTCGAAGCCGCGAAAGAAGATGTGCGTGCACTCGTGAAAAATTGTGAACCGCTGCCGCGGCTCTCCATCTGAGGCTCTGACGTGGATGCTGACGTTGCGGCCGTCACAGATGAGGCACCCTGCTGCCTCGAGTTCCATCTCTCTGATTCGTGACACATCAAGGTATGACGCCACCGTCTTGGTGTCGATCGGAGGTGTGAGTCCCAGCTCGGCGATGACGCCGTCCGCGGTGGCTGCAATGTCGGCGGGGCCGGGGTTGCGGAGACGCTGGAATTCGAGGAGGGACAACTGCTTCATGTTCCCTGTCAAGAATAGTTCGTCTTTTATCCGGAACAGTGATAAGGTTCTCGATAAGGAACAGCCATGCCCTTACCCGGAACGGAGTCTCAGACAGGAAAGGTTTGCACCAGATGGCATCGCACATAACCAACACCGATCTCAAAGCATTCGCCGAAAAGCGGATCAACCTCAAGATTGAGGAGGTCAGCGCCGGCAGAGACCGAGTGCGCTTCCTGCGGAAGCGACTGGAAGACCACATCGCCAACAACCCTGGGTTCTCGTTGGTGAGAATGCTCCATGCGGGCAGCGTGGCCAAGGGGACGGGTCTCTCCGGCCTCAACGATATGGATGTCGCGGTTTACGTCGAGGCCGACTCATTTGACGACGAGAGCCTCGTCTTGTGGATGACTGACCGCCTTCGCGAGGTCTACGGTGCCACCATTGCCGATGATGCCGTTCAGCCGGGCACATATTGCCCAACGATCACCTTCGCGTCCGGGTTCAACGTCGACGTTGTCCCCGTCCTTGACGAAGGGGATGCCGACGGAAAGGGTTACCTCGTCGCGAAGGACACCGGCGAGCGGCTGCTGACCAGCATTCCGCAGCACCTGGTCTTCATCCGAGCCCGCAAGAACGAGCACCCGGACAATCTGGCTCAGGTCATTCGGTACTTGAAGTGGTGGATCCGCAACCAGAAGCGCGACGACGAGACTTTCAAGTTCAAGTCGTTCATGGCAGAACTGATCGTTGCTCATCTGTCCGACAGCGGAGCCTCCTTCAGCGACCACATCGATGCGCTGACAACAGTGTTCGAGTACATCGTCGACAGCGGTCTCAATGATCGCATCGCGTTCGACGACTACTACCCGGCCAGCGACCTCCCCACTGCCTCGACTGCCGCAATTGAGATCTTCGATCCCGTCAACCCCAACAACAACGTCGCAGTCCACTACACCGATCAGGACCGCCAACGCATCGTGGCCCGAGCCGAATCAGCCCTGGATGCTCTCATCGAAGCGGGCTTCGCCACCACCAAATCTCAGGCGATCGCTTGTTGGCAGATCGTTCTCGGCACGACCTTTAAGGGCTGATTTTCATGAGTATGACAACAACGCACACCAGCACCTTCACGATCGCGAACGCCCGATACGTGACATCCAAGATCAAGGCCGATCTCAAGCTGCTGCAGAAGACCTATGGCTCGCCGACGGATGCCAGCATTGATGCCTACGGCGAAGAAGCCGCCCAGCTCCTCAAAGGTGGCTATCTGGGTACGGTGACCTACGGCTATCGCCGCAATGGGTCCTGGGTAGTGGCGCTGAGTTACACCGCACGGAACGATGGGACGCTAGCCGCCGATGACCGCGCGGGCGGGATCCCTCGCGGAGTAGATGTCGCTAGAGCACAGTTCTACTCCTACCTCACGCACAGTCCGAAGTGGAACTCTCTGACAGAGAGCGAGCGCAGCAGCATAGAGAACTCACTGCCCATATCGCGGACAGGAGCTCCTGAGCCCGGCACGAATGGTGGCTATTGGAGCTCAGACCGGCACTACTCATCAAACGGCACCGGTGTTGCACGAGGGGCGTTCAGACCGCTATGAACCAGGATCTCTTCGACGATGAACTTGAGCTGCCCGACCGTTCAGCCCAGCAACGGCTGGATCGTCTCGTCGGGCTCGACCCGATTAAGGCCGCGTTACTTGCCAACGCTACGGTGTTGCTTGATCCCAGCGCGTTGCGGACGTGGTCTTCCGCCGCCCACGGCACGGTGCTGCCGATCGTCGAGACATTCGCCGAGCGAACACCCTTGTTCGTGCTTGCTGGAGATGTCGGCACTGGGAAGTCCACTCTGGCAGAGACCTTCGCGCAACAAGTGGCGAAAGACCGTAAGATCAACATCTCCGTGCTCCGTCTCAGCCTCCGCTCTCGAGGCGCGGGCGCGGTTGGCGAGATGACGCGTCTTCTCGGGGACGCCTTCGACGAGGTCATCAGGCGTAGTCGGAACCTGCGTAGCGGGGACGCGATCGTGCTGATCATCGATGAAGCCGACGCGATCGCCCAGTCCCGCGAATTCGGACAGATGCATCACGAAGACCGGGCCGGAGTGAATGCCCTCATCCGTGGGATCGACACCTTGGCGGCTGAGCGCCGCCCCGCCCTGATAGTGATGTGCACCAACAGGCTGAGCGCCCTGGACCCGGCCGTTCGGCGTCGGGCCGCAGCTGCATTCGAGTTCGCTCGACCTGACGATCCTCACCGCTTAGAGGTATTCAGTCAAGCACTAACCGGCTGCGGACTGAGCCCGACTGAAATCGAGAAGCTCGTCGATCTAACCGGAGACACCGGACGGGGCTACGGCTACACCTACTCCGATCTTGTGCATCGTGTTCTCCCAGATGCCGTCTTGAAGGCGTTCCCCGATCAGCCGATCACGATCGACGTGGTCGCCGATGCGATCGCGGCCAATCCGCCGACGCCACCCTTTCAGCACGAATGACGGCCCTCAACGCGACATCGAAGCCAAGCAGCTCCGGAGCCCGGATCACCGGCGACGACCTGCAGCACCTTGTGGTGTGGTACTGGTGCCTGCGTGCGATCGCTAACCCGGACGGCATTACATCGGTAGCCGTCGAAGCCGACGACGCCGGGAACGTCGACGACGTCGTCGTTCGCTTTGCCGACGACAAATCCAAGTTCATTCAGGTCAAGGCAGCGGTCGCGAGCGCGAACTTGGCGAGCATTGATTGGTTAACGGATCGGCCGAAGCGGTCGGGAGCCGGTAGGCAGCCACCGAGCTTGCTTCAAAAGCTGCACAAGTCTTGGGTCGACCTCGGCCGCCCAGCTACGGGACTAGAGCTCATCACAGGAAGACCCCTCGACGGCAGCGACCGTGTGCTCGCGTTGATTGATCGTCACAATTCAATTGGCACGGATCTGCGCCGAGCCAACTCTCGAGCGCTCACGGAACCGCGGAAAGAACTAGCCGGTCACCTCGGATGCGCGGAGGAAGAGCTTTGTTCGTTTCTTGATGCTCTTGCTATCCGCGTCGGACAAACTGAGGCAGAGTGGCTATCGCGCGTCGCTGATGTTGCAGCTAGCGCGGGCATTCGAGCCGATGAATCAGCAGTGGGTATCGCACTTTTCTGGGTCCGAAAATGGGTAAAGGACACACGAGACCCGCGTACGCCGGAACAGATCGCCACAGCAGCGGAGTCCATGGGACTTCGGATTGAGAATCCGAGAACCGTCATCGTCATCCAAGGGCTGCGACGAGAACCAGTTGACGATGCCAGCTATGTCTTAGATTGGGTCGAACGACTTAGGGGCACGGAAGCATCTAACCGTCGTGGAATGACTAACCCGACGGATTGGAACGGAGTCCTGTCGGATGATCTCGCCGCGCTGCGTGCGTCTCTCATTGAGCAGAACAACCTGCGCGTCCTAGTACGGGGCGCGCTGCGTTTGCCGTGCTGGTTCGCGCTGGGTGCGGCACTTCGAGGCGTCGCAGGATTCCACCTCGCCGTGAAATACCGGGGCGGGATCTGGGTCGCAGACCAGCACCGCATAACCGATCGCACCGTCAACATCCTCACTGACGAACAGCGAGGCAACGGCCCGACTCTCATTGTCGTCGCAATATCGACAGATCGGACCGATGACGTCCGGCGTACGCTGCTGTCGTCAAAGCATGGCCGGCTCGTAACCCTGACGATTGGGGAGGGGCCGCATCAGTCGCTGCTTGCTGACGCTGATGATGCGCTGTCGGCGGCGACTGCAATCCGAGACTGGATCCGAGCCAACATCGAGAGCCGCGAGATCGACCTCGTTCTGATGGCGCCAGCACCATTCGCGGCATTCCTCGGCTGGTCCTGGGATCGGATGCAAACGACGACGATTTACGAAGATCTATTGAATGAGGGATACGAGGCAGCATTCACTATTTCCAGCTAGATCAACCTGCGATGTATCGCTCCCCTAGGCCAAATGGAGCAGACTTCGATGTTGATATGCATGCGAAGTCAGACTGTGGAGAGGATCATATTGAGGCAAGGTAGGGATAAGCCGGAGGCAGAGGATGTCCAGGGTGGGGTTCGTTCTGCAATGCAGATGATCATGGTCCCGGGATCCGGACTTGGCGAGGTTGCCAAGATAAGGCGATTGGCAATGGATGTCATGAAGCTTCTTGCTCTGCCAATTCTGGCTCTCGTAACAAACTTCTTCTTGGAGACCATTGGATTTGGAGTGGAGTCAGTCTTGACTACGCTGAATCTGAGTCTGGGTGTCGTGCTTCTTGTCTTGTCATTGCCGACCCCAATAGTTCGAGTAGTTAAGGAAGTAAAGAGAGTTCGGCGGCTAAGGTGGCTAACGAATGACGTTGAGCCGAGACTGTCACTAGGGGAACTTCGTAAGTTAAAGATGTGTCAGGGCTCAGGCCGTTCAGCTCTCAAAGCGCGGCATTGGAAGGATGGTCGGTGCCAACACTGTTTTGCATCTCCCGACTTGGTTGACAAACGTATTGAAGACCATCTCATTCCACAGGCATACATTGGTGTAATGCCGGTCGAGTGCGATCCTCGGCTGATCGCGATCTGGAACCGATAGACTAGCGATGTTTGGCGTGTTTTGAGGTCGCAAGCGCCGAGAGGGCACAGGAGTTCGCAGGTCGCCCTGCCGGCTGGCTGATCAAGAGGACCCAAGTCGTTGCTGAACCTTTCGTGATGCGTAGCCGTGGCGACTTGCCGGCGGATCGGGAGTGACGCGGACCTAGCTTCAACCAACGGGGCCTTCCGTCTCTTGGACCATGCGACAGCCACAAGAATCGGCGAGGTCTCCACCCTCGGAGGTGGGCCTTCACATCACCCCGGTCCTAGCTTTAGCGCGAAGACTTCCACATTTGTCCAGACGGCCTAGCAAGCGTGTGGGGCAGATCGGGGGACAGACCAGACAGAGGGCCATCTATAGCGGTTCTACCTGGGGATTTGCGGTTCCTTCGAATCCCGTACGGGGTGCCAGCGCCGCAAATGAGGCTGCATGGGTATACTCCGGGGTATGCCTGAGTCGACTACCATCAAGGTCTCGGTGCGGACACGGGATGCCTTGCGTCGGTTGGCCGATCGTGAGGGGCTCACGTTCGACGCTCAGCTTGAGAAGATGATCCGACGGGAACGCCGTCGCATCATAGGGGCACAGCTGGCAGGCGCCCCACTTGATGCTGACGATGAGGTCGTGCTCGATGCGTCGGCGAGCGATGTTGCTGATGCAAGCGGGTGACGTCGTCCGTTGCGACTTTGGGACACCGGCGCGGGGCGAGCCGGGGTTCGTCCGACTGGCGATCGTCATTACCTCTGATGATGTGCTGGAGTTCCGGCAACACGCGATCGTGGTCGTTCCCTGCACGACCACGAAGCGGGGATGGTTGAGCGAGGTTGACGTCTCAGAGTTCGGTGTCGCACAGGCGCACTTGCCGACGACCATTAGCGTCGACCGCGTCGTCGAGACAACGGGCACGAACATCGGGTCTGTCGAGCTTCAACAGATCCGAGAGCTCATCGCCGACCTCCTCGGACTTTGACCCTCTCGCCTGCTTGTGGAGGTCTCGTTTCCTCTCACAGGGAAGCCTGCTAATGGGCTCATGGACCTTTGATCTCGTGAACGAATATCTAGCTAATGGATTAGCTAAGCATTCCGTCGTGCGGCTATGCTTTTGACATGTTGACGGTGGGGATGCACGAGGCGAAGACGACACTTTCACGACTGATCCGAAAGGCGATCGCGGGGGAAGAGGTGGTGATCACCAAGTCCGGCACGCCGGTGGCGAAACTTGTTGCCGTATTGCCAGAGGGGCCACGACAGCTGGGCCGAGACGTGGGTCGCTTCTCGGTGCCCGACGACTTCAACGATTCGCTTCCCGACGACCTGCTGGATGCGTTTGAAGGCCGGTGACCTCGACCGTCCTCCTGGACACCCAGGTTTTCCTGTGGATGAACGCGGCACCGGAGCGGCTCTCCACAGCGGCCCGGTCGATGCTGGCCGATCCAGCCCAGGAAGTGCTGCTGTCGGCCGTGTCGTCTTGGGAGATTGCCATCAAGCACGCATTGGGACGCCTTGACCTTCCCGAACCACCCGCGGAGTACGTTCCCAGCAGAATTGCCAGCGCCCGCCTCACAGCAATAGCCATCGAGCACTCCCACGCCCTGTACGCCGGTGCGCTTCCCCGTCACCACCGCGATCCATTCGACCGATTGTTGATCGGTCAGGCCCAGGAGTTGGGCATACCGGTGATGACCTCAGACCAAGTGTTCGACCAATACGATGTCGATGTCATCTGGGCTCACCGGAAATAGGCAGAGCAGCGAGCTCACCCGTCGGCGGCGGCACTAGTTGAGGGTTCCTTCGGTCTTCGAATCCCTTGGGAGACTCGCGGCGAGGCCCTTCTGGTGCCGCACCGCGAACAGTTGGCAGGCTATTGCGGCGGTGCCGTAGGCGAGGTAGCCGACTCCTACTGGGGTGACGGTGCCGCTGACTGCTCGGTCGATGAGGGCGGCTAGGCCGGCGCCGAACAGGGCCATGGTGAAGCCGAGGACGGCAGAGGCGGTGCCGGCCATCTCGCCCATGGGCTCCAACGCCAAGCTCTGACCCAAAGGAAAGAACGCCACTAGGCAGGCATTGGTCAGGCTGAAAATGGTGATCCACAGAACAAACGGCGGAGTTCCCCCGTTGACCATTGCGAGACTCAGCATGGTGCTGGCCCCTGCCATCTGGAGCAGACCCGCGCCCAGCGCCAGGTTGCGGGCCCGGAACCAGTGCAGGGCGCGGTGGTTGAGCAGCGCCACCAGGCCCATGCCGGCGGCCATGATCGAGAAGTAGGGGACGAACCATTGCTCTTGGTCGAACACGTCGTCGAAGATCAACTCTGAGCTGCCCAGGAACGAGAAGAAGGCTCCGGCCGAGAACATGGTGGCCAAGGTGTAGCCCAGCGTCACCGGGTGGGAGGTCACCGAGCGGAATCCGTCCAGCGTGGTCCGGAAGGTCAAAGCCCGTCGGTGCTCGGGTTTCAGCGTCTCCTCCAATCGCAGCGACCACAGAACGATGGCCAAAGCGGTGAACACGCTGAAGGCCATCACGTAGCGCCACGACCCCAGCGCCACTAAGCCCTTTCCCAGAGGCGGCCCGGCGACCGGGGCCCAGAAGAACACCGACATGACCAGGGTCATCACCCGGGCCATGGCATCGCCGGAGTAGTAGTCGCGCACGATGGCCTGGGAGGCGGTCCGGGGGCCGGCTGCGGCGAACCCCCAGATGAATCGGCTGACGTAGAGCATGCCCAGCGTCACCGAAAAAGTGGCCATGAGCGAGGCCAGGGCGTAGAGCACCAGGCTTCCGACCAGCACTCTCTTGCGGCCGAGGGAGTCGGCCATTGGGCCATAGACAAGATTGCCGATGCCCGACCCCACAAAGAACAGCGTGATGGTCAGCGACAGGCCCGTGGAGTCTTCCGGGAGGTTGAACGCCTCCCGCATGGCGGAGAACGCCGGGAGCAGGGTGTCGATGGCCAAAGCCGATACGGCGCTGACCAAGGCGATGAAAAGTATGAACTCCCGTTCACCCAGTCGGCGGCCAGTGTGTGTGGATGCGTTAGTGGTCACACCAGCCGACTTCTCATAACGGCGTAGCCTGTCCCTCTTATGGCGAAGATGTCAAAGGAGTTGGATGGCAAGGTGGCGCTGGTCACCGGCGCGGCTCGGGGTCTTGGCGCCGAGATCGTGCAGCGCATGGTGGCGGCCGGGGCTCAGGTGACGGCAGCCGACAAGAGAGTAGACGTCGGGGCCGCGGCCGCTGCTGAGGCCGGAGCCGAATTCGTCGAGCTTGATGTAACTGATGCCGAGCAGTGGTCAAACGCGGTTGCATCAGCCGCCGACGCCGGCGGCGGGCGACTCGACATCTTGGTCAACAACGCGGCGATCACCCGGGTGGCCCCGATCTTGGAGTGCGACCCCGCCGAGTTCCGCAAGGTGATCGACACCAACGTGGTGGGCACCCTTTTGGGCATCCAAGCTGTCGTCCCAACCATGGCCTCGAGCGGCGGTGGCTCCATCGTCAACTTGAGCTCGCCAAGCGCATTCGAGGGCACGGTGGGGATGTCGGCCTACTCCACGTCGAAGTGGGGGATCCGAGGCCTGACCCGCACCGCGGCTTTGGAGCTAGCCGACTCCGGCATTCGGGTGAACTCGGTGGTGCCGGGCCCGCTTCGCACCGCCATGACCCGTCGACCGGGATGGGAAGACGAGGACTACGAGCGCCACTACGGCACAACCGTGCCCCTGCGGCGCATGGCCGAGTTGGGAGAGGTGGCCAATCTGGTGGTGTGGCTGGCATCCGATCAGGCCTCCTACTGCACCGGGGGCGACTATTCCGCCGACGGCGGTCTAGGCGCGGGCACGCCTGCGCCTCACCCCGGCTGAGCGTGCCAGACTGACGCAGACTCGAGGCAAGTACACGAGAAACGGAGCAACCCATGGGTCGATTGGACGGAAAAGTCACGCTGGTCACCGGGGCGAGCGGTGGGATCGGCATGGCCGCGCTGCGCCGGTTGGCCGAAGAGGGCGCCGCAGTGGTGGGCGTCGACTTGGCGGACGAGGCAGGCGAGAAGCTGGTGGCCGAGCTGACCGAGGGAGGGGCTCGGGCGGTGTACCAGCACTGCGACGTGGGCTCTCTGGAGGACGTGACCGCCGCGGTGGAGCGGGCGGTGTCGGAGTTCGGCCGCATCGACGTGCTGTTCAACAACGCGGCCACCAGTACCGGGGGCTACATCCCCGAGCTCGACCCCGAGGGCTGGGACGCCAGCCTGCGGGTGATGCTCACCGCGGCCATGTACGGCATGAAGGCGGCCATCCCCCACATGGCCGACCAAGGAGGAGGCTCCATCATCAGCACCTCATCGATCTACGGCGTGGTGGCCTCTCCGGGAAACGCCCCCTACTGCACGGCCAAGGCGGGCCTCATCAACCTGACCCGCACCGCGGCGGTGGAATGGGGGCGCAAGAATGTCCGGGTCAACGCCATTTGCCCCGGTGTGGTGGAGACGCCCATGTACGACTCGGTGATCGGGATCGGCCTCAAGACCCATGAGGAGATTTCCGATATGCACGCCCTGGGCAGGACCATTCATCCCGATGAGATCGCCAACCTGGTGCTGTTCTTGGCCTCCGACGAGTCTTCGGCCATCACCGGCCAAGCCATCGTCATCGACGGCGGCCTCATCTCCGAGTGCAACCTGACCGGAGTACCGCCAGCCTGACCCCGGCGTAGTCGCTATCCCCGGTAGTCGGGGTTGAACTCGACTTCGCCCTCAACTTGGTGGAGCCAGGGGTACAGCTCGGTGGGGCGGCGGGCGATCACGGCCAACTGGTTGGACTGGCGCTTGAACACGGCGCACAGGGCGCTCAGAGCGGGCTTGGCCAGCTGCCCGATAAGACGTCGTCGGCGGCCGGTGGCCTCGGCGGTGGGCAGGCGCAAGCCGTAGCGGAACTCAACTCGCGGCTCGCCGGTGGGGTCGTAAGACCGCAGGGTTTTCACCACCTCGGATTCGGTCCAGCGGTACACGTGGTTGGGCACGCTGGTGTTGTCCAGGCCCCCGGTGCGAAACCCCTGGTCGGTGACCGCGGCCAACTCGTAGGCATCGGCCATCCCCACACGGACGGCCAGGCGCATCAGCACGCTGTCGCGGGCCTCGATGGCCACGATCCCCTCCCGGCACACTCGGTACATCTCCCCCAGCGCCCGGTGGGGGGAGCGGCAGTGGTGAAGCCCCTCGGACACGAACACCCAGTCGAATGAGCGGTCGTCAAAGCTCAGCGATTGGGCGTCCTGGTACGACCACGCACCGTCGGGCACCAGCGGGGCAAACGCCTCGTCCAGGTTGGACACCACCACATTGGTGAATCCCAGGGAACACAGCAGCTCCCAGTCCTCGGTGCCGGCGCACACCGCCAGCAGCCGGGTGTCGGCGTCGAGGCTGCTCAGCGCGGCAGCGGCGAACTTGCGGTCCAGAATCCCTCTCCCGTCTTGGTCGTGGTCAGCCATCGTACGGCGACCGCTAGGTTGCGGAGGGTGAAGTTCGGTTTCCCCTTTATCTCGCTGCACCCGGGGGCATGGGTCGAGGTGGCCCAGGCCGCCGACGAGGCCGGTTTCGAGTCGTGCTGGATCGCCGACCACCTGGTGTTCCCAATGGAGATGGAGGGCTCGCTAGGCGACGTCGACCACCCCAATGTGCCGCCCACCGTGCCGGTATACGACGCCCCGGCGTACCTCTCATATCTGGCCGGGCTGACCACCCGCATCAACCTTGGGGTGTACGTGTATCTGGCCGGGTTGCGCCACCCGTTCACCACCGCCCGGGCCTTCGCCACCTTGGACCACGTCAGCAATGGAAGAGCCCTGATCGGTATGGGGGCGGGATGGCTGCGCAACGAGTGGACCGCCGCCGGGATGGACCCCCGAACCCGGGGACGCCGCCTTGACGAGGCCCTAGACGTGTGCGTGCGGCTCTGGACCGAGCCGGAGGTGGAGCACCGCGGCGAGTTCTACGAATTCGAGCCGGTGGCCTTCGAGCCCAAGCCGGTGCAAAGGCCCCATCCCCCGATTCTGGTGGGCGGGCTGTCGGATGCCGCGCTGCGACGGGCGGCCCGCTTCCACGGTTGGATGGGAATGAGCGACACCTTTGAATCAGTCCGGTCGGCGGCCGACCGCCTTGCCGAGTTGGGTGCGCCCGACATTGAGATCACGGCCCAAGGAAGGTGCGAGACGCTTGATGACTTGCGCCGGTGGGAGGACGCCGGCGCCCACCGACTGGTGGTCACTCCCTGGGAGAGCACCAGCAAGGCGGTTGACTCGCTTCGGCGGTTCGCTGAGCGGTTTATCGCCTGACCGCCCCGATTGGCAATGTGCCAAAAAACCCAGTGGAGGGCGTAGAATGGCATTTCTGCGCATACAACGTCTGACTAGGGATTGCCATGGGTCGAGGATCAGAGAGTTTTCAAAAGAGACAGCGGGAAAAGAACAAGCGCGAGCGGGCTGCGGCCAAGCAGGCTCGCCGCCACGGCAAGCTTGACGACCCGTTTGAGACGGAGGAAGAGGCTCCCTCTTCGAACGGAAAGTCAGAAGCCGAACTGTATGAGGATTTTCGCCTTCTGAGCGAGAAATACCAGTCCGGGGGAATGGACGAGGAGACCTACGAGGAGCGCCGAGCCGAGATCTTCGAGCAACTCGGCCTCGAGGTTCACTGACCTAGTTGCTCAGCCCCCCGCGCCGCTGAGAATCGGGCGGCTGGTGGGCATGCCCAACATGCACGACAGCCCCGCTGACTGAAGCCCGCCCGCGCCGCCGGCCACCAAGATCACGAAGTAGTCGGGCGACGGGACTATCGGTACCCGGTCGTTCTCGATCGCCACGCCCATCTCTTCGAGCACGTTTCTGGTGGGCTGTCGACGGTACGGCGGGTAGAAGTCCAGCGGCACCCGAGCCTCGGCAAAAAGATGCTTCTGAAGCTCTTGTTTGGTGGGCAGCAGGCTGGCCACCATCTCGGCGATGACCGGGCTCATCACCAGCACGGTCGGGAAGGGGTTGGGGGCATCGTGCCCGCCACACGGGCCGCTGATGGCCAGCCCGCGGGTCACGTGGTGCAGCACCTGTTCGGCCTCGTGATGCATGTCGGTGATGGGCCACATTCCGTTGACGGCCAGCACCGTCACCACATCTTCGTCGGCATCGAATCCCATGTCGGTGTGGTAGGGCGGCCACGGGGAGGCCTCTTCGTTCTCGGCCATGCACAGCGAGGTTGCTTTGCCGGGCCAGCCCAGCGGTGCCTTGTCCACCTCTCCGGGGGTGGCCCCGCCGATGTTCACCAGGGCCAGGCGCAGGGCTCGGCCCACGGTGGCATTGGCGTGCGATCCCGGACCGAAGCACCCCGCGCCGTAGTTGAAGCCCAACTGGTTGCGGATCGGGCCGTTGACCACCAGCATCGGCCCAACCGGGTTGGTGGTGGTCTGGACGCCGTGGGCGTTCATCTGCGGATCGCAGAAGGCGTCGATGGCGGCGATGAGCACCGGCATCACCTCAGGCGAGCATCCGGCCATCACTGCGTTGACCGCGATCTTCTCCACGGTGGCCGGGGCGTTCATCGGCGGCAGCTCGCTCACCACATGGTCGGCTGACAGCCCGGAGGCGGCCACCGCGGCGGCCACTCGCTCAGGTGTGGGGGGAACGATCGGCAGCCCATCGGTCATCCCCCGTTCCCGCAGGTAGACCTCTACATTGTCGGGGCCGCCCTCAACAGCGACGCTCTGGGTCATGTCACCAATGCGTCCACGATCTCGTCGAGACGGGATGCGATGTCGGCTCTGATGTCGTCCTCCGACCACTCGTCATAGCCCGACGGCAACACAATCAGGGGTTGGTTGTCCACCCGCAGCCCGCGGGCCGTGGCCTCGGCCAACCCTCGGAATTGCTCGGTCACCAGACCCACCGCCGGAGTGCCCATGCTCTCCAGGGTGCTGCTGGCGTGGATACACCACGCCGTGCACGAGCCTCAATTGCCCAGCCCGCTGATCACCGCGTCGACTTCGGCGTGGAAAGCCTCCATCTCCTGCTGGTACTGCTCGGGATCGGCACCGTGCATGGGGCCGCTGGCCCGCACCACTACTCCGGCTGCTCCGGCCCGGTCTACCAGCCGGTGGGACAGTTCGTCGGCCACGATGGCCATCGACCGCCACATGTCGTTGTCGATGATGCCCACCACCGCGCCGGCCAGCGAGTCCTTTCGGATGGCCAGCGGCTTAGCCGGCTCGGTCACCTCGCCGGTGGGCAGCAGGATCGTGGTGGTTTCGACGCGTCCCATAAATTCACCCTACCCCGTGTCGTAATGTGTCGCGATGCGCACAACGACGCTGCCCCGGCCCCCGGTCATCATGCAACAGGTGTTGGAGGACTCAGATGTGCTGCTCGGCATTTTGGAGCGGCAGTCGCCTCATCCGCTGACGCTGGCCGGCGAAGAGTTCGTGGAAAGCCGAGCCGCCCTGCGAGCCGGGGCCAAGACCGGTGACGTGCCCCCGTTCGTGCAAGTGGTCGATGGTGAGCCGAGGGTCCCTCCGGTGTTCCGCACCACTTGGGGCGCCGAGCACGATGCCGTGGAAGGGGCGGACACCATTGTCAACAACCCCCGGTTCATCGAAGCCGCCCAACAGCTCTACAACGCCGAAGTAGTGCGGCCCTATTTCACCTACGTGAACATCAACGCTCCCAGCGGCCAGTACGCCCGCCACACCGACATTCCCGCCTTTCGGGGGGTGGGCCGCGACCAATATCCCACTTGGCTGCTCAACTGCATGATGCACTCGGGGTGTTTCGACCGCTGGCGGGTGCAAATAGCCACCGCGGTGTGCTGGTACTACGAGGGCGCCGGAGGAGAGTTCACCTACTGGCCGGAGGGCTGGGATGGCGACATGGTCACGGTTGACCCGCCCTGGAACTACGGCGTGATGGGCGACAACGACTACATGCCCCATCGGGTGGAGAAAATCGGAGCCGAGGCCGACTACACCAAATACGGCTTCGATGCCACCATCACGCTGACCCCCGATCGGCAGTGGGTGATCGAAGAGCCTGGCCACGAGCCGGTTCGACATCCCTTCAATGAAGTGCGGGTTTCGCTTTCTTGGAAGGCCTTCGTGTTTGCCGATGCCGACGAGGCCGATGTGTACGACCATCGGCTGGACGACCTCGACGAGGCGACCTTGATCGCCACACTGGCCGAAGACTGCGCCCAGCGAGGCGTGGCCGTGCCCGACGGGCCCGACGCGCTCACTCGACCCGAATTCGGCGAGCGAGTAAGGGACACATACTTGTCACCTGAACTACGATTCTGAACGCTTTTGTCAAGAGGATTGTTACGTGACTAGTTCCTCATGGGGCCGCATTGGCCTGCGTCGTTGGCTGGCTGTTGTTTTCGCGGTAGCGCTGGCTGCCACCGCCTGCGGCGGGGGAGGCGACAGCGACAGCGGCGATGACCCCAACGGTGTGGTGGCCGAAGCCACTCCGGCGGCGACAGAAGGCGCTCCCGATAGCGAAGACGGCACGGCTGCCAGCGCCGACGATCCCGTAGGCGATGAGGAGCCCGCCGGTGGCGATGAGGGCTCTGCTGCTCCCACCGCGGCGCCGACGACACCGGACGAAGAAGCTCCGCCTGCCGTAGACGACTCGATCTATGGCGGCACCCTGGTGTTCGCCTTGGAGTCGGAGACCACGGGGGGATGGAATCCGATCACCACCTCCGCCGCGACGTCGGGCCATATCGTGTTGCGGCAGCTCTACGACCCGCTGATCATCGAGGGGGTTGACGGCGAGCCGGTTCCGTTCTTGCTGGAGAGCTTCTCATCCAATGACGACTACGACGAGTGGACGTTCACGCTGCGCCCGGACATCACGTTCCATGATGGCTTGCCGGTGAACTCGGCTGCCCTGATCCGCCATTTGGAGGAATTGGGCAATGCCACCTTGTCGCGGCTGGCCATCGAAGAGGCCCAGATTCAGAGTTTTGAGGCCATCGACGACTTGACCGTGAAGGTCACCCTGGGAAAGACGTTCGTCGATTTCCCCTTGGGCTTCACCAGCGCAGGCGGCTTCCTGGGTTCGCCGGCCATGTATGACCTCGGCACCGACAGCGCCCGCCACCCGATAGGCACGGGCCCGTTCATGCTGGAAGAGTGGGTTGAGCATGAAGTGACCCGCCTAGTGCGAAACCCGAATTACTGGCGTACCGATGCCGAGGGCCGGCAGCTTCCCTACCTCGACGCCATCGAGTTCCGCCCCTTCGAAGACGACGAGGCCCGGTACAACACCCTTCGGGCCGGCGATGTGGATGCCAGCGTCGACAACGGGGGGAGGAGGATCGAGGAGTACAACGAGGACTTCAAGGCTTTCTGGCAGGGTGGACAATTCTCGGCCACCACTTCTGTGCTGATGAACACCTCCAAGCCCCCGTTCGACAGTGTGGAGATACGCAGGGCGCTGGCCCAGTGCACCGACCGCCAGACTCTCAATACCGTGCTTTGGGACGGGCAGGCTCCAGCCACCGGCCCGTTCTCGCCGGGTACGCCCGGCTATCTGGAGGACTCCGGATTTCCCGGCTACGACCCTGATGCCGGTCGGGCTGTATTCGAGCGGTTGGGCGCGCCCAGCTTCGACATAACCACCACAGTCACCACATTGGACCTTCTTCAAGCCGAGCTGCTCGTCCAGATGTGGGGTGAGTGCGGGTTGGATGTGGGTATCAACCAGATGCTCCAGACCGAGGCGGTTACCAACGCCGTCTTCGGGAACTTCTCGGCGTTTGTGGCCGTCAACCACAGCGGGTACAGCCTGCCGATGGAGCGGTTCTGGTGGCATAGCGCATACAGCCCGCCACCGCCGGTTCCGGCCATCAACTTCGGGCGCGTGGTCGACGCTCGGATCGACGCCGCGCTGGACGAGTCTCTCACCACCGACGACGAGGATCGACAGCGGGAGCTGGCCGAGGAGGTCAACCGGGCATTTGCCGAGGGCGTTTACAACATCTGGCTCTACCACTCGCGGTGGTTGATTGCCGCTCACGACTACGTGAACGGGATTGACAACATCACGATCCCCGGCGGGGGAGAGCACCCCAAAATCTTCCTAGGCCGAGTCTTCTTGGCCGAGACGTGGATGGACGAGAGGTAGAGAGCGCATCTCCGCTTGCTGGGGTAGTTTGGTGACAACTACCGACATGGGGGGAACGTGTCATGGCTGAACTCTGGCGGGTTTCAAAACAAGCGCGATGGCGGTGGCTGGCTCTGCTTTGCGCACTGGCGCTGGTGGCCTCGGCCTGCGGCGGCGGGAATGATGATGACGATGCCGGCGGCGGGGTGGCCGCGGAGGCCACGGCCGCCCCAGAAGCGCCTACAGGAGATGACGACGATGATGCCCCCGCACCCAGTGCCGACGACGGGGACGATGCTCAACCCAGCGCGGACGACGGCGGTGAGCAGGACGCAGGCACCTCAGAGGACACGTCAGCCCCGGAGCCTGAGGCCACCGAAGCGCCCGCGCCGGCCCTGGAGCCCCAATACGGCGGCACGCTGGTTATGGGCTTGGAGGCGGAGACCACCAACGGGCTTAACCCGGTCAACGCCCAGGCGGCGGTGTCAGGCCATATCCTGTTCCGTCAGCTGTACGACACGCTGACCATCGAAAGCGTCGACGGGGAGGTTCTGCCTTTTCTGTTGGAGAGCTTCAGCTCCAACGACGACTTCACCGAGTGGATCTTCACTTTGCGACCGGGCATCGTCTTCCACGACGGAACCCCAGCGGACGCGGCGGCCTTGAAGCGCCACCTTGAAGAGATGACGCTGGGGACCCTTACCGGCATATTCATGAGCGATCTGGAGATCCACAAGCATCGACGAACTGGACGACGGCCTGAGCGTGCAGATCAACCTGGCCCGACCCCGGGCCTCGCTCCCCGCCCACTTCACCACGCACCTCGGCTACTTCGGGGCGCCGTCGATGTACGACCTGGGCGCGGAAGGCGCCGCCCGCAGTCCCATCGGCACCGGCCCGTTCATGCTGGATGAGTGGATTCCCAACGAGGTCACCCGCATGGTGCCCAACCCGAACTACTGGCGCACCGATGCTGAAGGTCGGCAGCTTCCCTACCTGGATGCGATCGAGTTCCGGCCCATTCCCGACACCGATGGCCGGTTCGCAGCCCTCAAGTCGGGAGACCTCGATGCCAGCAGCGCGAACGCCGGCCTCAGAGTCGACGAGTACAACGAGGAGTTCAAAACCTTCTGGCAGGAGGACAAGTACTCCGAGACCACCTACATGTTGCTGAACAACTCCAGGCCTCCGTACGACACCCCGGAGTTCCGCCGGGCGTTGGCCCAGTGCACCGACCGCCAGACGTTCAACACCATCCGCTGGGACGGACAGACGCCTTCCAGTGGCCCATTCTCGCCGGGAACTCCCGGCTACTTGGAAGACTCCGGATTCCCGGCCTATGACCCTGATGCCGGGAGAGCCACCATTGCCCGCTTGGGTGTGACCTCGGCCGAGATCGGAACCACCATCGATCCGTTCAACCTTCTCAACACCGAGTTGATCGCCGCCATGTGGGGCGAATGCGGGCTGGACGTGTCGATCACCCAGGTAGACCAGGCAGAGTTCATCACCAACGCCGTATTCGGGCTGTTCACTGCGTTCTTGTGGCGCCAGCATCCGAGCTTCGACATAGCTGGGGAGCGGATCTGGTGGCACAGCAAGTTCGGACAGGGGATCGCCCTGAACTTCGGCCGCATCAACAACCCCCGCATCGACGCCGCACTAGATGAGGCCAGGGACACCAATGACCCCGACCGTCGGCGTGAGTTGGCCGAGGAGATCAACCGGGCGTTTGCCGACGAGGTCAACTACATCTGGTTCTACCACTCGAACTGGCTGGTGGCCGCCCAGGAAAACGTGCACGGCGTCGACACTTTGACCCTGCCCGAGGGGGGCGAGCACGTCAAGGTAATGGAAGGCCGGGCCTTCTTGGGCGAGACCTGGATCGAGCAGTAGCCGGCGGTACCGGTCGCGGAGGACGTAGCTAGGTAAAGGGGGCAGGAGAAGCCAGTGCTCCGGTTTACAGGTCTGCGCTTGGCCCAGTTGGCCGTGGTCGTGCTGGTGGTCACGCTGCTCTTCTACTGGATGCTGAATCTGCTCCCCGGCAACCCGTGTGTGGCGGCGTTCGGCGGAGCCGCCACCGAAGAGCAGATTGCCGAGTGCGAGCGGGACCGCAACCTGGACGATCCGGTGATCGTGCAGTGGGCCAAGTGGGGCGGAGACGTGCTCACCGGCGACTTCGGCAAGTCGTACCTCACTGGGCGGTCGTTCGGCGAGGCCGTCTCCAATGCGCTGCCCCGCACATTGCTGCTGTTGGCCTATTCCCAGATCCTGGCCCTGGGCTTTGCCATCCCCCTGGGTTTGTGGACCGGCTACAAGAAAGACAGCGTGACCGACAAGGTGGTGAGCGGAGGCGCGTTCGCCCTGCTTTCGTCTCCGGTGTTTGTCGTTGGTTTGGTGCTCATCCTGGTGTTCGCAGTGAAGCTGGATTGGTTCGATCTAAGCGGATACGAGCCGCTAACCGAGGGGCTGGTCCCCCATCTGAAGGTGATGGTCCTTCCGTCGGTAACGCTGGCGACCGGGCTGCTGCCCATCTATCTCAGGCTGTTGCGTACCGATGTGATCGGCACTCTGCAAGAGGACTTTGTCGGTACTGCCCGAGCCAAGGGCCTGCCGGTCCGCCGGGTTCTCACCCGCCATGTGCTGCGCCCGTCGAGCTTCACACTGTTGACGATCTTCGGCATCCAGGCGGCCCAAGCAGTCAATGGCGCCATTGTGGTGGAGTTCCTCTTCGACCTCGACGGTGTCGGATCGCTGCTGGTGAGTTGGGTGTCCGCCCGTGAGTTCCTACTGGTCCAGACCTTGGTGGCGCTTATCGCCGCGGTATTCGTAACCGTCACCACGCTGGTGGATCTCCTCTACTCCGTGCTCGACCCCAGGGTGCGTCGAAAATGAGCGACACCGCATCCACCCTCGCCAAGGCCTTTCAGCCCGAGGTCGCCCCTCGCAAACGCCGGCACAACGTCGCCCTGTGGCTGTCGCTGGGATGGCTGATTCTGGTGATAGCCAGTGCGGTGCTGGCTCCCTGGCTGGGTTTCATCGGCGATCCTCACAAGCCGCTTTCAGGGCAGCCCGAAGAGGGGCCGTCGTGGTCGAATTGGTTCGGCACCGACCAACTCGGCCGGGACATGTTCGCCCGCTCGATATGGGGCGGTCGGCTGTCTCTGTCCATCGCCGGCCCGGCGGTGGGCATCGGAGTTGTCATTGGCGGTGTGCTCGGCGTGATGGCCGGCTACTTCGGCAAGTGGATCGATCTCGTGGTCAGCAGCGTGGTCAACGTGGCGCTGGCTCTGCCCGCGCTGGTCTTCGCCCTGTTCATCGTGATCGTGCTGGGCCAGAGCTACACCAACGTCACCATCGCCGTGACCATCCTGTCGATCCCGGCCATTGCCCGCATTGCCCGAGCCCAAGCGCTGCGGTTCGCCGCTCGGGAATTTGTGACCGTGGCCAACATGATGGGGGCCAAATGGCCTCGGCTGCTGTTCCGAGAAGTGCTGCCCAACGTGGTGCCGGCTTTGGCCTCCATTGCATTCTTGGCCATGGGGATCGTGATCATCGCCGAGGGGAGCCTGTCGTTTATCGGGGCGAGCGTGGAATCTCCGAGCATCACCTGGGGCAATATCTTGGCCGGAGGTCGGGGGAAGATCGAAGATGCCCCCCACATCGCCCTGGTCACCGGCGGGATGATGTTCGTCACGCTCATGGCATTGAACTTCGTGGGCGACGAGATGCTCCGGCGCCTCGACGTGCGCGAGGCCCGTATCTAGTCCGCCTCCCGTCGACCTACTGCTATTGCTGCTGCTGTTGCTCTCGGGTGCGGGGGGCTTTGACGGAGGCCAACAGCGAGGGCCGCATCAGCGAGCTTGGCTGACGGGACGGGTCCATGCGGCGGATCTCCACTGAGGCGTCCAGCTCGGGGACGCCCGGCCCCGAATACACCCCCCGCAGGGGAGGAACGTCGTCGTAGTCCCGGCCGTGGCCGATCTTGACGTGCTGGCGGCCCACGGCCAGCCGGTTGGTGGGATCGAGCGCCAGCCAGCCGAGGCCGGGGACGGCCGCTTCGAACCAGGCGTGGGTCTGCACCCGCACGAGGTCGCCGTCGACGCTGCCGGTGCGCTCGTTGCTGGAGAACAGATAGCCGGACACATAGCGGGCTGGGACGCCGATGCTTCGGCACAGGGCGACGGCCAGATGGGCATAGTCCTGGCAGACGCCCGCCCCTTTGGCCAGAACTTCGGTGATGGGCTCGCCGATCTCGGTGGCCCCGGGCTCATAGGCCAGCCGGCTCCCGACAAACTCGTTCAGCTCTGTGACCGCGCCAACCACGTTTGACCCGTCGGCCGCGGCCAGCTCACGGGCGTGGCGGGCCATGGCCTCGTCCCAGTCGGTGTGGCGGGTGGGCTTCAGGAACTCGTCGTGCTCGTTGAGGAAATCCGGATCGCCCAGCGACTCCATCGCAGGAGCGGCGGAGTGGGCCGGCGGGTCTGTGGTCTCCACCGAGGCCTCGGCGATCACCTCCAGGTCGGCGTGCGATTCGGTGACGCCGAATTGGTCCACCCGGGTGCCCCAGTAGTCGGTGAACGACAGCATCCTGGCCGACGGCTCCACCGACACCCGGTAGTCCAGAAGCTGCTGGCGCTCGTCGGTAACCGGGCAGGCCCGCAGCTCGTTCTGGGACTCCCGCACCGGGGCGTCGAAGGCGAACTTCGTGCGGTAGCAGATGTCCAGCCTCACGCCGACACCCCCGGCTTTATCGCCTGGCTCTGGAGGTCGAAGGCCTCGGCGTTGCGGAAGAAGTAGTCGCTGACCAGGCCGGCCACTTCCCGCACCCCTGATTCCAGGGCGGTCAGATGGCTGGGCAGGTCGGACACCATGGCGTTGAAGTCGGCGTATTCCAGTTCTGACCGGAGCTGCCCCAGCCGGCGGAGGGGCGGGGGCCTGCCCTGGGGAGCCAGGGATTCCACCTGGGCCTCGCTCAGCCGCAGGCAATAGAGCACCGATCGGGGGAACGACCCGTTGACCAGCAAGAACCGGGCCACATCGGCCCCTAGGGGCGACGACTGGCTGGCCCTCTGGTAGGCCTCCAACGCGGAGACCGACCGAAGGGTGAGCGCCATCTCGTCATAGGACGATCCGTCGAGCTCGGGATAGCGGACGCTGATGAGGCGACAGGTCATCAACGCCCGCTCCAGCATCTGGCCCAAAACCAAGAACCGGTACTCCTCACCCTGGGACATGGATGAGGTGATCACTCCGGTGAGCGACTGGCAGCTCACCCGTATGAAGTCGAGGGTTTGGAATGGGTCTCGTTCCATGGCCGCGGGGAAGTCGTCTTGGCGGAGCCGCAGGTGGAATTGGTTGATCTGCTCCCACAGCTCCGAGGGGATCTGGTCCCTCAGCGACCGGAAGTTCTCCCGGGCGCAGCCGATGCTGAACACCACCGATCCGGCCAGAGTGGGCGAGGTCACCAGAACGGAGGCTGCGGCCTGCACGTCGATGCTCAGACCGGCCTCGCTGCGCAGCATCGGCGGGGACTGCGTCAGGTTCTCGGCCATGGTCTGCACGTCGTCGGAGGGTGTCGGCACTTCCAGGCGCAGGGTGCGGATCAGGTTCTGCATCCGGTCGATGGCCTGGGCCGGGCTCTCGGCCACGGTGCTGAGCAGGGTGGCCCGCACCATGCGGGCGGTGTCCTCGGCCCGCTCCAGGTAGCGGCCGGCCCAGAACATGTCCTCGGCGTGTCGGGCCAGCATCAGTTTTGGCCTGCCGATGCGGGCTGCTCGGAGTTGCCCAGCACCCAAGTGTCCTTGGAGCCGCCGCCCTGGGAGCTGTTGACGATGAGCGATCCCTCCCGCAGGGCCACCCGGGTGAGCCCGCCGGGAATCACCTCAACCTGCTCGCCGCACAGCACGAAGGGCCGCAGGTCGATGTGGCGGGGGGCGAATTGGTCACCGGCCCACGCCGGGAGCCGGGACAGGTTGACCACCTCTTGGGCGATCCAGTTGCGGGGGTCGCCCAAGATCTTGGTGCGGGCCTCGGCCAGCTCGGCGTCGGTGGCCTTGGGGCCGATCACGATGCCGTAGCCCCCCGACTCGGCCACCGGCTTGACCACCAGCTGATCCAGCCGGGCCAGCACCTCGGCCCGCTGGTCCTCTTCCCACAGCAGATAGGTGTCGGCGTTGGGGATGATCGGCTCCTCGCCCAGGTAGTAGCGGATCATGTCGGGCACATAGGCGTACACCGCCTTGTCGTCGCCCACCCCGTTGCCCACCGAATTGGCGACAGACACCGTGCCGGCCCGGGCCGCGGCCATCAGCCCGGGCACCCCCAGGGTGGACTGGGCGTTGAACACCACCGGGTCCAAGAAGTGGTCGTCGATGCGGCGGTAGATCACATCGATGCGCTCCAGGCCCCGGGTGGTGCGCATGGCCACCACGTGGTCGTCCACCACCAGATCGCGCCCCTCCACCAGCTCCACGCCCATGCTGCGGGCCAAAAAGGCGTGCTCGAAGTAGGCCGAGTTGAAGATGCCCGGAGTGAGCACGGCCACGGTGGGGTCGTCCCCGCAGGCCGGCGGGGCGATGGAGCGCAAAGCCCGCAGCAGCGAGCGCCCGTAGTGGTCCACCGAGCGTACGGCCAGGTCGGAGAAGGCCGCGGGCAAAAGCTTGGTCATGGCGGCCCGGTTCTCGATCACATAGGAGATGCCGCTGGGGTTGCGCAGGTTGTCCTCCAGCACCCGATAGCCGCCATCGGCATCGCGCACTAGGTCGATGCCGGCCACCAGGCAGCGGGCCCCCAGCGGGACGGCCACGTTCATCGCCTCCCGCTCGAAGCCGGTACACGAGGTGATCAGCCGTCGGGGGACGATGCCGTCGTGGAGGATGGCCTGCTCCCCGGCATAGATGTCGTCGAGGAACCGGTTGAGGGCGGTGACCCGCTGGATCAGGCCCCGCTCCAGCATGGCCCACTCCTCGGCGTCGATAACCCGGGGGAACAGGTCCATGGGCCAAGTGCGCTCGGTGCCCTCGTCGCCGCCGTAGACCGTGAACGTGATCCCCTGGCGGCGGAAAGACTCGTTGCGCTGCTCCTCGAGCGCCTTCACCTGATCCAACGAAAGCCGGTCGAACCACTCCTGCACCGGCCGATAGTGATCCCGAATGCGCCCCTGTTCATCGACAGCCTCATCGAAGAAGCCGGGGGCGGCGGACATGGCTGCCATTCTAAGTGGTGGGGTTTTTGCCTACATGACCGTTGGTCGAGTCGGGCTGGCCGGATTTGAACCGGCGACCCCCTGCTCCCAAAGCAGGTGCGCTGACCAAACTGCGCCACAGCCCGTGTTGGGGGCAAGCGTACTTTGCCGTGGGGTGGCCGAGAGAAGCCTGTTTCGCGGTTGGGCGGGATTAGGAGAGGGCTTGTTCTACTTGATCGAGGGCTTCGTCTTCGGAGACGTTGAGGGAGAAGCTCAGCTCGGACACCAGCACGTTGCGGGCCTTGGTGAACAGGCTCTTCTCGCCGGCGGACAGGCCCTTGTTCTGATCCCGCAGGGCCAGGTTCCGCACCACCTCGGCCACCTGGTAGACGTCGCCCGACTTGAGCTTCTCCTGGTGGTTCTTGAACCGGCGGCTCCAGTTGGCCGGCTCGCGCACATCCCGCTTGCGGAGCACCTCGAATAGGTCTTCCACGTCCTCGGTGGAGATAGGCCACCGCATGCCCACTTCTTCGGCTTTTTCGACGGGCACCGACAGCACCATCTCGCCGTGTGCCATGCGCAGTACGAGGTATTCGGTTTTTTCCCCGAAGGCCTCTTTCATCTCTTTTTTGACGACGGTTGCCGCCCCGTGGTGGGGGTAGACGACCTTGTCACCTTTTTTGAACGTCATTGTGCTCCGAGGGGCTCAGGGGAACTCCTTAAGGATGCCATCAACGGATGCGGTTTCGCATCTTGGGCGCGCTCTTCCTCTTCTGCCTCCCGCTTTCCGGTTGAACTCCATGCACAGCGGCAGCCCAGCGACCAAGATGGGCGAAGATGGCTTCGCTTCGCACCGAGATAACCGAGATCGTCACCGGGCTGGGGATGCTCGGTTTGGCGTCGGTGGACGAGGCGCTGACGAACCGTCCCGCGGAGATGGTGGGGGTGGAAGGCCGGCACTACGAAAAGCTGGTTGCCGCTAGGGACGACGGCAAGTACGGGGTGCAGTTCGAGGAGGCTTGGGCCAACGGCGTGGCCTTTGCCGGGGCCGAGGACGGGCTGCGGGGAAGGCGGCCGAAGCGGGTGGAGTGGAAGGGGCCGCACCTGGCGCCCTCCTATGAGCAGACGCCGGCTGACCTGCGGATCGACCATGTGTATCTGGTGAGCTGCAAGTACGGGTCGAGGCTGCTGCACAACGTGTCGCCGGGGCATCTGTTCGAGCGGCTGCTGGAGGTAAGGCGGGCAGGTTCGGGGGACTGGTACGCCGAGGTGGCCTTGGCCGAGTACCAGGATCTCTATCAAGCCGCCCGCCAGTACCTGGTGTCCCAAGAGGAAGGATTCGACGACCTGCCGCCTTCGGTCACCGATTTGAACGCCGACCAGCACAAGCGGCTGAAGCGGCCCTTTGCCCGCCGCTGGCCCGAACCGCTGGCTGAGCCGGCCCGCTGGTTCTCGGTGGCGGTGTCTCAGGCTTCCGCCGAGCGATGGCTGAAGGCGCTGGGACGTCGGGCGACTAGTCGGGAGGAGGCGTTGTGGCGCCTGCTGCGGCTCCAGCCCGCGCCCTATTTCGTGCTGGGCACCGACCATCGCCGCCGACCGGTGCGCTATCGGGTGGACACTCCGTGGGATTTTCGCCAGCGGTTCGCGTTCAAGTCGTTCGACGTGTGGCCCGAGGCCCGGGTGCAGCCGGTGGTGCGGTGGCGGGGCGACCTCATCGTCAAGGCCACCGACACTCCTGTGCATGTGGACGGCCATGTGGAGGTGCGCTGGAGCCATGGACGGTTCCAGGGCTCGCCCGAGGCCAAGGTCTACCTCAAGACCCCCCACTTGGAGACCCCGGGCTACACCGAGTTGTCGTAGAGCTCAGGCCCAGATGGCCATCTGGTAGCCGGTGGCGTCTACCTCGTCTGGTCCCAAGATCATTGCCGTGCCGGCCGCCATGCGCCGGGCGGTCCAGGCCGCGGCGGCGGCGTCGAGCAGGTCGTCGATGGTCGCGCCTGGCACGGGGGCGGGATCCTCGGCCAGGTTGGAGAACTCCGGCGCCAGCACGGCCAATCGCTCGGCTCGCCCCGGTGGTTGGCGTTTGGATGATTCCATGGGCCCTCCGGCCAGAACGGCGAAACTGGTCTCGGGGTGGACTTCGGCCGCTCGGGGCCCGGCGTGGGGGGCTAGGTCTTCGGGAGTCAGCTCAGCACGCACCTCTCGCACCTTGGGCAGCAGATGGAACGCTTGGATGGACAGGCCCCGGCCGGTGTGGGCTCGTGCCCTCTGGTTGGCCTCGGCGTGGTCGGCGGCGTCGAGCACGCACAGCGGCGGGGTCCAGAACAGCGAGGAGCGGCGGGGGCCGAGCAACTCCCGGGCTTCGATGTCAGATCGGCGCAGGTCCTGGCCTGGGAGTCCGATGGGCATGTCAATGCCAACGGCCAGCAGCCCCTGCGACCGGGCCTCGGCCCACACCTCGGCAAATGACGGCCACAATGAGAACGCCACCGGCGAGCCGGTGTCGATGCCGGTGGCAGCCATAACCCATCCGCCTTTGGCCGCGTCCACCCCCGCGACCAGCGGCGCGTCACTCAAAGCGGACCTCGAACACAGTGGGCCAGCGCTTGCCGGTGATGAGGAACGTGCCGGTGTCGGGCCGATAGGCGATGCCGTTGAGAACGTTGTTGCTGTCGGCCAACACCGGGTGGGGGCTGATGATGTCGGCCATGTCGGCCTCGGCGATGACTGCGCCGGTGGCCGGGTTTATCACCACGATGCGGTCGGTGAGCCAGACGTTGGCCCACACGTCGTCGCCGATGCACTCCAGCTCGTTGAGCCGGTTGACCGGGCTGCCGTCGGCCTGGGTCACCGGCACCGATCCCAGCACCTCGAAGGTCTCCGGGTGGCGGAAGGTGAGGGTGTTCGACCCGTCGCTCATCACCAGGCGATCGCCGTCGTGGCACAGACCCCAGCCCTCGCCGGAGTAGGTGTAGCTGCCGGTTTGCTCCAGCGTGTCCCGGTGGTGGACCGTGGCCGTGCCCGCTTGCCAGGTGAGCCAGATGAGCCGGTCGTCGACCAGGGCCAAGCCCTCCCCGAAGTGACGGGGTTCGCCGGGCGTTTCCTGGAGCACGCGGCCGGTGGGCAATTCCACGATCCGCAGCACCGACTGCCCCCGCAGCCCGGTGCTCTCATACACCAGCCCGTCGAACCACAGCAGCCCTTGGGTGAACGCAGCGGTGTCGTGGGGGTACGTGGCCACCACCTGGTAGCTGAGCGCTCCCGACCAAGACGGGGCCGGGGTGGCCGCGGCGGATGGTGCTGCGGTCGCCGGTGCGGTGGGCTCTGGGGCTGGGGCCGGAGGTTGGGCGGTTGGCCGGGAAGTTGATTGGGCCGTTGGCCGGAGGGTGGGTTGGGCGGTTGGTTGGGGGACCGTACTGGTCGGCGCCGCGGTTGCCGGAGCAGTGGCCTCCGGTGCGGCTGTCATCTGGGCGGTGGGTGCCGCAGTTGCCGGAACGATTGGCTCGGGAGGTGCCGACGGCGTCTGAGGTTCCGCGGCTGGTGCAGGAGCCGTCGCCCCGGGTGAAGCCGCCGGTGGGGGCGCGTCGCTGCCGCAGGTCCCCAAGAGGGCGATGGCAGCCAGCAAGCAGATTGCCGCGAAGAACGCGCGAGTACGGGTCAGAGCAGCCATTTTGGCTCAAATGCGCCTCCAGCACAGAGGGGTGCCACACTGAGCGCGTGGATTTCTCCCTTTCAGAGCAGGAGCAGGCGGTTGCCGATTTGAGCCGCCAGATATTGGGTGATCTATCGACCCCGGAACGGCACAAGCACCTGGAGACAGATGGCTTGACCCACGATGACTACGTGTGGGGGGAGTTGTGCGATGCCGGGCTGGTGGGCGTGTCCCTGCCCGAGGAGTGCGGCGGGGGTGGCTTGGGCTTTCTGGCCACCTGCCTGATGCTGGAGGAAATCGGACGCACCACCGCCCGGGTGCCGTTTCTAGCCCCGGTGGCGGCGATGGCGGTGGCCGAGTTCGACGCCGACGAAGACCTGCTTATGGAGATGGCCGACGGAACGGCCCTTGTGTCGCCTGCGCTGGTGGAGCCGGGTCGCGACCCCGGCGAACCCTCGACCACGGCGACCGCGTCACACGGAAGCTGGACGGTGTCCGGTACCAAGGAGATGGTTCCGTTCGCCGATCAGGCCGACTGCTTCCTGGTTCCCGCATCGACGGACCACGGCGTTGGGCTGTTCTTGGTGCACAATGCCGCCTCATCGGTTGAGGTCGTGCCCCAGGAAGCCACCTCTGGCCTGATCGAGGGAAAGGTGGTGCTGGTTGATGCGCCGGCTGATCAGTTGGGCACCGGCGCTTCGGCGGTGGACTGGTTGGTGCAGCGGTGTACCGCCGCGCTGAGCGCAGTGGCCGTGGGGGTGGTGAGCGAGGCATTGCGGCTTACCGCGGCCTACGCCAGCGAGCGGGAGCAGTTCGGCCGTCCCATCGCCACGTTCCAAGCCGTGGGCCAGCGGGTGGGCGACGCCTACATCGACACTGAGGCCATCCGCCTCACCGCCCTGCAAGCGTGCTGGCGCCTCGACCAGGGTCTGGAGGCATCCACCGAGGTGGCGGTGGCCAAGTACTGGGCCGCCGACGGAGGCCAGCGGGTGGCCAACGCCGCCCAGCACCTCCACGGCGGCATGGGTGTGGACCGCGATTACCCGCTGTGGCGCTACTACGTGTGGGCCAAGCACCTGGAGCTGTCGCTGGGAGGGTCCACCGCCCAACTCCTGCGCATCGGCGACGCCCTCGCCGCCGGCACTGCCTGAACAACTACAGCACTGCGAACTGGATCACGGCGTAGCCGGCCAAGTGGCGGTCGCGCTGGGTGTCGATCAGCCTCACGATGGCCACTGCCCCCTGATCGTCGTGGCGCATCAGCGTGGTTTGGGTTCTCGCTGGGCCGATCCGGGTCTGGTCCAAGAAGCGGTAGTTGAGGCTCGTAGCGGCCACCGGCGCGCCCAGTGCTTCTTGGGCGGCAAGCTCGGCGGCGGCCTCTGCGGCCATGATCATCACGCCGCCGTTGATGGTGCCGAAGCTGTTGCGCACGTAGTCGGTCATGGGAACCTGCACCACCCCGGCGGCGGCGTCCACCACGTCGAGCCCGATGGCATCCCACAGCGACGTGTCCCCGAATCCCGATGTGGCAAGGGCCATCGTGCGGCGCTCCATGGCCGGCTCTTGCAAGTGGGACAGGTCGGCGTTTCCCGGCCGGTTGGGGATCAACGAGAACGAGAGGATCGCCTGGCCGATGGGCTGGGCCTGATCGGGATCGTCGCGGCCGCAGCCGTCGGCCAAGGTGGCGGCCACGGTGATCAGGCGCTGTCCGGCCCGCAGCAACCGACACGAGGCGATCAGCGGGCCTTGGCGGGCGAAGCCCGATGCGGTGTAGGTCAAGTCTTGGGTGGCGATTCGATTGGGCAGTGCTTCGATCAGGGCAGTCAGAGCTCCTGACGCGTCGGCTGTGACGCCGATGAGGCCCAGTCGGGCGGTGCCCGACGGAGTCAACACGGCCGGGCAGAGCGGGGTGTAGCTGAGCGCCCTGCCTCGCTCAGGACGCTCGCTCTCCAGCTTGAGGTCGCGCAGAATGTGGTGCGCAGGGGGATAGTCGCTCGGCATTGGGGGAATAACCTACGCCACCATGAGCGATGCCAAGCGAGATGTCCGGGCCACCGATAAGTCGTCCCTTCCGATGGTGGTGCGGGCACTGAACAGCTATGGCCGCACTGTTCGTCGGATTCGACCGGGACATGGGCGGTTCAACACCGACGCGCTAGTGGAAAAGGCTCAGGAGTCGGCCAAGCTCGACGATTTCGGCCCCGACGGCTGGCAAGATGGATTCGAGATCCTGGTGGACTCAGTCAATGCCGAGGGAAACCTGAACCAGCTGGGGCGGATGATCATGGGGGGTCTGCTTGATTCCACTCTTCAGCTGCGGCTTCGAGTGGTGGATTGGGCCAACCAGCACCCCGAGGTGGCCCGGGAGCAGATCACCGCTCCTATCGTGGTGAGCGGTTTGCCCCGCACCGGCACCACCTTGCTCAGCAATCTGCTGGACCTCGATCCGCAAAACCGGTCGCTGCTGGGCTGGGAGTCTGGGGTGGTGGCCCCGCCGCCCACGCTGTCGAGCCACCGAGAAGACCCTCGCATCACCGAAGCAGTGAAGGGCTCGGGACAGTTGTCCAAGCTGGCCCCCAGCGTGCAGGCCATGCACCCCATGGCGGCCACGCTGCCCACCGAGTGCGTGACGCTGTTGGGCGGGGAGTTCAAGTCGATCCACTTCGAGACTCAAGGAACGTTCGACTCCTACGGCGCCTGGTTCGAAACCTGCGACATGGTTCCGGCCTATGAGTTCCACCGATTGTGCTTGCAGGTGCTGCAATCCACCATTCCGACCCACCGGTGGGCGCTGAAGACGCCGGGCCACATCTGGCACTTGGACGCCGTGCATGCCGTGTATCCCGATGCCCGAGTGGTGTGGACCCACCGCGACCCGCTCAAGGTGGCCGGCTCGGTGGCCAGCCTCAACTGCACCCTCCACGCCACCAACACCGACGAAGTGGACTTCGCCGGCGTGGGCCGCCGCTGGCGGGACAAGTGCCTCCACGGCATCACGGCAGGCACCGAGTTCCGCGACCGGCGGGGATCCGACGACAACGTGTTCGACCTCCAGTACGCCGAGCTCATGGACGACCCCGTGGGCTCAGTGGAGCGCATCTACCGCCACTTCGGCATGGAGTTGGACGATCTCGGCCGACGCAAAATGGCCGCCTGGATGGAAGAAAACCCCCAAGACCGCTTCGGCCGCCACCGCTACACCCTCGACCAGTTCGGCCTGAACGCCGACGAGCTGCGAGAACAGTTTGCCGACTACGTGGACCGGTATCAGGTGCCGTCTGAGGGCGAGTAAGCACGCGTCAGACAAAGCGGCGGGACCCTGTCGTTTTGCGGCGGCCTGTTTTAGTGAACTCTTGGTAGCATCTGAGCTGTGAACACCCCCTTGACTGATCGCAGCCACGATCTGCATCAACAGGTTGAGATCTGGGCCAAAGCTGCGAGACAGCAAGCACGCGTCGAGCGACTGGAAGATTCCGGCGAATTCTACGCCTCTGTGCCAGACACGAAAGGGGCTTGGGCCATTGGGTCAACTCCTGAAGAGGCCGAGGAAGGACTGGAGTCAGCGCTGGTGGACTGGGTGCTCCTCAAGCTAGAGCTCGGTGCTTGCGACATCCCCAAGATGGGCGGTATCTCGCTCGCTCTTGACCTGTGAGCGGTCGGCTCACGCCGATCAGCCGAACTGACTTCATCAAGAGGATGCGCGGCCTCGGATGGGAAGGGCCTCGGCCTGGGGCTAAGCACGAACGATTGTTCAAGGGTGATCAAGTCCTCATCCTCCCGAATGAGCACATTGGAGACATCGGTGTCGGCCTGTTGAGGCGGCTCTTGAGCCAGGCAGGGATCTCCCGCGAGGAGTGGATGAAAACCGAATGAGCAATTGGGACTGTCAACAGGTTCCAGCCGAAGGTGAAGTGGCCGCTGTTGGGTTTTTCGACGGCAGATTGACTGTAGGAGGAAGAGACAACCGGAAGTGGGGCAGACGATCGTTGGCAAGTCAGGGCCAGTGGGGGCCGGGGTAGGGGGTGGGGTTTTGGGTGGCCCACTGGTGTAGATGGCGGGCGAGGTGGTGGGCTAGTGCGCCGCCGCGGGGGTGGTCGGTTTTGCGGACCAGCACCACGGGTGTGCAGGGGTCGTTATTGGCGAGTCGCTGGGCGGCGATGGCCGTGAAATCTGAGAAGTTCTCGGTGACTACGACTCTGCTTTGCTTGAGGGCTTCGGCATAGACCGACTCGTCATCGGCGCCGGCAAGCCCGGCGGCCGCGGCGCTGACGGCATCGTGGCCTAGCGCGTTCAGCTCCTCCGCGGTAGTCGGAGGCAGCATCTCGTCGATCAGCCACCTCAAGACGACAGCAAGTTCTCGCGTTGTTCTATCCGCCGGCGGATCTGCTCGGCGGCCTGTTCGTCGGCTTCGATGCGAGCGTCGATCTCCTCGGGGAAGGCGCTGTAGAAGTCTGCTGCCAGACTGATCATGCTCGCCGGCAGGTCGAGGTCCTCAGCAAGGCGCTCAACGCGCTCCATTCCCCGGCCCGGCCAGTGCCGAAGATCGCGGATCACCTCCCATACGTCGGGGCCACCCACCAGCCCAGCTCTCCGCCCGGTAGGGCCGGAACGGTAGACCACACCGGAAAACTCTCGCGTCTTCAACCCCTCGTCGAGCAGCGAGCTCACCAGCGAAGTAGTCGACATAGAAGCCGCCCGGCTCTCAGCATCGAGCCGCTCTAGCAGTTCTTCCTCAAGCCGGAACGATGTGGGACGAGACACAGCTCACCTCTCTTCTGCGCCCGACCATATCAAGAGTGCGCTACATTGCACTACTTTAAAATACAAACTACTTAGCCAGCATTGGTTACAGCAGCAGTCATCGCCACGAACCGCTTCGTTGGGGCTAGCTAGCCCCAAAGGCCGGCAATGGGAATTGCTTCGATGCGGTCGCCCAGTGAGTAGCGTCGTGGGCCGGTGTGGAATATCACGCCGCCAGCGAACTGCTCTGGCGGCAGCTTGTCGCGTAGCCAGGCGATGTGACGGGCATCGCGTCCCACCGGTGCGCTGGAAGTCTTGATTTCCAATGCTGCGATCCGCTGGCCGAACTCCACCACAATGTCGATCTCGCGCTCTCCGCCTTGCGTGCGCAGATGGTGGAGGCGAGCGCCACTGGTCGAAGCATCGACTTCTACGCGTATTTGGGCGGCCACATAGGTGTCGATAACCCGACCGCGGGCATGGGCGTCACGGGCCAGCGCTTCGCGTCCGGTGCCGAGAAGCCAGGCGGCGAGGCCGGCGTCGGAGATGTAGCGCTTCGGCGTTGAGGTGAGCCGCTTGAGCCGATTCGTGTGCCAAGCCGGCACATCGTCGATCAGGCGCAACACGGTCAGCATCTCGTGATACCCCAGTCCTGTGCGGCGGTCGAGGCCCGCAGCCTGTGCCAGTGCGGTGTCGGGGACCACGCCAGAAGTGTGCGCCGCACAGGCGGCCAAGTACCGGCGCATGGACTCGGGACTCCTGCGTCTTCCGCTGCCCGGTGCCAGCTCTTCGAGGTCGCGGGTCGTCGCGATGTCGACATAGGCGCGCATCCAGTCGTCGCGGGCACCGGCAGCTGAGGCCGCAATCGCACCGGGGAAACCGCCGTCGAGGGCGATGTCGAGATAGCCCAGTACGTTGGGCGGTTCCTTTGGGATGGTGAACCTGGTTTCGTTGTCCCAACGATCGAAGAGGGAGGGAGCGGATGCGTCGCCGAACCGCTCACGCCCGGTCAAAGGCCACAGCGACAACGGCAGAACCCGGCCGGTCAAAGGCCACTGGCCAGTATGGAGATCGTTGCGGGCCGACCCTGTGATGATGTATCGACCAGGCTGGTCCAGCCCGGTATCGACGGCCCGCTTCACTGCGGCCAGCACGTCGGGCGCATGTTGCCACTCGTCGATCAACAGAGGGTACGGGCCTTCGGAAATCGCCGAGTCGGGATCGTCCAGCACCACGCCCAACTCGGCTGGCCGGTCGAGTCGCAACGCGGCTCGCGCGTGGCGAAGCGCAGTGGTGGTCTTGCCCACCGCCCGAGGCCCTGTGATGAACTCTGCCGGCCAGACTCCCAGGTGCCGAGTCAGAACGTGATCGCCGATGCGCTCTGTGTAGCCGTTCATTCCCCTAGTGTACTCGGCGAATACCTAGTTCCTGTATAAATTCACATGCGGGTTCATGTATATATTTATACCCATGTTCTTGCATGTTTTCGCGCCACAGTGGGGACGCGGCAAGAAATAGAGGCACGGAGGCAGTGCCTCTCAGCTCAGAGATGAGGCAGCACCTCGGATTCGAAGAGGTGGAGGTTTTCCCAGGCCAGTTCAGGGTCTAAGCCGCCCATAAGGGGGTGGAACATGAGGGCGTCGAAGTCGCCCATGGCCTTGATCATCTCGATGGCCTCGGGCGGGGTGAGCAGTTGGTGCATGCCCATGGCCCTAAGGGTGTCGGCGTCGCTCACCGGCTCGAAGCCGGTGGCTGCGCCGGATTCTGCCGCCCACTGGCCGTAGGCGTTCATCTCGTGCAGGGCGTGGAGGGCGACTTTGGCCCAGGTGGCGTCGGGGTCGTGGGTGATGTGCAGGTAGCCGACCCCGCCGGAGGTGGCCGGGCCGGGGTCGTCACGGCCCAGCTTGATGACCTCGTCGCGGTAGGAGTCCCAGAACTCGGGCATGGTGGGCAGGAATCCGTCGGCGATTCGGGCCGCCCGCCGGGCCGCCTTCTCGCCGCTTCCCCCCAGCCAGATGGCCGGGCGGGGATCCTGATAGGGGGTGGGGGTGACCCGCACGGTGCGGCCCCGGAACTCGAAGGGCTCGCCGGTCCAGGCCGCCTTGAGGGTTTCCACCATCTCCACGGTGAGGCGCACCCGGTCGCTGGAGGTGTGGCCGAACATCTCGAACTCCGACGGCACGTAGCCCCCGGCCACCGTCACGCTGATGCGGCCCTTGCTGATGCGGTCCAGCACGGCCAGGTCTTCGGCGATCCGCAGCGGGTCGTGCATGGGGGCGATCAGGGCGGCCAGCATGATGTGGATGTTCTCGGTGCGCGCCGCGATGGCCGAGGCCAGCGCCACCAGCGACGGCA